>NZ_JAUQOM010000009.1 GCF_030580935.1 Sphingobium cyanobacteriorum | reverse complement strand
CCTGCCTTTCGAAACCTGTTTCGAATGTTCTTACATCATCAGCCACTACGATACCCCTCGGATGAGGGGCAAAACATAGACAGATCAGCAGCTACGAAAATGTGGGGAGGTTTTGGCGCTTACAGCCAACCAAGCGGAACAAGGGCTTGATCACGCCATTGCTCGGCAAGCACGACGCTATCAAGATCACCCCATACATCCTCGTCCGCATGGTCGAGGACGATAACCTGAAGGCGTCCGTTGGCGCCGGACACCTGCTCCCCAAGCAACGCGAACACCTTACGCACGGCTTCAACGTCTTGGTCGCGCCACGTCACTGGGTCCGCTTTGTGATCGCCGGCTGTCCGGCGAGGAAAATAGACTTGGCTAGGCTGGTCGTAGATCAGCAATCCGGGAACGGGGTGATGGGGCAGCGACAAGAAAAATGTCTGTAGCGCGAGAGTGAGCGCAACGTGATAGGCAAGCCAGTTCGCACCGCTGCCTATCTCCCACAGATAATCGTCTCGGGTCCCACGGATCACCTTCACCGTAAGATCCGGGATCATCAGACGGACCGGCGCTTCGGGCCATTCGGCATCGAGCCGGGGTATGAGGCGACCGGTGGTTGCTTCGATGCTGTCGATCGCATTGCGGAGTTTCCGCTGGATCTCACCTTCTGACACCCGTCGCTGTAAGTCAGCGATCTGCGCCTTGAGGAGATCGATCTGCTGGCGAAGTCCGGCGGATTGATCGGTCTTGTCGTAAAGCTCAAGAGCCTGTTCCAGCCGCCCGAGGAAACGCTCCATCCGGTCGAACCGGTCAATTGCCTGCTTAGCTTGCTGTGAGTTCCGCTCCAGAAGCCCAATCTCACGCTTGATCTCGTTCAACCGGATCAGCGAGGTCTCCGCCTCTGCACGCAAACGCAGTATCTCTTTGTCGAGCGTATCGGACACACTGGGATGGGTTCGCAGACGAACTTCGATCGCAGACAACGCGTCGCTCAGCTGCTCGACCTTCTCGCGGCCGCCTTCACCAAGAATCGCAACTACATCCTCGGGGCTATCCTCGGGAACGAGTTGTTTGAGCCATTCGGAGATCGACAGGCGATCCCGCTGAATCCGCAGTGCGCTTCCGTACGCGTCGCTGCTCTCGATCAGACGACGCAGCTCGCTCAGGCGCTGGCGCCGCTGCGTCAGTTCGGCAGCGACTTTGCTCTCTTCGTCGCGCAGTTCACGCAACCGCACCAACGCAGCGTCGATACCGGCAATGGTCGGATGTGCCGCCTCGCTGTTGGCCGCGACAATCCCGCGCAGCAAGTCGACGATGTCGGGCCATTCGGTCGGGATTACCTGATCCGACGGCAGTAGCCCGAATTCGATGGCTTGGCGGAGCCACGACGTTGCTTCCAACCTCCATGCATTTCCGGCTGTCACGAGCGCGCGCAGGTCGATGTCACGGCGCCGCAGAAGCCGGTTCAACCTGTCAAGCTCATGGCGTGCCTGAAGAACCTCGGCGGTCACGGCCTGCAAGATGTAAGGGAAAATCGTTTTCAGCTTGTCGCGATGTTCGCTGGTATCTGCCTTGAAGAACATGACGTCAGGATTGGCGACGATATTCTGGGGCTGGAATGTGAAAGCCATGAGATCACGAAAGCTCGGTCGCGACTGCGAGGCGGCTTCGGAATCGGGATCGAAACCAAGATTAGTGAGGCCAGCCAGCCGGTCGAGCACCTTCTTGACGTTGCCTTGCGTTGTATCCTTGCCTTCAATCCGGTGCGGGACCTCGATCGTGTCTGCCTCGATCAGTACCATGTCACCGGTGCTCTGCTGGTCCCCAGGTTCCCTGCGCGCGAGCAGCTTCTGCCCTTCCACCGTGTCGATCACGATGCCGAACCAACTGCAATTCTCGCGAATGACGCCGACTGGGATCGCGCATTTATCGGAGGCGAGGCAATAATCGATGATCGGAATGACTGCGGATTTGCCAGTCTTCGACGCGCCGCTGATGACGTTTACGACGCCTGGGTGGAAATCCAGCTCGCGGGGCTTTTCATCGGTACGTGGCCAGAGGATCAATTTGAGGAGCTGGAAATACATTAAAAGTCGATCCTCAAGGTTGAGGCGATCTGGGGAAGGCCGAGCTTGGAAAACCAGTAACCGATCTTGTCGGCAGCGCTCGAAAATCCTTTCAACCGCTCAGGGATGGAGGGCTTCTTCACATCAAGAAGATCGAGTGGATATCCGTGCAGCAACGCGGAGCGATGGTCGATGCGAATGAGCCGAGATGTCGATGCGACGCCGATCGACCGGAGGCTGAGCGGCCTTAGCAAACGCGCGCGCGAGTGAAGTTCGACAAGGGCCTCCCGTTCGCGATCGAATTTGGCGGCGAACAGAGTGAGACCGGACGCCTTTCTAGTCGATGCGACGGCGTCAAACGTCTGCCGGTGAAGCAACATCGGCAGGACGAGGAAAGCGAGCAGGAATGGTGCGGCCTCGGCGGCTCCGTCCTCCTGATAACCCAGCGTAAAATTCCAGATGAGATAGGCGCCGATGGCAGGGTTCTGGACAAGTTCGAGTTCGGTGAGCTCTGCGCTTGCTAAAGCCGTCATTCGGGATTCTCTCCCAGAAGCGAATCATAATCCGCGTGCCAGCCGAGTCTACGGCGATCGGCCAGATCGTTGAAACTCCCATGGACGAAATGCCCGGGAACTACTCGCCCTTCGAGCGGGGCCTGATGCTGCGCGCACTGACGATAGACCAGCCGCCCCTGAACAAATGCCGACCGGTCGGAATGAAGATCTGAAACATCGCCCCGGATCATGCCATGGCGCCTAACAAGATCGTCGTCCCAGGTATCGAGGCTTCCGGGAAAGATCACGCCGCGATCTGCCCAGTCGGCCTTGTCAGCCGAAGCCCGCAGATAGTCGCTAACGGCACGTAGGCGCTCTTCGTCATTGGCTTCGACGAGCTCAAGCTGCCGGATAAAGGTTGGCCTAGTTGAAGCAATGCCGGCCACCAGGTCGTCGCTTGGCGCACCACCGAACGACGTAAGCAGGCCAGGCATATTATTCTGCCGGACGAATGCGTGGAAATCGCGCCGGAAGACGTCAGCATCCAGGATTGGACGCTCGCCACGCTGAATGAGACGGTCGAGCGCCTGCTTGGCCTGACCTATACCTGATTTAATGAGGACGTCGATTTGGTTCTCGCTGATGACTGGCAAGAGAACAGTCCGGATCACGTCGAGGGGGTCTGCCCCTTGCGATTCCAGTGCAAATCGCGTCACGATCGCCATCTGTTGTTCGGCAGGCGCATCGAGAAAAGGCTGGAGATGCTCGGCGCAACCAGGGACCGTCTTCAGTTTCGCCAGCTTGATCCTGATGATCTTTAACGCAGCCTCAGCGGTAACGACATCGTCAGCCGCAGACAGCGCCTGCACGAAATCACCTTTCTTTTGCGGCGTCACGTACAGACGGTAGTTGGTTAAGCCCGCATCGATCTCTTTGCCGACGATCATAGCTCGCCAGTTCTCGAAAGCTTTCCAGAGATCTCCGGCCCAGTCGGACACCGGGTTTTGCCGGAGCGCGCTCTTGGTCTGTTCCAGCAACAGATGTCCGTCCGCATGATGGACCGCAACGTCGTCCTTAAATTCCAGCGAGACCTTAGCGCCTTTCGGGCTGGTCAGCAGATGATAAAAAACCCGCACCGGCTGCAAGGCAAAACCGAGATATTGCCCTGGGGCGCTGTGCTTGGCAGGTTTAGTCTCCGCGTTCATCCATTAGCCCCCCTTGTCCACCATGCTGTTGAAGTCGCAGTGCAAGGTCAAGAGATCATGGCTGATCTGGATGTACTTCTTCGCGAGATGAGCCTCAACTATCTGCTTGCCCCTACTGTCATAGAGCCTTGTCTTATCGGACGGCTTAAACGGCGACAGAAACGGCGGTTGCGAGATCGATCGAACCTTGCTGGAGGCCTCACACCTGCGCGCACTGCTGTCAGACTGCTTAAGCAAGCTTAAATAGCAAGTTTCGGCAAGAGCAGCCGTTCTGGCGCGAGGCGTGGAACGGCTCGAGTTGGTCAGGTTCAAAATGTGGGACGTTTCGCGTCTTGGCAGCAGGTTGCTCCACGGGGCGACCGCTAGCGAACAAATTTCGCCCTTTCAAACGGCGGTAACGGAGAGCGATAAGCTGAAACAGACGATAAGCCCTGATTCCGGGACTGCTCCAGAAGGCACAGATGAGCAGTGATCGCCCGGTTCAGCGACACGGACTTCTTCGACGGATGCGATAACCGTCGAAGCGCAGCCCAAGCCTCCATTCGGCGCAATTTGGAAACGGCCTATGGCATTCCCCGAAGGGGTCAGTGTGCCAATTTGTGCCAATCCCCTTGAAAAATCCTTGTTTTTCAAGGGGAAATGGTGCCCAGAAGAGGACTCGAACCTCCACGACCTTGCGATCGCCAGCACCTGAAGCTGGTGCGTCTACCAATTCCGCCATCTGGGCACGGGGTAGGAGGGCGCCTCTAACGGGTGCCCTAAATAGTGTCAACGCATTGTCTGCATTATTTTTTGGGTTTCGCAAAAATAGGGGTTTTGGGGCAGAGCAGTGCATCTTTTCCAGGATGACCATGCCCATGACCACGCCGATCGCCCAGACCGCTCCCAGCCTGCCCGCTTTTTTCGCCCGACCCGACGGCCTGCGCCTCGCCTGTCGCCGGAGCGAGGGGGTGGGACCGACGCTGATCTTCCTGCCGGGCTATATGTCCGACATGGAAGGCGGCAAGGCGGTGGCGCTGCATCGATGGGCGCAGGCGCGGGGGCGCGCGATGCTGCGGCTTGACTATGCCGGCAATGGCGCGAGCGAGGGCCGGTTCGAGGAGGGCACGCTGGCAGGCTGGCGCGACGACGTGCTGCTGTTGATGGACGCGCTGACGCAGGGGCCGGTGGTGCTGGTGGGATCGTCGATGGGCGGCTGGCTGGCGCTGCTCGTCGCGCTGGCGCGGCCGGAGCGGGTCGTGGGCGTCGTCGGCATCGCCGCCGCGCCGGATTTTACCGAGTGGGGCTTTACCGATGCCGACAAGGCGCTGCTGGCGACGGAAGGGCGGATCGAGGAGCCGACGCCCTATGACGACCAGCCCTATGTGACGACGCTGGCCTTCTGGCAGTCGGGGCAGGCGCTGCGCTTGCTGGAGGGCGAGATCGGGATCGATTGCCCGGTGCGGCTGCTCCATGGCCAGGCGGACGCCGATGTGCCCTGGGAGATCGCGCTGCGCACGGCGGCGCGGCTGCGTTCATCCGATGTGCAGACGCTGCTGATTAAGGACGGCGACCATCGCCTGTCGCGTGATGCCGACATTGCCTTGCTGATCCGCACCGTCGCCACCTTGCTGGATGCCCTCTGATGCCTTTTTTCTTGTCCGTCCTGCTCCAGACACTCGACCCGGAGGTCGAGGCGGTGATGAACCGCAGCCGCCAGCGCAAGCAGGAGGAACGGGCCGCCGCCGTAGGGGCCACGCCTGCCCCCGCCGCCAGCGCGCCCGCGCGCGAGGATGGCAAAATCCCGGTCCCTGCCAAATATGCCGTCCCCTTCCAGGCCTGCCTGGACGCCGCGCTGCGGTCGCCGGAGGAGGGCATCGGCTTTGCGCAGAAATGGCGGATCGAAGGCGGCAGCTTCTACGCGCGCCATTGCCTGGGCTTCGCCTATGCGCGGGCCGAACGCTGGGTGCCCGCCATCGTCGCGTTAGAGCAGGCGGCCGAGGAGGCCGAGCGTGGCGGCGAGATGGTGCAGAGCGCGCGGCTGTGGGCGCAGGCGGGCAATGCGGCGCTGGCGGGTGGCGACCTGCCCAAGGCGCGCAATGATTTCGACGCGGCGCTGGCGCGCGGCCTGCCCGACGGACTGGAAAAGGGGGAGGTGCATCTGGACCGGGCGCGGGCGCTGGTCGCGCTGGGCGAGATAGCGGCGGCGCGCGATTCGATCGACATCGCGCTGACCCAGGCGCCCCAAGACCCGCTGGGCTGGCTGCTGTCGGCCACGCTGGCGCGGCGGTCGGGCGCGTTGAAGCTGGCGCAGGCGCATATTGCCCGCGCGGTGCAATTGTCGCCCGATGACGCCTCCGTGGCGCTGGAGGAAGGCAATATCGCGGTGCTGACCGATCATGCCGACATTGCACGATCCGCCTGGCAGCGCGCGGTCAGGCTGGCGCCGGAGTCGCCCGCGGGGAAGGGGGCGGCGGACAATCTGACGCGATTGCCCGCCGCCAACTGATACAGCGAAGTGGACAGCTATTTCAGATAGAAATCGACCGTCGTGACGACGCGCACCTTCTTGTACGGGGTGTCGCTGCCACCGTCGCCGCCCTCGCCGTCGCGGGCGTCGATCGAGAAATAGCCCTGGGTCGCGCTCTTGATGCCACCCACGCCCGCGCCTGAATCCTTGGCGAACTGTTCGGCGGCGGCGCGGGCGTCGCGGGTGGCGGCGGCCACCATCGTCGGCTTGACGTCGTTCAGCCTGGTGAAGCTGTATTTCATGCCCGACCCTTCCTGAAGCGTGACGCCGCGCCGGACGAGGTCGAACTGTTGCGCCACCGCCTTTTGCGCGCGGGCGATGTCGGTGGTGCGCAGCAGCATCCGCTGGGTGATTGTGATCGTGTTGACGCCATTGTTGAGATATTGGTTCACCCCCGCCCCCACCGGCGTCAGGGCGTCGGCGGGGAAGCCGATGCTCCTGAAATATGCCTGTAACTCCTTGGTATTATTGTCTATTTCGGCGCGGACGGTGGGCAGGTCGAAGCCGGTGGCGGCATAGCTGATCGACCAGGTGGCCAAGTCGGCGGTGACATCCTTTTCCGCCAGGCCGCGCACCGTGACCGAGCGATCGGCCGCCTTGGCTCTCGTCAGCCCGTCGCCCAGCAGATAGCCGCCGGTTATGAGACCAAAGGCGAGCAGCGCCGCGCTGCCCAGTAAAATCCTGTCCCTGTTGTCCATATTCCGCTTTCCTCTTTCGTCCGGGGGTACGCGACCTTATCTTGGGCTGGTATCTGCCACTCCTGAGATGAACCGTTGCTTTATGGCGACGAACGGAGAATGACCTTGCCCAAATATCTGCACAGCATGATCCGCGTGACCGACGTGGACAAGAGCAAAGCCTTTTTCGAACTGCTGGGGCTGAAAGAGGTCAAGCGTTTCGACAGCGAACAGGGCCGCTTCACCTTGGTTTACCTGGCCGCGCCGGGGGATGAGGATTCGCAGGTCGAACTGACCTACAACTGGCCGCCGCGCGATGGCAGCCCGGCCGAAACCTATGATGGCGGACGCAATTTCGGCCATCTCGCCTATCAGGTCGAGAATATCTATGAGACGTGCCAGCGACTGATGGACGCGGGCGTGACGATCAACCGCCCGCCGCGCGATGGGCATATGGCGTTCGTGCGGACGCCCGACAATATTTCGATCGAACTGTTGCAGGACGGGCGGCTGGCGCCGGCCGAACCCTGGGCGTCGATGCCCAATATCGGGACCTGGTAAGCCATGCTGGAGGTCGTCCGCATCCCCGTGCTCCACGACAATTATGTCTGGCTGCTGCATGACGACGCCAGCGGCGAAACGGTGGCGATCGACCCGGCGGTAGCCGATCCGGTGCTGGCGGCCGCGACCGCGCGCGGCTGGACCATCGGCCAGATCTGGAACACCCATTGGCATGGCGATCATGTCGGCGGCAATGCGGCGATCAAGGCGGCGACCGGCTGCCTGATCACCGGACCGGCGGCGGAGGCGGACAAGATCGGCACGCTCGACCGGACCGTGGGCGAAGGCGACAGGGTGCGGATCGGCGATCATGTCGCGCAGGTGATGGCCGTGCCCGCCCATACGGCCGGGCATATCGCCTATCATCTGGCCGGTGATGCCATGATTTTCGTCGGCGATACCCTGTTCGCGATGGGCTGCGGCCGGCTGTTCGAGGGGACGGCGGCGCAGATGTTCGCCAACATGGCGCGGCTGGCGGCGCTGCCCGACGATGTGAGGGTCTATTGCGCGCATGAATATACGCTCTCCAACGGCCGTTTCGCCCTGACCGTCGAACCGGACAATGAAGCGCTGGTGGCGCGGGTCGCGGCGGTCGAGGCGGCGCGCGCGCGGGGCGAGGCGACGGTGCCGACCAGCATCGGCGCGGAGCGGGCGACCAACATCTTCATGCGCGCCCGCGACGTGGGCGAACTGGCGGCGCGGCGCGCGGCAAAGGATGCGGCCTGACGGTTTTTGCCCTATGGTGCCGTCCTGTGACCATGACGAAGCGGAGAGTGACGATGCGCGCCTGGATGCTATTGCCGTCTTTGCTGCTGGTGGCCTGTACGGGCAGCTACCAACCCCGGCCATTGACCGACAGACAGGCAGCCGAACTGGACAAGGCGCTGGCCGGCAAGGTGGCGGGCGAGAAGGTCAGTTGCATCAACCGCGCGCCGCAGACCAGCCTGACGGTCATCAGCGGCAATGTGCTGCTTTACAAGGTCAGCCGGAAGCTGGTGTACAAGAATGAACTGATCGGCAGTTGCAGCGGCCTGACCTATGGCGACACGATGATCGTACGCAGTTTCGGGGCGCAGATGTGCCGGGGTGATTTCACCACGACCGCCAATCTCCAGACGGGGATGCAGACCGGCGCCTGTGCCCTGGGCGACTTCATCCCCTATCGCACGCCCAGGCCGTAAGGCGCGCGATCAGGCGCCGATCGCGCGCGCCAGGTCGGCGCGAATGGTTTCGAGACGGGCCAGCAGCGCAGCGTCGCTCAGCGGCGCATCGACGGGAGGCGGGGGAGCGGGCGTTGCCGCGCGCCGCGCTTCGCCCAGCGCCTTTTGCGCGCCCTTCACGGTAAACCCCTCGACATTGAGAAGCCGGTGGATGTGACGCGCCAGAGCCACGTCGCCGGGGCGATAATAGCGCCGGTTCCCGGACCTTTGCAGCGGACGCAATTGGGGAAAGCGCGTTTCCCAATAGCGCAATATATGCTGGGGAAGACCAAGCTCGCCGGCCAGCTCGCTGATGGTCAGAAATGCACCCTCTTCCTTTTCCATGGCACCGATGTTGCACCCATAGCGGACCAAAGGTCAACAAGAGTAACGATATGGTAATATTGGAAAAGCGCGCTGCCGTATCAGATCGAGGCGACGCGGTCCCGCATCGTCTGGCTGGCGCGGAAGGTCAGCACCCGGCGCGGTTCGATCGGCACTTCGACGCCGGTTTTGGGATTGCGGCCCATGCGCTGCGTCTTGTCGCGCAGGACGAAGGTGCCGAAGCTCGAAATCTTCACATTTTCGCCGCGTTCCAGCGCCGACGACATATGTTCGAGGATCGATTCGACCAGCGCGGCGGCCTCCGCCCGCGACAGGCCGACATGCCGGTTGACGCTTTCCGCCAGATCCGCGCGCGTCAAGGTGCCACTGCCGCTCATCGCATTCCCCACTTTCTGATCCAGTCATCCTCTCCCCGGATGACCATTTTGAAATGTGAGCGATTCGCGCTGCTTTGGCAAGCACTTGCTACAGGTTAAACCCGAAGGACGCAGGCGCCCCAGGTGAAGCCGCCGCCCATCGCTTCCAGCACGACGAGGTCGCCGGGCTTGATCCGCCCGTCGCGCATGGCAACGTCGAGCGCCAGCGGGACCGAGGCGGCCGACGTGTTGGCGTGGCGATCGACCGTCACCACCACCCGGTCGGGCGACAATTTGAGCTTGCGCGCGGTCGCGTCGAGGATGCGGGCATTGGCCTGGTGCGGCACCAGCCAGTCAATGTCGGCCGGGGTCAGCTTCGCCAGTTCCATCACTTCCCTGAGCACCGAGGCGAGGTTCACCACCGCATGGCGGAACACTTCCTGCCCCTTCATGCGCAATTTGCCCACCGTCTGGGTCGTGGACGGGCCGCCATCGACATAGAGCAACTGGTTGTGGCGGCCATCGGCATGGAGTTTGGCGGCGAGGATGCCGCGCTGGCCATCCTCGCTCTCCTGCGCGCCCAGCACGACCGCTCCGGCCCCGTCGCCGAACAGGACGCAGGTGGCGCGGTCGTCCCAGTCGAGGATGCGGCTGAAGGTTTCCGACCCGATCACCAGCGCGCGCTGGGCAGCGCCCGACCGGATCATGCTGTCGGCGACGGTCAGGGCATAGAGGAAGCCGGAGCAGACCGCCGCCACGTCAAAGGCGACACAGTCGTCGATGCCGAGCGCCGCCTGCACCTTGGTCGCGGCGGCGGGAAAGGTCTGGTCCGGGGTCGCGGTCGCCAGGATGATGAGGTCGATGTCCTGCGCGGCGAGGCCCGCCGCCGCCAGCGCCTCTTGCGCGGCCTGCGTCGCCAGCGTGGCGGTGGTTTCGCCGTCGCCGGCGATATGGCGGTTGCGGATGCCGGTGCGCTCGACAATCCATTCGTCGCTGGTGTCGACAGTCTGCGCCAGTTCGGCATTGCTGACCGCGCGGACGGGCAGGGCGGAACCCGTGCCGAGCAAAATGGACCGGCGGATCACTTGACGGGCTGCTCCAGCTTGGATGCGGCGTCGGACAGCGACTGGACACTGGCCATGTCGGCGGCGATGCGCCGGGTGATATCCTCCTCCAGCAACCGCGCGGCGACATGGACGGCGTTGGCCACGCCCTTTTCATCGGCGCTGCCATGGCTTTTCACCACCACGCCATTCAGGCCCAGAAAGACTGCGCCATTATGGTTGTTGGGGTCGAGATGATGTTTGAGCATGTACATGGCCGGCTTCGAAATGAGGAAGCCGATCTTGGACCGGATCGAACTGGTGAACGCCTTGCGCAGCACATCGGTGACGAAGCGGGCGGTGCCCTCCGCCGTCTTGAGCGCGACATTGCCGGAAAAACCGTCGCACACGATCACGTCGGCGTCGCCGCGCGCGATCTTGTCGCCTTCGGTGAAGCCGTCAAATTGCAGCGGCAGGTTGCTGGCGGCGCGCAGGGCGGCGGCGGCGTCGCGAATCTGGTCGGTGCCCTTCAGTTCCTCGGTGCCGATATTGAGCAGGCGCACGCGCGGCCGGTCGAGGTCGAAGGCGATGCGCGAATAGGCCGCGCCCATCACCGCGAACTGGACGAGGTTGCGGGCGTCGCATTCGGTGTTGGCGCCCAGGTCCAGCATGACCACGTCATTGTCGCCCAGCGTGGGCAGCAGCGCGGCGAGCGCGGGGCGATCGACGCCCGGCATGGTGCGCAGCGCCAGCTTGGCCATCGCCATCAGCGCGCCGGTATTGCCGGCGGAGACGGCTGCCCCGGCATCGCCGGCCTTCACGGCGGCGATGGCCATGGCCATGGAACTGCTTTTCTTGCGAATCGCGACGCTCGGCTTGTCCGATCCGTCGACGACCGTATCGGCATGGACGATGTCCGACGCCGCCCGCAAATTGGGGTGATGGTCGAGCGCCGCCTTGATCCGCTCCTCGTCGCCGAACAGGGTGAAGCGCAGGCCATCATGGCGGCGGCGGGCCAGCGCGGCCCCAGCCATCATCACGCGCACGCCTTCGTCCCCGCCCATCGCGTCGATTGCGATTCGCGGTTGGCCTGACACTTTAGTTCACCCCTTTGCGGAGTAGAGAAAAAGGCTTACGCCCCGACGGCGAGGATTTCGCGGCCGTTATAGTGACCGCAGGCGTCGCACAGATTGTGTGGGCGCTTCAGTTCACCGCAGTTGGAGCATTCGTTGAATGCTTCGACGCGCAGCGAATCATGGCTGCGACGCATGCCGCGCTTGGAAGGAGAAGTCTTGCGCTTGGGGACAGCCATGTCGGCACCTTATTCCATATACTAATCAGGTTGTGCGACTGGCCGGTATCCGAAAAGCTGCCGACGCCAACGGCGCCGCAGACCCATGCGGCCCGGGTGATCGCGAAGCCCTGCGCCTATAGCGCTTTTTGTCGGAGGCGCAAGTGCTTCTTGCCCCTTTCGCCCGGTGCTTTAGGGTGGCAAGCGCCGGATAAGGGGGATTTGACCATGGTGCTGCCGATCACGCTGACATTCGCCGCTGCCTGCGCTTTGTTGAACTTGTGGCTGGCGATTCGCTGCGCGCGTTTCCGTATCAAGGACAAGATTCTGCACGGCGATGCCGGCCATGTGCTGCTGGCGCGGCGGATGCGGGCGCACGCCAATTATATCGAATATACGCCGATCGTCCTGATTCTCTTCGCGCTGGTCGAAATGGCGCTGGGCGCGTCGCTCTGGCTGTGGATCGGCGCGCTGGCCTATGTGCTGGCGCGGGTCGCCCATGGGTTCGGGATGGATGCGGACCAGCCGACCATATGGCGCGCGGGCGGCATGATGCTGACCTGGGGCGTGATGGTCGCGCTGGCCATCGCGGCGCTGATGGCGGCCTATGCCGGAACCCGCGCACTGCCCGCGCCGCCGGTGCTGGCGGCGCAGGTGTAACTACCCCGCCAGCACCGAATCGGCGACGAAGGGGTTGGTGCGGCGTTCATGGGCGAAATTGCTCATCTGGCCATGGCCGGGGACGAAGGCGGTGTCCCCGCCCAGCGGCCACAGCTTGCCGGTGATCGCGTCGACCAGATGCTGATGATTGCCCCGCGGGAAGTCGGTGCGGCCGATCGATCCCTGGAACAGCACGTCGCCCACGATGGCGAGCTTGCTGGGCGCGTGGTGAAAGACGACATGGCCGGGCGTGTGGCCGGGGCAGTGATAGACATCCAGGGTGAGCTGGCCGACCGTCACCCGGTCGCCATCGCCCAGCCAGCGGTCCGGCTCGAAACTCTCGCCCGGCAGGCCCCAGCGCTCGCCATCCTGCGACAGCCGATCGATCCAGAAGCGGTCATCCTCATGCGGTCCCTCGATGGGCACAGCGAGGTCGCGGGCCAGCACGCCCGCCTGCCCGCAATGGTCGATATGACCGTGGGTGACGAGAATCTTCTCGATCGTGACGCCCTGATCGGCCGCCGCCTTCCTGAGCACCGGAAGGTCGCCGCCCGGATCGACAAAAGCGCCGCGCATGGTTTGCGTGCACCAGAAGAGCGTGCAGTTCTGCTGCAACGGGGTGACGGGGATGAGGATGGCTTTGAGCGGCGGGGTTGTCATGATGCTGATGTGGCGAAGCCGCGCGCCCGGCGCAAGGCTCAGGCTTCGTCCATCGCGGCGAACGGTTCCGCCAGGCTGATGCTGTCCAGCACCTTGGCGGTTTCGTCGCGCACGCGCAGCATAACCCGATGCAGCCGGCATTCCGATTCGGGCAGGCAGTTGGTGCAGCTTTCATGGGCGAAGCGGCTGGCGCAGGGCGTGAGCGCGAGCGAACCGCGGGTCAGCCGGACGATGTCGCCATAGCTGATGTCCACCGGCGCAAGCGCCAGCCAATAGCCGCCGTCCCGGCCCCGCTGGGTCGCGACCAGCCCTTCGCGCGACAATTCGGACAGGATCACGGTCAGGAATTTGGCCGGAATATTCTGGCGCGTCGCGATCTCGTTCAGGGGGACCGGACCCTGGCGGTAGCGGTCGGCGAGATGCTGAAGCGCGCGGATGGCGTAACGGGTCTTTTGGGACAGCATGCAACCGTTATTCGCGCCCGCGCCGGCTTTGGCAAGTCAGGCCGGGCGGAAGAGAAAGAAGTTTTCGCGCGGGAGTCGATGGAGTGCAGATCACCATGTTCCCGCCTGGGACCATGGCTGGCTGATCAGCGGGCCGGCTCCAGAGCGGCCTTCGCCTGGCCCGGAAAATCGGTGAACAGGCCATCGACCCCGGCGGCGACGATCGCGCGGACCCATGCGGCAAAGTCGCCCCGGCCCTGCGGGTCGTCGGCGCGTTGATATTGGGGCGGCAGGAAGCTGTTTTCCATCCGCAGCGTCCAGACATGCACCTGCAACCCCGCATCATGGGCGCGGCCGACCAGCGCGGTCGGGCCTTCGGGCGCGATGATCTGCGCGGCGGACGGGCCGATGCCGTCGGCATAGGCGGCAATGTCGGACAGCCCCTGCACCGTCAGCATGTCGGCATAGGTCGTGCCGGGCAGGTCGGCGGGGCCGCCATCGGCATCGACGAGCTGGATCAGGCGCAGGCGGGTGGCGGCGCGCAGGGCCTTGAGATTGCCGACCTCGAACGACTGGATGAACACCGGGTCGGCCTCGCTCTGATAACCGTAGCGGCCGAGCAGGTCGAGCAGGGCCGCCTGATGCGGCAGGCCGATCTTCGCGAAATAGCCGGGATGCTTGGTTTCGGGATAGAGGCCGATGCGGCGTCCCGTTTCCGCTTCCTTGGCGCGGACCAGCTTCAAAATCTCTTCGAAGGTCGGAATCTGATAGAGGTCGTTGAAGCGCCGGTTGGCCGGGCGCAGGTCGGGCAGCCGCTCGCGGGCGTGGAGCGTGCGCAGTTCGGCGAGGGTGAAATCCTCGGTAAACCAACCCGCCATTTCGACGCCGTCGATCTTTTTCGTGGTCTTGCGGTCGGCGAATGCGGGATGATCGGCAACATCGGTCGTGCCGCTGATCTCATTTTCATGCCGGGCGACAAGGACGCCGTCCTTCGTCAGCACCAGGTCCGGCTCGACATAGTCGGCGCCCTGGTCGATCGCGCGTTCATAGCTGGCCAGCGTATGTTCGGGCCGTTCGCCGCTGGCGCCGCGATGGGCGATCAGGATCGGTTCGGACGCCATGGCCGCAGGGGCGGTGGAAAGGGGGATGAGGCCCATCAGCAGCAACAGCCGCCCGATGCGCTCCAGCCCCCGTCCGATCACGCCTTCACGCCTTGCAGCGCATTTTCATAGGTGGTCGCCTTGAAACCGACGATGGTTTCGCGGCCGGTGTCGAGGATCGGGCGCTTGATCATCGAGGGGTTGGTGATCATCAGGAGGATCGCCTTGTCCGCGTCGATATGCGCCTTGTCCCCGGCATCCAGCGCCTTGAAGGTGGTGCCGGAACGGTTGAGAATGGTTTCCCAGCCATGTTCCATCACCCATTCCTCCAGCTTGCCCTTGTCGACGCCGGCGACCTTGTAATCGTGGAAATTATAGCTGACCCGTTCATTGTCCAGCCAGTTGCGGGCCTTCTTGATCGTGTCGCAATTCTTGATGCCATACATGGTAATCATGATGCGGTGCTCCTGTTACCCTTTGAAGGCGGTGACTTCGATTTCGATCTTCATGTCCGGCTTGACGAGGCCCGCGACCACGCAACTGGCGGCCGGGCGGATATCGCCGAATGTCGGGCCTGCAATGTCGCCCATCACGTCCCAATAGGCCGCGTCGGTGATATAATAGGTCACGCGCACCACGTCGGCGAAGGAAAAGCCGGCTTCCTCCAGCGCCCTGCCGATCACCTTGAGCGCGTTGCGGCCCTGCTCCACCACGCTGTCGGGCATCGTCTTGGTTTCGGGATCGGTGCCGGTGGTGCCGGCGACGAAGCACCAGTCGCCCTGGACGACGGCGCGCGAATAGCCGACCTGCGCCTCGAAAGGCGAGCCGGAGGAAATGAGCTGGCGGGACATGAGGGGATTCCTGTTGCAGTGCGAAAGGATCATCCGCGCCTTTGCGCCCTGACGCACGGCCTGTCCAGCGCTTTTGCCCGAACAGCGCCCGGAACAGGCGCACGCGCGAGCCGTTGGAGGGGGATCAGCCCGTCATCGGAGAAAGACTATGGACCGCCCCGCACCCGACCATGAGATGGAAGAGAATAGCGAGCAGGCCGATGCCGGCACGCAGGCGCAGGATGTCGCGGACGATGCGCGGGCGCGGTCGACCGACCTGAGCGAGGACAGCGAACGGGGCGGGCGGTCCAATCCGGCGCAGATCATCCCCGATGATACCGAGGATCTGGTCGAGAAGATGGAGGCGATGAACCGATCCGGCCGGATCGACATGGATGCCTATGCCGGCGAGCCGTCGATGGATGACGAAGCCGACGCCTACGGCCAGTCCGACGATGAGGACGAGGATTAAGCGGCGGCGCTGTCGCCGGTCTGCAACCCGAAATTGATCATGCCGCGCGCCATATGGCCCAGCGCTTCGGCCATGGCGTCGCCGATCCGCGGGTCGAGCATGTCGTCCCCGGCAATGGCGCAGGCCATGGCGGTCGCCCATTGATCGGCCAGCGCGGGCGTGATCGGGAAGGCGCGGTGCAGCGACATGATGCAGGGGCCGCGTTCGAACCAGTCGCGCGGGCCGCCGAGCCAGCCGCTCAGGAAACGGGTGAGGCCATGGCGCACCGGGCCGAGATCGGCGGCGTGGATGGCGCGCAGGCCGGCATAGGACGGGTCCTGTTCGATCAGGTCATAGAAGCGGTTGGCGAGCGCGCGCACGACCGGCTCGCCGCCGATGCGGGCATAGGGGCTGGGCGGCGCGGCGGCGTTCATGGTTACAGGCTCCATTTCGGATGGTCCCGCCCAGCATGGCGGAACGCAAAAGCGCGGCATTGATATCGGTCAAAACGCGGATGCGCCGGATCGGGGATAAGCTGGTGCGGCTTTAACGCACTGTTTGCCGGTGCGCCGCTAGAGCGGCGGCATGGGCAGACATATGGGCAGACAGGGGCATGGCCGCGCGCACGGATCGCGCAGGGACAAGGTGGAGCATGCCTGGCGGGCGGAGGCGCGGCGGGCCGGCAATGTCGCGCGCTTTCAGCGGCCAAGGCGGCGGAACGGGATCAGCGGACCCGCGCTGGTCTATTGCCTGTGCCTGGGATTGCTGCTGGGCTGGTATGGGCCGGGCTGGATGGCGCGGATCGGGCTGCCACGGATCGACACGCCGATGCAGAGCGTGCCCGCCGATCATCGGCCTGTCGATCAACTGTCCGCCGATTTTGGCTATTGCCACGATGGCGGCGGTGCCAACTGCGTGGTGGATGGCGACACATTCCGGTTCCGGGGCGAGACATACCGGATCGCCGACATCGATACGCCCGAAACCCATGGCCCGCGCTGCGCGGCGGAAGGGGCATTGGGGGCGCAGGCGACGCAGCGCTTGCAGACGCTGATGAATGACGGCCCATTTTCGCTGGAGAGCGGCGATCGCGATACCGATCGCTATGGCCGCACCCTGCGCATCGTGACGCGCGAAGGCCAGTCGATCGGGGACCGACTGGTCGCCGAAGGACTGGCCCGGCACTGGGACGGCAGCCGCCATCCCTGGTGTTAGCGGTTAGCGGCAGCTTACCCCGCCACGATCGATTTCACGGCCCAGCAGCGCGCCCGCGCCACCACCGATCAGGATGCCCGCGACATTCGACTGGCCGCGATCGATCTGGCTGCCCAGCAGGCCGCCCAGCGCCGCGCCGACGATCAGGCCGGTGGTGCCGTCCGAACGGCGGCAATAATAGCGGTCGTCATAGCCGCGATAGATGCGGGTGCGGCGATCGACGCGGATCGGCGCATAGCCGGTGCGATAATAGCGGTTGGGCTGATAATAGCGGCCATAACGGGGGTCGGGCCGGTTATAGTCATAGGCATAGACGGTGCGCGGCGTCGGGCGGCGATAGTCGCGCCGGTCATCGCGCCAGTCCCGGCGCGCATCCTGGCGACGGTCCTGCCGGGCTTCGCGCACATCGCGCTGATATTCCTTGCGGGCTTCGCGCACTTCACGCTGATAGTCGCGGCGGGCTTCATGCACATCGCGGCGATATTCGCGATTGCCATGGCCAGGCTGCGCCAGTGCGGGCGTGGCGGCGATGCCGGTCAGGGCCATGGCCCCCAGGGACATGGCGGTCATCGCCTGTTTGAACATCATCTTCATGATCGGCTTCCTTCTTCTTGTTCTGACGTTCGGACTGTCATGACGCTATAACCCGCGGTGTCGGGGGATGTTGCATGAACGGAACAAAACCTGCCGTTCAGCCGGCCGACAGGCGCGCGCGGGATGGATGGATCGGCTGTCATCAGGCGGCGGTCGCAAGGGGCTTTCCCTCTTCCCCTGCTTGCGCTATCGCATCCCGATCCCCGGGGGACCGTCCACAGACGGTTGAGAGGCGGCTGATGTGGCCGCGACCCGCTGAACCTGATCCGGATAAGACCGGCGTAGGGAGGGAACGGCTGGCGCCTTGAAAGGCCATCCGCGCCCGCTCTCCGCCCTGACCAAGAGGCGAAAGGAGGACGGCAAGCCCCATGGACATGATGTTCCTTCCGACCCTGCGCCTCGTCCAGGCAACGGGCCTCTTCACCATCCCCCTGTTCTGCGCCGGCCTGACCGGCCGCGCCACCATTTCCGTCTGAAAGGTATAGTCATGGCCGATGTCCCCGCCCGCACCGAGATGCGCGTCACCACCGGACCCATTCGCGGGTCGAAGAAGATCCATGTCGGCCCCCTGAAAGTCGCGATGCGCGAAATTCATCTGGAACCCTCCAGCGGCGAGCCGCCGGTGCGCGTCTATGACACGTCCGGTCCCTATACCGATCCCGACGCCCGCATCGACATCATGGCCGGCCTTCCGGCGCTGCGCCGCGACTGGATCATGGCGCGCGGCGATGTCGAGGAATATGACGCGCGCGAAATCAAGCCGGAGGATAATGGCCTGAAAGGACCGGACCGCTCAGCCGGGGTCCAGCCCTTCCCGAACCTCGTCAAGCGCCCGCTGCGCGCCAGGGCCGGCGCCAATGTCAGCCAGATGCACTATGCCCGCCGCGGCATCATCACCCCGGAAATGGAATATGTCGCGGAACGCGAAAATCTCGGCCGCGCCCGGCTCGCTTCCTATGTCCGCGACGGCGAAAGTTTCGGCGCGTCCATCCCGGACTATGTGACCCCGGAGTTCGTCCGCGATGAAGTGGCACGCGGCCGCGCCATCATCCCGTCCAACATCAACCACCCCGAATCCGAACCGATGGCGATCGGTCGCAATTTCCTGGTCAAGATCAACGCCAATATCGGCAACAGCGCCGTCGCCAGCGATGTGGCGAGCGAAGTCGACAAGCTGGTCTGGTCGATCCGCTGGGGCGCGGACACGGTGATGGACCTCAGCACCGGCCGCAACATTCATGACACGCGCGAATGGATATTGCGCAATTCGCCGGTCCCGATCGGCACCGTGCCCATCTATCAGGCGCTGGAGAAGGTCGGCGGCATCGCCGAGGACCTGACCTGGGAGATTTTCCGCGACACGCTGATCGAGCAGGCGGAACAGGGCGTCGATTATTTCACCATCCATGCCGGCGTGCGCCTGGCCTATATCCCGATGGCGGCCAGGCGCGTCACCGGCATCGTGTCGCGCGGCGGGTCGATCATGGCGAAATGGTGCCTGGCCCATCACAGGGAATCCTTCCTCTACGACCATTTCGACGAGATCACGGAGATCATGAAGGCGTACGATATCGCCTACTCCCTGGGCGACGGCCTGCGCCCCGGATCGATCGCGGACGCCAATGACGAAGCGCAGTTCAGCGAACTCTACACGCTGGGCGAACTGACCCACCGCGCCTGGAAACAGGATGTGCAGGTGATGATCGAAGGGCCGGGCCATGTGCCCATGCACAAGATCAAGGAAAATATGGAAAAGCAGCTCCAGGTCTGCGGCGAAGCGCCCTTCTATACCTTGGGGCCGCTCACCACGGATATCGCGCCGGGTTACGACCATATCACGTCGGGCATCGGCGCGGCGCAGATCGGCTGGTATGGCACGGCGATGCTCTGCTACGTCACGCCCAAGGAGCATCTGGGCCTGCCCGACCGCGACGATGTGAAGGTCGGCGTCGTCACCTACAAGCTCGCCGCCCATGCCGCTGACCTCGCCAAGGGCCATCCCGCCGCGCAGGTCCGCGACGATGCGCTGAGCCGCGCCCGCTTCGAATTCCGCTGGCGCGACCAGTTCAACCTCAGCCTCGATCCCGAAACCGCGGAGCAATATCACGACCAGACGCTCCCGGCCGAGGGCGCCAAGAGCGCGCATTTCTGCTCCATGTGCGGTCCCAAATTCTGCTCGATGAAGATCACGCAGGAAGTGCGCGACTTCGCCGCGAAGAAGAACCAGCCGGCGGACGGTTTCGTGGAAGCGGGCCTGACCGGCGCGGAGACGGCGGCGGCCAGCAAGGCGGCCGCGCTCAAGGGCATGGAAGAGATGAGCCGCCTGTTCAAGGAAAAGGGCAGCGAACTCTATATGGGGGCTGGGGGACGCGACCACGACTGATCGTTTCGATCCCGGCTTGCCCTGCGCGTCTGGCCCATTATGCAGATGCACGGGGTTGGATTCGGGGGAGAGTTTTTCGTGCGTTGTCATTCCATTGCCGCCATTCTTCTGGCGGTCGCCTTGCCGTGTGAATCGCTCCTTGCTCAGGGAATGATGATGGTTCCGGTCGGCGGCGAGGCCGCGACGCCCGTGTCGCAGACCCCGCCGGCAGATCCCAAGGATAGCCCGGAGGAGATCGCGCGCGATTCTGCGCGCGACCTTAACGGCAGCCGCTTCTACAACAAGCCGGGCGCGACGCGGGCCGACTATGATGCGGCATGGCAGGATTGTCGTCTCATCGCACGCGGTTCGCGCACGCCATCCGGCACCGTGCCCTATTATTATAATCCGGCAGTCATCTCGCCCTTGGCGGCGGGGGTGGGTGCCGGTCTGGGCGGCCTGATTGCCGGCGCCATCATCGAAGGCGAACAGCGGCGCGCCAACCGGCGCAACTGCCTGCTGATCCGGGGCTGGCGTCAGGTGGAATTGCCGGCGCAGGAAGCCGCTCGTGTCGCCGCCCTCGGCGAAGCTGATCGCAACTCCTATTTCAATGGCATCGTCGGCGCGACCGAAGTGCAGGGCGAAGTCACGACGCGAACCAGCTTCACGCCACCCAACGATCCGTCTTTCGCGCTCGATGGGCCATTGGCTGGGCCATCTACGCTTTTCCTCGGCAAGAAGGTCGATCCGACCGTGCCATTCGTCTTGGCGCCGGGGGAGGGCGCGGTCGTCATTGCCTATCGCCGCAGCATCAAACCGTTTAGCGGACATGCCTTTGTGCAATTTGCGCGCTATGATCCCGCTGGTCGCGATCTCGTCTACCAGCCCAAGGACTGGAAGAAAAAGGGCGACAAGACCACCTATCTAACAGTGGCGGACAGTTCGAAGGGCAAAGCGCCCTATGAAGTGCAGGTTGTCAGGTTGACCGCTGGCGATTACGTCATTTCCGACACGGGATTGATGCTCCCGATGGGAGGCTCCAATTGTTTTGGCGCACCGACATTCCATGTCGCTGAAGGTGATGTGGCCTATATCGGCGATTTCATTCCGGTCGCTGGAGCCAGAACTGCCGACGGAACGAAATTTTCCGGGACCGCCTATGCGTTCCATCCAGAGGATGCGCGACAGGCACTGGCCGGGCAGCAGGCCGATCTTGCCAAGGCGCTGAAGCCTGCCAAGATCCTCAATGCGGCAACCTATGCCTGCTCCGGCACCGTGATGACTCGTTGGGACATGCCCGGTGCGGATGTTGTAACGCAGATTGCCGCGCCGCCGGCTGTTCCAATGCCGGATGTTCCGATGCCGGCCGCTCCAATGCCGGCCGCTCCAATGCCGGATGGTCCGGTCGCTCCAGCATCCTGAGCGCTGGCGCGCCTTCCGCCGCGACAGGGGGCTGATCCGTCCCACAAAGGCCGACGCTGTCCGTCGCGACGCTCTCCCCCCGATCGCAGTGCCGGACGCCCGCCGAACATATCGAGCGCCCTCACGGGTGGGACGGCCCGGCGCATCCCGTTCGCCCAGATGAAAACAGGTCAGAGCGGGATGACGCCAGATTGCTCCACTCCGTCCTTGCGAGCGACGGGGATAGGCAGTCCCATGCAACGCAGCGCAGATACGCGGTCACAGCGGCGGTGGCGCGGATCTATGCCGGGGTCGGATTGGGCAAATGCAGATCCGGGCGTCGAGAATGCATGGGGCTTGCTATCCGTTTGCTGGCCGGATCATTCTGATCCCAGCCATTTGCAGCGTGGCATTGCGTGTCCGGGGAAGGGCAGGCCGAATAGTGCCGCTCATCCCTGGCTGACGGTATACACGCTGGCCGCTCATGCGCATGCGACAGGCGAAAGCGGCGAAGTCCGGTGATCTGAATATGATATAGTCTAGCGGCAGGAGCGCCCGTCCCGCGTGGCCTGAAAATCAGCGCTCCTGCTGATCGGGCAGGCAATGCTGTGCCTCACATGAGGAAAGGTAGGAAGCCAGTACGCGCGGAATGTGATTGATTAAAATATCGGGCGAAAGCGTGGGTTGTTTCTGGAGATATTGCAAGGTTCCCGTCGAAACAGCGACGAGCATTTTTGCCACTTCTTCTGCCTTCCTGGCGTCCATGCGATGCTTCAGTACGGTTGCGACGACCTCCTTGAAGGCGGGAAAGCTAAGGTCTCTGGTCGCGACCAGGATGATCGCATCGGGATGTCGCGCAAAATAGGCCAATGCCTGACCGAACAGGCCGTCTATCAGTTGATCAACCGACATGGCGCGCCAAGGCTCTGGTGCATCAAGCGAATGGGGCGGTAGAAACGCCTTCATCCTCTCAAGATGGCGCTCGAAAAGAGCGTCGAGCAACTGGCCGCGATTGCGGAAAAAATGATACATTGATCCGGTGGACGCGCCTGCGCTTGCGGCGACCGCGTGCATGGATACGCCCTGCTCTCCAAGCTCGATCAGAATACGGCCAGCCGCATCCAGAATGTCGTTCCGACGTTCATGCCCGCGATCTTGCTTCGGCAATTTCGACATGATCATACACACTCCCGGTACGCGCAACTCCCGACACGCGCAAACTGACCCGCTCATGGGGTGACTTGGGCTTGCTCGTCAATTCTCCGACGCGCGCTCTGGTTCGAACGCTATTGCATTCTAGAGAAATATGTCTAGTTTTTCTTCGGTCATCGCATTCTGATTCGTGGTCGGCGCTGGCCTCCCGCGGGCTTTCGAATGTGTGTGATTCAAGAATGGAGCGCTGCAAAACTGCGTTCTTCCGAGGAGGGAAATGTGGAAATCCAAGTCGTTTCGAAGAACAATGTCCCTGAGCATGTCCCGGATGACCTTGTTCGTGATTTCAATCATTTCACCTTCTCACCCGAAGATGAAGATGCCCACCTGAACTGGGCACGAGTCGTCAATAACGACATTCCGCTGTTTTTTACGCCTCATTTCGGTGGATATTGGGTCATCAATGATGCCCGCTTGCTGGAGGATGCGTTCCCGGACTGGGAACTGTTCAGCTCCGCGCACAAGATCGGCGTGCCTCCGACCCCGGACGATGTTCCGCACTTGCTGCCGATCGAGGCGGACGACCCCTATCACAAGCAGCTTCGACGCCCCCTCAATCTGGCGCTTTCTCCAAAGGGTGTCATCGCGCTGGCAGCCAGCGCCAAGGAGCTTGTGGCACAGCTTGTCGACGAGATTGTCGTGCAAGGGCATTGCGAGTTCGTCCATGACTTTTCGCTCAAGATGCCGATGGATCTCTTTCTGCGGATGGTGAACCTTCCGGCAGAGGACCGCGAGACTCTGATCGCCTTGGCCAATACCGGACTGAAGGCGCATGACGAGGCGGCCCGGCTTGATGCCATGCGGTCGATGAACGCCTATTTGCACCAGAAGGTCGTGGAGCGGCTCGAAAGCCCAGGCGATGACCTGATGAGCGCCATCATCACCATGGATATCGACGGGCGAAAGCTCACCATCGGGGAGCAGGTCGGCTATATGACGACCGCCCTGTTCGGAGGGCTCGATACGGTCGGCGGCATGATGGCCATGACGGCGCGGCATCTTGCCCGGAACCCGGACCATCGGAAATTGCTTGTCGCCCACCCGGAGAAGATCCCCGACATGATCGAGGAAGTCCTGCGTCGTTACGCGATCTCGACCGTTTCGCGCTTCGTCACGCGCGACGTCGAGTTTGGCGGCGTCCAGTTGAAGCAGGGCGATCGCATCATGCTGCCGACGCCGATCCATGGGATCGATGAATCGCGCTGGGACAATGCTCTGGAGGTACAGCTCGACCGCAAGCCGACCGATCACATGGCGTTCGGCAAAGGCACGCATCGCTGCCCAGGCGCCATTCTGGCCCGCGCCGAACTGCGTATCTTTGTCGAGGAGTGGCTCAAGCGCATCCCTGACTTTGCCATCGATGAAAGCCGCGGCGGCGAGAAGTGGGAAACGGGTACTGTGCTTGGGCTGAAGTCGCTGCCGCTCCATTGGCAGGCGTGAGAAGGACTGAATAATGGTGAGAATGGTTTTTGTCAGCCACGACAATAATGAATATCCGGTCGAGGTGGCGGAAGGGACAACGTTGCTGAGGGCCGCGCTCGACAATGGCGTGCCTGGGATGACGGGCGAATGTGGCGGCGAACTGGCCTGTGCGACATGCCATTGTTATCTGGACGAAGGCGTGCGCGCCAAGATCGACGAGCCTGGCGATGATGAAGCCGAAATGCTCGAAGGGGCGATTGATGTGACAGCCGACAGCAGGCTGGGCTGCCAGCTAAGGGCGACAGCCAGTTTTGATGGTGTCCGCATACGGTTGCCCGCCTCGCAAACATAAAAATTGTGCCCGATTGCGATCCTTATCGGCGAAGACGTTGGTGTACAAAATAACGCGAAGAATGTGGAGCAGGACATGAATAGCACCAAGATTGATCACCTGGATCAGATGGTCGCCGACTATGAAATGGTCACCAGGAGCAACACCGGGACATCGCCTGTCGATATTCACCCGATGCTCGCTGAAATGCGCGGCAAATGTCCGGTCATGCACGGGGACTTGCAACAGCAGTATAAGACAGTCAGCCAGGCCGACTATACGATGTGCGGGCGGCCTGTCGTCACGCTCTTTCGCTACAATGACGTTCACGCTGTCCTGAAAAACCCGAAGGACTGGGAAAACCATCTGTTCGGTGACGGTTTCGGCGATGCGGTGGACAATCTGCTGATCGTGGCAATGGACGGGGAGGAGCACACCAAGCTCCGCAGCACGCTCTTGAAGCCATTCACGCGGAGCGAAATCCGCAAGCAGATGGACACGATGATCCGTCCTGTGGTGATGGATGATTTCATGGCCAAGCTGCGCCCGAACGGCAAGGCGGATCTGGTGCGCGAATTCGCCCTGCCTTTCCCCATTCGCTCGGCATACGCCTATTTCGGTTTTCCGCACGACGACGATATGCTGTCCAATCTGGCGAGCTGGGCGATCCAGGTCGTCGGGGCACCGCAAGTCGATCCAGAAGTTGCGGCGATTACCGTGCCGCGATCGATGGTAGCTGGTCAGTCCATGTACGACGCGATTCTTCCGGTCGTGCAAGACTATCGTGCGCGTGGTGAGATACGCGAAGATATCATCGGTCACCTTATGCAGGTGGAACATGACGGTAGCCGCTTCACCGATGAACAGATCGCCAACATCGTCCGCATGCTGTTGTTGGCAGCCGGGGAGACGACCACGCGCAGCTTCGCCAACATGATGGTGCAACTGCTTGAGTATCCCGATGTGCTCGACGAAGTGCGCCAGGACCGCTCGCTGATTCCCAAGGCCGTCATGGAAACCTTGCGGCGTGACCCATCGACCGCCTCGATCGCCCGGATCGCCGCGCGTGACCTGGAGATTGGCGGCGTTTCCATTCCGAAGGGAACAGGCATCCTATGTTCAGTCGCGTCGGCCAATCGCGACCCGGACGTCTATGAGGATCCTGACCGTCTTTGGCTGAAGCGGCCAATGCGGCCGTTGCTGACGTTCGGCTTTGGGCCGCACATGTGCCTTGGCATGAATCTGGCCCTCGCCGAATTGGAAGTGGCGCTTGATGCCATGCTCGATTTGCCCAATCTGAGGTTTGATCCTGCCTATCCCCGTCCGATCGTCCGCGGCATGAATTTGCGGGGGCCGGACGCACTCCATGTGCTCTGGGACTGACGGGTTCATCGGGGGGCTGCATGCAAGGATCGCTCCCCCCGGACAGGACGCCGCGCATTCAAACGCGATAGCTCGTCGTTTCCCACATCATGGCCGTGGTGCGGCCATGTGTCGATTTCACGTATAGAATGCCGGAGTGGCACAAAAGGAGATAGCGTATGAGCGCCCAGGGTGGAGAACTGAACGGCAAGGTGGCGATCGTGACCGGGGCGGCCAACCCCGGCAACATCGGTTCGGAAACGGCCGAGATTATGGCGCGGGAAGGGGCGAGCGTGGTGCTGGCCGACGTTGCGGAGGACGAGCTTGTCGCAACAACGCGCGCCCTTGCTGACAAGGGCTATAACGTCGCCTCCTGTGTCACCGATGTTTCGAGCGAAGACGCTGTCAAGGCGTTGATTGCCTTCACCGTCGAGAAGTTCGGCCGGCTTGATGTGATCGACAACAATGCCGCCCGGACAGCCGTGGGCGCCGATCTTCTGGTCGCCGACATGGATATCGATTTATGGGACAAGACTTTCGCCATCAACGCCCGTGGCATCATGCTGATGTGCAAGCATGGCATACCGGAAATGATCAAGGTCGGTGGCGGTTCAATCATCAACATCAGTTCCGGTACGGCCACCGGCGGCAATTTCTTCACCACGGCCTATGCAAGTTCAAAGGGTGCGATAGAAGTGCTGACACGCTATATTGCGACTCAATATGGCCCCTATAAAATTCGCTGTAATGCGGTTGCGCCCGGCCCCATCATGACCTCATCGCTCAAGCGCGGCCTGTCCCCGGAGTTGCGGGACATCTTCCGCAGGCACACCGTGCTGGGCGAGTTCGGAAAACCGTCGGAAATCGGCGAAGTGGTCGCGTTCCTCGCCTCCGACCGCGCAAGTTTCGTGACCGGACAGATCATTCAGGTTGACGGCGGCAGTTCCGTTCACCTGTCCACGTCCGTCGAGCTTGCCGAAATGATGGCCAGCGGGAATATGCCGACAGCCTGATGCCATGTTTCCATGCGTGAAACATGTCCGGAAAGCAGAATGTCGGGCCGGATGCGATCCTGGGCATGCTGGTCGCGTTCGGACTGGCCGGTCCCCTGGGTTTTCCCGACGCCTGCCGCTTTCAGAAACGCCTGGCGCGGGCACCCGGCGGGAGACAGCATGCCGTTCCTGCTGCGCCGGGTTGTAGAGTATCGAACCCATTCTGCCGGGCTTTTACGCCATCGGTGAAAGGTCTCCGGCCGGCCTGAACGCATGCCGCGCTTCGGTCGGCCTCCGGCTGGTCAGACATCGCCCATGCCCTCCAGTTCCTTGTCATCTGCGCCCAGCGCGACAAACTGGTCAAGCAACCAGGATGCGGCAGGCCCCGGTGGCGTGTCCCGGCGCCACACCCCCGCAAAGCGATATGTTCCGCCGACATGATCCGGCATGACGAGGCGCACCAATGTGCCATCGACAAGGTCGGGTTCGATCATCGGCAGCGGCATGTTGCCCCACCCGATCCCTTCACGCAGCAGCGCGTGCTTCGCGCCCAGATCAGCCAGGCGCCAGGTCTTGGGACTCATCACCGAATAATCCTGCCCCTCGGTGAAGCGGGAACGGTCCGTCAGCACCAACTGGATATGTTCGCGGCCTGCGCCGGGAGGGATGCGCGCCATGCGGCCCAGCGGATGATCGGGCGCCGCGACCGGCACCATCGGAACGGAACCCGCAGCGATGCACTCAATGCCCTCGACACCAGCGGCCAACGGCCCGGATATGCCGATCGCCGCACCGCGATCCAGCACCATGGCGGTGATCGCGCCCAGTGCTTCGACATGCAGGCGAAGCTGGACCGTGGGGAACGCGGTCGCGAAATCGCGAAGCACCTTGCCCAGGCGCTCGGCCGGCAGCATCACGTCGACCGCCAGGTCAACCTCCGCCTCCAGGCCGTCGAGCAGCCCTTTGACCTTGGCCCGCAGCCCGTCGAAACCATGCGATATGCTGCGCGCCTCGGCAAGCAGGGCGCGTCCTGCCACGGTCAGTTGCGGCTTGCGCGTACCTTCGCGATCAAACAGTGTCAGGCCAAGCTGCGCTTCCAGATTGGCGATGCCATAGCTGATCACCGAAACCGCGCGATTGAGCTTTCGCGCGGCGGCCGCGAAGCTGCCCATGTCGACAATGGTGAGAAAGATGCGGAGCTGGTCGAATGTCGGGGTGCCGGGCGAATTCATTGTTCCACTTTCTCGAATGAATGCGCCAGCTTTATCTCTCTGGGTCGAACTTATCGCAAGGCGTAAAGCCGCTCCAACGACAGCCTGATGCTGTTTCAAAGGAGACATGACATGATCGAAGTTCGGCCCTTCTCCCAGCTTGGCGGCGCCAACCATGGCTGGCTCGACGCCCGGCATCACTTTTCGTTCGCCGGCTATCATGATCCGGCGCGCATGAACTGGGGCAACCTGCGCGTCTGGAACGACGACACGATCGCGCCGCATACCGGCTTTCCGCCCCATCCGCATCGCGATATGGAAATCATCACCTATGTGCGCGAAGGGGCCATTACCCATGAGGACAGCCTGGGTAACAAGGGCCGGACCGAAGCGGGTGATGTCCAGGTCATGAGCGCGGGGTCGGGTGTGCGTCACTCCGAATATAATCTGGAGGATGTCACCACGAAAATCTTCCAGATCTGGATCGTGCCTACGCGCAGCGGCGGCGCACCGGGCTGGGGCGCCCGGCCGTTCCCGAAAGGCGATCGCGCCGGTCATTTCGTCACGCTGGCGTCCGGTTACGAAAATGACAATGACGCCCTGCCGATCCGCACCGACGCCCGCATCGTGGCCGCTACGCTCAAGGCTGGCGAAAGTGCCGAATATCCCATCGGCAAGGATCGCAAGGCCTATCTCGTTCCCGCGACCGGGGTGATCAGGATCGACGATGTACAGGTCAACGCGCGCGACGGCGCCGCGATCAAGGATGTGGATGTCATTCGTGTCATCGCGGTGGAGGATAGCGAGATCGTCATGGTCGACGCTGCCTGAGGATATTTCGGGAGGGCTGGCTGCCCTCCCGATTATCATCCCAAAAGGGCGAGCCGGCCGCTTTCAATGCGGCAGGGGGTCAGTCATGGCGTGCCCAATCTTCGGTGGCCGCCCGCTTGGCGCCATAGCTGATGAGGCAACGCATATAGCGCGGGTGAAATTCGAGCGGCCTGCTCTTTTCAACGTCGCGCCTGCGCCAGAGTTCGCAGGTCAATTCCTCCCCGCCGGGCACATCCATGTCGAGCCGCGCCGGATGCCGGCCCGCGTCATCTTCGATGCGGGCGAACAACGGGTGGAAACCCAGGTCCTGCGACCTGGTCGTCGCCCAGAATACCGAACTTCGGTAGGACTGGTTGATCAGGATCGACATCGCCCGCAGCCCCACCTTGTCGATCGACCAGGCGCCATGCTGGCCGGCCATCGGAGAATCAGGGGGCGGAAGCGGGTGCTTTGCGCAATCCCGCAGGTGACAGGTGTGGCCGGCCTCCAGCGTCCCGTTGACCAGCATGTACAGATACATCGGTTCCGCCGGCAGCGGGTCGGGCAAGATGATCCCCTTGGCGCGGGCCTCGGCGCGGCGTTCTGCCTGCCGCTGCTGCGCGACCCGCTGGTACAGATAGGCGCTGAAGTCGGAAATCACGCCGAAACGCGCGCCGCCATCGATGTACATCTTTCCGTCGATGAACACTGGCAGCGCCGCCATCGGCACCGATGCGGACGCCATCAGCGCCTCGATATAACAGGCGCGCATCCACGTCTGCCCTTCCTTGTACAGTCGCGCGGCCTTCGTCAGATCGAAAACAAAGGCATCGCCTGTATCCATCTCTACCGCGCCGACCAGCAGCATCCGGCGGGGATGATCGGGATCTGGCCCGGCTTCGTCGGCCACGCGCAGCAGGACCGCATCGGAAATCAACGCCTCGGCTTCCTTGCCCTTCGTACCCGCCAGCTTCTCGCGCAGGGGCTGCAGGTCGGACAGGGCCCCGCGCCGGGCCAGGCTCAGTGCCCCGCGCAGCCGCCCCACGGGCGATTCGCTGCGCAGCCCGCCACCGGGCGTGAATATGTCGAGCAGGTCCGCTTCGCTGGCGATCGTATAATTCTGTTCGATCAGGGCGGCTTCGTTGAGGAAGGCGAAGGTCGATTGCAGCGCGCCGGTGCTGATCCCCGTGACCAGGCGAAAGCGTGGCAGGCCCTGCTTGCCACGCCGTTCGCGCAGCCTGCTCCATTCGGCGAGGAAGCCGGCACCGAAGGCGCCGTTCTGACTGCCGCCGGACAGGAGCAGCATCGCATCGCTGATCGGCTCACCGTCGCCGGGCGCCAGTGACCGCATCTGTTGACGGGCGCCGGCAGCAAACATCCGGTCGACCGTTTCGAGAAAGTCCGTGGTCTCTTTGGACCGGCTTCCGTCCTGCGCAAGCGACAGCGGCGCGCCGTCAGGGCCGGGAGGATCGATCATCACCCGCTTTTTGATGGACGCGCAACTGCGGGCGGGATCGGCTGACCCGGCATTTTGAACTGGAGCAATGTTGCATGAAATCAATGACAAGGAAGCGGCAATGGTCAGAATAAACTTAGAATATAAGCTAATCATTGCCGCCCCCTGATCAATTGATGATAAGTCAATCATTGTTCTTATTGAAATGCAAGGGCGGTCATATGGGGCAGGACACCACAGTATTTGCGGCATATCGCTGGAACGACACGGAAATCGATGTTGTAAAGGGACAGGCCATAAGCATTGCGGCGCAGGGGCGGTGGGTCGATTCCTCGATTTCCGCCACGCCTGATGGATTTGAGCGCCCGTGGCTTGATCCGGTGCAATGGCTGCGCCGCCTCCCGTCAGCGCCATGGTTCTGCCTTTGCGCCACGGTCGGCCAGATGAAGCGGCCGATCCATCGCATCGGCAGCGCGGGAGCGTTCATTGCCGACCGCGACGGGCGGCTGTACCTGTTCGCCAACGACGCATGGCTGTTCTATTTTAACAACAAGGGCAGCATCCGCGCGTCGATTGAGGTTGCGTGACAGGATGACCCGGCAGGAGATGCCGACGCGATGCGCTTTCAGCCTTTCTCAACGGCCAATGGTCGTTTCGTGCCCGGCGCGAAGGCGCAGGTCGACGCCATGCTGGCTACGGTCTCTTGTCTATCGCAGACCGGGGTACAGATATGGTGAAAGGCATTTTGTGGTGCCCGGGGACGGAGTCGAACCGCCGACACTGCGATTTTCAATCGCATGCTCTACCAACTGAGCTACCCGGGCACGGGGCATCGGCGGAGGCGTCCGCCGGATGGAGGCGTGCCTATAAGCGTCAATCCGGTTCGCTGTCCAGCCCATAATTGCCATTTTTTTGCGCATCTTCCTCGGCCGGCGGACCGGGCACGCGATAGCCTTCGCCCAGCCATTGCAGCAGGTCGCGGTCGCGGCAGGCGGGGCTGCAAAAGGGGCGGCTGGCCGCTTGTGCCGGTTGGCGGCAGACCGGGCAGGCGGCAGATTTAGGCGACATGGCCGGCCGACAGGGAAAGCGTTGCATCGGCCTGCAGGGTGACGGGGCCGCCGCGTCGCTTGGCCAGCATTTCGATCCAGTCCTGCCGCTTGTGCAGCCGGTCGATCACGGCGGGCGCAGCGGTCAGCGTCGCCGCGCCGCCCTGACCATGCCGTTCGGCCCGGCGCAGCAGCGCCAGCGCGGCGGTCAGCACCGTATCTTCGCGCAGCACCTCCATCAGGTTGGCGCGCTCGCGACGGCGGATGATCTGGAGAAAGCCGAAGCCGTTCACTGCCGTCCGCTCGAAGGGCAGCGGCAGATATTTGTCGACCTGGGCGGCGGCGATCATCCGCTCATCCTTGTTGTTCATCGTCGGCAGGTCGATGCCGATCGAACCGGACAGGCCCATGCGGCGCACCGTCTGGGCGGCGAGCTTCGCGCCCTTCGGCCCCAGTTGCGCCGGCGGCAGCGACCCGTCAACATCGATCAGCAGCATGGCGGGGGTGAGGTAGAGGCGCAGGGCGGCGGCTTCGGTGCCGACCTCGCCGCTCATCGCCTCTTCCATCAACTCGCTCCAGCCATGCGCCTCCAGCCGGTCCTCTTCATGCGCGGGGCAGGGGAGGACGGGCACGCCGGTCGCGCGTATGCGCTGGAGCAGGCTGGGACCGGGATGGGGCTTGATGCCGGGGCCGGGCACGCGGCCCTTGGCGCGCTTGGGGCGGCCTTCCTCGGCAATCGCCTCGCGGATGATTTCCACCAGCACATTGCCGCCTTCGGCCAGGCGGGGCGGGATCGGCTCCAGCAGCACTTCCTCGCCGGAGATCAGGCGCACGATGCCGCGCTTCCTGGGAATGACGGTCGCGATCAGGCGGCCCTGCGCCACCGCGCCGGCGCGCACGGCGTCGCCCTCGCGCTCGACCAGCGCCTCGACCAGCTTGCCATGCTCGATCAGCGCGGCGCGGGCCTCGCCAATGCCTTCTTCATAAAGCCATTCGGCCATGTGCGTTCCTAGTCGGACAGATAGCCCGCTGCCTTGAGCAGCGTGCGGGTTTCGTAAAGCGGCAGGCCCATGATCGCGCTGTGGCTGCCCTGAATCGTGCGGATCAGGCCGGCGGCGCGCCCCTGTATGGCATAGCCGCCCGCCTTGCCGCGCCATTCGTCGCTGGCGATATAGGCGTCGATCTCCGCCTGATCCAGCCGCTTGAAGATGACGACATTGTCGGACAGGCGATGCCGCGCCCGCCCGTCGCCATCGATCAGCGTGATGGCGCTGAGCACCCGATGCCGCCGGCCGGACAGGAGCGTGAGGCAGGCGCGCGCTTCCTGTGCGCTTTCGGTCTTGGGCAGGATGCGCCGCCCCACGGCGACCACCGTGTCACCGGACAGGATCAGCGCGCCGGGATGCCGGGCGGCGACGAGGTTGCCCTTGGCCGCCGCCACGCGCGCGGCATAGGCGGCGGGCCGTTCGGCCTTCCGGGGCGTTTCGTCGATATCGGCAGGATCGACCGCGTCGGGGACAACGCCGATCTGGCCCAGAAGGTCGCGCCGTCTGGGGGAAGCCGAAGCAAGAATGAGCCGCATCGATATTGCGGCTTATTTGAAGCGGTAGGTGATCCGACCCTTGGTCAGGTCGTAGGGGGTGAGTTCGACCAATACTTCGTCGCCCACCAGCACGCGAATGCGGTTCTTGCGCATCTTGCCGGCCGTATGGCCGAGAATTTCGTGGTCATTTTCCAGCCGCACGCGGAACATGGCGTTGGGGAGAAGCTCCACAACCTGTCCGCGCATTTCAAGCAGTTCTTCTTTAGCCATAATATCCCGAATTCGAAAAATCGCGCCGCCATAGCGCCAAACGGAGCAAAATGAAAGTCAGGGATGCGCGCCGAACATATCACCGGCCGCATGGAGCGCCGCGAAGATGGCATCGAGCTGCCGCGCATCGACGCAATAGGGCGGCATCAGGTAGATGGTGTTGCCCAAAGGCCTTAGCAAGAGGCCATGTTCCAGGAAGAAGGCGCGCAGGCGCGGGGCCAGGTCGGACAGATAGCCCGCATCGGCAGCTACCAGCTCGATCGCCGCCACCGCGCCCAACTGGCGCGGATTGGCGAAGGCGGGATGCGTCGCCAGCTGTTCGAGTCGCTGTGCCATGCCCTGGCTGACGGTCGCGATCCGCCCCGGCACATCTTCTTCGCGCCAGATGGCCAGATTCGCGGCGGCAGCGGCGCAGGCGATCGCGTTCGCCGTATAGCTGGACGAATGGTAGAACAGCCGCGCCCGGTCGGTCGAGCGATGCGCTTCGAAAATCGGCGCGGTGGCCAATGTCGCGGCCAGCGGGATCGCGCCGCCGGTGATCCCCTTGGCCACCGCCATGATATCCGGCACGATAGCGGCTTGCTCGCAAGCGAACAGCGTGCCGGTGCGGCCCCAGCCGGTCATGACTTCATCGGCGATGAACAGCACGCCATGCCTGCGGCAGATTGCCGCCATTTCGCGCAGCACCCACGCCGGATAGAGCAGCATCCCGCCGGCTCCTAGCAGCAGCGGTTCGACGATGAAGGCGGCCGGATGCTGCGCGCAGGCGGTGTCCAGCGCGTCGAGGCAGGCCTGCTCGCGGCCGGGCGCGGGGAAGGGCACGGTGCCGACATCGAACAGCAGTGGCGTCCAGGCGGCGTTATAAACCCCACGCTCCCCGATCGACATCGCGCCGATCGTGTCGCCATGATAGCCATGTTCCAGCACCAGGATGCGGTTGCGCGCTTTCGCCACGCCGTCGAGCGCCAGATTGTGCCAATAGCCCAGGGCCATTTTCAGCGCGACCTCAACCGCGGTCGATCCACTGTCGGAATAAAAGACGTGGGCGAGTTCGGGCTGGCCCGGCGCGTGCGGGGCCATGGCGATCAGCCCGTGCGCCACTTCCTCCGCAGGGCCATGGGTGTAGGCGGCGAAGATGAGCTGATCGAGTGTGCTGGCCTGTCGCGCGATGGCGGCGGCGATGCGGGGTTCGCAATGGCCATGGGTCGTCACCCACCAGCTTGAAATGCCGTCGATCAGGGTGCGGCCGTCGGCCAGATGCAGCAACGCCCCCTCGGCGCGGACGACATGGGGGATCGGCTCGTTCAAGCCATGCTGGGTAAAGGGGTGCCAGACGGGGGAGGGTGGGATCGCGGAAGGCATGGACGGATGCTTATCGTGCAAACCGTCCTGGGCCAAGCGCCTCCCCCGCAGGATCAGTCCATCGCTATCATTGCGGCGGCTGGCTGGGCTGTGCCGGCGCGGCCGGGGTCGCCGGGCTTGCCGGTGCTGGCGGAGCCGCCGCCTGAATGCGCTGCTGGAGCGCAGGATCGGCGGCCGCGGCCTGCCCGATCTGGTTGAATTTTTCCGGCGGAATGCCCGACGCCTGGAGCGCGGCAACCATCTTGGGCTGCTTGTCCGCATCCGAAATCGATGTATCCTGCTGGATCTTGGTCACTTCCACGGCGGCGGCGGCGAATTGCCTGATATCGGCGTCGCTGAAGCTGCTGGCACCCGCTGCGGGGGTGGCGGGTGCGGGGGCTGCCGGGGTGGGGGTTGCCGGGGTGGCCTGGGCCGCTGGCGCGGACGCTGCCGGGGCGGTTTGGGCGAGCGCGGGATAGGCGGCGAACAGGGCAACAGAAGCGATGCCCGCCTTCAGAAATTTGCTGTTTGTCAGACCCGTCAACTTTCTTCTCCTCTTGACCATTATGCAGAACAGACGGTCAAGCTGTTGAAATCGTTCCAGCCCGGAAAGGGCCTAACGGCGAGTCGTGAGATTCCGAAGGCGGCTTGCACGGACAAAACGCTTCACCGCGCGATGCTTTCGGGTCGTCGGGCGGCGAATCCTGTGTCGCAACCAAGCGGCCGGACCGGATTCGGTCCGGCCTTCTGTCCTTACCAGATTTTCACCCGGTCCTTTGGCGACAGCATGATCTTGCCGCCGGGCGTGGGCTTGAATGCGTCATACCAGGCGTCGAAATTGCGCACGATGTCGGTGCGATATTGCGACGGGGCGTGCGGGTCGGTGACGAGCCGCTGGCGCAGATTGGCCTCGCGATAATTGCGGCGCCACACCTGCGCCCAGCCCAGGAAGAAGCGCTGGTCGCCGGTCGTGCCGTCGATCACCGGCGCGGGCTTGCCGCCCAGCGAGGCGTGATAGGCGTCGAGCGCGACGGCCAGGCCGCCCAGGTCGCCGATATTCTCGCCCAGGGTGAAGGCGCCCTTCACATGCGCGCCGGGGAAGGGTTCGTAGGCGTCATATTGCTTGACCAGCCTGTCGGTCAGGCCCTTGAAGTTGGCGACATCCTGATCGGTCCACCACTGGTTGAGCTTGCCAGTCTCGTCATATTTCGCGCCCTGATCGTCGAAATGATGGCTGAGTTCATGGCCGATCACCGCGCCGATGCCGCCATAATTGACCGCCGGGTCGGCATGGGGATCGAAGAAGGGCGGTTGCAGGATCGCGGCGGGAAAGACGATCTCGACCATGCCGAAATTGGCATAGGCGTTGATCTCCATCGGCGTCATGCCCCATTCCCAGCGATAGATGGGCTTGCCCAGCTTGCCGATATTATAGTCGAATTCGAAGGCGTTGGAGCGCATCGCATTGCCCAGCAGGTCGTCACGCCGGATTTCCAGCCCGGCATAGTCGCGCCACTTGTCAGGATAGCCGATCTTGGGCGTGAAGGCGGCCAGTTTCTTGTGCGCGCGCGCCTTGGCCGTGTCGCTCATCCACGGCAGGCCGTCGATGCGGCGGCCCATGGCGGCCAGGACATTCTTGACCAGCCCATCCATCGCCGCCTTGGTTTCGGGCGGGAAATATTTGGCGACATAGACCTTGCCGACTTCTTCGCCGAGCGATTCCTTGAGGAAGGTCGCGCCGCGCTTCCACCGTTCCTCGCGTTCGGGCGTGCCCGACAGGGTGGTGCCGTAAAAGGCGAAGTCGGCATTGGCGATGCTGTCGGGCAGATAGTCGGCATAGGCATGCAGGCTGGACAGCAGCAGCGCGTCCTTCAGCACGGCAACCGGGGTCCTGGCGATCAGCGCGGCCTCGCCGGTCACGGCGCTGGGCTGGGCGACCAGCAGGCTGGCGGGCGTCAGGCCATTGGCGGCGTAGAAGGCGGCGAAGTCGAATCCGGGCGCGGCCTTCTGCAACTCGGCAAGCGTCATCCTGTTATAGGTCTTGTCGGCGTCGCGGCTGTCGATCTGGGTCCAGTGGACCTTGGCGATCTCCGTTTCGAACGCCATCAGGGCGGCGGCGCGCGCCCTGGCGTCGCTTTCGCCCGCCAGGGTCAGCATCTTTTCCAGATGCGCGACATAGGCGGTGCGGATCGCCGCCATTTTCTCGCCCTGGTCCAGATAATAGTCGCGGTCGGGCAGGCCGAGGCCGCCCTGCATCATGGATAGGATGTAGGTTTCGGGTTCCTTGTCGTCCTGCCCCACATAGAAGCGGAACGGGCCGCGCACGCCCGCGCGTGCGGCCTTGGCCGCCACCCTGGTATAGCCTGGCAGGTCGGTCACGCCCTTGACCTCGGCCAGCCAGGGCAGGATCGGGGTCAGGCCCTTCGCCTCGACCGTGGCGGCATCCATGTAGCTGGCATAGGCATTGCCGATCTTGCTGTTCGGGTCGGACTGCGCGGCTTCCAATATGCCCCTGGTGCGCGCGCGCGACAGGTCATCCAGCGCGTTGAACGCGCCATAATTGGACTTGTCGGCCGGAATCGGCGTGTTCTTCGCCCAGGTGCCATTGGCATGATCGTAGAAATCGTCACCCGGCTTGACCGACTTGTCCATGCCCTTGGTGTCGAAGCCGAAGCTGCCATAGGTCGGCTTTGGGGTGGCGGTGGTGGCCGGAGGTGAGGCTGGCGGGGTCCGGGCCTGATCGGCATGGGCGACGGTAGCGGCCAGGGCAAGCGCGCTGACCGCACCGCCAAGGAGAAATTTGTTCATCAAAGCATCCCTTGCTTGCAACGGATCGGGCAACGCGCTGGCGTACCCGGCATCAGTCGAACTTGAACGCCCGTCCAACAGTCATGTCCATGTCGTTGGTCGAAAATTATCGACCGTTGAAATATTCGGGAAGTGTGATGTGGGCCGCGAAGGCGGTGGCCAGCGTCGCGGGATCGAGCGGGTCGAGGCGCGGCAGCCGGCCCAGGGACGGCACACCGGCGATTTGCGGGATGATCCGCTCATTCTCTTCATGGGGATCGCCGATGAAGGCGATGCCGGCGACCGGCACCCCGCGCGCCTTGAGCGCTTCGATGCTGAGCAGGCTGTGGTTGATCGTGCCCAGCGTCGTGCGGGCGCACAGGATCGCCGGCCGGCCCCAATGCGCGAACAGGTCCGCCATCAGCAGCGTTTCGGTGATCGGCACCAGCACGCCGCCCGCACCCTCGACCACCAGCGGCCCGTCGACCTGCGGCAGGGTCAGGCGATCGAGGGCGATCTCCACCCCGTCGATCCGGGCGGCCAGATGGGGCGAGGCGGGGGTTGCCAGCCGATAGGCTTCGGGCAGGATATGGTCGGGCGACAGGCCGGACAGGGCGGCGACCGTTTCCTTGTCACCTTCGGGATCGACGCCCGCCTGGATCGGTTTCCAGTAATGCGCGCCAAGCGCACCGGCCAGGCCGGCGGCAAACACGGTCTTGCCGATGCCGGTATCGGTTCCGGTGACGACCAATATGCTCATGCCATCACCCGTTGCAGTTCGCGTCCCAATGCTGCGACATCGGCGCGACTGACATTCAGGCTCAGCGAGACGCGCAGCCGGCTGGTGCCCGGTGGCACCGTGGGCGGGCGGATGCCGCGCACGTCGAACCCGGCCTCCTGCAAGGCGGCGGCCGCAGCCATGGCGCGGCTGTCCTCGCCCAATATGACGGGCACTATCTGGCTGCGCGGGGATGGCAGGCCCAGCGGCGCGCAGATCGCCTCCGCCGCGTCCTGTCGCAGCGTTTTCAGCCGGTCGCGCAGGTCGCTGGCATCCTCGATCCGGTCGATCGCGGCGGAAACGGCGACCGCCATCAGCGGCGAGGGCGCGGTCGAGAAGATGAAGGCGCGGGCGCGGTTGATCAGATAGTCGATCATGACGCGCGGCCCGCAGATCAGCGCGCCTTCCGCCCCCATCGCCTTGCCGCAGGTATGGAGCGTGATGACATTGTGCAGTCCGTCCAGACCGGCGGAAAGGCCGCGCCCGCCGGGGCCGAACACGCCGGTCCCATGCGCTTCGTCCAGCAGCAGCATCGCGTCATGGGTCGCCGCCAGCTTCGCCAGATCGGCCAGCGGGGCCATGTCGCCATCCATCGAATAGAGCGTCTCGACCGCGATCCAGATCCGGCCCTTGCCGCCTTCGGCGCGGAAGGCGGCGATCAGGTCGGCAAAGCTCTGCACGTCATTATGCTTGGCGAACATGGCAGGCGCCTTGCTCATGCGGATGCCGTCATGCGCGCTGGCATGGATCAGTTCGTCCGCGACGATCAGGTCGCCGCGTTGCGGCAGGGTCGAAAACAGCGCGAGATTGCCGACAAAGCCATTGGCGATGAACAGCGCCGCCTGGGTACGGAAAAAATCGGCGGCCTTGGCCTCCAGCCCTTCATGTTCGGGCGCATTGCCGCGCAGCAGGCGTGATCCCCCCGACCCCAGCGGCACGCCGCGCGCAACCGCGTCGACCACCGCCTGGGCGATCATCGGATCACCGGCCAGGCCCAGATAGTCGTTGGAGGCGAAATCGCGTCCGGCACGGGGGGACAGGTGACGCAGCCGCCCGCGCTGCGCCAGCGCGGCAAGCTGGGAACGATATGGTTCGGCAGTCATGGCCGCGCTATAGGCCCGGCCGGCAGGAGCGGCAAGCCGCCCCTTGCCTGTCGCGGATCAGAGGTCGCGGATCAGAAATTGAAGCCGAGCGAAAGCGACGCGACATTGTCGTTGCTGTCGTCCGCGGCGGGGCGGAAGCCATGCTGGTGCAGATAGCCGATCTCTACAGTCACATTCTTGGCGACGGGGGTGGTGATGGCGATCAGGTTGCGCATCCGCTCTTCGCCCTGGACCCGCTGGAAATTGGTCTTGTTCAGGTCGAAGAAGCTTTCATGGCTCAGGATCAGCGCGGTCTTGCTGCCTTCCTGGAACGGCATGGTCAGCTTCACATAGGGGCGCAGCCGCCATGCGGTGCCGTCGACGCCCTCGCGCCACCGTTCTTCCATCCGCATCCGCGCGCTGACCGACACCGGGCCGATCTTGGCGATGTTGTCGAACGTCACCTGCTGGCGGCCGCGATGCTCCATCACGGTGAAATTGCCTGCACTATATTGCGGATCATGGGTGTAGCCGGCCCAGACCGTCACTTTTTTGGAGAGTTTATACCCCAGCAGCGTGTTGGATTCGACCTCGTACAGGCCGTTGCGGTCGTCACTGAAGCGGGCGACGACCTCCTGCGACAGCCGCCAGTGGTCGCCCAGTTTCACGGTCGCGCTGGCGGTGGTCCATATTTGCTCATCCTCGCTCGCCTGGGCGGCGGTGGGCAGCGCGACGGCGACGAGCAGGGACAAGAGGGCAAGGGTCGAACGCATGGCAGAACATCTCCACCGCCGGGCCTGGCGGCGATGGCGCCTCTATGACCATATCGTGACTCTTGCGTGACTATTGTGTTTCTATTTTATGACGATAATTTCCATATCATGCCCCCGATCAGGCCGGATTATGCGCCTTCAGGAAATCATCGAGCCGCTGGAGGAAATCCAGCCGGTCGGCCTCGCGTGAGAAGTGATGATCGCCCAGCGGCTGTTCGACATAGATATAGTCGCGCCCGTCGACCTTCCCGGCGGCCTTCAGCTTCTCCGCCATTTCGCGCGACTGGCCGACCTGGACACGCCGGTCCTTCTTTCCGTGCATCAACAGGATCGGGGACGAAAATTGGGCCGCGAAGTTGATCGGCGAGACGGCTGCGAAATCGGGGGCCTGCTCTTTGAGCCAGTCCTTGCGCGTGCCGTGATTGAGGAAGCGGCTGTCGTAGCGCATCATGGCCGCCAGGTCCGACACGCCGGCATAGGAAACGGCGCAGCGATATTTCGCGCCGTCGCGCTGGGCCGCGCGCATCGCTGCATAGCCGCCATAGGATGCGCCGACCATGCACACCCGTTTGGCGTCGGCGATGCCCTGCTTCACTGCCCAGTCGACGGCATCGTTCAGGTCGTCCTGCATCGCCAGGCCCCATTGGCCTTCCCCCTTTTCGGCGAAGGCCGTGCCATAGCCTGATGATCCGCGATAATTGGGCTGGAGCACGGCATAACCGCGCCAGGCCAGGAACTGCACCCACCAGTCCCATGCCTCCGAATCGCGGGCGAACGGGCCGCCATGGGGCAGAAGGATCAGCGGCAGGTTCTTGGCGTCGCGATTCTTGGGCAGGGTCAGGACCGCCGCGATCTCCAGCCCGTCGCGGGCCTTGTACCGGATGGTTTTGACCGGGGCGAGACGCACCGTGCCGGGAAATCGCTCGCTGACGCGCGACAGCGGGCTCATCGTCCCGTTGGCGGTGTCGTAATAATAATAGACGCCGGGCTGGTCGGCCGTGCCGACATGGACGATCAACCGCTGGCCGTCGCGGCTGGTGGACATGATGCGCGCGTGCCGGTCGCCCACCGCCTTGTCGAGGTCGGCCTGGATATTGGCCAAATTGGTGTCGAACCAATGGACCATCGGTGCGTCGGCCGTGTAATGGACCCCGCCCAGCGCCGTCCCGCTGGCATCCTTTTCAACCCAGCCAATGTCAAATCCCGGTGCCTCGAACAGCTTCTTGCCCAGTTCCAGCGTGCCGAGGTTGAGTTCATACAGCGCGTCCGTGCCGGCATGGTTGTCGCTGGCAATGGCCTTGGTGGGGTCGGGGGTGAACAGCAACGGTGTTACCAGCGATTCGTCGCGCCGCCGGTCGGCGCGGTCGATGACCCGAAAGCTGGTTCTGGCGTCGGGGCGATAGAGCAATTTGGCAGTGCGCGTGGAATCATTATAGCCCACGCCCATGCGAACGGTGCCGGCCGCATCGGCATACCAACTGCGCACATGATCCCTGGAGTCGACGACATTGCGCATCCGTCCGGTGCTGATGTCGACCTCATCCACCTTGGGCCAGAAACCGGGCTCATTGACGTAGATGGAGCTTTGGTAGGACAGGAGGATGCGGGGCGTGCCGTCCCGCGCGATCCAGATCACATCGTCGGCATGCTGGGCGGCGACCTGCTTGGCCAGCAAGTTGAGCTTGCTGCCGTCACGCTTCAGGCTGACGACCCGGCTGAGATACCAGGGCGCGCCCTGCACATTGGTTTCCGCGCCGATGCCGGCGAGCAACCAGTCGTCATTGACCCATTGCCACCAGTTGAGATCATTGTCGCCCAGCGCGATCTGGCGCACGCGGTTCGGCCCTTCCGCTATGTCGGCGATCACCAGTCGCTGCTCGCCTTTCACCGCGACCCGCGCGGCGATATGCAATCCGTCAGGCGACAAGGCGGGGGATGCCATCAGCGGCAGGGCGGCAAAATCCTGCACCGTCCATTGCGGTGCAACGGTTGAAGGTGCTGCGGGGGCCGCTACAGGGGCCGATGCCGATGGAGGCGTCTGGGCACCGGCCGCGCCGCCTGCCAAGATTAACACGCCTGCGAACAGTCCGGCAACCTGCTTCATCTTTCCCCCAATATCCTGATCGTCCCCGATCAAGGCATAAATAGGCGGACTGTCGCTGTCATCTGAAATTGGCTGTTAATCAACCCTTTGCGAACCGATCAGGCGGCGCGCAGCGTCCGCCGGGGGGCCAGCATCACCCGGTTGCGGCCGCCGCGCTTGGCCTCGTAAAGCGCGGCGTCGGCGTCGGCGAGCCAGGTCTGGCTGCTCATGCGGCCGGGGTCGATCGCGGCGACGCCGAAACTGGCGGTGACGCGCAACGGCGGATCGTGCGGGATGTCGAGCGCGGCGACGGCATCGCAGAAGCGGCGCGCGGCGGCCAGTGCGTCGGCTTCGCTGGTTTCGGGCAGCAGCAGCCCGAACTCCTCGCCGCCCAGCCGGCCAATCGAATCGCTGGGGCGCGACAGGGCGCGGCACAAGGCCGCCACCGCCTCGATCACCCGGTCGCCGGCAGGATGGCCGTAACCGTCATTGACCCGCTTGAAATGATCGATGTCGAGCAGCACCAGCGCGGCGGGGCGCTGATGCCGGGCGAACAGCGCGATCTGCTTGTCGATCGCCGCGACGAAGGCCCGCCGGGTCAGCGCGCCGCTCAGGCCGTCGCGCTCGGCCAGCAGGCGCAATTCCATCTGTTCGACCACGATCGGGGCCAGGCCCTGAAGGATCGCTATCTGTTCGGGCGAAAAATCGCGGGCATGGGTGTCGATCGCGCAGAGCGACCCGACATTATAGCCGTCGGGCGTGCGCAGCGGCACGCCGGCATAGCTGCGGATGCCCGGATCGCCCGTCACCAGCGGATTGTCGCGAAAACGGGCATCGGCCTGCGCGTCGGGAATGACCAGCGGGCTGTCCTGCCGGATCGCATGATCGCAAAAGGCGATGCTGCGCGGCGTTTCGGTCGTATCCAGGCCCGCCAGCGACTTGAACCATTGGCGCTCGCCGTCGATCAGCGACACGGCGGAAATCGGCACGCCCATCAGCGTGCGGACCAGATCGGTGATCTTGTCGAACGCCCCTTCGGCCGGGGTGTCGAGAATGTCGTAGCGACGCAGGGCGGCGATGCGGCCCGCCTCGTCGGTGGCTCTGTCGTGCGGCGTCATGGTTCCACCTGCTGCTTGCCCGTTCCCTGCCCCGCAACGCCGCCGGCCCGCACCAGGACGGTCAGCGCCAGCAAGGCTGCGCCCCGCATCTTTACAAAAGGTTAAGAGGTGCGGCGCGCCGCGCGTGCAATCCGACAGGGGGAAGCGCGGGGGCCGGCGCGCGCGGCGCAGCCCCCGCGCCCTGGTTCATGCCCCGTGCGCCAGCGCGGCGAGCAGCAGCAGCGCGACGATGTTGGTGATCTTGATCATCGGGTTGACCGCCGGGCCGGCGGTGTCCTTGTAGGGATCACCCACCGTGTCGCCGGTGACGGCGGCCTTGTGGGCTTCGCTGCCCTTGCCGCCATGATGGCCATCCTCGATATATTTCTTCGCATTGTCCCATGCGCCGCCGCCGCTGGTCATCGACAGCGCGACGAACAGGCCGGAGACGATGACGCCCAGCAGCAAGGCACCCAGCGCGGCAAAGCCGTTGCTGACCCCGGCCACCGCCGCGATGATGAAATAGACCGCGATCGGCGCCAGCACCGGCAACAGCGACGGCACGATCATTTCCTTGATCGCCGCCTTCGTCACCAGGTCGACGGTGCGGGCATAGTTGGGGCGCGATGTCCCGTCCATGATGCCCTTGTCCTTGGCGAACTGGTCGCGCACATCCTTGACCACGTCACCGGCCGCGCGGCCCACGGCGGTCATCCCCATCGCGCCGAACAGATAGGGCAGCAATGCGCCCAGCAGCAGGCCGACGATGACATAGGGGTTGGACAGGCTGAAATCGACCGGGGCGGTGAGGCCCAGCGCCGCATTGTAGAATTTCAGATCCTCCGTATAGGCGCCGAACAGGACGAGGGCGGCCAGGCCCGCCGATCCGATGGCATAGCCCTTCGTCACCGCCTTGGTCGTGTTGCCGACCGCGTCCAGGGCATCGGTCTTGACGCGGACGCTGTCGTCCAGATGCGCCATTTCCGCGATGCCGCCGGCATTGTCGGTGACGGGCCCATAGGCATCGAGCGCCACGACCATGCCCGCCAGCGCCAGCATGGCGGTGGCGGCGAAGGCGATGCCAATGAGGCCCGCAAGCTGGTGCGCGACGATGATGCCGATGACGATCACGATCGTGGGCAGCGCGGTCGATTCCAGGCTGATCGCCAGCCCCTGGATGACGTTGGTGCCATGGCCGGTTTCCGATGCTTTCGCGATGCTGCGGACCGGGCGATAATTGGTGCCGGTATAATATTCGGTGATGACCACCAGCAGGCCGGTGACGCCCAGCCCCACCATCATCGACCAGAACAGCGCCATGCCGGTATAACCGCCCACGCCGTCCAGGTCCGCGCCGAACACCGCGTTCATGTCGCCCAGCACCCGCCAGGTCACATAATAGATGGCTGGGATCGACAGCAGCGCCGTGGTCCAGAACCCCTTGTAGAGCGCGCCCATGATCGACTGGCTGGCGCCGAGGCGGACCATGTAGGTGCCGATGATCGACGTGATGATGCACACGCCACCGACGATCAGCGGCAGGGCCATCAACTGCATCTTGAACAGATTGTCCACGCCGGTGACGAGCAGCGCGGTCAGCACCATGGTCGCGCCGACGGTGACGACATAGGTTTCGAACAGGTCGGCGGCCATGCCGGCGCAGTCGCCGACATTGTCGCCCACATTGTCCGCGATCACCGCCGGGTTGCGTGGGTCATCCTCCGGGATGCCGGCCTCGACCTTCCCCACCAGGTCCGCGCCGACATCGGCCGCCTTGGTGAAGATGCCGCCGCCCAGCCGCGCGAAGATGGAGATGAGCGACGCGCCGAAGGCCAGCGCGACGAGGCTGTCGATCACCAGCCGGTCGTCGGGCGCATGGCCGGCGGGGCCGGTCAGATACCAGAAAAAGACGCTGATCGCGAGCAGGGCGAGGCCCGCCACCAGCATCCCGGTGATCGCGCCCGCCCGGAACGCGACGGTCAGGCCGCTCTGCAACGTACCGCGACAGGCTTCGGCGGTGCGGACATTGGCGCGCACGGAAATGTTCATGCCGATGAACCCCGCCGCCCCCGACAGGATCGCCCCGATCAGGAAGCCGACCGCGGAGGTGATGCCCAGGAAGAACAGGACAAGCGCGGCGACGACGGCGCCGACGATCGCGATGGTGGTATATTGCCGGCCCAGATAGGCTTTCGCCCCTTCCTGAATCGCGCCGGCGATCGCCTGCATGGTGTCATTGCCCGGTGATGTGGCCAGAACCTGACGACTGGTGAACAGGCCGTAGAGCACGGCCAGCAGGCCGCACCCTATGGCGATATAGACAATCTGCATGTGTGTTCCTCTCCCCCGATTATGACTGTCATCGGCCGCTCCGCAGGGAATGACGGGCGAACGAAGGGCGCAGGGGCGGGCGGCCGGACGGGCGGGGTCCGGCATCTGGCACCGCGTCAATCAGCATCAGGGCAGCGCACATGGGCGGTCCAACCGGGCTGAGAATAGGGTGAAAGGAAGCTACAGCGCTTACCGCCCGCGTCAAGTCGCGAGAGGGAGGATAGGGCCGGATGTGACCCTAGCCACCGACGAACGGCCGCTACCCCCGGCTCACCCGTCCGCCGCCGCCGTAGACAGGCCCAGCCCCGGCAGGCCGATCGAGCGCTTGCCCGAAAAATCGGTGCGCGCGACGATGACGCCCAATTTTTCCATATAGTCGATCAGCCGCCGCACCCGGCCCGGCGAACTGGTGCCATAGGCACGGGCGAGCGCGGCATCGTCCGGGCAGGGCTGGCCGTCCAGCGCCGCGCGGGCGATCAGCAGGAAGGGGGCGAGCATATCCTCCGGCAGCGGCTCCGCCGCGCGGATCGCGCCCTGCCAGCGCGGATCGTCGGCATTGGCCATCCCCGCCTGCGCCATGGCGAAGCGCTTGCGGAAGGCGGGCAGGTCGAGCGGCGCGCGCTTCAGCCCCTTCATCCGGCAGCGCACGCCGAAATCCTGGTAGAGCGCCGCCACGCCGGGCGCGGCATCGCCCAGGTCCGCGACGATATCCTCCAGCACGGCGATGACCACCGGCTCATTTTCGCCGAAATCCAGTTCGGGCGCGGCGGGCCTGGCCGTTGGCGCGTCGGCGAGCTGGCGCATGATGTCCTCGGCGGCGCGGGGCGGGGGATCGGCGCGGGGCGGGGGCGGCGGCAGCGCGTCGTCCGCCGCCTTGGCGAACAGCAGCTCCTGGAAATCCCCCCCGGTCGTCACCGGCGGCGGCATCAGCTTGTGCGTGCCGCCGCGCGTCCCGGTCCTGACCACGCCGATCTTCACATTGACCGGCCGCCGCGCGATGGCGGGGCCAAGGCCCAGGAAGCGGCCCCGTTCCAGATCGCGAATCTGTTCCGCCTGCCGCCGCTCCATGCCCAGCAGGTCGGCGGCGCGCGCCATGTCGATGTCGAGGAAGGTGCGGCCCATCAGGAAGTTGGACGCTTCGGCCGCGACATTCTTGGCCAGCTTCGCCAGCCGCTGGGTCGCGATCACACCGGCAAGCCCGCGCTTGCGGCCCCGGCACATCAGGTTGGTCATGGCGGCCAGGCTGAGCCGCCGCGCCTCGTCCGACACGTCGCCCGCCGAAACGGGCGCGAACATCTGGGCCTCGTCCACCACCACCAGAGCGGGATACCAATGGTCGCGCGGCGCATCGAACAGGGTCGACAGGAAGGTCGCGGCGCATTTCATCTGCGCTTCGAGTTCGAGCGCATCCAGGCTGAGCACCACCGAGGCGCGATGTTCGCGGATGCGCGCCGCCATCCGCACGATATCGCGCTCATTATAGTCGCCCGCGTCGATCACGACATGGCCAAATTCGTCGGCCAGCGTGACGAAGTCGCCTTCGGGATCGATCACCACCTGCTGCACCATGGCGGCGCTTTCCTCCAGCAGGCGGCGCAGCAGATGCGATTTGCCCGACCCCGAATTGCCCTGAACGAGCAGGCGGGTGGCGAGCAATTCCTCGACATCGACCAGCACGTCCTTGCCGTGGCTGTCGGTTCCTATGCTGATGCTGGCGGTCACGGATGCGTCTTTGGCGCAGGGGGTAGGGGAGCGCAAGGGGGGGTGGGGCGGTGGCGGACGGAAGGGTCGTTTGCCGAAGTTCACACCGTCGTCGGGTGAATCGGGCCAATAGTCCAGGTGAAGCCCCGGCAGGGACGTTGTCAGGCCCGGTCCAGGTCAGTGTCGGGTCACGACCGGGTCATGCCGACGCGCCTCCAGAGTCACGGCCGGGCCATCGCGACGCTGCGGGTGCGACAGCATAGGGTCAGGGGTATGTCCCCGGCGGGTCACTGGCCCGCCTGTGGGGCAGGCGATGGCGCAGGAGGCGGGCGGTCGGGCGCGAAGGGATCGGCCATGCGTTCGGCATGTTGGGTCAATGCCCAAGTCCAGCTTCGGTCGAACATCGTGCCGGCCAGGCGACGGCGCAGGCGATGCGCGCTGGTGGGCGACATGCCGACGCTGCGCGCGGCAACCGCGACGGTCCCGGTTTCGAGCAGAGCGATCAGGAAGCGGCGCTGCTTGGCGGGTGTCCAGTGGGCGCGGTTTGCGGGCGCTGGTGATGACGGCGCGGCGGTTTGCGGGGCGGGGTGCTGGTCCATCGGAGAGGATAGATCAGAGGATGTTCGAGTAGGAAAGGGGTTTTGGGGGAGGGAAGCTTTGGGCTGGCTTGGATGGTCAGGGAAAGCGAGAAGCCTTCGGATCAGGAGCTTCACTGCTTGATTGCGTATCGACGGCAAGGCGTCATATTCGCCCAGATATGCAGATCGTCATCATACCTCATCAAGACAGTTGGGCGGCTGACTTTGCAGTGCTGAAAGACGCCCTGCTTCAAGCCGCTCCATCTGGTTCATACATACACCATATCGGATCGACGGCGATAGCCGGCCTGCCAGCGAAAGACGTCATCGACGTTCAAGTGACCGTAGATGACCTCATGCATGTTGATGAGGCGAGGTTCGAGCAAGCAGGCTTCCGAAGTACGGACATTTGCAACGATCATTGTCCCCCAGGATTACACCTGGCACCGTCGCAATTAGGCAAGCGCTTCTTCAAAGGTTACCAGCGAGCGGCGAACATTCATGTTCGACAGAAAGGCTTTTTCAATCAACGTTTCGCATTGCTATGTCGTGATTTTCTCCGCGCCCGCCCGGTAGCTGCCGCCGCATACGGGCTTATCAAGCAGCGGCTGTCTGACCGCTTTCCAACGGATGTTGATTTCTATTACGACATCAAGGACCCGGTCTTTGACATCATCGTGGAAGGTGCCAATGTCTGGGCGGAAGCCACTGACTGGGTTGAGCCTCCAGCGGATTGATCATTGGCTCTGTCGCAGTCAACAAGACTTCCGTATCACCATCGTTTTCGGGAAAGCGACGGACGTTAGGACAAACAGGTGTTTTCCGGCCTGTGTCTGACTCTTCTCGATGCTCGCCAATCTCGCCGACGCGCCCGCCCAGCGGTCCGTGCTCGCTCAATTCAGGTGCAAGGCAGCGTCATGCTTCTGTCCCGGTCCAATGATCCGGTGGAGGAAGAGGCGATCCGGTTCGACGGAATAGAGTATCCCATAACCTTTCTACGACCGGCGCCGGATTCCATGCTGTTCGTAGCGCGGGACCAGCGGGCAGGCGCGCGGGATTGTCCTTTTGGATATAGTTTCTGATACCTTCGAGGTCGCGCCTTGCCCATGAGGACAATATGGCCCTCATCGCGGCGCTGCACCACGCGCGCTTTGCTGAATGTCGGCAATCACCGCATCGCACACTTCGTCGAGATCATGACCACCGCCGGACGCCATTTCCCACAGGCTTTCGTCAATCGACGCATCGAGTTCCCTCAGCCAGCGTTCTTCGTCCATGATTGCATTCTGATCGCGACGGATCAGATCGCGCACATAGTCGCTGGCGCTGGCATAGTGGCCGCTGTCGATACGGTTCTGCACATAATCCCGCATGCGATCTGGCAGGGAGACGTTCATGGCAGCCATTGAAAGATAGCTTCGATCTTTGTCCTATGGCAAAAATTGCCATAATCCTTAATGGCTCCGGCGCGAAATCTCCACCGTTGCGTGTTGCCCGACCCCCGCACCCCCATCCGCCCCTTGACCCCTCTCCTGTTGCAATGCAGCATTGCTGCCATGGCGACTCTTGCATCCCCGTCCCCGTCTGCGATCACGCAGAATCCCGATATCCGCTATCTGGGGCGGCTGCTGGGCGACGTTATTCGCGCTTATGGGGGGGAAAAGCTCTACAAGCAGACCGAATATATCCGCTCCGCCTCGGTCGACCGGGCGCGCGGGTTGCAGGGGGCGGACCTGACCGACACCGGGCTGGATGCGCTCAGCCTGGACGATACGCTGGCCTTCACGCGCGGCTTCATGCTGTTTTCGATGCTCGCCAACCTGGCCGAGGACCGGCAGGGTGTCACGGCCGAGCCGGGGGCGGATGTCGCCTCCGCCGTGGCGCGGCTCGAATCGCACGGCATCGGTCGCGATGCCGTGCTCGATCTGCTGTCCCACGCGCTGATCGTTCCGGTGCTGACCGCCCACCCGACCGAGGTGCGGCGCAAGAGCATGATCGACCACAAGAACCGCATCGCCGACCTGATGCTGCTCAAGGATGCCGGGCGCACCGAAACCGACGATGGCGAGCAACTGGACGAGGCGATTTTCCGCCAGATCGCCCTGCTGTGGCAGACCCGCCCGCTGCGCCGCGAGAAATTGTTCGTCGCCGACGAGATCGAGAATGTCCTCGCCTATTTCCGCGACACCTTCCTGCCGGTGCTGCCTGCGCTCTATGCGCGGTGGGAGCGGGTGCTGGGGGCGCGGCCGCACAGCTTCCTGCGGGTGGGATCGTGGATCGGCGGCGACCGCGACGGCAATCCCTTCGTCCAGGCACCGCAACTGGAATTCGCGCTGAAACGCGGCTGCCAGGCGGCGATCGCTTATTATCTCGACGCGCTGCATGCGCTGGGCGCGGAACTCTCGCTCTCGACCGAACTCGCCCATGTGCCGCAGGCGGTGCTGGACCTGGCCGAAGCGAGCGGCGACACATCGCCCAGCCGCAGGGACGAGCCCTATCGCCGCGCCCTTTCGGGCATCTACGCCCGGCTCGCCGCCACCTGTGTCGCGCTGACCGGGACGGCGCCGGCGCGCCCGGCGACGCTCAAGGGCGAAGCCTATCCGACGCCGCAGGCCCTTCGCCGCGATCTCGTCATCGTGGCGCAGGGGCTGGCGAGCGAGGGCAATGGCGCGCTCGCCACCGGCGGGGCGCTGGGCCGGCTGATCCGCGCGGTGGAGACGTTCGGTTTCCACCTCGCCACGCTCGACATGCGCCAGAACAGCGCCGTGCATGAGCGGGTCGTGGCCGAACTGCTCAAGCAGGCCGGGGTCGAGCCGGACTATCTGGCGCTGGACGAATATGCCCGCATCGCGCTGCTGCGCCGGGAGCTGGCGAGCAACCGGCCGCTGGGGTCGCGCTTTTCCGCATACTCGGAGGAAACCGCGTCGGAACTGGCGATCGTCCACGCCGCTGCTGCCGCGCATCGCGCCTATGGCCCGCCCTGCATCACCCATTATATCATTTCCAAGGCCGAAAGCGTGTCGGACCTGCTGGAAGTGAATATCCTGCTGAAAGAGGCCGGGCTGTGGCAGGCGGGTGTGGATGGCGCGCCGCCCCAGGCCGCGATCATGGCGATCCCGCTGTTCGAAACCATCGCCGACCTGGAGGCCGCGCCCGCGATCATGACCGCCTATTTCGGCCTGCCCGAAATCGCCGGGGTGGTGCAGGCGCGCGGCCATCAGGAAGTGATGATCGGCTATTCCGACAGCAACAAGGATGGCGGCTACATCACGTCGACCTGGAGCCTGTACAAGGCGAGCCAGGCGCTGGAGCCGGTATTCGCCGATGCGGGCGCGGCGATGCAGCTTTTCCATGGTCGCGGCGGCGCGGTTGGGCGGGGCGGCGGATCGGCCTTCGCCGCGATCCAGGCGCAACCCAGAGGCAGCGTGCAGGGCCGCATCCGCATCACCGAACAGGGCGAGGTGATCGCGGCGAAATTCGGCACGCGCGACGTGGCCATGACCAATCTGGAATCGATGACCAGCGCGACCCTGCTCGCCAGTCTGGAGCCGGAGGGGATTTCGCCCCGCGATGCGGCGCGCTTTGCGGGCGCGATGGATGAATTGTCGAAAAACGCCTTCGCCGCCTATCGCGACCTTGTTTACGGGACGGAGGGTTTCAAGGAATTCTTCCGCCAACTGACCCCGATTCAGGAAATTTCCGGCCTCAAGATCGGATCGCGCCCGGCCAGCCGGACCAGGAGCAATGCGATCGAGGATCTGCGCGCCATCCCCTGGGTATTCAGTTGGGCGCAGGCGCGCGTCATGCTGCCGGGCTGGTATGGCGTGGGCCATGCGCTGACCCAGTTCGAGGACAAGGCGCTGCTGGCCGACATGGCGCAGCATTGGGCTTTCCTCAAATCCGCGCTCGCCAATCTGGAGATGGTGCTGGCCAAATCCGACCTGGGCATCGCCGCCCGCTACCTGCCGCTGGTCGAGGACCAGGCCGGCGCAGAGGCGATTTTCGGCCGTATCAAGGATGGCTGGGGGCAGGCGCATGACGGCCTGCTCGCGGCGACCGGCCAGTCGCGGCTGCTGGAAAAAAGCCCCGCGCTCGAAACCTCGATCCGGCTGCGCCTGCCCTATATCGAGCCGCTCAACCTGCTCCAGGTCGAACTGTTGAAGCGCCACCGCGCCGGCGAGGATGATGCGCGGATCAAGGAAGGGATCGAACTGTCGATCAACGCGATCGCCACGGCGCTGCGCAACAGCGGCTAGCTGCGCCGCTTCGTGCATGTCATGGGAATGCGGAACGGCAGTTTGCAGTCCTTCGCCGTTCCGCACCCCAACTCCCTTGAGCGGGAGATGACTTCAGGACGGAGCGGATCTGGATGATCCGCCCCTTCCGTTGGTTCAGAATTTCGCGACGACACCCGCCATCGGGCGGATGGAGTGGAAATTGCCGGTCGTGTCCGCCTGCACGCGCAGGCGCACATTGCTGCTCTGGGCCGAACCGCCCATGTCGGCGGGCGACAGTTCGACGCCCGCGCCATAGGTCATGCCGTGATAGTCGCGGCTATCCTTGCCCAGTGCGTCGAAATTGGTCCACTGATAGCCGACCTTGGTGAAGATCAGGCTGTCCTTGCCCGCCTTCACGCCGACGCGGCCCGCCGCGCCATATTCCCAGTCGATGTCGCCCGAAACGCCCTTGGACGCGGTGCCCTCGACGCCGACGACCAGCGGGCCGGCGACATTATAGTTCACGCCCGCGACGCCTTCGACCATCCGGCCCTTGTAGCCGACCGGGGGGATGCCTTCCTTGCTGGATTCGCTGTCGTAATTATGGATGCCACCCATCACGCCGACATAGGGCTCAAGGCGCTTGGTGGAACCGCTATCGTCCTGCGCCATGGCGGCAGCGGGAATCAGCGACGCGGCGGCGACTGCCGTGAAAAGCAAAGTCTTCATGGGTATGACCCTTTTATCTGTTGGAAAACAAGCGGCGGTGTGGACCCGCCGGGTCGACCGGAGCGCTTGAAGCGGCATGGTGTCGACGGGGAAGAAATGACCGGCCCTGCCCGAAGGTTTCCTGAACAGATCATAAAAGTCCCGGAAAAGGCGATTATGTGACGGAAAGAACACGCTTTCTGTCACCCCGATGAACGAAATGCCGCTTATCTGAACCTGCGATAAACGCTGGCGCAATGCTGCTGATCCATTCACAACCAATTCAAGCGGGCCGCGTTACCCCTGTCACCAGATGGAGAAGAGGAGAAAGACGATGACGGGCATCCGACATCGGATTCTGATGGCGATGGGCCTTGCTGGCGCGCTGGCGCTGGGCGGCTGTTATAATGACGGCTATGGCTATGGCGGGGTCAGCGTGGGCACCGGCTATTATGGCGGCGGCGGCTACGACCCCTATTATGGACCGGCCTATTATCCCGGCGGCTATGGCTGGTATGATAATTTCTATTATCCGGGCAGCGGCTATTATGTCTATGACCGGGGCGGCCGGCGCCATCGCTGGAATGATGGCCAGCGCCGTTATTGGGAAGGGCGCCGATGGGAAGGGCACCGATGGGAAGGGCATAGGGGCGATGCCCGTCCGGGCGATGGCCATTGGCGCGACCGGGATCGCAACCGTCCGCCGGGCAACGGCCATTGGGGCCAGCGCCCGCCGCGCGACGGCGACGGCAACTGGACGCGCCCGCGCCCGCCGCAGGGTCAGGATCGCGGCCCCGGCCGCTGGCGCAACAGGGACGATGCGCGCCCGATGCCGCAGCCGGGCCTGCGCCCGCCGCAACAGGGCGGGCAGCCGCAGGTCAATCCGCCGCGCCCGCCGCGCAACTGGGACGCGCGCCCGCCACGGGCCGATCGCCCCATGCGCGGCCCCGTCCGTGGCTCTGCTCCCCGGATGAACGAACGCTGATGCGGGGAGCGATCAGGGCGACGCTGCTGCTGCCCCTCCTGCTCGTCGCCGCGTGCGACGGGCGGGAGGAGAGCGCGATCGACAATCTGGCCAATGGCGCCAACGCCGCGCAGGTCGAAAATAATGTCCGCGCCGAAGCGATGGCGCTGATGGAGCCGCTCGACCCGCCCAAGCCCGGCACGCCCGGCGGCCTGCCCGCCGATCCCGCGCCGATCGCGGAAGGCGCGATCGATCCCGACAGCGGGCAGGGCGCGGCGCAGGTGGTGCAGGGCTATTATGGCCTGCTGGAGGAAAAACGGTTCGAGGATGCGCAGGATCTGTGGGACCAGCAAGGCGCGATCGGGGCGCAGGACGACGCGCATTTCGAGGCGCGCTTCCGCGGCTTTGGCGAAATCCACGCCCATGTCGGCGCGCCGTCGGAGCCGGAAGGGGCGGCCGGTTCCCTCTATGTCACCGTGCCGGTGCAGGTCTATGGTCGCATCGCCGCGACCAGCAAGCCCTTCTACACATTGCGCCAGGTAACGCTCCGCCGCGTCAACGACGTGCCCGGATCGACCGGGGAGCAGCGCCGATGGCATATCGTGTCGATCGCTGCCTATGTCCCGCCGGCGGTGCCGGCGGCGGACGATGCGACGGAGGCGGGCAATGCCATTTCGATGACCGACGGGATGGTGCGCAAGCCCTGAACGCAGGAAAGCCCGACCTTTTCACAAAGGCCGGGCTTTCCTGTTCGCGCGCGCGGTGGTTGTTACGCCACCGTCGCCGTGACGATCTTGCCCGGCGTGCGCGGCGGCTCGCCCTTGGGCAGGGCGTCGACATGTTCCATGCCCGACGTCACTTCGCCCCAGACGGTATATTGGCCATCCAGGAAGGTGGCGTCGTCGAAGCAGATGAAGAACTGGCTGTTGGCGCTGTTCGGGTTCGACGCGCGCGCCATCGAGCAGACGCCGCGCACATGGGGCTGGCGGCTGAATTCGGCCTTGATGTCGGGCAGCTTCGATCCGCCCATGCCGGTGCCGGTCGGGTCGCCGCCCTGCGCCATGAAGCCGGGGATGACGCGGTGGAACACCACGCCGTCATAAAAGCCGTCCTTGGCCAGCGTGGTGATGCGTTCGACATGGCCGGGGGCCAGGTCGGGGCGCAGCTTGATCACGACGTCGCCGCCGCTGTCGAGGGTGAGGGTGAGCGTTTCGTCGGCCATGGGAATCCTCTCTTGCCGGGGGAAGGGTATGGCAGCCCATATAAAGGCTAATGCCGCCGATGGAAGCGCTCTCTCCCATTGCAATTCTGCTGTGCATCGGCGAAAGCGACAGCATGTTACAGGAACCGGACAGTAGGGGGCGCCATGAGCGAGCGCGGCGATTCAGCCGAACCCCTTATCCATGGGGAAGAATTTGACACCAGCCCGACCGGGCAGGCCGAAACCGGCCTGGACGAGGATGACCGGCTGAAACCTGCCTTCCTGAATGCCGTGCTCGACGCGGTCGAGGATGGCGACAGCGAACGTGCGCGCGATCTCGTTTCGCCGCTCCACCCGGCCGACATCGCCGACCTGCTCGAACTTGCGCCGGCCGAACGGCGCGGCGCAGTGGCGGCCGCGCTGGGCGACCTGGTCGGCGCGGAAGTTTTGTCGGAACTCAATGATTATGTCCGCGAGGACCTGATCGGCGATCTCGCGCCCGAACAGGTGGCGGAATTCGCGGCCGAACTCGACACCGACGACGCGGTCGCGATGATCGAGGACATGGAGGAGGCCGACCAGCAGGCCGTCCTCGACGCGCTCGACCCGGAAGATCGCGCCGCGATCCAGAGCGCGCTGTCCTACCCCGAAGAATCCGCCGGCCGCCTGATGCAGCGCGATCTGGTCGCCGTGCCCGAACATATGACGGTCGGGCAGGTGATCGACTATCTGCGCGACAATGATGACCTGACCCGCGACTTCTGGGAAATCTTCGTCGTGGATGCCGCGCACAAGCCGATCGGCACCTGCCAGCTTAGCTGGGTGCTCACCTGCCCGCGCGGCATCGCCATGGCCGACCTGATGCGGCGCGAACAGACGCTGATCCCGGTCGACATGGACCAGGAAGAAGTGGCGCTGCGCTTCCAGAAATATGCGCTCATCTCCGCCGCCGTGGTCGATGCCGGCGGCCGGCTGGTCGGCATGATCACGGTGGACGACGTGGTCCACATCATCGCCGAAGAAGCGGGCGAGGATATTCTCCGCCTGTCGGGCGCGGGCGAAGGCGACATCAACCAGCCGATCCTGATGACCGTGCGCACCCGCCTCGTCTGGCTGGTGGTCAATCTGGGCACGGCGATGATCGCCGCGTCGGTGGTCGGCCTGTTCGAAAAGACGATCGAGCATCTGGCGCTGCTCGCCGCGCTGATGGGCATCGTGTCGGGCATGGGCGGCAATGCGGGGACGCAGACGCTGGCGGTCATGGTGCGCGCCATCGCCACCAATCAGGTGACGAGTTCCAACACCTGGCGCATGATCGTGCGCGAATTCCGCATCGCCGTCACCAACGGGTCGGTGCTAGGGGTGCTGATCGGCATCGGTTCCTATCTGATCTACGGCCAGCCTGGCCTGTCGCTGGTGTTCGCCACCGCGATCCTGCTCAACAACATGGTTGCGGGCCTGGCGGGCGTGCTGATCCCGGTGACGCTCGACCGCTCCAATATCGACCCCGCCGTGTCGTCGGCGGTGTTCGTGACGATGATGACCGATTCGCTGGGTTTCCTCACCTTCCTCGGCCTCGCGACGATCTTCCTGACATGATGTTGATCGCGTGCCTGCCGCTGCCCATCTAGGCCGCCTATGCCGCTGCACATCACCAAGATCGCCTTTCGAAGCGAAAGCCCCGCCACCTTGCGCGCCTGGCTGGAAAGCCATGCGGGCGAGGCGCGGATCACCACCCGTTACCTGCCCAAGCGGGTGGCGGAGATGGCGGGCGGGTCGCTCTACTGGATTCATGGCCATATGCTGGTGGGGCGCAGCCCGATCCTGGGGTTCGAGGAAACCGGGCAGGGCCGTTACTGGGTGCGGCTGGAACCGCGCCTGATCCCCGTGCGCAGCCAGCCAAAGCGCGCGCATCAGGGCTGGCGCTACCTGGAGGGCGAGGATGCCCCGCCCGACCTGGGGCATGGCGAAGCGGATGACCGCGATGCCATGCCCCCTGCGCTGCTGGGCGAACTCAGCCGCCTGGGGCTGGTGTAACGCCTCTGCGCGCTTGCCATCGCACGCGCGGCCCGCCATCACCGGGTCATGGCATGGCAATTCTGGATCGACCGCGGCGGCACCTTCACGGATGTGGTGGCGCGTGACCCGCAAGGGGGGCTGCACACCGCCAAATTGCTGTCGAGCGACCCGGAACGCTATGCCGATGCGGCGGTGGAGGCGGTGCGGCGGCTGACGGGGGCGGGCGAGGGCGCGATCCCACCGTGCAGCTTGCGCATCGGCACCACCATCGCCACCAATGCGCTGCTGGAGCGCAAGGGCGAGCCGGTGTTGCTGGCGATCACGCGCGGCTTTGGCGACGCGATCCGCATCGGCACGCAGGAACGGCCGGAGCTGTTCGCGCGCGCCATCCGCCTGCCCGATCCGCTCCACGCCGATGTGGTCGAGATTGACGAGCGGGTGATGGCCGATGGCACGGTGCGCGTCGCCCTGAACGAAGCCGCCGCCCGCGCCGCGTTACAGGCGGCCTATGACAGGGGACTGCGCGCCGTCGCGATCGTGCTGATGCATGGCTATCGCTACCCGGCGCATGAACAGGCGCTGGGCCGGATCGCGGCGGACATCGGCTTTACCCAGATCAGCGCCAGCCATGATGTCGCGCCGCTGATCAAGCTGGTCGGGCGCGGCGACACGACGCTGGCGGACGCCTATCTCTCCCCGGTGCTGCGCGCCTATGTCGACGGATTGCGCGACGCGCTGGGGGCGGAGGCCGACATGCTGTTCATGCAGTCGAGCGGCGGCCTGACGCGCGGCGACCTGTTCCGGGGCAAGGATGCGGTGCTGTCCGGCCCGGCCGGCGGCATCGTCGGCCTCGCCCGCACGGCGGAGCAGGCGGGCTTCAGGGAAGTCATCGGTTTCGACATGGGCGGCACATCGACCGATGTGTCGCATTATGCCGGCGCCTATGAGCGCGACAATGAGGCGAAGGTGGCGGGCGTGCGCCTGCGCGCGCCGATGATGCGCATCCACACCATCGCGGCGGGCGGCGGCTCCATCTGCTCGTTCGTCGACGGGCGTTTCCGCGTCGGCCCGGAAAGCGCGGGCGCGGTGCCCGGCCCCGCCTGCTACCGGCGCGGCGGGCCGCTCACCATCACCGACTGCAATGTCATGCTGGGCAAGATCCAGCCGGACCATTTCCCCAGCCTGTTCGGCCCCAATGGCGACCAGCCGCTGGACGTGCAGGCGGTCGAAGCGCGCTTTGCTACGCTGTGCGCGCAGGTGGAGGCGCAGACCGGCCGCGCCATGACCCCGCGCGACGCCGCGCAGGGCTTCATCGCCGTCGCCGTCGCCAGCATGGCCAATGCGATCAAGCGCATATCGGTTGCGCGCGGCCATGACGTGGCGCGCTATACACTGGCCAGTTTCGGCGGGGCGGGCGGGCAACATGCCTGCCTGGTCGCCGACGCGCTGGGCATGGACCGGGTGATGATCCATCCGCTGGGCGGCGTGCTGTCGGCCTATGGCATGGGCCTGGCGGACCGGCGCGCGGTGCGGGAAAGGACGATCGCGCTGCCGCTGGGGGACGATGGGCTTGACGCGGCACTGGCCGCGCTGAGCGCCGAGGCGCGCGCCGACCTGCCCCAGGCCGACCGGATCGAAACGCTGCTGCGGCTGCGCTATGACGGCACCGACAGCCTGTTCGACGTGCCGCTGGCGGACGCCGACACCATGCGCGCCGATTTCCTGACCCAGCATCAGGCCCGCTTCGGCTTTGCGGGGCAGGGCCGCATCCTGATCGACATGGCGCGGGTGGAGGCGATTGCCGCCACCGCCGAGGATATGGGCGGCATCGTCGCCATCGCCGGGCAGGCCGCGCCACCCATTGCGCATGTCGACTATGCGGGCGAAACCGCGCCCGTGCACGACCGCGCCGGCCTGTCCGCGCACAGCATCATCGACGGTCCCGCGCTCATCATCGACCCCGTCTCCACCACGGCGGTCGAGCCGGGCTGGCGCGCGCGGCTCGACCGCCATGGCAACCTGATCCTGACCCGCCATGTGCCCCGGCCCCGGCCCGAAAGCCGCGACGCCAGCGCCGTCGATCCGGTGCGGCTGGAGGTGATGGGCGGGCTGTTCATGGCGATAGCGGAGGAAATGGGCGCGGCGCTCCAGCATAGCGCCTCATCCGTCAACATCCGCGAGCGACTCGATTTTTCCTGCGCGCTGTTCGATGCGGCGGGCAATCTGGTCGCCAACGCGCCGCATATGCCGGTACATCTGGGCAGTATGGGGGACAGCATCCGCGCGATCCTGCGCCGGCGCGGGGCGGGCGCGGATGGCGTCCCGATCGACGGGCGCGGGATGCTGCCGGGCGATGTCTATGCGCTCAACGCCCCCTATGATGGCGGCACCCACCTGCCCGATGTCACCGTGGTCATGCCGGTGTTCGTGGAGGACGACAGGCCCAGCTTCTATGTCGCCGCGCGCGGCCATCATGCCGATATCGGCGGCATCACTCCCGGCTCCATGCCGCCCGGCAGCCGGTCGGTGGTGGAAGAGGGGATATTGATCGACAATCTGCTGCTGGTCGATCAGGGCAATTTTCGCGAAGCGGCGATCCGCGCGCTGCTGGCGTCCGGCCCGCACCCCGCGCGCAACATCGACCAGAATATCGCTGACCTGTCCGCCCAGATCGCCGCCTGCGCCAAGGGCGCGAGCGAACTGCGCCGCATCTGCAAAAGTTACGGAACCGAAACGGTGTCCGCCTATATGGACCATGTTCAGGATCAGGCCGAAGCCGCCGTCCGCCGCCTGATCGGCAAGCTGGCCGATGGCCGTTTCACCTATGAGATGGATAATGGCGCATCTGTTCACGTCGCTGTTTCCATCGACCGCCAGGCCCATGCCGCCACCGTGGATTTTGCCGGTACGTCCGCCCAGTTGCCGGGGAATTTCAATGCTCCCGCTGCGATCGTTCGCGCCGCCGTCCTCTATGTCGTGCGCGCGCTGATCGACGAAGCGGTGCCGATGAATGACGGGTGCCTCAAACCCGTCACCATGCGCGTGCCCGAAGGGTCGATGTTGCGTCCCCGCCATCCCGCCGCCGTGGTCGCGGGCAATGTCGAAACCAGCCAGGTCGTGACTGACGCCCTGTTCGGCGCGCTGGGCGTCATGGCCGGAGCGCAGGGGACGATGAACAATTTTACCTTCGGCAACGCCGCCCATCAATATTATGAAACGATCGCGGGCGGGGCCGGGGCCGGGCCGGATTTCGACGGCGCGGACGTGGTCCAGACCCATATGACCAACAGCCGCCTGACCGATCCAGAAATCCTGGAAACCCGGTTTCCGGTGCTGCTGGAAGCCTTTTCCGTCCGCGCCGGATCGGGCGGGGCGGGACGGCATCATGGCGGCGATGGCGCGTTGCGCCGCATACGCTTTCTGGAGGATATGACCGCCGGCATCCTGTCCAACCGCCGCATCGTCCCGCCCTTCGGCCTGGCTGGCGGCCAGCCCGGCGATGTGGGCCGCAACCGGGTGGAGCGCGCCGACGGCCGCGTCGAGCTGCTTGGTGCCACCGCCACGGCGCAGTTGCGGGCGGGCGACGCCTTCGTCATCGAAACGCCGGGCGGCGGCGGCTTCGGCGCTTGACAAGCGCCCCGCGCGGGTCTGTTCTGGGCGCGGGGAGAGTGGCCATGGCGCCGGACTCGGCAACGCAGATCCGATGGGGAACAGGGGCCGCGCTGATCGCGGTCGCGCTGGTCGCGATCGTGGCGCTGGTGCCCGATCCCTTCTTCCGCCAGCGCGTCGTCGCCACCATGCTGGACGATGTGGAGGGGGTGTCGCCCGGCGTGCAGGTCTATTTTCGCGGCGCGCCGATCGGTTCGGTCCGGGCGATCGCCCTTGACGGGCCAAGCCGCACCTTTGCCGTGACGATGGGCGTGGACAGGGCGTGGCGGCCATCGCCCTGTTCCTTCGCCACCGTCGCCTCCGCCAATCCGCTTACCGCCCCGCGCATCGAACTGGTGGCGCTCGAAACCGCGGGCGCCCAATGCGCCGCCGCCCGCCGCGCCTATGGCTGCGATCCGGTGCCGGGCGCAGCGGACCTGACCGGCTGCCGCCGCCCGGCCGACCTGTTCGAAACGGCAGCGCTGGCCATCGGGGAAGCCGCTGCGGTCGCCCGCACCGCCAATGCCATGGCGCAACGGCTCGCCGCCATGCTCCAGGGCGACGGATCGGCGGTCGACATGGCGCAGGTCGCGCGCAACGCCACCCAGACGCTCGCGGCGCTCAACAGCCTCAGCACCCAGCTCGACCGCAGCTTCACGCCGGGCAAGGGCGATATCGCGCTCACCCTGTCGCATGTCCGCCAGGCGACCGGCCGCGCGTCGGAGATCGACGTTGCCGCCTTGAACGGCATCCTGCGCGAAACCCAGGCGCTGGTGGCGCAAAATCAGGCGAACATCGCCGGGCTGTTGACCGAAAGCCGCAGCAGCGCGGGCGAAGTGCGCGGCATATTGGAGGGTGCGTCGGCCTCGCTGATCGCGACCAGCGCCAATCTGGAGCGGACCAGCGCCAGCCTGGGCACCTTGTCGGACCGGCTGGCGGGCGACCCGACCTATGCGATTCGCGGCCAGCGCTACGCCGATCCGCCCCCGCCCGGAGGACAGAAGTGACGCGCCTTGCCCCGTTCCTGCTGCTGGCGCTCGCCGGCTGTGCCGCGCTCAAGGGCGGCGATGCGTCCGTCACGATGCGGCTGTCGCCCCGTTTTACGGCTGCTGCGCCCGCTGCCACGCCCAGCTTCGCGGTCGCGCCGGTGCAGGCCCATGGCCTGATCGCAGGCCAGCGCTACGCCTATGTCGATGCCGCCGCACCCGGCGAAATTCGCCAGGCCGCCACCTATTTCTGGGAGGACGCGCCAGCCGACAGCCTGACCCGCGCCCTGGTCGCCGGGCTGCGCAGCCGCTTTGCCAGCGTCACCGGCCCCGGCCTGCCGCTCGCCGCCGACCGGCGCGTGGTGGCGGCGCTCGATCGGTTCGAGGAGGTGAGCGATGCCGGGGCCGCGCGCGCGGTCGTCGCCTTCGACGTGACGCAGGTGACACAGGGCAGTGCCATAGGCGCGGGCCGCTATTGCGCCAGCGCGCCGATCGCCGCCGCCGCCGGCACCGTTCGCGCCGCCGCCTTCCAGCAGGCGATCGAGCAGGCGGTCGCCGCCTTCGTTCAGGATGTTGCGGCGGGTACGGTGTCGGCGGCGGCCTGCTGAAGCAGCCGTCCGCGCTCCAGCCGATACAGCCGCTCGCACAGCCGCCCGGCCAGCACCATGTCCTGTGTCAGCAGCAGCAGCGCGCGGCCCTGCGGCACGATCCGCCGCCGCACCTGCGCCTCCAGCCCCTCGCCACGCGCGAAGGCGCCCTCGAACGGCTCGTCCAGGATCAGCAATTCAGGATCGCGCATGAAGGCGCGGGCCAGTTCGGCGCGGCGTTGCTCGCCGATCGAGAGCCTGTCGGCGCGGGTTGCGGCCGCCTGCTCCAGCCCGAATTCCAGCAACAGCCGGTCGATCCGCCGCGCCACCCGCCCGCCGCCAGTGCCGATCGCCAGCCGCATATTCTCCTCTATGCTCAGCTCCCCCAGCAACGACCCGCCCTGCATCGCCACGCCGCAGCGGGCGCGCAACAGGCGGCGCGCATCGGCGTCGGTCGTCGCCAGATCCTGCCCCATCAGCCGCACCGATCCGCTGCCCGGATGCGCCAGCCCGATCGCGAGTTTCAGCAACCAGCCCTTGCCCGCGCCGCTGTCGCCCACGATGCCGACCCGCTCGCCCGGCCCGACCGTCAGGTCGATCCGGTCCAGCAGGCGCGCCCCGCCCAGCACCAGGCTGACCGCGTCGAAGGCCAGCAGCGCGCTCATGCCAGCCCCGTCCACAAGGCCGCCGCCGCGAAGATGCCGAGCAGCCCGGCGGTGAAGGCGGTGATCGCGCGGCGGCCGATATCGGCGGGCGACCGCACCGGCCGCGCGCCCACCGCGCTGCCCACGGCAAAGGCAATGAGGGCATAGAGCAACACCTTGGCCATGCCGGTCAGCATCGCCTGCGCGGCATCGTGCGAGAAGGCGAATCCGGCCCAGAGCGGCCAGCCGACATTGGCGATCAGCGCCAGCGGCAGCGCGCAGCCCAGGATCGCCGCCACCCCCGCCAGCGCCATATGGATCGGCGTCGACAGCAGCACCGCCACCAGCGCCGGTCCCAGCGCATGGGCGACCGGATCGCGCCCCAGCGCCTCCAGCGCGTCGATCTCCCGGTTGAGCGCCATCGCCCCCAGCCGCGCCGCGATCGCCACCGACACGCTGCCCGATGCGAACAGCCCGACCAGCAGTGGCACGATGTCGCGTGGCAAAATCTGCGCCAGCGCGCCCAGCACCGGAATCTGCGCGTTATAGATGGTCAGCAGCCGGGCCGCGCCGATCCCGGCGATCATCCCCGCCAGCGCGGCGAGCGGCAGCAGCGTGCGCAGCGGCCGCCAGATATGGAGCGGCAACCCGTCGGCCAGTTGCCGTTGCGCCAGCGCATCGCCCGCGATCAGGCGCTGTCCCATCCCCCGCGCCGCGCGCAGGGTCAGCCATATTCCCGCGCCGATCGCGGCGATCGGCTTGCGCGGTCCGGTCAGCCTATCCATGGCGCGCGCAGGATCGCGCCGTCCGGTGCCAGGACGATGGCGCGGGCATCGTCGCCGGGCGTCGCCGCCAGCCGCAACTCGCCCTGCGCCGCCAGCCAGTCGTCGCCCGGCGGCACGGCATGGATGCGGTCGGCCGCCGCGATCAGCTCCGCCGCCACCCGCGCCGCGCCGCCCGGCAGGCCGTCCAGGATCGCCTGCGCATGGTCGCGCAGCGTCAGTTGCACCAATGCCCCGCGCGCCTGCACCGCCGCCAGCATCGCCCGCGACCAGGGATCGGCCAGATCGCCCAGGAAGATCGGCGCGCGGTCGGGATAGCGGGTGGCGAGCGCGTCCAGCACCGCCGCCGGATCGGCCGCGACCGCGTCGCCGCCCGGCGTCAAGGCGATGGTCAGCCCCCGCAGCGCGCGCCTGCCCGACGCGCTCAGCAACCGCGCCATGATCCGCACCTGTTCCCGGTCCAGATCCTTGATCGCTTCGCTGAGGTCATCATAGGGCACGATGTCGGGGTGCAGCCGGCGGGCGTCGTCCCGCACCGGGCCATGGGTCCAGCCCTGCACCAGCTTGGCCGCCATCCAGCGATCATGTTCGGCGCGCGACAATTGCTCCAGCTCGTCGGCATCGAGCAGCAGGCCCGGCCCGTCGCCATCCACCAGCCGCGCGCCGATATCGCGCAGTTTCAGGCTGTAGCAATCAGCGACCAGCCGGTTATCGTCGCGGAAACTTTCGGGCAGATCCTCCCATTCCTGCATCGACGCGCGCGCGCCGATCCGCTCGCCCTCGGTAAAGCGGCCCTCCAGATAGAAATCATGGATCGACCGGGCGAGCGCGTCATGCCGGTCCTGTAACAGGGCGTCGGGATCGGCCAGGTCGGCCATCGCGCCGAAGGGCAACAGGCCCGCGCCGATGCGATGGTCGTGCGCGCCGGCCATCCGCACATGGATCGGCGGGGCGGGCAGGGCGGCGGCGCGATAGCGGGCATCGACCGCCAGCGCCACCGCCAGCGCGCGGTCGTCATCGGCCAGGTCGATCAGGATCGCGACCGGCTCGCCCTGCGCCGCGACATGGGCGTCGATCAGCACGGCGACCCGCGCCGGATCGGTCCGCGCTTCCACGAACCGCACCGGCGCCAGCGCGTCTGCGCCCGGATGGCGGGCGCGAAACGCGCCTTCCGCCTCGGCTGCGCCGGACAGGTGGATCGCAAAGGCCGGCTTCCCGCCATCGCGATAATGGCCGCCGGCCAGCGTGCGCAGCACGAAACGCTCGATCAGGGGCGAAAAGCCGATTACCAGCACGCCGCGCCCGCTTTGTCCCACGCGGACGAAACCGTCGATCGGCCGCGCCAGCGCCAGTTGCCGCGCGGCAATGTCGGGCAGCGCCGCCAGCCGCACCCGCGCGGTGCGGCGGTCGCCCTGCGCGAACCGTTGTTCGATGCTGCGCCGCAGGTCGGGATCATCAACGCGCAGGATCACGTCCAGCGGATCGCCCGCCGGCCGGACCGCGCCCGCCTGCGCCAGCACCGCCGATGCGAGCGCGATATTGGCGCGCGCCTCGCTGGCCAGCAGCAGCACCGCGCGCGCCTTGTCCAGCGCCAGGCTGGCGGCGCTGTCCTCCGGCGCATCCTGCTGCACTTCGGCCGCGCCCGCTTCCAGCGCGTCGCCGATCCAGGTCGCGCGCCGGTCCTGCGCCCAGATCAGCACTCGCCGCCCGTCCGCCAGAGCGCCCGTCGCCGCCTGCGCCGCAACGCCGCCGTCCGCGTCGCCGGCAATCACCAGATGCCCGCCGCGCGCGCGGATCAGCGCCAGCCGCAGCGGATTGCGCACCTGTTCCCACGCCAGCGCCGCCGTGGACCAGAAGGTCAGCAGCGGCAGCGCCCAGCGCGCGATATTGAGCGCCAGCGGCAGGTCGCGCCCCTCCAGCACCAGCGGGAAGCTGCCGACGATCAGCCGCAGCGCGCGCAAGCCGTCCTGCATCAGCGTCGATGCGATCCCGGCCTGGGCATAGGCCTGGGCAAAGCCCCATGTGCCCAGCAGGAAGGCGACCCCCATCGCGCCGAAGCGGACGACCGGGGCCACCGGCGGCAGGTGCAGCCCGCTCAGACGTGTCTGCGGCTTGCCCCCCATCGCCGGGGTCAGTTGCTGGTCTGGAGCCGGACGAAGGCCGCCGCCACGCCATCGCCGCGCTGCGCCGCCAGCCGCGCCCGCAGCCGGGTCAGGAATTGCCGTTCGGTCCCGTTCACCACCTCATCATCGCCGAACAGCGGCTTTTCCGATGCCAGCGCGACGATCAGTTCCGGGCCGAAGGGTGGCGCGACCTGATAGCGCTGCGCGGTCTGCGACAGGCCGATGGTCACGCGGCGCACGCCCTTGCGGTCGGGTTCGGGATGGCCGCGATGCAGTTCCACCGCGCTGCCGTCGGCCTGAAGATAGATGATGCTGAGATAGGGGCGGGCGGCGCTGGTGGTGGCGCTGACGCCGAAAATCTCATTCTCGCGCATCGTAACCGGATCGCCGCTGCGGGGCGCGCCGCTTTCGGTCAGGACGGCGATGCCGGTCCCCTCGCGCGCCAGCGGCGCGGCCAGCGTCAGTGCCGCCTCGCATTGCGGCCAGGGCAAATGACGGACGGCGAAATCCAGCCTGGGGTCGGCCTTGGCCGCCGCCGCGCGCAGCGCCGCGATGGCGTTCAGGTCGCCGGAAAATCCGGTCACGCTCCGGCCCTGCACCGCCACCGTGCCGCAGGGGATGGCGGCCTGCGCATCGGCAAAAATCTGGGCGGCCGTGCGCGGCGGGGGCGGCGCGCCCGGCGTGGCCGGGGCGATCGGCGCTTCGAGCGAATAGGCTTCGCCGGTCAGCAGCTTGAAGGTCGCATAGTCGATCCAGGCATAGCCCTTGTCGCCCCACTCCGGCCCCCAACTGTTCATGATGCGCAGCGCCTGCCTGTCCTCGTCATAGCCCACGATCGCCATGGCGTGATAATTGGCCTTGTCCGGCTTGTCGGCGCGGGCATAGACGCCATCGCCGCGAAACGCCTTGAAATCGGCGGGTGCGGGCATGGCGAAGATCACCGGCGCGCCGCGCGCCAGCGCGCCCTTCACATCGTCCAGGATGATGGGCGTGCGCCAGTCGTCCTTCACTTCCCGGTCGATCGCGCGCCAGTCGAGCAGGCGGAAATCGCCGGCCTTCGCCTTCAGCGCATCGGGCGCGGGGATCGCGCAGCGGGTCATGTCGTCGGGAAATTCGGCCAGGCTGACCGTCCCCTCATTCTTCAGCAGGGTCAGCGCCTGGACGATGCTGATCGTGCCGGTGCAGGGCGACCCCGCCGGGCGCAGCCGGTTATAGACATAGGCCGGGCTCATCTGGTCGGCGGGCTGGGCCGGCTGCACATCCTTGTCGCGGAAGTTGAGGAAGGTGCGCGCGGCATAGGTGGTCGCCCAGGCGACGCAATTGGGCTGCGGCCCCTGCGATCCGGGCGGGGGATAGGCGTTGGACAGGTCCACCCGCTTGGGCAGATAGGCGCGGAACCGCCCCTGTTTGGGCAGTTTCGCATAATCTTCGGGAGAAACAGGCTCCGCGCCGGTCATGAATTGCGCATCGTCCGCCTGCTGCGCGACCAGCGCGCCGCCCGACAGCGCCAGCAGCACGGGGATGCCCCATGTGACGAGACGATGTGCCATCACCCGTTCCTCCCGAAAGCCGTTGTTCTAGAAGCGGTATCCGACCGTCAGCGTCACCGCGTCGAAATCGAAATCATGCGAAAAGCTGCTGGTGCCATGGGTGTAGATGAGGCCGATGCGCAACTGTTCGGTCCGGCTCTTCTGCTCCGCCTCGCGGGTGCGCACGCCCATGCTCAGCGCGGCTTCATGCACGTCTTCATAGGATTGCGGGTCGCCGGTCAGCTTGGTCCAGGTGTAGCTGGCGCGGATCGATCCCTGCCGCCCGCCGAACATCCGCCCCTTGAACGGCAATTGATAGGCCAGCCCGTTGCGGAACGCCCAGACATCTTCCTTGAAATAGAAGCCCGGTTTCTTGCCGATGCCGATATCGGTGGTGGTGGACCATCCGACCATGTTGCCAATGGTCAGGTCGCCGCGCCCCAGTTGCGCGATCTTGTAGCGGCTGGTGGCCGACATGGTCAGCACTTCGCTGCTTGCGCCGAAATAGCCGTCATTGTTGCTGGCGCCAAAAGCGACGCGCGGGGTGATCAGCCAGTTGGGCTGGACCGGCAATTCGACGCCCGCCGACAATGTGCCCAGGATCGCGGTGTCGCCCTTGTTGACGTGCAGGACATTGAGGATCGGGTCGATCAGGATGCGCGCCCGGCTACCCTCCGACGGGCGGAACGCCTTTTGATAGCGCAGTTCGTAGCGCTGCCCCGCGTCGCCCGCGGAATCCCAATAGGTGAAAGCGCCGCCGATTGTGTCTGCATCGCCCTCCACATCGAATCCGGGCGTGTCGAGGTCGGCATCATAGTCCAGGTCGTTCAGGTTGAGCGCCGTGGTGACGGCGGTGTGCTGCAAGCTGTTCGGGCTGCCGATCGACGCATAATAAGGCGATGCCTGCGCCACGCCGGGCAGCAGGACGGCCAGTGCGCCCGCAATCATAAATTTCCGCATAATCTTACCCCTCTTTGCGTGCCGCAGTCCCACCTGCGGCGCGAACCTTCAAGAAAATCGTCGATCAGGTCGTGCCCCCGATCTCGTCCGGCTCCAGGTCGCGCACGACGCGCAGCCCGGCGTCCTGCCGCCTTTTGCCTGGCGGCACGGTGAAGCGGTTGGCGGCGCGCAGCGCGCCCGGCGCGCTTTCGAACGATCCGCCACGCATTACCCGCGCCCGGCAACTCGTGTCGGTGCAGCCCGATGTCCATTCCCACATATTGCCCTGCATCTGGTTGAGGCCGAAGGCATTGGCGGGATAGCTGTTCACCGCTTCGGGATAGCCGCGATAGGGCGCGGTGTCGGACCCGTGATAGCGGGCGGTATGGTCGTAATTGGCCATGGACGGGCTGATGTCGTCGCCCCAGGGAAAGGCCGTGGGCGCCCCGGCGCGGCTGGCATATTCCCATTCCTGCTCGCTCGGCAGGCGATATGCGCGGCCCGACTGGACCGTCAGCCAGGCGAGGAACGCCTGCGCATCCTCATAGCTGATGTCGCTCGCCGGGATCAGCGGATTGGGATTTTCCCTGGCCCAGTTGCCCAGCTTCGCGCAGGCATTGTCGCGCACGCATGCATTCCATTCGGCGATGGTCACTTCATAGACGCCGATGGCGAAGGGGCGGTCGATCCTGACCTGCGCCTGCACCGGCTCGTCGCCGCTGCGGCCCGGTTCGGACGGCGGCGATCCGAAGGGCGACAGGCCGGCGGGGATCGCCCGCATCCAGGGGCAATTGGCGCAATCGTAGAAACGGTCGCTCGCCGCCCGGTCGCACGAAATGAAGCAGGGGGGCGCCCCTTGCAGCCCATAGTCGAAGGTCGGTTTCTGGAAATTCCTGCCCGACGACAGCGCAACCCGGTCCGACACGCGCTTGAGCGCATCGGCGATATTCTGCTGCGGCCGGCGGATTTCCTCGGCCAAAATCTTGGAAAAGACGCCATCGTCGAAGGCGACCTGGTCGGCGCTGGTGGAAAAGGCGACCAGATAGCCCTGGTCGGGGCGGATCGTGGCGGCGGCCGCGCGCACCATGCGGCGCAGCCCCTTGCTGCCCGCCAGTTCGCCCACCGCGCTGGCCTCCGTCCCGGTTTCGGCCGCGATCATCTGGGTCAGCGTCGGCGGCGGGGCGGGCAGGACGTTGCGGCACATGTCGAGCACGATCAGCACCGTCTGCGCGCCCGATCCCAGCAGATGGTGGGTCAGCGCCGCGCGGGTCAGGCTCGCACTTTCGGGGCTGAGGTCGCGGCCCGCATCGACCGGCAGCAGCATCACGTCGCCATAGCTGCCCAGCGCCGCGCCATGGCCGGAAAAGTAGAGGGTGCCGAACGCCTTGGGACCGGCGGCGGCAAGCTGCGCGCGGAAATCGGCGATCGCCTGCGCCATCGCCGCGCGCGTCAGGTCGCGGCGCACCTGTACCGGGCCGGTGCCGCTGGCGTCGGTGAAGCCGGTGGCGTTGAGCGCGGTCGCGACCTTCTCGCCATCGGCATAGGTGGAGCCGAGCCGGTCGAACGACTGATAGGCGCCGTTGACGATCACCAGCGCCAGCCGGGGTTCGGCCGACGCCTGCGCCGGCGCGGCCAGCCCCGCCAGCCACAGCAGCGCGATCAGCCAGCCTGTCGCCAGCGCGCGAAGCCCGCTGCACCCGCCCCCCGGCGACGGCATGATCATGTGCCGGCCCGGCGCGGCGCGAATTCGACCTGGGTGACGACCTGGTCGACCGCATCGACATGCAGCACCGCGTCATAACCGCGCGCGGCCTTATAGGGTTCGGCCGGGCCACCGCCGAACAGTCTGGCGAAGAAGCCGCCCATGCCGCGCCCCTTCTGGCAATAGGGCGCGACGCTGACCGCGCCGCCGCTCTGCTTCACCTCGTTGAGCCAGGCGCCGAGCGGGGCGGGCGCTTCATTGTCGACGCGATAGGGGGTGTCGAGATCGACCACCACCGCCCGGCCCCGGCGCAGCTTGGATCGCAACCGGCGATCGAAGCCGCCGGCTTCGCTGAAGCGCAGCGTGGGTTTGGCGACCGGCCGGTTGCAGGGCGCGAGCACCGGCAGGGCAGGGGCCGGCGCACTGGCGACCGGCGCGATGGCGGGGTCTGCCCTGGGGGCGACGGCGTTGGCGGTCGGCGCGACAGCTTGTGGCGGATTTGCAACGGGTGCGGGTGCGGGCGGCTCTGGCGGCAATATCCGCACGCCACGGCCGGCCGCGCCTGCTTCCGGCGCCTGGACAGGCGGTGAGCCGTTTGTCGCCTGCGCCAGGGCGCTGATGCCGCTGCCCAGCGAAAATGTCAGGGAAGCAATGACTATAGTGCAGCGCAGCATGGCGGTCGGCCCTCTCCGAGTCCAGATATAGTTATTGCCCCGTATAGCTTTATGAGATTATGAGGAGGGGGCTGATCAGGCAACAAAAAAGCGCGGGGTGTTTCCAATGTCGACGGGGCGGCGTGGACTCTGGGCAACAATATTGACCATGATTGTCACAATATTGGCAGGCCCAGGTTATGCCCAGGCGGAAACGCGGGCGCTGCTGGTCGGCGCGTGGCAATTCCGTTCGAAGCTGATCATGGACCTGGCCGGCCCGGAAAATGATCTGGCCGCGATGGAAACGGTGATTCGCGGGCAGGGCGCCACCGATGTCACGGTTTTGCGCAATGATGGCGTCAGCCGTACCACGGTCGAAACCGCGCTCCATGCGCTGGGGCTGCGGTCCCGGCCGGGCGACTGGATCTTCCTTTATTATACCGGCCATGGCGCGCTGGCGGAGGCAGCGGTCAAGGGCACGCGCGACGGCGACACCGACCAGTTCCTGCCGCTGCCCGGCTTCGACCCCGATGTGAAGGACGCCGAACGCTTCATCGTCGACAAGGATTTCTACACCTGGCTGTCGCTCTATGTGCCGCGCGGGGTGCAGGTGCTGATGATGGCCGACACCTGCCATTCGGGCACGCTGCACCGTTCGGTCGATCCGCGCGCCATGGGCCTGACCCCGCGCCTGACGCTGGGCGCGCGCAATGTCGAACTGGGATCGCGCCCCGCGCCGCGCTTCGCCAGCGTGCTGGCGCCGGGCGAGGGGGCGCCGGTCAGCGTGACCCGCGACGACCTGCCCAACCTCTTCTACATCAGCGCCGCGCGCGACGACCAGATCGCCTGGGAAAACGCCCTGCCGGTCGAAGGCGCGCCGGCGCGCGGCTTCCTCACCTGGTCGTTCGAACAGGGGCTGACGACGCCGCGCGCCGATGGCCGGGGCATGGCGGCGGACCAGAATGGGGACGGCACGCTCGCGATCGGCGAACTGGGCAGCTATCTCAACGTCCAGGTGCGGATGCTGAGCGGCCAGCGGCAGGAAAGCAGCACCATCATCCCGCCGGGCCGCGACATGCAGGGCCTGTTCGCCACCGTGCCGCCACCGCCCGCGCCCCCGGCCCCGCCGCCGCTGCCCGGCCTCTATGTGGCGGACGCAAAGGCGCGGGCGGGCGTCACCGGCGACTATCCCTGGCGCATCCTGACCGATGGACAAGGCGCGGACTTCGTTTGGGATGCGCGCGCGCAGGCCATGCTGCGCCGGACCGGCGACATCGTCGCGCAGAATGTGAAGGGGTTGCCGCAGGTGCGCGGGGTGATCGACAAATGGGCGACGCTCGAAGCGCTGCGCCCGTTCCTGTCGGAAAGCGCGGCGCGGGTCATGGTCGGCCCGCTCGACAATGGCGCGCGCTATCCCGCCGGCGCGCCGGTCACGCTGGCGCTCGCCCAGGCAGAGGTCGCCAGCGGGCCGCGCTACGCGACCGTGTTCAACATCGCGGCGGATGGCACGGTGCAGCGCCTCTATCCGGTAGCGGACCAGGACAAGGACGGGCAACTTGCCCCCGGCCAGTCGCTTCCCGTGCTCGAAAGCCAGGTCATCCCGCCCTATGGCGCCGATCATGTCGTCGCGCTGGTGACGCCGCACCCGCCGCACGATTTCCGCCTGTTGTTGCGCACCGTCGAAAATCAGCGCGCCTCCGCCCGGCTGGTCGCGCCGATCCGCGACCTGCTGGCCAAGGACGGCGGCCAGTCCAGCCTGTCGATCGGCGAGCTTTACACCGGGAGCTGAACCGCCATGCGCCTAGTTGCTGAGGATCACCGTCCGGCTGCGCGCGGCGCTCTTGTTGCCGATATCGACCCGATATTGGCCCGACGCGCGGGGCGTCACCGCGCAGACCGGGGCATAATCGGCATTGTCGTCCAGGCAGATCTGTTTCCCCGACGCATCGAGCAGGCGGATATACATGCTGGTGCCGATGTCGCCGATCGCCCCGATGCGCAGCGGCTCTCCGCCCCTGGCGGTGACGCTGAAGCGATAGGCGTTGCGCGGGCTGACATCCTGCACCCGCCGCACCAGCCCCTTGCCAAAGGCCGACGCCACCACGCCGCGCCCGGCCGACTGGGCAAGGCGGATTTGCAGCAGCAGCGTCTGGTCGTCGCGCGCCAGCGTCCTGGCTTCGGCGAACAGTGCATCGGGCGAGAATGCGGCATCGCCTTCCCCTTGGGCATCGTCGCGCATCGGCACCTGTTGCAGCATCCGCGCGGCGGTCAGCATCGCATGGGGGTCGCGTTCCCGCCGCGCGAAGTCGGCGACCTGCCGCGCGGCGACCGCCTGGGCGAAGGGATCGGCCGGGATGGCGGGCGCAGGGTGCGCTGCGGGCGCGCCGTCCTGCGCGACGGCCGGACCGCCCATCGCCATCATCGCCGCCCCGGCGGCTAGGATACAGCGCATCATGTCCAATCCCCTCGGCAAGATTTTCTCCGTTCCTGTGGATACTGCCGCAGCCGTCGGAAAGCCAGTGCTGGCGGGCGGGGCGGACCTCGCCGGCTTTGCCCAGAAACATCTGTCGGCGCTGGTCGGCGGGGGCGCGGGGCGTTACGCCGCCTTCATCAGCTACAGCCATGCCGACATGGCGTTCGCCCGCTGGCTGCACCGCGCGATCGAAAATTATCGCGTGCCAAAGGGGCTGGTCGGCACGATCGGCGATCGCGGGCCGATCCCCGCGCGGCTGCGCCCCATTTTCCGCGACGAGGATGAACTGGCGGGCGCGGCCGAACTCGGCCCCAAATTGCAGGGCGCGCTGGCCCGGTCCGACGCGCTGATCGTCATCTGCTCGCCTGCTGCCGCGCGTTCGGTCTGGGTCGACAAGGAAATTCGCAGCTTCAAGCGGATCAATCCCGACGCGCCGGTTTTCGCGGTGATCGCGGCGGGCGTGCCGGGCGACCCGGAACGGGAATGCTTCCCCGCCCCCCTGCTGTTCGCACTCGACGACGCGGGCGAACTGGATCGCGGCCAGCCGCTCGAACCGCTCGCCCCCGACCTGCAGAAAAATGAGCGCCAGATAGTGAAGCTCAAGCTGATCGCCGGGCTGCTGGGCGCGTCCTATGCCGCGCTCTATCGCCGCGACCAGCGCCGCAGCCGGCGGATCGCCGCCGGGCTGTCGGCCGCCGCGCTGCTGCTGATTCTGGTGCTTTCCGGCCTGTCGATCGCCGCCTTCAGCTACGCCCGCATGGCGGTGGAGCAGCGCAACGAGGCGCAGGCCGCGCGCCGCCTTGCCGAGGAAAATGCCGACAAGGCGGAGCGCCGCGCCTGGCTGGCCCAGGTCGCCGCGCAGGAAGTCCGGCGCATGGTGGATGAAGGCCAGAACTGCCCCCGGCCGTGACTTGGATTGGAGGATAACATGCAAGAAAGTGACCGCTACGAACAAACGGTCTATAAGTCTCTCAACCGCTTCCTAGGGTACAGCTTCGTTTCAATCATTGGAATGCTGAGCATTTTGGCGATTCTGATTACCACGGGTGAAATGAGCCATCCAGATTATGAATCGAGTAGCTGCAATAAGGAAATGTGGATGGTTGTCCCATATTTCATGGGATTTGTGAACGTCATAGTTATATTGATTCAATTGTTAACGTTTCAAAATCGGCAATCGAAGATCATTGCGGCTGTTTCGGTGGTGTGGCTTGTCGGATTGGCGCTTCCCTTCTTCCTGATAGACTATGTCCCGCCTGAAACGCCGGGAACATGTCTCTGATTCTATTCCCGCCACCCCCGGTCGATCCGGTCGATCACCCGCACCATCGCTTCGAAATCCGGTACGCCCGGTCCGACCGGCAATTGCACGCCGGACAGGTCGCGCTGATGCACGGCGATCACGTCGGCGGGAATGTCGACCGGCGTGCCGGCAGCGCCGGCGGCCACCTGGATCTCGCAGGCGCGCTGGAGCATCCAGTGCTTGAGGAAGGCTTCGGGCAGGCTTTCCCCCATCACCAAAGTCCCGTGGTTGCGCAGCAGCATGACCCGCCGGTCGCTCAGATTGGCGATCAGCCGCTCGCCTTCCTCCGCGCGGATCGTGACGCCTTCGAAGTCATGATAGGCGATTCGCCCGATGAAGGCGGCGGCGTAGAAGCTGATCGGCCGCAATCCTTCGGCGCAGGCGCTCACCGCCATGCCGGCGGTCGTATGGGTGTGGATGATGCAATGGGCATCGGGCAGGTGGCGGTGGAACACGCTATGCTGGGTGAAGCCGGCGCGGTTGACCGGATAGGGGCTGCCGTCCAGCAGCTGGCCGTCGATGTCGATCTTGACCAGGTTGGACGCGGTCACTTCGCCATAGCCCAGGCCGAACGGATTGATCAGGAACGCGCCCGATTCGCCCGGCACGCGCAGGGTGATGTGGTTGTAGATCAGTTCCGACCAGCCCATATGGTCGAAGATGCGGTAACAGGCGGCCAGTTGCTGGCGCGCTTCCCATTCCGCGGGCGACATGTCGGGGCATTTTGCGGCTGTGGCCATGGCGATCCTCCTCTATCTTTATCGCGTCACTATCCCTCCAATGGCCAACAATGTCGAGATTGCGGCCTTTAGGGTTGAATTTGCGTGACCCTGCTGGTAGGGCGCCCGCCACATGGCGCAGGGCAACCTGCGGCGACTCACTGGCTTTGCTATTCGGTCGGCCCGTCGGGAAGGATGAAAAATCCCGGCGAACCGCTCGTTTTCGATTGGAGATTGACGGACTTATGCAGATCATCGTTCGCGACAATAATGTCGACCAGGCCCTCCGCGCGCTCAAGAAGAAGCTGCAGCGTGAAGGCGTGTATCGCGAAATGAAGCTGCGTCGTCACTACGAGAAGCCGTCGGAAAAGCGCGCCCGTGAAAAGGCCGCCGCCATCCGCCGCGCCCGCAAGATGGATCGCAAGCGCGCCGAGCGCGACGGCGCGAAGTAAGCGCCGCAGGGGCCGGCCCAGTCTTTTGACCCGGCCGTCCCTGCTTTCCTGACACTGCCTTCCGCCCCTAATTTGCGAGCCTTACGCCCATGTCCACGACGGCTGTTCCCCTTCGTCCTGTCGCCAAGGGGTCGCTGACGCGGCTCTGGGTCGGCATTGCCGCCGTCGCGCTGGCCGCGGGCGGCCTTGCCTGGGCGGGGCAGCAGGGTGTCGACCCGTCGCCGGCCGCCTTTCTGGTGCAGAACGGCCATGCCGATGGCGTTGTGACAACCGAATCGGGCCTTCAGTACAAGGTGCTGTCGGAAGGCGCGGGCGCCACCCCGACCACCGCCGACGTGGCGCTGGTGGGCTATAAGGGCACGCTGCTCGACGGCACGGTGTTCGACGAGAATCCGCAGGCTGCCATGCCGATCGACGGCGTGGTGCCGGGCTTCTCCGAGGGTCTGCAAAAGATGAAGAAGGGCGGCAAATATCGCCTCTGGATCCCGCCGCAGCTTGGCTATGGCGATCAGGCCGCCGGCCCGATCCCGGCCGGTTCGGTGCTGGTGTTCGACGTGACGCTGCACGATTACAAGTCGAAGGCGGAACTGATGCAGCTTCAGCAGCAGATGCAGCAGGGCATGCCGCAGCCCGGCCGCTGATCGCACAAAGCCATCGACATGGAAAAGGGGCCGCCACTCGGCCCCTTTTTTCTTGTCCGGTTATATCCGCCGCGAAGCCGAAGGGGATGCGCGCGCAGCGCGTGACGGCGGGGTGTCACGCTATCATGAGCGCGCCGCCTCTTCCTGCCGCCGCGACCCGTTCAGGCGTGGCCCTGGCACACCGAATCGTCCGGCACGCCCGCGCCGAACGCCAGCGCGTCGGCGGTGCCGATCTTTTCTTCCCCGGCGAACAGCTTGTCGAGTCGGGCCTTGATGTCGCGCCGATATTCGGCGGTCGCGACCGATCGCGGCGCCGACACCTCGATGTCGCAGGCGATGGCGTCCTTGATCCGCTCCACGGCCGGACCATCCAGCACCCCGGCGCGCCGCAACTCCATGCAAAGCTGCAACAGTCCTGCGGCGGTCGCATGGGCGCGCAGCCCCACATTGGTCAGGTCGAAATGCAGTCTCTTCTGCTTGTCCAGCGTCACGCTCATCGTCCGGCTCCTCTCGGCGAAACATCTATCATAGCCAGAAGCACAGCGCAGGAAAGACGGTTCCAGCCAGACCTATCGCACGGGTGCGACGCTCTGCGGCCGCAGGCTGTTGCCCGCACGGCCGCTGCGAAACGCATGCAGCCAGCTCAGCGGGTTCCAGCCCGAATCGCCATCCAGGCTGAAGGTGATGAACTCCGCCCGGCCGCCGATCGCTTCCCACGGCACCGGCCCGCCCAGGCCGTTTTTCTCCAGCGGCGCGCGGCTGTCGGCGCTGTTGTCGCGATTGTCACCCATCAGGAACACATGGTCGGCCGGCACGCGGACCGGCCCATACCAGTCGAGCGCGCTCGGCCCCATGTCGATCGTCACATAGGTCTTGCCATTAGGCAGGATTTCCTGCCGCACCGGCAGTTCGCAATAGTCGCGACCGTCCCGGCCAGTGACGCGCGCGCCGGGGAATTGCAGCGGCGGGCAGGGGGCGTTGCCGTCGACCGGGATACGCATCGGTTTCAGGACCTTCTGCGGCACCGCCACGCCATTCAGGATCACCTGGCCGCCGCGCACCTCCACGATGTCGCCGGGCAGGCCGATCACCCGCTTGATATAATCCTCGCGCCGGTTCTGGGGGGAGACGATCACGATGTCGCCACGCTCCGGCAATCGCCCGAACAGCCGTCCTTTCAGGAAGGGCAGGGGGTGGAAGCTGGGCGAGACATAGGACCAGCCATAGGGAAATTTGCTGACCACCAGCCGGTCGCCGGTCAGCAGCACCGGCATCATGGATTCGGACGGGATGTAGAAAGGCTTGGCGACGAAGCTGTGAAAGGCCAGCACCGCGAGGATCAGCAGGGCGATGCTTTTGACCTCATGCCACCAGTTGACCGACGCCGCCGCCTCCGCTGGCGCGTCCGGGGCGGGCTGGGCGTCTGGCAGGTCGATGGCCGTCACGGGCTGGCTTTCGCTGGAATCGTCGGGGGAAGGGGGCATGGGGGCAGAGGTCACAGGGGCAGCGCTTCGATGATGACAAATGCCTGCGCCCATGGATGATCGTCGGTGAGCGTCAGGTGAATGACGGGCCTGTGCCCGGCCGGCACCATCGATTCGAGCCGGGCGAGCGCGCCGCCGGTGAGTTTCAGCGTCGGCGCGCCGGACGGGGCGTTGACCACGCCTATATCCTTCATGAACACCCCGGCCTTGAACCCCGTGCCGACCGCCTTGGAAAACGCCTCCTTGGCGGCGAAGCGCTTGGCCAGCGTCCCCGCCTTGGTGAAGGGGCGGCGGTTGCCCTTGGCCTGCTCGACATCGGTAAACACGCGGCTTTCAAAGCGCGCGCCGAAGCGGTCGAGCGAGTTCTGGATGCGCTCGATATTGCAGAGGTCGGAGCCGAGGCCGATGATCATACGTCGTGCCGAAAGATAAAAACCATCCACCAGATGATAGCCACAGTAGGCACCACAACTACCGATAAAAGCAGAATAGGAGAGATAAACCGTCCCTCCATTCGCTTTTTTCTAGCAGTGCCCACGCAGCAAACCGCAAGGACAGGACTGGCGATCCATGCAATTCGAATAGCGAGCGCCCTGCCTTCCCAGCTTCCCCAGACAAAGATCCCTTCCAAAGCCGCTAAAGCTGCTAATGGCAGAGCGAAAATGGCAATTATGAACATCGCGCCGTAAATAATTTTTTTTGAGCGCTCTGCCGCCAGACTCACCGCGCCAGATCCATCTGCCGCCGCATTTCGCGGATGCTGCCCTCCAGCCCGCCGAAAATCGCTTCGCCGATCAGGAAATGGCCGATATTGAGTTCGGCGATCTGCGGGATCGCGGCGATCGGCGCGACATTGTCGAAGGTCAGGCCGTGGCCCGCATGGGGTTCGATCCCGTTCTTGGCCGCCAGCGCGGCGGCATCGGCGATTCTGCGCAGTTCGGCCGCGCGCGCCTCGCCGCTCAGATGCGCATAGGCGCCGGTGTGAAATTCCACCACCGGCGCGCCCAGCCGGATCGCCGCGTCGATCTGGCGCGCGTCCGCCTCGATGAACAGGCTGACGCGAATCCCCGCATCGGCCAGCGCCGCGACGATGGGCTTCAGCGTTGCGAACTGCCCGGCGGCGTCCAGCCCCCCCTCGGTCGTGCGTTCCTCGCGCTTTTCCGGGACGATGCAGGCAGCGTGCGGCTTGTAGCGCAGCGCGATGTCCAGCATCTCCTGCGTCGCGGCCATCTCCAGATTGAGCGGCACGGTCAGCGCAGCCATCAAGGTGGCGATATCGGCGTCGCGAATATGCCGCCTGTCCTCGCGCAGATGGGCGGTGATGCCATGGGCACCGGCCTTCACCGCCAGCAGCGCCGCCTTGACCGGATCGGGATGCTCGCCCCCGCGCGCGTTGCGGATGGTCGCCACATGGTCGATATTGACGCCAAGGCGAAGGGGGCTGGTCATGGTCCTACTGCTTCCGGCTGCCGGGCTTGATCGCGGGCACCGCCGCCAGTTCGGGCGGTACGGCGTCGGCGTCATAGACCGGAAAGTTGATCGACACGAGCGGGTAGAAGGGGACGCCCAGATCGACCTCGCCGGCCGAACGGTCGACCAGCGCCGCTTCGGCGACGACGATGCCGCCTTCCTTCTCGACCGCTTCGATCGCCTGACGCGACGACAGGCCGGTGGTCACGACATCCTCGACCATCAGCACCTTTTGCCCCGGCGTGATGGCAAAGCCGCGCCGCAGCTCGAAAAAGCCCTCCGGCCGTTCCAGGAACACCGCGTCCTTGTCCAGCGCGCGGCCGATTTCATGGCCGATGATCAGGCCGCCCATCGCGGGCGACACCACCAGGTCGATCTCCTGCCGCAATTCGCGCGGCAGTTTCTGCACCGTCGCGCGGGCCAGCTTGCCGGCCCGGTCGGCGTTCATCAACACGCGCGCGCATTGCAGGTAATTGGCGCTGCGCCGCCCTGACGACAGGATGAAATGTCCTTCGAGCAGCGCCCCCGCCGCCCGGAATTCCGCCAATACTTCCTCGTCGTTCATGCCGTCATATGTCCATGCCGGGCGATGCGGCGCCGTCGGGCGCGCTTCGCCATTCCCTTGGCATGGCGAACCTTCCGGCCCGCCATGATCGCGCCCCTGTGCGCACAGCCTGCCGAATAGGCGGGCAAGGGAAGCGTTGCAACAGCGAAGAAAATCTGCTCCTGCGCGCTTGAGGCGGAGGAAAAGCCTGCCTATAAGCCGCGACAGAACCGAAACGGGCGAGGACCATCGCGCATCAAGTGCGTCTTCGTTGCAGCGGCGCCAAGGGGTTTAGGGGTACGAAGACGCTATGAAGAAAGTGAAATCGCTCGTTCTTGCCGGGTTGCTGGCCTTCGCGCCGGCGCTCGCGCTGAACGGACAGGTGCTGGCGCAGGACAATGCGGTCGCTGCCGCGCCCGCAGCGGACAATGCCGCCGCACCGGCCGAATCGGCCGCCAATGCCGCTGCGCCGGCTGCCGAAGCCGCGCCTGTGGCAAAGGTTGCCGCGCCGCCGCGCATGAAGCCGACCGAAGGCATCGGCATGCCCAGGCCTGGCGAAGTCACGCTTCAGGAACAGTTCAGCCCGACCGGCCATACGGCGCGCTGGCTGCACGATGTGCTGCTGCTGCCGCTCATCACCATCATCTCCATCTTCGTGCTGGCGCTGATGCTCTATGTGATGGTGCGCTATCGCCGCAGCGCCAATCCGGTGCCGTCCAAAACCTCGCACAACACGCTGATCGAAGTGGTGTGGACGGTGCTGCCGGTCGTGATCCTGCTGGTCGTCGCGGTGCCCTCCATCGGCCTGCTCGCCGACCAGTACAAGCCCGCGCCCAAGGATGCGCTGACCGTCAAGGTGACGGGCTATCAATGGTATTGGGGCTATGAATATCCCGACAATGCCATCCCCGAATATGTTTCGAACCTGCTGCCTGAGGACAAGGCCAAGGCCAATGGCGAGCCTTATCTGCTCGCCCCCGACAACCGCCTCGTGCTGCCGGCCGGCCGTCCGGTCAAGCTGATCATCACCGGTGCCGATGTCATCCACGCCTTCGCCGTGCCCTCGCTCTGGCTCAAGATGGACGCCGTCCCCGGCCGCCTGAATGAAAAGAGCGTGTTCATCGAAAAGCCGGGTGTCTATTACGGCCAGTGCTCCGAACTGTGTGGTGCGCGTCACGGCTTCATGCCGATCGCGATCGAGGCGCTGCCGCCCGAACAGTTCGACCAGTGGGTGCTTTCGCAGGGCGGCAGCCTCAAGGGCGCGACAAAGACGGCGCAGGCCGCTCCGGCCGCCGCCGCTGTCGTCGCCGACAAGAAAATCTGATCAGGGTAGGAAGCCATGACAACCATCACCGCAGATCATCACGGCGACCACGCCCACGATCATCATGACGCCGATCACAAGCCGGCCTTCTTCCAGCGCTGGTTCATGTCCACCAATCACAAGGACATCGGCACCCTCTACCTGATCTTCGCGATCGTCGCGGGCATCATCGGTGGCGCTATTTCGGGCCTGATGCGCGCCGAACTGGCGCATCCGGGCATCCAGTATCTGCACCTGTGGGCGCAGACGATGGAAGGGCCGTCGGCGACGATGGACCAGGCCTATCATCTGTGGAACGTGCTGATCACCGCCCACGGCCTCATCATGGTGTTCTTCATGGTGATGCCCGCGATGATCGGCGGCTTTGGCAACTGGTTCGTGCCGATCATGATCGGCGCGCCGGACATGGCCTTCCCGCGGATGAACAATGTCAGCTTCTGGCTGCTCATCCCCGCTTTCGCCCTGCTGCTCGGCTCGACCTTCGTTCCCGGCGGCACCGGCAATGGCGCGGGCACCGGCTGGACGGTCTATGCGCCGCTCTCCACCAGCGGTTCGGCGGGTCCGGCGGTCGACATGGCGATCCTGTCGCTCCATATCGCGGGCGCGTCGTCCATCCTGGGCGCGATCAACTTCATCACCACCATCTTGAACATGCGCGCGCCGGGCATGACCCTGCACAAGATGCCGCTGTTCGTCTGGTCGGTGCTCGTCACCGCCTTCCTGCTGCTGCTCGCGCTGCCGGTCCTGGCCGCCGCGATCACGATGCTGCTGACCGATCGCAACTTCGGCACCACCTTCTACGATGCGGCCGGCGGCGGCGATCCCGAACTCTACCAGCATCTCTTCTGGTTCTTCGGCCATCCCGAAGTCTATATCATGATCCTGCCCGGTTTCGGCATCGTCAGCCAGATCGTGTCGACCTTCAGCCGCAAGCCGGTGTTCGGTTATCTCGGCATGGCCTATGCCATGGTCGCGATCGGCGTCGTCGGCTTCGTCGTGTGGGCGCATCATATGTTCACCACCGGCATGAGCGTGAACGTGAAGATGTATTTCACCGCCGCGACGATGGTGATCGCGGTGCCGACCGGCATCAAGATCTTCTCCTGGATCGCGACCATCTGGGGTGGCTCGATCAGCTACAAGACGCCGATGGTCTGGGCGCTGGGCTTCATCTTCCTCTTCACCGTGGGCGGCGTCACCGGCGTCGTGCTGGCCAATGGCGGCGTCGACGACGTGCTGCACGACACCTATTATGTCGTCGCGCACTTCCACTATGTCCTCTCGCTGGGCGCGGTGTTCGGCCTGTTCGCGGGCTTCTATTACTGGTTCCCGAAAATGTCGGGCAGGATGTACAACGAGTTCCTCGGCCATCTGCACTTCTGGGTGTTCTTCGCCGGTGTGAACCTGCTGTTCTTCCCGATGCATTTCCTGGGCCTGTCGGGCATGCCGCGTCGCTACCCGGACTATCCGGCGGCCTTTGAAAAGTGGAACAGCGTGGCGACCAACGGCTATATGATCATGGCCGCGGGCATGGTGATCTTCTTCATCAACCTGATCTGGTCGCTGGCCGCCGGCAAGAAGGCGGAGGGCAATCCCTGGGGTGAAGGCGCGACCACGCTGGAATGGACGCTGCCCAGCCCGCCCCCCTTCCACCAGTTCGAGACGCTGCCCGTCGTCGACTGACATCATGGCGCGCCCGGCTTCGGCCGGGCGTTTCCATCGCAAAAGGGACGGGCAGGGGGGATACCGCCTGCCCATTTGCCGAAATCGACCCATGGCTGTAAGCCGCCGTGTCGATGCAAGAGGAGTTTATGGCCAGTACGCCGATCATGTCCGGGCTGAATACGCCGGCAATGCCTGCCCATTGGCGCGACTTCCTCGCGCTGACGAAGCCGCGCGTCATGACCCTGGTTGTGTTCACGGGCTTGTGCGGCCTGCTCGCCGCGCCCGGCCATATTCACCCCGTCCTGGCCTTTACCGCGATTCTCTGCATCGCGCTGGGGGCCGGCGCGGCCGCCACGCTCAACCAGTGGTGGGAAGCCGATATCGACGCGAAGATGAAGCGCACCGCCAACCGGCCACTGCCCGCCGGGCGCATGGACCGGCAAAGCGCGCTGCATTTCGGTGTGGGCCTGTCCGTCTTTTCCGTGATTTTGCTGGGCATGGCGACCAACTGGTTCGCCGCCATCGTGCTCGCTGTCTCGATCCTCTTCTATGTTTTCATCTACACCATCTGGCTGAAGCCGCGCACGGCCCAGAATATCGTCATTGGCGGGGCTGCCGGCGCGTTCCCGCCGGTGATTGGCTGGGCCGCGGTGACGGGCGATGTCAGCGCGCTGCCGGTGGCGCTGTTCCTGCTGATCTTCTTCTGGACCCCGCCCCATTTCTGGGCGCTGGCCCTCTTCGTAAAGACCGATTATGCCGCCGCCGGCATTCCGATGCTGCCCGTTGTGTCGGGTGAAGTGGCGACCCGTCGACAGATCTGGCTTTACACCGCGATCATGGCGGTTGCGGCGCTGGTCCCGGTGCTGCTGCGCCTCACCGGCCTCGTCTATGGCGTGACCGCGCTGGCGGGCACGGCGCTGTTTGCTGTTTTCGCTTTCCAGGTCTATCGTCGCCGGGAAAGCGACCCCGCGCGCATGGCGCCGGAACGGCGGCTGTTCAAATATTCGATCCTCTATCTCTTCCTGCTGTTCGGGGCGGTGGTCGTCGACCGCTGGGTGCTGGCATGACGCCGGAGGAACAGGATCAGATCCGCGCCCGGCAGAAGTCGCGCGCCCTCGTCACCGGCCTGTTGCTGGGCTTTCTCGTCATCCTCTTCTTCGCCATCACCCTGGCGAAGATCGGCGCGAGCCATAGCATCTGATGGCGACGCTTCCGCCTTCCCCGTTCGACCGTGACAGGCGCAACCGCCGGACGCTGGTGCTGATGGCGGTAGTGGGCCTGTCCATGCTGGCGCTGGGCTTTGCCTCTGTGCCGCTCTATCGCATTTTTTGCGAAAGGACCGGCTTTGGCGGTACGACCAGCCGCGCGGCCGTCGATGTCCAGGTGCGCGCGGCGGCCGGCCACACCATGTCGATCCGTTTCGATTCCAACGTCCAGCCGGGCATGCCGTGGCAATTCTATCCTGAACATCGGACCGATACCGTCACCATCGGGCGCAAGGACATGGCCATCTTCATCGCGAAGAACCTGTCTGACCGGCCCGTCACCGGCACCGCCAGCTTTAACGTCACGCCGACCCAGGCGGGCGGCTATTTCACCAAGATACAGTGTTTCTGCTTCACCCAGCAGACGCTGCAACCGGGGGAAGAGGTGCGGATGCCCGTCCTCTATTATGTCGATCCCAAAATCCTCGACGACCCGGACAACAGGGACACGCAACAGATAACCTTGAGCTACACCTTCTATCCTGTTGAGCAGGGCAAGAAGGCAAGCTAAGGCATTTTGAAGAACAGGAGCAGGGAAGAGCGGACATGGCAGGCGTAAAGAATCACGATTATCACATCCTTCCGCCCAGCATCTGGCCGCTGTTCGGCTCGTTGTCGTCGCTGGTCATGGCGTTCGGTGCGATCATGTGGATGCATCCCGACGCGATGGGGCCGGGTGGCGGCTGGGTATTCCTGATCGGCGTCGCGGGCATTTTGTTCACCTTCTTCAGTTGGTGGGGCAATGTCATCGCCGAAGCCCATGCCGGCGATCATACGCCGGTGGTGCAGTTGCATCTGCGCTACGGCATGATTTTGTTCATCGCGTCCGAAGTGATGTTCTTCGTCGGCTGGTTCTGGGCCTTTTTCGACTTCTCCCTCTTCCCCAGCGCACTGGCCCCGATCGAGGGGATGTTCCCGTCCAAGGGGATCGAGGTGATGAACGCCTTCGAACTGCCCCTGCTCAACACGCTGATCCTGCTCTGTTCGGGCACCACCGTCACCTGGGCGCATCATGCGCTGATCCACGGCGACCGTGACGGCCTGATCAAGGGGCTGTGGTGCACCATCATCCTGGGCGCGATATTCTCGTGCATCCAGGCCTATGAATATGCCCATGCCCCGTTCCCGTTCGGTGGCAGCCCGTACAGCTCGGCCTTCTACATGGCGACCGGCTTCCACGGCTTTCACGTTCTGGTCGGCACCATCTTCCTCATCGTCAACCTGATCCGCGCCTATAAGGGCCACTTCACCCCGCGCCAGCATTTCGGCTTCGAAGCTGCCGCCTGGTACTGGCATTTCGTTGACGTGGTGTGGCTGTTCCTGTTCGTTGCCATCTATGTCTGGGGTGGCTGGGGCGCGCCGGTCCACGGCGGCTGATCGACCGTCTGACCATGTTGTGACAACGGCCGGGGCACTGCTCCGGCCGTTTTCTTTTGCTCCACCGCCCGCTATCAAGGATGCGCCATGACCGATCAGCCCACATCTGCCCGAATCCCGCTGATCGCCACGATGGTCGTTGCTCTTGCGGTGCTGGCGATGATCGGCCTGGGCGTCTGGCAGGTGCAGCGGCGGGAGGAAAAGGCGCAGGCATTGGCGCTCGCCGCCACCAATCCGGGCCGTTCGGCCATCGCCTTTCCGAAATTGGCGCCGGTCGATCCGGCCATCCTCTTCCGCCCCTCCTCGGTGCAGTGCCTGCGCGTCGTGCAATGGCAGGTGGAGGCTGGCCGCGCCGCCGATGGCAGCATGGGCTATCGCCATATCGCCCATTGCGCCACCGGGGCGGAGGGGCCGGGCGTGCTGGTCGCGCTGGGCGTCGGGCAGAAACCCGATGACAAGCCGGCCTGGACAGGCGGCCAGATCGCCGGCTGGATCAGCGAGGAGCCGGACCATCGCGCGCTCCTGACCCGCATCACGGGCAAGGCGACACCGCTGCGCCCGATGCTGATCGCCAGGGCCGCCCCCGCCGGGCTCAAGCCGGTTGCGCCGCCGACCGCCGCCGACATCCCCAACAACCATCTCGCCTATGCGGTGCAGTGGTTTCTCTTCGCGGGCGTGGCGGTCATCATCTATAGTCTGGCCCTGCGCCGCCGCAACGCCGCGCCAAAGCCGTAAAGGCTTGCTCCCTGGCCCGCCCGGCGCTACCGCGCTTTCCCATTATGCAATATCAGAGCACCAGGGGGAGCGCACCGGCGCTCGGTTTCGAGGATGTGACGCTGGCTGGCCTGGCGTCCGATGGCGGCCTCTATCTGCCGACAAGCTGGCCGGCCTTCACCGCCGACCAGATTCGCGCCCTTGCCGGCCTCTCCTATGTCGAAACCGCCGTCCGGGTGATGGCGCCCTTCGTTGCGGGTTCCCTTGCAGAGGATGAATTGCGCGACCTGTGCGTCGCCGCCTATGGCCGCTTCAGCCATCAGGCCGTGACCCCGCTGGTCCAGCTCGATCACCAGCACTGGCTGCTCGAACTGTTCCATGGCCCCACGCTGGCGTTCAAGGATGTGGCGCTCCAGTTGCTTGGCCAGTTGTTCGAACGCTTCCTGTCGCGCCGCGACGATCACCTCACCATCGTCGGCGCGACATCGGGCGACACCGGATCGGCCGCGATCGACGCGGTCGCGGGCCGGACGAAGATCGACATCTTCATGCTCCATCCCGAAGGCCGCGTGTCCGACGTGCAGCGCCGCCAGATGACGACGGTGCGCGCGCCCAACGTCTATAATATCGCGATCGACGGCAGCTTCGACGATGCGCAGGCGCTGGTGAAGGCGATGTTCAACGACGCCGCCTTCAAGAGCCGCTTCAACCTGTCGGCCGTCAACTCCATCAACTGGGCGCGGCTGATGGCGCAGGTCGTCTATTATTTCTACGCCGCCGTGCGCCTGGGCGCGCCGGACCGGGAAGTCGCCTTCTCCGTCCCCACTGGCAATTTCGGTGACGTGTTCGCCGGCTATGTCGCGGCGAAGATGGGCTTGCCCGTCGCCAGGCTGATCGTCGCCACCAACGTCAACGACATATTGCACCGTGCCCTGTCCGAAGGCGATTACAGCCAGGGGCAGGTCGTGCCGACCGCGACGCCCAGCATGGACATTCAGGTCAGCTCCAATTTCGAACGGCTGCTGTTCGACGCGGGCGGCCGCGACGGCCTGGCCCTTGCCGACCAGATGCGCGGCTTTGAAAGCAGCAGGGCGATGCGCCTGACCAATGCCCAGCGCGAAGGCGCGGCGCATCTCTTCTCCTCCGCCCGCATCGATGCCGATGGCATGACCATGGCGATGCGCTGGGCCTATGACGGCGCGGGCCAGATCCTCGACCCGCACAGCGCCATCGGCCTTGCCGCCGCCCGCGAAGCCGGGGTTCGGGCGGACATTCCGGTGGTCACGCTGGCGACGGCCCACCCCGCCAAGTTCCGCGATGCGGTGGAGCGCGCGACCGGCACCCGCCCGCCGCTCCCCGCGCGCGTGGGCGACCTGTTCGCGCGCGAGGAAAGCTATGCCAAGCTGCCCGGCACGTTCGAAGCCGTCACCGCCTACATCGCCGAACGCGCCACCCCGCGCGGATAAATCGCTTGGAACTCAAAACCTTCATCGGCGAACCCTGGTCCGATTACGGCCTGCTCGATTGTGGCGACGGGCGGAAACTGGAACGCTATGGCCGCTTCCGCTTCATCCGCCCCGAACCGCAGGCGATGTGGAAGCCCGCCACGACCGACTGGCGCGCGGACGCCGAGTTCATCCCCGGATCGGACGAGGATGGGGGCGGCCGCTGGTATTATGAGCGGCCCGTCCCGGCCGAAGGCTGGCCGCTGCACTGGCGCGAAGTCACTTTCCAGTCGAGCTGCACCCCCTTCCGCCATCTGGGCTTCTTCCCCGACATGGCGCCGGTCTGGGACGATTTGCGCGCCACCTATGCCGACAAGCCGGATGCAGAGGTCATGAACCTGTTCGGCTATACCGGCGTCGGCACGCTGGCGCTGTCGGCCGGCGGCGCGCGCATGGTCCATGTCGATGCGTCCAAGAAATCGGTGGCCCAGGCCCGCGCCAACGCGGCGCTTTCGGGCATGGAGGACAGGCCGGTCCGCTGGATCGTGGAGGATGCCGCCAAATTCGTCGCGCGCGAAGTGCGCCGCAACCGCCGCTATGACGGCATCCTGCTCGACCCGCCCAAATATGGCCGCGGCCCGGACGGCGAAGTCTGGCGGCTGGAGGAGGATTTGCCCGGCCTCATCGCCAACTGCCGCGCGCTGCTCGACGCCGACAGCCGTTTCCTGTTCCTGACCGTCTATGCCGTGCGCATGTCGGCGCTGGCGATCGGCGAACTGCTGTGCCAGGCGTTCGCCGACTTGCCCGGCACGGTCGACGCGGGCGAACTGGCGGTGCGGGAGGAAGCGCGCGGCATTGCCCTGCCCACGGCGATCTGGGCGCGCTGGAAGCGGTAGGCCAGATCAGGCGAGCGTGGCGTAAATCTCCGCCTCGATCACCCACGCCCCGGCCATCTCGCGCCATTTGGCGCTGTAGCTGCCCGACGCTTGGACGGCGCCATCGACGACGCCCTGCCACGTCCCATGCTCCATCGCGATCGGCTCGACCGGCGAGGCCATGATCATGTCGGGCGTGCGGGTATAGATCATGCGCGCCTTCGCGGCGAACTCGCGCTTCCATGCCAGCAATTGCGCCTTGCGCCCGGCGATGACCGCGCTGTCGGTGCCCGTCACCATGACGACATGCAGGGCCAGCAACGGCCCGATCGCGGCCAGGTCAGCCTCGGCCAGCGCCCGGTTGAACGCGGCCCGGCGCAACCGGATGGCAAGGTCGGCAGCGGCGGTCATGGATGAACTTTCGTGATCAGTTACAACATGTTCCTACCTGCGCGGGAACACATCCTTGTTCAACCACAGCGCGCAGAATTTATCACCATAGCGTCGTCATAACTCACCGTCAGCCGGTCCGCGCGATAATCCATCGTCATCGCCATGCCGGGACCACCCCAGCGCAGCGTCTTTGCACCCGACGTCTTGAGCAAGGCCGCGCCAACTTCAGCGCTCGCCTTCTGCCCGACGAAGCGATCCAGCCCGTCATTGCGGCACGGCCCTTCGGCAACGGTCGGCGGCGTTTCCGGCCCCGGCCCGTTCGCGCCCGCGCAAGCGGTCAGGCCCAGCAGCATCAGCCCCGCACCCATTGTCCGCCCAGCACGCTTCATCGCCGCTCTCCTATTCCGTGCGCGTCATCTTCAACCGGCCATTCTTGACCGCAAAGGCCATGCGGCCTTCCACCAGGTCAACGGCATCGCGGCCAAATTGTTCATAGCGCCAGCCTTCCAGGATGGAGAGCCCCTCGCGCACGCCTGCCGCCAGCGCGTCGATATCGTCGGTCCGGGCGATCAGGCGCGCCGCGACATTGATATCGCGCGACCGGATCTTGAGCAGCAGCTTGAGCAGGTCGGCGACCAGCGCCCCGTCCTTGCCCAGCCCCGGCCGTTTGGGATCGCGTTCGGGCATCTCGTCCTTGCCCAGCGGCTGGTGCCTGGCCAGCGCGTTCATCAGCCGCGCGCCGATATCATTGGTGCGCCATGTCGCGCTCAATCCGCGCACCTTGCCCAGATCCTCCTGCGTGCGCGGCGGATGGCTGGCAATGTCGGCCAGCGTCTCGTCCTTCACGATCCGCCCGCGCGGCAGATTCTTGTCCTGCGCCTCGATCTCGCGCCACGCGGCCAGCGCCTTCAACCGGCCCAGCACGTCCGCCTTCTTGCTCGCGATCCGCACCCGCTGCCACGCCTGTTGCGGGTCGTTTTCATAATGGGACGGGTCGCTGATCCGCTCCATTTCCTGGTCCAGCCAGTCGCCGCGCCCGGTCTTGCGCAATTCTTCCAGCATCTTGGGGAAAATCTGGATCAGGTAGGTGACGTCGCCGATCGCATAGTCGATCTGCCGCTTGTCCAGCGGCCGCCGCGCCCAGTCGGTAAAGCGCGCACCCTTGTCCAGCACTACCCCCATCCAGGCGTCGACCAGATTGCCATAGCCGATCTGCTCGCCCAGCCCCAGCGCCATCGCTGCGATCTGGGTATCGAACATCGGGTGCGGCGTCTTGCCGGTCAGGTTGTGGACGATCTCGATATCCTGCCCGCCGGCATGGAAGACCTTGAGCACATCCTCATTATTGACCAGCAGGTCGAGCAGGGGGGTCATGTCCAGCCCCGGCGCCTTGGGGTCGATCGCGGCCGCCTCCTTCGGGTCGGCGACCTGCACCAGGCAGAGTTCGGGCCAATAGCTGTTTTCCCGCATGAACTCGGTATCGACGGCGATATAGGGGGATTTGGCGATGCGGGCGCAGAAATCGGAAAGCGTCTTGCTGTCGGTAATCAGCGGATGAATTTGCATATGGTCATCGATCTTATTATGGGCTGGCCCGCGTCCGCGGACTGGTCACTGTTTGACAGGACCGGCCATAGCGGGACTGCAACAGTTTGTCATATCCGTAAAACGAATCTGAAAGATGTAAAACGCCATGCATGCCTATCGCACCCACACCTGCGGCGCCCTGACCACGGCGGAAGTCGGTAACGCGGTCCGGGTATCGGGCTGGGTGCATCGCAAGCGCGACCATGGCGGCGTGCTGTTCGTCGACCTGCGCGATCATTATGGCATTACCCAGATCGTGGCGAAGGCGGACAGCGATCCGCTCCGTACGCTCGAAAGCCTGCGGCTCGAATCCGTGGTGACGATCGACGGCCAAGTGGTCGCGCGGACGGCCGAGGCGATCAACCCCAAAATGGCGACCGGCGCGATCGAGATCGTGGCCGACAGCGTGACGATATTGTCCACCGCCGCCGAACTGCCGCTGCCGGTGGCGGGCGAGCAGGACTATCCCGAAGATATCCGCCTGCGCTACCGCTTCCTCGACCTGCGCCGCGAAACGCTGCATGCCAATATCGTCAAGCGCACGAAGATCATTTCCGACATGCGCCGCCGGATGGAAGGGGCGGGCTTTACCGAATATTCCACCCCGATCCTCACCGCGTCCAGCCCCGAAGGCGCGCGCGACTTCCTGGTGCCCAGCCGCATCCATGCGGGCAAATTCTACGCCCTGCCGCAGGCGCCCCAGCAATATAAGCAGTTGCTGATGGTCGCCGGCTTCGACCGCTATTTCCAGATCGCCCCCTGCTTCCGCGACGAAGATCCGCGTGCCGATCGCCTGCCCGGCGAATTCTACCAGCTCGACCTCGAAATGAGCTTCGTCACCCAGGAAGAAGTCTGGGACACGATGGAGCCGGTGATCGCCCAGATTTTCGAGCAGTTCGCCGATGGCAAGCCGGTGACACCCGCCGGCAGCTTCCCGCGCATCCCCCATGCCGAGGCGCTGCTCAAATATGGCAGTGACAAGCCCGACCTGCGCAACCCGATCCTCATTCAGGACGTGACCGACCATTTCGTCGGATCGGGCTTCGGCATCTTCGCCTCGCTGGTCGACAGCGGCAGCGTCATCCGCGCGATTCCCGCGCCGGGCGCGGGCGCGGGCAGCCGCAAATTCTTCGACGACATGAACAATTGGGCGCGGGGTGAAGGCTATTCGGGCCTTGGCTATATCAACATCAAGGATGGCGTCCCCGGCGGCCCGATCGCCAAAAATCATGGCGAGGACGCGACCGCGAAGCTGATCGCGGCGCTCGGCCTTGGTCCCAATGACGGCGTGTTCTTCGCGGCGGGCAAGGAAAGCCAGGCCGCCAAGCTCGCCGGCCTCGCCCGCACCCGCGTCGGCGAAACGCTCGACCTCATCGACAAGGACCGCTTCGACCTGTGCTGGATCGTGGACTTCCCCTTCTACGAATATGATGAGGATACCAAGTCGATCGACTTCGCGCACAACCCCTTCTCCATGCCGCAGGGTGGCCTCGACGCGCTGAACAATCAGGACCCGCTGACGATCAACGCCTATCAATATGACATGGTCTGCAACGGCTATGAGATCGCGTCAGGTTCGATCCGCAACCAGTCGCCCGACCTGATGGTCAAGGCGTTCGAACTGGTGGGCCTCAGCCAGCAGGATGTGGAGGAACGCTTTGGCGGCCTCTACCGCGCCTTCCAATATGGCGCGCCGCCCCATGGCGGCATGGCGGCCGGCGTCGACCGCATCGTGATGCTGCTGTGCGGCGCGCAGAATCTGCGCGAAATCACGCTGTTCCCGATGAACCAGCGCGCCGAAGACCTGCTGATGGGCGCGCCCAGCGCCGCCGAGTTCAAGCAGTTGCGCGAACTCCATGTCCGCGTCGTGGAGCCGCAGACGAAGGGATGAGTTTCCGCTTTGCGCCATGCCGGAACTGGTCCAGCATGGCGCAAAGGAGACGCGCCCATGACCATCGACCTGGCCGATTATGAAAAGGGTGCGAAGTACAAGGGCGATTATGACGCCGACCTGGCGGCCCTCCAGCAACGCCTCGCCAAGATTCAGGTCGCGCATATCCTGCATGGCAAGCGCAGCGTCATCCTGCTGGAAGGGTGGGACGCCGCGGGCAAGGGCGGCATCATCAAGCGGATGACCGCCGACTGGGACCCGCGCTATTATCAGGTCCATCCCATCGCCGCCCCGACGGACGAGGAGCGCGACCATCATTTCCTCTGGCGCTTCTGGACGCGCCTGCCCGCCAGCCGCAACATCGCGATCTTCGACCGGAGCTGGTATGGCCGGGTGCTGGTGGAGCGGGTCGAGGGCTTCTGCGGAAAGGCCGACTGGAAACGCGGCTATGACGAAATCAACGCCTTCGAAAAGCAGTTGGCCCAGGCTGGCGTCCATTTCGTCAAGCTGTTCGTCCACATCACCCAGGAAACCCAGGACGAACAGCTTGCCCAGCGGCTCGACACGCCCTGGAAGCGGTGGAAAACCGGCACGGACGATTATCGCAACCGCGCCCGCCGGGCCGACTATTGCGACGCCATGCACGCCATGTTCAAAAAGACCGACAGCAAGCATGCCCCTTGGCATGTCATCGACAATAATCACCGCAAGGCGGGGCGGATCGCCGCACTGGCCTATGTTGCCGATCGGCTGGAGGCTTTGGTGCCGATGGATTTCCCGGATGCAGACCCCGCCGTGGTGGAACTGGCGCACGCGGCGTTCGGATATAAAAGCAAGTAAAAACAGTATCTTGTAACAAAAGTGTCATGAAAATCTAACGGCGCATTTACCATTGCCCGGCTAAGGGCTGTGCATGTTCGCAGCGCCCATCGCCCTTTTCGATCCCGACCTGCCCGTGGCTGACCGCTTTCCGGTCGTCAGGCTCGGCCAGCCGCTCAGCGACGCGGTGGACTGGTTCCAGCGCGATTCGGGCCTGCGCCTGCTGCCGGTGCTGGACGCGGCCGACCGCCCGGTCGGCGCCATCTATGAGCGCGACATGCGCCGCATCCTGTTCAACCCCTTCGGCCATGCGCTGCTGCGCAACCCCAGCTTCGGCGGGCGGCTGGACGATCATGTCCGTCCCTGCGCCTGTGTTGACCGGGCCACCGGGGTCGAGGCGCTGGTCGATCTCTATGCTGCGCAGGGGGTGGACTGTGACGGGCTGATCGTCACGACCGGCGGCCGCTATTGCGGCGTACTGGGCGGGCCGCTGCTGCTGCGCCTCACGGCCGAGCGGGACGCGCGGGTGGCGCTGGCGCGCGCGGAACGGATCGAGCATATTGCGCAGGAAAGCGCGGTGTTCCGTCAGGATATCGCGACGATGATCGGTGACATGGCGACCATGGCGGATCGACTCGCGGGCCTTGCGGCGCAGGCGGCCGAACGCGCATCGGGGGACAGCGCCGATTCCACCGCCATGGCCGTCGCCGCCGCGCAGACCGCCGAACGGCTGGCCGAACTGGCCGCCGGCGGCGCGGATCTCAGCCAGCTTTTCCAGGCGATGGAGGTCGAGGCGCAGGACGCGGGTGCCGCCATCAGCGACGCCGCGCGCCGCAGCCGCGCGAGTGCGCAGCGCAGCGCGGCGCTCCGGCAGGAGGCGGACGGCATCGGCGAAGTCATCGCGCTTATCGACACGATCGCGCGGGCCACCGCCATGCTGGCGCTCAATGCGGGCATAGAGGCGGCGCGCGCGGGGGAGGCGGGGCAGGGCTTCGCCGTCGTCGCGCGCGAGGTGCAATCGCTCGCCCAGCAGACGCGCGAGGCGGCTGGCGGCATAGCTGGCCGGATCGACCATATCCGTGCCACCATCGCCGAAGTCGCGGCGGGACATGCCCATATGGATGCGGCCATGGGGCGCGCCGATCGTCTGTCGGCGGCGGTGTTCGAAGCGGTTGCCCGGCAAAGCGCCTTCAGTCGCGCCATTGCCGACAGCGTGGCGGAGGCCGGAGCGTCCAGCGCCCATATCCGCGCCGGCGCCCGGCAGATCAGCGACAATGCCCATGCCACCGTGCTCGCCGCGCGCGGGATGCGCGATGTCGCGGACCGGCTGGCGGACGAAGCGCGCCGGCTGGAACAGCGGGCCGGCGGCTTCATCGCGGCGATGCGCGCCGCCTGAATAATCCCACTGGCGTCCGCGCCAAATGGCGCTAGGCTGGCTGTCCATAACAAGGAGAGGACGCCATGCTCGTGATGTTCGTCGGCACCGATCGCACCCAGACCGCCATCAACCCCGCGCAAGTCACCTTCGTCTCCCAGGTCAGCGATGGCACCCGCATCCGCTTCAGCGAAGGCCGCAGCGTGACCGTGACCGAACCGATCGGCGCGGTGCTCGACAGCCTCAACCAGGCGTTGCGCCCGCACGAATAGGGCGGTCCCGCCCCGCTATTGCGCCAGCGCCACCTCCGCCGTCGCGCGGGCCGCTGTCCGACAGTCCGGTCCTGATGGTGCAGGCCGCCCTGTCCGGCCCAGACCTGCGCGCCGGCCGGCTGGTTCGCCCCTTCGCCCCGGCCTCGATCTCGGCCGCTATTGGCGCCCGCGCCTCATGTCCCGCCCGGACAGGTCCGCCATGGCCGATTTCCGCGTCTGGCTGATGGCCACCACCGGGGACGGATCATCGGTGTGAATCGATGATCAAAAATCACGCATGTCCCGATGGCTGCTGTTAATTCGTGCATGTGCATATCGAAACAGATGTAAACTTCGCTGTCTCACCATGCGTCCCTCACGCTGAAAGACAGCCTGTTTCACGTCGGATAGGTGATTTTCATCACCTCATATTCCTTCTCCCCGGCGGGCAGCATCACCCGGCGCAGGTCGCCCACCGCCGCCCCGCGCAACGCGCGCGATATGGGCGATCCCCAGCCGATCCGGCCGGCGTCCACGTCCGTCTCGTCATTGCCCACGATCGTCACGGTGCGGTGGTTGTCATCCTCGTCGGCGATGGTGACGGTCGCGCCGAAATAGACCCGGCCCTTGTCGGGCTGTTGCCGGGCGTCGACCACCTTGGCGTCCTTCATCTTCTTCGACAGGCGCTTCAATTGCCCGTCAATCTCGCGCATCCGCTTGCGGCCGTAGAGATAGTCGCCATTCTCGCTGCGGTCGCCATTGCCCGCCGCCCAGCTCACCGCCTCCACGATCGCCGGCCGCTCGACGCCCAGCAGATGGTCATATTCGGCGCGCAGCTTCGCGAAACCTTCGGGGGAGATATAGTTGGGATAGGGCGTGGTCATGCCGCCACCCTAATGCCCAATCCCATGTCCGTCACCCCGGCGTCTGTTTCCCCAGATAGCGGCTCAGCACCGCGCTGGTCCCCCGGAACTTCGCCCGTTCCGGGTTCATCGCTTCATAGACGACCGCATTTTCCAGCACCCGCTGCACATAGTTGCGGGTTTCGAAAATCGGGATCTGCTCGATCCAGCGCAGCATGTCCGCACCGGCCAGCCGGGGGTCGCCATTGGCGGCGATCCATTTGTTCACATTACCGGGGCCTGCATTATAGGCCGCCACCGCCAGCGGATAGCTGCCGCCATAATAGTCCAGCATCCGCTGGAAATAGCCTGATCCCAGCATGATGTTGTAGCTGGGATCGTTGAGCGACGCGGGGTTGTAGCCCATGCCCAGCTTCCCCGCCTGCTCGCGCGCGGTGCCGGGCATCAACTGCATCAGGCCGCGCGCGCCGGCATGGGACACGATCTGCTTGTCGAACTGGCTTTCCTGCCGGGCGATGGCATGCACCATGGTCCAGTTATATTGCGCCTGCGCCGGCACCGGCACGCGCGGGAAGGCGCTCTGGCCATAGCCGGTCAGGCCGCTCGACACCGCCCGCCGACCGACCATCACGCCCATGTCGGGCCGCCCGATCTTCTGCGCCAGTTCGGCCGCCAGATAATGGTCGGCATCGCTGTCGGCATTGTTGGCGATGGCGCGGGCGAATTTGCTCTGCTCCTCCCAATAGCCCATCTGCCCCAGCGCCGTGACCGCACGCACGACCGATCGGCTATCGAAGGCGGCGCGTTCGGCCGCGGAGATCGGCACCGGCCGCTCGACCGTCGCGGGCGGCGGGATCGGCCGGCCCAGCCGTTCCAGCGCCAGTTGCCCGTAAAACTGGTCGGGATAGACGCCGGCCTGCGCGAAATAGCTGTTGGCAGTGGCTGCATCCCCCGACTGGAGCGCCGCGCGCCCGGCCCAATAATAGCCCTTGGACTTGGTCTGGGGCGATTTGGCCGCGTCCGCATAGCGGCGGAACATCGTCACCGCGTCGGTCGGGCGATTGAGGTTGTAGAAGGCGGTGCTGCCCGCCAGCCAGGCCAGGCTGGTATAATCGTCGCGCACGCCGATCGCCTGGTCGCTGATGTCGGTGCCCGGCGCGACCGCATCGTCGATCTTGCTGGCGATGCCATAGGCAAAGCTCCACTGGCTGTCGGCCGCCGCCGCGCGGGCCTGACCCAGCAGCACTTCGTAGAATTTCTCGGCATTGCTCGGCCGATATGTCACCGCATTGCGGTTCGCCAGATATTGACGCGCCGCCACCCAGTTGCCCGTGTCGCGCAGCCACACCGCCTTGTCGGCGACGAAGCCGGCGTCGCTCGCGCCGATCGCCTCTGCCGCCTGCATCCGCATCGCCGCGTCGGGCGCCCGGCGACGGAAGGCGATCCGCGCCTCGAACGCGGCCCGCCGCGCCGGACTGACATAGGCCAGCATCCGGGTCGCCCCGGCGGTGTCATTGCCCCACAGCAACGCATCGGCGCGCTGGTCATGGTCGGCCGGTGTCAGGCTCGATCCGAACAGCGACAGCAGTCGCGCCTCGTCAGCGGGTGAGAGCGATCCGCCGATCCAGGCGTTGCGCGCGGCCACCCGCGCCTCGGCCATGCGGCCCAGTTGCACCAGCGCCACCGCATTGCGGGCGTGGCCGGTCGCCGTGCGCGCGGGGAAACGGGCGAAGAAGGCGGCGACCTGATTGGGATCGAAACTGTCGGGATTGATCCCCGTCTCCGCCAGCCGCCGCGTCCGGTCCTCGCCGGGCCAGCCGGGATTGACGATCAGGAAGCTGGCATAGGTGGAAAAGCCCAGCCCATCGCTCGCCTGCAACGCGCGCCACTGGTTGATCGTCCCGGCGATGCCGCTGTCCTGCGCCATGCCGATGCGGCTTTGCACCTGTTGCCAGGGGCTGGGATGGCTGTCGTTGGCGGGCAGCGGCTGGACCATGGGCGCAGCCGAAGGATATTCCGGCGGCACGCGCTGCACGGTTTCGGTCTGCGCGCCGGCACCGGCGGTCATGAGCAGGAGAGCGATGATCGGCATTCGGATGAGGTAACTTTCGACATGGGAGGCGGCGCACATGCTGGACATTATCCCCATTGCATCCTTATCAGGCCCTGAATGACGCGCTATAGCGCGCCGCTTGACTGATCATGCCCCGGCCGCCCGGAGATTTGAAGGAGTTTAATCATGTTTTCGGGCTCGATTCCGGCTCTTGTCACCCCGTTTCGCGATGGCGCGGTGGATGAAGCGGCCTTCCGCGCCTTCGTCGACTGGCAGATTGCGGAAGGGTCGAGCGGTCTTGTCCCCTGCGGCACCACCGGGGAAAGCGCCACCATGACGGTGGAGGAACATAATCGCGTCGTCGCCATCTGCGTCGACCAGGCCGCCGGGCGGGTGCCGGTGATCGCGGGGTGCGGGTCCAACGACACGCGAATCGCACTGGAACATATGTATGCCGCCCAGGCCGCCGGGGCCGACGCGGCGCTGGTAGTCGCGCCTTATTACAACAAGCCCAACCAGGACGGCGTCTATCAGCATTTCGCCCATCTGGCCGAACGCTGCGACCTGCCGATCATTCTCTACAATGTGCCCGGCCGCACCATCACCGACATCGGCGTGCCGGTCATGTATCGCCTGGCGGAGGAATATCAGTCGATCGTCGGGATCAAGGACGCCACCGGGAATCTGGGGCGTGTCACCGCGCAGCGCCTGGCCTGCGGCCCGGACTTCTGCCAGTTGTCGGGCAATGACGAAACGGCGCTGGGCTTCAACGCGATGGGTGGCAAGGGGTGCATCAGCGTTACCGCCAATGTCGCGCCGCGCCTGTGCGCCGATTTCCAGGCGGCGATGGCGGCGCATGACTGGGATGGGGCATTGGCGCTCCAGGATCGTCTCTACCCCTTGCATGACGCGCTGTTCAGCGATTCTTCACCCGGCCCGGTCAAATATGCGCTCACGCGCGTTCGCCCCGACATGCCCGGCGATGTCCGTCTGCCGATTACCTGGCCGTCGGAATCGAGCCGCGCCGCGGTGGATCGCGCACTGGAGATTGCGGGTCTGGTTTGAGCGTTCCGCGCGCCTATATGCTGAAGTGAGTTAGAACAGAATCATGGCCCGCCCCCGCCCCGCAACCTTCGACAAGAAGAAGATCGTCGCCGAGAACCGGCGCGCGAAGTTCGATTATTTCATCGAGGACGTGTTCGAAGCGGGCATCGCCCTGCAAGGGACCGAGGTGAAGGCGTTGCGCGGCGGCGAGGGCAATATCGCCGAAAGCTATGCCGAGGTGAAGGGCAACCAGGTGTGGCTAGTGAACAGCAACATCCCCGAATATAGCCACGGCAACCGCGAGAATCACGAACCGAAACGGCCGCGCAAGCTGCTGCTGCACGAACGCGAAATCGAAAAGATGCACAGCGCCGTGTCGCGCAAGGGCATGACGCTGGTGCCGCTGATGATCTATTTCAACAGCACCGGCCGGGCCAAGATCGAACTGGCCCTGGCCAAGGGCAAGCAGACCCATGACAAGCGCGAGACGATCAAGGATCGCGACTGGAAGCGCGACCAGCAGCGCATCATGCGGGACAAGGGCTGATGGGCGCAAAGAAGGAGATCGGGCGCCTCACCCGCTGGTGGCACGCCAATGCGCCGACCCGCGAATCGCTGGAAAAGAGCCGCGTCCTCGCGCCCGTCGCCCATCGCATCCTGGAACCCTCGCTCTGGCGCTTCACCCGCCGGTCGGTGCCGCGCGGCGTGGCGCTGGGCCTGTTCGTGGGCATCTTCCTCATGATCCCCGGCCTTCAGATCGCCGGGGCGGCGCTCCTGGCCCTGCCGTTTCGCGCCAATATCCCGGTTGCGGCCGCCATGACCTTCCTCTCCAACCCGGCGACGACCCCGCTCATCCTGATGGCGTCGGTGTGGATCGGCAACTGGATGCTGGGCCGCAGCGCCGACGCATCGGGCTTCATGGCCCTGGTCGATCGCCATGCCTCGATCCGCGAATGGGGCGCCTGGCTCTTTTCGGAGGCCGCGCCCGCCATGCTGCTCGGCCTTTTCCTCATTTCGCTGGTCAGTGCGGTCATCGGCTATGTCATTGCCGACTGGTTCTGGCGCCACCGCATGGGCCGCAAATGGCAGGCGCGCAAATTGAGGATTGGCAAGGTCCATCAAAGCGGCGCATTGGAGAAGGCGGCCGGCATCTGACGCCGGCGGTTGGGATGTCGGCGTTGGCCTATCGGGCAGGGGTATCGGGTTGAAAAGAGGTGATCAGGTCTGGCTGATCCAGCCGCGGTCGCGCCTTGCGCTGCCGCTGTTGATCCTGGCGGCGCTGGCGTCCGCCGCCCTGGTCCTCTACGCCGTGGGTAGCTGGGCGCTCGCCGCCGGTTTCGGCGCGACGATATTGACCGTCGCGACGCTGCTGGCCTGGTATCGGCATCTCTATCCGCCCCAGCTATCGGATCGGGAAGCCATCCCCGACTGGACCGTCGCCCGCGCCGCCGCCGACGCCTCCAGCATGGCGATTGCCGTCACGGATCGCGCCGGACGGCTGGTCTGCGCCAGCGACCTGTTCGGCGAATGGTTCCCCGGCTATCCCACCCCGCCCGCTGTCACCGCCGATACGGCTCTGGTTGAGAGCCTGTCCGCCGCCGCCCGCGCCGCCTGGCGCGATGGCGATGCCCGGCATGAAGGCATGGTGCAGGGCGCGCTGCGGCTCGATGTCGACATTGCCCGCACCGGCCGGACCGAGGATTATCTGCTCTGGCGCTTCACCCCCGTGCGTCAGCCCAGCGCGCTTGACGATGTGCATCGCTTCCTGACCGGGGAAGCCGGCCGCCAGCTTGGCGAAGCGGGCATCATGGCGGCGATGATCGGCGGGGAAGGGCGTATTCGCGCCGCCAATGGCGCCTTTCTGCTGCGCGCGGCCGGGCGGATCGACGCCAATATCACTGGCCGCGACTTCGCCGCCCATATGCGGGTGGATGACAAGGGGCGCCTCTTCCTGGCGCGCGAGGAACAGGGCGGCCTGCCGCTACGCCTGCTCCAGGTGCCGTTGAAGCGCGCCGCCCAGCCCAACGGGGCGCAGGCGTCGGCGCAGGACGGGCCGATGCTGCTGCTGCTGATCGACGAGCCGGCGGGCGGCGGCGGCACGTCGGCGCTCTCCTATATCGAAACCCTGCTTTCGCTGCTGCCCTTTGGCCTGGCCATGGCCGACCGCGACGGGCGCGTGCTTTTCCTCAACAATGCCTTCGCGCGCGCCGCGGGCCTCAAGCCCGGCGAAAAGCCCAGCTATCCCGGCGACCTGGTCGTGCGGGAGGATCAGGCGGCGGTGGCCGATGCGGTGCGCCGCTTTGCCGTCGGCCCGCAAATGTCGGGCGACATCGCCGTGCGGATGCGCGACCAGCCCGACGAATCGACCGCGCTCAGCCTGGCGGGCGTGCGCGGCCTGGGCGAGGCGGCGGTGCTCCTCTCCCTCAAGGACAATAGCGAGGAATCCAAGCTCAAGCGCCAGGTCGCGCAGGCGACCAAGATGCAGGCGATCGGCCAGCTCGCCGGTGGCGTCGCGCATGATTTCAACAATATCCTGACCGCGATCATCGGCCATTGCGACCTGATGCTGATGCGCCATACGCCCGGCGACAGCGACTATGACGATATCCAGCAGGTCAAGTCGAACAGCAACCGCGCCGCCGGCCTGACCCGCCAGTTGCTCGCCTTCTCGCGCCAGCAGACGTTGCGCCCGCAAATCCTCCAGCTCCCGGATATCGTCGCCGACGTTTCCACGCTGCTCAAGCGCCTGCTGGGCGAAAATGTGAAGCTCGACGTCACCCATGGCCGCAATCTGGGTGCGGTGCGGGCCGATCCCGGCCAGATGGAACAGGTGATCGTCAACCTGGCGGTCAACGCCCGCGACGCCATGCCCGAAGGCGGCACGCTCCATATCCAGACCTATGCGGTGCCGGCGGTCAAGGTGCGGGAGATGCGCCAGCAGATCCTGCCCGCCGGCGATTATAGCGCGCTGCGCGTGTCCGACACGGGCCTGGGCATCCCGCCCGACATACTCGCCAAAATCTTCGAACCCTTCTTCACCACCAAGGAACTGGGCAAGGGCACCGGCCTTGGCCTTTCGACCGTCTATGGCATCGTCAAACAGTCGGGCGGCTATATCTTCGCCGAATCCGAACTGGGTCGCGGCGCCAGCTTCGTCATCTACCTGCCCGTCTATGCCGGCGCCGACGCGGAACAGCAGCCGGTCGCCATGCCCGCGCCCGCGCCGCGTGCCGAAACCTGGGGCACCGGCACGATCCTGCTGGTCGAGGATGAGGATATGGTCCGCGCCGTCGCCGAACGCGCGCTCACGCGCCAGGGCTACAAGGTGCTGACCGCCAATGATGGCGAACAGGGGCTGGAGGTGCTGGCCGGGCCGGAAAAGATCGATCTGCTCATTTCCGACGTGGTGATGCCCAATATGGACGGCCCCGCCATGGTCGCCCGCGCCCGCCACGCCTATCCCGACCTGCCGGTCCTGTTCATGTCTGGCTATGCCGAAGAGCAGTTGCGCAAGTCGATCGACATCGCCAATGTCGCCTTCCTGCCCAAGCCCTTCTCCGTCAGCCAATTGGCCGAAGCCGCGCGCGACGCGCTCGCCACCCGTCCGGTCGCCGGGTAAAGTTGCTGCACATCAAACGGAATGGGCTGGGCAATCCGGCACCGATGCGGTAGCGATTCGTCGGTATATTTGGGGATAGACACGGCATGTCGGACAGCAAGAGCATTTTGATCGTCGAGGATGAAGCGATGATCGGCATGATGCTGGAGGATTATCTCGACGCCCTGGGCTATCGCCTGCACGCGGTCGCGGCCACGGTCGATGAAGCCTGCGCCCATGCGCGGGAGGGCGGCTTCGACGCCGCGCTGGTCGACTGCAATCTCCAAGGCGAAAAAAGCTGGCCGGTCGCCGATATCCTGGCGCAGGCCGACATTCCTTTCATCTTCGCCACCGGCGGCATGGCCGACGACCTGCCGCCCGACCATGCCGGTCGCCCGACCCTTGCCAAACCCTTCACCATCGGCGCGGTCGAACGCGCGCTGGGCAAGGTGCTGGGCGTGTAAGAACATGGGGACAGGCGGCGAACAGGAAATTCCCGTTCCCCTCTTGTTCTTGTGGAACAAACAGGATACATCATCGCCAGGCGCCAGAGACTCGATGCTGCGCGTTCTTGATAAAGGACTGGCCGATGACTGCACTGCTCTCCCTCATCGATTCCAAGAAGACAGGAAACATGGACAGACAGAAAGCATTGGACGCGGCCCTGGCGCAGATCGACCGCGCCTTCGGCAAGGGGTCGGCGATGAAGCTCGGCAGCCGCGAAAAGCTGGAGATCGAGGCGATTTCCACCGGCTCGCTGGGCCTTGATATCGCGCTGGGCATTGGCGGCCTGCCCAAGGGACGGATCATCGAGATTTATGGTCCGGAAAGTTCGGGCAAGACCACGCTGGCGCTCCACGCCATCGCCGAAGCGCAGAAGAAAGGCGGGACCGCCGCCTTTGTCGATGCCGAACATGCGCTCGACCCCGGCTATGCCAAGAAACTGGGCGTCGACATCGATGAACTGATCGTGTCGCAGCCTGACACCGGCGAACAGGCGCTGGAAATCGTCGACACGCTCGTTCGCTCCAATGCGATCGACATATTGGTGATCGATTCGGTTGCCGCGCTGGTGCCGCGCGCCGAGATCGAGGGCGAGATGGGCGACAGCCATGTCGGCCTCCAGGCGCGCCTCATGTCCCAGGCGCTGCGCAAGCTGACCGGCTCGATCTCGCGCTCCAAATGCATGGTGATCTTCATCAACCAGGTGCGGATGAAGATCGGCGTGATGTACGGCAACCCGGAAACCACGACCGGCGGTAACGCGCTCAAATTCTACGCTTCGGTCCGGCTCGACATCCGCCGCATCGGCCAGATCAAGGATCGCGAGGATATTGTCGGCAACACGACCAAGGTGAAAGTGGTCAAGAACAAGGTCGCACCGCCCTTCAAGCAGGTCGAATTCGACATCATGTATGGCGAAGGCATTTCCAAGATCGGCGAACTGCTCGATCTGGGTGTGAAAGCCGGGATCGTCGAGAAATCGGGCGCCTGGTTCTCCTACGATTCGGTTCGCATCGGCCAGGGGCGCGAAAATTCCAAGAATTTCCTGCGCGAGCATCCCGAACTGGCTGAAAAGCTGGAAAAGGCGATCCGCGCCCAGACCGAAAAAGTCGCTGAAGGCATGATGGCCGGACCCGATGCGGAGGATGATGGCGAATAAGCCTGGCCCGGCGCCCGGCCGGATCAGCCGGGCACCGACCATGCACGCTCGCCCGCCTTGCGCATCACGCTCTGAAAAGGCCCGTCGCCGCGTCGCGCGACGGGCCTTTTACCATCCGGGTGCCGCGGCGAAAACAGTCCGCCAGCAGCATCGCGCGCCATGACCAGACGGATCATCATGCAGGCATCGCATCGCCGCGCTGGCAATTCCGCCCCGCGCGTCCGCAGACCGTCCAAATGGGATGCCGCTTACCCCTGCGCAGCCCATAGCCCTGCACGGCATGTGATGCCGAATTCCGCAACCGGATTCAGGCGATGGAACCCGAATAAACGGCGGCTGTTACGCATTGTGGTGGCGGCCAGGGACATAGGCTTTCGTCCGACAGGAACAGATGCCAGGGCCGGACGCTTGTGTGAATCTCTACCACTTTGACTGTCATTTGCCTGTTGGCGCGCATGCCTTGCCCTCAACGCTCCCTTGATAACCGCTTGCCGCTTCACAATGCTTCCCCGCAGGCCGAATCGGTCCGCTTCCTCTTTTATCTGGACCTTGCCCATGCGCATCGCGATCGAAGCGATCCTCGATTATGATTTCGCCGAGCCGACCGACGTGCTGCTGGCGGTGGAGGCCGCTGCGCTGCCCGACCAGCGGGTGGTCCAACAGTCGCACATCATCAACAATGCCGGCCCGCTCACCAACAAGGTCGGGGGCAGTGGGGTGGGCCGCCGCACCTGGACCCGCACCGGGGTCGGCCGCATGGTCAGCACCTATCGCGCCACGCTCGATGTCGAACGACCTATGGTGGACATTGCCAGCCTGAACAAAAGCCCGCTTCCCAGCCTGCCGGAAGAGGTGCTGCCCTTCATCTGGCCCAGCCGCTATTGCGAAGCCGACCGTTTCGTCAGCTTCGTGTGCGGTCACTTCCCCGATCTGGAAGGGGGCGCGCTCGTCGCGGCCCTGGTCGAATGGGTCCACGCCAATCTCGTCTATGTGCCGGGCAGTTCCGACGTTTCCACCACCGCCGCCGACACGTTCGTCGCGCAGCAGGGCGTGTGCCGCGACTATGCCCATCTCACCGCCGCGCTGATCCGGTCGCGCGACATTCCTGCCCGGCTCGTCTCGGTCTATGCACTCGACCTCGATCCGCCAGACTTCCATGCCGTGGTCGAAGTCTGGCTCGACGGCGCCTGGCATATCGTCGACGCGACCCGCCTTGCCCCGGTCGAAACGATGGTCCGCATCGCGGTGGGCCGCGACGCCACCGACATCGCCTTCATGACCGCCTTCGGCAACGCCATGATGAACGCCCAGTCGATCACGGTTCGCCGGGTGTAAAGCGGTCTGCGATCCGACTGCGCCAGACCCAATCGCTTCAGCCATCGGGTCTGGCGCCATTGCGGTATCAGCGGATCGGTATCAGCGGCTGTCCCGCCTCTTCCTGCCCGTCGTCAATAATCCTTCGAATAGCGCAGATTGGCCGATGATCCGGCATTGGTGCCGGTCTTGGACAGCAGGCTCAGCGTCCGGGACAGGGCGATCTCCAACTGGGTGGCGGTGAAGCCCTTGGAGTCGGTGATCACCTCCACATAGACATTGTTGGAGATATGCTGCCCGACCGCCAGGCTCGTGCCGCGCCCGGTCGCCTCGTCGCCGCCGACGATGCCGATCCGGTCGATGCCCGACGCATTTTGCAGCTTGCCCATCGGGTTCAGCCCGCCGCTGCCACCGCGCAGGCCGTTGAGCGCGGCGGCCAGTTGCACCGCCTGCACCGCCGACAGGTTGGCGACATTGTCGCCGAACAGGATGCGCGACAATATCTCGTCCTGGGGCAGGGTCGGCGTGGAGATGAAGGCGATGGAGGGCTGCTGCGCATTGCCCGTCACCTGGATGCCCGCCGTCACCGTGTCGATCCGCGTCTCCGCCTTGATCGCCAGCACCGGGTTCAGCATCGGCCCGTTAAAGCTGATGACGCCCTGCTCCAGGTCGAACTGGTGGCCAGAGAAGCTGTAGCGACCACGCAGCACCTCCAGCTTGCCGACCACGCGCGGCGCGGTGGTGCTGCCGGTGACGCGCATGCTGGTTTTCCATTCGCTGTCCAGCCCCATGCCGGTGACGTAAATTTCGTTGTCCGCCCGCACGCGTATGTCGAGCTTCCAGTCGGCCGGTTTTGACGCCGCCTGCCGCGCCGCCAGGCGCTGGTCGAGCAGGTCCGTGCCCTCGCCCTTGCGCCGCACGCCGGTCAACTGGCGGATATCCGTGCCGCCTTGCCACGCCACCTTGTAGCGGGTTTCGGGCAGCGTCAGGTCGCCCTTGATCAAACCGCCCGCCTGCGCGCTGTTGCTGATGGCGAGCGTGCCGCTCACGACGCTGGTGATCGCCTCGCTCCGCGCCAGTCGTGCCCGGTTCAGCTTGACCGCGATGTCCATCGGGAATCCGCTGGCCGCCGCCAGCCCGACATTGCCGCTCGCCTGCACCGTGCCGTCGCCGGCCCGGCCGGAAAAATCGCGAATCTCCAGATGATCGTTGGTGAAACGGCCATCCAGTTTCATCTGGGTGACGCGGGTGCCGAACGTCTCATTCTCGTAAGTGAGCGCATTGGCGCGCACCACGCCATTGAGCCGTGGATCGGCCAGCCGCCCGCTGAAATCGGCCGCCACCGCCAGCCCGCCGGTCAATTGCTGGTCGGCGATCCCGGCGAAGGAAAACAGCACGTCGGCCGGCCCTGCGTAGCGGATGCCCCCGCCCAGCGGCGCATTGCGCAACTGTTCCGACCAGCTTGCGCCCGCGCCCGGCGGCGCCAGCGTCGCGACGAAGCGGCCGAGCGTGTTGTTGCCGGCACGGATCAGCCCGCGCAGGTCGCCGCCTGCGGCCGACAGCTTGCCCTCTACATTCATCGCCACCGGATCGGACACAGCGCTCAGGCTGGACCGGCGGAAATCGGCGATCGCCAGCCGCGTCGTCGCGGTCGGGAAGTCATTGCCACGCTGCGCGAAGTCCAGCGTGCCGGTCGCCCGCCCGCCAATGCCCAGACCAGGCGCGGCGAGGTTGACGATGGCAAGGTCGAAATCCTTGAACCGGGCCTGGGCGGTTGTCACGTCGCCGAACCGGCCGGCCAGGTCGACCTTGCCCTGCGGCAACACCAGCGTCGCCGGTTCCAGCCGGTATCCGCCCTGCTCGACCCGGATGATCGCCGGATTGGCGAGACGAAAATCAATATTGGCCGCCTTGCCCTGCACCACCACCGCATAAAGGTCCGGCCTAAGCGCCGCATTGGCGGCGATGGTGAACGGCACGCCGCTCGATCCGTCGGCCACCAGTTGGGCGCGCCCGCGTCCGCCCTGATAGTCGATCCGTCCCCGCGCCTTGCGCACCACATAATCGCCATAGGCGGCATTGGCGATCTGGGCGTCGGCCTTGATCTGCGGCTGATCGGTCAGCAGCAGCGACGCGGTCACGATCGCCCGGCCGATCACGACCTCCGCATCGCCCGGCAGCCGGGCGTTGCTGGCGGTTGCATTGATATCGACACCCTGCACCTTGCCCACTGCCGCAAGCCGCACCGCGCCGGTGATGCCCGACCCGTTCATGGCAAGCTGCCCGGTAAAGGGACCGGCGGCGCTCTGCTGAATGCGGCCGTTCATGTCGACCCCGGCAAAGCGCGCTTTGGTCACGTCGATGGTCAACGGCCCCTGGGCGCTGCGGATCAGCACATTGGCGAAGAAGGGGCCATAGGGCGACCCGCCGGTCGCTTCCAGCCGGTATCCCGCCGCCTCGCCATTCAGCTTCGCGACCACATCGGTCAGTTGCACCCCGACATTGGGCCGCGCCGCGCGCAGCACCGCCTGCGGCCGTGCCATCGTGCCGCGCACGGTCAGCGCCAACGGCCCATATTGGCGGGACGAGGCGGTGGCATCGAACATGAGTTGCCCGTCCGTGCCATAGCTGCCGGAACCGCTATGGATCGTGAAATTGGGCGCCGCGCCTTTCAGGCCCGCCAGCGTGAATTTGCCGTCAGGCGTCATGCCGATCCGGCCGCTCGCCACGGCGTTGCCGCCCAGAAAATCGCGGACGGATGCATTGTCCCAGCGCGCCGTGCGCACGCCGAAACGGCCCGACAGGCCAAAGCCGCCTTTGGGTCCGGGCACCAGTTCGACATCGGTGTTGAGGTTGACGATGCCGACGCCGTCGATCCTGTAATCGTTCACCCGTCCTTTGAGCGCGCCGCGATAGAGCGCGTTGTCGAGGTCGGCCAGCACGATCGCGGTGGCATCCACCCGGTCGCTGTCGATCTTCAGATTGTCGCTGATGAGCTTCCCGGCGGCATAGGCGAAATCGCCCTTGACCCGCAGATTCTGGAGCAAGCCCCCCGCCGCCGCGTTCAGTCCCGTCACCCGGCTTGCCGTCGCGCTTACCGGAATGCGGATACGGTCGGTGTCGATCACCGCCCGGCCGCTGGCTTTCAGATTCTCGATTCCCGTCGCGTCGAACGCCAGATAGCGGGCGGTCAGGTCATAATCCACAAACGGCGTCGCCATCGGCCCGTCGAGAATGACCGACGCGCGCACGTCGCGGCCCTTCACCTTCTCCATGATTGCGCCCGGCGTCAGCAGCGCGGCATTGATCCGCAGCGCGCTGAACCGGCTGGTGCCAAGGTCGATCAGCCCCTGCGTATCGGCCGACAGGGCCGGCGACCGCAATGTGCCCTTGATGTTCACGCGCCGCTCGTTCAGCCCGGCGAACAGATCGACGTCCAGTTGCGGCGCGGTCAGCCGGTCGACTGTCCCGGCCAGCACCAGCCCCGGCCGTACCGGGCCTCTGGCCGTGAAATTGCCGTCCCGCGCCGCCAGGGCGATGTTCGCCAACTCGCCTTTGGGCGACCGCGCGACGATTCGCCCGTCCCACGCCTGCCACGTCCCCCTGCCATCCAGCGTCGCGGTCATGCCATCGGTCAGGCCCGACATGGCGGCGATGACCCCGCCTCTGGGCGCCGTCAGCGTGCCGCGCATGGACAGGCGGTTCTGGTCCGGCACCGCATCCAGTTGCGCCTGCAAGCGGTCGCCGCTGTCGACCCTGGCATCGGCGGACAGGATCGCGCGCCCGTCGGCGATATGGGTCGCGCCATCAATCGCGATCTCGCGCTTCTGGCCGATCACGGGCTTGGCCAGAATGAACTTGCCGATCTTCATCCGGTCGACGTCGATGTCCAGGTCGGGCAGGATCGGCGCATCGGGATCGCTGGCGACGACGTTGAACTGCGGGCTGCGCGCCAGCACCACCAGCGGCGTTTCCAGCAGGCTGACGGAAATATGATTGCTGACATATCGAAATGGCCGCCACACCACATGGACCCTGGGGCTGACCGCGAACACGCCCTTGGGATCGCGCAGCACCAGATCGTGGATCGTCATGTCGCTGTAGATCGACCCGTCGATGCGACCGACCTCGATCCGCATCCCCGATTCCATCTGGAGCGCGGCAATCTGGCGGATCAGGAATTTCTTGCCCGGTTGCGTGTCGAGGCCCAGCAGCAGAGCGCCGGCCAGCACGGCCAGCGCGACGATCAGGCCGACGACGCCGATGGCGATCTTCTGCCACATGGGGCGCGCCTGGCGGATGATGACAGTCTCCGAATTGGGGGGAAGGGCGTCGTCCTGCGCCATCAGAAAGCCTGCCCGATGCCGATATAGAGCGCGAATTTGCTTTCGCCCGGTTGCCGGTCGATCGGCATGGCGATGTCCGCGCGGAAAGGGCCGAAATTGGTGTAGAAGCGCCCGCCAACACCCACGCCATAGCGCATGTCGCTGAATTTCGGGATGGCGCTGTCATAGACCTGACCGCCATCGACAAAGGCGACCACGCCATAATTGCCGAAGCGATAGCGTCCCTCGACCGCAAATTCATTGACGGACCGGCCGCCGACCGGATCGTTGTTCGCGTCCTTTGGCCCCAGTTCCTGATAGCCGAAGCCGCGCACCGATCCGCCGCCACCGGCATAGATGCGCCGCGACGGTGCAACATCGTTGCGGCTGACCCCGCTGATCGTGCCGACTTTGGCCCGGCCCGCGATCACCAGGCTGTCGGATACCGGGTAATAGCCGCTCAGGTCGAAACTGGCGCGCAGATAGGGGGAAAAGCGACCCTGCAACGATCCTTCCGGCTCGGCGCGCAGGGTCGCGCGGAACCCCCTGGTCGGGTTCAGCAGGTCGTTGGAGCGGTCATAGCCGATCTGCACCGGCACGCCGCCGATGAAATAGGTCCGCCGCGTCTTGTCCGCCGTCGCCGGGTCCAGCACCACCTGTTCGTTGGTCAGCAGGATTTCCGCGCCATAGCTGTAGGTCCATCGTTTCTGGAAGATCGGTGTCGATGCCCGCGACCAGCCGATGTTGAGGCCAGCGGTGAACGCTTCATAGGCGTCGTAATTCTGGTGGTTGAGCGTAATGCCGGTCTGGAACGTCCGGTCCCGCTTGCCCGCATTGGACCGGCGGAACGTGCCCGACACGCCCTGTTCCTGCGTGCCCGCCACCGCGCCTGCGATCAGCGCGCCTTCGGGGCGGAACAGGTTGCGGTGGGTCCATGTCCCTTCGGCGCGGAATCCCTGTCCGGTGCCATAGCCGGCTTCGCCGGCCAGCGTGCGTGGCGGCCCGGCCTCCTGCTCGACGGCCAGGTCGACATATTCGGTCCCGTCCGGTGCCGTTTCACCCGTGCGTACCGGCTCCACCGCCACGCTGGCAAACAGTCCGGTCGCCACCAGCGCCTTGCGCAGATCGTCGACCTTGCGGCTGTCATAAAGCTCGCCGGGCCGGTAGCGCCTGATCACCTCCATATGGTCCGCGCCGAACGCCTGTTTCTGGCCCGACGTGGTGATCTTGCGGAAGGTGCCGCGCGGACCGACATCGACCGGCAACCTGTAGTCGCCCGTCACCGTGACGGGATCGAGCAATATGTCGCGTTGCCCGACCTGCGCGAAGGGATAGCCGTTTTCGGGCAGGCGGACGCCGATATTGGCCTCCGCCCCTTCGACATCGGTGGCGATGATATAGTCGCCGCTCCTGAGCGGCAGGCTGTCGCGGACCAGGGTCGGCGGCACGGTCGGCCCGGCCGTGATGACGATATTGCCGATTTTGTAGCGCTTGCCCGGCGTGACCGAAATCACGGCCTTCAGCGTCCCGTCGCCGCTCTGGTCCAGGCTGGCGAGCGCGGTCGCGTCATAATAGCCCTGCGAATGGAACAGCCGGGTCGCCAGCTTTTCATCCTCCTGCGCGCGCGCCTGCACCATCGCCGCCGTCTCGGCCTTGCCCTTGCCGTCGATCAGCGCGGCTTCGGCGCGGAACTCGTCCTCCAGTCCGGTCTTGCCGAATCCTTCGATGCTGGTCGCATAGCGGACATCGGGCAGCTTTGCGTCAGGATCACCGTTCGCCGCGACATTGGCCGGCACGGTCACGCTGTCCAGCGGCGGCAGCGGCTGGGCCAGTTCCGGCGTCTCGGCCGGTTCGGTCGCGACGGGCAACTCGGCCGCCGCGCTGCCTTGTGCAGGCATCTGCTGGTCGATCCAGCTATCGATCGAAGGAAGCGCGGCCTTGGGATCGCCGCCCTCTACCTTGGGCAACCGCGCCTCGAACTGGTCGTCGGGCAGGATCGGCTCTTCGGCTTCGGGTTGCGCGGCGGTCGCGGGCGGCGTGTCCGTCTGCGCCAGCAGCGGCAGCGGGGATGCAGTCAGCAACAACAGGCTGCCCAAGCGCCGGACATGATAGGCCTGTCGTCTGCTCATGAACCCGCGATGCCCCTTTCGCGCCGCGCATTTCACAGGCGCAGCAAAGAGGCAATACGCCCAACGGGTTGCGACGGTTCCGCCAGCGACATGATTTGGCACGCTTCCCTCCAGACTCGCGGGTCGCTACAGCCGGTGCATGACATTTGCCCTGAATATTTCGCGATCGATTTCGGGCCAGCCCTGGCGCTGGCGGGGGGCGGGGTCCGACGGTCGCGATCCGGGCTATCTGCCCGACGATCTGGTGACGCAATTGCTGCTGGCGCGCGGCTGTCCGCGTGACGGGGTGGAGGCGCACCGCAACCCCACCATCCGCGCCTTCATGCCCGACCCCAGCCTGTTCCGCGACATGGATGCGGCGGCCGAACGGATTGCTGACGCCGTTCAGCGCGGTGAGGATGTTCGCATCTTCGGCGACTATGATGTCGATGGCGCGACCAGCGCGGCCTTGCTGATCCGGCTGCTGCGCGATCTCGGCCTCCATGCCCGGCCCTATATCCCCGACCGGCTGATGGAAGGCTATGGTCCCTCCGGCGAGGCGCTGGTGCGACTGGCGGGGGAGGGGGCGACGCTGATCGTCACCGTCGATTGCGGCGCGCAGGCGTTCGAGGCGCTGGGCATGGCGAAGGCGACCGGGGTCGATGTCGTGGTGGTCGATCATCATAAATGCGCGACACAGTTGCCCGAAGCCTTCGCGCTGGTGAACCCCAACCGGCTGGACGAACATCCCGAAGCGGCGCTTCACGGCCATCTGGCGGCGGTCGGTGTCGCCTTCCTGCTGGGCGCGCGGCTGCTCAAGCTGCTGGAGGCCAGGGGCTGGTTCGTCAGCCGCGCCAAGCCGAACATCCTGGACCTGCTCGACATTGTCGCGCTGGGCACAGTGGCGGACGTGGCGCAATTGCGCGGCCTCAACCGCGCCTTCGTGGCGCAGGGGCTGAAGGTGATGGCGAAGCGCCGCAATGTCGGTCTGTCGGCCCTGATCGACGCCAGCCGCCTGACCCGTGCGCCGCTGTGCCATGATCTGGGTTTCGCGCTGGGGCCGCGCATCAATGCGGGCGGGCGCGTGGGACAGGCGGATCTGGGCGTGCGGCTGCTGACGACGGACGACCCGGAGGAAGCGGCCCGCATCGCCGCCCAGCTCGACCAATATAATGAGGAACGCCGCGCGATCGAATCGACGGTGCAGGAACAGGCCGAAGCCTTGCTCGCAGCCCAGGGCAACCGCGCCGTGGCGGTCATCGCCGGCCAGGGCTGGCATCCAGGCGTGATCGGCATCGTCGCCGGCCGCATCAAGGAAAAGGCCGGCCGCCCTGCCATCGTCATCGCGCTGGACGAGGCGGGTTTGGGCAAGGGATCGGGCCGTTCGATTTCGGGTGTCGATCTGGGCGCGGCGGTGCTGGCGGCCAAGGATAGCGGCCTGCTGGTCGCGGGCGGGGGTCATGCCATGGCGGCGGGACTGACGGTGGCCGCCGACCGGATCGACGCGCTGGCCGACTATCTGGACGAACGTCTGTCCGCCGCCGTCGCCAGGGCGCGCGACGACCGCGCGCTGCTGATCGACGCGGTGCTTGCGCCCGCCGGGGTCAACCCGGATTTTGTCGCGGCGATCGAACAGGGCGGCCCCTATGGTGCCGGCTGGCCCGCGCCGCTGATCGCCGCCGGGCCGATGCGCGTGATCAAGGCCGATGTCGTGGGCAACGGCCATCTGCGCGCGATCATGGGGGGGGAGGATGGCCGATCGATCAAGACCATCGCCTTCCGCCAAGCAGAAACCGATCTGGGCCAAGCGATATTGGGCGCGCCGCGCGATCGCAGGCTGTGGGTCGCGGGCAAGGCGAAGATCGATGACTGGGGCAGCCGCCCCGCCGCCGAACTGCATCTGGAGGACGCGGCCTGGGCTGATTGAGCGGGATTGTCATTTTCTTGGCATTGGGGGGTTGACCCTTTCCCCGTCCCCGCCTAATTGCGCCCTCGCTTCGCAGCGCTGCCCAATGGCGGCGCCAACGAACGGCCCCTTCGTCTAGCGGTTAGGACGCGGCCCTTTCACGGCTGAAACACGGGTTCGATTCCCGTAGGGGTCACCAATCAGGCGATGTATCGCATGATTTGCGTGGCAATTTCAGCATTGCAAACCAGTCTCATGCGCTTTCCCCATTTTGCCTGGGGCATGATGTTATCCGTTTGAACACAAGGCGCCGGAATCGGCACTGCGCCCTTCTGATATGCGCCCAGCCCGCCTGTGCCTTTTTTGCGCGATACCTCCCCCTCTCAATCCGCCGTCCGGTGCCGTTCGCCCGCGACAGCCGGGGCGTGCGCTTGAACGCGCTAGGCAAAACGCAAGGCGATGCGTTCGCAAAAAGGGCGGAACGCTTTCCCTGATCCCAATACGGCTTTTCGGGCCGGTATCGGGTTCGACAGGCGCTGACGGGAGCAGGGAGATATCCACCGCGCCGCATTGGGATGAAACATAAATATATTGCGAATCATTCTCAATTTACGTTATGCGCCCTCACCTGTCGCAATCGAGACATATCAGGGGGTTTTATGGTTCGTTCGGTTCTGCACGCTTCTATGCTGGCCTTGTTGGCGACGAGCTTTCTTTCGCCCTGCGCGTACGCGCAGGACAGCGACAAAATCGAAGCGGCAGATGGTGCGATCATCGTCTATGGGAACGGCACGGACAGGAATGGAGCGGCCACGGGTCTTGACCTGTCCCCGCGTGAAACGCCGCAGTCGCTTACCATCATCACCCGCGAACAGATCGACGATCAGGCCGCCTCTGCGATTGCCGATGTGCTGGAATATACCACAGGCCTGTCGGTCAAGCGTGTCGACCGGGGCCGTAATCTCCTGTCGGCGCGCGGCTTCAACATCACCAATTTCCAGTTGGACGGTCTGCCGTTTGCGACCGGCAATATCGGGCTAGAAGAGAGCAGCACGGTTATCTACGACAGGGTGGAGGTCGTTCGCGGCGCGGTCGGCCTGCTCCAGGGGGCGGGGGAGCCATCCGCATCGATCAACATGGTGCGCCGTCAGGCCGATGCGCGCACGCTGACTGGCGCGCTGACGCTCGAAGCGGCGTCGTGGGATCATCTTTCGGCGACGGCCGATATCAGCACCCCGTTGACCAGTGACGGATCGGTACGCGCCCGTTTCGCGGCGGAAGTGTATCGGCAGGATGCGTTTGTCGATTTGGAAAGCAGCAAGGGCTTCACCCTCTATGCGGTGATTGGCGCGGATCTGGGGCCGGGCACGCGGCTGCGCGCGGGGGGCAGCTACCAGAAGGATGAACGCAACGGGGTGATGTGGGCGCAACTGCCCTATTGGTATGATGACGGCACGGTCGCCCGCTGGTCCCGGTCGAAAACGACAGCGGCGAACTGGAATGCCTGGGACACGGCTGAAACCTCTGCCTTCCTGACGATCGGGCAGGATCTGGGGACAGGCTGGACGCTGACGGGGGATGTCTCCTATTTCCAGCAAACCGAAGATTCCAAACTTATCTGGATGTATGGCAATCCGAACCGCGCCACCGGCGCCAGCATGACGAGCTGGCCCTACTGGTATCTGAGCAAGCCCAGGCAATGGAACCTCAATCTTCAGTTGAAAGGCCATTTCGGCCTGCTTGGCCGCCAGCATGAACTGGTGGTCGGCGCGATGTACCATCATCGCAAGACGGGCTGGAGCAACCGCGATCCCGATCCCTCCACCGTCGCGCCGACAGGCGATTTCAATGCATGGGATGGCAGCTATGCGGAGCCGGATTGGGGGCCGCGCTTTCGGATGAGTGATTTCGGCACGACGAAACAGAGCGCCCTCTATGGCGTGACGCGGCTCCAGTTGCTCGATCCGGTCAAGCTGATCGTCGGTGGACGGTTCAGTAACTGGGTACGGGACGAGGATGAGGCGTTCTACACGCTCAACCCCTATCGTTTGAAGAAGAAGAACATATTCACGCCCTATGCCGGCCTGGTCGTCGATCTCACCGATATCCTGTCCGCCTATGCAAGCTATACCAGCATATTCAATCCGCAGACCAATCGCGACCGTAACGGGCGTTATCTCGATCCGCTGGAAGGCGCCAATTATGAAGCGGGTTTGAAGGCGGACCTGATGAACGGGCGGCTGCGCTTGTCCGGGGCGCTGTTTCGTATCGAACAGGATAATTTCGCCGTACCCGATACCGGCTATTTTGTACCTGGCACCACAGACATCGCCTCGAAGCCTGCCATGGGCACGGTATCGAAAGGCTATGAGATGGAGATGCAGGGGGAAGTCCTGCCAGGATGGGATATCAGTGCAGGCTGGAGCCACTTCAAGGCGACCGACGCCGATGGCAATGACGTGCAGGCCCATCAGCCGCGCAAGGTTTTCCGCATGGCCACGAAATATGCCTTCGCGGGCGCGCTGGACGGGTTCACGGTGGGCGGTTCTTCCCGCTGGGAAAGCCGGCCGCCGCAAGAAGCGGCAAATCCCGCCACCGGATTGACCGAAAAAGTGGGGCAGAAAGCCTATTGGCTCATCAACCTCATGGGCGCCTATGATTTTACCGATCAGCTATCGTTTCAAGTCAACGTCAACAACCTGTTCGACAAGCGCTACTATAATACGAATAGCTGGTTTGGCGGCTATATCTTTGGCGAACCGCGCAATGTGCGGGCAACATTGCGCTTTGGCTTTTAATATTGGTCCGACCAGATAGAGTGATTTTCAGCCGTTTTTGGGAAGGGAAGGGCGTCGGGGCGACAGGCCTGGGCCTTTCCGACCCCTCTGACATGTTAGGGAGGCGTTCCGCTTCCGTCCATGTCAGGGCCATGGCGACGGGCACGGCGCCGGTTGCGCGCCGGATATGGTGTGTCTAGAGTCGCGATTGATGCCGCTGATCTTTCGACTGTTCCTCCTGTCGCTCGGCCTTGCCCCCGTCGCGGCCTTCGCCCTTCCCGCCAACCGGCCCACGCCCGGCTTCACCCGTGTCGCGATCACAACCTCGGTCGGCACCATCATCGTGGCCGTGGATCAGAAGCGCGCGCCGCGCACCTCGGCCAATTTCCTGACCTATGTTGATGATGGCCGGTTCGATGGCGTCACCTTCTACCGCGCGGCGCGGCGCAAGAGCGATCCCAAATATGGCCTGATCCAGGGAGGCATCGACACCGACGCCCGCCGTTCGCTGCCGCCGATCCCCCACGAACCGACAACGCAGACGGGCATCCTGCATGGCGATGCCACAGTGTCGATGGCGCGCCCGAACCGTCCCGATTCGGCGATGGGCAATTTCTTCATCACCATCGGCCCGACCCCCAATATGGACGCGCGCGGCGCCTATATCGGTTATGCCGCCTTTGGCCATGTCGTGGGCGGCATGGATGTGGTGCGGAAAATCCTGGCCGTGCCGACCTGTTGCGGGTCCGGCCCGATGCGGGGGCAGATGATCGTCAAGCCGATCCTGATCCTGCGTGCGCGGCGGCTGGACGGCACGCCCCGGCCCTCGCGCGGGGTGAAGCCCTGGCTGATCGGTCTTGAAAGAGCGCCAGCGAAATAGACGGCTTCATGCCGTGCCGCCATCGCTTGGGCCGCTGCATCCCCATGATCGTGGCTTTGGGGTCACAAGCCTGTTGCATTTCATGCAATTGGAAAGCCGTGCTTTGCGATTGTTACAACAGCATGCTGGGCGTAGGGGCGCATCACCTCGCAGAAAGCGGGGCATGTTCGAAATGATGGAGCAAAATATGCGTCAGGCTTTTCAGGGCGCTGTGCTGGCCGTTGCGGTCGGTGTGCAGATGCTGACTTTCTATTCGGTGCTTTATGCCTGATCGCGGTTCAGCCGCGATCTTCATCCTGACTATACGGGATGGAAAAAGGCCGCTTCTGGGTTAACCAGAGCGGCCTTTTTACTATCTGGCAACTGTCCGTGATCGACCGGGGATGGCATCAGCCCTCCGCCAGCCAGCCTGCGAGCAGATAGGCCACGACGCCGATCGGTCCCAGCGCGCACAGCGTCAGCAGCACCAGCGCGACGCGCAGCAATGTGACATCGATGCCGCTGCGGTTGGCAAGGCCGGCACACACGCCCATGATCTTGCCGTTAGTGCGGTCGAGGGTGAAGCTGTTGTTCATGGTTCTGGCCTTCTGCTTGCAATGTCGGGATAGGGGGTAGGCGGGCCGATCAGGCGATCGGCGCGAGCGGTACGGCGGCGCTGACGAACAGCCCGGCGAACAGGACGGCGCCGACAAGGGCGAAGGCGACGTTCTGGATCCTGGCGATAGACATGGTAGAAACTCCCTGATTGTGGCGGCCGGATCGTCCGGCCTTGATGTCAGGCGACATTGCAGGGGGCGTGCCAGTTTCGATTTTTCGCGGAAAAAGCGGGATTTTGGCAATGGAGAACGGGATGGGCTGCGCGCAATATTCAATCTGTTGGGATATTTCGCCGCAGCTTGGTGAAAAGTCCTGGTGAGCGAGGCTGCTCTCTTCGTCTATGGCACGCTGCGCGCCGGCTTCGATAGCTCCATGGCGCGCCGCCTGCGGGCGGAGGCGCGGCTGATCGGCCCGGCCCGCGCGCAGGGCCTCCTCTACCGGATCACCCATTATCCCGGCTTCGTGCCCGGCGGCGACGCCTGGGTCATGGGCGACCTGTTCGCGCTGGCCGATGCCGCGACGACCCTCGCCTGGCTGGACGAGTATGAGGAATGCGCGCCGCACTTCCCCCCGCCGCACGAATATCGCCGCGTCAGGACAAGCGTGGCGGGACCGCACGGCCCCGTACTTGCATGGACCTACGCCTATGCGCGCGCTGTCGACGGGCTGGCGCGCATCGACGGCGGCGATTTCCTTTCAGGCGGCTGACGGCGCACCTTATTGCGCTTTCATCGCCTCCACCGCCGCCAGCGTGCTTTTCACATGCGCGGCATAATTCATCTCGCTATGGACGAAGGCGATCCGCCCCGCCTTGGAAATGACATAGGAGGTACGGTCGGTCATCCCCGGCCGCATCTTGAGCGCCACGTCATAGCCCGACACGATGCCCGGCCCGGCTGAAGCGACGGCGAACTTGCCGGCGCATTCCTTGGTCGAAAAGGCGACCAGATCATCGACCGGGTCGGCCGACATGCCGATCACGGTCGCCCCCGCGGCCTTGAACTTGTCGATATTCTCCGCAAATTCGCGCGCTTCGGCCGAACAGCCCGGCGTGAACGCCTTGGGGAAGAAATAAAGCACCACCGGCCCGCGCTTCAACTGGTGCGACAGGGTCAGGGTAAAGGTTTTGCCCGCCTGCGCGCCGCGTGTGGTGAAGTCGGGCGCCTTGGCCCCGACCGCCAGCGCGGCCATCGCGCCACTGGAACTGAGGGCGGCGGCAGCGGCGATAAGCAGGGACAGGCGCTTCATGATTCACTTCCTTGGGGCGGGCGTTGGTCGGGTTGTTCCCATAATTCGATCGCATTGCCCTCCGGATCGTGAATGCGGGCAAAACGGCCGATCATGGGGTCGTCCCATTCGGGATTGGTGATGATCGCGATGCCGGCCGCGCGCAAGTCCGCCAAAAGGGAATCGAGGTCGGACACGCGGAAATTCAGCATGAACGCCTTGTCGGCGGCGAAATAATCGCTGTCCGCCTTGAACGGGGCGAATACCATCGGCCCGCCCTGCGGCTGCCAGATCCATTCATTGGGCGTGTCGGCCGGATCGACCACGCACCCACTCCCGACATTGAGGTGCGTGCGATACCAGTCGCCCAGCGCCTGCGGATCGCGCGCCCGGAAAAACAGACCTCCCATTCCCAGCACCGGCATGGCATCGACTCCGTCATGGATGGGCCACGCTAACATGCCGGCAGGCCCAAGTCATGTGAGGGAACCGGCGGTCGCTGCTTGGGGTTCCTTCTCCATGCTTCGGATGACGCCAATCGCATTGCTCCTGCTTGCCGCCTGCGACCGGCCATCGGATGACGCCGCGCAACAGCCCGGCGTCGCCACCACCATCATGAATCAGGCGCCGCCCGCGATCCGCCCGACCGACGCGCCCGCCAACGCTATTGTCCCGGTCGAGCCAGCGCCGAGGATCGACACCCCGCCATCCCCCGCCGCGTCCGATGGTCTGATCCCCGCCGCCTTCCAGGGGCGCTGGACTGGTGCAGCCGATCGCTGCGGCGACCGCGCCGCCGCGCTGGAACTGACGATCGCCCCCGACCAGATGATCTTCCACGAAAGCGTCGGCGCGGTGCAGGCGGTACGCGAAGGCACGGACGGCCGCGTCACCATCGACGCCGCCTTCACCGGCGAAGGCCAAAGCTGGACCCGCACCCTGGCGCTGCGCATCTCGGCGGACGGCCGGGCGCTGACCATCGTGAATGACGGCACGGCCGTCACCCGCAAGCGCTGCTGAGCCGGGTAGGGGGACTCAGGCGAATAAATATGCCCGCTTTGCCAGATAAGCGGTCCAGAACCCGCCATTTCACACCCACCCATTTTCGCCATTCCTGCCTCCGTTGAGATGACGGCGCAGGCGTGGCGTGTCTGTTTACGCATATTTACGGATAGGTTGCGGCCTTCCGGGGCGTCATGCAGCGGCTATGGATATGCGATTTGACATGGCGCAAAATGTCGCCCCCGTGCCGATGGCCCGCCCGTGCAGCGGCCATTCCTGCGATGCCTGCGTCGTGCGCGATTCCGCCATCTGCGCCGACCTCAACGACGGCGATCGCGATGCGCTGAGCCGGATCGGGCGGCGGGTGGCGCTCCATGCCGGGCAGACGGTGATGTGGGAGGGGGATGACAGCACGGTTGTCGCCAATGTGATCGAAGGGACGCTCAAGCTCGCCACCTCGACCGGGGACGGACGCGAGCAGATCGTCGGCGTGGTCTATGCGTCGGATTTCATCGGCCGGCCCTTCGGCGCGCGCACGCCCCATAGCGTGACCGCGTTGACCGACGCGCGCCTGTGCCTGTTTCCGCGCGGGGCGTTTGACGGCTTTGCGATGCGGCATGGCGAATTGCAGCACCGGCTGCTCCAGCGGACGCTGGACGACCTGGACCGCACGCGGGCGTGGATGCTGTTGCTGGGACGCAAGAGCGCGCGGGAGAAGGTCGCGACCTTCCTGCTCGACATGGGACGGCGGCTGCGCGGGGACGCCGACGGGGTGATCGCATTGCCGCTGTCGCGCCAGCAGATCGCGGACGTGCTGGGCATCACCATCGAGACGGTGTCGCGCCAGATGACCGAGATGAAGCGCGAAGGCATGATCGACCTGGTCGGGCGGCGCGGTGTGCGGCTGGCGGACATGGCCGCGCTGGAGGCGCTGGCGGAGGCGGGCTGAACCTGCCGTTATTGGTGAGGGGGCCTCGCCTTCGACAGGGCGCCCCCCTCCGTCATCGCTGCGCGATGCCACCTCCCCTGCCAGGGGGGGTATAGTGATAGCTGCAACATTGTAGGTTTATGACCACACCACCAACGCCCATCGTGGACAGTTTACGGACCACAGCATGATAGCTGGTGCTTGCGAGTTATAGGCAGATCGATACTGTGTCCCCAAAATGCGGGGGGCTACATGCAAAATTCAATCATCTGGCTTGAAAACCATGACAAGTTGGCGGGATGGGCGCAATTTCTCGGAGCGATGCTCGCCTTGGTCGCTACCTACTTCACCGTCTTTGTACCAATCTGGCACCGAAAACGGCAGCTAAACAATGCGGCTAAAAGATTACTTTTGCACGGCTTTGAAGTGGTAGAAAGCTATCATCGCACATCTGCCTTTTTCCTGCCGTTTCCAATTTCCCTCAAGGGTGCGGCTCGCAGCGTTGGTGCGGTAGTCGATGAAATAAATCGTTTTCCAGTGTTCGAGTTGGACGATCAGGGAGAACGTTCAACGGCTCGACATTTATTCGCTTTGGTCGCCATGCTCGACCTGATCCGCATGGCACTTGAAAATTTCGCCAATGATCTGGATGGAAAACAGGCGTCCGAGGATGATCGCGATTTCATTCGAGATTTTATTGGTCAGCAGCTTGAATTTATACGAAAGATGCTGGCTGGAGAAGAACTCAAACGGCCCGAATGGCCGGTAGAAATTCCAATCAAACCTTCATAAACCGGGCTGGTCGCGCCTTGCTTCAAATAGCTATGCTCAATCAAACAGCGGCGCGCCTGTCGTTTTATAGTATGATAGACTCCGGCAAAGCCGCCCTCACTCGTTGAAGCAATTCTTCGGGTCGAAAATCTATTGCTTCTGCGATGGCAATAAACTCTAGCACATCCATTCGCCGTTCAAGCTGCTCGATCTTATTTACAAAAGATGGCGGCTTGCCCAGCCTGCGCGCCAATTCCCGTTGTGAAATTCCGGCCTGTGTCCGAGCATCTTTCAGGGCGTCGATGACCGCTCGATAGTCGGGCGAAACCACCCATCCCCGCTGCATCAACAAATCCCCGATTCTTAAGCCGGGGCTTTAAGTATATGTGAAGCGCATCGTCCCCATAATGGGGACACTTGATTGGCGTCGTTGGAGGGTGCGGGTGTCCTACAAAAAATTGCTCTTTTCTTTGGCGACCGCCACCATATTGGTGGCGTGTTCCAGCACTTCGGGGAAACTCGGCAGCTACATCGCGTCGGACGACGATGCTGCATTCATGGTTCAAATCACCTCCATGGAAAATGGTCAGGTCAAGGGATCAATGTCCGTGGTGATGGCGGATGAAAGTGGGAAAACCACGGCTGCAACCCGCCCCATGTCCGGCACCATCGAAGGCAATGCCCTCAATCTATCTGTCGAAAATGGGACGGGCCTTTCCCTCGTTACCGGCACCACCGAGGATGACGGTTTACGGCTGACATTCTTCGCCAAAGGCAATTCATCGCAATTGAAGTTCGCGAAAAGTAGCGCTAGCAAATTCGATGAGTTGGCGAACGCCACGCGGCATCGCGCAGCGGAAAAAGGGCAGGAGATTGAAAGCGCCGCCGCGACGAAGGGGCGTATCGAACAACGGGCCAAGATTCAGAAATCTATCGATCGTCTGGCGGACGCCATATTCTCAAAAACCCAAGAAGTGCAGGAGAAGGTGCGAAAGATAGATGTTGTCATTGCTGGATATGGCGCAGCGCATAATCGCGCCGGAAAGATGCAGGGCGCAAAAGCCACGATAGGTTCGGCCTCACCGGAAGCGGAATATCGTGCCAGCCAGATTGACTATCAGTTGAGCAGCATATCCAATGACATAGAAAATACGCACAATCAGGTGCAGAATTATATGCAGTCACTCAACAGCTTTATGGCCAACGCGGCGACCCAAAGCCCACAATTTCTAGCCGAATGCCAAGCAGACGAACTGCTGAATTGCTCTCGCCTTTCGGTAGGAATGCAATCGCTGCGCACCCGATACCAGCAATTCCGCGCTGGTTATGACCGGGAGAATGCCGCCTTCAAAAGCAAGCGGGCGTAATGCCGATCAGGTAATAATCGTCGCCACCATCCGAGCCAGTTGCGGGGACAGGCGGCAAACGCCGTCCTTGCGCAGCACGAAATCCGCCCCGGAAAATTTGCGGCTTTTGGAAAAGGACAGAATGGCGGCGTCCACCTTAGGTCGCTCTGGCTCGATCAAATCATAGACATAGGCGGGGAAATCGGGGCGCGAATGGTGCATGATCCCGGCATAGGGATCGAAGCCATCCGCGACCGCCTGAATTTGTAGCTTCGTAGCCTTCACCGCATAGGCGTAGTTCAGCATAGCGTTGATCGGATGCGATGCTTTCCAGTTTCTCGGTTTACGCCCGGTCAGGATCGAACTTCGCGATCTATATGTCCGCCATTGATCCGGGACGGGATAGCGGGCCGCTGCGGTCCATTGCATTTCAATGTCTGCCCATGCCGCGAAATAGGATGCGGCGCTTTCCCCCTCGATAGCCCGGATCACATTCATATCGCTGATGGCTTCCGACCGCAGTCGCGTAGCCGCGTCCTTCGCCTTCGCGATTGCCGTTACCGCAAACCGGCTGTCAACGGCGGAGCAAAAGTCGGCCATTCGGCGGCGTAAAACCAGGCCATCGTGTTACATGCCGGGGGGAGTGGCGTGAGGGCGTAGCCCGAGGGCCACTCCCCCCGGCATTGGTGTAATT
>NZ_JAUQOM010000008.1 GCF_030580935.1 Sphingobium cyanobacteriorum | reverse complement strand
GGTTCTTCTCCAAGCTGAAGCACTTCCGCCGCGTCGCCACCCGCTACGGCCACCAACTTCCTTGCCATGGTCCAACTCGCCTCAATGCGGCTGTGGCTCCGAGCTTATGAGTCTACGGCCTAGATGCGCTTGGCGAGCACGGGTTTCGCGCCGATCTCCGCGAGCCGATCGCCGTAAAGCGTGATCGCATGCTCTTCCTGCCGGTAGAGGAGGTAATCCGGGAACATCTCCTCAATCGGGCTGAATTGCTTTAGTACTTCGCGCGCGACGACCATCTTGTGCACCTCGGTCGGGCCATCGGCCAAGGCGATGTGATAGGAGTTGATGAGGCCGTCGCTGAACGGCGCTTCGGTCGAGATGCCGAGCGATCCATGCAAATGAAGGGCACGCTCGGTAATGTCGTGCAACACCTTGGGCATCGTCGCTTTCACGGCGGAAACATGCTTGCGGATGTCCTTCCAGCTATTGCCCTGATCGGCCAGCCAAGCAGCCTCCAGCACCATCAGGCGGAACTGTCGCAACTGAATCCAGCTGTCGGCAATTTTTTCCTCCACCATCTGCTTGCGGGCCAGAAGCTCTCCCTTCGTCGTGCGGGACAGGACGCGCTGACACATCATTTCCAGATATTTGGTCGCTTCGGCGATGGTGCGCATCGCATGATGCATCCGGCCGCCGCCCAGACGAACCTGCGCCACCACAAACGCGTCGCCGCGCTCACCCAACATGCCGTCAGCCGGCACGCGAACATTGGTCCAGCGGACATGGCCGTGGCTGGCCGACGCTTCCCCGTAGAAGCCATGGTGGCGGATGATTTCTATGCCCGGCGTGTTGGCGGAGACGATGAACATCGATGCCCGCTTGTAGGGGTTTGCAGCTTCAGGGTCGGTTACGGCCATAACGATGTAAAAGCTGGCATAACGCGCATTGGAGGCGAACCACTTCTCGCCATTCAGCACCCATTCGTCGCCATCCTGCACAGCGGTCATCTCGAAGCCCAGCGGATCGGCTCCGCCCTGCGGCTCCGTAATCGCGAAGCAAGAGACAATCTGGTTGTCGAGCAGCGGTTCGAGCCAGTTCTTCTTTTGCTCGCTGGTGCCGTAGTGCGCCAGGATTTCCGAATTGCCGGTATCGGGTGCTTGTGAGCCAAAGACGATCGGCCCGAATCGCGACCGGCCGAACTGTTCGTTCATCAATGCCAGCTTGACCTGACCATAGCCTTTCCCGCCCAGTTCCGGTCCCAGATGGCACGCCCAGAGGCCGCGTTCTTTAACACGCGCCTGTAGCGGGCGAACCAAGGCCACAAAGCGTGGATCGGTGATATCGTACTGGTTGCCCAATATGTGGTCTAGCGGCTCTACCTCCTCACGGACGAATTGGGCGATCCAGTCCAGTTCGACCTGGAAATCGGGATCGGTTTGGAAACTCCACATGGCGCATCTTCTCCTTTGACGATGGGCGCGGAGTATCTAGGAGGCGGCAAATCGGTCCAATTTTAAAGTTTGCGTTTACTGATAAAGATCGTTTATCGATTTGCGCCATGGACATCCATTTGCGTCCGTACCGAGCATTCGTGCGCATTGCCGATCTGGGCTCTTTCAATCGCGCGGCGGAAACGCTTGCCCTGACCCAACCAGCGCTTTCGGCCCAGATCAAGGAGCTGGAGCGACAACTGGGATTTCCGCTATTTCGTCGGCATAATCGGCGCATCTCGCTGACACCGGAAGGGCGGTTGTTCTTGGATCGCGCCCGTCGCTTCGTCATGGAGAACGACTGGCTGAACATGGTCGCGCGCGATATTCGTGAAAACCAGTTGCGCATAGGCGTCGCGCATCATAGCGCGGCAATTCCCGAACGATGCGAATTGATCGAAACATTCATGATCGATCAGCCTGCGATGCGGATCAGCATTTTGGGGCGAGCGCACGGACAGTTGCTTTCCGATCTGCGGTCGGGAGAGATCGACGTGGCGATCACGATAGAACTGGCCGATGTCGATGTGGGGTCGGTGATTGAACCGATGGACCCCGGCCTCAATCGGCTGGCGATAGCGTCGCGGCAGGTGGAACTTGCCCTGCCTGCCGGTCACCCGCTGCATGAAGAGCCGCTGCCGGCGGGAGCGCTGCGCGGTGTGGAGATTGCCACGGTCGGTAGGGCACATGGCGTGGCCTTGTCCGAATATCTCAGCCGCCATCTTTTTGCGATCGGCGCACAATCGCGTTCAATGCCAGAGGGAGACGGCCGTTCAGTGTTGCGCTATGCCGCCGTGCGCAAGCTCGCGGCGGTAGACCTTGGCTGGTTTGGCGATCCGCCCGCCGGAATGGTTCGGCGGCGGGCGGACGATTTGGACCTTCGCACGCGCCTGACCGTCATCACGCCGAGGCGGGATTTGCGCGAAGGGGCAAGCGCCTTCCTTGCCTTCTGCGCCGGACGTCAAACGGCATAATCTCGTCCGTCGGCATCCGCTGGATACCCCGGATTCCGGTTCGCTCGCTCCACCGGACCGAAAATGGTCGTCGTCCTGGGTTTCCTGTCGGCAATGTGAAAATGCTGTAGGCGCGCTAAGCATCACGCGATGGCAATAGGCGGCGCCAGGGCAAGCGGCCTGATCCTTAAGGATTGAGCCTTCTACAAAGCGATACAGCGAGTGGTACAGCTAAACGCGTTTGTCGCGAGATAGTGTATTTAACATAATATATATTATCGCATTATTACATTGCCTTTTCGGAATGCTTGCTAACGTGGTTTCAACGCCCGGCAAAATGGTCTAGCCCACCCGCCAAGCAATGGAGGAGGCAGATATGAGCGGTCGGGTTGTCGTTGTGACCGGGGCTTTCGGTGTATTGGGCGGCGCGGTCGCCGATGCTTTCGCAGCCCAGGGTGATAAGGTGGCGAGGGTCGATTACGCGCCGTCTCCGGGGATTGCGATCGACGGCGGGATCGACATTGGCGGCATAGACCTGACCAATGCCGACGCCGCGCTGAAGGCTGTTTCCGATGTCGTCGCGGCGCTGGGATCGATCGACATATTGGTCAATGTCGCTGGCGGCTTCACATGGGAGACGCTGGCCGATGGCGATGCCACCTCCTGGAACAGGATGTTCGCGATGAACGCGGTAACATGCATCAACATGACCAGGGCTGCCCTGCCCGAACTGGAAAAGGCCGCAGGGGCGCGTATCATCAATATCGGAGCGGGCAGCGCGGTGGTCGCGGCGGCGGGCATGGGCAGCTATGCGGCATCGAAAATGGCCGTCCACAAACTGACCGAAAGTCTGGCCGCCGAACTGATGGGTAAGGATATTACGGTCAACGCGATCCTGCCCAGCATCATCGATACCCCGACCAACCGGGCCGACATGCCGGACGCCGATTTCGGCCAGTGGGTTCAGCCGGCGGCAGTGGCCGACGTGATCCTGTTCCTGGCCTCGCCCGGCGCGCGTGCAATCAGTGGTGCGCTCATCCCGGTTTCCAGGGGCGGCTGACCTCTTTCTCATCCTCTCATGGTGTGCCGGAGTCTCAGTCTGCGGAGCCAGGATAGCAATGGCACCCCTCCCCTGGATAGAGATGACACGCTCGGCATCGGCGGCGACCCCGGTGGTCATGGTCTTCCCATGGGAGGACCGGATTATGCCGGTGCTGGCGGTGCGCCAAGGCGAACTTTCGTGGTTTGATATGTTGACGCGGGTGGAGCCCGGCAAACGTTGGTGTGAGGATGCGCCGCCGCCAGGCTTGCAACGCCGACAGATGTTGCTGGATCGGTTGCGTCAAGATCACCGGATGGTCATCAGCTGGCCGATCCGGCGCTCGCCAACGTCGAGCCCAACCTCCTTGAGTTCCATGGTCATCCTAGGACGGCCATAGCTGCCCAGGACGTTGGCTGATGGGTCGCGGGCGCCACGAACGATAGTTACGCTTACTGAGTAGAGCAGTTCAACGGGCCACGGGTGCCGCCAGCTATGCACAAACGCGAACTTCACGGGCTTTGGTTTGCGAAGACCTGCGTGGCCTTTTTTAGCACTTCGCTCTCCTCCCGCAGCGCGCGGTTCTCAAGGCGAAGGCGTTCATTTCCATTCGCCGATCTGCCTGCGGCGCTGCCAACAGGTCGATGCAATCCGCACCGCCTCCTGCTTGAGCTCTTCTTTTTGCTTGATCATCGCGCCTGTCTCCTGTTGCGAGTTCTAACCGCTCAGGTGACCGGCGCGACAGAGATACGCGGCATGGGCTATCATACAGTGTCTCAGGAGCCGGTATCAACGCCGACTACAGACGAGCCCACCCGGCGCAATCGCGATCACGAATGCCGCCAGGACAGGCTTTATCAGGAGACCGTCGAAACGGCCGACCGCATCAGAGTTTGTTGACTTCGGCGGTGCTCAGGCTTGTCACAAGACCCTTGCCAGCCGCCGACAGGGTCGAAACCGGGATCAGCACGAAGCGCTCGCGATAGATGATCTGAACCGCGCTCGCTGCACCGGCTGAATCCTTGACGATGCGCTCGACGTGGCCAACGCGGCGGCCGTCCGATGTCTTGACCAAGGCGCGCGGCTTCACAACCAGTTCGTCAGCGGCCAGTGCGCCCGTGCCGAGGGAAAGAAGTGCAGCGAAAAGAGCGAGACGTTTCATAAGTTCCCCCAAATCCATTAAAAGCTTGTGCCCGCTAGCATCGCCAGTTGCATGATGAAACTCTATTCCACATGCAAAAAGTGAATAAGCGATTGCATTTGTTGCATGTGTTGGTGATTGCACGCAGGCTCGCTGCCTGCCACGTCTGGATCGGGACAACTGCGGTACGGTGACGGCTAACTTACGCTTCCCCTCGGGCACGCCCGACCAATATTTCTCCCAGCGTATCGCCGCCAGCGCTTGGCATCCGATCCCTCACCTCGCAATAGTGGCGACACGGCAACTGCGGCACACATCGATGTCAGAATATTACAGCTTGTGGGGCGAAATGCGGTCGTGTTCGCGGATGCGACCCATCCCCTCCTCTCACTGATCTGGCGAGCGATGAAACCCGGCGAGGCGCGCGCTGAACCGTCGCCAGCATATTCGGAGTACAGGAAACAGGGTATTCAGGATCGTCATTCTAAGGAGATCCGATTGATATCTTGTTTCCCGTGCCAGTTTGGTGCTGTCATTCGGCAGCGAGGGGCAGATCCGCCAGATGGTCGCGGTCGAACTCCATGCCCGGCCCGCTCAGCATCGTGCCGGGCGTAGCGCCCGTTGCTTCGCCATTGTGGATGATGGGTTCTCCATTGACCAAGACCCATTCGATGCCATGGGCAGGACAGACACGGCGCCAGTCCCCGTTCGGCAGGGTGTTGACGGTGGCGTATTGCTCCCGATCATAGCCGATCGTATCCTAGTCGGCGATGTCGGTCGCATATTGCCCGCCACCAGTATGATATCGGCTCATATCCGATGCCGGATCGACCAGGCGGGCACGATTCCATATCCAGCCACCCAATCCGCTATGGCATAAGCAGTCGGTCAGACGCGTTGGAAAATATCGAGCGCCTGCTGCGCGATAGTGGCGGTGCCGTTCTCCATCTGCCGGTCCATCGCCATATTCCCCAGCAACGCGCGTTTGTAGACGCCCTGACCGATAGAGGCGAGGCGGAAGATGCCAAACGCCATGTAGAAGTTCCAGTGGGAGATGGAGTCGCGGCCCGTACGGCGGCAATAGGCAGCGACATAGTCGTCCTCCGTCGGGATGCCGCTGGTCGCGAAATCGATGCCGTCGAACGTCCCCCATGTGGCATCATGGCTGTGCCACATGAAGCAGTTATAGGCCAGGTCGGCCATCGGATGGCCCAGCGTCGACAATTCCCAATCCAATATGGCGATGACCCTGGGCTCTGTCGGGTGGAACATCACATTTTCCAACCGATAGTCGCCATGGGCGATACCCACCTGGTCATCTGGCGGAACCGCTTCGGGCAGCCGACGGATCAATTCTTCCATCGCCGGCAGATGTTCCGTTTCCGCGGCACGATATTGCTTGGTCCAGCGGGCGATCTGTCGCTCGAAATAATTGCCCTTGGGACCATAGTCGCCCAGCCCGGCTGCCTCCGGGTCGACGGAATGGAGTTGCGCCAGCGTCTCGTTGAGCGAGTCGTAGATAGCTGAGCGCTCCTGCGGTAACTGACCGGGCAGGCGTGCGTCACGGAACACGCGGCCTTCCAGATAGTCCATGAGGAAGAATTCCGTGCCGACCACGCTGGCATCGTCGCAATATAGACGCATGTGCGGCACAGGTACGCCTTGCGCAGCCAGCGCGGTCATGACCCGATATTCGCGGTCGATGCGATGCGCACTGGGCAGCAACGCGCCCGGCGGCTTCTTGCGCACCACATAGCGTTGCAGGCCGTCCTTGCCCTCGGCCGAAAGGAGCAACGTCGGGTTGGAAACACCGCCCTGTATCTGCGACACCCGCATATTGCGACCGAAGCCGGCGATATGCCGGCGTAGATAGGCTTCCAGCGGTGCTGGGTCGAAGCGATGCGCCGGCATCACATCAGCCATCGCCTCATCCAGATCCATCATGTCGAACTCCCGGTTACTCTAAGCCCTGCGCGGCCTGTCGTGGTCGCATCCGGCAATTTGCACATCCCAACGATATTTCCACCAGTCCTAGCCGGGCAATGGCGCGATTATGCACGTCATCCGGAGTGACCGCCTGCCCCGAATGACGTCGTCGATGATGCGGCAGGCGAGCTTGTGCAGCCCTTCCTTGACCAGCGCGCTTTCCAAGCTGCGCGCCCTTGCTCTCAACCTTGTCCATCATATCCGCCGTCTTAAGCGTCAGCAATCGCGACATGTCGATACGGGCTTGGGCGATCATTTCATGCCAGACGGAATGATCAGAAATCGCTTTGCCCAACGCCACCCGCTTCTTTGGGCGGCCGCTGTCGCCTGCACATTTTCCAGCACAGCTTCGGCACCGCCGTGTGGCGCGGTGGCGAACCGGGATATCGACAAAATGCGCACAACCTTCAGCCCTTGGGATTCATGGGGCGCCCGAACCATCGCTTGCTGGCTGTGTCTGGATGCTTGCGTATCGGCCTTGCTCATCACCATCGTCCACTTAAGACGGGGATCGCCCATCCCGCTCGACCATCATTTGCGTCCGCGCAGATGGTCGCCTCATACCATCAAAGAGGACTCGCATTCGCGTCGCCATTTGTCCTGACCCGAAGGCGTCCGTCCATGGCGCCGGCCTCCAGCGTCTTGATCTGCTGGATATATTCCCGATAATCCCTCAACGTCTCGCATATATTCTCAAAGTCCTCGGGCGTCAGATGTTTGCCGAGATCGGTCATGATCAGACCGGGATGAACGACAACAGCTGGACGTTGCCCGCCGCCGTCAGCGAAGGTGTACCGCAGATCGGGGTCGTTTAACATACTCCAGACCCGACCGATATTAACCGATCATTTATCGGTTAATCGGGTACGCGTGACGGGCGAACTGTCTGCGGCGTTGTTAACTAGACAGTTGAAAGTGGCCACGCGACCTGATAGCCCTTGGTGAAGAACCACCACGCGCGATAGCCAGGTTGTCCGGACGATGCGGGCAGGACTAACGGAGAAGGACTAACATGACGGCTTCAGACACAGCTCCAGCATCCGGGCAGATGATGGCGCCCACGGATATGGCCGAGATGATCACCAATCCGCGCAGCTTCGGAAACCCCGAAAAGGTGCATGACGCTCTGGGATGGCTTCGCGCCAACCAGCCCGTGACCCAGATCATTACCTCGGAATATGAGCCGTTTTGGCTGGTGACGAAGCATGAGGACGTGACGGAGATCGAGCGGCAGGCCAATATCTTCCGCAATGGCGACCGATCGACCGTGCTCATCCCTCGGGACATGCTGCGGGCAGTCGAAAGCGTGATGCACTCGCCGCATCTCACGCGCTCGCTCGTGAATATGGACGATCGCGAGCACCGCATCTATCGATCGCTGACCCAGTCCTGGTTCATGCCGGGTAACATCAAGAAACTGTCCGACCGCATACGCACCATCGCCCGCGCACATATCGACCGCATGCTCGCGCGCGGCGGGGAATGCGATTTCGTATCCGACGTCGCCCTCCATTATCCCCTGCACGTGGTTATGGAGATTCTCGGCGTACCGGAGGAGGATGAGGGCCGCATGCTCGTCCTTACCCAGCAACTGTTCGGCGCCCGGGATCCCGAACTCGCACGAGACGCGGACGCCTTCAAGGACACGGGCAAGGCACTCGCCATGTTCCAGGCCGTGCTCGGCGATTTCCATGATTATTTCAACAAGTTGACGGAGGACCGTCGCATCAATCCGCGCGAGGATGTGGCGACCGTGATCGCGAACGCGCAGATTGACGGCAAGCCCATTTCGGAACGGGACGCGAACGGCTATTATGTCATCGTCGCGACCGCGGGCCACGACACCACCTCTGCGTCGACTTCCGGTGCGCTGTGGGCTTTGGCGGAACGGCCTGATCTGCTGAAGCGGGTCCAGGACGACCCGTCTCTCATCGGCGGCCTTGTGGAGGAAGCCATCCGCTGGACAACGCCGGTCAAACATTTCATGCGCACGGCGACGGAAGATTACGAACTGCGCGGCCAGAAGATCAAGGCCGGCGACTGGCTGATGCTGTCCTATCTTTCCGCCAACCGCGATGAAGATGTGTTTGACGCCCCCTTCGATTTCCAGGTGGACCGCACGCCCAACAAGCAGATCGCCTTTGGCTATGGCGCACATGTCTGCCTTGGCCAGCACCTTGCGAAGCTGGAAATGCGAATCCTGCTGGAGGAATTGTTGCCTCGGCTGAAGTCGCTGGAAATCGCAGGTACGCCCGCTTGGACCCAGTCGATCTTCGTTAGCGGGCCAAAGCGCCTGCCGATCCGGTTCGAGGCCCGGTGAACCTTTCGCCCGACAACAGATATCCGCAAAAGAGAGGAACGCTGGCATGAGCATCACCGCACAGGCGGCAGTCGCCAGAATACCCGCCGGCCCCCTCGCCATCGAAGCGGTCGAGATCGAGGAGCCCGGCGCGGGCGAAGTGCTGGTGCGCATTGCCGGTGTCGGCCTGTGCCATACCGATCTCGTATTCGGCGAGCATCTGGGGATCATGAAGGCTCCAGCCATTCTGGGCCATGAAGGGTCCGGCATCGTCGAACGGGTCGGCCCTGGCGTTACCAAGGTATCGCCGGGCGACCATGTCGTCGCCACCTTCAACAGTTGTGGGGCGTGCGTGCGCTGCGCGGACGGGCATCCTGCCTATTGCTTCTCCTTCGCACCGCTCAACTATGGCGGACGCCGCGCCGACGGGACGAGCGCCGTGTCGATCCAAGGCGAAACCGCGAGCGCACACTTTTTTGGCCAGTCCTCCTTCGCCAGCTACGCCCTCGCCAACGAACGCAACGTCGTGGCGATCGACCAGTCCGTACCGCTGGAGCTGATGGGTCCGCTGGGCTGCGGCATTCAAACGGGGGCTGCGTCCGTCATGAATGCGCTCGCCTGCCGGGCGCGCAGTTCGCTGCTTGTGCTGGGCGGGGGTGCTGTGGGTCTGAGCGCCGTGATGGGCGCAGTCATCCAGGGCTGCGAGACAATCATCGTCGCGGAGCCCAAGCAGGCACGACGCGACATGGCGCTTGAATTGGGTGCCACCCATGTCGTCGATCCGCTGAACGAGACTTTGCCGGAAGTGGTCCGTTCCATCGTTCCCCATGGCGTCGACTATGCGTTCGACACGACAGGGCTAAAGCAGGTGATCGAAGGCGCACTTTCATGCCTGTCATCCCATGCGAAGTTCGGCCTGGTCGGCGTGCCGCCCAAGGCAGACGACGCCGTCTCCCTTCCGATCAATCATCTGGTCGGCGCAGGCATCAGCGTCGTCGGCATCATCGAAGGCGACGCGCAGCCGGACGATTTCATCCCCCGCATGGTGGCGCTCTACAAAGAAGGGCGCTTCCCCTTCGACAGGCTGATCACGCGCTATCGTCTCAGCGACATCAATCAGGCGATCGCGGATCAGCTTAGCGGCAAGTGCATCAAGCCGGTGATGATCCCGTGAAGATGCCGTTGGTCAGTGCGGCGACAACGATTCCCGCTGGCTCGCAAATGCGGCACCAGCCCGATTCATTCCTGTATGCGCGCGACAAGCGTTGCATCGGGCGCTGCTCGACCAGGTGGTGCAAGACACCCAATGAGCGCCGTCGACCTGCAATGCTGAGCCCTGATCGGTGCATATCCGGTCGGGCGCCAAGAGGGACGCGTTGCCCCAAGCGATGATCCGGGATTTCGATGCCGGGGTCGCCAGTCCCGATCTCAGCTTCGGCTTTCACGCCGAACCGGCGCGCGCGCTGCTTGGCTTGCCGGACCCGATAGAGAGCTGCTTTTCGGCACTGGTTTTGGCTAGGCCGACCCTGCGCATCCCGGTTGCGCACAGCGTTAGGCATCACGGTTGAGTTTGCGCGCGCCATTCCCGCTACATATGGGGTGATGCATTTGCGGCACGTCGGTGCCAGCTATCACATGGATCGGTATGCAGTAGATAAAATGTCGCATCCTGGTTTCAATGTGCGATTGAACAACGCCTGCGCTCCATGTTAGTCGAACAAGTAGAGCGATCTCGCAAGCTGGCCAGCCCGGCGCGGATCGAAGGAGGTTGGTGCCGCATGTGGACTCCGGCAATCATCAGGGAAGGTTTGTAGGACGATGAACGTGATGCCCGGAGCGATTTCCATCAACGAAACGCATGTCGGTCAGCTTCCGGCCCTGTTGGATGCCCAGCGCCGGGCGCATCTGCGCGACGGTGCCCCGTCGCTTGCGCTGCGCAGAGACCGGCTGGATCGCTGCATCGCCTTGCTTCAGGAGAATGCCAATGCGCTGGAGAAAGTGATTTCGGATGATTTCGGCAACCGCTCGCTCCATGCCTCGGGCATCACCGACATCATGAGTCCGATCGCGGCGATGCGCGATGCGCACAAGCATCTGCCGCGCTGGATGCGCAACGAACGGCGCAAGGTGGAACCGTTTCCCCTTGGCCTGCTGGGCGCACGCAATGAAATTCGCATCCAGCCCAAAGGCGTTATCGGTATCATCGCGCCGTGGAATTTCCCGGTCGGTCTCGTCTTCTCGCCGCTCGCGGGCGTACTTGCGGCCGGCAACCGCGCGATCATCAAGCCTTCGGAATTCACCCCGCGCACAGCAGATCTGCTGCAAAAGCTGATCGGCGAGCGTTTCGCCGCCGATGAAGTCGCGGTGGTCACCGGCGGCGCCGAGATCGGCGCAGCCTTCGCCGCGCTGCCATTCGATCATCTGGTCTTCACCGGCGCGGGTTCCATCGCCAAGCATGTCATGCGCGCCGCGTCCGAACATCTGGTGCCCCTCACCCTCGAACTGGGCGGCAAGAGTCCTGTGGTAATCGGCAAGGGTGTCGATATTCCCACCGCCGCCGCGCGGATCATGGCTGGCAAGACCCTGAATGCCGGGCAAATCTGCCTTGCTCCCGACCATATCTACGCCCCACACTCGCTGATCCCGGAATTTGTCGAGGCGGCGAGGCAGGTAACCACCGCGATGTTCCCGGCGCTCAAGAACAATCCCGATTATACCGCGATCATCACGGATCGGCATTTCGACCGGATTCGCGGCTATATCGACGATGCGCGCAGCAAGGGCGGCGAGATCGTAGAGATCAATCCTGCGAACGAGGATTTCAGCCAGCAGGAACATCGGCGCATTCCGCCCACGCTGATCCTCAACGCGACCGACGATATGGCGGTGATGCAGGATGAGATTTTCGGCCCGCTGCTGCCGATCCGGGGCTACGACAAGCTGGATGAGGTAATCAACCGCGTGAACGCACAGGACCGACCGCTCGCGCTTTATTATTTCGGCAATGACCGGGACGAGCGCGAAACTTTGCTTGAGCGGACCACTTCGGGCGGCGTCACGATCAACGATGTGATCATGCATTGCGCTCAGGAAACCCTGCCCTTTGGCGGCATCGGCCCGTCCGGCATGGGTGTTTATCATGGCGTGGACGGGTTCCGCGAGTTTAGCCACCGCAAATCGGTGCACACCCAACTGAACAAGGATCTTGCGCCGATGAAGCTGTTTCGTCCGCCCTATGGGGACAAGATTCGCGCCTTCGTCCGCAAGGCGATCGGATAATCCGGCTACCCAGTCGATCATGTCATAGGTTCGTCAAGGCTTTGCGCGACGATATCTTCGCAGACGGGCCTGATCTCGGGAGGAATGAGGAAAAAATATGGTCACTTCCGTGAATGTCGTCGATGCCGACCGCATCATTTCCCTGGAGGGCGCGCAAAATTTTCGTGAGATCGGCGGTTATCCGACCGGGGACGGGCGCCGGCTGAAGCGCGGCATGCTATGGCGTTCCGCGAAACTGGATGAACTGACCGGCGAGGATGTGGAAGTCATCCGCGCCCTGGGAATCAAGACCATCGCCGACCTCCGGCGCCGTTCGGAACGCGAATCGAGTCCGACTCACGAGGCGATCGTCACCGGAAGCCGTGTGCTTGCCTGGGACGCGCAGTTCGCGCGGGATGAACAGGAGAGCGGCAAACTTTTCCTGTCAGGCGCCACATCAGAGGATTATTTCGAGGCGCTGCTGGGCCTGTATCGGCTGCTTCCGGAAGAACATAGTTTGCACCTGAGTGAACTATATCAGGCGGTTTCGGAAGGGGCACTGCCCATCTTGATCCATTGCGCCGCTGGCAAGGATCGCACCGGGATCGCCGTCGGCATATTGCTAGACCTGCTTGGTGTGGAGCGATCCTACGTCATGGCGGACTATGCCAAGACCGAGCAGTTGCTTGACTGGACGCGGCTAAAGAAGTCTGCGGCCATGGGCGCTGGTGTCTCGAACAACTGGCTGGAACGGCTCGATCCGCTGGCACTGCAATTGTTGATGCGGTCGGACGAACGTTATCTCGCCGCCACCTTCGACGCTATCGAGCAGCGCTATGGCTCATCGCGCAATTTCCTCACCGATCGGCTGAAACTACCCGCCGATGTTATCGAGAAAATGCGCGATTATCTCCTTGAGCCTGTATAGATAGCCAGGGAGGCTGAGAAATTACGCGCTTTTCCCCTGAAGGGTAGCCAGCGAGCGCAGGGCTGCGGTCGCCCGGACCAAGCGCTCGCCACCGCGATGCGACAGATCATGTCCCGTGGTCAGATGGTCAGATGGTCCGAAAACATGCATCCTTCCTTCTCTGACCAATTCGCGATGAGAGCAACATATCCAGTTTGAAGTCTCGCTAAGGCCCGAGACGAACAGCTAACGCCCCATGCCGGACGCGTCGGCACTGATTACGGGCTGTTAATCGACGCTATCGTCCCGATTGTCCCATGCCCCCCTGGTCGCGCAGCCCTGGGCCGACGGGGCGGGTTCGGTGCGGTATAGCCCGTCAAACCGTGGGTGCACAGCTTTGCCACGGCGCCTTTTGTGGCCTGTCGGCGAACTCATTCGCGCGCATGCGTCGTCGCTCACGATGGCCAACAGCATATGCCATAGTTTGTATTTGCTCATTTAATTAAATCCTATCTCGTTTATAATCGGGTCTGCATTTGTGTGACGACAAGATACAAAGAGGATTATGACCAATGACTGACACATCCGATGACGGCATCGCATCCCTCGGCCCATTCGAAACCCTCCTTACCAAGCGGCGTGATGCCATTTTGATTGTGTCGCTCAATCGCCCCTCAGCCCTGAACAGCCTGAGCGCCACGATGGTGCGGGAATTGACGGACCTGTTCACGCAATTGCATCAGCGCCCTGACATCCGCGTCGTGATCCTGCGTGCCGAGGGTCGCGCCTTCTGCGCTGGGGCCGACCTCACCAGCTGGGAGCTAAGCGCCGACGGCGAAGGCCGTGTCCATCGAGGGCTGGCGGTGCAACGGAGCATTGCGACCATTATGCAGCTTATGCGCTCATGCCCGCAACCGATCATCGCCTTGGCTCAAGGCCCCGCGTGCGGCGGCGGCTTCTCCCTTCTCCTGTCCTCCGACGTTCGCTACGCCGCGCCTAGCCTACGGATGAACGCGGCCTATATCCGCATCGGGCTGAGCGGCTGTGACATGGGGTCCAGCTATCTCCTGCCCCGTCTCGTCGGCATGTCGCTGGCGTCGGAACTGCTGCTCACGGGCCGCTTCATTCATGCCGATCGCGCCGCGGCGGTCGGTCTGGTCAGTGGCGTGGTGCCGGAGGAAGACCTGCTCCAGACCGGGCTGGAAATCGCGGAGGAAATGCTCAGCACCAATCCGCTCGGCCTGCGTCTTACCAAGGACGGGCTGAACTGGGCCATCGACGCGCCCAGCATGGGGGCCGCGATGGCCATGGAGGACCGGCAGCAGATTCTGGTTTCAGGTACGCATGACGCGACCGAGGCGGTGAACGCGTTCTTTGAGAAGCGCCCTCCGGTCTACCGAGACCTTTGAGAAGCAGCCAGATAGTAGCCCGACGCCTGCTGAACCGGCCAATCATGCCACTACTGGTTGGTTCAGCGAGGACGGGCGCGCAATGTCGAAATCGCGAGAGCCGAGCCGCGATGCGATCAACGCAGCAGGATTGAAATGACGGCTTGCGGCTAGCTTATCCGCCATTTTGCAATTGCCGCGCACTTTGCGCCACATAGCGTCCGCCCAGGTGCTCGTTCCTTTGCGGCGAAGGTCGCGAAGGTCGTGGTCACCGGATCGGTTTGCAGCTTCGACGTCAAAAGGCAGGCGACAAAGGCCGGTCCGCTCGACCACAATATATGTATTGGCCATGTGGTGCTGGAGCATCTGGCCGAACTGTCGGCTACGGTCCATCATGGAACCACTTTACCGACACAAAAGATCATTGCCGCCATCAATCCCGTAAACCATGCTAGGAATATATGTCGGCAGCCATGTGACCGTGATGCTCGATAACAATGTCGGCATGCCCATCCTCGACCAACTCCTTCGCTGTCCTGCCAAATCCAGCAGGCGGCAGGTGCTTGAACCAGATTATCGCCTTGCCTTCGTTCCCGGCAAGATCTGCGGCTCGCGCGACAATGCGGGTGATTTCTCCAGGCTCGGCCTGCACAGCCGGACTGCCGGAGCGTGCGGCCATTGTGGTGCGATTAAGATGCGCAAGCCGTGACAGGCGCATCATCGGCAAGCGCAGACGTTCCGCCATGCGGCGCGGCACAATCCCATCGCCCTCGCGGATATCGTTCAAAAATGCGGTCAGCCTGCGTGCACGCCCTGACTGTTACATGCACCCGAATGCATCTCCTTTCCACGCACCGCTCGATCCGCCTGGATTATCGCAGACACGATTATGTCTCGGGCAATTCTAACCTGTCCTGCTCCAAAACCGGATGGTGCGGGTCGGAACTGGAGTCGCACGGCGACTTTTCGGCCGTCCGGTCGCGGTCGAGATCATCGTCTTGCTCGTTTCTCCTGCTTCCAAATTCCAAGCGCCAATTAACCTCTTTGATGAAACCATTGAAGAAACCCTTGTATGCCGCTGCCTTCGCGCGATACCATGCGGCATGACAAGGCACAGACAGGGGTACTGCTGAAATGCGGGCACGATCCAAAAACTCTCAGAGGGAGTCGCAGCAAGGCACACAGGATGTAGCCACACGCGAACAATTGCTGATCGCCGCAGGAGAATTGATGGCGGAGAGAGGCGTGTCCGACGTTTCGCTGAGCGATATCGCAATCAAAAGTGGCTTGAACTCTGCACTGGTCAAATATTATTTCGGCAACAAGGCCGGATTGATGATTGCTCTTCTACGTAAAGTTTTAGGCCCGGCGATGCTGCAATTACATCATCTATCTGGTATGAAGCTTCCTCCAGAAGAAAAGCTGCGTATCCATATCAGCGGTATGGTGATGATCTATTTTCAATATCCATACATTAATAGACTGATGCACCAACTGTTGTCAGATGAGCCCGATACGTTCGGTTCGTTGATCGCCCAGGAATTTTCGGCTCCTGTCGCGGCCGTGCAGAAACATATTCTGGACGAAGGCTTCGCTGCTGGAACATTCCGTAAGATCGATCCGCTGCTCTTTTATTTTCACATCGTTGGAGCATGTGATCAACTGTTTTTTGGACGATATCAACTGGAACATGTGTTCGGGATCAAGGCCATCAATAATCAGCTCAAGAGCCAATTTATTGATCATCTTTACAGCGTGGTGCTGGATGGCATCTCCGCAACGTCGAAAGAGCCGTAACCGGCAGGTGAATAAATTGCTGCAACTCGTCGGCTGCCAGACCAACGATCGACCGCAAAGCGCTGCTACCGCGCCCCACCAGTAGTCGCAAAAAGGGGTGGCGGAGCTATGCAGGGCGGCGTGTCCGGCTCCGTCCGGCCAGCTACACATCGATCGCCCAGCACCCTGAAACAGAGGGGCGAAAGGTCGGCTGTCGCGAGATGGCCGTGCCGCTCGTATCTACACGCGATTGTGAATAGCAGGTCTGGGAGGGTGCGAGATCGTACCGCACCCCCTAAAAATCGTCGGCGAACAATCAGAGGATGCTGATCCTGGTCGTTCCATGGGCCAGCAGGCGCCCGTCCTCGCTAGCCAAGGACGCTTCCGCCACGGCCAAGCAACGCCCAGGTTCAACATTTTGCCCGTCGCCACCACCCATTCACCGGCCCTGACTTCGCGGATGAAGGAGATATTGGATTCGACTGTCGTATAGGCAGCATGGTCTGCACCGCGCGCGCTATCGCGTCGTCGAGAATCGTGGCGCCGTATCCCCCATGAATGCTACGAATGTTCTTCCCTAGGTTTGCCGCTGATCGCCACGACGCCCTGTTTCACCGTGCAAGGCTTCAGCCAGAGCGCGCGCCATATCGGCGGCCCTTCACGGCCGGCTTCGAAAAGATCACGCACCTGCCGCACCCCGTTCGCCTGTTGCTCGCACATGTTGCCTCGCATCGGTCGTCGCTGCGGCACTGGGAGGGCGCACCCATCCCAAACGCGCAATGTGCGTACTGGGGAGTTGATTATTCGCATACTTAAGAGCATGCGTGCGCGATGCCTTGCTCGTAAAATGCCTGGAATCGGAGGCCGTGGTGCCAAACTTGTCAACGCGCATAGCATATCACGACAGCCATCACCTGTTCCGCGATGAGGTCCGAAAATTCGTGGCGAGGCGAAGTGTTGCCCATAGCGGGTGCTGGGAAGCGCTGGACCAGATTAATCGCGCCTTCTGTCACGCCCCGCGGCGAAGCAGGCCCTCTATGCCCGATCGCTGGCAATATGCACGAATATCCGATCGCCTGGACCTGGTGGGACGGAAGCATTCAGCGCCTCGACGGCGACACACCAGAAATCATGAAGGACGTGATCGCACGGTCGATTTGGACACAATGCGTAAGGATGGGCGATGAATGTAAGCGATGCAGTCAGCAGCCGGCGGTCGGTTCGCGGATTTCTGGACAAGCCGGTAGAGCCGGCGCTGCTTGAAAGCTTGCTCCGCAAAGCCTCCGCAGCTCCATCTGGCGGGAATATCCAGCCATGGCACATCCATGTCGTAGCGGGCGCCAAGATCGATGCGCTCAAACGGATCATGGCTGCCAAGGTGGTGGAACAGCCAGCGGGCGAAGGCTCAGAATATGATATCTACCCTCGCGAGCTGATCGAACCCTATCGTTCGCGCACCTTCCAAGTCGGCGAGGCGCTTTATGAACGGCTCGGTATCCCGCGCGAAGACAAGAAGGCGCGCGCACGCTGGTTTCAGCGAAACTTTCAGTTCTTCGGCGCGCCGATCGGGCTGTTTTGCTACGTCCATCGCAACAATGGTCCACCGCAATGGTCCGACCTTGGCATGTATCTGCAAACGCTGATGCTGCTGCTGCGGGAGGAAGGGCTGGACTCGTGCCCGCAGGAGTGTTGGGCCATCTATCCCCGCACCATCTCCGAATTTCTCGGCACGCCGCCGGAACATATGTTGTTCACGGGAATGGCGATCGGCTGGAAGGATCCCGACGAGCCCGCCAACAGCATGGTGGCGGCACGCGCGCCGCTCGAACAATTTGCCCATTTTCACACCTGAACTCGTCAGGTGAAATATGACCAAGTTATTAGTTGAACGGTTAATACATCCCCTTTAAACGGGAGCAGTCCATTCGCACCAGCTTTCCGGAGACATATCAGCATGAGTGAAGCCTATATCATCGATACAGTCCGCACGCCGCGGGGGATCGGCAAGGTCGGCAAGGGCGCCTTGGCCGACATGCATCCACAACATCTTGCCGCGACTGTCCTCAGGGCGCTGGCGGAACGCAACAATCTCAATACCGCCGATGTTGAGGACGTCATCTGGTCGACCTCCACGCAAAAAGGCGCGCAGGGTGGTGACCTGGCTCGCATGGCGGCGCTCGACGCCGGCTATGACATGCGCGTCAGCGGCGTCACGCTCGATCGCTTCTGCGGCGGGGGCATCACCAGTGTCAACCTCGCAGCCGGCCAGATCATGAGCGGCCAGGAGGATTTGGTCATCGCCGGCGGAACGGAGATGATGTCGCTGACGATGCAGATCGCCAAGGAGGAAATGGCAGCCGGCCTGCCGCAACTGGGCATGGGGTCGGGCAATGCCCGGCTTCAGGCCGTTCACCCGCAGTCGCATCAGGGTGTCTGCGGCGACGCCATCGCCAGCATGGAGGGCATTTCACGGGCCGATCTCGACGCCTTGGCGCTCGAAAGCCAGAAGCGCGCCGCGCGCGCTATTGAGGAAGGCCGTTTCGACCGTAGCGTCGTCCCCGTGTACAAGGCAGACGGTACTCTCGCCCTCGACCGGGAAGAATTTCCGCGCCCCGGCACCACGGCAGAGGGACTCGCCTCGCTTGAGCCCTCCTTCGGCAAGATGGCTGACATGCCGCTCGACAAGGACGGCACGACCTTCCGGGGGCTGATCAACCAGAAATATCCCGATCTCAAGATAGACCATGTCCATCATGCCGGCAATTCGAGCGGCGTCGTCGATGGCGCGGCGGCGGTGCTGCTGGCGTCGAAGGACTATGCCGAAAAGCATGGCCTCAAGCCACGCGCGCGCATCGTTGCGACCGCGAACATCGGCGACTGCCCGACGCTGATGCTCAACGCGCCCGTTCCTGCTGCCCGCAAGGTGTTGGCGAAGGCCAATTTGACCGTTGAGGATATCGATCTGTGGGAAATCAATGAAGCCTTCGCGGTCGTCGCGGAGAAGTTCATCCGCGATCTGAAGCTCGACCGCTCGAAGGTCAACGTCAATGGCGGATCGATGGCGCTAGGTCACCCGATCGGCGCCACCGGCTCCATCCTGATCGGCACGGTGCTCGACGAACTGGAGCGCACCGGCGGTCGCTACGGTCTGGTGACGATGTGCGCCGCGGGTGGCATGGCTCCAGCCATCATCATCGAACGCATCTAAAAAATGATGGGGGCCGCCGCGAGAGCCAAAGTGGCTCAGGGGCGGCCGCCAGTCTAGGAAAGGAGCCGGGATGCGCCTTGAACCGCTGCTGCGCATGACCGTGACGTTGGGGCAACGCTATCCAATCGGTCTCATCCCCAAGGGTAAACGGAACGTATGGACGCTTTCTGGCGGTACTGTCGAAGGGCCTGCCATTCGCGGCACAATCGCGCCCGTGGGTGGCGAATTTGAACTGATCGACAGCGATGGCGTCTGTCATATCGACGTGCGCCTGGTAATCGTGACCGATGACGGCGCCAACATCTTCGTCCAATATTTCGGTGTGTCGCACGCGTCGCCCGAGATGCTGGAACGATATGGCAAGGGCGAAATTGTGGATTTCGGCGACACCTATTTCGTCACCCAGCCCCGATTTGAAACCAGCCACCCCCGATATGCCTGGCTGAACCATGTTATGGCCATCACCGAAGTCGCGGTACGCCAACCGGCGTCGATTACCTCATGTATCACTGCATTCCCGACAGCAGCGTTGGATTGCGCGGCGCGGACTGCCTGTTCGCATATCGCGGCGCTGTGGAAGGGTAGCGGATATGGCGTCCATCTTCGATCTGACCGGGAAGGTTGCACTCGTAACCGGCGGCAATCGCGGCATCGGCTACGCCATGGCGGAAGGGCTGGGCAAGGCGGGCGCCGACATCATCATTTGGGGCAGCAATCCGCTTCGCAATCAGGAGGCCATGGCCAGGCTTGCAGCATTGCCGGTCCGCGTCAAAGCCCAGACAGTGAACGTCGCCAATGAGGACGAAGTCGTCGCCGCCACGTCCGAGGCGCTGGCTGATTTCGGTAGACTTGATACCGTCGTCGCCAATGCCGGCATCGGCGGCAAGGCCGAGAAATTCCATCAATTCACGTCCGAAAATATGACCGCAGTGTTCGACGTCAACCTCAAAGGCGTGTTCTGGACGTTGCGCGAAGCCGCACGGCATATGGTTGATCGCGCCAGGGCAGGAGACGCTGGTGGCTCGCTTATTGCCGTCTCGTCATTGGGCAGCCTATTCGGCATGCCTACGCTTCAGGCATATTCTGCCAGCAAAGGCGCCGTCAATGCGCTCATGCGCTCACTCGCCGCAGAGCATGGCCGGTTTGGCATTCGCGCAAACACCCTGGCACCCGGCTTCATCGATACCGAGATGAACGCACAACTGCACAGCAGCGAGGCGATCGAGACGATCCTGCCGCGCATCCCAGTCCGTCGCTGGGGGCAAGGATCAGATGTTGCGGGTATCGCCGTATATCTGGCGTCTGATGCCAGCAGCTATCATACTGGCGATGTATTCGTGATCGACGGCGGATTCGCCATCCGCTGATGTGCCCTGCCGACAGCGATCGTCGGCAAGGCGTCGGGCGCCGGGGATGTTCAGCAAAAGCCGTCGTCCCCGGCGCGAAGGTCAGAGCGACTGGCCGTCATCTATGGTGAACATGCTACCAGTCACGAACTGGCTGGCATCAGAACATAGATAGAGGATGATGCCATCCAGCGAGGATTCGTCCATCAGGCGGCGACGCGGCCATTTCTGAATTTGGCGCTGCCCCCCCTCTTTCTCGAACCATTCCGCATTGATGTCGGTCGGAATATAGCCCGGCAGAACGATGTTCAGGTTGATCCCGCGATTCGCCCATTCGCGGGCCAATACGCGGCAGAGTTGAAGCGCGGCCGCCTTGGATGCGCTATAGGCGCCGGTGCCGCCAGCGATATATTGCGCCGTGATCGACGAAATCGCTACCATCCGGCCATGTTGCCGCTCGCTGGAACCGGCGTCGATCAGCCGGCGCGCGCCTTCGCGCAACGTGAGGAACAATCCCTTTACGTTGACCTGATTGATCGCATCCAGCGCCGACGCATCGAGATCGAAGGTCAGGCCCTCGATATTGAGGCCGGCATTGCCGATCACAGTATCGACAACGCCGAAGGCGGCTTCGGCGGCGTCATAGGCGGCTTTGGTTGATGCTTCGTCGGTGACGTCCATCGGCACGGCGATCGCCTGGCCGCCGGCATCGCAAATGTCCTGCGTCAGCTGTTCGAGCAAGGCCACTCGGCGCGCAGCCAATACGACATTGGCCCCGCTCGCCGCCAGGATACGGGCGAAACGGGCGCCCAGACCCGCTGACGCTCCGGTGATAAGCGCTGTACGTCCCGTGAGGTTAACGGAGTAATTCTCCACCATGATCATTCCGCTCCGTCGATCAGGCGCCAGTAAATACGGGTGCACGCTTTTCCATGAACGCGCTTATACCCTCCTGATTGTCCTTTGTACGGCCAGCGTCTTTCTGTAGCCGCCGTTCCGTCGCCAAAGCATCGATCCAATCCTTGTCCGCGGCGGCCCACGCGGTCTCACGGATCATGCCGAGCGACCTTGTCGGTCCCGATGCCAGCTGGCGCGCGAGGTCAAGAGCTGTGCTTTCCAGCTCCTCGTCGCTCGTGACACGGGTGACAAGGCCCCATTCGAGCGCCTTCGCCGCCGGGAGGCGTTCGGCCAGCAACATCATTTCCATTGCCCGTACCCGCCCGATGGCCCGCATCAGCAACCAACTGGACCCGCCATCGGGAACCAGACCGATCTTGGCGAAGGCCTGAAGGAAATAGGCGGTTTCGCTGGCGACGATGATGTCGGCCGACAGCGCCAGCGAACAGCCGACGCCAGCCGCCGCGCCACGAACAGCGGTGATGAAGGGTATGGGCAGCCGGCTGAGCTTGACCATCAGCGGGTTGATCGTAGTTTCCAGCACCGAACCGGCATCGACCTCACCACTTTCATCGGCGTCGCCCAGATCGCCCGAAAGGTTCGCGCCAGCGCTGAACGCACGACCGACACTGGTAATGATCATGGCTCTGGCCGAGTTGGCGGCGCGATCGATGGCGGCATCCAACTCATGCGTCAGGGTTAGGTCGAACGCATTGAGGACAGCGGGATCATTGAGGCGGATGATCGCGACGTTATCAACGATCTCGAAGAGAATTTTCTTATATTCCATCGCGGGTCTCCTGATAGGCGCGCTCATTGGGGATCAGTCTTTAAACAGGGCAGCACGACGCTCCTGCGATGCGAGCACCGCTTCGACCTGATTGGGGGTGGATATCAACGCCATCTGCTCTTCCGCTTCGGCGCGCAGGATGCGGGCGTTGAGAGCGTCATCCTGGATGCCGAAAATGCGCTTCGCAGCGCGTATGGCATCGGGACTGTGTGCCGCGATTGCGCGCGCGGTCGCGAGCGCCGCTGCACGCGGATCGTCATGCACCTGCGTTGCCAGGCCCATGGCCAGTGCTTCCTGGCCTTGGAATATACGACCGCTATAGGTGAGTTCGGCCGCGACATCGCGCCGGATCAGGTCGCGCAACAGGACCATGCCCGCCATATCGGGGACGAGGCCCCATTTGATCTCCATGATCGACAGCTTCGTTTCGGGATGCATATACCGCATGTCCGCGCCGAGCATCAGCTGGAACCCGCCGCCAAAGGCGACGCCATGGACCGCCGCGATCACTGGCACCGGCATCTCGCGCCATTGCAGCACTACCTGCTGCCCTGCGTTGGCGGCCCCGTGGGTGCGGGCGGTCAGATCTATGTGCGCGCTGCCGTCGGCCATCTGCGCGAAGTTCTGGAGATCGAGGCCCGCACAAAAAGCACGGCCATCGCCAGATAGCACGATCGCGCGTATATCGCTGCGGTCGCTGAGCCGGGCGCCTGCCTGGCCCAGCGCGTCGAACATCGCGCCGTCAAGTGCATTCATCTTGTCGGTCCGAACCATTCGGACATGAGCGACATGGTCGGCGATGTCGATCTCGACCCGGCTGTTCATAGCGTTACTACGATCTTGCCGACGGCTGCGCGCGAGGCAAGACGTGAAATGGCCTCGCCGCCCCGCGCCAGTGGAAAGCGTTCCGATACAAGCGGACGCAGATATCCGCTTTGATATAGCTGCATTAGTTCCTCGACATTGGCGCAATGCTGTTCTTGTGATCGTTCGATCGACGCACCCCAGAAGACGCCGACGATGGAGCAGCCCTTAAGCAGCGGCAGATTCAGTGGCAGGCGCGGGATACCGGCCGGGAAGCCGATGACGAGATAGCGCCCTTCCCATGCCATGCTGCGCAGCGCAGGCTCGGCATAGTCGCCCCCTACCGCGTCATAGACGATGTCAACGCCATCGGGCGCGTGGGCGCGAATCTCCGCGAGGAATGCCTTGGCGCCCTGCGCGTCCAGTCCTTCGGCCGGGTAGATGATGGTTGCGTCCGCGCCGTGATCCAACGCCACCTTTGCCTTGTGCGGCGCCGAAACCGCCGCGATGACTTTGGCGCCATAGGCCTTGCCCAGTTCCACTGCTGCAAGCCCTACGCCACCGGACGCACCCAGCACCAGCATCGTCTCGCCCACGCGGACATTGCCACGATTGCGAAGCGCATGGATCGTAGTGCCATAGGTCATTAGAAAGGCCGCTGCGACGTCGAACGGCATGGTATCGGGAATCGCAAAGCACCGATCTTCGGGCAGCACGATCTTTTCCGCCATACCCCCCCAACCCGCACCACCCAGCACACGGTCGCCGATCTTGAACCGGCTTACGCCATCACCCACTGCATCGATGCGGCCGCTGATTTCCGCGCCGGGCGCAAATGGGCGTTCAGGTTTGAACTGATAGCGATCTTCGATGACCAGCACGTCGGGATAGTTCACGCCGCAGGCCTCGACAGCAATGCGGACTTCGCCGGGACCGGGAATAGGTTCTGGCAGCTCGGACAAGACGAGGGTTTCAGGCCCCCCTGAACTTTTGCTTAGCAGCGCCAGCATCCGATCACCCTCCTCATATTTGCCATAATTAATCGGCTAGGTAGGTGAATGTGCAAGAATGTCAACGGCGCTGATCCCACGAGCGTCATGTTGCCCGTCACGCGCGACGTACAGAAAGCACCGCTTATCCATTCCGCGCCATTGACGGCAAACGGATGCCGGACGCCACATGTTCAGGCATGCACTGTCGAAGCTATGCCCTCGCGTTCGCACAGGGATGCGCGGAGAGGCGTGCATATTCCAGTTCGATCAGATCGCAAAGCGCGCGAAAGGTCCGGCCCGCATCAAATTCCTTGCGCTCGGCCAACCACTGCACATGGACTCCGCGTATGGTCCTTAAGATCAATGCGGCCGACGAAGCGGGGTCCATGCGGCCGCCCAATATCGGTTCGCTCTTTGGCAAATCTTCGAATGCCTGGCGGGCGTTGCGGTTATAGATTGCCACCAGTTCGTTGAGCTTTTGATACCGCGATGCCGCCGCTTCATTGAGCAGCAGCGCTTGCCGGCGCCCGACGACACAGCGATCATCGAGCCGTCTCGATCATCAGGATCATTGCGGGCCATGATCGCCGTGCCACCCTCACGCCCCCTCCCTCGCTATAAGGGCTGCCATGCCGGTCAAGCGTTACAGCTAGCCAATCTCTATCGAGCGGGAGGCTCGCAGGAGCAGTTGCACCGCCTGATGATGGAGGCGGTCGCCGATCTCCTTTTCGGCCTTGCCGGCGAGCGCGCGGGCGTTCGAACCTTCCAGAATGATGCCAAGCTTGTAACAGGCCAAAACCTTGTACCAGAGCATTGCCGAGCAATCCCGCCCGGACCCGGCGGCATAGCGCTCGACAAGTTCGATCGCATCGGGGAAACCGTCCCATGGCTCGACCGGCGTAACCGCCTCAAAGCCACCCTCCCGATCAGGCCAGGTAGCGAGCAGCCAGCCCATGTCGATCAGCGGGTCACCAATGGTTGTCAGTTCCCAATCGACGATCGCCGCCACATCGGGGCCGTCCAGCCTAAACATCACATTGCCAAGATGATAGTCACCATGAATGAGACCTGGTGTGAAATGTGCCGGACAGTGATCGTCCAGCCATTTGCCGATCTCCGCAACGCCGGGTACGCTGTCCGTTGTCCACCCCTCATGCTTGGCATAGCCGTCATATTGCGACCGCCAACGTGCCGACTGGCGGCCCAGATAATTGTCGAGCTTGCCCATGTCGCCCAGGCCGGCGGCGATGGGGTCGATCCTGCCCAGGGCCAGCGCGCCATCCACGAGCGAAAAGCCCATCTGGCGACGGATGCCAGCGTCGCTCGCGTGCAGCGCGGGCAACCCGACCGTGGCAGTGAAGCCTTCAACCGGCCGCATAAGATAGAAGGCCGCGCCGAGCACATCATCGTCGGGACACGCCGCGACCAGCCGGGCATGCGGCACATCGGAGTCCGCCAGCACAGCAAGGGTACGGGCTTCCCTGCGCATCGTTTCGCTGCCGTTGGCGATACTGTGCAAAGGCGGGCGACGAAGAACGAACTGCTCGTCGCCACGCCGGAAGCGCAACAACACATTTTGCGTTCCACCGGCAAGGGGAAGCGCATCTTCGATCGGCCCACTGCCCAGCCCCTGCTGATCCATCCAGGTCGTCAGCCGATCGAGATCGACGAGTGATTTCCATTCCATCTATATGCTCTTCACGCGTTTCGGGCCATCAATCCGCCGTCAACCGGGATGATCGCGCCGGTAATGAAAGAGGCAGCCGGGACACACAGACTAAGCGCGATATGCGCCACTTCTTCCGGCTTGCCGTAGCGGCGCAGCGCCGTGCGGCGTTTGGCGTAGAGCGCCTTGTCCTCTGCTGGAATGTCATGGGTGATGCCGGTTTCAATCGGTCCTGGACAGATACAATTGACCGTCATGCCCTCTCGGCCCAACTCCACTGCCAGCGAACGCGTCAAGCCGATCACCCCCGCCTTCGCCGCGCTGTACGCACTCTGGCGCGCCGTGGCTCCAAGCCCTTCGGTCGATGCAATGTTCAAGATGCGCGGATGCGCGGATTTCCGCAGGAAGGGCATGGCAGCGCGTATCACCAGCGGCTGCGCCGTCAGCAACACGGTGATCTGCTGATCCCAATTCTCGCGAAAGTCCGGCGCGTCGATGGGCGTCAATGCGGCATATCCGGCATTATTCACCACCACATCAAGGCCGCCGAAGCGGTCGGCAATGTCTTCAACCGCCGCCGCGATCCGATCGAGTTGCAAAAGGTCAAGCGCCACGGCCACCGCCGTACCGCCTTCCTCTTCGATCTCGCGGACCACGGCGTCGGCCGCCGATGCGTTGCGATCGACGACCGCGACCTTCGCACCCTCGCGGCTGAACAGGACCGCCATGGCGCGACCCATGCCGCTGCCTGCGCCGGTGATGAAAGCAGACGCGCCGTTGAGCGAACGTTCAAGACGCGCCACCGCCGTCACAAGGAGCCTCCGCCGTCCACCGCAAGCGTCTGTCCGACGACGAAGTCCGCAAGCGGCGACGCTAGATACATCACGGCACCCGCAATATCCTCAGGCGTTCCCAGCCGTCCGCGCGGAATGACCTTCAACTGCCCTTCCAGACGCTTGGGATCTGCGGTCATGACCTTCGTAAGCTTGGTATCCACCAAGCCGGGGGCAACGCCGTTGACGCGAATGCCCTCGCCGATCCACGCCTGCGCGAGCGACCGGGTCAGACCCAAAATGCCGGCTTTTGATGCGTTATAGGCGGGATTGCCGAAGGTGGTGCGAAACGCTGCGGTAGAACTGATCAGGATCATCGACCCCCTGGCCTTGGCCAGCGGCCCACGAAACTTCAGGGCGCAGGACATCATACTGTTCAGGTTGACGTCGACGACCCGCTGGAAACCTTCCATGTCGAATTCGCCGCGTTGGTAGATAACCGTGCCCTGGCACGACACCAGCACGTCGAGCGTATCGCCGTCAAAGGGGGCCGCAGCGACTGCGTCCGGGCTGGTTACGTCGACGCACGTATAGTGCATTCCCGAAAGATCGCTTCCGGGCACATCGGCATAATCTTCTGCACGCGGACGCGTCCCCCAGATGGCAACGTCGGCGCCGCGCTGGCGAAAGGCATGGGCAATACCGTTGCCGATACCGCTGGACCCGCCGACAACAAGCACGCGTTTGCCAGTGAAATCAAAATCGTTCACGACAATTTCCTTAGCTGCGCTTTTGAACAGTCAATGCGTCGGCTGACGCGTCGCCGAGAACGGATCCGCCATCACAGTCGATGATGGCGCCGGTGATATATTTTGCGTTCTCGCTCGAAAGAAACAGCGCCAAATCGGCAATGTCCTGCTTCGTGCCGTAGTCACGCAGGGGTATCCTCGCCTTGAGCCTGGCTGTCGCTTCTTCCGATGGCGCAAGACGGATCATGCCTTCGGTATCGCCGATCGGGCCTGGACTGATGGCATTGACGCGCACACCGGCCGGACCCCATTCCATGGCGAGGCACTGGGTCAGATTATTGATCCCGGCCTTGGCCGCGCCGGCATGAGCCTGGAACATGGTCGGCCGGATCGCCTGCCCCGCCGTGATCGATATGACCGATGCGCCCGGCTTGCGGATATGGTCATAGCAGGCGCGAAGGACATTGAAGGAGCCGAGGAGATCGATGTCGATCACGGTCTTGAACGCATTGGCCGACATGCCGATCACCGGCGCCAGGAAATTCCCCGCAGCACCGGAGATCACCACATCGATCTCGCCATACTGGCTCTTGACTGCCGCAAGGGCTGCATCGACGGCATCATAGTCGCGCACATCCGCCGCTATGCCCATTGCCACGCCGCCGGCATTGACGATCGTATCGACCGCGGCGGAAACGCGGTCCTGGTTGCGGCTGATGAGGCCGACCTTCGCGCCATATTGGGAAAAGCGCTGCGCGATGCCAAGGTTGATCCCGCTTGATCCGCCCGCAACGAACACCGTCTTGCCCGCGAAGATTTGATCCTTGAAGATATCCATTTTGTCAGCGTCCCTGTAGTTAGTGATATTCGGGCTCTTCCCACCAGGGGAAGTAGTCGGGCATGTCAGCCGAGACCTTGTCGGGAAATGCGGGCTGGCGCTTTTCGAGGAAGGCAGACACGCCCTCGGCGACGTCCTTGCTGCGGCCGCGCGAGAGGATGCCGCGGCTATCGATCCGGTGCGCTTCCATTGGATCGGCCATGCCCAGGCCACGCCACATCATCTGGCGCAACAGAGCGACCGAAACGGGTGCGCTGTTCTGCGCGATCTCTTGCGCCAGCGCGTGGGCGGTGGGCAGCAGCGCTTCCGCAGACAGCACGTCCTTGACCAGACCGCCTGCCCTGGCTTCGGCCGCATTGAACACACGGCCGCTAAAGCACCATTCGAGTGCCTGGGAGATGCCGACGACGCGTGGCAGAAAGAACGAGGACGCAGCCTCGGAAACGATGCCGCGACGCGCGAAAACGAATCCGATGCGTGCGCCATCGCTCGCAAGCCTGATGTCCATCGGCAATGTCATCGTCGCGCCTATGCCTACCGCCGGACCATTGATTGCGGCGATGACCGGCTTGAGGCACCGATAAATGCGCAGCGTCAGCAGCCCGCCACCGTCGCGCGCCGACGCCTTGGAATAGTCGAGGCTGCCATCCGGCCGGACCGGCGAATCTTCCAAGCCTGCGGCGTCGAACGACGCCGTGCCGGACTCCAGATCCGCGCCTGCGCAAAAAGCGCGTCCCGCACCCGTGACGATCACCACCCGCACCTCGTCGTCGGCATCGACCTGGTCGAATGCGTCGATCATTTCGGTCATCATCCGTACGGTAAAGGCGTTGAGCTTGTCGGGCCGGTTCAACATGATCGTCGCGACATGGTTGGCTACGGTATAACTAATCTCTTCATAGACCATCATTCATCCCCGGTTTCGCCAGGCTATGATCGGCCGGGCGGCAACAGATCGCGCTGCATTCGCAGACGCAGCCAGATCCGTGATGTTGCAGGCACCATACATCAGCCGCAGGCGGACGCAATTAGTTGTTCGATTGATTTTTTGATCTAGCGCGGCAATCTGCCCCGACTAGCGTTCATCGCGCGACTGATTTTATGGAGCACCCATACCCGCCTCCAGGCGTTTATCCGCACAGTCCCAGACAGAACAGCAGGACGGCATCGGACCCATGCGCCGCATCGACAAGTATATCGCCACGATGGCAGGTCACTCAGGACGGCTCCCGCGTCGCGGATCATAGCGTGACACACGGACACCGTCCTCCGGCCATCCTGAACCGCGCCGGGATTGCCGGAGGCATTGGGTTGTGAGTCACGCCGCCATATCGATGTTGTCTGCGAAGGATATGGTCGATAGATGAGCAGAAGCGGTGGGCGACAGGAGGGGAGCACATTACGGTGCCATGATCTCGCTATGATCCTGTCCTACCTCTCGGAGAAGTTACTCAACTATCGCGGTCGCCAAGCCGGGCCCCTCATATGTCCGAACAGGCTCGGCGGAAACCAGTTCCACGGGCACCGCCGTCATCCACGACATGTAGCTGACCGGCTCAATGTCATCATCGTCAGTCGGCAACAGAGCGTTGCAGTTAGCCCCATCGACAGCGCTGGCTACGGTCATACCATAGGTCAGGCGCTGTCCATAACCATGCGTCATCGCGATGGTCCCAGGCGGCAGGTCTGCATCGATCCTGACCTGTGCCTTGACCGATCCCACATCGTTGAATATCCGGACAATGTCGCCGTCAAGCAATGCACGCGCATTTGCATCCTCGGGACTGACATGCACAGGGCTTGCGCCCCGAATGGCGTGGTTGATGCGGGGAGCGTTACCCATCCAGCTATTGTGCATGTACCGCGTGCGCAGCGAAATCATCTTCAACGCTCCGGGAGCCTCAGCGCGGAGCTCCGCAAAAATCGAGGCCATCCGGTCGAAAAGTCCCCTTTCGATGAACTTTTCGGGGCAACAGTCGATCTTGCCATCGGGATGAACCACACATCGCTCGAAAAACGATTCGGGCGGCTTTTGATCGATAGGACGCGCATTGCCCGGGCTTTGCATGAGATCGTCGATCGTCAGGCCGGCTGCCTTGAGGATTTCCGCGAACATCGAATGTCCGTCATGATCGTCCGGCGCCACGTCCAGTGCCGAAGGCGCGCCCAGCGCGCTGATGAGGGAATTCAATATCCACCACCCGTTGCGCCGTTCATGCGCGGGCGGAACCATGGCTTCGGTATACTGGACATAGGGTTGCGGCTGTAGCCCGCTACCCAACAGAGTGAGGTCGCTGTGTTCCAGCCAGTCAGCCGCAGGCAGGACATAGTCGGCAAGTTCGCCAGTTGCAGACCGGAAGACATCGACTGAAACCAGCAAGTCGAGTGACTCATAGGCGCGACGCATCTGCTCCTCGCCACCCACTGTCAGGATCGGGTTGCCGCCAAAGACCAGAAGCGCACGAATGTCGCCGCTTTCGATCAGGCGCGTGATCGTGGCGGCAGGAAGCGTTGCGGCGCCAATCGGTTCAGGCAATTCGAACGTGCCGATCGACGTTTCGACCGTTGCCACGCCTTGCGTACGCGCGAAATGGTCAACGATGCCGGCCGGCTTGATGACGCCGCCCTTGCGCCCGAGATTGCCGGTGCCGAAATTGATCATCTCCGAAAGCAGATAGGCCAGCGTCCCCTGTCGGCTCTGGTTGACTCCCGTAGAGATGTAGATCGCAGCCGAAGGCGCGGCGGCGATATCAGCTGCGATACTGCGGATTTGCGAGGCCTGGATGCCAACGATCGCTTCCACCACATCAGCCGTATACCCTTTGATGCGCAAACGCAGTTCGTTCATTCGCTTGCCCAGGCTCGCGATGCGCGCCTCGTCGAACGCGCCTCTGCTATCGAGTTCAAGGAACAGCGCCGCCAGGAAATACACGTCCGTTCCGGGCCGGATTTGCAGCGTGGGGCCGGTCGCGGGGGTGGATGATTCGATTTTGCGCGGGTTGACGAAAACGACCTTTCCACCCCGATCGACGATAGCACGAAGGCTAGCGAGATCATCGTTAGGATGTGACATCGCCGTCCAACGCGAGACAAGCGGATTTGCACCGATGCATAGCAGATAATGCGTGTTGGCGATGTCCGGGATCGTGAGAACGCCGGACGAACCATATATCTCCGCGCCAGCAGCCGTCTTGTTGGTCACGTCCTGAGTGCCGGCGCTGAAAATCATTTGCGTCCCGATCGCCTGCCGCAGAGGTTCGACCGCGGCCCAGCCGGCAGCGTTGGCGACGCCAAAGGGGTTGCCGTAATAGATCGCGACAGAATTGGGCCCGTGCTGCTCCCGCAGCGCATTGAGACGTCGAGCCACGTCCGCAAGCGAAGCGTCCCATTCGACACGATCGAACGCACCCCGCGCTTCGCGGCGTGGATTGCGACGCTTCAACGGCCAGTTCAGCCGGTCAGGGTCACGATGCACGTCAAGAAAGGAGAGCCCTTTGTGGCACGGGCGCCCGCCCGAAATATGGTTCGGATCGGGCAGCAACGCGGCGATCTGGCCATCGTTGTCGATGCGGGCGAGCAATCCGCAGGCAGGCTCGCAGATCCGGCAAAAGGTGTGCTTGATGCTCATCGCTGATCCCCTCCCTGAGCCACACGCAAGAGCGTATTTTCGCAGGTGAACTTGACGCGCGGCCGGCCGACGGCGCGACCGCGCAGCCGCTCTGCGCGATCGATCGTCCGCCAGCCATCCTTGCCTATCGTGGTTCGATCAGACCCGAGCCTTGCCAGGAGCGCCCTTCGCCGATCAATGCACCCAGCATCCGCAGGCCGTTCAGCAATATCCGCGAGGACCATATCGACAACAGTCTTGGCGCATTTGCGATTAGTGCCGATGACGCCGCGGCAACCACGCCGCGCCCAACCCGTAGCGTAGACATTTGCCATTCCGGCGACGCGACCATTGTCCGTCAAGACTACGCCGGCATTTGCGTCGTGTGGCAGGCCCGAACGCGGTTCGCCGCGAAAGCCGGTCGCGCAGAAGACCAGATTGCAATCCAATTGGTAAGCCCCGCCCGGAGCTGCGGTAGACGCGAAGACAATTCGCTTGACTGCTTCGTCACCCTCAAACCGGAGTGGCGTCGCACCGAACAAAAAGTTGATCCTTCTGCTCCCGCCGGAGCGGGATGCGAGACTAAGCAAATGGGTAAGCTTTCGACGGGTTGACCAAGGTAGGTCCGGCCGGGCCAGTGTGTCGTCTACAAGCCCTGTGTGCGGTGCGATGGATATGTCTACATCGGGCAACTCGCCCAGTTCTTCAAGCTCTGGAGCATTGAACGCGACCTCGGCCGGCCCGCGGCGCGCCGCGATGAAAATCTCGTCGACCCTGCTTTTCTCCAGGGCGGCAAGCGCATGATCGGCCATGTCGGTGGCACGAAGTTCGGCAATCGGACGCAGCAGCAACCGGGCGATATCGAGCGCAACATTGCCATTGCCTATGATAACGGCGCGCCGGGTAGAAAGATCGAACCCGTGGTGCACATGTCGCGGATCGCCGTTGCACCAATGAACGAACTCGCGACTTGTCCAAGATCCCGCCATGTCTTCGCCAGGAATGCCGAGTTTGTTATCGCCTTCGGCGCCGGTCGCGACAATCACTGCGTCATAGGCCTCCGTCACGGCCGCCAGCGGCAGGCCGTCTCCAATATCGACGCCGCCAAAGAAGCGCACACGTGGATCATACAACAATGGCTCGAAAGCACGGTCCGCGATCAGTTTCTTCTGCGGGTGATCGGCGGCAACGCCATAGCGCACCAAGCCCCAGGGGGTGAGCGAACGGTCGAACAGGTCAATTTCGACCGAAACATTGCTCTGGGCAAGCAAATGCTGCACGGCATAGGCCCCTGCCGGCCCCGCCCCGACTATGGCGACGGTGCGTGCCGAGGCCGTCATGCCGGACTTCCCTCAAAATAGCCGCGATTTAACTCGGCATAATGCGCCCATTTTTGGGGGAGATTCTCGATCCTGTAAATTGCGGAGACAGGACATGCCTCCACACAAGCCCCGCACGCGATGCAAACCGCCGGATTGATGTAAAGCTGATCTGCGGCGTCAAAGGCGTCATCGCCTGGGGATGGCGCAATGCAATCCACCGGGCAGATGTCGACACATGAATAGTCCGCGACGCAAGGTGCGGCGATAACATATGTCATCGCCTCACCCTGCCCGGCAGGACCATGGCAACCGCCTTTGTTCGTAGTTTCCTGGTCAGCACAATCACGGTTTCATCCTTCAGAAGCGGACAGTCGCGTCTACACCCCATTCGCGCGGGCGAGCCAATGTTCCGGCTGTGCCCACAGTGCCCGCGAAAAGCCCGTTCAATTGGTAGGCTGTGTTTTCCAGATTCTTCACAAATCCCCGAATCTGATAGTCACCGCCGCCAAATTCATATCCGATCGACAGGTTGGTCACGGTATAAGCGCGCTGTTCATCCTCCTTCTGATCGAACATCCGCAAATTATAAGCCGACGAGAAGAACGTCTCGGCCCGCATCCGAACGGCACCATTGGCTACCGGCAACGCATATTCGATTCCGGCATTGACGGTATATTGGGGTGCACTCGGCAGCGGCTTGCCCTTCAAGTCCTGTACGCCGAGTTGCGGTTGACGCGAATCGAAGCTGGAGAATTTCTTGATCTTCGAGTACAGCAGCGACAGGGCCAGGTTAGCCGTAAGCCGGCGCGACGGCCGCATCACCGCTTCCAGTTCACCGCCCGTAATGGTCGCGCGATCGACATTCTCGATCAGTGGCAACGTCGCCGTGATGAATGACAAGACCTGCAGGCCATCATATTTGTAATGGAAGGCCGACGCATTGAACGTGAAAGTACGGTCCGATGTGCTTGTCTTCAGACCCGCTTCAAACGCCCCGATTTTTTCTGGCTTGAACGTGTCGCCGCATGCCGACAAATTGACCCCTCCGTCTTTGAAGCCAGTCTGATACTGGCCATAGGCGAGCACCCGGTCGGCGATGTCGGCTTCCGCGCGGATCTTGTAGTCGAAATGGTTGAAGCGCAGCTTGGTCTGAAGGTTACTACAGTTCGGCAGTGTCAGCGGCGCGCCGTTCACCACAAGATAATTTTCGTCCGACTGGACATAGTTCTTGCGATCGAAAGTCTGCCGCAGACCGACATTCAACCGCATCGACGGCGTGACTGAGTATGTCAGATCGGCAAAGCCGGCATAGCCATCGGTCTTCACGTTCATGGATGAGCGAAGACCAGTGTAGAGCGTATTTGCAGAGCCGGTAAAGGGAGCGAACCCCGCACCGAACACCGCCTGAATCAATGGGTCGGGGAAATAGGCGGGCGAGACGGCGAACGCGGTTTCGTGGAAGTAGAACAGGCCCACGACATAGCGCAGCTTATCCAGCTCGCCTGAAAAGTTGAATTCCTGGCTGATCGACTTGGACGTCTGAAAACGGCCGTCGCCGCCCGGAGTGCCCAGGGTGACGATGCCGAGCGATGTTCCGTCGGCGTCGTAGATGAACGGACCATATTCATGCTTGATGAAGCCGGTTACCGAGCGGACGCTCAGTGCATCCGAAATATCGACTTTCGCATCAAGCGTTGTGCCTGCCGTCCAATATTTGGAGGTGTTGCTGATTTCACCCGCGGTCCGCCATTTGCCGGTATCGATCGCGACGCTTCCGGCGGGAAGCAATCCGCCTGCGACCAGCCCATCGACCAGCGGATTGGTCCCGCGCAGAATCGACTGCACCGGCGTCTCGCCGCTGCCGTGCTGGTAATAGCCCGAGAGGTCCACCGTCACGTCAGAACTGGGCAGAAAGCGCAGCGCGCCACGCACGCCCCATTTCTCGAAGCCCATTTGCCGCTTGTCGAGGAACGAGTTGTAATAGTAGCCGTCGTCCCGATTGTAATAAGCGGACACGCGCCCCATCAGTGTCTCGCCCGTGATGGGCCCGGATACATAGCCGTTTGCCCGGACCGCATCGAACGATCCCGTGCCAAGCGAGCCGCCAGCCTCGAAGGTCGACGTCGGCTTTTTCGTAATGAAATTGATCGTGCCGCCGGTGGCATTACGACCATAAAGCGTACCCTGCGGGCCGCGCAGAACCTCCACCCGCTCCAAATCCACGATCGGGACGTCGGCCTCGGTCGCCGCGGGCTGGAAGATGCCGTCGATGTGCAATGCGACGTTCGGCTCGGCGAGGCCCGTCTGCACCTGCAAACCGACACCTCGGATGGTGATCTGCGTTGCGCCGTTCGTTTCCTGATAATTGACGCCGGGCACGGACCGCGTGATATCGCCCACGTTCTGGACTGCGCGCGTCGAAAGGTCATCGCCGGAAATCGCGGAAATAGACATCGGCACCGACTGCAACGACTGTGAGGTCTTTTGGGCGGTCACAATAATCTCTGTCGCCGACACCTCTGCATTGGAGCTTGGTTCGACGCTGCCCCCACCTTGGGCATTGGCGCCTACGGACATCAGCCCCATTGTAATGGCCACAACAGACGTCAGCGAACGGTTCAAGACACAGGACATTTTTACCTCCCTTATGGGGTGGAGACTTTCCGCTCCTATCCCCGATCCCAATTGATTTATTTTTGAAATATCGCGACGAGACGACCGGCAGTGCTCCGCACAGGCCGTCCCGCCCAGTTTGATCGATCAGGCACCGTGCCGAAGCAGCTTACCTGAATGGGCGCCGGTCGCCGTTCCGTCCTCGAACGTGACCTCACCGTTTACGATGGTGTACCGATAGCCTTCGGACTTCTGGACCCGACGCCAGTCGCCGCCCGGCAAATCGTGCAGCGTCAGATACTCATTTTCCGGCGTGCGCTTGAGATTGGCGAGATCGTAGACGACGATGTCAGCGGCCGCACCCTCGACCAGCGTGCCGCGGTTCTTGAAGCCGGCGATCCGGGCGGGCAGCGCGCTCAGTGCCGCGTGCGCTTCTTCCAGCGTCAGCGCACCCTGGTCTCTTACCAACCAGGACAGGAAATCGGTCGTGTAGGTGCCGCCAATGAAATATTTGGTGTGTGCGCCGCCATCCGAGATACCGGGCATGACGACCCCGGACCTGATCATCTCCGCAGTATATTCGGCACTGGGTGCCCTGACGAAGGGTGACATGAACTCGGCCATCAGTTCGCTTTCGGCCGCGATATCGATGAAGGCCTCCAGCGGGGTGTTACCCCGTAGTTCGGCAATCTCGCCCACCGTCTTGCCGATCAGCGGCGAGAGTTCCGCCTTGCCGCCATCGCCGGTCAAGCGATAGATTTCGAGTGGAGCGCCCTGCACGCCAAGCATGTCGATGATCGGTTTTTCGGCCAGCATCGCTTCGCGCACCTCGGGCTTGCGCAGGTTTTCGAGCCGTTCGGCGGGTGACCCCATCAGCGCGGCCTTCCACGACGGCGCTATATCGAAGCCGTTCCAGGTGGTGAAATTGAACTGTTGCCAGTTGCGGTTGGTTTCGCCCTGGCCATAGATTTGAAGGCCTCGCTCCTGACACGACTTCAACCACTCGATCGGCGTGCGGTGCAATTGCGGCATGCCGGCGGTTGCCGCGATAATGTTGTGAATGATCGGACGGCCGGAAATCTCCGCCAGCTTCTCCTCCCATTCGAACACACGGGTATCCATGAAAGAGTCGGCCAAATTCTCCTTGCCGATCGGCGCGTAGGTCAGCTGGATGATACCTTCGCCACGTTCCTTGAGCACTTCGGCAAAGGCATAACCTTCCTCATCAGTCATTATATCGGTGACCATCGGCGTGCCGTCATAGTCCGGCTGCACCGAATTCTCGCCAAGGCGCTGGACCGACCACCCCATCGCGCCATGATCCATCGCCTCGTGGATCAGGCCTTGAATCTTCTTGAGCTCTTCTTCGTTCGGTCGGCGTGACTTTGCCGCCTGCAACCCCATTGCCCAGATCATGATCGGGGTGAGCGGAGCGAAGGTCAGCACGTTCACGCCCTTGGGCGTACGCTCGACACTATCGAGAAACTCAGGGAAGGTCTCCCAGTCCCAGGGCATACCCTGACGCATGGCTTCGAGATCGATCTGCTCGTTGCGTGTCATCGCCAGCATCGAGCGTTCACGATCCTCGACGCGGCAGGGGGCGAAGCCGAAGCCGCAGTTGCCGATCACAACCGACGTCACGCCATGCCAGCCAGAGATTGTGCAATAGGGGTCCCAGAACAGCTGTGCGTCATAATGGGTGTGCAGGTCGATGAAGCCGGGAGCGACGATCAGGCCCGTCGCATCGATAACACGCCCCGCGTCCTTGGCGGACAAGTCACCGATCGCCGCAATCTTGCCATTCGTCACGCCTAGATCGGCAATTTTCCGTGGCTCGCCGGTTCCGTCGACGACCGTGCCATTGCGAATTATCAAATCATATTCAGGCATGAAACTCTCCCGGTGACCATTTTGGCCTATTAAAGTTCGCTTCGCTCGAGGGCAGCGCGCCCCCGGCAAAGTCTGGATGGCAGATGACTGCCTGTTTATTCCGCGGCCTCGCTGAACGCCGCGCCGTGAATGCTGTTGGTGATCATGCGGCCCGGCATCGCACCAGTAGACCGCCCTGACCGAAAGATCGGCTCGCCGTTGACGACAACCCAATCGATGCCTTCGGCGCGGCAGACACGCCGAAACTCGTTGCCAGGCAGGTCGAAAAGCACCTCGTAGCGGTCACGATCATAAGTGATATGTTCGAAATCATAGATGTAGAGGTCCGCCGCCTTGCCTTCGACGAGCGATCCGCGATCGTTGAAGCCGAACACGTCGGCCACCTTGCTCGACAGCAGATTGTGCAGCCGCTCCAGACTGATGCGCTGTTCCTCACGCGCCATCCACATGATCATGTCGGTTGCGTATTGGCCACCGGCAGAAAACTTTACGTGGGCGCCGCCATCGGAAGTGCCGAGAAGGACTCGATCGTGGTCGAGGATCTCGCCGAGCTTGACCGGATCCTCGCTGACCGCCGCTGTCGTGCGGAAATCAGCCATCGCATTGGTTTCTGCGACGATATCAAACAACACGTCAATTGGCGCGGAGCCGGTGGCTTGGGCAATTTCACTCACCAGCATGTTCTCGAACTGCGCGAACCGGCTGCCCTTCGCATCGGCCAAGCGGTGTGTTTCCACTGGACCACCGGCGCCAAACATCATGTCCGGATCATATCGCTCGCGCGCTCTCTGGCGGAAGCCTTCGTCCTTCGCGATCGCCGCCTTCGCTTCGGGGCCGACATGGAGGCTGAACTCCGTGAACGGCTCCACATTCTGCCACAGCGTATCGATATAGGTGACGTTGAACTCGACCCAGCCGCGCTGCACCAGCGCCTGACTGTAAATGTCGAGTCCCTCGGCATGGACCCGGTCGAGCCACGACATGATATCGAGATGATAGCGCGGGTTTGAATCGACGGCATTGATCACGTTATGTACCACCGGCCGGCCTGACGCCCGCGCCAGCTCTTCGACCAGAAAACTGTTGTTCACCGAATTGAGCTGCGCGAGACACTGGATAACACCCTCGCCACGTTCACGAAGAACGCCGGCCAGAAAGACCGCGTCCTCGGCAAACATCGTGTCGCTCGGCATCGGAGAGAAATCGATGTCCTTGTGGCTATTGAACTCGCCTAAATGCGACAAACCAAAGCCGATCGCGCCAGCGTCCATGGCTTCGTGGAGAAGATCGCGCATCCGCGCGCGTTCAGCCACGGTAGCGCGGCGGGTCTTGGCCCCCTCGACGCCCATGACGTACATCATCAACGAGTTCAGCGGCATGTAGGCGGCAAGGTTCACGCCCTTGTGGAGGCGCTTCATATGAGCCATCCATTCGGGGAAACTCTCCCACGTCCACGGCAGCGCCTCCCGCATAGCGGGCATCGGAACCTGCTCGGTGTTTTCCATCATCAGCATATATCGCTCACGATCCTGCGGCCGGCAGGGCATGAAGCCGAAACCGCAGTTGCCGACGACGACCGTGGTATTCCCGTGCCAACTCGAGTTGGTGCAGTAGGGGTCCCAATGGACCTGCGCGTCATAGTGAGTGTGTGGATCGATAACGCCCGGAGCGACGATCTTGCCCATCGCGTCGATCACACGCCGCGCCTTGCCCCGATCGATCGACGGATCGATCCGCTCGATGACACCATTGGCGATGGCGATGTCGGCACGGACCCGCGCCGCGCCAGTGCCGTCGACAACGTTCCCGTTGGCAATCACCAGATCATACATCGGGTCTCTCCACCTCGTCAGCTCTGACCGGCTGATTTCAAGAGGTCTACGCCTTCACGAGAAATAGTCAATTTGGTTTCGGCACATTTTTTCACATAATGGTTTTTAATATGAGGCCAATGTAGCTTTTCCCTACTTTTTAAGCGCCATATCTGCCGTTTATATGCATTTTTTTAGATTGCCGACGAAGCCTGTATGACAACTATGCTCACCGGCATCGAGTCGGAGAGCCGGACGACACTGCGAAGGATGGAACGGCGTTGATGGAAACCGAGCTCGATGAAACCGACTGGAGGATCATTGAGGAACTGCAGGCCGATGCCCGGCTGCGCAACAACGAGATTGCACGGAGGCTTGGCATATCAGAAGTGACGGTCGGCAGCAGGATACGCGCGATGGAAGACAGCGGCGCGCTGCGAATCGTTCTACAACGCAACTTGGGCGAGGAATATCTTAGCGTCCTCCTCTTCATCAATGTCGTGTCGGGCGACGTCGCCGCGATTGCGAGACGACTCTACGAGATCGAGGAATGCCTGGCCGTTGTCCTCATGGTGTCAGATCCCGATATCCTCATGCATGTCTATGTAAAGGACGTGGGAGGCCTTGATGATCTGATCAACCGCGAGAGCGAACGATTCAAGGACGTATATTTTGAAGACATGTCGATATCGACCAAGCTCCTGAAATTCGACAACATCCACCGGGCTGAGAGTTGATCATGAAACACGACGATCTCAACGAAAAGATCTTCAGCATCCTCAGCAAGAACGCCCGCACCAGCAACCGGGAAGTGGCTCAGACGCTGGGGATCTCGGAAACCGCAGTGCGCAAGCGGTTGCTGGCTCTCGAGCACCGGCGCTCGGCCAAGCTGACCGCACTGATCAGCGCCACCGCCGCAGGCATGAGCGCGTCGGCAATCGTACGCCTTCAAGTCGAGCCGAACCACGCCCACAATATCGCGGGTAACCTTGCCCGCGTGGAACAGGTTTCCTACGTCGCATTGGCCACCGGGCGTTACAATATCACCGTTCTGGTCAACGCCACAGACCGGGAAGCTCTGCTCGACACCATCCGCTCGCTGACCAAGGATCATCCCGCGATCCACAAGGTCCGCGTCCTGGAGACGGTTGCAGTCGCGGGGATGCGACCCGACGTGACGTTCATACGGGGTCTGGATGACTCCGACTCGCGGCAATAGCGATGTCGGCATCCGCCTCCCTGGCGGATGCCAGGTCATGACGATGAAGCACTGTCATTGGACTTGTATCGGATTTGCGGCGGTCACCTGAACGACTGCAAGGGCGCTGCACTGATGATCGACGTCTTGCCCAAAGCCCAAGCGCTACTGGCCGATCGTGGCTATGATGCCGACTGGTTCTATGCCGCCCTGACTGAGAGCGGCATCACCCCCTGCATCCCGTCAAAGGCCAACTGCAAGGCTCCGATCCCACACGACGCTGTGCTCTACCGCCAGCGCCACAGGGCCGAGAACATGTTCGGAAAACGCAAGGACTGGAGGCGCGCGGCACGGTCCCTAAGATAAGAAAAGGCTGCAGACCGCACGCAACGGGAAAGCGATGCGGCTTCATTCCGGTCGAGGGCTGGCCGATGCGATTTTCGCGTAGACTCACAGGCAGAAGGGCCATTGGCCTTGCGCGATCCGATGACCTATCCTGCAGATATGCGCCGGCCGGGATTCGCACCCTGCAATGACTTTCGCAACCTTGAGCTGTGTATTCGAATAAACGCGATTTTCGTGCCGGGTCTGCGGAGTACATGCGTAAATTTTGGAGCAAGCGCCACAATGGAAATCACATACGGTCTGCACAGACTCCGCGGCGTCATCGACGGCCGCATCGAGGCGCCGCGTATCTGGAAAATGATGGGGATATCCATCCAAGGCGCCGAGCCCGGCAAGGTGACCTTTCGCGGACAGCCGACCGAGGATCACACCAATGGCATCGGCAGCATCCATGCACGATCCTCGACAGCGCGATGGCCACTGCGGTTGCGAGCCGACTGGACGAGAACACGCGCTATACCACCGTGGAGTTCAAGATCTCTTTCATCCGTCGGCTTGAGCCGGGCTTGACGGTAAATGTTGTCGGTTCGGTTCTGAACTGCGGGCGCCGGCTCGCCACCGCCGAGGCGGCAATCCAGGATGCGTCCGGTCGCCTTATGGCGCATGGCACCACGACCTGCATCATCTTGTGAGCCGACGATAGAATGTGGCTTTAACCTGATGTCGCATATACCGGCGGTTCAGCCGCCCATCGGATCACGGCAACAATATTGATTATTGGATTAATTACACCTATGGCATACTCCGCTTTTTAATGATGACGGGGCGCTAAATCGTCGTGACCAACTATATCGAAGGCAAGTCGATCATCGTGACCGGGGCCGGTAGCGGTTTTGGGAAGTTGTTGAGTGAGAAAGCCGCTGCCGCTGACGCTCATGTGACCTGTGTTGACATTAATGCCCACCATCTCGACGAAGTCGTCGGCGGCATCATCCAAGCCAAGGGAATCGCACAAGCCGTCGTCGCCGACGTGTCTGATATCGACGCGATGCGCGCCATGTCGGCCAGCGCCGTGGCGGCCTATGGCCGGATCGACGTCATCGTAAACAATGCAGGCGTCATGCCCCTGGCCTTTTACGCCGATCATCAGCATGCGATTGGCTCTTGGCACAAGTGCATCGACATCAATCTGAAGGGCGTGCTCAACGGGATCGTATCCGTCTATGACCAGATGATGGCGCAAGGAGAAGGGCATGTCGTGAACGTCTCCTCGATTTACAGCCACCATCCCGTCGCTGGCGCAGGGGTGTATCAGGCCACCAAGATCGGTGTGCGCTACCTTTCGGAATCGCTGCGGGTTGAGGCGCAGGGCAAGATCAAGGTCACCGTCATTCGGCCCACTGGCGTCCCGGGAACCGGCCTTGGCGCCGGAATGGTCGACCCCAAGGCGCTTGTCGGCATAGCAGGGCAAAATACGTCGCTGTATCTAGGCGAAATGCATGCGATGATGGGGGGCTCTCTGGATCCCGCGCTGCTCGACAAAAACACGATGGGCTACATCGCACTCGACCCGGCGATCATCGCCGACAACATCCTTTACGCCATCAATCAGCCCAAGGGCGTTAGCATCGGCGACATGACTATCCGATCCTCAGGCGAACATTTCATCCTTTGACCTGTGCCGGCGCGAGCGGAAAGGCCAATAGTGATTGCATGTGAGGTGGATGTCAGTTGGCAAACCGTAAATTACGCAATCAGGGAAATTCGGTTCGATCCGGTTCAATGTGAACGGGAACGAGGATTGCCGAAGGGGAATTTCCTTGGCAGCCCTCTCGATAACGTCCGGCGAGCAACTCCAAACTGCGAACGAAACGGATTAATTTAGTCCCACGTCCCCGGACGGCAACGGCTTGATGAGGATGCCGTCGAGCAGAGTTTGGACGAAGTGCTCGATAAAACGGCACTTGCGTTCTTCGTCCACTTTTTTGCGTTAAACACATGTTCAAGCTGATAGCGCCCGGTAAACAACTGGTCGCAGGCGCCGACCACCTGGACATAGAAGATTATTGGATCGATCGGACGAAACACACCGGCGCGCCGGCTTTCTTCAAGTATCCGCCTCTGCACCTCGCCGACAGGGCGGGAGAACTCCGTGGCGATCGCGGGACCGAAATAGTCAGGATCGTCCATCAGAAGCTGGGTAAGCGAGGTCTGACGGCCGCCTTGCGCAGCGCCCATTCGGGGAGATGATTGCCGCTCTTTGAGCGGGGTGGCCGATGTCGGACGAGATTGAGGATTCGGGGAGTGGTGCAAACGCGGTCGTCCGCGCCCGGCCACAGGAAAGATCAATGGCACGTCGGCAGGGTATAGCTTCTGGTGCCTGGGAATGCCGACCGCCCAGCAAAGCCCGCGTGCGGTCATGCATCACGACCGCCGCGTGCCACCCAAGCGCCGCCACGAGAAGCAGCGGTAAAGTATATTAGCACTACTTTGGCAGAAACGGGATTTCAGTTGATGATAGAGGACAGCCGCATCGAGGACATTGAGGGGGTGGTGGTCGGGACAGGCGTTCAATGATGGCTTGCCTGACCGCTGGCAGACTGGGCTGAGGCGGTGGTCCTGAGACTCTTTTTTCCGCTCCACTTGAGCGATGCGGCGGGTCTGTAGGAAAGCGTAGGCCATCATTGTCATCAACGCGTGACGATGGCCTATGACGCTCTGGCCGAGTTGCCACAGCATTTCAGCACGATTCCCAAACGGCATGACCGGGAGCTGAAGGCGCATGTCGATGCGCTTCGTTTCGATGAGAACTGGTACAAGGTGATCGGCGGGGACCGTGACGAGGGGGCCGTGACCGTGTGACAGCTTTCCGAGCCTGTCGAATTCGCGGCCAAGCTGAACGACCGCACGGTCAACTTTGTCCCCATCGACACGCTGGACGAAGCGCTTAGGGCGTTCAACTCCTATACGCAGACGGTCGCCATCTATCCCGAAAGCCTCAAGGCGCAAATGGCCAACGTCATTCCCCTTTACGATGTACAGCGCATCCTATCCTTGGGCTATGCGTGCCTCGGCTCCCTGGCCAGTCCGCAAGATGGCATCGAACCGATGCGTCGCATGGGCAAATGGATTAGAGCCCTGTCCAGCCGTGGCGACGATGCGCCAAGGGCCGCCCCCTAGTTGACAGCCCTGTCCATACCAGCCCAGAATGGCTCACGCAGCAGGCGCCGCATGATCTTGCCACTGGGATTACGTGGCAATTCCTGGCGGACGATCACCTTTTTGGGCACCTTGTAGGCGGCGAGACGCTCGCGCGCCCATTGCAGCAGTTCCCGCTCGTCCACCGCACCGTTTGCGGGCACGACGATCGCGGTGACCGCTTCACCCCACCGGTCATCGGGTATCCCGATAACCGCTACTTCCGCAACGTCCGGGTGCGAATAGAGCGTGCTTTCCACTTCTGCGGGATAGACATTCTCCCCCCCGGAAATGATCATGTCCTTGAGCCGGTCCTGGACAAAGAGATAGCCGTCCTGGTCCAGATAGCCCGCATCGCCTGTACGCATCCACCCGCCGATCAGCGCGTCCGCAGTGGCTTCGGGCCGCTTCCAGTACCCGATCATAGTGGTGGGCGACTTGATCATGATCTCGCCAATGACACCAGCGGCGACCGGGGCGAGCCGCTCATCGACAATCTTGAGCTCGACCCCTGGCAAGGCCCTGCCCGCCGCCGCGAGGCGTTCTCCGCCATTTGCATCGTGATCCTCTGGTCCAAGCGAAACGACAGTCCCGCACGTTTCGGTCATGCCGTAATTCTGCACGAAGCCGCAGCCGAACACGTCGATCGCTTCGCGCAGCAGGCCGAGCGGGATCGGCGAGGCGCCGTAGAGAATATATTTGAGCCGCGAGAAGTCGGACTTAACCACATCCGCATGACGCAATACCGCCTGAATAGCGGTCGGCACCAAGAAGATCCGGCTGATCTGTTCGCTGGAAATGAGGTCAAGGATCTGGCCCGCATCGAACTCCGGCATGATGATCGACCTGGCACCGTTGTAAAAGGCGACCAGCCCCCACCCCGTACCTGCGATATGCGCAACGGGCATTGTTAGAAGCGATACGTCATCGCCGTGCCATTGATCCCACGCGATATTCTCCGCAGCGCAAAGCGGGCGCAGCGGAAAAATATTGCAATGGGTCAACATTGCGCCTTTGGGGCGCCCCGTCGTCCCCGACGTATAGAGCTGGATGATCGGCGCTTCGACATCGACCGGCGGCAGCGCGCCGCCGTTCATGTCCGAACCGTCGCGCCATTGTTCATAACCCTGCACGCCGCCGATAGGGCCCTCCGTCGATATGCACTTCAGCGTACGATCCGCGGCCAGGCGTTCGACCATGTCGAGAAACGCCGGTTCGAAGAAAATCACGGAAATTTCCGAATCGTCGATCAGGAAAGCGATTTCCGGCGCGGTCAGTCGCCATCCGATCGGCACCATGACTGCGCCAGCCTTCGACGCGGCGAACAAAAGCTCGAAATACCGATCGCTGTTCTTGCCGAGATAGCCGATCCTTTGTCCCGGCAACACGCCGACACCGGCCAGTGCGCGCGCCGCGGCAAAGCTCTGTGCGTCAAGCTGTGCGAAGCTCGTGAGCCGATCGCCGAATTCCAGCGCTATGGCATCGCCGCGTGTCGCAGCATGGCTGCCCAGCAGTGCGCAAAGAGAGTTCGTCATATCCTGTTCTCCAACGCCACTTCGACAACCGATTTTCCATGCGCCTGCCGGTTGCGCAAGCGCGCCAAGGCTTCCTGTGAGTCACGAAAGGCTATCGGCTGGATTCCCGTCGGCCGCAGCACGCCATCGGCCAGGGCCTGGGCGACCGGCGCGAATGTCGGGCGAAACAGCGTGACGTCGCCCCGCACCGCCCCGCCCCAATCGACCCCGATAATGTCGGCTCGCCGGAGCAGCGGCAGATTCAACGGCAGACGGGCGATCTCTCCCGACGCAAACCCAAGCACCAGATGCCGCCCGCCGATCGCCAACAGGCGAAACGCCGGTTCCGACATGGCGCCGCCGACAGGATCGAATATAATGTCGACAGCAGCCTTGCCGATCTCCGCCTCAACCGCGCGGCGCCAGTCACCGCCGCTATAGTCCATCACGATGGTGGCACCCTGCATATTTGCCGCGCGGCGCTTTTCCTCATTGGATGCCAGCGCGATGGTACGCAGCCCCAGCATGCGGCCAAAGTCCAGAGCTGCCATGCCCAGGCCGCCGCCGGCCCCCAATACGAGCATGGTTTCGCCCTTGGCCGGACGCCCGAGCCCCTGTAGGCCGAACGCCACGGTCGTATAATTGGTCACACAGGCGGCCGCGGTGAGAAATGGCAGGGCATCCGGTATCGCAACCACAAGCGCTTCGCGCGCCAGGGCATATTCGCCCAACCCGCCGCCCGCGACCAACGCGGCCACGCGATCGCCTGGTTTGAGCGAGGTCACGCCCGCGCCCACGGCATCGACACATCCGGCCACTTCATTGCCAGGCGTGAAGGGCAAGGGCGGCTTGACCTGATATTCGCCCGAACAGACCAACGCATCGACAAAACCCAGACCGGCGCAGGCGACCTTCAGGCGGATTTCGCCGATACCAGGTTCAGGAATAGCGACCTCCCGGCTGCATAGTCGAGGAAGCGGGCTGAACGCCTCGCACACAAGTGCGGCCATCGTCATCCTCAAAAACAAGCTCCCTCAACATGGCGACCGCGCCCGGCCATGCTCGGCAACAGGCGCTATTCAATTGTTCGATTGATTAGCCGAGATTTGGGTGATATCGCAAGTCCAAGTGCATGGCAAAATTGAGGAGCATCGATTGTCTGAGGCATATATCGTCGCCGCAACGCGGACCGCTGGTGGCCGTCGTGGTGGTCGCCTTGCAGGCTGGCATCCTGCTGATCTGGGCGGTCTCGTGCTGGATTCGCTCGTTTCGCGGGCGGGCATCGATCCTGCTGCGATTGACGACGTGATCTTGGGGTGCGTCACGCAAGCAGGTGAGCAGTCGCTTCATGTCGGTCGCAGCGCCGTGCTGGCATCCTCGCTCCCGATAAGCGTCCCGGCCGTCACCATCGATCGGCAGTGCGGATCTTCCCAGCAGGCGCTGCACTTCGCGGCGCAGGCCGTGATGTCGGGCACGCAGGACGTAGTTATAGCCTGCGGCACGGAAAGTATGACGCGCGTTCCCATGGGCCTGGCGATGACGCCGGGCGTCGGCGAGGGCGCGTGGAGCCAGAAGATTCTTTCACGCTTCGGTGTCGATGGCTTCAGCCAGTTCAAGGGCGCGGAAATGATCGCCGCGAAATACGGCTTCACGCGTGAAAGGCTGGATGCGTTCGGGCTGGAAAGTCAGCGTCGGGCAGCTGCCGCGATCAAATCGGGTGCCTTTGCGGACGAGTTAACGGCCGTCGATATCGTGACGCCGGAAGGCAAGGCCGAACAGCATCTGATCGACGAGGGCGTGCGGTTTGACGCCTCGGCCGAATCGATCGCTTCGGTCAAGCTGCTCGTGGAGGGCGGCACGCTGACGGCGGCGACGTCGAGCCAGATTTGCGACGGCGCATCGGGCGTGTTGGTCGTCAATGAGCGGGCGCTCAAGGCGCATAATCTGACGCCGCTGGCCCGCATCCATTCGATGACGGTGACGGCCGGCGATCCTGTAATCATGCTCGAAGAGCCGGTTCCAGCAACGCAGCGGGCCCTTGCGCGTGCCGGCATGAAGATCGGCGACGTCGATCTTTATGAAGTGAACGAGGCGTTCGCGCCGGTTCCGCTCGCATGGCTTGAAGTGATCGGCGCCGATCCTGAGAAGCTTAACGTCAATGGCGGCGCGATCGCGCTCGGTCATCCGCTCGGCGCATCGGGCACGAAGCTGATGACGACCCTGATCCACGCGCTACGCGCACGGGGCAAGCGCTATGGTCTGCAGACCATGTGCGAAGGCGGCGGCATCGCCAACGTGACCATTATCGAGGCGCTCTGAGCGTCTCGGCCACCAATCAAAGTTATATAAGGGGAATATCAGTGGAAATTGCGGGTAAGTCGGCCGTCGTCACGGGTGGCGCGAGCGGTCTTGGCGAAGCGACGGCAAGGGTGCTTGCGGCAGAAGGCGTCAAGGTCGCGATCTTCGACCTTAATGAAGAGGCGGGCAATGCAGTCGCGGCTGAACTGGGCGGCGTGTTCTGTAAGGTCGATGTGACCAATGACGCCAGCGTCGACGCCGGCTTTGCTAAAGCGCGCGCGGCTCATGGCCAGGAAGCGATTCTGGTGAATTGCGCTGGCACTGGCAACGCGATCAAGACGGCCGGGCGGGATCGCAAGACTGGCGATATCACCCACTTCCCGATCGAGGCGTTCGACAAGATCGTCCAGATCAATCTGGTCGGCACGTTCCGCTGCATCGCCAAATCCGCTGCCGGCATGCTGACGCTGGAGCCAGGCGAAAATGGCGAGCGCGGCGCGATCGTCAACACGGCAAGCGTTGCGGCCGAGGACGGCCAGATCGGTCAGGCCGCCTATTCCGCGTCGAAGGGCGGCGTCGTGGGCATGACCCTGCCGATCGCGCGCGACCTCTCGTCCGAAGGCATCCGCATCAACACCATTTTGCCGGGTATTTTCAACACCCCGCTCTTGAAGGGCGCGCCGCAAAATGTGCTCGATGCGCTGGGTGCACAGGTGCCATTCCCTAAACGTCTGGGTGATCCAGCGGAATATGCCAGCCTTGCGATCGAGATGATTCGCAACTCCTATTTCAACGGTGAGGACGTCCGCCTCGACGGTTCGATCCGTATGGCGCCGCGCTGACATGAGCGGGCCGCTTTCCGGCATACGGATCATCGAAATGGCCGGCATCGGCCCTGGGCCTTTTTGCGGCATGATGCTTGCCGATCAGGGTGCCGAGGTTATTTTGGTGCATCGTCCGGAAGGCGTGCCCGATCTGCGTGATCCGCTGATGCGCTCGCGCAAGCTGGTAGCTGCCGATCTGAAATCTCCTGAGGGACAAGAGCGCGTCCGCGCGCTTGTCCGCTCGGCCGACGGCTTGATCGAGGGCTTTCGTCCCGGCGTCATGGAACGGCTCGGACTCGGCCCGGATATTCTGCTCCAGGACAATCCGCGCCTTGTCTATGGTCGCATGACGGGGTGGGGCCAGAACGGTCCCTACGCCCAGGCCGCAGGTCATGATATCAATTATATCGCGCTTGCCGGAGCGCTCCACAGTTATGGCCGCGCCGGTGAAAAGCCAACCCCGCCCATCAATATGGTGGGTGACTTCGGCGGTGGCGGCATGCTGCTGGCATTCGGTATGGCGGCAGCGCTGCTCGAAGCGCATCGCAACGGCCAGGGTCAGGTCATCGACTGTGCGATGGTCGATGGCGCCGCTTTGCTGATGAGCATGATCTGGGGTTTCCGCGCGACGGCGGGATGGAGCGAAGAGCGGGGCACCAATCTGCTCGATACCGGCTCGCATTTCTACGACAGCTATGAGACTGCGGACGGCAAATATATCGCGCTCGGCTCCATCGAACCGCAATTCTACAGCCTGCTGCTCAAACTTACCGGCCTGGCGGAGGATCCTGCATTCCAGGCACAGATGGATGAGGCCGCCTGGCCGGTCCTCAAGGCGCGATTGAGTGCACTTTTCCTTACCCGTACGCGGGCCGAATGGTGCGCGCTGATGGAGCATAGCGACGTATGTTTCGCGCCCGTCCTGTCGATGAGCGAAGCACCTGCCCACCCGCATAACGCCGAACGCGGCACTTTCGTGGAGTTGGAAGGCGTCGTGCAGCCTGCGCCTGCACCGCGCTTCTCCCGAACGCCGGCGGCAAGCCCGGTCGTCGCGGCTCCATTTGCGGACGCTAATTTCGAAAATTTAGTCATCCCATAAGCCGGGAATTAGTCAAAATGTCAGGAGAGCATGTGTACACGGTCGCCGACCAGATTTCGCGGTCATGCAAGCCGCTTCCTTGCCGGTCGTCGATCGGCTTCGCCATACATCTGTCACCCTCGCAGAAACGCGGCGGCCTGCCGCGCGACCTGACCCATGCCCCGTCATTTGGTTAGCAGATAGCTGACATCCTGCCGTTAATTCCAAAATCGAGAACCGCCATGCACCCCTATATCCACGCTCAAGCAAATCCCGACAAACCCGCCATCATCATGTCGCCTAGCAAGCAGACGGTGACATACGGAGAGCTTGACGCCCGATCCAATCAGGGTGCTCATCTGTTTCGGTCGCTTGGGCTGAAAGCCGGCGACGCGATCGCAGTGTGCATGGAGAATAATCCGGCCTTTTTCGAAATCGCATGGGCAGCGCAGCGCTCGGGTCTCTACTTCGTACCCGTATCGAACAAGCTCCAGACCGACGAGATCGCCTATATTCTTTCTGACAGCGGCGCAAAGGCGCTGGTGATCTCTGCGGTGCTGAACGACCTGCCTGCCCATTTGCTCGAACGGGGGCTCGATCTCGCACATTTCGCGCTCGGCGGACCGATAGCGGGCTATCGCGATTTTATCGCCGAGCGTGCAGCGCAACCGACCACGCCCATCGCCGATGAGCAGGCGGGCACCGAGATGCTCTATTCGTCCGGCACGACCGGCCGACCCAAGGGCATTAAGCCGCGCAAGATTGATAATCAGCCGATCGACGGGCCTGACGCAGTGGCAGATGCGCTCGCCAATCTCTATGAAGCGACAGCCGACAGCATCTATCTTTGCCCGGCGCCGATCTATCACGCAGCGCCATTACGCTATGTTATGGGGATGACACGGCTGGGCGGCACGGTCGTGGTCATGGAAAAGTTCAGTCCCGAAGACGCGCTCGAAGCGATCGAACACTTCAAGGTGACGACCGCGCAATTCGTGCCGACCCACTTTGTCCGCATGCTCAAAATGCCTGAGGAAGTCCGCAACCGTTACGACGTGTCATCGTTGCGGGCGGTGATCCATGCGGCGGCCCCTTGCCCGATCCCGATCAAGGAAGCGATGATGGACTGGTTCGGTCCCATCATTCACGAATATTATAGCGGCTCCGAAGGCAATGGCGGGACCTTCATCTCGCCGCACGAATGGCTAACACACAAGGGGTCGGTCGGACGACCGCGCATCACCAAGCTGCACATCTGCGACGAAAATGGCAATGAGTTGCCGCCGCGCTCGGAGGGCACGATCTATTTTTCGGGCGGCCCAAGTTTCGAATATCACAACGACAGCACCAAGACGCAGGAGTCGCGTCATCCCCACGGATGGACCACACTGGGCGATGTCGGTTGGGTCGATGAGGAAGGTTATCTCTACCTTACCGATCGCAAGAGCTTCATGATCATCTCGGGCGGCGTAAACATCTATCCGCAGGAGCTCGAAAACCTGCTCGTCACGCATCCCAAGGTGGGTGACGTGGCAGTGATCGGCGCGCCGGACGAAGAAATGGGCGAAAAGGTCGTGGCGGTCGTTCAACCCCTCGACTGGGCGGACGCCAATGACGATTTCGCCGCCGAACTGATGCAGTTTGCGCGGGCGCACCTCAGTCATGTCAAGGCACCGCGTCAAATCGATTTCATGGCGGACCTGCCCCGTCATGCCACCGGCAAGCTTTACAAGCGCCTGCTCCGTGACAGCTACTGGGCTAAGAAGGATCAGCCCGCCGTCAGAGCCTGACTTCGTCAGGATCCTCGAATGACGCATGATCTTGGCGATTTCGGTGCGACGACGCCGACATGGATCGAACAGAATTGTCCAGCGGACATGCGCTCCCCGGTCATGTCCGAGGACGATGACGCGGCAAGACGGTTGACCAATGGATTGGACGACCAACCATTGACGCGCTTTCGGCAAGAACAGACATTTGGATGAACGTGTGGGCGCACGTCGCCGACAGAGTGAGAGGATCATCATGGCAGACTTTTTCAATAATTTCGCGATGACCATAGACGGGCAGAGCATAAGCTCCGCAACGACGGTCGACGTCATCAATCCCGCGAATGAGGACGTCGTCGCCAAGGCGCCCGATTGCTCGCGCGAACAACTGGACCAAGCTGTTGCCGCCGCCCGCAAGGCATTCCCCAAATGGCGTGCAACGCCGCTGGAGGAGCGTCGCCGCCTGGTTGCGAAGATGGGCGAAGTCATCGCCCAGCATGCCGATGATTTTGCCCGTCTGTTCACGCTGGAACAGGGCCGTCCGCTCAAGGGGGCGCGTATGGAGGTGGATTTTTCCGCTTTCTGGTGCGGCGCCATCGCCCAGCAGGAGATCCCGGTCGAAGTGACGGAGGACTCAGAGCAGCGCCGATCCGAAACCCGTCACGTCCCTCTGGGCGTCGTCGCGGGCATCGTCCCCTGGAATTTCCCGTTCAACCTGGCCATCTGGAAGATCGCACCCGCGCTGCTGACTGGCAACGCGATCGTGCTCAAACCCTCGCCCTTCACCCCGCTCACGATGCTCAAGCTTGGTGAATTGATGCAGGAGCATCTGCCGGCGGGCGTGTTCAATGTCATCAGTGGCGGTGACCAGCTTGGCCCATGGCTGAGCGCCCATCCGGGGATCGACAAGATCAGCTTTACCGGCTCCACGCCGACCGGCAAGCGCGTCATGCAAACGGCCGCGGAAAATCTGAAGCCTGTAACGTTGGAGCTGGGCGGCAATGACGCCGCGATCGTGATGCCGGATGTCGAACTCGATAAGGTCGCCGACAAGCTGTTCGGTGCATCCTTCGCCAACAGCGGCCAGCTATGTGTCGCGATCAAGCGCATGTATATTCATGAGGACGTCTACGACCAGGTGGCCGATGCGCTCGTCACGCGTGCCCGCGCGGCGAAAGTCGGCAACGGGCTGGAGCAAGGCAGCAATTATGGCCCGATCCAAAACCGGCCACAGTTCGAAAAGGTCAAGGATTTGATCCGCGACGCCCGTGAGAATGGCCTGAACTTCCTGGTGGGCGGCGATGTACCGGAAGGCGGCAAGGGCTATTTCGTGCCGCTCGCCATCGTCGACAATCCCCCTGAAGATAGCCGCGTCGTACAGGAAGAGGCATTTGGTCCCGTGCTGCCGCTGATCAAGTTCAGCGATATCGATGACGTGATCGAGCGGGCGAACGCTTCCGACTATGGGCTTGCCGGGTCTGTTTGGTCGGCGGACAGCCAAGGGGCGATCGACATTGCTGCGCGCTTGGAAACGGGCACCGTATGGGTGAACGAAACCCAATATATTATGCCATGGACACCGTTCGCTGGTCATAAACTGTCGGGCTTCGGCGTCGAAAACGGACGGGAAGGCCTGCTCGAATTCACAAAGCCCCAGACCATTACCGTAGCAAAATAGCAGGCGTTGCGGGGCTGCCTCTCTTTCTGAGATCAGCCCCGCAATCTACTGTTCTTGAGGGCTATTCCAGCCCCAGCGCCAGCGGATGCTGTAGCATCAGCCCGCCGTCCACGACGATCACCGCACCATTGATATAGCTGCCCGCAGTCGACGCGAGCAACACCGCGACGCCGCCCAGTTCCTCGACCCTGCCCCAGCGACCGAGCGGGATCATCTTGCTTTCCCGTTCCAGCCGTTCCGTGTCCTGGGCTATCTGGGTCGTCATGCTGGTCGTGAACCGGCCCGGTGCGATCGCGTTGACCGTAATATTGCGCGGCCCAAGTTCCAGCGCCAGCATACGGGTTGCATGGTGCACCGCCCCCTTCGCCAGGCCGTAGGCGAACGCACCGCCACCCTTGGCCATTTCACCCGCGATCGAGCCGACATTGATGATGGAGGCCGGCTGATCACGGCCTGTACGGGCTGTCAGGCTGCCAAGTAGCGCCTGCACCAGGAAGAAGGGCGCCTTCAGGTTGATCTGAAAGGACTTGTCCCACCCTTTTTCGGAATATTCCTCAAAGCTGCCAACCCATCCCAGCCCGGAATTATTTACCAGTATGTCGAGCCGCTTCTCCCTCTTGCGGAACTCGGCCGCGAGCTGCTGACAGCCGGCAACCGTCGAAAGATCAGCCGCAATCGCGACACAGTTTCCTTCCGGCGACATCTCGGCGGCGGCCTGTTCCAGAACCTGGAGCTTGCGCGAAACGATATAGACCTTGGCAGCACCGGCGTCGATCAGCGCCTGTGCGATGCCGCGTCCCAGCCCGGTGCCGCCGCCCGTCACCATGGCGATCCTGCCACTCAAATCAAAAGATACGCTCATATCCTGCTCCTTTTTGTCAAATTTCGCCGAGTTTTGCGCTGTTCGTCACCGGGCAGCTTCGCTGCGGGATCATATCTGTTCCGCCGTGCCGCTTGTGTTAGGAAAATTCGATCGGCGGCTCGTCAGTCAGAAAATGTAGGCGGCATGATGTGCGACGTCCCCCGCGCTGGGCACGACGTCGGCCTGCATCCGCCTGCGCGACCCCGCCATCATCTTGCCCGTGTGCAGCATCGACAGATCGCTCACCATATGGAGGAAGGTGGGGGCGATACGGTCAGGCCCGCTCTGCACGACAAGATCGTGCGGCCAAAGGCCCTCGGTCAATCGCGTGGTGGCGACCGGACGCCAGCGTCCGGACGCGCATGCCGTATCGGGCGCCTTCGGTTGGACAGGCCTCATATTCCCGCTTTGGCGGCCCCATAATTGCCCTGTCCGAAATTGGCGACCATCCCGGAACTGGACGATGTGTTAACGATGACGCCCCTCCCCGCCTTCTTCATCCATTCGAAGATCGATCGGGTAACGGCGAACGTGCCTTTGACATGGACCGTAATCACCGCGTCCCAATCGCTTTCCTCGATGGTCGTAAAGCTCCTGTCATGCGGCATTGTTGACGAAGATATCGACGCCATCGAAGGCGCCGAGTGCGGCCCTGAGCAAGGCGTGCCATGTCGCCGACATCGCCGGCATTGGCGATGGCTTCGCCTTTACCCCTCAACAATCCCATAGCGCGCCTTTTCAAAGAGAGATCAACTGTTCGATTATCTGCGGCGTAGCGGAAAGATCACCGTAGGCAAAGCCGGCGACATCGTGCAATGGGTTTGGCGCGATTCACTGCGGCTCATTAGTTGATCGATGAACGGTGGCCAAGCTTTGGCGGCATTGCCGACCCCGATCAACAGGAAAGGAATGATAGATGCCAGAAGATCTCGTCCTGCGCGAAGATATTGACGGGCTCGCGCTCCTCACGCTTAACCGCCCTGACAAATTGAACAGCATAAATCATGCGATATTCGAACATCTCGAACGCCATGTCGCTGACTTGGAACGGGCAGATAGCGGCATTGGCTGTGTCGTGCTGCGTGGCGCAGGCCGCTGCTTTTCCGCCGGGCACGACCTCAGCGACATCAGCGCAGGCGAGGCGCAGGATTTCGGCTACGAATCAAAGGTGATAGAGCGGCTGGCATGCCTGCCCCAGGCCGTCATCGCTGCCGTTCATGGCCATTGCTACACCGGCGCCCTGGAACTGGCACTCGCTGGCGACATCATCCTGGCATCACATAGTGCGCGCTTTGCCGACACGCACGCGAAATGGGCGCTGACTCCAGTGTGGGGCATGACGCAGCGACTGCCGCGCCGGGTCGGTTTTGCCAAGGCGCGTGAAATGATGTTTACCGCCAAGACCTATAGCGGCGCGGAAGCATTGGCCATGGGCCTTGCCAATGCGTGCTACGACGACGACCTGTTCGAGCAGGAGGTCATCGCCTTTGCCCGCCAGATACTTGAAAATTCGCCATTCAGCGTTGCCGGCTACAAGCGGTTGATGGAAGCGACGGACGGTATGCCGGTTCGCTTCGGCCTGGCGCATGAAGTACATAATACTGAGGGAGTCGGGCCAGACATGGCGGAACGAATTGCCCGCTTTGCCCAACGGAAGGGGTGACGGCATTAGCGAACGAGCGTCCGCTTCGATGGCCTATATCGAAGCTTTACGTCCGCGCGCGTTGCGGTTATTTCATCGAATGATTAAGGGATGGCGGATTGATCCGCAGATCCCAGCCAAGGACCAGCGCCGTGAATATCGACTTCAGTGAAGAGCTTGAGGCATTTCGTCGCGAGGTAGCCGATTTTCTGGATACGGCGCCCACCCCGGCGATCCGCGAAGCCGGCAGGAAAACCACCAGCGTATTCGCACCCTTCAAGGAGGTGATGGCGTGGCACCGCATCCTGCACGCCAAGGGCTGGTCCGCGCCGGCGTGGCCGGTCGAATATGGCGGGACGGGCTGGTCGGTCGAACAGCGCTATATTTTTGCCGAGGAACATTGGAAGCGCGACCTGCCGCCGCTGCTGCCCAACGGATTGCAAATGGTTGGGCCGCTGATCATGGAACTGGGCACACCTGAACAAAAAGCGCTTTACCTGCCCGGCATCCTCGCGGGTGAAGATTACTGGACGCAAGGCTATTCGGAGCCCAATGCAGGGTCCGATCTTGCATCCCTGTCCTGTTCGGCGGTCGCGGACGGTGACGACTATATCATCAACGGCCAGAAGATCTGGACCACGCTTGCGCATGAGGCGAACCGCATGTTCATGCTGGTGCGCACGAACAAGGAGGCCAAGAAGCAGGCGGGCATCACCTTTCTGCTGCTGGACCGGATGGACTATCCCGGGATGGTCGTGCGCCCGATCATCGGCCTGGACGGCCTGCCTGAACAGTGCGAAGTGTTTTTCGATAATGTGCGCGTACCGCAGTCTGGACGTGTCGGCGCGGAAAATGATGGCTGGTCAGTCGCCAAGCAACTGCTCAAGCATGAACGTGGCGGCGCCGCACTCAGCCCCATGCTCCGCCGCAAGATGGCGCTGATCCGGCAGGCGGTGGTCGACGCGCCGTCGCCCCATGGCGGAACCCTCGCAGACGATCCGATCTTCCAGCGCGATCTGGGGGAAGTGGAGGCTGAACTGGTGTCCTATGAAGCGTTTGAACGGATGATCCTGACGGGTCATCCGATCGGCAATGACCCAGCCATGCCGTCGCTCAACAAGATCATGAGCACTGAAATGACGCAACTGCTGGGCGTCATGCAGGCGCGGGTAGCTGGCCTGGGTGCAGTGCCGCAACAGGTAGAGGCGCTGACCGTCGATCCGGCGGCTGAACCTCTCGATGACCTGTTTAGCCTGACCGCCATGCCTTTCTATCTCAACGCCCGCGCGACCAGCATCTACGCCGGTACGAACGAGATCCAGCGCGACCTGCTCGCGCGCACGCTCAACGCGGCCTGAAGGATTATCGACGATGGATTTCACCTTCACCCAAGAACAGGAAATGCTGCGCGACGCAGCGGCGCGCCTGCTTTCGCAGCACTATGATTTCGATCAGCGCCAGCGCATCGTCGGTTCGTCCAACGGCCGGTCAGTCGAGATGTGGCGGCAGTTTCAGGACATGGGCCTGCTCATCACCGCCTTCGCAGAGGATCGGGGCGGTTTCGGCGGCAAGGCATCCGACATTCTGGTGATTTCAGAATTGCTTGGACAGCATCTGGTCGTCGAACCCTATCTGCCTTCCATTCTCTTCGCCGGTCGCGCGCTCGCGCGGATCACCGATCATACTGGCGCGAGCCGCTGGCTCGACCGTCTGATGGAGGGAAGTGCCCTGGGCGCCCTTGCGCACGAGGAAGGGCGGGGCACCGCGCATATTCATGCGATCGCGACTACCCTGTCGTTGGATGGCGACGCTTATGTCCTGAACGGCGAAAAGCGTCTTGTGCTGGCAGGCGGAGACGCAGATTTGTTGGTCGTCACGGCAAGAACGTCCGGCGGGGCGCTTGCGCTGCTGTTGGTCGATGCCGCGCAAGTCGGCGTGACCCGTGATGCCTATGTGACGATCGACGGCCGGCGTGCGGCGAACATCCGATTCGACAATGTGCGGCTCGACGCCGATGCGGTGGCGCTGAACGATGCCGCAGGCGTGATACAGGATATCGTCAACGACGCCATCTTCGCCCTCTCGGCCGAAGCCGTCGGGTCGATGGGCGCTTTGCTCGCCGCGAGCGTTGAATATGCAGCAACGCGCAAGCAGTTCGGAGTGGCGATTGGCTCATTCCAGGCGCTGGCGCACCGTCTCGCCGATATGAAGCTCGCTTTTGCAAAGGCGCGATCGACCTTATTCTACACCGCTGCGATCATCGAAAGCGAGCAGGCCGACACGCGCACCTATTCGCTGTTGAAGGCGCAGGTCGGGCGGCTGGGCCGTGCCATCGCGGAGTCGGCTGTCCAGATTCATGGCGGTGTCGGCACGACCGATGAAGTCGCGGTCGGTCATCATCTCAAGCGGATCATGACCGTCGACGCGATGTTCGGCTCGGTCGATTATCATCTGCGACTGGTCGGCGCCCCTGGATGACCGATCCCCCTGCATATGCAAGAGGTGCATGCATGACATATGACGAGGTCGTTCTGGGACGGCGCAGCATCCGCGGGTTTCATGATCGTCCGGTTCCCCGCGCCCTGCTGGAGGAGATTTTCGCGCTCACAATGCGGGCGCCATCCTCGGTAAATACCCAGCCTTGGAACTTCTACGTCGTGAGCGGACCACCGCTTGAGGCCATCCGCAAGGGGAATGTTGAGCGCAATCTGGCAGGCGTTCCCGATTCGCGCGAATTTCGCAAAGGTGGCGAATATGCCGGTGTCCATCGGGACCGTCAGGTGGAAATCGCCAAACAGCTTTTCGCCGAGATGGGCATCGCTCGCGAGGACAAGAACGCACGGCTCGATTGGGTCCTACGCGGATTTCGTCAGTTCGATGCCCCCGTTTCGATCGTCATCACCTATGATCGCTCGCTCATCGAAAGCGACATCGCCCCGTTTGATTGCGGCGCGGTAACGAACGCCCTTGTCAATGCCGCTTGGTCACGCGGCCTTGGCTGCTGCATCAATTCGCAGGGCATTATGCAATCGCCGGTCGTGCGGGAACATGCTGCGATTCCCGATGATCAGGTGATCATGATCTGTATCGCGTTGGGATTTCCAGACTACGCCTTCCCCGCCAACGCCGTGGTCTCACGCCGCAAATCTATGGCGGAGGCCGTCACCTTTGTCGGTTTCGATGAAGCCGGGGGCGCGACGCGGGAGCAAGCCGTTTCGGACTGAAGCCGAATTTTAAACGGTCGCTGGTTGGACCGTGATTATTGGTCGTTTCAACAGGGAAAGCCCGGAGGCGTGTCACCGCTGACCTGCCCTGGGAAATCGAGGGTGCGGTGTTCGACGCGATCATGTTGTGGGTGGGCAGCGCCTTCGTCAGCCCCACCCCCACCGCCGGCCCATTGAATGCAGCGATGATCGGCTTTCGGCAGCTAAAGAGTGCGCTGATCAGCCCGCCACCGGCGTTAAACCCATCCTGCTGACCGAAATTGGTCGCGCCGCCGCCGGCAGGGCCAAAACTGTCCTCCCCCGCCGACAGATCACGCCGGGGAATAAAATCCCCCGTCCCCTCCCCCTCAGGATGACGACGCCGATCCTGTCATCCGCATCGGCGCGCCGGATCGCGTCTGTCAGGTCCGCACCCACCTGATTGGTGTAGGCATTCAGCTTGTCCGGCCGGTTGACCATCAGCGTCAGAATGCTCTCGTGCGCCTGCCACAGTATCTGCGATCGCTGGTCGTCCCGTCGCACTCCCGGTCGGGGTTCAGGTTGTGGTTGGCGGGACGAATTCCTCAATGACTTTCGCGGCAAGCAGCTCTTCGATCTCGGCCCGGCTCAAGCCAAGCCTCTCGTTCAGCAAATCGGCGGTATGTTCGGCAAAGACGGGGGCCGGGCGATCGGGTGGAGCGGGCAGCCGGATCGACCGGACTGGCGACGCCTCCATTGTCAGCGGCTCAGAAATATGCGGATGCATCGATTGGCGGAAGAAGCCCCGCTCCGTATAATAATCAAAGCCTGGCAGATCGGACACACGCAACATAGCCGCGGCTGGAACACCGGCAGCCTGCAATGTCTCCATCGCATCACGCGGGGCCTGCTGCGCCATCCACTCCGTCAGCGTCTGCGCGCCTATGACCTTGGCGATCGCCTGCTCGTCACCATCATGGCGTATCGTCACGACGCACCATTCGTCATCACCGGCACAGGCGTAGACCGCAGATTGCGCCTTATCCGCGTCGATGACCGGATGGCCTGCGCGTTCCAACCCGGTAGCCGCGATCCGCGCCGCCATGTGACTGAGCATCACCTCCGACTGGCTGACACTGATCTGGCCGCCCTTGTTGGTCTTGAGGCGACGGATGAGCAGCCCGATGACGCCGATCGCGCCGATCCTGCCAGCGACATGATCGGGATAGACGGTCAGCGCGTCGGAAAAGCTGTCAGCCTCGCCCGGATAGCGCCATTGGACGGTCAGGCCGGACGAAGCGCGCACCAGCGGGCCATAGCCCATGCGACGCGACCAGGGGCCAGTGGGGCCGAAGGCGGAGCTGTCGACCACGATTGTCCGGGGATTGATCGCCTTTAGCGTCTCATAATCGAGACCCAGCGTCTTGAGCGTGCCGCCCTTGAAATTGGTCAGAACAACATCGGTATCGCGGACCAGCCGGTAAAGAAGCTCCTTGCCCTTGGGATGGCGCAGATCGAGCCCCAGGCTGCGACGGTTGCGATGCCCCGTCGCGAAAGTGGGGCTGATGGGACCGGTCGATCGACTTTGCCTGCTGCCGTCAGGAAAAGCGGAGCTTTCGATCTTGACGACGTCCGCACCCTGATCAGCCAGCAGCCTGCCGGTTTCCGCCCCCACGACGATGACGCCGAAATCGAGAACCTTCAGTCCCTCGAAAGGACGATCACCGTCATTGGAAGGATGTATAGGGTTGGGACGCGGATGCCATTCGACATCGGGCGAAGGCAAAGCTGGCGCCGGCCCTGCGATGCCCATGCGCCTGCCGTCCAGTTCCAGCACGCCGTCGGGGAACAGGGCATCGAGCCCGTTACCGAGATCGACCGTCTTGAAGAATTGGCGCGCGACCATCTGTTCGGTCTCCAGCGCTTCTTCCAGCGTCAGGACGGCGGCGGTGGGCACGCCGAACCGCTGCCCTTCCTCCTCAGCCTGGAGGCGAGTCTTGTCGGCGAACAGTCGCGCCATCGCGGGCAACAACGTGGTCGACTGGAAACGAACCGGCATTTTGTTGAACGAAGGATCGGCAAATTCCTCAGGCCGGCCCATCCATTCGAACATTCCCTGCCACTGGCGTGGCGCCAGGACGCACAAACGTACGAATCCATCCTTGCAGGCAAGAATCGGGTACATGAAGCGCACATCGGGCCGCCCGCGTGGCAACTTGCTCGCCAAGACGCCGCCCGCGGCGCTGCCGCCGATGCCGTAGCCGGGATCGAGCGCCTGCGCCGTGCCGTCGAGCATCGAAAAGTCGAGATGATCGCCTTGCCCAGTCTTGAGCGCCTGCCAATAGGCAACCAACGTCACATAGGCCGCTTGGACCACGGCGCAGGCAATGGCCAGTTGCCCCGGCGGCAGCAGCGGCGGCCGTCCCGGAATGCCGGAACGCGACAATTCGCCGGACAGCGCGTGGAACAATGCGTCCGAGCCAGTCCAGTCGCGAAACCGGCCGGTGTCGCCAAAGTCAGAAACGGAAAGGACGACCAGCGCCGGGTGCCGCGCCCGCAACATATCGATGTCAAAGGCGTCGCGCGGGGCAATCAGGATGTCAGCGCCAGCCAGCAGCGTTTCTGCCCGGTCGATGGGCGCGGCGCGTTTGCCCAGATTGGCGGCGACGAAGTCGAGGCTTACCCCGTCGCACCGGCTGCCGGCATGCCGATCCGCAGCACCTTCTTCAGGCTCGATACGGATGACGTCCGCGCCCAGTTCGGCGAAATGGCGCGCGATTGCCGCCATCGGGCCGGTCGCGCCATCAACCAGGCGCAGACCGACTAGAGGGCGGTCGTCGCCGACCGCGTTCGCCACGTCATTTCCGGCCACTTCATACTCCTTCATCGTCAGATTTGATCACGCGCCCGCGCCGATCTTGGCCAGCAGGCGTCCATGGCCTCGCGCGCAAACAGGGCGAGGCGCGGAAATGCCGCTGCCCGCTCATGTGCATTTTCCGATACAGCGTTCCCGCGCAGCACTCGGCCCTTGATGCCGTGGAAGATCGCAGCCAGCCGGAAGAAATTGAACGCCATGTAGAAATTCCAGTCGTCGATGCCCGATCGGCCCGTGCGGCGGCAATAATCCGCGACATAGGCTTCCTCCGTAGGCAGACCGAGCGCGGCCGGATCGGCGCCGCCCAGGCCGGCGACGATATCGGCCGGCATGCGGTACATCATCGCATGATAGGCGAAGTCTGCGAGCGGGTGACCCAGTGTCGACAATTCCCAGTCGAGGATGGCCAGAATCTCCGGGCGCTCTGGATGGAAGATCAGGTTGTCGCACCGAAAGTCGCCGTGAACGATCGCCGTCTCATCGCCTTGCGGTATCGCTGTGGGCAACCATCGGACCAGCGCGTCCATATTGTGATCGCGACCAGCCAGTTCGTCCTCCAGATATTGCCGGGACCAGCGACCGATCTGCCGCTCGAAATAATTGCCCGGCTTCCCGTAGTCCGCCAGGCCGCATGCCGCGAAATCGACGCGGTGCAAGGCAGCCATGGCCGCATTCATGGCATCAAAATAGGCCGCGCGTTCACGCCTGGGCACCTGCGAGAAGGATGCGTCCCAGAAGATCCGCCCTTCCACCAGCGCCATAATGTAGAAGGGCGATCCGATGACGCTGTCATCGTCGCAGTGTGCGAGAACCGGCGCAACCGGAACGGGGGTCGCGGACAGAGCGCGCAGGACGCGCGCCTCGCGCAGGACGTCATGCGCCCCCTTTAGCACCGCGCCGGGCGGCTTTCGCCGCAGCACATAGCGTGCCGCAGGAGTAGTCAGCCGATAGGTGGGGTTGGACTGTCCGCCGTTGAACTGCTCGATTCCAAGCGGCCCGTTAAAGCCGGCGACATGGGTGCCCATCCACTCGGCCAAGGCGCCTGCATCGATGGCGGTGCGAACTTCGCCGGCGCCCGAATTGGCAGCAGCATCAGTGGCCATGGCTCGCTTTCCAGTCACGCTTGATCTTCTTTGCCAACGACCATTTGTGCACTTCAGTCGGGCCGTCATAGATGCGGAAAGCGCGGACTTCGCGAAACGTCTGCTCGACGATCGTGTCGCGACTGACGCCCGTGCCGCCCATGACCTGGACGCAGCGGTCGGCGATGCGCATCAGCGCTTCCGAAACGGCAACCTTCGCCATGGAACTCTCTGTTGTCCCGAGACTGCCGCCGTCGAGCACGCCAGCGCACCAATCGATCATCAATTCGCATTGTTTGAGGTCGATCAGATTTTCGGCCAGCATGAAGCCCACCCCCTCATGATCGATCAGCGACTTGCCGAAAGCTTGGCGACGATTGGCGTAATCCAAAGCGATCTCATGCGCGCGCGTACAGCTGCCCAGCCAGCGCATGCAATGCGAGAGACGCGCGGGCGACAGGCGGATCTGCGCATATTTGAAGCCTTCGCCCGCATGGCCCAGCATCTGATCGGCGGGCACCCGCAGATTTTCGATCGCGATGATCGAATGGCCGCCGGGCATCGATGAATCGATCGTGTCGAGAACCCGCTCGATGCGTATCGCCGGATCGGGCAGGTCGACGAGGAACATGCAGGCACCCTCGTCCGACTTCGCCATGACGATACCCACCTTCGCGCCGTCCGCGCCGGTGATGAAGGCTTTGCGCCCATTGATCACCCAATGATTGCCGTCCTTGCGGCAGGTCGTGCGCATCATCGAGGGGTCCGATCCGGCGCCGCCCTCGCTTGCCGGCTCAGTCATGAAGAAGGCGGATCGCGCGCGGCCTTCGAGCAGCGGCTTGAGGTAATGCGCCTTTTGCTCGGGCGATCCGACCTTGCCCAGGAGGTACATATTGCCCTCGTCCGGCGCCATCGTGTTGACCGCCAGTGGCCCGAGCGGGGACAGGCCGGACTTACGCAGGACGAGCGCTGTCTCGACTTGCGTCAGGTGGCTGCCGTCGTCCAGGATATGAGGAGTGAGAACATCCGCAGCGCGCGCTTTCTCGCGCATCTCCATGACCAGTTCGTCGCTGGGCCCGTGCGAGCCGCAACGCGGGTCGGATTCATACGGCACCACGGTATCGCGAACGAACCGCTCTACGCGCTCGGCAATTTGTTGCGCCCGATCCGTCATGTGAGAACTGCCCCCGTTGCAATGGTCAAAATCATGAAATGACATATCTTTATCGGTTCGCGATCGCGCGCCAGATGATGTTTTTCTGAACTTCCGTCGCGCCGCCATAAATGGTCTGCGCCCGTTCAAACAGATAGGCCGCCATTGCTGGCGGGGCGAAGGACTCGACCATCGGCATGGTGCCATGCCAGTCGTAACGATGCCTGTCAGCGAACGCCGCACCCCCTCGGCCGGCCAGTTCGACGAACAGTTCGGTAATATGTTGCGCCGTTTGGGTCGCGGCGATCTTGAGCGCAGATACTTCCGCAGACGAGACAGCGTCCCCGGCAGCAAGCGCGCGCGACACCGAGATGCCGAGCGTTTCGACGTCGATCTCACACTTGGCGATCCTGGCGGCGGTGAGTGGCGTACTGATCAGCGTACGGCCGTCGTCACCGGGCAGCCGCGCCGCCAGCGCGCGCAGCAGCTTCACATCCTCGCGCTTGCGCGCGACATGCGCATAGGAAAGACGTTCGCCCTGCAACAGGAAGGTCGCATAATGCCAGCCCTTGCCCTCTTCCCCGATGCGTTGCGAAACCGGCACACGCACATTGTCGAAATCGATGCGGTTGAGGTGATGCACGCCATCAAGCGAAACGATCGGATGCACGCTGATGCCTGGTGACGACATTTCCGCGCACAGGAAACTGATGCCGTCCTGCTTGCGCGCTTCCCGGCTCGTGCGGGCAAGGCAAAAGATCCAGTCTGCCCAATGACCGTAGGAGGTCCAGATCTTGCTGCCGTTCAGGACATAATGGTCGCCATCCCGCTCGGCTGTCATGCGCAGGCTGGCAAGGTCCGATCCCGCCTCTGGCTCGGAATAGCCCTGCCCCCAGAAGTGCGTTGAATCCAGAATCGCCGGGAGCCAGCGGCGCTTCTGTTCCTCTGTCCCGAACGTGTAGATGACCGGACCGACATAGATGACGGCCATCGGCACGATCGCAGGCACGCCCGCGCGATCAGCCTCCTCCTCAAAGACATGGCGATGCGCGGAGTCCCACCCCGGCCCGCCATGTTCCTTGGGCCAGGAAATGGCAAGCCAGCCGCGCGACTGAAGCGCCTGCTGATTGCGAACCTGATCCGCGCGGTCGAGGATCATGCCAGCCCGCAGCTTTTCGATCAGATCCTGCGGATAGTCGCGTTCGAAAAACGCGCGCACGTCCTCACGAAAGGCTTTCAATTCAGCAGAAGGATCCAGTTGCATGATGCTCTTTCAGGAAATTTGGTCGAGCCATTCGCCATCTGCGAGAAACCGGCGCAGCCGTTCACGCACGGCCGGCTCGTCCCGCAGCAGTCGGGCAAGGGCGAGGGACGATCCCTCCAGCGGAGTGCGATCGGCAGCAAGCGCCATGATCGCGCGGATGGCGGCGGGCGCGCGTCCCGCCAGTTCGCGCGCGACTTTCATCGCGCCATACAGTGCATCAGGCGCCACCTCGTCGACGATGCCGGCCTGAAATGCCTCATGCGCATCCAGGACGGTGCCGCGCAGCGACATCAGCCTGGCCTTTTGCATACCGATGATCGCCGCAAGGCGAGCGATACCGCCAGCGCCCGGAAAAATATCGATGCGGATTTCGGGCAGACCGATCGCTTTCACATCCTGCGCCGCGATCCTTATAGTGCACGCGAGCGCCAGTTCCAGGCCTCCACCCATGCACACCCCGTTGATCGCGGCGATCACAGGCTTGCGCGCGGCTTCGAGCATGGCGGCGACATCGTTGAAAGGGCTTTGCGCGAACGCCGCAGGATCGATCTGCCCCGTGGCCAGATATTCACCCGCTTTGGCGATCTGGCTGACATCGGCGTGCCGGATGAACACGCCATCCTGTCCGCCGGTCACGATGATCGCATGCACCGCTTCATCCGCGATCGCCCGTGCGAGAGCATCGCGGAGTTGGGCAGCGCCCTTGGCAGCCATGGTGCCGTGGGGCGGGTTGGCAAACCGCACGATGGCGATTGCGTCAACCCGTTCGACGGTTACTTGGCCCGGAGAGGCTTCGTTCGTCATGCCTGCGTATATTGCTTGATCTTCAGGCGACCAAGCTGGTTCATATGTACTTCGTCCGGGCCATCGGCGATCCGCAGATACCGGTTGAGCGTGAACGCTTCCGCCACCGACGTATCTTCGCATACACCCATCCCGCCATGGACCTGGATGGCGCGATCAGCGACCGTCTGGGCCATTTGCGGCGCGACGACCTTGATCGCCGCGATCAGGTCGGCGGCGACCTTGTTGCCATATTTGTCCATGGCATCGGCAGCCTTGAGCGTCAGCAGCCGTGCCATCTCAATTTCGCAGAAGGACCGGGCGACGTCCTGACGGATGCTTCCCTGCTCGGAAAGCTTCTTACCGAATGCCACGCGGCTGTCGGCACGCTTCGCCATGGCTTCAAGCGACCGCTGCGCCTGACCAATCGAGCGCATGCAGTGATGGATACGGCCCGGCCCTAGGCGGCCCTGCGCGATTTCGAAGCCGCGGCCCTCACCCAGAATCAGATTCGATGCAGGGACGCGGACATTTTCCAGCGCTACCTCGGCTTCGCCGCCCGGCGAGTTCGCGTTGCTGAACACCCGCATCGTGCGGACCACGCGGACGCCCGGCGTATTGCGGGGAACGATGATCGTGGAATGCTGCTGGTGGCGCGGACCATCGGGATTGCTCTTGCCCATGACGATCAGCAGTTCAGCGTTCGGGTCCATGATGCCCGAAATCCACCATTTGACGCCATTGATGACATAGTCGTCGCCATCGCGGACAATGGAGGTACTGACATTCGTGGCGTCCGACGATGCCACGGCCGGCTCGGTCATCAGATAGACCGAACGGATTTCCCCGGCCAGCAACGGCTTAAGCCACCGCTTCTGCTGTTCGGGGCTACCGAACTTCGCCAGCACCTCCATATTGCCCGTATCCGGCGCGGAACAATTGAAAAATTCCGACGCATGGGGGGAGCGACCCATGATTTCGGCCAGCGGCGCATATTCAAGATTGGTCAGGCCGGGACTGAATTCACCATATTCATGTGGCAGGAAGAGATTCCAAAGCCCAGCGGCGCGCGCTTTTGCCTTGATAGGCTCGATACCGGGCCAACGCTTCCAGAGATTGGCCGGATCGTTGTTCCAGGCGTGGAATTCATGTTCGATAGGATAGACATGCTCGGCCATGAAGGCTTCAAGCTTGTCGATCAGGCCCCTGACCTTATCGCTATGGTCGAAATTCATCTCGCTGCATCTCCCGCTACAGATTTCTTGATCAATCACTTAAATACACGCACAGAGCGATGATGCCAGCGCATAAATGGCTATCGCGCGATTCGATTGGCGACGAGGTGCGCTGCTACGCCGAAATTGCCGAAGATATGGAGTGTGATATGCGTTTTCCTCTTCCCACTGCGGGCATGGATTTGAGCGGGCAGACCGCTCTGGTAACGGGCGCAACCTCCGGCCTTGGCTATCGATTCGCCAAGGTGCTGGCCCTGGCGGGAGCGCAGGTCGCCGTTGCGGGACGGCGTCAGGACCGGCTCCAGTCGGTGGTCAGCGAAATCCGCGAGGCGGGGGGCACGGCCTTTGCGCTCTCGCTTGATGTCGCGGACGCGCAATCACTGTCCGGCGCCGTGGCCGAGGCTGAACGAGAGCTCGGCCTGATCACGATCCTCATCAACAATGCCGGCATGCCCGATGCCCAGCTTGCGACCAAGATGCCGCTCGAACTGATCGACCAGGTGCTCAACGTCAATCTGCGCGGCCCGTTCGTACTCGCGCGGGAGGTGGCAGCGCGGCTGATCCTTGCCAAGCAGCCGGGACGCATCGTCAACATCGCGTCCATGGCAGCGTTCAACTATGCCATCAAAGGCTCCTCGCTCTACTCGATCACCAAATCGGCAGTCGTTCGTATGACTGAAGTGCTCGCGGTCGAATGGGCTTCGGCCCACATCAACGTCAACTGCATCGCACCCGGCTCGTTCGACACCGAGATGCTGGATGGGATGCGTTCGCGTATCGGCGACACGTTCATCGAGCAATTCCCCCGCAAGCGCTTGGGCGATCCTGCTCAGTTGGACAGCACCCTGCTCTATCTCGTCTCATCGACGTCGGATGCCGTGACGGGTACGGTGATACGGGTGGACGACGGCCAGCTTCCGCGCTGAGGCGGATGTAGCGGCCCTGCGGCGAGACATGACGCGGATCGCTCCTATTGCGCAGCCGGCTCGTCACCGACCGCTGCGTGCTGCCCGTGTTTGCCGCAATGGCGCTGTTCGACCTGCGCGGATCGATGGTGAGCTGTTCGATAACTGGAAGGTAACGCGCCTGCCGCCCATTGTGGCCTAATCTCGCCCCCAGTGAGCTAAGTCCTGATAGACGCTGGCGCGAGCCGCGGGTCAGTATTCGCCAGGGACAGCGGCCGCACGGCGCGAAATGGCATCGTCTTCGAAGCGACGATCAGCATTGGGGCGAGCGACCTTCGGCCTTTCATGCGGGGCAGAGGCGCTCGCCATCGATGATCATCCCGATCAGGTCAGGACAGTGATGCCGGCCTGATTTGGCTTTTGCGATAATCAACGTCGGCGGGGGTTATGTTCGACAATTCTTCACGGCGAGGCCCCAGATAGCCGAAAAGATAGGCGCCCACCTTGCGCATCTGAATTTCCTCGGCGCCTTCGGTAATCCGGTAACGGCGATGGTGGCGATAGATATGCTCGAACGGTTTGTGCCGCGAATAGCCGATGCCGCCATGGACCTGCATCGCGCGATCCGCCGCCTCGCAGCACAGACGATTCGCCCAATAGTTGCACATCGACACCTTATCCGAGAGGCGCTTTTCAACCTCCGGGTGCGGCATCTGATCCATCTCCCACGCGGTCTTGCGAATAAGCTGCCGCAACATCTCGCACTGGGTCGCCAGTTCGACGAGCGGAAACTGGATCGCCTGATTTTCCGCAAGCGCCCGGCCGAACGGCCTGCGCGCACGGGCGTAGCGGATGCTTTCCTCCACGCAATAGGTCGCCGCGCCCAGTGAGGACGCCGCCTGACGGATGCGGTTTTCATGTACGAACGCCTGCGCCAGCGGAAGTCCGTTATCCTCCGGTCCGAACAGCGCGTCTTCCGGCACCCAGACATTGTCAAAGGTCAGCCGGGGGTGATCGGTGGGCATGTTGAATGTCCACAGATATTCGTCGATCGTCAGGCCGGGCGTCTCCGTGGGCACGAGGATGCAACTGATCCCCTTGGCATCGCCGTCCTTGCCGCTGGTGCGGGCGAACACGGCGCAGTGCGTGGCGATGTGCATCCCCGTGATCCACATCTTTTCGCCGTCGATCCGCCACCCCGGAACACCCTCGCGCGTCTCGCGCACCGCCCGCGTTTCCATATGCGTCGCATCCGACCCATGGTTCGGCTCGGTCAGGCCGAAGCAGACGAACAATTCCTGCGCCAGTAGGCCGGGGATGAAGGCATCCTTCTGCTGCTGCGTGCCGAAATCGCGAAACATCACGGCCAGCGGCTGATTACCGACGATCGAATGTTCCGCCTGAAGGTCGTTGTGCAGGCCCAGCCCCTTGGCCGCCAGATGTTCGCGAATGACTGCCATCCACAGGTTCGAGCCGTCCTGTCCGCCGAATTCCCTGGGCTGGGCAAAGCGGAAGAACCCCGCCTTGTCCGCGCGACGCTTGGCCTCGACCTGCAATTCCTCCCACTCATGACGCGGCAGGCCGTCATTCTCGAAATCGGTGCGCGCATATTCGCGGCGGTGATCGAAAAAGCGGATATTATCGTCGGCCTCCTCCAGTGGCTTGATCTCGGCCTCAATGAAGCGATCCAGCTGCGCAAGATAGTCGACCAGCTCAGGCGGTAGGTTGAAATCCATGTCTCTCTCCTATCTGTGATGCTGTGCCGCGCGCAGGGCCAGTACCCGCTTGAGCCCGCCATAAGCAGGCTGGTCCACGTTCAACTTGGCTTCGGTGATCGACCACAGCAGGCGCTCGACGGCCGGATCGGCGGGGTCGATCGAACGGTCCGCGATCCGCCGGGCCAGTTCGGTCGTCAGACCTTGCGTGTCGCCATCCATGCCGAGCAGACTGCTGAGCGCCCCATTTTCTTCCTGCGCGGCCGTCGCGGGCAGCGCCAGTTCGCGCTGCACCAGATCCAGCGCGTTTGCTGCGACGCGGGCGTTGAATGCGCTCGCGCCAACCAGTTGCGGCATCAGCTCCTCGCGAAGCAGCGTTGCTACCGCACGCAGGATTTCGAGGGGATTCGGTTCGTCCTGCATGATCAATCGCCCAGATAGATAAGCCGCAAAATGTCGATCTCATTTTCAGAGGCGCGACGCGCGATCATCGCGCGCTCGACCGACGTGTCGGTGCCGTCCCGGAACAGCGGCAACATGCCCGCGCAATTGACACCCCAACGCAGCGCGCTCATCACGTCCCACCAGCGCAGGCGCGCACGGTCGGCCACGCCACCGGCCATCTCATAGCTTTCGATCAACTGGTCCAGCCGACCCACTCCGCCAACTGGCTTGTCGATCATCCCGAACCGCCAAGGCATGGCGCATAGCCAGGCCAAATCCTCCATCGGATCGCCGGCATGGACGAGTTCCCAGTCCAGCACAGCGCGAATGCCGTCCTCGCCGACGATGACGTTGCCCAGTCGAAAGTCGCCATGGATCAGCCGGAGCGTCTGTTCTTCGGGTAGCCGGTCCGCCAGCCACCGCAGCGCGACCTCGAAAACCGGGCGCGGCGTGGGCAGCAGGGAGACGTCGTCCCGCATGACCTGCAACGAGCGCGCGGGGCCCTGCAACCGGAGCTGCGGGAGGTCCGTCAGGTCCACTGCGTGAATGTTGGCGAGCGCCGCGCCGAATTGACCCGGTAAGGCTGCCCGCGCGGCCGCGTAGCGATCGTCCCGTAATATCTTGCGGGCGATCGTCTCCCCATCGACATGACTGGTCATAAACCCGCGCCCCAGACCGTCCTCTGGCGACAGGACGTAGCGGACGCACGGCACCGGCACATTCTGCTTCGCCACCGCTTCGATTACCGCCGCTTCGATCTCCAAACCAGCGGTGCCCGAATGCTGAAACGTGCCACCAGGCGCACGCCGCAGGATCAGGCGGTCAGGCGTCCTGTCGCCCTGAACGGCGAACGACCATGTCTCCTGGCTCGCTCCGCCGGACAGGCGGCGCAGGTCGGTGATCTTACCGCCACCAGGCGCGAATTTTGATGTGATCGCCGCCAGCCCGTCCCGATCGAGCGGTCCTGTGCCAAACGCCTCTCCTGTCGTCTCCTGTGTCATGGCGTCGCCCTGCTCATCCAATGCTCATGCCTTATTGTTGCTCGACGGGCGGCCAATGCCTCGGACGCTGGTGCAGTAGCCAAGGCCTTCTCGTTCAACACGCCGGCTCGAAATCGGTGATTACCCCGCCCAGATCGCTGACCAGCCGCGCGCCATAGGCCGAGGCGGGCGATTGAAAGCCCGGCGTCAGGCGCCCATCCAGGATACGGGCCGCAATGTCGACCGCCGCCTTGGCCGTGAAACCATATCCCGATCCGGTTTCGACCACGGCGCTGGCGCGCGACCCATCGCGCCCGATGACCTCGGCAGCGGCAAAGGCGCGCCATCTGGCAAGCTGCTCGTCCGAAGGCCCCTCAGGAAATGCCTCCACCCCGCCGTCCGGCATTTTCAGGGCGGCGCCGCCCGCCATGAAAACCTCTATATTGGGAATGCCGGTGGATTTGCGTGCAGTGACAACATCGCCGAGTGGCGAGCGCCGGCATTTCTGAACAGCATAGCCAAAGTTCATCTCGACGACCGCGTCCGGTTCGTCGGGCACGACGAGCTTGTCATCGCGGCGCACCACCTGTCGTCCAAGTGCGGCGAGGCCGGTGCGCAGGGTTCCGCGCGAGGGGATGCCGTTTATATGCGCCAGTCCGATCCGAAGGCTGACAGGATCGCTGATCTTTTGTGCGACATAGCGAGCGATGCAGTCGCTGGGCACGACATCCCACCCGGCGCCCGGCATGATCATGACGCCCGCCTCCTGTGCTGCGACGTCCAACGTCTCGGCCAGCGAAAAGACGTCCACCTCCCCGGTGATGTCGATATAGTGGGCGCGGTTGGCGATGCACGCGCCGATGACCTGCGAAGCGGTCGCCGCGAACGGCCCCGCCCCGTTAATAACGCAATCGGCGTCCTGCACGACCGCGTCGAGCGCCGCCTTGTCGTTCACGTCCAGGACAACCCCTTCGACATCGAGCGCGCTGGCGAGCGCGTCCACCTTGTCACGGCTGCGGCCACCGATACGAAAATTCAGTCCGCGCTGCGCCGCAAGACGCGCTATCATCTGGCCAGTGTAGCCAGTAGCGCCGTAGATCAACAGCTTCGTCACGCTTTTCCCCTGATCATTGCGGGTGGACCGACCCTTCGCACGGACGTGGGGCCTCAACTGCGCCGCAGCGCCTTACACACCCGATCAGGCCACTTTCGGTTGGGTGAGCGCGGCATAGCGGGCGACATGGAAATCATGTGATCCGAACTGCGATTCGATCACCGTCGCCCGCTTGAAATAATGGCCAACGGCTAGCTCGTCCGTCATGCCCATGCCGCCATGTAGCTGCACGGCGCTCTGTCCCACATAGCGTGCCGTTTCAGCGATCGTCGCCTTGGCGGCGGACGCGGCACACGCGCGCGTGACCGGATCGGCATCCAGCTTGAGCGTGACGAGATAGGTCGCCGAAATCGCACGCTCGACCGCCATGTACATGTCGACCATGCGATGCTGAAGCACCTGAAACGACGAAAGTGTCTGGCCGAACTGGCGACGCTGTTTGGTGTAATCGGTCGTATCCTGCAACATCCGCCGCATGCCACCGACCGCCTCCGCACAGAGCGCGGCGATGGCTTCGTCACGCACCTGCTCCAGCAAGGGCAGGCTGCCCCCCTCCTCGCCCAGCAGGGCGTCTGCCGGCAAGCGCACATCATCGAAGCGCAGGTCAGCAGCCGCGCGTCCATCGATCAGGCGATAGTCGTGGCTTGTCAGGCCAGCGGCCTCCCTATCGACGACGAAGATCGACACGCCTGCCCGGTCGCGCTGCCCCCCCGACGTCCGCGCGGTGACCAGGATGTGGCTGGCGACAGGGGCGCCGTCCACGACAGATTTCGCGCCATTGAGCACCCAGCCATCCGCTTCGCGCCGTGCCGTGGTAGAAATATCCTCCAGCGCATAGCGGGAAGTCGGCTCACCGGCGGCCAGCGCAAAGCGTGCACTACCCGCCACCATCGCCTCCAGCAACGCCCCAGCGCGCGCGCCGCCCGTGCGACGCAGCAGACCGCCGCCGATAACCGCCGTTTCCAGATAGGGTTCCGTGACCAGCGCTTGCCCAAGCGCCTCCATGACGACCATGATTTCGACCGGACCGCCGCCCAGCCCCCCCAGATTTTCCGGCAGCCCTGCCCCCAATATGCCGAGCGCGGTGATGCCGGCCCAGATCTCGGCGGCGCTGGCGGATTGGGCGATGAGCTTGCGACGATCATCGAATCCGTATTTTTCTCTCAGAAAACGCGTGACCGCATCCTTCAGCATGACCTGCTCGTCGCTCAGCGTGAAATTCATCGCCACTCTCTCAATTATTGACTCGTCGCTACAATCTATGCGTATATTTAATCGATTGAGCAAGTCGCTCAGCAACGGGGTAGCGCAAAAGAGCCTACATGATCGCGCCACGGCCGAGGTGGCAGGCGGACCGCCCGCAAGCAATGGCAAAGGCAGGACATGACGGAACAGGGCAGCATATTCGACGGTTTCGAGCATCGCGGGGTGAGATATGCAAACCGCGTCGCATTTTCGCCGCTCACGCGCGCGCGCGCTTCGGCCAATGGCGTTCCCGACCATCTGCAGGCGACATATTATCGCCAGCGTGCGGGCGCCGGTCTCCAGATTGCCGAAGCGACCGCAGTGCTGCCGGAAGGGCATGGCGGTATCTGGACCCCAGGGCTTTACGACCAGGCACAGGTCGATGGCTGGCGCCTGACAACCGATGCGGTTCACGCGGCAGGCGGCAAAATCTACGCGCAACTATGGCATGCCGGGCGCCTGTCGCATTCTTCCTTCCATCCCGACGGGCTGCCTCCTGCGTCGCCCGCCGCGATCGCGGCGCAAGGACAGGTACATATCGCGCAAGGTCGCGTCGATTATGAGGTGCCTCGCGCCTTGCGCGCAAGTGAGATCGACACGATCGTGCTGGCGTTCGAACGGGCTGCACGCAACGCGATGAATGCGGGTTTCGATGGCGTCGAGATTCACGCCGCACATGGTTATCTGCTCGACTCATTCCTGCGCGACGCGATCAATGACCGGACGGACGACTATGGCGGCTCGCTGGAGAACCGGGCGCGATTTCTTGTCGCCGTCCTCAGGCGAGTGGTCGCTGCGATCGGGCCTGACAAGGTCGCGGTGCGCCTGTCCCCTGACACCCAGGCCGGCGGCATGCGCGACAGCGATCCGCAGGCCACGTTCAACTATGTCATCGACCAGATGAACGCGCTCGACATCGCCTGGCTCGACCTCGTCGAAGGCAACAATCTGGTCAGCCGCGACATTGCGGACGGAATCGACGTCGCAGCGCTTGTCGTCCGGTTCAAGGGCGCCGTCATTCTCAATCACGGCTATACACTGGACATGGCCAATGCGGCGATCGGGTCCGGCGCAGCCGACATGATCGCCTTTGGCCGTCCCTTCATCGCCAATCCTGATCTGGTCGAACGCTTTCGCCATGGCTATCCGCTGGCTGAGGGGAGCCGTTCGACCTGGTATGGTGGTGGCGCAGAAGGATATAGCGACTTTCCGACCTACCGATCAAACCCCACAGAAACAGCCGGGAATTAGACATTGGCGCCTGTCCCAGACGAAGCCCTGTCGCAGGGCTTAGCGCAAAATGACCCGGCGTCGCTGGTCTACCCGCTGAAGATCACGCCGCCGATCGGCGAAGGGACCGCGGTTGAAATCGCCCCTCGCGTCTACTGGCTGCGCATGCCGCTGGGGTTGGAGCTTGGCTACATCAATGTCTGGGCCCTTGAAGACGACGATGGGTGGAGCCTGGTCGACACCGGCCTGCGCACGCCCCAGACGGTGGAGGCATGGCACCGCGCCTTTGCCCATACCCTGGGTGAAAAGCCAATCCAGCGTATCCTCGTCACCCATCTTCATCCCGATCATAGCGGCATGGCCGGCTGGTTGGCGAACCGGACCGGCGCACGTCTATGGATGACGCGGCTGGAATATCTTACGCTGCGTGTGCTGGTGAACGATATCGGCCGCGAAGCGCCTGTCGAGGGCTTATCCTTCTATCGTGCGGCCGGATGGTCCGAACCGGCGCTCGATCGCTACCGGACCCGTTTCGGTGATTTTGGCAAGATGGTGTATCCTATCCCCAACGCCTACCAATGTATGATGGATGGCGACCGGATCATGATCGCCGGGCAGGAATGGCAGGTCGTCGTGGGCGTCGGCCATTCGCCCGAGCATGCCTGCCTATACTGTCCGACACTCAAGCTTCTGATCGCAGGCGATCAGGTTTTGCCGACCATATCGTCCAACATATCGGTGCAACCTTTGGAGCCGGAGGCGGACCCGCTGACCGATTGGCTGACCACGCTTGCCACTGTCCGCGATCGCGTGCCGGAAGACACGCTGGTCCTCCCGGCCCATGGCGATCCATTCCTGGGACTGCACCAACGCATTGATCAGTTGCTGTCAGGGCATGAACGATCGCTGGTACGACTCGCCGAAGCGTTGGCGCAGCCCAAGCGTGCCGTGGATATATTTTCCGTGCTCTTTCGCAGGCCGATCACACCGGAACTGCAAAGCATGGCGACGGGCGAGAGCCTGGCACATCTGCATTGCCTGCGGCATCGCGGCATCGCGCAACGACACACGGATGCGGACGGCATCGCCTGGTGGTCGCGCGCCTGTTGACGGTCGTACGGACCAGCGCGGTCCCGGTTTCGACTAACGCCCCGGAATTCAGGCCAGTGACATGATCGAAATGGAGCACGACAAATGACGGCGACATATGAACAGATATCGGTCGAGGAGGCCGGCGGCATCGTCACCGTCACCATCAATCGTCCCGAAAAGCTAAATGCCCTGACGATGCAGACTCTTGCGGAACTGACCCACGCGATGGATTGCGTGCGTGACAGCGGAACCGCCCGTGTAGCGGTGCTGACCGGCGCCGGTCGTGCTTTCTGCTCTGGGGCGGACCTGTCTGCCGGGGGTGGCGACGGCGATGGCCCGCCCGACATGGGTGCGGGCCTGGAAACGGGCTTCAACCCGCTGCTAGAGCGCCTACGCCGGCTGCCTGTCCCCCTGATCACGGCGGTCAACGGCGCTGCGGCGGGTGGCGGGTGCGGTTATGCGCTGGCGGGCGATATCGTCATCGCGGCGCGTTCCGCCTATTTCCTGCAACCCTTCGCCAATATCGGACTCGTTCCCGATGTCGGCGCCACCTGGATGTTGCCGCGTCTTGCCGGCAAGGCCAGAGCGACCGCAATGATGATGCTGGGGGAAAGGGTGTCGGCCGAGCAGGCGTACGAATGGGGCATGATCTGGCAAGTGGTCGATGATGCCGCACTGATGGCGACGGCGCGGACATTCGCTGATCGCCTCGCCGCCGGGCCGACGGTCGCCTATGGCCTGATGCGCCAAGCCATCATCGACGGGCTGTCCTCGACACTGGGCGACAGCCTCGCAAGGGAGCGTCGTGACCAGTTGATCGCCGGTCGAACGACCGATCACGCCGAAGGCGTCGCCGCATTCATGCAAAAGCGCAAACCGGCATTTCAAGGCCATTGACGCGCGCATGGCCCGCAGGGGACCGGCGCGTCCGCGTTCGTCAATTCACCCCGCAGCCACCGTAGCCATTCTTCAAAGACGGTGAGACGTCGCGCATTGGGCAAGGGGACGGAGCCGATGATCCCGCCTTGCCCTGCGCAATCACGCGTTCGGGCTGCGAGGTGACGAACAACAAGGACGCGATCATCGGAATGGGCAGCCGTCCCTCAAGAAGCTTTGGCATGGTCATGAGAGCAGGCACCTATTGATCGCGCCGTCGCAACGCATTGGAAGGCGGGCCGGACGGCCATTGCGCCTGTAATCAACGCGCGGCCGCGCCTGACGGTATCTCCTTGAACGGCAAATCCTTGTCCACGCGAATGTCGGCCGGGAGTCCCAGAACCCGTTCGGCGATGATATTGCGCAGGATTTCGTCGGAACCGCCCTCGATCCGCGTCGCTGGCGAGCGCAGCAGCATGGCCTGGAACCGTCCCTGGTGGACCGCCAACAGGGGATCTTCCACCAGTCCGGCCTCCCCTTCCAGATCGAGCGCGAACTGCGCCACTTCCTGCATCAGGCTGCCGGCGACCAATTTGCCGATCGAATTTTCCGGGCCTGGCTGCTCGCCGCGCGAGAGGGCGGAGATGGACCGGAAGGCCGTATAGCGCAGTCCGCTTGACCGGGCGGCGAATTTCGCGAGCCGCGCAATGACGGCGCCGTCATCGAGCAGGTCCATGTCCCGGCACAGGTCGAACAGTTCAGGAACGCCGGTCGGCATGCTGCCGCCGATCGACTGACGTTCGTTCATCAGGGTCGTCAGCGCCACGGACCACCCCTCGCCCACCGCCCCCAGGCGCTGCGCGTCGGGGATCCGGACGTCCGTGAAATAGACCTCGTTGAACGAACTTTCCTGATTCATCTGCCGGATCGGCCGGACTTCGACGCCGGGCGACTTCATGTCGAGGAAGAACATGGTAAGACCGCGATGCTTGGCGACGCCGGGGTCCGTGCGGGTGATCAACAGGCCCCAGTCGGCGTCGAGCGCCCCCGACGTCCAGATTTTCTGGCCATTGATGACCCACTCGTCGCCGTCCCGTTCCGCGCGGGTGCGGATGCCGGCCAGATCGGAGCCAGCGACCGGCTCGGAGAAGAGCTGGCACCAGATATCCTCGCCGGCGGCAAGACGCGGCAAAAGCGACCGCTTCTGCTCCTCGCTGGCCCAGTGCATCACGGTCGGCCCGCACATGCCCAGTCCGATAACGAATGGCCCTGCAAGCTTGGCGTAGACACCCTCTTCCTGGCCCCAGATCACCTGCTCAATAGGAGAGACCTCGCCGCCGCCATAGATTTTGGGCCAGCGCGGCGCAGCCCAGCCGGCACCGGCCTTCTTTTTTTGCCAGGCTTTGGACGCGGCGAGCGCGTCGGTCGATTGCAGATGCAAATGCCCAAAGCCGGCGACCTCCAGCTCCGGTTTCAGCGCATGGGGTGCATTGTCCGCGATCCATGCGCGGGCACGGGCACGGAAAGCGGCTTCCTCGGGTGTGTCGTCAAAGTTCATGCTGCGCTCCTATAGGCGGCCACCAGCTTGCGCTCCCAAAGGGGCGATGTGCCCAGAACCGATGCGAGGTAGCGGGCGCGACGATAATGAAGATGGCAGTCAAACTCCCAGGTGAAGCCCATGCCGCCATGCGTCTGGATATTGTTGCTGGAGCACAGCTTATAGGCTTCGATGGCCGAAACCCGTGCCGTTGCCGCCGCCAGCGGCAGTTGTGGCGCGTTCGTCGCCAAAGCCCATGCGCCATAATAGCTGTTCGACCGCGCCAGCTCCAGCGACACATACATGTCGGCCAGCATATGCTTGATCGCCTGGAAGCCGCCGATGGGGCGCCCGAAAGCGTAGCGGCCCAACGCATAGTCGCGCGCCATGTCGAGCGCCGCCTGCGCGCCGCCAATCTGTTCAAAGGCGACGAGAATGGCGGCGCGGTCACGCACGGCGTCGATCAGGCCCAGCCCCTCGCCAGCCGCGCCAAGCAGTTCCACAGCGACACCGTCGAACAGGATCTCCGCCTGGGGACGCGACGGGTCGATGGATTTGACGGCGCGGCGCGACACGCCCGCGCTGGCAAGATCGACGAGATAGAGGCTGATCCCCTGGTCGCACCGCGCGGCGACGATCGCCAGATCGGCGACCAGTCCGTCAGATACCGGCCATTTGCGCCCGGTCAGCTTTCCGCCGGAAACCTGCGCACTGATCAGATCAGCCGCGACATTCCCCGCCGCCTCCGCAACGGCAACGGTTGCAATCACGTCGCCGCTCGCGATCCTGGGCAGCCAGGTCCGCTTCTGGGCGTCGGAGCCTGTCATCAGGATCAACTCGGCTGCCTGATAGAGGGACGAAACCGCTGGGAGGGGCGCAAGCGCCCTGCCCACTTCTTCGGCGACCAGGCACAACTCCAGATAGCCAGCCCCTGCGCCCCCGAACGCTTCGGGAATGGCGGCGGCCAGAAAGCCCTGCTCCGACACCTGCTTCCACAGCACCGGATCGTGACTATCGCCTGAATCAATCACCTTTCGCACGGTCGAGATCGGGCAGGCCCGCTCAAAAAAGCGGCGCACATCGGCCTGTAGCGCCCTTTGTTCTTCAGAAAAATCCAGCTGCATAACCGCCTCAATCCATCAAAACCGCGCGGCTGAAATATTCTGGACAGGCTTTGACGCCAGCATTGCGCATCCAAAATTTCCGCACCGCCTCCTCCGCCCGTGACACCGACGGGACAAGCCTGCCAGTGCCTTAACGGTTCAACTAATTGAGAGCAAGTGCGGCTTGGCGCTTATCAGCGTTTCAGCGCGAATGGCTTGCCGCGATTGCCACAAACGCTGCGGATCGCAATACAAAGATGCGCTAGTTAATGCATTAGCTATTGTATCCCGCTCGATCTGCCGCAACTATATGCCAAGCAGGCCGCAACAGGCAAAGCCCTTGTCCCGGCGTGCGAGAGGAGCGAGAGGATGACAAGCGCCACGTTGCCGGACGTTCCGGCTGCACAGGGAATAATCTTGGCATTGGTTCCCGTAATGGTCGTGCTGGCGGTCGTCGTGCCCCTGCCCGTCATTCCCGCCATGATCGACGCGTTCCGCACGGAACCGGGCGTTACCCTGGGCATTTCGCTGGCAGTAACGATGCCGACCCTGGCTATTGCCGTCGCGGGCATATTGCTGGGCATAGTGGGGGACCGCGTGCCGCGCCGCACGCTTCTGGTCATGGGGACTGCCAGCTACGCATTGCTCGCGCCGCTGCCGCTCTGGATCCATTCGCTATGGCTTCTCATTGTGTCACGCTTCCTTCTTGGCCTTGCGCTGGGCGCGATGACGGTCGCGGCCGTGGGTCTGGTCGGCGACTATTTCACTGGTGGGCGGCGCGCTTTCTGGTTGTCAGCACAGGGCAGCTTTCCCGCCGCCGCGACAATCGCCGCCGCGCTGCTCAGCGGATGGCTCGGTGCCTATGGCTGGCGCGCCCCGTTTCTCATTCTGCTCGCGGGCATCCCGCTTTTCGCGGGGATGCTCTTGTTGCGCACGCCTGTTCTGGACAATGCAGTCGATGATGCCGCGCCCGCGATGGTGCAAGGCGATAGCGTTATCAAATGGCGACCGTTGGCATGGATCTTCTTTTTGACCGTGCTTGCATCCTTCATGATGTTCGCGGCCGCGTATGAATTTGGCTATGTGCTCGTCGATCATGGGGTCCGATCGACGGCGCTTATCGGTCTGGTCACTGCCATTCTGGGTGCGGGGGCGGTGTTGGGCGCGCTTGCGCTCACCAAGTTACGCCGCCTCGTGCCGGAGGCCCAGCTGGCGCTCTGCTTCCTGATCGGTGCGGCGGGGCAACTCACCGTCGCGCTGTCCGGTGGGGCGGCCGGCTGGATGGTGGGAGCCGCTATCATCGGCCTGTCGCAAGGTGCGATCGTGCCCGTCCTATCGCTCTGGCTGCTCGATTACGTGGATGAGCAAGGCAGAGGGCGCGCCGTCAGCCTGTTCCAGACGACCCTGTATCTTTCTCAATTTGGTACGCCTCATCTGGCGCGTTATGTCGCCATGACCCACGGGACCGCTACCGGCGGGATGCTAGTCTACGCGATGTCGCTGGCGGGCCTGGCGATAGTCCTTGGCGGCTACGCGGTCTTGGGCAGTCGGCGCGGCCGGTCGGCTTGACCGGCCATCGCCATGGCCCTTCCTTTTCAATCAGGAGTGAGCACCATTTTGAGCGCGCCATTGTCGCGGCGGTCGAACATGGCATAGGCTTCCGCCCCTGCGGAGAGCGGCAGCCGATGGCTGATATAGCGTTCGGGCCGCAGCCGGCCCGACTGCACCAGCGGGAATAGCGCCGGTAGCTCCTCAGGCACGGAACAGGTGCCGAGGCGAAAGGTTAACCCGCCTGCGAAGGCACGCTCCAGCGGAAAGGCGTAGCGACGCGCCTGCTGGACGCCGATGACCGAGACCGTGCCACGCTTCGTCACCAGCCGCAGGGCCAGGTCCACGGTCTTTTCCGCTCCGACCGCTTCGATCACGCAATCGAGCTTTCGCCCCTTCGTCGCGTCTCGGATCGTTTCGATCGCCTCCGCCGGGTCCAGTGCCACGGCGCCTGCCTGCTCGGCCAGCGTCCTGCGCTCCGCTATGGGATCGATGGCATATACGATCTGCGCCCCCATCACATAAGCCGCTTCCACCGCCATCAGGCCGATCGGTCCTAGCCCTACGACCGCAACGCTTTTGCCCGGCTTGATGTCTGCGTTGCGCGCGCCGAACCAGGCGGTGGAGAGTGCATCCGTCATCATCAGTGCTTGTTCGACAGTGATCCCGTCTGGCAATCGGACCGCGTTCATGTCCGCTGCCGGCACGCGGAACGCATCGGCCTGTACCCCTTGGAGCGCGGAAGACAGGCCATAGCAGGTGCCCGAACTGGTATCACAGCCCAGCACATTGCCGGCCAGGCAGGATCGACAGGCACCACAGCCCACAGCGGCCGGCATCATCACCAGATCGCCGGTCTTCACGCGCGAAACCGACCGACCGACCTCCATCACTTCCCCCACCGCCTCATGGCCGATACAAAAGCCGACATCTTCGGAAAAGCCATGACCATGATAGATATGAAGATCGCTGCCGCAGATGGAGCAGGCGACCATGCGCACGATTGCGTCATGATCCGACTGAAGCGCGGGATCATCCACGCTTTCATAGCCGATATCGCGGGGGCCGTTGTAGAGCAGCGCCTTCATGGTATCGTCGTCCTTTCCTGTCGACAAAATGCTGGCTGTCGGCGACTACAGCGGCAGCTCGCGCTCGACGATTGTTTCGATCTCGGTCCAGAGCCGATCGGCGCTTTCCGGGTCGAGCGCATAGGCCGACACCCCATGATAGCGTGCGGGCTTGGTCAGTAGTTCGGCAACCTTGTTGTCCTCCAGATAGAGCGGCCCCTTGCCTCTCAGCGCCGGGCTAGTTGCGGCCCAGACTGACGTGGAAGCACCACGGGGCACGTCCTTGAACAGATCGGCTACGGGCTGTCCTTCGGCTGTGGTCGAACTGAATTGCGTGAGGTCGCTGTCGTCGAGCGACCGGCTCAGTTCGGTGCGGATCATGCCGGGATGCAGGGCGAAACAGGAAACGCCTTTCGGACCCAGCGCCTTTGCCGCCTTTACCGCGAGCAGGACATTGCCTGTCTTCGACTGGCCGTAGGCGGACCATTTTTCATAGGGCCGGCGTTCGAACTGGATGTCGTCGAAGTGAACCGGAGACATATGATGCGCCGTCGAACTGAGCGAAACGAAACGGCCATCGTCCGACTGGGCCAACGCGCGGGCCAGACGGCTGAGCAGCACGGCATGCCCCACCACGTTGGTCATGAATTGCGATTCGATCCCCTTCGCCGTCCGTTGCAGCGGGCAGGCCATGATGCCAGCATTGGCGATCAACATATCAACCGGCCGTTCAAGCGCGAGTACGGCATCCGCAAAGGCATCGACGCTTTCCACGGACATGAGATCGAGCACTGCCGAGTGCACGATTTGGCCTGTTTCGGACAGTTTCTGAGCCGCAGCAGCGACCACCTGCGGCCGCCGTCCGGCGATGAAGATGTCCGCCCCGGCCAGCGCCAGCGCCCGCGCCGTCTCCAGCCCGAGCCCAGCCGCGCCGCCCGTGATCACCGCCAGCTTGCCGGTCAGATCGACGGCGCGAGCGATCTCTTCCGCCGAACTGTCCCTGCTGTAGGCGCTTGCCACCGCTTCCTGCATCCGTTCCTCCTGTTCTCCGAAGCGGATAGGTGCACGGATAACGCGTCGTGATCAATGGTCAATTATCCGATCGCTTAAGAACTCGTCCTGGCCATATGGCTTTGCGTAAACCGCCGGGCAATCCGTCCCCAGAGACATTGAGGCCGGAGGGCCGTTCCCAGCTTTTTCTAGCGGAGCGGTTGACCTCATCCATGTTTAGTCGATAACTTAAATGGAATCGGACGACGCAGATGCGCAATCGGGCCTGTTGTGAGCGCGCTATCCTATCCGACCCACCGCTTGGACGAATAAGAAAGAAGAAACGATGGCTCAGATGAATCGTCAATGGGTTCTCAACAATCGCCCGGACGGCGCGGTCGCCGCAACGGATCTCACGCTAAAGGAAGCGCCGGTCCGCCCGCTGGCGGACGGCGAGATACTGGTCCGCAACATTTACCTCTCGCTCGATCCCACCAACCGCCTTTGGATGAGCGATCGCGAACAATATCTGCCCCCTGTCGGGATCGGCGACGTCATGCGTGGCGGCACGATCGGCGTGGTCGAGGAAAGCCGGTCATCGCGCTTCGCCGCAGGCGATATCGTCATGCCAGGCGATGCGGGCTGGCAGCTTTACACTGTCACGCACGAAAAGATGACCAGCCGTGTGCGCACCGTGCCGGGCGTGCCGCTGACGGCTTATATGTCGGTGCTCGGCAGCACCGGCATGACCGCATATTTCGGCCTGCTCGACATCTGCGATCCCAAGGAAGGCGAAACGCTGGTCGTGTCGGCGGCTGCGGGCGCGGTGGGGTCGATCGTAGGGCAGATCGCAAAGATCAAGGGCGCCCGCATTGTCGGCATTGCAGGCGGGGAAGCCAAATGCCGCTGGCTCACCAATGAGCTCGGATTCGATGCGGCCATCGACTATAAGAATGAAGATGTCGGCGCGGCATTGGACCGGCACTGCCCCGATGCCATCGACATGAACTTCGAAAATGTCGGCGGTCCGATCATGGACGCGGTCTTTTCACGAATGGCCAAACATGGCCGCATGGCACTGTGCGGCATGATATCGGGCTACAATGCCGACGGGCCCTTGGCCGGCCCCACCGATTTCGGTCAAGTTCTGATGAAGCGGCTGACCATTCGCGGCTTTATCGTCATCGATTATTTCCCGCGCGCGCGCGAAGCCATCGCCGATCTGTCGCAATGGATCGCAGAGGGACGCATCCGCTGGAAGGACCATGTCGTCGATGGGATCGAGAATGCGCCGTCCGCGCTGGAACGTCTTTTCACCGGCAACCATGACGGCAAGCTCATGGTGAAGATTTCGCCGGAGCCTTGAGGGTCAGCGACGATATTGTCAAAAATCCGCGCGGACGGCCGTTTAGACGGATACGCCGTCTGCATTCTCTAAAGGATGCACGAATGATCAAAATCCTTTTCTGCCTTCGTCGCTTGCCGGGCCTGTCACAGGAAGAGTTTCAGGCCTACTGGTACGACAAACATGCGCCCCTTGTGCGTGAACATGCGGCGGCGCTGGGCATTCGTCGCTATGTTCAAAGCCATTCCTTCGCGCATCCCCAATTGCAGCCCGCGCTGGATGCCCGGCGGGGTGAGGTCGCGCCCTATGACGGCGTCGCGCAGCTTTGGTACGATAATGTCGATGCGATGCTGGCCCTGAACGACAAGCCCGAGGCGCGCCGCGCCGGGAAAGCCCTGCTCGAAGACGAGCGACGCTTTATCGATCTTCCTAATTCGCCGCTGTTCTACGCAGTCGAGCGAGAGATTATTCCTTTGGCGATCTGAACCGCGCCGGGATTGCCGGAGGCATTGGGTTGTGAGTCACGCTGCCATATCGATGTTGTCTGCGGCAGCATAATATTGTTCTTCGGCTTCGGCAGGCGGGATGTTGCCGATGGGCTCCAGCAGCCGACGATGGTTGAACCAGTCGACCCATTCGAGCGTGGCATATTCGACGGCTTCGAAGCTGCGCCATGGTCCACGCCTGTGGATCACCCCGGCCTTGTAAAGGCCATTGATCGTCTCGGCCAAAGCGTTGTCGTAGCTATCACCGACGCTGCCGACCGAGGGGTCTATCCCAGCTTGGGCGAGGCGCTCGGTGTACTTGATGGAGACCTATTGCGACCCGCGATCGCTATGATGGATGAGACCGCCCCGATGGGCCGGCCGTCGATCGTGAAGCGCCTGTTCCAGAGCATCGAGCACGAAGCTGGCATGGGCCGTTCTGCTGGCTCGCCAACCGACAATCCGCCGAGCATAGGTATCGATAACGAAGGCAACATAGACGAACCCCGCCCAGGTCGCGACGCAGGTGAAGTCCGACACCCACAGCATGTTCGGTGCTGGTGCGTAGAACCTGCGGTTGACGTGATCGAGAGGGCATGGCGCCGCCTTGTCACTGATCGTTGCGCGCACCGGTTTGCCCCGGATCACCCCTGCCAAGCCCATCTCGCGCATCAACCGCGCGACTGTGCAGCGGGCGACCGGAAAGCCTTCCCGCATCATCTGCCGCCAGACCTTGCGCACGCCGTAGACCGCGAAGTTCTCGGCGAATAGGAACGCCCGCGCGCTTGCCGCTGTCGACCTCAGCTTTCTTCACCCATTCATGCAGCGTCGGCGACGAGCAGCCGATCTTCTCGGCAATCGATACAACCGTTGCCCAGCGCGATGGATGATCCCGCTCGTGATCCAGCACCATCCGGATCGCTCGATCGCGCACCTCCGGCGCAAACTTGTTCGTCGTCTTGCTCATCGTAGACCCTTCCTCTCAGGAGTTAGGGCCTCCGGCAATCCCGGCGCGGTTCAATGGCAACTTCAAAATATCTCGAATTTTTCGACGTTGTGTTATACTTGTACCAAACAGCGGCCTGAAAGATTTAACATATCATATATTTTTATCGATTTATCTGGGGCCGGAAATGCTCGACCTTCGCCGATGACGCCTCTTTGCTGCCTGGTCCTCCCCGCGCATTGCGCTGACCCGGCAATCACATCAAACGGCATCATATCATGGAGATGCATGCCATCCATATGATTTTATCTTAGCATCATCCCCCCTCATCCCGCCAGTGGGCATCCCCGCGTCCTGACCAGGGCGCGCGCGTCCTGCCTGCCGCACTGCACGATCTGCTGATGGCCCTGCGTGCCATGCCGGCGGGCCTGCGCGACATTTGATGCGTCGTCCCGCTTTGCAGCGGATTGCCCGCCGTCCTCCGGTAGCTTAGGCAGTGGGACATGACGGATCATCATGACGACCCTGTCCGCAGCATAACCGACCTGGCGAAAATCGCGGGCGTTTCGGTATCGACGGTATCGCGCGCGCTGACATCGAAAGGGGCGCTCAACAAGGATACGCGACGGCGAATCCAGGAACTGGCCGCCAGGCACGGTTTCAGGATCAATGTCGCCGCCCAGAATCTGCGGCTGGGCCGCACTGGCGCGGTCGCTGTCCTGCTGCCCCTGGGGCATGAGCGGGGACAGCATCTGTCCGATCCCTTCTTCATGGCGATGCTGGGTTTTCTGGCGGATGAACTGGCCGAGCGCGGTTATGATCTGCTGCTGTCCCGTGTCCTTCCCGATGGCGAGGACTGGCTTGACAGCTTCATCCGCGCCGGGCGGACGGATGGTGTCATCATCATCGGCCAGTCCAACCAGAGCGCCGTGCTGGACCGGACCGCCAGCCATTATCAGCCATTGGTCATCTGGGGTGCTTATGGCGCGCGCAACCAGTATCTGACCGTTGGCACGGACAATATGGCCGGCGGCGCGCTGGCTGCCACGCATCTGCTGGCGCGGGGCCGCAGGTCGCTGGCCTTTTTCGGCAATGTGTCGGTGCCGGAATTCGCCGCCCGCTATCAAGGTTTCCTGTCCGCCCTGCCCGCCGATGCGCGGGACCGGGTCGAACTGGTGCACGCGCATGTGACGCCGGAGGCCAGCTATCGGGCCGCAACGGACTATTTTGCAGCGGGCCATCGCCCCGACGGCATCTTCGCCGCGTCCGACGTGACGGCCATGGGCGTCATCGCCGCGGCCGCCGAACAGGATATGCGCGTGCCCGAACAGCTTTCGGTGATCGGTTTCGATGACGTGCCGCTGGCGCAAATGTCCAATCCGCCGCTGACCACCGTTCGGCAGGATATCCGGCGCGGCGCGGCCCTGCTGGTCGAATTGCTGTGCCGTCGCCTGGCGGGTGAAACGGCACAATCGGTCCAGTTCGCACCCGAACTCGTGATCCGGGAATCAAGCTGAACAAGGGCCAGGCCGCCGGAATGATAACCCTGTGCACATATGACCCATGCGTCATTTTCCGCTTTAGGAATATTACGCAGGGCCGTCGATCAAGTGACTGAATTCAGATGCTTTATCGACCTTGCATGCCGGCCGTAGAATAGTTCGAACAGGGGACCGGCCATCATCGTGGTCACGATCGCCATCAGCACCAGCATGGAAAACAGCGCCGGCTGGATGATCCCTTTCTGAATGCCGATGTTGACGATGATCAGTTCCATCAGTCCGCGTGAATTCATCAGCGCACCGATACCCAGGGCGGTATGCCGGTCCTCGCCCGACAGGCGGGCGGCCAGATAACATGCGCCGAACTTCGCGGCGATGGAGGCGATCAGCAGGCCCAGCGCGATCGTCAGGAAGGCCAGCGAGTTCATCACGTCGAACCGCGTGTTCAACCCGGAATAGGTGAAGAAGATCGGCAGCAACAGCACAACGGCGATCGGCTCGACCTTCGCCTTCAGTTCCTCCGCGAACAGCCCGCGCGGCATGAACACGCCCAGGATGAAGCCGCCGAATATCCCGTGAACGCCAATGGCGTCCATGATGAAGGCCGACAGGCAGAACAGCGCCAGCGTGATCGCCAATATGGTCGTGCTCATGGCGCCCCGCGCCTCGACCGCCCGCCCCAGCGGCGCCAGCAATCTGCGTCCGAACAGCAGCAGAAATGCGGCGTAGAGGATCGTCCCGCCGATCGCCACCACGGCGATCGCGCTCCCGCCGCCTGCCAGCGCCAGCACGATCGCCAGGACACACCATGATGCGGCATCGTCAAACGCCCCTGCGGTCAGGGACAGCGTGCCGAGCGGACTGTCGGCCAGGCCACGTTCGTTGATGATCCGGGCCAGCATCGGAAAGGCGGTGAGCGCGATGCAGGCCCCCAGGAACAGGGTCGCCTGCGCCTGTCCCAAGCCATCTGTGAACAGGCCGGGCACGCGCAACAGGGCGGGCGTGATCATGATCGCGATCAGGAACGGCGCCATCAGTCCGGCCGCCGAAACCATGGCGGCATTGCGCATCTTGGCCTGGACATGATCGAGCCGCAGCGTCAGGCCGACCAGGAACATATATAGCGAGACGCCCAGTTGCGACCCGGCGTAGAGGATGCTGCTCGTTTCTTTGGGAAAAACCATGGCCTGCAAACCGGGCGCCACCAGCCCGAAGAGCGACGGGCCCAGGATGACGCCGGCGATCATTTCGCCCACCACCTGCGGCTGGCCCAGATAGGTGCGGCCCAGCCAGCCCACCCCGCGGCAGGTGGCGATGATCAGCGCGAGTTGCAGAAAGAAGTGCACGCTATAGTCGCCGGGCGTGTAGCTGAACGCCTTAGCCGCCACCGCCGGCCCATGCGGGGCCAATATGCCCGCGAGCAAGGATGCCACGTCATCGCCCATCTTAGGCCCTCCCCTGAGTATCTGGGAGCGCTATCATATAGCATGGCCCGGTGAAAGGGTCTGTGTGTTCAGCGCCGATCCGGCGGTGCCCGCTGAACCCCGCTCCTGTCGATCACATCCTTTGCCCCCGCTGGCCATTGCGCGCCAGTCACCGCGATATTGTCGAAGGCGCGATTGTTCAGATAGTCGCTCCATTCGCCATTGAGCCTGCCGCTATTATACCAGTTGCCTGTGGCGACATTGTCCAGCGCGGTGCGCCTGGGCGCGATATGGGACTGGCTGTTGAGGTTCAGCCAGACGCCGCCCACGCGATCGATGACGTTGTTGCGCACCGTCACATAGCGTGACCCTTCATCCAGATAGATCGCGATCCCGCCCGATCCGGCAATGTCGGATATGTAATTTTCCGCGATCAGCGCGCCCGGATCGGCCGACAGATGATAGATGGCGCCGCCGTCCGGGAACCATTGTTTCACGCGGCTCACCCGGTTCCCCATGATCACCGTGTCGCGCAGGGTCGTCGGCGTGTCATAGACGATGTTGCCCGGCTGATCATAATAGCCGCGCTGCCTGCGCGCATATTCCGCGCTCCCGCCCGGATCGTTCGCGCCCCAGCCCCAGCCGACATCGATGCCGTCATAGGGGGTGTCGGCGATATCGTTGTTCATGATGAGCGTGCCGGACGCATAGGTGACAAGGATGGCGGACTGTTCCTTGTAATCGCGGGATATGCCCGCGATCCGGTTGTTGCGTATAACGATATCACGCAATCCCATGTCCGGGCGGGACGGGTGATGCGCGTCCGGCTGCACGCCGCCCACCATGATCGCCCCGCCCGCCAGATCGGCAAATTCGCTGTTCGTCACCTCGATCGCCGCCGCGCCCAGCCCGACGCCGCTGGCATTGGCATCCGGGTTATTGCCGATGCCCAGGGCGATTTGCCCCAATTGGGTGAAACGATCCGCATCAAAGACGATCCGCCGTGCCGCCGCCACCTGCACGGCGGCGGGCTGCTGGCGCCATTGGTTGCGCATCCGCTCGAACGACCAGCAGCCCCAACTGCAATCACGTATCGGGTCGGCGGGATAATCGGCCACTTCGCCCGCCAGATAGGCCCCGCTTTGCTGGCTGGCATAGCCTTGCGGTCCCGATGGCTGGCGCCAGCTTGTATGGCTGAACTGCAACCGGCGGAATTCCAGATCCCGCACCGGCGCATCCTGGCTGCCCGCGATCGACAGCAGATGCTCCAGGCGGGGCAGGATGACCGCGATCTTGTGCATATCCTCGCCCGGACGGGGCTTGTAATAAAGCTGGCCCGCTTTGGGATCGACGAACCATTGCCCCGGATCGCGCAGGAATGGCAGGGCGTTCACCAGGAACATCCGCGCGACTTCGGCCGACACCGGCCGCGCGATCGTATCATATCCGACCAGATTGTTGCGCCAGCCCGGCTGTTGCATCACGATCCGGTCGCCCTCGATATGGTCCACCATGGCATGGCGATGGGTGAACCAGCTCATGCCTTCCACCTCGATCCGCTTCTGATCGGGCAGTTGCGCCAGAAAGCGCCAGGCCGGGTCCATGATTTCCAGCCCCCAGGGATGAAAGGCGACCGCCGTTCGCGGGATTTCAACCGATGCGCGTGGCGCCAGTCGCCCTGCGACGATCAACTGGCGCGGATCGCTGCCCGCCGGGACGCGGGCGGCCCATATGTCGCGCGCCTTGTCCACCTGTCGCCAGCCGGTCACTGGCGCGCCACCCGACAGGATGCTGGGCTGGTCCGCCGCGCCCTCCCATCGTACCCTGTGGCCATTCTGGCCGCCATCCCTGGCGGTGAAGCGCAGTGGCGCGTCCAGCCGGTATGTGCCTGCCGCCAGGGATATGGTCACGTCATGGTCCAGGTTAAGCGCGCGCACGGCCTGCTGCGCCCGCGTCAGGGACGCAAAGGGCCGGCTGGCCGATCCGTCGCCCGCATCCGACCCTGCGGGGGAAACGTGCAGCACCAGCGGCACCGGGTCGGGCCGATTGGGGATGACCACGCGGAAATGCCCGCCATCGGATCGGTCGGGCGGCAGGACGCGGGGAATGTCGGGCAGCGGCGGCAGTTGCGCGGTCGCCAGGCCCGCCCATCCGGCGATGCCGCTGCCCAGGCACAGGCTCAGGATCAGGCCCAGCCACAAGTTCAGCCGCCGCATCCGCTTCATGTCCTGGCCGATCCTTCAATGTCCACGGCCATGATGCCATGGCCCGTCAAACTATCGCGCCATCAACGCGGGAAAAGGGGGAGAGGCAGCCGGCAGGGCGGCCGGGGGGATGTTAACCGCCATTGGCATCATGAAGCCATAATGTCTCATATGATCCTCTCCCCAGTAGATGGGGGCAGGCCGGATCGGTGCAACCCGGCCTGCCCGGTCGATCAAAAGCGGAAGCGCACGCCCGCGCGGTACATGCGGCCCACCACGTCATACAGCGCCGGGTTGACGAAGAAGGGCGACTTGGCCGGATCGCGGTTGAACAGATTGTCGACCTTGGCATAGGCAGTCACCTGCTTGGTGATATTATAGGTGCCGCCAATATCCACATAAAATGCGCCGGGCATGAAATTCTGGTCGATGGTCGGCGCATTATTGGTCGACTGCGGGCAGCTACCGGGCTTGCAGACCACATATTGATTGCCCAGCACGCCGTCGCTGAACCAGCGTTCCTGCACCATGAACGAGAATTTGTCCGTCTCGTAATTTTGCACCGCCAGCCATTTCCAGTCAGGCGTCGCGCCGGTGTTGACCCCTGCCAGATCGTTGGGGATCGTGCCCTTGATGCCCGAATTGACGACGAATTCGCGAACATGCGTCGCCAGCGCGCGCAGGGTCAGCGTGCCCGGCAGGCCCAGCGGCTGACGCCACTGATAGCTTGCCTCGATATCGAAGCCGCTGGTTTTCCACGACGCCAGGTTGAACGGCTGGACGTTGATGAAATTCGGCCCCTGCTGGTTGTTGAGGTTGAAGGCGTCGCAAAATTCGGTCGCGACCTTCTGGAAACAGAGATTGACGATATCGCCAGCGCCCAGCGTGGACACGACATCCTTGATCTTGATCGTGTAGTAATCGAACGAAACGCTCAGCCCCGGCAGCCAGGATGCGCCGGAAAAGGCAATCCCCGCCGTCGTGTTGCGCGCGGTTTCCGGGCGCAAATTGGTGTTGCCGATCACATTCTGGATCGCCAGCACGTTGCGGCCGCTGAACGGATCGAAGAAGTTGGGCAGCGTCGTGGTGACGGGCGCGGCGAACAGTTCCGACAGATTGGGCGCACGCACATCCTTCGATGTCACGCCCCGCAGGCGGAAGCCTTCGATCGGCAGGTTCCAGGTGCCGCCGAGCTTCCAGGTCCAGTTGACGCCCGCCGTGCTGTAATCGGTCACGCGCACCGCGCCGTTGATGCTGGCCTTGCCCATTGCGTCGCTGTTGATGACGGGCAGGTCCGCCTCGAAAAAGGCTTCCTTCACGCTATAGGCGCCGCCGCCGCTCTTGTAATTGCCCGCATACCAGTTGTTGCCGCCCGCGCCCAGCGTCGGATCGAACGGATAGTCCGCCGTGTTCGGCGCGAAGTTGGACCCCATGCCATAGGCGTCGGCGCGCACGCGGTAGAATTCGTGCCGATATTCGCCACCGAACGCGATCGAGAGCGGACCGGCCCACAGGTCGACCGGCGAACCGGAAATGTTGATGCTGACCACGTCCTGCGTCTGGCGCGTCCGCTGGAACGGGCCGTTTTCCGGCATGATATAGGCAAGCGCCCCGGCCGATGGATTGCCGCCGAAGATGTTGAGCGGCTGGCATCCGTTCGCCCGCGCCGTGGCGCTGGCGCACACGATCGTGCCGTTGATCGTGGTCGCGTTGATCGCGTCGTTGAAACGGTTGGTCAGCAGGATGTTCGACACGTCGATGTCGGTATAGTTCGTGCCGTGCGTGAAATAATTGTCATAGGTCCATTCGGTGCCGATCGCGTCGAACTGGCCCTTGGCGCCGATGACCGCGCGATACTGGCGGCGGTCGGTATGGACCTGCGTATTGCCCAGCGCGGCGTTGCTGGTGCCATAGCCGAAACTGGTGATCCCCGCCGTCGCGCATGCGGCCTTGATGGATGCGGGGACGAACGGATTGGCGCACTGGATGGTCAGGCCCGGCCTGTTCATGCCGCCCACCGGCTGGTTCTGCGTTTTCACCTGGCCGAAGTTGAAGGTGAAATACAGTTCGTCATTATCGGCGAAATCGACGCCCAGCCGCGTATAGGTGTTGATCCGTTCGATTTCCGACTGGAGCGACCGGCCCGCATCGACATTGCCCGACAGGTCGCCGCCCAGGCAGAAACCGGGGAAGCATCCCGTCACCACATTGCTGTTGCCGCGCGTGGGCACGCCGTTGGACCCGTACTGGAACTGGAACGGGTTGCCATTCTGGTCGAATGCGGTGCCCTGCAACGGGCCGGTCGTGATCAGGCCATATTTGGTGTAGTTGATCGCCTGGGCAAAGTCGCGCAGCACGAAGCGCGGCGATCCGTCATTGGTGATGCCGCGGTCGATCAGGCTGGTCTGCTTGAACCAGTCGCGCCCGCCGGCCAGGCCAATGCCCCATTCGCCGCCGCCGACGCCTGCTTCCTTCGCATATTCGCCGCTGACCACCAGATGGATGCGATCGTCGGCGAAGCTGGTGCCCGCCGCCAACTGGACCAGGACCTGTTCATTGTCGCCATAGTCGCTGATGCCGCCCTGGACATTGCCCTTGAACCCCTTGAACCGCGTATCGGTGATGAAGTTGACGACGCCGCCGACCGCATCCGACCCGTAGGAGGCCGACGCGCCGCCATTCACCACGTCGACGCGCTGGATCAGCAATTGCGGGAACAGGCTGATGTCGGGCACGCCCGTCACATTCGCGCCCACGACACGCTGGCCGTCCAGCAGGGTCAGCGTGCGGATCGGGCCAAGGCCGCGCAGCGAAAAGGAACTGAGACCCTGCTGGCCGCTCGACGTGCTGAACGTATTGGTCGCGGTGCCGCTTGATCCCTGAAGCGAGGGAAGCTGGGCGATGGTGGTGAAGATGTTGGGCTGCGCGTTCGCCTCGATCGCGCCCGAATCGATCACCGTCGTCGGGGTCGGCGCGGTGTAGCCGCTGGCCTTGATGCGTGAACCTGTCACCACGATGTCGGCGGTGTTGGCGGGCTGCTCATTGCCCTGCGGCGCCTGCGCCTGCGCCTGCGCCTGCGCCTGCGCCAGTGCCGGCGTCGTCATCAGGCAGGCGGAAACCGCCGCTATGCTGGCCATCGCAAAACGGGTGCGCGCCGTGGCGATGCGTGAATGGAAACCTGACATATCTCTCTCCCCAAATCCTGCTTTGAATGCATTGCAGAGCCATCGCCCCGGAGCCACGCCCCTTTGCCCAGTGCTCATGACAGAGACTCGACAGAAAGATAGTTAGCGCTAACAACGCCTATTGATATCTTCCGCCTTTCTTGTCAATACTCAGACAAGACGAGTTTGAGAGGATGGGTGGCTTGGCGGTGGAGCGGCAACTGGACATGGTGCAAAGTGGGGGCGCGGGGGCATGCCCTTCGGCGCATATCTCATGCGCGCGCCGCAATCGGCATGTTAACGTTATCAGGCGGCTGTCGTGACGGGCGGGCGCATCGGCGCAATACGCTGGACCATCATCGGCCTCTTTGTCGGCGCGATGGTGATCAACTATCTGTCCCGGTCGGTACTGGGCGTCGCCGCGCCCGTCATCCTGACCGAACAGGCGATCAGCAACGTCCAGTATAGCTGGATCACCAGCGCGTTCCAGCTTGGCGTGATGCTGCAACCGGCGGCCGGCTATTTCCTCGACAGTGTCGGCCTGCGGATCGGTTTCACCCTGTGCGTCGCGGCCTGGTCCATCATCACCATGGCCCATGGCTTCGTGCATGGCTGGTTCGGCTTCGCGGCGTTGCGCGGCCTGCTGGGCCTGGCGGAAGGGTCGGCGCAACCGGCCGGGCAAAAGCTGGTGGCGGAATGGTTCCCTGCAAAGGAACGGGGCGCTGCGGGCGGCATCTACAATATCGGCGCGTCCTTCGGCGCGGTCTTTGCCCCCCCGCTGGTCGCCTGGGCGGTCATGATGCATAGCTGGCGCCTGGCCTTCGTCATCGCCGGCGGCATCGGCCTCGTCTGGGCGCTGCTCTGGTTCTTCTATTATGCAACACCCGCGCGGCATCGCCGCCTGCGCGCGCCGGAACGCGCCTATATCCTCAGCGGCCAGGAAGCGCGCCTTGCCGCGCGGGCGGAGCGTCCATCCATTCGCGCCATGGTGCGGCAACGCGAATTATGGGGCATCGCCCTGCCCCGGATGCTCGCCGATCCGGTCTGGGGCATGTTGTCCTTCTGGATGCCGCTCTATCTGGCGCGGGTGCGCGGCTTCGACCTGGGACAGATCGCGCTGTTCGCCTGGCTCCCCTTCCTGGCGGCCGACATGGGATGCCTGTTCGGCCCCGCCGTCGTCGCCTTCCTCCAGCGCCGGAACGTGAACCTGATCGATGCCCGCCGCTGGGCCTTCACCCTGGGCGCGGTCATGATGACCGGCATGGCGTTCGTCGGCATGGCGACCAATCCCTATGCGGCGATCGCGCTATTGTGCCTGGGCGGCTTTGCCCATCAGACGCTGTCGGTCACGGTCATCACCATGGCGTCCGACCTTTTCCCGCGCAACGCGGTGGCGACCGCCACCGGCATGGCCGGGCTGGCCGGCAATCTGGGCGTGCTCCTGTTCACATTGCTGCTTGGGCAGATGGTCGACCAGGTCGGCTATACGCCCTTCTTCATCCTTCTTGGCGTGCTCGATCTGGTCGGCGCCGCCCTTCTATGGACATTGGTACGCAAGCCTCAATGAACGACATTTCCAATCCGGTCCTGCGGGGGTTCAATCCCGATCCGTCGATCGTGCGCGTCGGTGACGACATCTTCATCGCCACATCGACATTCGAATGGTTCCCCGGCGTTCAGATCCATCACAGCCGCGACCTGGTGCACTGGCGCCTCGCCGCGCGCCCCCTCGCCCGCGCCGCCCAGCTCGACATGCGGGGCGATCCCGATTCCTGCGGCGTGTGGGCGCCCGACCTCAGCTATGCCGATGGCCGCTTCTGGCTGGTGTTCACCGATGTCAAACGCTACGGGGCCACCACCGTCAACGGCGCGAAGGGCGTGTCGTTGCGCGACTTTCCCAACTATGTCGTCACCTGCGACCGCATCGATGGCGACTGGTCCGACCCGGTGCATCTCAACAGCAGCGGCTTTGACCCGTCGCTGTTCCATGACGATGACGGGCGTAGCTGGATGCTCAACATGCTGTGGGATCATCGACCCGGCCAGGGCCGCTTCGCGGGCATACAGATGCAGGAATTCGACCGGCGGACCATGGCGCTGGTGGGGGAGCCGACACGGATCTTCCGGGGAACGGAGCGGGGCTTTACCGAAGGACCGCATCTCTACAAGCGCGACGGCTGGTATCATCTGCTGGTCGCCGAAGGCGGCACCGGATGGGATCATGCCGTGGTCATGGCCCGGTCACGCACCCTTTCCGGCCCCTACACCGTCCATCCCGATGGCGCGGTGCTGGCCGGGGCCGGTCGCAAACAGGGCGCGATCACCCGCGCGGGCCATGGCGATCTGGTCGAACTGGCCGATGGCACGCCCTGGATCGCCTATCTGTGCGGCCGCCCCCTGCCCGGCCGCGAACGATGCGTCATGGGGCGCGAAACCGCGATCCAGCCGATGCGGTGGGATGCGGACGGCTGGCTGAGGACGCTGGCGGGCGATGCGCGGCCCGATCCGTCCCCGGCCGCGCCGCCGCTGCCCGCCGCGCCCTGGCCGGCGCGCCTGTGGGACGGGCACTTCGATGGCGCGCAATTACCCGAAGAATTCCAGTGGCTCCGCACTCCCTTCCCCGATCGCCTGTTCAGCCTGACCGCGCGCCCAGGCTGTCTGCGCCTCTATGGTCGTGAAACGGTCGGCAGCCTGTTCGAACAGGCGCTGGTGGCGCGACGCCAGACCTGTTTCCGTTTCACCGCCCGCACCTGCCTGTCGTTCGAACCCACCAGTTTCCAGCAGGCGGCCGGCCTCATCTATTATTATAACAGCACGAAATTCTATTATCTGCACATCAGCACGGATGAAGGCATCCGCCTGCTCCAACTGATGGTCGCATCGCCGGATCAGGACAATATCCTGCTGGACGTGATCACGCCGCTGCCGCCCGGCCCGATCGAATTGCGCCTGGATGTGGATGGCGACGCCCTTGCCTTCGCCTGGCGGCCGTCCGCCATGGCCGCCTGGCAACATCTGCCGCGCACCTATGACGCCAGCATCCTGTCGGACGAGGTGACATGCCCCGGCCTGCCCAATTTCACCGGCGCCTTCGTCGGCATGGCGTGCCAGGATCTGTCGGGCGCGGCGATGCCTGCCGACTTTTCCACCTTCCTTTATGAAGAAGGGGATGGCCGCAGCGTCCCGGTCGACTGACGTTCCACCAGTTCATGGTCCAGTATCCGTTCGCGCGGCACGCGGGATTTGCGCCCCCGCAATCCGATTTCGGCGATCAGCAGGCTCAACGCTTCGGCCGCCATGGCGCGCACGGGCTGGCGGATGGTGGTGAGCGGCGGCCATAATGTGATCGCTGCGGTCGTGTCGTCGAAACCCGCCACGGTCAGTTCGCTCGGCACGTCCAGGTGACGGCGATGCGCGACCGACACGACCGCCGCGGCCATGTCGTCGTTGCTGGCGAAGATCGCGGTCGGCGGCGCGCTGGCGCCCAATAATTGTTCGGCGGCGGCCAGTCCCGACATATAGGTGAAGTCGCCCTGCACGACCTGCACCGTCACGCCGCCGGTTTCACGGACCGCCGCATAAAATCCGGCCATCCGCTCGGCGCTGGCGGCCTGGTCGGGATTGCCCAGGATGAAACCCAGCCGCCGATGCCCCAGGTCCAGCAGGAAACGGGTCATCTGGTAGGATGCGGCACGGTCATCGATGCGGACGCAGATGGTGTCGGGCGACTGATAGGCGCCGACGGTCGCCATGACGCACCCTGCATCGCGCAACACCCGCAGCACGTCGGGCGCCTCGCCCAATGGCGGGGCGAGCAACACCCCGCTGATGCCCGATGACAGCAGATCCTCCAGCGCATCGACGGCAGGCGCGCGTCCACCTTCCCCCTTCAGCAAAACCAGCCGCGCGCCCCGTGCCGATGCCTCCTCGAATACGCCGGTCAGGAAATCGCTCATGAAGGCGGCGCTGGGATTGGAATACAGGACGCCGATCCGCAATTCGGTCGATGTCACCAGATTGCGCGCCGCGACATTGGGCGTATAGGCCAGCGCCTTGATCGCCGCTTCCACGGCGGCACGGGTTTGGGTGCTGACCCCGGCGCGCCCGTTGATGACGCGCGATACCGTCATCGACGACACGCCCGCCCGCGCCGCCACATCGACAATGGTGGCGCCCCGTCCCGGCCGATCGGTTCTTGCCATCTCAATCCCCTGCCTCAACTCTGGCTTATCGACCTAGGCCAAGGGGACAGCCGGGCAAAGGGGAAAGATGGCCGGCCATGCCCCGAAACCCCCGGATGCCGCCATGCCGGGCCGGTCTGCGGCAGGATGGCGGGCGTCATGGGCCGCCCGGCACCGATCCTCCGGTCCGGTCGCCATCCAGATGATCCGGACATGACGGAATTTATTTGTGTGAGTTATTGACCTGCCGCAAAGTTTCCATAGGATGGATCGCGATACCCGGCATGGCCCATCGCCCCCCGGCTTGCGCCGCGCCGGCCCTGGCTGATCGCGCGCATCCGCACATTTCCGAAAAGGACTATCCATGTTCCGATCGCTTGCCTTGCCGCTTCTCCTCACCATCGCCGGACCGGCGCTGGCGCAAGGTCAGCCGGCGGGCGCCAACCCCATCATCCGCGACAGGTTCACCGCCGACCCCGCGCCGCTGGTCGTGGGCGACCGCCTCTATCTCTATGTCGGCCATGACGAGGCGCAGCGGGACGAAATGTTCACCATGCGCGAATGGCTGGTCTATTCGACCACCGACATGCGGCATTGGACCGATCATGGGCCGATCCTGCATGTGGCCGATTTCAAATGGGCGAAAAAGGACGCCTGGGCGTCCCAGGCCATCTACAGGAACGGCAAATACTGGTTCTATGCCGCGGTCGAGCATGACGACAGCCATCCGGGCAAGGCCATCGCGGTCGCCGTTTCCGATACGCCCACAGGGCCTTTCGTCGATGCCAGGGGAAGCGCGCTCATCACCAACCAGATGACGCCCAAGGGCACGCATAGCTGGGAGGATATCGACCCTACCGTCTTTACCGACGACGATGGCACGACCTGGATCGCCTGGGGCAACCGGCAATGCTATATCGCCCGGCTCAAGCCCAACATGATCGAGATTGATGGGCCGATCACGGAGATCACCCCGCCCCATTTCGAGGAAGGCCCCTGGCTGCACAAGCGCGGCAACCTCTATTATCTGACCTATGCCTCGCTCGACCGGGCGACCCACCGGGACGAGCGTGTGTCCTATGCCACCGCCACCGCGCCCGCTGGTCCCTGGACCTATCGCGGCACATTGACGGGGTCCGGCAAATATAGCTTCACCATCCACCCCGGCATCGCGCAGTTCAAGGGCGACTGGTATCTGTTCCTGCACAATGCCGCACTGTCGATCGGCGATCTGAACGGCGCCATCGGCCGGCGCGCGGTGACGGTCGAGCGGCTGGACTATAATGCGGACGGGACGATGAAGCCGGTCGTCCAGACGGACGCGGGCGTCACCGCCACGGTCCGTCGCCAGTAACTATCTGCCAGTAACCATCTGCCGGGAACGGGCTGCCACCGGCCTGCCTCGACATTCTGGAATGTTAGCGTTATCAATATTCAGGTCGGCCACAGGACGACAGGTTCAAGGAGAGAGACAGCCATGCCGCACCGGCCCCGGACCTTCCGGTTTTCGACCGCCATCCTGCTGTCCATGTCGCTGTCCGGTTTCGCCGTCGCGCCGGCCCAGGCGGCGCCCGCCCGCTTCGAACGCTTCACCTATCAGGGGCAGGCCACCGATCCACGCCCGGTCAGGCCCGGCGACTATCGCAACCCGATCCTGTCGGGCTATTATCCCGACCCTGCCGTCACGCGGGTCGGGGACGACTATTATCTCGTCAATTCCTCCTTCGCCCATTTTCCCGGACTGCCCATTTTCCGGTCGAAGGATCTGGTCAATTGGACCCAGATCGGCAATGCGATCGACCGGCCCGAACAACTGGATTTCACCGGCCGTCATATTTCGCAAGCCGTGTTCGCGCCCGACATCAGCTTTCACGACGGCCTGTTCTACATCGTCAATACATGTGTCGAATGCGGCGGCAATTTCGTCATCACGGCCAGCAACCCTGCCGGGCCATGGTCGAACCCGATCTGGTTGCCGTTCGAAGGCATCGACCCGTCCCTCTATTGGGAAGGCGACAGGGCCTATATCGTCAATAATCGCGCGCCCGATGAAACGCCCCGTTATGCCGGCCATCGCGCCATCTGGATCCAGGAATATGACTGGCGCGCGGGCAGGATGGTCGGTCCCGGCACGCAATTGATCAATGGCGGGGTGGACATAAGCAAAAAGCCGGTCTGGATCGAAGGCCCCCATATCTTCCGCAAGGACGGCTATTATTATCTGACCGCGGCCGAAGGCGGCACCAGCGTCAACCATTCGCAGGTGGTGCTGCGCGCCAGGGACTTGCGCGGCCCCTATGTCCCGTTCGCGGGCAACCCCATCCTGACCCAGCGCGATCTCGACCCCGCCCGCCCGCACCCGATCGGGTCGGCGGGCCATGCGACGCTGATCGAAACACAGGCTGGCGACTGGTGGGCGACCTTCCTTGCCGTGCGGCCCTATGCCGGCGACTATTATAATATCGGCCGCGAAACCTTCCTGCTGCCAGTGACATGGCAGGATGGCTGGCCGATCATCCTGCCCCAGGGACAGGCGATTCCCCATGTCGCCACCGCCCCGCGCCTGCCCGCCCCATCCCGTTCAGCCCCGCCCAGTCCGGGCCAGGCCGAACCCCCGCTGCCGACCAGCGGCGACTTTGCCTATCGTGACGAATTCGACGGCAAGGCGCTGTCGATGCAGTGGATCGGCATCCGCACGCCGCGCCATCCCTTTTACCGCCTGGCCGGCGGCGCGCTGGAACTGGATAGCGGCGCGCCGATCGGCGACCTGAACGGCGTGCCCGCCTTCATCGGCCGGCGCCAGCAGCATGCCACCGCCACCATCTCCACCACCTTGCGCTACACGCCGGTCACGGATGGTGACCGTGCGGGCCTCGCCGCCGTGCAGAGCGACCGCAGCAACCTCTTCTTCGGCCTGACGCGCCTGTCCGGCAAGCCGGTGGTGGCGCTCTACACCCGCGATGCGGCGGACGCCGACACGCTGGTCGCTGCCGCGCCCGTCCGCACCAACGGCCCGGTCACGCTCACCATGCGCATCACCGGCGGCACCATGGCGTTCGACTATGGCGTCGGCGGCAAGACCCGCACGCTCAAGGCCGATATGGACGCGACGTTGCTCAGCACGAAGAAAGCGGGCGGCTTCGTCGGTACGGTGGTCGGTCCCTATCATTATGCGCCCGGCGCCTGAGGAGATGGCGATGACGCCCAGGTTGACGCTCCGCCTCGCTCTTGCCCTCGCCACCGGCATGACCGCCGCCGCCCTGCCCGCGCAGGTGTGGCGCGCCGACCAGGGTGACGGCACCTATCGCAACCCGGTCTTGTTCGCCGACTATCCCGATCCTGACATCATCCGCGTGGGTGACGATTATTATTGCGTCACCACGACCTTCGCCAATGCGCCCGGCGTCACCATCCTGCATTCAAAGGATCTGGTGAACTGGCGCATCGCCACCCATGTGGTCGACCGGCTGGACGGCGATCTGCGCTATGACCTCAAACAGGGCGGCAGCTATCGCCACGGTTTCTACGCCGCCAGCCTGCGCTTCCACAACGGCCTCTTCTACCTCGCCGTGACGCCGGTGGGGCACAAGACCCGCATCTATCGCGCCGCCAGGATCGACGGCCCCTGGACCTACAGGGAACTGGATCGCGAAGCGTTCGACCCCGCGCTCTTCATCGATGCGGATGGCACCGCCTATCTGGGCACCTCGATCGGCACCGATGGCACGGTCACGCTGCTGACGCTGGACAAGGATCTTTCCACCGTCACCGCCGCCCGGAAAACCTATTATAACAAGGGCGCGGAAGGCTCCAAGATCATCCGGCACAATGGCTGGTATTATCTCTTCAATGCGATCCCGTCCAAACTGGCGATGACCGTGTCCCGGTCCCGCAGCCTGTGGGGACCATGGGAAACCAAGCCTTCCATCGACGACAGCAGCGGCGGCCATCAGGGCGCGATCGTCGATATGGCCGATGGCAACTGGTACGGCTTCGTCATGGTGGATGCCGGCGCGATCGGGCGCATGACCAATATCAGCCCGATTTTCTGGAAGGACGAATGGCCCTGGTGGGGCACGCCCGACAATCCCGATCATGTCCCCGCCCGCTCGCGCAAGCCCATTGCGGGCCATCCCTTTGCCGAACCACCGTCATCCGATGATTTTTCCGCGGCCAGGCTCGGCTTGCAATGGCAATGGAACCACAATCCCGACGACAGCCGATGGTCGCTGGGGCAGCGCCCCGGCTTTCTGCGCCTGCACGCCACCCAGGCGGACGGCATCTGGACCGCCCGCAACACGCTGACGCAAAAGGCGCAGGGACCACGCGCCCGCGCCGTGATGAAGGCGGACATTGGCGGCATCAGGCCCGGCGACATATGCGGCCTTGGCACCTTGGGCAAATATAACGCCCAATTGTCGGTGGTCGGCGGCGTGCGCGGCGCCCGCGCCCTGCGGATGCAACTCACCGGGTCCACGACCGCTGGCCCCGAAACGCAGGTCCGCGTCCCGTCCATCCCGATCCGGGGGCGGACGCTGTGGCTGCGCGTCGACATGGATTTCAACACCAGCCAGGGGCGCACCGCCTACAGCCTCGACAACCGCCGCTGGACCGATGTGGGCGGTTCCTTCCCACTCGCCTTCGACTGGCGCACCGGCACCTTCCAGGGACAGCAGATCGCCCTTTCCTGCTACAATCCCGCGCCCACGGGCGGCTATCTCGACATTGACAGCTTCACCCTCATGACCCTGCCGGCCGGAGTGCAGCCATGAGCCTTAGTCGGCGCGAAACCATGGCGACGCTGGCGGCGGGCACGGCGACGCTCGCGACCCGGCTGCCAGCGCAGGGCGCCCCCGGCACGCCCCACCCGCTGCGCCTCTGGTATCGGCAGCCGGCCGCACAATGGACCCAGGCCCTGCCGATCGGCAATGGCCGCCTTGGCGCGATGGTCTTTGGCGGGATCGCGCAGGAACGGCTGCAACTCAACGAAAGCACCCTCTGGGCGGGCCAGCCCTATGATCCCGTCAACCCGGACGCGCAGGCGATGCTGCCCAAGGTCCGCGCCCTGATCTTCGACGGGAAGATCGCGGAGGCCGAAGCGCTCGCCAACCAGATGCTGATAGGCAAGCCCCTGACGCAAATGCCCTATCAGACGCTGGGCGATCTGATCCTGGACTTTCCCGGCCTTGGGACGACCAGCGGCTATCACCGCGCGCTCGATCTCGACACCGCAATGGCGACCACCCGTTTCCAGGCCGGCGGCACGGGCCATGTGCGGCAAATCGTCGCCTCGCCTGCGGATCAGGTCATCGCCCTGCGCCTGTCGGCAACCGGCGCAGGGCGGATCAACGTCGATATCGGCCTGCGCTCGCCCCAGCGCGATGTTCAGGTCGTGGCGGACGGACCCGGCGGCCTGCTGATGACCGGGCGCAACGGCGCGTCCGGGGGCATGGAGGGGGCCATGCGCTTCGCCGCCCGCCTGTCGGCGCAGGTGGAAAGCGGCCACGCCACCCACGGCCCCGACGGCCGCCTCCGCATCCGTGGCGCGCAGGCCGTGACCCTCTTCATCGCCATGGCGACCAGCTACAGGAGGTTCGATGACATCAGCGGCGACCCGCTCGCCACGACCGCCGCGACCCTCTCCAAAATGCGCGCCCGCTCTTTTGCCGCGGTGGCCGCCGACACCGCCGCCGCGCACCAGCGCCTGTTCCGCCGCGTCCGCCTGGACCTGGGCACCACGCCCGCAGCGGCGCTGCCCACCGACGAACGCATCGCCGCCTCCCAGACCAGCGATGATCCAGCGCTCGCCGCCCTCTATTTCCACTATGCCCGCTATCTGCTGATCTGTTCGTCCCGCCCCGGTGGCCAGCCCGCCAATCTTCAGGGGCTGTGGAACGACAGCCTCAATCCGCCCTGGGGTTCCAAATATACGATCAACATCAACACCGAAATGAATTATTGGCCCGCTGAACCCACGGCCCTGGGCGAATGTGTGACGCCCCTGGTCGACATGGTGCGCGACCTGGCCGTCACCGGCGCGCGCACCGCCCGGTCCATGTATGGCGCGCGCGGCTGGGTCGCCCATCACAATAGCGACCTGTGGCGCGCCACCGCCCCGATCGACGGCGCGCAGTTCGGCCTGTGGCCGACCGGCGGCGCATGGCTGTGCACGCATCTGTGGGATCATTATGATTATAATCGCGACGCTGCCTATCTCGCGTCCATCTATCCCCTGATGGCGGGCGCGGCGCGTTTCTTCCTCGATACGCTGCAACGCGATCCCATGACCGGCTTCCTCGTCACCAACCCGTCGATGAGCCCCGAAAACCCGCACGGCCATGGCGGCACCCTGTGCGCCGGGCCAACCATGGACATGGCGATATTGCGTGACCTGTTCGCGCAGACGATGGCGGCCGCCGCCATCCTGGGCGTCGACGCCGCCTTCGTTGCGGAGATGGCGGCCGCCCGCGCCAGCCTTGCCCCCTATCGCATCGGCCGCCAGGGCCAGTTGCAGGAATGGCAGCAGGATTGGGACGCCGACGCACCGGAGCAGGATCACCGCCATGTCTCCCATCTCTATGGCCTCCACCCGTCGCGCCAGATCACGCCGGACGGCACGCCCGATCTTGCGACGGCGGCGCGACGGACGCTTGATATCCGGGGCGACCGGGCGACCGGCTGGGCCACCGCCTGGCGCATCAACCTGTGGGCGCGGTTGCGGCAGGGCGACCATGCCCACGCCATATTGCGCTTTCTGCTCGGCCCGGAACGCACCTATCCCAACATGTTCGACGCCCATCCGCCCTTTCAGATCGACGGCAATTTCGGCGGTGCGGCGGGCATTGTCGAAATGCTGATGGACAGCCATGGCGACAGGATCGACCTGTTGCCCGCCTTGCCCCGCGCCTGGCCGACCGGCCATGTCACCGGCCTGCGCGCCCGCAACCGATGCGCCGTGGACATAATGTGGCGTGATGGCCGTCTGGAACGGGCGATGCTGCGGCCCGAACGCGACGGGGACAGACGCATCCGCCTCAATGGACGAACCTGCACCCTGTCCCTCACGGCCGGCACGCCGGTCACACTGACCTTGAAGGACTTTTCATGACCCTGCGCCGCGCCCTGCTGCCCCTCGCCCTCCTGTGCGCCGGGACGGCCCTATCGGCCCAAAGTCCGTCAACGCAAAGTCCGCCATCGGCCCAAGGCCCCGATCCGCTCACGCCTGCCGGCCGCTGGAGCGCCTATCAGGCGGGCCAGGCCGCCCTGCCGCCCATGGGCTGGAACAGTTGGAACGCCTTCGCGACCGAAATAGACGAAGCCAAGCTGATGGGATCGGCCCGGCGCATCGTCGATAGCGGGCTGGCGCAAAAGGGCTATCGCTATATCAACATCGACGATGGCTGGTGGCTCCAGCGCCGCACCCGTGACGGACGGCTGATGATCCGCGCGGACAAATTCCCGTCCGCCCGCACCGGGCGGGGCGACCCCTCCTTCCGCCCCCTGACCGACAAGCTCCACGCCATGGGGTTCAAGGCGGGCATCTATTCCGACCTTGGCCGCAACAGTTGTTCGCAGGCCTATGCCACCGGCCCCGCCCAGTTGCCCGAAGGCAGCGTGGCCGAACGCGAAGTCGGCCTGTATGGCCATATCGACCAGGACATCCGCCTGTTCTTCGCGGACTGGGGGTTCGACGCGATCAAGGTCGACGGCTGCGGCATTCGCGCCTTCGCCGCCGATGCACCGCGCGTGACCAGCGGGCGCTTCCGCGCGCTCGCGCCGCTCATCGACCAGAGCGCGATCACCCGTTCGAACATCCCGGCGGTCCAGGCGCTGTTCGCCGACATCAACCAGTCGCTCCGCCGCCACAATCCCGATGGCGACTATCTCCTCTCGCTCTGCATCTGGGGCAGCGCCAACGTCCGCGCCTGGGGCAAGGATGTTGGCAACATCTCGCGCACCAGCGATGACATATCATCCGACTGGAGCCGGATGCTCACCAATTATGACAGCGCCGTCCGCCGCGCATTCTACGCGCATCCGGGGTCATGGAATGATCCTGACATGCTCTTCATCGGGGCTGGCGATTTCGATGTCGATCATCTGACCGAAGCCCGGTCCCATTTCGCGCTCTGGGCAATGATGAACGCACCGCTGCTGATCGGCGCGGACCTGCGCACGACGCCCCGGCCCCTGCTCGACATTTTCGGCAACACCGGCCTCATCGCCCTCAATCAGGATCCCGCCGGTCATCAGGCCATCCTGGCCTTCGACAGCGACAGCCTTCAGATTCTGGTCAAGACGCTGGCCAATGGCGACAAGGCGGTTGCCCTGTTCAACCGCGGCATCGCCCCGGTGGACGCGGTGCTGACCGCCGATCACCTGAAATTCCTGGCGGATCGCAGCATCGCCATCACCGACCTGTGGACCGGGACCGCAAGCGCCTTCACCGGGGAGATGCACATGCGCGTCGAACCGCGCCAGACGCTGGTGTTCCGTGCGACGGGCACCCGCGCCCTGGCCGATGGCGTCTATCTTTCCGAACAGCCCGCCATCGTCAATCCGGCCGTCGACGGTGTCGTCCATCCCCAGCCCGATCCCACCATCTACCGCTCCATCCCCGGCTGGCGCGGCACGCGCGGCATAGGGGAGCGCCCGATCTACGCGGGCTGGGGCGGGGCGATGCCGGATGCCACGCCCTATGACCAGCCGCTGGTCGTCGGTGGAAAGGGCTTTGCGTCCGGCATCGGCGTCCTCGCCAATTCCCGGCTGGAAGTGCGCAACCAGGGTTTCGCCCGCTTCACCGCCAGCGTCGGCGTGGACGACAGCGCGCTCGACGGCCGGCAGACGGTGCGCTTCTTCCTCTACGGGGATGGCAAGCCGCTGGCCGGCACGACGCCCCTGCGCCGGGGCGACGCGCCGCAGTCGCTGGCCGCAGATGTCAGCGGCGTCGCCATCATCGAACTCGTCGCCCGCGCTGACTCCGTTCAGGGCAATGCCGTCCCTGTGACCTGGGGCGATGCCGCCCTGCGTCGCTGACCGGGCAGATGCCATCAGATCGCAAGAGGATATCCACATGATCACCGTCATCAGCCGCCGGACGATATTGTCGTCGGCCAGTCTGTTCGCGCTCCTGTCGCCGGCGCTGCTGCGTGCCGTCCCCCGGCGCGGGCCGGGGCGGGTCGCGCCGGTGCCTGCCCGCAACGTCACGCTCAAACCCTCGCCCTATGCCGACGCCATGGCCGCCAACCGGCGCTACCTCCTGTCGCTCGATCCCGAACGGCTGCTGCATAATTTCTATGTCTCCGCCGGCCTGCCCGCCCCCGCCCCGATCTATGGCGGCTGGGAAAGCGAAAGTATCGCGGGCCATACGCTGGGCCACTGGATGTCCGCCATGGCGCTGATGATCGCCAACAGCGGCGACCCGGAACTGACCGCCATCCTTGACCGCACGCTGGCGTCGATGCAGCGGATACAGGCGGCCGGGGGCGACGGCTATCTGGGCGGCATGACGGTCCTGCGCGACGGCCGCGCCGTGCCGGGCAAAATCGTGTTCGAGGAATTGCGGCGCGGCGATATCCGCACGACCTGGGAACTCAACGGTGCCTGGGTGCCGATTTACGCCCTGCACAAGATCATGGCCGGCCTGATCGACGCGCATCGCCTGGCCGGGCGCCAGGCCGCATTGCCGATCGTGCGCGGCATCGCCGCCTATTTCGCGACGATCGTGGAGGCCCTGTCGGACGATCAGGTGCAACGGATCTTGTCGGTCGAACATGGCGGCATCCTGGAAAGCTATGCCGAACTCCATGCACTGACAGGCGACCCCCGCTGGCGCGCCGTCGCGGAAAGATTGCGGCATCATGCCATTGTCGATCCGCTGGTCCGGGGGCAGGACAGGCTGGCCGGGCTGCACGCCAACACGCAGATTCCCAAGATCATCGGCCTCGCCCGGCTGCACGAACTGACCGGCAACCCGCAGGATGCCGATGCCGCGCGCTTCTTCCATCGCACGGTCCTCGACCACCACAGCTATGTCATCGGCGGCAATTCGGAACGTGAACATTTCGGCCAGCCCGACCGGCAGGGTGAACAACTGACCACGGCCACCTGCGAAGCGTGCAACAGCTACAATATGCTCAAACTGACCCGTCATCTTTATAGCTGGTCCCCCAGCGGCGACTGGTTCGATTATTATGAACGCACGCAAATCAACCATATGCTCGCGCACCAGCGGCCCGACACCGGCCAGTTCGTCTATTTCATGCCGATGGAGGCGGGCGCCAGGCGCGACTATTCCACGCCCGACGCCAGCTTCTGGTGCTGTGTCGGATCGGGCATGGAAAGCCATGCCAAACATGCCGATTCCATTTACTGGCATGACGGATCGACGCTGTTCGTCAATCTCTTCATCCCCTCGACGCTCGATCTGCCGGACGGGATGATGCTCGACCTCGACACCGCCTATCCGCAGGACGGGGCCGTCACCCTGACCATCACCCGCGCGCCCCGGCGTCCCGTTTCTCTCGCGATCCGTCGCCCGGCCTGGGCCGATGGCGCGACCATCGCCCTCAATGGCGGGCCGGTCGACGCGGACGTGCAGGACGGCTATTGGCGGATCGGGCGGCGCTGGCGCACGGGCGATCGCGTGGCGATCACCATCCCCATGACGCTGCGCGCCGAACCGCTGCCGGGCGCGCCCGACACCTGTGCCTATATGAGCGGCCCCCTGGCGCTGGCGGCCGATCTGGGTGCCGCCGATGCCCGGTTCGACGGTCCTGCCCCCGCCCTGCTGATGCGCAGCGACCCCCGCGACGCGCTGATCCCGCAAAACCAGCCGCACCGCTACCGGACGACCGACGTACTGGGGCAACAGCATCGCCTCATGCCCTTCTACCCGCTTTATGACCGGCGCGCGGCCGTCTATTTCCGCACCTTCACGCCGGAAAGCTGGGCCAGGGAACGCACCGCCTATCAGGCTGCCGAAGCCGCCCGCGCGGACCTGGCCCGCCGCACGATCGACATTTTCCATATCGGCGAAATGCAGCCCGAACGCGACCACGCCCTTGCCGCCACCGCCGGCGCAAGCGGCGAATTTTACGGCAGGAAAAGCCGTACCCTGCCTGAAGGCGCGCAGATGCGGTTCACCATCCAGCGCCGCCCCGGCCCCGCCACGCTCCAGATCATCTATTGGGGCAACGACACGGACAGGATGATGCGGATCAGCGTCGATGGTCGGGAGGTCGCGGTCGAACGACGCGAACGGCGTGCCCGGAACGAATGGCTGGTGGCCGACTATCCGCTGCCCCCGACCCAGGCGGCGCAATCCACCGTCACGCTGACCGCGCTCAAGGGCAAGAGCGTCCTCTATGGCGTCCGCAGCATCGAAACCCGCTGAACATCCCGATCGATCAGCCCCCGGCGGACCGCGCCTGACACGGATTGCCCCGCTCCGTCCTGCGCGCGCAAGGACGGAGCGGGGCAACCTAAACGCATCGTACTTTAGCGCATCTGCAGGATCGGCAGTTCGAACGATCCCACCGGCAACGGCGCCTCATCATAGAGGTTGACGACCGGCGACCCGGCCCAGGCATGGCGTACCCGGACCGCTGGCTGGCCATCCCCGTTCAAGATCACGCGCCCGCCTTCGATCCTGCCGCTCACGAAGCGGCAACTGCCTGCCGCCGCCCCGCACAGTTCAAAGCCGATCGCCTGCGCCGCGCTGCGCGTGTGCAGCCCGCCGGTCAGCCCGGTAAAGTCGATCACCGCACCACCATCGGCCGTGGCGGTCGCCCGCGCGGCCTGCGGCCCGGTGCGGGATATCGGCTCGCCATAGGCGACCGCCCGCATCGCCCGTGCCAGCCGGCGGCCGACTTCCTGCTTCTCGCCCGGATGAATATCGAACGGATCGCCCAGGTCGATCGCGGTGGCCAATCCGCCATGATCGTCCCGCGCCATCGCCTGATATTGCACCTGCCGCATCACCGCCCAGCCACTGTCCACCGGCGTCGTGGCCGGATCGCCATAGCCCGCCAGTTGTACAGCGACGAAGGGCAGGTCGGGCGACCCGAACTGCCGACGCCAATCGGCCATCATCGCCTGCATCCGGTCGGCATAGCCGGGCAGGTCAACGTCGGATTCGCCCTGATACCAGGCAACGCCTTTCAGGCCGATCGCCCCCAGCGGCGCGATCATGCCATTATACAGCGTCCCGGTGCCGGTCGTGTCGCTCCACGGCACGCGCGGCGCGCCCGGCGGCGACCGGGTCGCCACCGCATAGCGCCACCCGTCGCCCAGCGGCACATCCCCCGCCTGCCCCAGCGACAGCGTCATCACCCCCGCCGGGCCGGACAGGCCGCCACTGGCATAACCATCCTGTACATTGACGATCATCACATTGCGGCCCGGCTGCAACACACCGGGCGGCACGTCGAAACGGCTGGGTTGCCAACTGCGCGCGCTCATGCCGACCGGCTTGCCGTTGATCCACACCCGGCCGACATCGTCCAGCAGGCCCAGCGACACTTGGCCGGTCGCCCTGGCCTGCGCCGGCGTCAGGTCAATCTCGCGCCGATACCAGACCATGCCGTTAAAGGCCGCCAGCGCCGGCACGCCCCATTCCTCCCAGGCGCCGATGCGCGGCACAGGGGTCCAGGCGATGCCGCTATCGGGCTGCCACGGTTCCTTGCCGGGCGCATCGCCGCTTTCCTTGCGCCACCATGCCTCCCATTGCGCGCTGGCCGCCCGTTCAGCGGCGAAGGGGTCGCGCCCGTGCAGCGACACCAGTGCCGATTGCGCGCCCTGCCCGACCGCCGCCTGCGCGCGCGCGCCCATCCATGGGCTGATCCGCGATCCACCCCAACTGCTCGCGATCGCGCCGACCGGCACCTTCGCCGTCTTGCGCAATTCGCGCGCCATATAGAAACAGGTGGCGGAAAACACGGCCACGCTGTCCGGCGCGGCAGGGCGCCAGGATGGTGCCTGCGGGAAATCCCGCAACGGCTCGTCCGCCATGGCGCGCGGCACCAGCATCAACCGAAGCTGCTGGTCGGCCGATGTGCGAATCTGCGTCGTCGCATCCTGTGCGTTGCGCACTTCCAGTTCCATGTTGGACTGGCCCGAACACAGGAACACGTCCCCTACCGCCACATCCTGCGCGGCGACGCTGCCCGATGCGGCGCGCGCTTCCAGCCGCACGGGGCCGGTTGCGCTGATCGGCGCGAATGCGGCCTCGAACCGGCCCTTCCGGTCGGTGCGCACCGTGCGTGTCTCACTCCCAAATGTTATCGCAATCATTTCATCGGGACCGGCCTGGCCGGTGACGACTACCGGATGATCGCGCTGGATCACCGCATGATCGCCGAACATCGGGTCGAACCGTGGCGTCGCCCATGCGGAAAGGGGCGTGATCGCCACACCGCTCAAAAGAACTCCTGCCAAATATTTCAAATGTTTGTGCGCAAACATGGCCGCCTGCTCCTCTCTTGTCATGGGCCGATGCGGTGCCGGGCCATTGCCGCAGGCATAGCCGATTTTTCCGGGGTCACAATCCATTTGTTACCGCTATCTTATATTGTCCATCGGCCTTGGGGGCAGGGCGTCATTTTGGCGTATAGCTGTACACTTCGCTGTAACGGAAACGCGATGCCGGTCGCACAATGCCGTCCCCCGGCCCTGAAAGCGCGGGCCTATCCGTGCCGCAACATCTTCATGACCAGGGCGCGAATCCGGCCATAACTGCCCTGCGCCAGCGGTCCCAATATCCCATGCTGCGCTTCGGGCAGATGGGCCAGCGGGTGGCCATCGGGGCGAAACACATAATGGTCGAAATAGGATCGCCATGCCGCGCGTTCGGCCGCCGGCCTTTCGGCGATCGCGATCATGGCCAGCAACAGCGACGCATAGGGCGAATCCGGTCCCGACGAAAATCCGTCCCACCAGTAATTGACCAGGATATTGACGGGATCGAGTGCGTCGACCTGATGCCACCAGAGTTTGGGCAGATAAAGCGCATCGCCCGGTTCGAGGATGGCGACAACGGCTTTCGCCTGTGCGGCGGCGAACCGCGGAAAGGCGCCCGCCCCGTCCGGCGCACCTGCCGCCAGGGATATGGGTTGCCCGGACAGCGTATGATCGATCGGCCCGACATACAGGTCGCCGATCGCTTCGGGCGGGTACAGCGTGAAACGGCGGCGCCCCGCCACGACACAGGCCAGATTGTCATAGCTGTCATAATGGCAGGCCACCGTCGACGGATTGCCCAGCCACAGACGCGGGCGCCCATCGCGGTCGAACAGGTCGATCGGATTATCCTCGGCAAATCCGGGGAAATAGGCATCTGCCGGCAATGATCCCAGATATCCTGTTTCATCGGGCTTCAGGACATTGGCGCTGATCCGTTCCAGCGCCGCACCGACACGGATGGTTTCCCGCGTGAAATTGAACCCGGCCAGCGCCTCGCCATAATGATAGCGCCCCCCAAGCGCCGATGGCGCGGAAAAATATTCCGCCGCCCGCCCGGCAGCGAACTGCCCAATATACGCCATCGCCGCCTCCGGCCCGCGCAGGCCCGCCAGGGTCGATGGCCAGTTGCTGCACAGCCCCCGGATCACTGCCGGCTTGCAGGCTAACGCCAGGGCGCGCAGGCCATGGGCGCCGCAAACATCGGATGCGCTCAACTCTGACAAGTCGGTCATCTGCGCGCCCCTGTTCAGACCCCGGACGCCAGCCGCTCGTTACGGCGCCGGGCCATCAATGCAATATGCTGAAGCGACAGGATCATGGCATAGGCACATTGCAGGTCGCCCGACCGGAAAAGGTCCAGGGCGACAGCATCGTCCAGTTCGTTCAGGGCATCAAGGCTGACGGTATAAAGCCCCTCCAGACGCAGCCGCTCGCCGTCATCGAAATGGAGCGAGATGTCGATCGGCTCGATCAGGCGATGGGCAAGGAGCTTTGCGATGAAGGCGTCGGTCGCTTCCGATCCAGCCATCAAGCGCGCCAATGCCGTCTGCGCCGCTTTCAACTGCGTGGTCGGATCACCATTGCCGTCGAACAGCCAATCTCCGTCATGCACGGCGAATCGGGGATGCGCGCGATCCAGGACGAAATCTTCGCCCGAAGCGAAAAATCCTTCCCGCACCATCTCCAGGGGGCGAAAAGCGGGACGGCCATCGGGCGAATCCATCAGATATTCGCCCGGTTTGAACCCCAGCATCGCCCCCGCATAAAAGGCGCCGGTGTCGGGATGCTTGGAAAACAGCAGCGGGCAGGCGGCCGATGCGGCCGGAAATTCACTCAGCACGACACGCACAAACAACCCGTCCCCTGCATCGGCGGGCCGCATCCGCACCGTTGCGTGCCTGTCCCGATTGACCAGTTCCAGCGATTCCATAACCCCTCCCATTGCTTACCCCGGCGCACCTGCGGGTTCTTTTCCCTGTACCCTGCCCCCTTTGGAGGCGGGTGACAATTACGCCTACAATTTCTCTTGATCAGGCGTTACGATAGCGCTACCATTTGGAGCATAAAAAGAGAAGAGCCGGTGAGAGGAGTGACGCCTGCCAAATCGGCAGGGGCAAACAATCACCCGGATCAAAAAAATGATCGCCGCGGCAATAGGGCTTCGGCGTTCGGGCGAGACTGTGTCTGAATAAGGGGAGGATCATGAATTATCGTGCCAACAACGCCCGCGCGCCACGCGGCCATATTATGCTTGCCACGACCGCCAGCCTGATGGCCATGGTGATCGCGGCACCAGCCTTTGGACAGGATGCGGGCCAGGCCGCCGCCGCGTCACCGGCTGGCGAAACCGACATCGTCGTTACGGGCATCCGCGGGTCGCTGCAACGCAACCTCGACATAAAGCGCACATCGTCGGGCGTGGTCGATGTGATTTCGGCCGAGGATATCGGCAAATTCCCCGACTCGAACGTCGCGGCGTCCCTGCAACGCCTGCCGGGCGTATCGATCCAGCGGTCGGGTTCGCGCGGCGAGCCGCAGGGTATTTCGGTTCGCGGCTTTGGCGGCGATTTCAACGAAACGCTGATCGACGGCCGCCGCCTGTCCACCGCATCGGGTGGCCGTTCGGTCGACTTCACCACGGTCGGCGCGGATTTTGTCGGCCAGCTCGCCGTCTACAAGACGCCGGAAGTCTCCCTCTCCAGCAGCTCGATCGGCGCGACCCTCAACATCTCCTACCCCAAGCCGTTCGACAAGACCGGCACCCGCATGGCCTTTACCGCCGCCGGTTCCGTTCAGGATGAAGCGGGCAAGGTGGTGCCGACGGTCGGCGGCCTGTTCAGCACGACCTTCGCCGACGACACCATGGGCATCTTGGTCGATGCCGTCTATACCCGCCGCGACACGCAGGCGAACCGTGTCTATGTGTCAGGCTGGCAGGGCGGCAAGTTTGCCGATTGCCAACTGAAAGGCAGCGCGGCGACCATTTGCCGACCATCACCGGCAGGCACCGAAAATCGTAATGCCGACGAAATCCAGACCAGAAATGGCTGGTATCAGCAGCAATATGGTGCCGATCAGCGCTATACCAAGGATGAGCGCATCGACGGGCGCATCGCGTTCCAGTGGCAGCCGTCCGACGATGTCGTGCTGACGATCGACGACAATTATTCGCGTCAGAAGGTTGAAACCAAGATTGATGGCTTTGGCATCTGGTTCAATCAGGGCGACATGCGCAATGTCGAGCTGGACGGGAACGGCACCACGGTCAATTTCCTGCAGGCCGGATCGCCGACCGACTTCACCGCCGGCACCGACAAGAATATTCTGGAAACCAATCAGGTCGGCGCGAACATCAAATGGGATGCCACTGAAAATCTGCAGATCGATGCCGATATCAGCTATTCCAAGAGCCGCCTGAATCCCGACGGCAATGTCAGCAGCGAAGGCGCGGATATCGGCTATGGCGGCCTGCTCGGCACGACGCTGGGCGTGCGTGTCACCGGCGACAGCAAGAAGCACTTCCCCGAACTGACCACCTATGGTCCGCAGGGCAATCAGGCGCTGTGGACCGATCAGGCGATACTGGGTTCGCACGTCACCGTGCGGATGGCGCAGAAGAACAGCGACGAGATCAAGCAGTTCCGCCTGGGCGCGACCTGGAAGCAGGACGACCTGACCATCAAGGTCGGCGCGCGCTATATGGAGGATGAATTTGCGCTGGAGAATCGCAACACCTTCGCCAATAATTATTGGCAGGCCTATGCCGGTTATGGCGCGCCATCGGGTCGCACCAGTGGCGTGCCGATCCCGGCCAGCCTGATCCAGGGCACGATCAGCACGAAGGGCTGGATTCCTGGCTTCAAGGGCAATTTGCCCCCGGTGCTGCTGGATTATGATGCGCGTGCCTATCAGCAATATCTGGAGAGCCTGTGGCAAGGGCCGACGAATACGCCGGGATATAATGCGGGCTGCTGCGCCGGCTTCAACGGCACGATTGATCTCGCGCTCGATCCCGGCAGCGTCCAGAATATCGTTGAAAAAAGCTGGTCCGCCTGGGTCAGCGTGAACTTTAATACCGATGTGGCTGGCATGCCGTTCCACTTCAACGCCGGCGCGCGCGAGGAAATAACGAAGGTCATTTCGACGGGCATTGGTCGCGTGCCGACATCCATCACCGGCAGCGCCGCCGACCCGACGCTGCTGACCGTAGCGTTCTCCGATTCGCAGGCGGTGACGGAAAGCAGCAGCTATTCCTACTTCCTGCCGGCACTCGACATGAAGCTGGAACTGACCGACAGCCTGCACCTGCGCTTCGACGCATCGCGGACGTTGACCCGGCCGCGGCTGGATTATCTCGGCCCGGTGCTCAATGTGGGGGCAGGCCAGCGTGTCGGCGCCTTGACGGCGACGGGCAACAATCCGTTCCTCAAACCCTATCTGGCGGACAATTTCGACCTGGGGCTGGAATGGTATTATCAGCGTAACTCCTACGCCTCGGTAAACCTGTTCCTGAAGGACGTGGCCAACTTCATCGTCGCCGGCACGCAGCGCCAGACGATCAACAATGTCATCGATCCGACCACCGGCCAGGCGGCGATCTTCACCGTATCGGCGCGCGTCAACGGTCCCGAAGCGACGGTCAAGGGCGTGGAACTGGCCTGGCAGCATGTGTTCGGCGACAGTGGTTTCGGCTTCAACGCCAACGCCACCTTCGTGGAGACCAACAAGCCCTATGACAGCAGCAACCTGTCGCAGAGCGGGTTCGCCGTTACCGGCCTGGCCAATTCGGCCAACCTTGTCGCCTTCTACGACAAGAATGGCTTTGAATTCCGCACCGCCGTCAACTGGCGCGACAAATATCTGCTCCAGTTCGGTCAGGCGCAGAATAATTCGGCCTTTGGTGCGGAGCCGACATTCGTGAACTCCGCGCTTCAGATCGATCTGAGCACCAATATCCGGTTGACCGACCAGATCAGCGTGTTCGGCGAAGCGCTCAACATCACCAACGAGACGTACAGCACCCACGGTCGCTTCAGCAACCAGCTGCTCGACGTCTATGGCTATGGCCGGCGCTTCACGGCGGGCGTGCGATACCGCTTCTAACCCTGTCTCGCCCTGGAGGGGGTGTCGGTTGACATCCCCTCCCCTTTCATGGGTAAATTCACCATGGTCACACCCGTCCGCAACATTGTGATCGTCGGCGGCGGGACCGCCGGCTGGCTGACCGCAGGCATTATCGCCGCCCGGCACAAGGGCCGCGCCGACTTTACGGTCACGCTGGTCGAATCCCCCAACGTCCCGATCATCGGTGTGGGCGAAGGCACCTGGCCCACGCTGCGCACGACATTGTCGCGCATGGGCGTGTCGGAAACAGACTTCATCCGCGAATGCGACGCATCGTTCAAGCAGGGCGCGCGCTTTGCCCGCTGGACGACCGGCGCGCACGACGATGGCTATTACCACCCGCTGATGCTGCCCCAGAATTTCGGGCAGGTGAACCTTGCCCCGCACTGGCTGGCGGATGAGGGCGACGAAAGTTTCTGCGACAGCGTCTGCGCGCAAGGTCGCATCTGCGACGACGGCCTTGCGCCCAAGACCATCGCCACGGCCGAATATGACGCGCTCGCCAACTATGCCTATCATCTCGACGCGGGCAAGTTCGCGCCGTTCCTGCAACGCCATTGCTGCGAAAAACTGGGCGTGCGCCATGTGCCCGCCGATGTCGAGGCCGTGTCGATGCGCGAGAATGGCGACATTCGCGCCATCCGCACGACCCAGGCGGGCGAGATCGAGGGCGACCTGTTTGTCGATTGCACCGGCTTCAAGGCGCTCCTGATCGAAGGCGCGATGCAGGTGCCGTTCAAGGATTGCAACGACGTCCTCTTCTGCGACACGGCGCTGGCGATGCAGGTGCCCTATGAACGGCCCGACAGCGCGATCGCATCGCACACCATCTCCACGGCCCAGAGCGCTGGCTGGATCTGGGACATCGGCATCCAGACGCGCCGGGGCATCGGCCATGTCTATTCCAGCAACCATATTTCGGACGAAGCGGCCGAACGGGAGCTGCGCGCCTATATCGGCCCGGCAGCCGATGGCCTGAACGCCCGCAGGATCAAGATCCGGTCGGGCCATCGCGAAACATTCTGGAAGGGCAATTGCGTCGCGGTGGGGCTGGCCGCCGGCTTCCTCGAACCGCTCGAAGCATCGGCCATCGTGCTGGTCGAATTGTCGGCCAAGATCATCGCCGAACAAATGCCCCCCTGCCGCGAGGTGATGGACATCGTCGCCGCGCGCTTCAACGCGACGACCCAGTATCGCTGGGGCCGGATCATCGACTTCCTCAAGCTCCATTATGTGCTCACGCAACGCACCGACAGCGATTTCTGGCGCGACAATGTGCGCGATGACAGCATCCCCGATCGGCTCAGGGATCTGCTGACGCTCTGGCGCTACCAGTCGCCCGGTTTCCTGGACGAGTTCGACCGTGTCGAGGAAGTCTTTCCGGCGGCCAGCTACCAATATGTGCTCTATGGCATGGGTTTCAAAACCCAGGTCGATGCGTCGGGCCTGTCGCGGGACAAGCATCTCGCCAGTCGCGCGCGGCGCGAAAATGCAGCCATGACGGCAAAATTGTGCGCCGGTCTGCCCCGCCATCGCGACCTGATCGAGAAAATTATGGCGCATGGATTGCAGCCGGTCTGACCGGCGGCAACGGGCAGCCGGCCATGATGAAGGGGAATTTGAAAGATTGCGCTACCATTCCCCATCGCATCAAATATTATCATTATCTTAGGGAAGAGATATTTCGTTGGGAACGGTGCAAGACGGCGGTTGCTTCACAATAATGATAGCGCTATCTATATCATCATAAGAGGATTGTCGCATAACAGAGAGAGGATGGACATGCCCATGTCATTGCAAAGACTGACGGCCCTGCCGCTGACCATGGCGTTGCTCGCGACGGCCTGCCAGCAGGTGCAGCCAGGCAATGATGCTCAGCCAGCGAAGGAAAGCAGGCGCGATGCATCCGAATATCTGTCGCAGCCGCTGGTGAAGGATATCTACACGGCCGACCCGTCGGCCCATGTGTGGAACGGCAAGATCTACGTTTATCCCAGCCATGACATCGATGGGCCCACGCCTGAAGACGATCTCGGCTCACATTATGAAATGCGCGACTATCGCATTTTGTCGATGGACAGGATCGGTGGCCCGGTCACGGTTGGTCCCGTCGCGCTCGACATCAAGGATGTGCCCTGGGCGGAAAAGCAGATGTGGGCGCCTGATGCCGCATATAAGGACGGCACCTATTACCTCTATTTTCCGGCCAAGGACAAGGATGGGGCTTTCCGCATCGGCGTTGCCACGTCGAAAGATCCCATGGGTCCATTCAAGGCACGGCCGCAACCGATCAAGGGCAGTTTTTCGATCGATCCTGCCATATTCACCGATGACGATGGCGCGAGCTACATGTATTTCGGCGGCATCTGGGGCGGCCAGCTCCAGCGGAACATCAATGGTCAATATGATGCCAACGGGTCCAAGACCGACCTTGGCCAGGACGACCAGCCTGCATTGGCCCCGCGTGTGGCGAAGCTGACCGGGGACATGCTGGAATTTGCTGAATCCCCACGCTCGATCCAGATCGTCGATGACAAGGGCAAGCCGATTCTGGGCGGCGACCATGATCGTCGCTTCTTCGAAGCGTCGTGGATGCACAAGTATAAGGGCAAATATTATTTCAGCTATTCCACCGGCGACACCCACTATCTCGCTTATGGCATAGGCGACAGCCCCTATGGTCCCTTCACCTACAAGGGGCGGATCCTGGAGCCGGTGGAAGGCTGGACCACGCACCATTCCATTGTCGAATGGAACGGGAAATGGTGGCTTTTCTATGCCGACACGCAATTATCGGGACAGACGCGCCTGCGCAACGTCAAGGTGACGGAACTGCACTATAATCCCGATGGCACGATCCGCACCATCAACCCCTTCGTCACCAAGGGTGCAAAGGGTGGCGCGGCTGACTAAGCGCGCCCGGCGCGGGGGACGTGCCCTCCCCCGCGCCATTTTCCAGCGATCCGCTGCCCAACAAGATGCATCCCCTGGGAGACAGACATGAAGAAAGCTTTCGCCCTGCGCTCGGTCAGCGCGATGCTCTGTCTCACGACATCCGCGCTCGTCCATGCCCAGGCAACCAGCGTCTGGACCGAAGCCGATACCAAAGCCCGCGCCATCGTCGGCCAGTTGACGCTGGACGAAAAGGTCGACCAGTTGCTGAACACGGCGCCGGCGATCCCGCGCCTCAACATTCCCGCCTATAACTGGTGGACTGAATCGCTGCATGGCGCGATCGGCGCGGTGCCGACCACCAATTTCCCCGAACCGATCGGCCTTGCCGCCACATTTGACGCACCGCTGGTCAAAGAGGTGGCATCCGCCATCAGCACCGAAGTACAGGCGCTGCATACGCTCGGCCGTCAGACCGGCCATCTGGGCCGCATAGGCACCGGCCTTGATACATGGTCGCCCAACATCAACCTCTTTCGCGATCCACGCTGGGGCCGGGGGCAAGAAACATATGGCGAGGACCCGTTCCTGACCGCACGCATCGGCGTCGCCTTCATTCAGGGTATGCAGGGCGCCAATCCTGACCTGCCGCAGGTCATTGCCACGCCCAAGCATTTCGCCGTCCATAGCGGCCCCGAACCAAGCCGCCATACCGACAATATCTTCGCCAGCCTGCGCGATCTGGAGGATAGCTATCTCCCCGCTTTCCGCGCCGCCATTGTGGAAGGGAAGGCCGGATCGATCATGTGCGCCTATAACCGCGTGGATGGCGAACCGGCGTGCGGCAGCCGCATGTTGCTCAACGACTATCTGCGCGACGCCTGGGGCTTCAAGGGCTATGTCGTGTCGGACTGCGACGCTGTGGTCGACATTTATGACCATCACAAATATGCGCCCGATCCGGCGTCCGGCGTCGCCGTGGCATTGCGCCGGGGCGTCGACAGCGAATGCAATAACGCCACGCTGGGCGGCAAGACCGGCCTTGGCGATCGCTACAAGGAGTCGCTGGCCAGGGGCCATATCAGCGTGCGGGATATCGACACCGCGCTCGTCCGTCTCTTTTCCGCGCGCCTGCGCAACGGCGACCTGCCCGGCCTGTCGGCGCGCACGCCCAATATGACGCCTGTGAACAGCATCGGCACGGCATCGCATCAGGCGCTGGCCCTCGACACGGCGGCAAAGAGCATGGTGCTGCTCAAGAATGACGGGGTTCTGCCGCTCAGGCCGGGCACGAAGATCGCCCTTGCCGGCCCACTGGCCGATGCCACCCGCGTCTTGCGCGGCAATTATTCCTCGGCAAGGAGCGCGCCGCCTGTATCCGTCGCCGATGGCCTGAAACAGGCGATGCCTGGTGCCGCCGTCACGCTCATCCCCTTCTCGCCATCCATAACCGACGGCGATCTCGTGCCCGGCACCGCATTGCGGACGCCGGATGGCAAGCCAGGCGTCAGGGCAGAATATTATAATGCCACCGCAAAGGGCGTATATGCGGCCAAGCCGGTGCTGACCCGCATCGAGGACAGCATCCTTTCCCGCGCGGGCGAATTCAAACAGGTCGCGAACGACCACAGGGTCGTCTGGACCGGCTATCTCGTCGCGCCCGAAACCGGCCTCTATCGTCTTGCCCTGACCGGCGTGAAGGGCGAGATATCGCTGAACGGCAAGCCCGTCGTCGCAGCGGCCGAATATTCCCGCTGGGCAGAGCCGCTCAAGCTGACGCAAGTGCATATGACCAAGGGCGAACGTTACGCCGTCCGCTTGCAGGGGCAAAGCGGCACTGCCGCCGCGCCCGCAATCTTCTGGAAGCGTGTCACCGACAATCTCGACCGTGACCTGGCGGCAGGCGTGCAGGACGCCGATGTGATCGTCGCCGTCGTCGGCCTGACCTCCGACCTGGAAGGTGAGGAAATGCCGGTGAAGATCGAGGGGTTCGAGGGCGGCGACAAGACCACACTCGACCTGCCCGCCGACCAGCGCGCCTTCCTGCAAAAGGCAAAAGCGACCGGCAAGCCGCTGATCATCATTGCCATGAATGGCAGCGCAATCGATCTGAGCTGGGCGAAGGACAATGCATCGGCGATATTGGAGGCATGGTATCCCGGCCAGTCCGGGGGCCTTGCCGTTGGCAATATCCTGGCTGGGAAGAGCGATCCGGGCGGTCGCCTGCCGCTGACTTTCTACAAGAGTGTCAGCGATCTGCCTCCCTTCACCGACTATGGCATGAACGGCCGTACCTACCGCTATTTCAAGGGCACGCCGGTCTATCCCTTCGGCTATGGGCTGAGCTATACCCGGTTCACCTATACGCAGCCGACCATTGAACCCGTCGGGGGGGCGGTGGAGAACGGGATCAGCATTCACACGCAGATCACCAACAGCGGCACGCGCCCAGGCGATGACGTAGCGCAGCTTTACATTAAGCCCCCAGGGTTCGACGGCGCGCCGCGCCTGGCGCTGCGGGGCTTCCAGCGTGTCTCGCTCAAACCCGGCGAAACCAGAAAGGTGACATTCACCCTGTCGCCGCGCGACCTGAGTTTTGTCACCATGGCAGGCGAGCGGGCACTGATCCCCGGCGATTATCGCCTGACTGTCGGCAGCGGCCAGCCCGATGGCGAACAGCCAGATCAGGCCATCACCTACACTGTTTCCCGGTCGGTCGACCTGCCGAAATGAGGCGTCGCCCGTCCCCTGTTGTTTTGAGAGGATCACCGATGATCAAGACCCTGCGCCGCGCCACGACCGCATTGCTTGTCTGCGCCAGCGCACTGACCATGACGACCGCCCATGCCGACACCGCCGGCAAGCCGACGACCGCCATCATCCATGCCGACAAACCCGGCCCGATCTATGACAAGCGTATATTCACCCAGTTCGCCGAGCATCTGGGCACCGGCATCTATGGAGGGCTGTGGGTCGGCAATGACAGGTCGATCCCCAACACCAACGGGTTCCGCAACGATGTGATCGGGGCGCTCCGCAATCTGGCCGTACCCGTCATCCGTTGGCCCGGCGGCTGCTTCGCCGACGAATATCACTGGCGCGAAGGCGTCGGGCCCAAAGCCAAACGTCCCGTCAAGGTGAACACCAACTGGGGCGGCGTGACCGAACCCAATATAGTCGGCACCCATGAATATTTCGAACTGCTGCGGCAGGTAGGCGCCGAAGCCTATATATCCGGCAATGTCGGCAATGGCAGCCCGCAGGAAATGGCCGAATGGGTCGAATATATCACGGCCCCGGCAGGCAGCCTGGCAGATGAGCGCGCCCGCAACGGCCATAAGGCGCCATGGGCGCTGCCCGCATTCGGCATCGGCAACGAACTTTGGGGATGCGGCGGCAACATGCGCGCCGACTATGCGGCAGACGTCACCAGGCGCTATGCGACATTCCTGAAGGTGCCGGCCGGTCAAACGCTGGTCCGCATTGCGTCGGGCGCCAATGGCGACGACTATAACTGGACAGAAGTGATGATGCGGGACGCAGCCAAGCAATTGGATGCGCTGTCGCTCCATTATTATACCCTGCCGCAGGGTGGCTGGCCGCCCAAGGCCGATCCGGTCAATTTCGACGAAACCGGCTGGGCCGACACGCTGGCCGCGACCTGGCGAATGGATGAGCTGATCACTGGCCATGCCAAGGTGATGGACAAATATGACCCGCAAAAGCGCGTCTTTCTGGCCATTGACGAATGGGGCACCTGGTATGCGCCAGATCCCGGCACCAATCCCGGTTTCCTGCGTCAGCAAAATACGCTGCGCGACGCTCTGGTCGCGTCGGTCAACCTCGACATCTTCGCGCGTCATGCCGACCGCGTTCGCATGTCCGCCATCGCCCAGATGGTCAATGTGCTACAGGCCATGATCCTGACCGACGGCCGGAAGATGGTGCTCACGCCCACCTATCATGTCTTTGAAATGTACAAGCCCTGGCAGGACGCGACGGTTCTGCCGATAGACCTGACGACACCCTGGTATAACAAGGACAGGTTCGTGATGCCGGCCGTCAGCGGATCGGCAGTGCGGGGCAAGGATGGCAAGGTTCATGTCGGCCTGTCCAATCTTGATCCCAACCAGTCCAACAGCGTTACGATAAAGCTGGACGGGCTCAACCCCGCCACCGTGTCCGGGCGCATTCTGACCGCTGGCGCGATCAATGCCCATAACAGTTTCGCCGCGCCCGACACCGTCAGGCCCGTGCCCTTTGCCGATGCGCGGATCAGCGGCGGGACACTCAGCGTCACGCTGCCGCCCAAATCGCTCGTCGTGCTCGAACTGCAATAATCAGTCGCAATCGCCCAGCCTGAACCGGAGAGGACCGTTTCGATGATCCAGATAATGAAAACCGCGATGAAACAGCTTGTCTGTGCGCATGTTATGACGATCGCCATCACGGCGTCCGTCCTGCCGGCACAGGCCCAGGATGACAGGATGACGCCGATCGCGACGCCGGCTCAGCCCGATGCGATTGACCTTGACACCGGCGCCTTGCCCGGTGCAACGGCGCAGGAAAGCTGGCATCGCCAATATGGCAGTCAGTTCGCCCGCAACGTCACCGTCGCTACCCTGACCCCCTTCCTCCCCGATCCGGCAAAAGCATCGGGCGCAGCGATCATCGTTGCGCCAGGGGGGGGATTCCGCACATTGTCGATGGATAATGAAGGCTATGACGTTGCCCGCGCGCTGGCGGCCAAGGGCATCGCGGCCTTTGTCATCAAATATCGCCTGCGCCAGACTCCTGCCGACATGGCGGGCTTCGAAAAATCGATGCAGGCGATGTTTTCTGGCGCGGCCCGCGCGCCGCTTCCTGCCGCCAGCAATGCGGCTAATGACCTCGCCCCCCAACTGGCGGATTCGACGGCGGCCTTCCGCCTGATCCGCAACCGCGCGGCACAATGGCATGTCGATCCCGATCGCATCGGCATGATCGGCTTTTCCGCTGGCGCGATGCTGACCATGGCAACCACGCTTTCGACCGACGTGAAGCCCGCTTTCATCGGCAACATCTACGGTCCTCTGGGCACCATGACGGTGCCGCAGGACGCGCCCCCCATGTTCGCGGCGATCGCGGCCGACGATCCTCTCTTCGGCAATCGGGATTTCAGGCTGATCGATGACTGGCGCTCGGCCCGCAGGCCGGTGGAATTCCACCTGTACGAACGGGGCGGTCATGGCTTTGGCATGTATCAGAAAGCCGCCACCAGCACCGGGTGGTTCGACGCCTTCGTGCGATGGCTTGACATGCATGGGATGCTCAAGCCGAAAGCATGACAGTTGCGCTTTGTCCGTAAATCTGTGCGGATCATGTCTGTAGGGATAACGGCGAAGCGGCCTTAAACGGCAGCCTGATAGTGGGTCAGATTTCGAACCGACCCACTATTTTTGCGCATAGTGCGGAAAAGTGGGAACCGCTTTTCCGTTAAAAACGCTGTGAAAGCAGAAAACTGGAGCGCGCGACCTGCTTCCGATGGAACGCAGCGCGCCTCAGGGGTCATTTACGGATCTGCGCCAACGTCCATCGCCTCCACGATACCTTGGGCCGCGCCTCCACCGCGCTTCTGATATTCACCAGAAAGGCATTGCCCCGTCGTCCATTCATGGCATTGCGGAACCAGTGGCATGTACATGACGGGCGCCCTCCGCGTCACGCCGTGAATGCCTGGTATCTTAAGCAAAGGCGCGGTACGATGGATTTCCAGTTCGACGACAATCTGGTGGAATTCCGCCAGATGGTCCGTGAAGCGGTCAAGCAGGACCTCCCGGCTGACATTCGCGAAGGGCAACGGCGATTTGGCGGCAACCAGTCGGACCCGCATGACAGCCTGACATGGACCAAAATCCTGGCGAAGCGTGGCTGGTCCGTGCCGCACTGGCCGGTGGAATATGGCGGTCAGAACTGGTCGCCGATGCAATTGTTCGTGTTTCAGGATGAACTGACCCGCGCCTTTGCTCCCGATACCTGCTGGGGCGGCACGCACATGTGCGGCCCGGTAATCTATACTTTCGGCAGCGAGGCACAGAAGGAGAGGTTCCTGCCCGCCATCATCAATGGCGACTTTTACTGGGCGCAGGGTTTTTCGGAACCCGGCAACGGGTCCGACCTTGCCAATCTGCGTACTTCAGCCACGCGCAAGGGTGACGTCTATGTCGTCAATGGGCAGAAGATCTGGACCAGTTGCGCCTGGATGGCGGAATGGGGCTTCTTCCTTGTCCGCACCGACCCGACCGTAAAGCCGCAACGCGGCATCTCCTTTCTGCTGATCAACATGAAATCGCCTGGCATTACCGTGCGCCGCATCCCGCAAATCAACGGCGAGGCGGAATTGTGCGAGGTGTTCCTCGACAATGTCGAAGTGCCGGTGGAAAATATGGTGGGCGAGGAAGGCGCTGGCTGGACCTATGCCAAGTTCCTGCTCGACCATGAACGCACCACCAGTTCGTTCATCTATTTCAACAAGCGCGACCTGCGGATCGCACAGGACATCGCTGCGAACCAAATGCTGGACGGGGTGCCTCTGAGCAAACACCCCCGGTTCCAGGGTCGCCTGGCCCAATTGGAAGCGGAAGTGACGGCGCTTGAATGGTCGGTGCTTCGGGTTCTGGCCAACGAACAGTTCCAGTATAACGAAACGGCGGCGGCCTCCGTCCTGAAGGTGGCCGGTTCGCGCCTGCAACAAACGATCAGCGAGTTGCACCTCGATCTGCTGGGCGCGCAGTCAATCCGGCAATTCCCGTTCGAAGTTCACGATCGGCCAAACAGCCCGCTCTGGCCCGACGTGACGGAGAATGCGAACCAGCGCGCACTCATCCAGCGGGCATCCACCATTTATGGCGGAACGATGCAGGTCCAGAAGAACATCATCGCGAAACTCGCGTTCGACCTCTGAGAGACGAAACATGGATTTCAATTATTCCGACTTGCAGCGGATGCTGCTGGACAGTGCTGAACGGTTCATCACCGAACATTTCACGCTGGAACATCGTCGATCGCTGCGTGATAGCGCCAATGGTCTGGACGAAGTGGCATGGGCTACTTTTGCCGAACTCGGCTGGCTGGCGCTGGCTATCCCGGAAGACCTGGGTGGCCTGGGTGGAACGCAGGCCGACATTGCGGTTCTGGCCGCGGCGACAGGTGGCAAATGCGTCAGCCAACCCGTCATCAGCACCGCCGTGCTAGGCACGCACATCCTGTCGGGCGCCACCGCGCCACGTACCGAATTGCTGGAGCAGATCGTCGGTGGCGCCGCGCGGATCGCACTGGTCCATGGTGAACCGGGCGAACGCTATGCCGGGGCAGCGCCACGCGCCGTCACGCTGACCGCCGACGGTGACGGCTTTGCGATATCCGGCCAGAAGCTGTTGGCGCTTGATGCGCCGTCTGCGACCCACCTGATCGTTTCGGCCATGCTGGAAGGCGAAGGCTTCGCCCTCGTGCTGGTAGAGGCAGACAGCGCAGGCATGTCAGTCGAAAATTACCCGCTGCTCGACGGAAGCCGGGCAGCCGATATCCGCTTCGAAACACTGCGCGTCCATGGCGACGCGGTGCTGGCGACTGGCAAGAAGGCGGAGGCACTGCTGATGGAGGCGCTCGACCGGGCCACCCTGGCCCGCCTGGCGCAATCAGTGGGATCCATGGAGGAAATCCTGCGCATCTGTTCGGCCTACCTCAAGGAACGGCAGCAATTTGGCCAGCCGATCGGCAAGTTCCAGGCGTTGCAACATATCATGGCCGACATGTTCGTTGTGACACACCAGGCTCGATCTGCCCTGTATCAGGCTCTGGCCCATGCGGAACTGTCGGCCGCCGAGCGTAGCCGGGCACTCTCTCTTGCGGCGATCACCATCGGGGAAGCGGGCCAACTGGTATCCCGTCAGGGGATTCAGCTTCATGGAGGTTACGGCGTAACCGACGAATATGAGATCAGCCATCATTACCGCTATCTGCTGACGCTGGAAAAGATCAGTGGCGACCTGGATTACCATATGAGCCGGGTGGGCCAGGCTTGAACGTCAAGCTGGGGGACAGGAACCTGGGCTGGGGCCAGTTGCCCCGGCTTCTGGAGGGCTATGGCGGCGCACGCCCTCCGGCGCCACCATGGTTCATCCGGGCGCAGGACATGCCTTTCGAACGCCTGACCTTCGCGGTTGACGGGTGTGAGATCGAACTGATCTGCTGGGGGGACCGCGGCAAGCCAGGCATCCTGCTCCTGCATGGTTCAATGGCCCATGCCCAGTGGTGGAGCGCGGTCGCCCCATTGCTGGCAAAGGATTATCGCGTCTGTGCCATGTCCTTCGCCGGCATGGGCGGGTCGGGACATCGGGCCGCCTATTCCGTCGCACAGATGGCGCGCGAAGGCCGTGCCGCCCTTGAAGCTGGCGGATTGTTCGACGCGGTGCTGCCGCCAATCCTTGCCTGCCACAGCTTTGGCGGCAAGGCCGGATGCCTCATCGCCGGCAATGAAGGCGGGGAACGGCTGCTCGGCGTGATGTTCGTCGACTCCTTCGTGGTGCCCGATGTCGGCATCGGCAATGCGCCCCCCTATCGCAGTCGTTTCTACCAAAGCGAGGCGGATGCCATCGCCCGCTTCCGCCTGTCGCCGGATCAGCCGGGGGCTGAACCCTATGTGCTGGATGCCGTGGCCCGCGCGGCGATCAGGCAAATGCCGGACGGACGATGGACCTGGTGCTTCGATCCCGATTTTTTCGCCAAGCTCGACTATGCCAATGGCTGGGATGAACTGCTTCAGGCCCGGTGCCGGCTCGCCTTTCTACGCGGCGAATTGTCGGATATCATCAGCGCCCAGGACGAAGCCCTGCAACGCCGCGCATTGCGGCCGGACACGATGTTTGTCGAGATTCCCAATGCCTATCATCATGTCATGATAGACCAGCCACTGGCACTTGTTGCGGCCATGCGGACGGTGGCGGAAGCGTGGGCCAAGGAGAGAGAGCCATGAACACATCCGCCGTCTCCGTCTATCCGTTGCCGCTCAGCCCGGAGGATATTACCGCCGACTGGCTCAGTGTCGCGACGGGCCACAGGATCGAAAGCGCGGAAGTGGTGGATGTGATCCTGGGCACATCAACCAAGATCAGAGTTCGGGTAAGAAGCGACACCCTGCCCGAAACGCTGATCGTGAAGGGTGGCTTCGAAGCGCATAGCCCGATGATGAAGGAAATGTACGCGAACGAAATCGCGTTCTACCGCCTCATCGCACCCGCCCTGCCCATTCACACACCGACCTGCTGGTTCGCCGGATCAGACCCCGACAGCCACCAGTCGATCGTGATCATGGATGATCTCGTCGCGCGGGGCGTCACCTTCCTGCACGCACAGCGGCCAGAACGCTATGAAGCAGTCGAGCGGCGGCTGGGCGACCTTGCCCGATTCCACGCCGCGAGCTGGAACGACCCGGAACTGGCGCCGGGCGGGCGCTGGGGCTGGCTCGTCGGGCGCTTTTCGGACTGGTCCATGGTTTATGCCGAACGCTATCTGAAACCCGACATGTGGCGACATTATTGCGAAAGCCCGCGCGGTGCCGCCGTTTCAGTGCGGCTGCATGACATGGCATGGATGCGGCGTGCGCTGAAACAGTTCGCGGAGATCGAACAACAAGGGCCGTTGTGCATCATTCATGGCGATACCCATCTTGGCAATCTGTACGTCGAAGCGGATGGGACACCGGGCTTTCTCGATTCCCAGCCATCAAAAGCGTCACCGTTCATGGAGGTGGTCTATCATGTCGTCTGCGCGCTTGATGTGGCCGATCGCAAGGCGTGGGAGCAGGACCTGCTGCGCCACTATCTTTCCAAACTCGCCGAGAATGGCGTCGCACCGCCAGGTTGGGATGAGGCCTGGCTGCAATATCGCCAGTTCATTGGCTATGGCTATTTCATCTTCCTGATCAATGAAATCCGGTTCCAGACCGAGGCGATCAACACCGCCTATGCCGCCCGCTACGGCGCGGCCATGCTGGATCATGACGTGCTCAATCTGGTCGGGCATTGAGAAGGGACGGATCAGCCCCGAAGGCGCGCATGATCCGGCCATTTTCAAACGGGCCTAGCTGACGAGGAAACCGCCATCCACGGCCAGTGCCTCGCCCGTAATATAGGATGATGCGGGCGCCGCCAGGAACAGGCAGGCCGCCGCGATTTCCTGCGGCTGGGCCGCGCGAGGGATCAGCATGCGACCCGGCCCCATGATCGGCCCGGCGATGGCAAGGCTATCCTCCGCCATCTTCGCCGTGGCTGTCGCCGCGCCCTCGGTCGCGACACCGCCGGGCAGCACCGCATTGACCCGGATGCCATCGGCTGCAACCTCAATCGCTACGGAACGGGTAAGGTTGGTAAGGGCCGCCTTGGACGCGCCATAGGCGGAATTATGGTGCACGACCGCGCGTTCGCCACTGACGGAGGAGATGTTGACGATGGTGCCCCCTTCTCCGCCCGCACGCATCGCTTTGACCGTTTCACGCAGGACCAGAAAGCTGCCGCGCGTGTTGACGGCGTGCACGCTATCCCATTGCGCAGCGGTCATGGCCGTGAATGATCGTTTGGGGAATATGGCAGCGGCATGGACCAGGCCGTGAAGTCCCCCCATATCGGCGACGATCTGGGCAAAGCAGCGTTCGACCGCGCCTTCGTCGGCAATATCACAGCCATAGGCGAAGGCATCGGGCATGTCGGCGAGCAAGCTGTCAAGCCCTTCGCGTGCCACGTCGATCGCGGCGATCCGTGCGCCAGCCTGCGCGAACAAAAGCGCTACCGCACGGCCAATGCCCTGCCCAGCGCCGGTTACTGCCACAACTTTCCCATCGAGACGCAACAGCCTGTCTATGCCGGTCATGCCTGTTCCCCAGATCGTGCCCTGACAATGCCCTTGTCATGACAAAACCCGGCCCGGCAAGGCCGGACCGGGTTCCATCATGATCACGATAGCAAGGCTCAGAGGTTCCAGAGCTTGGCGGCGTTGCGACCGACCACGTCCTTGCCCTTTTCCTCACCCAGCACGTCGAAAATCTTCTTCACTTCATTGCGCGAATTGCCGAACACACTTTCACCGTGCGGATAATCGCACGACCACAGCATATTGTCCGTCAGACCATATTCCTTCGCCAGCTTCAGGCCGACATCATCGGACATGATGGCGGCATAGCATTGACGGCGGAAATAATAGCTCGGCAGTTCCTGAAGCTTGGGCTTCATTTCGGTTTCATAGACCTGGTAGATGCGATCCGCATCCTGGAGGGTCCATGGCACCCAGCCAAAACCGCCTTCGCAGAACACGACCTTGAGGTTCGGATGACGCTCAAGAATGCCGGAGAAAGCGAGCAGCGACCATAGTGGGCGATAGGGGCCAAGGTTCTTCGTCAGATTGGCGCCGGTCGCCCCCTTCCCACGGAATTCCAGATAGGCGCCGACATGGAACATCACCGGAATGCCGCTGTCGGCAATCGCTTCCCACATCGGTTCCATGGCGGACGCATTATAGGGCACGTTCTTGGGCGCGGACGGGATTTCGAGCGCCTTGAGGCCCCAGCCCTTGAACTTCTCGATATAGGCGGCGGTGTCTTCCGGCTTGTAGATGGTCGGCAGAATGCCGACGCCCACGAGCCGCTTGGGATTGGCGGCGCACAGTTCGCCCAACCATTCATTATAGGCGTCCATGCAACGTGTGAAGAATGCCTTGTCCTCCAGACGGACCAGCGACATGGCGCGCGAATGGAAGAACAACGAAACATCGATGCCTTCGGCATCCATGTCCTTCAGACGTTCCTTGACATCCCAGAAACCGGGGCGTCCTTCGCCGATCTGACCATCTACTCCGGGAACGTCGTAGCTCTGGCCATCAACGGTCATGTGCCAGAGATTTTCGTCTTTATTATACCACAGCTTCGGCGCGCGTTCCCGGTCCGCACCCGACAGGCGCTTTTCCCAGAGGCCTTCTTCTTCCATGCCATGGTCGTCCACAGAGATGACCCGCGTGCCTGCTGGCGGACGCCAGCCGCTGTCCTGGGCCTCCCGGTTCATGGGCCAATCGATCGCATTGATCGGCGTATCCTGGGTGAAGGTCGTGTCAAAGCTGTCCATGGCAGTTTCTCCTCGGCATATTCGTCTTGACTTATTCACTTAGTGAATAATATATTCGCTGTGTGATTTTCGTAGCATGATGTGTGAGGCAGAGTCAATGGAGCCGAAGGGAAAGCGGGAAACCAGTGTCACCGCGCTGGCGCGAGGACTGTCGATCCTGCAATGTTTCGACCATCCCGGTGCGCAATTGACCGTTTCGGAAATTGCCCGGCGTGTCGGACTCAGTCAGCCCACCGCCTGGCGGCTGTGCAGTACGCTGATCGAAAAAGGCTTTCTGGTGAAGGCGCCGGGCGGGGCCGCCCTGCGCGTCGGCGCCCCGGCGATGACATTGGGCTATGCGGCCATCCAGGGACAGGATCTGCCTGCCCTGGCTCGCCCCTATATGGATCAATTGACTGCGGAAGCCCGTGTCACCGTGTCGCTCAGCCTGTGCAACGGGACGGAGATGCTCGCGGTGGATCAGACCATCGGCAGCTTTGTCGTCCCCGGCCAGCCCATCGGCTGGAGAGCGTCGCTTGCGTCCTCTTCCGGCGGGCTGGCGGTGCTGGGCATCCTTCCCCCCGATCAGCGTCGTCTTGCCATCGAAAAGATCGCGGCACAGAATCCGGCCGCATGGCCGCGCAGAAAGGCGCGTATCGATCGTGCCGCCGCCTATTATGCGGACCACGACTATATCATCGTGACTGACATGTTTGACGGCCAATATGCGGCCACTGCCATAGCGCTGATCGAAGGGAGCGGCCAGAACAGGCGATATTGGGGCCTGGCCTGCAGCGGCCTTAGCACCACATGGAATGAGGAAGCCCTCAAGCCGGTCGGCGAGCGACTGAAGCGCATCCGCGACCTGCTCCAGCCCGCCGCCGCGGCCATGTCCGTTCCTGCTGGCTAGAGCATCGTGCGGGAAAGCGGGAACCGGCTTTCCACCGAAAGGGATGCGAAACAAAAACTGGCGCGTGCGCCCCGCGTTCGATCAAACGCGGCGCGCTCCAGGATCGCGCCGTCAGGCCCCGCCCGCAATGCAGGTCATGGCCCGTCAGCAGATCCAGCATGACGAGCGACGACAGCGTAGTGGCGAGAAGGAGGTCCCACCCAGGACATTTTCGACCATATCGGCAAAGGACATGATCCAGCGCCGCAACAACTGGCACATCTGCGTCATCAATATATGCAGGAGACGTAAGAGGGAATGATTGTCCCGATCGCCCCTCTACAGACATGATATACTGCCTGATCACAAATATGATGAGACTGGATGATACTGGTTCTCAGGCAAGAGCGGCCATAGCATCCGTACCATATCAAATATTCAGAGGATGGGATCATGACTGGTCAGGCAGAAAGCCACATGCTGAACAACGGGCAGAAAATTCCCGGAATGGGCGAATATGCGTTCCAGCCAGTGGTCGGCGCTTTCCAGCCCACACTCGAATCGATGGCCAATCTTGACCCGATGATGGGCATGGACCCGGAAGGCCTCTATCTGTGGGGCACGCTGCGCGATGAGGATGGCAATATGTATTGCCCGATGCGCCGCATCCCTTTCGACCTGCCCGGCGCAAAGAAAGACACACGTCGCTATTTCTATCTTCAGCACAATGTCGGCGCTGACCATTTCAAGCTGGACAAGGCAGGCCGTCGCTCTGCCCCCAATGACGGACATCTGTTCGGGCGCGAAGGCGACAAGATCGTCTGGCGCAGCCACCCGGATGCGCCTGGCAACCCGTTCCTCGCCGAATGGACGCCGGAAAGCTGCCGCTGGGTGGAAGAAGATACGATGGATATCAGCGGCACTCTGATCAAACCGGGTCTGCAATGGTATATTCCCAGCCGGACGGCCGCCATGTCCTATGTCGCCTGTATCATGCAGGTCGAAGGCACGATTTTGGGCAGGAAGGTGCGCGGGCTGATCGGATTCGACGTCATGTACATGTATGCGGGCGGCGAATGCTATGTGACCAAGGATGCACTGGTTCAGGAAAAGCTGGAACTATGCTGGTACACCTGGGCCACGATCTACAAGGACGGAACGCTGGATGCCGGCCATTTCCTGATCGGCAACGACTTGATGGGCTTTGCTATCCTGACCAACGAAAAGGGCGAGGTGCGATTCACTTATGATGTTGATTGCGAAGTGACGTTCGGCCCGGACAATTATTGGCACACAGGCATCAAGGCCAAGATGTTTGGCGAGGATTATGAATTCCTGCCGGACCCGCGCGGCCGCATGCCGGAGCTTGGCCCCATCCCCAACCCGCAGCTAGACGGTCGCTGGCAGAAGCTGGGCGAAACGCGCGAACCGGACGTGTGGTTTGCCTGGGGCGAATCCGCCTCCGCCCATGGCAGCAAGCCGGTCCAGCGCCTGCCTGGCGTGGGTCAGCGGATCATCACGCCGCTCGATCGTTTCAGCCGCGATTACTGACCTCGAAAGGTGCAATGATATGCTGGTCCATGGCGATTTCTTCCAGATCGGGGTTGTCGTGCACGACATAGACGAGGGCATGGCACGGTATCGCGCGTTGATGGGCGTCGGGCCGTTCTGGCGGCTGGATACCGACTATCAGGGGCGCTATCGCGACTGGACCGGCCGTTTTGCCAACCGCAACGCCTTTGCCCGATGGGGCAATGTCTATCTGGAGATGGTCGAACCCGTGGTCGGCGAAGGGAATGCCAAGGAATGGTTACACATGCGGGGCGAGGGCATATTTCACCTGGGCTATGCGGTCGATGACATGGCGCAGCGGCCGGGCGGGGCGGAATGCGTGTTCGAAAGCTTCGGTGCTACCCTGCCCGATGGCGGGGCGGCGGTCATCCATCTCGATACCGTAGCCCCATTGGGCTATTATCTGGAAATCACCCATCGTCCCATGGCGGAAGCGATCAACGCCCGCATCGACGAGGAACTGGCCCGGCTCCAGCCATGACCCAGGGTTGATAAAAATCATCCGCATGGTGCAAAATCAAGTCCTGTCAGGCAGGCGTTCATGATGACATGATGGCTCCAAAGGGTGAAACCCGCCTGAGAGGATCATGATCATGAATGCCATACCGCTCAATCTCCCCGATGCCAGCGATCTGGATGCCAGTACCATCCGTCCCACCCGCACGTTCGAGATTTGCAATCATCTGCTGGACGATCACGCCGCATTGGATCGATTCTACCACGAAAATGGATATCTGTTCTTCCGCAATGTGCTGGATCCGCAAACGGTTGTGGATGCCCGCGACGCCATGCTAGCAGTCGCCGCCGACAGCTTCGGCCTGGTTGAGAAGGGCGATCCGGTGGGTCGCTGGACGGGCAAGCCTGCCGAACCGTGGAGCGAAGAATTGCCTGCGTTCATTGGCATTTCGGGCAAGCTGGTCGAACATCCCGCCAATCAGGACGTCCTGGCGAAAATCCTGGGTGAGCAGGCATGTATGGTGCCGATTGTCCAATACCGGCTTTATCCGCCCCATAATCCCTTGGGGATCGTGCATCAGGATGGTTTCTACAGCCCTGGCATCAGGGATTATCGCCCCCTCTGGATTCCCCTGGTGCCATGTCCGCGCGAAGTCGGCGGGCTGACGATCGCGGTTGGGGAACATAAAAAGGGATGCGTCCACAATGTCGCCAAACCCAACCCCTTCCCTGTCCCCGATGGCGTGATCGACCCCGATAGCTGGGCCACGATCGATTTCGAACCGGGCGATCTGTTGGTGGTGCATCCTGATTCCCCGCATGTCGGAACGGCCAATATCTCGGATCGTCTGCGCATCTCGTTCGACACACGTGTGCAATCGGCGGCCAACCCCAGCGCCTTTAGCGCCACGGTCACATCCTTCACGCCAACCACGGTCACGCTGGCGGCGGATGATCCGGTCGTCGGAACGGTGACGCTGACCGTGGACAAGGACAGCTATCTGCGCCCGGTCAATCGCGCGAAGCGGGAGGCGTTCGAAACATTCACCGCATATATGAAGCCGGGGATGCGCCTGGTTGCGGTGCGCGAAGGCAACCGATGCGCCATGCTGCGTGAAGGATCGCAGCCATGATCCTTTCATCACGCTGATATGCTGTGCCGGATCAAATATAGATCATCGGGAAAGTGGTCCATGCAGATGCCGGACCTGCCTGGATCGTCTCGGTCGCACGTCGATCCCCCGACAGCCTGTTTCGAAAGATTGTAGCCCCGGTCATGACCAAAGACGCCCATCCCCGCCCCTCCGCCACCATCCTGCTGGTGCGGGAAGCGCCTTTCGAAGTGCTGATGGTTTCACGCCATTCCGACCAGGATTTTTCGTCTGCCCTGGTATTCCCCGGCGGCATCGTCGATGCTTCCGACAGTTCGGATGACTGGATGCCGCACATCATCGGCGCGGAACGCTACTCGACTACGGAGCGTGCTCTGCGCATAGCGGCCTTTCGCGAAACGTTCGAGGAATGCGGCCTCCTGCTCGCGCGACGGCGGGACGGCGCCCCGATCACGATCACAGCGGAAAGACAGACGGATTTCCTGACATTGATAGCGCAAAATGATGCAGTCCTCACATTGGACGATCTTGTGCCGTTCGCGCACTGGATCACCCCGGTACAATCGCCGCGTCGCTATGATACGCACTTCTTTCTCGCCGTGGCGCCGACAGGGCAGACCGCCTGCTGTGACGGCACGGAAGCTGTGGCGGTAGAGTGGATAAGCCCGGCCGAGCTGGTAGCCGAAGCGGAGGCGGGCACAGGCGTGCGCAAGGTCGTGTTTCCCACGCGCATGAACCTTGGCCTGCTGGCCCGCAGCAACAATGTTACCGACGCGCTGGCGGCCGCACGGGCACGGCCGCCATTCACGGTCCTGCCCCACATTGAAAAGACCGATGATGGTATCGTGGTGCGGATTCCGGCGGAGGCGGGATATGGTGTGACGGAGGAACGCCGCACTACCCGCTGACCCGCTCGTCAGGCAGCCAGACGCCATATTGGCTGCATTATGCCCATCTGGCCGGACAGTACCACGTCGGCGGGGGCTGCCATCAACCGTCAGCAACAGGGCGCATTGGCCTGCGCATTGCCAGCCTTGATCGCTGATACGATAACTGTGCGGCCATGGCGGAGAATGTTGTCATACAACTGGGCCACCGATACTTGCGTCATGACAGAATATTAGGAGAGCGACGATGGCCGACCCCCATTTCAAAGGAAAAACCGCTCTGATCAGCGGATCGGGAGCAGGCATCGGCCGTGCGTCGGCAATCGCTTTCGCAGCCAAAGGGGCGCGGGTTATGGTGTGCGACCTCAACCTCGCAGCCGCTGAAGAAACCGCAGCCCTGATCCATGCGGCAGGAGGCGAAGCTGAAGCGATCAATTGTGACGCGACCAACGCCGAAGCCGTTGAACGGTTGATCAAGGCGACGCTGGACCGCTTCGGTTCGCTTGATTTCGCGCACAACAATGTGGGCTGCGGCACGGGCAAGCCGTTGGAACAACTGACCGAGGATGACTATAATTTCTCCGTCGACCTGTCGTTCAAGTCCGCCTTTCTTGGCATGCGCTATCAATTGCCGGTCATGCGTGAGCGTGGCGGCGGATCGATAGTCAATACAGCATCAATGGCTGGCATCAGCACGACCCAGGCGTCGGACATAGTCTATTCCGGCGCCAAGGCGGGCGTAATCCAGATGACTGCCCATGCCGCGCGCACCTATGGCCAGCATAATGTGCGCGTCAATTGCATAGCACCCGGCCTGGTCGCGACAGAAGGTATCCGGTCGCGCTACAATCTTGAAGAACAGTCGGTGCTCGCCAGCGACCATATCATCAAGCGTGCCGTGCTGCCCGAAGAAATCGCCGCCGCCGTGATCTTCCTCTGCTCTGCCGAGGCGGCCATGATAACCGGCATTGTCATGCCAGTGGATGGCGGCCAGAACGCGAACCGCTAAGCCATGGGCAAACTGGCGTGATGCAGCAGACCAGGGCGACCGAACAATGGCTGGATGATCCCGGCATGCCATTGGCGCGCGCGCCCATGGGCGTTTTGCTCAGCGCACAGGCGGCACGTCAGCCCGATGCCCCGGCCTTCACATTTGAAGGACATAGTTTGTCCTTCGCGCAGATGGATGCGGGGGCGAACCGGCTGGCGCGTGCCTGTGCGGCGCATGGCGTTTCGCCGGGCGATTGCGTGGTCATTTCCATGCCCAACCGCCCCGAATATGCGCAGGCCGTCTATGCAGTCTGGAAGCTGGGGGCGGTGCCCTGCCCCATTTCCCAGCGGCTGACCGACCATGAATTCGGCGAGGTCATGACACTGGCCCGACCGCGACTGATCATCGGAACCGCCACCACATCGACAAGCGAGTGGCCACTGCTGGATATTGATCTGCCTCTGCCTTCCGGGCTGGACGACAGCCCCCTGCCCGCGATCCTGTCCTCTCCCGGCAAGATGCTGGCCAGTGGCGGCAGCACCGGCCGCCCCAAGCTGATCGTCGACCCGCACGATTCCGGTTGGGGGCCTGACAAGGTCAACAGCTATCGCCCACCCTTCAGTACAGTGCTGAGCGCAGGTCCGCTCTATCACACGGCGCCCTTTGCCTTTGCCATTATCGCCCTGGCGGAGGGCAGCCATGTGGTGTGCATGGAACGCTTCGATGCGGAAGCATGGTTACACCTTGCCGCGCTGCATCGTGCCACGGTCGCGTCCATGGTGCCCACGATGATGAGCCGGATCGCCCGGCTCGACCCGGCGATCACGCAAATGGCGGATCTATCTTCCTTCCGATTCATCATGCACTCCTCCGCCCCCTGCCCCCCCGACGTGAAGCGGTGGTGGCTGGACCGGGTCGGGCCGGAGGTCATCTGGGAAGTCTATGGTTCGACCGAACGGCTTGGCTCCACGCTCATCAACGGGGTGGAATGGCTGGAGCGGCCCGGCTCGGTCGGACGCGCACTGCCAGGTGACAGGATTGTCATCGTGGATTCCGATGACAATCCACTACCGCCCGGAGAGATTGGCGAGATCCTGTTTCGACGATCGGTGGGGGTTGGCGCCAATTATCGCTATATCGGTTCGGAACCCCGCATACGCGGCGATCTCGACGGACTGGGCGACATGGGCTGGGTGGATGCAGACGGCTATCTCTACATCGCCGACCGGCGCACCGACATGATCCTGATCGGCGGCACCAACGTCTGGCCGGCAGAGATCGAGGCCGCGCTGGAGCATGTACCCGGTGTGCTATGCGCGGCCGTGATCGGACTGCCCGATGCGGACATCGGCAACCGGGTCCATGCTATCGTCGAACTTGCCCAAGATGTTCCCATGCCGGACCCGGCCGAAGCGCTCTCCTTCCTTGCAGCGGGGCTTGATCGTCTCGCCCCGTTCAAGCGACCGCGCTCGGCAGAGTTTACCTATGCACGAGTACGCGACGATGCGGGCAAGGCGCGCCGGGCCGCGCTGCGCGCGGAGCGGGTCAGCGTCGCCTGACCATTTTGCACTGCGGGGATGGCGGGCATCCCGCACAGCGGCGAACCATCGCATCAAACGATGGCTCGCGCATAGACTTCAAGCAGCGTTCAGCGTGTCCATGTCGATCACGAAGCGATATTTCACATCGGACCGCTCCATGCGTTCGAACGCCGTGTTGATATCCTTGATCGCAATCGTTTCGCAATCAGGCAAAACACCCTTCTCAGCACAGAAATCCAGCAATTCCTGCGTCTCTGGCATACCGCCGATGATAGAGCCAGCCAGCGTCTTGCGACCCATCAGCAATGAACCTGAATGGATGGCGGGCAGCATGTCGATCGCGCCAACGACGATCGTTGCTCCATCCAGCGCCGTGATGCCGAGATAGGGCGCGACATCATGTGACACAGGGATGGTGTCGATCACAATATCGAACCTGTTGCGCGCATTGGCCATGGCGTCGGCGTCCGTGGAAATAAGAACGTCATGCGCGCCAAGCGCCCGCGCGTCAGCCGCCTTGGATGGCGATGTCGTGACGACTGTGACATCCGCGCCCAGAGCGACCGCCAGTTTGACTGCCATATGACCCAGTCCGCCCAGCCCCGCGACGGCGACCCGCTTGCCCGGCCCTGCATTCCAGTGACGCAACGGCGACCATGTCGTTATCCCGGCGCAAAGCAGGGGTGCGGCGCGCTCCGGGTCCAGGCCATCGGGCATGATCATCACAAATTCCTCGCGCGTGACGATATTGTCCGAATAGCCGCCATATGTCATCTCGCCGGTCTGGCGATCACGTCCATTATAGGTCGGGGTAGGATATGCCTCACAATATTGCTCCAACCCCTTTTCACAGGAGGCGCATGTACGACAACTGTCCACAAGGCACCCGATGGCGACCATGGCTCCCGGCTTGACCTTCGTCACGCTCGCACCGACAGCGGTGACTTCTCCGACGATCTCGTGACCGGGAACGCAGGGATAGACGGTGTTGTGCCAGTCATTCCGGGCCTGGTGCAGGTCGGAATGGCACACGCCACAATATAGGATACGAATGGCCACGTCATTTGCGCGCAGGTCACGTCGCTCGAAATGGAACGGGGCAAGCGGCGCGCCCGCATGCGTGCTGGCATAGCCAAAGGCCTGTGACATCATTCTCTCCTGTCCTAAGTAAGATATAGCGGCACCGAAATGACGAAACGGATGCATTTGCGCAAATCCTATGACGGCATTCGCGCCCTTCAAGCGTTATTGGGCAGAATTTAAGGGTGTTGTGACACAAACCTCAGCCATCGCCTACACGCTTTTATAAAGGAAAAGGGGCAGCGCCGCACATGACGGCACCGCCCCATCTGGATGCAGGAACCAGATCAGATGCCGATGAACGGCGTCAGCAGCCAGTCCACGTCCGCTTCTTTTTCAAGCTGCATCACCCGATCACAATAAGTCGTTATTTCTGTCGACTCCATGCGATGGCTTACAAGTCGGGCGAACTTTTCGCGCACGCCAGCCTCGCCCAAGGGATTGTCCGGCGCACCGCGCGGGGCTTTGCCTTCAACCGTGACAGGGCTGTCGCCGGCTTCATCCACCTCAATTCGACATTCGGCATAGTGGATGAAGTCAGGCTCCAGCACGAGCGAGATGCGCCCCAGCAGGTCTGCCACAGCCGGTGTGAAATAGGCATCAAACCTGTTACTATGTTCAGGCAGGATGACATCCACGCCTGTCCCGGCCAGCGCAGCGCAATAGTTGATGTGAAAGCGCGCGTTGTTGGGGCTGGTCGGCGGCGTGGTCTTGACCACGGCGGGCATGATATAGGCAGGCACGGCGATGCGGATCGCTTGAGCGGCCGCCAGCCGTTCCGGTCCGATGTCGCGATAGAGCTTGCCCATCAGGTCGATGGCCATGTGGGTATAGCCGCACGCCGCGTGCAGCTTGCGACGCGGTTCGTCCAGGTGGAATCCTTCAGGATCGACCAGTGCCCAGCGCTTGTAGCCGCGCCCGATCGTGGCATAGAGGCCGATATCGCTTTCCATCAAACTGTGCGGGCCGGTCATGCCCCCCATCGCATAACGCGCGGAGGTGACGCCCACGCTGGCGGGCATGGAGCCGTGCAGCATCGGCTTGACCGTGCCGCCATCGCCAAAGGTCAGTTCAGCCGGCCCCCAGGTGGCGAGTGAAAGGCCGATGCCCATGGCATTGCGAACTTCCCTCTCACCCCCGCCGGAAATGATCGCCGCCGCCGCCGCCGATCCCATGGCGTTGGGAATGGCCGGCGGGGTAATCGCCATTTCTGTATAGGGCTTCATATGCTCATAATAGGCAAAATGGATGCGCGTGGTGGTCTCGATCCCGGCAATGCACGCCTTGAGAAAGGTCTTGCCATCAGGCTTTTCCTCATCCGCCACGGCCAGCGCGGCGGCGACCGTCGCGATGCTGGCATGGCCACCGATCAGGTCGTTCAGTTCGAACAGGTCGCCAAGATAGCCATTGACGCGCGCCGCGCCTTCCGGGCTCATCGTTTCGGACTGGCCGACGACGCGGGCGCTGCCTCCCGGATCCCCTGCCATCTCGGCCGCGAACAGGCGCAGGCCATCTGCTTCCGTGGCACCGGAAACCATGCAGCCGATCGTGTCGAGTATGCACAGCTTCGCCTGCCACGACACCCTTTCCGGCACCGCATCCGGCGCAGCAGAGGCTGCGAAAGCCGCGATGTGATCAATAAGGGTCGGCTCGCCAGCGGGAAGCGTGGAGGGTGCGACGGGACGGGTGAGTTCTGCCTGACTGCTCATGGCTTATCCTTCAGCGGGCTGCGACATGGTCGAACGGGCGATACAGGGCATCGCAGTCCGGCAGGGTTTCGATGGAAGTGATCATGGCGACATAGGCATCCGCCTCCGCATCGGACAACAGGCCCGAAACATTGGAGCGGAACTTGGCAATCACCATGTCGGCGGTCATCGGATTTGCTGGCGCGCCGCGCGGCGGCTTGCCTTCATGATGGACGCTTTGCCCGTCCGCCATCACGACATCGACGGCGCACTGCTCATAATGGGTGAAGCGTTCATCCACGACGACACGGATTTTGGCCAGCATGGCGCGCAGGTCATCGCGGGCCAGCCATTGCGCCACATCACGCCCATGCTCAGGGCGCACGCCATCCTCTCCCAGAGCGGCAAGCGCCGCGGCGTAAGGCAGATGGAAACGCGCCTCTGTCGATGTTGCGGGCGGCTGGTCCTTGGCGACGGCCCGATGGGTGTAGAAGGGAACATGGATCAGGATTTCACGCGCGTCGGCCAGCGCCTGCCCGCCCAGCGACCAATGAAGCGCGACCAACGCATCCGTACCGGCATGGGTATAGCCGCAGGCCGCATGATATTTGCGGCGCGGATTGGCGAGGTGCCAGACCCCCGGATCGATGATAGAAGCCGGCTCAAAGTGGGTGGCCAATGTAGCGAAAAGCCCCATCGGGCTTTCCAGTACGGCCACCGGGCCGGTCATGCCGCCCGCCGCATAGCGCGCTGAAAGAACCGCGATCCCGGCCGGCCAGCCACCGTGCAACAATGGCTTAACCGAAGCACCATCATCATAGACCGCGCCAACCGGGCACCAGCCCGCAAGGCCGCCGCCGATCGCCATGGCTTCCAATGTCCCGGCATGATCCAGCCCCATCAACATGGCATTGCCTGCCGCCGCGCCGATGGTGTTGATGATGCCGGGGGGGGCGATGCCCACGTCCATATACGGTTTCTTCCAGGCATAATAAGCGGTGTAGAGCCGCGTCACAATCTCCGTGCCCGCGATATAGGCGCGCAACAGGTCGGCGCCGCTCGATCGGCACTGATCGGCAACCGCCATGGCGGCTGGCAGGGTGGCGATGCTGGCATGGCTGCCGACGAGATCATTATGCTCGCTGACATCACCGAAATAGGCATTGACGCGCGCCGCGACCTCGACCGGAAAGCGTTCATCCTGGCCGAATATGCGTGCGCTCGGACCGCGCAGGGCGCGGCGCTCGCTGTCCAGGATATTGCGCGAATCCGCCTCGGCCATGCCTGCGGCGATGCAGCCGATGGTGTCGAGGATGCTGAGCCGCGCCTGCTCCAGTATGATCGGTGGCACCCTCGACAGGTCAAGGCCATGCGCAAAATCAGCAAGTGGCAGCAGCAGTCCGGGGTTGCGCGCACTACGCCCCTCAACCGCCCGCACCTCAGCAAGGACCGACATTCCATTCTCCTGTATCTTCTGCTCTGACGGATATGACCCGTCCTCAGACACAGCAAATATTTATCCGGCCGGTTCTGATATGTGTGAAGTATCAATGCCGTCGGGCATTGTATCACGGCGCCAGAGGCCAGGGTCCTGCACCATGGCCAGCAGCGCGCTCAGCGCGGGCGGCCGGACATCACGATGCCAGGCCAGTGAAACCTCGATCTGCGGCATGTCATCCAATATCGGCAGATAGGTCACGTCGCTCACGCGGATATGGCTCACTGTCGCTGGCGCAAGGGCGACGCCCAGCCCCGCGCCAACCAGGCTGATGATGCTGTGAATCTCACCGATTTCCCGCGCGATGTTGGGCATGATCCCCAGCCGGTCGAACAGGCTCAGCACATGTTGGCGAAAACTGGAATGCAGGCCGATGCCCGACAGGAGGAAGGGATAGGGTGCAAGATCCGCCACATGGATCGCCCCGCGCGCGGCCAGTGCATGCCCCGTCGGGACCAGCGCCACAATGCCTTCGCGAAACAGCAGATGCGTTTCGATACTGGGATCGTGAATCGGTGAGCGCAGAATGCCCACGTCGATCGCGCCGCTTGCCAGTGCATCCAGTTGCTGCTGTACCGTCATCTCGGAAAGCTCGACCGATATATCAGGATGTTGCGCTGCAAAGGCACGCAGCATCTGCGGCACCACGGCATAGATCGCCGAATAGACCGAGCCGAGCCGCAAGGTGCCGCGCTGCCCGGTGCCGATTTCGCGGGCCAGGGCCACGCCCCGGTCCAATATGCCCAGCACGCGCCGCGCCTCGATCAGGAAGGCGCTGCCCGCTTCGGTCAATTCAACCCGCCTCTTGGTGCGCAAGAACAGCGCGACGCCCATCTCTTCTTCGAGCTGCTTGATCTGCGTGCTGAGCGGCGGCTGCGCCACATGCAACCGTGCGGCCGCGCGGCTGAAATGCAACTCCTCGGCAACGGCGATGAAGTAACGGAGATGGCGTAATTCCATCAGCCTATCTTGGTCTGCCTTATGATCCCACGCAAGGACAAGCTAGCGCCAGCGCCCCCCGGCCACTGTCAGAACCTCTCCGGTTACATAGCCGCTCTGGCGCGCGCAGAAATAGAGCGCCGCATCGGCAATGTCCGCTTCTTCACCCAGCCGGTCCATCGGAGTCAGGGCGAGCGCGCGTTCCTTGAGCGTGGCATAATGGGGCAGGCTACGGGGACGTTCGCCATCACAGAAGCCGGGCGCGATGGCGTTGCAGGTGATGCCCGACTTGCCCAGTTCCAATGCCAGCGCCTGGGTCAGGCCGACAAGCCCGGCCTTGGCTGCCGCATAGTTGGCCTTGTTATTGTCCCCTTCCCGCGCGCGGGAAGAAATGTTGACGATCCGGCCATAACGGGCTGCCTTCATTGCAGGCACCAGGGCGCGGGTGACGTAGAAAGCCCCGTTCAGGCACACGTCCAGCACAGACAGCCAGGCATCGTCAGTCATGTCCGCGATCGGCGCGTCGCGTGAGAAGCCCGCGCAGTTCACCAACATCTCGACAGGCGCGATACCGCCAAGCGCTGCGTTGACCACCGCGCTATCGGTGATGTCCAGTGCCATCGGTTCGGCCGAGCCGCCCGCCGCAACGATGTCCGCCACGGCGCTGGCGGCCAAGTCCCCGTCCCGGTCAAGGGCGATGACATGTGCGCCTTCACGTGCCAAAGCCTTGGCTATGCCGCGACCGAGTCCACGCCCGGCCCCGGTTACAAGGGCGCGTTGCCCCGCGATCCTGAGGTCCATTTTTATCCTGTTCTTTGCGGGAGGCGCGCGGTCGGCCGGCCGGTCAGTAATCGACCATGGCCATGCCCTTGTTCACTTCGCGCGCCTTGTCCGGGTCCAGCCCGATCGTGTTGAGCGTCCGGCGCGGATGGAGCGGGATCGGCACCTCGCCCTCGGCGGAAATATGCCACATGATGCGGACCTTCTCGGCTGGCCAGCCGTCGCGGCTGTGTACGGTGGCGCTGTTGTCCCAGATGACATAGTCGTCGGGCATCATCGCATGGCCGACCTTGAAAGGGCAGGTGTCCACGAAATCCCACAATTCGGTGAGCAATGCACGGCTTTCCGCCTCATCCATGTCCGGGATCAGGCTGTCGCGGCGCGTGGGCAGATACAGTATCGGCTTGCCCGTGCCCAGGTGACGACGCACGAGCGGGTGCAGCGTGCCAAGCTTGCGATCCTCCAGCGGCATGGAAGGCGCGTTGCGATGAATTTCCGGCTCTATCTGTCGCGGAAAGAAATGGTGGATGACACGCAGCCTGTCGATCCGGTCCTTCATCGCCTGCGGCAACGCTTCATAGACTTTGATCATGTCCATGAAATAGGTGCTGGGTGCCGGATCGACGGTCTGCCGGCAATAAAAAGCGATGTGCCCGACTGGCGCTTCCCATGGCGTGGAGTCGGTGTGCCATAGCTGGGCCGAACTGTTGCCATCGCCAATCAATTGGCCATCGGCGGTCTTGCCGTTGGAGATGACCTTGATCCACTCGGCATCGGGCACATGCAGGGCCCCGCTGCCCTGACGCTTGATGTCCAGCAACGGACCGAAATTACTGGTGAAGTCCTGCGCGGTCCCTGGCTCGATCTTCTGGCCCCGGATCAGCACCACGCGATGTTCATCCAGCAATCGCTTCATCATGTCGATGAAAGGCCGGGTGGGCGCCATTGCTTCGAACACGACATTATGCAGTTCGACCCCAATATGCTCGGTCAGCGGTTCGACGACAATATTTTCAATACCCATCACGCGCTCCATCAGCGCCCGCCCATGCGGGTCCTATCAACGATAAAAGGCATGATAGGGGGGTTTATCGATCAAGTCTCATATCGGTTTAGCGATATTGATATGTCGTCCGTATAAATCATGCTGGCAGCATAAGGTTGCGCAACCTTCCGCCGGCCTGCATCGCATCATCGATCAGGCGGTCGAAGATCGCCTCCACAGGCTCTATCCGGTCCGCGAATACCGCCGAATGGCCCCAGTCATAGGTGCCGGTCGCCAGATTGCCGGTCTTATACCCCTCGCGCGTCAGGACGCCGGTAACATGGGGGCGATAGGCCTCGAAGTCCGTGACCCCCTGTTCCTCCAGCGCGAGCACGGCAGCGGTGGATTCATTCGCCATCACCCGATGATTGTCGCGCAATATCTTCTTGATCACCACGCTTTCGGTGCCGTTTGCCGCGACCATCTGCTCCTTATATGCGCGCGATGGCCACATCTCTTCCGCCACCATCATGCGCGTGCCCATGATGACGCCTTCCGCGCCCATCGCCAATGCAGCGGCGATCTGGCTGCCGGTGCCGATGCCGCCACCGATGATGACCGGAATGTCGATTTCCTGCGGAGCTTGCGCCGCCTGTACCATCGTACCGATCTGATAGATGCCGGGATGACCACCGCATTCGTTGCCGACCACGATCACCGCGTCCACATCCGCCTTCGCCACCGACCGTGCGTAGCGAACGCCCGGAACCTTGTGAATGACCTTGATCCCCGCCTCGCGCAGGGCCGGCAGGACCGGGGCCGGGTTCTGGCCCGCCGTTTCCACCACGGTACAACCATGATCGACCAGTTCCGGGATGCGCGCGATGATCTTTTCGACCGATCCCGGCACGCGCGAAATGTACAGATTGACGCCAAAACCCTTCCCGCCTGTCAGGTCGCGACACAGGCGCATCTCGTCCAGGAACTGGTCCGGGTCTTCATAGCCGGTATGAACGATGAAACCCATTCCGCCCGCATTGACCACGGCGGCGACATAGCGCCCATCCGAAACGCCCGGCCCAAGCCCGCCACATAATATCGGATGCCGGATGCCCAGCATGTCGGTCAGTCGGGTTTTGAATATCTGGTCGCGCATGGTTACTCGCAAAGCTGGTTTACCCGTCACCTAATGACAATGACTGGCGCGCTCTGTCACGCGACCGCTGCAATCTATCGTATATTCGCTGTGTCGTGGTTCCATACGCGTCAAATGCAGACCTGATTGACACTGTGCCGTGGCACCGCGAAACCGGCGCTGTGACCCATTTCGACGCTCGCACTTTCCTGAAGACCGTTTTCGACGCCGCCGTTGCGAGCGCCATGCCCGGTCCGGCCATTCTGACGCATTTGCCGGACAAGCCCCGTGGACGCTGCATCGTGGTCGGCGCGGGTAAAGCCGCAGCGGCCATGGCTGCCGCCGTCGATGCGGCATGGCCGGACGTCCCCTTATCCGGCATTGTCGTCACTCGCGATGGCCATGCCGAACCGGCAGGCCGTATCCAGGTGCTGGAGGCCAGTCATCCCGTGCCAGATCATCGTAGCCAGGAAGCGGCCCGACGCATCCTGGCCGCCGTTCAGGGGCTTGGACCGGACGATCTGGTGCTGGCGCTCATATCCGGTGGCGCTTCGGCCCTGCTGGCCCTGCCACGCCCACCCCTTGCGCTGGCCGATAAACAGGCGGTGAACCATGCCCTGCTCACCGCAGGAGTCGGCATCGGCGCCATGAATCTGATCCGCAAGCGCCTGTCCGCCATCAAGGGCGGCTGGCTGGCGCAGGCGGCGACACCCGCCCGGCTGGTCACACTCACCATGAGTGACGTTCCGGGCGACGATCCGGGCGATATCGGTTCCGGCCCGACGCTGCCGGACGAGGGCACCAATGCACAGGCGCTGACGATCCTGGCCGAACATGCCATCAAGGTGCCGGACGCGGTGCGCCGCCTGCTGGAGCAGCCCGATCCGCCGCGCCCGGTTGCGCCGGTCAGGTCCTCGTGTCATGTCATTGTCAAGCCTGCCGATGCGCTCCATGCCGCCGCAGCAGCAGCGCGCGCCGCCAATATCCCGACACTGATCCTGGGCGATCGGATCGAGGCGGAAAGCCGCGAAGTGGGGCGAATGCTGGCCGGCATCGCGCTTTCCGCCCGCCAGCACGACCTCCCCGCTCCCGCCCCGCTTCTCCTGCTGTCCGGGGGTGAAACCGCCGTGACCATCGGACAAGGACCGGCCGGGCGCGGCGGGCGCAATATGGAATGCGCCCTTGCGTTCGCCGTCGCCGCACAAGGTGCGCCCGGCATATGGGCGCTGATGGCGGATAGCGATGGAATCGACGGTACGGAGGATGCCGCCGGTGCCATAGTCGGCCCCGACACGCTAAGCCGCGCCCGCAATATGGGCCTGGATGCCGCAAGCTACCTGGCCCGGCACGACAGCTACAGCCTGTTCGCCGCGACTGGCGAGTTGTTGATAACGGGACCAACCCGCACCAATGTCAACGACATCCGGGCCGTATTCATCGGCTGAACCGATGGCGGCCCGAATGCATGTCCATCGGATGGAGCGACGCTGCGATCCCAACGAAGCGGCAAAGTCTTGTGATCCCAGTACGCCCACCTGTCACGATTGCGAAATGGCGCGGAAAGAGATCATGTCGGCAATGCGCCTGCGGCTATCGAACCGCAGGATCATAGCGGCCCGAAAAAATCCCCTAACCGCTGCATCAGTTCGGCCGGCGCCCTTGCATGGTCCCACCGCCGTCCAACGCCAAGTCCCGTCCGCTGGCGCAACATCACCATCATTTCAGTATAGGCCAGCACGACTGCCACGCAGTCCATTACCGCCGCACCATCGATACGGTCGATCTTTTGCGCGGCCAGCAGCTCTGTGAAAACGCCCTCGGCCGGAATGACCAGATCGGCGCCATCGGCAATCGCCCGGCGTGCGGTGTGACTGAACGCATCGATCACAGCCTGCGGCTCGTCAAAGGCAGCGGCGAGGACGAACTCTGTCACTGGCGGATCAAGCGGATAGATGCCGGCGATCCGGTCGCCCAGACCATGGCGTTCGACTTGCTCGGTCAGCCGCACGCGATTTTCCGGCGCCAGCGTGACAAGGGCTATGCGCCGCGCCAGCGAACACCCCACCAGCAGCGACGCCTCGACCATCGAGGTCACGGGAATATCGACGATAGAGCGGGCCTGTTGCAGCAACGGTTCGGCGAAGGTTGCGAACGCGACCGCATCATATCCCTCCCGCTCCGCCTGCGCGACAAGGCTCAGCACCTGGTCGTGGATGCGGTATTTGGCATAGGGGTAACGCAGCACGTCAGCGGGCGGCAAGCCGGCATAGCTTTCCTTTGGAACGCCATGGATAGTTACCTCCGTGCCGGACGAGACGAGGTCTGGCACACGTTTCTCCAACGCCGCGCCATAGGCGCCCAGAGATTCCAGCGAGGCCATCGACTGATGCCAGATACGCATGATGATGTCCCGTTCAGTATGTGGAGCGACCGCCGGTGAGGTCAAAGACGAAGCCGGTGGTGTAGGAGCATTCGTCCGACGCGAGCCAGGCCGCCATGGCCGCGAACTCGTCGGGACGGCCTGCGCGGCCCAGCGGTATCTTGGCCTTGATCGCATCCATCAGGCCGACGCCAAGGCGCGCTTTCGAAACTTCATGCATGGGGGTTTCGAAGATGGTCGGCGCGATGCAGTTGACCATGATGCCAAACGGCCCAAGTTCCTTGCCCAGCGACTTGGTCAGGCCGATGACGCCTGCCTTGGCCGCCGAATAGGGCGCTTGCTGCGGATTGCCATCCTTCCCCGCCGCAGAGGCAACGAGGATGATGCGACCATGGCCATTGGCCTTCATGTGGGGGATTGCCGCGCGGCAGACATAGAATGCCCCTGACAGGTTGACCCGCATCTGCTGGTCCCACAGATCAAGCGATACCTCGTCCGAGGGACAGGACAGGCCGGAAATGCCGGCGCTGTTCACCACAATGTCGATCCGCCCTTCGCGGGCCTGGACAACGGCCATGCCGCGTTCCACCGCCGCCGCATCGCCGATGTCCACCGTCGTACCCGCCACGTCGCCCAGCGGCGCAAGATCGGCGACCACCTGCGCGACGCGATCTTCGTCCCGATCCCAGATTGTTACCCGCGCGCCGGAGGCAAGAAAGCGTTGCGCGGTCGCCAGCCCCAGGCCGCTTGCGCCTCCCGTCACCACGGCCACCCGGCCGTTCAGGTCAATCTGATTCACTCTTGATGCTCCCGCCCTTGGCCAGGTCTGCAGCCTAACAGCGCAGGCGCTCCGGCAAAATGGCCGAACATGCGATCCCATGCTCAATCGGGAATGCGATCAACTATCTGGCACAGGCCCAAGGCCGGGCAATCAGTCCCCCTTGAACGACGGCTTGCGCTTGCCCCGAAAGGCGGCAACCGCCTCGGCATGGTCGGCTGTTTTCTGCATCAGCGGCTGAGCCACCAATTCGAACTGGATCGCGGATTCGAGCGACGCGAAGCCCTGCGCGAACACGCCGCGCAGGATCGCGGTCGTCACCGGCGGCATGGCCGCATATTCCGCGGCCACGGCGCGCGCACGGGCCAGCGCCGTGCCCGGTTCGACCACTTCATTGACCAGATTGATCCGATGCGCTTCCGCCGCGTCGAAGGTGCGCGCCAGCGAGAACAGTTCCTGCGCCTTGGCCAGGCCGACGCGGCGTGGAACGATCCAGAACGCACTGGTATCAGGCAACAGACCAACCCGCGCAAAGGCGAAACACAGGCGCGCATTGCTGGCCGTGACGCAATAGTCGCAGGCCGACGCGATCGTGAGGCCCGCGCCCATCGCCGCCCCCTCCACCGCCGCGATGATGGGTTTCGGGCCGGTCAGCATCAGCCGGGCAAGGTCGGTCGTCACCACCAGCCGAGATCGGGCCACCATCTGGGTGCGCGTTTCCATCTCGCTGATGTCACCACCCGAACAGAAGGTTCCGTCCGCCCCGGTCAGGACGATCGCCCGGCATTCCGGGGTTTCGTTCAGTTCTGAAAACACCTCGATCAATTCTTCGCGCATCCGCTTGGAAAAGGCGTTGCGCTTGGGCGGATCATTCAGCGTGACGGTGGCGATGCCATTGTCAATCGCGACCAGAACCAGGTCTTTGCCCATGGCGGTTCAATCTATCCCTCGCAATTCGATCTTGGCGACCTTGCCCGTCGCGTTCAGCGGCAGCGCATCGATGAAGCGCACCGAACGCGGCACCTTGTAATTCGCCATCTCCTTGCGGCACCAGGCAATCACTGCTTCCTCGGTCAGTTGTGCATCGGGCGCCTTGACGATGAACGCCCGGCCGACCTGACCAAGGCGTTGGTCATCCACGCCGATCACCGCGACCCGCGCGACACCCGGAATACCCTGCATCATGCCTTCGATCTCGGCCGGATAGCAGTTGAAACCACCCACAAGATACATGTCCTTGATGCGGTCGGTAATGGAATAATTGCCTTTTTCGTCCACCCAGCCAGCATCCCCGGTCAGGAAGAAACCATCAGAGGTAAAGGCTGATGCTGTCGCTTCAGGATTGTTATAATAGCCCTTGAGCACCTGGGGTCCACGCACGGCGATTTCGCCCACCTCTCCCACGGGCAGTTCCTGATGGTCAGGGCCAACGATCTTCACATCCAGGCAGGCGAGCGCCCGGCCCACTGTCTTTGCCACGACTTCGGGCGCATCGCCGGGGAGCGTGGTGGTGACGGAGCCGGCCGTTTCCGTCAGGCCGTAGCCGGTCTGCACCACGGTGCCCGGACCGAACGCATCGCGCAACTCCTCAACCTGCCGCACAGGAATTGTGGTGCCTCCGGTCGCGACCAGACGAACGCTGGTCATGTCGGTGCCTATCCGGTCCGGGTGGTCGATGATGCCCTGCGCGATGGGCGGGGCCAGCGGCATGAACGTCAGCTTCTCTCTCTCGATCATCCGCAACAATTCGCCAGGCTCAAACGTGCTGACCGGGATGATCTTCACGCCGTTGAGGACGGAAACCTGCCAGCCAGCCCGGTATCCGGCGTTGTGCGCGAACGGATAGGTCACGGCGAACACGTCATCCTGCGTGAAGAAAGCGATATCGTCGCGCTGGACATCGCAAGCGAACAGGCTTTGCGCGCTGGTCATCGGCACGCCCTTGGGCTTGCCGGTCGTGCCGGACGTGAAGATGATGTCGATGATGTCATCGCCAGTGGCCTGCGCGATCCGCTGGTCGAGCGCGTCTTCGCTCACCTGGCCGGCCCTGGCACGCAAGGCGGACAGGCTGATCACCTTGCCCTGCCCATCGCCGCCGCCATCAAGGACGACAATCACCTCCAGCGTCGGAATATCGCGCTCCAGCAGCGCCTCGACATAATTGAAGCTGCCGAATTTTTCGTCGCAGAACACGATGCGCGCGCCGGCATCGTTCAAAATGCCCTCCGCCTCACGTCCGCGCAGCCGCGTGCCGATGGGCACCAAAGTCCCGCCAGCCGCCTGGATGCCCAGCGCCGCCATCGCCCATGGCGCGCTGTTGACACCCCAGATCGCGATCCTGTCCCCCCGCTCAATGCCACACGCCATCAGCGCCCGCCCCAAGTCCCGGCTGGCCTGCTCCAGTGCGGTATAACTCAGGTCGCCGGCGTCGCCGCGGATGGCGATCCGATCCGCATGAATGCGGGCAGATTGCTGGAAACGACGGTAAATCGACTGTTCTGTCATGTTGTTCCCGTAAAGATTGGCTTGCAACATCGCGTGCCATGCGGATTACGGCCAAAGCTGTCGCCGCGATGCCAAGCCGCTGTCAACTCATGCTACAGCTTGATCAAAAGGGCGATGATGATGGCATATGTCTATTGCACCATCGGATTCACGATGACCGCATGATCATGGGCTTTCATGGTGCCTTACCTGCACCATCACTCCTATAGGAGGTGATCAGCCGCATTCAGACCTGACCGGAGACATTTGCATGACCGACCGCGACCTCAGCCGCAAATTCCTTGCCTTGCTTGAGGAGCGCCGCGGACTGCTGCTGCCCGGCGCCGGATGCGCTCTTGCGGCGCGGGTTATCGCTGAAACAGGGTTCGATGCGTTGTACATTACTGGCGCCGGGATCGCCAATACACTGCATGGCGTCCCCGACATCGGCCTTGTCTCGCTGTCGGAAGTGACGGCCAACATCACCTCCATGCGGGAAGCCTGTCCTGATCTGCCGATCTTTGCCGATGGCGACACCGGCTTTGGCAATGCGGTCAACATGTATCGCACGGTCCAGCTTTACGAACGCGCCGGCGCCAACGCGATCCAGATCGAAGATCAGTTGTTTCCCAAGAAATGCGGACATTTCGCGGGCAAGGCCGTCATCGACGCAGGGGAGATGGTGGACAAGGTGAAGGCCGCCGTCGACGCCCGCCGGGACGAGAATTTCGTGATCGTCGCGCGCACCGACAGCCGTGCGATGCTCGGCCTTGATGCCGCGATCGAGCGCGTCCACATGTATCACGAAGCCGGCGCGCAGGCGACCTTCGTTGAAGCGCCCCAGACGCTGGAGGAAATCGAACGGGTCGCGAAGGAAACGCCAGGCCTCAAGATTCTCAATATCGTCCATGGCGGCAAGACACCCATGCCGACGATGGAGCAGATCAAGGCCTGGCAGTTCAGCGGCGTCCTGTACGCCAATGCCGCGCTTCAGGCATCGATTCGGTCGATGAGCCATGTGCTTGGGCATCTGAAAGCGGTCGGATCACTTGCAGGCGTCGAGGATCAGCTCGCCAATTTCGCCGAGCGTCAGCGTGTCGTTGACAAGGCCCGTTTCGATGCACTGGAGGAACGCTACGCCTCCAAGGCCAACGCCGGCTGACATGGCGCCCACCTTGCACCCGCTGCGTCGGGCCTATGCGGACTGGATGGGCGGGCAGATACATTATCGCCATGCGGGCCAGGGGCGCGCTGTCATTCTGCTGGGCGGCGCACCGCGCAGCGGGGGGCAGTTCGAACCTGTCATGGAGATGCTGGCGGCCCAGGGAATGCTTGCGATCGCGCCGGATATTCCGGGTTTCGGGGGATCGACGGCACAGCCCGCCGGTACAACCATGGAAGATAGGGCAGAGTGTCTGGTGCCGGTGCTCGACGCGCTGGGCGTGGACAGGGCGATCGTGTTCGGATTGCATTCCGGGCACAAGCTGGGTGCCGCTTTCGCCGCCCGGCACATTGACCGCACTGCGGGCCTCATCGTCGCTGGCAAGAGTCACAGCATCGGCGTGGACCAGGCGCAGCGCAACAGCACGGTGCGCGGTGCCGTGCTGGAACGCTATTTCATCAATGGCGCCGATGAGGTCGACGGGCCGGATCCAATGCGCGGCTGGACGGCACAATGGCGCAGCCTGACCAAATTATGGTGGGACGACGCCATTCACACGGCACCCGACAAGATTCTGATGCTCCGCGCGCTGGAAAACCGGATCATCGACGATCTTGCCGCGCGCCGCACTGTCCGCGACTTTTACAGCGCGAACTTCGCATTCGATCTGTCTGCCGCACTGGCCGCCGTGCGTGCGCCGGCGCTGATCGTGGAAATCACGAGCGATGGAGAAGATGCATCGATCGGGCGCCAGGGCGCTGGAATGGCAGCGCTCATGGCAGATGCAAAAATCTGCGAAATCAAGGAAACAGACCCGATCGGTCTGTTTTTTCACATCGGTTTCGATGCGGTCGCACACCTGATCATGACATTTGCAGCGTCATTGGAACACTGAGCTTTCACCGTAACCGTGATGAGTTTCGACGCCCCATCTTTCTGGTAGGACCAAAAGTGGAAAATCTTTATACGAGCCCGGACTGTGGGAGTGAACGATGCGTGTGATTGAATGTGACGTGGCGATCATTGGTGGCGGGCTGGGTGGGCTGACCGCAGCGCTGCGCGTGGCGGAGGGCGGAAAGAAGGTCATCCTGTTCGAAAAGTCGCCGGAGGACCGCTACGTCAATAATACGCGCGTCTGCGCAGGTGTGTTCCACCTCGCGCTCACCGACATCACATCGGACGAGGACGCCCTGGTCGACAAGATCACCGCGATTACCGGCGGCATGGCCGAACCGGAACAGACAAGGGCTGTTTCCCGCGATTCGCGCCGCGCGGTAAAATATTTGCAGTCCAAGGGCGTTCGTTTCATGCGCGGCAGCCCTGAACCGCACCATAATTATGTGCTCACCCCGCCTGCACTCATCCGCGTCGGCCTGCAATGGGAAGGCCGCGCAGGCGATGTGCTGATGCGAACGCTTGACGGCGAACTGGCCAAGCTCGGCGGCATAGTGCTGCGTGGCCATGGCATCACCGCGATCACCAAGGACGAAAGCGGCGCAATAAGCGGGCTTGAGGGCGAGAGTGCCGAGGGCGCCTTCACCGTGAAAGCCCCGCATGTCATCATCGCCGATGGCGGTTTCCCGGCGAACGAGGACATGCTCCGCAAATATATCAGCCCCGCGCCGGAAAAAGTTTTGCAACGCAATACCCGCAAGGGCGCGGGCGACGGCATCCGCATGGCGCAGGCGATCGGCGCGGCGCTGTCAGAACGGATGGACGGCTTTTATGGTCATGTCATGCATCGCAACGCGATGACCAATGACAATCTGTGGCCCTATCCCTGGTATGACGATATCTGCACGAACGCGATCATCGTCGGCGCGGACGGCAAGCGTTTCTGCGACGAGGGCTATGGCGGGCCGCATATCGCGAACCGGATCGCCGCGCTGGACGATCCGCTGTCCTCCTGGGTCATCTTCGACCAGCCGATCTGGGAAGAAGGCGGCAAGGCGCGCTCTTTCCCCGCCAACCCGCATATGGAGGCCAATGGCGGCCCGATCGAACGGGCGGCTACGCTTGAAGAACTGGCGCAGAAAATCGGGATGCCCGCCGACGCGCTGGTCGCCACGGTCAACGCCTATAACAGTGCCGTCGAAGCTGGCACGACCGAACAGCTCGACCCGCCCCGCGCCACCTTCCGCTATAAACCCTGGACGATCAGCAAAGGCCCGTTCTACGCCGGCCCGGCCTGTGCCGGCATAACCTATACCATGGGCGGCCTGCGCATTGATGGCCTGTCGCGTGTGCTGGACACGAGTGGCGCGGTCATTCCCGGACTCTATGCGGTGGGCACGTCCACCGGCGGCATGGAGGGGGGCGATCGCACGGGCTATGTCGGCGGGCTGGCCAAGACCGCCGCCACGGCGCTGCGCGCGGCGGAACATATCACCGGCGATCTGGCCGCCTGAGGGGGGATAATTTCATGAAGCTGTTTCGCCTGGACGGCAACCGCATCGGCGTTATCGCCGGAGACATATGGCACGACGTAACTGACGCGCTGGACACCAGCCCGGCGGCCTGGCCGCCGACGCAGATGGTGAGCTTCATCGCCAGTCTGAACGAGCGCGGACTGGACGCCGTTCTGGCCGATCCCGCCGTTCGGCAGATCGCTCCAGCCCCGGAAAAGCTGCTCACGCCGATTGAATGGCCCAACAAGCTGATCTGCTACCCCGCAAATTACCAGAAGCATCGCGAGGAGATGAACAGCGCGAACCGGGCCGACAAGAACCGCTTCTTCCTCAAGGCCAACAGCAGCCTGAGCGGCCCGAACGACCCGATCGTTATGCCGACGGTCGAGGGGCGCGAAGTCCACCATGAATGCGAACTGGGCATCATCATCGGCAAGCGCGGCCGCCATATCGCGCGGGAAGATTATGCCGATTATATCTTCGGCTACACCTGCCTGATCGACATGGTGATCCGTGGCCCGGAAGAGCGCGTCTGGCGCAAGAGCTGGGACAGCTTCTGCCCGAACGGCCCGTGGATCGCGACGGCCGATGAAGTGCCCGATGTCCATGCGCTTGATCTGCGTCTGTGGGTCAATGGCGAACTGCGCCAGTCGGCCAACACCCGCGACCTGATCCTCGACATTCCCGGCATGATCGCCATGGCATCCGAAGCAGCAACGCTGATGCCGGGCGATATCATCGCCACCGGAACGCCCGAAGGGGTTGGCCCGGTCCAGGCTGGCGACGCTGTCCGCATCCTTGTCGATCATGTCGGCGAGATGAACCTGAAGGTCGTGGCTCCATGACCGACACTGCTATCGCTCCCGATGCCCTGCCCGCGGCTTTTGCGGCGGCGGGTGATCTGGACGCGGTGAATGCCCTGCTGCCACAGGCGGGTGTCGGGCCGGGCTGGGCCAAACCCAAACCGTCCGTCTATCCCCAGCCCAACCGCATTTTCGTGCCCGCGCATTGGCGCGCAGCCGACACCCGCGCCGCGCTCGACAGCGCATCGCGTTATGTCGACACCCATATGTCGGAACGACGCAACCTCATCATGGTCAACCCGCATCCGGGCAATGACTATGCAACGGCACGCACCCTCGTGGCCGCCTATCAACTGGTGCTTGCAGGCGAAACGGCGCGCAGCCACCGCCACACGCCCAATGCGCTGCGTCTTGTGCTTGATGCGGAGCCGGGCGCCTATACCATCGTGGATGGCAACTCCATCCCGATGGCGCCGGGCGACGTGTTGCTGACGCCCAACTGGAAATGGCATGGCCATGACAATCGGGCATCCAGCAACGCTTTCTGGATCGATTTCCTGGATGTACCCTTCATCCATCTGATCGAACCGATGTTTTTCGAACAATTTGCCGACTGGATCGAACCGGCGGGTGATCCACAGCCGGATTCACCCTTTCGCTTCGCATTCGCACAAACCGGGCCAGCCGTGCGCGCCATGGCCGAAACGCGCCCCGGCGAGCGGCTGATGGAGCTTGGCCCGCCGCACATGACGACGATCGGCCTGCATCTGCGCCACCTGTCGGCGGGCGCCGCATTGCACGATCCGCGCACGACGATGAACGCCATCTACGCGGTAATCGAGGGCACGGGCAGCATGGCGGCAGAGGGCAAGCGTTTTTCCTTCAGCCGGGGCGACGTGCTGGTCGTGCCGGCCTGGTCGGCGTCGGACTGGATCGCGGACAGCGACGTCACCCTGCTGCGCGTCAGTGACGAACCGATGCTCAAAATGCTTGGCCTGCTCCGTAGCGAACAGCCTGACTGAACCCTTCCCGTTACGCCAGTGGCGAAAGACATATGAATGACCACTCAGATTGACATTCCGGTTCTGATTATCGGCGGCGGTCCTGTCGGCCTTGCGCTCGCTGGCGAAATGGGTCGCCGATCCATAGCAAGCATGGTCGTCGAAAAGCTCGACGGCAGCGACATTCTTCAGCCGAAGATGGATCTTCTTCACGCGCGAACGATGGAACTCGTCCGGCGCTGGGGGTTGAAGGACAAGGTGCATGCCGCCGGTTTCAACCGCAACCATTCCCAGGATTATGCATGGGTGACTGCGCTGTCCGGGGGCTGGGAACTGGGTCGCGAACCTTTTGCCAGCAATGCCGCCTCTCTGCCCGAACCCCAGAGCCCGGAGCATAAGGAACGTTGTCCGCAGAATTTCTTCGATCCCGTCTTGCGCGAATTCGCGCTCTCAACTGGCAAGGCGCGCATTCACTACAGCACCGAACTGGTCGATTTCGAGGACAATGGGAAGGGCGTGCTTGCAACGCTGCGGAATGTAGCCACGGGCGAAACCTGGCAGGTTCAGGCCGGTTACATGCTCGGCTGCGATGGTGGCGCAAGCCCTGTGCGAACGAAGCTGGGCATTACGCTGAGCGGCAACGCCCTGCTCACCAACACGACCAACATCATCTTCCGGTCCGATGCATTGTGCGAACTGATCGACATAGATCCGCACGCCTATCGCTACATCCTTATCGGTCCCGAAGGCACATGGGCGACCATCGTGTGCATCGACGGGCGCAACACATGGCGCTTCTCGTTCGTGGGATCGGCTGACAAGCCTGCGCTCAGCGAGGCCGAAGCAGCCGAAGGCATCCGGCGCGCCGTCGGCCGCGACTTTGCGTTCGACATCATCTCCTCCATGCAGTGGAGCCGCCGCGAACTGACCGCCGACAGCTATGGCCGGGGCCGCATCTGGCTGTGCGGCGATTCCGCGCATCAGCTTTCGCCGACCGGCGGTTTCGGCATGACCACCGGCCTTCAGGAGGCGGCGGACCTCGCCTGGAAGCTGGCTGCCAAGATCCAGGGCTGGGGTGGCGACAATCTGCTTGCTTCCTACGAGGCCGAACGCCAGCCTGTCGCCAAGCGCAACGTGACAGAAGCCGCCATCAACCTTGGTCGCATGCTGTCCACCCGCAAGCAATTGCCGCCCAGGGAGGTGTTCGAAGCAGGCCCGGCGGGCGATGCGGCGCGCAAGGTCTATGGTGACATGTACACAGAAACGATGAAGCCGGAATGGTTCACGCTGGGGGTGACGATGGGCTATCGTTACGATGATTCGCCGATCATCGTGCCGGATGGCACACCCGCGCCCCCGCTGGAAGTGACCACCTACACCCAGACCGCCCGACCCGGCGCCCGCGCGCCGCATGTCTGGCTGGGCGAGGACAAATCGACGATCGACCTGTTCGATCTCGACTTCGTGCTGCTGCGGATCGGTCGGAAAAACGGCGAAGCGCTGGCGGACGGATCGATGCTGGCGCAGGCCGCAGCCGCCGTGAACATGCCGTTTCGTACAGTCGACCTCGTGAACGGCGCCGTGGCCGATGCCTATGAGAAGCGGCTGGTGCTGGTCCGGCCGGATGGCCATGTGGCCTGGAGATCGGATGACGCGCCGGACGCTGTGGAGGCTGCACGCATTATCAATGTCGTGCGTGGGGCCGCCTGACCGTGAAGCGTCCACGCATTCTCCTCACGCGCCGTTGGCCCGACGCTGTCGAACAACGGCTGGCGCGGGACTATGACATGGTGGTCGATAGTGCCGACCGGCCGCTCTCTGCCCGGCAGCTCCGTGCCGCCATGTCCGCATTCGATGCGTTGTGCCCGACGGTTTCGGACCGGATCGACACTGCGATCCTCTCGGTGCCGAATGCATGTGTCCGCATGATCGGCAATTTCGGCGTTGGCACCGACAATATCGACCTGGAAGCCGCCCGGCATGCGGGCATCGCCGTGTCCAACACGCCTGGGGTGTTGACCGAGGCGACCGCCGACATCGCCCTGCTGCTGCTGCTCACCGCCGCCCGGCGCGGGGGTGAGGGCGAACGCGAATTGCGGGCAGGCGCGTGGTCAGGATGGCGTCCCACCCACCTTCTGGGCATGGAATTGTCCGGCAAGCGGCTGGGGCTTGTCGGCTTCGGACGGATCGCACAGGCCGTAGCGCGTCGCGCCCGCCATGGCTTTGGCATGGCAATCCACTATTACAACCGCAGCCCGGCCGATCCCGCTGTCGAAAAGGAACTGGGCGCCACCCGTCATGTCGACCTTGATACGCTCCTCGCCTCCACCGACATTGTCTCATTGCATGTACCGGGCGGCGCAGAGACACACCATCTGATCGACGCCCGACGCCTCGCGCTGCTTCGTTCCGATGCGATCCTGATCAATACGGCACGCGGCACAGTGATCGACGAGGCCGCACTGGCCGATGCTCTGGCGAACCGGACGATCGCCGCTGCCGGCCTTGATGTCTATGAACGCGAACCTGCGGTTCACCCGGCGCTATTGCGGCAGGACAATGCCGTGCTGCTTCCCCACCTGGGCAGCGCCACGATCGAAACCCGTTCGGCCATGGGTCATAAGGTGGCGGACAATCTGGATGCCTTTTTTGGCGGCAGGCCGCTGCCCGACCCGGTCATATCACCACCCAGCGCATGAACGATATCAGGGCGACCGGGTGCTGATGGCTGGCCAGCCCTTCCCCTTCCGCCCTATCTGAAACGCAAGCAAACAGGCGGAGAATGTCGATGTACGATTATTGCAAGCATATGAAGGTTGAGCGCCGCGGACATGGCATCCTCGTACTGACACTGGACAACCCGCCGACCAACGCCTTCAGCGACCCCATGCACGATGAACTGCGCCGTGCGCTGGAAGATGTGAACTACGATCGTGACACCAAGGTGGTCGTATTGACTGGCGCGGGCGAAAAGGCATTCTCCGCCGGTGGTGACATCCAGCATATGCGTGAACTGCTGGACCAGCCGCGCCAGACGGTAGAGGCGTTCATCGAAGCGCGACGCCTGCTCAACGCCCTGCTGCGCCTGGAAAAGCCGCTGATTACCCGGCTGAACGGCCATGCCATCGGCCTTGGCGCCACACTCGCCCTGTTTTCCGATCTTTGCTATGCTGTGGAACATGCGCGCATAGCCGACCCCCATGTCGCGGTCGGCTATGCTGCCGGTGATGGCGGCGCGCTGATCTGGCCGCAGTTGATCGGTTATATGCGCGCCCGCGAATATCTGCTGACCGGCGATCCTATTCTGGCGAAGGATGCTGCGGCAATGGGTCTGATCAACAGGGCCGTCCCGATGGCGGAACTCGATTCGGTTGCCTATGGCATGGCCGAACGGCTCGCCAATGGCGCGACCGTCGCCATCAACTTCACCAAACAGGCCGTGAACCTGCCGCTGCGCCGCCAGTTGGAAGGCATGATCGACGCCAGCGTATTTTTCGAGGCCGTTTCCGCCATGTCGGACGATCACCGTGAAGCTGTCATGGCCTTCATCGAAAAGCGTTCACCGCAATTCACGGGCAACTGACCCGCCATTCACAAAAAAGAGTCATCGCAAGCGCGAATTTGCCACAACCAGCCCTTGCGCGACCGCTCGTTTTTTGGTTCTACCATTAAACAAGACGGTCGCTGCAAGAGCGGCCGTCGTCCAGCGAGCAATCGGAAAGGGCGGCGACATGACTAGAGGACTGGAAGGCAAGAGCGTCAAATCCGCGCGGCGCGTGCTGGAAGTGCTGGAATATTTCAGCACCGGCCCGACCGAAGTGACGGTGATGGAAATGTCCCGCGCGCTCGACTATCCGCAGTCAAGCACCTCGGAACTGCTCAGCAGCCTGGTGACATTAGGCTATCTGAACCATGATCGCCGCCGCCGTACCTTCCGGCCGACTGTGCGAGTCGCCGCGATCGGCAGCGCGGTTGGACCGGAGATGTTCCGACGCGGCGCAATGATGGACGTCGTGGACGATGTGCATATGGAAACCGGGGCGACTGTCGTCGTCGGGATGGCCCAGCGCGGTGTCCTCCATATCGTCCATGTCGCCGGATGCACGCAGCCGATCCGGCAGCGCACGCCGGGACCATTGCTCCACTCGGCACTCGGCCAGGCGCTGCTTTCGGGCATATCCGACCCGGAAGTCCGTTCACTGATCCATCGCCTCAATGCCGAGGCTGGGGAAGGTCAGTCCGTCGCGCCTGCCGCCTATCTTGAAACCATCGCGGAAGTCCGCGCCAGGGGTTATGCGCTCGCCCCATGCCATGGCGGTGAGATGCTGGCGACGATCCTGCCCCATGCCCGGCCAGATTCGCTGGCGATCGGGGTCGTCATCCCTCAGGACGCCACGCTTGCGGATCACCAGGAAATCCTGGCCTGCCTGCGCCGCGCCTTCAGGCACCATCTTGCCCCCTCGTCCACCACACGGCAGGAACCGCTGGCTGCTGTTGCGGCGATGTCCTGAGCGTATATGGAGATATCATGCAAACCTACCCGATGATCGACCTGGTGGTTAAGCGCAAGTCCGCCCTCGCGGCAGGCGCGGCCGTCCTGCTGTTCCTGCTTTTTGGCGGGGCCGCGCTGGTCCTTGCCACTCCGGTCCTGATCATACCAGGCGCGATCCTGGCTGCGGTCGTCTGGTTTCTGTGCATGCTGCTGGGTGAAATCGTCCAGGTGATCGCCGAAACCCTCCTTCCACGCTGATCGGGCATCGCACCCACGATCAAGGCGTAGCGGCGCCTGTGGCGCCCTCGCCTTGCTGTCGTTCCGGTGGCACACTCATTTGTGAGTGGTGAGAGGATCCGACAGCAACATGCGATATTGCCTTTTCGGTCGTTCGGGCCTGCGCGTATCGGAACTGTGCCTTGGCACGATGAATTTCGGCAATGCGGACTGGGGGATAGATGATGCCACCAGCCGTGCCGTGATGGACGCCTATGCCGGCGCCGGGGGCAACTTCCTGGATACAGCCCATATCTACGGCAATGGCGAAAGCGAACGGATTGTCGGTGAGTTCATCGCGGCGGATCGTGATCATTTTGTTGTCGCAACCAAATATACGCCCAGTCACGGGGCAGACATCATGCGTGCCGGTAACAGCCGCCGCAACATGATGCGATCGGTGGAGGAGAGTCTCTCGCGCCTCGGCACCGATTATATCGACCTCTTCTATCTCCACATGTGGGATTTCACGACGCCGCTCGACGAAGTGATGCGCGGGTTCGAGGATCTCGTCCGGTCGGGCAAGGTTCTCTACGTCGCCGCTTCGGATATGCCCGCCTGGCAAATCTCGCGCGGCAATATGCTGGCGGACTTGCGCGGCTGGTCGCCGTTTATCGGCATTCAAGTCGAATATAGCCTCGCCCAACGGACGCCGGAGCGGGATCTGCTGCCTATGGCCGCGGAACTGGACCTGGGCGTGGTCGCCTGGGCACCCCTGGCTGGCGGCGCGCTGGCCGGAGGCAGCGGCCCGCGTAACCGCGTCCGCGCGGCCCGTTCCAGCCCGCGCGTGCAGGCGATAGCCGACCTTGTGCGGGAACTGGCGGCGGAAAACGGCCTGCCGGGCAGCCAGGTCGCCCTTGCCGCGTTGCGCCAGCTTGGTCGCCATCCCAATGTCCTGCCGATCATCGGTGCGAGCAGCGTCGATCAGTTGCAAGCCAATATAGGCTGCCTGGACGTGCGCCTGGACGACGCGCAGATGGCCCGGCTCGAAACCGCAAGCCAGGTGGATCTGGGGTTCCCACATGAATTCCTTGCCTCACCCACGATCGCGCAACTGGTAACGGGCGGCAATGCCCATCGTTTCGACAATCATCGCGCACCATTTGGGAAGGGCCGGGCATGACGGAGCCACCCCTGCTGATCGAACGGGACGGGCCAGTCGCAATCCTGACGCTGAACAATCCGGCGCGCCGCAACGCCCTGTCCATCGCCATGCGCGATGCCCTTGCCGCGGCCATCGTCACCCTTGGCAATGATGCGGATTGTCGCGCACTGGTACTGACGGGCGCAGCGGGCCATTTTTGCGCGGGCGGTGATTTTCAGGACTTTCCCCGGACCACCATCCATGCCGCACGCGGACGGCTGGAACAGGGCAGTGCCACCCTGATGCGCGCCATGGTCGCCGGTCGCACGCCGATCATCGCAGCGGTGGAGGGGCATTGCGTCGGCGCGGGCGTATCGCTGGCCGCTGCCTGCGATCAGGTGGTCATGGCGCGTGGCGCAAAGCCGCGCTGCGCCTTCGTATCGGCGGGACTTTTTCCTGATCTTGCCGGACTTTGGGCCATACCGCGTCGGGTCGGGCTGGGGCAGGCCAAACGGTTGACGATGCTTGGCCGTGCTATTTCCGCCGATGAAGCCTTGCGGATCGGGCTGGCGGACGAGCTGGCCGAAGATGGCGGTGCGCTGGAAGCTGCCAAGGCACTCGCGCATGAACTTGCGGCCCAGCCTCCTCTTGCCGTGACGATGATGAAGGCGATCTATGCCGAGGGACTGGACGACATCCTGCGACAGGAAGTGGGATTGCAGCCCATATTGATGACCACGCACGATCATCACGAAGCGATCGCCGCCTTTTATGAAAAGCGCCCGGCGCGTTTCACTGGTCAATGAGCATCGCTTTGTTCGCCCTTGGCGGCCATGTGGCGCTCGTCACCGGGGCAACCCGTGGCCAGCTCCAGCCGTCAGCCGGGCGGCTGACCATGGCTCTGAAATCCTGCATTTCTTTCCATATCCAATGATGGACCAACCAAAGATGACCTCCCCCTCCGACACCACCCTGCCGCTCGACCTTTCGCCGATGTTCCAGCCATTGACCATTCGCGGCCTGACCCTGCCGAACCGCTTCGCGATGGCGCCGATGACGCGCAGTTTCTGCCCGGACAATCTGCCTGGCGACGATGTGGCCGGCTATTATCAGCGTCGGGCGGAAGGCGGCACGGGCCTGATCATCACCGAAGCCATCGGCACCGACCATCCTGCCGCCGTCGGCGACACCGGCCTGGGTGAAACGAACCTGCCCCTGTTCAACGGCGGGGACACGGTGGCGGCGTGGGCACGCGTGGCCGATGCGGTCCATGCACGCGGCGGACGCATCATTCCCCAGCTATGGCACCAGGGACCGATGCGGATGCCCGATGGCGTCAATCCCGCCTTTTCTCCCTCCGGGCGCTATGGCGATCCGTCCAAGGCGGCGGATTATTATGTGGAAAAGGCAAAGATCATTTCAGCCTCCCCCATGCCTGTGCCCACAGACGAGGAAATCGCCGATGTCGTCGCCGGCTTCGGCCGGGCCGCGCGGGACGCGGTGGCGGCGGGTTTTGACGGCCTCGCCCTGCATGGTGCCCATGGCTATCTGATCGACGCTTTCCTGTGGGCCGAAACGAACCGGCGCCCGGCCCCATGGGGTGGCGATGCTGTGGCCCGCACGCGCTTTGCGGTTGAAGTCGTGAAGGCCTGCCGCGCCGCGATTGGTGAAGATCGTCCACTGATCTTTCGTTTTTCCCAATGGAAACAGCAGGATTTCCGTGCCAGGCTGGCGAACGATCCGGCTGAACTGGAAGCGATCCTTGGCCCGATCTCGGACGCGGGCGTTGACCTGTTCGACGCCAGCGTGCGCTATTTCAACACCCCGGCCTTCCCGGAACATGGCGACCTGTCCTTGGCCGGCTGGGCCAAGAAGCTGACCGGCAAGCTGACCGGCGCAGTGGGCGGGATCGGCATCGTCAAGGGCATGTATGACACCGTTTCCGCAAGCGCGGAGGCGTCGAACAATCTTGGCCTGCTGCTGAAACGGTTCGAAGCGGGCGAGTTCGACATCGCCTCTGTCGGCCGCATGATCCTGCACGACCCCCATTGGGTCGGAAAAGCGCGGAGTGGCGAGGCACTGCCAGCCTTCGAGCCGGACTCGCTGACGAAGCTGACCTGACGTGCGGCATTGCCCCTGTGGCACCGGCAGCCCCGGTTCAGTGGAAACGCCTGTTCCGTTCCATGGCGTGTCCAATGGTGCCGCAATGCGCCATCCATCGGGTTCGGGATGACCGTCAATACGGTGTCGGATGCGACCATTGCCCACACAATGGCGCATGATGCTGACCGGCGGATATGGCAAGGCGCGTGCCGTGCCATATCTGCGACGAAGCATCCTTTGTCACTGGACATAAGCTGATGCCGGTCCAACCGTCGTGAGATTCGCTCCAATATGGGTGCGCTCCTCACATGCGCGGCATAGATTGCATCATGTCTGCGATGGGCATGCAAAAGCATTGATTTGGACCGGCGCAACCATAGCCTCTTTCAAAAATCAATCAGTGAGGATGCCATGAACGCATATGCAAGTCTTGCGGCTGTCCCTGGCCATGTACCGGACGATCTTGTGCGGGATTTTGACTTGTATGACATTCCCGGCATGATCGGCGGCTACACCGATGATATTCATGCGTTGTGGAAAGATGTGCAGGACAGCCATCCCGATCTCTTCTGGACACCGCGCAACGGTGGTCACTGGGTCAGCACCCGCCATGACGACATGGTCCGGCTATGCACCGACACCGCCTGCTTCTCAAATCTTGAACCCTTCATTCCGATCGGCATCGTCCCGCATACCGGGCCCAGCCAGATGGACGCCCCGGACCATGCGCCGTTCCGCAAACTTGTATCCATGGCGTTCACGCCAGCGTCGCTGAACAAGGCCGGCATCCGCGCACGCGCCGCCGCGGTCGAGATTATCGACAGATTGCGCCCCCAGGGTCGATGCGACTTCATGCAGGACTTCGCGGGTGTCATGCCGATCATCACCTTCCTCAACCTGCTCGGCATGTCGGAAAGCGAAGCGCCCTATCTCCTTGACCTCGCGAAACGGCTGGTCCCCGGCCAGCCCGGCATGGAAGCCGCACAGGCCGAAACCCACGATTATATCGCGGCGCTCATCCACGATCGCCAAGTCCGCCCAGGTGACGATTTCGTCAGTATGCTGGTGCGCGCCCAGGTAATGGGCAGAGATCTGACGGCGACGGAGCGGCATAATGTCGTGCAACTCGTGGTCACTGGCGGCCTCGACACCGTCATCAACACGACCAGTTTCGCCATGGCGCATTTTGCGCGTCACCCCGCACTGCAACGTGAATTGCGAGAAAACCCCGATCTGCTCGAAGGCGCCACGGACGAAATCAGCCGCCGTTTCGGCACCAGCAACCTGGCGCGGCTGACCCGTGTGGATACCGAATTGGCAGGCGTGGCCATCCGCGCCGGCGACCAGGTGCTGGGCATCTTCCCGCTCAGCGGTCTTGATGAACGGGTCAACCCGGACCCCATGCGGTTCGACCCGCGCCGGTCAAAGCGGCGCCATGTCAATTTTGGCAGTGGCCCGCACACTTGTCTGGGCGCGCGTTTGGCCCGGCGTGAAATTCGCATTTTCCTGGAAGAATGGATCGGCACCATGCCGGACTGTCATCTGGCACCGGGGACGAGCCCCAGAATGTCGACGGGGATCATCAATGCGATGACCGGACTGCACCTGGAATGGCAGCCGGGTTAAGATATCGTTGCGATAAGGCAATGAAATCCAGAATATTCGTTTCAATATCCTCGATGGCTACCCCTTTGTCGGACCCATATCCGACAAAGGGGTAGCCATCGTTACTGCGATGAGTGCACGACGTCCTGACAGAAGGCATATGCTGCGACTTGTCGATCCTGTACGGCAAGGTCGTGAAGCATATCCAGTCACTTGTCGGAAGCCGCAATATTTCATTCATACAGTCCGCCTTTCATGATGAAAGGGACGGATATTGCAGACAGCAGGATCGAAATGCTCCGCCAATGCAAAAAGATTCAGAGTTTTAGGGAGGTTTCTAATTATGAAATTCATGTTTCTGAGTTGTGTGAGCGTCCTGGCTGTCGCTCAACAAGCCTATGCGCAGGACACTCTGGCGCCACAGCCTGCCAGCGAGGCCGCCGCCCCTCAGAATGATGACGCCATCGTCGTTACGGCACGCCGGCGCGAAGAATCCCTTCAAGATGTGCCGATCTCGATCACCGCTCTCAGCGGCGATGCGCTCAAGAATCGTGGCGTCAGGGACTCGCTCGATCTGCAAAGCTCGGTCCCGTCCCTGTCGGTCACATCGCAAAGTCCGAACCGGGCCGCGCTGGGCTATGCGATCCGCGGGCAGCGATCCAACGAGCAGCAATTGCTCACCGATCCGCCAGTCGGCGTCTATTTCGCTGAAGTTGTCATGCCTCGTCCCTATGGCATGTCCAATTCCTTCTACGACCTGCGCAATGTCCAGGTTCTCAAAGGTGTGCAGGGAACGTTGTTCGGCCGCAACATGACGGGTGGCGCAGTGCTCATTGAGCCGGAACACCCCAATCTGAACAATTTCGGCGGCTATGTTCAGGGCCAATATGGCAACTACAACATGGTCGATCTTGAAGGAGCCGTGAACCTTCCGATCGTTTCCGATGTCTTTGCAGTCCGCGCTTCGGGCAAATATCGGGATCGTGATGGCTATACAACGGATGTGTCGTCAGGGCGCAAGTTCGATGACGAACATTTTTACTCGTTCCGTGTCTCCGCTGAAATCAATACGGGCAATTTCCGCAACTATGCGGTGTTCGACTATTACAAGCAGAACATCAACGGCGCTGGCATCAAGCTGACAAATTATACGACAACAGACCCGATCAACGGCAATCCTACTGTCATCGGTCAGCAAATCGGCGCCAGTCCCTTCTTCCCGGTCGCCGCCGGAGTAGCCCCGCAGAACATCGTTGCCCTTGCCAATGCCGCGCTGGCACTGGGCAAGTACAAGGTCGACTATGGCAATTTTGGCGTGGGTCCGCTCTATGCCAACCGTGTCCGCACTCCTTTTCAAAAGGTCAGGAACTGGGGCATCACCAATCGCACGGAACTTGATGTCGGTGATGTGACCTTCCGCAACATCTTCGGCTATCGCGAATCGAGCTTCCAAGTCGTTGGAGATTATGACGGCTTTGGCGCTGCGCTCATTCAGCCCGATCAGTTCGCCAGACCTCGCCAGATCAGCGAAGAATTCCAGATGCTGGGCAAGCCGTTCGGCGACAAGTTCCAGCTCACCATGGGCGCTTATTATTTCCGCGAATGGGGCCGGGACGGGTCGATCAATTCGAACTTCCCGCAACTGACTGCAATCGGCTTTGCCTCCCCTCGTCCGCCTGCGACGACCAATCCACTGGCGGGCTATTTCCTGAACCAGCCCGCTGATTTCTATGAATCATCCTCCGTTGGCGATGCTGTCGCCAATAGCTGGGCCGTTTATGCGGCGGGCACGTACCAGTTGACGGACGAATTCAGTTTTGCCGGCGGCATCCGGTATAATCGGGACAGCCGCAGCCTTACGCTGGAGCCATTCTATACACGCCTGACCATTCCTCTGGGCGGTGGCGCAGCCTTGGTCGCGCCCTGCAATTATGATGGATTGGGCACTTATACACGGGACAATTGCAGCCAGGACAGGCTGCTCAAAAATGATGCCGTCACCTGGGATGCCACCGTGCAGTATCAGCCCAACCGCGATGTGACCGCCTATGCGGCGATACGCCGTGGCTATCGGGCCGGCGGGTTCAGTTTGCGTGGAACGACAACAGCGACGACCAGGCCGTTCCAGCCCGAAACGGTGCTGGAATATGAAGTCGGTGTGAAAAACAATTTCCACATCGGTTCGGCCAGGCTCAACACCAGCGCGGCGCTATTCTATCAGGACTATAAGGATGTGCAGAAGCAGAATGCCATTCTGGTCCAGGGTCAGTCCGTTACCGTTGTGACCAACACGACTGCGCAAGAAAATTATGGTGGCGAGTTCGAAGCCAGCCTGTCTTTCCCTGGTGGCCTCAGCCTCAACGCCTTCTATTCTCTGGTCAAAATCAAGATCAAGGAAGGCGGCGCCGGCAGCCTGCCCTATCAGGGCATTCCCAAGCACCAGCTTGGCGGGGGCATCGCCTATAGCCGCGATCTGGATTTTGGCGTGCTCAACGCCAACCTGAACGGCTCCTATCGCAGCGGCGCACCGCTCGACGAATATGACGTGGTCAGCTATCAGAAGGGTTATGCCCTGTTCAACGCCCGCCTTGGGGTGGACAAGGTGGGCGGAAGCGGCATCGGAATCGCTGCCTTCGTGCGCAACATAACCAATCGCTACTACAAGATCGGCAGCATATCGCTGGAGAGCAACGGTCCCATCATCAACGGTGTCAATCCCGGTGGCGGCGTCGGCTTCTCGTCGGCAGTCTATGGTGATCCCCGGACCTATGGTGTCGAAGCCTCTTTCAAATTTTGATCGGCACCTGTTGAAAATCGATATCGCGTCGGCAAAATCCGCCGACGCGATATCTCTGTTTCAGCCTTTATCTTTCAGATCATGATGGCGGGTAATACTGCTCCGATGCATGAAAGAACGCGCCGCCATCCGGTGGTGCAAGTCGCAACCCACTATCTGAATGCCTGTTCCCGCCGCCATCTGGCGGATATCTGACTATAACCGGAACCCGGCAGGGAGCAGCGGTAAAGATCAGGAGAATGACGATGAAAAGATTGGAAGGCAAAGTCGCGATCATCACTGGTGGTGGACAGGGGGTGGGCCTTGGCATCGCCATGGCATTTGCCGATGAAGGGGCATCGCTGGTCATCAGCGGACGCACGCCAGAAAAGCTCCAGGCCATCGTTCCAGACCTTGAAGCGCGCGGTGCAAAGGTCGCGATACATCCGGCCGATGCCCGCTCGCGCGCCGACGCAGACAAGCTCGTCGCGTTCACTGTCGGTACTTTTGGTGGCGTCGACATCCTGGTGAACAACGCCCAGACGACTTTCCCCGGCATGTTGCTGAGCGATTATGATGATGAACATATCGCCGCGACCGTTGAGTCGGGCCTCTACGGCTCGGTCTATCACATGCAGGCCGTTCGCCAGCATATGGTTGCGCGTGGCGGCGGGTCGATCATCAATTTCGGCTCGCGTCAGGGCATCGTGGCGCCCGAAGGATATTCAATATATGGCGCCACCAAAGAAGCCATTCGTGGTCTGAGCCGTGTGGCGGCGCGTGAATGGGGACCGGACGGCATCCGCATCAATGTCATCAATCCTTCGGCCATGTCGCCCGCGGCGGAAAAATGGCTGGCGGATTTCCCCGAAGAAGCCGCCAAGAATCTTTTGGAAGTTTCCCTGCGGCGCTGGGGTGACAGCTACAAGGATATAGGCCCTGTGGCAGTGTTCCTTGCGTCCGACGAAAGCCATTATGTGTCCGGGCAGACGATCAACGTCGACGGCGGGATGGTGATGCTCTGATCTGCACGCGGCTGAAAAACGCTCGCATGGCGTCAGGCTTGCCGGATTGAAGTAGGATTGGATCGGTCATGGCCGGCGCCAGCAGAGAAATCGTGTGCGCGATGAAGCATGGCGCTGGTTCAGTATCGCTTGTGGCTCCGGAAAAACAGATGAGACTGGAGCATCGTGCGGGAAAGTGGAACCCGGTTTGCCGCCAAAACGATGCGAAAACAAAAAACTGGAGCGCGCTGCACCCGATTAGGCGCAGCGCGCTCCAGCCGGTGGAGAGACAGGAGAGAGCTGATGAAAAGCTGGGCGGACTATGTGGACCTGCTGAAACCGGCAGGCGACATTCTTGAAAACAGCACCGCGCCCGTGGACGAGCAGTTGCGGGCGGATCTCTACCGGCAGTTTGCGATGAATCTCTCGCAAGCCTATTTTCTGCTGATGATGGCGGACCCGCGCTATCCCGAATTCATACCGTTTGAAAATTCGGCGTTCCTGCTGCAACCCAATCCCGACTCGATCTACTATGTCGCCAGCGTCGAAGGCGACGGCATTTACCGGGTCATCGGCGAACGCGGCAACGCGCCGGTCGTCGGCTTTGCCACCGGGAACAAGATGTTCGGTACGAACGGCGTTCAACCGGGGAAAGGCTTTGGCAACTATGACGCGAATGACCTGACGCTCGACGAGGACGGGCGCTTTTCGGTCATCTTCAGCACCGAACGCCCCGAAGGCTATGATGGCGACTGGCTGCATCTGGACCCGGAAGCGGATTTCATCCTGCTGCGTCAATTTTCCTATGACTGGGGGAATGAAAAGGATGTCCGGGTCGCGATCGAACGGCTCAACAAGCCCGCTGCCCCCCGTGCGCGACTGACCCCGGAAGAAGTCGATGCAAAGCTGCGCCACATCTTCGCCTATACCGGCGACGTCAGCCGGGTGGGCATGGCCGCGGTAAAGCGGCCGCATGACGGCGGCTTTATCAACAACATGCATATCCACACATTCCAGGATATGGGGAATGGCCAAGATTGGCCGCAGGCTTATTTCGAAATGGTCTTCGACATTGGGCCGGATGAGGCGCTCGTGATCGAAAGTGCATTGCCGGAAACGCGCACCTATTGGAACGTGCAGGTTATCGACGGGCTGTGGAACCAGGTGGACATTCCCTATCGTCAGAGCAGCCTCAACGGCCACACCGCACGCATCGATGCCGATGGCAAATTCCGCGCCGTCCTGTCGCACAATGATCCAGGCTATTATAACTGGCTCGATACCGGCGGAAATGCGTACGGCATGTTGATCGGCCGATGGTATCGCTGTTCATCCACGCCAACGCCGCAGATAAGCCGGATGAAACTCTCGGACGTTGCAGCCTGTCTTGGCGACGGCTCGCCCAAGGCGACCGCGGACGAGCGTGACGCCCAGTTGCGTCAGCGGCTGATCGGCAACCAGTTGCGCAAGAAATGGTAGAACTGGTGATGCCGCTGAATATGGCGCGTCTGGCGCGGTGATGCTGCTGGCGCATCGTGCGGGAAAGTGGCCCCCGCTTTCCCGCCCAAAACGGTGCGCAAACAGAAAGCCAGAGCGCACGACCGCATCCGATTAAGCGCAGCGCGCTCCGGCCAGTGAGGCTGCGGCCACGTCAATGGGGCGGACCATCGCTGCGGATGGGACACAGGGGCAGTACGACCGCGTTTTGCAATCCTGGCCGAGTCACGCCGATGCCAGACAGCAAATGAGACAGGCTACACTCCCCAAATGGGGGGCCATGCCAACAATCGCCCTCGTGCTGCGTTCAGCGCGCATGCCATTATTCATTTGCCGGCCTCTCTTTTTGTAGGAGAGTTTGTCCGGAAAATGCCAAAATAGAAAATAGCCGATGGGAGAGTGCCGGTGAGGCGAATTCTGGTTGTGGGCGGCACTGGGCTGATCGGTGGCGCCATCGCCCTGCACCTTCACGGACTTGGCCATCAGGTGACGGTGATGGGTCGCCGCGCCGCGCCGAAAGGCGCGCTGGACGCGGTTGCCTTCCTGCAAGGCAGCTATGGAGACGAGGCGATCGACGAAAAGCGGCTTGCCGCATTCGACACCCTGGTCTTTGCCGCCGGGAACGACCTGCGCCAGGTGCCACTGGACGATACAGAGCGGACGCATTTCCATCAGGCAAATACGATAGGCGTCCCCTCCTTCATCGGGCGTGCAAAGCGTGCCGGGATGAACTGCGCCGTCTATGTCGGAACCTATTACCCGCAGCTTGTCGATCCGCAGATCGTGGCCAGCGAACCTTATCTGCGATCAAGGCTTGCGGCGGAAAAGGCAGTGCTGGCGATGTCGGATGACCGTTTCCGCATCTGCTGCCTCAACGCCCCCTTTGTGCCGGGCATGGTCCAGGGCGTCAGTTCGCTGCCCATCGACATGCTGGTGCGTTTCCTCCTGGACCAGGGCGATGATGCCTGGATCATTCCGGGCGGTTCCAACTTCATCTCGGCCAATGCGTTCGCGGAAGCGGCGGCTGGCGCCATCGAACGGGGGGAAGGTGGCGCATCCTATTTGATGGGCGATGAAAACTGGACTTACGAACATTATTGCAACCTGCTGCTGGAAGGCATGGGTCGCCCGCCGATCCGCCATGTGCGCGATGAACCGCATCCGGTATTTATCGATGAATCGCTCTATGCCGGACGCACCACCCGGATTGCCTATGATCCCGACCCCGCCATGGTACAGCGGCTTGGCTATACCCGCCACCGGACATCCGATGTCGTAAAGGCCATAGCCCCCTATTATGCCGCCCGCGCCAGGGCCGGCGCACTGATCTGAACGATATTGCAAGGAGAAGATGCCGTGCACTCTGTTGTCCGCCCCCCCCGTGCGCTCCACCCTGTCGGACTGCTCGGTTATGAACTGTTCCAGCTTGCCTATGTGACCAATGATCTCGAACGGGCGGTCACGCTGATGGGTGACAATTACGCCATAACCAACTGGTCCTATATAGACGCCGGGGTGATGCGGATCGCGCTGGCATGGTCCAATGGGCAGCAGATTGAACTGATCGAGACGGCGACGGACCAGTACCAGCCTCTGTATGACGACTGGATCGACAAAAAGGGGGATTTCGTGATCCGCCACCACCATTTCGGCTATTTCGTGAACTCGGACGAAGAATGGGCATCATTGCGTGGGCAGATTGCAACGGCAGGCCGCAAGACATGGATGGATATCGAGATCGACACGATGAAGGTCATCTATATCGAGGCGCCCGAACTGGGCCACTTCCTGGAATATATCTATCCGACCGCCGAAGGCCGGGCCTATTATGGAAGCATCGCCGCCAATTAGGGCTTGGGGCGCGCATTGACCTATGGCCGCAAGGTTCAGGAAGCGGGTGGCGACACGGTAAAACCGCTTGCGATGCGCGAACATGCGCTTGATACGGGCATGACAGGGCATCGCGCGGAAAAGCGGGAACCGCTTTTAGCGGCGCTGGCCGACGGCTCCGGCAGAACGATGCGAAAACAAAAAGCTGGCGCGCGCGACCTGCATCCGCCTAAACGCAGCGCGCTCTGGCGCCGGAAGTCCCCAGGGACAGTGCAGGATTTTACGGGAGCAGAGTGAATGGCGCTAACGGGCAAACGGATTGTCGTGGTCGGCGGCACCAGTGGTATCGGTCTTGCTACGGCCCATGCAGCCAGTGCCGCCGGGGCACAGGTGACGGTCATCGGCCGCGACCCTGCCAGGCTGTCGCAACTGGCCAAGGATAATCCCGGCTGGCGGGTTGCCTGCGCCGACATAACCGACGCCGATGCGATAGAAACCATATTCGCGGACGAAGCGCGCATCGATCATCTGTTCATATCGGCCGGGACCATCATCATCGAACCGGCCACCGGCGCCATGGACAGGTTGCGGGCACCGTTCGAGGAGCGGGTTTTCGGCCTGCTGCATGTTGTGCGCGCGGCCATGCCACGCTTTGCCCCCGACGGATCATTTACAGCGACGACGGGCGATCTGGTCCAACGCCCCCACCCCATGCTGGCGGCCGTCGCGGCGGCGGCCGCAGCCGTCGAAACCCTGTGCAAGACCTTCGTTCAGGAATTCGCGCCCATCCGTTTCAATGTCGTGTCGCCCGGCGCCGTGGATACGCCGTTGATGGCCGGGCTGCTGGGAGAGGAAGGCCGGCAGGCCATGCTGGCGGACCAGGCGACAAAAGTGCCGATCCGCCGGATAGGGTCAGCAGACGAGATCGCCGCCCTCGTTCTGTCCATCATGCAGAACGGCTATCTGAACGGCGCGGTCATTCCGATCGATGGCGGGCTGCACGCCACCTGACCCGCGGTGCCCGGCGCCGGCGGACCAAGGGGCTTGTCGCTTCAAGCCTTTTCAGGCGGCAGCATGTCGATTTCCTGCAACGCCTCCTGCGCAGCCGTGATCGCGGTGGCGATCGCGGGGAAGCCGACATAGGTGGACAATTGAATCAGCGCCTCCTCGATTTCCTTGGCCGACAGGCTGTTGGCGACACCGATCTTGACGTGGTTTTTCAACTCGTTGGGCTGACGCATGCCAACCAGGGCGCCAATGGTCAGCAGGCTTCTCGATCGCCGGTCCAGACCTGGCCTTGACCAGCAATCGGTATAGGAATGGGACATGCCCAATCGCGCAAGGTCAGCGCAAAAGGCATCCTTTTCTATCCGCGCGCGTATCGCGTCGCCAAAGGCCGGTCCCAGCATTTCACTGGCCAGCGCCAGGCCACATTCCGTTCGCTCGTCCATTTCCGCCATATTTTCAACTCCGTCCTGTTTGATGGCCTTCACCTGGAGCATCGCGCGGAACAGTGGGAACCGCCTTTAGCTGCGCTGGCCGGCAACGCTACCATGGCCAGCCCGCCTTCGGTCGCCATCATGCGCATGGGAATCCTTCCTCATCTTCATGATGATCATCGCTGGAACATGGGCCATATGACAGGAGAATAATTCACATTTCCCGGTCGAAAATGTTCATGCCGCCCGCGTCTGCGCATTTCCGCCTGGTCACTTGACAGCATTCCCGCGCCATCGCACCAATGGTCGGCACAGGATTCATGGTCCTGATCAATATATGCGTCGTTCCATGACAATATCGTCGCTTCCATCTGTCCGGTGGAGACAGGCTATCGCCGGTCTATTCCCCTGAATAGACGGCCATGCTGTCCCGGCGCGCCAGGAATAACCATCATGATGATTTGCACATCTGGAGGATCATATGGACTTGCAACTGAAGGACACACGCGCACTCGTAACCGGCAGCAGTTCCGGCATTGGCGAAGGCATCGCCAAGCTGCTCGCGGCGGAAGGGGCGACGGTCGTGATCCATGGCCGCGACCGACAGCGCCTTGACGCGGTAGCCAGCGCGATCGCCGCAGCAGGCGGCAAGGCTTTTGGCGTGACCGGCGATCTCGCCACCGCGGAAGGCTGCCAGCAGGTCGCAGAGGCCGTGGCCGCGCAGCTTGGCGGCGTGGACATATTGGTCAATAATGCAGGCGGCAAGGCCAGCGGCCATCGCCAGGATGGCGTCGAACGCCCGGCCAATGGTCCCTGGCTGGAAACCCCCTGGGACGACTGGGCCTGGACCTATGAACAGAATGTCGGCGCCGCCGTGCGCCTTATCCAGAGCTTCGCGCCCGGCATGATCGCGCGGAAATGGGGCCGCATCATCAACATCTCCAGCGCCTCGGCGGTGCAGCCCGAACCTGGCCTGGCCGACTATCAACCGGCCAAAGCCGCGATGAACAACATGACGGCGGGCCTCGCCAAATCCTTCGCAGGCACGGGCGTAACGGTGAACACCGTCAGCCCCGGCACGATCCTGACGCCCGCCGTAACAAAGGCATTCACCGAATGGGCCGGTCTATTGGGCTGGGATAGCAGTGATTTCTCCGAAATCGAACGGCGCTTCACCAGCGAACTGATCCCGCAACCGATCAAGCATTTTGGCCGCCCGGAGGATATAGCAAGAATGGTGGCGCTCCTCGCCAGCCCACTCAGCACATATATGACCGGCGCGAACTATCGCGTCGATGGCGGACAATGCCGTTCCGTGAACTGATGGGAAGGGCATTATGAGATCCGGGGGGGGGGGCATCACACAGCCCGCCCCCGGATTTGCGGCCCAGATATCGCGCGATCCTGGCTTTATGGCATTCCCATGCATGCCCGGATAAACCCTGTGACACATGCAATCAAATATCTGACGCATGGCCCTGGTTCCAAGACTACAACCTGAACCGCCCTCGTTGTCCGGCCTGGTCAGCATGATGATGGATATACGCCATAGCGATTGCGTTCGAACCTTTAAAAATAAATATATATTATTTATTATGATATTTGAATATTTAACAGATTTATTTTTATAATTATTATATTATGATTTTATTTATAGTAATAATGCATAATATGCGAACATCTTCATGCCTATCCAGATCGATGTGCAGAAATGCAACAAGGCCCTGAATTTTGCATTCGACCTTTCCCTGGTCGAAACAGCGCATTTGCGATGCTACGCGATGATACAGAAATCATGCTTGCGATCCGCTTTGCACTGGTGCCTTATTCGACGGAAGAAAAGGACTCTTCATATGGAGTCGAGCCATAAACATAGGCTTCGGGGGAGGCGTTGAAGTGCGTTTGAAACGGCACTGCTGGTCTAACGGCCATTACCATTCCCGCATATGCTATCCTTGGGCGTGCCCTGAGACAATCCACTTGTTCTAATCTCGCATGCGCCATGTCCACAGCGGCAGGTTAAGCTGCCGGGGAGACAATATGGATATTTCTCAGAAGCTTGAGGCGATCGAAGAAATCAGGAAGGTGCGGGCCCGTTACTGTCGCTTCGTCGACACGAAACAATGGGATGCGCTGAAAGACCTGTTCATTGAAGATGCCACATTCGACGGCGGATCGGCCGGCATGGGGCCCATAGCCAATCGTGAAGAATTCGTCGCGAATGCAGCCAATGGTTTGGCTGGATGTGTCAGTGTTCATCATTGCCACTGCCCGGAAATAGAACTGATATCAGACAGTAGCGCGACCAGCATATGGGCGATGGAAGACATGCTGCAATGGTCCGAAGATTCCGGCAGCCCGATCAGGACGCTGCACGGCATGGGTCACTATCACGAGACTTTTACGAAGATTGACGGACATTGGAAGATCGCATCGTGGAAAATCACGCGCCTGCGCGTCGACAGTGTGACAGCTTGAGATGGACGATCGGACCATCTGCCCAGGCATTGACCGGGATCATGCGCTGAATCTTGCCGCATCTGGTGTAACTTTCGTTGTCAACATTCTGGGCGTCGATGCGGATCACGCCGTACTCACCGCCCCCGATCGATGAAGGGCCTTATCCGCCTGCCACTGACTGGTCGCACCGATTGAACATGTAATCGCGGGAAAAAGGAGGTTAATTTCCATAGTGCCTGGGCCGACAATGTCGGCCTCTCAGAAATAAAATATAAGATTATGAGCTAGGGAGAGGAAAATGAAAATATCTGTACATATGATGCTTGCTGCTTCAGCGATCGCGCTGTCGCACGGCGCGGCTCATGCCGCCGATGCTGCGGCAAATACTGCGCCCGAAGAACAGTCCGCTGAACAACGCAGCCTGGCTGACATTATCGTGACGGCACGGCGATCCAGCGAAAATCTGCAAAGCGTTCCTGTCGCTGTCTCGGTTCTCACGGATGCGCAGTTCAAGAATGAAGGCACGTTCCGACCGGAAGACATGCAGAAATCCGTCCCAGGCCTGTCGATTGCGGCCGGTGGCGACACCGATCGTGGCAACCTCACCTTTGTCATTCGTGGCCAGGGGACGGTTTACGGTTCCCTGTTCCCGGCGGTGATCACCTACTTCAACGAAGTACCGATCAAAACCCTGGGCGTAGGCCAATTTTATGACACGCAATCGCTGCAAGTCCTGCGCGGACCGCAAGGGGTACAATTTGGTCGCGTGACTGACGGCGGCAATATCATGCTGACGCCAAACAGGCCGACCGGCGATTACTCGGCTGAAATTTCACTGAAAGCAGGCACCTATAATCTGCTGGGAACCGAAGGTTTCATCAATGTGCCGATCAGTGGCGACAAGGTGGCTCTGCGTTTCGGCTGGGACGTTACGCGGCGCGACGGCTTCACCAAGAATCTGTACAATGGCAAGGACCTGGACAATGTGAATTATCAGGGAGGCAGATTGAGCCTGCTGCTCAAGCCGTCCGACAGCTTTGAAAACCTGACCGTTGTTCAGTACCAGCATGTCGACGACAATGGCACATCGGTGCTGTACGATGCCCAGAACAATGCCGGCGTCATTGCCAATGTCGGCGGCTTCATCCCGCTGGTCAGCACGCCGTCCGATTTTGGCATACCGGGTTTCAGTCCGATCTATGGCCTTGACGGGAATGGATCTATCCGCGCCTTCCAGACGGGTGATACACCGCTTACCGTTGGCAATTATATCAATGCCATTCAGAGCGCGATTGCACGCCAGAAGAGCCTGGGCAAGCGAAAGACCTTCAACACCGCTCCGGTTTACAACAAACGTCATATTACATATATTACCAATACGACCACCGCGACGCTGAGCGACAATCTGGAACTCAAAAATGTGTTCGGCTATACCCGCTATCTGGAGCGGAGCGCGCAAAATTACACGGGCGACAACAGTGGCTATGTACAACCCTGCCATGATGCATGCCCGTGGAATCCAGGAGGGAATATCCCCTTCATCGATCAGGAGCAGTTTAGCGAAGAATTGCGGCTTTCAGGGAATTTCCTCGATGGCAAGCTTACCTGGTCGCTCGGCGGCTACATGGATGAACAGAGGCCCGGCCGCAAGCGGATCGAGAATGACACGATCTTTGGCGGCATCCTGGAATATGACGTCGTTCAGCATGTGAAAACGAAAAGCCGTGCGATCTATGGCTATGCCGAATATGAGGTGGCGCCCAGCTTCAAGATCAACGGCGGCCTGCGCTACACCAGCGACAAGGTGCATTCGTTCAACGCGGTCTATAATGCGCTACTGCCGGTTCCGGGGCTGGAGCGGACCCTTCTTGCCAGTTTTACCACGTTCCGTGATGCTGGCTTTGGCTTTACCGGCCTGACCGACGAACAGCTTGCCGGGCTCGCTGCCGCAACCGCCAATGGCGCCGCCAATGTGCCGCACGGGCAATGCGCCAATTACAATGGCGGCATCTTCCAGACGACCTGCATCGAATCGAAGGCATCGTTCGACGTATGGACATGGTCGGCCGGCGCGAGTTACGCATTCGATGAACGCAAGCTCCTCTACGCAAAGGTCAGCAAGGGCTATCGTCCGGGCGGCATCAACTCAACCTTCCCCAAGCCGGAGTTCAGGCAATATCAGCCCGAAAACGACATTTCCGTCGAAGTCGGATTGAAAACCCAGTTCGAACTGGGGTCAATGCCAGTACGTGCCAACCTGGCCCTTTACCGTGATCGTTACACGAAAATCCAGCAAACCATCACGGCTCGCGGCGAGAACGGCACCCCAGGAAGCATCCTGACCAATGTTGCGGCAGCCAAAATCTATGGCCTGGAATTTGAAGGGCAGATCAGTCCGTTCGACGGCTTCACTCTTGGCGCCAATTATGCATATACCCACGCCAAGTTCGACATCGATCCCAATGAAGATCCAAGTGCGTGCGATCCGACCGCGCTGGTCGCCATCGGCTTTTGTACGCGCAACCGTTTCTTCGCGACGCCAAAACATCAACTGGGCGTCAATGCCCGCTGGGACTTCATTCAGGACGATGGTGGCATCGGCAGGATCGGCATCGGCGGCAACCTCTATCACCAGTCCAGCGCCGCTTTGGCGCAGTCGGTCAACAGCTTTATTTCACCCCGTGGAATCGAGCCCAAATATACGACGTTCAACCTGAATGCGAGCTGGAACAACATATATAATTCGAACTTGGACCTGACCCTGTTCCTCACCAACGTCACCAACGAAATCCATCGGCTGGCGGCGAACTCCAATGCGCAGAATTCCGGCATTGGTAATGACAGCAGCGTCTATAATGCACCCCGTATGTTCGGCGCGACGCTGACCGGACGTTTCTGATCATCCAAGTGCGATGAAGGATCGGACGGCGGCAAACTACCCGTTTGCCGCCGTCTTTCTTTCCCGAAATCAAATCCGCGCGCATCCTGTCCATCGGACAGTGCGGATGACATGTATAAAAAAGGGCCGGCCCTGTCCCGAAGGACAGGGCCGGCCCGCATCACAAAGCCGATAAGGCAGTGCCTCAGACGCGCATGAAGCGCTTGCCGTTATCGTACATGATCGCGCGTGCATCTGCATCGGACAGTTCGGTCAGCGCTTCGGCGAAGAAATCGCGCGGTTCAGGCACGCCTTCGGCATGAGGGTAATCGGAACCCATCAGGATGCACTCGGACGTACCGATCTGCTCCACGATAGTCTTCACATCATCTTCCGGGTAGGCAACGGCAAAGCAGTGGCGCTTGAAGATCTTGCTCGGCCGCTCCGGCAACTGGCCGCAGGGCCAATAGCCATTTTTGGCCATGCCGCGCATCTTGTCCATTTTCTCCAGGAAGCCGGGCACCCAGTTCGCGCCATTCTCGACGCTCGCGATACGGATATTGGGGAAACGTTCGAAGAAATTATGATAGATGATGTTGGCAAGCGTGATCTGCACCGGCAGTTCCGAATAACAGAACATCCACTGCCACGCCGTCTGGCCCGTGCGCCGCGACTGGAGCGGCTTTTCTCCGAACTCGCGAATCATCGGATGCATGAAATTGGCTTCCGAAACATGGAAGGTGACGGCGACATGATTGTCGTTGAGTATCTGCCATACCGGATCGAAATAGGGGTCAGCCGGTGACTTTCCACCTGCCGGTCCCATCGGCATGCAGACAACCCGGACCCCGCGTTCGACCAGCCACTTCGCTTCGGCAACCGACGTTTCAAGATCCCACAGGCTGAGCAGGCCGGTCGCGAAAATCCGGTTTTCGTAGGCGAAGCCCCATTCGTTATGAACATATTCGTTATAGGCGTGAAGCACGGCGTTGCCGGTGGCGTCCTGCGGATAATAGCCGAAGGTCGACACGAATTCGCCAACGAACAGAATACAGCCTTCCACACCGAATGCGTCCAGCTTTGCCAGCCGGCCAGCGGGCGTCATCATGTCCTCGGTCGGTTCAATCCAGCCCTCGACGTTGGATTTGCCCTCCTTCATCGCCTTGAGCCATTCCTTGAGCTTGCCGGGCGGTGGGACGAGGCCCTGTGCATTGGCTTCGGCATTTTCGATCATGCGATCGCCGATGTGCAGGCCAAAGCGACCATCAGGACCAACCTTGCGCGCAGGCAGCCACTGGGCATGCAGGTCCTGCGGCAGATATTGCTTCATGAAGTCGTAATTGCGTTCATGAATGTGACTGTCGCAATCGAAGATCGGTCCGTCATAGACCTTGGTCGGCTGGAAGCTGGGGGCGGTCGCCATGATTCTCTCCTACAGAGTCAGTAAGTCATGGTGTGCAACATAATCCCGAACGGTCGCCAACAGGAATGACTTTCTCCGGTCAAATCCTGGTCGGGCACAGGATCGCACTGGCGATCTCACAAAATTGACTTCCCGCCGGCGATGGCGCAGCGCTTCTCCTTCCCTCAACCCCTCTGCGTCCATATGGGCGGCGGTCGACAGCGGCGAAGGTGCGTGCAACATGACAATATTGCTTCCGGTCGAACGGTGGGATGGCCTTGATGCCGAACGGCTGATGGGACTGGAGGCGCTTGGCCCGGACAGCTTCACCAACCCACGATCGGGTGTGCGCGACGACAGCCATCTTTATGGCGGACAGGTTCTGGCTCACGCCTTGCTGAGCGCGGCGCGGACAGCACCCGGCCGCACGATCCACTCGCTTCACGGCTATTTTCTCCGCGCGGGGGACGGCCAGCATCGGGTCAATTTCGATGTGGAACGCAGCCGCGACGGACGCAGCTTTTCCACGCGCCGCGTCGTCGCACGCCAGCGGGGGCAGGCGATATTCCACATGGAATGTTCGTTTCATGGACCGGACCAGCCCGGACTGGAGCATCAGATGCTGATGCCCGACGTGCCACCGCCCGAAGATCTGCCGACATTACACGACTATGCACGACAGACCGGAGAGCCAAATGCCGTGCGCGCCAGCGAGCGGCTGGGGCCCATCAGCCTCATCGAACTGAAACTTATCAATCCCGATTCGCTGACGGGCGGAGAGACGCTGCCCCGGCGACGGTTATGGGTCCGCATCCCCAGCGCCGCAAAAGTGACCGATCCCTTGATCCACACGGCGCTGCTCGCCTATCTGTCGGATTTCTGGCTGGCGGGCGCAGCGCTCACCACGCATCAGGTCAGTTATGGGCCGAAAGACCCGCAGATGGCATCGATCGACCATGCCCTTTGGCTCCATCGCCCCGGCCGGGTCGATGACTGGCTGCTCTATGAGATCGACAGCCCATCCGCGATGAACTCGACCGGGCTGTCGCGTGGACTCATCTATACGCGCGAAGGCCTCCTGCTGGCCAGCAGCGCGCAGGAGGCGTTGATCCGGGTTGCCCAGGAAGACAGGGCAGACTGACGCCTGCCTGACTTTCACCCCTGCCCTGTTGCCGCGCGCATGATCTCTGCGGTCGTCGGATTGCGCCTGAGGGTCAGGCCACCAGTGACATGGAATGTCTGGCCGGTCATGAAACATTCGTCGCCCGCCATGAACAGCGCCGCGTTGGCGACATCCTCGACATTGGTGATGCGCCCCAGCGGATATTCCCGCGCAAAAACCTCGATCATCGCCGGGGTGAATGTTCCGCCCAACATGGGCGTTTCGGTCAGACCGGGCGCCAGAATATTTGCGCGGATGCCGAATTGCCCGAATTCGTTCGCTACGGCTCTGGTCATATGATTGAGTCCCGCCTTGGCACCCATATAAGCGACGTGATTCTCGAACATGATGTCAGCGACCGCCGATGACACGTTGACGATGGCCCCGCCACCCGCTCCCTTCATCGCCCCGACCGCAGCCTGCATGAACCAGATGCCGCCCTTGAAGATGATGGCCAGCATTTCGTCTATCTCGGCTTCGGTCATGTCCTCGAACGGACCATATTGCCCGGTAGCCGCGGCATTGATGGCGATGTCGACACGGCCGAACCGCGCCTGCGCCTGTTGAAAGAGGTCGAACACCGCATCACGATTCGCCACATCGGCCGGCATCGATGTGGCGCCGGTCGCCTTGGCAAAGGCATCCAGCCCGCCGGCGGAACGGCCCGACACAACGACATGCGCGCCTTCCGCCAGAAATCGACGCGCGATTGCCTGCCCCATATTCCCTTCGCGCGTCGCACCCATCACGATCGCAACCTTGCCTGCCAACTTGCCCATAGGATCTGTCCTCTCCTCAATTCCGCAACACGGTTCCATGCCATGGATGATCGTGCAGTCCCCAAAGAGGGCTATTTGTATCGGGGATGCGATTGAGGCCGCTGCCGCTTCCCTCTGTGGGGCAGGCACGGCAAAGTCGATCCATTCGCCAAAAACAGGAGTTGTCATGACGGATTATCGCGGGAAATGGCTCTATGAGCCGGAACAGATTCTTTTCGAGGTCGAGGACGCGGTAGCCACGATCACATTCAACCGCCCGGACAAGCGCAATGCCCTGAACGGCCGGATGTTGAGCGAGATGCGCGACGCCATGCTGGAAGCAGATGACCGTCTGGACGTGAATGCCATCGTCCTGTGCGGCGCGGGCAAAGATTTCTGCGCAGGTTATGACCTGGAACAAGCCTATGAAGGCCGCGGCGAAAAGACACAGATCGGCAATTACGAGTATCGCAAAGCAGGTCAGCGATTCGACGATGACTGCTTCTCCATGGAGCGAACCCAGGAACATACCCTCATCATCCCATCCATTCACAAGCCGGTGATTGCGAAAGTACATGGCAATTGTCTGGCCGGCGGCACCGACATCGCGCTGTCCTGCGATCTGGTGATCATGGCGGACGATGCCCGGATCGGCTTTCCCGCCACCCGCGCCAACGGTTCTCCGCCCGCCCATATGTGGATTTATCATTGCGGCCCGCAATGGGCCAAGCGGATGCTGTTCACAGGCGACAAGATGACCGGGGCCGATGCGGTGAAGATCGGCCTTGCGCTGGAATCATGGCCTGCCGAAGAATTGGACGCCGCCGTGGATGCACTGGCTCGCCGGGTGGCGGCGGTCGATCAGGAACTGCTGTCCGCGCAGAAACGGATCGTCAACCTCGCGCTGGAACAAATGGGTGCTGGAACCATCCAGCGGCTCGCGGCGGAAATGGACGCCCGCGCCCATCTGGCCACCGGCCCGCGCCGGATGCAGTTCAAGGCCGACATGAAGGAACATGGCCTCAAAACAGCGCTGACGAACCGGGATGCGCCGTTTGGCGACGGATATGTCCGCCTGCGGGAGGGTTGAACTGCCAGTCCGGGGATGATGGTCCGCCTGGCTCCGCGAAGCCGGGCGGACCCATGTTTTCAGTCTTCCGGCGCGATCGTGACCTTCAGGCCATCCAGGGCATCGCTGAACGCAATCTGGCAGGACAGACGCGACTGCGGGGTGCGATGTTCGGAACTGTCCAGCAGGTCATTCTCATCTTCGGTGATGGTCGGCAGCTTGTCGGCGAAACTGTCATCAACATACACATGGCAGGTCGCGCAGGAGCAACAGCCGCCACATAACGCCAGCAGTTCGTCAAACCCATTGTCGCGGATGATTTCCATGACGGTCAGCCCATTGTCGGCCTCTATCGACTGTTCCTGTCCTGCGCGATTTGTAACCGTCAGTTTCGCCATCTTCGTTCCTCTTCACTCGTCGACGCAATGATCAATGACCATTCGATCCTCTCATCGGAATCGCATAGTCCCCGGCAGCAGTCCGGTTGCCCCGGATTCAAACAGCAATCAAGTGCTTACTGTATAGCCTAGGCTATTCTTAACCGAGAGTCGCAAGCTTCGTGTTCAGATATGCCTGAAGCCCCTCCAGGCCGCCTTCTGAACCATAGCCACTCTCCTTGATGCCCCCGAACGGAGTTTCAGGCGTGGAAACAGTCAGGCTGTTGATGCCGATCATGCCGGTTTGCACGCCATGCATGATCCTGTGGGCATTGGAGAGGCCAGTAGTGAAGGCATAGCCGGCCAGCCCCGCCTCCACCGCATTGGCCCCTTCTATCGCCTCATCCAGCGAGGCGAAGGGCTGGACCGGCATGATCGGACCGAAGCATTCATCGGAAAACAGGAGGGCATCCTGATCGAGGCCGGTCACAACGGTGGGAGCAAAGAAATTGCCCACATTGCCGTGGCGCGCGCCGCCGGTCAGCACGGTGCCGCCCCGCGTTTGCGCATCGGCGACGAAGCGTTCCATCGCCTCCACCCGGCGCGCATTGGCGAGCGGACCCATCTGGGTGTCCGCGTCGGTGCCAGCGCCGAGTTTCAACGCCCCTGCCCGCGCGGCTACGTCACGAACGAAGCGATCGACCAGGCTTTCATGGACGAAGAAGCGGGCGGGACTGACACAAACCTGGCCGGCGTTGCGGAACTTGCCCGCCGCCAGCGTCGCCATCGCCAGGTCATAATCGGCATCGGCGCACACGATGACTGGGGCGTTTCCGCCCAGTTCCATCGTCGATCGCTTTACCCCGTCCGCCGCCAGCTTCATGAGGTGCTTGCCGACGGCAGTGGACCCTGTGAACGAGATTTTGCGGATCGCTGGCGCGGCAATCAGATGAGCCGACACCTCCGCCGGATTGCCGAACACCAGTTGCGCGCATCCCTTGGGCAGGCCCGCGTCATGCAACGCGCGCATCAATTCCACAGCGGTGCCGGGCGTTTCCTCGGCCGCCTTGAGGATGACGGTACAGCCCGCCGCCAATGCGCCCGCGACCTTGCGCGCCGGGGTTAGCGACGGGAAATTCCAGGGGGTAAAGGCAGCGCACGGTCCAACCGGCTCATGCAGGACGACATGTTCCAGCCCTGGCGCACGCCCCGCCACAACACGGCCATAAATCCGGCGACCTTCTTCGGCATACCATTCCAGCAGCTCGGCCGAATGGGTCAGTTCGCCGCGCGATTCCGCCAGCGGCTTACCCTGTTCCAGCGTCAGGATGCGGGCGTGATCGCCCATCCGCTCGCGCAGCAGAATAGCAGCACGACGCAGGATATTGCTGCGCTCCAGCGGGCTGGTTGCGGCCCAGGCAGGGAAGGCCCGCTGCGCGGCGGCAAGTGCTTCATCCAGCTCTGCGGCTGTCGCATGTGGCAGTTCGGCGAGCGTATCGCCCGTGGCAGGGTTCAACACAGGCTCCGACATGCGGCCCGGCCCGGCGGGAATGAAGCGTCCATCGATATAAAGGGCGAGTTCGCAATACATGGCAATTCCTTGTGTTCAATGCCCTGACCGGATGAGGTCGGCGGCCTTTTCCCCGATGACGATGGCAACGGCATTGGTGTTGCCCGATACCACCGCGGGCATGACCGATGCGTCGGCGACACGCAGGCCATCCACACCCATCACGCGCAGGGCACCGTCCACCACCTTGCCCATCGCCGCAGTGCAACTGGGGTGATAAATCGACCCGGCCGTTTCCCGCGCATAGGCAAGCAGACTTGCATCATCCGCGATACCGACCCCCGGCAGATACTCGCTTTCGACGTGGCGGGACAGGGCTGGCTGGCCGACAATGGCCCGGATCATCCTTAGCCCCGCTACCACGTCGCGCCGGTCTTTCTCCGTTCCCAGAAAATTGACGAAAATGTCAGGCGCCATCGCCGGGTCCGGCGACAGGGCGCGAACATGTCCGCGACTTTCGGGGCGCAGCGGACAGGCCGAAGTGGTGAAGGCGGAAAAAGGGTGCAGTTTGTCGCCCATCTTGGTCGTGCTGAAGGTGATGAACAGCAACTGCATGTCCGGTCGCATGTCCACCGCCTGCGACGAGCGGAGGAAGCCCCCGGCATAGCCCGCCGATACAGTGAGCGGCCCCTTGCGGGTCAGGGCATAGCGCATCCCGACGCCTGCCATGCGGAAAAGAGAGGCCATGTCGTCGTTGAAGGTCAACCGGCCTTTCGCCTTATAGACGGTGCGGACCTGCAAATGGTCCTGAAGGTTGGCACCAACTTGCGCATTATGGTGCACTACCGGAATTCCCAGAGACTGAAGATGCGCACCATCGCCCACGCCCGACAGTTGCAGCAGATGCGGACTGCCAAAGGCGCCCGCCGACAGAATCACCTCCCGCCGGGCCGTGGCGCTGTGTGTGCCGCGCGCGTCGCTCCACTTGACGCCATTTGCCCGCGTCCCGGTGAACAGCACCCGCCGCACCAGCGCGCCGGTCATAATCGTCAGGTTGGACCGACCGCGCGCTGGCCGCAGATAGGCGACCGCGGTGCTGACCCTGCGACCATGGCGCGAGGTCGTCTGATAATAGCCGACGCCTTCCTGCTTCGCCCCGTTGAAGTCGGGATTATAGGGATAGCCCGCTTCCTGCGCGGCATCGAGAAAGGCGTCGCACAATATATGCGGCTCGGTCGCGTCCGACACGGCCTGCGGCCCGCCGACGCCGTGCCAGGGATCGGCCCCGCGCTGCTGGTCCTCCGACCGGATGAAATAGGGCAGCAGATCGTCATAGCCCCAGCCGTGATTGCCGACCCGCGCCCACTCGTCGAAATCCTCGCGCTGGCCACGAATATAGATCAGGCCGTTGATGGAGGAAGAACCGCCCAGCACCTTGCCTCGCGGTTGACCGATCCGGCGATTGTTGAGATTTGGCTCAGGCGCCGTTTCGTAGAGCCAGTTCAGCTTCCTGTGCTTGAACAGCTTGCCATAGCCGAGCGGAATATGAATCCACGGATTGGTATCGCGCGGCCCCGCCTCCAGCAGGAGCACGCGGATGGACGGGTCCTCGGTCAGGCGAGCGGCGATGACGCAGCCTGCGCTTCCTCCACCGACGACGATATAGTCATAGGCGCCGTCGCTCATCGGATCAGCCTTGCCACATGATCGGCGATAGCCATGGATGCTGTCAGGCCCGGCGATTCGATGCCGAAAAGGTTCACAAGCCCTTCCTGTCCATGCAGGGCAGGCCCCTGGATCAGGAAATCGGCAGCCGGTTCGCCAGGTCCCGAAATCTTCGGCCTGATCCCCGCATAGCCCGGTTGCAGCCGATCAGGATCGAGCGTCGGCCAGATACGCTGCGCGGCAGCCGCGAATTTGGCGCGGCGCGCCGGGTCGACCGTATAATCGATACTGTCGATCCATTCCACATCCGGCCCGAACCGCGCCTGCCCGGCGAGATCCAGTGTCAGATGCGTTCCCAGCCCACCCGGCTCCGGCACCGGGTAGATGAGGTGCGAGAAGGGCACCCGGCCCGAATGGGTGAAATACACGCCGCGCGCCAGATATAAGGGGGGTACGAAAGTCGAAGGCAGTCCTTGGGTCGCTGCCGCGATCGCTTGTGCGCCCAGTCCGGCGGAATTGACGAGGATGGGCGCACTGACGACCGGCTCCATCTCGCCCGGCATATGGACCTGCCACAGGCCGTGCTGTCGGGAGATACGGTCCACAGGGCTGTTGGTGACGAGCATCCCGCCATGCGCTTCCGCCTCCCCCAGTAGCGCCTGCATGAGGCTGTGGCTGTCGACGATGCCGGTGGATGGAGACAGCAGAGCCGCCGCGCAGTCCAGTTCCGGCTCCAGCGCCTGTGCCTGCGACCGATCCAGCCAGCGCAGATCATGTACGCCGGCAGAAAGGGCGGCTGCCTCGATCTTCTCCAGTTCGCCAAATTGCGCCGCATCGTGCGCAAAAATCAGCTTGCCGATCTGCTTGTGCGGCACGCCGCGTTCCGCGCAAAAGGCGTAGAGCATCTCCTTGCCCTCTACGCACAACCGCGCTTTCAGCGAGCCTTGCGGATAATAGATGCCGGCATGGATGACCTCGCTGTTGCGGCTGCTGGTCCAGGATCCAAAATCCGCCTCCCCCTCCAGAATCAGTGGTGCATGGCCCGCCAGCGCCAGCGCACGACCGATGGCGAGGCCCACCACTCCGCCGCCGATCACGATGGCATCGACGCGATCCGTCATCGCTTCAATTCCGTATGAATCACCGTCATGGTCATGGTCGCGCAGAGATGACGCTCATCGTCGCGCAGGACGAATATATCTGCTGCCGTAGTACTGATCCGCCGGCCTTGCGTCACGACCCGTCCTTCCGCGATCAGGCGCGTGCCCCGCGCCGGTCCGGTGAAGTAGATCGATTGCTGAAGGGTCATCGTGTCCTTGTCCACTGCCACCGTGACGCCGCTCAGGGCCGCCGCGCATTCGGCAAGGGCGCTTGTCACCGTACCCTGGAACCAGCCCGGCGCATGACCCAGTTCAGGCCGGTGATCGATCCCCAGCGTCACCTTGCCGACCTGATAGTCGACCATATCCATGCCAAACAGAACCCGGATATGGGGACGGGCCATCATCTTGCGCATCAGGGCATCCAACGCCGGGCCAGGCACCGTTTTTGCGGCTGCATCATCCGTCATTGCTCTGCGCCTCTGTCAGGCACCACGATAGACCGGCTTGCGCTTCTCCTTGAAAGCAGTCGTACCTTCCTTGAAATCCTCGGTCCAGGTCATCAGTGCCTGCACCGCCGCCTCATATTCCAGCGCCTCGTCATAGGATTGGGTCGGGGCGCTATCGAACTGGCGCTTGATATGGGACAGCGCGATCGTGGGAGCCGTCGCAAGGCTATCGGCCATCTCCCGCGCGCGGGCCTGCACCTGCTCCTTGGGCAGCGCCTCCAGCGCAAAGCCCAGACGCACGGCTTCCTCTCCGCTGACGAAGCGGCCGGTGTAGGCAATTTCCTTCGCCCGCATGACACCGACATGGCGTTCCAGCAGCCAGCCAGCACCGCCGTCCATGGCGAGGCCGATGTGGCGGAAGGCGAACTGGAAGCGGGCATTGTCGGCGCAGATGATGAAATCGCACGCCAGGGCGAGCGCGAACGCGACACCGATGCAAACACCTTCAACAGCTGCAATCACCGGCTTGTTGGTATGCGCCACGCTGCGCGTCATGCGATGGAGCGTCCGATATTTGATCACATTGCCGCGCACACCGCCCGAACCCATTTCACCGACATCGGCACCCGCAGCGAAATCGCCGCCGGCCCCGGTCAGGATGATCGCGCGAACCTCCTCATCATCCTGCAATTCCTGGAACACGGTCTGGAACGCGCCGCGCATGGCCATGGTGATGGCGTTCTTGCGCTCCGGGCGGTTGATGGTGACGATGGCGACGCCGCCTTCGCGGATCACGTCAATCGACATGGCGCGTTTACTCCTGAAATGCTGTAGTTTCCCGGCAAGCATACCGGATTGCCCCGATGACTAGCAGCGCACGCCGCCCCGGCCAGCCCGGAAGGACAGCATATCGCCGCTGCGATAATGGACGGAAGAGAGTTGGCGACGCAAGGCGGCACCCCCACTAGAGGCCCATAAACTTGAGGCGGACCATAGCGTGCAGACCTTTGCGATAGAAGCCCTCTCCTGGCCCGACAATGGCGCGGACCTGCGCCGTCAGGTTCGGACACTGGTGGCAGATCATGTCCATCCGGCCAATCCGGCCGACCGTACCAATTGCTGGGCCGTGGCCGATCCGGCGTTTAGCCGCACCCTGGCCGCAGCCGGGCTGCTGGGCATGACCTGGCCGAAGGAATATGGCGGGCACGAACGCAGCCCGCTGGAACGCTATATCGTGCTGGAAGAATTGCTGGCGGCGGGCGCTCCGGTCGGGGCGCACTGGATCGCCGACCGGCAGACCGGCACTCTCCTGCTGCGCTACGGCCATGAAGAGGAACGTCGTCGATGGGTGCCCGGCATGGCACGCGGCGAAATCTTTGCCTGTATCGGCCTGTCCGAACCCAATGCCGGGTCGGACCTGGCCGCCGTTCGGACCACGGCGCGCCGTGATGGAGACGGCTGGGTGATCGACGGGCAGAAAGTGTGGACGACGAATGCCCACAATGCGCATGTCATGATCGCACTGATCCGGTCGGAAGAAGGGTCGGAACGCAATGCAGGCCTCAGCCAGTTCATCATTCCGATGGATACGCCCGGCCTGACCGTCCGCCCGATCCTCGACCTGACGGGCGGACATGATTTCAACGAAATATTCTTTGATAATGTGCGGCTGCCCGGCACGGCGTTGCTGGGCGTGGAGGGCGAGGGCTGGAAACAGGCGACGGCGGAACTGTCGCTCGAACGCTCCGGGCCGGAACGCTATCTCTCCTGTCTCACCCTGCTGACCGAACTGATCCGGGCCGTAGGACCAGAACCGAGCGATTGCGTTCGCGCGCTGATCGGCCAGTTGGTATCCGAAACCTGGACGTTGCGCCTGATGTCCGCATCGGTCGCAGCGCAGATCGCGCAGGGCCACGACCCGGCATTGGAAGCCACCATCGTCAAGGATTTGGGTAACAGCTTCGAACAGGCCATGCCTGCCCTGATCCAGGCAGCGGTCGAGACGGACCTCTCCAGCGACGCGGCGTTGCCAATCATGCTGGGCCACCTGCTTCAGGTTTCACCCTCTTTCTCCCTGCGCGGCGGCACGCGGGAAATATTGAAGGGCATTATCGCACGGGGATTGGGACTTCGATGAACGATCAGCAGCACATGCTTTCGGACATGGCCGACGGCCTGTTCGCGGGATTGGGGCCATCAGCGACGATGGAAGCGCACTGGTCCCAGATAGAGGCGTTGGCGCTCTCCTCCCTGCTCCTGCCGGAAGAGGCGGGCGGCTTTGGTGGCACTTGGCAGGATGCCCTCATCGTCTTTCGACTGGCTGGCTATCACGCCCTGTCGCTGCCGGTTGCGGAAGCGGCAATCGCGGCACGGTTGGCGGCAGGCACCGGGCTGGAAGGGCGCGGCACGATCGCGTCCCGCACCGACGGCACGGTTGAAGGGGATTGCTTCACCGGGGCGGTCCATGGCGCAGTGATGAGCGAGGGCGCGGACTTCATTGTTGCTCCAGGACCGCAGGGTGGGTCCTTTCTGGTCGCTACTGCTGGCGGAGAACGCACTCCATCAGTCAATTTGGCAGGGGAAAGCCGGGATGTCTGGCACTTCGAGAGCGTTCCCGTCGCCCATGTGACCGAGAACGTGTTCGTCATGGGTGCGTTCGCGCGTGTCGCGCAGATCGCCGGCGCGCTCGATGCGGCGCTGGCCATGTCTGTGCGCTATGTGAACGAACGCAAGCAGTTCGGTCGTCCGCTCGCCAAATTCCAGGCGGTGCAACAATCGCTTGCCACCTTCGCCTGCGAGGCGGCGGCGGCCAACTGTGCGGCGATGGGACTGGCGCAGGCACTGGACCGGGGCAATGCGCATTATGAAGTCGCGGCAGCGAAGCTGCGTGCCAACCGTGCGGTCGGGATCGGCACCTCGGCCGCGCATCAGGCGCATGGCGCTATCGGCTTCACACAAGAATATGCGCTGCACCCGATCACGCGGCGGCTCTGGTCCGCTCGGTCGGAATTTGGCGGCGACAGCCATTGGGCAGCGTTGCTGGGCGGGCGGGTTGCGGCCGCCGGCGCAGATCGTTTCTGGGCGGATCTTACCGCCCTTACGGATTGACACGAAAGCAGGACAGATCATGGCAGACGCAGTCATCGTTTCCACCGCCCGTACCGCCATCGGCAAGGCGGGCCGCGGCGCGCTCAACAATCAGGACGGGGCCGAACTTGGCGCACTCGTGATCCGCGAGGCGGTGAAGCGCGCTGGCCTGGAAGGACCGGAGATCGAGGATGTTATCCTCGGCGCGGCACGGCTGGAAGGCCCGCAGGGTGGCAATGTGGCCCGCATGGCCGCCCTTCGCGCGGGCCTGCCGATCGGCGTGCCGGGCTTTTCACTGGATCGCAAATGCGCGTCCGGCCTCAACACCATCGCACTGGCAGCCCAGCGGATCATCGCAGGCGAAGGCGACATCTATGTCGCGGGCGGCCTCGATAGCTGTTCGCTCGCCCTGCCCAACACGCGCGAGGACCGGCTCGAAAATCCGTGGCTCAAGGCGAATGTCACGGGTATTTACGACAGCATGATCCAGACGGCAGAAACCGTCGCCAGCCGCTATGGCATCGGACGGGAAGCGCAGGATGCCTATTCGCTGCTCAGCCAGCAGCGAATCGCCGCCGCGCAGGAGGCCGGGCGGCTTGATGCGGAGATCGTGCCCGTGACCGTCACCAAGCTGGTCAAGGACAAGAGCGGCGCTGTGACCGGCGAGGAGGAAGTGACGCTTGCCAAGGATGAGGGCAATCGTCCCGAAACCACGCTGGAGGGTCTGTCGTCGCTGCGTACCGTGGTGGACGGCGGCTGCGTCACAGCGGGCAACGCCAGCCAGTTGTCCGACGGCGCCAGCGTGTGCGTGGTGATGAGCGATACGGAAGCGGCGCGGCGCGGGCTTCAGCCGCTTGGCATATTCCGGGGCTTTGCCGTCGCGGCCTGCGGACCGGACGAAATGGGCATCGGGCCGGTCTTTGCCGTACCGAAACTGCTGAAACGCGCTGGCCTGAGCGTCGATGACATCGGCATCTGGGAACTCAACGAAGCGTTCGCAGTGCAAGTCATCTATTGCCGCGACCAGCTTGGCATTGATCCGGCAAGGCTGAATGTCGATGGCGGCGCGATCGCCATCGGCCATCCCTTCGGCATGTCGGGTTCACGCATGACCGGGCACGCGCTGATCGAAGGCAAGCGCCGGGGCGAGAAATATGCGGTGGTCACGATGTGCGTTGCAGGCGGCATGGGCGCCGCAGGCCTGTTCGAAATCGTCTGATTGCAAAACAGCCGGGGGACATGATCCCCCGGCCGATTATTGCGTCTGCCCTGCGCCGGTCAAGCGTCCGCCCAGCCCTTGCCTTCGCGGACCAGTCGTTCGAGCAGCGCCGACGGCCCCCAGCGCGGGCCATTGCGTTCCGCAAGGCTCAAGGCCATGTCGCGGACCTTTTCAAGCCCGACCTGCTCGCCCCAATACATCGGCCCGCCCTTGTGGGTGGGGAAGCCATAGCCGTTCACCCACACCACATCGATATCGCTCGCGCGCAAGGCGGTGCCATCTTCCAGTTCCTTGGCACCCTCGTTCACCAGCGGCATGAACAGGCGTGCCTCAATCTCCTCATCAGTGAAGTCACGGCGCGTGATGCCCAGTTCCGCCGAGACCGCCGCGATCGCGTCCACGACCTCTTGATCGACGATGCGTTCGCGCCCTTCATAGCGATAGAAACCCTTGCCATTCTTCTGCCCCAGCCGCCCCATGGCCAGCAGGCGCTCCGCTATGGGGGACTGGCGATTGCCCGGTGCCAGCCGCTTCGCCCGATCCTGATAGATCAGCACGCCGACATCGACGCCCGCCAGATCACAAATGGCCAGCGGCCCCATCGGCATTCCGAAACGTTCGGCGACGCGATCGATCTGCTCGATCCCAGCGCCCTGCTCCAGCATGAATTCCGCTTCGCCCTGATAATATTGCAACATCCGGTTGCCGATGAAACCATCGCAATTGCCGGCCAGAACGGGCACCTTGCCCAGTGCCTTGCCCAGCGCCATGACCGTGGCGACGCTGCGTGGCGAACTTGCCGTTCCGCGCACATTCTCTTGCAACTTCATAATGTTGGCGGGTGAAAAGAAATGCACCCCGATCACATCCTGCGGCCGTCCGGTGACAGCGGCGATAGCGTCGATATCCAGCGAAGAGGTGTTGGTCGCCAGGATCGCACCGGGCTTCAGCACCGCGTCCAAACGGCGAAAGATGCTCTGCTTCAGGTCCATCTTCTCGAACACCGCCTCCACGGCGATGTCCACGTCGGCGATCGCTTCATAGTCGGTCGTGCCGCTGATCCGCGCCCGCGCCATATCGGCCTTTTCCTGGGTCATCGATCCACGCTTGACCGACGTGTCATAATTGCGGGCGATGATGCCCATGCCGCGATCCAGCGCGTCCTGGCTGATGTCCACCAGGGTTACGGGAATGCCGGCATTGGCGAACACCATGGCAATGCCGCCGCCCATGGTGCCGGAACCGATCACCGCCGCCTTGGCAATGCCCGCAGGCCGGGTTGCTTCCGGGAGGCCGGGAACGCGCCGTGCCGCCCGTTCTGCCTTGAAATAATAGGTCTGGGCACGCTGCTGCGGCGATCCGTAGAGTTGACCCGCCCGCTGTTCGTTGAAAGCCACGGCGGCGGTCACGTCCATTGCGCAGGCAGCGGCGATCACCTCCGCTGCGGCAACCGGCGCTTCCGCGCCGCGCGCCTTGCGCGCCGCCTGTTGGCGCAGCATGTCCGCGAGGGCAGGATCGAAAGGTGCACCGGGGACGGGCCTGTCCAGCACCGGGACGAACACCCGACCGCCATCCAGAACTGCACGGGCCAGTGCCTCCGCCGCAGCCAGCGCATCTTCCTCCACCATGTCGACGATACCGTCGGCAAGCGCCTCCTCGGCGCTCATCACACGGCCCGAAACCAGCAGGTCCAACGTCCGTTCGGGCCCGATGAGATGCGTCATTTGCACCACGCCCGCGGCACCCGGCAGCATACCCAGCTTCAGTTCCGGCAGCGACAAACGCGCACGGGGCGTCGCGACACGGCCATGACAGGCCAAGGCCAGTTCCAGCCCACCACCCAGCGCGATACCGTCGATGGCGGCGATGACAGGCTTGGCAAGCGATGCAATCTGCGCCTGTAGATCCTTTACATACGGCCGGACCTCAATGTCTGTGCTATTGAACGCCTTGATATCCCCGCCGGCACTGAACGCGCCGTGGCTGCCCGTCAGGATCACTGCACGAACCGCATCATCCTGCCCCGCCCTGGCCAGCGCCTCGCCAAGCTCGCGACGGACGGCCAGACTGAGCGCGCCGACAGGCGGGTTGCTGATTGTCACAACGGCTATCCCGTCTTTAAACACCCAGTCGGCAGCAGCCATGTGCAATCCTTTTCGCATCCGGTCATGCCGGTTTACGGAGACGGTTCGCGGTGAGGGAGCCGGACAAGGAATTTATCAGCCATACGATACATGACTTGATCGACCGGATTTCAGATAATGGCGTCTTGCTATCGATCGCAGATGCCAGATAGTCGGGCATCGCCTAAGCAACCGGAACCGCGCCCACGGTTCCTGTGGTTGCGTTTTGTCAGTATGGAGATCAAAGGCATGACGAGCAATTACGCTCCGGACGGTGCGACGCAGCTTGAGATTTACAAGCGTGTTGCACTGCTCAAGGCGAATGACGAGCGCAGCCGCAAGGTCATTATGAACGGTCGGCTCGTGATGCCCTATTACAGCTACCGTGGTCAGGAAGTCATCCCCTCCGCCATGGCCACCGCCCTGACGGACGATGATTATTGGGTCACGATCTATCGCGGCATCCACGACATGCTGGCCAAGGGCATGCCGTTGAAAGACCTGTGGGCGGAAATTGCCGGCCGCGTCGACGGCACCTGCAAGGGCAAGGGTGGCCCGATGCATCTGACCTATCCCAAGAAGGGGATCATGGTCACGACCGGCATCGTCGGTTCGTCCATGCCGATCGCCAACGGTATCGCCTGGGGATCGCAACTGTCGGGTAATGGCCGCGTGGCCGTGGCGACCTTCGGCGACGGCGCTTCGAACATTGGCGCCTTCCACGAAAGCCTCAACATGGCTGCCGTGTGGAAGTTGCCGGTGATCTTCCTGTGCCAGAATAATCTGTATGGCGAACACACGACATACGAAAAGGCGACATCGGCCAAGCGCGTCGCCGATCGCGCGGTCGCTTACAACATGCCCGGCGTACGGGTGAACGGCAACGATCCGATCGAGATGTTCGCCGCTGCCCGTGAGGCGGTCGAGCGTGCCCGTGCAGGCGAAGGCCCGACCCTGATCGAGGCGATGACCTTCCGCTTCCACGGCCATGTGTTCGGCGATGCTGACGCCTATATGGACAAGGCCCAGAAGAAAGCGGCAATGGAAGCCGATCCCGCCCCCATCTTCCGCGCCCGGCTGATCGCGGAGGGAATCGCGACCGAAGAACAACTTGCCGCGATCGAAGCCGACATCGAAACCCAGATTGACGAGGCGGTCGAATTTGCCCTTGCCTCGCCCTTCCCGGAACTCGATGAACTCACCAAGGATGTTTACGCGCAAGGAGCAGCGGCATGAGCGATACCGCAACCAAGGCCAAGCCGGTCACCATCCTCCAGGCGATCAACACTGCTATTGCCGATGCCATGGCAGCCGACGACACGGTCATCGTACTGGGCGAGGATGTTGCCGATCCTGAGGACGGCGGTGTCGTCGGGGTGACGAAGGGCCTGTCCACACGCTTTGGCGAGCATCGCGTAAGATCCACGCCGATCGCCGAACAGGCGATCATCGGCGCAGCGATCGGCGCCAGCCTGGTCGGATACAAGCCGGTGGCGGAGATCATGCTGATGAACTTCACCACCGTGGCGATGGATATGATCGTCAACCATGCGGCGAAACTGCGCTTCATGTCCGGTGGCCAGACCAATGTGCCGATCGTCATCCGCACCATGACCGGCACGGGCTTTGGCTCTGGTGGCCAGCATTGCGACTATCTGGAAGCCTGGTTCGCCCATACGCCGGGCATGAAGGTGGTGGCTCCGTCCAATGCGGCGGATGCCTACGGCCTGATGCGCGCGGCGATCAACGATCCCGATCCGGTGCTCTATATCGAAAATCTGCCCGCTTACTGGACACCGGGCGAAGCGCCCGAACCCGGTCATATCGTACCATTGGGCAAGGCAAGCGTGGTAAAAGAAGGCACCGATGTCACCATCATCAGCTACTCGCGCGTCCTGACTGAAGTGGTCGCCGCCGTCGAGGAAATGGAAGCGGCCGGCGTATCGGCGGAAATCATCGATCTTCGTACTATCTCGCCATGGGACAAGGAAACGGTGTTCGCTTCCGTCGCCAAGACGGGCCGCTGCCTGATCACGCATGAAGCAGTGACGGAATTCGGTATCGGCGCGGAAATCGCCGCTACTCTTCAGTCCGAATTTTTCGGCAAGTTGAAGGCGCCGGTCGGACGGTTGGGTGCCCCCTATGCGCCGGTGCCCTTTTCCAAGCCGCTGGAAAGCGCGTATGCGCCGACCGCAAAGCGCATTGCTCAAGCGGCTATCTCTCTCACAAAGTAGGAATGACCTCCATGGCGACTGAAGTACTCCTGCCCAAGCTCGGTTTTTCGATGAATGAAGGCACGCTGGCCGAATGGCTGGTCGCCGATGGCGAGCAGGCCGTCGAAGGCCAGCCATTGTTCGCGCTGGAAAGTGACAAATCCACCAACGAGGTGGAAAGCCCCGCATCGGGCACGCTCAAGATCCTGAAACAGCCAGGGGAAGTCTATGAGGTGGGGACCGTCCTCGCCATCATCGAATAGGCAAGCCGTATGAACGGGGCTTGGGCAATCGGCCCTGCCCCGTTACGAACATCGTGACAGGCGCACCATCATGAGGCGCGCCTGTCTGTTATGGAAAGTCAGGCCCCCTGTTCGGCGCTTGCCTGCATCTTCATCCAGTCTGCGCTACGCTGCCACAGCCGCTGCCGGGTTGGCGCGAAATTATGCATATGCGCCATGCGCGGTACAACGAAGATGCTGACATCATTGGCGTTGATATACGCCGTCGCCTCCCGGCGCACATCGGGCGCCACGTCGCGTTCGCCGCAGGCCACCAGAACAGGTACGTCCACCCGCGCCGCATCCGGCGTGATGAAGGCTGGCGACATCATTGCTACCGCAAAACGCGGGACCGTAAGACTACCGAAGTTCGGCGCGGCTTGTCGGATCGGATATCCACCAGCCATGTCCGCATCGATAATGTCCTTCGGCTCATCAGGCCAATGAAAGGGGTAGAGGAAGTCGGGAATCATTTCCGACGTCAGCTTGACCGACAGATCGTCCAATGGCGTACAGCGTGTAAACTTGAAGATCGAGCGTTGCACGTCGAACAGTGCGAAAGTCGGCTGGGGCAGGACAGTGTGCAACGCACTCTTGCCCAGCACGATAATCGCATCGAATGTATGCGAGCGGCTCTGCATGACCACCGTCACGCCACCGCCAAGCGACTGGCCGGCCCCGACCACGAAGGGATTGGTAACGACCGGCACCCCTTGCTGCAGCGTTCCCGCGGCAAATCGCGCCAGAATTTCTCCGACATAGGCGCTGTTGGCATCCGCGGCCTGCTCCAGGGTCAGGCTGTCCACAAGGTCCAGGCTGCTGTCTCCAACACCCAGATGATCCATGGCGACCATCACGATCCCTCGATCCGTATGATATTCGGCTTCCGAATAGTTTTCATGCCCTTCAAAGCGCATGTCGAAATAATGACGGGTATAGCCACCACCCGGCGTTGCGAAGAGGATGATCTGCCGCTCGGCCGGCTGGAAATCGTCCGGCAGGTGAACGGTGCCTGCCACCTCCTGTGGACTGGACGCCCCAATGGCGGCGCTCACATCAATTCGGACATCAAAACTATGCATCGCATCGCTCTCCTGTGTTTAAACCATTATGCCATGGATCATATCACTGCGCCGCCCTGTCGATGCACGACATGACCGACACAATCGCGGGATCATGTCCGCGATGCCGCAGGACGCACTGGTACTGCCCATCACCAATCTCTATCCACTCCATCTGCATTCACGATCAGCAGCCCATTCAGGAGAAACAGTGAACATGACCGCACGCAGCATCATCATCACCGGAGGTTTCGGCGCTCTGGGTCAGGTCGTCGCACGCGCTTTCACCGCTGCGGGGGACAAGGTAGCGCGAATCGACTTCGCCCCTGCCCCGACGCAAGCGCTGGAGGGCGCGCTTGATCTGGGCGGCGTCGACCTGACCGATGTCGATGCCTGCACCCGTGCGATCACCGCCGTGCGTGACGCCCATGACGGTATCGACGTGCTGGTCAATATCGCCGGAGGCTTCACCTGGGAAACCGTGCAGGACGGCAGCGTCGAAAGCTGGCAGCGCATGTTTTCGATGAACGTGATGACCGCCATCACCATAACCAAAGCCGCTCTGCCCGCCATCACGGCCAGTCCATCGGGCCGCATTGTCAATATCGGCGCGGGCGCGGCGATCCAGGCAGCGACCGGCATGGGTGCTTATGCCGCGTCGAAAGCGGGCGTCCATCGCCTGACCGAAAGCCTGGCCGCGGAGCTGGGCGGCGGCGGCACGACCGTCAACGCCATCCTGCCCAGCATCATCGACACGCCGACCAACCGGGCCGACATGCCGGACGCCGACACCAGCCAGTGGGTCCAGCCGCAGGCGATTGCCGATGTGGTCCTGTTCCTCGCCTCTGATGCAGCGCGCTCCATCACGGGAGCACTTATCCCGGTCACGCGCGGCACGCCCGACTGATCACAGGGTCCGGCCCGCTCAATGCGCGGGCCGGACAAATACCGCTCTGCCATTTTCATGGGCGACGAATATACGTTCACCAATAGGCGCGATGGCCGGTATGTCTGCCAGCGGCACGGGCATCCCGGTCAGGCGGCCCCGATAGACGCGAAAGAATGTATATTCATCAAGGCGGAATATATGCCTCGCGCCCGCGTCATCATCGACCGCAATGGCGCATGGGTCGACCTCTGCCAAGGTTCCGACGACCGGCACTCCGTCCGACTTGCGCGTACAACGTATGTCCATGGACATGCGGAAAAAGCGGTCGGACCTGTTGGCCAGGCCACTATGTGGGCTTTCAAGCGTGAACATCAGCAGGTCGCCCGGCTGGTATTCGGCCCGACGCCAACTGTCGACGGGAACATCGGCCGGATCGATGCCTATCGACGGTCGGGGGAAATCCCCCATGCGCGGACGATGTAGCCCCTCCGTCACCGCCAGTCCACCAATCGCTTCGTCGATCGGGGCGATGGGAATCCACGCTACCCGCAGTTTCAGCCCCTTGTTATTGGGACCATCGGCATGGACGAAGTTGAATCGGCTGGGCTGGTTCGATCCGCTGGGGGGCACGGCATGGAATTCGGTATTGGGCACCCACACCACTTCGTCGCCCAGCAATTCCTCGAAGAATGCCTTTATCTTGGGATGGACGACGAAGCGATCCGCAGGATAACGGGCCAAAAGCGGATCAATCTTGGGATCGCCACCCATCTTGATCGGATAATTGTCCAACGATGCGCCATTATACACCGCCAAGTCAGAAAAACCCGGCTCCACCACGCCAAGATCGTTCAGCACTTCCATATATTCGGCCCTGACCGCTGCAATGGCATCCTTGTCCAGAACATCACGGAAAAACCAGTAGCCATCCCGTTCCCATGCCGCATCCAGTGCCGCCCTGTCGCCCAGCAGGTGATTGGACGTATTGAATTCGGGCATCGCCGGGGTGTCGGCAAAGGGTGATCTGATAATATTGGCTTCAACGGTAGCCATTGTTCATCTCCTTGTTGCATCGCCGATCATGCCAAGCGTCACTATCGTGGAGCCATGCGGGCCGATAATATGCTCAGGCGTCATCCGCGAGCAGCGCTACGCCCGCCAATGCACCCAATATGGTCACACCGCCATCCACGGGCAATTCCACGCCGGTTACGAAGCGGGCATCGTCACTGGCCAGGAAAAGCACGGCGCGGGCGATATCCCAGGCATCGCCCTCAACCCCCAGCGGTGCGACCTTGCGGCGGCTTTCCCGCATAGTCTCCGGCAAAAGACGAGCGACCATCGGGGTCGCCATATGTCCCGGTGCGACCGTATTCACACGAATGCCCCTGCGCCCCAGCATCAGGGCCAGTTCACAGGTCAACTGGTGCAAGGCTGCCTTCGACGTGCCATAGGCCAGCGATCCAAAGGTGACGATGCCAGCGATCGACGAGATGTTGACGATGCTGCCCCTGCCCGACTCGGTCAACGAGGCGGCCCCAGCCCGCGACATCAGCACAGCGGAGAGGAGATTGGTGTCGAAGGTCCGCTGCCACATCGACAGGTCGAAGCCCTCAACCGTCATCGGCACTGAAATGCCGACATTGTTGATCAATGTATCGAGCCCTCCGAAAGTCTCCACGGTGCGGGCGACCGCTGCATCACATTCGGCCGGTTTGCTGACGTCACCGGCAAGTCCGATCGCTTCGCCACCTTCCTTGCAAATCCAGGCGGCAGTTGCTTCGGCCCGCTCCAGGTCAATATCCAGACACGTCACACGCGCGCCCTCGCGCGCCAATGTCAGGGCAATGGCGCGCCCGATGCCGATTTCGTCTCCTTCGGATCCGGCACCCGTCACCAGCGCTATGCGCCCTTCCATGCGACCATGCCGCGCAATGTCTGAAACCATGCTTCCGGCTCTCCTCTCAAACAGTCTTGTCTCACGGACCGGGCAGGATCATAAGGATCATAATTTGCAGGAAACGGATGATTTTTCACAGGGCCGCAAATGATCGACATTGCCGCACTCATATCCCCCGGAACATTCGCGGCCAGCATTGCGCCACTGATCGATGCCTTCGACCTTACGCAAGAGCGGCGCGTGCGCACGATTGGTCCTTATTCCGGGAAGGAGCCGGATGTACGTCTGACCCTGTTGTCGCCAGATGGACGGGACGTGGCGATGGGACGCCACGGCACGCTTCGGATCGACCAGGCGATTGCGTCGGGTTCATATTTCAATTTCGTCTGGATTCCCTGCTTCCGCGCGCAGGGAGAAAGCGAACTACGGGAAAGACTGGTCGCAAACCGCGCAATGATCGAATGGCTGAAGCAGGCGGCGCGAAGCGGTTCCGTCATTGGCGCGAGCGGTGCGGCCGTGATCCTGCCGATGGCGGCCGGGCTGACGAAAGGGTTGCAAGTCCCTGTATCCACCTCTCTTCTGCCCGTGGTCCGTGCCCTGTTCCCCCGCTTTCACCATGGGGCCGACATTACGCTGGCCGATTATCCCGATTTGCTGCTTTCGCGGGGGATAGCGCAAGATGTCCAGGCAATCACTCTTGCCCTATCACGCATCTTTTCCCACGAAACCGGCCGGTGGATCAGTTCCGTGTTCGGCAGCGAAACGATACAGGACGATCCTCTGGCGGAATCGCAAACCCGCGATGCGCTGGTCGACAAAGCCCGGCTCCTGCTGGAGCAGCGTTTCTCGACCCCGGTTTCCATATCAGACCTGGCTGCGGAGTTATGTGTGAGTCATTCAGTGCTGATCCGTCGTTTCCGCCGGATGCTGGGCATGACCCCATCACATTATCTCCAGCATCTTCGATTGGGCGCGGCACAGCGGATGTTGCACCACACCAACCGTTCGATCGACAGTGTGGCCTCTGCCATTGGCTATAGCGACGCCCGGATATTCCGCGAGATGTTCCGCAAGGCAACGGGTATGACCGCGACCCAATGGCGCCACGCGGCGGCAGATCGCATCCGCAGCTGAACATACTGGCAAGATAAGCCGGACGGATCAGCCAGCATCAAGCCATAGCGCATGTCCATCAGATACACGATGCGGCGTCTGTTATATTGACTGAAACCGCCCCAAGGCTGTCTTTCATCAATTGGCCCGCGTACGTTGCTGCGCGGTTGTTGGAGAGACTGGATGACTAGCGGCAGCCCGCTCATGGGCGATATTCTCGAACGCAATGCCCTGCTTTATCGTGACCGGCCTGCGGTGATATTCGAAGGGCGCACGATCACCTTCGGTCAGTTGCTGGAACAGTCGCAAACCCTTGCCTCCGCGATGCGCGCCGCAGGGATGCGCAAGGGCGACCGGGTTGCCATGTTGGCCATGAATCGTGCCGAATATGTTGATTTCTACGGCGCTTGCGAGCTGACCGGCTATATTGCGGTGCCCGTCAATTTCCGCCTGGCAGGGCCCGAAACCGCGTGGATCCTGAACGATGTCGAGCCATCAGTGCTATTGTTCGAGGGGCAATATACGTCGCTGCTGGACTCGATCCGTGCCGAACTGCCTGCCACCATGCGCTACGTCTGCCTCGATAGTGAAGGGCGGCCGGACTGGGCAGAGGATTATGCCGGATTCCTGGCCGCCGGTACGAAGCAAGCCATGCCAGAGCGGCCGCATCCCGAAGATCCGCTCTGCATCATCTACACCAGCGGCACGACCGGCAGGGCCAAGGGCGTAATCCGCAGCCATGCCGCCGATGCGGCGCAGGCCTATTCCAATTCCTTCGAACTGGGGATCACGCCCGGCGATCGCTTCCTGGTCATGATGCCGATGTTCCATGTCGGGGCGCGGGGGCAGCAGATCGCGGCCCACTGGCACGGCGCAGCGCTGGTGCTCCATCGCGGGTTCGATCCGGGCGCGGTGCTTGCCACGATCGAAGAATTGAAGATTACCGTCACCCACATGGCACCGACCCTGTTGCACGATGTGTTCGAGCATCCGGACATCGACCGCCGCGACCTGTCGAGCCTCAAGACCCTATTCTATGCCGCCGCCCCGATGCCGGTTGACCTGCTACGCAAGGGTCTTGCCCGGCTCGGCAATATATTCGTCAACGGCTATGGCAGCACAGAAATCTTCGGTATCACCCTGCACAAGCATGACCATGTCCTCGACGGACCGCAGCATCTGGTCAACCGGCTGAAATCGGTCGGCCAGCCCGCCATGAACACAGAGGTCCGCATCGTCGATGAGGACGGCAATCCCGTCCCGCCCGGAACGATCGGAGAAATCGCCATGCGCGGCGGCGCCTGCATGACGGGCTATTGGAACAACCATAGTGCCACGGCCAAGGCCATGCGCGGCGGATGGTATCATAGCGGCGACATGGCCTATGCAGATGAGAACAACTTCATCTTCCTGGTCGATCGCAAGAAGGACATGATCATCTCCGGCGGCGAGAATATCTATAGCCGCGAGGTGGAAAATGCGCTGAGCGAACATGCCGCCATATCCGAAGTGGCGGTGATCGGCGTGCCCGACCCGCGCTGGGGCGAAAGCGTTCGCGCGCTGGTCGTGCTGCGCAGCGGTAAAAGCGCGACGGAGGTGGAAATCATCGAACATTGCAAGGCCATGATCGCCCGTTACAAGGCACCCAAGTCGGTGTTATTCGTCAAGGAACTGAGTCGGCTTGCCAACGGCAAGATCGACAAGATCACCCTGCGTCGCCTTTACGGAAAGGCAGAAAGCTGAAGGCGTTGCGCCAGGGGAACTGGCCTGCGCGATCACACTGGCGCTGAATCATGGGCCAGCGCTCCAGCGGCTGCGGCAACTTTGGCATCCTGATATGTCCAACCGCCATAATCAACTGGGAGAGTTCAGCATGAGCGACGCGACACTGACGCCGGACCTTATCGCCTTCATCAAACAGGCCAAGGATCGACAGGAAATCCAGGACTGCCTGCTGCGCTATACGCGCGGGGTCGACCGACACGACAAGGCACTGATGCAATCAGCCTATCATCCCGATGCCTGGGACGAACATGGCGTCGCAGATGGTGATCCCGAAGCATTTTGTAGCTGGGCAATCGGCTGGCATGGCGAATTTCAGCACCGTCACCAACATGTGATCAATAACCACACCGTAGAACTGGATGGCGACACGGCCCATTCGGAAACCTATTATCTGTTCTTCGGTGAAAATCGTGAAGGCCCGCCGACGCTTGCCTTTGGCCGGTACATCGATCGTTTCGAAAAGCGTGACGGCAAATGGGCCATAGCCCACCGCGTCTGCGTCAACGAATATGCCGGCGCATTCAACGCTGTCGACGTCCCCGCAGAGTATCGCGCGCAAATGAAAGCGACCGGCCCCGACACGCGTGATCGGAACGACGTGTCCTATGTGCGTCCTTTGACAAAGGATCGGCACCGCGCGGCCTGATCGGCGCTATGTCCGCGTCGTGAAGCGAGCGACTCGGTCCGCCATGTCGGGTGCTGCGCCCGGATGGGTAGCGCGCTCATGCGCCAGCCCATCCGCCAGCATCATTCCCGCCGTTTCCCGGAACAGCCGCTTCATATGACGCACGGTGAAGGGGCTGCCGGCGACTATCGCACCGGTCAGCCCGGCCAGAACGCTGTCCAGTTCCCCTTCCCCCGCCACCATATCGATCAGGCCGATATGATGGGCCTCCTCGGCCTCCACGACACGGCCCGTATAGCTCATGATCGCGGCCTGCCCGGCACCGATGCGGCGTGGCAGACGCTGGCTCATACCCCAGCCGGGGACAAGACCCCAGCGGCCATGGGTGTCGGCAAAGCGCGCGGAATGATCCGCCACAATGATGTCCGCCATCAACGCCAGTTCCAATCCCCCTGTCATACAATGCCCATGCACGGCCGCAATTACCGGCTGGGGCAGAGCCGCCAGCATATCCAGCGCCCGCACGCGCGCCTCTCTTGGCATCGCACCATTCCCCGTAAAGGAATTGAGGTCCACGCCGGCACAAAAGGACGCTCCTGCCCCGCGCAGCACGACGCAGGCAATGCTGTCATCGGCGGCGATGGCAGGAACATAGGCCTGCAACCATTCCAGCATGGTGTGATCAATGGCGTTGCGCTGGGCCGGGCGGTTGAGCATCAATGTGCATACAGCACCTTCGTCATGGCGGATCAGGCTGTCGGTCATGGCTCTCCTCTTTCATCCCTAGCCTGTCGTCCGGCAGGCGGTAGCGTAAAGATGAATCAGGTGGAAATCGCATCTGCGTCCATCAACAACAGCATCGATCCAGATATTTTGCGAGACGCACCCCATATCGATCAAAGCCGTTGCGTCACACCTCCTATAGCTTGATAGCCTCAACAAAATGGGAGGTGCAAAGTGAAAGACAAAGCCGAAGCGCGCCGACTGCCTGTAGAAGGCGCACGCAATCTGCGGGATCTTGGCGGCTATCGGGCGCAGGACGGCAGGATCGTTCGCACGGGCGCCGTATTTCGCGGCGGCCATCCCGGCGGACTGACGGAAACCGGCCACCGGGCCTTTGCTGGCCTTGGCCTGCGCGCCATAGTCGATCTGCGGAGCAATGCAGAACGCGCGCATACACCATTTCCCGACAGCAGTGTTGCCAACGCCCGTTACTGGTCGAGGGACCACGACAACAGCACTGGCGATTTCGTCACCATCCTGCGCAACCCCGCAACATCGGGGGCGGAAATGCGCGCCTTCATGCTGGCCACATATGAACAACTCCCGTTCGATCAGGCCATCAGCATGACCGCCATGCTACGCCTGCTTGCCGACGGCGAAACCCCGCTGCTGGTCAACTGTACGGCAGGCAAGGATCGCACCGGCATTGCCTGCGCCATCCTTCTGAGCATCCTTGGCGTGCACAGGGACCAGATCATTGAGGATTATGCCCTGACCGAATGGCTTGAGGATCCGTCGGCACAGCTGTTCAAGTCAAATCCAGATAATCCGCTCGCCCTGATGCCGGAGATTAATCCAGACGTCTGGCGTGCGATGAATCGGTCCGACCCTGACTATCTGCGTACCGCCTTCACCGTGATTGAAGCGCGACATGGGTCTGTACCAAACTACGCCACCAGCGTGCTTGGACTGGACGAAAGCATACAGGAACGCGTGCGCACCCATCTGCTTGAAGGCTGAAGCACCGACCTGCTCCATGATGGCTCAGGGCCTGCTGCTTAGCCCGTTGACCATGTTCGACCCCAGGGCGCAGACTGGCTCTGCATGTCCGCCCGCCGGGTTGGTGCAAACCTCCAGGTTCGACATGCCTCTCCGTCCGTTCAATATGGCCGTGCCCAGCGTTTCGACGGCGGTGTAGCCACGCACATGCATGACCAGCGCGTCACCCCGATCACAACTGATGTGCATCGTCTCGCCATTGGCAAGATGCAGCACGCCCTGCCCATTTCGCGGAGTCATTGCATCGGATTCCAGCGCGACCAGAACATCGCTGTCGACAACCGGAATCGTTTTTCCATCGCGCCAGACATAGCCAGCCTTTATCATCCCTCCATCGCGCGCAACATGCACGACATGCGTCGCGAGGTCCGGCCCGAACACGCACGGCCACCATCGCGTACCACGCATCCAGGTCCAGTCGCGATGCGACCATGACCGATCACGATAGCCCAGCGCATCGACGCTGATCTCCTGGTCGCCGATCCGCATGTGTCCCGTCATACGCCCGGACACCTCGAAATGATGACCCGATCTTTCCAGATTGCCATCTTCGACCGCGATAGACTGATAATCGAACCGCGGGTGAAAATCGGTAAAAGCCAGCTCCGCTTCACAGTCCGGGAAATCGGCCCTGATCCGCGCACTCCCGTCAAAATCGACGCGAAGATGTGGCCCCCAGCCCATATGTCCTTCGCCCCGATCCCCGCCCCCCATCGGCACGCCAGTGACATTTGATCGGAACCGCTTTCCGTCTGGACCAAAAACCCCGAAGCAGGAATTGATCGCTCCTGCGATTGGTTCCTGACCAAGTCGCCAGAAGCCTCCTGTCCCGCTGTCCATGTCATGCCAGCAAAATAGCGCGCTTTCCTGCCATAATGGATGATCGTCATGCGGATGGGGCCGGTCATCGTCTTCTGAAAAGACTTGCATCGCATTCTCCTTGCTTCATCTTTTTCGTGGAGAGGAGGAGCATAATAACAATGGCAAAACAACCCGCCACCAGACCACAACTGATTACCATATTGGAACGGTGGATGGTCGTATCCGGTCTTGGCGAATACCAGCTTAAGGACGTTGTCCCGGCCGAAGCCGGCATGTCGAGCGAAACCTGGCTCCTGGCTGCCATCGCCCCGGACGGGTCGAACCGGGACTGGGTGCTGCGCATTCAGCCGCGCGCACGCCAAGTCTATCAGGATCCGTCCATCGCCAGGCAATTTGACGTCATTCGTTGCCTTTCACAGGTTCCTGGCCTGCCCGTGCCGGCGGGCGTGGCGTTGGAGCAGGATGCCGACATCCTGGGCGCCCCGTTCTTTTTGATGGAACGTGCCCCCGGCAAGGCGCCACCAGACGGATATCATACACAGGGCCTGCTGGCCGAAGCGACACCGGCCCAGCGAGAATCCATGTGGGAACAAGGCGTCTCCCTGCTGGCACGCCTGCATGCCGTGGATGTGACGCCGTTCGATTTTCTGGCCTGGCCAGACGGCCCGGCCGGCGATGGTATCGCGCAGGAACTGGCGCGATGGGATGCCTATCTTGCCTGGTCCGGTGTTCCCCGGCTGGGAATTTATGACAGAGCTTTGCGCTGGCTGGACGATCACAGGCCACCGGCTGCCGGTACGGGCTTTGCCTGGGGCGATGCGCGCCCCTGCAACATCCTTTATGCCGATGGCAAGGCTACCGCCCTGCTCGACTGGGAAACCGCGTCGATCGGTACGGCCGAAACAGATCTGGGCTGGTGGCTGTTCTACGACCGGATGATGACGGACGCGATCGGACTGCCCCGGCTCGATGGACTGCCCGATGCCAGAGCGACCATCGCCCTGTGGGAAGCCGCCAGCGGGCGTAGGGCGCAGGCCATGGAGTGGCATATCGTCTTTGCGGGCTATCGCTTCGCGATGATCAGCGAGCGGGCGATACGGATGGCCATTCGCACAGGGCATATGCCGGAAACCATGGCGGGTGACGGCAATCCTGCCATATGCCTGCTGACCGAACTCGTCAGGAGCTAAAGGTCCAGAGATTAGGTTCCCCATGCCTGCCCCCTAAGTCCAGGGCAACGACACGGACGCGCTTCACCATCTCAGGAAAGCGACCGGCCTGGCCGCTCCTAAATATAGTGGCAATGGTGAGGCATCGCGAATGCGATGCCGCCAAATGAAGCATGGGCAGCGCGCCCATTCCCCTTATCATGCATTGGACCTACCAGAACGCAGAGGCTGGCGGTTAATCAAATTATTAGGAGGGGTTGATGAGACTTTCCGTGGCCTTGGTCGGCGCAAGCCAGATCATGATGGCGCATGCTGCCTTGGCACAGGACGCATCAGTGGCGCAGCAGGCGGCATCGGCCCGTCCCGCACCAGCGGATGACGCGGCCGCCGACCCGGCAATGGGCGATATCATCGTTACTGCGCGGCGGCGGGCCGAAAGTCTGCAGGACGTTCCGATCTCCATCACCGCCGTATCGGGGGAGATGCTGGCCACACGTGGTATTCGCGACGCGCTGGATCTGCAATATCAAACGCCGTCACTGTCCGTCACCACCAACGGCGCCAGTCGCAACAGCGTATCCTACGCGATCCGTGGCCAACGGACCCAGGAAGTCCAGCTTCTCGCCGATCCGCCAGTGGGTGCTTATTTCGCGGAGGTCGTGGCACCACGCACCTACGGCTTTGGCACCTCCTTCTATGATCTACAGAATGTACAGGTGCTCAAAGGCGTGCAGGGCACTTTGTTCGGTCGCAACATGACCGGCGGCGCGGTCCTGGTGGAACCCAACCATCCCGACCTGAACGATTATCATGCCTCGCTCACCGCTCAATATGGCAACTACAATATGAAGGATGTTACCGGGATGGTGAACATCCCGGTAATCGAGGATGTATTCGGCCTTCGCGTCGCTGCTCGCTACCGTGATCGCAAAGGCTTTACGAAGGATGTCAGCACGGGTCGCGACTATGACGACCAGCATTATTACGCCTTCCGCGTTTCAAGCGAATTGCATCTCGATCGTCTGACCAATTACACGGTGTTCGACTATCTGAAGCAGAATGAACATGGCACGGCGCTGAAGTTCATCGGCTACGCACTGACCGACCCCGCAAATGGCGAACCCACGGTCATCGCGCAGCAGATCGGCGCGTCACCCTTCTTCCCCATCGCTGCAGGCGCGCCGCCGCAGGATGTTCTTGGCATATTCAATCGCGATCTTGCACTCGGTCGTTATCGCTTCAACAGCGGTGGGATGGGCACGCCATCCAATACCCTTGATGGAACGCTCGGCCAACCTTTCAATAAAATTACAAATTGGGGCATCACAAACAAGACAACGTTTGAAGTCGGTGATGTTACATTCAAAAACATCTTTGGCTATCGCCGCATTCGATACTCCAATCAGACAGATTATGATGGCAGCGGGGTGGCACTGATCGCGCCTTTGCAATTCTCCAGAACCAGTAATATCAGTGAAGAATTCCAGATGCAGGGCACGCCGCTTGGCTCGCGACTGGAACTGACGATGGGTGCTTTCTATTTCCGGGAAAAGGGCCAGGATGGTGCGCTGCCGCTATCTTTCGCACAATTGACTTCGATCGGCTTCGCCAGCGGCGATCCCTCCAATGCGGCCTTCTACCTGAGCCGACCGGCAGAAGCCTACCGTCTATCGAATATCGGTTATGGTTTGTCCGCGAGCTGGGCAGTATATGGGGCGGGCACCTATACCCTCACGGACGCGCTGAAGCTTTCGGCTGGCATCCGTTATAATAATGACGTGCGCAAGGCCCGCGTCGAACCCTTCTCGATCGCCCTGGTCGGCATGCCGGTCTGTACCTTTAATGGTTTCGGTACATTGCCGATGAGTGCCTGCTCGCAGTCGCGCATTTTGAAGAATGAGGCGGCGACCTATGACGTGACGCTCCAATATGAACCGTCGAGTGACCTGACGACCTATGCGGCATTGCGCCATGGCTATCGCGCCGGCGGCTTCAGCTTGCGGGCGCAGACCGAAGCGACGTTTCGCCCATTCCAGCCCGAAAAGGTGGATGAATATGAAGTTGGCCTGAAAAAGACATTCATATTCGATGGTGGCACGCGCCTCTCGACGAACATCGCAGCCTTCTATCAGGATTATACCAACGTCCAGCAACAAAATGCCATCGTCCTGAACGGGCAAGTTCAGACGGTGACCACCAATATCGCGGCCCGGCGCAACTATGGCGGCGAATTTGAAGCGAACCTGACACTGGCGGGCGGCCTTAGCGCCAACCTGTTTTACTCCTATGTCGGCACCAAGGTGGTGAAAGGCGATAATGGCAGTTACCCATTGCAGGGCATTCCCAAGCACCAGTTGGGCGGTGGGCTAACCTATGCGCGCGAAATGGATGGTGTTGGGACCCTCAATGCAAATGTGAACGCCACCTATCGCACCAAAGTGCCGCTTGACGAATATGACGCGATCGCTGTTCAAAAGGGTTATGCGCTGGTCAACGCCCGTGTTGGCCTTGATCATATTGGCGGCAGCGCGTTCGGTGCGGCTGTGTTCGTGTCCAACCTGACGAAAGCCTATTATATGCAAGGCGGCGTAATGCTGATCAGCAATGGGCCGACAGTGAATGGCGTGTCGCCCGGCGGTGGTCCAGGCTTTGCCGCGTCCACTTTTGGTGAACCGCGCATGTTTGGCATCGAAGCTTCAGTGAAATTCTGATCCACATAGCCCCGCTGCTTCATGCGGCGGGGCTTCTTTCTTGCCGCCTCTTCAAGTGATGAAGCGCATCGGGCCACGCTTGTGTCGGACTGTTGACTAAACATCAGACAATGACCCGAAGGGAGCGAGATGACGGCAGATTGACCCACTCGTCCTTGCGAGTTCCACGCCACGGATTACTGCGCTGCGATGGCAAGTATGAAACAAACCTCTAGGTAGAGAACATACGAGAGGTGTCTGGTCGCCTCTGCCGGTAGGGCATTTGCGTCCGGCAGCATCCGACCCACTGGGTCAAGACGCAACCGCGCTTTCTGCCGCCATGATCCCGGCGATTCTGCCAAATATGGCGGCCTTCGCCAAAGCGCTGCCGCTCATATAGCTCGCACCATGAAAACCGCCGGTAACTTCACCGGCAGCGAACAATCCGGGCAACGGCTGCCCATAGGGGTCCAGAACATGGGAATCGGCATCCACCCGGATGCCACAGAATGTGCCCGTTACGGCGACAGCACAGGGCAGGACATAATAAGGCGCACGGTTCAGCGGCAGCGGCTTGCCCACGCTGCCTGCAATCGTGGTCCGGCCGAAATCACTATCCTTTCCCGCCTCCATCATCGCGTTGTAACGCGCCACCGCAGCCTCCAATGCTGCCCCGTCCAGTCCTACCGTCGCCGCCAGACCGGCGATCGTGGGCGCACTGTGCACGATCCCTCGCGTCAGCGCCTCACGGAAGTTCATGTTGGACGGGATCGGTTGCGCCTGTTCCATCACGCTTTCATCGAATATCTGGAACGCCACACCCCCCGGTTGCGCAAGGCACGCGCCGCCAATCTCCTTGTAGGAGAGAGATTCGTTCACGAACCGTTTGGCGTCGCGATTGACAGCCATTGCCCCACGATAAATCGCCATCAACAGGAACATGCCTTCAGGCGCGGTCAGGCTTGGTTCCGGGTAGTTGGACAGCGGCATGCCGAATGTGCCCTTGACATAACCCATGTCCACCAGGCCACATTGAGAACGGCGGAGCAATATTCGACCACGGTAGCGGCGGGATAGTCCTGCTGCGGGCGGCGTAAAAGTCGTCCACCTTGAAGCCTTTCTGCCGAGTCAGGGAGGTGTGGGGATCTACAGCG
>NZ_JAUQOM010000072.1 GCF_030580935.1 Sphingobium cyanobacteriorum | reverse complement strand
CTGGCGCTTCAGCTTTTCGGCAATGGTATTCAAAATCATCGGCTCGCTCCGCAATATCAGGAGCGGCAACTTCTCTCCCCATGGTCAACATCGAGTTAACCTGAAGAATTTGCGACAAGGCCCTCCTGACGCTTGTCGTGATCCATGGCCTGACCGTTCGTGCCGAGGCCGTTGAGAATGATCTCGCAGTATTCCATCGCGAAAGAGGAAGCGGGGCGCCCGTGTCCGGGCTTGAACCAACGAACCATCCAATTAAGCATCGAAAGGATCGCTCGGCTGATCGCACGGGAATCCGTGTTTCGATAGCGGCCGTTGGCGATGCCGGCGAGCACGATACTCCGAAGAAGCTCCTCATAGGCATCGCGTAGGTCCTGGGCTTCCTCAAGAAGTCCGTTGTTCTCCATCCCGCCATAACCCACCAGCATCGTAACAAACCCATGGTAGTGGGTCTCGAAGTAGTCGGCGTGTGCCGTCATGAAGCGGCAAAGCGCTTCGGGCGCGTCGTGCTGGCCGTCGACGGCCATCGTCACTGCGTCAAGAAGGCCTTGCAGTGTCCTGACGATAATTGCCTCGTAGATTTCTTTCTTGTTCGGGAAGTAGTGATAAATAGCAGCTTTGGTGACACCGACAGCTTCCGCGACACTGCCCAGCGAGGCTCCATCGAAACCTTCGTGCGCAAACAACTCGGCCGCTTCATCGAGAATTTTGCCGCGCGCATTCTCCATCGTCGGTGGACGACCTTGGCGGCGGACGCGCTCCTTCTGCATTGGAGCTACTTTCCGCCCGTCGCCGGGATACCGGCAACTACGCCCATCTCCAAAAGCTGATCGACCCGATCTGCGCTCAGATCCAGCTCGGCCTGAAGGACTTGGCGGGTATGCTCGCCGACCTCGGGTGGAACTGTCGGCGGAGCAAACGGACTTTCCGACATGCGCAACGGGCTGCGCACGGAGCGGAAGGTGCCGATCCTTTCGGAAGGAACCGAAACGACAGTGTCCCGAAGGATTGCAACATCGCTAGCGAA
>NZ_JAUQOM010000071.1 GCF_030580935.1 Sphingobium cyanobacteriorum | reverse complement strand
AGCGCACCGCCCACAGGATCACATCACCCTGGAAATGGCGCCACTTGAAATCCGTCATCGTTCCGTCCGTCCAATCTCCGCCAAGCATGCTCAAGCTTCACGATTTTTGCAACAGAGCCCTTCAGACCGCATGTTGGCTTTACATACCGACTAGTCGCTTAATAATTCAAACTCAATGGAGATGATTCTTCATGTATTTCAACTTAAACCGACGGGCATTTTTCGCAGTAACTGCGCTTTGCCTGACATCCCTGACCGCTCTGGAAGCCACGGCCGCAGCCGACGTCTTGCCGTCGACAATCGCCGGAAAGGGTGAACTTGCGATTGGTCTCGAGTCGACCTATCCCCCCTTTAATTTTCAGGATGAATCCGGCAATCTCGTCGGGTTCGAGGTCGATTTTGCTAACGATCTCTGCAAGAGGCTCGGACTGACGCCTAGATATGTGCCGACACAGTTTGACGGCATTCTCGCGGCTCTCGCGTCTGGTAGGCTCGACGTCGTGATCAACCAGATCACCATCACTCCGGAACGTCAGAAGAACTACGATTTCTCGGTTCCATACACGATCACCAAGATCCAGATGGTCACTCGGAAAGAACTCGCAGCCGAGCTGACGGCACCTGAAAAGCTTTCAGGGCGCGCCGTTGGCGCGGTGCTCGGCACGAACTTCGAGCAATGGGCTCGTGCCAACGTCCCTGACGCGGACGTCAAGACCTACGACCTCGACGCCACCATGTATCGCGATTTGAAGGCGGGCCGGATCGACGTGGCCCTCAACGACACGATGGTCGCGGCGAGTCTGATCAAAAAAGCCGATTCGGGCTTCGTCACGGCGGGCGAACCGTTCGCCCCCCAAGAGCAGGCGGTCGCAATGCGAAAAGACCCGGCACTGAAAGCTGCCATCGACAAAGCCATCGAAGAAATGAAAGCCGACGGCACTTTGACGGCCATGTCGATCAAATGGCTCGGTGTCGATGTCTCGAAGTGAGACCGTGCGTTCCTACCATCAAGCAGGAGAGCTGCGAATGCAGCTCTCCACAAAGAAAGTGAATGAAGATGACGATGATACCCAACTCCAATGAAGCGCGGGATATTGCGTACCACTTCCACGCCTA
>NZ_JAUQOM010000070.1 GCF_030580935.1 Sphingobium cyanobacteriorum | reverse complement strand
AGACGATGGAAGCTTCTCAGAGGAGAAGTTTGCTGCAATCACTGCCGACCCTCAGATAAAGATGATCGAGGTCAAGCTAAGCCAAGGCGCGAAGCCTGGTCACGGCGGTATGCTTCCGGCGTCGAAAATCTCGCCTGAAATTGCCGAGGCGCGGGGCATTCCCATGGGTGTAGACTGCATCTCACCGCCAGCACACAGCACGTTCTCCACGCCTGTCGGTCTGATGGAATTTGTCGCCAGATTGCGCGAACTATCTGGCGGTAAGCCGGTAGGCTTCAAGCTCTGTATCGGTCATCGCCGTGAGTTTCTCGGCATGGTGAAGGCTATGGTGAAAACCGGAATCAAACCGGATTTCATCGTGATTGACGGTGCGGAAGGAGGAACAGGAGCCGCTCCGGTGGAATTCGCCAATCGGGTCGGCATGCCGATGCTTGAGGGCCTGACCTTCGTTCATAACGCGCTTCGTGGCGCGGGCATTCGCAACGATATCAGGCTCGGCGCAGCGGGGAAGATCATTTCCGCGTTCGATATCGCCCGCGCACTTGCTCTTGGTGCAGACTGGTGTAATTCCGGCCGGGGCTTTATGTTTGCCGTAGGCTGTATCCAGGCTCAGGCATGCCATACGAACAAGTGCCCGGTTGGGATCGCCACGCAAGATCAGGCCCGTCAGCGTGCTATTGATGTAGGTGATAAGAGCGACCGTGTCGCGCGTTTCCATCGCAATACGATGCGCGCCTTGAGCGAGATTGCCGGCGCCGCAGGCCTGACCGATCCTCGCGACTTCATGCCGTACCACTTCATGTTCCGCCAGTCGGACAACGAATTCCTTGATGGCAATGAGGCGTATCCATATTTGCCCGAAGGGTTTCTGCTGTCGGAGGAGGAAATTCCGGAGTTGGCGGATTGGTACGATCGCTGGGACCGGGCGAGCGCGGAGACCTTCGCGCCGCCGGAGATCCCCTTTGGGCCTTTTGCCTCGCGTCGAAAGCGTAAGCCTGACCTGCGGGCCATGGCGTAAAGCAATCTGAAAGTGATGGTTAAGGAAAAAGCCGCAGCCCGACCAGGTTGCGGCTTTTCTGTTCTGCACGCCAACGTTCATTCAGGTGACGAACAACAAGCTGGAATTCGG
>NZ_JAUQOM010000007.1 GCF_030580935.1 Sphingobium cyanobacteriorum | reverse complement strand
CCTGCCTTTCGAAACCTGTTTCGAATGTTCTTACATCATCAGCCACTACGATACCCCTCGGATGAGGGGCAAAACATAGACAGATCAGCAGCTACGAAAATGTGGGGAGGTTTTGGCGCTTACGCCGAATAGCGGCATCGGGCCGGGGCCGCGTGAGCGGTCCCGGCCATCCATTTCGACCGGCAAAACGGCGGCCGCGCCCGTTGGGGCGCGGCCGCTCTTGGTCAGAGTGTACCGTTTTTCCGAGCTGCTGGACCTCAATCAATCATGCTCGGTCCATCGACAGCGGTTATTTCGGCGAACGTCGCAACACCACCTTGGTTGCGGCATCGCCCGATGAGAGGGTGCCCGTGATATACCGCGCGGCGCGCTCAATATCCGGGAACATCGTCTTTTCATTAATTCCAAGCTTGTCGAGTTCCTCGAGAATATCCGACTTCGCAGCGGCAGGAATGACGATGTGCTCCACTTTTATGCCGTCAGTATTGCTGGCGTCGATCTCCTCAACCAAGCCGAACGCGAAGAAGGCTCCCGCCTGTGCGAGGATACGCTTGTTATTCTGCTTGGGCTTGACGAGGATGATCGAGTCCAGGTCGTCTGGATCAATTTCATTCAGGAATCCGTTCTTCTCCTGCCTGATAAAATGCAGAAGGCGCTTGATCGGAGTACTGTCGTTGAACCTTTCCTGCTCCAGCATGGTGTCGATCTTCCGCTTGTAGGACCACGACAGGCGGGCAAGATTGGTAAGGCAACTCACCGTATCGCTGTCGAAATAGCGTACCCGTCCCTTATGAACCCGAAGCATGACGACATGGCCGTCCATGTCTTGCGTCTGCGTTTTTCCCGACGGAAGGGTCACCCTTTTCTTGACGGTTTCGCAAGCGAAGTAGAGCGCGACCAAGGGGTTCATGGTCACGTCGAGCAACCGCGTGGGCAGCGAAAAATGCTGCATCCGAACCAGCATCTCCAGGGCGCTCGTATCTCGGTCAAAGTCCTCGGGATGGGCGGCGATCAATTCGCGCAGCAAGATATGCTCGTTCTCCCGAGTTGATGCCTTGCGGAAGATGGACGGAGTCAATCTAAAGTCAACGCTGCCGTGACCGCGATATGACACCACGGAGGTCTTCGAGACAGGCCACTCCAGGATCACCTTCACGAAATCCGTGACCGACTTAATCGGCGTCATTCATCCACCCCTGTCTACCGGTGCGGCGTCGCAGAGATCGGTGCGCGCCCGTGCGCAAAACGATGTAGCTGAACAGCTGGCACTAGGCCATGATGCATCTATCGAATTGCGTCCCGCACGTGGCAATGCCTGCTGCCAATTCCATGATGGGTGATTACATGTAGAGGCGATCGGCCGCTTGCCTGAACGTGGCTGTTCGTAGCAAACCAATCGAGCAAGAGGGCGCTTTATAATGAAACTGGACGACCCAGTGACGCCGGCATTTGCGAGTTGGGACAGCTATTCGAAGTTCGCGCGGCGGGTCAGATTCTCCAGCCGTTACATACTCGGCGAAGAGGATCGGACATTCCTCCAGACGGTCCTGGCCACAAACCGCGATCGCGATGTTTCGCTGAAAAAGGGCATGATTCTCTACCGCGCCCAGCGCGGCGTCGATATGGTGGATCGGACTGACGATGATGGCAATTGGATCGGGGAGGATACGTGGGGATACGGCGCACAGCGCATGAAGCCTTTGGCCGACCGTGCGCGCGAGGGACGCGCCAACCCGACTGGCATTCCAGTTCTATACGTCGGCAGCACGATCGAGACGGCGGTTTCCGAGGTAAGGCCCTGGGTCGGTGCCGAGCTGTCTGTTGCCTGGTGTCGCCTCCTGCGCCCTCTCCGCACCCTTGATCTGTCGCGCGGCCACGGAAAGTCATCTTTTGCTGGCCCGATCTTCAGGCACGTCATGGGCGGCACGGACCCGACCCCCGAGGAGGTCGAACAAGCGGTCTGGACTGACATCGACAATGCCTTCTCGCAGCCGGTCACGCATGCGGATGACCGCGCCGACTATGCGCCGACCCAAATCCTTGCCGAGCTCTTTCGCAGCGCTGGATACGACGCAATCGGCTATAAAAGCCACTTTGGCGATACCGAAGATCGCGGAGGCTTCAACATTGCGATATTCGACCCCGACGCAGTCGAAATTGCCAGCTGCGCTCCGTTTCGCGTGCGGTCGATCAACGTCGTGGCCGAGCAGTTCGACAATGGCTGGGCGAGGTCGAGCGGGGGCCAATAAATGCTCCCTGCCGAGCCAGCCTAAGGTGTTGGCGCGGGACCGTTCGTCGTGACATTGATCGTAAGTGCCTGTTGCCTGGGCCGTTGTCGCCACGCCGTCCACGTTTGCAAGAGGGCCACGCCCGCAGGCCTCGGCGATGGCGTGATCTGACCGGGCGGCGGCTTCGCCTCGATTGCCTCCGCAATGGCTACGGCCGGCTATTTTCCGCCGCGCGTGCCGCGCTTTGCATCGCGAAGCAAAATAGCCGGCCGGCGCCATCCTCCGCTCCGCTGCGGCCGCCCTGCGGTGCGCGGGCACTCGCCCCCGGTCTGTCGATCACTGTCGAGGCCGCGAAGGGCGTGGCCCGAGCAACAAGGAGATTTCGACATGGCTATGATCGGCACCTTCACCGCCAACAGCAAGGGCGAGTTCACCGGCGTCATCAAGACGCTCATCCTCAACACCAAAGCCGTCTTCCGCCCCATCACAAAGGATGGCGACAAGTCTCCCGACTTCAGTGTCAGCACTGCCGATATGGACATCGGCGCTGCCTGGAAGAAGACCAGCCGCGAAGGTCGCGACTACACCTCGGTCAAGTTGGACGATCCCACCTTTCCGGCGCCGATCTACGCCACCCTGTCCGAGACCGAGACCGCCGGCGAATACACGCTGATCTGGTCCCGCTGACCCCGACGCGGCGCCCCGCTCCATTGGAGCGGGGCGCCTAAGTGCGTTTGTTTTTGCTGGTTGTCAGAACGGACGGGCCGGTCGGCCCGGCACCTTGTCGGAGTTGCTTGGGGCGCTGCCCCCGGCGCACTTCAAGCGGCTTCCGCCCAGCTTCCTCCACGCGCGAGCGCGTTCCGTGCAGCCGGTTCCCCGCGAAGCCGCTTTCCGTTTGCACCCCCGGTCTCGCCGACGGGCAGGGTTTCAGCGCGGCGCTCCGCTGCGCGGAAACCCAAGCCCAAGGAGGCCAAAATGCACTATCAGCTTGCTACCCGGTTCGGCCGTGGTGCCCATCAGATCAGCGGCCGGGAGCCGCTCGACAACGAGGCGCTGTATCGGCACGTCCCGTCCATCTTCGCCCGCGAGGCGCACGACAGCCGTTCGGATCGCTACGTCTATGTCCCGACGATCGACATCGTGGAGGGGCTGCGCCGGGAAGGTTGGTCGCCGTTCTTCGCGGTCCAGTCGGTGCCGCGTGACGGCAGCCGCCACGGCCACGCCAAGCACATGCTGCGCCTGCGCCGCGATGACGGCATCGGCAAACCGGAGGCCGCCGAAGTCATCATCGTCAACAGCCATGACGGAACCAGCGCCTACCAGATGTTTGCCGGGATGCTGCGCTTCGTCTGCACCAACAGCATGATCGCGGGCGAGCGGTTCGAAGAGGTCCGCGTGCCGCACAAAGGCAATATCGAGCATGACATTATCGAGGGCGTGTTCACCGTCGCGGAGGACTTCCCGCGCTTGATCGACGCCAGCGAGTCGATGAAGGCGATCCAGCTTTCACCGGGTGAACAGCGCTTGCTTGGCGAGGTCAGCCTTGTTGCGCGCTATGGCGACGACGAAAGCCCGGTTCGGCCCGAGCAGATCATCGAGCCGCGCCGCCGCGAGGATGTAGACCGCAGCTTGTGGACCACGTTCAACGTCATTCAGGAGAATGTCGTTCGGGGCGGGTTGCAGGGCCGCAAGCGCAACGCCGAGGGCCGTATTCGCCGTGCGCAGACCCGCGCGATCAACGGCATCGACCAGAACGTGACGCTGAACCGCGCGCTTTGGACGCTGGCGGAAGGGATGCAGCGCCTCAAAGCAGCCTAACCATTTCACCGCAGGGCCGAACGTTCGGCCCTGCGGCTTTGCCATTTTCGCGCCGATCCGCTGCGTTGGATCGGCGGCGGCCGCGCGTCCCAAGGTCCGCGCGGCCGCAATCGCGCTCGCCGGGCTGACGCCCGGCTCGCGCTCAGATTCTGCGAAGCTAATCAGGCTCGGACGGATCGAGTTCGGCGAGAAGATCGGCGGGCGTGACGCCAAGCGCCGAGGCCAAGTGAAACAAGGTGACTACGGTTGGATTGCGGCGACCGCGCTCCAAATCGCTTACATATTGTTGGGTAAAGCCGGACGTCTCGGCAAAGCGCTCCTGGGTAAAGCCCTTATCCTTTCTCAGCTTGGCGAAGTTGAGTCCCACGAGGCGGCGCATGTCCATGCGCCGCAAGCTGGACGATACACATTATGTGGTTTATCCCATATAAGGTGTATCGCCAGCCTCGCGCCGACATCGCTGCCAAAGGTGCAACGAGCGATGCGAGATTTGCGCCTATTTGACGTCCATATTTGATCTAGCTTGGTTAACGATAGACATGACGGAAGCGCCATGAGCACCAGCCAGTTCGCAGATCGCGCGCCCGACGTATCGCAGCTCACCGCCTACGACGAAAGCCATATGGTCGATTATCTGCGCTTGCTCGACGCTGCCGACGAAGGCGCAGACTGGCGCGAAGCCGCCGCCTGTATTCTCGGCATCGATGCGGCCGCCGAACCGCACCGCGCAAAAACAATGCACGACAGTCATCTTGCGCGAGCGCGATGGATGACCGAGGTTGGCTATGCCCATCTGCTCGGATGCGAGCGACCGTTAAAGCGTTAAGATTAAATCTAATTCGGTTGCGTTCGCTCATCTCCGGCACAGCTTTCGCGGCATGGCAGAGCGCAGCCTTCGCGCTATTCGCCCAATACTCAACAGGTGACGCTGAGCTTCCTGAAATCCGCGCGAGACGCGGTTAGGAGGATGGAATGCCGACGCCACAGCGCCGGCGCCAGCGACGCGACGGCAGTCTGTCCGACGCGATCGGGCGCGCCGGCATAGCTGCCGAGTTCCTTCGGCGAAACCAGACCTTTCGCGCCGAACATGCGCAGATGCGCGAGCGCATCGCGAGCGGCGCCGTCACGAAGAATGCCGCCGAGTCGGCGTTCGCGCGGCGCTGGGGGTTGTCCTTTCGCCACGGCACCGGATGACCTGTCAGAGCCGGTTGTCTGGCGCCCCGAACTGACCGCCGTCACGGTCATCCTGGACGCCGCACCGGAGGGATTTGCGACCGCCGCCCCGGTCGATCCGCGCGCGCTCGGCGCGCTGTTCGCCGATCTGGCCGGGATCGACGGACGCCATGTCATTGTCGCCGATGCAGCCGGAGAGCATCGGCTGTGGCTGCGCGACCCGACGGCTGGCCGGCCGCTCGCAGCAGTCATCCCGCTCGACAAGGATTTCCTCACCCGCATCGCCAGCTTGCTGCGATTCCATCGCCGTCTGCTCGGTCGCGCGGCGGGTCCGCTGCCGCGCGGCTGGCCGCTCACCGCCTACCGGCTTGCCCGGCTCGACCTTATGCTCCGCGCGCTCGACCTGCGCGACGGCGGTGCGACCTATCGCGAGATCGCCACCGCGCTGGGGCGCGACGAGGCCGTGCGATTGTCCGCGAGCGACTGGAAGATGTCTTCCGCGCGTTCGTTCGTGGTCCGGCTGGTCCGAGACGGCATCACTATGATGAACGGGGAGTACCGCAAACTCCTCCGTATCCGCTGACCGTTCCCTTCGGGCAGTGCCCCCACGGGGGTGGTCGCATCCGTGCAGCCGCACATCTTCATACCCCACCCGGCCGCCTTCCTTCTGACAATTACGCCTCCTGCCGCCACTGCCCGCAGGAGCCTTCACTTGTCCGATACGCCCGCCAATCTGCCGCCCCGCTTCCTGCGAACGCCGGAAGCCGCGCGCTTTCTCGGCCTGTCCGGCCGCACCCTCGAAAAACACCGCTATTTCGGGACAGGCCCGGCATACCGCCGGATCGGCGGCCGGGTGGTCTATTCGGTCGATGACCTGCGCGCCTGGGCCGACATCGGCATCAAACATTCGACTTCCGATCCGGGGCAGGACGACCTCATGCCGCGCGCGGATTCCGCCATCGCCCGGAGCCGGCGATGACCGTCCCGCCGTCGCCCATGCGCCACCGCCAGCCGTCTGACGACGGCATGACCCGCGTCGAGCTGACGTGGATCGAGAAGCGGATCGAGCATTGGATCAGGTTCGGCCGCGTCGCGGCGGACGAGATCGCCGATCGCCGCCGCCGCATCGTCCGCTTCCGTCCCGGAGCGATATTCGCGTTCGTCCGATGGGCGGCGAACGACTACGGCACGGTCAGCTCGCGCATCGACATCGTGCGCGCGGTGGGCGCCGGCGAGCCGTTCACGACGCTGCCGTGCGTGCAGCCGGGCGGTGACATCCTGCTCAAGATTGAAGGCTGGCCCAAGGTCCAGCAAGTTCTTGCAGCGATCGACGCGACCGAAGCAGCCGGCGTCGATCCCTGCGACGCCGCGCCCGACCACTGGCGACACGTCGCCAACCGTATCGCCGCCGGACATCAGCCGCGCCCCTATACGCTGGAGCGTCATCGCGCCTGGCTCAAGCGCCGGGAAATCGAAGGATGACGCGCCGTGGAGGGGCCCTTGCGACGGTCTGCGTCGCGTCGCTGTTCGGCGCGTCGTTCGCCACGATTGCGGCGCTCGACCCGCTGCCGCGCGTCGTCTGGAACGCCAGCGCGAGCGCGCCGATCGGGCTTTATCGGATCGAGCCGCTTCCCGATCCGCCGAACGGGGTTTTGGTCGCCGTGACACCGCCACCGAAGCTGGCGCAATGGCTCGCGGAGCGCGGCTATCTCGGCGAGCGCGTGCCGCTGCTGAAGCATGTCGCGGCGCGGCCGGGCCAGATCGTGTGCAGCATCAACGCGGTAGTGAGCGTCGATGGGCGGCCCGTTGTCGTCGCCCGGCAGCGTGACGGCCGGGGCCGCCCTCTGCCGGTCTGGCAAGGCTGCCGAACGCTGCGCGCCGGCGAGTTGCTGATGCTCAACCCCGACCACGCCGACAGCATGGACGGTCGCTATTTCGGTTCGCTGCCGGCCTCGGCCGTGCTCGGCCGCGCCATCCCGATCCTCACTCGCGACACCCCCGACGCGCCGCTCAACTGGCGCTGACCCGCTTTCCCGACCGCCAACTCAAAGGAGATCATCATGCAGATCGGCAGCTTCTTCCGCACCGCCAATGGCTACGAAGGTATCATCGAGACGGCGACACTCGACATCCGTATCTCGATCGTTCCTGCCGAGCAGAGCGACGCCGACAAGGCGCCGGACTGGCGCGTTCACCGCGGCGACAGCGAAGGGCCGGAAATCGGCGCCGGCTGGAACGAGAACGGCGAGCGCGCCGGGGATTACGTCTCGCTGCGCATCGACGACCCCGCCTTCGCGCAGCCGATACGCGCCGCGCTGTTCCAGAACGGCAACGACAGGTCGGCCTGGTCGCTGCGCTGGAACCGCCAGCCGAAGTCGCGCGAGCAGGACTGAGCCCGTGCGCTTCATCTTCATCCCTTTGTTCGCGGGAAGACCGTCTCATCCCTCCGCCCCGCTCGGTCGCAGGCCGGCCGGGGCGCGCAGCGAAGGTCAAGGGCGGCCAACGGCCGGCGCTTCGCGCGCACCCTTTACCGCAGCGAGCACGCTGGCAGGCTGGCGGCGGAGCGGAGTCGGATCCGCGGTCGCCGTTGCCGTCGTCCTGCTGTCCGGCGGCGCTATGTCTGCCCCGGCGATGGCACAGGATATGCCAGCCGCACGATCATCGGCGGTCCACCCATATGCCGGTCATGTTGCCGATGCCGCGCGGCGGTTCGGCATCCCCGAGGCTTGGATTTGGGCGGTAATGCGTGTCGAGAGCCGCGGCGTTTCACGCGCGGTCTCGCCGGCCGGGGCGATGGGCGTGATGCAGATCATGCCCGCGACCTGGGCCGGTCTTCGCGCCCACTACGGCCTAGGCCCCGATCCGTTCAACGTGCGCGACAACATCATGGCGGGCGCGGCCTATCTGCGCGAGATGCATGACCGCTACGGCAATGCCAGCGCGATGCTGGCGGCCTATAATGCGGGACCGGGCCGCTACGACGATTACCTGTCGCGCGGCCGTCCGCTGCCCGCTGAGACCGTCGGCTATCTCGCCCAGCTCGCACCGATCACCGGCCAATCGGGCGCGGTGGAAGTGGCGGCCACTGCCGCGCGTGATCCGTTCGCATGGCGTCGTGCGGCGCTATTCGTCCGCGCCGCCAGCGCCGCTTCGGAAGCTGTCGCCGGGAAGTCGGGCGGCGAAGAAGCCGCGTCCGAGCTGCCAATAGACCGGCCGACATCTGTCGGCGTTCGCGCTACCGATCCGTCCGCCAATGAACCGCGCGACACGCTGTTCGTGTCCCGCGCCCGCGCGGGCCGACCGCAATGATCGGCCAGTCGCCCCCTTCATCTTTCCGAAGCAGTAAGATCGCTGGGGAGGAGAAGAACGGCAGGGGCAGACGAGGGCAAGATATAAGCAGTGCCCCGTTCAGCCGAAAAGCCATGGCTTTTCCGTGGCTTCACGCGGGGGCGTCGGTCGGCGCGCGTGCCGTGCGGAAGGGAAAAGTCAGCAAAAACAACGCGTCGAATGGCACCACAGGCCATTTTCGCCCGAAAGCGGCCCGGCCGTGAGCGAGGACAGCGAGTCCCGCGTCCGGCCGGGTAAGGCCAAGCGCAGTAAGGCGCAGGGCCGCAATGCCCGCGGCCTGGTCGCCGAGGTGTTGCGGGTCGCCGCGATCCATAGCGGCGGCCGGCGCGGCGGCGCCAGCGGAGCGCGCCGTGGCGCGCAATCCACCTTCGGGCGGGGACGCACGGCGTTCGCCCGCAGCCGCCTGTTCGGCTCGGGCCGCCGCGTAATGGTCAAGATGCTGCCCGTGACCACCCGCAGCCGGGGTGGCCGGCGCTCGGCGCCGCTGTCCGCGCACGTCTCTTATTTGAAGCGCGAAGGCGTCACCCGTGACGGCTCGCCGACGCGCATGTTCGACGCGGCCGGCGACAACGCCGACGATCGCGGTTTCACCGAGCGATGCAAGGATGACCGGCACCATTTCCGGGTCATCGTGTCGCCCGAGGACGCCGCCGAGCTGACCGACCTGCGCGAATACATCCGCGACCTGATGCGGCAGATGGAGGCCGACCTGGGCACGCGGCTCGATTGGGTCGCGGTCGACCACTGGAACACCGACAATCCGCACGTCCATCTGCTTGTGCGCGGCGTTACCGATCAGGGCGCCGATCTCGTCATCTCCCGCGAATACATCAGCCACAATCTCCGCGCGCGCGCGCAAGACTTGGCCTTCGCCGAGCTTGGGCCGAAGCCCGAACATGAGGTGCAGCGCGCGCTCGACCGTGAGCTGACGGCGGAACGCTGGACCCGGCTCGATACCGAGATCCAGCGTTCCGCCGACGAGCTGGGCGTGATTGACCTACGCCCCGAGCGCCCCGGCCCGGACGATCAGCGGCTCCGCCGTTTGATGGTCGGGCGCTTGCAGCACTTGGAGACGATGGGGCTCGCAGCCGAAGGGGATACCGGCCAGTGGGCGGTCGCGGAAGGTGCGGCGGCGAAGCTGCGCGAGCTGGGCGCGCGCGGCGACATCATCCGCACGATCGGCGCGGCGCTCAAGGATCGGGGGCAGGACCGGCCGCTCGACAGCTACGCCGTCGTCACCAGCGCGCCGGAGAAGCCAGTCGCCGGCAGGTTGATCGACAAGGGCCTGCACGACGAACTGACCGGCACGGCCTATGCCGTGATCGACGGTACCGATGGCCGCACCCACCATGTCCGGCTGCCCGGCATCGAGGCGCTGGAGCACAGCCCCAAGCTCGGCGGCATCGTCGAGCTGCGCGCTATCGGACGGGCCGGCGAGGCGAAGCCGACGTTGGTTCTCGTCACGCGGTCCGACCTCGACCTCGCCGCGCAGATTAGGGCGCCCGGCGCGACCTGGCTTGACCACCGCCTGATCGAGCGCGGCGCCAGCGTTGCGGACGGCGGGTTCGGCGCCGAGGTGCGGCGCGCGATGGACGCGCGCACCGACCATCTCGTCAAGGAAGGGCTGGCGCGCAGGTTCGGCGAGCGGACGGTGTTCGAGCGCGGGATGCTCGACACGCTCCGCAAGCGCGAGCTGGACGCGGTTGGCGCGAAGGTCGCGGGCGAGACCGGGCTTGCTTATCGGCCCGCCGGCTCCGGCGAGAAGATCGCCGGCGTCGTGCGCCAGCGCCTCGCGCTCGCGTCTGGCCGCTTCGTCATGATCGACGATGGGCTCGGCTTCCGGCTCGTGCCGTGGGCCAGCACCCTCGAACAGCAACTCGGCCGTCAGGTGTCGGGCGTCGTCCGCGCCGGCGGCGGCATCGACTGGACGCTGGGCCGCGAGCGCGGCCTCGGCATCTAAATCAGGAGACCTCCATGTCCGCGACCAAGATACTCTGGGGCCAGATCATCATCGTGTTCCTGACCGTGCTCGCCGGGGTGTGGGGCGCGACGCAGTGGACAGCCGCCGCGCTCGCCTATCAGCCCGAGCTGGGGCCGCCTTGGTTCGAGGTGTTCGGCTGGCGGGTTTATCCGCCGCCGGCTTTCTTCTGGTGGTGGTTCAGCTTCGACGCCTATGCGCCCCGCATATTCCTGACGGGCGCCTATATCGCTGTGTCCGGCGGGTTCGCGTCGATCGCGGTCGCCATCGGCATGTCGGTGTGGCGCGCGCGCGAGCTGAAGAACGCCGAGACCTATGGCTCGGCTCGCTGGGCGAGCGAGCGGGAGGTGCGCGCGGCGGGGCTGCTCGGGCCGAACGGCGTAGTGCTTGGCCGGCTCGCCCGCGACTATCTCCGCCATGACGGTCCCGAGCATGTGCTGTGCTTCGCCCCGACCCGTTCGGGTAAGGGCGTCGGCTTGGTCGTGCCGTCGCTGTTGACCTGGCCGGCCTCCGCAATCGTCCACGACATCAAGGGCGAGAACTGGACGCTCACCGCCGGCTTCCGGGCGCGGCACGGCCGCGTGCTGCTGTTCGATCCGACCAACGCCGAGTCGGCCGCCTACAACCCGTTGCTGGAGGTGCGGCGCGGCCAATGGGAAGTGCGCGACGTGCAGAATGTCGCCGACGTTCTGGTCGATCCCGAAGGCTCGCTGGAGCGCCGAAACCACTGGGAAAAAACGAGTCATAGCTTGCTGGTCGGCGCGATCCTCCACGTCCTCTATGCCGAGGGGGACAAGACCCTGGCCGGCGTCGCCGGATTCCTCTCGGACCCGGCGCGCACGATCGAGCAAACGCTGGCCGCGATGATGGCGACGCCGCACCTCGGCGAAGCAGGCGCGCATCCCGTCGTTGCTTCGGCCGCGCGCGAGTTGTTGAACAAGTCTGACAACGAGCGATCGGGCGTGCTCAGCACCGCCATGTCGTTTCTCGGCCTCTACCGCGATCCCGTCGTGGCCGAGGTTACGCGAGCCTGCCAATGGCGCATAGCGGATCTGGTCGAGGGCGATCGGCCGGCGACATTGTATCTGGTCGTGCCGCCCAGCGACATCTCCCGCACCAAGCCGCTCATCCGCCTCATCCTCAACCAGATCGGGCGCCGCCTGACCGAGGAGCTGACCCCGAAGGGCAACCGCCATCGCGTGTTGTTGATGCTCGACGAGTTTCCGGCGCTCGGCCGGCTCGACTTCTTCGAGTCCGCCCTGGCGTTCATGGCGGGCTACGGCCTCAAGGCATTCCTGATCGCGCAGTCGCTCAATCAGATCGAAAAGGCTTACGGCCCGAACAACGCGATCCTCGACAACTGCCATGTCCGCGTGAGCTTCGCCACCAACGACGAGCGCACCGCCAAGCGCGTGTCGGATGCGCTCGGCACCGCCACCGAGATGCGGGCAATGAAGAACTATGCCGGCCATCGCCTGTCGCCGTGGCTCGGGCACTTGATGGTGTCGCGGTCCGAGACGGCCCGCCAGCTCCTCACCCCCGGCGAGGTGATGCAACTCCCGCCCGACGACGAGATCGTCATGGTGGCGGGTGTCCATCCGATCCGGGCGAAGAAGGCCCGTTACTATCAGGATCGCCGCCTGTCCGAGCGGATTGCGTCGGCGCCCGCGCCGGAGGCTGCCAGGGTGAGGCCCGATGACTGGAGCGGGCGGCAGGCATCCGCCGATCCGAAGCAGGTCGCGCGCATCGTCCGCGATGCCCAGGACGCTGCCAATGGCGGGCTGCGCCGCGAGCCCGAGCTGCCGGAGCATGTCGCCATCGTGCCGGAAACCCCAGCGCCTGCTGCGCAGGAGTTTTCGATCGTCGACGACGAGCAGGACGACGCGTCCCGGCACGCGGCCGTGCGCCGCAGGATGCAGGGCATTGCGCGTCAGGCATCGCTCGATCCCGGCGACGGAATCGAGCTGTAGGAGGCCGCCATGCGAACCCGGCTCAACGTCTATTTCCCGCCCGCACTCGCCAAGCAGATTGACGAGCTGGCGATCCGCCGCCGTATCTCGCGCTCGGCGATCGTGGAGGCGGCGGTAGCGTCTTACCTGTCACCGGACGGCGCCGACCGTATGGAAGCGGCGTTCGCCCGCCGGCTCGATCGACTAACGCGACAAGTCCTGCGGCTTGAGCGCAACACCGGCCTGACCACCGAGGCGCTGAGCCTGTTCGTCCGGTTCTGGCTGTCCGTGACCCCGCCGCTGCCCGACGAGGATCAGGCTGCCGCGCAAGTCAAGGGCCGCAAGCGCTACGAGGGCTTCATCGAGACGCTCGGCCGGCGCTTCGCCAGCGGTAAGACGTTGATGGACGAGATTCCCGAAGATGTCTGGCCGCGCTCGACATCACCCGAGTCGGACTGAATTGCCGCGCGTTACCCAGATGTAGCGGGAAGGCGCTTCCGCCCTCGGTAACGTATCTACCGCCCCCTCTACTACGCCGGCAACTAGCTGTTGCGAGCCGAGCATATCTGCGTCTCTTGATGTGCCCCGACAGCCGGGCGGCGGTTCGCCCGGTCCTTTGTAGGGGCCAGTCGTTGACCATCCACCCAATCCGATCCGAGACTAAATCACGCGGCGCGCGAATGCTGCGCACCGCGCTCGGGCCGTCGATCGCGGGCTGGCTCGACGACACTGCCGTTATCGAAGTGATGCTGAACCCGGACGGGCGGCTTTGGCTCGATCGGCTCGGCGAGGGCGTCACCGACACCGGCGAAACGCTGAGCGCTGCTGATGGCGAGCGCATCGTCCGCCTGGTCGCACACCATGTCGGCGTTGAGGTTCACGCCCGATCCCCGCGTGTTTCGGCCGAGCTGCCGGAAGGTGGGGAGCGGTTCGAGGGCTTGCTACCGCCTGTCGTCGCCGCGCCAGCCTTCGCGATCCGCAAGCCCGCCGTCGCCGTGTTCACGCTCGACGACTACGCGGCTGCGGGGATCATGTCAGCGGCCGAAGCTGAAGCATTGCGCCACGGTGTCGCGAGCCGCGCCAACATCCTTGTCGCGGGCGGCACTGGCGCGGGCAAGACCACGCTGATCAACGCTCTCTTGGCGGAAGTCGCCAAGACCACAGATCGCATCGTTCTGATCGAAGATACGCGCGAGCTGCAATGCGCCGCGCCTAACCTCGTCGCCATGCGGACCAAGGACGGTGTGGTGTCGCTGTCCGAGCTGGTCCGCTCGTCGCTCCGCCTGCGCCCCGACCGCATCCCGATCGGCGAGGTTCGCGGCGCAGAGGCGCTCGACCTCATCAAAGCCTGGGGCACCGGCCATCCCGGGGGCGTCGGCACCATCCACGCCGGCACCGCGCTCGGCGCGCTCCGCCGCATGGAGCAGCTCATCCAGGAGGCCGTGGTCACGGTCCCGCGCGCGCTGATCGCCGAGACAATCGACCTGATCGCCGTGCTGGTCCGCGACGCGCACGGGCGCCGGCTGACCGAGCTGGCCCGCGTCGAAGGGCTCGACCTCGCGAGCGGCGACTACCGCCTCGCACCTTTCACCACCCCCAAGCCCGGAGACCTGCCATGATCCATGCCCTTCGGCATGGCGCACGCCGCGCCATGCTCACCGCCGCCGCCAGCGTGATCGCGCTGACCTTTGCCGTTCCGGCCCACGCCGGCGGCTCGTCGATGCCGTGGGAAGCGCCGCTCCAGTCGATCCTCGAAAGCATTGAGGGGCCAGTGGCGAAGATTATCGCCGTCATCATCATTATCGTGACCGGTCTGACGCTCGCGTTTGGCGACACGTCGGGCGGCTCGCGCCGGTTGATCCAGATTGTGTTCGGCCTGTCGATCGCGTTCGCCGCCAGCTCCTTCTTCCTCAGCTTCTTCAGCTTTGGCGGCGGAGCGCTGGTCTGATGTCGGACGGGTCTGAGCCGATCCCCGGCTATTTCGCGCCGGTCCACAGGGCGCTGACCGAGCAGATATTGCTCGGCGGCGCTCCGCGTTCGCTTGCCATCGTCAACGGGACGCTGGCGGGCTCGATCGGCCTCGGCTTGCGCCTGTGGATCGCCGGCCTGATCATCTGGGCCGTTGGCCACGGGCTTTCCGTGTGGGCCGCCCGCCGCGACCCCCAATTCGTGGACGTGGCACGTCGCCACCTCCGCTACCCGACATGGATGCGGCCATGATGAGCTTGCGCGAATATCGCAGCAAAGCTGCGAACCTTCCCGACTTCCTGCCCTGGGCCGCGCTGGTCGGCGAAGGCGTGGTGCTGAACAAGGACGGCTCGTTCCAGCGCACCGCGAAGTTCCGCGGCCCCGATCTGGACAGCGCGACGCCGGCCGAGCTGGTCGCCACGACCGCGCGGTTAAACAACTCGCTGCGCCGGCTCGGCTCCGGCTGGGCGATTTTCGTCGAGGCGCAGCGCACGCCAGCGCTCGACTATCCGGAAGGCCACTTTCCCGATCCCGTGTCGTCGCTGGTCGAGTTCGAGCGCCGCGAACAGTTCCGCGAGGAAGGCGCGCACTTCGAGAGCCGCTATTTCCTGACGCTCTTGTGGATGCCGCCCGCCGAGGAAGCCGCGCGCGCCGAAGGCTGGCTCTACGAGGGCCGATCCACCAGCGGCGTCGATCATTGGGAGCTGCTGAAAGGCTTCACCGATCGCAGCGACCGGGTGCTCAACCTGGTCGAAGGCTTCGTGCCCGAGGTTCGCTGGCTCGATGACGCCGAGACGCTGACCTTCCTGCACAGCACGGTTTCGACGCGCCGCCAGCGCGTCCGCGTCCCCGAAACGCCGATGCACCTCGACGCGCTGCTCACCGACGAGCCGCTGACCGGCGGACTGGAGCCGTGCCTGGGCGAGCATCATCTGCGGACGCTCACCATCGTCGGCTTTCCGAGCGTGACCTTCCCCGGGTTGCTCGACGAGCTGAACCGGCTCGCCTTCGAGTATCGCTGGGCGACCCGCGCGATCATGCTCGACAAGACCGACGCGACCAAGCTGCTGAGCCGTATCCGACGCCAGTGGTTCGCCAAGCGCAAGAGCGTCATGGCGATCTTGAAAGAGGTGATGACAAACGAGGCGTCGGTCCTCGTGGACAGCGACGCCTCGAACAAGGCCGCCGACGCCGACACCGCCCTGCAGGAGTTGGGCGCCGACTATGCCGGCATGGCCTACGTGACCGCGACGGTGACGGTATGGGACCGGGACCCCGCCATCGCCGCCGAGAAGCTGCGGCTGGTAGAGAAGGTCATCCAGGGCCGCGACTTCACCGTCATCCCCGAGGGCATGAACGCGATCGAGGCATGGCTGGGAAGCCTTCCCGGCCACACCTACGCCAATGTCCGCCAACCCCCGATTTCCACCATCAATCTCGCCCACCTGATCCCCCTGTCAGCGGTATGGGCGGGGCCGGAACGGGACGAGCATTTCGGTGCGCCCCCCTTGCTCTATGGCAAGACCGAAGGATCGACCCCGTTCCGGTTTTCCCTTCACGTCGGCGATGTCGGCCACACGCTGATCGTCGGCCCGACCGGCGCGGGCAAATCGGTGCTGCTCGCCCTCATGGCGATGCAGTTCCGCCGCTACGAACGGGCCCAAGTCTTCGCCTTCGACTTTGGCGGCAGCATCCGCGCCGCTGCGATCGGCATGGGCGGCGACTGGCAGGATCTCGGCGGGATTCTCGCCGACGAGGCCGGCGACGGCGTGCAGCTCCAGCCGCTCGCGCGGATCGACGATCCGGCCGAACGCGCCTGGGCGGCCGAATGGCTGGCGGCGATCCTCGCGTCCGAGGGCGTCGCGGTCGATCCACAGGCCAAGGAGCATCTGTGGTCGGCGCTCGGCTCGCTTGCCAGTGCGCCCGTCATGGAACGCACGCTGACCGGGCTCGCCGTGCTGCTCCAGAGCCAGCAGCTCAAGCAGGCGCTCGCCTCCTATTGCCTTGGCGGGCCGTGGGGCCGGCTGCTCGACGCCGAGGCCGAGCGTCTCGGCGAGGCGTCGGTCCAGGCGTTCGAGACGGAGGGCTTGGTCGGCGCCGGATCGGCCGCCGCCGTCCTGTCCTACCTGTTCCACCGGATCGAAGGCCGGCTGGACGGCTCGCCCACGCTCATCATCATCGACGAGGGCTGGCTTGTCCTCGACAGCCCCGAATTTGCCGCGCAACTCCGCGAATGGCTGAAAACGCTGCGCAAGAAGAACGCCGGCGTCGTGTTCGCCACGCAGAGCCTCGCCGACATCGAAACCTCGAACATCGCGCCGGCCATCATCGAGAGCTGTCCGACGCGCATCTTCCTGCCGAACGAACGCGCGGCCGAGCCGCAGATCGCCGCCATCTACGAGCGGTTCGGGCTCAACGCCCGCCAGATCGACATCCTTAGCCGGGCCACGCCCAAGCGCGACTATTACTGCCAGTCGCGCCGCGGGAACCGACTGTTCGAGCTGGGGCTGGGCGAGGTCGCGCTGGCCTTCGCCGCCGCATCTTCCAAGACTGATCAGCTCCGCATCGCCGAGCTGGTCGAGACCCACGGACGCGAGCGCTTCGCCGCCGAGTGGCTGCGCCATCGCGGCCTGGCCTGGGCGGTCGATCTTCTTCCCGAACCCCAACCCGATCCGCTGGCCGGTCGCCGGGAAGATACCGGCCAGCTCCCCCTTGCCTTGAAGGACATGACCCCATGAAACCCAATATCCTGCGCCGGGCCATGCTGGCTGGCGCCATCGCCACGTCGAGCATGATCGGCATCACCGCCGCCACGCCGGCGCACGCCCAGTTCGGCGGCATTGTCTATGACCCGACGAACTATGCGCAGAATGTGCTGACGGCCGCTCGGTCGCTCCAGCAGGTCAACAACCAGATCCAGCAAATCCAGCAGCAGGCGACCAGCCTCATCAACGAGGCGCGCAATCTGGCGTCGCTGCCGTTCAACTCGCTCCAGCAGTTGCAGCAACAGGTGCAGCGCACCCAGCAGCTTCTCGGCGAGGCGCAACGCATCGCCTACGATGTGCAGAACGTCCAGCAGGTGTTCAACGGACGCTACAAAGGCGCGGCGCTCACCGGCACCCACGCGCAGATGGTCGCCAACGCCAATGCGCGTTGGGAGGATAGCGTCGGCGCGTTCGAGGACGCGCTTCGCGTGCAAGCCGGCGTTGTCGGCAATATCGACGGCGCGCGCACGACGATGGACGGCCTGGTCACGTCCAGCCAGTCGGCGACCGGTGCGCTCCAAGCGGCACAGGCGGGCAACCAGCTTCTTGCGCTGCAATCGCAGCAGCTCGCGGACCTGACCGCGCTGCTCGCCGCGCAGGGTCGGGCGCAGGCGCTGGACTCGGCGCGCAACGCTGCCGTCGAAGCCGAGAGCCGCGAACGGCTCCGCCGCTTCCTCACGCGGTCCACCGGCTATCAGCCGGGCAATGCCCGCATGTTCCACGACTGATCATCATGGGCAGCAAGCTCCTCGCGCGCATCGGCGCCGTCATTTTCATCGCCATCGCCATCACGATGACGGCGATCGAGATGAGCCGCGCACCCGAACCCCCGCGCGCGGCGCCGGCGGCCGTCGCCGACACCTCGGCGACGGACCCGCTGCTGATCGAGCTGCGCCGCTGCCAGTCAATCGGCGCGGCCGGGGCAAGCGATCCCGACTGCCTGCGCGCCTGGGCCGAGAACCGTCGTCGATTCCTCGCGCCCGGCGCGCGCCCTGCCGCCCGTATCGCCGACGACGCGTCGGCACAGGAGAATTGATATGGGCGGCACCGGCGTCGTCGATCGCTTTCTGGATGTCTTCACCCGCTACATCGACAGCGGGTTCGGCCTGCTCGGCGGCGAGGTGGCGTTCATCGCCACCACCCTGATCGTCATCGACGTGACTTTGGCCGCACTGTTCTGGACGTGGGGTGAAGGCGACGACATCATCGCCCGCCTCGTCAAAAAGACGCTGTTCGTCGGCGTCTTCGCCTACATCATCGGCAACTGGAACAGTCTGGCACGCATCGTCTTCGAGAGCTTCGCCGGTCTCGGGCTGAAAGCGTCAGGCACCGGCTTCTCCGCCGCCGAGCTGCTCCAGCCAGGCCGGGTCGCGCAGGTGGGCCTGGACGCGGGCCAGCCGATCCTGGAATCCATTTCAGACCTGATGGGCTGGGTCGCGTTCTTTGAGAACTTCATCCAGATCGCGGTGCTGCTGATCGCCTGGCTGCTGGTTATCCTCGCCTTCTTCATTCTGGCGATCCAGCTCTTCGTGACGCTGATCGAGTTCAAGCTGGCGACGCTCTGCGGCTTCGTCCTTATCCCGTTCGGCTTGTTCGGCAAAACCGCCTTCATGGCCGAGCGCGTGCTGGGGTTGGTGATCTCGTCGGGCATCAAGGTGCTGGTGCTCGCCGTCATCGTCGGCATCGGCTCGACCTTGTTCGACGAGTTCCGCGCCGGGTTCGGCGGCGCGCAGCCGAGCATCGAGGACGCGCTGGCCGTCGCGCTCGCTTCGCTGTGCCTTCTCGGCCTTGGCATCTTCGGCCCGTCGATCGCCAATGGCATCGTCTCGGGCGGCCCGGCGCTTGGTGCAGGCGCCGCAGCGGGAACCGTGCTCGCAGCCGGCGGTGCGCTGGCCGGCGGCGCTGCCGCCGCCCGGCTTGGTGTCGGCGCGGCGGCGGGCGCGGTCGGCGGCGCCGCGCGAGGCGCCGCCTTCACTTCGGGCGCCGCCAACAGCGCCTATGCGCTCGGTTCGGCCGGCAAGTCCGGCGCGGCTGCGGTCGCTGGCGGCGTAGGCGGCGTCGGCCAAGCCGCCGTCGGCGCAGCCATGTCGCCGCTCCGCAAGGCGGCAGCCTCGCTCAAGGACAGCTACCGTTCCGGCGGCCGCGCCGCCGTCACCGCAACGGGCGGGACCGTTTCAGGCGGCAGCTCGACGCCGTCGCCGGACACTTCCGCCGGTGCGCCCGCCTGGGCGTCCGCGATGAAGAACCGTCAGACCATGACCCACGGCGCGACCATCGCCGCCCACACGCTGCGCTCCGGCGACGGCGGCGGCAGCGGCGCGTCGGTAGATACCAGCCAGAAGGATTGATCCATGTTCAAGCGACCAACCCTCCGCTACGGCCAGACGCCCGAGCCGGCCACACCCTATCAGCGCGCCGCGCAGGCATGGGACGACCGCATCGGTTCGGCGCGCGTGCAGGCGAAGAACTGGCGGCTCGCCTTCTTCGGGACGCTCGCGCTTTCGGGCACCTTGGCCGGCGGCCTCGTCTGGCAATCGACGCGTGGCCATATCGTCCCTTGGGTCGTGCAAGTCGATCGGTTGGGCGAAGCCCAAGTGGTTGCGCCGGCCGAAGCCGGCTACCGCCCGACCGATCCGCAGATCGCGTTCCACCTCGCCCGCTTCATCGAGCAGGTCCGCGCGATCCCGGCCGATCCGGTCATCGTCCGTCAGAACTGGCTCAGGGCATACGACTTCACGACGGATCGCGGTGCGCTCGCGCTCAACGAATATGCGCGGGCCAACGACCCGTTCGCCAATGTCGGGAGGGTGCAGGTCGCGGTGGAGGTGTCGAGTGTCATCCGAGCCTCGCCCGACAGCTTCCGCGTCGCCTGGATCGAGCGCCGCTATCAAGACGGCAGCCTTGCCGCCACCGAACGCTGGTCCGCGATCCTCACGATCGTCGTCCAGCCGCCGCGCACCCCCGACGCCCTGCGCAAGAATCCGCTCGGCGTCTTCGTCAATGCCCTCAACTGGTCGAAGGAGCTGTCGCAATGACCGGCATACCCATCCGCCGCGCGGCCACTGCCGCGCTGTTCGTCTCCGCATCCGCGCTCGCAAGCTGCGCCACCACGTCGGCCAGGCCGCCCATGATCGCTTTGGACGATCCGCCCCCGGCGATCGTGGCGACGCCCGCGGCCGAGCCGCCCCGCGCGGTCGAGATCGTCACAATTCCCGAGCCGTTGCCGCTGCCCGGCCAGTTGAAGCCAGTGACGGAAGGTCCGCGACCAGCGGAGCCCGCCGATCCGCGCCGCCGGGTCGGCGACGCCAACGACGCCGCGCGCATCCAGCCGGTGCGCGACGGCTTCCTCAACGCCATCCAGCAATATCCGTGGACCGAAGGCGCGCTCTATCAAGTCTATACCGCGCCCGGCCAGGTGACGGACATCTCCTTGCAGGAGGGCGAGCAGCTCGTCGGACCGGGGCCGGTCGCGGCCGGTGATACCGTGCGCTGGCTCATCGGCGACACGATGAGCGGCAGCGGCGCGACCGCGCGCGTCCATATCCTCGTCAAGCCGACCCGGCCCGACCTTGCCACCAACCTCGTCATCAACACCGACTGGCGCACCTACCATCTGGAGCTGCGCGCCACGCCCGCCACCTACATGGCGTCTGTGTCCTGGACCTATCCGCAGGACCAGCTCATCGCCTTGCAAGGGCGCAACGCGGCTGCTGCTGCCGCTGCGCCGGCTGCGACCGGCGTGGACGCGACGGCGCTCAATTTCCGTTACCGGATCGAAGGCGACCGCGTTTCGTGGACACCGGCCCGCGCCTTCGACGACGGGCGGCAGGTGTTCATCGAGTTTCCCGCCGGGATCTCGCAGGGCGAGATGCCGCCCCTGTTCTTGACCGGCGCGCGTGGCGACGCCGAACTGGTCAATTACCGCGTGCAAGGCCGCTACATGGTGGTCGATCGCCTGTTCGCCGCCGCCGAGATGCGCCTGGGCGATCGGCGCACCGAGCAGCGTGTCCGTATCGTGCGCGACGATGGACGGAGGGGGCGGCCGTGACCGACAGCCATGATCCGTCCGTTGAGGATCGGCTCGCCCCGCAGTCGGCTCGCCCTGATCCGGCCGCCTTCCAACTTCGCGGCGACCCACCCCGCGTCATGCGGCTCTCCCGTAAGGCGCTCGCCGTCGTCGGCGTCGCCGCCGGGCTCGGCATAGGTGGTTCGCTGATCTATGCGCTGCGACCGCCGGGCTATCGGGCCGCGCAGGAACTTTACAACACCGACAGCCGCGCCACGGCCGAGACCATCACGTCCGGCCCGCGCGACTACGCACAGGCGCCCCGGCTCGGCCCGCCGCTTCCTGGTGACCTCGGCCGCCCGATCGTGTCGGCACAACAGCGCGGCGAAAACGTTTCCGTGCCGCCGATCGGCGCGCAGCCCGGCCCGCCCGATCCGCGCGCGCAGGCGGCGGAAGCCGCCCGGCAGCGCGCGGCGCAGGAACGCGATGCGGCCCGCACCAGCTCGGTCTTCCTCGGCAGCGGCGGCACGCGTGCCGGTGCGGAGCCGGTCTCGACGCCAGGTTTGCCGGCGCCTTCCGCGCAGGAACCGGCGCAGCAGGCGGCGCAAGGCGACCAGGCCAGCAAGCGCGCCTTCATGGCGCAGGCGGCCAACCAGCGCACGGTCAGCGTCGAGCGGCTGACGGCTCCGGCATCGCCCAACATCGTGCAGGCCGGCAGCATCATCCCGGCTGCGCTCATCACGGGCGTCCGTTCGGACCTGCCCGGCCAGATCACGGCCCAGGTGACGGCCAACGTCTATGACAGCCCCACGGGGCGCATCCTCCTCATTCCGCAGGGTGCGCGGCTGATCGGCGAGTATGACAGCGAGATCGCCGCTGGGCAGACCCGCGTATTGCTCTCTTGGAATCGGCTCATCATGCCGGATGGCCGCTCGATCGTTCTCGAGCGCCAGCCCGGCGCGGACGGAGCCGGGTTCGCGGGGCTACAGGATCGCGTGAACCAGCATTGGGGCAACCTGCTCCGGGCGGCGGCCGTCTCAACACTGCTCGGCGTCGGTACGGAGCTGGGCGCGGATAGCGAGGACGACCTGACCCGCGCGCTGCGGCGCGGCTCACAGGACACCATCAATCAGACGGGCCAGCAGATCGTGCGTAGGCAGCTCAACGTGCAGCCGACGCTCACACTCCGGCCGGGCCACCCGCTGCGCGTGGTGCTGACCCGCGACCTGGTGCTCGAACCCATCGGAGGACCGCGATGACCAAGTTGAAGCTCGGGCCGCTCGCCGACGACAGGCCCGTAAAGCTGACCGTGGAGCTGCCTGCCGCCGTTCATCGCGACCTTGCCGCCTATGCCGCTGCGCTCGCGGCCGAGACTGGCGGAGAGGCCGTGACGCCCGAGAAGTTGGTCGCACCGATGCTCGTTCGATTCATGGCGAGCGACCGGGGGTTCTCGCGCGGGCGACGTGGTGCGAAGGAGTGAGACAGCGCTTCAGCTCAGTTGCCGAGGAACCGCCTGCGGCGTTCTTCAGCATCGACCTTGATAATCCCTTCCTCGGCAGTGGCGCACTCGCCGCCACGTACCGAGCCATCGCGACACCCGGCCACGACCTGACGGGCTTCGTCGATATGCGCGACGAAATACTGCGTGGCCCGCGCCTCGCTTGGCGCCTCAGTGATAGGCGACGGGCTGGTGACGGCCGCTGTCTGCTGCATCGGAGCGATGATCGGCCGCAGGATAAATCCACCCGCGAAACCCACAAGCAAAGTGACGAGCACAATGATGATTGTCTTTCCTTGCGACATGGCGGTAGCTCCAAGAACTTGTCGCCTAATATACTGGAATCTATTCTATAAATCAAAAGAGAGGGCATAGCGCGCTTTGATGAACTTAAGGAAACGCCGCAGCGCGGGGTTGCCGTTGTCATCGCGCCAGCAACCGGAATGGCCCGTTAGGGCCGGCCCCTGTTCGCCGTGTATCGCTCGATAGACCACATTGGGGTAGCGCGCGCCGGTCGAACCCTCGCAAACGATGCTTACGCCCGACCTGCCGCCGAGAACGCTCAGCACTGTCTCGCGGCTCGCCTGGAACATTCGGATGTCAGGTTCTGTGCCCGATACTGCCAGACGGCCGAGCAGCATATCCCGTATCGCGGGGCCGGGATCGGCGACGGGCAACAGGAACCGCTCGCTGCGAAGATCGGTCCAGTGAACCACGTCGCGTTCAGCGAGCGGATGCGACGCGGTAAGTGCCACCAGCATCCGCTCGCTCCACAGCGGCTCGCAGCGAAACCCCTCATAGCTCGCAGCGCCTATGAGGATCGCGATATCGATTTCCCCCGTATCAAGGCCGGCAAGCAGAACGCTACGATCAGCCTCAACGCATTCGACATCGACGTCGGGATGTGCCTCATGCCAGCCCATCAGCGTTGCCCGCAGATTGCCTGCGGAGACCGAGCTGTTGTGCCCGAGTATGAGGCCGCCGGCACGGCCTTGGCCGGCCGCGCGCATCTTCGCCACCAGCTTGTCCGCCATAACGACCATCGGCTTCGCGCCACGGATAAACGCGTCTCCGGCCAACGTTGTCGTAACGCCTGCGCGTGAGCGTTCGAAAATCGGCGTCCCGATCGAGCGCTCCAGCTTTAGAATTCCGCGGCTAAGTGTCGATTGCTCGAGATCGAGCGACCGCGCAGCTCGGTAGAAACTGCCATGATCTGCTGCGGCGATCGCGTAGCGGAGCTGTCGGATGTTAAATGGCATCCGTGGCCCGATCATAGCTAGACGCAAAATTCGCCCTTTGATGTTGTGGGTATTCGTTTAAGTTTTTAGTCATCGTCACAGCCTTTAGCTATGACGCCCAAAGGCTTTAGTCTGCCACGTTACGGTCCATCCAAGAATAGCCAGCGGTAACACCAGCCAGGGCAGCAAGATGGCCCCCTGCGCATCAACCCATATTCCTCCCAGCATTCCGCCGCCCGCCACGGCAAGATTGAAAACTGTGACCAGGACGGACTGGGCGATGTCGGCCTGCTCCCCGGCGACATCCGCCAGCTCGGTTTGCAGCAGGGTCGGCGCGCCTCCGAACGTAAAGCCCCACAGGGCAAGACCAATGATGAGAGGCCATAAGGCTGCCGATGACAGGGCAAAGATCAGCACCGCAACAATGAACATAGCGAGATTCGTGAGCGTCAGCAGCCGCAGGTGGCGATCCACCAGCGCTCCGGTGGCAACGATGCCCGCAATCGAGGAAAGGCCGAAAATGAGCAGCGCCACGTCAACCCCGATCCCGGCATTCGTGTCGCGCAGGAACGGCGCCACATAAGTGTAGAGGATGTTATGCGCGAGGATCCAGGCGAGGAGCACCAGAAGCACGGATCGAACCCCTGGCATTGCGATGACTTGCGAAACCGAAGGCTGCGATTGCGATGGCTGGCCGGGGTGATCCGGCACACCGAGGCGAACCCAGGCGACGAGCAGCAACGCCAGTCCAGACATCATCCAGAATACCAGCCGCCAGTCCTGAAGCGCACCTAACCACGCACCGAGCGGAACGCCCAGCGACAGCGCGATCGGTTGCCCGATTCCGACGATCGCCATCGCACGGCCTTGTAGATGGGGCGGTGCGAGCCGGCGCGCATAACCGGCGACCAGTCCCCAAACTACGCCAGCAGCCATGCCAGCGAAGAACCGTGCCGCCATGGTCAGTCCGAAATGCGCCGACAGGGCCGTGATCGAATTGAAGATCAGCAGGCCGGCGATCGCGGACAGGAACAATGGACGACGACGCCAGCGTCGCGTGACAGCGATCACCGGGATCGCCGCGACCACAGAACCCAGCGCGTATAGCGTGACCATCTGCCCCGCCATCGCCTCCGATACGCCGAGACCCTTGCCGATTTGGGGCAACAATCCCGCCGGCATGTTCTCTGTCATGATTGCAAGGAAGCCGGCGACGGTGAATGTGAGCAACTGGCCAATCGGCAGCCAGTCAGGCGCGCGCGCTGCATCCGCGCGATGTACAGATAGCGTCACAAGACGAACGATCAGGCGAGGATCGATGCGGCGATATCCTTACCGCCATGGCCAGCCTCGTTCAGGCGCTCGAACCGCAGGAGGCTGGCGGCTGCAAGATCGGCTTGGAGGTCTGTTCCCGTCAGAGCATCGGCCACCAGCCGGGCGTCCTTGAGCCCATTGGCGACCGTGAAACTTGGGGCGAAGTCGTTTGTCAGCATCGCCGCGCCCTTGCCCTGGAAATAGCCGCTGTCGAGCGGGCCGCCCGTGATCGCTTCGACCACCAATTGCGGATCGATGCCCAACGCGCGGGCGATCGCCAGCGTCTCGGCGGTGGCGTGGGTGAGCGTGAAGACGAAGCTGTTGAGCGCGAGTTTCAACCGGCTGCTGGCGCCGGGCGCATCTGCAACCCAGATGGTGCGCTGTCCGATCGCGTCGAACACCGACTGGGCGTCGGCGCGCCGGTCGGCAGGCCCGGAAGCGAGGATCACCAGCTTGCCTTGCTCGGCGGGCTGCCGGGTGCCCTGAACCGGCGCATCATACAAGACGAGGCCATAGTCTTCGGCCAGTGCTGACAGATCTTCGATCGCCGGGATGCCCACCGTGCCAAGCTGGAGCCAGACGGTGCCTTTTGCCACTGCTGAACGCGCCGCGCGGATCGTTTCGGCAGTAGCCGGTCCATCTTTGAGAACCGTAACGATGATGGCTGCCCCGCGCATTGCGTCGCCTGGATCATCGAACGCCGCGACGCCTTCGTTGGCAAGCGCATGCGCTTTTTCGGACGAACGGTTCCAGGCAGAGACATCGAACCCCTTGCGCGCGAGGTTCCGGGCGACAGCCGCACCGATCATCCCCGTGCCAAGGACGGTGACCGAACGCTTCTTGCCGTGATCCGTCATAAATTTACTCCTCTGGAATGATCGTTCCATAATCGGATAAATAGATCAACGCAGCGCCAGCAATGTCTGCTCTATGACGCTGAAAAGAGACTGGCGATCGTCAGCTTTGAGCGCGCGCGCCATGACCCGCAGGCCCTGGATGGCGGTAAAAACGAACATCGCCAGCGCAGCGGCGTCCCTGTTCGACGACAGTTCTCCGGTCGCCTGCCCCCGGCGCATCGTCCCTTCGATGCCCCGCCGCAAGATTCCAAAATTCTCCCGCACCAGTTCGGCGATCCGCGGATTATGTGCGGCCATTTCGATGGCGCTGTTCGTGGCCAAACAACCCCTGGGATGCGGGCGGGGAAGGTCGGCATCGACGACATCCGTCATCAAAATGCGCAACGCCTTGATCGCGGACGGCTCGGCGTCGAGTTTGTCGACATGCGCCCGGGCCCGCTTACGATAGCGGAGCAGCGCTTGTTCGAAGAGACCTTCCTTGCTGGCATAGGCGGCATAGAGGCTTCCCCGCCCAAGACCCGTCGCATCCACGAGATCCTGCGCCGAAGTCCGCTCGAAACCTGCCGTCCAGAAGCGTTCCATCACCGCTTCCAGCACGTGTTCCTCATCGAATTCCCTCGGCCGCGCCATCCATGATCCTTTATTGAATGATCATACCATAACAGGTCGAGCACAGGCGTCAAGCGCGCGTGATTGGCGCGACGCTACGCCAGAAATGCCAACACGGCGATAATGAGCATCACGATCCAGCCCGGATGTTTTCCGCGCGTGCCGACGATCCAGTAGAGCGCGCTGATCAGGAACGTCGCGCCGACGACCTTGCTTTCATTGATGGGCAGCACAGTAGCGAGAACGAGCAGAACCAGGCCCAATCCGCCGCCAAGGATCGAAACCAGATGCCAACTGCTCCTGAGCGCAGCCCAGCGTCGTGCTGACAGCAGCCCGATCGCCCCCTCCGTCCAGCGATTTTCGCTGACAAGATGGCGAAAGATGAGGCGCTCACCCAAGATGGAATGCACTGCCGCCAGAAGGAACGTGAGGACGGCAGCGAGTAGAAGCACCGTGTTCATGGAAATCTCATATCCTCATCTCCGATCTGTATGCTTGCCAGGGATATTCCAGCTGGAGTGCTACGAAACCCGCCGTTCTGTGTCCGTAGCGGGACGCGATATCAGACAATGCGCGGTCGAGCGCCAGTGCCGGAGCGACATGATCATCAAGAGGGATAAGCCGATCGGTAGCCGCCTTCGCCTTGTGGTCCGGCAGAAGAATCAGCCCGTCACGGGTTGTGATCGTATCTGACTGGGAAAGCGCGAAGGCCTTCGAACGGTAGGTGCGCGACCAGACGTCCGACGTCAGTGCAAGAGCGATGTCGTCGACACCGTCCGCGACCGGGATTCCTATCGTCTCGTGATTCCAGACCGCGATCCTGTTCGCCAGCAGTTGCATCACCCAGTTCGCGTTGAGGCGGAAATCATCGCTCCGGTGCGCGGCATCATGGCTTGCGACACCGAGCTGGCTCGACAATCGGGCGGCCGCATCGGCGCCGCCGATCACTTCGACCAGCGCCAGCGAAATCGGTAGCGAGGCCGTCACTCCGGTGGTGGTGACGACACCCCGGTCGACGACATAGCGCCGATCGGGTTGCCACCGCATGGTGGGGTACGCGCGCTGCAGCGCATCAATCGCATACCAATGGGTTGTGGCGGCGCGGCCATCGAGCAATCCGGCGCGCCCCAAAACCTTGGCGCCTTCGCAAATACCGATGATGGTGGCACGTGAGGCGGCCTGCTTGCGCAACCAGGTCACGAGAGGTCCGTCGCGATCGTCATGGTGAAAAGCCGGGACGATGACATAGTCCGCACCCTCAGGATAGGCGAGGTCGAACGCTTCAAGTGTGGACTGCGGCCGGATCGAAAGCGCAGGCATGAGCGCGATCGGCGAGAGATCAGACGACACCACCGCGACGTCTGCCAGTCCCGCGCGTTTGAGCACCGCATAAGGGATCATCAGATCCGTCGTTTCCGATCCGCGATTGTCGGCAAGAATCGCCACGACAGGGTGCGGTCGCTTTGGCGGCTTTAGCCCGGAAATGGCTTGTTGCTGCTCCAAGGCCGTTAGCCGTACAAAGGGCGGCTTGTTCCGGGACAAATGCCCGGCACCGCAGGCCGCGGCCCCAGAAAGAACTGCAAAACTGCCAGCCGCGCCGACCATGAACTTCCGTCTATCCATGCCATTGGCCTCGTGGTCATCATTTCCCATCCACACGATAGGCTTTCATGCTATTGGCAGATATGACACATTCATCGGATTCTCCGCCAACACCTCAACGCCATTGCCGTCATATCGTTCTTGTCGGCTTTGCGGGCGTGGAACCGCTTGACCTGATCGGCCCGCTGTCGGTGTTTGCAAGAGCCGAGACGCTAGTACCCGGCAGCTACTCGATCCGCATCGCCGCGCCGGAGGGCGGGATCGTCGTTGCGCAATGGGGCGTGTCGCTTGCCGAAGTCGTGCCGCTCGACGAGATAGAGGGGCCCATCGACACGATCCTGCTCGCCGGCGCCGTGGAAGACGCCATCAGGGTGGCGGCGACGCATCATGCATTGGTGCAGTGGGTGGTCGACCAGCGCGACCAGACGCGCCGGATCGGCAGCATCTGCACCGGTGCCTTCATCCTGGGCGCGGCAGGGCTGCTCGATGGTCGCCGTGCAACGACGCATTGGGCAGCAGCGGCTGAGCTGCAACGCTATTTCCCCGCCGCCAGCGTTGAGCCGGACGCGATCTATGTGATCGACGGACCGTTATGCACGTCAGCAGGAGTGACGGCCGGCATCGACCTAGCGCTTGCCCTGGTCGAGGATGATCTCGGCCACGCCGTAGCGACCCAGATCGCCCGCGATCTCGTGCTGTTCCTTCGACGGCCGGGCGGGCAGCGGCAGTTCAGCGCGACGCTCGCGACCCAGACTGGCTATTCGGATCGCTTTGCCGAACTACTCGTCTGGATGGCGGACAATCCTGCTGCCGACCTCGGCGTATCCACCCTTGCCGCCCGATCTGCCATGAGCGAACGCAGCTTTGCTCGCCGGTTCGCTCGCGATGTCGGCCAGACGCCCGCCCGCCACGTGCTCGCGCTGCGCCTTGAACATGCATGCCGTCTGCTGGAAACAACCTCATGGCCGCTCGATCGGATCGCGGATCGCAGTGGCTTTCGAACGGCGGATACCTTCCATCGGACGTTTCGTCAGGAAATCGGCTTGACGCCCGGAAGTTATCGGGAACGGCATGGAGCGCGCGAAACCCACCCATGACAGCAAAGCAACGCTGGGAGGTTTGTAACAGCATTGCGTTTCCCAGCCTTCACGCGAGATACGTGCCATGTCCTTCACGCACCTGACCACCCTCAGAGACGCAGCACCTCACAAACGTTCGCCCCCAGCTGGTTCCTGTAGTGGATGACGATCGAGTCGCTGCCTTTATAGCCGCCGATGATCGTGAAATGCAGATCGGGCACCTGGGCAAGCGCCCGCTGTCAGTATCTGCGTAGCGTCCCCTTGCTGCTCACCACGCCGCCGGTCTCGGGCACGACGCGGCCGGCGACGGGTGAGGCAAACCGCACATCCTCCGCCAAATGCGCGAGCGCGACTTCAATATCGCGCTTGCTCCGGGCATCGCGCAACTGGCGCTCAAAGGCTTGCAGATCGGATATCATTGTGCGGCTCCCATGAAGGTGGCAGCTTCCAGCACGAAGCTGCCATCCGGCTCAATCATCAGCCTGCCGCGAACATCCGTACCGGCCTCCCGCTGCAACTGGCGCAGGATCGCCTGCTTTTCCGTCGGCCCGTGCGTACGTTCGATCCATTCGACAAAGCCCATGCGCAGCGGCCGCCGGGTCATAGTGTCGATCGCGAACCCGGCTTGCACCAGCGCTGCTTCCAGCTCCCCTTGCGTGTAGTTGCGGACGTGCGACGGGTCGCGCAGATATTCGATCGTCTGGAGATGTGTGTCCGCAGCCCGGATGTCGGGCGCGACTGTATCGATGAAGACCAGCAGGGCACCTGTGCGCGCAACCCGCCGCGCCTCGGCAAGGCCGGTGTGCAGATCAGCCCAATGGTGAGCGGTGAAACGGCACAGGATGGCATCGAAATGGCCGTCCGGAAACGGCAGGGCCTCGGCTGCCGCAACGACGCCACTAATGTTGGACAGGCCCCGTTCGGCGGCGGCTCGTTCGACCGCCGCGATCATTTGCGGCGTGAGGTCGCAGGCCACCACTGCACCGACATGCGGGGCAGCGCGGTAGCTGACGTGGCCGCCGCCGCAGCCCAGATCAAGCACCCGGGGGAAAAATCGAGCTGCCAGCGCACCCTCGATCTGGTCTAGGTCGGGTCCGGCGGCATGGACGGCGCTGGTCACATAGGCCGCCGAGCGCGGGCCGTAGTGGCCGATGGTTTCATGATGGTGCAGTTCGGTCATGGCAATTACCTCCTGCAACCCGCCTAGGCCAAGCTGAAAGAGGTACAAGGATCGACTTTATCCTGGTATCTTGCCTAACATGTTGCTGACGATCGAACAGCGTCGCGCGTTGGGCGCCTTCATCCGCGCGCGCCGCGAAGCGCTGTTGCCGCTGGACCATGGCCTGTCGCCGCATGGTCGGCGGCGTACGCCGGGCCTGCGCCGGGAGGAAGTGGCGCAACTCGCCGGGATCAGCACGACGTGGTACACCTGGGTGGAACAGGGCCGGGATATTTCGATGTCGGCGACCGCGCTGGCCCAGCTGGCGAATGCCTTGTCGCTCAGTGCGGCGGAACGCGCCTATCTGTTCGAACTAAGCCGGCATCGCGACCCGGCCGAGCCGGTCGGCGCGCGTCAGGAGAACTTGCCCGCCGAGGTTGCGGCGATGATCGACGGGATCAGCCATCCCGCCTATGTCAGCGACCGGCTGTTCCGGGCGTGCCATTGGAACGAAGCGGCGGCCGCGCTGCTCGGGCCCTGGCTGTCGGAGGGCGATGCGAGCCTACTGCGGTATATGTTTCTCGACCCCTCGGCGCGATCCTTCGTAGTGGACTGGGAAGAACGCGCCCAGCGGCTGCTTGCGGAATTCCGCGCAGACATGGCCCACTCGCTCGATGACGAGGAGATTGCCCGGCTGGTTAGTGAACTGACGGCCAAAAGCACCGATTTTGCACGTCTCTGGACCAACCACCGGGTTCTCTCACGAGAGGGCGGCATCAGGCGCTTCAACCACCTGTCGCGAGGCGAAGTGCAGGCCGAGCAGATGACGTTCATGCCGATGCGACATCCCGACTACCGGCTGGTCGTACTGCTTTGTATGGAGAGCGATCCTTAGCCTTTCAATCCCGCACAGCAGCGCGGCGCGGACGGAAATCCGGAACGTTGTCCCACGCAGGCGATATATCGTGTAACGATGGTGTTACTGTCACAGCAGCGGTATATGTGAGCGGATGCCGAGGCTGCCCATTTTGCCCGCGTAATAAATCCACTTGCGGGGATCGTACGACCCCTTGTGTGGACGGCTCTCCGTTGGCAAGGGTATTTCTGCACTGCGCTTGCTGGTCGTGGCGCCCATGTGTCCGGCCTTTCAGCGCGGCTTTGCATGGCCGCTGGCCCTGATGCCATTCGCGCGGGTCAGGTCCCTCCCAATTGCACGCACTCGAAGTGCTGGGGTCGGACGGGTTTTCCTGCTCCGGCGGTTTCAACCGGCTTGTTGCGTCAGTTCAGTCTGCCCTCTCCAACTCGTGTAACGCCCTGGGGCGCGATCTCTCAGGCTGCCGCCAACTCCGCTTCGCGGTAGGCCTCGCCTGTTGCCATCATCGCCCAGATGATCCGGGCGTTCTTGTTCGCCAGCGCGACAGCGGCAACCTTGGGCTTCTTGCGCTCCAGCAGCCGCGCCACCCACGGCCACTTCGGGCAGCCCTGTTTTGCTTGCCGTACCACGGCCATGGCACCGACCACGAGCAACTCGCGCAGGTAGGTGTTGCCGGCCTTCGTGATACTGCCGAGCCGCTCCTTGCCGCCGCTCGAGTTCTGGCGCGGTGTGAGGCCGATCCATGCCGACAAGCTTCGTCCGCCGCCGAAGGTAGAAGGGTCGGGGACGCAGGCCACGATCGCGCTGGCCAGCAGGGGACCGATGCCGGGAATCTTCATCAGCCTGCGGCCCGCTTCGGTCCTGCGGGCATCGGCAAGGATGCGGCGATCGTTGTCGAGGATCTGCTCCTTGACCATCTCGAGCTGGGTGCTCAGCACTGCGAGGCAGGCCCGCGCCTCGTCAGGCAAGCGTGCATCATCCTGATCGGCGATGACCGCGATCAGCCGCTCCAGTCCTCCGCGCCCGATGGCTGCGGTGATGCCGAACTCGGCCATGTGGGCACGCAGGGCGTTGCTGATCTGGGTGCGCTGGCGGGTCAAGATCTTGCGCACCCGGTGCAGCATCATGGTCGCCTGCTGGTCGGGCGACTTCGCGCCGACGAACCGCATCGTCGGCCGGGTCACCGCCTCGCAGATGGCTTCGGCATCGGCCGCGTCGTTCTTGCCGCGCTTCACATAGGGCTTCACGTATTGCGGCGGCATGAGCTTGACCTCGTGCCCTAGCGCGGTCAGCTCACGTGCCCAGTGGTGGGCCGAGGCGCAGGCTTCCATGCCGACAAGGCACGGCGGCAGCTTCTCGAACAGCTTCAGCAGCTGACCACGGGAAAGCCTGCGCCGCAGCACTGCCTCGCCCTGCGCGTTGACACCGTGAACCTGGAAAACCGACTTTGCCAGATCCAGTCCAACTACCGATACTTGCTCCATCGTCACTCTCCTCTCCTACTCGTCCGCAGAATTTACCCCGCAGGGTGGAGAGCCGTCCACGATATCAGTTGCGGTTGAAGGCTTCAGAATGGCAGCCACTTGTATCAGCTTAGATTTGCTGGGTGGAGAATCGTCCCCCAGTTGCTTCACATGATGGCTGACCCCGCTTGGATATGGGTGTCCCGGCAGTCGCTCGATGCCGACCCGACCGTACTCAAGCCTGGCTGCGGCTGGCTGCCGGCAGACTGGATGCCGAATGCCGCGCTTCCGAAGGGACTAAGGGCGCTCGGTCGCGCCGAAGACGCGGTGCTGTCCGACTATGGCACTACGCGCGATTCGCTCGCGCTGCGCCGCCTGCTGCTCGGGCGGTTCTTCCGCGTCCAACGTCCAATGGCAAGATCATAATCGGCGGTGTCGACGTGCCCCAATGGCAGCGCATAATTTCGATCGGTCATGCCTGCCTCTCCATTGACTTTACCACAATGAAATACAGGCAAGCGAAAGCATGGATCGCCGTAAAAAACCGGGTAAATTAAACGAAGCGACGGCGGTATGTAATGCTCTCAGAAGCCACCAGGACCCAGCGTCACGTCACGGGTTCCTGACGGCAGCGATTGTCAGGCTTCGATCCGCGCGGCCGGGCGGAGCGTCGAATCACTTCACCCGACGAAAAACTCCACGGGTACGACAAGTTCAAGGGTAGTGCCGGGTTTGTCGCCCGGTGGCTTTGGCAAGGGTTCCGCGCGCTCGGGCAAGCTCACCGCTTCGCGATCGAGTTCCACGACACCGCTTGATCGCTCCAAGGTCGAGGACAGAACGTTACCATCGCGGTCCATGACAAAGCGCACATATGGGACGCCCTGCCGGCGGCGCAGCAGCGCCGAACGGGGGTAACGACGATATTTGTTCAGTTGTGCAAGCACACGGCCCTCCCAACTCTCCGCATCATTGCTCGCAACTTGCGGCGCAGGCGGAGCAGGAAAAGTCCTAAGCGCCGCCTCTTCGGGTTGGGCGGGGCGTTCTGCAGCCTTAGGTAAGCTCGCGGGGACAGGAGCGGGAACCGGCGAGACGGGGGCGATCGTGACGACCCGCTTTGGCGGCGTTTCCGGTCGCTCCTCTTTCTGGACAGGTTCGTGAGCCGGCTTTTCCCTCGGCGGCGTTTGGGGAGGTGACGCCCGCGGCGCGAGGTTCAGGACAGTCAGTGTCGCCTGCGGCGGCGGCGCAAATGTCGTCGAGATTGCGAACAGGAACACGGCAATCACCATGATGGCAAGGAGTATGGTACCGCACAGACCCAGCCAGCGCGAGCTCGCAGGTGCCCGATAGCCATGCCGCTCGACTATGGTATCGCAGCTAGCCCGTACGACAGGCGGCGAGGCTCGCTCCGCGCGTTCGTTTGCGTTCGGGCGGACATCATTCAGCAGCATGGATTGCCTCCGCTTGGGTTGATGGACCCTTGCTGCGCTCGTGATGGCGGCGTGCGGCACGCGGTGCGCGCTTCTTCCACCAGATGTAGACGCCGGTCACGGACAGCATCGCGACGACAAGGCCGGTAAGGCAAATGAGGATGCGACCTGGCAAACCCGCGATTTGGCCCGAATGGATCGGATAGATGAGTGCGTCGACGATATCACCGGCCTGGCCGTCGCCACCGCGTTCGGCACCGATGATATGACCGGAAGTGGTCGCGACATAGAGCGCCCAAGTGCCGAAACCGGCCTGGTGTCGGTTCCCGAACCGGACCTGATAGAAGCCGGCCTCCCGCGCGAGGGCAATGCGCTGAACGGGGCGGTGCGGCCAGTCTAGCCGCACCGCCTCCGCGCGGGCGAGAGTCGTCGCTTGATCCCAGCCAACGCGTACAGGCGGTGGCAAGGGAAGCGATGAGCGATCCCATATGCTTGGACTCATCGGCAGCAATGCGGTCAGCACCGGACGGAAGATCTGCGTGTTGAGATTGAACGCGACGCTGGTCAGGGCCAGCAGGAACAGCGCGGCCCACAACCACAGTCCGAAGGCACGATGTACATCGAGGTTGAGGCGATAATGACCCGCGCCGCGCTTGATCTTCCAGATCGGCCGCCATTTCTTCCAGAACTGCGTCCCGCGCGGTAAAGTCAGATAAAATCCGACGAAACAGTCGAGCATCCAGGCCAGCGCCACGCCACCCATGAGCCACACGCCCCAGCTTCCCGGCATATGAAGCGAGTAATGCAGCCGATAGATAAACGGGATCAGGTGGGGACGGTCGACCCGGGCCGCCCCCCAAAGGCGTCCACCAAGGATTTGGCCCGTGGCTCCATCGACAAAAATCTCATCCTGATCGAGCTGCTTCTGGCCCACTGCGGCAAGGGACACGTGGATGCTGCCGCCTGCGTCGGTCGGTAAGGTGACGCCGCGCACGCTTGCGCCGGGCATGGCGGTTTCAACCCGCGACACCAGCGTCGACAGGGGCAGAGGGCGGCCGGGATTCTCGACCCTGAACAGGCGTGGATTGAGGACAGCGTCGATCTCAGACTGAAACGCCAATATGCTGCCGGTCAGTCCGGCTATCATGAGAAATACAGCTACGGACAGTCCGACATAACGGTGAAGCTGGACGAGTATGGCGCGCATATTGCGAGGCTTAGAGAGCCAGCCGGGCTGTCAACATGACGTTGCGCGGATCGCCAAAGTAGCTTTGCCGGGACCAGCCCTCGATACGGGTATAATATTTCCGATCGGTGAGATTCTCTCCGGTCAGCCGCAGATTGAACCTTTCGTTGAACTGATAACCGATCTAGGCAGAGAGTACAGCATAGGCACTCTGCTTCCACCGCAGATCGCCCACTTCGGCATAGATGCCGCTGCTGACCGTGACGCCGCCGCCGAGGATGAGGCCTCGACCGCTATTCTTGCTGAAATCACGCACCGCCCACAGCTTGAGGTCATGTCGCGGCGTTCCGGGCGCGAACACAAGCCCGGCAAGTCCCTGATCGGCGGTCAGATAGCGGGTCCGCGTATAGGCATAGCCCAACGTGACGTTCCACCCCGATGCGGGTTCACCGACAATCTCCGCCTCGAATCCCCGGCTGCGCACTTTGCCCAGCGCGACAGATGCCTGCGGAAAATCAGGATCGGTAACGGCGCGATTGCGATCGATGATCTGGTAGAGCGCCGCATGACCGGTCAGCGCGCCGTCAAGCCACTCGCCCTTGAGGCCCACCTCATAGAGATTGCCGGTGCGCGGCTTGATCAGGTTTCCATCGCGATCGATGCTGGTCTGCGGAACAAATGTGGAGGCGAAGCTCGCATAAGCCGATAGCTGCGGCGTGATGTCGTAGCTCAGTGCGCCATAGGGCACGAAACGTCCCGAAACCCTGTTGTCGCTCGCCTGTCCGTTGCCGGACCCCTTGTACCAGGCTAGGCGACCTCCTGCCGTCAGGATGAGGCGTTCGAGGAGCTTTACGCGCGCATTGGCGTAAAGGCCCGTCTGGATCGTGCGGGCTGTCGTGGGCGGCTCGTTGGCGAATTCCGGCTCCGGCGTGGACGGATCCGGCGCGAAGATGTTGCGGGTGATGACCGGACCATAGGTCCACAGCGTGTAGGTGCTGTTGCGACTATGGTTGATTCCCACCACAAGGCTGTCGGCGGCCGTGAAAAGCGCGGGAAGCGTCAGGCTGAGATCGGCGGCCTGATCGCGTGATCGGCCGCTGCCCGCGATCTGCTGGATGGCGACATTGCCTGTGGCGCGGTCGATATAGCTGTCGGTGAAGGCGCCGGACTTGAAATGATAGGCGCGGTCGGTCCTGTCGCCGCGCATCCGGATCACGCCGCCATTTGCCAGCCGATGCTCGACATCGACGAAGTAACGCTCCGCATCGTCGCGTTTGCGGTCCCACAATGATCCCATGTAGACGCTGCGCCGCCCCTGATAGAGACCCCCGTCTTCATAGTTGGGCAGGCCGAATATCGGTCTGGAAGGACCGCCCTGATGAATAGCGCCGACAGCGATCGTCGTATCGGGCGTCGGATCATATTCCAGCGTGCCGTACAGCACGAGCTTCCGCGCAAAGACATTGTCCATGTAGCTGCCGCGATGGTCATAAACGGCGACCAGGCGACCGCGAAAGCTGCCGGTCGGATTGAGAGCGCCGGTCACGTCGAGCTCGCCGCGATAGCGATCCCATGAACCGGCCTGCGCCATCAGCTTGATCTGAGTGTCCGCCAGCGCGCGCTTGCGGACGAGGTTGATCGCGCCGCCTGGCGCGCTGCTGCCCTGAAACAGACCCGCAGGGCCTCGGACCAGTTCGATCCGGTCATAGACGGTGATATCGAAACTGTCGGTCGTCCAGGCGCCCTGAGTGTCGGCCGTCTGAAGGCCATCCACCTGGAGCGTAGTTATATCGAGCCCCCGCGAGGTGAAGCCAAAATTGCCCAGTGCGTACTGCACCACCTGAACCCCGGCGACCTGCTTTAGTCCGTCGGCGACGCTGTTGACGTTGCGGTCTTCGATCTGCTGCCGGGTTACGACGCTGACTGAATTGGGGATTTCCCTGAGCTTTTGCGGCTGGCGACCGATCGTCACGGCCTGCGCGGCGTAGGAGCCTGTCCCTTCGCTCGCCAGATATGCTCCGCTGGATGCGCTGTCACGAGCCCCTTCGACGCGAACCGGGCCGAGTTGGATCGCATCGGCGCTCACCGCCGGTGCCGCTTCGAGGGTGAAGGCGCGGGGACCCGTCTTGCGAAAGCTGATACCTGTGCCCAACAAGATGCGCGACAAACCTTCCGCCACGCCAAAGCGGCCTTGGAGACCGCCGCTTGAGCCACCCGATGTCAAATCGGCCGGATAGGCGAGTTCAACGCCAGCCTGCCGAGCATAGGTGTTGAGCACGTCCGGTAAGGCGCCTGCCTGAATGTCATAGACGCGAGCTTCCTGCGCGTGTGACGGCGACGCGGTGCCGACAGTCGCAGCCAAGGTTGTCGTGGCGAGCAGTAGCGCGCGCGCCCATGCGGATACCCTCCACCCATGCCCATTCTTAGTCAGATCATTCATTGTCCCGCCCCGCGTTCATTGCCCACATTTCTCGCTAATGCGAGTCTGTTGCAACTATGACGATGCTGAAGCGGGAAACGAGAGGTCGGTGTTGCGTTTTTTTGGGTCAGCTCGAAAGGAGTATCAGGCGGTCGCCTATTCGGGTGGAGCGCAGACCCAGCGAACGCTGAAGTTGACCGATTGCGGCGACGGGATCGTCGATGCGAAAGACGCCGCTTACCCTCAAAGCCCGGGCGTTGCCGAGGACACCCATGTAGCCGCGATGATAGCGCCCGATCTCGGCGACGACATCGACGAGAGGCTTGTCCTGGAACACCAGCACACCTTCGGTCCACGCCATTGCGTCGGACGTGTTCACCTCCATGACGCGCTCCAGACCATTGCCGTCGTAAGTAACGCTCTGCCCCTCGCGCACGATCTTCGACGCGCCCTCCTCGACGGGATAGGCGACGCGAACGCTGTGCTCGGTCACTATCACCTGAGCCCCGCCTTCCTCCCCGCGCACCAGAAAACGCGTGCCGAGTGCGGTCGCCGATCCGCCCTTAGCCTCGACGGTAAATAGACGCTTTGGATCGGGCGCGACGACGAATGCAGCTTCTCCTCGAAGCAGGCGGATCAGGCGCCGGTCGTCAGCAAAGCTGAACGCGATGGCGCTCTGGGTATCGAGATAGACCGTCGATCCGTCGGGCAGCGTGATAGTGCGTCGTTCGCCTGTTGCTGTCATCGCGTCAGCTTGCAGGCGGGTGGGCCAATCCTGGGCGACGCCGATGAAGATCAGCGCGAGACCTGCGGCGATGGCCGGGCCGAACCACGGATGCCTGCGTGGCCAGATGGATCGCGAAGCTTGTCGCCAGCGTCGGCGTTGCGGCGGCCCGGCAAGACTGGCTCGCAGGGATGAGGTCTCCGGAACTCGCCCCATATGCGACCAGAGATCCTGCATCTCCGCATAAGCCTGTGCATGAAGCGGGTCTGCGGCGAGCCATCGCGCCAAGGCCAGCTTCTCCTCACCCGTGAGATTGTCTCCCTCAGCCGCAGCCAGCCAGTGCGCGGCTTCGTTCGCGATGTTTTGCGATATGGGGTCTTCGGAAGGCCCGACCATAAGCACTCCTCAGCCTCCTGCCACCCAGGTCAGGCAGCAAGAGCCCTCCCTGTCAGGACGTTTAGGTCGAGGCAAACGAGACGTGACCTCAGCAAAAAAGATCACTCGACCTCATCGTTCGCCAGCGCCTGATGACAGATGACGAGCGCGTGGCGGATATGCTTGCGCACCATGTCTTGGCTGATGCCGAGCCGCGCCGCGGCCTCGGCCACGCTCAGTTCGTCGAACTTGATGAGAACAAACACCTGCCGACAGCGGAGAGGCATCGTGTCCACAGCGGCAGCGATCCGACAGAGCTTTTCCTGGTCGAGAACACGCGCCTCGGCACTGGGAACCGTACAGGAAGCCTGCGAGGTATCAGCGTCGGCCGGAAAGACCGCTTCATGACGACGCACTGATCGCAGATGATCAATCGCCAGGTTCGACGCCAGGCGGAACAGGAAGGAGCGCGTGTTGACGATCGGCGGGTGATCGCGGACATTTTGGATGCGGATGTAGAGGCTCTGCGCCACGTCCTCGGCAGCCGGGCCGCTGCCGACAATGCGTGTCAGCCACCGCACAAGCGATGCGCGCTCCGCGATCAGAAGACGCGATAGGGCTATGGCGTTGGTCGACACTTACGCAAGGCTGTAGCAGATTGCGAGTGACTCGCAATAGGTGAAGATCTGCCGCTATATTTGTCTTCCTCGCACCCCACATGAGGTGTGTCACTGCAGATTTGGAGAAATAGGTGGATCCGCTTTACACTAACCGGCTCATAATACGCGGCTTTCGCGAGACCGATGCTGACGATCTCTTTGCCTATCTGCATCGCCCCGGGGCGAGTTGCTTTTTGTCGATGAAGCTCGATGACCTCCAGGCGGCACGCGCGGAAGCGATCAAGCGGGTTAATGCGGAGGATATCTTCGCCATCGAGCATCGACAAAGCGGTCGGTTGATCGGTGAGGTGTTCGGCCATTTCGAGCTGCCCGACTCATTTTCGATCGCATGGCAGATTAATACCGAGTTTTGCCGGCAAGGGCTGGCCTTCGAAGCGGCGAGAGCGGTTATCGACCATCTCTTCGAGGTGCGGGGCGTCCGACGCATCTATGCCTATGTCGAATCCGACAACCTGCCGTCCCAACGACTATGCTCACGCCTAGGGATGAGGCAGGAAGGCGTGTTTCGCGAGTTCATATCCTTCGAAACCGATGAAGCGGGGATACCCATCTATGTCGACTCCCTCCAATTCGCCATCCTGAAGAAGGAATGGATCGGTTTGCCGCACTGAGCGGCGCGTTGAAAAGACGGCGCCCAACATCACGGTGCGACGATGAGAAGGTCTACATAACTCGGAGCGTTCCCGCCAAAGGAGAACGTATAGGTCGTAGCGCCTTGAACGGACACGCGCTCATAATAATCCGCGTCGGCGCCCGCCAGCGATATTCGTATCCTGTGTCCCGCTCGCACCATCGTCGAGATCGGAAAGAATGTGAAAACTATGTTTTCTGTCACTCCGGGAGGAAACGGCACCGTGTCTTCAGTCGTTGCGCTGAGTGCCGGAGCGAACCGCACACCCGCCGACTATGCCGCTTATGTTCGCGAGTTCCTCGAGACCTTTGGTAGCTATTCTTCCGGGTCGAGGATGTCATCGCCCAGGACGATCGGGTCTTCGTTCGCTGGCGGCAGGATGGTCATCATCTGGCATCTGTGGGCGGCGAGAGCCCGACCGGTGGCCCGTGACGGAAATCATGACGGCGGTGTATCGAGTCAGCGGCGGCAAGATAACCGAATATTGGATTCAGTCTGATCGCAAAGGTCTTGAAATCCAGCTCCAGCGTCTCGCAACCGGGGTACGTCCTTGGCCTGAAGTGGTTCGGTATTGAACACCGATTGGCTAAGCGGTCGTCTAACAGGGGCTTGTAACATATTTTTTAGGGCCGGTCGGGCGATCATCGAGAGCTAAAAATCGGGGCGGCAATGCTGTCCAGGCTGATATCAAACGCGGAAACGCCGTCCTCCCGACGATATCGCACATCGCCGCCGTGGGCACGCGCGATGCCGCGAACCACGGCGAGACCAAGGCCCGTGCCTCCACTGGAAAGTGGTCCGCGCACGAACTGGCGAAAGGCGGAATGCTCGATATCGGGATGCAGGCCGGGGCCGGTATCGGCAACGGTAATCGTGACGTGGCCACTGGTGAAGCGCGTCGCGATCGAAAGTATGCAGGGGTCGGCATGGCGGTGGGCATTGTCGACAAGCGCAAGGATCGCCTGCCGGAGCCTGCTGGCATCGGCAAGCACCGTGCCTGCCGCCAGGTCGAGGGCCAGCGAAAAGCCGGACGGCTCCAGCATCGCGCGCAAGGTCGGTGCCATGTCCTGAATTTCCCCGGCAAGATCCACGTCGCTGAGCAGCAACTCCAAACGCCCGCTGTCGGCGAGGCTGACGCTGCGCAGATCCTCGACCAGCCGTGTCAGACCTGCCACCTGCGTGAGCAGTGCTTCGACTAGGGTTTCGTCCAGCGGGAAGAGGCCATCCTTCGCGCCTTGTAAACGGCCTTGCAGGATCGTGAGCGGGGTGCGTAGTTCATGTGCGATCTGCGCGTTCCAGATGCTGACATCCTCGGCCATCTGCTGCAAACGATCTGCCATCGCGTTGAAGTCGGCAATCAGCATTGCGGTTTCGCCCTGGACGTCCGGCACCGTGTCAATGCGGGTGGCGAGATCGCCGCTGGCGATCTGCCGCGCCGCCGCGCCTACGGCGGCAAGTGGCCGCACAATTCGCCGCGCCAGCCAGACGGCGACTGCCAGCGCCAGCAGTAGTCCCAACACACAGACGCCAAGTGTGATGCCGACGTCCAGCCCGGTCGTATCCTCAATGCCTGCGGGCATAGGCGCGACGATGCGCCAGCGTTCCAGCAGCGCGTAGATGAAGTAGAAGGCGGCGGTGCTGGTGATGATCGTCACGATCGAGAGCGCCGCCATTGCCGACCACAATTGCCGGGCCAGGCTATTCCCGGTCTTCATGCGCGTGCCGTCATCCGATAACCGACACCGCGCACGCCTTCCGGCATGTCGGGCGCTCCAGCCTGGTCCAGCTTGCGGCGCAGCTTGCTGATATGGCTGTCTACAGTGCGGTCGAGCGCGTCCGATCCCGGCAAACAGGCATCGACCAGGTCGCCGCGCGTGAAGACCCGCGTGGGGTTGCGCGCCATGTGCGCAAGCAGGCGAAATTCGGTGAGAGTCAACGCAACGTCGCGGTCTTTGACGCGGACGATATGACTGGCGGTGTCGATCGCGACCGGGCCAACGCGCAGCACGCCGCTGGCACCCGGCCCGCCAGCGCGGCGCAGCACGGCTTTGGTCCGCGCGACAACCTCGACCGGGTTGAATGGCTTGATGACATAATCGTCGGCACCGACGCGCAGCGCCTGAAGTTTGTCGAGATCCTGGTCGAGTGCGGTGATGACGACCACTGGCGTGTCGCCGCGACGCCGCACCTCGGACAACACCTCCCATCCGTCGACCTGCGGCATGGTGATGTCGAGCAGGAGGATATCGGGGCGCAGCGCCCGATGCAGCTCGAGCGCGGTGCGCCCGTCGCTGGCCTGGACGGTGCGGAAACCCTCACGCTCAAGATAAGCGCGCACGATATCGGCGATGTCCTTGTCATCCTCGGCGATCAGGGCGAGCGGGTTCATGCACATGGAATAGCAGTGGTGCCCGGGTGATGGCCAGTGCTCTCCACGCAACCTCCACACAATCTCGACCGATACGCCATGCAACGGAGCGAAAGGGTGTCGTCATGATCGATGCATCTCTTCGCCTTTCACTTACTCCCCTGTTGTTTGCCCCGTTGCTGGCCGGATGCGTCGCTGATGCGCCTGCCGCCAAACCGGACACCGTAGAGGTGCTGACCTCCACGGTCGCGCCCGCGCCGATGACAATCGCCGACGAACTGCCCGGTCGCGTCGCCGCATGGCGGACCGCCGAAATCCGGGCGCAGGTCGGCGGTATCGTGCTGCGACAATTGTTCGAGCAAGGCGCGTTGGTTCGTGCTGGCCAACCGCTGTTCCAGATCAGCCCCGCGCCCTATCGCGCCGATGCCGATGCCGCACGCGCGACGCTGCAAAAGGCGAGCGCGGCGCTGATCCGAACTCAGGTGCAGGTGGAGCGATTGAAGCCACTGCTCGCGGCAGACGCGATCAGCCGGCAAAGCTTTGACGATGCGGTTGCCGCGCGCGCGCAGGCTACGGCGGAGGTGGCGGAGGCGCGCTCGACGCTGCGGCGGCGACAACTCGATCTCGGCTTCTCGCGGGTGTCTGCTGCCATCGCGGGGCGGATCGGCGCGGCGAACGTGACGGAAGGGGCGCTGGTCAGTGTGGGCGACGCCGCACCGCTGGCGACCGTACAGCAGATCGATCGCGTCTATGTCGATCTGCGTCAGCCCGCCGATCGCTTCGCGGCACTGCGGGCATCGGGAAAGACCGATCTGCCGGTCGAGATTCTCACCGCCGACGGGCAGGCCCTCCCCATCAAAGGACATGTCCTGTTCTCCGGTATCGCTGTCGATCCGGGCACCGGCGATGTTCTGGTGCGAGTCGCGGTCGATAATCCAGGTGAACGGTTGCTGCCCGGCATGTTCGTCCGCGCGCGCCTGCCGCGCGCCACGATGCCCGCCGCGCTCAGCGTGCCGCAACAAGCGGTGACACGCGATGGCAGCGGGACTGCGCAGGTCAGCGTCGTCGATCAGCAGGATCGGGTGCATGTCCGCCGTGTCAGCGTGGGTGAAGTCGTGGATGGCCGCTATTTGATCCTTTCGGGCTTGCGCGCGGGAGAGCGGGTGATCGTCGAAGGGCAGGACCGGGTGCAGGTCGGCACACCGGTTGCCACGCGGCCGTGGCGGGCGCGCTAAGCGATGGCCCGCTTCTTCATCGACCGCCCGGTCTTCGCCTGGGTCATCGCCATCGCCATCGTGCTGCTCGGCGCGATAGCTCTCCCGCAGATGCCGGTCGCGCGTTTCCCCAGCGTTGCACCGCCCAGCGTCAGCGTGTTTGCCACCTATCCCGGCGCGACACCGCAGACGCTCAACGACAGTGTTGTCTCGCTGATCGAGCGCGAGATGTCAGGGGTCAAGAACCTCCTCTATTTCGACAGCAGCACAGATACCTCGGGCAGCGCCACCGTCACCGCCACCTTCCGCCCGGGCACCAACGTCGAGCTGGCGCAGGTCGATGTGCAAAACCGGCTGAAGGCGATCGAGTCCCGCCTGCCGCAGGCGGTCCGCCAGACCGGCGTCACCGTCGAATCCGCCTCGTCGGGCTTCCTGATGATCGTCAGCCTGATGTCCGACGATGGACGGCACGACGAGGTCGCGCTGGCCGATTATATGACCCGCCGCATCGTCGATGAGCTGAAGCGGGTGCAAGGTGTTGGGCGGGTGCAGAATTTCTCCGCCGAACGCGCCATGCGGATCTGGATCGATCCGGCCAGGCTTGCGGGCTACGGTCTGACCGCCAGCGACGTGACGGCGGCGATTGGCGAGCAGAACGTCCAGATCGCGCCCGGTGCGCTGGGTTCCGAGCCGACGACGACCGGCCAGCGCGTGACCGTGCCGCTGACCGCCGACGGCCAGCTGAAGACGCCCGAGCATTTCGCGGGCATCGTCCTGAAAGCGAACACCGACGGATCGTCGGTGACGCTCGATAAAGTCGCGCGGATCGAATTGGGTCGGCAGAGCTTCGGCACTGCGACGCGAGAAGAGGGCAAGGTCGCCGCCTCCGCCGCGATCCAGCTGTCGCCGGGCGCGAACGCGGTTGCGGTGTCGAAGGCGGTGAAGGCGCGCATGGCCGAACTGGCGCGCGGCTTTCCAGCGGGCGTCAGCTGGTCCGCGCCCTTCGATACCGCTCCGTTCGTGAAGGTGTCGATCGAAAAGGTGCTGCATACGCTGGTCGAAGCGATGATCCTCGTCTTTCTGGTGGTGTACCTGTTCCTCCAGAATTTCCGCTACACACTGATCCCTGCGATCGTCGCGCCAATCGCGCTGCTCGGCACGATCGCGGTGATGCTGCTGGCTGGCTATTCGATCAACGTGCTGACGATGTTCGGCATGGTCCTCGCCATCGGTATCATCGTCGATGACGCCATCGTGGTGGTCGAGAATGTCGAGCGGCTGATGCACGAGGAGCATTTGTCCCCACGCGACGCGACTGTCCGCGCGATGGGCGAGATTACGCCCGCGATCATCGGCATCACGCTGGTCCTGTCGGCGGTGTTCATTCCCATGGCGCTGGCGTCGGGATCAATGGGCACGATCTATCGCCAGTTCTCGATGGCGATGGCCGTGTCGATCCTCTTCTCTGCCTTTCTCGCGCTGACGCTAACGCCCGCGCTGTGCGCCACTTTGCTGAAGCCGGTGGAGACGGCGAGGTCGAAGAACCGCTTCTTCCGCGCCTTCGACCGCTGGCTCGATGCGACAACGGCGCGCTACCAGTCGTGGGTTGCGACGTTGCTCCGGCGCAGCGGGCGGGTGATGGCGGTGTTCGCGCTGATCGTCGGGTTGCTGGCCATCGGATTCGCCAACCTGCCGTCGTCCTTCCTGCCCGAGGAGGATCAGGGCTATTACATGACCAGTTTCCAGTTGCCCGCCGACGCCACCGCCACGCGGACACTGGAGGCGGTCACCACCTTTGAGCGCTTTGCCGCGACGCGCGCCGGTGTTTTGACGACGCAATCGATCCTCGGCTTCGGCTTTTCCGGTTCGGGGGCCAATGCCGCGATGATCTACACCATGCTGAAGCCCGGTGCCGATGTGCGGGCCGAGATCGCGGCCGCCGATGCGGCGATGGGCAGGGCTATCCATGAAGGCCAGGTGATGAACCTGATGCCGCCCGCAATCGAGGAACTCGGCACCTCGTCCGGCTTCGCGTTGCGGCTGGAGGATCGCGCGGGCAAGGGGCGCGAGGCGCTGGGGGTTGCGCGCGACCTGATTCTGAAACTTGCCGCCAAAAGCGAGAAGCTGTCGAACGTCTATGCAGATGGCCTGCCCGGCGGCACCAATGTCCGGCTCGACATCGACCGGGCTAAGGCGCGCGCGATGGGCGTATCGTTCACCGCAATCACCGACATGATCGGGACATCGCTCGGTAGCAGCTATGTCAACGATTTTCCCAACGCGGGACGGTTGCAGCAGGTGATCGTGCAGGCGGATGCGTCGCACCGCATGAACCTCAACGATGTGCTGGCGCTGCGCGTCCGCAATAGCGGCGGTGGGACGGTGGCGCTGGCCGAACTGGTGACGCCGGTGTGGCAACATGGGCCGCTGCAGTTGTCCAACTATAATGGGTATCCCTCCATCAGCATCACTGGATCGCCGGCACCCGGCGTGTCGAGCGGCGATGCGATGAAGGCGATGGAACGGATTGCCGCAGAGCTGCCACGCGGTTTCGCGATCGAATGGACCGGGGCATCGTTGCAGGAACGCGATGCGGGCGCGCAGGCTCCGCTGCTGCTGGCGCTGTCGATGCTGGTCGTATTTCTGGTGCTGGCGGCGCTGTACGAAAGCTGGTCGATCCCGGCTGCGGTGATGCTGGTTGTGCCGCTCGGGCTGATCGGCGCGGTTGCGGCGGTGATGTTGCGCGGGATGGCGAACGACATCTTCTTTCGCGTCGGCCTCATCACCATCATCGGCCTCAGCGCGAAGAATGCGATCCTGATCGTCGAGTTTGCCAAGCGCTTTCGCGCGGAGGGGATGGAGCTGGTCGAGGCCGCGCTGGCTGCGACGAAGGTGCGACTGCGCCCGATCGTGATGACCAGCCTTGCCTTCACGCTCGGCGTCATGCCGCTGATGCTGGCACGCGGCGCGAGCGCGGAGACGCAGGCGGCGATCGGCACCGGGGTGTTCGGCGGGATGCTGACCGGCACGGTGCTGGCGGTGCTGTTCGTGCCGGTGTTCTTCGTGGTCGTGGTCGGGCTGGCCGAACGGCGCGGGGGCAAGTCGGCATGACGATGCGCGCATTTCCCCTCGCACTGTTGCTGGCCACGACCGCTTGCTCGATGACGCCGAAGCTGGCGCTGCCCGCCGCGCCGGTTGCTCCCGATTATCCCATCGCGCTGGACGGGGAGGCGATCCCCGCATGGCGCGGCATGTTCGGCGATCCGCGTCTACAACAGCTGATCGCCCTCGCGCTCACCGACAATCGCGATCTGCGCATCGCCGCGCTCAATGCGGAGGCGGCGCGCACGCAGATCCGCGTGACGCGCGCGCAGGGCTTGCCGAACGTTAGCCTGGACGGCAGCTATTCCCGCCAGCATCAGCCCGGCAGCGTCGCGGGCGCAGGCGTGGGGCTGAACAACGCCCCGTCGTCCGGCGTCACCTTCGGCCAGATCACCGCGCAGGCGGCGCTGACGTCGTTCGAGGTCGACCTGTTCGGTCGGTTGCGTGCGCAGAACACCGCCGCGACGGAGCGCTATCTGGCCTCGCGTGCGGGACAGCGCGCGGTTCGGCTGACAGTGATCGGCGCGGTGACCGATGCCTTTCTGGCGGAGCGGCTGGCGGAGGAGCAACTGAGCCTCACCGAAGCGACGCTGACCGACTGGCAATCCTCGCTCGCCATCGCGCGGCGGCTGCACGATGCCGGCCAGGCAAGCGGCGTCGATCTGGCCCAGGCCGAGGGCCTCGCCCGGCAGGCACAGGCGGACCTTGCCCAGCGCCAGCGGGAGCGGATGCAGGCCACCAATGCGCTGACGCTGGCGGTCGGTGCGCCGCTGCCCGCCGATCTCCCGCATCCGATCCCGCTGATGCAGCAGTCCATCCGCACTGCGCTCGACGCGGGCACGCCATCGGATCTGTTGCTGCACCGCCCCGACATTGCACAGGCCGAGCATGAACTGCGCGCCGCCAATGCGGATATCGGCGCGGCGCGCGCGGCGTTTCTGCCGCGTCTGTCGCTGACGGGAGCGTTCGGCTTCGCCAGCCTTGCCCTGGGCGGGCTGTTCAACGGCGCCAACCAGAGCTGGTCGTACACTCCGGCGATATCGCTCCCGATCTTTCGCGGCGGCGAATTGCGCGGCAACCTCGACCTGGCCCGGCTGCGAACGTCGATCGCGGTAGCCACTTATGAAAAGAGTATCCAGACCGCGTTCCGCGAGGTTGCCGATGGTCTGGCCGCGCGCGCGACCTTCGCCAGTCAGTCGAGCGAGCAGCAGGCCGTCGTCGCGCAGGCGGAACGGCGTCTCGCCCTCGCACGACTGTCCTATCGGGCAGGAACGACGGGTCGTCTCGAATTGCTCGACGCGCAACGCACAGCCTATGCCGCGCAGCAGGCGGTGCTGATAACGCGCCGCGATGAACTGACCAGCGCTACCGCCCTCTACCGCGCGCTGGGCGGGGACATGATAACGGAGACACCGCGATGACACTGCCGGAAAGCACTGTCGCCAAGTTTGAATGGATGTATCCGGTTCACAAGGAGTTCGGCGTGCTCGCCTTTCTCGTTGGCATCAAATAGTTTTCGCCGAAGTGCCGCGACGATGTGGGACACATGTGCGGTTTGAGTGCCGTGATTGACTATCTGGCGGGGCGGGAGAGATTGGAACTCTCGTCGATAGCCTCGGAAAGGTGATCGTTCCACGTTGCCAGTGCCTCACGCTTCTCAGGTTTCCAATCGTGGCGTTGATAGATTCCTGCCACTCCGGAGCGTGATCCGCCGACGTGGTTGAGAACCGCTTCCGTCACCTCGAACCGGACGCCGAGCCTTTGGAAGCCGGTTGCCAGTGATCGCCTGAGGTCGTGGAGGCGCCAACCCGGCATCGGAGCGCCACCATCCTTTGAAATCAGCCTGTCGAGCTTCGTCTTGCCCTTGTGATAGGCCATGAACGCGGCGCCGGTCGCCGTAGGAAACACCCTCCCGCGATTTGGCCACTTTTCGCTACCTGCCACCTTGTCGAGTTCGGACATCGCGAGGTCATTGAGCGGTATGGTGGTCGGCTCGCCGTTCTTGGTCCGATCGCCGGACAGCCGCATCTCACGTTCTCCGCGATCCAACTCCTGCCAGTGAAGCCCGCCGATCTCTTCCCGACGCTGGCCGGTGGCAATCAGGAGTCGCACGATCGGCCCAAAGCACCGATGGCATTCCGGGGCCCGAATCCAGACCCTCGCCAACTCGCTGTCGCTCAGCCAGCGTTCGCGAGGTTTTACGGCTTTCGGCGTTTCCATGCCTTCCATCGGGCTTCTGTCGATGTCGCCACGGCTCACCGCCCATCGAAATAGGCGCCTTAGCACCGCAAACACGTTGCGACGATTGGCGGCCTGATTTGGCGGCATGCGATCGAACACCGCTACCACGTCGATGCGCGTGATTGTAGGAAGCGCCTTGTCCCGCAAGACGGGCTTGACGTGTCGCCGAAGGGATCGCGATACGAGCGTCGACCAGCCTTTCCCTTTGCAGTCCGCCGCAAAGCGATCAGCGTAGTTGGAAAAGGCAAGGTCGACAGCCTCTCGCCGTCGCTGCTTGTCCGATTCGACGGGGTCGATCCCTTGGGCGACGAGGCGGAGGAGTCGCGTCGCCTCCTCGCGAGCGGTGAAGGGCGTCCATGGCGAGCCGTGACCGCCGATGGTGTAGCGACGCGTCTTCGCCTCGCGGCCACCCATGCGATACTGGACGACATAGGACGCAGAGCCGCCCGCGGTGATCTTCAGTCCGAACCCCTTCAGTTCGTCATCCCAAAGGAAGCCGGTAACAGCTCCTGCCTGAAGCGCATCGAGGGTTCGCTTGGTGATTTTTCCCGTGGCCATGACGAACCTCATGTACCAGAAAAGTAATCACCCAGCAATCACCGGAGCGGAAACCGGCGGCGGCAGGCGGCGGCGGGTTTCGGACTATGATACTGATATATCTTGTTTATCTGTGATAAGCTATTGATCTAAATCCGCCGGAAACGGAAGTACCAGACCTCATGCCCGATACGGCGGGCTTTGGCTTCATAGCGGGTTTCGGGCCAGCCACCGGGGCGGTTCTGGAAATCCTTGGGCTCGTTGGCCAGCCAGTCGAAATCGGGATGGCCGTTCATCACCATGAGCGCCCAGCGCAGATAGACCGGATGATCCGTGCCGAAACGGAACTCGCCGCCGGGCTTGAGTTTCCTGGCGATCATCGCGACCGGGCCGGGGTTCATCATCCGCCGCTTGGCGTGACGCGCCTTGGGCCAGGGATCGGGGTGGAGCAGATAGACAAAGCTCAGCGATCCGTCGGGAATGCGGCTTAAAACCTGGAGTGCGTCACCCATGTGCAGGCGGACATTGCCCAGCGCGCCGTCGCGGACATGGCCGAGCGCCTGAACGACGCCGTTGAGGAACGGTTCGCAACCGATGAAGCCGTGGTCGGGCAGCAGGTCGGCGCGCCAGGCGAGATGCTCGCCACCGCCAAAGCCGATCTCGAAATGGAGCGGGCGATCATAGCCGAAGAGATTGGCAGCCGTGACCGCGCCTTCCTGCGGCACCGCGATCGCGGGGAGCAGCGTGTCGACCAGTTCCTGCTGGCCTTTGCGGAGCTTTGGCCCCGACTGGCGGCCATAGAGGCGGTTGAGCGTGGTCGGGTCGCCGGATTTATGCGCTGTCATGGGGTGCGCCGATAGCCGGGCGGAGCGATGGGGGCAACCTAGTCCTTCTTCATCGCGTCGGGCGAGATGCTGATCCGGGTGCCGCCCTTGCCGTATATGCTGGTCGCGGACAGCGGCTTTTCCTTCTGGAAAATGTCGATGGCCTGGGCGGGTGGTGGCAGGGTCACATAGCTGGGATATTGCAGCCAGCGGTCCAGTCGCTTGACCATGACCAACCATGGGGTGGGACTGGCATCCTTGTCCTTGTCGGGCGTCAGCAGGCCGGACAGCGAATCCCGGCCGACGTCGAGCAGGACGCCGGAGTCGCCTAGAGGAATGACATAGCCGGCATCGTCTCCTTCGCCCTGATAGATGGGCAAGCGGCCACCGATCCGGTCGGGATGGACGCAGAGTGTCGGGGCGGCGGGGGCTTTGCCCTTCTTGCGCGCCTTCTGGTCATTGTCTGTTACCAGACTGCCCATCATCGCGCCGAGCAGCAGCGCAGCGTCATCCTGCTTCGCCTTTTCGGCTGGCGGGCCGAAGCTGCGCGGTTGGGCGCACGAGCGGATGGGCGTTGCGGCGGCGAGGGGCGGGAGTTTCTTCGGCCAGCCGACCTGCTGTATCATCCGGTTCATCGCGGCGTCGAGTTGCGCGGCATCGTAGACGGCGGAGGTCATGCGCAGCTTTACCACCCATTCCCCCAGGCCGATGAGCGCGACGCCGCTGCTGCGACCGATCTGGGTGACGGAGAAACTCTGGCGCAGGCCAGCGGCGACGGTGGCGCCGGGGATGGCGAAGGGGGTGGGCGCGCCCTGCGGCGTGACCGTGCCGAACCTTTCATTGGTGGCGATCATGGTCGCGGCGACATCGAACCAGAGCGCGGTCGATGGCTGGGCGGCGTGATAGATGTAGATGTTGACATGGGTGCGGCCGATCGGATCGTCATAGGCGATCGACATATCGAGCAGCGGACCATCGCTGAGGTCGAGGATTTCGCCGCGGGCGAAGCCGTCCATGGTGGCGGGCAGCGCGATGCCGGATGGCTTGTGGAGCCAAGGCTTGCCAGCCTTTGCGGCGATGGCCGTGGGGGCCTGATTCTGGGGTGATGCCGGAATAGCGGCAACCAATGCTGCCAGTGCGATGGCCAGGCGCCATATGGTCTTTTGCACAAACTGCCCCTTTCCGAACCCCTACGGTGCAGCAGAGTAACGGAAAGGGGCAGAATGAAAAGTGGCTGGCCGAGGGCGACGAGAAGAGACGCCGTCGGGTTTCGGCAGGATGAGGGCTGAAAGCCCGCCTGCCGCCCATGGTTCGTCAGGTCATTTGCACGGGATGAAACGCCCCTTCGCGTCCTTGCAGGGGGCGGCAGACGCAGGAGCGGCGCTGCCGGCCATGAATGACAGGCCGATGAGGGCGGGAACGAGCGTCCTGATCATGGGAACCTCTTTGGGGGAGAGGGTGCCGGGCTCGACAGGGGTGCGAGCCCGACAGGGGCTGTATGCGCCGGGGCGGGGCGCGACGCCAATGAACTTTTCGTCATGTTGCGGACAGCGAAGTTGACAGCAGAAAAGGGCGACGAAGCGGGTGCTTCGTCGCCCTTTTCTGTGGGGTTGGGCGCTGTGCCCGCCCCGCCGCAACTGACGCGCTGCGCGCGCAAGTCTCGCTGCCCCTCCCGCATGCGGGAGGGGGATCAGGCCAGAGCGGCCTTGAGCGCGTCGACTAGGTCGGTCTTTTCCCAGGGGAAGTAATCGCCTTCGGGCGTGCGTCCGAAATGGCCGTAGGCGGCGGTTTTCTGGTAGATGGGCTTGTTGAGGCCGAGATGGGTGCGGATGCCCTTGGGCGTCAGGCGCACCAGGGTCGGCAGGACCGCCTCGATGGCGGAGGCTTCGACGGTGCCGGTGCCGTGCAGGTCGACATAGAGCGAAAGCGGTTCGGCGACGCCGATCGCGTAGCTCAATTGGATCGTGCAGCGACGGGCAAGGCCCGCGGCGACGATGTTCTTCGCCAGATAGCGGGTGACATAGGCGGCCGAACGGTCAACCTTGGTCGGGTCCTTGCCGCTGAACGCGCCGCCGCCATGGGGCGATGCGCCGCCATAGGTGTCGACGATGATCTTGCGGCCGGTGAGGCCAGCGTCGCCGTCCGGGCCGCCGATTTCGAACAGGCCGGTCGGGTTGACATAGATGGCTTCATCGCCCGGCAGCCAGCCTTCGGGCAGGATGTCGGCCATCACGCCCTTGACGTAATCGCGCAGCTTGGCGCGGCTTTCGTCATTGTCCATGCCGGCGGCGTGCTGGGTCGAGACGACCAGGGCGGTGGCGCGGACCGGCTTTTCATTCACATATTCGAGCGTCACCTGGCTCTTGGCGTCGGGCTCCAGGAAGTCGACGACCTTGGCATGGCGGTCGGCGGCCATGCGTTCCAGGATCTTGTGGCTGTAATAGAGAGTGGCGGGCATGAGGTCGGGGGTTTCGTCCGACGCATAGCCGAACATGATCCCCTGATCGCCGGCGCCTTCATCCTTGTTGCCGCTTTCATCGACGCCCTGGGCGATATGGGCGGACTGGCCGTGGAGGTTGTTTTCGAAGCGGAAGGTCTGCCAGTGGAAGCCGTCCTGCTCATAGCCGATGCGCCTGACCGTTTCGCGGACGGTGGCTTCGATCTCTTCCTTGGCGCCGGGCGCCCAGGCGCCATTTTCATAGACGCCCTTGCAGCGGATTTCTCCGGCCAGGACGACGAGCTGGGTCGTGGTCAGCGTTTCGCAGGCGATGCGGGCTTCGGGGTCTTTCGACAGGAAGAGATCGACGATCGAGTCGGAAATCTGGTCAGCGACCTTGTCGGGATGGCCTTCGGACACGGATTCCGAGGTGAAGAGGAATTGGCTACGCATGAGACTCCCGTAAGACTAGGACGGACTAAAGGATATAAAGAAAACTTTATGTGCCTATTAGCTTTTGCCTTTGCGGAGCGCAAGGGCCGCGCCGAGCAGCAGGAGCATCAGCGCCAACGGTGCCCAGTTGCCCAGCCGCGCGAACAGCGTGGGCGGCAGCGCGGGGGGCAGGCCGGCGTCGAGGAAACCCGCGCGGTGAAGGCCGAGCGCGTGGACGACCTGGCCACGCGCGTCGATGATCGCGGAGACGCCGGTGGGGGTGGCGCGGATGATGGGAATGCCCTCTTCGATCGCGCGGAGGCGGGCCTGCGCCAGATGCTGGACCGGACCCCAATTGCCGAACCAGGCGTCGTTGGACGGGTTGAAGAGGAAATCGGGGCGGTTGGCGGCGTCGATCACATGGCCTGAGAAGATGATCTCGTAACAGATTTGCACGCCCATTTTCAGTGCCGGGCGGCCGAGCGTCGCCGGGAGCGTCAGGCTTTGCGGGCCGGGGCCGGGCCAGAAATCCGCGTCGCCCGGCACCAGTCGCGACAGGCCGATCGGTTCGAGGATGCCGCGCATCGGCAGATATTCGCCATAGGGGACCAGATGCGCCTTGTCATAGCGGCCAAGCATGGTGGCGCGGGGGGTGACGATCCAGACGCTGTTGTTCGCGCCGACCAGTTTGTTGACGAGGACGCCGTCCTGTTCGACCGGCTTGAAATAAACCTTGTCTCCGCCGGTCAGCAGCAGGTCGCCGGGACCGAGCAGGCCGGCAAGGCGCGCGCGCCAGTCGGGTTCCATGTCGAGATAGGCGGGGATCGCGGCTTCGGGCCAGAAGATGAGGCGCGGGGCCGGGCGGGGCTGGCCGGAAAGGGCGGTGAGCTTGCGGAAATTGCGATATTCCGCCTCCACCGAATATTTCTCGTCCTGGCCGATATTGGGCTGGACGATGCGGACGCGCGGCGCGCCGGAGGGCGTGGCGGGGGCAGGGGCGAGCAGGCCCCACAGGACGAGCGCGGCGAGGGGGGCGAGGATCGCGGCAGCGGGGCGGACCTGACGGCGGAGCGCCAGCAGGATCGCCCCGGCGGCGAGGATGGTCAGCGCGCCCAGGCCATAGGTGCCGATCAGCGTCGCGCCGATCGCCATGCCGGTGGGCAGCAGGATCGCGCCCAGCGGGTTCCAGGCAAAGCCGGTGAAGAGGGTGGCGCGCAGATATTCGGTGGCGAGCCAGGTGGCGGCGAGGAAGAGGGGAAGTGGGAGGAACGCCGATCCTCCCCTGCAAGGGGAGGTGGCATCGCGAAGCGATGACGGAGGGGTGTCGTCCTCTCGATAGGTGGGCACCCCTCCACCACCGCTACGCGGCGGTCCCCCTCCCCTTAAAGGGGAGGAATTGCAAAGCCACCATGCGCCCAGCGTCGCAAATCCTGGGAAAACCGCCAGGTACAGCGACAGCAGGATGACCGCGCCATAGCCGAACCAGTGCGGCATCGAGTCCTGGAAGGTGAAGGCGTGGGCGATCCAGTTGAGGCCACACGTGAAATGGCCGACGCCGAACAGCCAGCCGCGCAGGAAAGCGGCGCGGCGGTCGGGGGCATCCTCTATCACCAGGATCAGCGCGATCAGGCAGGCGAGGGTGACGGGCCAGAGATTATAGGGGGCAAAGCCGGTTGCCGAGAGGAAGCCGGCGAGCAGGGCGACCAGCTTGGGCCGGGCGAGGAGGATGCGCATGAGGCCCCTTAACGGCCGATCGACGCCATGGTGGCGTGGGAGCATTTGTCGTCCTTCTTCCCGCCGCCGGTCAGCATCGAGGCGGCGATGAAGCCGCCGACGATCAGGATGAGGAAGGCGGCCGACAGCAGGGCGAGATATTTTTCGATGAACGCCTTGATCGGCCGTCCGAATTTCCAGAACAGGAAACCGACCAACATGAACTGGAAGGCGCGGCTGAGGATGCTGGCCCAGAGGAAGGTGACGAGCGACAGGCCGACAAAGCCCGCCGTGATCGTGATGAGCTTGAACGGGATCGGCGTCGCGCCCTTAATCAGGATGATTTCCGCGCCGTAATCGCGCAGATAGCAGGCGGCGACCGGGAATTTGGCGGCGAGGCCGAGCGCGGACAGGATCTGCTGTCCCACCGTTTCATAGAGGAAATGGCCGATGCCATAGCCCAGCAGCCCGCCCAGCACCGAAGCGAGGGTGCAGATGAAGCCGAAGCGGAGCGCCTTTTCCGGGCGGGCGAGGCACATGAGGCCCAGCAGCGGATGCGGCGGGATCGGGAAGAAGCTCGATTCCATGAAGCTGATGGCGAAAAGCCAGCGTTCGGCGTGGCGGTGCGCGGCCTTCGCCAGCGTCCATTGGTAGAGCCTGGTAAGCATCGCGGCCGGGCCTAGCCGAGATGGCGGATGGCCGCCAGCGCTTTTGGGCGGTCTTGATCGGACAGGTCGAGATGATAGAAGGCAGGCGAGGGAGAGATGATATGCAAGGCATGGGTGAGGGCGATTGTCCCTTCAGCTTCAATACCGAACCGGCGACATTCAAGGTCGGCGACACAGTGAGTTATCGGGTGACGGGCAGCCTGGAGGGCTTTCCTTTCGCAGGGGTTCTGCTGGAAGTGCATGAAGATCATGTCGTCCTGACCAGCAATCCCGATGACAAGGCGAGCCGGATGCGCGCGACGCGCGAAGCCCGGCCGGTCGTGCAGGAAGCCGATGTGTGCTGAGCATTTGTTGACCATGCCCGGTCTGTGCGGCGGCCTATTGTCCAACGGACCGTGAAGCGGGGCGGCAGGCGACGGGGTTGATTGTTTCGTGCCGTCTGGGCATGACGCCCCTTCCCCCGCCCTTTGGGTCCGCACGTTTGAACATCCCCACCATATCCTGGGCAACAGTGCGGCAGCGCGCAGGTGGCATGGCGTTCGCGCTGGTGCTGAACCTGCTGCTGTTGCTGGCACTGTTCACCCTGTCGCCGGCGATCGATCCGCCAAAGGCCGATGAGCGGCTGCCTGTGACGTTCGATGTCGAGGCCGGTTCCAGAGACCAGCAACAGGCCAAGGCGGACAAGGCGCAAAAGCGCGCACAGAACAAGGCGGCGCCGCGAAAAATGGTGGATCGGGTGGCGCGGCCGCCGATCCGGCAGGAAAAACCCGCCGAACAACCGCCGTCGCCCTTTCCCTTCCTGACCCTGAACAGGGAGCAGATGGCGTCTGCGGACATCGGCACCATGCCCAAGGGCGTGCAGGGCGCGGGTGCGGGGCAGGGCGACAGCGCCGCCGTGGCGGGGCCGGGCGAAGGGCCAGGGGGCGTGCAACTGTTCGAGGCGGAATGGTATCGGCGACCGACCGACGCCGAATTGTCGCCCTATCTGCCCGCCAATGCCCCGGCCGAAGGCTATGGGCTGGTCGCGTGCAAGACGGTCGATCATTTCCATGTCGAAAATTGTCAGACACTGGGGGAATCGCCGCCCGGATCGGGACTGGCGCGGGCGGTGCGCCTGGCCGCCTGGCAATTTCTGGTGCGGCCGCCCCGGCTCAACGGCAAGATGATGGTTGGAAGCTGGGTGCGCATAAAGATCGACTATAAACGGACGCTGGCGCCGGGCGATAGCGGCGGGGCCGGCCGGTAGCGCTGCCAATAGCATGGATTGTCACAGGTCAAGAAAGCTTGGGGTGGCGACGGCCGCTGCAATTGTCTAGTATCCCGATCAGCAATGAAAAGAGCGTTGATCGTCCGACATGTTCCGCGTGAAGGTGCGGCAGGCTATCTCCAGCCGATCGAGGCGGCGGGCTATCATATCGACCGCATCGATGTCGCCAGCCCGGATTTCGCCCATGTCGATCTGTGTGCCCCCGACCTGTTGATCATGATGGGCGGGCCGATGGGGGTGTATGAACAGGATCGTCATCCCTGGATTGCGGTGCAGCTTGAAAAACTGCGCGCGCGGCTTGCCGTCGACCGGCCGACGCTGGGCGTGTGCCTGGGCAGCCAGATGATCGCGGCGGCGCTGGGTGCGCGGGTCTATCCCGGCGGGCATATGGAACTGGGCTTTGCGCCGGTGCATGTGAACGGCGCGGGCGCGGCGTCGCCGCTGCGCCATATCGACGGCGTGCCGATCCTGCACTGGCACAGTGACACGTTCGATTTGCCCGCCAATGTCGAGTTGCTCGCGTCCACCGGCCGCTATGCCCATCAGGCATTCCGGCGCGGCCCGAACCTGTTGGCGCTGCAATTCCATGCCGAAATGGGCCAGGACCCCCGTTTCGAGGAATGGCTGACCCATTTCTGGGCCGATCTGGACGTGGCGCAGCAATGCGGCGTCGCGCTGCGCGAGGATCATGATCGGCACGGCCCGGTCGCGGTGGCGGCGGGTCGGGCGATGATCGGCGAATGGCTGGCGGGGATCGGGACGTGACGGGTCATGGCAGGCCGATGGCCTTGGTGCGGCACTTTCGTCGCGGATCGCCCTGACTTCGACCCTGCTTTCCATGCCGGTCGGCGGGCAGGCCCGCCAATCCGGTCATCCAGATGCATGGCCGGGGAAAAGCCCCTTCAGAATTCCACTTCCAGTTCAGCCATTTCTTCCGGCTCTGCGCGCGCTGCCTTGATCCATTCGCGCATCAGCGACCAGTCATTGATCGTCTGGCAATAGGCGGCCGTGGTCTGCGACACCGGCACGGCATAGGTCAGGAAACGTTGTGCCACCGGGGCGAACATGGCGTCGGCGACCGTGGGCGCCTTTCCGAACAGCCAGGGGCCGCCATGGCTGTCCAGGCATTCGGCCCAGATCGTCTCGATCCGCTCGATATCGGCCTTGGCGCCCGAAAAGATCGGGAAGCGGGCATGGCGCACCTTCAAATTCATCGGCAGCGCTGATCGCAGGTTGGCGAAGCCCGAATGAATTTCTCCCGACACCGACCGGCAATGGGCGCGGGCGATGCGGTCGGCGGGATACATGCCGGCCTGTGGATAAAGTTCATGCAGATATTCCGCGATCGCCAGCGTGTCCCACACGCTGGCGCCTTCATGCGTCAGGCGCGGCACCAGCACGGATGGTGAGAGCAGCAGCAATTCCGCCCGGTTTTCCGGGTCGTCCAGCGCAATCAGCTTTTCGGCCACCTCAAGCCCCGCCAGCCGGCAGAGCAGCCAGCCCCGCAGCGACCATGAAGAATAATTCTTGCTTGAAAGAGTGAGTTCCGCGACCGCCATGCCTGTCCTCCGCTTCACCTCAACGTCCCATTTATGATGATGCAGTGCAACACAAAAAGATTGTATAGCGTTTCAGCTAAAGACTGATTCGGTTCGCGGACACAAATTAAGGCTCAAATCTCGCTATGCGTATGCTTTATAGTGGTTATCAGGCTTGGAACGACATGCTCGCCCCGGCGCGACTCGGCGCGCAATGGGCGCTGAACATGCGGGACAGGATGGGGCCGATGGCCGATTGGGCCATGCCGCGACGCATGTTTGCGCTGATGGATGTCTTTCAGGGCGCGAAGCTGACGCATAAGCGGCCGGCCTATGATATTCACAGCGTGACCAGCGGCAATGCCGAGGTTTCGGTGCGGGAGGAGATCGCGCTCGACCTGCCGTTCGGCGACCTGCTCCATTTCGTGAAGGACGAAGTGGAGGCGCATCAGCCCAAAGTGCTGGTGGTGGCCCCGATGTCCGGCCATTTTTCGACCTTGCTGCGCAGCACGGTTGCAACATTGCTGCGCGACCATGATGTTTACATCACCGACTGGAAAAATGCGCGCGATGTGCCGTTGGCGGCCGGGCGTTTCGGCTTTGATGATTATGTCGATTATGTGATTCGCTTCCTCCAGGAAATGGGCGAGGGTGCGCACCTGGTATCGGTGTGCCAGCCCTGCGTTCCCGCGCTCGCCGCCGTGGCGCTGATGTCGGAGGACAAGGACAAGGCGACGCCGCGGTCGATGACGCTGATGGGCGGACCGATCGATCCCAATGCCGCGCCAACCGTGGTCAACGATCTGGCCAATGAAAAGCCGATCGCCTGGTTCGAGGAAAATCTGATTTCGGTCGTTCCCTTCCGTTATGCCGGGCGCGGGCGGGAAGTGTATCCGGGCTTTGTGCAACTCTCCGCCTTCGTATCCATGAATCTGGAACGGCATGGCGGGCAGCATCGCGAACTCTATCAGTTGCTGGCCGATGGCAAGACGGTGGAGGCGGACCGGATCAAGACATTTTACGAGGAATATTTCGCGGTCCTCGACATGACCAAGGAATTCTACCTTGAAACCGTGGACATGGTGTTCCAGCGGACCTTGCTGGCCAAGGGGGAATTGATGGTGCGCGGGCGCAAGGTGGATCCCGGCGCGATCCGCAAGACCGCCCTGCTGACGGTCGAGGGGGAGAAGGATGATGTCTGCGCCGTGGGCCAGACCTCTGCCGCCCATGGCCTGTGCACCGGCCTGCGCCCGCATATGAAACGCCATCACCTCCAGCCGGGCGTCGGCCATTATGGCGTCTTTTCCGGCAGCAAATGGGAAAAGCAGGTCTATCCGCAGGTGCGGAACATGATTCTGGCGATGAACTGAAATCCCCGCCGCATCCTGGAGGAAGGGCGCGGTTTGTCGTTGCGCTTCACGCCTCCGGGCGGGTCCATATCCAGCCGCCGCCAATCATCGCGGCCGCGACCGGGATCAGAAACCAGGGCCATGGCGAGAAGATCAGTGCCAGCACCACGCTGAAGGCGAAAGCGCCAAGCGCGGCTGTCTTGCCCTTGCGGCTGATCGCGCCGCGCGCCCGCCAGCGGCGGATATGCGGGCCGAAATGCTTGTGATCGAGCAGCTTCGCCTCCAGCCGGGGACTGGACCGCGCAAAGCAGAAGGCGGCCAGGATCATGAACGGCACGGTCGGCAACAATGGCAGGAACGCGCCCACCGTACCCAGAGCGATCGCGATGCATCCTGCGATGAAATATAGGTGCTGCCGCATGACTATCCTGTTCCAGCCGCGCGTCGCCGCTGTGATGCTATTGCTTCGCATCTGCGGCGGGCGATGGCAAGGCGCGGATGCGCGGGGGCGGTCTGAAGCGAATTTTCCTGAACGTGCGGCATGATCACGGGCCATAAAGGCGCGCTTGGGGTATCCCGGCCGTCAAGCGGCGGGCAACCGCAACCGGACCAGCAGCCCGCCCAGATCCTCGCTTTCCTCCAGCGTCACGGACCCACCGTAGATTTCCGCCACATCGCGCACGATGGCAAGGCCAAGGCCGGTGCCGGGCTTGCCCGAATCCAGCCGCACGCCACGGTCGAAAATGCGCACCCGGTCGGCTTCGGGAATGCCCATGCCGTCATCCTCGACCTGAATCTCCACCATGCCGTCCGCACGCGCCACGACCGTCGCGAACACGCTGCCGCCGCCATATTTGGCGGCGTTCTCGATGAGGTTGCCCAGCATCTCGTCCAGGTCCTGGCGCTCGACCCGGACGGCGGCCTGCCGGTCGCCATCCATGTCGACGCGCGCGTGCGGATAGAGGCGCTGGACCGCGCGTTCGACGGCGGTGAGGCTGGCCCAGACATCCGCGCGGCTCTGCGCCGCGCCGCGCCGGCCCACGGCGCGGGCGCGGGCGAGATGATGGTCGACCTGGCGCCGCATCGTCGTCGCCTCGCGGATCACCGCGTCGCCCAGGTCCGGCGCCTGCGCGGTCGCGGCGTTCATGATGACGGTCAGCGGCGTCTTGAGCGCATGGGCAAGGTTGCCCGCATGGGTGCGCGCCTCCTCCGCTTGCCGCTCATTATGGGCCAGCAGGGCGTTCAACTCCTCGACCATGGGCAGCACTTCGGCCGGCATGGGTTCGGTCACGCGGCTCTTTTCGCCGCCGCGCATCCTGATGATCTCCAGCCGGACCTTGCGCAGCGGGCGCAAGCCATAGATGGTCTGGAGGCTCGCCAGCACGAACAGCCCGATCGCCAGCAGCGTGAAGCTCTTGAACAGGGTGGAGCGCAGCGTCTTGATCTGCCCGTCCAGCCCTTCGCGCGCCTGCGCCACCATGAACAGCCAGCGAGTGTTGGAGCCGGGCAGCAGCACGGTGCGCTCCATGATGCGCAGATCCTCGCCGGGAAACTGCTTGCTGTCATAGACATGCAAGTGCCGGTCATGATGGTCCGCCGGTGCCTTGAGCGCCCGGTCCCACAGCGAGCGCGAGCGCCAGTCCTCATGCCCCTTGGCGCTGATCTGGTAATAAAGCCCGCTATTGGGTTCGAGGAAGCGCTGGTCGGCCAGTTCGCGATTGAACAATACTTCGCCGTCCGGGCCGATTTCCGACGCGGCGATCATCGCGGTCAGCACATAGTTCATGCCGTCGTCGAAATTGCGCGTGATTGCATCGCTCAACACCCGGTCCAGCGCCACGCCGCCGCCCAGCAACAGCACGCTGATCCACAGGGCGGCGATGCCGATCATCCGCCGGCTGATGGAGCCGGTGGAACGGACGGGGGGAGGGCTTGCCGCGTCAGTCACGAAAAGCCGTTCGGTTCAAGCCGCTTCGAGCGCAGTCGGAAAGAGGCCAGCCGATAAACGGGCGCCAGAACCCGTTCTCGACAAGCGCGAACCGAACGGAGAGGCAGGGCGATGATGTTTACCGCCCCGGCTCATCCAGGCTGTAGCCAAGCCCGCGGATCGTGGTGATGACATCGGCCCCCAATTTCTTGCGGATGCGGGTCACGAACACTTCGATCGTGTTGGAATCGCGGTCGAAATCCTGATCGTAGATATGTTCGATCAACTCGGTGCGGCTCACCACCTTGCCCTTGTGATGGAGCAGGTAGGACAGCAGCTTATATTCCTGCGCCGTCAGCTTCACCGGATCGCCCTTCAGCGTCACCTTGCCCGAACGGGTGTCGAGCCGTACATCGCCCGCGATCAGCTCGCTCGACGCATTGCCCGATGCGCGGCGGATGAGCGCGCGCAGCCGGGCGATCAGTTCCTCGCTCTGGAACGGCTTGGCCAGATAGTCGTCCGCCCCCGCGTCCAGCCCGGCAACCTTGTCCGACCAGCTATCGCGCGCGGTCAGCACCAGCACGGGAAAGGCGCGGCCTTCCTTGCGCCAGCGGTCCAGCACGGTCAGCCCGTCGATCGTGGGCAGGCCCAGGTCCAGCACCACCGCGTCATAGCTTTCGGTCGAGCCGAGAAAATGCCCGTCCTCGCCATCGGTGGCGAGGTCGACGGCATAGCCCGCGCCCTCCAGCGTGTTCCTGAGCTGCTGGCCCAGATTCGGTTCATCCTCGACGATCAGCAGACGCATGGGGCTTTTCCGTTTTCTGTTATGGAACAGGTGTTGTGCGGCGCGCGGGTCAGCGCGCCATGCCGATGATATCGCCGGTCCGGCCGTCCGCATCAACCCACATGACCTTGCCGTCCTTCACATATTTCAGGCGATAATGGTTGGAGCCGGGATTGAATTCGCTGCCGACATAGGTGGCGCCGCCGACCGCCGCATCCACGCGGCGCTTGATCATCGCGAACGGCATGACCTGCCCGTCCAGCATCGCCCGGCGTGCGGCATCCTGTTCGTCCCTGCGATTGCCCGCGTCGGCGGCAGGGATGCCCACCGCCAGGGCAAGCACCGCCGCGATCGCAGCCGTCAGCTTCTTCCTCTTCATCATCATGGGCATGGCATAGGCGACAGGCATTGAACAGGTGGTGAATGGCGCGCAGATGAACAGAAAAGGCGGCGACGCACAAGCATCGCCGCCTTTTCTGTCCTTGATCATCGCGTGCAGGCGGGGATGACGATCATGGTTGAATGAAGCGCCTTATTTGTCCAGCGCATATTGCACCGTCAGCGTCACCGATGCACTGACCTGACCGGGTTCGACCGGGGTGGTGGGGGCTGCGTCCGCCTTGAAACGGGCGCTTTGCAGCATCGGCATCGGCGGCTGCCCGCCGCTGCTGCTTTCGCTGATCGACACGAGGCGCGCGGTGCGGAAGCCCGCCGCCTGCGCATAATAATCCGCCTGCGCCTTGGCGCTCCTGAGTGCCGTTCCACGCGCCTGCACGATCAGCGGCGAAGGATCGTCGATGGAGAAGGTTGGGCCGCTGATGCTGGTTGCGCCTGCCGCGACCATGGCATCCAGCGACGCGCCGACCTTTTTGATATCGCGCAGTTTCACGGTCAGTTGATTCGACGCCTCATAACCGATGAAGCGCGGCCCTTCGGGCTTTCCATCCTGATTGCTGTAATCATATTGGGCGGACAGGGTGATGCCGCTGGTCTGGATATCCTTCCGGGCGATGCCAGCCTTTGCGAGCGCGGCGATGAGCTTGTCGGTTTTGGCGGCATTGTCCTGCATGGCGGCCTGCGCGGTGAGCGCGCGGGTCTGGACGCCGGTGCCAATGGTCGCGACATCGGGCGCGGCCTCGACGCTTTCGGTGACGTTCAATGTCACCACCGGCGCCGTCTCGGCGATGGTGACGCTGGTCTGGGCCAAGGCCGCCACGGGAAGGGCGGCGACGCCGAGCGCCATCAGGGCGAGAGCGGATTTCATGGATATGTCTCCTCTATGAGCGTTGCACCCGCATGTGAACCGGATGCGATGAATGGACGCTGACATGCGTTGAAAGCCGTGGGACAGCTTTCCGGTTCCACTCTTGCCCCCAGCCGTCACAGGCCTTAGCTGCACGAGCATGGCAGCACCGATCCTCTCGTTCGAAAATCTTGGCCTCTCGCAAGGCTCTCACTGGCTGTTTCGCGGCCTCAACATCGCCGTCGGCGCGAAGGACCGGCTCGCGCTGATCGGCCGCAACGGCGTGGGCAAGACGACCTTGCTGAAATTGCTGGGTGGTCAGATCGAGGCGGACGAGGGGGTGCGCTCCGTGCAGCCGGGCGCGCGGGTCATCACGCTGGAGCAGGACCCGGACGTGACGCCCTTCGCCACGCTGCATGATTTCGCGCTGGCGGGCGAATTCGCGCCACCCGCGCATGAGGTGGAGGCGATCGCCGACCAGCTTGGCATCGACCTGTCGCGCGAGGCGAAAACCGCGAGCGGGGGCGAGCGCCGCCGCGCCGCCATCGCCCGCGCGCTGGCAAGCGAGCCGGACCTTTTGTTGCTGGACGAGCCGACCAACCATCTGGACATCGCCGCGATCGACTGGATCGAAAACTGGATGGCGCGCTATACTGGCGCGTTCATCGTCATCAGCCATGACCGCGCCTTCCTGACGCGGCTGACGCGCCAGACGCTGTGGCTGGACCGGGGGATCATGCGCCGCAACGAAATCGGCTTCGGCGGCTTCGAGCAGTGGATGGAGGCGGTCTATGCCGAGGAGGCGCGCGCGGCCGAAAAGCTGGACGCGAAGCTGAAGCTGGAGGCGCACTGGCTGGAACGGGGCGTCACCGCGCGGCGCAAGCGCAACCAGGGTCGCCTGTCGAAACTGTGGGAAATGCGCGCCCAGCGTGCCGCGATGCAGGGGCCGCAGGGCACTGCCAAGATCGCCGTGGCCAGCGACGACAGCAAGACCAAGAGCGTCATCAAGGTCGAGCATGTCACCAAGGCGTTCGGGGATCGGACCATCATCGATGACCTGTCGCTGCGGGTGCAGCGGGGCGACCGGATCGGCATCGTGGGCGGCAATGGCGCGGGCAAATCGACGCTGCTGAAACTGCTGACCGGCGAACTCGCGCCCGACAGCGGCAGCGTGACGCTGGCCAAGACACTGGACATGATCTTCATCGACCAGCAGCGCAGCCTGATGCAGGGCGACAAGACGGTGCGCGACGTGCTGGCCGAAGGGGGCGACTGGATCGACGTGCGGGGGGTGCGCAAGCATGTCCATGGCTATCTCAAGGATTTCCTGTTCGATCCGGGCCTGGCGGAGGCGAAGGTGGCGACCCTGTCGGGCGGCGAGCGGTCGCGCCTGCTGTTCGCGCGCGAATTTGCCCGCGAATCCAACCTGCTGGTGCTGGACGAGCCGACCAACGACCTTGACCTCGAAACGCTCGACCTGTTGCAGGAAGTGATTGCCGACTATGACGGCACCGTCCTAATCGTCAGCCATGACCGCGATTTTCTGGACCGCACCGTCACCGTGACATTGGGGCTGGACGGGACCGGCGTGGTCGACGTGATCGTCGGCGGCTATGCCGACTGGATCGCCAAGCGCGATCCGCGCAAGGCGGTGCGGCAGGAGAAGAAGGCGGTCGCGCCGCCGCCGCCGCCAAAGCCGGTATCGGCCAAGCTCAGTTACAAGGACCAGCGCGACCTTGAATTGCTGCCCCGGCGGGTCGAGGAACTGGAAGCGGCGATTGCGCGGGACGAGGATATGCTGGCGGACCCGGCCCTGTTCACGCGCGATCGCAAGCGGTTCGACGCCCTGACCGGCGCGATCGAGAAGGCGCGGGCCGAAAAGGATGCAGCCGAAGAACGCTGGCTGGAACTGGCGGAAAAGGCGGAAGGGTTGGCGACCTGATTTCCATGCGCCTGCTTGCGCAGGCGGATGGACCATGGAACGCTCGACTTCGTGGCCGGCGAACGCCAGGATAGGGCAGACAAGAGGGGGACGTCATGGACACGCAGACCGCATCCGCACAGCCGCATCATGAGGTCCATTATGTCAATCGCGTCGGCTGGCTCAGGGCGTCGGTGCTGGGGGCCAATGACGGGATCATTTCGACCGCCAGCCTGATGACGGGTATCGCCGCGTCCGGCGCGGACGCGCAAACCATCCTGCTGACCGGCATCGCCGCGCTGGTGGCGGGGGCCATGTCGATGGCGGCCGGCGAATATGTGTCGGTCAGCGCCCAGTCCGATACGGAACGCGCCGACCTTGCCAAGGAAAAAGCGGCGCTCGCCGCCCAGCCCCATGCTGAATGGGCGGAGTTGCGCGATATCTATGTCGATCGTGGCCTGACGCTGGAGCTTGCCGGGCAGGTGGCGCAGCAGTTGATGGAGGCGGATGCACTGGGCGCCCATGCGCGCGACGAACTAGGCATTTCCGACATTGCGACCGCGCGCCCGGTGCAGGCGGCGCTGGCGTCTGCCGCCAGCTTTGCCGTGGGCGCCACCCCGGCGGTGCTGGCATCGGCCATCGCACCGGCCAGCGGCGCGATCCCGGCGATCGTGGGCACCTGCCTGCTCTGCCTCGTCCTGCTTGGCCATGTCGGCGCGAAACTGGGCGGGGCAAAGCCGCTGCGCTCGATCATGCGGACGCTGTTGTGGGGCGCGCTGGCGATGGCGGCGACGGCGGGCGCGGGGCATCTGTTCGGCGCGGCGATTTGATGCCAAGGTCCGCCCCGACCTGATTCCCAAGGAGACGAGACATGACCGATATCCAGCAAATCCCGCTCAAGACTATCAAGGGCGCGGACGCGAGCCTGGCCGAGTATGCGGGCAAGGTGGTGCTGGCGGTCAATGTCGCCTCCAAATGCGGCCTGACCCCGCAATATGAAGGGCTGGAGGCGCTCTATGCCGATTACAAGGACAAGGGGCTGGTGGTCGCGGGCTTCCCGGCCAATGATTTCGGCGCGCAGGAGCCGGGCAGCAATGACGAGATCGCGACCTTCTGCACCACCAATTTCGGCGTGGATTTTCCGATGTTCGAAAAGATCGTCGTCACCGGCCCGGACAAGCATCCGCTCTATGCCGCGCTGACCAGTGCGCAGCCGGAGGCGCAGGGCGAGGGCGATGCGTTTCGCGAGAAGCTGAAAGGCTATGGCATGACCCCCAATCCGGTGCCCGAAGTGCTGTGGAATTTCGAAAAATTCCTGATCGCCAAAGACGGCAGCGTCGCCGCGCGTTTCGCGCCGACCACCGCGCCCAATGACCCGGCGCTGATCGCCGCGATCGAGGCGGAACTGGCCAAGTGATCCGGTCGCTGGTTATGGGCGCGCTGCTTCTGGGCGGCGCGCCCGTCGCCCATGCCGCGCTCAGCCCGGCCGAACGGACCATCGGCGCAACGGTCGATGCGGGCCATGAGACGGCCGTGGCGCTGCTCGAACGGCTGGTGAACCAGAATAGCGGGTCGATGAACCTGGCGGGGGTGAAGGCGGTCGCCGATATGCTGCGCCCGGAATATGAGGCGCTGGGCTTCACCGTCACCTGGAAGCCGATGGACGCCGCAAAGCGGGCGGGCCACCTGATCGCGGTGCACAAGGGCAGGGCGGGCGGCACGAAGATGCTGCTGATCGGCCATCTCGACACCGTGTTCGAACCGGACTCGCCGTTCCAGACGTTCGTGCGCGAAGGCGACTTCGCCCGTGGCCCCGGCGCGGCCGATGACAAGGGCGGGGTGGCGACGATGCTGCTGGCGCTCAGGGCGATGCAGGCGGCGGGTACGCTCAAAAACGCGCATATCGAAGTGGTGCTGACCGGGGACGAGGAGGATTCGGGCGATCCGGTCAGCGTCGCCCGCGCAGACCTGATCGCGGCCGGCAAGCGCGCCGACGTGGCGCTCGATTTTGAAGGGCTGAGCCAGGAGGGGGGCAAGGACATGGGCTCGATCGCCCGCCGCTCCTCCAACAGCTGGACGCTGACCGCGACCGGCACGTCCGGCCATAGTTCGGGCATCTTCTCCGCCAGCGCCGGGGACGGCGCGATCTACGAACTGGCCCGCATCATCACGGCCTTTCGCAAGGAACTGCCCGAACCCGATCTGACCTTCAACGTTGGCCTGATCGGCGGCGGCCAGAGTGCCGATATCGACAAGGATGGCGTGCGCATCGCGGTGACGGGCAAGACCAACATCATCCCGCCGGTCGCGGTGGCGAAGGGCGACTTCCGCACGCTGAGCGAAGAACAGACAAGGCGGGTGCAGGCGAAGATGCAGGCGATCGTGAATGCCGGGCACCTGACCGGCACCGGGGCCAGCATCGCCTTTGACCTTGGCTATCCGTCGATGGCCCCGACCGATGGCAACAGGGCGCTGCTGGCCAGGCTGAACGGCATCAATCGCGATCTTGGCCTGGCCGAAATGCCTGCGCTCGATCCACTGAAACGCGGCGCGGGCGACATCAGCTTCGTCGCGGCGGACGTGGACGGACTGGTCGGTCTTGGCCCCGCCTCCAGCGGCGATCACAGCCCGGCAGAGAAAGTGGACCTTGTCAGCATGAAGCGTCAGGCCAAGCGCGCCGCGATCCTGATGAGCCGCCTCGCGGCGGAGAAGGGACGGAAATAAGGGCAACGCCCGCGCTTGGGAACGGGATAGTCGAGGGCGGCCGCGTAGCGCTTCAATCCTGCCGGGAAAAGGGCTAGATCGCGTCATGCTCTCACCTAATCCCTCGCTCGTCACCTCGATCGGCCCGGTGCTCGAAACCCTCAGCATCGGTGGCACTTTCGTCTTTGCCGCCTCCGGCGCGCTGGCGGCGGCGCGGTTGCGGCAGACGCTCGTGACCTTCGCCTTCTTCGCGCTGGTGACGGGGGTGGGGGGCGGCACGGTGCGCGACCTGCTGATCGGCGCGCCGGTTTTCTGGGTGGTCGATCCGGTGCCTGCGATCGCCTGCATGGGGGCGGCCCTGGTCGTGTGGTTCACCCCCCGCCGCTGGTGGAGCGCCCGCGCGCTCGACTGGCTCGACGCGATCGGCCTGGCCGCCTTCGCCGTGTTCGGGGCGGCCAAGGCGATGAGTTTTGGCATCCCGCCCTTTGTCGCGGGGATGATGGGTGTCGTCACCGGCTGCGTCGGCGGCATCATGCGCGACCTGCTGGCCGGCGAGCCGTCGATCCTGCTGCGCCCGGAACTCTATGTAACCGTCGCCGCTTTCGCTTCCGGCCTGTTCGTGGCGCTGCGCTGGGTCGGGCTGGACGTGCCGGTCGCGGGCGTCATCGCAGCGCTGCTGGGCTTTACCCTGCGCGCGATGGCGATCCGGCGTGGGCTGGGGTTGCCGGTGTATCGGGATGAGGTGTGACTGAGTTTCAAACACCTAACTTAACGGCTATGATTACAGTAATTGTGGCTACAAAAGAGCCAATCACACGTCTGTAAGCAACTAGAAAAGCCATCACTGGGCGATCATATCTTAAAAATGCTTTGATCTGCTGTGTGGTGTGATTTTGCCGCTGCTGCATAATGCCTCCATCGCGCATGGGAATCTATGCGTGGAGGATATGTCAAGCGATTAGCCCATGTTTATACCCCTCAGGGTAACAGCGCGTCCTACCGCCACAACCCCGCGATCATCGCCATCATGCTGCGTTCTTCCGCCGCGTTGCGGAGGCGCGGCGCGCCGTATCCCCGGCATTCCAGGCAGTCGGCGCGGATGCCTGCGCCCGTGACCAGCGCCCGCACATCCGCCACCGCTTGGCTGGCCCAGCCGCGCTGCGCCGCCGCCTGCCGCGCGAGCATGTCGCGGGGCGCGTCGGCGTCGTCCTGTTCGCGCTCGGCGATCGACTGGATGAACTGGGTGAAGGCATCGGGCTTCTTTTCGATCGCATAGGCGCGCGCCTGGGCGGGATCGATCTTGGCCCGTCGCGCCGCTTCGGCGATCGCGTCCTCCAGCCCCCCGAAGCGATCGACCAGGCCGATCTGCCGCGCGGTGCCGCCGTCCCAGACGCGGCCCTGCGCGATCGCGTCGATCTGCGCGGGAGTTTTGCGCCGCGATTGCGCCACCAGTCCGACGAAGCGGCGATAGATATCCTCGACCCCCAATTGCATGATCTGGTCGAACGCAGGCGTCGTGCCGCCCACTACATCGGGCTGCCCGGACAAGGGCGTGGTGCGGACGCCATCGGTGGTGATGCCCATTTTCGCCAGCGTGCCTTCGAAACTCGGCAATATGCCGAACACCCCGATCGACCCGGTGATCGTGTCCGGTTCGGCAAAGATGATATCGGCCGGGGTCGATATCCAGTAGCCGCCGCTCGCCGCGACATTGGCCATGGACACGACGATCGGCAGCCCGGCCTTCTTCGCTTGCAGGATCGCGCTGCGAATCTTCTCCGACGCCATGACCGATCCGCCCGGCGAATCGACCCGCACCACCAGCGCCTTCAAGTCCTTTTCCTGCAACGCGGTCAGCAGCAGGTCGGAAATCGTGTCCCCTGCCGCCGTGCCGGGGCCGCCTTCGCCATCGACAATGTCGCCCGCGACCGTCAGCACGCCGATCTGCCCGTCATTGGCGGGCTTGCGCGCCTTGACATAGGTGGCGAGGTCGATCGTCGCGAAGCTGCCCGCCTTGTTCTGTCTCGCCGCGCCGGCAATGGTGGCGACCCGCGCGCCGAACGCGGCCTCGTCCCCCAGCCTGTCGACCAGCCCGCTGGCCAGCGCCGCCTTGGCCATGTCGCCACCCGAAGCGCGCGCGGCGGCCAGCGGATCGGCGGCATAGGCCACGATCTTCGCCCTGGGCCGGGCCTTTGTCACGTCCTCCTGCCAATTCTGCCACAGCGCCCCGGCCAGCGCCTGATTGGCCTGTTTTGCTTCAGGCGATTGTTCGGTACGGGTGAAGGGTTCGACGAAGCTCTTGTAGGTGCCGACGCGATAGACATGGGTGTTGACGCCCAGCTTGTCGATCAGCCCCTTATAATAGAGGTTCGACCCGCCCCGGCCCAGAATCGCGACGCCGCCCAGCGGATCGCTCCACACTTCGCTGGCATGGGCGGCGATCTGATAGCTGTCGTCGCTATAGAGGGTGGCATAGGCCAGCACCGGCTTCTTGGCCGCGCGCACGCCGTCCAGCGCCTTGCCGACCCGTGCGATCGCCACCTGCCCGCCGCCCAGGAAACCGTCCAGGTTCAGCACCACCGCCTTGACATTGTCGTCGCGCCTGGCCGCATCCAGCGCGGCGACGATGTCGGACAGGCGATATTCCTTCATACCGGGGCCGGACCCGCCCAGCAACTGCATCGCGCCCATTTCGGCCGGTTGTTCGACGATGCTGCCGTCCAGGTCGATCAGCAGCGCGCCCGACGACATGGTCTTGCCCGGCTTGGGCGAGAAGGAGAGGGCGGCATAGAGCGCCCCGAAGAAGAGCAGCAGCAGCAGCAGGACGAGGCCATCCTTGATCGCGACCAATATGCGCCACGCGCCCTTCACAAATGCCAACTGCCATGTCCTTCCGGTTGAAGCGCAACGGCTAACCCATCGGCCCGTCCACTGCAATGTGGTGGGACGGCGCGCAGGGACAAGCTTGCACCACTGATTTTGCCCGTTATGGACGAGCCATCATTTGCAAATCTCGTGCAGGAGACGCGACTAATGCCCACGCTCGTCCTTATCCGTCATGGCCAGTCGGCCTGGAACCTGGAAAACCGCTTCACCGGCTGGTGGGACGTGGATGTGACCGAAAAGGGCGCGGAGGAAGCGCGCGCGGCCGGGCGGCTGATGAAGGCCAAGGGGCTGGACTTCGACCAGTGCTATACCTCGGTCCAGACCCGCGCGATCAAGACGCTGAACCTGGCGCTGGAGGAAATGGGCCGGCTGTGGCTGCCGGTGGAAAAGGACTGGCACCTCAACGAACGCCATTATGGCGGTCTTACCGGGCTGGACAAGGCGGAGACGGCGGCCAGGCATGGCGACGCGCAGGTCAAGATCTGGCGCCGCAGCTTCGACATTCCGCCGCCGGTGCTGGAAGCGGGCAGCGAGTTCGACCTGAGCAAGGACCGTCGCTATGCCGGCATCCCGATCCCCTCGACCGAATCCCTCAAGGACACGATCGCCCGCGTCCTGCCCTATTGGGATGCGAAGATCGCCCCCGACCTGAAAGCCGGCAAGCGCGTCCTCATCTCCGCCCACGGCAATTCGCTGCGCGCGCTCGTCAAGCATCTGTCGAACATCCCCGATGACGAGATCACCGAACTGGAAATCCCGACCGGCCAGCCGATCGTCTATGATCTGGCGGACGATCTGGGCGCAATCGACCGCTATTATCTGTCGGAACGATAAGGGGGCATGCTCCCGCCTGCGCGGGAGCCGCAGCGTTCGGGGTGTCGGTGGTGCGTTTTGACGTTTGCCCAACGCCCCCGCTGCCGCTAAGGGGCTGTGCTTTCCGGGCGGCTCGCCATGCCGCACGATCAGGGGAAGGCGTATGAGCGGGGCAGTCACAGTCGGCATCATCATGGGGTCGCGGTCCGATTGGGACACGATGCGCCATGCCGCCGAAACGCTCGACGCGCTGGGCGTCCCCCATGAATGCAAGGTGGTGTCCGCCCACCGCACCCCGCAGCGCCTCTATGACTATGCCACCGGCGCGGTTGCGCGCGGCCTCAAGGTCATCATCGCCGGTGCTGGCGGGGCTGCGCATCTGCCCGGCATGACCGCCGCGATGACCCGCCTGCCGGTGCTGGGCGTGCCGGTCGAATCCAAATCGCTCAAGGGCATGGATTCGCTTCTTTCCATCGTCCAGATGCCCGGCGGCATCCCCGTCGCCACGCTGGCGATCGGCAAGCCCGGCGCGATCAACGCCGGCCTGCTTGCCGCAGCGATCCTGGCCACCACCGACGACGCGCTGGCGGCCCGGCTGGATGCGTGGCGTGCGCGCCAGACAGACGCCGTTGCCGAAACGGTCGAGGATTAAGAGTAACCGATGACCATGATCGCGCCCGGTTCGACCATCGGCATCCTTGGCGGCGGCCAGCTCGGCCGGATGATCGCCATCGCGGCGGCGCAACTTGGCTATCGCACCCATATCTATGCGCCCGAAGACAGCGGCCCGGCCGCCGATGTGTCGCCCAACTGGACGCGCGGCGAATATGAAGATGCCGCTGCGCTGGGCGACTTTGCCGACAGCGTCGATGTCGTCACCTATGAATTCGAGAATATCGATCCGTCCGCGGTCGAGGTGCTGGCCACCCACGGCCTTGTCCGCCCCGGCGCGCAGGCGCTGCGCGTGGCGCAGGACCGGCTGGCCGAAAAGCGCTTCGTCTGCGACCTGGGCGGCCTGACCGCGCCTTTCGCGCCGGTCGAGAGCCTGGACGACCTGGAAAGCGCGATCGGGCAGGTCGGCAGCCGCGCCATCCTGAAAACCAACCGCATGGGTTATGACGGCAAGGGGCAGGCCCGCCTGTCCGAACCGGGCGATGCGGTCGGCGCCTGGAACGCGATCGGGCGGCAGAGCGCGATCCTGGAAGGGTTCGTGACCTTCGACCAGGAATTTTCGGTGATCCTGGTGCGCGGTCATGACGGCGCGGTCCGCTTCTGGGATTCCTCCGCCAATGTCCATGTCGACGGCATCCTCGCCACATCGACCGTGCCTGCTGGCGCGCTGATCGAGGGGCAGGTGGAGCAGGCCCGCGCGATGGCGCGCAGGATCGCCGACGCGCTTGACTATGTCGGCGTGCTGACCTGCGAATTTTTCGCCAGCGCCGATGGGCCGGTATTCAACGAAATGGCCCCGCGCGTCCATAATAGCGGCCATTGGACGATCGAGGGCGCGGTGACGAGCCAGTTCGAAAATCATGTCCGCGCGATCTGCGGCCTGCCGCTGGGCGACACCGCCCTGGCCGCGCGCGGCGTGGCGATGCGCAACCTGATCGGCGATGAGGCGCATGAGTGGCAGGCGATCCTGTCCGACCCCGCCAATCATCTCCACCTCTACGGCAAGCATGAAGCGCGCCCCGGCCGCAAGATGGGGCATGTGACGCGGTTGTCGCTGTGAGCGAGATTGTCCTTGTCCTCGCCCGTGCCGACAATGGCGTGATCGGCCGGGATGGCGACCTGCCCTGGCGGCTGCCGGCCGACCTTAAACATTTCAAGGCGATCACCGCCGGCCATCCGATGATCATGGGGCGCAAGACCTTCGACAGCCTGCCCGGCCTGCTGCCTGGCCGCCGCCATATCGTGCTGACCCGCGACAGTGGCTGGACGGGCAAGGGGGCGGAGGTCGCCCATGATGTGGACGCCGCATTGGCGCAGGCGGCCGCGCCGTCCGTGATGGTCATCGGCGGGGCGGAAATCTACCGCCTGTTCCTGGACCGGGCGGACCGGATCGAGCTGACGCAAGTGCATGTCGATGCGGTGGGCGACACCGTCATTCCCTGTCCCGATCCGGCGCACTGGCGCGAAATCGCGCGTGCCGATCATCCCGCGCTGGACGGCCGACCGGCCTATAGTTTCGTGACGCTGGTGCGGCGCTGACCGCATTCGTGGCGTAAGCAGGCGGTCCATTGCCACGCCCCCCGCACCCCCCTATAGGCCGCGCCATGGAGCGGCTTTCTAGCAGCGCCCCGATCCCCGCGCATCTGCGCGGCAGCATCATGGCGCTGGGCAATTTCGACGGTTTTCATGCCGGTCATCAGGCGGTGGTGGGCCGCGCCATCGCGCGCGCCCGTGCCGAGGGGCGACCGGCGATCGTCGCGACCTTCGATCCGCATCCGATGCGGTTGTTCCGGCCGGACACGCCGCCCTTTCGCCTCACCACGCTCGACCAGCGGCAGGCGCTGTTCGCCCGCGCCGGTGCCGACGCGATGCTGGTGTTCGATTTCACCCCTGTACTGGCCGCGCTCGATCCCGCCGCCTATGTCGCGCTGCTGACCGATCGCCTGGGCGTCGCCGCCGTCGTCACCGGCCAGGATTTTACCTTCGGCCACGCGCGCGCCGGCACGGTCGGCAGCTTCGCGCAGTTCGGCCTGCCGGCGGAAGCGGTCGCGCCGGTGGTGGACGGGCAGGGGGCCATTTCCTCCAGCCGCATCCGCAACGCGCTGCGCGCGGGCGATTGTGATACCGCCACCCGCCTGTTGACCCGACCCTTCGCGATTGCGGGCATGGTCCAGCATGGCGACAAGCTGGGCCGCACCATCGGCTTTCCCACCGCCAATATCGACATGGGGCCATATCTGCGCCCCGCTTACGGCATCTATGCGGTGCGCGGCCTGCTGGCAGACGGCCGGGTTCTCGACGGCGCGGCGAACCTGGGCATCCGTCCCAGCTTCGACCCGCCCAAGGAATTGCTGGAGCCGCATTTCTTCGACTTCGCCGAAAGCCTCTATGATCAGGTCATGGAGGTGCAGTTGATCCGCTATCTGCATGCCGAACGGAAATATGATGGCCTCGACGCGCTGATGGCCGGCATCGCGCGCGACTGCGACGATGCGCGGCAAATCCTTGCGGGAACGCCCCGGCTCGCTTAAGGCACCGGGCCTGATTGACCCAACATCCGCTCGGTTCGAGCTTGTCGAGAACTGATCTTGAAGCCCCGTTCTCGACTGGCGCTTCTCGACTTCGCTCGAAGCTGCTCGAACCGGACGGTTTAATATAAGCGCAGCCATATGACCGACCAGCCCGACTATAAAGCCACCGTATTCCTCCCTGTCACCGACTTTCCGATGAAGGCGGGGCTGGCGCAGAAGGAACCGGCCATCGCCGCCAAGTGGGAGGCGATGGACCTCTATGGCAAGCTGCGTGAGCGGCGCGCTGGGCGCGAACGCTTCATCCTGCATGACGGCCCGCCCTACGCCAATGGCGACATCCATATGGGCCATGCGATGAACAAGGTGCTGAAGGACATCATCGTCCGCAGCCAGTCGCTGCTGGGCAAGGATGCGCCCTATGTCCCCGGCTGGGACTGCCACGGCCTGCCGATCGAATGGAAGATCGAGGAGGAATATCGCAAGAAGAAGCTGAACAAGGACGAGGTGCCCGCCGCCGAATTCCGCGCCCAGTGCCGCGCCTATGCCGACAAATGGGTGGGCGTGCAGAAGGAGCAGTTCAAGCGGCTGGGCGTGATGGGCGACTGGGCCGATCCGTATCTGACGATGAAGTTCGATAGCGAAGCTACCATCGTTGGCGAACTGCTGAAATTCGCGGAAAACCGCCAGCTCTATCGCGGTGCCAAGCCGGTGATGTGGTCCCCGGTCGAAAAGACCGCGCTGGCCGAGGCCGAGGTTGAGTATGAGGATGTGACCTCGACCCAGATCGACGTGGCATTCGAAATCGTGGACGCTCCTAATGCGCCGGAGCTGGTTGGCGCTTATGCGGTGATCTGGACGACGACGCCCTGGACGATCCCGGTGAACCAGGCGATCGCTTATGGGGAAGATATTGAGTATGTCCTCGTAGACTTTGGGGTCGGTGAGGAGAATCGTTCGACCAGTTCGAATGAGCTTTTGGAGTTTTCAAGAGGTCGTAGAATATTGGTTGCAGAGGCTTTGCTCGAATCTCTTTTTATTCGGATGAATCGAGACATTGAGCTTCGATTTGGAGCGGGGTCACGAATCTTCCCGTTCAACGTGCTGCGTATTAAAGGCTCCGACCTCGCTGGTGCCACCGCCCGTCACCCGATGCACGCGCTCGGCGGTTTCTTCGCTGAACCGCGCCCGTTCCTGCCCGGCGATTTCGTCACCACCGACGCTGGCACCGGTCTTGTCCATATGGCGCCCGACCATGGCGAGGATGACTTTGAACTGTGCAAGCGATTTGCACCGACGCTTGGCACGAAATCGCTCCCCCTCGCGCCGATATTCGCGGTGCAAGGCGATGGCACCTATCGGGACGACTGGATCTGGCCGCAGGACAAGTCGCTGTCGGTCATCAACAAGAAGCTGCTCGCACCGGATGGCCCGATTTGCAGCGATCTCAGGGCCGCGGGCGCATTGCTGACTGTCCGCAACGATGAAAGCACGCGGCATAGCTATCCCCATAGCTGGCGCTCGAAAGCCCCGCTTATCTATCGCTGCACCCCGCAATGGTTCATCCCGATGGACCGGACGGGGGAACTCGGCAGGGGCACGTTGAGCGGCTCTCTTGTGCTGAGTGGCGGCAACGGCCCGACGCTGCGCGAAGTCGCGCTCGACGCCATCGAACACACTCGCTGGGTGCCGGAGCGCTCGACGAACCGCATCCGCTCCATGGTCGAAGGTCGCCCCGACTGGGTCATCAGCCGCCAGCGCGCCTGGGGCGTGCCGATCGCCCTCTATGTCCATCGCAAGAGCGGCGAGTATCTGGTTGATCAGGCAGTCAATGCCCGGATCGTCGAAGCGTTCAAGGCCGGCGGTGCGGATGCGTGGTTCGGGGCGGATCATCAGGCACTGCTCGGCCCGGACTACGACCTCAATGACTATGAGGTCGTGAACGACATTCTCGACGTCTGGTTCGACAGCGGCTCCACCCACAGTTTCGTCGTGGAGGCCCGCTATGGGGCAGGCACCCGCGCCGATCTCTATGTCGAAGGGTCCGACCAGCATCGCGGCTGGTTCCAGTCCTCGCTGCTGGAAAACTGCGGCACGCGGGGCCGCGCACCCTATGACGCGGTGCTGACCCACGGCTTCGCGCTCGCCGCTGATGGCACAAAGATGTCGAAGGCCAAGGGCAATGGCGTCGATCCGCTCAAGATCATGAGCGAAAGCGGCGCGGACATTCTGCGCGTATGGGTCGCCAGCACCGACTATTTCGATGATGTCCGCATCGGCAAGGAAGTGCTGGCCGGTTCGTCCGACGCCTATCGCAAATTACGCAATACTTTCCGTTATATGCTCGGCGCTCTTTCCGACTATGATGAGGAAACGGAAGCAGTTTCCTATGCCGAAATGCCGGAGCTGGAACGCTATATGCTCCACCGGCTGGCGACACTGGACGCTGAACTCAGATCGGTCGTGGACAAGGTTGCGAATAGCGAAAACTGGCTTGAATTCAGCCGCTACACCCGTGCGATCTTCGATTTCGCCAACAGCGACCTGTCCGCCTTCTTCTTCGACATTCGCAAGGATTGCCTCTATTGCGACGCGCAATCCGACCCCAGGCGCCGTGCCTATCGCACCCTGCTCGACACGCTGTTCCATGCGCTGGTCCGCTATGTCGCGCCGATCATCCCCTTCACTGCTGAGGAAATCTGGCAAAGCCGTTTCCCAAGTGACGAGGATAGCGTCCATTTCCTGGAATGGCCGGAGATCGACAAGCATTGGATCAACCAGCATCTGGACAACAAGTGGACGCTGCTGCGCGACCAGCGCGAACAGGTCAATGAAGCGATCGAACCCTTCCGCCGCGAAAAGATCATTCGCTCCAGCCTGGAGGCCGATGTGACGATGGGTGAATTGCTGCCCAGCGACGGTGTGAACTTCGCCGAGATCGCCATCGTCGCCCGCATCGAGATGGGCGTGGGCGACGGCATCATCGTCAAGCCGAGCGACTGGCACAAATGCGGCCGCTGTTGGCGGCTGCTGCCCGAAGTGACGGAGGACGGATCGCTCTGCAACCGTTGCGACGATGTGCTGAAGGCCGACGCATGACCGCGCCCGTCAACCACCGCCCGCTTGGCCTGACCGTCGCGATCGTCACGCTCGCGCTCGATCAGCTCATCAAATATAGCGTCACCTATCCGCTGGCGCTCAAAAGCCGCGCCGATGCAGGGATCGAGATACTGCCCTTCTTCCGCCTGCGCTGGCTGGAAAATCGCGGCGTTTCCATGGGCTTCTTCCACGCCGATAACGACACTGCCCGCTGGGCGCTGGTCGGCATGACCATGCTGATCGCCGGTTTCGTCGGCGTGTGGATGTGGCGGGAGCGCGCGCGGCAGGATGTCGCGGCGCTGGGCCTGGTCCTGGGCGGCGCGATCGGCAATATCGTCGATCGGATGCGGCTGGGCTATGTCATTGATTATGCGGACCTGCATTTCGGCGAATGGCGGCCTTTCCTGATTTTCAACCTGGCTGACGCCGCCATCACCATCGGCGTGCTGATCCTGCTTGCGCGCGCGCTGCTGCTGCGCGACAAGGGCGCAAAGACGGAGAATTTGAAGTGAAGCGTAACCTGATCCTCGCCGCCGGCCTTGTTGCAACCCTGTCCGCCTGTGGCGGCGGTGGCGGCCTGTTCAACCGTGATCGCCCCGATGAATTCGCCGTTTCGCGCCAGGCGCCGCTGGTGATCCCACCCGATTTCGCGCTGGTGCCGCCCGCCCCCGGCACACCGGCAGCCGCCGTGGTCGATTCGCGCAGCGAAGCGATGCAGGCCATGTTCGGCGGTCCCGCCGCCCGCAGCGCCAGCGAGACGACGACCCTGAGCGCCGCCGGCCGCGCCAATGCGGCGGCGGGCATCCGCTCGACCGCTGGCGATCCGGCGACCGAAGTGGTGGACAAGGGCGCCACCACCCGCAGCATCATCGCCGCGCCCGAAGGCGACGGCCAGGACGCGCGCGCCGCCACGTCGCAACAGTAAAGGCATGACATGGGACGACGCTCTGAACGCCAAAGCGTCGTCCTGAAAGTCAGAGCGTCGTCCGCTCCCCGCCCAGCAGCGGCATCCCGCGAATCAGCGGATGGTCGAATATCGTGCCGCCGTCGGGCGCCTTGATCGGATTGGCGGGCAGGGGGCAGGCGTCTATCATCGGCTGGGCATCAAAGCCCACCGGCGTCCAGCCGCGGTCAACCGCGCGCATCACATCCGCCCAATCGGTCGGCAGCTTGCGATTCTGCACATAGATGGGCAGGCGCGGCTTGCCCATGCCCAGATAAAGGTCGGTGAAGCGGGTATCGATCTGCTTGTCGTCATTCACGTCCAGGTCGATCATGGCCAGCCCCTTGTTCGGGCCGCGCACCCCGAAATACAGGCAGGGGATGCCATAGCTTTCAGCAAAGACCATGCCGTGCAGGCTGGTCGACACCAGCCGGCGGCAGGAGAGAATGTCGTCCAGCCGCTGTTTCAGTCCATCGACCGTCCGGGGCGTGACGGTGTTCAGCAATTTGACCGATCCGGCAAATTCATCCGGCACGACATAGCGGGCATAATCCTTGGGATGCGCTTCGGTATCGCGATCGGCCAGGTCGACCAGATGGATGAGGACGCCCAGATCCCATTTCTTCTCGACTGGTCCCGGATAGAAGTCCGGCAAAATCCACACCGGGTCGCCAAAGGCCGAATCCGGCGCAACCGGCACGCCATCGTTCAGCACCTTGCGGGAAAAGGGACCGCGCGTGGAGCAGATATGCACATCGGTGCCTGCCGGCCGGCTGTAGAGCGTTTTTTCTCCACCGGCGCCAATGGTATAGTGGGACGAACCCGTGCCCCAGAACCAGACTTCGCCCCGCGCATAATTTTGCCCGATCGACCCGACCGACGCCATGCGCAGCATGTCGCCCACCATCGGTTCATGCTGGACCGGCAGGCCCGTCAGCATCGACAGCATGGCGGGGCTGAGCGCGTCGCCCAGGTTCAGATAGTCCGCGCCCTTGGTCCCGGCCGCCCAGCTCAGCGGAATAAAGCCATGTTCCTCGACATGGCGGGCAATCGCATTCGTCATCAGTCCCCCTGAATCAAGAGCTTCAGGCGCGGACCTCCGCACCCATGTTCGCGCTGTTATGCCGCAATGCGGTCAGGATGGTAGTGACAATTGCATCCGCATCCAGCCGCGCGTCGGCATATTGTTTTTCCGGCTTGTCCTGGTCCTGGAAAATGTCGGGCAGGCGCATGGTGCGCAGTTTCAGGCCATTGTCGATCAGGCCCAGGTCGCTCGCCAGCGTCAGCACATGCGCGCCAAGGCCGCCGATCGCGCCTTCCTCTATGGTGACGGCGACCTCATGGGTGGTCAGCAGCCGGCGGATCATCGCTTCGTCCAGCGGCTTGGCGAAGCGCAGGTCGGCGATGGTGGTGGACAGGCCCTTGGCCTCCAGCGCTTCGGCCGCCTTCATCGCTTCCTCCAGCCTTGTGCCGAGCGAAAGAATGGCCACTTGCCGCCCTTCGCGCACGATCCGGCCCTTGCCGATTTCCAGCCGTTCGGGAATGGCCGGCATGGCGACGCCGGTGCCGTTGCCGCGCGGGTAGCGCACCGCGATCGGCCCGCTGTCATGGACGGCGCAGGTATGGACCATGTTCACCAGTTCCGCTTCGTCGGCGGCGGCCATCACCACGAAATTGGGCAGGCTGGCCAGATAGGTCACGTCGAAACTGCCGGCATGGGTAGAGCCGTCCGCACCGACCAGCCCAGCCCGGTCGATGGCGAAGCGGACCGGCAGATTCTGGATCGCCACATCATGCACCACCTGGTCGTAGGCGCGTTGCAGGAAGGTCGAATAGATGGCGCAGAAGGGGCGCATCCCCTGCGCCGCAAGGCCGGCGGCAAAGGTCACGGCATGTTGTTCGGCAATGCCGACATCGAACGTCCGGTCGGGGAAGGCCGCCTGGAACTTGTCGAGGCCCGTGCCCGACGGCATCGCCGCGGTGATGGCGCACACCTTGGCGTCGCGCTGCGCCTCGGCGATCAGCGCCTGCGCGAACACATTGGTATAGCTGGGCGGTCCGGGCGGCGCTTTCGCCTGCGCGCCGGTGATGACATCGAATTTCTGCACGCCATGATATTTGTCGGCCGCCGCTTCGGCCGGGGCATAGCCCTTGCCCTTCTGCGTCACGACATGGATCAGGCACGGTCCTTCCGCCGCGTCGCGGACATTTTCCAGCACCGGGATCAACTGGTCCAGATTATGGCCGTCGACCGGGCCGACATAGTAAAAGCCCAGTTCCTCGAACAATGTCCCGCCCATCGCCATGCCGCGCGCGAACTCGTCGGTCTTGCGGGCGGCATTGTGGAGCGGGCGGGGCAGACGGCGCACCAGCCGCTTGGCCAGGTCGCGCAGGCCCAGAAATTCGCGGCTCGACACCAGCCGGGCGAGGTAGGCGGACAGGCCGCCCACCGGCGGGGCGATCGACATGTCATTGTCATTGAGGATGACGATCAGCCGGTTGCCGGCCTCCCGCGCATTGTTCATGGCTTCATAGGCCATGCCCGCCGACATGGCACCGTCGCCGATCACGGCGATGCCCTTGCCCGGCTGGTCCTGCATCCTGTTGGCGACGGCAAAGCCCAGCGCCGCGCTGATCGAGGTCGAGCTGTGCGCCGCGCCGAACGGATCATATTCGGATTCGGCGCGCTTGGTGAAACCGGACAGGCCGCCACCTGTGCGCAGGGTGCGGATGCGGTCGCGCCGGCCGGTCAAAATCTTGTGCGGATAGCATTGATGGCCGACGTCCCAGACCAGCTTGTCGTTGGGCGTATCGAATACATAGTGAATGGCGGTCGTCAGTTCGACGACGCCCAGGCCAGACCCCAGATGACCGCCGGTTACACCGACCGCCGCAATGGTTTCCGCGCGCAGTTCGTCGGCTAACTGGCGGAGCTGGTCGGGCTGCAACTGGCGCAGGTCGGCGGGGGTGTTGACCGTATCGAGCAACGGCGTGGCGGGACTGGACATGGGATGTGCCTACTCGTTTTCTCGGCGCAAGTCGAACCCTTGCAATGACTTTGGCGGGGCGAAATTCTCCACGATCGTCACCGCCTGGGCGAAACGCGCGTCCCAATCGCCGCCGATCGAGGCCCAGTGCACGCCCGCCTGTTCCAGCACCGCCCGGCTGATATCGGCAAAGCGCGCCCGGACCGGATCGTCGCCATAGATGCGGAGGGCATCAGGCACCCAGGCTACATCGGGTTCCAGCAGAAGATACAGGTCGGCCCTCTGATACGTCATCAGGTCTTTAGGGACATGCCCGATCATCATCTGCGCCCAGGCGGCGGTCATCAGCGAATCGGTGTCGGCGAACAGGAAGCGGTTCGCCCGCGGCATCGCCGCCGCGATCATTGCCGCCTGCGTCCGGCCGATCAACAGCAGGTCCGCCTCGTCCATCGCCACGCCATGGATTTCGGCATGGGTGCGGCCATATTCAGGCACCCATATCGTGCCGAAATGCCCGGCCAACCGCTCCGCCAGCACCGACTTGCCCGTGCTCTCGACCCCATGCAGGACCACGCTGATCGTCATGCCGCCGCCTGCGCCATCGTCCGCCGCCACGCGACCAGCCCGCACAGCGCGACCCCGAAGAAGATCGCATAGAGGATCGCCGTCGCCACCAGCCCTCGGCTCCAGAACAGGCCCGTCGCCAATGCATCGACCGCGATCCACAAGACCCAGCTTTCATATTTGCGCTGGGATTGCAGGATTTGCGCGGCCACGCTCATGCCTGCGATGCTCGCATCGGCAAAGGGCGCGGCGGCATCGGTGAAGCGCGCCATCATCGCGCCCCATGCCAGCGCCGCGACCGCCGTGCCGGCCAGCCAGAGCAGCCGCGCGCGATGGTCGAGCCGCCCGACCGCAACGCCGCCATCGGCAATCCGGTCGCTCCGCATCCAGTTCCACCAGCCATAGAGGTTGATGACCAGGAAGAAGATCTGGAGCAGCGCGTCGCTGTACAGTTTTGCCTCGACAAAAACGAAGAAATAGAGCGCCACCATCGCGATGCCGAACGGATAGTTCCACAAGGACCGGCGCGCGACCAGAACGATGTTTACGAGGCCCAGCGCGGCCGCGCCCCATTCGACCATGTTCATGGCAAAGCGGCGCTCAGTGCGCGTTGCACGCGCCGCGCATTTCGATCACCGCACGCCGGGGGGTGAATCCCGCCGCTTCCGCCGCCATCCGCAACGACGATGTGATCGGATCATTGTCGATATGCGTCACCTGTCCGCAAATGTCGCAGACCAGGAAGATGCAGTCGTGGTGACAGCCGGGATGGGCGTTGGCGATATAGGCGTTGGCGCTTTCCACCCGCATCGCGATATTGTTCGCCACGAACAGGTCCAGGATGCGATAGACGCTGTTGGGTGCCACCCGCTTGCCGCGCGCTTTCGATACATTGTCGGCGATGTCATAGGCGGATGCGGGCTTTTCCTCGGCCGCCAGCGCATCGAAAATGGCGGCGCGCATCGGCGTCCATTGCTCGTTCTGCGCCTCCAGCGTGGCGCGGGCAGCGTCGGCCAGCTTCGCGCCGGTCGGTTCCTGATGATGGTGGTGAGCGTGGTTGGCCATGGTCCCAATCTATGCGTGGCTCTGCCTTCCGGCAAGGGGAGGGCGTTTTAAGGCCGGTGGAAGCACCAGGCCGCCCACAGCCATCCGCCGATCATCAGCGTGCCGCCGACCGGCGTGACCGCGCCCAGCCATTTGGGACCGCCCAGCGCCATGACATAAAGGCAGGTGGCAAAGATTGCCGCGCCGACCAGCATTACGGCCGCCGCGCCACGCGCCACGCCCAGTATCGCCACCGCCGCGACGGCGTGGATCAGTTGATACATGCCGCCGGTGCGCAGCCATTCCGCCGCCTTGGGATCGGCCACGCCATGCGCGCCGAACGCGCCCGCGCCGATCGCCAGTGCCGCAGACAGGCAGGCCAGTATCGCGATCATGCCTCTTCTCCATCCCCCCGGCTCAGCAGGCGCATGGCCCGGCCGGGCCGATACATTAAGTCCTTGGCCGCCAGCAAATTGCCATGTTCGATCTGGAGCACCAGGCGCTGTTCGTCATTGGCGCGATATTGGCGCTCGACCTCTTCCACTTCCTCCTGCGGTACGCCCAGCGCCTCCATTGCCTGCACGCCCATGCAGATGGCGGATTCATAGACTTCGCGGACGATGCCGGCCAGGTCCATTTCCTGCAAGGCCAGCACCTGTCGCCGGTCGAACGCGCGAACCATCAGCGCCGCTTGCGGAAATGCCTCAGCGATCGGCTGGAGCACACGCGCGTCGAGCGAGGGATCGTCGATGCAGAAGGCGATCAGCCGCGCCTCGTCCGCGCCAGCGCGGTGGAGCAGGTCCATGCGGGTTCCGTCGCCATAATAGACCTTCATGTCGAACCGGCTCGACACCTCGATCTGCGCCGGCTTCTTGTCGATCAGGGTGACGGCGAAGCCATGGCCCATCAGCATCTGCGCCACTGTCTGGCCGAACCGGCCATAGCCCACGATGATGGCGCTGCCGCGCGGCGCATCCTCCGGGCCGGGCGGGGCGTCGCCCTCCCTGGGCTTGGCGAATTCGAACCGGCGGGCGAACAGCATCAGGAACGGCGTCGTCGCCATGGAGAAAGTGACGATCGCACTGAACAGGCTGGACGCTTCGGGCGCGATCAGCAGCGCATTTTGCGCCTGCGCGAACAGCACGAAGCCGAACTCGCCCCCCTGGCTCAGCAGCAGCCCCGCACCCATCGCAGGACGCCATTCCATGCCGAACAAACGGGCCAGGCCGGCGATGATTGCCGCCTTGGTCGCCACCAGCGCCAGCGCCATCGTCACCACGAATAGCGGGTTGGCGGCAACGGCGTGCAGGTCCAGCACCATGCCGACCGCCAGGAAGAACAGGCCGAGCAGGATCGACCGGAACGGTTCCACGTCCGATTCGATCTCATGCCGATAGGGCGAATCGGCCAGCATGACGCCCGCGACGAAGGCGCCCAGCGCGGTCGACAGGTGCAGCGCGTGCATCAATGCAGCCGCCGCCAGCACGGTGAACAGGCCGACGACCACGAACAGTTCACGCTCGCCCATCCGCCCGACCAGCGCCAATAACGGCCGCAGGATGAAACGTCCCGCCAGCACCAGCCCGGCGATGGCGGCCACGGTATAGGCGGCCATCATCCATCCCGGTGGCCCGCCGACATCATCGGGATTGCGCGACAGGGCGGCGACGATGGTGATCAGCGGGACGATCGACAGATCCTGGAACAGCAGGATCGAAAACACCTTCTCGCCAAAGGGCGAGTTGATGCGTCCGCTCGATTTCAGCCCCGGCAGCACCTGCGCCGTGGAGGAGAGGGCGAGCGGCAGGCCAAGCGCGATCGCCGCGCCCCAGGTAAAGCCGGTCGAATAGAAGATGATCGCGGTGAGCGCGCAGCCGCACGTCACCACCTGCGCCAGGCCGAGCGCGAAGATATCACGTTTCAATCGCCACAGTCGCGCCGGGTGCAGTTCCAGCCCGACCAGGAACAGCAGCAGCACGATGCCGATTTCCGCGATGGCCAGCTTCGATTCGCCGCCACCCACCAGCCCCAGCCCCTGCGGCCCGACCAGCGCGCCCGCGACCAGATAGCCCAGCACCGCACCCAGCCCGAACCGCCGGAACAGCAGCACGAAAAATACGGCGGCCCCCAACAGGATGACGCCTTCGGACAATAATATGTCGGTTGCGCTCACGGCGGGATGCGCTGCCATCAGGCGTCGGCCATGCGGGCGGCTTCGGCGATCGCCTCGAAGCCCAGCTTGATGGAGGCGTGACGGGCGGGGTATCCGCGCGCCGGGGCCAGCACGGCAAGGCCCGGCCAGAAGTCGAGATCGTCGCTCGCCCCGGACAGATAAGCGGCCAGCCGATCACGCGCGTCGGCCAGTTCGTCGGCGCTCAGCCCGATCGCCTGCGCCGCCATCAGCGCCGCCGATGCCTGCCCCAATGCGCAGGCTTTCACGTCCAGCCCCATCGCGGCCAGCCGGCCATCGGCCATCCGCACGTCCGCCGTCACCCGCGATCCGCAGGTCGGCGACCGCTTCTCCACGCTCGCCTGCGCGTCCGCCAGACGCGCATGATGCGGGATGCTGGCGGCCAGCCGCAATATGTCCTTGTTATAGAGGGGGGCATTCATGACGACCCATGTAGGGCAGGAGTGGCGCTGGGTGAAGGCGGCGATTGGCCTTCCGGGAAAATAGAACAGGAAATGCTGGACCGGCTGCGCAAAGGACGGGACATGAGGGGCAGGATTTATGGCCGGGCCTTCCCAACCCGCTCAGCCACCATCATCCTGCCTTGTCCGGGCAAGGATGGCCACGCAGCCGGCTTTAGCGCCGCGCCATGATCCCTGACGGTGCCGGCCCGCCAGTCCTTCATCCCATGCTGTTGCTACCACCGCAACAGCACCCCGCTGACCGATCCGTTGCGCACTGAACAGACGAAGGGGACATCGCCGCCGTCGGGCAGGGCGATCGCGCCTTCCACCTCCCAGCCGGTCGACATGCTGCTGGCGCTTGGCCGGCCGATCAGTTTCGCCTGGCGTCCGGCCTGCTGGAGCGCCTTGGCCGCGCAGGCGTCGCGGGCTGCCGCGGCCGACCCGATCCGGCCATAGCCGGGCGACGCATAGGGCGTGCGCGTGGCATCGCGCTCGGCCTGACGGTCGCGGGCAATGTCGCTGGCGATCGCCGCTGTCACGACATCACGGGGATGAATGCCGTTTTGGGCCTGCACCGGCGACGCCAGCACCATCAATATAGCTGTTCCACTCGCTGTCGCTTTCATGGTTTCTGCCTCCCTGGCCCGCCGCCTGTCTGCCGGCGCGCCACCTTAGCCTATTTGAACAGGCTGCCCAATATGCCGCGCACCAACTGGCCGGCGATGCCGCCACCCGATGACTTGCGGCGCGACGATCCGCCGAACACGGCGCGGCCCAGTTCGTTGGCGACCTGCCGCCCGACCGATGATCCCGCCGCGCGGGTGGCGGACTGGATCGCCTTGTCGAAGGCGCTGGGCCTGGCCGCTTCGCGCGCTTCGGCCTCGCGCTGTTTCGCTTCGGCCTTTGCCTGTGCGGCGGCGGCCTTGTCCGCCTCGGCCTGCGCCTTTTGTGCCTGTGCGGCGGCAGCGGCGGCCTGTCCCCGTGCCGCCAATATTTCCTCCGCCGATTCCCGGTCGACCGCCTGGTCATATTTGCCTGCAACAGGTGAGGTCGACTGGATGATCGCCCGCTCCCTGGCGTCCAGCGGCCCCAGTCGCGAGCGGGGCGGGGCGATCAGCGTGCGTTGCACGATGCCGGGGGATCCGTCCTCCTGCAACAGCGACACCAGCGCCTCGCCGACCTTCAACTGGGTGATCGCCGTCTCGACATCCAGATCGGGGTTGATGCGGAACGTCTCCGCCGCCGCCTTGATCGCTTTCTGGTCGCGCGGCGTGAAGGCGCGCAGCGCATGCTGCACCCGGTTGCCGAGCTGGCCTGCGACATCTTCGGGAATGTCGATCGGGTTTTGCGTCACGAAATAGACGCCCACGCCCTTGGACCGGATCAGGCGAACCACCTGTTCGATCTTGTCGGTCAATGCCTTGGGCGCATCCTCGAACAGCAGATGGGCTTCATCGAAGAAAAAGACCAGCCTGGGCTTGTCGGGGTCGCCCACCTCCGGCAGCGTTTCGAACAGTTCGGACAGCAGCCACAGCAGGAAGGTCGCATACAGTTTCGGGCTCTGCATCAGCCTGTCGGCCGCCAGGACATTCACATAGCCGCGGCCCTGATCGTCCACCTGCAACATGTCCTGAATGTCGAGCGCGGGCTCGCCGAAAAAATGGTCGCCGCCCTGGGATTCCAGTTGCAGCAATTGCCGCTGGATCGCCCCGACACTGGCCTTCGTCACATTGCCGTAGCGGGTCGACAGCATATCGGCATTGTCCGCGCAATAGGCCAGCATCGCCTGGAGATCGTCCAGGTCCAGCAGCAGCAATCCTTCCTCGTCGGCATAGGTGAAGGCGATCGTCAGCACGCCTTCCTGCGTTTCGTTAAGGCCCATCAACCGCGCCAGCAGCAGCGGCCCCATTTCGCTGACCGTGGTGCGGACCGGATGACCCTGCTGCCCGTACAGATCCCAGAAGATCGCCGGATTGTCGGCATAGACATAGTTGGGGATGCCGACTTCGGCGGCGCGCGCGACGAGTTTGTCGGCATTTTTCGCGGTGGGGGATCCCGCCATGGCGATGCCGGCCAGGTCGCCCTTCACATCGGCCATGAACACCGGGACGCCCAGGGCAGAGAAGCTTTCGGCGATGCCCTGCAACGTCACCGTCTTGCCGGTGCCGGTTGCCCCCGCGATCAGCCCGTGGCGGTTGGCGCGGCGCAGGTTCAGCGACTGCGGCACGCCTTTCGCACCGTCCGGGCCTTCTTTCTCCGGTGCGCCAAGGCCGATGAAAATGCCGTCGCTCATGCTGCCTCACCCCCAAAAAAACAACCCGTTCGCCCTGAGCCTGTCGAAGGGCTCTTCCGTTGCAGAAGGCGATGGCTTCGACAGGCTCAGCCCGAACGGGTCTGATATGGCGTCTCCATTCTAAAGAACGGAAACCTATTATCGCAAGTGCCGCTTATTTGTCGCGCAAACGCACCGGCAGGAATGTCACCGGCTGGCCGCGACGCAGCACCTGGAGCAGGATGGCGCTGCGGTTCTGGGCCGCCACCGCCTTGACCTGAGCGTCGAGCTGCGCCTGGGTGGCGACCGGCTGGTTGTTGGCGCTGATGATCACGTCGCCGCGGCGCAGGCCCTTGGCGCCGGCATCGGTCGATCCGTCGACTGCGGTGATGACGATGCCGCGCGTGTCGGCCGGGATGCCGAGCTGGCGGATGATGCCGGGTGTCAGCGGGATCGCGGAAATGCCCAGCGACTGTTGCGTCGCCTGACCCGGATTCTGGTCCTGCTGGCTGAAATCATCGTCCTGCTGGGGGGCGAAGCTGTTCAGTTCCTCTTCCGACGGCCGTTCGCCCACCACGGCGGTCACGGTCTGACGCTGGCCGTTGCGCAGCAGCACGATCGGCACACGCGCGCCGATCGGCTGATTGGCGACGATGGAAGACAGATTCTGGTCGGGGCTGACTTCCTGGCCAGCGACGCTGACGATCACGTCGCCCGCCTTGATCCCGGCCTTTTCCGCACCCTTGCCCGGCTCCACGCCCTGGACGAATTCGCCGCGATTCTTGGCCAGCCCCAGCGAGTCGGCCAGATCCTCGCCCAGCGGGCTGATCTGCACGCCCAGATAGCCGCGCTTGATCGCCTGTCCCTTGCGCAGCGTGTCGACGATCGGCGCCGCCTGTTCGGACGGGATGGCAAAGCCGATGCCGACATTGCCGCCCGATGGCGACAGGATCTGGCTGTTGATGCCGATCACATTGCCGCGCATGTCGAACATCGGGCCGCCGGAGTTGCCCTGGTTGATCGACGCATCGGTCTGGATGAACTTGTCATAGCTGCCGCCGGTGCCGCGATGCAGGGCGGAAATGATGCCCGCCGTCACCGTGCCCGACAGGGCGAAGGGGTTGCCGATCGCGACCACCCAGTCGCCCACGCGCGCCTTGGTGCTGTCGCCGAACTTGACGAAGGGCAGGGGCTTGGTCGATTCGATCTTCAGCACGGCCAGGTCGGTCGCGGCGTCGCGGCCGACCAGCTTGGCGGAATATTCTTCCTTGTTGGTCAGCGTCACGGTGATCGAATCCACCGACGCGCCTTCCGCCCCGGCCGACACCACATGATTGTTGGTGACGATATAGCCGTCGGCCGAGATGATGAAGCCCGAACCCAGCGACTGGGCCTGCCGGGTCTGCGGCTGGCCGCCGCCCTGGCCCTGGCCGAACAGTTCGCCAAAGGGGGTGCCGGCAAACGGGTTCTGGACCTTCACCCGCTGCTTGGTGGAGATGTTGACGACGGCCGGTTGCAGTTTTTCGACCATGTCGGCCAGGCTGGCGGGGGCGCCGGCCGGCGCGGCGGCCTGCAATCCTTCATTCTGTGCGACCTGCGCGCCGACATTGGAACTGGTCGTGACGGCGATGGCGGTGCCGCCGAGCAGCAGGGCGCCGGTAATGGCATAAGCGTAACGCACTCGTGACGGTCCTCTTCAAAGCTTCAGGATTAAGGAAGGCGGGACTTTTAGGAAGCCCTGACTGCGCCGCTTTCCCTTAACCCTCATTGAATGGCGCTGGTTCCGTAATGATCCGCGGCGGATCATGACGAAAGTTTAACGCCGTCCCTGGAATTGCCGCAGGAATTCATTGTCCGGCGACAGGATGATATTGGTCTGGCCACCCCGTTCGGGGGCGAAGGTGTAGCGATAGCTCTGCATCGCCCGGTAGAAATCATAGAAGGCCGGGTCCTTGCCATAGCTTTCGGCGTAGATGCGCGCGGCATTGGCGTCGGCCTCGGCGCGGATGATCTGCGCCTGCTTGGCGCCCTGGGCGCGGATCGTCGCCGCCTCTTGCTCGCGGGCCGTCCGCATCCGGGTGAACGTATTGTCCAGCGGCGTGCCATCGGGCAGGTCGGCGCGCTTGATCCGCACATCGACAATCTGCGCGCCATATTGGCGGGCGACGCGATTGAGCCCTGCCTCGATATTGTCCATCACCTGGCCGCGTTCGGGCGAGAGCAGCGCGGCGAAGGGCCGCTTGCCCAGTTCGTTGCGCAGGGCGGAGCCCAGGATGGGGCGCAGCGCCTCTCCCACACGTTCCTCATTGCCCGCCGCGATATACATGCGCAGCGGATCGACGATGCGATACCGGGCGAAGGCGTCGACCTGAAGCCGCAACTGGTCGGTCGACAGCACCTGCTGCCGCTCCATCTCGACCGACAGCACGCGCTTGTCGATCCAGACGATCTGGTCGATGAAGGGCGCGCGCACGATCACGCCCGCGCCGGTCTGGCCGAACTTCTCATTCTGGCGATAGCGGTTGACGATATATTCCGGGTTGCCGAAGCGGACGATCACGCCCTGCTTGGTTTCCGGCACGATCGCGATGGTGCTGCCCACAAGGATCAGCACGACCAGGGCAATCAGGGCGGCGGCGACGGGATGGCGCATCTTACTGGCCCTCCGTGGCGGCGGCGCCCTGGGCAGGGGATGCCTGCGCCCGGCGCTTGATTTCGGGCAGTGGCAGATAGGGCGTCACATTGCCGCCTTCGACGATGGTCTTGTCGACGTTGGACAGCACGCCCTCCATGGTTTCATAATACATGCGCCGGCGGGTTACGTCGGGCGCCAGCTTATATTGTTCATACACCTTGTCGAAGGCGGCGGCCTCGCCCTGCGCCTTGGCCGTCACCTGCTGCGCGGCGGCGCGGGCTTCGTTCAGATAGGTCTGCGCCGTCTGTTGCGCGGCGGACACGCCCTTGAAGGCGTCGTTGACCGCGGTGGGCGGGTCCGCCTGCTTGATCGCGACACCCTGAATGCGGATGCCCGAACGATATCCGTCCAATATTTCCTGCATCTTCTGTTCGACCTGTTGCTCGATGCCGGTGCGGCCCGCGCCCAGCGCATCGTCCAGGCTGACGCTGGCCAACACCGCGCGCATGGCGCTTTCGGCGACTTCGCGCACGCTGGCGTCCGGGTCGGACAGTTGGAACAGATAAAGTTCCGGGTTGCGGATGTTCCACCGCACCGAATAGGCCAGGTCGATGATGTTCTGGTCGCCGGTCAGCACCAGATTTTCGCTTTCCGCGCTGACCGATCCGATATCGATGGTGCGGATTTCCTCGACATCGACCGTCGTTACCGCCTCGAACGGGGCGGGCAGGGTCAGGCTGATGCCCGGTGAAAGGGTGCGGCTATATTTGCCCAGCATGGTCACGACGCCGCGTTCCTGCGGGCCGACGCGGTGGAAGCTGGTGAGCACCACCCACAATATAACGACCAGCCCGATCGCCAGTGGCCACAGCGCCTTGCCGCTGCCACGGGATGGCAGGCCGCCAAAGCCGCCGCCACCGCCGCCGCCCTGGCCGAAGCTTTCACGGCCCCGGCGCAGCAATTCCTCGATTGCGGAAGGGCCTTTCTGGCCACCGCCGGATTTGCCCGGCTGGGTCCACGGATTGCGCGGGCCGCCATCGCCGCCCTTCTGCCCGTCCCCGTCAGGGCCGTCATTCTTGCCGCCCCAGGGGCCTTGAACCATTGCTGCGATTGCGGGCATCCACCCGGATAGTCTTTTCATGCTTCATCTATAGGAAGGCTTTTTCACGAAAAACAGTGCCAAAGGCTGCGAAACTTTCCTAGAGAGCCTCGCCATGACCGATCTAGACGATTTCGCCGCCCGCCTGACCGCCCTGACCGACGGCCGTGCCAGCCCCCCGCGCGTCAGGGACGGGGTGATGACGATCGCGCTCGACGTGGGCGGATTGTCCATGGAACAGCGTGACGGCCTGGCCGCCGCGATCCGCGAAGGCGCCCTGACGGTGCCGGGGGTGACGGACGTGCGACTGGCCATGACCGCTGAACGCAGGGCCTTGCGCATCCTTGCCATCGCGTCGGGCAAGGGCGGGGTGGGCAAATCCACCCTGTCCGCCAATCTCGCCGTCGCCTTGCATCGACTGGGAATCCGGGTCGGGCTGGTCGATGCCGACATTTATGGCCCGTCGCAGGCGAAACTGATGGACAGCGAGGACCAGAAGCCGGTCGCCCGCGACAAGAAGCTGGTGCCTGTCACCGGCACGCTGGGCATCCCGATGCTGTCGATGGCGCATCTGGTCGAACCGGGCAAGGCGCTGGCATGGCGCGGGCCGATGGCGGGCAATGCGCTGTCGCAACTGATCGACGCGCATTGGGGCGATGCCGAATTGCTGGTGGTCGACATGCCGCCCGGCACCGGCGATATCCAATTGTCGATGGTTCAAAAGCACAAGCCGGCCGGCGCGGTGATCGTGTCCACGCCGCAGGATCTGGCGCTGATCGACGCTACCCGCGCGGTCAGCCTGTTCAACCAGGCCGGCGTGCCGATGGTCGGGCTGGTGGAAAATATGGCCGGCTATGCCTGCCCCCATTGCGGCGAAGTCTCCGATCCCTTTGGTCAGGGCGGCGCGGAAAGCACAGCGGGCGACCTGTCCATGCCTTTCCTCGGCCGTATTCCGCTGGCGATCGACATTCGCAGCCGGTCTGACGCTGGCGATCCCCCGGCGGCCGGCGAAGGGCCCCATGCCGGCGCCTTCCACGCGATTGCACGGAAGGTCGCGGACTGGCTCAAGGCGACGGCCTGACCTTTTCCCCTTCTCCCTGACCGAATGGACGGGCTTGCCCAACGGGGCAGGGATGGTCCTTCAATCGGTGACGGCTTGCATCGCCCGGCGGCATCCCCATCTCGACAGCGAAGGAGACGCCCATGCCGTTCACCGACCCGCAGGCCATAGCCACCCTGCTTGCCCAAACCCGTACCATCGCGCTCGTCGGCATTTCCGACCGGCCCGATCGTCCCAGCTATGGCGTGATGCGCTTCCTGCAAGGGCATGGCTATCGGGTGCTGCCCGTCAATCCGCAGATCGCGGGCGAACATGTCCATGGCGAATTTGTCTGGGGTCGCCTGTCCGACATCGGTGTGTCGATTGACATGGTCGACATCTTTCGTCGTCCCGGCGCGGCGGGGGAGGCTGTGGACGAAGCCATCGCGATCGGAGCGCAATCGGTCTGGCTCCAGATCGGGGTCATCAACGATGCCGCCGCCGCCCGCGCCGAAGCGGCAGGCCTGAAGGTGGTGATGGATCGCTGCCCCGCGATCGAAATCCCCCGGCTGGGGCTTGCGCCGATCTCCGCCGATTAACGCTAGGCATCCGCGCCACGCCCCTCTATCAGGCGGGGATGGCGCGCGCACCGCGGAAGCGAACGGACAGGAACAGGGGCATCGACCGGCGGACATTGCTGGTCGGCGGCGGCGCGGCGGCGGGGTTGCTGATCGCCTGGGGCGTCTGGCCGCGCAGCTACCAGCCCAATCTGAATGCCGGACCGGATGAAACGGTCGTCAACGCCTTCCTCAAGATCGACCGGGCCGGCCAGATCATCGTCATCGTGCCGCAGACCGAAATGGGGCAGGGCGTCACCACCGTCCTGCCGCAGATACTGGCGGACGAACTGGGCGCCGACTGGCGCACCGTCGCGGTGCAAAGCGCGCCGCTCAGCCCGCTCTACGCCAACACGTTGCTGGCGCGCCAATGGCTGGCAACCGACTGGACACGGCTGCTGGGCGACGCGGGCGACTGGGCGATCGGCCAATATGCGACCCGCAGCGCGCTGATGCTGACCGGCGGCGGTACTTCGGTGCCGATGTTCCATGACGCCTATCGCGATGCGGGCGCGGCCGCGCGGGTGCTGTTGTGCAAGGCGGCGGCGGCGCGCTGGGGCATCGCATGGGAAAGCTGCGACATTCAGGACGGTCTGATTTCCGACGGGGCCGAGCGGCGGATGAAGATCGGCGAAATTGCCAGCGACGGTGTGAACTTCGACCTGCCGGCCATATTGCCGCTGCGCCAGGGGCAGGATGGCCGCCTGTCGGGGCAGGATCTGCCACGCCTCGATACCCCGTCCAAGATCGATGGCAGCCATAATTTCGCCGCCGACGTCCGCCTGCCCGACATGGTCTATGCCTCGATCCGGCAGGGGCCGATCGGCGATGCGCTGCTGGCGGGCCTCGACACGCGCGCGCCCGCTGGCGTTACCGGCTTTCTGAAACTGGTGCGGCAGGACCGCTGGGTCGCGGCGGTCGCCAGCAACACATGGGCGGCGAACAAGGCGCTGGACCTTGCCGATCCGGTATTCACCCTGCGCGGCGCGCCGGTCAGCAGCGCCAGCATCGACGAAAGGCTGGAGAAGGCTTTTTCCGGTGCATCCGGTCGCCGGCTCTATGCGCAGGGCGATCTGCTCCCGGTGTTTGAGGGGGCGACCATCCTCGCCAGCGAATATCAGGTCGATGCCGGCCTGCATCTGGCGCTGGAACCGCTCTGCGCCACCGCGCGCGTCAACGATGACGGCGCGGAAGTGTGGATGGCGACGCAGGCGCCCGGCCTTGCCCGCGACGCCATCGCCGATGCGCTCGGCCTCTCGCCCCGCGCGGTGACGCTCTATCCGCTCCATGCCGGCGGCTCCTTCGGCCGCAAGATGGACTGGGAGGCCGGGGTGCAGGCCGCGCTCATCGCCCGCGACATGGGCCGTCCGGTGCAACTGCAATGGTCGCGGCTGGAAGATGTGATCCAGGATCGCCCCGGCGCGCCCGCCCATGCCCGCATGGCGGCGAAGCTTGGCCGTAACGGCGCGATCGAAGGCTGGCTGGCCAAGGTCGCGACCCCCTGCGCCCTGACGCAGACCTGGGCGCGGATCGCCGGCGGCGCGCTGCCCCATGAAGCGGCGGCGGGCGCAGCCGATACGGCGACCCGGCTGGCGGTCGCCGGCATGGCCCCGCCCTATGCCATTCCCAACTGGGCGGTCGATCATTATCCGGCCGATGTCGGCCTGCCATTGGGGTTCACGCGCGGCAACGCCCATCTGCACGGCGCCTTCTTCACCGAAAGTTTCGTCGATGAACTGGCGCATCTGGCCAATATGGAGGCCATGTCCTTCCGCATCCAGATGCTGGGCGGCAATCCGCGCCTGGCCCATTGCCTCTCCACCGCCGCCGCCATGGGGGGCTGGCAGGGCGGGGTGCCGGGTAGCGGGCAGGGGATTGCGACCCATATGATGGACGGCGCCTATGCCGCTGTCCTGGTCGAGGCCGCGATGGATGGTGCGCGGTTGAGCGTCAGCCGGATCGTCGCCGCGGTCGATGCCGGCGATCAGGTCAATCCCGATATCGCCCGGCAACAGATTGAGGGCGGGCTGATCTATGGTCTGGCCTATGCCATGGGCGCGTCCGTTCCCTATGAGCGCAGCCTGCCGACCCGTGCCTTGCTGGGGCGCATGAACCTGCCGCGCCTCGGTGACATCGGCGAAGTGACGGTCGAACTGATGCGCAGCACCGCCGATCCCGCAGGGGTCGGCGATCTCGCCGCGCCGCTGGTTGCCCCCGCCATCGCCAACGCCCTGTACACATGGACAGGGCAAAGGCTGCGCAGCCTTCCGCTAGTGGGAACCGCATGACCATCCCCCCGGACCATCCCGCCATCCCGACGCCCAAGGTCGGTGTCCTCCTCATCAATCTCGGCACGCCCGATGCGCCCGATGCCAAATCGGTGCGGCGCTATCTGGCGGAGTTCCTGTCCGACCGGCGCGTGGTCGAAATCCCCCCGCTGGTCTGGCAGCCGATCCTGCGCGGCGTGATCCTGACGACCCGGCCGAAGAAATCCGCCCATGCCTATCAACAGGTGTGGACCGATGACGGGTCGCCGCTCGCCGTTCACACCCGCGCCACCGCGCAGGCGCTGCAAGTCGCGATGGGCGACATGGTGAGGGTCGACTGGGCGATGCGCTATGGCAATCCGGCCATCGCCGATCGGCTGGCGGCAATGAAGGCGGCGGGCTGCAACCGCATCCTGCTGGCGCCGCTCTATCCGCAATATAGCGCCGCGACGACGGCGACAGCGAACGATGCCGCCTTCGCCGCGCTGAAGGCGATGCGCTGGCAGCCTGCCATCCGCACCCTGCCGCCCTATCATGACGACCCGGCCTATATCGCCGCGCTGGTGGCCTCGGTCGAACGCCATGTCGCGGCGCTCGACTTCACGCCCGACGCGCTGCTCGCCAGTTTCCACGGCATGCCCGAACGCACGCTGCATCTGGGCGACCCCTATCATTGCCAGTCGGTCAAGACCGTCCGCCTGCTGCGCGAAGCCCTGTCCTTGCCGGTGCATATGAGCTTTCAGTCGCGCTTCGGCCGGGCAAGGTGGCTTGAACCGGAAACGGAAGCGACGCTCACCGATCTGGTTAAAAACGGTGTGCGCAACATAGTTGTTATAACACCAGGATTCTCGGCGGATTGCCTTGAGACACTAGAGGAAATAGCCCTGCGCGCGAAAGATGTTTTTTTGGCTCAAGGTGGTGAAAATTTCGCCTATTTGCCCTGTCTAAATGCGTCGGCCGACGCTATCATTCTCTACCAGAGGCTTATGAGCCGCGAACTTTCGGGTTGGATCGACTGACCCGCTTTGGAAGAGGACGCTGATATGTCGAGAGTGGCGATCGTGACGGGCGGAACGCGGGGCATCGGCGAGGCGATCAGCCTGGCGCTCAAGGATATGGGCTATACCGTTGCGGCCAACTATGCCGGTAATGAGGAGAAGGCGAAGGCTTTCAGCGACGCCACGGGCATTGCCTCCTTCAAATGGGATGTGGGCGATCATCAGGCATGTCTCGATGGCTGCGCCGCCGTGACCGAAGCGCTTGGCCCGGTCGATATCGTCGTCAACAATGCGGGCATCACCCGCGACGGCGTGCTCGCGAAGATGAGCTTCGACGACTGGAATGAGGTGATGCGCATCAACCTGGGCGGTTGCTTCAACATGGCCAAGGCGACATTTGGCGGGATGCGGGAACGCGGCTGGGGCCGTATCGTCAATATCGGCTCGATCAACGGCCAGGCCGGCCAATATGGCCAGGTCAACTATGCCGCCGCCAAGTCGGGCATCCATGGCTTCACCAAGGCTTTGGCACAGGAGGGCGCAAAGGTCGGGGTGACGGTGAACGCCATCGCGCCGGGCTATATCGACACCGACATGGTCGCCGCCGTGCCAGCGCCGGTGCTGGAAAAGATCGTGGCGAAAATCCCGGTCGGCCGCCTTGGCCAGGCCAGCGAGATCGCGCGCGGCGTGGCCTTCTTCTGTAGTGAAGAGGGCGGTTTCGTGACCGGCAGCACGCTGTCGATCAACGGCGGCCAGCATATGTATTGATGATGACGGGCGGCCCTGACCAACCTTCCGGGCCGCCCTTCGCGCCGCCGATCAAGCGGAGCGTGACCATTGCCGGTCATCAGACGGCAATCAGCCTCGAACCGATTTTCTGGGATGCGCTGCGCCGGGCGGCAGCGCAGGAGGGGCTTCCCATCAATGCCCTGATCGCGCGCATCGATGTTGCGCGCCTTGCCGCAGATCCCGCACCCAACCTTGCCAGCGCCATCCGGTGCTGGCTGTTCGATCGCATGCGTGAATTTCGTTCATAGGAATTGTTCGCATTAGCGTTGACATTAAGAACTATTCGCAATAGCCGTCCCCCATCCAAACAGGGGAACCATCCATGGCCGTTGCCGCAAATTCCGTTTCTTTCCTCGCCCTGAGCTGTGTCGGCGCACTGGCGACCGCGCCCGCCCAGGCGGCAGATGCGCCCGCGCCCGTCATGGCGCAGGATTCCATCGTCGTCACCGGCGAAATCTACGCCGACCAGACCGTCAATCCCAAGAATACCGCGCCGGTGCTCGACACGCCGCAGACCATCACCATCATTTCCGACCAGACGATCAAGAAGCAGAATCTGCTGACCTTGCGCGACGTGCTGACCACCGTGCCGGGCATCACCTTCGGCGCGGGCGAGGGCGGCGGCGGCTATGGCGATAGCATCAACCTGCGCGGCTATTCGGCCAACAACGACATCACCCAGGACGGCGTGCGCGACAGCGCGCAATATAGCCGCACCGACCCGTTCAACATGCAGCAGGTCGAAGTCTATAACGGCGCGAACTCGGTCTATAACGGGTCCGGCTCGGTCGGTGGCACGATCAACCTCGTGTCGAAGGTGCCGCAGGCCGACAGCCTCACCATCGTCGAGGCGGGCGTGGGCACCGACGATTATTATCGCGCCACGCTCGACAGTAACATCCGGGCGTCGGAATTCATCGGCGTCCGCCTGAACGCGATGTTTCACCGCAACGATCTGCCGGGCCGCGATGTCGAGCGTTTCAAGCGCTGGGCCATTGCACCTTCGGTCAAGCTCGGCATGGACGGTCCGACCAGCCTGACCCTGTCCTATTTCCACCAGCAGGACCGCAACACCCCAGTCTATGGCGTGCCCTTCTTCGCGAACGCCAATCTGGACGGTCCGCTGCCCGGCGTCGACGACAGCGACTATTTCGGCATCGCCAATCTCGACCGGCAGGATATCGATATCGACCGTTTCACCGCCATCTTCGCGCACCAGTTCAGCGACGCCGTTTCGCTGCGGACGCTCGGCCGCTGGCAGCGAATCCGTCAGGACAGCGTCACCAGCGCGCCGCAGGGCACCTATTGCCTGCCCGGTGGGGTGCAGCCGGTGACCGCGATCGACCTCAAGACGCCGCTTGCCTGTCCAACCGGCATGGCCGCCGGCACCTATCGCCCGTCCGGCCCGCGTGGCCTTGTCCGCGATCAGCTCAATGACCTTCTCTACAGCCAGACCGACCTGCGCATCGTCACCGGCGACGCTGGCGGTGTCCGCAACACGCTCGTCATCGGCGCGTCCGCCACGCAGGAGGATTATCGCCTGACCAGCGCCAACCTGCTGCGGACCCCGGCGGGCGCGACGCTGGCTGAACCGGATATCAGCCTTGCCAATCCGAACACCGGCTGGACCGGGCCGGTCAATGCCATCGTCTCCGGCCACAGCGATGGCGAAAACCGCAACCTTGCGATCTATGCGTTCGATACCATCGAATTTGGCCGGTTCGAACTGAATGGCGGCCTGCGCTATGAGGATGTGCGCAACATCTTCCGCGCCGATACGGTGGCCTTGCCTTCGGCGGGCGGCGGCACCACACCCGGTATCGTCCAGCGCAGCAAGGAAAGCCTGTTTTCCTATCGTATCGGCGCGGTGTTCAAGCCGACCGACGATGTCAGCCTCTATGCCGCCTACGCCAACAGCAAGACGCCGTCGTCGGCCACGGTCCGCGCCGGCTGCACCACCGGATCGGGCGCCACCTTCGTCAATTATTGCGATGTCGCCCCGGAAACCGCGCGCAGTTACGAAATCGGCGCGAAGGCGAACCTGATGGGCGGCAAGCTGCTCGCCACCGCCGCGTTGTTCCGCAACGAGCGCACCAATTACCGCGTGTCGACCAACGACCCGGCCTCCGGCGCGACCTTCCAGGTGCTCGACGGCCATTCGCGGGTCGACGGCGTCGCGCTGGGCCTGACCGGCAACATCACGCCGCAATGGCTGATCTTCGCCAACTACACCTATCTTGACAGCAAGATCGTGCAGGGGACGTCGAACGACTGCATCGCCAGCCCGCGCGCCGCGTGTGCCAACAGCGCGGCTCTGCCCGATCCGGCGAAGGGCGACGCCCTCATCCAGACGCCCAAACATTCGGGCAGCCTCTACACCAGCTACCGCCTGCCCTTCGGCCTGGAACTTGGTTATGGCGTCACCTATCAGGGCAGCTTCGCGCTCAACCAGTCCAACCTGTTCAACCGCACTCAGTATCGGTCGGACGACTATTGGGTCCACCGCGCCTTCCTGTCTTGGAATTTCGACAACGGCCTGACCGCGCAGCTCAATGTCCAGAATCTGTTCGACAAGCATTACTATACCGGCATCCGCAACAATATCAGCGCGACCACGGGTGTCGTGTCGGGTGGCTGGGCGGCACCGGGCGAAGGGCGCGCCGCGCGGCTCAGCCTCTTCTACAGCTTCTGATCCGCGCAGCAGGGGGATGGGTGGTTGCCCGCCCGTCCCCCTTGGCCTAGCAATCGACGCCATGCTCATCGCCATTCCCGACCTGCTCGACGCCGATGGCGTTGCCGCCATCCGCGCCCTGATCGACGCTGCCGACTGGGTCGACGGCAATGTTACATCCGGCCACCAGTCGGCGCTGGCCAAGCGCAACCTGCAACTGCCGGAGGACAGCGACGCCGCGAAGCGGGCGGGGCAGATGATCCTGGATGCACTTGGCCGGTCGCCGCTGTTCATCGCCGCTGCCCTGCCGCTCAAGATTTTTCCGCCGCTCTTCAACAGCTATGCCGGCGGACAGGCGTTCGGCGTGCATGTCGACAATGCGGTCCGCATCCAGGCCGCGACCGGCTTTCGCGTCCGGTCCGACCTGTCGGTCACGGTCTTTCTGGAGGAACCGGATGCCTATGATGGCGGCGAGCTGACGATCGAAACCCATTTCGGCGTGCAGCAGGTGAAGCTGCCCGCAGGCCATGCGGTGCTCTATCCGTCCTCCTCGCTGCACCGGGTCGATCCGGTGACGCGCGGGCGGCGGGTGGCGAGCTTCTTCTGGCTCCAGTCGATGATCCGCGACGATGGCGCGCGGCAGATGCTGTTCGACCTCGACCGCAGCGTACAGGGTGTGGCGGCGGCGCTGGGGCAGGGCCATGACGAGGTGATCCGCCTGACCGGCGTGTATCACAACCTGTTGCGCCGCTGGGCGGAGGCATAGGCGGAAGGGTCACGGCATCGATCCCCCGCCGAAGTTCACACCGTCGTCGCATTTTTTTCGGCAAAAGTGCGTGGATTGTGCGCGCAAAGCGTCGGGTAGGCCATGGCGACGCGCCACCGGCGCGCCATCAAGGTCACAGTGACGCGCCTGCCACGCCTCTGTCACGCGCCGGCGACGCGCCGGGCGGGGCACGGGTCGGCGGGGCGGTGGCGGCGCGCGGCGTGGAGTCATCCGACAGGATAGATCAGAGATTATCCTACATTGGAAGAGCGCGGTTTTTTAGGGAGATGCAGGGCGTTTTTATCAAAGGGGGCGGGCCTGCGCGCAGTTGTGCCTGCCCCCCATGCTTCCCATCATTCCAGCATCGCCGCCAGTTTGGGCGTCATATATTCCTGCGCGCCGCTGTCCGTGCGCAGGACGAGGCGGGCGGCGAGGTCGTGGCGGGTGGCGAGGGTCATGCCCTTGTCCGGGCCGAGCACGGTGATGGCGGTGGCCCAGGCGTCGGCCATCATCGCGCTGTCGTGCAGGACGGTGACGGAGGCGACGCCCGGTGCGATCGGGGTGCCGGTGCGCGGGTCGATGCTGTGCGACAGGCGGCGGTCGCCCTCCAGCCGGAAGCGGCGATAGTCGCCCGACGTGGCGACCGACAGGCCGCAAAGCGCGATGCGCAGGATGGGCACGGCCAGGCCCGGCGGCGCTTCGACATCGACCCACCAGGGCTGGATATCGGGCTTTATGCCATCACCGCGCAGTTCGCCGCCGATTTCGACCAGGAAGCTGGCGACGCCCAGCCCGCGCAGCGCGGCCGCGACCGCATCGACGGCATGCCCCTTGGCAATGCCGGAGAAATCGAGCGTGACATCGGCCAGGCGGCGGGCGCGGTCGCCCTCTGTCTCGATCCGGGTCCAGGGGGCGGCAAGGGCGGTGGGCGATGCCGGCCGGTGCGCGGGGCCGAAGCCCCAATGGTCGACCAGCCGGCCGATCGCGGGATCGAACGCCCCGCCCGACAGCCGCGCCATCGCGATGCCGGCGCGCAGCACCGTCAGCATGGCGGCCGGCAGCGGCATCCATGTGCCCGGCGGTGTGCGGTTGAAGCGGCTGATGGCGGAGTCCGCTTCCCAATGGCTCATCTGGGCGATGATGCCGGCCAGCACGCCCTCTATCATGGCGGCGCAGCCGGCGGGCGGATCGACGATCTGCGCCGACCAGTTGGTGCCCATGGTGGGGCCGCCCAGAAGGACGACAGCGCCGCTGCGCCGTCGCCCGACAAATTGTTCGGGCGACAGGCCGGGCGCGATCGCGACACGGACGCCGGAATCGGGCTGGATCAGGGGGCCAGCACTTCCAATGTGGTGACATAGCTGGCCCGGCGGGGCAGCGGACCGGCGGCGGGACGCCCTTCGCCGCCGCCTTCACGGCCGCCGCCCAGGCTGGCGTTCAGCCAGTAGGGGCCGGGGTTGGGCCATGTGACCGCGACCTTGCCGTCCTGGTCGGCCACAAGGTCGATCTGGCCCAGCGCGTCGCGGTAGCGAATGCCGCCGGGGATGACCGTGACTTTCAGGCCAGCGGCCGGCTTGCCGTCGAGCAGGAACTGGAAGGTTGCGGCTTCGCCCGCCACCAGGTCATTGGGGTGGGTGACGGGGGCCAGTTCGATGCCGGTGCCGGTCGGCGTGAAGAGGGTCGTCGTCGGCGCGCCCAGCGTCACGAAAATCTCGTTGCGGCTGGCCATGTCGGCGGTCTGCACATCGGTCGCGCCGGCGGGGATGATGCTGGCCAGCTTGTCCCTGGTGGTGCCGCGCGGCAACCGTTCCTGCTTGCCGTTCAGCATGTAGCTGCCCATCACCCCGGTCGTCACGCTGGCGATGCGATAGGTGCCGGGCTTGGTCAGGTGGACATCGAATGTGGAACGATAGCGGCCCTTGGCGGCATTTTCGATCCTGCCGGTCGCACCGTCCGGTTCGGTGACGACGATCGAGTCGGTCGGCATCGCCACATGTTCGAAATAAAACAGGTCGTTGGACACGGCCGCGTCCACCGTCACCCAACTGTCATTGCCCGACAGGGTGGTGGAGGATGGCAGCATCCACTGGCGATGGGCCTGCGCCGCGCCGGAGAGCATCAGCGCGGCGAGCGCGCCGGTGATGAGATATTTGGCCTTCATCGTCATCGTCCCCTTATTTGCCGAAGGTGAGGGTTATCGCGCCCAGTTCGCTGCTGCCTGCGGCCTTGACCGTTGCGCCCGGACGGGGCGGCCAGGAAAAGGGCAGGCGGAGGACTTCACGCCCGCCCACTTCGCGTGCGGCCTCGACCAGCAGCGTGTAGTTGCCGGGCGCGAGTGGACCGAGCGGCCCCCTGCCGGCGGTGAAGGCGATCTTCTGGTCGCCGGGCGCGCGGGTCGCGCCAGTCACGCCATCGGCCGGGAAGCGCATCGTCCGCCCCGATGCGCGCCACCACTGGCGCACGTCACGCAGCCATTTGGTGCCTTCGCCCTTGGCCTTGTCGACATCATACCAGACCGACAGGGTACGGGGCGCAGCGCCCTCCTTCTCGATCCAGATGGCGACATAGGGGCGGTGATATTCGGCGACCGACAGGCGCGGGATGGCGACGCTGAGGTTCAGCGTCTGCGCGCTGGCGGGCGCGGCGGCGACGCCGAGCGCGGCGGTGCCGGTCAGCAACAGGCTGTGGCGGATCTGCATAAATTCCCCCGTTAGTGGATGAAGAGGATGGCGAGGATCGCCGGGATGGCGAGGCCGGCCGCGACCAGCGGCCAGGTGGACGGGCGCTTCTTTGCATGAAGCTGAAGCAGCAGCAGGCCGGTCAGCGCGAAGAGGAAGCAGGCGACCGCGAAAATGTCGATGAACCATGTCCAGGCGGTGCCGGCGTTGCGGCCCTTGTGCAGATCGTTCAGGTAGCTGATCCAGCCACGGCTGGTCGCTTCGCTGGTCACGGCGCCGCTATGCCGGTCGATCGCGACCCAGCCGTCGCCGCCGGGGCGGGGCAGGGCGAGATAGACTTCGTCGGCGGACCATTCGGCGATGCCGGCACCGCTCTGGCCGATGCTGTTTTCCACCCAGGCGGCGACCGGGGCGGGCAGCGGCTTCTTCGCGTCGGGCGCATCGTCGGCCGCGACCTGCCGCAACAGGTTGGCGGGCAGGGTGGCGCTTTTTTCGACCGTTCGCGGCGCGCCCTCGACATCGGCGGCGTGGTTGAGCGTGATGCCGGTGAAGGCGAACAGCAGCAGGCCGATCAGGCTGATCGCCGAACTCACCCAATGCCAGGTGTGTAGCTGCTTCATCCAGAAGGCCCTGGCGCTCTTCCTGTTTTTCTGGGTCTGGATAGGGGCGGTTCCGTGCATCGGGAAAGCGGGCAGTCCTGCAAGAAAGGATGCGACCCAATAACGCGAACGACTCGCAATTGCAAACCGGACGAGGAAAGAAATTGTATCAAACTGTATGATGGCGCACCGGGCTGCGGTGAGCGGCCTTGTCCAGCGGGCCGGTGGCGCCGCCTTGCTATTGACGGCCATCGCCACCACCTCTAGCCGCACTGTATGCCCGATGTAATACGGACGGGACATGTCCGGGACATTCAGGCTGTTTGAAGGGTCGTGCGGGGAGAGCGCAGGACTGCTGTTAGGATAAGAACATGCTGGTGCCGGCCGTTGCTGCGGGAATGATGATGATAGGCACGCAGGCGCAAGCCGCAGCGCCGCAACTGGCCGTTACGGTCGAGGTGATCGCGATGCAGGATGGCGCGCCATCCGCGCCGCCGGTTGCCATATCCGCGCCTGCCCCCGTGCCCCCGTCCGCACCGCCGCAGGAGGGCGCGCAGGATATCGTCGTCACCGGCGACAAGGGCGCGCCCAAGGGCGATCCGCTGGAGCAGCTCAACGCCAAGAGTTTCGAGGCGGTGCAGTCGGTGGACAAGGCGGTGGTGGAGCCGGTCGCCAAAGCCTATAACAAGGGCCTGCCCCGCCCTGTGCGCAAGGGGTTGCGCAACTTCTTCTCCAATCTGGGGGAGCCGATCGTGGCGGCCGCCTATCTGCTCCAGTTCAAGCCGGGCAAGGCGTTCGAGACGGCCGGGCGTTTCGGGGTCAATTCGACCCTGGGCTTTGTCGGCCTGTTCGATGTCGCCCGGCGCAAGCCGTTCAACCTGCCCCATCGCGAAAATGGCATCGCCAATACGCTGGGCTTCTATGGTGTCGGGCCTGGACCGTATATGTATCTGCCGATTGTCGGGCCGACCACGCTGCGCGATATCATCGGCGACACGGCGGACAAGCTGATCCTGCCCTTCGCGCTCGGCCCCAAAGTGTTCAAGCCCGCCTATGTCATTCCCGCGACCGTCCTGAACCAGTTGGGCGAGCGCGCCGCATTTGACGAGACGATCACGGCCATCCGCAAGGAGGATGACCCCTATACCGTTTACAAGACCCTCTATCTCAAGCAGCGGCAGGCGGAGATCGACGCGCTGCACGGGCGCGTGCCGGCGGAGCCGGTCGTGCCCATCTATGGCGACGGGATCCGCACGCCGGGCAAGAAGGATGCGCCCAAGGTCGTGCTGCCCGATCCCTATGCGGATGAGGTGGACGCGCCTGCGACGGATGCGCCGCAATAGGCGAAGCGGCCGAAGATCAGAAAGGGCGTCATTCTCTCTGTGCGCATGACGCCCTTTTCATTTGGCAATGCTGTGCTTTGCAAACCCGGCCTGGTGTCCCACCAAGCGAAGCGCATCCTCCCCTGCCGGGGAGGATGACGTTGATCGCAATATCATAGCGGCCTTGCCAGGCGCAGTATGGCGCTGCCTGTTCCCGACGGCGCGGGAACAGGGCCTGATGCTCTATCACTACTTTGGCAGAAAAATGACTTTTGGGATTCCCCTGACGTGGGATGCGTGATTCATGGGGAGCCAGCTTTGATGGAGGCTGGCTGTGGATACGGAGTGGCAGCGCGCTCTGGAACGCTGGCTTGAGCCGTTTTTAAAGAGGCTTGGCAATAAGATGCGGCGGCGGATGTGCCCGGCCTATATTGCGGGACTGATCGGTCCGGGTGATCGCAAGAGTATCCAGCCGATGGCGGCACGCGCCGAAGCACTCAGCTATGACCGGCTCCACCATTTCATCGGGGCGAGGCTTTGGGACAGCGCACCGCTGGAAGCGACGTTGTGGCAACAGGCCGATGATCTCGTCGGCGGCGAGAAAGCGTGGCTGATCATCGACGACACGGCCTTGCCGAAGAAGGGCAATGCGTCGGTCGGTGTTGCCCCTCAGTATGCCTCGGCCCTGGGCAAGAACGCCAATTGCCAGACGCTGGTATCGGTTGACGCTGGCCTCGGGGGAAGTTCCGCTCATGCTGGGCCTGCGACTGTTCCTGCCGGAAAGCTGGACTAACGATACGCCCCGGATGACAAGGGCGGGCGTGCCCGAAGCGTTCCAAGCCTATCGCACAAAGCCTGACATCGCCATTGAGGAGATCGACCGCGTCCTGGCTGCCGGCGTGCGCTGTGGCTGCGTCCTTGCGGATGCCGGCTACGGCCTGTCAGCGCCCTTCCGGCAGGCGCTCAGCGATCGAGGATTGTGCTGGGCCGTCGGCGTTCCCCGTCACCAGAAGATCTATCCCGCAGACGTGCAACTGATCTTCCCGCCGACACGCCGATCAAGGACGTCGCTGGCGCCATCAAGGCGCGCTGGATATGCGAACAGGCGCATCAGCAACTCAAGGAGGAACTCGATCTCGACCATTTCGAAGGTCGCTCGTGGACCGGGCTGCATCGCCATGCGCTCATGACAATGATCGCCTATGCCTTCCTCCAAACATGAAGGCTCGCTCAGGCGGGGCGGAAAAAAAGACTCTCCGGTCCGCCACCCCAGCCGAGTTTCCCGGCCGTCCGTCAGGCCATCCTTGATCGCCTGTTACGTCCGCCGTCGCGCTGCTGTCCGAATTGCGGAACGGCGCTATCACCACCGCATTCCACATTTCTGCCAAAGTAGTGCTAGCGGGTCGAGCGCGTAATAGGCGCGCAGCTTGTCCCAGCCGCGCGCGACCGTGGCGCGATAAAGCGAGGAAAACCGCGGATCTGTCCGTGCCACCCGGATCATGTCGGCAGGTCTTTCTTAGGCTGGTCCTTGACGACGGCCGTCCCAGCCTGGTTTGCCGGCAGGCGATGCGTCAACGCGCCGGCCGGGGTCCATGCGCCCTGGTCGGCCATCTTGTCTGGAAACAGCGCCTGTCCGGCCCGCTCTCCCAACGCACGATAGGCTTCCCATTGTTCTTCGTCGAAAAACTGGTCGCCTGTCGTTTGCTGCGGGAAATCCTGGCAACCATGCTGGCTGTGATAGGCTAGGATTTCGGGCGGTTCCGAAAAATTGAGCCGTGGCTTTACCAGCAGCAGCTTGCCCTGCGTCTGGTCGGCATAGGTTATGAAAGCCAGCGCCGCGATCGCCTTGTCGGGCGTTGTCGTCGAGGCAGGCTTGATAAGTGATGACAACGGGACAATCGTCTCGGACAAGGGTGAATCCTTGCCCAGCAACACCGTGAGATCAGCCTCTTCGGCGAACCGGATGATGACGCCCAGGTCAGTCTTTGCCCGGCCGATAAGGCGCATGAGATCGGACATGCGATACTGGGGATCGGCGCCATTGTCGCAGGCGATGATGAAGGGCAGCCTGCGCTGGAGCAGCGGATAGACGCCCATATTCTCGAAATGTCCGCCATCGGTCAGATACCAGCGCTGCCGTCGTGTTCCGTCGAACGCACCGCGAAGTTCCAGGAGCAGATAATTCTGTACGGTATCGCGCCAACCCGACCAAAGAGGGCCGAGCGGGCGGCGCTTTCTATCCTGTTTCCACCAATAGCCCAGGCGCACATTGGACAGAGTGGCGAGGATGGACGTCGCAAGCGAAGTTCCTGAGCCGATGGCGGCCGATACTGCCGCTCCCGATATCGCGATCCAATTGGCCAGCGGCAGTTCCTCGCCCCAGCGGACACCCCGCGCGACGGTGGTGCCGGGCGTGTCGCCTTCATAGGCGAGCCCCGCTGGAGAGAGATGCATCGGCTTTCCCTTGCGATCGCGCGCGACCAGATTGGAAGTGCCGGCGATCGTCTCGGCGATCGTCACATTGATGAGATGCAAGGGCGCCCCATTGGCGATTCCGTCGCGATAGTAGCCTTCGACATCGATCCAGTCCTGCGGGTCGTCTTGGCGGCCGTTGGTGGCCTCCCGGCCATAGCTTGAAGCGCCGATATAGGCTCGCCGCAGGCGCGCGGCGTAAAATGTCGAGAGCGACGAGAGATTGATGAACGAAAAGGACAGCGACTGGCACAGATTAACAATCACCAGCGCGATGAGGACCACCCTTGCAGTCCCGACCTGAATGTCCTGTTCGAAGAAGTAATGGGCGACTGCGCTCCAGAGTAGGATCCAGAGCAGGAGGAGCAGCACGGCGCCGATGACGAGCAGCGTTGGCAGCGCGCCAGCCAGGCGGCCCGTGATCCGGCCTTTCCGCCCGCTCTCATCCTTGGTTGCGTTGAGCGCCCTGTTGCTGAGGAAACTCAGCAGTGGCGGGCCGGCCGCCGCGGCGATCGGCCAGGCGCTGGCGAGGCTTTGCCAGATCTTCCCCTCGCCGAGCGCCGCGAAAAACGCCTTTGCGGTTACGATCGCGTTTGTGATGGCACCCGACGCCAGCCTGTCCACGGTCAGAAGGGCCAGGCACAGAAGAAACAGCATGAGCGCGCTCGCCATGCCGCCGCTCAGTGCTGTACGAACCCGGTCCTCCGCCGAGATGAGGAGGCGTGGATTACGCTGATCGCGCCGACGCTGTTCGGCGATCTCTGCGGGAGAAGCGTTGGGAGGGGTCCGAGAATAGACGATGCCGCCATGCGCGGCCTCCGCCCCCACATGGGAGAGAAGGGCGATGGTCGCGACCGCGGCGGCGAAGGCCGATGGCAAGCCGGGCGCGGGAACCCACGCGAGAAGCCATTGGCTGGCCCACCACGGCGCGCTCATGAAGGCGATGAAAAGACCGATGCCCCAGAAATAGAAATTGCCCGTGACCCGTTTCCAACGCGCGCCCGGAATCCAGTCGCGTCGGGTCAGCCAGTAGGCAGCACCACGCCCCAGAACAAGCGCCAGTGCGGCCATGCAGCCGATGCCCAGGATGATGTTGACCGACGGTTTCCAGTTTTTGAGCACTCCATGGTCAAACAGGCCCATGGTCTTGAGTTCCAGTTGCGCGGTACACAGGATCCAGAAGGCCAGCAATACGGTCGGACCGATGGCAAGCTGCAGCGCAACCCAGTTGCGCATGACGACAGAGGCGCCGAAAAATGCGTCGCTGGTGCCGGCAGGCGTAAGATATCTGCCCGAATCGCGAAGTCGTCGCACGGCTTCGGTGCCGAGCGGGGATTGAAGCGGCTTCTTGGGATCGAAATCCGGCCTTGTCACGGCGTCGGGTGTGTCGCCACGAGCCTTGGACGTCACGAAGAGGGCCCCGAAGAAGCTTCCGATATAACTGCCGCCCGAGACCGTTGAAAGATAGTCGATGTTCGGAATGCAGCCTCGCGCGCTCAGGGCCTGGAGAAAGCCGAGCGAGAAAGTCGCGCTGCGAATGCCTCCGCCTGACAGGGCGAGGCCCGCGACATTCTTGTCGTCCGCGACGCCAAGCGCCTTGCGCCGGGCTTTGAGCTTGATCTGTTCGCTCCTGGTCACCGTTTCGAAAGTCTTGGCGCGTGTGCCCGACATGATGCCCCCCTTCGGCTCGTCAGTTCTCGGAGATGATCCATCCCGGCTGAGCGGGTAGCGGACATAGTCCGCCTTCCGCGCGAAGACCGATTCGCTGGCATGCCGCAAATTTATGCGGTCATTCCAACGCCATCCGCGAGCACCCGGCGCGGAAGGCGGTTTCTGACTCCAAGCTTGATGCGTTCGTTCGCCCCTGTCCAGCAGCAGCGTCGCCGTTTTGGCGGATTGTTAGGAAGATATCGTCAAGTGTAATGAAGCCACGCGGGGCAGGTCATCACCCGATCGTCATGAGGTGGAAGAATTTCGGGGTCGTCCGGTAGGCCGTTTTCTTCGGCTAGTTAGAATATTGAGCATGGAATGAGGCTGGAAAATTCCCAGTTCCGCCCAATAGGAATTGCCCCCGTGAGCCTTTTAAGCTTGGGCGAAAAAATGGGTGACACCGATGTCTCACAGCCAACATTCGGCAATATTCCCAGTGCATTCCCATGAATCTGGGTATTTTTGACCCGATACCCGTTCACCACAGACTGGGTCGCGCACCAGCCCTTCGGTAGGCACTATAGCAGGCGTCGGGCGTCGGTGGCTTCTGGGGCAGGGATGCCCGGATTGCCCAGAAGTTGAGCGCCACGGTTTGGCCGGGCAACTGCGTGAGCATCAGCCCCCCGCATCCGCCCGATGCCCGCCATCATATCCGTCCCGTTCGTTCCATGTCCCGATTTTCCCTTCAGGGTTGCGCGCCGAAACGTGGCCCGGATGGCTGCACGTATTGTCCCGGCAACCGCAGCGATGCTTCTTGCGGTGCGGCATGGGACTGGCTAACAGCCGGACAACCGGCGATCATAATTATACAGTCGTACCCGGCCGGCAGGTGATGGAGCATCTGTCGAACATCTATTTCCTCGCCCGCCCGCACGGTGGCGCGCCATAAAGAGAAGGTATGTGCAGATGCTGGATCAGGATATGAAGCAGAAGATCGCGGACGGGAATGGCTTCATCGCCGCGCTCGACCAGAGCGGCGGATCGACCCCCAAGGCGCTCAAGGGCTATGGCGTCGATGAAAGCGCCTGGTCCACCGAAGAAGAAATGTACGGCCTGATCCATGCGATGCGCAGCCGTGTCATCACGTCGCCTGCCTTCACCGGCGACAAGGTGCTGGGCGCGATCCTGTTCGAACGCACCATGGACGGCATGGTCGATGGCAAGCCGACCCCGCAGGCGCTGCTGGAACGTGGCGTGGTGCCCTTCATCAAGATCGACAAGGGCCTGGAGGACGAGGCGAATGGCGTGCAGTTGATGAAGCCCAATCCTGATCTCGATACCCTGCTGCACCGTTCCAAGGCGCTGGGCATGTTCGGCACCAAGGAGCGTTCGGTCGTGAACCTTGCCAACCGCGAAGGCATCGCCGCCGTGGTTGCGCAGCAGTTCGAAGTCGGCCGACAGGTTCTGGCTGCCGGCCTGATGCCGATCATCGAACCGGAAGTGAACATCAAGTCGCCTGAACGGGCCGAGGCCGACCAGATCCTGCTGGAGGAAATCCTCAAGAATCTGGATGCTTTGCCCGACGGTGTTCAGGTCATGCTGAAGCTGTCGCTGCCTGCCAGGCCCGGCCTGTTCGACCCGCTGGTCGATCATCCCGCCGTGCTGCGCGTCGTCGCCCTGTCGGGTGGCTTCGCCCGTCCCGAAGCCTGTGTCGAACTGGCCAGGAATCGCGGCATCATCGCCAGCTTCAGCCGCGCCCTGCTGAATGACTTGCGCCATCAGATGACCGATGATGAATTCAATGCCTCGCTGGGCGAAGCGATTGATGAAATCTATGGTGCATCGACCGCCAAGCAGCCGGTCGCAGCCTGACTGTGACATGCCGGGCGGGCAAAAGGCGCGCCCGGCATTGCCGGCTTTCCTGCGATCGCTGCATCGTCTAATGCGCGGACATGACCGACTTTACCGATGAAGAGCTGGCGCTCGATCCGCATTTCGCCGACCAGTTCGAGCAGGGCTTCCGCCCCACCTGCCAGCTTTACCTGATTTCCCCGCCGTCGATCGATGACGCCTTTGTCGGCCAGCTTGCGGCCGCATGCGACGGTGGCAAGGTCGCGGCGTTCCAGTTGCGGCTCAAGGGACTGGATGAGGATGCGATCGCACGGGCGGCCGAACCGCTGCAAAGGCTGTGCGCCGATCGTGAGATTGCCTTCATCATCAACGACAGTGCGACGCTCGCCCATCGGCTGGGTGCTGACGGCGTTCATCTGGGGCAGGGGGATGGAGATCCCAGATTGGCGCGCACGCTGCTGGGGCCAAAGGTGCAGATCGGCGTCACCTGTCACGACAGCCGGCATCTGGCGATGGAGGCCGGGGAGGCGGGGGCGGACTATGTCGCCTTCGGCGCTTTCTATCCCACCACGACCAAGCCAACATCGCATCGCCCCGATCCGTCGATCCTGGGTTGGTGGACGACCCTGTTCGAACTGCCCTGTGTCGCGATCGGTGGTATTACCGCTGATAATGCCGCGCCCCTGGTGGCGGCCGGGGCTGATTTCCTGGCGGTGAGCGGCGCTGTGTGGAACTGTGCGAAAGGACCGCAGGCGGGGGTGGCCGCTTTTGCCGATGTGCTGCGCAGCCGGTTCGATGAAGCCTGAGCATGATTGCTGCTGCATAAAAAAAGCCCCGGAGCGATCCGGGGCTTTTCTCTTTTGAGGCAGGTGCAACAGGTCAGGCGGCGGCGAAGCGCGCCATTTTTTCCAGCTTGCCGCCAGCGATCCGCATCATTGCCTTTTGCAGCTTTTCAAAGGCGCGCACCTCGATCTGGCGGACACGCTCCCGCGACACGCCATAGACCTGCGACAATTCTTCCAGCGTCTTGGGCTCTTCGGCCAGGCGACGTTCGGCCAGGATATGCTTTTCGCGATCATTCAGGTCGTCCATCGCCTCGACCAGCATGTCGTGCCGCTGCACGCGCTCCTGCTCGTCCGCGACGCGCTCGTCCTGAAGCGGGTCATTATCCTGCAACCAGTCCTGCCACTGGCCGTCGCCATCCTCGCGCATCGGCACGTTGAGCGACGTGTCGCCGCCCATCGCCATGCGGCGGTTCATGGATACGACATCATCTTCCGACACGCCCAGATCGGTCGCGATCTTGGTCACGTCGGCGGGCTTGAGGTCGCCATCCTCGAATGCATCGATGCTGTTCTTCATCCGGCGCAGGTTGAAGAAGAGCTTCTTCTGCGATGCGGTCGTGCCCATCTTGACCAGCGACCAGCTACGCAGGATGAATTCCTGGATCGACGCCCTGATCCACCACATGGCGTAGGTCGCCAGGCGGAAGCCGCGATCGGGCTCGAACTTCTTCACGCCCTGCATCAGGCCGATATTGCCTTCGCTGATCAGTTCGCTGACCGGCAGGCCATAGCCGCGATAGCCCATGGCGATCTTGGCCACCAGCCGCAGGTGCGACGTGACGAGCTGCGCCGCGGCTTCGGGGTCCTGATGTTCCTCGTACCGCTTCGCCAGCATATATTCCTGCTCAGGGGTGAGCAGCGGAAACTTGCGGATTTCCGACAGATAGCGGTTGAGGCTGGCTTCACCGCCCAGCGCCGGCACCGCAGGGACATTGCTCTTGGCCATGTCGTCACCTTTCCCTTTCATTGCGCGGCGGGACCCAGAAGAGGCGTCACAGGCGCCGTCGCAAAACTTGTCAGACTCTATACGTGAAGCTCGCTTAACAGTTCCTGCATGTCGGTAGGTAATGCACTTTGGAACAGGAGGGGCTTTTCCGTTGCCGGATGTATGAACCCCAGTGTTTTGGCGTGCAATGCCTGCCTTTTGAAACCCAGCGTTTCCAGTATTGATTTGAAACCTTTTCTGTCTCTACCGTAAACCGGATCACCGATCAAGGGGTGCCCCAGATGGGCCATATGCACCCGGACCTGATGGGTGCGCCCGGTTTCCAGCCGGCATTCGACCATCGCCGCGCCTTTCAGCCGCTCCAGCACGCGATAATGCGTCACCGCATGTTTGCCGCGTCCTTCCCGATGAACCGCCATCTTCTTTCGATCAGCGTCGGACCGGCCGATCCACTGATCCACCGTGCCGCTGCCTGGCATGGGCACGCCATAGACGATGGCGGCATAGAGCCGGTCGATGCTGTGATCCTTGAACTGGCGCGCCAGTCCTTCATGCGCCCGGTCGTTCTTTGCAACGACCAGCAGGCCCGACGTATCCTTGTCGATGCGATGAACGATGCCCGGACGCGCAACGCCGCCGATGCCGGACAATTGCCCGGCGCAATGGTGGAGCAGGGCGTTGACCAGCGTGCCGTCCAGATTGCCGGCGGCGGGATGGACGACCAGCCCGGCGGGCTTGTCCACCACGATGAGGTCGGCATCTTCATGCACGATGTCCAACGGAATATCCTGCGCCACCGTGTCGAGGGCGACCGGCGGAGGCAGGGTGATGGTGTAGGACTGGCCGGCCGCGACCTTCATGGAGGCGTTAATCTTTGGCGCTTGCGGGCTTTGCACCTGGCCTTCGCCGATCAGGGCCTTGAGCCGTTCACGGGACAGGTCGGGCAACAGGTCCGCGAGCGCGCGGTCGAGCCGCAGACCGTGCTGCGCCTCGCCAATCGCCGTTTCGATGATGGAAACCCCCGGAACCATGGACTAGGGATGTAGGAATGACGGTTGCGATATCAAGGGCATTGTTGGACCATATCATGGCCCTTGCGGCCGCAAGCCGGGATGAGGTGTGCGGATTGCTGCTGGGGCGGGAGGGCGTGATCGAGGCGATTGTGCCTGCCGTCAATGTCGCGCCCGATCCGTCGCGGCATTTCGAACTGGACCCGGCGACATTGATCGCGGCGTATCGCGCCGCGCGCGCGGGTGGGCCGGCGGTGATCGGTCATTATCATTCCCACCCCTCCGGCGTGGCGGCGCCGTCCGCGACCGATGCGGCCTGCGCCGCACCCGATGGACGTTTGTGGTTGATCGTCGGTGGTGGCGATGCGACTTTATGGCGGGCAGGGCCGGGGACGGCGGTTAATGCCCATTTCACCAAAATGTTGCTCGACAGTGTGTGATGGAAAGGCGGCAGGCCGGGCTTGCATCGCGCGGCAGGGCAGCGCATTAGCCAGAAAACACGCTTTTCCTGACCTCTTATCCGGCGATCCCGAACAGCATGACCAATCCCACCGACAGCATCGAATTTGCCAGCCTGCTTTGCTCGCGCCTGTGCCATGACCTGCTCAGTCCCGTCGGCGCGCTGAACAATGGCCTGGAGCTGATGGCGGACGAGACGGACCCGGAAATGCGCGCGCGCTGCCTGGATTTGCTGGGTGAAAGTGCGCGGACATCGGCCAACAAGCTGAAATTCTTCCGTCTGGCATTCGGTTCGGCCGGTGGCTTTGGCGACGCGGTGCCACCACATGAGGCGCGGGTGGCGATCGAGGGCATGTTCGCGACCACCGGCCGGGTGAAGGTCGGCTGGATGGTCGAGGAACAACTGCTCGACAAGCTGGCGGCGAAGATATTGCTCAATCTGGCGCTGATTGCGGGTGACGCCCTGGTGCGTGGCGGACAACTCGATATCGGCGCGGAAACGCGGCCGGGCGTGACAGAGATCGTCGTGCGCGCCGAGGGGCCGAAAGTCGTGCTGGACCCGGACCTGCGTGGGGCGCTGGCGGGGACATTGCCGATCGAGGGTTTGGCATCGCGAACGGCGGCGGCCTGGATGACCCGGCAACTGGTGGTCGAGGCGCGCGGCGAGATCGCGCTTTCACCACCGGGTGAGGCGGTGCTGTTGTTCGGCGCGTCGATTCCCGATCGGGGTTAAGCGCGCATTTCCGCGACCAGCGTTGCGATCAGGTCGGCAGCAGGCAGGCAGCGCGCCAATGGTGCACCCTGTCCGGCCCATTGCGCGCCATAGCCGTATTCTCCTGCGGCCCTGGCGGCCTGGTTGAGCGCCTTCCCGGCGTCATAGGCGATCGGATAGTCTGGCGTTTGCGCGTCCTGTGCCGCGGCCCAGAGGGTGAAGCTGTTGGCAAGGCAACGGGTCGGGCGGCCGGAAATGGCGCTGACCATCATTGTCTGACAGGCGACCGGGCTGAATAGCGCGCTGCGATAGGCTGCGTCGGCGCTGCTTTCCGGGCAGGCGATGAAGGCGGTGCCGAGCTGGGCGGCGATCGCGCCCAGGGCAAGCGCCGCCCGCACGCCACGCCCGTCCATGATGCCACCGGCAGCGATGACGGGCAGGCCGCATCGCGCGACCAGCAGGCGGGCAAGGACCATGGTGCCGAGGCATGCGTCCGGCGCCTGCGGATCGAACATGCCGCGATGGCCGCCCGCTTCGAACCCCTGCGCCACGATTGCGTCGATTCCGGCTGCTTTGGCCGCAAGCGCTTCGTCCAGACTGGTGGCGGTGGCGAGCAGCAAGCAGCCGGCACCCTTGAGCGCGGTGATACGGCGTGCGTCGGGCAGGCCGAAATGGAAGCTGACGATGGCGGGTTTCGCATCCAGCAGCATGGCCAGCATCGCGTCATCCACCGCGAAGCTGGGGTAGATTTCGCGCAGCGCTGGCGGTGGCTTTGCGCCATATTGCGCAAAAAGGGGCGCAAGCGCCGCGATCCAGCGCTGTTCGACGTCGGGCTTCGCTTGCGCCGGGGTGTGGACGAACAGATTGACGTTGAACGGGCGATCGGTGCGTGCACGCACGGCATCGATCATGGCGCGCGCGGCCGGCGCATCCACCGCGCCGAGGGCGATCGATCCCAGCGCGCCGGCGTTGCTGACCGCGGCCGCCATGTCCGGCGTGGAGGTGCCCGCCATCGGTGCCTGGATGATCGGGACGGACAGGCCTAGCGAGTCGAGCGGGTTCATGGCCGGCAATCTGGACGCGGGCGGCGCAAAGGAAAAGGCCCGGCCGCTGTGTGCGACCGGGCCTTTGCCAAAATAGCGTCCTGACAGGATCAGCCGCTGTAATACATGTCGAATTCGACCGGCGACGGCGCCATTTCCCACGCATAGACTTCGGGCCATTTCAGTTCGATATAGGCATCGATCTGATCCTTGGTGAACACGCCGCCCTTCAGCAGGAAGTCGTGGTCGGCAGCGAGGCTTTCGAGTGCTTCGCGGAGCGAACCGCAAACGGTCGGGACTTCGGCCAGTTCGGCGGGCGGCAGGTCATACAGATTCTTGTCCATCGGGCCGCCGGGGTGAATCTTGTTCTCGATCCCGTCGATGCCGGCCATCAGCAGTGCCGAAGTGGCGAGATAGCTGTTGGCGAGCGGATCGGGGAAGCGGAATTCGACGCGCTTCGCCTTGGTGCCGGCACCATAGGGGATACGGCACGACGCCGAACGGTTGCGCGCCGAGTAGGCGAGCAGCACGGGCGCTTCGAAACCGGGCACCAGACGCTTGTAGCTGTTGGTGGTCGGGTTGGTGAAGGCGTTGATTGCCTTGGCGTGCTTGATGACGCCGCCGATGAAGAACAGGCAGGTTTCCGACAGGCCGGCATAGCCGTCGCCGGCAAAGGTGTTCTTGCCTTCGTTCCAGATCGAAATGTGGGTGTGCATCCCCGAACCATTGTCGGCCTTGATCGGCTTGGGCATGAAGGTCGCGGTCTTGCCATAGGCCTGGGCAACCATCTTCACGACATATTTGTAGATCTGGATGCGGTCACAGGTTTCGACCAGCTTGCCGAAGGTCAGGCCCAGTTCGTGCTGGCTGCCCGCGACTTCATGGTGATGCTTGTCCATGGGCAGGCCCATTTCGAGCAGGGTGGACACCATTTCGGCGCGAATGTCGGTGGTGACATCGACCGGACCGACCGGGAAATAACCACCCTTGGCGCGCGGGCGGTGGCCCATGTTGCCGCCTTCATAGGTGGTGTTGCTGTTGGTCGGCAATTCCACATCGTCCAGCTTGTACGAGCTGGCGTTATAGGTGTTTTCGAACTTCACGTCGTCGAACATGAAGAATTCCGGCTCCGGGCCGATGTAAACGGTGTCGCCAAGGCCGGTGGTCTTGAGGAAGGCTTCGGCGCGCTTGGCGGTCGAGCGCGGATCGCGGGCATAGAGCGAGCCGTCTTCGGGTTCGATAATGTCGCAGACCAGGATCAGCATCGGCGTGGCGCTGAACGGATCGACATAGACCGCGTCCAGATCAGGCTTGAGGATCATGTCCGATTCATTGATTTCCTTCCAGCCCTCGATCGAGGAGCCGTCGAACATCAGGCCGTCGGTCAGTTCATCTTCGCCGATCACGCCGGCGCACATGGTCAGATGGTGCCAGGCGCCCTTCGTGTCGGTGAAGCGGACATCGACCCATTCGATCTCCTTTTCCTCGATGATCTTCAGGATGTCTTTTGGCGTGTTGGCCATGTGCAGTTGCCCTTCTGTTGAAATGCCCCCCCGAAGGGGTTGTTGAAGTCCCATTCGCCGGCCCCCGGTCAGCCGGCACAATCACGGATGATCAGATGGCGTCGCTGTCGCGTTCGCCGGTGCGGATGCGGACCGCCCCTTCGATATTGGAAATGAATATCTTGCCGTCGCCGATACGGCCGGTCTGTGCCGCCGAGGAAATCGCTTCGACCACCCGGTCTGCCAGTGAATCGTCCACGACGACCTCCAGCTTCACCTTGGGCAGGAAGTCGACGACATATTCGGCACCCCGATAAAGTTCGGTATGTCCCTTTTGCCGGCCAAAGCCCTTGGCTTCGGTTACGGTGATGCCCGAAACGCCCACTTCATGCAGCGCTTCCTTGACCTCGTCCAGCTTGAACGGCTTGATGATGGCTTCGATCTTTTTCATCACTCGTAATCCCAACCCATGACGCGCGCCGACACATGGGGCGCCCCATGTGTCTCTCTCCTTCGAGGAGCGACCGTCATACCCCCCAAAGGCAGGCACCGCTCCTCTTACCAATCAATTACCGTGCCAAATGGCGAATCGCTAGGAAAGCTTTCGGCGATGCAGCAATATTTGTCCATATTGCCCGGATTCCGGGCAATTCCATAACCTGATGCCTGTTTTTTGGGCATGTCGGCGATGATCACATGCCGTAGGGCGGGCAATCCAGACCGGCGGGACTTTTGGTGAAAATCTCGCACCCCGTCTCGGTGATGCCGATGCTATGTTCGAACTGCGCCGACAGGCTCCGGTCGCGCGTCACGGCGGTCCAGCCATCGTCCATCATCTTCACGCCGGGCTTGCCGATGTTGATCATCGGTTCGATCGTGAAGAACATGCCGGGCTTCAATTCCGGGCCGGTGCCGGGGCGGCCGACATGGACGACTTCCGGGCTGTCGTGGAACACGCGGCCCAGGCCATGGCCGCAGAAATCGCGGACCACGCCATAACGGTGCTTTTCGGCATGACGCTGGATCACATGACCGATATCGCCCAGATGATTGCCGGGCTTCGCCTGCTCGATGCCCAGCATCAGGCATTCATACGTCACTTCGACCAGGCGCCGCGCCTTGATCGATGTTTCGCCGGCGATGAACATGCGGCTGGTGTCGCCATGCCAGCCATCAACCATCGGCGTCACGTCGATATTGACGACATCGCCGTCCTTCAGCCGATAATCGCCGGGGATGCCGTGACAGATGACATTGTTGATCGAGGTGCAGCAGCTATGGGTATAGCCGCGATAGCCCAGCGTCGCCGGCACGCCGCCGCCGTCCAGGGTCATGCGGCGAACGATGTCGTCCAGTTCGCCCGTGGCCACGCCCGGCACCACATGGGGCACGAGCGCATCGAGGATCTCCGCCGCCAGCCGCCCGGCCTTTCGCATCCCGGCAAAACCCGCTTCGTCATAGAGCTTGATCGCGGCAGAGCGCGAAACCGGCGCATCGGCCGTCATCGTCATATATTCGGTCATGATGCGATTATAAGCGCAGGTAGCGGATAATGCGAGAGGGCGGCTAGTGACCCGATCGGAAGTTCGTCCCCTGGTCGGGCAGGCTTTGAACGCACTTCAGATTCATGAGGGTTGCTATGGAATAATGGCTTCCAGTGCGGTTTATGGATTTGAAATCGGCTCCCAGCCTTGCCAAAAATGTGGCGAATTTCAAATCCACCGCACTAGGCATTGCGGGCCGTGCAGGCTATGGGCGTGGCCATGGCCGATCCGAACCGCATCTGGACCGCAGCGCTGATCGTGATCGGCGACGAGATTCTCTCCGGTCGCACCCAGGACAAGAATGTCGCGCAGATTGCGGCCTGGCTCAATGTACAGGGCATCCGGCTGCGCGAAGTGCGGGTGGTGGCTGATGATCAGGACGCAATTGTCGAAGCGGTCAACATCCTGCGGGCGCGCAACGATTATCTGTTCACCACCGGCGGCATCGGCCCGACGCATGACGACATCACGGTCGATGCGATCGCGGGGGCGCTGGGCGTGGATGTGGAAATCCACGAAGGCGCGCGCGCCATCCTGCTGGGCTATTATGAGACGCGCGGAGGGCTGACCGAAGCGCGATTGCGCATGGCGCGGGTGCCGGCCGGGGCCAGCCTGATCGAAAATCGCATGTCGGGCGCGCCGGGCATCCGCCACGGCAATATCTTCATCATGGCGGGCGTCCCCTATATCACCGCCGGAATGCTCGACAGCCTGACCGGCACGCTGGAGGGGGGGCTGCCGCTGCTGTCGGCGACGATCGGCTGCTGGGTGGCGGAAAGCGAGATCGCCGATCTGCTGTCCGCGACGGAGCGTGCACATGATGGCTGCCAGATCGGCAGTTACCCGTTTTTCCGCGAAGGGCGCACGGGCGCGAATTTCGTGATTCGTTCGACAGACGCGGCCCGGATTGACGCCTGCGTCGCGGACCTTGGCGCCGCGCTGGAGCGGGGGGGCTGGATCGTGACCCCAGGCGGGATTTAAGTCCGACCTGTTTGACCGACCCTTCCCGTAAATGAAAACGGCGCCCGGTTGGGCGCCGTTCTCTTTTCCGGGGGGCTGCCGATCAGCGCTTGTCCACCGGGACATAATCGCGCTGCGTCGGGCCAGTGTAGAGCTGACGCGGACGGCCGATCTTCTGCGCTGGGTCCGAAATCATCTCGTTCCACTGCGCGACCCAGCCGACGGTGCGGGCAAGGGCGAAGAGCACGGTGAACATTTCGGTCGGGAAGCCGATGGCCGACAGGATCACGCCCGAATAGAAGTCGACATTGGGATAGAGCTTCTTTTCGACGAAATAAGGATCGTTGAGCGCGATCTTTTCCAGTTCCTTGGCGACATCGAAAACCGGATCGTTGACGCCCAGCTTTTCCAGCACGTCCTTCGCGGTCTTTTGCATCACGGTCGCGCGCGGATCGTAATTTTTATACACGCGATGGCCAAAGCCCATCAGGCGGAACGGATCATCCTTGTTCTTGGCGCGGGCGATATATTCGGGAATGCGGTCGACAGTGCCGATTTCGCGCAGCATGTTGAGGGCGGCTTCGTTCGCGCCGCCATGCGCCGGGCCCCAGAGGCAGGCGATACCGGCCGCGATGCAGGCGAACGGATTGGCGCCCGACGAGCCGGCCAGGCGCACGGTCGATGTCGAGGCATTCTGTTCATGGTCGGCGTGCAGGATGAAGATCTTGTCCATCGCATCCACGATGACTGGGTCCGGCTCATATTCCTCGGCCGGGACCGAGAAGGTCATGCGCAGGAAATTGGCGGTGTAGGACAGGTCGTTGCGCGGATAGACGAAGGGCTGGCCCACCGAATATTTATACGCCATCGCCGCGATGGTCGGCATCTTGGCGATCAGGCGATGGCTGGCGATGGTGCGCTGGGCCGGGTCGTTGATGTCGGTCGAATCATGGTAGAAAGCGGACAGCGCGCCCACCACGCCGCACATGATCGCCATCGGATGGGCATCGCGACGGAAGCCGCGATAGAAGGTCGTAAGCTGTTCATGCACCATGGTGTGGCGCGTGATGGTGGTGGTGAATTCAGCCAGTTCCTTGGCCGAGGGCAGTTCACCGTTCAGCAGCAGATAGCAGACTTCCATGAAGCTGGACTGTTCGGCGAGCTGGCCGATCGGATAGCCGCGATGCAGCAGGATGCCTTCGTCACCGTCGATATAGGTCAGGCCGGATTCGCAACTGGCGGTCGAGGTGAAGCCCGGATCATAGGTGAACATGCCGGTATTGGCGTAAAGCTTGCGCACGTCGATGACCTGCGGGCCGACAGTGCCATCCATGATGGCATAGTCCTTGCTCTCCCCCCCGACGGTCAAATTGGCATTGTTATCCGACATGTTGTTCTCCTTGAGTCCCATCAACCGACCGTTGCGTGCCCTGCCGCGGCCAGTCGTTCCAAGCTCTCCTCTTTCCCCAGAAGGAAGAGGACATCGAAAATACCCGGCGAGACGGTACGGCCGGTCAGCGCTGCCCGCAGCGGTTGCGCCACCTTGCCCAGTCCCAGGCCGGCATCCTCCGCCACGCGGCGTATTGCGTCTTCGATCGCTTCTACCGTCCAGAACTGGACGGGCTGGAGAACGTCGGCTGTCTTGGCCAGCAGCGCGCGCGCGGAATCGTCTAGCAGAGCCGACGCCTTTTCGTCAAAATCAAGCGGGCAATTTTTGAACAGAAATTCGGCGCCCTCGGCAATTTCATTAAGATTTTTGGCGCGCGGCTTTAACGAAGCCATCGCCTGGACCAGAATATCCGACTGCTTTTCGTCCAGCGTCTTGCCCAGCCGTGCTGCCACGCGGGGCGCGACAAGGGCGGCGAGGCGCGAGTCGTCCGCTTCGCGCAGATAATGGCCGTTCAGATTTTCCAGCTTCTTGATGTCAAAGCGCGATGGTGAACGGCCGACCCCGGCGATATCGAACAGTTCGATCGCGCGGGCTACGGGCAAGATTTCCTCGTCGCCATGGCCCCAGCCCAGGCGGAGCAGATAGTTGAGCACCGCTTCGGGCAGCATCCCCATCTCGTCGCGATAGGCATCGACGCCCAGCGCGCCGTGGCGCTTGGACAATTTCGCGCCGTCCGATCCGTGGATCAGCGGAATGTGGGCATAAGTCGGCTCTTCCCAACCCATCGCCCTTATGATGCTGAGCTGGCGAAAGGCATTGTTGAGATGATCGTCGCCGCGAATGACATGGGTGACGCCCATGTCATGGTCATCGACCACGACGGCAAGCATATAGGTTGGCGTGCCGTCGGAGCGCAGCAGGATCATGTCGTCCAGTTCCACATTCTGGACGACGACGCGGCCCTGCACCGCATCCTCGATCACCGTTTCGCCTTCGCGCGGCGCCTTGATACGGATGACGAAGGGCGCGCCGGCGGGCGCGTCTTCGGGGGCACGATCGCGCCAGCGGCCATCATAGCGCATTGGCTGCCTGGCGGCGCGCTGCTGTTCGCGCAGTTCCGCCAGTTCTTCGGGCGTGGCGTAGCAGCGATAGGCATGGCCCGATGCGAGCAACTGGTTCGCGACCTCGGCATGGCGCGGCGTGCGTTCGAACTGGAAAACCGCCGGTTCGTCACCGCGGAGGCCCAGCCAGTCCAGGCCGTCAAAGATCGCGGCTACCGCTTCGTCGGTGGAACGGGCACGGTCGGTATCCTCGATGCGGAGCAGGAACTTGCCGCCATGATGACGCGCGAACAGCCAGTTGAAGAGCGCGGTGCGGGCGCCGCCGATATGGAGGAAGCCGGTTGGCGACGGGGCGAAACGGGTCACCACAGCCTTGTTCATTCCCGTTGCACTTGCCGTCATATTCTTTGACATTCGCCTTCGCTGACCCATGAATCCGATGCCCCCTAGCATGGCTTTTGAGCCACGACAAACCTCCCTTGGCGGGAAGGCTGCCGCGTCGGCCAAGGCGACGCTGGCCAGGGTGGAGGCATGGCTCGAAGCGGAGCGCGAACAGATCGGGCTGTGGGCGCCGATCGGGCTGAGCGCAGGCATCGCCGCCTGGTTCATTCTGCCCCATGCGATGACCTGGCTGGCCTTTTGTTGCGGGGCGCTGGGAATCGCCTGCGCGGGAGCCATGCTGCCGCCGGGCGGGCGGTTGCGGCGGATGATTGTCGCAGGTGCAATCCTGGCCTGCATGGGATGCCTGCTGGTCTGGGGCAAGGCGACATTGCTGGGGCAGCCGCCACTGGCGCGGGCGCGGTTCGTGCAGATGACGGGGGAGGTGCTGTCGGTGCAACGGGTGCCGGCGCAGGGCATTGTCCGCGTGCGGTTGCGCCCGGTCGACGCCCCCGCTCTGCCGGCGTTGGTGCGGGTGAACATCGCCGATGCAGACATGCCCAGGGGGCTGGGAGAGGGTGCGCTGATCCGGTTTCGGGTGCGGCTGATGCCGCCCGCGCCGCCCAGTGTGCCGGGCGGCTATGATTTTGCCGCGCGCGCCTATTTCCAGGGCATTGGTGCGACCGGCAAGGCGTTGAAGCCGGTGGAGATGTTGCGGCCATCGACCGTGGCGCCACCGCTGCGGGCGCGATTGTTCGGCCACATATTGGACAAGGTCGATGGACCGGCGGAGGGCATTGCCGCCGCGCTGGCCACAGGGGATCAGGGCGCGATCGCGGAAGCCGATGCCGAAGCGATGCGACGGAGCGGCCTTGCCCATCTTCTGTCGATCAGCGGCCTGCATGTGACGGCGCTGATCGGCGCGGTCATATTCCTGCTGATGCGGACGATGGCCCTGAGCCAGCGTGCCGCCTTGCACTGGCCATTGATGCTGATCGCCGCAGCCGGCGGGGCGCTGGCCGGGATCGGCTATACCTGGCTGACCGGGGCGGAGGTGCCGACGCTGCGGTCCTGCATCGCGGCGTTGCTGGTGCTGGGCGGGCTGGCGATGGGGCGCGACGCCATCACGCTGCGACTGGTGGCGGCGGGCGCGCTGCTGGTGCTGTTTTTCTGGCCGGAGGCGCTGACGGGGCCGAGTTTCCAGATGAGCTTCGCTGCGGTGACGGCGCTGGTGGCACTGGCCGAGCATCCGCGCTTTCGCGCCTTTGCCGCCGCGCGGGACGAAGGGGTGATTGGCAGATTCGGCCGTGTGCTGGCCGTCACGCTGGCGACCGGCATCGCGGTCGAACTGGTGCTGATGCCGATCGCGCTGTTCCATTTTCACAAGGCCGGGGTGCTGGGCGCCTTTGCCAATCTGGTCGCGATTCCGCTCACCACCTTCGTGGTCATGCCGCTGGAGGCGCTGGCGCTGTTGCTGGATGTCGTGGGACTGGGCGCGCCGGCCTGGTGGCTGACGCAACAGGCGCTCAATCTGTTGCTGCTGCTGGCCCATGGCGTGGCGGCCAGCCCGATGGCGACCCTGCTGGCGCCGACCATGGGCATGCCATTGTTCGGGATCACGGTCGTCGGGTTGCTATGGTGCCTGTTGTGGCGGACGGGGTGGCGGTGGCTGGGGCTGGTTCCGGTCCTGACCGGCATAGTGGCGACGTTTCTGGCCTCTCCGCCTGACATTCTCGTCACCGCAGACGGGCGGCATGTCGCGGTACGGACGAGCAGGGGAATGGCTATCCTGCGCGACCGGGCGGGGGACTATGTGCGCGATGTCCTGTCCGAAAGCGCGGGCTATGACGGCGCCCTGACAGCGATCGCGCAGTTGCCGGACGCGCGCTGTTCGACCGACCTGTGCGCCCTGCGGCTGAAGGAGGGCGGACGAAGCTGGAATCTGCTTTTCACCCGCAGCAATGTGCTGATCGGGCGGCGCGATTTCGCGCGGGATTGCGCGGCGGCGGACATCGTGATCAGCGATCGCGGTCTGCCCCGATGGTGCCGCCCGCGCTGGCTGAAGATCGACCGCCGGTTGCTGTCGCGCACCGGCGGCCTGTCCATCAGCCTGAAAACAGGCGAAGTTCACACCGTTCATGGAGCCGGTGACGCGCATCCGTGGATCGCCCGCCCAGGGCCGCGACGCACTCAGTTATAGCGGCGCAAAAGCCCGGCGAGCTTGCCCTGGATGCGGACCTGACGCGAATCGTAGATTTGCGGTTCATAGGCGGCGTTGGCCGGGTCGAGCCGGACCCGGCTGCCTTCGCGCCGGAAATATTTGAGCGTTGCTTCCGCCTCGTCGATCAGGGCGACGACGATCTGCCCCTCGCGCGCGGTTTCCGTGCGCTGGATCAGGGCGAAGTCGCCATCCAGAATACCGGCCTCCATCATCGAGTCGCCAGACACTTCCAGCGCATAATGATCGCCAGCCCCCAATAAGGCGGCGGGAACGGACAGCATCGTCTGCCCCTCCATCGCCTCGATCGGCACGCCGGCGGCGATGCGGCCGTGCAGCGGAATTTCGATCACGTCATTGGCGGCCGTTGGCAAAATGGGCGCGGGCGACGTGACCTTGGGCTTGGCAGGGGCCGGCGGCGCAGGCGCGCGGTGCATCGCATCAGGCAGCTTGAGCACCTCAAGCGCGCGGGCACGGTTGGGGAGGCGGCGGATGAAGCCGCGCTCCTCCAGCGCATTGATCAGGCGGTGGATGCCCGACTTGGAACGCAGGTCGAGCGCATCCTTCATCTCCTCAAATGAAGGCGAGACGCCGGCCTCCTCCAGCCGGGTCTGAATGAAGCTCAGCAATTCCTGCTGCTTGGGCGTCAACATCGCTGCGGTCCTCCATGGAACGTATGAGGAACGCATAGGAAACACATGGAGATTAGTCAACGGCTTTCGATGCGATGCCTCAAGGCAGCGGCAACACCATGACGCGCTCGCCAGGTGCGGCTGCCGGCGATCGCGCCGGGCGCAGGATCAGGCAGTCGGCCTGCGCCATGGCGGCGGAGGCGGCGCTGTCCTGCGAGGTGACGGAGACGAGGCCGTCAGGGCTGCGCCAGGCACGCAGATAATCGTCGCGGTCGCCGATCGCGGGCAGGGGGCCGGCCAGCACGGCTTCGCCCACAAGCGGCAATGGATCGGTCGCGCCGCTGATATGGCGCACGAGCGGCAGCAGGAACAATGTGGCAGTGACGAAGGCCGACACCGGATTGCCGGGCAGGCCGAGGAACAGGGCGTCACCCAGGCGACCGGCCATCAGCGGCTTGCCGGGGCGCATCGCGATCTTCCAGAAATCGAGCGAACCGCCCGCCTGGACGAAAGCCGGGCGCACCAGATCATGATCGCCGACCGACGCGCCTCCTGTCGACACGATGATATCGGCCTGCGCCGCGCGCTTCAGGGCGGCGACCATGGCGTCGAGATCGTCGGGCACGATGCCAAGGTCGATGATATCGCAGGGCACGCCAGCGAGCATCGCCGCCAGCATCGGCGCGTTGGAGGACGGCAGGAAGCCGGGCGGGGTGGGCGCGCCGGGCGGCACCAGTTCATTGCCGGTGGAGAGCAGCGCGACCCTGGGCTTTGCACAAACCGGCACATCGCCATGGCCGCCCAGAACGGCAAGGGCGATCCGGGCCGGGCCGAGGCGCGCGCCAGCCGCAAGCAGCGTGGCATTGCGGGCGAAGTCCGACGCGGCGGCGCGGATATGACGGCCAACGGGCAGCGGATCGGCGCTGGCGGTCAGGATGTCGCCGTCGGGGATGGCGTTTTCCTGAATCAATATGGCGTCGGCGCCGGGCGGCAGCGGCGCGCCGGTGAAGATGCGAACGGCTTCTCCAGGCGCGAGGGGCGCGGGTGTCGCCACGCCGGCCGCGCTTTCTCCCGCAACGCGCCATGGACCGGGATATTCGGCCGCACGCACGGCATAGCCATCCATGGCTGACAGGTCGGCCCAGGGCTGGTCACGCAATGCCACGAGATCCTGCGCCAGCCAGCGACCCACGGCCTGCCCGACCGGAACGGTTTCGACCGGCAGCCGGCGGGCGAGCGCGAAGAGGCGCGCCTGCGCCTGCGCGACCGGCAGCAGGCTCATGACGCGCGCCGCCAGTCGCCTGACTTGCCGCCGCTCTTGGCGATCAGGCAGACGCCGCCAATCATCATGGACTTGTCCAGCGCCTTGGCCATGTCATAGATGGTGAGCAGGGCAACCGACGCGGCGGTCAGCGCCTCCATCTCCACGCCCGTCTGCCCGGCGGTGCGGGCGGTGGCAGTGACGGTGACTCCGCTGGCATCCAGATCGAAATCGACCGTCACGGCGCTGAGCGCGATCGGATGGCAGAGCGGGATGAGATCGGCGGTGCGCTTGGCGGCCATGATGCCCGCGACCCGCGCCACGGCAAGCACGTCCCCTTTCTTGACCAGGCCCTGCGCGATGGCGCCGGCGGCTTCCCCGATCATGTCGATCCGGCCGGTGGCGACAGCCTCCCGCGCCGTTACCGCCTTGGCCGAAACATCGACCATGCGGGCCGCGCCGTCCGCGTCCAGATGGGTCAGGCCGGTCATGCGCCGGTCAGCAGATTGCGAGTCGCCGCCTCGACATCGGCCTGGCGCATCAGCGTTTCGCCGACCAGGAAGCAGCGCACGCCATGACCGGCCATGGCGACCAGGTCGGCATGGCCGGTCAGGCCGCTTTCCGCGACGAAGGTGCAACCGGCCGGCGCCTTGCCCACCAGATCATAGGTACGGGCGAAATCGACGGAAAAATCGCGCAGGTCGCGATTGTTGACGCCGATCAGGCGCGACCGCAGTGTGAGGGCGCGTTCCATTTCCGCCTCGTCATGCACTTCGATCAATGCGTCCATGCCAAGGCCCAGCGCGGCGTCCTCAATCTCCTGCATCTGTCCATCATCCAGCGCGGCGACGATGATGAGGATGGCGTCGGCGCCAAGCGAGCGACTTTCAAGCACCTGCCAGGGATCGACGATAAAATCCTTGCGCAGCACGGGGATGGCGCAGGCGGACCGGGCGGCCATCAGATAATCGTCATGCCCCTGGAAATAGGGTTCGTCGGTCAGCACCGACAGGCAGGCCGCGCCGCCCGCCGCATAGGCCTGGGCATGGGCGGGCGGATCGAAGTCCGCGCGGATCAGCCCTTTGGACGGGCTGGCTTTCTTCACTTCCGCGATCAGGCCGAAACCGGAGCGTGCGGCGTCGTCCAGCGCCTTGCGGAAACCGCGTGGTGGCGTCTGTTCGCTGGCGCGGGCATGAAGCGAGGCCATGGTGGTCGCGGCCTTGCGGCGGGCGACATCCGTGCGCTTAAAGTCGCAGATTTCGATCAGCTTGTTGGTCATGAATAGGCAATCCAGCAATTGAGAAGCGCGTTGGCCAGGCCACGATCGAGCGTTTCGGCGGCCTCTGCCACGCCCTCGCGCAGGTCGTGGACAGCATCGGCGACGACAAGGGCGGCGGCGGCGTTCAGCAGTACCGCGTCGCGATATGGCCCCGTTTCACCCAGAAGCAGCGCGCGCAGGGCCGCCGCATTATGCGCGGCGTCGCCACCGCGGATCGCCGTGACCGGATGTGTCGCAAGACCAAGATCGGCAGCCGTCAGGCGGTGCATGGCGACCAGATCATGTCCTTTCACCTCCGCCATGTCATTGCCCCCGGCGAGCGAGAGTTCGTCCAGCCCTTCGTCCCCCGACACGATCATCGCCCGGTCGACGCCCAGTTCGGCCAGCGCTTCGGCATAGATCGGCACATAGGCTGGACGGGCGATGCCCACGAGCTGGCGGCGAACATTGGCCGGGTTGGCGAGCGGGCCCATCAGGTTGAAGATGGTGCGTTCGCCGATCGCCTTGCGGACCGGGCCAAGGCGTTTGAGCGCGGGGTGATAATTTTGCGCGAAGAGGAAGCAGATGCCAAGGTCGGCGAGGGTCGCCTCTGCCGTCGCGGCGGCCTTGTCGAGGTTCAGGCCAAGGGCTTCGAGCGTGTCGGCGGCGCCGGCCTTGGACGATGCGGCGCGGTTGCCATGTTTGGCGACCGGCACGCCAGCTGCTGCGACAACGAGTGATACAGCCGTGGAGACGTTCAGCGTATGATGGCCGTCGCCCCCCGTGCCGCAAACGTCGATCGCGCCGACAGGGGCGCTGACCGATATCATGCGCGCCCGCATGGCACGGGCTGCGGCGGCGATTTCTGTCGCGCTTTCGCCGCGCCGGGCCATGGTGACGAGGAAGGAGGCGATCTCCGCTTCGGGCAGATCGGCGTCGAACAACAGGTCGAAGGCGCTGGCGGCCGCATCGGCGGAGAGCGGCGCGGAAGGATCGGGCAGGCGGGTCATCGCCCCTGCCTTAGTCGGCGCGGGGCAGCAGAGTCGAGAGGGTGCAGGCGCTTGACTGCCTACTTTTCCCGCAAGTCTTGAAATATGATTTCCTATTGCGGGTCTATTCGAAAAGCGGCTGCGCGATGACGGCCCGGCCATCCCGGATGGCAGGGCGTCAGGCCGCTTCGCGTGCCTGCACCGGCAGGCCGGCGATCGTCATGAAATTGGCCAGCATGTCATGGCCATATTCGGTGGCGATGCTTTCCGGGTGGAACTGGACCGAATGGATCGGCAGGGTCGCATGGCGGAAACCCATGACCGATCCGTCCTCGCTGGTGGCGTTGACCACCAGGCTGTCGGGGATATTTTCCACGATCAGCGAATGATAGCGGGTCGCGGTGAAGGGGGAGGGAAGGCCCGCGAACAGGCCGGTGCCGTCATGGCTGACCGGCGATGTCTTGCCATGCATCAGGCCGCCCCGCACCACCTGACCGCCAAAATGCTGGCCGATCGCCTGATGGCCCAGGCACACGCCCAGCAACGGCGCCCCCGCGTCGGCGCAGGCGGCGACCAGGTCCAGGCTGACACCGGCTTCATTGGGGGTGCAGGGTCCGGGGGAAAGCAGAAACGCCCTGGCCCCGCTCGATAGCGCCTGCCCGGCTGAAATGGCGTCGTTGCGGACGACTTCGACCTCAGCCCCCAATTCCATCAGATAATGGACCAGGTTCCAGGTGAAGCTGTCATAATTGTCGATGACGAGGATCATGGACAGGGCTTTAGCGCGGGATTGGCGCGGGGGGAAGTGGGGAGGGACGAAGGGGCGGCATATGCGCCATGCCGGCGAGGTGCCCCTGCGCCAGCCTTTGGCAGCGGTCCCTCCTCCCCACGCCTGCGGCGCAGGGAGGGTCAGCAATATTTATGCCGCCTGCCGCTCGGCTTTTTCCAGGTCGAGCCGATCCCAGATTTCGACCAGCGCCGACACCAGATCGCGCATCATCGCTTCGGTATGGGCGGGGCCTGGGGTGAAGCGCAGCCGTTCGGTGCCGCGCGGCACGGTGGGGTAATTGATCGGCTGCACATAGGCGCCATATTCGGCGAGCAATATGTCGCTGATCCGCTTGGCCTTGACCGGGTCGCCGACCATCAGCGGCACGATATGCGTGACCGAAGGCATGACCGGCAGGCCGGCGTCGGCCATCAATTGCTTGAGCAGGGCGGCGGATGCCTGCTGGCCTTCGCGTTCCTCGCTGGAGCCTTTCAGGTGGCGCACGCTGGCCAGCACGCCGGCCACCAGCACCGGCGACAGGGAGGTGGTGAAGATGAAGCCGGGCGCATAGCTGCGGATCACGTCGATGATCATCTGGTCGGCGGCGATATAGCCGCCCATGACGCCGAACGCCTTGCCCAGCGTGCCTTCGATGATGGTCAGGCGGCCGGCGACATCGTCGCGTTCGGAAATGCCGCCGCCGCGCGCGCCATACATGCCCACGGCATGGACTTCGTCCAGATAGGTGAGCGCGTTGAATTCGTCGGCCAGGTCGCAGATCGCGGCGATCGGGGCGACATCGCCGTCCATCGAATAGACGCTTTCGAACGCGATCAGCTTGGGTGCTTCGGGATCTTCTGCGGCCAGAAGCTCGCGCAGATGATCGACGTCATTGTGGCGGAACACGCGCTTTTCGCAGCCCGAATTGCGGATGCCCGCGATCATGCTGGCATGGTTCAATTCATCGGAAAAGACGATGCAGCCCGGCAGCAGCTTGGCAAGGGTGGCGAGCGTCGCTTCGTTCGAGACATAGCCCGACGTGAAGAGCAAGGCGCCTTCCTTGCCGTGCAGGTCGGCCAGTTCAGCCTCCAGATCGATATGATAATGGGTGTTGCCGCCGATATTGCGGGTGCCGCCGGAACCGGCGCCGACATCATGGAGCGCTTCTTCCATGGCGGCGACCACCTTGGGGTGCTGGCCCATGGCGAGATAGTCGTTGGAGCACCAGACGGTGATCGGTTTCGGGCCATTATGCCCGTGGAAGCAGCGCGCATTGGGATAGGCACCGCGATTGCGCAGAATGTCGATGAACACCCGGTAACGGCCTTCTTCATGAAGGCGGTCGATCGCTTGCGAAAAAATATGCTTGTAATTCACGCCGCCTGTCTTCCCGTTCGCTCGCGCGCTGTTCTTTTTGTCGCGCCTTCCTCTGCCTCGTGGCCGCATTTACCCGCCTGCGGTCCCCATTACCAGCGATAAACGATCCCAGCCTTAGGGAGAAATACCTATCCGTGCGAAAGAAGGAATTGGCCATTGGACAAATGGCCTACCCCCTGGTCAAAGCGCGTCGATATGGTCGAGGCCGTAGCGGGCGAGTGCGGGGCGGAGCGCGGCCTGCCGTTCGTCAAGGCGGGTGAATATCGCGATACCGGGGGCGGGGGCATCCGGCCAGGGCTGGCCCTGGGTCAGATAGGCGATGCGCCGGGCGATGCCGTCGCCGCCATGGACGAAGCCCATGGGGTGCGGCGCGGCGGCGGCCAGTTCCTGCTCCACCAGCGGGAAATGGGTGCAGGCGAGGACGACCATGTCCATTTCTTGCCCGCCCGGCTGGTCGATCAGGCCGGCGAGCGCATCGCGGGCGACCTGCGGGTCGAGCGTTTCGCCGCGCAGCTTCGCTTCGGCCAGTTGCACCAGCGCGGCCGAACCGTGGCGCAGCACGGTGCAGTCCGCGCCATGTTCGGCGGCAAGCCTGTCGACATAGGGTTGGCGCACGGTGGCGTCGGTGCCGAGGACACCGAACACGCGGCTTTTCGACAGAAGGGCGGCCGGCTTGATCGCCGGGACGGTGCCGACCACCGGAATGTCGAGCGCGGCGCGGACATGGCTCAGCGCGATGGTGGAGGCGGTGTTGCAGGCGATGACGGCGAGGCGCGGGCGGTAGCGTTCCACGAGCCGGCCCAGCAGGGCGGGGACGCGCGCGGCGATTTCCGCCTCGCTCCTGGTGCCATAGGGGAAGCCGGCGCTGTCGGCGGCATAGACGATCGGCGCGGTGGGCAGCACGGCGCGCGCCGGGGCGAGGATCGAAAGCCCGCCGACGCCGGAATCGAAGAAGAGGATGGGAGCGTCTGGTGCGACCGTCATGGCCGCTGTGTCGCGGCCGGGCCATTCCCTGTCAACACCAGTGCTGTCAACAGCGGCGGCCGTCAACATACGCATTGCCCGTTGCGTCTGTCACGCTATGGTCGCGCGCAACTTCCATTGGCGATTTTCATGACACCTTCCTGGCTGCTTCCCGCTTTCGTGCTTGTGCTGGGCTATCTGCTCGGCTCCATCCCGTTCGGGCTGATCCTGACCCGTGCCACCGGCGCGGGCGACCTGCGACAGATCGGGTCGGGCAATATCGGCGCGACCAATGTGCTACGGACGGGACGCAAGGGGCTGGCGGCGGCGACATTGCTGCTGGATCTGTTCAAGGGCGCGGCGGCGGTGCTGATCGGCGGCAGCCTTGTCGATGGCGGCGGGGCGATGGCGGGGGCGATGGCGTTCATCGGCCATTGCTATCCGGTCTGGCTGCGCTTTGCCGGGGGCAAGGGCGTGGCGACGATGATGGGGGTGGTGACGGCGCTGTTCTGGCCGGCCGGGTGTATTTTCGCGGCGGTATGGCTGGCGGCTTTGTTCGGGACGAAATGGTCGTCGGTCGGCGGCATGGCGGCGGCGGTCAGCGCGCCGATCGCGATGACGGCGTTCGGACGGGGCGACCTTGTGCCGGTGGCGCTCGCGCTGGCGCTGATCGTGCTGTGGCGGCATCGGGCGAATATCGCGCGGCTGGCCAGGGGCGAGGAGCCGAAGATCGGCAAGGCCAGGAGCGGAGCCATCCAGAGCGGCCCGGCCGCAAACGACCCGGCTGGCGAATGAGCGAGCGGGAGCGGTTCGACCGATTGCGGCTGATCCGCTCTCCCCGGATCGGCCCGGTCAGCTATCGGCAATTGCTGGCGCGTTTCGGCACGGCGGGAGAGGCTTTGCGCGCCATTCCCGATCTGGCGCAGCGCGGCGGTGGCCGGGCGAGCGTGGCGGAGGCTGGCGCAGTGGAGCGGGAAATAGCGGCGACCCGTGCGCTGGGGGCACGTTATCTGTTGATGGGCGATGCCGATTATCCCGCGCTGCTCGACCAGATGGAAGGCGCGCCACCCGCGCTGATCATGCGGGGCGATGGCGCGCTGGCGGCGCGGCCCTGCGTGGCGATGGTCGGCGCGCGCAATGCCTCGGCGGCGGCGTGCCGCTTTGCCCGCACCCTGGCGCAGGATCTGGGGCAGCGGGGCGCGGTGGTGGTGTCGGGGCTGGCGCGGGGGATCGATACCGAAGCGCATCGCGGATCGATCGCCAGTGGTACGATCGGTGTCATCGCCTGCGGGATCGATATCGTCTTTCCGCCGGAAAACAGGGATTTGCAGGGGCAGGTGGCGGAAGACGGCCTGCTCGTCACGGAGCATCCGCCCGGCGTCCAGCCGCTGGCGCGGCATTTTCCCGCACGCAACCGGATCATCGCGGGGCTGGCGCTGGGGACCGTGGTGGTGGAGGCGGCGCCAAAGTCCGGGTCGCTCATCACGGCGCGACTGGCCGCCGAAGCGGGGCGCGAGGTGATGGCGGTGCCGGGATCGCCCATTGATCCGCGCGCGCAGGGATGCAACCAGTTGATCCGGGAGGGGGCGACGCTGGTGCAGAATGGCGCGGACGTGATGGAGGCGATCGGCGGCTTCGATCCCAGGATGGTGCGGCAGGGCAGCTTCGAATTTCTGGGCGAGCCGGTGTCGAGCGACGTGGCGGATCAGGATCGGGTGGCGGTGATCGGGCTGCTGGGGCCGGCGGCGGTCGCGGTGGATGAAGTCATCCGCCTGTCGGGCCTGTCGCCCGCCGTGGTGCAGACGGTGCTGCTGGAACTGGAACTGGCGGGCGGACTGGAGCGCCATGCCGGTGGACGGGTTGCCCGATCATGATCATTCTGCCGTGACCATTCTGTCATGATTGTCGGGGCGCCATCATGATCCGGTTTGATCGTCCTATGCGCGTGATCGCCATCGCGTTGGCCTTTCTGGCGGGCTATGTCGACGCGCTCGGCTTTCTGACGACATCGGGTTTCTTCGTGTCCTTCATGAGCGGCAATTCGACGCGGCTGGCGGTCGGCATCGCGGGGGCCAGGAGCGATGCGATGGCGGCCGGCATCCTCATCCTGTGCTTTGTCGCCGGGGTCGTTGGCGGGGCGATTGCCGGTGCGGGCGCGGGGCGACGACAAAGCGCGATCATATTGCTGCTGGTTGCGGCGCTGCTGGCGGCGGCGGCGCTCATGATCCGGCATCCGCCGCTCTGGACGGCCGGTTTGCTGGCGCTGGCCATGGGCGCGGAAAACACCATATTCGAAAGGGAGGGGCAGGCGCCCCTGGGGCTGACCTACATGACGGGCAGCCTGGTGCGGATCGGCCTGGGGCTGGCGGGCTTCATCACCGGCAGGCGGCATCCCGGCTGGGGCGGCTATGCGCTGCTATGGCTTGGCCTGGTCATCGGGGCGGTGACGGGAGCATCGCTGTTTCCGATGCTGCGGCAGGACGCCATGTGGCTGGGCAGTGGCGTCGCCTTGCTGCTGGCGGTCCTGATGGAGATGGTGCGCCGACGGCAGCAGAATGCTTGACGGCTTCCTCTGCCCCCCTACACACTCGCGCGTGTACGTAAGAGATTTCCAAATCGGGGCCTGAATGCAGCTTGTCATCGTCGAATCGCCGGCCAAGGCGAAGACCATCGAGAAATATCTGGGTGGGGATTTCCATGTCCTCGCCAGCTATGGCCATATCCGCGATCTGCCGGCCAAGGACGGGTCGGTCGATCCCGACGACGGCTTTGCCATGTCGTGGGAAAATTATGGCGACAAGGGCAAGCAGCTCAAGGCCATCAGCGACGCGGCCAAGACGGCGACGCGCCTCATTCTGGCGACTGACCCTGATCGCGAAGGGGAAGCGATAAGCTGGCATGTGCAGGAGGTGCTGCGGGCCAAGAAGGCGCTGCCGAGCCAGGTGGACCGGGTGACGTTCAATGCCATCACCAAGACGGCGGTGCTGGACGCGATGGCAAAGCCGCGCGCATTGGACGAGGATCTGATCGACGCCTATCGCGCCCGCCGGGCGCTCGATTATCTGGTGGGCTTCACCCTCTCGCCGGTGCTGTGGCGCAAGCTGCCCGGCGCCAAATCGGCCGGCCGCGTCCAGTCGGTCGCCCTGCGGCTGGTGGTGGAGCGCGAGCGCGAGATCGAGAGTTTCACGCCCCAGGAATATTGGTCGGTCGCGGCCGAGATGGAGCAGGGCGGACAGGCCTTTACCGCGCGGCTCGTCCGCTGGAAGGGCGAGAAGATCGACCGCCTGACCATCGGCAAGGAAGGCGACGCCATGGCCGCCAAGGCCGATGTGGAGGCCGGGCGCTTCACCGTCGACAAGGTCGAGACGAAGCCGGTCAGCCGCAATCCGCCCGCGCCCTTCACCACATCGACCCTGCAACAGGAAGCCGCACGGAAGCTGGGTTTTTCGGCCAGCCACACGATGCGGATCGCGCAGCAACTCTATGAGGATGGCGCGATCACCTATATGCGGACCGATGGCGTGCAGATGGACGGCAGCGCCATTTCCGCCGCGAGGCGGGCGATCGCTGATCGCTATGACGGCGGCTACCTGCCCGAAAAGCCACGCCAGTATCAGACCAAGGCCAAGAATGCGCAGGAAGCGCATGAAGCCATCCGCCCGACTGAATTTGGTCGCGACAAGGTGGGCAGCGGCGACCATGCGCGCCTCTATGACCTGATCTTCAAGCGCGCGCTGGCGAGCCAGATGGCGTCCGCCCGGCTGGAGCGGACGACGATTGATCTGGTCGACGGCAGCGGCAGCCACACGCTGCGCGCCACTGGCCAGGTGGTGATCTTTCCGGGCTTCCTCGCCCTTTACGAGGAAGGGCGCGACGACGTTAATGGTGCCGACCCCGGCAAACATGCCGGGTCGGGGGACGAAGACGACAGCAAGCTGCTGCCGCGCATGGCGCAGGGCGACACCCCGGCCAAGAAGTCTGTAAGCGCCGAACAGCATTTCACCCAGCCGCCGCCGCGCTATTCCGAAGCATCGCTGGTCAAGCGGCTGGAGGAACTGGGGATCGGGCGTCCGTCCACCTATGCGTCCACCTTGCAGGTGCTCAAGGACCGCAACTATGTGCGGATCGAGAAGAACCGCTTCTTTGCCGAGGAGAGCGGGCGGCTGGTGACGGCATTTCTGGAGCGCTTCTTCGAACGCTATGTCTCCTATGATTTCACCGCGGGTCTTGAGGACGAACTGGACGAGATCAGCGGTGGCCGCGCGCAGTGGCAGGAAGTGCTCGAAGCCTTCTGGAAGGACTTCAAGCCCAAGACCGCCGAGGTGATGGAGCAGAAGCCGTCCGACATCACGGCGGCGCTGGACAAATATCTGGAGCCAATGCTGTTCCCGCCCAAAGCGGACGGCAGCAACCCGCGCGCCTGCCCCCTGTGCGGCGACGGGCAATTGTCGTTGCGGGGCGGACGGTTCGGGGCGTTCATCGCCTGCTCCAACTATCCCGAATGCAAATATACCCGCAAGTTCGGGCAGCCCGGCGGCAAGGAGGGTGAGGATACGGGGCCGGAAATCCTGGGCCAGCATCCCGAAACCGGGCAGGACATCGTGAAGAAGTCCGGCCGCTTTGGTCCCTATATCGAAATGGGCGAGGGCAAGGAGGCCAAGCGCGGCTCCATCCCCAAGGATCTGCCCGATGGGGAGATGACGCTGGACTGGGCGGTCAAGCTGCTCAGCCTGCCGCGCGAAGTGGGATTGCACCCGGAGACTGGCCTGCCGATCATGGCGAATATCGGGCGCTTTGGTCCCTATCTGCTGCATGACGGCAAATATGGGCGGCTGGCGAACACCGCCGAGATATTCGAGGTCGGCATGAACAGCGCCGTCGTGAAGCTGGCCGAGGCGGCGCAACGCGGACCGCGCAGCGCGGGGCGCGAACCGCTAAAGATACTGGGCGCGCATCCGCGCACCGAGGCGGAGATCAAGCTGATGGAGGGCCGCTATGGCGCCTATGTCACCGACGGCACCACCAATGCGACCTTGCCTAAGACGGTCGACAAGGACCAGTTGACGCTGGAGGAAGCCGCGCAACTGATCGACGCGCGCGCTGCGGCGGCACCGGCCAAAAAGGGCGCGAAGAAGAAGGCCGCGCCCAAGAAGGCAGCGGCGGCGAAGAAGCCTGCGGCCAAGGCGGACGGCGCGGCAAAGAAGCCGGCCGCCAAGAAAGCACCGGCGAAGAAGAAGGCGGCGGCGGAATAATGTCAGGCGGCGAGGCGGACCTGATTGCGTCCGTTCGCCTTGGCGCGATACATCGCCATGTCGGCGCGTTGCAGCATATGATCGGCGTCGGGGCTGCCACAGGCATGGGCCGCCCCGATGCTGATGGTCGGGCGGATGCTGACGTCATGCGTTTCTACCGCAAGCGCGCTGACCGCCTGGCACAGCCGTTCCGCCATGGCGGCGGCTTCCGCTTCGCCAACGCCGGCCAGATAGATGGCGAATTCCTCCCCGCCCAGCCGGCCGCATAGATCGTCTTTCCTGACGGACGACTGAAGCCGCTCCGCGATCGCCTTGAGCACGCGGTCGCCCACGGCATGACCGAATGCGTCGTTGATCGCCTTGAAATGATCAACATCGATCAGCAGGCAGGCCCCTGGGCGGGCGTCCTTCTGCACCGCCAGCCGCGCAAGGAATGTCGCCCGGTTGAGCAGTCCGGTCATCTGGTCGATCTCCGTCAGGTGCCGCAGTTCGATCAGGGCCTGGTGCAAGGAGACGTTCAGCCGCCGTTTCTGTTCCGCCTGCCGGTGCATGAGCAGGCATACCGGGGTCGAGATGAAAAGCGGCGCGCAGAAGCCGAAGATCCAGTAGGGGAGGGGGATTTCCAGGCCGGGAAAGCGCGACATGATGGCCATCGACGCCATGGTCGCGGCAACCGAAAAGCCTATGCCCGCCAATATCCTCTGATAACCCCTCATGCGCGCTACATAAGCGCACAGGGTAAACAAGCTATTTCCGCGGGCTCATTCCACCCAGTCCAGCCCGATGTCGCGGTAGATGAAGCGGTCGTTCTCCCAATCCTCCTTCACCTTGACGTGCAGGTAGAGATGGACCTTGACGCCCAGCAGGTCGGCCAGTTCGGCGCGCGCCTTCGACCCGATTTCCTTGAGCCGCTGACCGCCCTTGCCCAGCACGATGGCGCGCTGGGTCGGGCGGGCGACGAGGATCTGCTGATGGATCTCGACCGATCCGTCCTCGCGCTCCTTATATTGTTCGGTATCCACGGCCGCCGCATAGGGAAGTTCGGCGTGGAGCTGGTGATAAAGCTGTTCGCGGGTGATTTCCGCGGCCAGCATCCGGTCGGTGGCGTCGGACACCTGATCTTCGGGGAAATGCCATGGTCCTTGCGGCATGGCATTGGCGAAGGCGGTCTTGAGCTGGGCCAGCCCGTCGCCGGTCTGGGCGGAGATGAAGAACGTCTCCTCAAAGCCGACACGCTCATAGAGTTTCTGGGTGTGGACCAGCAGCTTTTCCTTGATGGCGATATCGACCTTGTTGAGGATCAGCCATTTGCGTTCGGGGCGATGGACCAGCGCCTCGACGATCGGTTCCATCTTGGGGCCAAGGCCCGCCTTGCCATCGACGATCAGGGCGATCAGGTCCGCCCCCTGCGCGCCGCCCCAGGCCGCCTGCACCATGGCGCGGTCCAGCCGGCGCTTGGGCGCGAAGATGCCGGGAGTGTCGACCAGCACCAGTTGGGCGTCACCCTCGATCGCGACACCCATGACGCGGGTGCGCGTGGTCTGTGCCTTGGGGCTGGTGATCGCCACCTTCTGCCCGACCAGCGCGTTCACCAGCGTGGACTTGCCCGCGTTCGGGGCGCCTACGATGGCGACGACGCCGCAGCGCTGATTGGTATCTGAAACGTCCAAATTCTACTCCGTTCGCGCTGAGCCTGTCTGCCCAGCTATAGGGATATCGTCATGCCAGCGAAGGCTGGCATCTCTCTTTTCATCCATCGCTTCGACAAAAAGTGAGATTCCGGCTTTCGCGGGGGTGACGGAAGATGATGGTTGTAGCGCAGCGCGCGCCGAGAAGAAACAGGGTGAACGCGGGGAGAGAATGGCGCGCGTCAACCCGCCAGTTTCTCGATCAGCGCCTTGGCTGCTGCGGTTTCGGCTTCCTGTTTCGATGCGCCGGTGGCGCTGGCTTCGCCCGCGCCGTTGATCGACACTTTCACCGTGAAGCGCAACGCATGTTGCGGGCCGGAGCGGTCGATCAGCGCATATTCGGGGGGCTTGCGCTTGTTGGCTGCGGCCCATTCCTGAAGATAGGATTTGGGGTGGCGCGGCGCGCTGGTCTGGGTGTCGACGCGGTTGCCCCAGAGGCGGCGGACGAGCGCGCGTGCTTCTTCCAGGCCCGCCTCCAGATAGAGCGCGCCGATCAGCGCCTCCATCACGTCGCCCAGCACATTGTCGCTGTCGGCCGCGCCATCGTCGCGCGCCTGCTTGCCCAGGATCAGATGTCTGGGCACGCCGGCGGCACGAGCGATGTCCGCGCAGGTTTCGCCCGATACCAGCGCATTGTAGCGGCGCGACAGCTTGCCTTCGGGTTCGTCGGCATAGCGTTCGAACACCCATTCGCCGATCAGCAGGCCAAGGATGCGATCGCCCAGAAATTCCAGCCGCTCATAGTTGAGCGACTTGGCGCTGCCATGGGTCAGCGCCTGTTCGAACGTCGCCCGGTTGCGCGGTGCGCGGCCGATCAGATCCTTCAGCCAGGCATCGGTGTCAGGCCGTGGCACGCTCAATGTCAAAAGCCTTCCCCGATCCGGCTCCAGCGCGCGGCCGAAACCCATGTCCAGGGCAGCAGCCAGTTGGCGCTGCCATCGGTCGAAAAGACAGAGATCATCGCCTTGCCGACCAGATTTTCCTGGGGGACGAGGCCGATGCCGCCGCCGTCGACCGCCGGGAAGCGGCTGTCGGCGCTGCGATCGCGATTGTCGCCCATCATGAACAGCTTGCCTTCGGGCACCAGCACGGTGTCGCGATCATCCGCCGCGCCGTCGGGCACAAGGTCGAGGACATTATAGCTTTTGCCGCCGGGCAGGGTTTCGCGATACTGGGGGTAACGGCACTGCTTGCCGCCGCCGGGCGCTGCCTCCTCGAAATCGGGGCGGTAGCAGGGGGATGCTGCGCCTTCCCTGGCGGCCGCGTCGGTCATGTTCGGCGTCACCGGGATGACCAGATCGGCGACCTTCTGCTTGGGGATGGCCGCGCCGTTCAGATAGACGGTTCCGCCGCGCACCGCGATCATGTCACCGGGCAGGCCGATGACGCGCTTGATATAGTCGTTCTTCTGGTTTGGCGGGGCCTTGAACACCACCACGTCGCCGCGCTGGGGCAGTGAGCCGAACAATCTATGAGATGATGTGTCGCTAGGTGGGCGCGCTTCGTCACCTTTGGAGCTGAATATAGCACCGAGCAGGCCTCGGCCAGTAATGCTATATTTGCTGTATCCGTAGTTCCATTTTGAAACGAGCAGATAGTCGCCGATCAGCAGGCGCGGCTGCATCGATTCCGAGGGAATGTTGAAGGGCGATATGATGAAGCTGCGGAGGATCAGGACGAACAGCCCGAGCTTGGCGAGAAACCATAGAAAGTCCCGCGTTTCCGATTTGGCAGCCATGGGCGTTCGTCTTTTCCTTCATATCGGCCCGACAAAAGGGGCGCTCGCGGCTTTTGCGGTGTCGTAAAGGCCGCGTCAAGCACGGCAGAGGGTGCATAAGCGCGGCGACCTGTCTAGGTAGGGGGCGAATCGACAGGTGCAGCGTCGATATCGACCAACGTCATAAGGGAATAGTCATGCCCCGTTCTGCACTTAGCAGCCCTGCACTGGCGGCGATCGCCGCGCTTCCGCAAGCCGATCTCAAGAGCATCTTCACCACCGACCCCGATCGCCTCTCCAAACTGGTGGTCAGCCAAGGGCCGTTGCGGTTCGACTGGTCCAAGACCCATCTGACCGAAGACTTGCTGGGCGCGTTCCAGACCCTGGCGCGCGAACAGGATTTCGCGCACTGGCGCGACGCGCTGTTCGCGGGCGAGCCGGTCAACAACAGCGAGGGCCGCGCCGCCGAGCATCCCGCCGAGCGGGGCGAGGGCAATGCGCAGAGCGTCGCCATGGCCAAGGCGCTGCACAACCGGATGCGCGCGCTGATCGACGCGATCGAGGCGGGCGCGCTGGGCGATGTGCGCCACATATTGCATATCGGCATCGGCGGGTCGGCGCTGGGGCCGAAGCTGATCGTCGATGCGCTGGACGGCGACGGGGTGCGCTATGATGTGGGCATCGTGTCCAATGTCGATGGCACTGCGCTGGAGCGCGCGATCGAGGGGTTCGACCCCCATGCCACGCTGATCGCGATCGCGTCCAAGACCTTCACCACCAGCGAGACGATGCTGAACGCGGCGAGCGCGATCAACTGGATGGTCGAGGCGGGCGTCGAAGATCCCTATGGCAAGGTGATCGCACTGACCGCCGCACCGGACAAGGCGATGGAATGGGGCGTGGACGAAACCCGCGTCCTGCCTTTCGCCGAGTCGGTGGGCGGGCGCTATTCGCTCTGGTCCTCGATCGGCTTTCCGGCCGCGCTGGCGCTGGGCTGGGATGCGTTCGAGAGCCTGCTGGAAGGGGCGGCGGCGATGGACCGCCATTTCCGCCTGTCCGATCCGAGCGAGAATGCCCCGCTGATCGCGGCGTTCGTGGACCAATATTATACGCGGGTGCTGGGGTGCCAGACCCGCGCGCTGTTCGCCTATGACGAGCGGCTGGCACTGCTGCCCTCCTACCTCCAGCAACTGGAGATGGAGAGCAATGGCAAGAGCGTGACCCGCGATGGCGTTGCCGTGGCAGGACCGACCGCGCCGATCACCTGGGGCGGGGTGGGCACCGATGCGCAGCATGCGGTGTTCCAGTTGCTGCATCAGGGGACGATCCTGTCGCCGGTCGAGTTCATCGCTTCGATCGAGCCGGGCCATGCGCTCGACCCGGCGCATCACCGCGCGCTGCTGGTCAACTGCTTCGCGCAGGGGGCGGCGCTGCTGCGCGGCAAGGATAATGACGCGGACCCGGCGCGGGCCTATCCCGGCAACCGGCCGTCCACGACGATTCTGATGGACGATGTGACGCCGGAGGCTTTGGGCGCGCTGATCGCTTTCTACGAGCATCGCACCTTCGCCAATGCGGTGTTGATGGGGATCAATCCGTTCGACCAGTTCGGCGTCGAACTGGGCAAGGAAATCGCCAAGTCGATCGAGGCGGACGGGGCGCTCGGTTTCGATCCTTCGACCATGGCGCTGATCGGGATCGCGCTGGGGGACGGCTGAAAAATCCTCCGCTGTAAGGGACGGTGGATGGCCCAAGGCCAGAGGGAGGGCGCGTTCCTGTAAGGGCGATACCCCTCCGCCACTCGCGGCGTGCGCGTCAAATGGAGTCGTCTGCCTCCATTTGACTCACCCCTTGCAGGGGAGGAATCCGGTTTTCCCATTTGTAACTGGCCCCTGCACCCGCCATATCCGCGCCTGTCCAATCGGAGGCCAGGCATGAGCGAGTTTGATTTCGACCTTTTCGTCATCGGTGCAGGATCGGGTGGCGTGCGGGCGTCGCGGGTATCGGCGGCGCATGGGGCGAAGGTTGCGGTGGCCGAGGCGTTCCGGGTCGGGGGCACCTGCGTCATTCGCGGCTGCGTGCCCAAGAAGCTCCTCATCTATGGCGCGCATTTCGCCGAGGATCTGAAGGATGCGCGGCGCTTTGGCTGGGACGTGCCCGAATGCGGCTTTGAATGGACGACGCTGCGCGACAATGTTCTGGCGGAGGTCGACCGGCTGGAGGGCCTGTATGGCAACACGCTCGACAGCCACAAGGTTGAGGTGATCCGTGAGCGGGCAACGATCACCGGACCACATGGCATCAAATTGGCCAGCGGGCGCGAGGTCAGCGCCAAGACGATCCTGGTCGCGACCGGGGCCTGGCCGGTCGTCCCCGAACTGGAGGGCGCCGAACATGGCATCACCAGCAACGAGGTGTTCCATCTGGAGGAATGCCCCAGGCGCATCGTGATCGTCGGCGGCGGCTATATCGCCAATGAATTTGCCGGCATCTTCCACCAGTTGGGCAGCCATGTCACGATGGTCAACCGCGGCAGCGACCTGCTGCGCGGCTATGACACGCAGATCCGCGACCGGCTGCTCCAGATTTCCATGACCAAGGGGATCAATTTCCGCTTCAACGCGAAGATGGAGCGGATCGAGAAGAATGACGACGGCACGCTCTGCGTCCGCTTCAAGGATGGCGATCCGGTGGCGGCCGATGTCGTGCTGTTCGCGACCGGGCGCAAGCCGCTGACGGAGGGGCTGGGGCTGGAGACGGCCGGGGTCGAACTGACCGACAAGGGCGCGATCAAGGTCGACGACTATAGCCAGACCAGTTGCGAGAGCATCTATGCGGTGGGCGATGTCACCGACCGGCTGCAACTGACCCCGGTGGCGATCCGGGAAGGCCATGCCTTTGCCGACACCGTGTTCGGCGGCAACAGGCGCAAGGTGGACTATGGCTGCGTGCCGTCGGCGGTGTTCAGCCATCCGCCGCTGGCAGGCGTTGGCCTGACCGAGGCGGAGGCCAAGAATAAATATGGCACGGTGAAGGTCTATACATCCGACTTCCGGCCGATGAAGAATGTGCTGGCCGGGCGGGAAGAGCGGGCGCTCTACAAGATGATCGTGGACGCGACCACGGACAGGGTGATCGGACTGCACATGATCGGGCCGGATGCGCCGGAGATATTACAGGCCGCCGCGATCGCGGTGAAGGCGGGGCTGACCAAGCAGGATTTCGACGACACTGTCGCCCTGCATCCCAGCATGGCCGAGGAACTGGTGCTGTTGAAATAGAGCCATTCGCCTTTTCCTGGACAAGGAGGTGCGCAGTGTCTGCGCCCCTCCTTGTCCAGGGATATGGGACAGGGATTGACGGCCGGCCGAGGCAGGCGTCTCAGCCATCGGGCTGATGCCCATATTGACTGTAACAGATGTTTGGTATAAATGCGCGGCACAGACAGGAGAGGCCCGATGTTCGACTATGTTCCGCCGATCGACGATTATCGCTTCCTGCTGACGCATGTGCTCGGCTTTGACCGGGCGATGGCGGAAACGGGCCAGGAGGTGGATGGCGATCTTGCCGTCGCGGTGCTGGAGGAAGCAGGGCGCATGTGCGCCCAGCGGCTCCATCCGCTCAACCGGCATGGCGATGAGCAGGGCTGTCGCCTGGTCGATGGCGGCGTCGTGACGCCGGCCGGTTTCCCCGATGCCTGGCGAGATTTCGTGGCGGCTGGCTGGGCGTCCATGTCTGCCGATCCGGCCCATGGCGGGCAGGGGCTGCCCTTCATCCTCCAGCTCTGGCTGGATGAAATGCTGTCCGCGACGAACCTGTCCTTCGGCCTGTTCCCCGGCCTGACGCGCGGCGCGTGCGAAGCGATCGCGGCCCATGCCAGCGATGCGTTGAAAGCCACCTGGCTGCCGCCGATGGTGAGCGGCGCATGGACCGGCGCCATGGCGTTGACTGAAAGCGGTGCGGGCACCGATCTTGCCCTGCTCAAGACCAGGGCGGCGCCGCAGGCCGATGGCCGCTATGCCGTGACCGGGCAGAAGATATTCATATCATCGGGCGATCATGATTTTGGCGGCAATGTCATCCATCTCGTGCTCGCCCGCCTGCCCGACGCCCCGGAGGGGGTAAAGGGGATCAGCCTGTTCCTGGTGCCCAAATATCTGCCCGATGCGCAGGGCGACTTCACGGTGCGCAACAGCATGTCCGTGGGTGCGCTGGAAAAGAAGATGGGCATCCACGCCCAGCCTACCTGCGTCATGAATTATGATGACGCGACCGGCTGGCTGGTCGGTGAGCCGCACAAGGGGCTGGCCGCGATGTTCACGATGATGAATGCGGAGCGGCTGATGGTCGGTGTCCAGGGATTGGGCGTCGCCGGGGCCGCCTATCAGCAGGCCGCAGGCTATGCCAGGGAACGGTTGCAGGGCCGCAGCGCCGATGGCGCGCGCGGGCCGGTGGCGATCATCGAGCATGCCGATGTGCGGCGGATGCTGCTCAATATCCGCGCTTTTGTGGAGGCCGGGCGCGCGCTGGGGGGATGGACCGCATTGCAACTCGACCGGGCGCATCATCATCCTGACGCGGCCGAGCGGGCCAGGGCCGATGCGCTGGTGGCGCTGCTGACCCCGGTGGTGAAGGCGGCCTTCACCGACATGGGATTTGAAAGCGCGGTGCAGGCGCAGCAGGTGTTTGGTGGCCATGGCTATATTCGCGAATGGGGCATGGAGCAATATGTCCGCGATGCCCGCATCGCCCAGATTTACGAAGGCACCAACGGGGTGCAGGCGATGGATCTGGTCGGGCGCAAACTGGCGCTGGCGGACGGCCTGGTGGTCGAAGGCTATTTCGATCTGATCATGGCCGATCTGGATGCCGCCGGGACGATCCTGGTGGCGGCGCGCACGCGCGATGCCCTGGCATTGCTGCGGGATGCGACCGCTGCGTTGCGCGGCGCGGGTGTAACGGCGACAGGGGCTGCGGCGGTCGATTATCTGCGGCTGTTCGCGTTGGTGTCACTGGGCTGGATGTGGACCCGGATGGCGCAGGCGGCGCAGGACGACAGCCCGTTGCATCAGGCCAAGCGCGCCGTGGCCGACTATTTCGCTCTGCGCGTGCTGCCGCAGGCCCATGGCTTGGCCACGGGCATAGCGGCGGGCGAAGCCTCCATCATGGCGTTGGCCGCAGACGCCTTCTGATCCAGCCAAGGGTCAGCAGTCCCAATCGCCGGGTGCGGCTGTCGCTGCAAGTGCAACGGGCATGGCGTGAAGGGATGGTGAGTCCAGCTGGGTTCGAACCAGCGACCTACTGATTAAAAGTCAGTTGCTCTACCGACTGAGCTATGGACCCGTCCGTGCGGTGGAGGTCGCCCTAATGGCGACGGGGCGGATGGTCAACCTTGGCGTTTGCCTTTTTGCAGGCGGGCGTGGAGATGGCGCACGGCCAGCCCGGTCAGCGGGTCGCGCCAGTCCCGCGCCACCATCATCAGCGGGGTCAGGACGAAGGCGCGGCTCCGGCAGGCGGCGTGGGGGATGGTGAGCATATGGCTGCGCCAGATGCCGCCCGACCAGAGGATGATGTCGATGTCGATGCTGCGCGCGCCCCAGCGACGATGGCGACGGCGGCCGAGCCGCGCCTCGATCGTCTGGAGCAGGGCCAGCAGGGCAGGCGGCGACAGGGGGCTTTCCACCAGCAGCGCGCCATTGGCGTAAAGGCGCGCGGACGGGCCGAGCGGCGGCGTCATGATGGTCGGCGATACCGCCAGCACCCGCGCCGATGCGCCGATCAGGGCCACCGCCTCCGCCAGCAGCCTTTTGGGCGTGCGGCGGGCGGAGAGCGGCCGGTTCGATCCCAGCGCCAATGCATAGAGATAGGGGCCGTGCGCCAGCCTAGCGCACCTTGTCCCGGACCTGCGCCTTCATTTGCGCATAGGCGGCTTCGCGCGCATCGATGGCGAGCGACAGCAGATAGCGCGACGCATCCCTGTACGTCAGGAACGGCCGGTCGTCCGCGATCACCGGGATGGTGCGGGCATTGTAGAGCCGCTTGAGCAGGCGCTTCTGCGGCCGGCTGAGATCGTCGTCCTTGTCGTCCGGCGATGGGGTCATGTCCGGCTCAGACATCCTGGGCGATCCGGCCATAAAGGTCGGGCCGGCGGTCGCGGAAGAAGCCCATGCCGGCGCGATGAATCTTCGCCTTGGCCAGGTCCAGCGTAGCGACCAGCGCGCCATGGTCCCTGGCATCGGCTTCCGCGACGAAATCGCCCCATTCATCGCTGATGAAGCTGTGGCCGTAGAACAACTGCCCGTCCTCGTCGCCGATCCGGTTGGCGGCGATCACCGGCATGCAATTGCTGACCGCATGGCCGATCATCGCGCGCCGCCACATGCGGCTGGTGTCCAATTCCGCGTCATAGGGTTCGGAACCGATCGCGGTCGGGTAGAACAGCATTTCCGCCCCCATCAGCGCCATGCAGCGCGCGGTTTCGGGATACCATTGGTCCCAGCAGATGCCGACGCCGATGGTGCCATATTTGGTATCCCACACCTTGAACCCGCTATTGCCGGGGCGGAAATAATATTTCTCCTCATAGCCGGGACCATCGGGGATATGGCTCTTGCGATAGACGCCCATGATCTCGCCCGCATCGTCTATCATGGCGAGCGAGTTGTAATAATGGTGGCCGTCGCGCTCGAAGAAGCTGGTCGGGATATAGACGCCCAGTTCCTTCGCCAGCTTGCGCATTTCCTGCACGGCGGGATGCTCGTCCACCGGCTGCGCGCGGGCGAACAGGGCTTCATCCTCCACCCGGCAGAAATAGGGGCCTTCGAACAGTTCTGGCGGCAGGATGATCTTCGCGCCCCGCATCGCGGCCTTGCGCACATGGTCCGCGACCTTGGCGATATTCGCGCCCATGTCGTCGGAAAAGCCGAGCTGGAGCGCGGCAACGGTTACTTTGGTCATGTCTGTCTGTCCCCGAACCCGTCAGGCCGATGGCATCTGCTGGCTGCAACAATGGAAGCTGCCGCCGCCTGACAATATGGCATCGCCGCGCAATCCTACAATCTCCCGGCCGGGGAAGAAGGGGCGCAGGGCGTCGAGCGCGGGCTGATCGTTGGGCTGGCCATAGATGGGCACGATGACGGCGGCGTTGCCGACATAGAAATTCATGTAGCTCGCCGGAATCGCTTCCCCGTCCACCAGCACCCGGCCGGGCGAGGGCATGTCGACCACATCAACGCCAAAGGCCCTGGCGCGGGCGCGGGCGTCGGCATAGATTCCGGCGTTGGGATCGTCATCGGTGGTCGCGATCGGCAGCGCGAGCGTGCCGGGCGCCACGAAGCGCGCCAGATTGTCGACATGGCCGTCGGTATGATCGTTCAGCAACCCGTCGCCCAGCCACAGCATGTCGGACAGGCCCAGGCTGCCCGCCAGCAATGTCTCGATCTTGCCGCGATCCAGGTCCGGGTTGCGATTGGGGTTCAGCAGGCATTGTTCGGTCGTGACGAACAGGCCGGTGCCGTCGGTGTCGATCGCCCCGCCCTCGAACACCCAATTCTGGGTCGATACGGGCAGGCCGGTGGTCGCGGCCAGCCGCGCGCCGATATCCTCGTCACCGGGCATCCGGTACTTGCCGCCCCAGCCGTTGAAGCCGAAATCGACCAGCGCGCGGCCGTGCTCCCTGCCGTCCGCGCCGTTCAGCACCGCGATCGGCGCGGTGTCGCGCAGCCATATGTCGCCCAGATGCTGAACAACGAAAGTTACACCTGATGCGACCAGTGCGCGTGCCGCGGAGGCGTCAACTTCGTTGTTCACAACCAGCCGCACGTCCTCGCCCTTGCCGCCTGCATGGAGCGCGGAGGCAAAGGCGGCGATCTGCGCGCGGGCCGCATCGAACGCGCCGGGCCATTCGGCGGGATTGGCCGGAAAGCCGATCCAGGTCCAGTCGTGCGACGCCCATTCGGCGGGCATACGGAAAGTCATCACTTTTGTCCTTGCTCGGCCGGGGGCCGATCCGTGATAGCGGGATTTATGCGCGCTCCATAGCGCGCCGCATCGGGTCTGGACAGAGGGCGAAGGCCATGAAGAGAAGAGTTTCGTTTGTCGCGGCGACCCTGCTGCTGGCCCTGTCGGCGACGGGCGGCGCGGCGGAACTGCCCGACTGGCTGACCGGGGAATGGTTGCAGCAGCGCGACGACCGCTGGACCGAGGAAGTCTGGACCCTGCCGCGGGGCGGCACGATGATCGGCATGGGCCGGACGGGGCGGGGGGAGAGCCTGCGTTCCTGGGAGGTGATGCGGATCGTGCGTGCCGCCGATGGATCGCTGGCCTTCCACGGCGCGCCCGAAGGCGGCCCGGCGACCATTTTTCCGCTGGTGTCGCAGGGGGTGCGCGACATCATCTTCGCCAACCCGGACCATGATTATCCCCAGCGCATCCGCTATTGGCGCGAAGGCCGCCTGCTGATGGCCGAAACGGCCCGGATGGACGGCAGCCAGGCGCAGAACTGGACCTATGCCCCGGCGGGGGAATAGGCCGGCGGGGGAATAGGCCCGGCGGCGTCCTTATTGCCCGGCCCGGTCCTTGTCGCGGATGGCGCGAAATTCGTCGCCGGCTACCCAGTTTGGCCAGTCCGTCGTGGTCGCCAGGTCGCGGCCCACCATATAATAAAGTTTCAGGTCGGCGAGCACCCCGGTCCAGTCCCAATTGGGATCATATTCGTCCTTGGGGCCATGATAGCGGTTCTTGGTATAGTCCTCCGCTGCGGCCAGCCCCGCCGCTGTGCCGCCCTGGACCAGATCCTCGCCCCCTTCGAAATAGAGCATCGGCAGGCCATGCTTGGCGAAGCTGAAATGGTCGGATCGATAATAGAAGCCCTTTTCCGGGGTCGGCTCGTCGGATGCGACGCGGCCCTGCGCGGTCAGCGCCCGGTCGAGATAGGCGTCGAGCTGTGACTTGCCCTTGCCGATCACCACGACATTCTTCGCCAGCCCCGCGACGCTGAGCGCGTCCATGTTGACGCCGCCCACCGTCCTGCTGAACGGGAATACCGGATTATTGCCATAATAGGCCGATCCCAGCAGCCCGGATTCCTCGCCCGTCACGGCCAGGAAAACCTGGCTGCGATCGGTCGGGCCGGCCTTCACATTGGCCTGCGCCAGCGCGACCAGCGCGGCGGTGCCGGTGGCATTGTCCACCGCGCCGTTGCAGATGTCGTCGCCATCGGGTGCCGCCTGGCAATGGCCCAGATGATCCCAATGCGCGCTGTAGAGCACATATTCGTCCGGCCGCGTCTTGCCCGGCAGCAGGGCGACGACATTTTTCGACATATGTTTGCGCAGGTCATTGTCGAACGACAGCGACGCCTTCACCCCGTTCAGCGGCACGGCCTTGAAGCCCGGCTTCTTCGCCGCCGCCATCTGCGCGTCGAGGTTCAGGCCCGCACTGGCGAACAATGCTGTGGCCTTGTCCTTCTGGATCCAGCCGATCGCCTGGCTCTGCCCGGCATTGCCGTCCGCGCTGTCGGCGACATGCTGCGCCCCGGTCCAGCTCGATTGCACGACGTTCCAGCCATAGGCGGCCGGCACCGTGTCATGCACAATGATCGCGGCGGCCGCGCCCTGGCGCGCGGCTTCCTCATATTTGTAGGTCCAGCGGCCATAATAGGTCATCGCCCGGCCGTTGAACGGGCCGGCCAGCCCCTGCGTCTCATAATCGGGGTCGTTGACCAGGATGATGACCGTCTTGCCCTTCACGTCCAGCCCGGCATAGTCGTTCCACCCCTTTTCAGGGGCGTTGATGCCATAGCCGACGAATATCACCGGGCTGTCCTTGATCGCGATCCTGGGCTGGCTGGTGCGATAGGTGCCGATCACCATTTCCGGCCCATAGGCGGCGGTCACGGGCGCTTTTCCGCCGGTGAAGGTCAGCGGCGAGACATTTTTCGCGTTTATCTCCACCAGCGGCACGTCCTGGAACCAGCTCCCCTTGTTGCCTGGTTGCAGGCCCAGCTTGCCGAACTCGTCCGCCAGCAGCGCCAGCGTCTTTTCCTCGCCCGCCGTGCCGGGCGCACGCCCTTCATAGGCGTCGGAGGACAATAGCTGCACCAGCCGCTTCATCGTGTCGACCGACGGTTCAGTGGCCATCGGCGCGGTGGCGGAAGGCGTGGCGGGCAAGGTGTCGGCACCGTCGCTGGCACAGGCGGAAAGGGCGAGAAGGACGGCGATCGCCGCGATGGAGCTACGCATGGACATGACCTTTATTGTACGATTGCACAGGTGATGCCAGCGTCGGGAATGTCGCGCAAGAATGGTGCGCAAGAGAAAAGGGCGGCTCCTTCGCAGGGCCGCCCTTTTCTGTAACTTTGGGTGCGGAACGGATCAGCGCGAATAGAATTCGACGACCAGATTGGGCTCCATCTTCACCGGATAGGGCACTTCGTCCAGCGTGGGCACGCGAACATAAGTGACCTTGGCGGCGCCGTCCGGCGACACATAATCGGGGATATCGCGCTCAGGCAGGTTCTGCGCTTCCAGGACCAGCGCCATTTCCTGCGCCTTCTTGCCCAGGGTGATTTCGTCGCCCGGCTTCACCAGACGCGACGCGATGTTGCACTTCACGCCGTTCACATAGATGTGGCCGTGCGACACGATCTGACGCGCCGAGAAGATGGTCGGCGCAAACTTGGCGCGATAGACGACGGCGTCCAGGCGGCGCTCCAGCAGGCCGATCAGGTTCTGGCCGGTGTCGCCCTTCATGCGGCTGGCTTCGAAATAGTTCTTCTTGAACTGCTTTTCGGTGATGTCGCCATAATAGCCCTTGAGCTTCTGCTTGGCGCGAAGCTGGATGCCATAGTCGGACATCTTGCCCTTGCGGCGCTGGCCGTGCTGACCGGGACCATATTCGCGCTTGTTGACAGGCGACTTGGGACGGCCCCAGATATTCTCGCCCATGCGACGGTCGAGCTTGTACTTGGCGCTGGTGCGCTTCGTCATGATAATTCCTTGATCAATTGCGTTTAACGTCGGTCCCGGTATCGCCTACGTCCGTATTGCGCCGTAGCGCTCAGGGGCAGGGCCGCCGCTTCACCGGGATGCGGAGCCAATTGCGAAGGCGCGCCTATGACCAGAACGGGCCTGCATGTCAACCCTCGACAGCGGCGGGGCGGCCGCCTAATTGCATCGCCATGAACCCGGACAGCTATACCACCATGGATGAGGTGCGCGGCGGCGTCGACGCCCTCGACCGCCAGCTTGTCGCCCTGCTTGGCCAGCGCTTCGCCCATATGCGGGCCGCCGCCCGGATCAAGCCCGATCGCAGCGCCGTGCGCGACGAAGCGCGCAAGCGCCAGGTGATCGATCAGGCGCGGAACGAGGCGGAACGGACCGGCGCGCCCGCCGACATCATCGCCGACCTGTGGGAGCAACTGGTCGAAGCGTCCATCGCCTATGAACTGGCGGAGTATGACCGGACGCGGAGTTAGCGTTCGCGCGGCCGGTTGAGGTGGGACAGGACGCCGCGCAGCGTGCGGACCTCCAGATGGTTCCAGCCCGGCTTGGTCAGCAGGTTGCGCAGCGTCAGCCTGGTCGCGGGCGCACGGTCGGGGGGGAAGAAATAGCCGACCTTCTCCAGCAGCGTGTTGAGCTGTTCGATCATGCCTTCCAACTCTGCCTGCGGCGCGGGTTCGAGCAGGTCGGTGACGGTCGGTTGCGCCAGGTCGGCCTGCTTCGACCATTCATAGGCGCACAGGATGACCGCCTGCGCCAGGTTGAGTGACCCGAATTCCGGGTTGATCGGCACGGTCAATATCTTGCGGGCGAGGGCGACATCCTCCGTCTCCAGCCCGGATCGCTCCGGCCCGAATATATAGGCGCAGCGGCCCTGCGCGGCGTGGACTTCGCGCGCGGCTTCCTCCGGCGTGACGACCGGCTTGGTGACGCCCCGCTTGCGGACCGTGGTGGCATAGACATGGGCGCAGTCGGCCACCGCGTCGGCCAGCGTTTCGAACACCTGCGCCTTGTCCAGGATGAAGTCCGCACCCGCGGCGGTCGGCCCGGCATCGGGATTGGGCCAGCCGTCGCGCGGGGACACCAGCCGCATTTCGGTCAGCCCGAAATTCAGCATCGCGCGGGCGGCCTTCCCGATATTCTCGCCCAGTTGCGGGCGGACCAGGACGATGACGGGGGAAGGTTTATTCACGCCCGACCGCCTTCACCGTGCCGGCGAATTCCTCGAAATCCCTGGCGTCGGTGAAGTCCTTATAGACGCTGGCGAAGCGGATATAGGCGACGCTGTCGAGCCGTTTCAAGCCTTCCATCACCATTTCGCCGATCGCGCGGGCGGGGACTTCGCCGTCGCCGCTGGTTTCAAGCTGGCGCTGGATGCCGGAGATCAGCTTTTCGATCCGGCTGGGGTCGATCGGGCGCTTGCGGCAGGCGATGCCGATCGAGCGGGCCAGCTTGTCGCGCTCGAACGCTTCCTTGCGGCCTTCGCTCTTGACCACCCAGATGTCGCGAAGCTGGATGCGTTCGAACGTGGTGAAGCGCGCGCCGCAGGCTTCGCACTGGCGGCGACGGCGGATGGCGTTGCCATCTTCCGTCGGCCGGCTGTCCTTCACCTGGCTGTCTTCATGGGAACAGAAGGGGCAGCGCATTCACATTCTCCCAAAAATTCCCCCTCTCGCTTGCGGGAGGGGGCCAGGGGGTGGGCCTGTGCTAACGCTGCCTAAGCCGGTAGGCCCCACCCCAACCCCTCCGCTGAAGGGGAGGGGCTTTCATGTTGCTCAATAGATCGGGAAGCGGCCCGTCAGCGCCAGCACCTTCTCGCGCACATGGGCCTCGACCTGGCCGTCGCCTTCGTCGCCGTTGCGCTTGAGGCCTTCGACAACCTCGGCAATCAACTGGCCGATCTCCCGGAATTCCGCTTCGCCGAAGCCGCGGGTCGTGCCGGCGGGGGTGCCGAGGCGGACACCGGAGGTCACGAACGGGCTGGCCGTGTCGAACGGCACGTTATTCTTGTTGCAGGTGATGTAGGCGCGGTCGAGCGCCTTTTCCGCCGCCTTGCCGGTGGTGTTCTTGGGCCGCAGGTCGACCAGCAGCAGATGGTTGTCGGTGCCGCCCGACACGATCGACAGGCCCGCGTCGGCCAGTGTGGCGCTGAGCGCGCGGGCGTTGGCGACGATCTGGTGCGCATACGCCTTGAACTCCGGCGTCAGCGCTTCCTTGAACGCCACCGCCTTGGCCGCGATGATGTGCATCAGCGGGCCGCCCTGAAGGCCGGGGAAGATCGCGCTGTTCAGCTTCTTGGCGATCGCCTCGTCATTGCTGAGGATGATGCCCGAACGGGGGCCACGCAGCGACTTGTGGGTCGTGGTGGTGGTGACGTGGGCGTGCGGCACCGGCGAGGGGTGCGCGCCACCGGCGACCAGGCCGGAGAAATGCGACATGTCGGCGAGCAGGTAGGCGCCCACTTCGTCGGCAATCTCGCGGAAACGCTTGAAATCCCACACGCGCGAATAAGCGGTGCCGCCGCAGATGATCAGCTTTGGCTTGCATTCGCGGGCGATGCGGGCGACCTCGTCCATGTCGATCAGATGGTCGTCGGCGCGCACGCCGTAGGGGACGGGGTTGAACCATTTGCCGCTCATGTTGACCGGCGACCCGTGGGTCAGGTGGCCGCCCGACGACAGATCGAGGCCCATGAAGGTGTCGCCCGGCTGGAGCAGGGCGAGGAACACGGCCTGGTTCATCTGGCTGCCGCTATTGGGCTGGACATTGGCGAAGTTGGCGCCGAACAGTTGCTTGGCGCGCTCGATCGCCAGCGTTTCCACCACGTCGGCATATTCGCAGCCGCCATAATAGCGCTTGCCCGGATAGCCTTCGGCATATTTGTTGGTGAAGATGGAGCCCGCCGCTTCCAGCACGGCCTTCGACACGATATTTTCGGACGCGATCAGTTCGATCTTGTCCTGCTGGCGCTTGAGTTCCTGGCCAATCGCGCCGAAGATTTCCGGGTCCGCGCTGGCGAGGGTTTCGCTGAAGAAGCCGTCCTGGCGGATGGCGGGGGCGAGGGTGTCGGTGCTCATCTGGATTCCTTTCAGAGCGCGGGCTGGGAGAGTTTGTCGACGCGGCCGCTATGGCGGCCACCGCCGAATTCGGTCGTGAGGAAAGCGGTGACGCAGGCCTTGGCCATGTCGATGCCGGTCAGGCGCGCCCCCATGGCCAGGACATTGGCGTCATTATGTTCGCGCGACAAGGCGGCCGACAGCGGTTCACCGACCAGCGCGGCGCGGCAGGCGGGGTTGCGGTTGACCGCGATCGAAATGCCGATGCCGGAACCGCATAGCGCGATGCCACGTTCCGCCGCGCCCGAAGCCACCGCTGTCGCGAGCTTGTAACCATAATCGGGATAATCCACCCGATCGGCGGTCGCCGGGCCGAGATCGTCGACATCATGGCCTTCATCGCGCAGCCATTGCGCAAGGTCCGCCTTCAGATCGACGGCGGCATGATCGGAAGCGATGGCGATTTTCACGGGCAGCGTCCCTTCACCGGCAGGGTGATTCGTTCATGCGCGCCTCATAGGGGGAGAGGGCGGCAATTGCCACAGTCCAGCTTGCCGCCTATGGCCTGCTCCCATGGCTGGTACGATTTTATCCATTTTAATGCTCGCAGGGGTGCTGCTCACCGGGGGCGGCATCTATGCGATCGTCCAGAAGGGCGACCGCAAGCGCGGCGCGCTGATGATCGTGGCGGGGCTGGTGATGTTCGCCAATGTCGCCATCGGCGCGATTCCAGGACCCGATATCCCGGTGCTGGAGCGCCAGCCGTGATTTCCAGGCGGCGCGGGCGGTCAAGGCTCCTGCAAGCCCGATGGTGATCCCGGTGATACCCGTTCCCGCCCAGTCGAAGCCGCAAGCGAAAATCAAGCGATGAGCCATCCGGGCCGAGGCGGTCATCGCTTCACATCGCTGCCGAAAAATCGCTGTCCCATCACGCGATGCTTTACGTTGCGGTTCCCCATTGGCACGGGAGGCGTAGCGCAGGCAGCCCGGAGACCATAGGTGGCACCATCATTTCGCGATCAGACAGCCAAGCAGCAAGCGGCGGCGGCGCGGTGCGCCGCGATGGTGAGCCATGCGCGCGTGCTGATCGGCGCCGTCGGCGTGGAGCGTTTCAGCGTCAACGAGGTGTTGCGCCTGTCGGGGGGATCGAAAGCCACGCTGGTCAAATATTTCGGTGGGCGTGACGGATTGATTTCGGCCGCGATCGGTGAGGAAGCGCGCGCGGCCATGGCGTCCCTGCGGCTGGGCGATGGCGATGCGGTGAAGCTGCCGCTCGCTGAGGGGCTGCACCTTCTGCTTGGCGGCGTGTTGCGATTCTACATGATGCCGGCGTCGCTCGCGCTCTATCGTGCGGTCATTTCCATGGGTGTCCGGGAGCAGGGAACGGCGAAGGCCTTTTACGATCACGGGCACAGGGTTCTGGTCGACGCCATCGCGGATTTTTTGCGGACCTATGCGACCCACCGGGAAGGGCCGGAAACCGACCTTACCGACATTGCCGACCAGATGGTGCACGTGATCCGTGCGGGATTGCATGAGCGCGCCGTGCTTGGGCTGTGGCCGGAGGCCGCAGACGATCAGGCGATTGAAGAGCGGGTCCGGCGTTCGCTGGCGTTGCTGCTGCCGGGCGTGGAGGTCGCGTTACGGGATTGACGCCGCGCCCCCATTTTAATATGTACCAGTGGTACACATCAAAATGGAGAGCGGTGATGAGTTGGTTGCGCAACGCCTGGTACATGGCGGCATGGGCTGATGAAATCGGCGATGCCGGCCTTTCCCGCAAAATTCTCGACAAGCCGGTGTTCCTGTTTCGCAAGCAGGACGGTTCCTTGGCCGCGCTGCTCGATCGCTGTCCGCATCGCTTTGCGCCGCTGTCGATCGGCGATCGTGACGGCGATAATGTCGTGTGCGGATATCATGGCCTTGCCTTCTCGCCCGAAGGGCGGTGCGTCCATAACCCCTTCGCCGCGCGCATCCCGGCCGGATCGGATATTCCCGCCTTCGCGGTGGAAGAGCGGGACGGCATCCTGTGGCTGTGGGGCGGCGATCGCGAGAGCGCCAATGTCGAATTGATCCCCGATTTCTCCTTCATACCCGATACGCCCTACAGCCGCACTGTGCATGGTTACACGCTGATGAAGGCGAATTACGAATATGGCACGGACAACCTGCTGGATCTGTCGCACATCGAATTCGTCCACAGGGGGACGTTCGCCGGGCGCGGCGTGATCTTTGCGGGAGAACATAGCCTGCGCGTCGATGGCGACACATTGCATTCGAACTGGTGGATGCCCGACATTCCGACCCCGCATGTGGCGCAGGGGGTGTTCCCGCCCGAAGCGCGCGTCGATCACTGGCTTGAAATGCGCTGGAACGCGCCGGCGGCGATGCGGCTTCATGTCGGTGTGACCCCGCACGGGGCCGGGCGCGAAGCGGGCTTTGAAGTGCCGCAAGCACACATCCTGACCCCTGCCGATGAGCATAGCACGCATTATTTCTGGTCATCGACGCGGATGAACGATCTCGACAACCCGGAAGTGGACGCCATGCTGATGGCCCTGTTCGGGGAAGCCTTCGACCTTGAGGACAAGCCGATGATCGAGGCCGCCTATGCCAATGTGCGCGGCAAGGATTTCTGGCAGGAAAAGCCCGTTTCCCTGGGGATCGACCAGGGCGGGGCGCGCGCCCGGCGCATGCTTGAGGCGATGCGCGCGCGGGAGGCGGCATCGCAATAGGGGCAGGGATGTTGCGGGAGGGGGCGTTCAAGGTGGCGTTCGCAGCGTTTGCGAGGTTGATCCTGTATCTGGTTTCACAGGACGGCTTGCGGGCGGCGGCGGAATGTCACCTTGAGGGCCAGTCTCTCCAGCCCGACGGCCGGATCGGGATCTGAGTGAACGGCTGCCTGGCTATGCAGTCTGGAAAAGCAGGAGCAGCCGGTGCGCAGCGGAAGCTGGCCGACCGAGGCGCGCAGATGCGGCCCTTTCCCGAATATGCGATGCTGTCATCACCCGTCTGCCCTGCCTGCCTGGCCCCAGTCGGAGTCGCCCAGGCCGGTGAAGGCCGAATGAAAGGCCGTGGCAGACAGGATCGGATGAGGCCCCGCGACGATCCAGTCGATGAAGGTGCGGACCTGCGCCGTGTAACCGAGGCCAAAGGGCGTGAGTGCATAATCGACCTGCACAGATTTCCCGGCGCGAACGGTGCGACGGATCAGCCCTTCGGCTTCCATTTCGCGCAAGCGCAGGGTCAGCATCCGTCTGGAAATGGCCTTTTCTTCGGGCGGCACCAGGCGATTGATGACCTTCTGCAAATTTGCGTAGCGGAAATTGTCCTTTTCCAGCACCAGCAGGATCAGCACGCTCCACCGATCCCCCAGATGATTCATCAGGCGCCGGACAGGATCGTTGCGGCGACTGCCATGCCTGGCCATCTGTTCGGCCAGCGTGCCGATGCCATCGGCAGCCATGCCGCTATATATGGGCCGGGTGGAAAGGATCACGCACGGGGCATCACGCCATTTCGGCGAAGGTTTCGGCGCACCAGTCCGCGATATAGTCACGCATGCCGGTGCCATTGTCGGCGCCGCAATGTTCGACTTCGAAATCCTTCTTTGTGAACAGCCGCAGACTGCGCTTGGAGGAGTTGACGGCCTGATCATAACTGAGCTGGGCATTATAGGCAGGGATCTGGCGGTCATTTTCGCCATGGGTGATCAGAAACGGCACCCGGATCTTTTCGACCTGCCCGTCGAGCGTGATCTGGTCGGCATAATCCAGAAAGGCGTCGCGATCGTCGAAGCCGAACACCCACATCACATGGTCCCAATAATGGGGCACGGGATTTTCCCCTTCATTGGCGACGCGCTCCCGCTGCCGCCGGCCCCACACATGATTGGCGCCCATTACCGCGCACAACGCATAGCGCGGGTCGTTGGCGGCGATGCGCGGTGCATGATAGCCCCCAAATGACAGGCCAAAAATCCCGATCCTGGTCGGAATGACGTCCGGCCGGGTGGTCAGATAGTCGAAGGCGGGCGAGCCCCATCGTTCGGCATCGTAGACGGCGGTCAGGCCGCGTTTGCGTAACGCCTCGCCAGTGCCCGGCTGGTCAACGAACAGCGTGTTGATGCCGCGTTCGAGATTGGCGGCGCCATGGCCGCCCATATTGACCTGCTCCTTCATGGAATCCAGCCCGTTGACCGAAACGAGCGTCGGTCGCGGCGTGCCGGACCCGTCATGCACGAAAATGCCGGGATAGGCGCTGTCTCCATACGGAATTTCGACGAAATCGACATGCAGCCCGCGTAGCGCGACGCCTTTGGCATAGAGCTCCAGGCCCCGGTCATAGGCGGCCCAGCGCGGCGCATAGTCGCGGCTCTGCATGCGTTCGGCCGCCAGATAATAGCCGGACGCGCGCAGATATTTGGTGCCCGCCGACAAGGTTCGACCCGCGGCCTCATCCGCCGCGGCGTTGGCCGCCACCTGATCGGCGACGCGCAGCCAGCTATCGAACATGAGCGCGCTGCCCTCATCCGCGCCCTTGCGGGCCGCCTCCATGATCGGACGGTTCGCTTCGTCGATCTCGCCATGATTGCCGCCACAGACCAGCGCAAGATTGGTCGCCAGATTCCAGACATAGTTTCCGGGGAATGGTTCGAACATGATGCTCTTTCTTCAGGCGGGAACGAAGGCGATCGGCAGGGCGCCGATCGCACGCAGCGTGTTGTTCAGGCGATATTCTATCGGGCCTGTCGCGCGAATTTCGGCCACATGCGCCAGCAGGGCGCCGGTCATCGCCTCCATCTCCATGCGGGCGACCATCTGGCCCAGGCATTGATGAATGCCGAAGCCGAAGCCGACATGGCCGCTGGCATTGCGCCCGATGTCGAAGCGTTCGGGCTGATCCCAGTGTCGCGGATCGCGATTGGCGGCGGCCAGGAACAGCAGAACCTTGGCGCCTTCGGGAATGACGTTGCCTTCGACCTCCACCGCTTGCGATGTGGTGCGGAAGAATGTCTGGATCGTGCCCCCCCAGCGCAGGGATTCCTCGATCGCCTTCCTGAGCAGCGCCCGGTCGCCACGCAGGCGCTGATATTCGCCAGGGAACTGCGCGAAGCCGTGCAGCAGCGTGGCGATGCCGTTGACCGTGGTGTCGACCCCGGCCGTCAGGAAGGAGCGGACCAGACGTTCCGCCTCGTCATGCGTGCAAAGACCATCATCAGCCGCCTGATAGACCTGCATGCCCCAGCCGCCGGGTTTCAGATTTTCGCGCTTGCAGCTTTCGGCAACCCACAGGGTCGCGCCTTCGGCCGCCTTCATCGCCTCGGCCAGCAGGGCGTTGCGGGGGCCGAAGGCATTGAAGGCGACGGTCGCATAAGGGATGAGGTTGTCACGCCCTTCGTCCCGCAACCCGATCAGGTCGGGAAAGACGGAGAGGGGGAAGCCCTCGGCAACCGCGGGAATGGCGTCGAACGGCTGGCCATCGGCATAGGCCGAAACGAGCGACATCGCCTTTTCCTGCCATTGCGGCATCAGTTTTCGCAAGGCGGCGAGCGACGCGACCCGGTTCATCAGGCCACGGGTGCGATCATGGATCGGCGGGTCGGTCTCCAGCAGGAGCGAGGGCGGCCGCCAGGGCGTTTCCCTGGCAAAGTCGCTGAGGCCCACGCCACGACCCGACCCGTAAATCTGCCAGTTCTTCAACGCCGCCTGCACATGGTCAAAGCGCGCCATGGCATAGCAGCCGATGGCGGGAAGCCAGACCACCGGGCCAGCATCGCGCAGGGCGGCATGGGCGGGAAAAGGGTTTTCCAGCACCTGCGGCGAGAAGGGATCGAGCGCCAGTCGCGGCATCGACGGATCGGGTTCGACCGTCATCGCTACGTTGTCGGTGGGCGGCGTGGATATATGGATGGGGCAATTCATGCTGGCATGACCTGTTCCAGATGCTCGATTTGTGGCGGCAGGAGAAAGAATGGGCTGGCCAAGGCGCGCCATGCCTGGAATCCGTCGGAATTGCGGAAGCCAATCATATGGTCATCCACGCTGTCCCACCCTATGAGCAGCCGATAGCGGCCCGGATATTCAATGGAGCGGGTCAGGGCGAAGCTGCGAAAGCCTTTGGCCGCGCGGAAATGAGGCTCGGCGGATTGCACCGCAGCCTCGAACGCGCTGCGCTGTGCCGGATCAATCTCGATCTGTGCTATCTCTGTGATCATGCCATTGCCCTCACATCGGCTGGGCGAGGATCGCCACGCTTTCGGCCATGATGCGGGCTACTTCGGCGTCGTGGCCGCCTTCGATTTCCAGCGCGCTGATCCGCAGGCTGTTTTCGAGCGTGACGCGACACCGTTCCCATCGCCTTTGCTCCCATGCGGTCCAGGCCCGCTCGATGTCGGATTCCGTGGCCAGAATTTCGGCGAGCAGCACGCCATCCTCAACCGCCAGCCCGGCACCGGACGCCAGATGCGGCGTGGTGGCATGAATGGCGTCGCCGATCAGGCCGATCCGGCCGACATGCCAGGGCAGCGGCAGCAACAGGGCTTCGAGCGGCCGGTAATTGACCTCGGACTGAGGCCCAAGCCCTTCGCGGATGGTCGCGATGCTTCCCCCAAAGGGCGCCAATATGTCCCTGACGCGATCCAGCCATTCGGATTGCGGAATGAACGGGTTGCCCGGCATTGCCAGCGTGCAGAAAAGATAGAGCGAGTCTGCCGAGCAGGGGTTGACCCCGACTTTGTAGCCTGGCCCGAAATATATCTGGGCGCCCTGGACCGAGGCGGGGCGGGGCGCCAGCACGCGCCAGCACCCCTGACCGACAAAGGCCGGAGCGGGCGCGTCCGGCAGGATCAGGCGACGGGTGGCGGATTGGTAGCCGTCCGCGCCGATCACTGCGTCATATCGACCGCTGCTGCCATCGCTGAAGTCGACGCGCACCTGTGCGCCGTCATCCTCCATCGCCGACACGGTCACGCCCAGCCTGATGTCAGCGCCCAGCATCTTGACGCGATCCGACAAGATATGATGCAGCACCGGACGCAATATCCCGCCAGCCGGCGGAATATCCGCTTCCAGTGTAGGGGTGGGCATCGTGCGGATCAGCGTGCCGTCGGCTTGATGAAAATGCACGGCGTCCGACATGAAGCCCTGCGAACGGACGGCATCCAATATGCCAAGCTGCTTGAAGGCGCGCAGCGTCGGGCCGCTGATGGTGATACCCGCGCCCACAACCTTCCATTCGGGATCGGCGTCGATCAGGGTGACTGCCATGCCCTTCTGCCGCAGGCCGATGGCGGCCGACATGCCGCCAATGCCACCACCCACGACCAATATATGCCTGCTCATGCCTGGATTACCTTTTGTTCGATCGTGCCAAACAGGATGTCCCCGTCGTCGCCCTGCACGCGCATCCGCACGGTGTCGCCAAAGCGCATGAACGGCGTGCGGGCCGTGCCCTCGTCGAGCATCTCGATACCGCGCCGTTCCGCGATGCAGGACGATCCCACCTCCCGATAATTGCTGTTCGACACCGTGCCCGACCCGATGATGGTGCCCGCGCACAGCGCGCGCGTGTGGGCGGCATGGGCGATCAGTTCGGGGAAGGAGGAGGACATGGGATAGCCGCTGGCCCTGCCAAAGCATTCGCCGTTCCAGTCCACTTCCAATATGCGGTCGATGCGCCCGTCGCGCCAGGCGGTTCCCAGTTCGTCGGGGGACAGGGCGGCGGGCGCGATGCTGCACGGTGGCTTGGCCTGAATCCAGCCAAAGCCGGTTTTCATTTCGATTGCCCCCAGACGGCGCAACGACCAGTCGTTGATCTGCACCAGCAGGCAGATATGGGCGGCCGCATCCTCGACACTGACGCCCATCGGCACATCGTCCACGATGACCCCGAATTCGCCTTCGAAATCGATGCCATCCTCTTCGGACCGAAAGGCGACATCCTCCTGCGGCGCGATGAAGCGATGGGACAGGCCCTGATACATCAGCGGTGGCTGGGTCGGCACGGGCGGCATGTCGAAAACCTGCGCCATCAATTCCCCATGACAGTCGAAGGCGGAAGCATCGAGCCACTGCCATGCGCGCGGCAGCGGGGCCAGCAACCGGGCGGGATCGAGCGGAGCGCCGGAAATGTCGCCCCTATCGAGCTGCTCCGACAGTCGCCGCAGGGCGGGCGCCGTCACAGCCCAGTCGTCCAGCGCCGCCTGCAATGTGGGCGCGATGGCAGTGGCGACGACATAGCGCGCCAGATTGCGGGTCGCCACCGCCAGCGTGCCGTCACGGCCGCCGTCTCGTAACGTTACCAGTTTCATGCAGGTTGCTCCACACTGTCTCCCCGCTCGGCGGCCAGCAACTGATCCATGCGCCGGCGCACCCGCACGGCGGCCACATCGCTGGGCAGCAATACAGGACCAAGATCCCAGAAATCGGCGCTGCCAATACGGGTCTGCTGCGCGGCCAGCATCGGCGAATCCTCACCGGCGAAGGCGCCAAGCAATATTTCGCGGATCTGCGGCACCATTTCAGGCTGGGCGCTGACCAGATTGCTGGTGTGACAGAAGAAATAATGGGTCCGGGTGGCGCTCATCGGCGTCATTACATGGGCGGTCACGCTGTCCCCGACGATCTGCTCTGGCTGGTCGGCCGGTCCGAAAATCATCGTCTGGACCATCGCGCCGGGCGCCGACCATTCCACATCGTTGCGGAAAAAGGCCGGCTGGCCCGGACGGGGCATGACAGCGTCCTGGACCGGCGGCAGAACATGATCGTCCGCGCTCCAGCGCACGGTGATGGAGCGTTCGCCGACTTCGACCTTCGTTTTGGCGATCGTGTTGATGCCATTGCCCAGCGTGGTCGCATGCAGATAGTCCGCATGGCTGAGGTCCATGATATTTTCGACCATCAGCATGTAATGGGCTTCGTTTTCAAGATGCCCTTCGACCCGCGCGGCCGGTCCGGCGCGATCGATGAAGTGCATATCGGGGATCAGCGCCGGGTCCGCAGCCTCCCTGTCGCCCAGCCAGACCCAGACGGCCGCATGCCGCAGCACCGCAGGGAAAGTCGGCACCTGCAATGCCGACACGATGGGACCATGGGGATTGGACACGCATTTGCCATCGGCGCCGAAGGCCAGTCCGTGATAGCCGCACACGACATGATCGGTCTTTACCTGCCCGCAGGACAGCGGGGCGAACCGATGCGGACAGCGATCGAGCAGGGCGGACACGCCATCGTCCGTCCGCAGGAACAGCAAGGGGACATCCGCGATGGTGCGCGCCAGGCTGCCGTCCCCTAGTTCGGTTTCCCAGGCCGACAAATACCAGATATTCTTGAGGAATTGCGCGTTGTTATTCATGTTTCTGACCTTAAATCGCAGCAGCGGCGGTGGTGCGCGCCAGGGGCGGTGAATCCAGCAATGCCCGCTCGATCAAGCGATCAATGCTACCGTCATGAACGAAGCCCAGTGCATCGCCCAATGGTGTCGACAAGGGGGGATGGGCCGCAAACTGCGCTTCGATCGCCGGGTCGGGCTGATAGGTGATGCGGGTCGGGCTGGCGGGAAAGCGACGCCGCAGGCCCGCCACCAGATCGCCCATGCACACGCATTGTGCCGGCAATGTCAGCGCCCGCCGCCGGCCCAGCCGTGACGGCGGGAGCGTCGCGGCGTGCAGCAGCGCATCGATGCAGGCGGGAACCGAGATCAGCCAACTGGTCCCATGCTCGGAAACCGGCAGGCTGACAGGCCGCCCGGCGGCAAAATCATGAAACAGGGTGTTGAGGAACGCCGACTTCAGCCGGCTGTCGGCGTCCTTGCGCGCAACAATGCCCGGCAGGCGAATGGCAATGCCGTCGATCCAGCCGCGGGCGGACTGCTGCTCCATGGCAATTTCGGCCATGCGTTTGTGCGCGCCATAGACCATGGTGGGCGACGGCATGCTGTCATCGTCGATATACGCGGGCAGCGGCGGACCGAATACCGCGATGGAGCTTGCCAGCACGATGCGCGGCGGGGTGTCGGGTGATCGCAGACGATCGAAGAGATCGAGCGTGGCGTCGAGATTGATGCGACGCGATAGAACGGGCTCCGTCTCTGCGGCGCCGCCCAGGACGCCTGCAAGATGAAACAATATGTCCACCCTGTCCTGGCACAACCGGGCGAGATGGGCGGGATCAGCCAGGTTGCCCGCGACCATATGCACCCGTCCATCCGCCGCGATATCGGGGGCGTCCATCCTCAGGTCGGTCAGCGTGATACGATGATCGGCGAAACGGGCGTCCGTTACCAATCGCGCGGCCAGCGCCCTGCCGATGAAGCCGTTCGCACCCGTCACCATGATATGCGGCATGGCGGTCACGGATGGATTTCTTCCAGTTGCCGGCCGTTGACGACGATCGGTGCGGCCTCGATCAGGACGAAGGCGATGCGACAGACCTGCGTATCGGACGGGTTGCGCCACAGATGGTTGGTGCCGCGCTGAACGACGATGTCGCCCGCGTGCAGGCTGACGACTTCGCCGCCATCCAGCTCCAGCTCCAGCACGCCGCTCAGGACGACGCCATAGTCGATCGAGAAGCTGCGATGCATCGGCGAAACGCCGCCAGGCAGCATATCGACGATGCGGATGACCGATCCGCCCTTCAGCGTCAGCCCCGCTTCGCTGATGCCGTCGGTGCCGCTGTTCAGGTCCACCGGCACGGACGGCGTGGTCCAGACCAACTGGAAATCGGCGATATCGGGGGCGACGGGCTGCGGGGTCAGCGTGTCGATGCTGCGCACCACCGAGATGCCCTGGGCATCATGATCGGTGACGATCCGCCGGAAGGGTTGTGCCATGATGTGTCTTTTCCAAATGGGTCAGGAAGCGGTTTGCGGAAGGGGTCGAAACTTGCGCCGTCGGGATCGAACGTCATGTCCCACGGAATGTCGTTGCCGGCGAAGATGGGCGGGGTGCGATTGGCCCAGAGCAGCGATCCGAACTTGAAGTCCCAGGCGCGCGGAACCCAGTTGTCATCCAGATAATCGGTATCGGCATGATATTCGGCTTCGCCACCGGCAGGGCAGTCGACATAATAATAAAGCGCCGAGGAAATACGGTGCCGCGAGATGCCGCCGGAACTGTTCATGCTGCTGTTCTGCCAGCCGCGCCTTTCCATGATGTTGGCGCCCAGCATGATCTCGTCGATATCGTCCAGGCCGAACGCGATGTGCATGAAGCCGTGCCCGTCCGGCGCGAAGGGCAGGTCGCCATTCACCCAGAAGATCGAATGATGTTCATAGGTGCCGTCCGCACGGGCGAAGATGCCGACGCCCTTGGAATGATCGGAATAGCGGAAATCCAGGAAGTCCCGGTAAAATTCGAACGAGCGGACATAATCGCTTGAAAAGAACACGACATGGTTGATCGTCTTTGGGATCGCCTTGTGCCGCCACTGGCGATGGCGGTTGAGCCGGACGATATGGCCCGGCGCATTGACCGGATCGGGCGCGGAAACCACCGCTTTCTTGTTCCACAGGCGCAGGCCCAGATATTGCCCGTCGGGCGCCTGAAAGAAGGCGGAGCCATCCGCGTCGCGCGTAACCTCCACCCGCTTCTGCAATCTTTCGACCAGACGGTCGAGGGCATCTGCCGTGTCGACGCCCCAGACGGTCAGCCTGACGCCATTGCCTTCGAAATTGCGTGGCGGCAGCCTTGTGTCGCTATCCTTCATCAGGATGATGCGCGATCCGCTCGCAACATCGAATATACTGTCACCTTCGGTCAGTCGCACCGGGTTAAGACCGAAATCTTTCCAGAATTTCGTGCAATTGGGTAGATTATCTACGCCGTAGATGACACTTTCCACTCCCAATATCGACATGTCTCATTCCTTATTGCAGCTTGACCGGGCATGTTCCCCGCGATCAAAAATGACCAAGCGCTGCTGCTGATCTTCATCATTTACCAAAGGTTGCGTATGCAAAGTGCTACCTTCAAAACTTCCGAGCAGGACAGGCCCGCACAGCGACGCTACACAGATGCTCCCGTGCAGAAAGAGGCTGTATCAAATGGAAACCTGCCTTGCTTGCCAGGCCACCCGATCCTTGCGCTTATGGCCGGATATGAGGGATACAGCGCCAGCAGACATTCAGCATTTTGCCTGCCATTCACATCGGCACCATCCGATGCAAGCCTGTGCGTAGGGTTAGCCACCATCCTGCCCTAATGTCCAAATTGTGCTTACAAAACCACCATGCGCGCTTTTGAAAGCGTATGCAAGAAATCTCTTGCCATCATTTGAAAAACTGTGAAAAGGACAGAATGTCGAAAGCCCCAGCAGAAATGGATGTCGCGCGATCCGGGATTGCGACCGCGCATGATGTCGCAAAGGTCGCCGGCGTTTCCCAGTCCGCGGTGTCGCGCGCCTTTACGCCCGGAGCCAGCATTTCGGAACGGACGCGCAAGCGTGTGCTGGCTGCCGCGGAAAAGCTGGGCTACCGGCCGAACCAGATCGCCAGATCGCTGATCAGCGGTCGTTCGCGTCTGATCGGTATCGGGGTAGGGAATCTTCGGAACCCGTTCTTCAGCGAAAGCCTGGAAGCGCTATCGGTCGCGCTGGACCGGGCGGGATATCGATCGCTCATTTTCCCTGCGATCGAGAGGCCGGAAGTCGGTTCCTCCCTATATGACATTCTCAACTACCGCCTCGATGCGGTCGTGCTGATTTCGACCGCATTGTCGCAAGCCTTTTCCGAGGCTTGCGCCCTGGCGCAGGTGCCGATCATCACGTTCAACCGGCAATCCACCGATCCTAACATATCCAGCGTCGTCGGCGAAAATTATGTCGGCGCACGTTGTCTTGCCGCCCATCTGATTGCCGGACGGCATGATCGTTATGCCTTCATTGCAGGCGGCGCAGAATCCTCCACCAGCCAGGAACGCGAGGCTGGTTTTGCCGATTACATGGCAGAGCGCGGGTTGCCGCCGCCCATGCGCGAAGAGTCGCGCTTTACATTCGAAGGCGCCGCGGCCGCGACCCGGCGCCTGCTCATGTCGGCTTCTCCGCCGGACGCCATTTGCTGCGTCAATGACTATACCGCTCTGGCGGCGCTCAACGTCGCGCGCGAGGAATTTGGCATGGTTGTAGGGCGTGATATCTCGATCACCGGCTATGACGATGTGCCTATGGCCGGCTGGCCCATCTTCGCATTGACCACCTACAGGCAGAGCTGTGACGACATGGTCGACAATGTCGTGCGGATGATCGATGAACTCAAGCAAGGGCAGGGGGCTGCCAGCAAGATCGTGCTGGGCGGGGAACTGGTCGTTCGAGGGTCGACACGTACCGCGCGATAATCGCCCTTCAACACTTCCAGTCGATCACGGTACCCAATTTGTCTGGCCCCACCAGCGCCGCAAATTGCTGCGCTGCGTCCTCAGGCGCCACTCTGTCAGTAACAAGTGGTGCTATGCTGAGGCGCTGGAGCGACAGAAGGCGCAGAAAAAGGCGCATGTCGCTTCGGCTGCTGTGCAGGTCTGCGGGGGCCTCACCCGGCACTATGCGCAGGGGCCACTCAGTAGGCGGGGTGGTTTCGATGCTCGTGACATCCCAGGGGCGGGCGTTGAAATAGGAACCGACGATTTTCAGCCCTTCGATCCAGGCGCGTCCGAAAATATTCACCCCATGTCCGGCAAGCGACATTGAACCTGGCACGATCGTTCCGCCCCGCCGTGTCAAATCAATGGCGTGTTCGATCGTGTCGGGCCGCCCCGTCAGTTCGATCGTAGCCGCTGGCCCCTTGCCCGGCAAAGCCGCGACAGCCGTGTGTAGCCGCTCCTTGTCGGCGATCGCGTGGAAGACGGCGTCGGCCCCCAGATGTCGCGACAGTTCAAGGCGTTGCGGATCGATGTCGACGCTGAATATAGGGGCGGCGCCCGCGATCCTGGCGACCTGGACGGCGACCAGGCCGATCAGCCCCTGTCCCAGCAGCAGCACTGGATCGCCCAGGCCGATCCCCGACAAGCGGATGGCGTGAATCGCCATGGCCGCGATGTTGAAGAAGCTCGCCTGCGCACCGTCCAGTTCCTCGTCGATCTTCACGGCAAAATGGGCATGGCACAGCGCCATCGCCTGATGCGGTGCGCTGGCGATCACCCGATCCCCGATCGCGAATTCGCGCACCAGTGCGCCGGTCCTGACGACCCGCCCCACCAGGCTGTAGCCGGGCAGGAAGGGCGTGAAGGGCGGGGCCTGAAAGAAGGAGCGTTCGGTGCCGGAACTGATGAGCGAGCATTCCGCTTCGATCACCAGGTCCATCTCCCCCGGCTCAGGCGTCGGCAGCATGGCGATTTCCGCGTGTTCGACACCGGAGAAAACGAGTGCGCGGTGGGTCGTCATGCTGCCTTTGCCTGCGATCAGAAGTTGAACCGGGCGCGAACGCCATATGTCCGGGGCGGACGGACCGATGCGAACACGAGGCCGCCGGGATCGGCCAGGGGATTGGCCGGCGAAATGAAGGGCGATCTGAATGCCTGTGTCAGCACCGCTTCATTCGTGACGTTGTGGACATAGCCCGTGACCGTCCATTTGCCACCGGGCGCTGCATAGGTGAGGTCGAGATTGCCGAGAAAATAGCTGTCCTGCCGCGCGTTGGCGAGGAAGTCGATCGACAGCCAGGAACTGGACGTAAACTGACCGCCGATGCTGGCTTCCACCGTCGCGCCATTGGCCAGATCGAACGTATGGGCATAGCTGGCCGTGCCGGTCCACTCCGGCGCGCGTACAAGCTGGAAGCCCGAACAGTCTATGGTTTGCGACCCGTTGGTGACTGGCCCTGTCGCGCATCCGGTTGCCGGCGGTCCGAAAATGGCGGTCGGGTGCGAATAGGTGAAGCTGTCATAGGCGCTCTTGTTATATTGCGCCTTCAGCGTGACACGATCCGCCGGCGTCGCCAGCCAGGTCAGGTCGACATCGGCGCCATAGCTGTGCGCGCGTCCCGCATTCTCGGTGATGAAGGTGAAGAAGCCGGGCACCGACGTCGGGCCGAGATGGGCTTCCTGATGGTCGCGGTAGCGCCAGTAGAAAGCCTCGATATTCAACTGCACCTTGTTGCCGAACAGGCGGTTCTTGATCCCGACATCGAACGAGGTCAGCTTTTCCGGGCGGAACGTGTTGGGCGATGGCGCGGCGAAGAAGCCGCCGGATTTGAAGCCGGTGCTGACATTGGCATAGGCCAGCGACTGGGGCGCGACATCAAATTCGACGCCGGCCTTGTAGGTCCAGCTCTTGTAGGCCAGTCGGCCATTCAGAGGAATGTCGATCCGGCAGAACAGTGGCACCTGCACCGTGTTGAAATCGAACTGGAACGACGGCGCGCATCCGCCGGTCGTCGCGTCGGGGAATGTATAGCTGCTGGTCAGGCCGTTCTGGCTCTTGCGCTCATAGGTGTAACGCAACCCGCCGGTGAGGCGAACGGTGTCGGTCAGGCTGAACGTCGCCTGGCCAAAGCCGGCGTAACTGCGGATGCCCGCATTGAAGGTGGGGATGATCTGGGCGTTGACGCCCTGCCGGACGATCTGCAACGGGTTGCTGCCCAGATTATCCTGCTTCTCATCGAAATAGTAGAAGCCCAATACCCATTTCAGCCGCTCGCTATCATTGCCCAGGCGGGCTTCGAAGCTGGCCTGCCGATCGCGTTCCTGATCGTTGACCTGGAAACCGGGGATATAGGTCCGGTCGCGCAGCTTGCTCCAGCGATAAGCGGGCAGCAGCGTAAGCGTGGCTGGCCCCAGATCCCAGTTGGCCTCGGCCGAAAGGCTGTACACGCTGATGTCGACGAAACCGTCCTTTTCCGGCGCGGTGAGCAACCCGCCGATGAAGGGTTCCGCCGCGACAATGGCGCGAACAGCCGGATCGCTGGCGCCGCGAAACTTGCTGCCGGGCAGTTGCGGGTTGACGACAGCGCCACCACCCATGCCGCCGATATGCTGATAAGCGCCAGTGACGAGGAGGGAGAAATCGGCGCTGGGTTCGAACAGGAGATGCAGTCGCGCCGCTTCCGACCGATCATCATCATAACCATCGGACAGATAGCCGTCGCGCGTCGTGATCTGGCCGGACGCCCGCAGCGCGATCGTGTCGCCCAGGGGCAGGTTGATGCCGGCGGCGGATCGCAGCAGGTCGTAATTGCCCGCCTCCATCTCAACGAAGGCGCTGCGTTCGTTCAGCTTTGGCTTGACGGTGATCAGGTTGATCGCGCCGCCCGATGCGTTGCGGCCGTACAATGTGCCCTGCGGCCCCTTCAGCACCTCGAGACGTTCCAGGTCGAACATCGATCCGCGCACGCCCCAGCCGCGCGAAATATAGACCCCGTCGAGATTATAGGCGACGGCGCCTTCGGCATAGGTGTTGGCGGCATAGTTGCCGACGCCGCGAATATAGGTTTGCGGATAGGAGCCGCCGGTCGCAACCGACACGCCGACCGCGACGCTGCTGATATCTTCGGGACGGGACAGGCGCGCTTTCGCCAGTTCTGCGCCGCCGATGGCCTGGATCGACAAGGCCGAACGCTGGACATTTTCGGCTCTGCGGGAGGCTGTGACGACGATTTCGGGGATGCCCGCCGATGCATCCGCCGGCTGTTCGCCGCTATCTGTCTGCGCGAAGGCATGCGCCGAGCAGGCTATCGCGCTGATCGACGACAATAATGCAAAAAATTTCATTCATCCCTCCCGTCGGCCTCATTTGGAGGCGCTATTCCGTGTTCGAAGGGTGGATACACCAGAAACGCCAATTAGGGAATACGTATTCAAAATTTTCTCATCCCAATCGAGATTTGAAATTTGTCATTTAATATCAATATATTGTCATGGTTTTTTGCTAAAAATGGTCTTGCTTGCTGCACTGCAACTTGCGTATTTTATCCCTATCCGGGGAAAATTGTGCATGCGCTATCAAAATGGCTTTGGCAGGCAATGTTTCCGGTCGATCTTTCGAAGATCCCGTGTTGTCCGACAGGATTTAAGGAATAACCTTTTGTTTGATATGGTATTTTCAGTCATCAGCCTTGGGCGGGTCGGGCAGGGCCGTTTTGCCATGCCTTGCAGACGGCTTCGCGGGCTGTGAAGGATGTGGGGCACCATTGCGGCCGGATTGCGCAGGGCGCGGGGCGGCACTCCTTCTGCCGGACTGCATTGGCAATGCGACGAACGTGAACGGCAGTCCGCTCGATCGCAAAGGACAGGCGGAGCCTGCCTGCGGCCATGGAAGCCGTCCCATAGTGCATCTTTCCGGCATGGCGCCGACGATGTTCCATCCCATGCCGGGCATAGAGCGCGATGACGGAGCGGGCAAACCGCATGTCATCCGACTTTCAACAGCTAGAGCACGTCGCCGAACATGAACCAGATCATCGCGATCCAGCCGGCAAGGCCGATCACGCCCAATATCACGCCGGATCGGGCGCGGATGGCGGGCCACAAGCCGCGCGGTTCTTCATCATCGATGGGCATATCGCCCTTCTAGCGGGGAACATATTCCTGCTCAAGCGGATGCGCGTTCAGCCCGCTATCTCTTCTTCCCGGACTGGCGGATCGGGGCGCTCCACCGCCATCAGTCGCCCGGTGAAACATTGCCGCCACCAGCGAATATCCTGTTGTTCGACACTGTCCATCATCGCGCGCCAGCGCCGCTTGCGTTCGTCCAGCGGCATGGCGATCGCCCGGTTGATCGCATCCGACATTTCCTCCGGGCTATAGGGGTTGATCAGCAGCGCGTCCTTGAGCTGCATCGCCGCGCCGGCAAAGCGGGACAGGATCAGGACACCCGGATCTTCCGGGTCCTGCGCGGCGACATATTCCTTTGCGACCAGGTTCATGCCGTCGCGCAGCGGCGTCACCAGCCCGATCTTCGCGCCGCGATAGATGCCCGCCAGCTTGTCGCGCGGATAGCCCTGGTTGACGTAGCGGATCGGGGTCCAGTCGACATCGCTATATTCACCGTTGATCCGCCCGGCGAGGGAATCCAGCGTCGCGCGGATCTGCTGATAACTTTCCACTTCCCCGCGCGAAGGGGGCGCGATCTGGGTCAGCACCACCTTGCGATGAAATTCGGGATGATCCTTCAGGAACCGGGCATAGCCGCCAAACCGCTCCTCCAGCCCCTTGCTGTAATCGAGCCGGTCGACGCCGACGATCATCGTGCGATCCTGCAACGATGCGCGGACCAGCGCGCTCATTTCATTGGCCGCCTCGCTGGTCGCCGCTTCGGCAAATTCCTGCGCATTGATGCCGATCGGGCAGGCGACGGCCTGGATCGTGCGGTCGCCGACGGTCACGAAGTCGCCGTTCACCGTGCCGCCCATTTCCCGTTCGACATAATGGCGGAAGGATTCCAGCCATTCTTCGGTATGGAATCCGATCACGTCATAGGCGAACAACGTGCTGACCAGTTTGGAGTGATGCGGCAGCGACACCAGCAGGCGTGTGGGCGGCCAGGGGATGTGCAGGAAAAAGCCCATGCGGTTCTGCAACCCCTTGTCGCGCAACATCTGGCCCAGCGGGATCATGTGGTAATCATGGACCCAGATCACGTCCTCCGGCTCGATCAGGGGGCTGGTCGTGTCGGCGAAGCGGCGGTTGACGCGATTATAGCCGCCCTCGAAATCGCGGGCATATTCGGCCAGGTCGATGCGGAAATGGAAGAGCGGCCACAGCGTCTTGTTGGCATAGCCGTTATAATATTCGTCGACATCCTGTTCCTGAAGATCGATCGTCGCGGTCTTGACCCCGTCATCCTCCGAAAAGCCGATATGGCCGGTGAAATTGTCGGTCACTTCGCCCGACCAGCCGACCCAGATGCCCCGGCTTTCGCGCAACGCCTGGGCCAAGGCGACCGCCAGCCCGCCCTGGTTGCCGGACTTGTTGGGGCGACTGACCCGGTTGGAAATGACTATCAGGCGGCTCATCGCATCACGCTCCACGGTTTGCTCAGCAAGACGGCGCAGTTGATGATGCCGACCAATGAGTAGGTCTGGGGATAATTCCCCCACAATTCCCCGGTCGCGGGGTCGATATCTTCCGATAACAGGCCGGCCGCAGTGCGGCGGGACAGCATCTCCTCAAACAGGTTGCGCGCTTCCTCCGTGCGTCCGGTGCGGTGCAGGGCTTCGATCAGCCAGAAGGTGCAGACGTTGAAAGCCGTCACCGGCTCGCCGAAATCGTCGGGCGCGCTGTAGCGCAGCATGTCGTTGCCGCGCCGCAGGTCGGTTTCCAATGCAGCCAGCGTGCCGATGAACATCGGGTCGTCTGCGTTCAGAAAGCGCAGGTCGAGCAGTTGCAGCAGCGATGCGTCGCGCGCGTCATCCTCGAAATTGGCGGAGATTGCCTGGCTGTCGGTACGCCATGCCGCCTCCAGAATATGGGCCTTCATCGTGTCCGCGCGATTCTGCCAATGGGCGGCCCGCAGCGGCAGGTCGATCGCGGCGGCGGCATGGGCCAGCCGGTCGCACGCCGCCCAGCACATCACCGCGCTGTAGCTGTGGACATGGGCGCGGGTGCGCAATTCCCACAGGCCGGCATCGGGCTGGTCATAGACCTGCCAGGCACGCTCGCCGACGGCCTCCAGCGCCTCGAAATCGGCATGGCCCGCCATGCGCAGCAGGCGCTGGTCGATGAAGCCCTGCACCGACGACAGCACGATCTGGCCATAGGCGTCATGCTGGATCTGGTCATAGGCGGCGTTGCCGACCCGCACCGGACCCATGCCGCGATAGCCGGGCAGGCTGTCCGCCTCCCATTCGGTCAGAGTGGCATTGCCGCGCACGTCATAGAGCGGCTGGATATGACCGCCCTTCGCGCCATCCACGATATTGCGCAGATAGACGAGATAGGTTTCCAGCACGTCGAGCGCGCCCAGCCGGTTCAGCGCCTCGACCGTATAATAAGCGTCGCGCACCCAGCAGTAGCGATAGTCCCAGTTCCGGCCGCTATCGGCATGTTCGGGAATGGAGGTGGTCAGCGCCGCGACGATCGCGCCGGTTTCCTCATGCTGGCAGAGTTTGAGCGTGATGGCGGAGCGGATCACCGCCTCCTGCCATTCGGCCGGGATGGCGAGGCCCCGGACCCATAGCTGCCATTCATTCATGGTGTCATCCAGCATCCGCTCGATCGCCGGACGCAGCGCATCGGAAAAGCCCTCGTCCGGCCCCAGGAAGAAATGCATGTCCTGTTCCAGCCGGAACCAGCTTTCCTGCGCGATCAGGCCGATCGGCGCATTGGTCGACAAGCGCATCGCCATGTAGGACAGGACCATGCGGATATGGTTGGAGCCATAGCTGATCGGCACATGGTCCGCATTCCAGCTTGTCGTCGGGCGCAGCCTGACGCGCACGCGCGGGCTGCCCGCCACCGGCCGGACGATGCGGATGAAGGCAACCGGCCGGTACATGCGGCCCTTATGCCTGTGACGGGGGCAGAAATCGTAGGTTTCGATCGCATTGCCCTGCCCATCGCTCTGGCGCGTGACAAGGATGGGCGTGTTGCGGATATAATGTTGATCAACCGCGACGACATTTTCCAGCTCGATCGTCCAGAAACCGCGCGCCTGATCGTCGTCCCAATCCCTGTCATCCAGCAGCGCGGAAAATACGGGATCGCCATCGACACGGGGGACGCAGGCCCAGATCATGCGGCCCGCACGGTCGATCAATGCCGAAGCCTGACAATTGCCGATGGGCCAGAGGTCGAGCGTTCGCTCGTTCCTGCCAATATGGGTGTCGCTGCTATTGCTGATCGGTCTGCCCTTTCGCTCTCACGGCAAGGGCTGCCGGCCTTAACCAGCAACCCCTTCGGCAAGATAATGCCTGACGGCAGCAACCTGTTCCAAAGAGAAAGTCGCCAGCGTCGGTCGCGGCGCGCCCACCAATATGCCCGCGCCGCCCAGTTCGGTGGCGGCGGCGAAGCCTTCTTCGTCGGTCACATCGTCGCCGATGAATATGGGAACGCCGCCCGCCATCGGCGGACATTGCATCAGGGCGTGCAGGGCGCTGCCCTTGTCGGCGCCGCCCGGACGCAGTTCGTACAGCATCTTGCCGTGCTGAACGGCAAGATCGTGCTTTTCGGCGAGGGTCCGGGCCAGTGCCCCGGCCTGATCCGCCCAGGTCGGGCCACCCCGGAAATGCAGGCCGACGCTGATCGTCTTGCGTTCGACCAGCAGGCCGGGCTTGTCGTCGGCAAAGGCGTGGAAGGCGGCCTCCACCGCATCGATTGCAGGCAGGCGGGGCGGGGCGTCAACCGGCGCGCCGGGGCGGGCGAACTCCAGTCCATGGGTGCCGGCCAGCAGGAAATCGCCAAACCCCAGCGCGCGCAGGGTGGCAATGGAACGACCGCTGACGATCGCCAGCCGTCCATCCAGCCGGTCGCGCAGCCGGGCCAGCAGAGCAAGCAGATCGTCATCAACCGCCACATCATCGGGTGTAGGGGCAATCGGCGCCAGGGTTCCGTCGAAGTCGAGGAACAGCGCCGCGCCGGTCAACAAGGTGATCGGTGGCGGAAGGAGGGCGAGAGCAGGGGGGGGAGCGGATTTGGACACGGGCGCAAGGTGGCGTCCCTGCCCGAAACCGCAACCCCCGATATGGCTTCGCCCAACAATTTTCGAGCATCGTGCAAAAAAGCGGGAGCCGCTTTTCCGTCAGAAATGGTACGGAAAAAACTGGAGCGCGCGGCCTGCATCCGATTCAATGCCGCGCGCTCCAGGGCTTTCCCGAAAGGGGGGCTGGCTTATTTGCCCAGTTTGATGACGTTGGCGCGGCGGCGGACGGGTGCGACTTCGGTGTAGAGGCTGGCCATCGGCTCATCCCCGACCTCGATCGTGGCTTGCGACGTGAAGCCGTTGAAGCCGGTCCGCATCGCCGCGCCATAGGCGCCGAGCATCCCGATTTCGATATAGTCGCCCACGGTCACGTCCGCGGGGAGCATGAACGGGCCGACCATATGGTCCATGTCGTCGCAGGTCGGACCATAGAAGGAGAAGGCGGTCAGTTCCTCCTCGCTCTGATCCTCGCGCAGCAGGGCGACAGGGAAGCGCCAGCCGATATGCGCCGCATCGAACAGCGCGCCATAGGCGCCGTCGGTGATGTAGAGTTCGGTGCCGCGACGACGCTCCACCCGCACGATGATCGAGCTATATTCCGCCGACAGCGCGCGGCCGGGTTCGCACCACAGTTCCGACGAATAGCTGACCGGCAGGCTTTCGAAGCCGCGATGGATCGCTTCGAAATAATTTTCGAGCGCGACCGGCTCCATGCCCGGATAGATGGACGGGAAGCCGCCGCCTACGTCGATGATGTCGACGGTGACAGCCGCATCGACGATCGCGGCGCGGACACGTTCGATCGCGTCGCTATAGGCTTGCGGGCTCATCGCCTGGCTGCCGACATGGAAGCAGATGCCCAGCGCATCGGCGGCCTGGCGGGTGGCCATCAGCAGTTCGCGGGTCTCGCCCAGTTCCGCGCCGAATTTCGACGCGAGGGAGAGTTCGCTATGTTCGGACGACACGCGCAGACGCACGCACAGTTCCAGATCGGTCGCGCCATCGGTGGCGCGCATGATCTTTTCCAGCTCGTCCATCGTGTCGAGCGAGAAAGTGCGCACGCCATACACATGATAGGCTTCCGCTATCGCTTCCTCGGCCTTGACCGGGTGCATGAAGCAGAGCTTCACGCCATCCTCGCCCGCCAGCGTTTCGGCGACCAGCCGCACTTCGGCGATCGAAGCCACGTCGAAATGCGTGACCCCGTTGGCGAACAAGGTGCGGATCAGGTCAGGTGACGGGTTCGCCTTGACCGCATAGAGCGAGCGGCCCGGAAACTTCTCGACGAAGAAACGGGCGGCCCGCGCCGCGGCGTCGGGACGAATCAGCGTTACCGGAGCTGCCGGTTTGAGGGTGGTCGCTACCCCCAGCGCGCTAGGATGCTTGTGCAATTCAAGGGACCTCCAGTGTAGTTCAGGGCGAATAAGCTGCCTTGCGGTGGAAGTCCCATGGGGCAGCGGACGGCCGATATATGCGGAGGGGTCCCCCCTGTAAAGCGCGTGTGAAAATTTATTGCGCGGATGGCTACGAAACGTGCGTTACGAGAGACGGGTCTTGAAATCGGCGTAGGAAAAGGCGCGGATTTGCTGGAGTTTGTCGCTTTCGCTGTTCCACAGCCAGATGGCCGGGAGCGGCACGCCGTTGAAGTTATTGGTCTTTACCATCGAATAATGGGCCTGGTCGAGGAAGGCGATGCGTGCGCCCGGTTCGGCCCCGCCGGGGATTCGATAGTCGCCGATGATGTCGCCGGCGAGGCAGGACGGGCCGCCGAGTCGCGTGATCGGCCCTTCGTCCGGTTCATGCAGCATCGCGGGGCGATAGGGTGCCTCGATCACATCGGGCATGTGGCAGGTGGCGCTGATGTCGGTGATGGCGACGGCCATGCCATTGTCGATCACGTCGAGGATTTCGCCCACGAGGATGCCGGCGTCGAGCGCCATCGCTTCGCCCGGCTCGATATAGAGTTCGAGGCCGGTCTGCGCCTTGATCCGCTGGAGGAAGGCAACGAGGTCGTCAATCTGGTAGTCGGCGCGGGTAACATGATGACCGCCGCCGAAATTGAGCCATTTGAGGCCCGCGACATGCGGCATGACATAGGGTTCGATCGCCGCCCAGGTGCGGGCCAGCGGTGCGAAATCCTGTTCGCACAGATTATGGATGTGCAGGCCGTCGACGCCGTCGAGATGGTGGGGGCGTAGCTGGTCGACCGGGAAGCCCAGGCGGCTGTGCGGTTGAGACGGGTCATATTTGGGCACCTCGCCCTCCGGGTGGAGGGGGTTTAGGCGCAGGCCGATGTCGAAGTTCACACCGTTGCTGCGCGCGGTGTCGATGACGGGTTTCAGCCGCGCGATCTGGCCGGGGCTGTTGAAGATGACATGATCGGAAATTTTCAGGATTTCGGCCAGGTCATCGGGTTTGTAGGCGGCGCAATAGGTCGCGACTTCCCTGTCATTATGCGGGCCGCCATATTCTTCCCGGCCGAGGCGCGCTTCATAAATGCCCGAAGCGCAGACCCCATCGAGATATTCGGCGACCACGCCGCCGAGCGACCACATGGAAAAAGCCTTGAGCGCGCCCAGCACCTTGATCCCGGCGCGGTCACCGATGTCGCGCAGGATGGCGAGGTTGCGGCGGACCGCTACCTCGTCCACCACGAAGGCGGGCGAGGGGACGCGGTAAAGGTCGAAGCGGGCGAAAGCGGCGGGATCGCCGGCCTTGGTTTCCATAACAATGACTCCGTCACCCCAGCGAAGGCTGGGGTCTCAGGCGAGAGGGCACGGCGTGGCCGCACGAGACCCCAACCTTCGCTGGGGTGACGATCCCTGCCGGGATCGTCAGAAATCCAGCGGGGCGTCCAGTTCCTTCACCTGCCAGGGCAGGCCATGCTTGTTCAGCATATTCATGAAGGGATCAGGATCGAACTGTTCGATATTGAACACGCCTTCCCCTTTCCACGCGCCGGTCAGCATCAGCGCCGCGCCGATCATCGCGGGGACGCCGGTGGTGTAACTGACCGCCTGATTGCCGGTTTCGGCATAGGCGTCCTCATGGTCGCAGACCTGATAGACATAGACGGTCTTTTCCGTGCCGTCCTTCCGGCCGGTGGCGATGTCGCCGATATTGGTCTTGCCCTTCGTCGTGGAACCCAGGCTGGACGGTTCGGGCAGCACGGCTTTGAGGAACTGGAGCGGGATGATTTCCTTGCCTTCATACATCACCGGGTCGATCCGGGTCATGCCGACATTCTGGAGCACTTCGAGATGCTTCAAATAAGCGTCGCCAAAGGTCATCCAGAAACGGATGCGTTTGATTTCAGGGTAGAATTTGGCGAGGCTTTCCAGTTCCTCATGATACATGAGATACATGTTCTTCGGCCCGACCTGGTCGAAGTCGAACGTCTGCTTGTGGCTCAACGCCGGTCCTTCAACCCATTCGCCATTCGCCCAGTGGCGCGACGGGGCGGTCACTTCGCGGATGTTGATTTCCGGGTTGAAGTTGGTCGCGAAATGCTGGCCATGGTCGCCGCCATTGCAGTCGAGAATGTCGAGCGTGTCGATCGTGTCGAGCAGATGCTTCTTGATATAGCCGGCAAAGACGCTGGTGACGCCGGGGTCAAAGCCCGATCCCAGCAGCGCCATGATGCCCGCTTCCCGGAAGCGCTCCTGATAGGCCCATTGCCAGCTATATTCGAATTTGGGCGTGTCGCGCGGTTCGTAATTGGCGGTGTCGAGATAATCGGTCCTGGTCGCGAGGCAGGCGTCCATGATCGCCAGATCCTGATAGGGCAGGGCGAGGTTGACGACCAGCTTGGGCTGCACCTTTTCAATGAGCGCGATCGTTTCGGCGACATTGTCGGCGTCCACCTGGGCCACGTCGATCGTCACGCCGGTTCGCGCCTTCACCGATTCGGCGACCTTTTCGCAACTCACCAGGCGGCGGCTGGCGAGGGTGATATGGCTGAAAATATCGCTGTTCATCGCCATCTTGTGGACCGCGACAGACCCGACGCCGCCTGCGCCGATGACCAGAACCTTGCTCAATTCAACTGCTCCATCCCTATGGTCGCGCCCGACGCGCGAAAGCGCCCATATAGGGACGTCGCGTGACAGCGCAAAGACGCAGTATGATGGTGCGGGCCAAGGCTGTGCCCTTTAGGTCATATGTGCATCCATTGGCCAAGGTCAGGCGTATCTGCCGCGCATCCCGACCCTTCTGGGGTGCCAAGATGCGGAAGGATGTTCCTATGAAATTCACCCCTGTGACAATCGCGCTCGCCAGCATGGCTCTGGCCGTCAGCGGCGGCGGGATCGCCCATGCGGCGATGGCCGAAAATCCGATGGTCGGCGGCGCGGCGATGTATCCCACCAAGGACATTGTCGACAATGCCGTCAATTCCAAGGACCACACCACGCTGGTCGCTGCCGTCAAGGCCGCCGGACTGGTCGAAACGCTCAAGGGCGCCGGGCCGTTCACGGTGTTCGCGCCGACAAATGCCGCATTCGCCAAATTGCCGGCGGGCACGGTCGACACGCTGCTGAAGCCGGAAAACAAGGCCACGCTGACGAGCGTTCTGACTTATCATGTCGTGCCGGGCAAGATGAACGCCAAGGACATCGCCGCCAAAGCTGCGGCCAATGGCGGCAAGGCCATGCTGACCACGGCCCAGGGCGAAACGCTGACCGTATGGCAGAAGGGTTCGGACTGGTATGTCACCGATGCCAAGGGCGGTTCCGCCAAGATCACGATCGCGGACGTCAATCAGTCCAACGGTGTCATTCACGTCGTCGACACGGTGCTGATGCCCTGATCCCGTCATGATGTGAAGGCCGACGGGCCGACGGCTGCACCCCCATGCCGTCGGCCCGTTCATATGTATGTCAGAAGCTGGCGCCGTCGACTTTCTGGATCGTCAGCGCGTCGATATCGATCGATGGCACGCAGCGCAGGTTGACCGCGCGCATCTCGCCCTGCGGCGATTGGCCGATCGCGAAGGCCTGCGTTCCGCAGGTCTTGCAGAATTGATGCGTGATGGCGTGCTTGTAGAACAGATAGTCGGTCAGTTGGTCCGCACCACTGTCCAGGCTGAACTGGTCTGCGGGCACGAAGGTCAGGACGAAACCCTTCCGGCTGCAATGGGAGCAGTTGCACACCATTCCCTGCGTCGGCGTATCAGCCGCGACCGTGAAGGTGACGGCGCCGCAATGGCAGCTTCCGGTGTAGGGCATATCCGCTCTCCTTTCGCGCCACCTTGCGTCAACTGATCAGCTTCTTCAATCCCTCCACCGTATCCGCCTCCGCCGCCGGCTTGTCCTTCCTGATGCGGGCGATGCGGGGAAAGCGCATGGCCACGCCCGACTTGTGCCGCTTGCTGTCGTGGATGGAATCGAACGCAACTTCCAGCACCAGCGTCTTTTCGACCTCCCGCACCGGCCCGAAACGCTTGACCGTATTCTGGCGCACGAAGCGGTCGAGCCATTTCAATTCCTCGTCCGTAAAGCCGCTATAGGCTTTCCCGACCGGGTGCAGCTCGCCCTCGGCCGTCCAGCAGCCGAACGTATAGTCGGAATAGAAGGACGAGCGCTTGCCGTGACCGCGCTGGGCATACATCATCACGCAGTCGGCGGTCAGCGGATCGCGTTTCCATTTATACCACAGTGCAGCCTTGCGTCCGGCGACATAGGGGCTGTCGCGGCGCTTGAGCATCACGCCCTCGATCGCGGCGTCGCGAGCGCCCGCGCGAATATCGGCAAGGGCTTCGAAGTCCGGGGCGTCGATGACGGCGGACAGGTCGAAGCGGTCGGATGCGAGCGAAGGCATATAGGCCTCCAGCCGGGCGCGGCGATCCGTCCAGGACAGCGCGCGCAAATCCTCGTCCCCATCGAGCAGCAGGTCGTAAAGGCGCACGAAGGCGGGATAGTCGGCCATCATCTTCGCCGTCACGGCTTTGCGACCCAGCCGCTGTTGCAGCGCGTTGAAGCTTGCCGCCTCGCCACCCTGGAAATCGCCCCTGACCAGCAGTTCGCCGTCCAGCACGCCATGCCCGGTAAAGGCATCGGCGATTTCGGGGAAGCTGTCGGAGATATCGTCCCCGGCGCGGCTGTAAAGGCGTGTTTCCTGCCCGGTTCCGACAATCTGGATGCGGATGCCGTCCCACTTCCATTCCGCGGCATAGTCGTTCAGGTCGACGCTGTCGGCCTCCAGCGGATGCGCCAGCATGAACGGGCGAAAATAGGGCGTGCCTTCGGGGTCTGGGCGGCCGGTGCGCCCTTCGGCCCAGTCGAACAGGGCGGTGTAGGGCGGGGTGAGGGCGTGCCAGACCTGCTCCACATCATCGACATCGAGGCCGAAGCCCTGGGCGAAGCCGGTCTTGGCAAGGCGGGCGGAGATGCCGACGCGCAGGCCCCCGGTGGCGAGTTTCAGCAGGGCGAAGCGACCGGAGGAATCGAGATGATCCATCATCTGCGCCAGCGCGTCCGGCGCGGCGGCGCGGCTCAGCCCAAGCAGGCGGTCGATGACGGCGGACAGGCTGAGGGAGCCGTCGTCCAGTTCGGCGGGCTGGTCCTCCCGCTTGGGCCAGAGGAGCGCGACAGTTTCGGCCAGGTCGCCGACATAGTCGCGACTCATTTCATAGAGGACGGGATCGGTGCGGGCGTGGATCATCTCGCCAATCGCTGAGGATTTCACGGCTTTCAGGTCGAGATTGCCGGTCAGGGCGGCCAGCGCCCAGCCACGGTCCGGGTCCGGCGCATCGCGCATATAGGCGGCGATCAGGTTCAGCTTCGCGTTGCGCGAGCGGGTATAGACCAGGCCGTCGAGCAGTTGGGAAAATTGCCTCATCCTAGCTGGCGCCTCTGCGCACGCGCTTGCAGGAAGGCATTATGGCTTTTGTCGCGCATCACCCTGCATCCTCATCTTCACGGCCGACCAGCGCCAGGGCGCGGGCGCGGATCTGGTGGGTCATGCACCAGTGGAGCAGGGCTTCCTCCCGCCCATGGGTGATCCAGGTTTCGGTTGGTGCGACCTGCCGGATCGTGTCGGTGAGTTCGTCCCAGTCGGCATGATCCGATATGACCAGCGGCAGTTCCACATTCTTCTGCCGCGCGCGCTGGCGCACCCGCATCCAGCCGGACGCCATGGCGGTGATCGGATCGGGCAGGCGGCGGCTCCAGCGGTCGTTAAGGGCGGACGGCGGCGCAACGATGATGTGGCCGCGCATGTCCTTTGCCGCCACGCCGGTCGCGGGGCGCAGTTCGCCCATGTCGACACCGAAATCCTGATAGAGGGCGCACATCCGTTCCATCGCGCCATGGACATAGATGGCGTCATGATGGCCGCGTGCGCGCAGTTCGCAGATGACCCGCTGCGCCTTGCCCAGCGCATAGGCGCCGACCAGCACGCAGCGATCCGGGTTGGCGTGCAGCGCCGCGAGCAGCCGGTCCATCTCGCTGCCGGTGTCGGGATGGCGGAATACGGGCAGGCCAAAGGTCGCCTCCGTCACGAAAATGTCGCAGGGGACCGGCTCGAAGGGTTTGCAGGTCGGGTCGGGCCGGCGCTTGTAATCGCCGGTCACGACCACCCGCTCGCCCGCATGCTCCAGCACGATCTGCGCCGACCCCAGCACATGACCGGCAGGCACGTAGCGGATCGTGACGCCGCCCATGCGGACATCCTCGCCATAGCCGACCGCCGTGCCGCTGGCGGTGCCGTAGCGCAGCGCCATGATCGCCAGCGTTTCGCGCGTGGCCCAGACATGGCCATGGCCGCCGCGGGCATGATCGGCATGGCCGTGCGTCACAAGCGCGCGCTCCTGCGGTAGCGACGGGTCGATCCACGCATCGGCGGGGCGGACATAGATGCCGGTGGGATGGGGTTCGATCCAATGGGCCATGGATGCACAAGATGGGAGAGCGGCTTGCGGTTCCGCAAGGCCATTTCCCCAAAGGCCGTCATCACCCTGTCATCGCGGCGTCATGCGGGCGACACGCCCTTGCCCTATCGGCGCGCCAACGACCCGGCAGCGAGGAGCGCCCCATGACAGGAACGGCCCATCGGAAAGTCACCAGCGCGGTGCATCGCCATCACCACCTGTCGAAGCAAGGACTGCTGGAGCGTGCCTTTACCTTCGCATTCCGGGGCCTGGTCTATGCCCAGATCTGGGAAGATCCGGCGGTGGACATGGAGGCGCTGGCCATCACGCCCGACAGCCATGTCGTGACGATCGCTTCGGGCGGCTGCAACGTATTGTCCTACCTGACCGCCGATCCGGCGAAGATCACGGCGGTCGACCTCAACACCGCGCATATCGCGCTCAACCGGCTCAAGCTGGCGGCGGCGCGGACCTTGCCCGATCACGCCGCCTTCCACCGCTTCTTCGCGCAGGCCGACAGCCGGGACAATGTCGCGGCCTATCGCGACATCGTGGCGCCCCATCTGGACGAGGCGACGCGGCGCTACTGGGAAGGGCGCGACCTGATCGGCCGACGGCGGATCGGCGGGTTCGCACGGGGCATCTACAAACATGGGCTGCTCGGCCGCTTCATCGGTGCGGCGCATCTGCTGGCGCGGCTGCATGGCGTAAACCCCAGGCGGATGCTGGACGCGCGCAGCCGCGACGAGCAGCGCACGATTTTCGAAGCCGAACTGGCCCCGATCTTCGACAAGGGCTTCGTGCGCTGGCTGACCAGCCAGCCGGCGTCGCTGTTCGGCCTGGGCATCCCGCCCGCCCAGTTCGAGGCGCTGGCGGGCGACGCGCGGATGGACAGCGTGCTCAAGGCGCGGCTGGAGAAGCTGGCGTGCGATTTCGACCTCAAGGACAATTATTTCGCGGTGCAGGCGTTCGGGCGGGGCTATGCCGCCAAAGACGGACAAGCCGAAGGGCCGCTTCCGCCTTATCTTCAGGCGGCGAACCATGATGCGGTGCGGGCGCGGGCCGACCGGGTCGATGTGCGGCACATCAATTTCACCGATTTTCTGGCGAGCCAGCCGGCGGCGTCGTGCGACCGCTATATCCTGCTCGACGCGCAGGACTGGATGGACGATGATCAGTTGAACGCGCTCTGGGCGCATATCACGCGCACGGCACGGCCCGGCGCGCGGGTGCTGTTCCGCACGGCCGGGGAACCCAGCATATTGCCGGGGCGGGTGGTCGACGCGGTGCTGGACCGCTGGGACTATCGGGCAGACGCCTCGCGCGACTATAGCGCGCGCGATCGATCGGCCATCTATGGCGGCGTCCATCTCTATGTGCTGAAGGGCGAATGATGAGCCATGGCCAGTTGATGGACGGGGTCTATCGCTACCAGCGGCATATCTACGACCTGACACGCAAATATTATCTGCTGGGCCGCGACGGGCTGATCGCGGATCTGGACGTGCCGGCCGGAGGGACCGTGCTGGAAATCGGGTGCGGCACCGGGCGCAACCTGATCGCGGTGGGCAGGGCGTGGCCGCAGGCGATGCTGCATGGCGTCGACATCAGCGCAGCGATGCTGGACACGGCGCGCGTTGCGGTGGCGAAGGCGGGCATGGCCGGCCGGGTGGTGCTGGCGCAGGGGGATGCGTGCGGCTTCGATCCGCAGGCGCTGTTCGGGCAGGCCGGGTTCGACCGCGTGTTTATCAGCTATGCGCTGTCGATGATCCCCGACTGGGAGCAGGCTCTGGCGCAGGCGGCGCGCTGCGTCGCGCCGGGCGGGCGGCTGGAGATCGTCGATTTCGGCCAGCAGGACGGGTGGCCAGCCCTGTGGCGGCGCGCGCTGTTCGGTTGGCTGGCGCGATTCCATGTCGCGCCGCGGGACGGCCTCAACCCCGCGATGACGCGGGTGGCGCAGGAGAGTGGCGGGATCGCCCATAGCCGGACGCTCTATCGCGGCTATGCGGTGCGGGGCGGCTGGGTTCGCGGCTGATCACACGCAAGCGGCTTGAAAAAGCCTTCGCTTGCGCCCATATGGTGGGTGCCGGGTTCGCCCGGCTATGGTGATAAATTGTGTCGTATAATAGACGCAACGGACCCGGGGGCAGTACCCGGCGGTTCCACCAGAAGGCCCCGGTCGCGCCAAGCGCCGGGGTTTCCTGACGGGGCCGAACTAGGATCGACGTGTGTTGAAAGGCGATATTTTTACCCGGCCCGTGTAAGCCGTTAAACTGTGCAAAACTCACAAGTGCCAACGATAACGAAGCACTCGCCATTGCAGCGTGAATGAGGGCCTAACGGCCTGACCTCACTCTAAAATAGCGCGGTTGAACCCACCGGGCAACAGAAGGGAATTCAGCGGCCCCCGGAGGCGCCGGGCAACAGAAGCCTCCGGACCCTTTCCCACATCGACGACTTGAAAGCTGTCGGGCGCACTGTGCTTGCGTCAGGCCGATTGATTCGAATCGGGTCGATTTCGGCAATTATTTAAATTACGCTTTTATGACAGTATCGCGTAAAATTGATAAGTTATTGATTTTATGTAAAAGTAAATCGGTTTTTCGGCTTTCGTGCACCCTTGCCCCCATGTCATCTAAGTGAAATACTTCTGGGTATAGTAGGAAGTTTTTTTGGAGGTCGGATGATGATGAAGGTCGCTGTGATGATGGGGCTGGCGCTGGCGGCGATCACGCCCGGCATGGCCCAGGCAGCGTCCGAGCCGCAGGATGTCGTCGTGGTCGGCGTGCCCGACAGCAGCCTTGCCGCCAAGGCGCTTTCGGCCGGCCGGTTCGAGGATGCCAGGCGCAAGCTGGCGGCGATGCCTGTTTATGGCGAAAATGATCCTGCGCGCCTCATCAACCTGGGCAATGCCTATGCCGGGCTGGGCCGCATGGGGCAGGCCCGCGAAGCCTATCGCGCCGCACGCTTTGCCCCGGAGGTGACGCTGGTGCTGGCCAATGGCGCGGAAGAATCCTCGCGCGATGTCGCGCTGCGGGCGCTGGACCGGCTCAACCCCCGTTATGCGATGCGCTGATCGTCGCTGACTGGTGCAGAAGCGGGGCGCCGTCCGGCAACGGGCGGCGCCCTTTCCATGTCGGCGCGTGCTGTTATCGAGAGGGCCCCTTCGTCATGCGTGGCGCGGGCGCCACTTCCCTTGCCAGGGTAGGACGGGTTTTGGGCAATGGAGGTGATAGCCAGGGGACCAAAGCGCGCTGCGTTTAACCGGATGCAGGTCGCGGGCGCTAATTTTGTTTTCGCATCGTTTCTGGGGGGGGGCGGTCCCCACTTTTCCGCACGATGCTCTATCCCGCAACGCAAAACGGCCGGGTCGCCCCGGCCGTTCGCTTTGTCCTGATTGCCTTGTTCCGGGACCGAACCCGATCAGAAGGCGACGGTGAAGGACGCGGCCAGGGTGGTGCCCAGCTTGTAGCGGTTATAATAGACCTTCGTGCCGCCCTGTTCCTGAAATTCCTGATATTTGCGGCCGGTGATGTTGCGGGCCTCGAACTTCAGCTCGCTCTTGACGCCGCCGGGCAGGGTGATCCCCTGGCGCGCGACGAAATCCAGCGTCAGGCCCGGCTTTTCCTTGATATCGGGTTGCAGGTTCGGACCGCGGCTGGTGACGCGGGGGCTGGCATAGGTCAGCAGCAGGGTTTGCTGTGACAGCTTGTCCGTATCTTCCAGCCCGATCTGGAGATTGACCAGATGATCCGACTGGCCGGTCAGCGGCACCCCGTTCATGAAATAATCGGACGCCGCCGGCAGATCGCCGACCGTGTAGGTATAGGGGATGGTCGTATCGCCTTCCCGCACCTTCAGCTTCGATTGGGTATAGGTGTAGTTGGCGATCAGCGCGATGCGGCGGCTCTGGAAGAAAGCCGAATCCCAACCGTCGAGCGGGACATATTTCTGCGCTTCCAGTTCAAGGCCATAGAGCGTGGCTTCCGGCGCATTGGCGAAGCTGGTCGTCACCGCATAAGTATCGGTGATGGTGGTGAAGGTTTCGATCGGATTTTCGATCTTCTTGTAGAAGACTGCGCCAGTCAGCCGCTCTTCGCGTCCCAGATACCATTCCGCACGAATGTCCGCATTCCACAACTGGCTATCCTGCAAATAGGGATTGCCGCGATAGAAACGGTTGGAATCGGTGTCGAGGAAGGGTTGGGCAACCAGTTCGCGGAACTGCGGGCGGGCGATCGTCTTTGACCCGCTTGCACGGAACTGGAGCTTGCGCGTCGCTTCATAGGTGATGGTCACGGCCGGCAGCCAGTAATCCTGCCTGATCTGGTTGAACGGGGTGACGCCGGTATTATACACGTCCACGCCCGTTACCGACTGTTCGCCCTTTTCGTAGCGAACACCCGCATTGATGGTCAGGCCCGGCACGATTTTCGCCTGGATCTGGCCATAGCCGGCATGAACCCGCAGCGCCGCGTCATAGACGGGATAATTGCCCGAAAATTCGAGCAGGCTGATATCGTACAACTGGATCGACGCATCCGATAGCAGATAGTCGGGGCGAAGCTGTTGCACCGGGATCGGCAGATTGGTCGCGTCATAATGGAGTTCGTAGCGTGACGACCTGCGCTTCGTGTCGGTATAGGCGTAGCCCGCCGTCAGCGATACATCCGGCGAGAATTTATAGCTGAGGTCGGCGCTGCCCGACCACAGATCCTCGTTGAGATCGCTGAAGGTGATCGCCGCGTCCCCGCGCTGGCGATTGAGCGCGTTGATGAAGCGGTCGCCGACCGGATCGATACTGGTATCGACATTGCTGCGGACATATTCAAAGTCCCGCTCATAGGGCGCTTCGCGTTGCGAATTGGCGTAGCTGCCGCGCATGTCGAGGCTCAGCGCGTCGCTTAGCTTGAATTCGCCCACCAATTGGGTGTTGATGAGCTGGCGTTCGTACCAGGCCGTGCTCTGGTTCATATAATCGGCGGTCTGGATCAGGCCGTCATTCCGGCCCACTGCCAGCGCGCTGCGCTTGAGCGTGTCGCGGATATAGAGGTTGGTCCAGCGCAGTTTCTGGTCGCCCAGTTCCAGCCCGAAGCCCAGCAGCCCGTTCACCGTCACCTGATTGTCGGTCGCTACCTGCTGATAGCTCTTGCCCGCGCCCTGTTCGACGTTGAGCGATGCCTGCTGGAGATTGTCACGGGTGCGCCATTTGTTGCTGTAGGACGCTGTGGCGATGATGCCCAGCCGTCCGTCGCTACCCATGTCGAACGCCGTACCGGCATTGAGCGAGCCGGAGAAGTTGAACGGCAGGCTGTTGGTGCGCTGCACGACCGAGGTGTTGCTGTTTTCAAAGCTCATCCCGATCGCGCGCAGATCGGCGCGTGGAATGTTGGAGAAGGGCGTGCCGCTGCCGATCGCTTGCTTGAGCAGGCGCGGCACGTCGCGGGTGCCATCGTCAAAGCCGGTCCAGTCGGACTTGCTGCCATAATAGGTATAGCCCAACTGTCCCGATGTTTCGGTATTGGCCGAACTGCCCAGGCCGATTTCCAGATAGGATTCAGTCGGGATCGCCTTGGTCGTCAGGTTTATGACGCCGCCGCCGAATTCGCCAGGGAAGTTGGCGGAATAGCTTTTCTGGACCAATGTGGAAGCGATAACGCTGGTCGGGAAAATGTCGAGCGGCACGACGCGCTTGAGCGGTTCGGGGCTGGGCAGGGGCGAGCCGTTGAGCAGGGCGAGCGAATAACGATCACCCAGGCCCCGGACATAGACATAGCCGCCCGACACGACCGACAGGCCGGTGACGCGCTGGAGCGATCCGGCGATGTCGCCTTCGCCCGTCCGCTTGATGTCGGCGGCGGACAGGACGTTCACGACCTGCGGCGCGGACTGGGATATATTGCTGGAGCGGCGGCCTGTCACGACGATGTCGGCGCCGGGAATCGATACGTCGACAGTGCCCTGCGCCGCAGCGGCTGCATCCGTGACGCCGGGCGTGGTCGACATGCCGGCATCGCCGCTGTTCCCCTGGTTCGCGCTGGTCGTGCCGCCAGTGGTGGTATCGGTCTGCGCAACCGCCACAGGGGCGATCAGCGCGGTGGAAATCAGGAGCAGGCGCGCCAGGCTGAGCGGCTTCGACATGCTATATGTCCCCCTTTGGGAAAGTGCGTGCAAAGAAGGCGGGGAAGCGTTGGTGAAACGCTCCCCCGCCCCTGTTGAGGTCATGGGTCCGATCAGGTGGTCGGAATGGCGGTGCAAGCCTTGCTGCTGCTGCCGAAGTTCGCTGTCACCGAATTGCAGGTCCATCCGGCGTACCAGGTGTCGCTGCTATCCTTGACCGCGCCCACATAGTTGGTGGTGGTGAAGGCGCTGTCGATCGTCTTGGGATCGGTGGCGACCAGGGCGGTTTCGGTGGCGCCGTTGACGAACAGGCTGGTCAGCGACGGGGTGTAGCTGATCGTGCTGTTCGGGCCGGCTTCGAAGATCGAGCGGACAGTGGCCGCATCGACGCCGCGATTGCCGGAGAAGGGCGTGCCGCTGCACTGCATCGCAACCGAGATGTAGCGCGGCTTGCCAGCATCCTGAAGCGCGGTGTTGGCGTCGCGGACCGTGGTGGTGCTGTCGATACGCAGGCAGGTCTGGGTCGGCGACACGATCAGGCCGTTCACCAATGTCAGATCCGCGCCGCCCCGCAGCAGCATGGCAGCGGCATTGGAGCCGACAGTAGAGCGGTTGATCCAGGTAAAGTTGGCGACCTTCACATATTGGCGCGGCAGTGCGTCCTCGCCATTGTTGCTGCCCGATCCGCCATTGGAATCGGTTTCCATGAAGCTGTCGCCGATATTATTGCCTTCGCGCTGCGCGCCCAGGACATATTGGATGGTGCCACGATAACCGATGTCGGTGTCGAGATTGTCGTCCTCGTTACCCGTCAGCACCAGATAGCGCGGATGGACCGATCCACCGAAAATTTCGATGCCATCATCGGAACTGTTATGGACCTGGATATGATCGAGTTGCGTGCCGGTGCCGACGCCGGACGGGGTCAGGCCCTGCAACTCGCTCGACCCGGACAGAACATAACCCGAATAGCGAATCTGGACGTAGGACATGCGGCCCGAATTGTCGGCGTCGTTGGCGCCGCCATACAGCGCGTTGCTGGCACCTTCGGTGTCACGCTGGCAGGCGGCGGTGCCTGGCGCGGCATCTGGCCCCAGACAGTCGGTGATCCGCGCGCGGCCCAGCAGCACGACGCCACCCCACTGACCCGATGACTGGTCGGTCGCAGTGCCCAGCACATTTTCGCGGCTGGTAAAGATGATCGGCTGGCTGGCGGTGCCGACCGCGTTGATGCGATTGCCGCGATTGACGGCCAGGAAGGTGTTGCCGGTGGCGGCAAAGATGGTGACGCCCGGATCGATCGTCAGCGTCACGACATTATTCGTGCTCGCCGCGCCCTGATCCGTTCCCACATCGACGCGGCCGGGCATCGAATAGATGACACCCGCCACCTTGGCGATCGCCGTGTTGCTGTTGAAGCGCGAGGGGAAGCCGCAGTTGCGCCAGGTGTTGGTGCCGTCGGTGATGGTGCCGAGGTTATTGAGCTGGTCCGAACCCGCGATGGTGGGGCAGTCGGCCGCCGGCGTCACGGCTGTGGGTGTCGGCGTGGGAGTCGGCGTCGGGGTGGGGGTTGGCGTCGGGGCGGGAATGACGATCGTGCCTTCGCCGGGCGAAGCGATGTCGTCCGCGCCGCAGGCGCTCAGGCCCACGCAGGCGCAGCTCGCCATCAGGATCGTGTGGATAGGGTTCATCTTGGCCATGTCGTCTCCGCTCCGGCGGCAAGCCGGGATAGTTGAGGTGCGGAGCGCAGGGGAATTCGATTCGGACAACGCCCCCTGTCGCCCTCCGAGGCGGCAGTTAGGCGGTATGCATGACAGTCACATTTTGATTTGATGACGTTTTGGGGACTTTGAAATGACATTTTAAAGACGGTTGCGCCATCGCAGCAAAAGTCCAGCATGCAGGAATGTTGGGCCATTTCCGAGTCCCGGCCTTTCCATGCTAAAGCCTGTCGGGCGATGCATGGAGGGTGATGCATAGAGGGCGAGGGATATGATGTGCAGCCGGAAATTGAACTGAAGCTCGACATCCTGCCCGAATGGACCGACGCCTTGCTTGAGTGGCCGGGCCTGCCACCGGACAACAGGGTGGAGTCGCTTCATGCCACCTATTTCGACACGCCTGACCGCCTGTTGGCCGCGCGGGGATTCAGCCTGCGCATAAGACGATCGGGGCGTCGACGTGTCCAGACAGTCAAGGCGAGCGGGAAGGGTGGTGCCGGCCTGTTTGCGCGCGATGAATGGGACATGCCGGTTCGCGGCAACGTGCCGGTGCTGGACGATCGCAACCCCATCGCCGCTCTCCTGGGTGATGCGGTCACGGCAATCGCGCCGATCTTCACGGTCGAAGTCGAACGTCGCATCTGGCTGGTGAACGAAGGGGATGCGACGATCGAACTGGTGCTGGACATCGGCATGATCCATGCGGAGGGGCGCAAAGACCCTGTTTGCGAAATCGAACTGGAATTGAAAGCGGGTGATCCGTCCGCCCTGTTCGCGCTCGCCCGGCGGATCGACAGTGACATTCCGGTGCGGCCGGGTGTCCTGACCAAGTCCGAACGTGGATATCGCCTGCGCGATGCGCTGCCCGGCGCCTTCAAGGCGGAGCCGGTCATGTGCGATCCTGCAACGGATATCGGGTCGGCCTTTGTCCAGGTCATGGCGGCCTGTCTGCGCCAGTATCGGCTGAACGAGGCGCTGCTGCTGCGCCATTACAGGGGCGAGGCGCTACATCAGGCGCGGGTCGCCGTTCGCAGGTTGCGATCCGCCCTGACCCTGTTCAAGCCGGTGCTGGGGAAAGCGGACAGGATGCGCTTTCGGGGCGAGCTACGCTGGCTGGGGCATCTGCTGGGCGAAGCGCGCGATCTGGATGTGCTGCTGGAGCAACGCGCGCCCGGCGATCCGCATCGCGTCACGCTGGAACAGGCGCAGGCCGACGCCCATGCGCGCGTGCTGGACTGGCTTGGCTCCGCGCGCGTGCGGATGCTGATGATCGATCTGGTCGAATGGCTGGCTTCGGGGCCGGTCAGGCGAAAAGCCGGGGCGGCGGCGGCGCACCTGGCCGCCAGGCGGCTGCGCCGCTATCGTCGCAGGATCGCGAAGCGGGGGCGGCGTCTGGACCGATTGACCGACGAAGCCCGCCATGCGGTGCGCAAGGACGCCAAGACGCTGCGTTATGGCGCGGCGTTTTTCGGTAGTCTGTTCGATCGCAAACGCCAGCGGCGGCGAAGAAAGACATTCGTTGCCGCGCTGGAACGGATGCAGGCTGAATTGGGCGCGCTCAATGATCTGGTCAGCGCGCCACGCACGCTGGCGCGCTATGGTCTTGTGGACGCGCCTTCGCCGGTCGAGCGTGATGCCCTGCTGGCCGCCGCCGCGAAGGCGCAGGCGGACTTTGCCGATTGCAAGGGGTTCTGGTCCGATTGCAAGGGCTTCTGACGGTAGATCAGCCCCAGGGGCGTTCGCGATACCATTTGGTGATGACATGTTTGACGCCGCTGCGCACTTTCATGCCGTGGTGAATGCTGGCCGGATTGGGCTGGCCATCGGGCAGGCGGTTGTTCCACGCCAGCAGCTTGCCGGTTTCGGGCTGCACCGTCTTGCCGATCTTCGTGAAGCGGGTCGCGCCGCCGGCGGCAGGTGCGTTCAGATAGACCATCAGCGTCCAGGTGCGGTTGCCCGCGACACTGCAATATCTGGGATAGTCCGCGCCCTTGGGATCGAAATAATCGGTATGGGCCTTGAACTCCTGCCCTACCGCATAACGCTGTCCCTGGATCGGTTCGCCATGGGCCGTCGCGATGCCGGCAAAGGCGTCCAGCCGGGCATTGATCGCCGCCACGAAGGGATCGCCATGGTCGAGATCGCATGTCTCGCTGGTGCGGAAATACTGGTCGCCATTGGCATCGGCGATGGTTGACGGACGCCTTTGCGCATCGATGCGGGCGATCAGTCCGGCGCAATCCTGCGCCGTCAGGAAGGCGCGCTGGATGAACAGGGTCAGATCCCGGCTCGGTACGCGCTGGATGCGCGGATGCGCGCCGATCCGGGCGGGATCGCCATCGGTGGCGGTGGGGGATGCAAGATGGACGATCGGGGTCATGACAGGTCCTGGCGGAATATCGGCGGCTCAGACATCGCCACAGCTATCGCCCGGCCCCGTAAATGCAAGCATCGCAGCACATGTCATATTTCAGTCATGTGAATGTCATTCAACAGTAAGAACATCTGCCTAGCAGGCTTGAGACTTGTAAGGGGCTTGGGCTGCAATATGCGAGTGCCGTTTGGCGACAGGATGCGTGGATTGGGGCGTGGAGGCGATGCGTCCTTGCGCGCGGTCGACTGGCTCGCACTGGTCGAGCGCGGGCTGTTGATTATCTTGGCGTTGCTGCTGGTACGGCTGGCCTGGGTGATCGTGACGCCCGTTGGCAGCTTTGGCCCCTGGGAAGGGCGGCAGGCGCAGCTTTTGTCACCCAGTGCGCGGCAGGCGCTGTTCGCCGGTTTCGACCCCTTCTTTCGCACCGGCGCGCCGCAGCAGGGCGGCGGGGTCGTCACATCGCTGGCGCTGACCGTCTATGGCATCCGCCTTAACGAAGGATCGGGGCTGGGGTCGGCGATCATCGCCGGGCCGGACGGCGTGCAGAACAGCTTTGCCGTGGGTGATGAAATCCTGCCCGGCGTGGTGCTGAAATCGGTGGCGTTCGACCATGTGACGATCGACCGGGGCGGCGCGGAAGAACAGGTGTTCATCGACCAGTCCTCCGCCGCGCCCGTCGCCACGCCGCCCGCCGCGCAGGCTGGTCCGGGCTGGCAGAGCGCAGCGCCCCCGCCGCCGCCCGCTGCCTCCGCCGGGCCGACCGCCGACAGCCTGAAGCGCGAGATCGGCTTTGCGCCGCGGATGCAGAATGGCCGCATCACCGGCCTGGCCGTGTCGGCGAAAGGACCGGCCTTCGCCAGCGCCGGTTTCCGCACCGGCGACATCATTTCCCAGGTCAACGGCCAGCCGGTCGGCGACCTGGCATCCCTCCAGAACCAGATCGCGCCCGGTGCGCGGCTGTCCCTGACCGTCGAGCGCGGTGCCACCGTCGCCTCCGTCAACCTGATCGTGCAAGGCCAATGACCCGCAAATTCCTGACTTCCGCCGCTCTGGCGCTCGCTCTTTCCACACCGATCACCATGCCGGTCATGGCACAGCAGACGTTGAACGTCCGCGACGCAGACATCCGCGCCTTCATTCAGGATGCGGCGCGGGTGACGGGGCGCACCTTCATCATCGACAATCGGGTGCAGGGGAAGGTGTCTGTCGTGACCGACCGGCCGCTCAGCCGGTCCGAATATTTTGAGATTTTCCTGTCGACCCTGCGCGCCAACGGGCTGGTCGCTGTGCCCGGCCCCGGCGGTGCCTATCGCATTCAGCCGGTGGATGGCGCGGCCGGGCAACCGGGCGGCGTGGGGGCGGCAAGCAACCGCAACAGCTTCGTCACCGAAGTCTTTCGCCTGCGCTCGATCGACGCGGCGAGCGCGCTGGAAACGCTGCGCCCGCTGGTGAGCAAGGAAGGCTCCGTCACCGCCAATCGCGGCGGCAACAGCGTGGTCGTTGCCGATTATGCCGACAATGTCGCGCGCATCCGGCAAGTGATCGCTCGCATTGATCGCGACACTGCGGCGACGCAGATGGTCAGCCTGAAAAATGCCGGCGCGCGCGAGATCGCGACTTCGCTCCAGGCGCTGGTGGCGAGCGGCGGCAGCGGTGAAAATGCCGCGCCTGCGGCTGCAACCGTGGTGCCGATCGACAGCAGCAATGCGGTCGCGATCCGGGGTGACGCCAACACCGTCGCGCGCCTGGCCAATATGGCGCGCGAACTGGACCGGCAGGCCGCGAGCGGCACGGAAATCCGTGTCTATTGGCTGGAACATGCGGACGCGGAAAAGCTGCTGCCAGTGCTCCAGCAACTGGTCGGCCAGTCGACCAGCCAGCCGGTCAGTTCCGATGCGCCCGTCGCCAAGGGCAGCGCCTCACCGGCGTCGCAGGCGGCGGCCCCGGTGGCGGCGGCATCCTCCGCCGCATCGTCAGGCGGGGGTATCAACACACGCGGGCCGGCGATCGTCACCCGCTATGAAGGGGCCAATGCGATCATCGTCGCCGCCAACAGCGACGTGCAGCGGATGCTGGGCGAAACCATCCGCCAGATCGACACGCGGCGCGAACAGGTGCTGGTGGAAGCGATCATCGTGGAAATCAGCGACGCAGCCGCCAAGAAGCTGGGCGTGCAATTCCTGCTGGGCAGCACATCGACCGGATTTGCCGCGACCAATTACAGCAATGCGTCGCCCAACCTGCTGACGCTGGCGGGCGCTTATGGCGCGACCCAGCTTGGCACGACCAAGACGACGGTGGTGGCGGCAGACGGCAGCAAGACGACGACCGAGACGCAGACCAATGGGGAACTGGCCAGCACGTTGCAGCAGGCCGCGATCAACAGCCTGACCAGCGCGACCGGGATCATCGGCGGGCTGGGGACGCAGATCGGCAAGAACGGCATTTTCGGCGCGATCATCAATGCGGTCAAATCCGACACCAAGAGCAATCTTCTGTCCACGCCGTCGATCATGACGCTGGACAACCAGAAGGCGTCGATCCTGGTGGGGCAGCAGGTGCCGGTGACGACCGGCGAGGCGCTGAGCCAGAATTTCGACAACCAGTTCCGCACCGTCCAGCGGCAGGATGTCGGCATCAAGCTGGAGGTGAAACCCCAGATCAACACCGGCGGCGCGATCAAGCTGTTCCTGAAACAGGAAGTGTCGAGCGTGGCCGGGCCGGTCAGCAACAACAACAGCGACCTCATCATCAACAAGCGCGAGATCGAGACGACCGTGACGGTCGATGATGGCGAAATCCTGGCGCTGGGCGGATTGTTGGACGATAATGAGCGGCGCACGATCGAACGCATCCCGCTGCTGTCCGACATTCCGGGCATCGGCGAACTGTTCAAGTCGCGCAGCAACAGCCGGTCCAAAACGAACCTGATGGTGTTCATCCGGCCGACGATATTGCGGTCGAAGGAGGATGCGCAGAAGCTGACGCAGCAGCGCTACGGCTATGTCCGGGGGATGCAGTTGCAGCGCGATCCGCAGGTCGAACCGACGATCGACGAACTGGTGCGCGACTATATGGGCGCGACTCCGCCGATCGCCGCGCCGCGGCCAGGCGATACGGTGGTGCAGCCAGCGGTCAGCGCGCCGGCACAGGTGATCGAGCCGACCGTCCGCCAGTCAAGCGGCGTGGTGCGCCCGGTCGATATCCCCGCCAGCGGAGAGCGCAAGTGAACGACGCACCGCAGATTATCGCTGCGAACCGCCCAATCGACATTCCCTATGGCTTCGCGCGCAAATATGGCGTCGTCCTGCTGGCGCCCGACGGCGAGCGACTGACCATCGCCGTGCGAGAGGGGAGCAATCCCCGCGTGTTGCTGGAAGTGCGTCGCCATCTGGCGCGCAGTTTCGACGTCCGATTTGTGGAGGCCGCCCAGTTCGACCGCCATCTATCCGACCATTATGCGATGGATGGCAGCGCGGCGGCGATGGCCGGGTCGCTGGAGGTGGGTGCGGACGAACTGGATATATTGGCCGCCGACATTCCAACCGCCGACGACCTGCTCGATAGCGCGGACGACGCGCCGGCGATCCGCCTGATCAACGGGATCATCGCCGAAGCCGCGCGGCAGGGCGTGTCCGACATTCATATCGAGCCCTATGAAACCGGCCTGATCGTGCGGATGCGGATCGACGGGGTGCTGCGCGAAACGCTGCGGATGCCGCCCCATGTCGCGCCGGTCGTGGTCAGCCGCATCAAGGTGATGGCGCGGCTCGACATCGCCGAGCGCCGTGTGCCGCAGGATGGGCGTATCGGCCTGACGCTGGGCGGCAAGCTGCTTGACGTGCGCGTTTCCACATTGCCCAGCCGGGCGGGCGAGCGGGTCGTGCTGCGTATCCTGGACAAGGAAAATGCCGGTATCACGCTCGACCTGCTGGGGATGACGGGAACACCGGACCGCATTTTTCGCGAAGGGCTGGCCGAACCCAATGGCATCATCCTCGTCACCGGGCCGACCGGATCGGGCAAGACCACGACCCTGTATGCCGGGCTGCGGACGCTCAACGATGGCAGCCGCAACATATTGACGGTCGAAGACCCGGTCGAATATGCGATCGAGGGCGTAGGCCAGACGCAGGTGAACGCCAAGGTCGGCCTGACCTTCGCCGCCGGGCTGCGCGCAATCCTGCGGCAAGACCCCGATGTCGTGATGGTCGGCGAAATCCGCGACCGCGAGACGGCGGAGATCGCGGTGCAGGCGTCGCTGACGGGGCATCTGGTGCTGTCCACCGTCCATACCAATGATGCGGTGGGTGCGATCACCCGGATGCGCGACATGCGGGTCGAGCCGTTCCTGCTGGCCTCCACATTGCGCGCGGTCATTGCCCAGCGCCTTGTCCGTCGCCTCTGCCAGCATTGCCGCGAGCCGGTGCAGGCGGACAAGTCGGCCAGCGCGCTGCTGGGCTTCGATCCCGGCACGATCATCTATCGTGCGAAGGGGTGCGACGAATGCAGCGGCACCGGCTACAAGGGCCGGATCGGCGTGTTCGAGGCGATCCGGGTGGACGATACGATCCGCCGCCTCATCAACGACGGCGGCGACGAATCGCTGATCGCGCGTCATGCGTTCCTTAACGCCCCGAACCTGGGATCGGCGGCGCGGGCGCTGGTGCGTGACGGCCAGACCACGGCGGAGGAAGCGATCCGCGTATCGCGCCGCGACGTGGTAGAGGCGGAAACCATCGCCGATGGCTGATTTCGACTATAGCGCGATCGACCCGGCGGGCCGGGAGCGGAGCGGCAGCATCAAGGCCGGGACGATCGAGGATGCGCGGGCGAAGCTGGACGCGCGCAAGCTGTTCATCGTGCGGATCGAGCCGGGCGCGGTGGAGACGGCGCGCAAGCGGGCCGGCCTGTCGCTGCGCAGCCCGCGCCTCAGCCCCAAGGAACTGACGCTCTTTACCCGCCAGTTGGCGACGCTGACCCAGGTGAGCCCGCTGGAGGAATCGTTGCGCACGATCGGCCGGCAGAGCGAGCAGGATCATGTCCGCGCGATCGTGGGCAAGGTGCATTCTGGCGTGATGGAAGGGCGGCGGCTGGCGGACGCTCTGGGCGCGGAGCCGAAAAGTTTCCCGCCGCTTTATCGCGCGATGATTTCCGCCGGTGAAAGTTCGGGTAGCCTGCCCACGATCATGGAGCGCCTGTCCGACCTGATGGAGCGGCAGGCGGTGATGCGGTCCAAGGTGCTGACCGCCATCGCCTATCCCAGCGTTCTGGCGACCTTCGCCGTGTTCGTGGTCGCAGCGCTCATGATCTTCGTCGTGCCCAAGGTGGTCGAGCAGTTCGACACGGTAGGCCAGGAATTGCCGTTGCTGACCCGGCTGGTGATGGGACTGTCGGCGTTCCTGGCGGGCTGGTGGTGGCTGTTGCTGATCCTGATGGGGTTGGCGGGCTTCGGCTTCTGGCGGGCGATGAAGAATGATGGTTTTCGCTATCGGTTCGACGCGATGTTGCTCAGCCTGCCCGTGCTGGGCAAGTTGATCCGCGATTTGCACGCCGCGCGGATGGCGCGCACGCTCTCCACCATGGTCGCCAGCCGGCTGCCGCTGATGGAGGGGCTGTCCCTGACCGCCAACACCGTGCACAACCGGGTGCTGCGCAGGGCTTCGGACGAGATTGTCGAGGCGATCCGGGGCGGTGGCAGCCTGTCGGCTGCGCTGCGCCGGGCGGGCGTGTTTCCCCCGCTGCTGGTCTATCTGGCGGCGAGCGGCGAGAGCGCCGGGCGGCTCGACACCATGCTGGAGCGCGCCGCCGACTATCTGGAGCGGGAATTCGACGCCTTCACCTCGACCGCGCTCGCCATGCTGGAGCCGATCATCATCATAGCAATGGGCGGCATCGTCGCCGTCATCATCCTGTCCATCCTGCTGCCGATTTTGCAGTTGCAAAGCCTGACCGGGGCTTAGGAGTTGAATATGGTCAAGACCCTTACCCTTCGCGGGAATGACGAAAGAGATGTAGGTCGTCGGGCTGAGGCCGGCTTCACGCTGGTCGAACTGATGGTCGTGATCGTCATCATCGGCCTGCTGGCGACGATCGTGGTGATCAATGTCATTCCCGCGACCGATACCGCCCGCGTCGAAAAGGCGAAGGCCGACATTTCGACCATCGAACAGGCGCTGGAACAATATCGGCTCGACAATCTGACCTATCCCGCCGGGTCCGATGGCTTGCAGGCGCTGCTCAACCCGCCCGCATCCCTGGCGCAGCCGCAGCGTTACCGGCGTGGCGGCTACATCAAGAAACTGCCGCAAGACCCGTGGGGCCGCGCCTATGTCTATACGGTGCCGGGGCGCAAGGGTGCGTTCGACATCAGCTCGCTGGGCGCCGACGGCCAGCCGGGCGGCGAGAATGAGAATGCGGACATCTATTCCAGCGAACTGTGATCCTGCGTCCGATGCAGGGTTTACTCTGGTGGAGCTGATGGTCGTGCTGACGATCATCGGCTTCATTTCGGCTGCCGTCGTCCTCGCCATCCCCGACCCGCGCGGCCGGGTGGTGGAGGATGCCGACCGCTTCGCCGCGCGCGTTGCCGCCGCGCGCGACGAAGCAGTCGTCACCGCGCGGCCGATGGGCCTGTGGGTGTCTGCGTCGGGCTATGGCTTCCAGCGCCGCGATGGCGGGCAATGGGTGGGGATAGAGGACAAGCCCTTCGTCACCGCCAACTGGAAAGGCGGCACCCGCGCGCTCGTCGGCAAGGATGGGCGGCAACAGATCGCCTTCGACGGCACCGGCCTGCCGACCGATCCACTGATCGTGACGCTGGCCCGCGAAGGCGAGCGCGTATCCGTGACCGTCGACATGGCGGGGAAGGTCATGGTCGGTGGTTAAGCGCGAGGCTGGTTTCACGCCTTTTGCGCGTTCCGCCGAGCACGGCTTCACGTCTTTTGCGCGTTCCGCCGAACACGGCTTCACGTTGCTGGAAATGCTCGTCGCGCTGGCGGTGTTCAGCCTGGCCGCGCTGGCGCTGGTGCGGTTGCAGGGCGTGACGCTGCGCACCGCCGCCGATCTCGACAGCAAGGCGCTGGGCCAGATCGTCGCGCGCAACCTGATGGTCGATGTGCAGAGCGATCCGGCCGCGCCCGCCATCGGCGAGGAGGAGGGGAATGTGACCAATGGCGGCCGCCGCTGGCACTGGCGCCGCAGCGTCCGGGCGACCGACGACCAGCGGATGGTGCAGGTCGACCTGACTGTCGATGGCCAGCCGGGTGCCTCGCCGGTGGTGCTGAGCTTCGTGCGAGTGGTCGAGTGATGGCGCGCGCATCATTTGTACCGTCTGCCCAACAGGGCTTCACGCTGATCGAACTGCTCGTCGCGCTGATGATCTTTGCCATGCTGGCGGCTGCTGGCGTGCTGCTGCTGGGCAACAGCGTTTCGGCGCAGGCGCAGATCAAGGCGCGGCTGGACGACATGGCGGCGGTGCAGCGGGCCGGCGGCGCGCTGGCGGGCGACCTGGGGCAGGCGGTGCCGCGCATCACCCGGACCGAGGCGGGGACGCTCGCGCCCGCCTTCTGGGCGCATGACGATGGCGAAGGCCGGCCGGTGATGCAGTTCGTGCGTGGTGGCTGGGACAATCTGGGCGATCTGCCGCGGCCATCGTTGCAAAAGGTCGAATATTGGGTGCGGCAGGGACGGCTGGAGCGGCGCAGCTATGCCCAGCTCGACGGCGCTGCGGGGGATGATCCGGCGGCGCTGCTCGATCATGTGGAGGCGGTGGTGCTGCGTTTCCGCGACGCGCAGGGCAAATGGCGCGAGGAATGGACGCCGTCCCAGCCCGACCTGATGCCAAGGGCGGTCGAGATGACGGTCACGCGCACCGGCGAACCGCCGGTGACGCTGGGCTTTCTGGTCGCACCCGGTCCGCCGGAAAAGCCGGAGGGCGCGCCCGGTGCCTGATCCCCGTAACGAAAGGGAGCGCGGCGCTGCGCTGCTGACCGTGCTGCTGCTGGTGGCGGTGATGGCGGTGGTCGCATCGACCGCGCTGGAGCGGGTGGCGCTGGCGACGCGGATGACCGGCAATGGTGGCGCGATCGACCAGGCCCGCGCCTATGCCGACGCCGGGATGGACATGGCGCGGCTGCGCATCGGCGATCTGACCGCCGCCAACCCGGCGAAGATCACGCTGGCGGGCGGCTGGCTCGGCGCGCCGCAGAGCGTGGCGGTGCCGGGCGGCGTCGCGATCGCGCGTGTCACCGATGGTGGCAACTGCTTCAACCTCAACAGCGTCGTCAGCGGCGAAAGCGAGGCGGCGCTGAAAGTCCGGCCGATCGGCGTGACGCAGTTCCAGGCACTGCTCGAACTGCTGGGTGTCGATGCGCGGCAGGCGCAGGGGGCAGCCAACGGCCTGGCCGACTGGATCGACAGCGACAGCGTCCCCCAGCCGGGCGGCGCGGAGGACGAGACATACGCCCAATATGCGCGGCCCTATCGCACCGCCAACCGGATGATGGTGGACCCCAGCGAACTGCGCGCGGTGGCCGGGGTTACGCCCGCCATCTATGATCTGGTGAAACCCTGGATCTGCGCCTTGCCGGTCACGGATCTGTCGCCGATCAACATCAATACGCTGCTGCCCGATCAGGCGCCGCTGTTCGCCATGCTGCTGCCGGGGCAATTGAGTGTCGCCCAGGCGCGGCAATTGCTGGCGCAACGGCCGGCGGACGGCTACGGCAGCACGGTGCAATTCTGGGCGCTGCCGTCGCTGGCGGGCTTGTCTCCGGCGACCGAGGTGGCGGAACAGGTGAAGCTCAAGACCGGATTTTTTGGAGTGACTGTGTCGGTGGAAGTCGGGGCGACCCAAATGATGGAGCAGGCGCTGATCGATGCGCGGGAAAGCCCGGCCCGGCTGGTGCGGCGCAGCTGGGGTGCCGGCGCATGAGCAGCCGCGATGCCCTGATCATCCTGCTGCCGGAGGCGACGAACGCCCCGGCGCGCTGGATGCGTGTGATCGATGGCGCGCTGGTCCAGTCGGGCGAAGGCGCCGACTGGCTGGCTGCCTGTGGCATAGCGGTGCTGCCGGACAGGGCACGGGTGATGCTGGTGCCGCCGGCCGCACTGGTGACGCTGCACTGGATCGTCCATCCCGACCTGCCGGTGCGACAGGGGCGGGCGGCCGCGCGTCTTGCCGCGCTGGCGGGCAGCCTTGCGCCTGCCGACCAGCTATTCGCTGCTACCGATGCGAATGATGATCCGGCAAAGCCGCATCTCGTTGCGATCGTCAGTCGCGCCGACATGCAGCACTGGCTGCTCTGGGCGCAGCATCATGGGCTGGACCCGGACATCATCGTCCCCGCGCCGTTGCTGTTGCCGGAACCCGATGGCGGTTTGACACGCGCTGTGATCGGTGGCGAGACGGTGCTGCGCGCGCCGGACATGGCGCTGACCGCCGACATGGCGTTGCCAGCCCTGATCGGGGACGCTCCGATCGTCGATGTGGCGCCGGGGATTATCGAGGGGCGGGCCATCGCTGCGCTGGACGTGCCGCCACTCGACCTGCGGCAGGGCGATTTTGCCAAGCGTGTGCGCCCTGTGATCGACAAGCGGGCGGTTGGCCGCATCGCGCTGTGGAGCGGCCTCATCCTGTTGGTCAGCCTGGCCGCCATGCTGATCGGCATCGGCAAGCAGCATATGGAAGCCGGTCGCCTTGATCGGGAGAGCCTGGCGCTGGCGCGGCAGATATTGCCTGGCGCAAGCGACGCCATGCAGGCGCAGGCTGAACTGGAAGCCCGGCTCGCTGCGCGGGGCGCGGGCGGGCGCGCCTTCACCGCCCCGGTCGCGAGCCTGCTCGCCGCGATGCAGGATGCGCCGGGCGTGGCGATAACCAGCCTGTCGCGCGATCCCGACGGCATGGTGCGCGCGACACTGGCCGCAGCGAAGGCGGACGACATAAACCTTGTCCTGCTGGCGCTTCAGGCCGCTGGCTTCACGATCACGGCAACACCGTCCCAGGAGCCGGGCGGGCGGACGGTTGCGGATATCACGGTGCGATCATGATGGAACGGATGGCAGCCTATTGGAACGAACGATCATCCCGCGAGCAATGGATGCTGGGCGTGATGATCGCCCTGCTGGCGGCGACATTCCTCTGGTTCGGCGTCATCGTGCCGCTCGATCGGGCGCAGCGCGGCGCGCGGGACACACTGTTGGCCGCGACCGACCGCAATGCCGCCATCCGCGCCGCGGTGAAGCAGTTGAAAACACTGCCCCGCACGGCCCCCGCAACCGGCCTGGCCGCGCCGCTCGACCAGCTTGTCGGGCAGGGCGCGGGCGAGGCCGGGCTGACGCTGGAGCGTGCGCAGGCGCAGGGCAATGACCGGATGGAGATCGCCATCGCATCGGTCCGGCCGGTCGTGCTCTTTTCCTGGCTTGCCGGGCTGGAGGCGCGGGGCGTGCGCGTCGAAACGATGAGTGCGCGGCCGTCACCGACCGCCGGCAGCGTGTCGGTGCAGGCGGTGCTGGTGCGGGGAGAAGGACAATGATGGGCCTGTCCCTGTCGCGACGGATGCGGATCCTATTGGCGCTGGCGCTGCTGGTCGGCCTGATCCTGTTCCTGCCGATGCGGGTCGCGCTGGGCCTGGCGGGGCTGGAACGCCTTGGTATCGCTGCGCGTGAGGTGCGCGGTACGGTGTGGAGCGGCCGGATCGACCAGTTGATGCTGGGCAACATGCCGCTGGGCAGCGTACGGGCCGGCCTGTCGCCCCTGTCCCTGCTGATGGGCCGCGCCCGGTTCGACATTGCCCGGACCAAGGGGCTGCCCGACGACGTGCAAGGCGCGCTGACCATTGGCTTTGGCCGGATCGGCGTGGATGACGTGACCGGCGCGGTGCCGCTTGGTCGCAGCTTCGCGCCATTGCCGGTCGGCAGCCTGATGCTGGACGATGTCAGCGCTTATTATGGTGGCAACCGCTGCGGTCATGCCGAAGGACGGGTGCGGGCGCGCATGGCCGGGCAATTTCCAGGACTGAACCTGGCCCAGGGCTTGTCGGGCGTCGTGACCTGTGATGGCGATGCGCTGCTGCTGCCCCTGGTCAGCCAGTCGGGCCTGGAGACGATCACGCTGCGCATCTGGCGATCAGGCCGTTATGTCGCGGAAATGCGGGTCGAAACGGCTGATCCGGCATTGGCGGCGACATTGGGGCAGGCCGGCTTTGCCAGTGTCGGCAACGCCCAATTGCTCAAGGTCGAAGGTACGTTGTGATCCAGCCTGTCCCGGCGCTGGTCGGCGCACTGGCGGGGATGATCCTTGGCAGTTTCCTTGCGACGCTGATCCTGCGCTGGCCACAGGGCAGGAGCATGTTGCGGGGGCGATCCGCCTGCGATGGTTGCGGCCGCACGCTGGGTGCCCGCGACCTGATCCCGATGGTCAGCGCCATGATGAGCAAGGGACGTTGCCGCACCTGTGGGGGCAGGATCGACCCGCTCCACGGTCGGGTAGAGGCCGGCTGTGCCATCATCGGCGCGCTGGCGATCGGTTTCCGGCCCGACCTTGGCGGTGTTGCCTGGGCGTTGTTGGGCTGGGTGCTGCTGACGCTGGCGGTGCTGGACTGGCGGCATTTCTGGTTGCCCGACGCATTGACCCTGCCGATGGCGTTCCTGGGCTTCACGATCGGGGCGTGGGCGACCGATGTGGCCATGGGCGACCGCATTGTCGGCGCAGTGGCCGGCTATGGCACGCTGCTTGCGATCGCGATCGGTTACAAGGCGGTGCGGCGGCGCGACGGGTTGGGGATGGGCGACGCGAAGCTGCTCGGCGCGCTGGGGGCATGGTTTGGCTGGCAGGCGCTGCCTTTCATCCTGTTGCTGGCGGCGTTACTGGGGCTGGCGGTCGCACTGGCGACAGGGCGCGCCAAGGGCAGCACGCACGTTCCGCTGGGTACATTCCTGGCATTGGCGGCCTTCCCGGCCTGGCTGGTTACGATGTCCATCATGGCATGAATGGCCGGGCAGGGCGCCTGCTATCCGAAGAGGCTGCTATCCGAACAGGCCGTTATCCGAACAGGCCGTTATCCGAACAGGATCGTTGCGGCCTTGTCCCACAGGCGGGGGGACGATGCGCCCAGCAGGCCACGGCGCATGTCGCCAACGAGATAGGGGGGGCCGTCGATCCGCTGGCAGCAGCCGCCTGCCTCATTGAGGAACAGCGTTCCCGCCGCATGGTCCCAGGGCAGGGTCCGGGCAAATACCGACACGTCATTCTGCCCCAGCGCCAGACGGGGATATTGTTCGGCGGCACAGCGGGGAATATCGACCAGCGCGAAGCTGCCCTGTGACCGGCGTTGTATATCGGCGCGTTCCTGCGGCGTCATGAAATAGACCGCCAGCGCGGCGACCGGCAGGGTGTCGCCGCTTTCACGGGCGGTTATTTTATCGCCGTCGATATGGCTGCCACCGCCCAGCATGGCGTGGCACAGCCGTCCGGTCAGCGGATCGAGGATCCAGCCGGCTAGGGTCGTGCCGCCATCGGCCAGCGCCACCATGATGCCGAAGGGCGGATTGCCCGACGCGAAATTGCCGGTGCCGTCGATGGGATCGATGATCCAGTTCAGCCCGTCGCCGGCGCGATCCAAGATCGACGGATCGGCGGCGCAGGCTTCTTCGCCGATGATGCCCGCTTCGGGCAATATGTCCGCCAGCCCTTCGGCCAGGCGCAACTCGCTTTCCTTGTCGGCGATGGTGACGAAATCGTTGGCGGCCTTCTCGCTGATCTCGTCGCTGGCCAGATTCTGGTAGCGCGGCATCACGATGTCGCGCCCCACCGCCCGCATCAGCGCGACGACCGGATCGTGCAGTTCGAGCAGCATCAGCTTCGATAATCCGCGTTGATCGAGATATAGCCATGGGTGAGGTCGCAGGTCCAGATCGTTGCCCGGCCATCGCCCAGCCCCAGATCGACGCCGATGACGATATCCTGGCCTTTCAGATGCGCGGCGACCGGGGCTTCGTCATAGCCCTCCACCGCCAGGCCGCCACTCGCCACCTGGGTCGTACCGAAGCGGATCGAGAGCGTGTCCCGGTCGGCCGGCTCGCCCGCCTTGCCGATGGCGGCGACGACGCGACCCCAGTTGGCGTCCTCGCCAGCGATGGCGGTCTTGACCAGCGGCGAGTTGGCGATCGACAGGCCGATGCGGTGCGCGCTGTCGTCACTGGTCGCGCCCTCGACATTGATTTCCACGAATTTGGTCGCGCCTTCGCCGTCGCGCACAACCAGATGGGCGAGCTGGCGGCAAAGGTCGGTGAGCGCGGCATGGAAGGCGTCGGCCCCGGCATCGTCCATCGATGTCAGCGGCGCGTTGCCCGCCTTGCCGGTGGCGAAGGCCAGCACCGTGTCGCTGGTGGAGGTGTCGCTGTCCACCGTGATGCAGGAAAAGGTCCGCTTGTTGGCGGCGGACAGCATCGATTGCAGCAGTGCGGGATCGATCGCCGCATCAGTGAAGATATAGCCCAGCATCGTCGCCATGTCGGGCGCGATCATGCCCGATCCTTTGATGATGCCGACCAGTTCGACGCGCACGTCGCCGATCATGGCGGAGGCCGACGCGCCCTTCGCATAGGTGTCGGTGGTGCCGATGGTGGTGGCGGCCTCCTCCCAGCCGCAGGGGATGGCGGTGAAGGCGGCGTCCAGACCGGCCTCCGCCTTGTCGATCGGCAATGGCACCCCGATCACCCCGGTCGAGGAGACGAACACGTCCGATGGCAGGCAGGACAGGTGGTTGGCGACCCGCGCCGCGATCGCCTCCACCGCGGCGCGGCCGCGATGGCCGGTAAAGGCGTTGGCGTTGCCGGCATTGACCACCAGCGCGCGCGCCGACCCCAGCGGAATAGCGTCGCGGCACCATTCGACTTCGGGGGAAGGGCATTTGCTCTGCGTGGTGACGCCGGCGACGGCGGTGCCTGCGTCCATCTCGACATAGGTAAGGTCGCAGCGCGTCCACGCCTTGTATCCGGCGCGCGCGGTGCGTAGCGTCACGCCTTCAATCGACGGCAGGGACGGAAAGGCGGCGGGGGCCAGGGGGGAGCGGTCGGTCATGGCGGCGGGATGAGCGAAATCGCCCGCTCCGTCAATCGGGTTGATAGTGCCGCACATAGAGCCGGCCCACCCCGTCCGGCATCGCCATCATGCGATAGCCGTGCTGGCGGGCATAGGCGTCCAGCGCGTCGTCCGGGCGCAGTGGCAGTTTGCGGGTGCCGGCTTCATAGCCGGTCAGGATGGCGGCGGGCGGATCGCGGTCAAGGTCGGGCAGGGTCGCGGGGATCATCGCATGGACCCGGCGGGCGAGCGGCGCGCCCATCGTCCAGCCGGTGCGCCAGGCGAAGGGGCCGGGAGCGAAGCGGGGGTCGAGGCGCAGACCGCTGCCCAGGATCATATGGGGGGAGAGGGTGGCGACGTCATCATCCCCGGTCATCACCCGGACCGTGCGACCGGCCCAGCGCGCGGCGGCACCGGCCTTCAACACCGGCGATCCTTCGCGCAGCATCGCTTCGACATGGCGGGTCGCGGTCAACATGCCGGGAATGGCGGCGAGGCAGAGCAGGCCGAGCAGCGCCTGGCGTGGCGCGAAGGCCCAGTGCCGCGCATCGTCCAGCAGATAGCCGAGCGCCAGTGCGAGCGGTGGGAGCAAGGGCATAAGATATTGGACCTGCGAGGGCGTAGGCAGCGCCGCGCCGATCAGCGCGCCGCCCGTCATCCAGATCGCCAGCCGGCGTCCCGGCGAGCGCACCCGTCGCCGCGTCGCGATCCAGTTGGCGGCGAGCAGGACAAGGGCGGTCAGCGCCGGGCCTTTCCAGAGATATTTGAGCAGGTCGGTCAGCTTTTCGACGCCATCCAGTTCGCCAAACGCGCCATTGGCGGCATACCAGGCGTGGGGCGCGGTCGCGCCATAGGTGAACACACCGTAAAGGAAGGCGCCGGGCGACAGCATCCAGCCCAGCAGCATCGGCACCATGCCGACAGCCGCGCCCGCCGCCAGCCAGCAAGCGGCACGCAGGCCGCATCGGCCGCCGGCGCTGATGACGAAGAGGCCGGTCATCAGGCCCAGCGGCGCGAAGTTGAGCTTGGTCGCGATGGCGAGGCCAAACAGCGATCCGGCCGCGCACCAGAAGCGTGGCGTGCAATGGCGCAGCGCCAGCAGGCTGACCAGAAGGCCACCCGCCGACAACAGGGTCGGCAGCATGTCGTTGCGCACCACGCTGCCGGTGAACTGGAAAGCGGCGGTGGCGGCGACCAGCAGGGTAGCGATGGCGGCGCTGTCCCGCGAAATGCCGGCGATCCGTTGCGCCGTCCAGAGCGTCAGCAGCGTGCAGAGCGCGGTTGTCGCCGTCGCCAGCCGCATTGCCAGCACCATGTCGCCGGGGAAGATCCAGGCAAGCGGGGCGTAGGTCCAGGCATGGAGCGGCGGTTGCAGATAGAGGAAATCGCGGAAGATCAGCAGGTGGCTGCTGAAATAGGCGCCGGCGACATATTGGCTTTCGTCATGGTCGAACGGCGTGGCAATGGCGGTCAGGCCGAACCACAGGGTCAGGGCCAGCGCGACCATCAGGGCCACAGGCGCTGCCCGGCTGCGCGTGGGCGCCAGGACGAATTGCCGATACATGTTTTGCGATCCCGTTATTTGCGTCCCTTGTGACACGAGGCGGCCAAAGCGCAAATCCCCCGCGCCAGCATGACGCCGCCATCCGGCCAAAGCCGCCTGCGTCCCGGATATGAAGCCCGGATATGACAGTTGCGGGACAGGCGCGGTTCAGCCGCAGTCTGATTGACTAACGGACGTGCCGTGCCTAAATCGCGGCGCATATCTGCGCGCTGTCCTCGCATGAGGACAGAGCGTCCCCCTTTTGTCAGGAATTTGCATGTTCGGCGCACTCGCCAAGTCCATTTTCGGATCGTCCAACGAACGTTATGTGAAGTCGCTGGGCAAGACCGTCGACAGGATCGCCGCGTTCGAGCCGGCGATGCAGGCGTTGAGCGATGCTGAACTGGCGGGGCAGACCATTCGGTTCCGCGAGCGGCTGGCCGCCGGCGAGACACTGGACGACTTGCTGCCAGAAGCCTTTGCAACCGTACGCGAGGCTTCGGTCCGTGTGCTTGGAATGCGCCATTTCGACGTGCAGATGGTGGGCGGCATTGTCCTCCACCGTGGCGAGATCGCCGAAATGCGGACGGGCGAAGGCAAGACGCTGGTTGCAACGCTCGCCACCTATCTCAACGCGCTGGAAGGCAAGGGCGTCCATGTCGTCACCGTGAACGACTATCTGGCCACGCGCGACTGCGAATGGATGGGGCAGGTCTATCGCTTCCTGGGGCTGACCACCGGCGTCATCGTGCCCAACATCAGCGAGGATCAGCGGCGCGAAGCCTATGCCGCCGATATCACCTATGCGACCAACAATGAACTGGGCTTCGACTATCTGCGCGACAATATGAAATATGATCGCGGGTCGATGGTCCAGCGGCCGTTCAACTACGCGATCGTCGACGAGGTGGATTCGATCCTGATCGACGAGGCGCGCACGCCGCTGATCATTTCCGGCCCGACCGATGACAAATCGGAACTCTATGTCGCGGTCGATGCGATCGTGAAGCAGATCACCGAGTCCGATTATGAGAAGGACGAAAAGCAGCGCAGCGTCACGCTGACCGAGGACGGCACGGAGAAGATCGAGCGGCTGCTGGAGGATGCGGGGCTGCTCCAGGGCACCAATCTCTACGATTTCGAGAATACCCAGGTCGTTCATCATGTGAACCAGGCGTTGCGTGCGGTGGTGATGTTCCGCCGCGACATCGATTATATCGTCAAGGACGGCAAGATCGTCATCATCGACGAGTTCACCGGCCGCATGATGGACGGGCGCCGCTGGTCCGATGGCCTGCACCAGGCGGTGGAGGCCAAGGAAGGCGTCCAGATCGAGCCGGAGAACCAGACGCTCGCGTCCATCACCTTCCAGAATTATTTCCGCATGTACCCCAAGCTGGGCGGCATGACCGGCACGGCGGCGACCGAAGCGGCTGAATTCTACGAAATCTACAAGATGAACGTCGTCACCATCCCGACCAACAAGCCGGTGCAGCGGATCGACGAGGAAGATAGTTTCTACAAGAGCCTGGACGACAAGTTCCGCGGCATCGCCAAGACGATCAAGGTCCATGCGGAACGGGGGCAGCCGGTCCTCGTCGGCACGGTGTCGATCGAAAAGTCGGAAATGCTGTCCGAATTTTTGACCCAGGAAGGCGTGCCGCATGCGGTGCTGAACGCGCGCTTCCATGACAGCGAGGCGCATATCGTCGCGCAGGCGGGCCGCAAGGGCGCGGTGACGATCGCCACGAACATGGCCGGCCGCGGCACCGACATCAAGCTGGGCGGCAATCTGGAGATGCGGGTCGAGGACGAACTGCGCGACATGCCCGAAGGGCCGGAGCGGGACGCGGCGATCGCCCGGATCGAAGCCGAGATCGAGGCGGAGAAGCAGGAAGTGCTGGCCGCCGGCGGCCTGTTCGTGCTGGCGACCGAGCGGCATGAAAGCCGCCGCATCGACAATCAGTTGCGTGGACGATCGGGCCGTCAGGGCGACCCCGGCCTGTCGCGCTTCTACCTCAGCCTCGACGATGACCTGATGCGTATCTTCGGCCCGGACACGATGTTCGCCAAGATGATCCGGTCGAACCTGGAGGATGGCGAAGCGCTGCCCCCGTCGAAATGGCTGAGCAAGGCGATCGAGACGGCGCAGAAGAAGGTCGAGGCGCGCAACTACGACATCCGCAAGCAGGTCGTCGAATATGATGACGTGATGAACGACCAGCGCAAGGTCATCTACGAACAGCGCAGCGACATCATGGATGCCGACACGGTGGATGATGTGGTCGCGGACATGCGCCATGAAACGGTCAATGACCTGGTCGGCGCATCCTGCCCGCCCGGCACCTATCCCGAACAGTGGGACATGGCGCGGCTGAAGGCGCGCACTGCCGAGATATTGGGGCTGGAACCCGATTTCGACGCCTGGCTGGGTGAAGATGCGGTCGAGCCTGAAATGATCGAGGAGCGGCTGACGGCTCTGGCCGATGCGGCCGTGGCGGAGAAGATCAGGGATATCGATCCGGCCGACTGGCACATGATCGAAAAATCGATCCTGCTCCAGAGCCTGGACCATCACTGGAAGGAGCATCTGGCGACGCTCGATGCGCTGCGTCAGGTCGTGCATCTGCGTGCCTATGCGCAAAAGACGCCGATCAACGAATATAAGCAGGAGGCTTTCGCCCTGTTCGAGCGGATGCTGGAAAATATCCGCGAGGATGTGATCGGATCGATCGCGCGGGTGCAGTTCCGCATGGAGCAGCCGCCGCTGGAAGATTACGGCCTGCCGGTGCTGCCCGACTTCATCACCACCCATATCGATCCCTTCTCCGGCGAGGATAATAGCGCGGATATCGATGCCAGCAGTTTCGGCGGCATCACCACCACCATTCCGCGCGCGCCGGTCGGCGGGGGGCAGGGCGGCGAATTTGCCAATCTGGACATCAGCCGCAATGCGCCCTGTCCCTGCGGGTCGGGGCAGAAATACAAGCATTGCCACGGCGCGCTGGCCTGATTCGAAAGGGGTCGGGCGTTGCCTGACCCCGTCAGCGAAAAGGCGCTGACGGCATGTTAACCACAGATATTGTCCATCTGTTCATATCTTGCGTTGAGGCTGTGCCTGTTCCGGGGGGGAAACCGGGAGACAATTCATGGACAGCCTTTCTTGCCGCGCGCGTGCGGATCAGCGCCGCGAAAGCCGGTTTGCCGCTGAAATCGACGCGACATTAAGCTGGGGTGGCGTGAGCCAGCCGGTAATAATCCGCAATATCTCCATCTATGGCGCGCTGCTGACCGGGGCATGGTTGCCCGCGGTTGGCGAGCGGGCCACGCTGATTGCAGAGGGGCTGGAGGTGTGCGGCACCGTGATCTGGGAAGGGCCGGATCGATGCGGCCTGTTGCTCAGCAGCGCGATCGACCCGGTGGCGACCATCGGCCGGTCCGGCGCCCGCAACGACGAACGGCCCGCGATCACGCTGCGCCGGGTCGGCCCGGATCGCTACGCCTGACCGGAATGCCATGCGCGTAAGGCGAAATGGGGGGGCTGCGCCGATCGCTGCCCATACTACCCGTTTCAACGGGACGGATGCGGTGATTGAGGGGCATGATGGCGCGACATGCCTGCGATCACGCGCAAGCATCGCCACAACCGGCCGGATAAAGAAGAGGCAAATTCAATGCGTTGTAATGGTGCACCCAAGTGGATTCGAACCACTGGCCTTTGCCTTCGGAGCCCTTAAAGGTCGTTTTCGCCAGGGTGCGCTAATGCTACTTAAACTACTCTAATCTGCTGTTTTCATTAATCTAAATTGAGTCATTGGCTTCGCTGGCTTAACCAAACCTTCGCCCTGTTTTGCTCCCAACTGCTTACGTGGTGCTTACGCGAAACAGGATCACAGAACCGGTAGGTGGCGATGCCAAGACTCAGCAAACGTGTGGTGGATGCGTCCGCGCCGAAAGACAAGGACTATGTGATCTGGGACGACGAGTTGCCCGGCTTCGGGCTTCGCGTCTTCCGATCCGGCAAGCGCAGTTATGTCCTCCAATATCGCGCACTAGGTCGTTCGCGCCGCTACACCATAGGGCTACATGGCATCTGGACACCGGAAACGGCGCGCCAAGAAGCGAGGGTTCAGCTTGGTCGCATTGCAAAGGGCGACAACCCCGCCGAGGAACGGCAGCTCGATCACAACGCGATCACCATCAAAGAGCTCTGCGACCTGTATCGGGCTGACCTTCATGCGGGTCTCATCCTCGGCAAGGGTGGTCGGCCCAAGAAGGCCTCGACCATTTCGACCGATCTCGGCCGGATGCAGCGCCATTTGATACCGCTGGTCGGGACGCGCCGTGTCAAGGATTTCACCAAGGCCGATGCAAACCGGGTCATGAAAGACATCATGGCGGGGAAGACCAAGGTCTGCGTCAAGACAAGCAAGTTGCGCGGCAAGGCGATCGTGCGAGGTGGTGCAGGAACTGCGTCGCGCACGATCGGATTGCTCGGCGGGATCATGACTTATGCGGTCGAGGCGGGGATCATCGAGATCAATCCGGTCCATGGCGTTCGCAAACCAAAAGACCAGGTTCGGCAACGCCGCTTGACCGAAGAGGAATACCGCGTTCTCGGTAGGATCTTGGCTGCGGCAGCACGGCAGGAGAAATACGAGACCACGGCCGCGATCATCCGGCAGATCGCACTGACCGGCTGCCGCCGGAGCGAGATCATCACGCTGAAGTGGGCGGACGTCGATGCTGACGGCAGCTGCCTGCGCCTCTCGGAAAGCAAGGAAGGCGCTTCTGTTCGCCCGATCGGACTGCCGGTCGTCGAGTATCTCGAGGCGCGCTGGGAGGCGTCGTTCGGCACTTTCGTTTTCCCTGGCCTCGGCGACGACAACGCCTTCGGGGCTTTCCCCAACCATTGGGAACAGATATTCAAGGGCTCCGCGTTGTCCGACGTCACTCCTCACGTCCTGCGCCATAGCTTCGCAAGCATCGCCAACGACCTGGGCTTTACCGAAGTGACGATCGCAGCGCTTGTCGGGCACTCGAAGGGCTCGGTGACGAGCAAATACATCCATACGCTCGATACGGCGCTTGTCATGGCAGCCGACACCATCGCCGGATACATCCAGGGGCTACTCGACGGAATCGAGTTCAAGCATACCGCCTATGCGCTGGACCGCCCGTCGCGCAAAGCTGCACTCAGCCGCTTTCTGGCAAGGGCGCGTCGCGGCCGCGCCAGCGACAGCCCTGACGAACTCGCCGCGTGATGACGCCGCGCTGTTGCTCGACCACTGCTGGACATATGGTAACGAATATGTTACCAATGGTGGTGCAATGTGATTGTTGAGGAGTATGTTCGCAAGGATGGTTCCTGCCCGTTCCGGAGCTGGTTCGATAGTCTCGATGTTCAGGCTGCGGCCAAGGTGGCGACCGCCATTGTCCGCATGGAACTCGGCAACCTGTCAAACGTCAAATGGATAGGTGGCGGGCTTGGCGAGTACCGGATCGACTGGGGCCCGGGATATCGCCTCTATGTGACTCGGGACGGGGATCAGTTGATCATCCTTTTCGTGGGCGGGACCAAGAAGCGGCAACAGTCTGATATCAGGCAGGCGGGTGCGTTGCTCGACGAATACAAGGGCCGCAAGGCCAAGGCGAAAAAGGCAAGGAGTTAGACGCAGTGGCGTTGACACGCGATTTCAAGGAAACGGTGAAGGAACGCGCATCGCGCGATCCAGCCTTCGCCAAGGCCATGCTCGACGAAGCAGCGACGGCCTTTCTCAATGGAGAGCCCCATGTCACCCGCCTGATCTTGCGCGATCTGGTCAATGCCTCGGTCGGGTTCGAGGATCTTGCTGCTGAGACGAAGCGCCCCAGCAAGAGCTTGCACCGCATGCTCTCTGAAAAGGGCAATCCGAGCATGGACAACATCGCGGCGATCTTTAGTGCGGTATGCAAGAGGCTGGGCGTGGCATTTGAGGCCCATGGCATCGAGGCCGCGTGAGACGAGCAGGTGCAGGCAGGATCTCCGCTGATGTCAGGTGACCGCTTCGACTGGTCGTCCGACCGTTTTCCATTCCAGATAACTACCTTCGAACCATGCACGAGATGGACGCGAGGGCCCAAAAGAAGCGGCGCGCTTCGCGGATTCCATTGAGCCCGGTCAATGCGCTGCGGCGGCGGGTTGATAGAATCGCCGGACTCCCAAAGGAGGAAGGAGAACGCGTTATGCGCAGGACGGCTTTGCTGGCCCCGGCCACTGCGGTCGTCTGTTCGGTTTCTTTGACCGCTCCGCTCTGGGCTGAAAGTGCGGCTTGGAATGGTGCAAGCCCCTGCGCCCCGTACATGATGGGATGGCATGGAGGTTGGGGTGGTATGGTTCTTGGCCCATTCTTGATGATCCTCGTCCTGGTAGCTCTCATCGTCGCGCTGCTGTTGGCCTTGCGACGGTTCTGGCCGCCATCGGCCCAACGAACGCTGCCCCCCGCGCCGCTCGACATCCTCAGAGAGCGCTTTGCGCGCGGCGAGATCGACAAGGACGAGTACGAAGAGCGCCGCCGCATACTGACCGATCAGGGCGACGGCGCGTGAAGGTGCTGTTTATCCTCTATCACCTGCCATACGGAACGGAGCATTGCTACAACGCCCTGGGCCTTGCCGGAACCATAGCGAAGAAATCAACCGAAACCCAGCTCACCGCTTTCTGTCAACGGCGGAGCAAAAGTCGGCCATTCGGCGGCGTAAAACCAGGCCATCGTGTTACATGCCGGGGGGAGTGGCGTGAGGGCGTAGCCCGAGGGCCACTCCCCCCGGCATTGGTGTAAT
>NZ_JAUQOM010000069.1 GCF_030580935.1 Sphingobium cyanobacteriorum | reverse complement strand
TGTTCCCCGTCAGCACCAATGGCACAGATTTGAGGTTGTGATTTAAGGAGTGTTGGGGCTTCGTCGTAGTGACGAAGGAACGAAGATGAAGACCCAACACTCCTTAAAAAAGTCGCCGGTGAAGGCCTCCGCTGAGCGGGTGGTGAAGGACATCCGGCGCCAGACACGTCGGCACTTTTCGGCTGAAGACAAGATCCGCATCGTGCTCGATGGCCTGCGCGGCGAAGACAGCATCGCGGAGCTTTGCCGTAAGGAAGGCATTGCCCAGAGCCTGTATTACACCTGGTCGAAGGAGTTCATGGAAGCGGGCAGGCGCCGCCTGGCGGGCGATACCGCCCGTGCCGCGACCAGTGGCGAGGTGCAGGATCTTCGCCGCGAAGCCCGGGCCCTGAAGGAATGCGTGGCCGATCTGACGCTTGAAAACCGTCTGCTCAAAAAAAGCATGATTGCGGATGGGGGCGACGACGAATGAGGTATCCTGCATCGGAGAAGCTCGAGATCATCCGGATCGTCGAGCAGTCACATCTGCCGGCGAAGCTCACCCTCGACAAGCTGGGGATCGCACGCCGGACGTTCTACCGCTGGTACGACCGGTTCCTCGAAGGCGGACCGGAAGCGCTGGAGGATCGTCCATCGGCACCGAGCCGGGTGTGGAACCGCATCGCACCCGAGGTGCAGGACCAGATCGTCGAGATGGCGTTGGATTACAGCGAGCTGTCACCGCGCGAGTTGGCTGTGCGCTTCACCGACGAGAAGCGCTACTTCGTGTCGGAAGCCACGGTTTACCGCCTTCTGAAGGCTCATGACCTGATCACCAGCCCAGCCTATGTCGTGATCAAGGCCGCCGATCAGTTCCACACCAGAACCACGCGGGTGAACGAGATGTGGCAGACCGACTTCACCTACTTCAAGATCATCGGCTGGGGCTGGATGTACCTGTCGACCGTGCTCGACGACTTCTCGCGCTACATCATTGCCTGGAAACTGTGCACCAACATGCGGGCCGAGGATGTCACCGACACGTTGGACATGGCACTGGCCGCATCGGGCTGCGACAGCGCGACGGTGTTGCATAAGCCCAGGCTACTCAGCGACAACGGTCCCAGCTACATCGCCGGTGAACTCGCGGAATATATCGAGGCCCGAAAGATGAGCCATGTGCGGGGCGCTCCGATGCACCCGCAAACGCAGGGCAAGATCGAGCGCTGGCACCAGACCCTGAAAAACCGCATCCTCTTGGAAAACTACTTCCTGCCCGGCAACCTTGAAGCCCAGATCGAGGCGTTCGTCGAGCACTACAACCACCAG
>NZ_JAUQOM010000068.1 GCF_030580935.1 Sphingobium cyanobacteriorum | reverse complement strand
TGAGGGCCCCACCGGGGTGACGGTCTTCAGCTTCGACAAGAAGGTGCTGGCGGCGGTGGACGTGCGCGGCGGGGCGCCGGCCACCATCAATACCGACCTCGTCCGCCTCGGATATTCGAGCTACGACATCGACACCGTCGTGTTCGCGGGCGGCGCGGCCTATGGGCTCGAAGCGACGACCGCCGTCGCGACCGCGCTCAAGGACGATGGCCGCAATACCGGGCGATGGGATTCGATCGCGGTGGCGGTCGGGGCGGTCATCTTCGATTATGGCGATCGCCGACTGAACGAGATATACCCCGACAAGAAGCTCGCCCAGGCGGCCTATCGCGCTCGGATCCCGGGCGTGTTCCGCAATGGCGCCGCCGGAGCCGGGAGCATGACCCGCACCGGCGATTTCTTCGGCTGCAAGGCGCATTCGGGCCAGGGCGGCGCGTTCAAGCAGATCGGCGCGCTCAAGATCGCCGTCTTCTCGGTGGTCAACGCCTATGGGCTGGTGACCGATCGGGAAGGCCGCCCCGCCGCCTGTTACCGTGATCCGAGCTGGCCCAAGGATGTTCGCGTCGACGATCTGCTGCGCAACCTTCCCGACAGCCGCAAGGCCGGCTGGGGCGCCGAGAGCGGCAGGATGCGCAACACCACGGTCACGCTGGTCGCAATCAACCAGAAGATGGAGCCGGCCGAACTCCAGCGGCTGGCGATCCAGGTCCATACCGCGATGGGGCGCAGTATCCAGCCTTTCGCCACGGCATCGGACGGCGATACGCTCTATGCCATCACCACCGGCGAAATCGATGCGCCCGATCCGAGCACGCCGGGCGCGCTCAACGGCGTCGAGATCGGCTCGATCGCCAGCGAACTGGCCTGGGACGCGGTGCTCGCATCTGTGCCGCCGCAGCCGGCCTTGCCGGTGATGTCGCCGCAGCCGGCGGTGCCCGCCAGAACGCTGGCATCCTATGCAGGCAAGTATCGCTTCTCGAATTTCGTGACGGTGAACATCACCGCGCAGGACGGCAAGCTGTTCGGCCAGGCGGTCGGGCGCAACGCTTTCAACGTGCCGATGGACAAGCCGGTCGAGCTGCTTCCCTATGATGGCGGCCGGTTCGCCGTGCCGGGGCGCTACCCGATGGTCCTCGACTTTGCGACGAAGGGCAAGCTGGTGATCAACCCCGGGGAGTGGGCGCAGACCGGCATCAAACAGGCCGGACGCTGATCGCGCGACGCCGCCGTCCGCCATGGTGCGTCCCGCGCACCACGGCGGACCCTCTACGCGCCTTTTCACCTTCCGGAGCGCGCAACAGTCTCCGTACTGCAACAGAGCT
>NZ_JAUQOM010000067.1 GCF_030580935.1 Sphingobium cyanobacteriorum | reverse complement strand
CATTGGGCCCTCGGCGCTGACGGAGGCCATGGGCATGCTCAACCACCATTTCGCAGCAGCCGCCTGATCGGCGCAGAGCGACAGCCTACCTCTGACTGCCGCCAATCTTTGCAACAGAGCCTTAGTTCCTCTTCCAATTCATGGGATACTTCTGCGTACATTCGCCATCGACTGAGATGACGGAACGCTTGACTTTTGATGCGCTCTCATGGCCTCGGCGCCTATCGGAGGGCTGAGGACGCGTGTCGGTGTTCAGGGCTCGGCCGTCGGCGGCCAGACCGTTCAGAATGAGCTCGCAATACTCCATCGCGAAGGAGGAGGCGGGACGGCCATGCCCTGGCTTGAACCAGCGAACCATCCAGTTCAGCATCGAGAGGATCGCGCGGCTTATCGACCGGGAATCCGTATTTCGATAGCGGCCGGATTCGATGCCTGCGAGCACGATCCGTCGAAGAAGCTCTTCGTAGGCGTCGCGCAGTTCCTGCGCTTCTTCGAGCAGCCCACCATTCTCCATGCCGCCGTAGCCCACCAACATCGTGACGAAGCCATGGTAATGCGCTTCGAAGTAGTCGGCGTGTGCCGTCATAAAGCGGCAAAGAGCCTCCGGGGCCTCGTCGTCACCATCAACAGCGATATTTACAGCTTCAAGAAGGCCCTTGAGCGTCCGGACGATGATAGCCTCGTATATTTCCTTCTTGTTCGGGAAGTAATGGTAGATCGCGGCCTTGGTGACGCCGACCGCTTCCGCGACACTTCCTAACGAAGTCCCATCGAAGCCCTCCCGCGCGAACAGTTCGGCGGCTTCGTCCAGAATCTTGCCGCGTGCATTCTCCATCGTGGGTGGACGGCCCTGGCGGCGAACGCGCTCCTTCTGCATCAGAGCTACTTTCGGGTCGTCGCCGGGATACCGGCAACTACGCCCATCTCCAAAAGCTGATCGACCCGATCTGCGCTCAGATCCAGCTCGGCCTGAAGGACTTGGCGGGTATGCTCGCCGACCTCGGGTGGAAGTGTCGGCGGAGCAAACGGACTTTCCGACATGCGCAACGGGCTGCGCACGGAGCGGAAGGTGCCGATCCTTTCGGAAGGAACCGAAACGACAGTGTCCCGAAGGATTGCAACATCGCTAGCGAACGCCTGGCCGACAGTGCGAAGCTCGCCAGCCGGGACTCCGACGGCGCGAAGTTCGGCGAGAAGCTCATGCAGTTTACGATCGCGCAACTTGTCCTCGATGATCGGCAGTAACTCATCACGCGCCTCGGTTCGTCCTTTATTGGTGACGAACCGCTCATCCATCGCGAGATCCGGCAGACCGATGATCTTGCAGAACCGCCGGAACTGTTCGTCGTTTCCGACTGCGAGTGCAATTCGGCCATCGACGCAATCGAACAGTTGATATGGTACGATGCTCGGATGAGCGTTGCCATAGCGCAACGCTTCTCTTCCGGTATTGAGATGACCCGACGCGACGTTGGCCAACATGAACATCGCGCTGTCGGTCAGGCTGATGTCGAGCCACTGGCCCTTTCCGGT
>NZ_JAUQOM010000066.1 GCF_030580935.1 Sphingobium cyanobacteriorum | reverse complement strand
CTGTTCAGCGCTTTCCTGTCACATTACGTGATCCGCGACCGCTATGCTCGCCCGGGCAAGGGGAACGAGAAAGGCAATGTGGAGGGGCTGGTAGGCTATTGCCGGCGCAACTTCATGGTGCCGATCCCGAAGTTCCCGACCTGGGAGGCGTTCAACCTGTGGCTGGAGGAGCAATGCCGCAAGCGCCAGCAGGACAAGGTGCGCGGGCAGAGCGAGACGATCGGTGAGCGCTTGGAACGCGATCTCGCGGCCATGCAGCCTCTGCCCGCTACACCCTTCGAGGCCTGCGATCAGAAAGGCGGGCGGGTCTCCTCGCAATCCCTGGTGCGCTACAGGACCAACGATTATTCGGTTCCGGTGGCCTGGGGCCATCAGGAGGTCTGGATCAGGGCCTATGTCGATGAGGTGGTGATCGGCTGCCGCAGCGAAGTCATCGCCCGTCATCCTCGTTGCTATGCCCGCGAGGAGGTTGTCTTCGACCCGCTCCATTATCTCCCGCTGATCGAGCAGAAGATCAACGCATTCGACCAGGCTGCGCCTTTGCAGGGCTGGGACCTGCCCGAAGCGTTCACGACACTGCAGCGGTTGATGGAAGGGCGCATGCACAAACATGGCAAGCGCGAATATGTGCAGGTACTGCGCCTGCTGGAAACGTTCACCCTCGCCGATCTCCAGGCGGCGGTCGAACAGGCCATCGATCTTGGCGCCATCGGCTTCGATGCCGTCAAGCACCTCGTCCTGTGCCGGATCGAACGCGTACCGCCCAGGCTGGACCTGGACGTCTATCCCTTCCTGCCACGCACCACGGTCGAGAAGACCTTTGCCAGAGCCTATCTGAGCCTGCTCTCCGACCGGCAGGAGGCCGCATGAGCGATCAGGCCCCGGAGATCCTTCTCGCTCACCATCTCAAGGCGCTCAAGCTGCCTACGTGCCTGCGTGAGCATCACAAGCTCGCGCGGCAATGTGCCGCTGAAGGCGTCGATCATATCCGCTTCCTCGCCCGCCTCGTCGAGATGGAAATGATCGACAGGGAGCGTCGCATGGTCGAGCGGCGCATCAAGGCCGCGCGCTTCCCCGCCGTCAAAAGCCTCGACAGCTTCGACTTCGCCGCCATCCCCAGGCTCAACAAGATGCAGGTGCTCGAGATGGCGCGCTGCGAGTGGATCGAGCGGCGTGAGAACGCCATCGCTCTGGGGCCATCAGGCACCGGAAAGACGCACGTAGCGTTGGGGCTCGGACTGGCAGCATGCCAGAAAGGACTGTCGGTGGGCTTCACCACCGCGGCAGCGCTGGTCAGCGAAATGATGGAGGCCCGCGACGAGCGCCGTCTTCTGCGCTTCCAGAAGCAGATGGCCGGATACAAGCTGCTCATCATCGACGAACTGGGCTTTGTGCCGCTCTCCAAGACCGGCGCCGAACTGTTGTTCGAGCTGATCTCCCAGCGTTACGAACGCGGCTCCACCTTCATCACCAGCAACCTGCCCTTCGACGAATGGACCGAAACCTTCGGATCTGAGCGTCTCACAGGCGCGCTCCTCGATCGCCTGACCCATCACGTCAGCATCCTCGAGATGAACGGCGAAAGCTATCGCCTCGCGCACAGCCGGGCCCGCAAGGCCAAAACCAGACCCTGAAAATTACACCAATGCCGGGGGGAGTGGCCCTCGGGCTACGCCCTCACGCCACTCCCCCCGGCATGTAACACGATGGCCTGGTTTTACGCCGCCGAATGGCCGACTTTTGCTCCGCCGTTGACA
>NZ_JAUQOM010000065.1 GCF_030580935.1 Sphingobium cyanobacteriorum | reverse complement strand
AGCCATCCCGCGAATATCCCGGCGATGAACAGGCCGATATAATAGCCGCCGACCATCATCGAACGGACCTGCACCGGCGCCACCCGGGCGACCAGTGCGAGCGCCACCGGCGCGTAGAGCAGGTAGCCCAGCCCGATCACGAAATGGAACAGGACGGGCCAGACGATCGCCACCCTGCCCGCGCCTGCGCTCCACTGCCCGAGGCTGAGCAGCACGCAGCCCAAACCGAAGATCGAGCAGCCAAGCGCCAGCTTGGCGAGTTCGCCGGGCTCTCCACCCCGCCTGGCGCGGACACGCCAATAGCGCATCAGCACGGGTGCCAGCACCAGAACCGTGACGGCATCGAGCGACTGGAACCAGGTGACCGGTACGTGCAAGCCGAAGCCGATCCCAAGATCGACATGATCGCGCACCCAGACCGGATAGGTGTTCCAAATCTGCGATTGAACCGTCCAGAAACTCGCGGTGATGAGGATCAGCACCGAAAGCGCCAGCACGGTGCGCCATTCGTCCGCGGTGAGCGGCACCGTGGCCACGCCGCCGCGATCGCCGGCCGGCTCGCGGAGATAGCGCATTCCGCGAAGATAGATGGCGATGCCCAACAGCACGCCGAAGCCGGCGGCCGTGAAGCCATAGTGCCAGCCATAGAGCTCGCCCAGCGTGCCGCACACCAGCGGCGCGAGGAAGGCGCCGACCACCACCGAAGTGACGTAGAGCGTGTAGCCGTCATCGTGCCGCCGGTCGCCTTCGGCATAGAGCGCCCCGACCTGCGCGGCGAGATTGCCCTTGAGCAGCCCCGCCCCGGCGATGATCGCGCCGAGCGCCGGCAGGAAAGCCTGTTCGATCGCCATCAGGAAGTGCCCGCAGGCGAGCAATCCGCAGCCCAGCAGCACGGCGCGGGTCCGTCCGGTCACCCGGTCGCCGATCAGCCCGCCGACGATCGGGCCGAAATAGACCAGCGCGACATAGATGCCGAACAGCTGCGCGGCGAGCGCCTGGCTCGTGAGCGGGCCGGTCACCGCCTCCAGCCCGGCGCGCAGCCCAGCAAAACCCCAGACATGTTCGACGACGCCGGGCTGGAGCAGATGCCCGGTCATGTAGAGCATGAGCAGCGCCTGCATGCCGTAGAAGGAAAAGCGCTCCCACATTTCGGTGGCGGCGATATAGGTTAGGCCGCGCGGATGGCCGAACAGGTCGGTGCCGGCAACGGGCAGCGCGGCCCCCGTCTCGGCAGTTTCAAATGCTGGGGCCATCCGGATGCTCCGACAGAGAAAAGGCCCGCCCCGGAGTGGAGGCGGGCCTGACAGAAAAGAACCTCAGAAGTCGTGTGACAAGGCGATGCCGACCGTTCGCGGCTTCGTCCGCGAGGATTGCTGCCACGCCTGGTACGGATCGACCTGCCGGTTCTCATTGGTGAGGTTGGTGGCATAGAGCTCCACCTTCACCCGGGAGAAAGTCGCGCCGATGCGGGCGTTGAGGAGCGGTACGGTGTCCGAACACTGAGTGCGCGGGACCAGAACCGAGCTGTCCGAGGCGCAGGTCTTGTCCCGGTAGCTGAAATCGGCATGGGCGAAGCCGGCGATGTTCGATGCGAGGGCGACATCATAGTCGGCCGCAACGCTGAACGTGACCTCCGGGGCGTAGTCGCCGGGGTCGCCGACTTCGACATTGGTGGATTCGCCGCTCTGGATCGCCAGCTTGGTCACTTCGCTGTGCGTCAGCGCGGCCATGCCGCTGAGATGGAAGTTCGGCGTCACCGCCCAGGTCGCGCTAGCCTCCAGACCGTATATCTCCAAGTCGCCGATATTGCGGGTGAGCGAGACG
>NZ_JAUQOM010000064.1 GCF_030580935.1 Sphingobium cyanobacteriorum | reverse complement strand
CTATACGCGCGCGGCGATCTTCATATGCGGCGGTATCGCCTATCTGTCTGATCTGCGACGTGTCCGAATAATGTACTGGCGCCCCCCTAGCGTGCAGATACGTCACTTTCGTGTAGTCACCCCAACATGGGTCAGTTCTCGGCGGAAATTTATGCGCTCCCCGGGTCAAATCTCAGTGGAAATTTATGCCACTCCCGGGTCACTTCTCAGTGAAAATCTCCACATCAGGCTCATCGGCAGCGTCGAGGAGCTCGGCGAGTTCCGTCATGCGGTCGGAGATCTCGTCCATGCGGGCCAGCGCATCGGCGCTGGGTTCCGCGCGACGCGGCCAGTAGGGATGCAGGTCTTTGGTGTCGTCATAGGTAACGTGGGTCGCGAGGCGCGGCGTCACCCAGGCGAGCCGGCTGCCGAGCGCCGCGATGTCCGCCTCGTGCGAAAGCTTCTTGGTGGCAAGGTCCATGGCGAGATCCCCGTCAAGCCACTGGCCTTCGCCCTCACTCGCAAAGAGGTCGCGCTCGATCCTGCCGCCGCAGCCGGCATATTCAGCCTCGCCCAGAAAGCGGGCGATCGGGTGATCAGCCGACAGGCTCTCCTCGGCAATCGCGCGGCGGATCGCCTGCGGATTGTCGCCCTGCCAACTGGTCGAGAGCCGCTCCCAGGCTGCGGCCTGTCGGTCGCGATCGCCGGTCGAGCCGTAGGCCATCGCGACATCGAGGGTGATTGCGCCGTCGGCCAGTGCGGCAAAGATCGGTTCGGCAAGATCGGCCAGGCGAAGGCGGCCTTGTACGTGCCGAACCGTAACGCCGAAGCGCCGGGCGACCGCTTCGGCATCGGCGCCCTCAGCGACGATGTCGCGATAGGCCCTGGCCTCGTCGGCGGGCGTCATGGCTTCGCGAATGAGGTTCTCGGCTAGGCTGATCTCGCGAGCTGCGGCATCCTCGTTCTCGCAGAGGCGCACGTCGATCGCGTAATCCTTGGGCAGAACACCGCGTTCGATCAGCAGCCCGATCGCGCGCCAGCGGCGGCCGCCGGCGTGGACGTCGTACAGGGTCTTCCTGCCCGCCGACGGGCTGACGATGAGTGGCTGCAACAATCCGTGTTCGGCAATGCTGGCGGCCAGCGCCTCGAGCGCGCTGTCTCCATTGGCCTTGCGGACGTTGCTCTCCGACAAGCGCAACTTGGCGTGGGGAATGGTGGTGGTTTGCATGAAGGGTCTCCCGGACCAGTTCCAAGACCCGGATCATGGGGACGCTTTTGCTTCCCAGGGGGCCTCGCCCAAACCGCTCTCCTCCTCCCCTCTGAATACTGCAATTGCCCAATGTTCCTGTTTTGTTCTACCAATGGGCATGACGAATCAAGCCGACCTCACCAGACTTGCCCTGCGCGCGCTCGAAGAGGCGGTCGCAGAAGCGCGCTACGGCCTTGTCGAGCGCAAATGGGGTCACCGGCTCGCGCTAACCTGGCTTCGGCGCGCCGGTGTCGCTCAAACATGGCAGGCGAAGGATTTCTGGCAAAGACCCGCGGATCAGCCCGATGAGCATCGTGGATAGTCAAAACCTGAGCGCACGCACCGTGCCGCTTGCCGGCAAGTGCGCATCCCCCGGATCGCTCCGCACCAGCCAGTCCGCCGCAGCCAGCGCCGCCTGTGCGGCGGAGTCCTGCTGGTCCAGAGGTACCAGTCCGTATTCAGCCATGCTGGCCCTCACAAAGGTTGTGCGGTTCCCGGGCTCGGGCATCGGCCCTGCAAGGCCCAGTCGGCCCGAAGCTGCGATTTTGGTCATCTTGGAGAACACGTCGGGAACGGGCTGGTTGTTGTTGACGATCGCCCATGCGAGGAACGACGTTCCGCTCCGATAAGGGAGCGGCGTTA
>NZ_JAUQOM010000063.1 GCF_030580935.1 Sphingobium cyanobacteriorum | reverse complement strand
GTCACTTCGCTGTGCGTCAGCGCGGCCATGCCGCTGAGATGGAAGTTCGGCGTCACCGCCCAGGTCGCGCTAGCCTCCAGACCGTATATCTCCAAGTCGCCGATATTGCGGGTGAGCGAGACGTATCCGCCGCCCCCGTCGAAGTTGAAGAACTGCCCGGTTCGCAGGGCGTCGTCATATTTGGAATAGAAGGCGTCGATGTCGAACTGCAGCGCGCCGCCCGCGGTCACGCCCTTGGTGCCCAGCTCGTAATTGGTCAGCTTCTCCGGCCTGTAGGGCGGTAGCCCCGCCGTGTTGAAACCGCCCGAGCGGAAGCCACGCGAGACGTTGCCGTACAGGTTCCATTTCGGGCCGAGGGCGTAGGTGAAATAGACGCGCGGGTCGGTCGACTTGAAGTTCGCCTTCTGGGTCGTGGTGCCGCCGTTCCACTGGGTCACGTCGTCGCTGAAGGTGCGGACGCCGGCGCCCAGCGTCAGCCGCTGCGTGAGCCGGTAGGACAGGTCGGCGAAGCCCGACCAGGACTTGGAGGTGTCGAGATCCTCATAGGCGATCGGATAGGTGCCGCCGGCAAAATAGGAGATGCCGGTGTCGTAGAGGTCCGAGCGGGCGTCGCGGTAATAGACGCCGACCGTATATTGCAGCGGACCGCTTCCCGCCGAGGTCAACCGCAGTTCCTGGGTGAACTGGCGGGCGCGGTCGTGGATGTCGTCAAAGCCCTCGTTCTGCACCGTATAGGGAGTGCCAGGCCCGGCTATATAGGTGCTGTAATAGTCGCGGTTGAGCCGGACATAGCTGCTCGAACTGGTGAGCGTGGCGAAATCGAAGTGATAGTTGGCGGTGAGATTGTAGATCCAGGCCCGGTCCTTGCGGCTGGGGAGGAGATCAAAGTCGGGGCTCACGGGCACCGGGCGGGTGCGATCCGGATTCTCATAGTCCAGACCGAAACGACTGCTCATCCGATACAGGCCGATCGTCCCGGTCAGGTCGAAGTCGCTGCTCGGCTTGAACAGGATCTTGCCGCGGAAATTGCGGATGTTCTGGTTGTTGCCGTCCTTGATCCCGGTCCCTGGCTGGTCGATCCAACCGCCACCGTCCTCGAGGTTGCCGGCGACGCGGATGGCAAGCACGTCGGTAACGACGGGCAGGCTCAACGCGCCCGACAGGCGCAGATTGTCGCTGCCCTGGTCGATCAGCGAATAATCCGCCCTGGCGAAGCCATGAATCTCCGTGAGATCCGGGTTCTTGGTGACGAAGCGCACGGTGCCCGTCATCGCGCCCTGGCCGTAGAGCGTGCCCTGAGGCCCCTTCAGCACTTCGATACGGTCGATATCGAGCATGCGCAGATCGACCTGGCGGAACCCGCCGGTCAGCGTCACCGGCACTTCGTCCATATAGGTCGCGACCATCGCGTCGGAGCCGCGGATGTTCGCCGCGCCGCGCAGGAACACCTGGCTCGAACCGGGGCCGTCATAGCGCAGGACCAGCCCGGGCACGGCATAGGAGAATTGCTGCAGATCGGTGATCCCGCGATCGGCGATGGCGTCTCCGCTCATCGTGTTGATCGCGACCGGCACGTCGATCAGCCGCTGCTCGCGCTTCTGCGCGGTGACCACGATTTCATTGTCGATATTGCTCCGGCCGGCATCCGTTGCAGAAGCCTGGCTATTCGCCTCCTGGGCGAAGGCCGGGGCCGCGGCGATCGCCAACGCAAGGCTGGACACGGTACAAAGGCGGCGACCCAGATTGTTCAGTCTCATCGCAAATCCCCCAAGCTCTGTTGCAGTACGGAGACTGTTGCGCGCTCCGGAAGGTGAAAAGGCGCGTAGAGGGTCCGCCGTGGTGCGCGGGACGCACCATGGCGGACGGCGGCGTCGCGCGATCAGCGTCCGGCCT
>NZ_JAUQOM010000062.1 GCF_030580935.1 Sphingobium cyanobacteriorum | reverse complement strand
CGCTGTAGATCCCCACACCTCCCTGACTCGGCAGAAAGGCTTCAAGGTGGACGACTTTTACGCCGCCCGCAGCAGGACTATCCCGCCGCTACCGTGGTCGAATATTGCTCCGCCGTTCTCAGCGGTCGGCATCGGCCCGCGTGTAGTAGTTGTCGGCAGCAAAGTAGTTGGCCGCGCCGCCCGCGGTGCGGACGTTGGCTACCGACAGCATCGACCGTCTCCCGTAGCGGTGGCAATCGGTGACATGCTCACATCTCCATGTCGCCGAGGTCGGGCCCCGTCATCGGCGGCGGTTCCTGCTCGCGCAGCCCATCCTCGAGCATCAGCTTGCGCGCTGCTGCATCGCTGGAGCCGGTGCTTTTAGAATTGTCCGGCCTACCCTCTTGCGGCGGCTTCGCTTCCGACGTTCCAGCCCGAGCAGTGCCCTTGGGAGTAGCTGACTGATCCTGCGTCGCGGCGGCCTCGCCGGTCGGGAGGAGCGGGCGGGCGGAGGGTCCTGCCTTTCTAGGCGTTGCTTCAGTTCGGGTGTTCGAACTCTCTCGCTTGGCGTTGCCCGCCTTCTCTTTCCCCGATCGAGCGGCCCGTTCCTGCTCCTTCGGCGTCTTGCCGGGCCTGCTTTCAACGGGCTGCCGCAAATCCTTTACGTGCGCGTCAGGCTTCTGTTTCGGCTCGGATTGCTGCCTCTGGTCGAGGGCCAGTTCTCCCTGCTTGGGCACGACCGGCTTGCCCGCCCCATCGTCGTTAGACGAGGGATGCTCATTGCCCGTTGATGCTGTCGACTGCCGCGCCTGCTGTGCCGGCGGCTGAGGCTCGGCAACCGGAGCTTTTGGGCCATCCTTCACCCGGGCAATGAAGGTCTCCGCTCGCTTGGGCCGGTTGACCGGGGTGAGCCTGACGGGTGCGGCGGGGAAACCATCGGGGAACTTGATGTACCCGGACAGCCGCGGCAGGTTCATCAACTGGTCGGGCAGCAGCAGCGGCTCGATGTGCTTGCGCGGGGTGAGGCTCACCGCATCACGGGCATTGTTGTAGCCGTAGGTGTAGCCCTCCTCCATGTCGCGCACCTGGCGATGGCCAATGAAGTCGGAGCACCAGGTAGCCGTTTCCCGGTCGGCGGTGCCGAGGATCAGTTTCGTCCGGGCCAGCGATGACAGGGTCATCGCCATGTTCTCGCCGTAGACTTCCTTGAGTTTGGCGTAGGCGTGGATGCCAAGGACAATAGCGCCGCCGAAATTGCGCGCTGTCTGCAGTCCTTTCTCGAGGGCTGGCAGGCGATGCAATGCCCCCAATTCATCGACGAAGAACCAGCACTTGAGATCGCGGGTGCGTGGGCCAGTCATAAGCGTATTCATCGCTGTATCGAGCCAGAGCGTGAGCAGCTGCGCGCAGACGCTCATGTCGACGTAGCGGGCAGATATGAACAGGATTGAGCCCTGGTCCTGAACTCCAGCTGCGCCCTCTTCGATCCACTTTCGGACCGAGAAGCGAGGCCCGGTAGCCGGCAACAACTTGAGCGCCTTGGCATTGACGTTGAACACGGCGCGGATCGATTCCGCCATGCGGGCGGCTTCCGGTGCGGTCAGTGGATCGGCTATGGTGCCACGCATCATGGCATGAACGCGCGACAGGTCCGCGGTCATTAGCTCGCGGGCAAGTGCTTCGTTGCTCGCCCTGCCATCGGCCAGGAGTTTGAGGCAGAATTCGACGAACAGGGCACGGGCGGCGATCACCCAGAACTGCGCCTCGCCGCCCCCGTCATGGGGTACCAGGGCATCCGCAGCTGCCCAGAATGAGAACGGCGGAGCAATATTCGACCACGGTAGCGGCGGGATAGTCCTGCTGCGGGCGGCGTAAAAGTCGTCCACCTTGAAGCCTTTCTGCCGAGTCAGGGAGGTGTGGGGATCTACAGCGT
>NZ_JAUQOM010000061.1 GCF_030580935.1 Sphingobium cyanobacteriorum | reverse complement strand
TTCGTTGAGCTCAATGACATCGAACTGCTCCTGGCGCATTCCAAGGCGGGACATCAGCTTTTTGGTCGCCGGCGCAGGGCCAAATCCCATGATCCTCGGTGCTACACCTGCGGTCGCGCCACCAAGAACGCGTGCGATCGGAGTCAGGCCGTATTTCTTGACGGCCGCTTCGGATGCTAGAAGGATCGCCGCTGCACCGTCATTAACGCCTGAAGCATTGCCGGCCGTAACAGTGCCGTCGGCGCGGACAATCGGTCGGAGCTTGCCGAGAGCATCGATGGTTGTCGCGCGGGGATGTTCGTCCGTGTCGACGATCAGTGCGTCGCCCTTCTTTTGCGGGATCGTGACCGGGGTGATCTCTTTAGCGAAGCGGCCATTTGCCTGGGCCTGGGCGGCTTTCGCTTGAGAACGTACAGCAAAAGCATCCTGGTCATCGCGGCTGATCTTGAATTCATCCGCCACGTTTTCAGCGGTCTCCGGCATCGAGTCGACCCCGTACTGCTTCTTCATGAGAGGATTGATGAAGCGCCAGCCTATCGTTGTGTCGTGGATCTCCATCGAGCGAGAGAAGGCCGTCTCGGCTTTCGGCACGATGAACGGCGCACGGCTCATGCTTTCGACGCCGCCGCTAATTACCAGATCAGCCTCACCCGAAACAATGGCGCGCGCACCGGTGATTGTGGCATCCATGCCGGAGCCGCACAGCCGGTTGATGGTCGTGCCGGGAACGCTGACAGGCAGGCCTGCGAGCAACGACGACATACGCGCGACATTCCGATTGTCCTCGCCCGCCTGGTTGGCGCATCCGAACACCACTTCATCAATGGCTTCGAAGTCGAGGTTGGGATTTTGCGCCATGATCGCCTTCAAGGGGATGGCGCCGAGATCGTCTGCCCGCACGGAAGAGAGCGAGCCACCGAAGCGGCCGATTGGCGTGCGGATATAGGCGCAGATGTAAGCTGCGGACATCGGATTCCTCCATAGAGTATGGGTTGATTCAGTCGAGCAACGCGAGATTCCCGACGCGGCCGTCGCCAGCCACGGTTGCGAGAATGCGTTCCAGCCGTTCGCGCGGCTGACGTTTCGCCCAGAAGAGCGGCCCGCCAAGATATTTCGGAAAGCCGTATCCGTTGATCAGGACGAGATCGATATCGGACGATCGCGCAGCAATGCCGTCCTCCAGAACGAGCAGCGCTTCGTTGACGATCGCGCAAAGCGCGCGCTCCTGGATCTCGTCCCGATCAAGCGACCGCGGCGCAGCGCCATATTGCGCCCGCGCCTTCGCGATGAGATTTCTCACGTCTGGGTCTGACGCACGCTGACCATCGTCATACCGATACCAGCCGGCACCAGTCTTTCGCCCGAGCCGCCCAGCTTCAACGAGCCATTCGAGAACCGGAACGTCACCGCTCTTTTCCCCGCGTGCCTCCTGCTTTCGCTTCCGGTTAGCCCAAGCAATATCGAGCCCTGACAGGTCCGATACGCTGAACGGCCCCATGGCAAAACCGAGCGCTTCAAGGGCGGTATCAATTTCATCCGGGCTAGCGCCATCGATGAGCATCGCTTCGCTCTGCGCGCGGTAAGCGTTGTATATGCGGTTGCCGATGAAGCCTTCTCCGACTCCGGAAACAACGGCGACCTTCCGAAGCCGTTTTGCGATCGCAAAAGCAGCCTGCAGGACTTCCGGCGATGTTTCATCGCCCCGAACAATTTCCAGAAGCTTCATGATGTGTGCCGGCGCGAAGAAATGCAGTCCAACAACGGATTGAGGGCGCGCCGTCGCGGCTGCTATGACATTGACATCCAGATAGGAAGTGTTGGTCGCGAGGATCGCGTTAGCCTTAGCGAAACTGTCGAAACGAGCCATGAGGTCGGTCTTCACCGCCAGATCCTCGAAGGCAGCTTCGAGGAGCAGATCACAATCTGAAAGTTCCTCGAAATTATCGACCAATGTAAGCTCGGCGGGATTCGAGGCTTTCGCGAGAAAACCTTCAATGCGGGTCCGAGCGCTTGCCAGAGCCTCTTTTTTGAGGTCCGTAAGCTTCACCGGATAGCCTGCTGCGAGAAAAGCGGCGGCGATCCCCGCGCCCATCGTTCCGGCTCCGACGACACCGACCGTCTTGACCGACAAGGGAGAAGCGTCCGCAAGGCCCTCAATACGCGCGGCCTGTCTTTCCGCAAAGAAAAGATGCCGCAGGGCCGCCGACTCATCGGAATCGCGAAGGCGCCGAAATGCGGTGCGGGCTGACGCGAGCGCGTCATCGAAGGGAACCGTGACTGCCTGCCAGATTGCTTCGGTCTGGTCGAAGACGAAGGGTCGCCCGCGACCGCGTTTCAAGACCTGC
>NZ_JAUQOM010000060.1 GCF_030580935.1 Sphingobium cyanobacteriorum | reverse complement strand
AATTACACCAATGCCGGGGGGAGTGGCCCTCGGGCTACGCCCTCACGCCACTCCCCCCGGCATGTAACACGATGGCCTGGTTTTACGCCGCCGAATGGCCGACTTTTGCTCCGCCGTTGACAGTATGGACGCGGCGAATACGAAATCATTGCAGCCATACGAGACGTCCAACTCCCTGACATAGCAGAAGCAATTGCCCTCCTTGCGCTCGACCTCGCCGAATTAAGAAATCTCGGCTTTCGAGAAAGGGTAAGCGCAAACAAGGGCTTTCAAAACTCTGTCGTTCAGCTCGCAAAGCGCCTGAGAACAATGCCTGACCTTGCCAGCGATAGTCAGTTGGCGACTCTTGCAACAGCTAGAAGCCAACGTGAGGAATTACACGTCCATCCAGCAGCTCAGGGCGACGCCTGAGGGAGACATCCTTAGCCAATTTCAATCAATCCAAGCGCTTTGGCGTGAGCCAGCGCTCGTCTCACGCCTTCAGGTGACCAAGATAGGCCACCGCGAGCCGTCGGTTCGCGCAAATCTTGCGACAACCATTTAGCAATTTCACGAAGTGAGGATCCCGGGTGGGTTTTTATCCGGTCGGCGACAAGCCTTGCCGCGCGCGTATCGAGTGGCAAACGCGGCGCGGTTTCAAGAATAATGGGATCAGCATAGCCTGCTCGAACCAGCGCCTGGCACGCCTTCACCAGCGTCCGCTCACTGAATGAACGGATCGGAGGGGCGATTGAGCGAATCTGACGCAACACAATCACCCAAGGCAAATGCGGGCGCAAACGCTCAACGGTCGGTAACCAGCGATGCCGGCCATCCAGCAGTTCGTTGAGGTAGCGTTCGTTATGACTGTGGCGGATCTCGGCAATCGCCGCAGGATCACGCGCAAGCATTTTGGGATTCCCAGGTTTGGCCCCCCGCGCGACTGCAGCCTTTAGTCCTGCGCGCGTCCGTTCCCGGATAAGTGCCCGCTCAAATTCAGCAAACGCACCGAGCATTTGAGTCATCAGCATACCTTGCGGGCTCGATGTGTCGATCGGATCGTTGATCGAGCGGAAGAAAGCTCCCTTTGCACGGATGGTTTCTACGATCTGAAGCAAGTGTGAAAGCGAGCGCGCCAGACGGTCGATCCGCACGACCAGCAGGGTGTCACCCTTCCCCACCCGTTCGAGCGCCTTGGCAAGGCTAGGGCGCTCCTTGCTGGCGCCGCTGGCCTTGTCTTCGAAGATCACAGCACAACCTTGCGTTCGCAGAGCATCTTGCTGCGCAGCGGTGTCCTGCTCGTCAGTTGATACCCGGGCGTAGCCAATCAAAGTCATGTGTCACATTTCATACAATGGATACAACCGTTCGAATGCCCCCATTAGATGCAATGTGACAAAAGGCCCTGATCGGCTACGCCCGTGTCTCGACTGACGAGCAGGACACCGCTGCCCAGCACGATGCCTTGCGCGCGCAGGGCTGCACGCTGATACTCGGCGTCACCTCAAGGTTTGTTCGCCAGACAACGATTTCTCGGACATAAGCGGAACATGGGCTACGCTACACGCTTCAACCGCGCCATTGGCTCGTTGAGTGGGTGGAATTCACCTGCTGGAAGTCGCCTGGCCTGCTCCCAGAGGTAATCGCCGGTCAGACTGATGTGCGCCCAGCCCATCGGAGAAAGGTGCGCAAGCAGTGCCGCATCGAACGTCGTGCCGACAGCGTTGAGGTGCTGGGCGGCCCGGTCGAGATAGACCGGGTTCCAGTAGGAAATCGCCGCAATCAGCAGGTTCAGCCCAGATGCGCGAAATTCCTGATTTTCCAGCGAGCGATCGGTGAACCGACCCTGCCGGTTGGTATAGATGGCGGCGGCAAGCGTGTGCCTCGCCTCGCCTTTGTTGAGACCGGCCTGACAGGCACGTCGCAGTTCCGGTTGTTCAAGCCAATCGAGCGTGAACAAAGTGCGCTCGATACGGCCCAGTTCAGCCAATGCAAAATCCAGCCTGTTCTGGCGTTTGTAGGCGGCAAGTTTTCGCAAGATTACTGACGGCGCCACCGAGCCATCCTTGATTGAGGCGACAATCCTGACGATGTCATCCCAATCGGCCTCGATCGCTGCCGTTTTGATGGTGCGGCCCATCAGATTTTTGATGCCCTTGTATGTCGATGGCGCAGCGATCGAACCCAGCTTGCGGTCGCCAATATCGCGCAGCCGGGGCGCGAAGCGGAACCCGAGTAGGTGGCAGAGTGCGAAAACATGATCGGTGGCGCCGCCGGTATCGGTATAGTGCTCATGCAACGGAAGGTTGCCGGCGCCCAGGACAAGCCCGTCGAGCACGTAAGGCGCTTCACCTGCCGTCGCGGACATGATGGGGTGACTACACGAAAGTGACGTATCTGCACGCTAGGGGGGCGCCAGTACATTATTCGGACACGTCGCAGATCAGACAGATAGGCGATACCGCCGCATATGAAGATCGCCGCGCGCGTATA
>NZ_JAUQOM010000006.1 GCF_030580935.1 Sphingobium cyanobacteriorum | reverse complement strand
ACGCTGTAGATCCCCACACCTCCCTGACTCGGCAGAAAGGCTTCAAGGTGGACGACTTTTACGCCGCCCGCAGCAGGACTATCCCGCCGCTACCGTGGTCGAATATTGCTCCGCCGTTCTCAATCCGGCCCTGTCCTCGCGCCTCAATCAGATTTTGGTCCCGCTCCTCTCCATTATCGAGGATGCCTCCGTGCGGGCCGACATCAAAGCGTCGGCGCGCAGTCTGGAACGCACCCACGCTCAGGAGCGAGCCACCTTGCCAGAAGCCTACCTCTTGGAGGTATTGAGTGAATTGCTGGCCGACCAATGCCGCAAGGCGGTGCCACTGACCGAAATTGCAATAGTGTTCGCCGCGCGCGTCGGCCCCGACTTTGAACGTCCCGTGACAGCCCGGTATCTCGGCAGTCTGCTCCGCACCCGTTTGCACCTGACGAGCTACAAGACCCAAGGCGTCTATGTTGTCCCCATCGTCGAAAAAGCCAAGGTCGATGCCCTGTGTCCCCGCTACGGGGTTACGCCCTATGCACGCTCACCCTGAGCCGCTGGATACGTCCCTATGTCCCTATGTCCACCCAAGTTGCCAAGATGGCTTCCTTTCACCCTCTGGGAGGAACGAACGGTATCGGGAAAAATAGAGATACCGGCAGCCACTCTAAGCGCTGTCCAAAAAAACAAATATGTCCAACAAAGGAAACAGGAAAAGCGCGCTCTCTAATCGGCTGCGGCGCGAGCGGCGAGCATGGGGTCTCACGCAACCCGAACTCGCCCGCCTGCTCGGATGTGGGGGCCGCACGGTGATCTCTCGCATTGAGCGGGGAAAACGTGCGCCGAGCCTCCGAGTAGCCATCGCCTGCAAAGTGCTGTTTGGTTATCCGCCCCATCATATTTTCCCCAACCTCTACGCCGAGGTGGAAGATGGCGTTACCCGCCGTGCCTATGTGATGCTCCAAAAGCTGGAACATGACCACAGCGCCGCTGCCGAACAGAAGAAAGTGCTGCTTGAAGGCGTCTTGAAACGCTCCATCCAAGGCCAAGAGGAGCCTCACTCCTAAAATATCAAATCTATGCCAAGAAAAACGTATCCTGACCTTGTGTTGGCTGTCGCGCCCACGACACGGGGCTTTGCCTTCGTGCTCTTTGAGGGACCGCTCGCCCCATTTGATTGGGGCCTCAAAGACATACGCACCAAACAAAAGAACGCCCGCGTGCTGGAAGCGGTGCGTGCCATCATCGAGCAGCATCATCCGACAGTGCTCATTCTCCCGAACTGCAAGCCCAAAGATGCCCATCGCTCGCCGCGCGTTCGGGCGCTGGCCCTCGCCCTTCGCCATCTCGGCGAATCAAATCAGATGATGGTCCATCAATTTGACCGCGCCGCCATCCGACAGTGCTTTGCCTCCGTGGGCGCGCGCACCAAACACGAAATCGCGCTGGTCATCGCCGAAGAGATACCCGCGTTCCGGCATCGCCTGCCGCCCATCCGCAAAATCTGGATGAACGAAGATGCCCGCCAATCTCTCTTCGATGCCGCCGCTCTGGGACTAGCCTATTTCACCAGTCACACCGTCAGGGAATAGGCGTTTCCTCTGTGATTCGTTCCTGATATGTATCAGTCATGCCCGCCGCTTCCCGCGCAATGCCCGATTCTCCTGTAGCCGCCACGCACGAGCGCCCATCGTGGTTCGTGATCGAACAGGTGAAGACGCATATCGCCGCCACCGGCCACCCGGAATCCGATAGCCGCCTCCATCAGGGGCCAATCGCTTCTGACGAACCGTTTGAAATTCTGGCGATGGTGTCGATCGCGCGCGACAAGCGCCCGGAGCAGGATCGGGCACGGTGCCCGATGTGCGACCAGGGTAACAAGTTTCTCGATGGTCGGCTGGTATATTTTCCACGCCTGGGAGCGATAGCGGCCATTGGCCATTGTTGCGCGGACGGAGCTAATCGGCTGGTGGCCGATCGCGTATGGGAAGCCAAGCAGAAGACCGCGCTGGAAGAAAACTATCTGCTCGACACCATACCAACACTCGCTCTTCAGATCGCCCGCCTCCACGCGCTCTTGCCGGTGGCGGAGGAGGCAGAGCGGGTATTCCTTCAATTCCGCAAAGATGGCGCTCGCTACCAACGCCGCCTTCGCCACATCGTCAAGAATGGAGGCGAACTGATAGTTGATGAAGTGATGCAGTCCTCAGGTGGAGCCGGGCCGCGCGGTCTGCGCGCATCCGGGTCAACAATAGAAACCCGCGCCATTCGGTTTGGGCGCATGAATGGTGGCCTTGCCGTTGCCAACAAGTTCACGCCCGCCAGTGACCTCAAAAGCATCGTTGATGCCCTAAAAACCTATCCGGTCGGCGCGGATGACGGGGCGGTGATCGACTACGTAGCGGCCTTGTCCAGCGAAGCGCGGGCAACGGTCTACGCAAATATCAAAGCCCAGTTGCAGAAACTCGATGAGGCTCCCAGCCGCCTCAAAGAATTTCGGTCGTTCTTCGAGGTCAGCAACTTAGAACGTTTGACGAGTTGGGGCAGCCATCGAGATGCGTCCTTCCCAATATCGACCGCCATTCACAACTACGGGGAAGCAAAGCGTTTTTTCCAGATGATGGGCGATGGCGCGCCCGTTCGCATTCTCATTTCAGCCAAGCTTTGGGACGCCCTTTAACATCGCCAAGCTGGGCTGAAACGCCACTCCCAAAGGCAGCCCTAACCCTCATCCATCCTGTTCGCCCTGCGGCGGGTGCGTCCGAGATTCCCTCGGACGGCCACCCTACGCAGGGAGAACACCAATGGAAATACATTCTGCCGACTGGCGGGCGGAAGTCCGCCGTCAAAATGATCGGTTCCGGAAGCACGGTGAGGGCCAAGGCACGTTTCTGGTCACATCTGGGATTAGTGCCAAAGGCCCGGCCTTCGTCCTGGCTGCCGTTCGGGCTGTTCGCGCTTTCGACGCCTTCACTAAGGACAATGATCCTTACGGTGAGCATGATTTTGGAGCCTTCAACCTCGAAGGCGAACGCCTGTTTTTCAAGATCGATCCGTATGATCTTTCGCTCCAGGCCTATTCGCCCAATGCGGCTGATCCAGCAAAAACAACGCGCGTGCTCACCCTGATGCTCGCCAGTGAATACTGATATGGTGGCTGCTCTCTGGAGCAGCCACCTTCTAACAGGAGTGTGCCATGTCGAAAACCGTTGGCATCTGGATACGTGTATCCACCGAAGATCAGGTGCGCGGCGAAAGCCCGGAAACCCATCATAAACGCGCTGCCGCCTATGCCGAAGCCAAGGGCTGGACGGTCGCGGAAGTCTACCGTCTAGAGGCCGTGAGCGGAAAAGCCGTCATGGCCCATCCAGAGGCCCAGCGGATGCTTACAGACATTCGGGCCGGACGGATCAGTGGTTTGGTCTTTTCCAAGCTGGCCCGTTTGGCCAGAAACACCCGCGAACTTCTGGACTTCGCGGAAATCTTCCGAAATGAAGGGGCGGACTTGGTTTCGCTCCAAGAAGCCATCGACACCAGTTCCCCAGCCGGTCGCCTCTTCTTCACCATGATCGCCGCTATGGCGCAGTGGGAACGGGAAGAGATTGCCGAACGAGTCGCGGCCTCTGTTCCGGTGCGCGCCAAGCTCGGCAAGCCGATCGGCGGAGCCGCTCCATTTGGCTATCGCTGGCTCGACAAGAAGCTGGTGCCTGACCCCGAAGAAGCACCCGTCCGCGTGCTTCTCCACGAACTCTTTCGGGAACATCGCCGGAAGAAAACGGTGGCCCGTATCCTCAATGAACGGGGCCACCGCACCCGGAATGGTTCTGCGTTTTCCGACACGACCATATCCCGGCTCCTCCTTGATCCCACGGCCAAGGGGCTTCACCGCGCCAACTACACAAAAACGGATGATCGCTCGAAAAGCTGGGCGCTCAAGCCCGAAAGCGAGTGGGTATATACCGAGGTGGAGCCGATCCTCTCCGAAGCCCTCTGGGAAGAATGCACGGCCATCATCACGGCCCAGCAACAGGCTGCCAAGCCTATCACCAAAAAGACGGTGCAGTTGTTTGCTGGCCTGACCTTCTGCGGCTGCGGCACCAAAATGTATGTGCCGTCGAACAGTCCAAAATATATCTGCCATGACTGCCGGAACAAGATTCCGGTGGCCGATCTCGAAGCCATCTTCCACGAGCAACTGCGGGACTTCGTGTTCTCACCGGAGGAGATTGCCCGCTACCTATCAGAGAGTGATCAAAGCCTCAAACAGCGGGAAGAATTGCTCGCCCTCCTCCAACGTGAGGAACGGAAAGTGACCGCCGAAGCCGACAAACTCTATGACCTTTACCAAGCGGGAGCCATCGACAAAGAAGGTTTTGGTTCCCGCTACAAGGGCATCGGCGAACGCTTGAAACAGCTTGGGGACGAAATCCCACGCACCCAGGCTGAAATTGATGCCGTGCGGATCAGCTTCCTCTCCCAAGAGGAAATCATCCGCGAAGCCCAAGACCTCTATACTCGCTGGCCCATGCTCCCACGCGAGGAGCAGCGCCAGATTGTCGAAGCCATCGTGGAACGCATTGTCATCCATGATGGAGAAGTGGAAATCGACCTCTTCTTCAATCCCGGCTCCGGCAGTCTGCCAGAACCATCGCCGGGCGGCGCAACGCCATCCTTTCCTTTAACTGATGGCAGTTGGGCCACGCGGCCTCACGGGTTCATCGCCGCGATGAGCTGCACCCGCGCGGGGAAGGTCACATGCGCGTTAGCCCGCGCCACCGTCACCTCGCCCGTCTCCAGCGGCTGACGCAGCGAATCGAGCACGGTCCGCTGGAACTCCGGCAGTTCGTCCAGGAACAGGACGCCCAGATGCGCCATGCTGACCTCGCCCGGCCGCGCCTTCAATCCGCCGCCGACCAGCGCCGCCATCGACGCGCTGTGATGCGGATTGCGGAACGGCCGCGCCCGGCTGATCCGCCCGCCCTCCAGCGTGCCGGCGACGCTTGCCACCATCGAGCTTTCGAGCGCCTCGGCCGGGGTCATGTCGGGCAGGATGCCGGGCATGCAACTGGCCATCAGCGACTTGCCCGCGCCCGGCGGGCCGACCATCAGCAGGTTGTGCCCGCCCGCCGCCGCGATCTCCAGCGCGCGCTTGGCGACCTCCTGCCCCTTGACCTGCTTCAGGTCCGCGCCCCGCACCGGCGCTTCCACCACGCCCGGCTGGGGCGGCGACAGCGCCGCCATACCCTTGAAATGGTTGAGCAGACTCAGCAGGTCGGGCGCGGCGACCACCTCCACCTCCCCGGCCCAGGCCGCTTCGGCCCCCTGCGCGACCGGGCAGACCAGCCCCATGTCCCGGCTGCCCGCATGGAGCGCGGCCAGCAGCACGCCGGGCGACGGCGCGGTCCGCCCGTCCAGCCCCAGTTCGCCCACCACGACATAACCCGCCAGCGTCTCCGCATCGATCACGCCCATCGCGCCCAGCAGCGCAAGCGCTACGGCCAAGTCGAAATGCGACCCTTCCTTGGGCAGGTCGGCGGGCGACAGGTTCACCGTGATCCGCTTGGGCGGCAAGGACAGGCCGATCGCGGCGATGGCGTTGCGCACCCGCTCGCGGCTTTCGGCCACCGCCTTGTCGGGCAGGCCGACCAGGATGAAATTGGGCAGGCCCGGCACCAACTGGCACTGCACCTCCACGGCGCGCGCCTCCAGCCCCAGATAGGCGACCGTCGATACCGTTGCGACCAAATGCTCCCCCGCCTTTTCCCGCTGCCCCGTCAGTCCGTCGCCGGACTATTCCTCGATCGGCTCCCCGGTCCGATCCCGCGCAGGCTCGTCGGCACGCCCCTTGAACCCCTGCGCCACGACATACCATTCCACGCTGCCCTTGCGGCTGGCCGGGGGCTTGGCGTGCTTGATCGTCGTGAAATTCTTCTTGAGCAGCACCAGCAGTTCACCGTCCGTCCCGCCAGCGAACACCTTGGCCACGAACGTCCCGCCCTTACGCAGATTTTCGACCGCGAACCAGGCCGCCGCCTCGACCAGCCCCATGGTGCGCAGATGGTCGGTCGCGGCATGGCCGACCGTGTTGGCCGCCATGTCCGAAATCACCAGGTCCGGCGCGTCGCCCAGCGCATCGCGCAGCATCTGCGGCGCCTTGTCGTCCATGAAATCCATTTCTAACAGGGTGACGCCGGGGATCGGATCGACCGGCAGCAGGTCGATGCCGACCACGGCGGCTTTCGGGGCCATCTTGCGGACCACCTGCGCCCAGCCGCCCGGCGCGACGCCCAAGTCGACGACCGCCTTCGATCCCTTCACGAAATGGAATTTCTCGTCCAGTTCAATGAGCTTGAAGGCGGCGCGGCTGCGCCACCCTTCCGCCTTCGCCTTGCGGACATAGGGATCGTTCAGATGCCGCTCCAGCCAGCGCACCGACTGCGCGGTGCGGCCCCTGGCGGTCTTGACCCGTACCTTGCCGACGCCGGACCCTCTCACATCACTCTCCCGTCGCGGTCCATCAGGCCGCGCAATATGCCTTCGCGAATCCCCCGGTCGGCCACGCCCAGCCGGTCGGCCGGCCAGATGTCGAGGATCGATTCCAAAATCGCGCAGCCCGCCACCACCAGGTCGGCGCGCTCGGTGCCGATGCAGGGCAGCTTCTGCCGTTCGGCCAGGGTCATGCCGGATAGCCGGTCGGAAATCGCCCGCATCGATTCGCACGGCACGATCAGCCCGTCGATCACCTGCCGGTCATAGCGCGGCAGGTTGAGGTGCAGGCTGGCCAGCGTCGTCACCGTGCCGGACGTGCCCAGCAGGCGAATATCCTGTAATCCCTGCGGCAAGCGCCGGGCGAGCGGCAAGAAAGCCTCGCTCACCCGCGCGCGCATCCGGCCATAGGCGGCCAGCCGCTCCGCCGGATCGTCATGCTCGAACGCCTCGCTCTCGGTCAGCGACACCACGCCCCAAGGCGCGCTCACCCAATCGACGATATGCGGCGCGCCATCGCCATGGGCGTCGACCAGCACCAGTTCGGTCGATCCGCCGCCAATGTCGAAAATCAGCGCCGGCCCGTCGCCCGGCTCCAGCAGCGCATGGCAGCCCAGCACCGCGAGCCGCGCTTCTTCCTGCGCGCTGATGATGTCGAGCGCGATGCCGGTTTCGCGATAGACGCGCTGGATGAACTCCGCCCCGTTGGACGCACGACGGCAGGCTTCGGTCGCGACCGACCGGGCGAGCGTCACATGCCGGCGCTTGAGCTTGTCGGCGCAGACCGACAGCGCCGCGATGGCGCGATCGATCGCCGCGTCGCTGATCCGCCCGCTCGACGCCAGCCCTTCCCCCAGCCGCACGATCCGCGAAAAGGCGTCCACGACGATGAAGCCGTCGGCGGACGGCTTGGCGATCAGCAGGCGGCAGTTGTTGGTGCCAAGGTCGATGGCGGCATAGGAACGGCGATCCCGCGCACCATGGGACGAAAGACCCCGCTGCACCGCGGGGGGAGGAATGGCCGCAGCCTGGCTCCCATCGCCCGGACCGGAACGGGCACGCTTGCCCGCATAACGGCCGGTCGGGCCGGGACTCTGCGGCGATGGGCGGCTTTGCTGCACCATGCCGTAACTCGCTTCTGCTTATCGCCAGCCCCAAAGACGGGACCGGAACTTGCACCCATGCTTAAGCAGATAATGGCGGATACGCAAGCTGCGGGGAAAAGCGGGGCACGGGCGGGGCGTCCGGCGCGGGCGCGTCACCCTTTACAGGGGCAGCAGCGCCGCGACGATCCGCCGCTCCTCGGCGCGCAGCACGCCCCAGGCGCGGGCCGCCGCGCGGCTGTCCATCGCTTCGACGCCGATGCCCAGCGCCTCGACCGCCCGCACGAACGCGCGCGGCGGCTGGCGCAGGCCCGCGCCGGTCCCCAGCAGCAGAAATTCGGGGGCCGGATCGGTCGCGAACAGATCGCCCAGCGCCTCCAGCGTCAGCACCTCCACGGACGCCGGCGCATCAGCCCAGGCCAGCGCCCGCACCGGGCTGAGCAGCAGGCCATCGGGAAACACATCGTCGCGCACCCGAAAGCCCCGGCCCTGGAATCCGGTGACGATCGGCCCCTGGCCGCTATCGTCGCGGCGCAGCGTGATGCCTGCATCACCGGACATGGCGGTCAGGGCCGTGCGCCGTCGTCGCGCGGTCCCACCCGCTCGGCGGTCCCGGCATAGCCCTTCTTCGTCGCCTTCTTTTCCGCCACCTGCGGCGTCAGGCCCAGCGTGATCAGCAGCGAGGACGACACATAGACCGACGAGTAAGTGCCCACGATGATGCCCAGCATCATCGCCGCGGTGAAGCCGCGCAGCACATGGCCGCCAAACAGCAGCAGCGCACCCAGCGCCAGCATCACCGTCAACGATGTCATCACCGTGCGCGGCAGCGTTTCGTTGACCGACAGGTCGATCAGCGCCTTCATGTCCATCTTGCGGTATTTACGCATATTTTCGCGGATGCGGTCGTCGATCACCATCTTGTCGTTGATCGAATAGCCCACGATCGTCAGCACGGCGGCAATGATGTTGAGGTCGAATTCCATCTGCGTGATGGCGAAGAAACCCAGCGTCATCAGCACGTCATGGACGATCGCGACGAAGGTGGAGACGCCGAACTGCCATTCGTAGCGGAACCAACTGAACACCGCGATGCCGATGATCGCCAGCACCACCGCCAGCACGCCATTCTGGATCAGTTCGCCCGACACCTTGCCCGATACCGTGTCGTAGCGGGAGAAGGTGACGCCGGGGAATTGCGCGACCATCGCCTGCCGGGTCTTTTCGACCACGGCATTGGCCGCGCCCGCGCCGCCCTGTTCGGGCAGGGGCAGGCGGATCTGCACCGTCCTGGGATCGCCGAACTGCTGGAGCGCGCTTTCGCCCACGCCCAGCGTGCCGATGGTGGCGCGCACCTTGTCGGTTTCGACATTCTGCGGGAATTTCGCCTCGATCATCAGGCCGCCGACGAAATCGACGCCCAGGTTGAGGCCCTTATAGACCGTCGCGCCCACCGCCAGCACGGTCAGCAGCGCGGTCAGCGCAAAGGCCCAGTTACGGATCGCGACGAAGCCGATATTGGTGTTGTCGGGGACGAGCTTAAGCAGTTTCATGATATTCTCTCCCGCCCCGTCAGATATTGATTTCGGTCGGGCGCTTGGTGCGGACCCAGCGCGCGGCGAGCAGGCGGGTAAAGGTGACGGCCGTGAACACGCTGGTCGCAATGCCGATCAGCAGCACGATCGCGAAGCCCTTGACCGGGCCGGAGCCGAGCGCCAACATGATCCCGCCGGCGATGGCATGGGTCACGTTCGCCTCGAAAATGGTGCGGCTGGCTTCCTTGTAACCGAACTGGATCGCCTGCACCACGCCACGCCCGCGCCGCCGCTCTTCACGGATACGCTCGTAGATCAGCACGTTCGCGTCGACCGCCGTGCCGATCGTCAGCACGAAACCGGCGATGCCCGGCAGGGTCAGCGTCGCGCCCAATATGCCCATCACGCCCAGGATCACCAGCACGTTGATGGCGACCGCGATATTGGCATAGACGCCAAAGCGCCCATAGCTCAGGAACATGAAGGCGGCGACCGCGACCACCGCGATGATCGACGCGATCAGGCCGGCGCGGATCGAATCCGCCCCCAGCCCCGGCCCGACCGTGCGTTCCTCCACCACGGTCAGCGCGACCGGCAGCTTGCCCGACCGCAGCGCGATGGCGAGCTGGTTGGCGCTTTCGACGGTGAAGCTGCCGCTCACCTGCGCGCTGCCGCCCAGGATCGGTTCATTGATGTTCGGCGCGGACAGCACCTTGCCGTCCAAGATGATGGCGAAGGGGCGGTTGACATTTTGCGACGTCACCTGCCCGAACTTGCGCCCGCCGGAGCCATTGAAGCGGATATTGACGATCGCCTGGTTATTCTGGTCGAACCCTTGCGTCGCATCGGTCAGGTCTTCACCCGACACCATCACCTGCCGCTTGACCGCGATCACCGGCGGTCCCGCCGGATTGCCCGGATAGGGCAGGACTTCGCTGCCCACCGGCGCGCGCCCCTGCGCGACTTCGGACGGGTTGGCGGTCATATCGACCAGCTTGAATTCCAGCTTGGCGGTCTGGCCCAGCAGGTCCTTGAGCGCCTTGGGGTCCTGCAAGCCCGGCACCTGCACGACGATGCGGTTGCCGCCCTGCTGCTGGATCGTGGGTTCGCGCGTGCCCATTTCGTCGATGCGCTTGCGGATCACCTCGGTCGCGACTTCCATCGCGCTCTTGACCGCATTGTCGATCCCCGCCTGGGTCGGGGTGATGACGATGGTGGAGCTGTTGACCACCTCGACATTGAAGTCGCGCTGGCCGGTCAGGCCCGCCCCCTGCGTCAACGGCCGGATACGCTCGACAGCGGCGTCCACCTGGGCGGGGTTGCGGACCATGAAGCTGAGCTTCCCGTCGCGCGCGCTGATGTCGCCGATCGCGATCCTGGGATCGCCCCGGCGCAGTTCGGTGCGGACCTGCTCCTCCATATTGGCCAGCCGCTGCTTCGCCACATCCTGGGTCGACGCTTCCAGCAGCAGATGGCTGCCGCCGGCAAGGTCGAGGCCCAGATTGACCCGCGTCTGCATGAAGCCGGGCAGCTTTGCGACGGTCGCGTCGGGCAGGAAGGTCGGCACCGCGCACAATATGCCGATGACCAGAGGCAGGAGGATCGCGGCGACCGCCCAGCGCGAAAAGTTCAGCATGGGCGCGCTCAGTCGTTCGCGGGCTTGGCGCTGGCCGGGTCGATCACGTCGGTCAGGGTCGATTTGACCGCCTTGACCTTCACGTTCGGGGCCAGCTCGACATCGGCATAAATCTCGTCAACACGCACGACCTTGCCCACCAGGCCGCCGCCGGTGACGACCTGATCGCCCTTCTTCACCGCGTCGATCCGGGCCTTATGCTCCTTCATCTTCTTTTGCTGCGGACGGATCAGCAGGAAATAAAAGACAATGAAGATCAGGACCAGCGGGGCCATCTGCACCAGGATGCCGGCGCCGGACGCTTGCCCGCCCGCAGTCTGGGCCAAGGCTGGAGTAATGAACATGGGTGGGACTTTCGCCTGTTTTTCGGGAACGCGGGCCACCTGGCGGCACCCACGCATCAAGGGCGGGCGGCTAACACAGATGCGCCTGTCGAGGCAATATGATTAGGGGATTTGCAGCCCCGGCGCAAAAGCCCGCGATTGAACGCTTGCGCTTTCATCCCGGTGCTTCTAAAGGGCGCCCTCCGGTCGGGACGTAGCGCAGCCTGGTAGCGCATCACACTGGGGGTGTGGGGGTCGGAGGTTCGAATCCTCTCGTCCCGACCAAGATTACCAGCAAAAGCAATGACTTAGCGAGCATCCACTGGCAGCGTCAGTGGAACCCCTTGGGGTCGTCTAGCACATATCTAGCAGCGCCGCTGAAAGCCAGTGAGGCGCAAGCCTTAAGCGGGTTTGAATCCCTCCCTCTTCCGCCATTCTCCGAATGCGCTATCATGATGGCATGACAGAAATCCCTGATGGCACAGAAGAAGGCGCGGCTCAGGCGCTTGAAAATCTCCAGCGCAGCGAAACCGAACTGTTAGATGTTTACCAGCACCACATGGTCAATCGCCCCTTCGGTTATCAGGACCTCTACCTTCTTGGAATTGCGCGTCGCGCGCTCGCACAGGCAAAAGCATTCAGGCAGTGTGTTGATGACCGCAATGGCTTGATCGCATCTGCAATCCTGCGCCTCCAACTAGACACCGTCCTTCGTCTTTATGCGCTGTTCTGGGTAGCCGACCCGGAGGCGTTCGCCGGGCGGGTTTTCGCTGGCGAACAAATAGACCGCCTAAAAGCGGCGGATGGTCAGCAGATGAAAGACAGATACCTTATCGACAAAATCAAAGACCGAAACCCTTGGGTCGAGGCAGTCTATAAGAACACTAGCGGATTGATACATTTCTCAGACCGACATATGCACGCCGCTATACGGTTGAAGGACGAGAAATCAGATTCAGCGGAGTTTTTTCTTGGTCCTAATAACCCGTCCCATACTCTCGCCGATTTCCAAGAATTGTTAGAAGCGTTCTTTCATTGCACCGCTATGATCGTTGTAGCTGCGGGTGATTGGTTTTCGCGCTTTGATACAATTTACCGACGCGAGCCTCCGGTAGTCGATAGTAGCAGCACCCTACGCCCGAAGGCGTAGGGTGCTGGCAGCGTCAGGCAGGAGAAGAACCTGTCCCCGCTGCTAGCCCCGATGTTGATGGCAGGGGTCGGTGTCCTTAACCCCAGCGCGGCGAGCAAGATGGAACTCCCGCGCTATCTGAACCTGACCTCGTCTCCCCGGCAGCCTTGCGGTCCGCTGCACAGCCGCAGGCGCAGCACATTCTCCGAGAAAAATGGACGGGCACCGTCAGCGGGCATATGCCGCCCCCTTTCCATCCGCGAAGGGCCGCGACAAGCTCAACCATGTCGCCAGCCGCCAGCGCGGGGCGCTGGGGGCCCTTCGCAGCCACTATGGATTGCTGGCGGCCGCCGCCGAATAGCCGACGAAGAGGGAACTGCCCTGCACCCCGAATAAAGCGTCGAATTCTGCCGCAAATATGGCAAGTTGGCGGGGAGATTTTCGATCGGAGACGCTTGCCCATGATCACTTCCCGCCGCGATTTCCTTGTCGCCGGCACCTCCGCCTTCGCGTTGGCGGCGCTGCCCACCCGTGCCGCCGAAACGGCCGACGCCCGTGCGGAAGCCATGCTGGCCGACATGGCCGAAGCCATGCTGGCCGACATGGCCGAAGCCATGCTGGCCGATGCCCCCGAAAGCGCCAGCGGCCTTGGCATCGACATCGCAGCCCGCGCCCCGCTCAAAAGCCGCCTCGGCGACAAAAGCCCCGCCGGTCAGGCGCAGATCGCCGCCCATGTGCGCAGCCGCCTGACAAAATTGCGCGCCATCGACCTGGAACCGCTCTCGCCTGCCGCCCGGACCGATGTGGAAGTGGTGCTGGCCGCCCATGAACTGGCGGCGGACGGCTTTGCCTTCCCCTTTGGCGACATGGCGATGATGAACAGCAACTGGTCCTATCGCAACAGCCCCTATGCGGTCGCCCAGAACACCGGCAGCTTCGTGGAAACGCCCGATTTCCTGGACAGCAACCATGGCATCGCCAGCCGTGCCGATGCCGACGCCTATCTCGCCCGCCTCGCCGCCTATGCCGCGAACCTGAAGGGGGAGACGGAACGGTTGCGCCATGATGCCAGCATCGGCGTCATCGCTCCCGCCTTCCTGCTCGACAAGAGTGTCAAGCAGATGGCGCGCGTGCAGGCGCAGCCGATCGACCAATGGGGCGTCATCACCTCGATCGCCCGCCGCACGCAGGACATGCCCGGCGATTATGGCGCGAAAGCAGCGGCCATCGTGCGGGATCAGGTCGCCCCCGCCCTTGCCGCCCAGGTCGCCGAACTCCAGCGCCAGCGCGCCGGTGCGACGATGGACGCGGGCGTGTGGAAACTGCCGCAGGGCGACGCTTATTACGCCTGGGCCTTGCGCGCGGGCACCACGACCACCCGCTCGCCCGAAGAGGTCCACCAGCTCGGCCTTGACCAGCTTGCCGCGCTCCAGTCGGAAATGGACCGGCTGCTGCGCAGCCTTGGCCTGACGAAGGGCACGGTCGGCGCGCGCATGACCGCGATGGGCAAGGACCCGCGCCATCTCTTTCCCAATGACGATGCCGGCCGCCAGCAGATATTGTCCTATATCGACGGTCGCCTGACCGACATCCGCACCCGCCTGCCCCGCGCCTTCGCAACGCTGGTTCCGGCGAAACTCATCGTCAAGCGCGTGCCGGTGGAGATCGAGGCCGGCGCGCCGGGCGCCTATGCCGGCGCGGGCACGATCGACGGGTCGGTGCCCGGCAACTATTATATCAACCTGCGCGATACCGGCATCTGGCCGCGCTACAGCCTGCCGACGCTCTGCTATCATGAAGGGATACCGGGCCATATCTGGCAGGGCGAATATACGTACAAGCTCCCCCTGATCCGTTCACTGCTGGCCTTCAACGCCTATAGCGAGGGCTGGGCGCTCTATGCCGAGCAACTGGGCGACGAACTGGGCGCCTATGACGGTGACGTGGCCGGGCGGCTGGGCTATCTCCAGTCGATCGCCTATCGCTGCTGCCGGCTGGTGGTCGACACCGGCCTCCACGCCAAGCGCTGGACGCGGGAACAGGCGATCGGCTGGTTCGCCACCACCAACGGTTCCACGGTGGAGGATGTGCAGGGCGAGGTGGACCGCTACTGCGCCTGGCCGGGGCAGGCCTGCGGCTACAAGGTCGGTCATGGCGAGATCGTCCGCCTGCGCGCTGCCGCGCAGAAGGCGCTAGGCGACAAGTTCGACTTCCGCCTGTTCAACGACGCCGTGGTCAAGGGCGGCGGCGTGCCGATGACCGTGCTGGGCAAGACCATCGATGCCTGGGTGGCGGAGCGGAAGGGGACGTGAAAGCCGTAGCGCGACATGGATTGTTGCACTACGCTCGCAATGACGGACATAAAAAAGGCCGGAGGATCGCTCCCCCGGCCTTTCTGCTTGTCCCGAACCTGCCTTACCCGACGAACGCCCGCTCGATCACGAACTGGCCCGGTGCCGCGTTCGATCCTTCGATGAAGCCATGGTCCTCGAAATAGGCCGCGAACTGCTTGATCATCTCCATGCTGCCGCACATCATGATCCGGTCGGTTTCGGGGTCGAATTTCGCCGCCCCCGGTATCCCTTCGAACAGCGCGCCACTCTCGACCAGCTTGTCGATCCGCGCGGTGTGCCCCTCAAACGGCTCGCGGGTCACGGTGGGGACATAATGGAACTGGCCCGGCGCCTGTTCCGACACCAAAGGATCGTCCGCCCATTTGCCTTCCATTTCGTCGCGGAAAGCCAGATCGCTGACCCGGCGCACCGAATGGACGACGACGACCTGCTCGTAAAATTCATAGACATCCGGGTCGCGCGGCAGGCTGAGGAACGGCGCGAGGCCGGTGCCCGTCGACAGCATGAACAGCCGCTTGCCCGGCAGCAGCGCGTCGGTGACGAGCGTGCCGGTCGGCTTGCGCCCCAGATAGATCTGGTCGCCCGGCTCGATCTTTTGCAGCTTGCTGGTCAACGGACCATCCTGCACCTTGATCGACAGGAATTCGATCTCCTCGTCCCAGGCAGGACTGGCGATCGAATAGGCGCGCAGCAGCGGCTTGCCATTGTCGCCCTTCAGCCCGATCATGATGAACTCGCCCGACCGGAAACGGAAGCTGGCGGGCCGCGTGATGCGGAAACTGAACAGATGCTCGTTCCAGTGCTTCACCGACAGCACGGTTTCCACGGAAAGCGCGCCGGTGGGTTCCAGTACCGGCTTTTCGATCGTCACGTCGGTCAAGACCTTATCCTCATATTGCGCCGGCGCCACCCGATTGGGCGAAGCCAGTTGCGGATCGTTCGCAATAATATCCAGTCCGCGAATGGCCCGGCGACAGCGCGAAGGCAAGGCCAAAAAAACTTGTGCGCCGCAAAGGACGCCCTTGCCGTCAGCCGAACAGCCCCTTGGCGATGCCACCCAGTTCGTTGAGCGGATTGCCGTCGCCGTCGCGGTCGAACAAGCCGCCCAGCTTGCCCAATATCGCTTCGGGTCCGCCGAACGCGCCCAGCAGTTCCTGGAGCTTGTCGGCCGACACGCCATGTTCGGCCGCCGTTTCGGCCAGTGCGGACACGCTGGTTTCGCCCGAACCGATCTTGGCGCTGATCTCGCTCATCAACGCCTGCATCTGCTCAGGCGACACGCCGATCTGCGCCGCGATCGCTTCCAGTCCACCGAATTTGCCGATCATATCTTCGAACATGCCCGAAACTCCCGCATAATAGGGATAGGCAGCATAGCATCACCAACCCGCGCCCAAAAGCAAAAGAGCCGGAGAGTTTCCCCTCCGGCTCTTTACGCAACTGGCGTCCCGCCTTCGCAGGACTATGGCGCCCCTTGTCAGGCGGCGACCAGCGCCGCTTCCCGCACGCCCGCGTCGACATGGTCCACGAACTGGGCAAAATTGTCCACGAACGCCTTGACCAGCGTGGCGGCAGTCGCGTCATAGGCGGCCTTGTCCGCCCACATGGCGCGCGGGTCGAGAATGGTCGAATCGACATCCTTGACTGCGACCGGCACTTCGAAACCGAAATTGGGATCGGTGCGGAACTCGACCGCGTTCAGGCTGCCGTCGAGGGCCGCGTTGAGCAGCGCGCGCGTCACCTTGATCGGCATGCGCTTGATGCCCGGCATCGTCGCCTTGCCGCCCGCCCAGCCGGTGTTGACCAGCCAGCAGGTGACACCGCCCTTGTTGATCCGTTCCTTGAGCAGATTGCCATAGACCGACGGGTGACGCGGCATGAACGGCGCGCCGAAGCAGGTCGAGAAGGTGGCGGTCGGTTCGGTCACGCCGATCTCGGTCCCCGCGACCCGCGCGGTGTAGCCGGACAGGAAATGATACATCGCCTGTTCCGGGGTCAGCCGCGCGATCGGGGGCAGAACCCCGTAAGCGTCGGCGGTCAGGAAGATGATGTTCTTGGGCACCGGACCCAGATTCTTCTCCGACGTGTTCGGGATGAAGTCGATCGGGTAGGAACCGCGGCTGTTTTCCGCCAGGCTGTTGTCGTCCAGGTCGATCTCGCGCGTTTCTTCGTCGATCACGACATTTTCCAGCACCGTGCCAAAGCGCCGGGTGGTGGCGAAGATCTCCGGCTCGGCTTCGGCCGACAGGTTGATCATCTTGGCGTAGCAGCCGCCCTCGAAATTGAAGACCGCCGTATCCGACCAGCCATGCTCGTCATCGCCGATCAGCGTGCGGCTGGCATCGGCCGACAGGGTGGTCTTGCCGGTGCCGCTCAGGCCGAAGAACACGGCGGTGTCGCCATTCGGGCCGATATTGGCGGAGCAATGCATCGGCATCACGCCCTTGACCGGCAGCAGATAATTGAGGATCCCGAACACCGATTTCTTCATTTCACCGGCATAGGCGGTGCCGCCGATCAGGATCAGCTTCTCGGTGAAGTTGACCGCGACCACGGTTTCGCTGCGGCAACCATGACGGGCCGGATCAGCCTGGAAGGTCGGCAGGTCGATGATGGTATATTCGGGCGCGAAATCAGCCAGCTCGTCGGCCGCCGGACGCACCAGCAGCGTGCGGATGAACAGATTGTGCCAGGCGCGTTCGTTGATGACCCGCACCCTGACGCGATGTTCGGGCTGCGATCCACCGAACAGGTCGGCGACATAGAGCCTGTCCTTCTCGCCCAGCGCCTTGAAAAAATCTTCCTTCAGCGCGGCGAAGTGCGCCGGCGTCATGGGCACGTTGGTCGACCCCCACCAGACGGTCGATTCGGTTTCGGCGTCGCGGACGATGAACTTGTCCTTGGCGCTGCGGCCGGTATGCTTGCCGGTCTTGACGACCAGCGGGCCGTCCTTCGACAAAATGCCTTCGCCATTGCGAACCGCAGCCTCGACCAGCGGCGCAGTGCCAAGATTCCAGAACTGGGTGGCATGGGTGGAAATGCCCTGGTCGGCCAGGGTAATAGAGGATTTGGCCTGCACGCCTTTGCTCCTGATATATTGTTTTCGGTCATGTCATTCATCAGCTTGCGACCGATCCGCCCCTTCAGCGCCGCTCTCTTTTTCGCGGCGTCCTTGCTGCAGACATCGAGCCACATAAGGCTTTGGACGAAAGCCGTCAAATGTCTGCGACAGGGCGCTTGTCCCGAATATCGACGGCCTTGCCGCAGCATCGGCCGTTCGCCCTTCCTTGCGGCAACCGATCGCATCGTCTAACGCTTGCCCCTTCCTGCCCTTTTCGTACTTCCGGGATACCGCATGACCGCAACCATCGCCCTGGTGGATGACGACAAGAATATCCTGACTTCGGTGTCGATCGCGCTTCAGGCCGAAGGCTTTCTCACGCGCATCTATTCGGACCCCGAAGGCGCGCTGAAGGCGCTGCTCGACAATCCGGCCGACCTGGCCGTGTTCGACATCAAGATGCCCCGCATGGACGGGCTGGAACTGCTGCGCCGGCTGCGTGAAAAGACACAGATGCCGGTGATCTTCCTCACGTCCAAGGCGGATGAACTGGACGAGGCGCTGGGCCTGGCGATGGGCGCGGACGATTATATCGCAAAACCCTTTTCGCAGCGGCTGCTGATCGCCCGCATCCGCGCCATCCTGCGCCGGGCGGAAGTCAGCAAGCTGCCTGACGCCCCGGACGAGCCGGTCGCCGACCCGATCCTGCGCGGCCGGCTGGAAATGGACCCGGCGCGCCATCGCGTGAAATGGAACGGCAAGGATGTCACCCTGACCGTCACCGAATTCCTGATCCTGGAAACGCTGGCCGCGCGGCCCGGCGTGGTCAAGAACCGCAACCAGTTGATGGACGCCGCCTATCAGGACGATGTCTATGTCGACGACCGCACGATCGACAGCCATATCAAACGGCTGCGTCGCAAGTTCCGCGAGGTGGACTCCGATTTCAACGCAATCGACACGCTCTATGGCGCCGGCTACCGTTTCTCCGAAGAGTGACGATGCGCCGCTTGCGGTGCGCTGGTCGGGGCGGCTGAGCCTCACGCCGCGCATCCTGGCGGTCAACGTCTTTGCGCTGGCGCTGCTTGCCGGCGGCTTCTTCTATCTCGACAGCTATCGCACCCGCATCATCGATGCGCGGCTGGAACAGTCCGCGCGCGAGCTGAAGCTGCTGGCGATCGGGATGGAAAATGCCCCGGCCGATCGCCAGAACGCGCTGATCGCCGCCTATGCCCGCCAGACCGGCGACCGGGTGCGGCGCTACGCCCCGGCCGGCGCGCTGGTCGCCGACAGTTTCGCGATGGACGCCCCCCGTTACCGGCTGCGCCTGCCGTCGGAGGAGGAATGGCAGCGCCATGTCGCCCGGTTCCTCGACAAGGCCGTCGACCGGGTCGTCTCTGCCGATCGTCCGCCCGATTTCGAAGAACCCGCCATCGATCATGCCGACGCCTGGCCGGAAAATGTGCTGGCCCGCAAGACCGGACGCCCCCAGGCGATGGACCGCTACGCGCCCGATCGCACCTTCATGATATCGGCCGCCGTGGCGACCAGGGATGGCGGCAGCCTGCTCGCGACCGAAAATGCGCGCGACATCACCCGCATCGTGCGTGCCGAACGGTTGCGCCTGGGCATGGTGCTGGCGGTGGCGGTGCTGGCCTCGGTGCTGCTCTCGCTCTTCCTGGCGCGCACCATCGTCCAGCCGCTCCAGCGCCTGGCCCGCGCCGCCGTGCGGGTGCGCCTCGGCCGCGCCCGCGAAGTCACCGTGCCGCGCCTGCCCGAACGGCGCGACGAGATCGGGATGCTCGCCCGCGCCCTGTCGGACATGAGCCATGCGCTGCGCCAGCGGATCGACGCGACCGACGCCTTCGCCGCCGATGTCAGCCATGAACTCAAGAACCCGATCGCCTCGCTGCGCTCCGCGCTCGATTCGCTCGACCGGGTGGACCGGCCGGACCTGCGCGCGCAACTGATGGCCATCGCCCAGGACGATGTGCGCCGGCTCGACCGGCTCGTCACCGACATTGCCGAAGCATCCCGCGTCGATGCCGAACTGTCGCGCACCCGGTTCGAACCCATTGACCTTGGCCTCCTCATCGAACGGATGGTGATCGCCCGCGAAGCGCGCGGCGTGCCGCGCAGCGTCCGCCTCGCCTTTGCCCGTCCGCGCAAGGATGTGGCGGTGGTGCTGGGCGAGGAAGGCCGGCTGATCCGGGTGCTCGACAATCTGATCGACAATGCCATCTCCTTCTCGCCCGAAGGCGGCCTGGTCCAGATCATCGCCACCGTCGCGGATGACGAAGTGCTGGTCAGTGTCGAGGATGAAGGGCCGGGCGTCCCCGAAGCCGAGCGGGAGCATATTTTCCGCCGCTTCCACAGCGTGCGCCCGGAAGGCGAGACGTTCGGCAAACATTCTGGCCTGGGCCTCGCGATCGCCCGGTCGATCGTGGAAGGGCATCAGGGCAAGATCGCCATCGGCGACCGCGAGGATGCGCAAAATGGCGCGCGCTTCGTCGTCCGCCTGCCCATGGCGGTGGCGCGCGATCCCGGCATCGTGTCGGAATAGGACCGGGATCGGTCCTCAACGGCATTTCCATCCGCACCGACACAGGGTAGAAGGTTCCAGGGGCTTATGGCGCGCGCACTTTCATCCGAAACGCTTCATGCGACCAGCGTGGCCATTGGCGGCCGCGCCGTCCTGCTGTGCGGGCCGAGCGGCAGCGGCAAGTCCGACCTTGGCCTGCGCCTGATCGATCGCGGCGGCATGTTGGTCAGCGATGATTATACGCTGGTCAAACGGATTGACGGCAGGCTGATCGCCACCGCGCCCACCACCATCGCCGGCAAGATCGAGGTGCGGGGCCTGGGCATCATCGACCAGCCATCCGTCTGCGAAATCCCCGTCGCCCTGATCGTCGACCTGTTCGACACGGTCGACCGGATGCCGATGGAGCCGCTGCGGCGCGCCGTCGCCGGGATCGACGTGCCGGTCATCAGGATCGCGCCGTTCGAAACCTCCGCCCCGATCAAGGTCGAGCTGGCGCTCAGGACGCTGGGCCTTTCATGACCCAGCCCAAGACCATCCTGCTCCTGTCCGGCCTGTCGGGCGCGGGCAAGACCACCGCGCTCAAGACGCTGGAGGATATGGGCTGGGAAGCGGTCGACAATCTGCCGCTCGTCCTGCTCGACCGGCTGCTCGACACGCCGCTGCCCGCCGGCCATGCGGGGGAAGATGAGCGGCCGCTCGCGCTGGGCATCGATGCGCGCACGCGCGGCTTCGACGCCAACGCCATCGTCCAGCGGATCAAGGCGCTGCGCGAACGTCATGGCCATGGCATCGAAACCCTGTTTCTCGACTGTTCCGGCGCCGAACTGGAGCGTCGCTTCGCCGAAACGCGCCGCCGCCATCCGCTGGCGCTGGACCGGCCGGCCGCCGACGGCATCGCCCGCGAACGTGAACTGACCGAGCCGCTGCGCCGCTGGGCCGCCCAAGTGATCGACACGACCAGCTTCACCAGCAACGGCCTGCAACAGGAAATCCGCAACCGCTTCTCGCGCGAAGGGCTGTCGGAACCGATCCTGACCATCCTTTCCTTCGGCTTTTCGCGCGGGGTGCCGCGCAATGCCGACCTGATGTTCGACATGCGCTTCCTGCGCAACCCGCACTGGGACGCCACATTGCGCCCCATGACCGGGCTGGACGCCGCCGTCGCCGCCTATATCCGGCAAGACCCTGTTTATGAGGCGGCGGTCAGCAAGATCGAGGATCTGCTCGTCACCATCCTGCCCCGTTATGCGGAGGGCGGGAAAGCCTATATCACCGTGGCCTTTGGCTGCACCGGCGGCAAGCACCGCTCGGTCCATGTCGCCCATCGTGTCGCGAAGCACTTGCAAGAGGCTGGCTTTTCGCCCACGGTCTTGCACCGCAATATAGAATCGACGCCCCAGGACAGTCTGGAGAAGCGTCGTCCGGGAGGCCCGAAAGCATAATCATGACACAGGTGGGCCGCACAAGCACATGATCGGACTCGTACTCGTCACCCATGGCTCGCTCGCGACGGAATTCGTCGTGGCGATGGAGCATGTCGTCGGGCCGCAGCAGCAGATCGAAACGATCTGCATCGGCCCGGAGGATGACATGGAACTGCGCCGCGCGGACATCGCGACGGCGGTGGCCCGCGTCAATGACGGATCGGGCGTCATCCTGCTGACCGACCTGTTCGGCGGCACCCCGTCCAACCTCGCCATCTCGCTGCTCAAGGCCGGCGAGATCGAGGTGATCGCCGGGATCAACCTGCCCATGCTGATCCGGCTGGAAAGCGCGCGCAAGGTCATGGACGTCCGGGCCGCGGTTGCCGCCGCGCGCGAAGCGGGGCAGAAATATATCAGCGTAGCATCGGAACTGTTGGGCAGCAGCACATGAACGAAGTGAGCCAGGAAGTCCTTATCAGCAACAGGCGCGGCCTGCACGCCAGGGCCAGCGCCAAGTTCGTGACCCTGGCCAGCGGCCTGCCCGCCGACATCACCGTCAGCAAGGACGGCAATCATGTCACAGGCACATCCATCATGGGTCTGATGATGCTGGGCGCCGCGATGGGCGACAGCATCATCATCAAGGCCAGCGGCCCCGAAGCGCATGATTGCCTGGGCAAGCTCGTCACCCTGGTCGAGGACAAGTTCGGAGAGGAGTGAAGGGTCGCCCGCCTTAATCGCCGGCGACGACCACCGCGATCTTCAACGCATCACCCCCGGCAGCGATTGCCAGCAGCCGGTCGATATTGGGGTGCGCGCCCGGACGATCCTGGGCATCGGCGACATGTTCGGCGAACAGCGCCAGGCCATGCCGGGCCGCCTGCGCATCCAGCCGGTCGAATTGCTGTGCCAGATAATGATAGACCGCAAGCGACCCTTGCCTGCCCGGCTGGTTGGCGATGCCGCCCACCACAGCGCCCGCCGCATCGATCAGGTCGATGCGTGCCACGCCATCGACCGGGGGCAAGAGCTGCACATTATCCTTGAATGTCGCACCAGGCTCAATCATCGCCATCATGTCTCGCATTGCCGAGGGGAAGAAGGACGATGCTCTAGCAGCCTGGTACGCGATCCGCCATCACCCCTACGCGACCTGTCCGGTACGCCGCATCTCGGTGAAGATATTCCAGGTCGCGATGAACAGGGCCGCGATCACAGGGCCGATCACGATCCCGTTGAACCCGAAAAGCTCGATCCCGCCCAGCGTCGAAATCAGCACCACATAATCGGGGATCCGCGTGTCACGGCCCACCAATATGGGGCGCAGGACATTGTCCACCGATCCGATGATGAACGCGCCGCTCACCACCACGACCACGCCCTGCCATATCTCGCCGGTCGCGAACAGATAGAGCGCCACCGGCGCCCACACGATCGCCGCGCCGATCGCCGGCAACAGCGAAAACGCGCCCATCAGCACGCCCCACAGCAAGGCGCCCTGTATCCCCACGGCCCAGAAGATCAGGCCGCCCAGCACGCCTTGCACGATGGCCACGACCAGGCTGCCCTTCACCGTCGCGCGGATGACGACGACGAAACGGGCGAGCAACGCTTCCCGCTGATGCGGCCGCAACGGCGCCGCTTCGGCAAAGCGCTGGGACAGCCGCTCGCCATCGCGCAGCAGGAAGAAGGACAGATACAGCATCACGCCCAGCGCAATGATGAAGCTGAACGCGCTCTGCCCGATCAGCAGCGCCTGCCCCGCCCAGGTGCGGAAACTGCTCGTCAGGCCGCGCGTGATGGTGACGCGCGCAGCGTCGAAATTGCTGAGGCCAAAGCGGCGCAACATGCCATGCGCCCAGTCGGGCAGGGCGGCCTGCATCTGCCCGAACATGCGCGCGAAATCGATCTGGCCGGACTGGATCTGGGCATAGACATGCGCCGCTTCGGTGATCAGCGCGCTGACCAGCAGGATGGACGGAATGATGACGATGGCGATGATCAGCAACAGGGTGATGAGCGCGGCGCTGTTGCGCCGTCCCGGCATCCGCGCGGCAATGCGCTGCTGGATCGGCCAGAACAGGACCGCGACGATCACGCCCCACAACACGGCGGCAAAAAAAGGCTCCAGCACCGCCGCAAAGGCGATCGATACGAGGATGACGAGGCCGAGGAAAAAGCCGTCCTCCAATTTGTAGCTGCGGGACGGCGATGTGGTCATATTTTCCCCCTAGGCAAGAACCCAAGCGAAATCCATGGCGATCGTTGCGGTTCCATCACGGAAAAGGACCATGTTTTTTTGAACATGCGGATGCTGGAGCGGATCATGCAAAGTCCTGTCCTTTTTCACCGCCCGACGCTAGAGCATCGATCGCATTCATCAAGGGACCAGACGCAGACGTGGCACGCGCAATCACCGGATTTTCCAACCCGCTGGTGAAGCGCATCCGCGCCCTGCGCGAAAAGAAACATCGCAAGGCCGAAGGGCTGTTCCTGGCCGAAGGGCTGCGCATCCTGACCGAAGCGCGCGAGGAGGGCGTGCTGCCCGACATGCTGTTCCATGCCGGCTCCACCCATCCGCTGGCGCTGGAGCTGATCGACGCGATGGAGGCCCGCGGCGGCGATGTCATCGAAACCACGCCCGATATATTGTCCAAGATCAGCGGCAAGGACAACGCCCAGGCCGTGGTCGGCGTCTATCGCGACCGGCTCACCCCGCTCGGCACGCTGGACCGGACGAAGGCCGACATCTGGATCGTCGCCCAGTCGTTGCGCGACCCCGGCAATCTGGGCACCATCTTGCGCACTGGCGACGCGGTCGGCGCGGGTGGCCTCATCCTGATCGACGATTGCGTCGATCCCTTCTCGGTCGAATCGGTTCGCGCCTCCATGGGCGCCCTTTTTACCCAGTCGATCACCCAGGCGCGCTGGGGCGAGTTCATGCACTGGCTGCGGCAGGGGCCGGGCGAACTGATCGGCACCAGCCTGAAAGCCACGCAGGATTATCAGGAACCCCGCTATGCCAGCCCCAGCTTCCTGCTGGTCGGCAACGAAGCGCAGGGCCTGCCGGAAAGTTACGAGGCCGAATGCGACCAGTTGGTGAAGATGCCGATGCTGGGCAAGGCCGACAGCCTGAACGCGGCGGTGGCAACGGCGGTGATGGCCTATGAATTGCTGAATCAGAAGAGGCGAACCTAAAGGATCGTCGTTCCCGCGCAGGCGGGAACCCATCTCCCGACCTTGCGGCAAAGGATAGCGCCGGAGATGGATTCCCGCCTGCGCGGGAATGACAAAGAGCAGCAGCGACAGGGGCAAGAAGGCATGACAAGCACAAACGGCATCGGCGAAATGTGGCGGCACAAGCGGGTGCTGTCGGCCAGCCTGATCGGCACGGCGGTCGAATTTTACGACTTCTACATCTACGCCACCGCCGCCAGCCTGATCTTTCCTTCGCTCTTCTTCCCTTCCTCCTCGCCCACCGCGCAGTTGATGGCCTCCTATGGCAGCCTCGCGCTCGCCTTCTTCGCCCGGCCCGTCGGCGCGGCGGTGTTCGGCCATTATGGCGACCGCATCGGACGCAAGGCGACACTGGTGGCGTCGCTGATGCTGATGGGCGGCTGCACCCTGCTGATCGGCTTCCTGCCGACCTATCAGATGATCGGCTGGTGGGCGCCGCTGATCCTGTGCATCCTGCGTTTCGGCCAGGGCTTTGGCCTGGGTGGCGAATGGGGCGGCGCGGCGCTGCTGGCGGTGGAGAATGCCCCGCCCGGCTGGCGGGCGCGCTTCGGCATGTTCCCGCAGCTTGGTGCCCCGGTCGGCTTCATCGCGGCCAACGGCCTGTTCCTGATCCTGGGCGCGTTCCTGACCGAAGAGGATTTCCTGACCTGGGGCTGGCGCCTGCCGTTCCTGGGCAGCGCGGTGCTGGTGATACTGGGCCTCTGGGTCCGCCTCAAACTTACCGAAACGCCCGAATTCGCCGCCGCGCAGAAGGAAACGCCGCCGCCCGCCGTGCCGCTCGCCACCCTGCTCTCCTCGCACCTTGGCGCAGCCATCGCCGGCACCTTCGCCTGCGCCGCCTGCTTTGCGGTCTATTATATCGCCACCGCCTTCGCGCTCGGTTATGGCACCACCGCGCTCAGGATCGACCGCGAAGTGTTCCTCGCCATCCAGCTTGGCGCGATCCTGTTCATGGCGCTCAGCATCATCCTGGCCGGCTGGTGGGCGGATCGCACCACGCCGACCACCGCGCTCGCCTGGGGCTGCGCCGGAACGGTGCTGATGGGCCTCGTCTTCGGCCCGCTGATCGGCACCGGGGCGCTGCTGCCGATCTTCGTGGCGCTCAGCCTGGCGCTGTTCATGATGGGCTTCATCTACGGGCCGCTCGGCGCCTATCTGCCCGCCCTCTTCCCGATCCAGCTACGCTATACCGGCGCGTCCTTCGCCTTCAACCTGGGCGGCATCATCGGCGGCGCGCTGGCCCCGATCGTCGCGACCTGGCTGATCGGCGCGCAGGGTGTCGGCCTGGTCGGCCTCTATATGTCGCTGGCGGCCCTGATCAGCCTTGGCGGACTGTGGTGGACCAGCCGCACCCCCTGACCCTGGGGCGGCTAAGCGATGATCTTGCGCATCAGCAACATCGGCACGCCACTATCCTCGAACGGGCGCACCCCTTCGAAACCGAAGCTGCGATAGAGCGGTACGCCCGCCATCGTGCCCGACAATTCAAGCGCGCCGAACCCCTCCGCCCGCGCGGCCGCCTCGCACAGCGACAGGATCAGCGTCCCCACGCCTTTGCGGATATGGTCGGGATGGGTGTACATCGCCCGCACCCGCGCCGGCTCGGTCGCCGGGTCGAGCAGCCGGTCGTCGCGCCCCGCGCTATGATTGCCGCCATAGGCGGTCGCCCGCCGGCTCCATCCCCCGCAACCGGCGATCGCATCGCCATCCCCGATCACGAAATAGGTGCCATCGGCGATCAGTCGGCTGTCCAGCCCCATGAAGACATGGCTGGCCTTCACCTGATCGGGCGTCAGATAGGCGGACTGCAAATCTTCGATCGCGCGGGTCATCAGCGCCGACAGGCACGGTTCGTCGGCCAGGGTGGCAAGGCGGTGGGTCAGGGGCATGATGGTCAGCCATAGATGGGAAAACCGGCCCGCAAAAGCGCGGCGGCAACGGAAAACGGGCGGCGATCGCGCGCCGCCCGCTTGCCTGTTCGATGGCGCGCCCTGTCAGAAGGTCACGTTCACCCGCGCATAATAATAGCCGCCATTGATGCCAAAGGGCGAGATGGTCGGATATTTGCTGGTCGAATAGCCGCGTTCGCCATTTTTCAGTTCGACGGACCGGATATAGGCTTTCGACCGCTCGGTGGGATATTTGTTGAACAGATTGTTCGCGCCGATCGAAATCTTGATTGGTTCGGCAATCTGGTATCCGACTTCCAGATCGGTGAGGAAGGACGCCTTGACCGGCACCTGGATCAGGTCGCCCGCCTTGAAGTCCGGCCCCGCCGCCCGCGCGGTTTCCAACGTATAGACCCGCGAATAATAGCTTTCGCGTAAGTTCACGCTCAGCTTGTCCATCTGCCAGAAAGCATTGAACGTGCCGCGGAAACGGGGCGTGCTATGCTCCAGTTCGACTTCGCTCGATGCGTCGACCAGACGGGTCAGGTCAGGATTGGCCGTGCTGGAATAGAGCGCCGATGGCAGCGCGTTGATGCCTAGCACCTTGTTGGCGTTGTAATTGCCGGTGAAGGTCAGGTCCAGCTTGCCCATATCGCCCAGGCCCGTGCTGTAGTTCATCACCAGGTCGATGCCGCGGGTGCGCATCTTCACGCCATTGACGAAGCTCTGCACCGAAATGCCGCCTTCGGTGTTCCGGTCGATGCCATTGTCGGCCAGGATGACATAGCCCGGAATGGCGCCACCCAGTGCCGCCTGAACCGCGTTGAATACAGCCGGCTGATTATAGATGGCGTACAGGTCGGCATCAAATGGCAGGCAGGCTTCGTTGGGCTTGTCAGTCGACGGATTAAGATAGCCTGCGGGACAGCGATTGCCGGTAAAGCCGGAGAAAGCGGTCGAGGTCATGATCCGGTTGCGGATCGTGATCTGGTAGGCGTCCAGCGTGATGGTGAAATTGGGTGCCGGATTGAACACGATGCCGGTGCTGAAATTCGTCGATTTTTCAGGCCCCAACCCGCCAAAGCCCAGCGCGGCGGCCGCCGCCGACGCCGGAGGCAGCACGCCGCCGACGAAGCCCGGTCCCACATTCAGGCCCGAATAGCCGCCTTCCGCCAGCGTCGGCGCGCGGAAGCCGGTGCTGGCCGTGCCGCGCAGGGCGAAAGTGTCGGAAAAGTCATAGCGGCTGGTCAGCTTGAACACGGTCGTGTCGCCAAAGTCGCTATAATGTTCGTGGCGCACCGCGCCATCGACCAGCCACGCCTCGGTCGGCTTGAAGCTGATATCGAGATATTGCGAGAAATTGTCCCGCTTGTAGGTGCCCGCATCGTTGGGCGAATAGCCGAAGAAGGACTGTGCGCCGCCGCCATAATAGGATGCCGGATCGCCCGCGCGGATGCCGTAGGTTTCGTGCCGGAATTCCAGCCCCGCCGCGACATTGAGCGGTTCGGACAGGCCCACGTCGAACTGATGCGTCAGGTCGAGCGTGTTGCTCCACTGGGTATTGAAGAAATCGCCATTGTGGAAGGTCGTCGGGGTAAATCCGGTATCCGCATAAAGCTGCGCATTGCCCGAATGATAGACATAGACCTCGACCACATCCTTGCCATAGGTCGACGCCAGATCGAATGTCGTGTCGCCCAATGTGCCCTTGAAGCCGCCGGTAAAGCTGTAGTCGGTTTCATCGATCCGTTCCTGCGGCTGGAAGCCGGCCGGATAGAAGGGCACCCCGGCCTTGCTGACGATCACCTTGGGGTTACGGGTATTTTCGTACGCCGCCGCCTTCTTGTGGCCGTAGCTGCCGAAGCTGTAGAGTTCATATTCGCCGAATTCATAGCCGGCATTGTAGCTGACCACCGTCTGGTCGATATGCGGATCGCCGATGATGCGGTTGGTGTAGGGATAGCCGGGCAGGGTGGCGACCGCCGGAAAGCCCAGATTTTCGGCATAGTTGATCGACTGGGGATTGATGTCGCCACGGAAGGAGAAGCCCTTGTGCTTCTTTTGCGCGGCGATGTTGAGATAGGCGCCCTCGAACGGGGCAAGGCCGATATTGCCGCCGATCGCGTAGGTCTTGCCACCCTGGTCATAATAGCGGCCGCCCGTCGCATTGATCGATCCGCCATGGTCGGCGCGCTTCTGGATGAAGTTGATGACCCCGGCGATCGCGTCGGTGCCGTACTGGGCGGCGGCGCCGTCCTGCAACACTTCGACATGCTCGATGGACTCAGGCAGGATGAAGCTGATGTCCGGCGCGGCGCTGCCGCCATAGGGACCGCCCGCGACCGACACGTTGGCGGTGCCATGGCGGCGCTTGCCATTCACCAGGATCAGCGTGTGGTTGGGGCTGAGGCCGCGCAGCTTCATTTGCAGCGTATGCGCCTGAAGATCGGAGCCGAAGGCCTGCGCCTGGATCGACGGCAGTTGCTGGGCCAGGCTCTGCATCAGGTCGGGCGAGCCGGTGCGCGCAAGCGTGTCTGCACCCAGAATCTGGATCGGCGCCGGGCTGTCTGCCGCCTTCATGCCCGTTATGCGGGTGCCGGTGACGATAATGGCGTCACCGCTGTCTTCAGCAGCCGCCTGTGGCGCGCCATCTTGTGCAAATACCGCAATAGAAGATGTCATGGCCATCGCAATGGCCATACGAGAAACAAAACCCCGATATTGCATATAAAGCCCCCTAATATTTCTTATTAGCCGAGGCCTCTCCCATTTTATTATGTAACTGGCTTTTTCACGCACTGCGTTCAAACAAACGCACCCCCACCGCCAGATCATGCATGACCTGGCGACCGAAACATTCAGCAACATGTGGAAACGGAAGGCTGACACAAATCCACTATGGGCAAAATGGCCCTTTTTACTGCGGCGCAAAATCTCTTCGCGCCTGCAACAGGCGCAAAGGCGTCAAACCGTGTCAAATCCTTGTAACAAAAAGAAACAGGCGGCGACCCTGGAGGTCGCCGCCTGTTTCTTTTTTACAACTGTCAAGAAGCGTTTTTAAACGCCCAATCTCAACCTTCGCGGTTGTCGCGACGCTCGGCGATACGGGCGCGCTTGCCGGTGCGGCCGCGCAGATAGTAAAGCTTCGCGCGACGCACGACGCCACGGCGGACAACGGTGATCGAATCGAGGTTGGGCGAATAGAGCGGGAATACGCGCTCCACGCCTTCGCCGAAGCTGATCTTGCGCACGGTGAAGTTGGACCCCATGCCCTTGTTCGAACGGGCGATGCACACGCCTTCGTAATTCTGGACGCGGCTGCGTTCGCCTTCGATCACCTTCACGCCGACGCGCAGCGTGTCGCCGGGGCGGAATTCGGGGATGTCCTTGCCGAGGGCGGCGATGTTTTCCGCCTCGATCTGCTGAATGATGTTCATGTCAACTCAGTCCTTGGTCGTTCGTTGCGCACCAGAGGGCGACTGGACCCGAACGTCGATGTGACGTTCCCAAAGGTCCGGCCGCCTTAGCCGTGTATCATCCTCCGCTTGGCGTTTCCGCCAGGCGGCGATCTTCGCATGATCCCCCGATCGCAACACCTGCGGGATCGTGCGCCCCTCCCATTCCACCGGGCGGGTATAGTGCGGATATTCGAGCAACCCCGTTTCAAAGGATTCCTCGACTCCGCTGGAAGCCGCGCCCATTACACCGGGCAGCAGCCGAACACAAGCATCCAGCAGCAGCAAAGCCGCCATTTCCCCGCCCGACAGGATGATGTCGCCCATGCTGACCTGTTCGATCGGCCGGGCGTCGAAAATCCGCTCGTCAAACCCCTCGAACCGGCCGCACAGGATGGTCGCGCCCGGTCCGGCTGCCAGGTCGCGCACCCGGCGTTGCGTGATCGGCGCGCCCCGCGGCGTCATCGCCAGCACCGGCAGGTCGGGCCGCTGCTCCAGTGCATGGTCGACTGCCCTGGCCAATATGTCCGCCCGCAACACCATGCCCGCGCCGCCACCCGCCGGCGTATCGTCCACCGTCCGGTGCTTGTCGGCGGCGAAATCGCGGATATGGATGGGGTGGCAGGCCCATGTCCCCTCGTCCAGCGCCCGCCCCGCCAGCGACACGCCGAGCGGGCCGGGGAACATTTCCGGGTAGAGGGTCAGGACTTGCGCGGTGAAGGTCATCGCCGCCGCGCCCGCAGCCGCGCGGCGGACCAGCCGCCCGCCATGCACAATATGCCGCATACCAGCAGCGCAACCCCGACCGACCGCAACAGCCCGGCAAAGGGGCGTTCAGGATGCAGCAGCGCCGGGATCAGCACCAGCAACGGCACGGGCAGGATCAGCGCGACCGCCGTGGCCAGCCTGGCCTTGACCGGCCAGCCGATGCCGAACAGCCGCCAGCCGGCGATGAGCATGAAAAGCAGATAGATTGCAGTGACGATCTGGGCCATGTGCTGGCGCTTAGGCCAAGGAAGCCCCAGCGTCCAGATCAGGGCAGCTTGATCGCGATCCTGAGCTCCTGCAATTGCGCCGTGGCGGTCGGCGCCAGCAACACTGTGCCGGCGATCCGCCCCTTCTCGCACCGCCAGATGAAACTGCCCGACAGATTGCCGGTGGCGGTGACGGGCGCATCGGTGCGGCAGGCCCCGACTTCGGCTTTCAGCGCCGCAAATTTCCGCGTCCAGTTGTTCGCGTCGCTGTCCATCAGGAAGTTCATCGCCAGCCGGTCGCGCGCCACGCCCACATCGCCTGCGTCGTACATGCGCCCCGCCGCCGCATAACCCTCCGCCAGCAGCGCCGACACCGGCACGGTCCGGGCGACCAGAGCGCCCGCCTGTTTCAACGCCACCGCCGCGTCCCAGGCCGGCCCGGCCCCGCCATGATAGGTGCGGTTGGTAAAGACGAAGATGCCCACATCATAGTCGGGCATCAGCATCACATGACTGCCATAACCGGGATAGCCGCCGCCATGGGCCAGGATCAGCCCCAGGTCGCAATCCTGCGCGATGCGCATCGCAAAACCATAGGCCGCCGCCTGCTTGCAGGCGGTCGCGCCGCTCTTTCCATTCCGTGGCGAGACGGTCAGGAAATTGCTGCCTTCCGCCAGCATCCGCACCGCCGAACGTGACACCGGCCCGCTATCGGCGCCGTCCCGCGCCGGCCAGGCCGACAGCAGGAAAGCGACCCAGCGGGCATAATCATTGGCGCTGGTCTGGAGCCCGCCCATCGCCCCGAACGCCCCATCCGCTATGGTCGGCTCCTGTGTCCAGCGCCCCTCTTCCCAGCGATAGCCCAGGGCACGCCGCTCGATCGGCCATTCGCTCACCGCATAACCACTCGACGCCATGCCAAGCGGGGTCAGCAGGCTGCGCTCGACATAGCGGCGATAGGGCATTCCGCTCACATGGGCGATGATCCGCCCCAGCAGCGCATAGCCGAAATTGCTATATTCATAACGGCTGCCCGGCGCGGTGCTGAACGGCACGCCGGCGGCCAGCATTTGCGTGAATTGCACTTCGGGCATCGGCGTCTGCCGGTCGCCCCAGGGATTGTCATCGACAAAGCCCGCGCTGTGGGTGAGCAGGTCGCGGATGCGGATGCGGGGACTGTCGCTGGTGGGATAGGTCCAGCCGCGCATTTCGGGCACATGGGTTTCGGCCAGATCGTCGAGCGACAATTTGCCTTCGTCGCGCAGCTTCAGGATCGACAGCGCGGTGAACGCCTTGGTCATCGACGCGATCCGAAACAGGCTGTCGGGCGTCACCGGCCGCCTGCGCTCCAGATCCTGCACGCCAAAACCCTTGACATGGACCAGCCGGCCATTGGCGACGATGCCATAGATCAGGCCGGGTGCATGGCTGTCGATCTGAAAATCGGCGAACAGCTTGTCGATTTCGGGGATGGTGTTGACGATCTTCGGCACGTCGGCGCCATGAGCCGGACAGACCGCCGCGATCATCCAGAACAGGCAAGCGGCAAGGCGCATCGACACATCCCCGAACGGTAGAGGATCGACCATGCCACGCTGCGCCATGGCCGCAAGGGGCGTTTTACCCCCTATTCGACGAAGGCTGAGTCAATGATCGCACGGTCCGCCTCCAGCGTCACCGCGTGCATGGGGGCCATGAAGCGCTTGCCCTTCTTGCCCTCGACCGGGGGGCGCTCGACCTCGATGATATCGCCCGCGCCGAAATTCTCGACCGCGACGATCGCGCCCAGCGCATCGCCATCACTGGATATGCAGGGCAGGCCGATCAGGTCGGCATGATAATATTCGCCCTCGCCCAGCGGCGGCAGGGCGGAACGGGGCACGGCGAGTTCCGTGCCGCGCAGCGCTTCGGCCGCGCTCCGGTCGCCGATTTCGGCGAAGCGGGCGACCGCGCCATTGGGGCCGGGACGGACCGACTGCAACGTCAGCCTGGCACCGGCCACATCGAAACCCTGATGGCATTTGAGGCTTTCCACCCCTTCGCCAAAGAGTTTCAGACGGACTTCGCCCGCCACCCCATGCGCGCCGATGATCGCGGCGAGAGTGACGGGCTTGTCGGTCAAGGGGCTTAGCCTTCAGCCTGTTCGGCAGCGGCTTCCTCGGCCGGTGCTTCTTCGGCAGCCGGCGCAGCGGCGGCTTCGGCCGCAGCAGCCTTGGCGGCTTCGGCGGCTTCCGCTGCTTCGGCGGCCTTGGCGGCACGATCTTCCGCCCGATCCTTCGCCTTCTGGCCCGGCTCCGCCTTGTTCGGGTTGTTGCGCGCGGGGCGCTCCTTCACACCGGCGGCGTCGAGGAAGCGGGCAACGCGATCAGTCGGCTGAGCGCCGGCGGCAACCCAGTGCTTCGCACGCTCGGTATCGAGCACGACGCGCTTTTCGTCGCCCTTGGGCAGGACGGGGTTGTAGCTGCCGATGCGCTCGATGAACTTGCCATCACGCGGGGCGCGGCTGTCGGCCACGACGATGCGGTAATAGGGGCGCTTCTTGGAGCCGCCGCGCGACAGACGGATGGAGGTTGCCATGGAACTAGACCTTTCTACTCAAACCAAAAAATGTTGAAATTGCTTATTTCTTCATGAAATTCTGAAAGCCTGGCGGCAGGTTGGGCGCGCCCAGGCCAGGCATGCCCTGCGGCGGCGCGCCGCCACCGCCCAACATCCCGTCCAGGCCGCCACTGCCAAACATCTTGGCCAACCCTTTCAGGCCGCCCATCTTGCGGATCTTCTTCATCGCGCCTTCCATCTCCTGATGCATTTTCAGGAGGCGGTTGACGTCCTGCACGGTCCGCCCCGCGCCCTTGGCGATGCGGATCTTGCGCTTGGCGTTGATCAGGGCGGGCTTCTCCCGCTCCTTGGGCGTCATGGAGCCGATCATCGCGTCGAGATGCACCAGCGTCTTGTCGTTCGCGCCGCTGCTGGCCATCGCCGCCTGCGCCTTTTTCAGGCCCGGCAGCATCCCGGCGAGCGCGCCCAGGCCACCCATGCGGCGCATCTGGTTCAGTTGCGCGCGCAGATCGTTCATGTCGAACTGACCCTTGGCCATCTTCTTGGCCAGCTTGTCGGCTTCCTCGGCATCGATGCTCTCGGCCGCCTTCTCGACCAGGCTGACGACGTCGCCCATGCCCAGGATGCGCTGCGCGACGCGGGCGGGATGGAAAGGTTCGATCGCGTCGAGCTTCTCGCCCGTACCGGCAAACTTGATCGGCCGGCCGGTGACGGCCCGCATGGAAAGCGCCGCGCCACCGCGCGCATCGCCATCCATCCGGGTCAGCACCACGCCGGTCAGCGGAACCTGGGCCGAAAAGCTGGTCGCGACATTGACCGCGTCCTGCCCGGTCAGCGAATCGACCACCAACAGGATTTCGGCGGGGTTGGCGACATCGGCGACCGCCTTCATCTCGTCCATCAACGCCTGGTCGACATGCAGGCGACCGGCCGTATCGAGCATCACCACGTCGAAGCCCTGGAGCTTGGCCGCCTGCAACGCGCGACGCGCGATCTCGACCGGCTGCTGCCCGGCGATGATCGGCAGGGTCGCGACATCGGCCTGCGTGCCGAGCACCGCCAACTGTTCCTGCGCGGCCGGGCGCTGAACGTCCAGCGACGCCATCAGCACCTTCTTGCGCTCCCGCTCCTTCAGGCGCTTGGCGATCTTGGCGGTGGAGGTGGTCTTGCCCGATCCCTGCAAGCCGACCATCATGATGACGGCGGGCGGGGCCACGTCGATCATCAGGTCCGACATGTCGGACCCCAGCGTTTCGGTCAGCGTGTCGGAAACGATCTTGACGACCATCTGGCCGGGCGTGACCGATCGCAGCACGTCACTGCCGACGGCGCGCTCCGTCGCCTGGTCGACGAACTGCCGGACGACGGGCAAAGCCACGTCGGCTTCCAGCAGCGCGATTCGCACCTCGCGCATCGCGGCGCGGACATCGTCCTCCGTGAGCGCACCGCGCCCACGCAGCTTGTCGAATACTCCACCCAGACGATCGCTCAGCGAATCGAACATCATCACCTCAATTTGGACCAAAAGGCCCGAAAACCGTGCATACCCATCAAACGACAAAATCGCCGGCGGGCGAAAACTCGCCGGCCAGCGTCCATTCGATGCCCCGTCCGGGCGTCCTGGAGTCGTCAGGGTTCCAGGGGCAAGCCCCAGGATGCGCCCCGGCCCATAGGCCAAAGCCGTTCATAGCGCAAGGGCTGCTATCCCGCCATCAATGCAGCCGCCGTCCCCATTGCCCAGGCTGAGCGCCCCAGCAGTTCGACAAGAGCCAGCCGCACCACCATTGCCGCCGCCGCCCATCCATAGGCGCCATGCATCACGCCGTTCGCGCGCCTGTCGGCACAGGCCGCGATGCCAATGTAGAAAAGCTGCATCAGGGTCGCGCACGCCCCTGCCCATGCCCCCAGCAGGGGCATCGGCAACAATCGCCCGAACGCAGGCTCGATCAGGGCAATGGTGCCGCACAGCATCAAACGCTTGTGCCAGTCGCCGCGCCGTCGCAGCGCGACGCCCGCACCCGCCAGCAGGGCGAAGGTCAGCATGTCCAGCGGCCCCAGCAACAGGAATATGCCCGGCGTGAAGAAGGGCGGAACACGCCCCATCTCGACCGCAAGGATGGATGTCGCCACCCCCCATGGCACCATGAAGCAGGCAAGGCCCACCGCAGCCCAGCCCAGTTGCCGATGCCCATGCACGCGCCCGCCGGCGACCAGCAGGGTCTGCGCCAGGAACAGCAGGGTCCAGCCGATCAGCGTTACGCCATGGACATGCACCCACCATGGCACCGCCGCCACATCCACCATCCCGCGCAGCGCGAAGGATCCGAAGCCACCGATGACCGTCATTGCAATCAACAATGCCATGCCGGTGAACAGGCGATGCTCCCTCACCCCCACGGCCATGCCCTCGATTCTGGTCGCCATTGCGCTGCCTCCCCCACGACAGGCAACAATAGCACAGCATGGGCCGCAGATATTGGAAGAAGTCGTCACGGACACGCCGGCCGCTTGCACCGGCTGCCTGTTTGAGCCAGCACAAGCCCACAGACCAAAGGGGAGGCCCAAGAGATGAGCTGGACACGGCGCAAGCCAATGGAGACGATGACGCCGAAGGATGCGGGCCATCAACTGGCACGCACCCTGTCCTGGCCCCATCTGCTGGCGCTGGGCGTCGGCGCGATCGTGGGGACGGGCATCCTGACCCTGATCGGCGTCGGTGCGGACCGGGCCGGGCCGGCGGTGCTGCTGTCCTTCGCCATTGCAGGCGCGATCTGCGCCTGCGCCGCGCTCGCCTATGCCGAACTGTCGACGATGATGCCCGCGGCGGGCAGCGCCTATAGTTACAGCTATGTCGCCCTGGGCGAAGGGATCGCCTGGATCGTGGGATGGAGCCTGATCCTGGAATATTCGCTGGTGGTATCGACGGTGGCGGTCGGCTGGTCGGGCTATGCCGCCCCGCTGCTGACCGGGATCGGGTTTCCGCCGTTGCTGACGCAGGGGCCGGAACTGGGCGGCCTGGTCAACCTGCCCGCCATCTTCATCATCGCCGTGGTCGCCGGGCTGCTGATGCTGGGCACGCATGAAAGCGCACGGCTCAACAGCCTGTTGGTGCTCATCAAGATTGCCACCCTCAGCCTGTTCGTCTGGGTCGCCCTGCCCGCCTTCGATGCCCAGAATCTGCACCCCTTCATGCCCTTTGGCTTTGCCAAGCACATGGGGCCTGACGGGGTCGAGCGCGGAGTGATGGCGGCGGCCGCAATCATCTTTTTCGCCTTTTACGGCTTCGACGCCATTTCAACAGCGGCGGAAGAAGCCAAGAATCCCGACCGCGACCTGGCCATCGGCATCGTCGGGTCGCTGGTCGTCTGCACGCTCATCTATGTGCTGGTCGCCGCCGCCGCGATCGGCGCTCTGCCCTTTACCCGCTTTTCCGACAGCCCGGAGCCGCTGGCGCTGATCCTGCGCGAAATGGGTCAGGGCAGCGTCGCGCGGATCGTCGCCATCGCCGCCGTGATCGCCCTGCCGACCGTGCTGCTGGGCTTTCTCTATGGCCAGAGCCGCATCTTCCTGGTGATGGCCCGCGACGGTTTCCTGCCGCAAAGCCTCGCGAAAATTTCGAAACGCGGCACCCCTGCCCGCATTACCGCCATGACAGCCCTGCTGGTCGCGATCATCGCGGGCGTCCTGCCGATCGACGAGATCGCCGCGCTGGCCAATGCGGGAACATTGATCGCCTTCACCGCCGTGGGCCTGTGCCTGCTCGTCCTGCGCAAGCGCGCGCCGGACCTCAAACGCCCCTTTCGTACGCCTGCGGCATGGTTCGTGGGCATCGGCGCGGTCGCAGGCTGCGTTTACCTGTTCGTCAGCCTGCCGATGAAAACGATCCTCGCCTGCGCGGTGTGGAATGCCATCGGGCTGGCGGTCTATTTTCTCTATGGGCAGAAGCGGGCGACGGCGGCCGCCCGCTAAACTCAGGCCGCCAGCGGCTTGAGTCTGGGAAAGCACCTCCAGCGATGTTACCGCATCGATGAAGGCCAGCATTTGCGCATCCTTGCCATGTCGCCAACCAGCCCCTTGGCCTTTCCCGTCTCGAAGAAGCGGCGCAGTCCCTTATGCGCCATGCTCTCAATCCCCATATGTAACGGCGTCGGTCAATGGCGCGCACTGTCAACCATGACGTTACATTCCGTGCCGCTGGCATTTCCACACGCATCCCACTACATAGCCGCCCATGGGACGCTTCTCCAAAATGCATGGCCTGGGCAATGATTTCGTCGTGATCGACGCGCGCACGGATGCGGTCGACATGACGGAAAGCCGCGCCCGCGCCATTGCCGATCGCCATGCCGGAATCGGCTGCGACCAGTTGATCCTGATCGGCAACGCCCCTGACGCAGACGTGTCGATGCAGATTTTCAATGCCGACGGCAGCGAAGTGGAAGCCTGCGGCAACGCCACCCGTTGCGTGCCCCTGTTCGTCGGCCGCGACGTGCTGATCCGCACCAAAGCGGGCCTACTGGATGCGAAGGCCGTCGATGGCGGCGCGAGCGTCGATATGGGCGCGCCCCGTTTCGACTGGGACGCGATCCCGCTCGCCTACCCCATGGACACGCTGACCATGGGCGCAAGCTGGGAAGACCTCCCCGCGCCCGCTGCGGTCAATGTCGGCAACCCGCATGTCATCTTCTTCGTGGACGATCTGGACGGTGTGAACTTCGACCATCTCGGCCCGCTGATCGAGCATGATCCGCTGTTTCCGGCCCGCGTGAACGTCAATTTCGCGCAGGTCGTGGGCGACCATCATATCCGTCTGGTCGTGTGGGAACGCGGCGCGGGGCTGACCCGCGCCTGCGGCACCGGCGCCTGCGCCGCCGCCGTCGCCGCCATCCGGCGCAAGGCTGCGACCGGCCCCGTGACCGTCAGCCTGCCCGGTGGCGACCTGATCATCGATTGGGCGCCCGGCGGCACGATCCGCATGACCGGCCCGGCCACGCATGTGTTCGATGGCGAGGCTGACTGGTCGCGCTTCTGATGAGCGGCCCCGACATCATCACCATGGGCTGCCGCCTCAACATCGCGGAGAGCGAGGCGATCCGTGACATGGCGCAGGGGCAGGATGACCTGATCGTGGTGAATAGCTGCGCCGTGACCGCCGAAGCCGTGCGCCAGACCCGCCAGGCGATCCGCCGCGCGCGGCGCGAACGGCCCGACGCGCGTATCCTCGTCACCGGCTGCGCCGCCCAGACCGAACCGCAGACCTTCGCCGCCATGGCGGAAGTCGATGGCGTGATCGGCAACCGGGAAAAGATGGAGGCAGCCTCCTTCGCCCCCATGGCGGAAAAGGTGCGCGTGTCCGACATCATGGCCGTGCGCGACACCGCGCCGCACATGGCGTCCGCCTTCGCCGACCATGCCCGCGCCTTTCTGGAGGTGCAGAATGGCTGCGATCATCGCTGCACCTTCTGCATCATCCCCTATGGCCGGGGCAACAGCCGCTCCGTGCCCGCAGGCGCGGTGGTCGACAAGGCCAGGCAACTGGTCGATGCGGGCTACAAGGAAATCGTACTGACCGGCGTGGACGTGACCAGCTATGGTCCCGACCTGCCGGGCAGCCCGTCGCTCGGCCTGCTGATCGAGCGCATGTTGAAGGGCGTGCCCGATCTCCCGCGCCTGCGCCTGTCCTCGATCGACAGCGTGGAAATCGACGATCGCCTGTTCGACCTGATCGCCCACGAACCGCGGATGATGCCGCATCTGCATCTTTCGCTTCAGGCGGGCGACGACATGATCCTCAAGCGGATGAAGCGGCGTCACAGCCGCGCCGACGCCATTGCCATCGTCGAACGCATGAAGGCCGCCCGTCCCGACATCAGCATCGGCGCGGACATCATCGCCGGCTTCCCGACCGAGGATGACGCGATGTTCGCCAACAGCCTGGGCCTGATCGCCGAATGCGCCATCGTCCACGGCCATATCTTCCCCTATTCGCCCCGCGCCGGCACCCCCGCCGCACGGATGCCGCAGGTCGACCGCGCGACGATCAAGGCCCGCGCCGCCCGGCTGCGCAACGCCTGCGCCACCCGCCGCGACGCCTGGCTGCGCAGCCTGATCGGCACGGTCCAGTCGGTGCTGGTCGAGCGCAGCGGGTTGAGCGGCCACGCCGAAAATTTCGCGCCGGTGCGGTTCATGACGGCCCAAGCCCCCTCGTCCATCGTCCGGGCACCCATCACGGCGCTTGAGAATGGAACGCTGATCGCGCAAGAGGCGGCATAATGACTGATACCGGCACCAGCTGGCGCGACCGCCTCTTCGGCGGATTGAAGCGCACCTCCGACCGTCTCGGCGACAATCTCACCGGCCTGTTCACCAAGGCCGCGCTGGACGACCAGACCCTGGACGAGATCGAGGAGGCACTGATCGTCTCCGACCTTGGCCCCGCCATGGCCGCGCGCGTGCGCGACCGCCTGGCCGAAGGGCGTTTCAACAAGGAACTGACCGAGGAATATCTGCGCGAGATCATCGCGGAGGAAATCGAAAAGACGCTGGCTCCGGTCGCCCGCCCGCTGGAGATAGAGGCATTCCCCCGGCCGCAGGTCATCCTGGTCATCGGCGTCAACGGTTCGGGCAAGACCACCACCATCGCCAAGCTGGCCCATAATTTCCTGGAACAGGACTATGGCGTGATGCTGGCGGCCGGCGACACGTTCCGCGCCGCCGCCATCGGCCAGCTCAAAGTGTGGGCCGAACGGCTGGGCATCCCCATCGTCGCGGGCAAGGAAGGCGGCGATGCCGCCGGGATCGTGTTCGACGCCGTGAAGCAGGCAACGGCGACCGGCATCGACGTGCTGATCGTCGACACCGCCGGCCGGCTCCAGAACAAGACCGAACTGATGGACGAACTGGCCAAGGTGCGCCGCGTGCTGGGCCGATTGAACCCGGCCGCCCCGCATGACGTTGTGCTGGTGCTAGATGCCACCACGGGACAAAATGCGTTGAACCAGATCGAAGTTTTCAAGGAAACGGCGCAGGTGACGGGGCTGGTCATGACCAAGCTCGACGGCACGGCGCGCGGCGGCGTACTGGTCGCGGCGGCGGAAAAATATCGCCTGCCCATCCATGCCATCGGCGTGGGGGAAAAGATCGAGGATCTGCGCCCCTTCGATCCGGGCGACATGGCCCGCGCCATTGCGGGGACGGCCTATGCCCGCTGATGCCAAACCCGCCCATGGCGGCACGCTCAGCCTGGCGCTGGATTTCGGGCCATTGCTGGTTTTCTTCCTGACCTACAAGGGCGCGGGCTGGCTCTGGGGCGCGGCCAATCCGATCACCGCCATGACGGTCGGCACGGCCGCCTTCATGGGCGCGATCGTGATCGCGGTCATCATCTCGAAGGTGAAGCTGGGCCGGGTGTCGCCGATGCTGTGGCTGTCGGCGCTGCTGATCCTGTTTTTCGGCGGCCTCACCATCTATTTCCACGATCAGAGCTTCATCCAGATCAAGCCGACGATCATCTACAGCTTCTTCGCGCTGATGCTGTTCGCCGGCCTGCTGCGGGGCAAGCCGCTGCTCAAATATCTGTTGCAGGCGGCCTATGATGGCCTGAGCGAAACCGGCTGGCTGAAGCTCTCGCGCAACTGGGCCTTGTTCTTCGTCGCCATGGCGATCGCGAACGAGGTGATGCGCCGGTCGATGAGCTTCGATAGCTGGCTGGCGGTCAAGGTCTGGGGCGTGACCATCGTGTCGGTCGTCTTTGCCGCCGCCAATATCCCGATGCTGATGCGCCATGGCCTGACACTGGGCGACAGCCTGGACAGTGACGAGGTCGGCGAAACCACCCCGCCGCAGGGATAAGCGGCCGTTTCTGCGATCGTTTCGCAATAGTCATATAGCTGTTTTCTTATGTCCCGCCCGCGCATATGGGATGGGCCGGAGGCGTCCACGCCCCATCAGGACCAATGAACCAACCGCACCCCCATCCGTTGTGCGGCGGTTCCCATCACGAACCAGAGGAGTTCCGCCATGGCCTTTGTTCTTCCCGACCTGCCCTATGCCAAGGACGCATTTGGCGATATCCTGTCCGTAGAAACCTTCGATTTCCACCATGGCAAACATCACAACGCCTATGTCGTGAAAGCCAATGAACTGGTCGCCGCCGATCCCGCCTTGCAGGGCAAGTCGCTGGTCGAACTGATCAAGTCGGCCAAGGGTGGCCTGTTCAACCAGGTCGGCCAGATCTGGAACCACACATTCTACTGGCAGTCGCTGTCGCCGACCAAGACCGCCCCGACCGGCGAACTGCTGGCCAAGATCGAGGAAGCGTTCGGTTCGGTCGACGCGCTGATCGAAAAGCTCAAGGCGGAAGCCGTGGGCCATTTCGCCAGCGGCTGGGCCGCGCTGATCCTGAAGGATGGCAAGCTGGAAGTGACCAGCTATCATGACGCCGACACCCCCGTCGCGCATGAAGGCCACGCCCCGCTGCTGATCGTCGATGTATGGGAACATGCCTATTATATCGACTATCGCAACCTGCGTCCCAGCTATGCCGACCGCATCCTCAAGGAAGCGATCAACTGGGACTTCGCCGCGCTGAACCTGGATGGCGCCGGCGCCAGCCGCGCCGACCAGCCGGCCTGACAAACGCAACGGGCCGGCCTGATCGCCGGCCCGTTCCGCATCAACGCACGGGATGCGGCATCCCGGTCCGCTGCCCCTGATCCCCCCCTTACGCCACAGGATGCACAGGACGGCCCCGGCCTGTCAGGCGGCTTCCAATTGGGCGACGAACAGATCGGCGGCGCGCTGCAAATCCTGGGCGGTCCGCGAAAGGTCCGACGCAGCGATCGACACCCGACTGGACAAGGTTTCATTGTCGCGCGCCACATCGGCGACATCCTCCATCTGCCGCGTCATGACGGCGGCGCCATTGGCGGTATCGCGCGCGGATTGACCGATGGCGGCGGTGGCGTCGCGCTGATCGGCGACGGCGCGCTGGATCGCACCGGCGGTTTCGGCCAGTTGCTGCACCGCCCCCGCCACATCCGACAGGGCGGCCTGGGCAACGCCCGCACCCTGCCGCGCCGACCAGGCAAGCGTCTGGATTTCGCCGGTCGCGTTCGCAGCCTGGCCGGCCAGTTGCTTGACCTCGCCCGCCACCACGGCAAAGCCGCGCCCGACATCGCCCGCGCGCGCGGCCTCAATCGTGGCGTTGAGCGCCAACAAATTGGTGCGCGCCGCAATCTGGGTAATCGAATCGGCAAAGCTGGTGATGGATGTCGTACGCCCTTCCAGTTCACACATTGCCTGATGGCCGGTGCTCGACACACGCTGCGCTTCTTCACCCAATGTTGCCTGCTGATGCGCGGCCAGCGCAATGGCCGTGATCGATTGGGACAGTTGCTCGATCCGCTGCGCCAGAATCGCGGCATTGGTTGATGATTGCTCGGCGATTGCAACCGTTTCCTCCGTCCCCGCACTCGCGCGCCGGGCCAGGTGATTGAGCTGACGTGCCGAATGATCCAGTTCCTGTGTCGATGCGCCGACCGCATCGACAATTTCTGCCACCGACCGGCGGAAATCCCGTGCCAGGGCCAGCGTCGCGGCCTGCCGCTCCGCCGTCATCCGTGCCTTCTCGGCGGCCTGCTGGTCGCGCACCTGCGCCGCGCGGGCATCCGCGTCGCGACTGGCCGCCATCGCCGCTTCGGCTGCCAGGCGGCCGTCCTCAGCCTGACGGGCAAGTTCGCCCGACCGCGCGACATGATCCTCCAGCGCCAGCAGCATCGTCCGCAACCGGGCGGTCAGATAACAGAGCACCGCCGCCTGGGTGGCCACCGCCGCCCCATGAACGAATACACGCCCCAAATTCGCGCCATCGGGAAACACCCAGTCCGGCGCCACCTGGCTCAGTACCAGATGGTGCAGGGCGATGAGCACAGCCCCCAGCAGGATCGGCCGCCAGTCATAAAGCAGCGTCAGCCCGGCCATGGCGACAAAGAAGAACATGTGGCCGTCCATCTGCCAATGATGCCCGGACAGAAGATAGAGGCCGATCGCGGGCTGCCCCATTGCCAGCGTGCCAATCGCCAGCCGCACTTCCAGATCGCGACGGCGGCACATGATCTGGATCGTGGGCAGCGCGTTGATCAGCACCGAAAGCAGCATGGCACGGCCCGTATGCTCCAGGCCCAGCAGCAATCCTCCCAGGCCCAATGTGATCGTGCCGATCCAATTGGCGAACAACAGGATGCGCAACCCTTGCAACCGCAGACGGTCAAGGCTGTTCAATGCGTTCATCCCTTCCCTCCCTCGCACCCGCCGGCATCGGTGGACAAGAGCAGGATGCCCCGTTCCAGCAATGGCTGGGCAAGCCGCCCCCTGTCACCTTCGACCAGCAGCGATCCGCGCCAGCGTCCGGCAGCGACCAGCCGCGCGCCCTGCGCCACGGCGACCCGCGCCAGCATGGCGCGGGCATGGGCCGTGACCGGCACCAGCAGGATACGGCCATATGCCGGCGGAAACGCATAAAGTGCAGCAAGACCGAAAAGGATCAGCACGCATTGCCCCGTCAGCGGCAAGGCGCGCCGCCAGGACGCAAGGTAGATCATTGCATCGGTTTAGGAGCGATTGGTAAGGATAAAATTAAGGATGATTGGCGCCCATCCCCAATGCCTGCGCCAGTGCATCGAGATCCGCTCCGGGACGCACCAGCAACCATTCACGGCTGTCCGCCCCGTCCACCACCGTTACAGCCCCCTTGGGGCAGACGCCCAGGCAATTGACCTCGACTATGCCCGCCGCCGCCTTGCGCCCCGTCTTCAACGACAGATGACGGCGCAGCGCCCTGGCCAGCCGCTCGTCGCCCTTCGGGCCGAACCCGCCACCCAGCTTCTTTGAACATTTGCGGCAAATCAGCGCGACAGTGCGCCAGTTGGCGCGGACATGATCCTTCAATCGGCTGCTCCGCGCGGTTTCCAGGTCCTCCGCTCCTCGGCCATGCGCAGCACTTCATAGGCGGCCTGGATCGTCTGGAACCGCACCGCAGCATCCGCGTCGCCCGGCTTCACGTCGGGATGATAGGCCTTGGCCAGCCGCCGCCAGCTTTTCTTCACCGCCTCGAAATCGGCGTCGTCCTCCAGCTCCAGCGCTTGCAAGGCGTGCAGTTCGTCGCGCGACCGGCTCCCGTCGCCCGGTCCACCCCAGCCATGATAGGCGCTGGACTGGAAACCGCTGGCGTCGCGGCGCTCGTTACGCTCGCGCTGCTCCCGCTCTTCCTGGTCCAGGCCCTGAAAATAGTCCCAGTTCCGATTATATTCCCCGGCGTGATCGGCACAGAAATACCAGCGTTCCGGGCTGTTCGGCGACTTGGGCGCGGGGCAGTCACCCGGCTTGTCACAGCCGAAACGGTCGCACATCCGCACGCGCTGCGCCTCACGCGCTGCGCCATAGGCGCGCCATCGGGGAAAGCCCCAGTCATTGGATCGGCTCTGTCTTGCCATTGGGACAGAGTAGGGATTACGTCATCAAAACGCCACCCCGCCGCGCCGCAGCATGTCGGAAAATTCGCCAGAGGGCCTGTAAGCCGGGTTCTGTCCACCCCAAATGGGGATAGGCGACCATTCCTCTAGGAGCCGGATTACTCCGGCCCTCAAGCAACCAACCCGGACGATCTCGGCCGAAATCTGCCTAGCAGCCTCTCGGCTGCGCGCCGTCCCTATTCGGTCTTGCTCCCGGTGGGGTTTACCGTGCCGCCTTGCGTTGCCGCAGACGCGGTGCGCTCTTACCGCACCCTTTCAATTTCGCCTGCCCGAAGGCTTAGTCCTGAAGACTGGGCGACCTGCTTTCTGTTGCACTGTCCCTTGGATCACTCCAGCCGGTCGTTAACCGGCACCGTCATTTCGTGGAGCCCGGACTTTCCTCGCCGTGGCAGTTACCCGCCACGCCGCGGCCGCCCGGCCCTCTGGCGAAACTTGCCTTTAAACTGATTCGGGCCTTTAGTCATCCCCTCTGGGCTTGGGCAGCAGCAAGGCAAGCAACAGCGCGCGACATTCGCCATCGATCACGCCGTCGATCCGTTCCGGCCGGAATCGTCGCTGAAAGGCCAGCACCGCTGCCTGCGGATCGGCAATGTCATAGCCGAAGCGTTCCAGCGCCAGCATGAAGCCGCCATCGGTCCAGTGCGGGTCCATCAGATTCCTGGTCGGGCGCGGCAACGCCAGGCGCAACCGGGCCAGTTGCCCCCAGGGAAACAGTTCACCCGGATCCTGTTTGCGCGCCGGCGCCACATCGCTATGGCCGACGATATTGCCGCGCGTGATCCTGTGCCGCTGGACGATGTCGTGGATCAGCGGGATCAGCGATCCCATCTGGGTTTCGGGAAAGGGGCGATACCCCCATTCATGCCCCGGATTGACAATTTCTATGCCGATGCTGGCGGAATTCACATCATCAATGCCGCGCCAGTGCGACCGGCCGGCGTGCCAGGCGCGCTTGGCTTCATCGACCATATGGATGATCTGGCCATCCTCCGTCACGACATAATGGGCCGACACCTTGGATTGCGGGTTGGCCAGCCAGTTTATCGCGCTCGCCGCGTCCGGCATCCCGGTATAGTGCAGCACCAGCATGGTGATGGGCAGGCTGCGCTCGTCATAATTGGGCGATGGCGTTTCGATCATCGGAATATCGGTCATCGCGAAAGGCCTGTCACTTCCAGATGCTCGATCATCGCGCCCTTCCGGCTCGCCCGGCACATCGGGCCACCTGTCCTGTGACAATGACGGAGACTGGCGCAGCAATCAAGCGGGGTAATGGCGTGCCGTCACCCCGTCCGGCGCATCGGGCCACCCGCGACATCCGGCAGGCCGACCTTGCGGACATAGCTACCGCGAAATTCGGGATGCGGCATGAATTCCTCACCCTGTCCGATCACGGTTTCCCCCGCGCCCAGCAGCAGCACGCTCTGGGCGTGGCTGTGGCGGGACAGCAATCCAAGCACCGCCTGACACCGTTCGGGGGTGAAGTAGAGCAGGACGTTGCGACACAGGATCAGGTCATAGTCGCCCTGCGGCGCGCGGGCGTCGAACAGATTGTCGTGACGGAAATCGATCATCCGCCGCAGTTCGGGGCTGGCGCACCATTCCTCGCCATGGGGGGCAAACCATTTGATGAGGTCGCCGACCCCCAGGCCCCGCTGCACGTCCATCTGCGAAAAGACACCGGATCGCGCCTGGTCGATCGCGGCAGTGGAAATATCGGTCGCCAATATCTCGATCCGCCAGCCCTGCCAGCGCGCCGCATCATTGCGCAGGCGGATCGCCAGTGAATAGGCTTCCTGCCCGGTCGAACAGCCCGCGCTCCAGATGCGCAGCGTGCGATCCTTCTTTTCGGCGCGGATATGGGGCAGGATTTGCCGGTGGATCATGTCAAAAATCTGGAGGTCGCGGAAAAAGCTGCTTTCATTGTTGAGCAGCGCATTGACGACATCGGCCTCCAGTGGCGAGTTGCGCTTGCGCAGCACCTGTGCCGCCAGATCATCTATATCGCGCAGGTCGTGCGCCCGCATCACCGGCCGCAACGCGGTTTCCATGCGCCATGCGCGCCCTTCGGACAGCACCTGGCCGGTGCGCGCCTCAAGCAGCCCGGACAGGATGCGTGCGGCCCCTTGCAGCCCGCCGCCGGGCGAAGAGGCGCTCATCACGCCGCCACCCGGCCGCGACGCGCGACGAAGGGCATGATCCCCAGCGGTTCCATGATCGCGCAGGTCAGCCCCGCACCCGCCACCGACCCCGGCATCCCCCATACGACACTGCTCGCCTCATCCTGCGCCACGATCCATCCGCCCGCCGCCACGATATCCCGCGCACCGATGGTGCCGTCGCGGCCCATGCCGGTCAGCACGACGCCCGCCGCGCCGGCCCCGTAAATGTCCGCCATGCTGGCGAACATCGGATCGACACCGGGCAGATTCCCGGCCGGCGTGCGTTCGGGATTGAGCATGATCATCACCCGGCCCTGCAACCCCCGACGCAACTGAAGATTGGCGTTGCCCGGCGCGACATAGACCGTATCGGGAACCAGCAGATCGCCGGTTTCGGCCACCTGGACCTTCAGGCTGGTCATGCGCGCCAGTTGTTGCGCGAAATAGACGGTGAAGCTGGCAGGCAGATGCTGGGTCAGCAGCACCGGCACGCCAAGCGGCGCGGACAAACCCTGAAACAATTGCCCCAGCGCGTGAATGCCGCCCGTCGACGCCCCGATGCCCAGGCAAGCGAGCGGCACGGCCGCCGGTTCGGCCGCCACCTGCACCGGCACATGCGGCAAGGCCGGCGCGGCGGGACGATCGCCGAACAGGCGATGCAGCCGGCCAATCAACGCCTGCGGAAATTGTTCGCCAAAACTGCCGCTGCCCGGCTTGGACAGGATATCGCTGGCACCAAGGGCCAGCGCCTCGACCGCGGCGGCGCTGCCTTCCTCGCATTTGCCCGACAGGATCGCGACCTTGACCAGCGGATTGGCGCGCAAGATCTGCGGCAATGCGGCAAGGCCGCTCTGCCCCGGCAGTTCGATGTCCAGCAACACCAGATCGACGGCATGATCCGCCAGATAGCTCAGCGCATGTTCCGCGCTGTTGGTCTTGTGGACGACGGTGAAGGCCGGGTCAGCATTCAATATACGTTCTATCACGGTACGCACAACGACCGAATCGTCGACAATCATGGTGCGGAGGGAGCGGACTTCGCTCCTGTGGCTGGTCATGATCGGCACCATGGCGTTCATCACGAGGACTTTCTGCGGGATACAAGGAAGGAAGGGACCTGAAAATGCGTCAGGGATGCGGCAATCCAGGCCGCTAGATCACCCCGACGATCGCCAGCTTGCTTTCCAGTGTCTCCCGGTCGAACGGCTTCATCACATATTCGTCCGCGCCGGCCTCGACCGCCGCCTTGATATGGCTGATGCCATTTTCGGTGGTGCAGAAGATGATCTTGGGACGGGCCGTCATCTTGGCGCTCGACAGCGCCTGGAGAAATTCCATGCCGCTCATGACCGGCATGTTCCAGTCGAGCAACACGACATCGGGCGCGGAGGCTTCGCACTGGGTCAGCGCGTCCTGCCCGTCCACCGCTTCACTGACCGTCAGGTCGAGCGATTCCAGTATGTGGCGCGCCACCTTGCGGATGACCTTGCTATCGTCGACGACCAGGCAATTCTTCATGAAGCGTCCCTTAGGTTTTTGCGTCCCGTTGCGACGGGTTTAACCGGCAAAGCCAAGCATTTGGTAAACAGGCGGAGAAGAGTTTTCACGCGGCCTGCGCCACCGCCCCGCCTTCGATGAAGGCGGCGAGCGACACGAGCAGCCAGGGATGGCCTTCATGCTCGACAATGGCGCGGGCATAAGGGGCCCAGGCCGGATCGAGCTGACCGCGCAGGGGCAGCTCGCCATCGGGCACGCGACAAATATCCGACACGCCATCGACCATCAGGCCATAGCTGTGACCGCTGATATTGGCGATGATCGCCAGCCCGCGCCGTTCGGCGGCGGTCGCCTGGCCGCGAATCAGCGCGGCGACATCGATGATCGTCAATACACGACTGCGCAATGCGGACAGGCCGGCGACATGCACGCCCATGCCCGGCACCGGCGAAATGTCGGTCAGGCGGACCACTGCCTCGACCTCGCGGGCATCGACCGCGATGCGCGTGCCGGCCAGGGTGGCGAGAAGGTAAAGCTGATCCATCATCGCGCTCCTTATGCCCGGCGCCCGGCGATCGCCGCCATCAACGCATCCTGATCATAACGATAGATGCTGCCGTCCTGCGGCCCCACCGGACGCGGCGACGCACGCAGGTGCACGACGCGGCATCCCATGATTTCCGCCGCCTGCGCCGCATCGCCGCCGGTGCACAGCACCACGTCGCCCGGATCGACGATCGCGTCGCCGGGCAGGCCCAGCACCACGTCATGCCCGGCCTGGCGCAAGAGCGGCGCCAATATCTCGCGTGTCCAGCCATCATCGGCGTCAGCCAGCAGACAGCGGCCCCGCGCCTGTTCCACGATGCTCTCTTCGGGCAGGGTCGCGAACAGGGCAAAAGGATTGATGACCTCCAGATGCTCGCCATCGATCACCGCCACGCCGCTCAGCAGGCCCTGCATCGCCACCATGTCCGGCACGGCAGGCATTTCGACAATGTCCAGTACAGCGGCGACCGGATAACAGACTTCGCGCCGGTCATCGCGCAGGCGCAATGCCGAAACCTTGTCGCGATCGAATTGCGACAGGCCGTTGGCGACGGGCACCAGCCGGCCGTCGAGCCGTACATAGGCGCGCCCCCCCGATCGGCCGAACAGGCGCGCGTCGACATCCTCGACCCGTTCGATCAGCGACAATTTGAGCAGGCGCCGTTCCCCCGACAATTCCTCGAACCGCAGCGCCGCGACCATCTCCACGCCCGTCTGCGCATCGGCCGCCGCCTCCTGCTGCCGCGCCGCCCGATCGTCGATGATGTTGGGCAGGTGCGCCGCATTGGCGAGGCCGGCGGCGTCGAGCAGCAGCATCGGCTTGCCATTGTCGGGCAGGGTCATGCCGGCATAAACGCCGGTCGCCATCACCAGCGGCGATGCCGGACGGATGACCAGTTCCTCATGATTGTCGACCGCCGACACGCCCATGGCATAGGGCACGCCAGTCGCCGACCGCACCACCATAATGGCGCGCGGCCCGGCTTCGACGGGTTTTTCCATCCCCAGCACCTCTTCCAGGTCGATCATCGAATGACGCACCGACCGGATGGTCGCGATCTTGGCGCCCCCCACGTCACTGATCTGGAGCGTTTCATTATTGTCGTGGAGGATTTCGACGACTGCCGCGCGGGGAATCGCGAAATGCTGCCCCCCGGCGCGAATGATGAGGCCGGGAATGATGGTCAGGGTCAGCGGTACGCGCAGCGTGATGCACAGCCCCCTGCCCGGATTGTTGTCGAGCGCGATGACCCCGCCGATCCGCTCCACATTGGCGCGCACCACGTCCATGCCGACCCCGCGCCCGGAAATCGCCGTCACCTGATTCGCGGTGGAAAGGCCGGGCTGGAAGATCAGGTCGAGCTTTTCCTGTTCGGTCAGGCGGGCGGCGGCGTCGGGGCTGAGCCGGCCGGCCGCGATCGATTTTTCGACCAGCCGCGCGGTGTCGATGCCCGCGCCATCATCCGTGATGGCAATGACGATCTGGTTGCCCGACTGGCGCGCCTCCACGCGCAGGCTGCCGGCTTCCGGCTTGCCGGCGGCGCGGCGCTTGATCGGCGCCTCGATTCCATGGTCGATGCTGTTGCGCACGATGTGGGTGAGCGGGTCGACGACCATCTCCACCATCTCGCGATCCATTTCGACATCCCCGCCTTCCAGCGTCAGGTCGATGCGCTTGCCCAGTTCGCGTCCCAGGTCACGCACCATGCGCGGGATGGCCGCGAACAGGCGATCGACGCGCTGCATCCGGGTCTTGGAAATCACGTCGCGCATGTCGGCCACACAGGTCGACAGTCGTTCGAACACATTGTCCAGTTCGGGATCGGCGGTCCGCTCGCGCAGCTTGCGCGACAATTCGTTGCGCGCCAGCACCATGTCCGACACGCCGTTCATCAGTTGATCGATCAGGCTGAGTGGCAGGCGGATCGTGCGCGGCCCGGATTGCGCGCCGCCCTGTCGCGCGGTGGCCGGCGCCGTCGCCGCCCTGGCTTGCGGCTGGCCCTCGTCGGGCAGCGCGCTCAATGCGCCGATCAGGAAATCGTCATTCTCGTTCGGCAACGCCGCGCCAACCGCCACCGCTTCGGCCAGTTCCCCGATCCGGTCCATGATGCCCAGCACCGCGCTGACAGTGGCGGGATCGGCCGTACGATTGCCGGCGCGTATGTCCGACAGCACATCTTCGGCGGCATGGCTCAATCGTTCGAATCGCGGCAGGTTGAGGAAGCCGCAACTGCCCTTGACCGTGTGAAAAAAGCGAAAGATCGCATCCAGCCGGTCGCGGTCGCCCGGATCGGCTTCCCAGGCGATCACTTCGCCCGCGAGCGCCTCCAGCGTCTCCTGCGTCTCGGATATGAATTCCTGAAGTAGTTCGTCCATTCCCTGCCGGCCCTACCGATGCGCGCAATCGGCACCATGGCGGGGCGTGGTTAAAGGGCCGTTAAAGGCGCGCCGAACCGAAAAAGGGCGTCGCAAGATTGCTTGCGACGCCCTTTGCAATATGACCTGGAACTGGCCTTACTGCTTCTTTTCGACGGCTTCCTCAGCCTTTTCGCCCGCTTCACGGGTGGCTTCGGCCTTGTTCTCGATCGCATCGGCAGCGTTCTCGGCCGCATTTTCGGCGTTGCCGCTCAGATTGTCGGCCAGCGCTTCCATATTGTCGGCCTGATTGTCGAGTGCGTCCGCCTGATTCTCGTACGCATTCTCAACCTTGTTCTCCTGCTTGGAATCGCACGCGGCGAGTGCGACCATGCTGGCAAGGCCAAGGATTGTGACGAAAGTTTTCACGGCGTTTTCTCCTGTTGCGCCCCCTGGGGCTGACGTCGTTTGGCACGAGTATGGGGTGGCCTTGCCCTCCCAAACCCTGACGCCGATCAACTGGCCGCGCTTGCGATGGTTCCGGCGATCGGCTCGTTTCGTCGCAAAAACGATTATTTCTTGAGCGAATCCCGGATTTCGCGGAGCAGCAGGACATCCTCCGGCGTCGGCGCCGCCTCGGCCGGTGCGGGTTCGGGCTTGGCGGTCAGCCTGTTCATCCCCTTGACCAGCAGGAAGATGATGAAGGCCAGAATGATGAAATTGACCAGCACGGTCAGGAACTGGCCCCAGCCGAACATGGCGACACCGGCTGCCTTCAGGTCGGCATAGCTTTGCGGGTTGCCCTTGAAGCCTGCGGGCAATTCGCCCAGCCGGATGAAATAGCCCGAAAAGTCCGCCCCGCCGAAAATATAGCCGACCACCGGCATGATCAGGTCGTCGGTCAGCGACTTGGTGATGGTGGCGAACGCGCCGCCGATGATGACGCCGACGGCCAGGTCCATCACATTGCCGCGATTGATGAATGTCTTGAATTCGGAAATCAGCCCCATGTGCAACTCCTTGCATGATTTGCGATAATATCAGGATGGGCCGTTGCGCCGGGCAGGGCAACGGCCTATTTCCAGCAGCGAAACAAAAGCCGAGGATGTTCCATGACGCTCCTGCGCCGCTTCTCCAAGACCATGTTGCCGCTGTTCGGGGCGCTCGCCCTGTCCGCCTGCGGCATCAACAGCGTGCCCACCGCCGAGGAAGAGGCGAAGGCCAAATGGGCCGATGTCCAGGCGCAATATCAGCGCCGCGCCAACCTGACCGGCAATCTGGTCGCCACGGTGAAGGCGGCGGGCAAGCAGGAACAGGCGACCCTGACCGCCGTGACAGAGGCCCGTGCCAAGGCAACGTCGATCCAGGTCAATGCCGAAGATCTGTCCGACCCCGCCAAGGTCGCGCAGTTCCAGGCCGCCCAGGCGCAGCTCAGCCAGGGCCTTGGCCGCCTGCTCGCGTCGGTCGAGGCTTATCCCGACCTCAAGACCAACGAGAATTTCCTGCAACTCCAGTCGCAACTGGAGGGCACGGAAAACCGGATCGCCGTCGCCATCCGCGACTATAATGGCGCGGTGCAGGCCTATAATACCCGCATCCGCACCTTCCCCGACGCGATCGGCGCGAAGCTGATCCATGGCGCCAAGCCCATGACCCCGTTCCAGGCGACGACGCCGGGCGCGGAGGAGGCGCCGAAGGTCGACTTCGGCAACTGATCGGATGATCCGCCGCCTGCTCCTGATTCTCACGCTGCTGGCGCTCGCGCCGGCGGCGTGGGCGCAGAGCTTTCCCGCTTTCGACGACAAGGGCGTGGTCGACGCGGCGAACCTGCTCGACCCGGCGCAGGAACAGGCGCTCAGTGCCAGGCTGATTGCGCAGAAAAAAGCCAGTGGCCGATCGCTGGTGGTCGCGACCATTCCCGACCTTCAGGGCTATGACATTGCCGACTACGGCTATCGGCTGGGCCGCGCCTGGGGCATCGGCAACAAGGACAGCAATGGCGCGGTGCTGATCATTGCCCCGAAAGAGCGCAAGGTGCGGATCGAGGTCGGCTATGGCCTGGAGGGCGTGCTGACCGACGCCCTTTCGTCCCAGATCGTCCGCAACGCCATCGCGCCGCGCTTCAAGGCGGGCGACATGCCGGGCGGCATCAATGCCGGCGTGGACGAAATCACGACCCTGCTTGCCCTGCCGCCCGACCAGGCGAAGCAGCGCGCGGCGCAGGCGGAGGAACAGGTGCGCCGTCAGGATGATGGCGGCGGTGGCATCATCGCCTTCTGGATCATATTGTTCATTGTTTTCTTCGTCATCCTGCCACTCTTGTCCCGCGCCAAGGGTGGCAAGCGTTACCGGCGTGGCAGCGGCAGCGCACCGATCATCATCTGGGGACCGGGCGCCGGCAGTTCGGGCTGGGGATCGGGCGGTGGCTGGGGCGGATCGAGCTGGGGCGGCGGCGACAGCGGCGGCGGCTTTTCGGGCGGCGGCAGCTTCGGCGGCGGCGGCGCGTCGGGGGACTGGTGATGCAGCTTCATCTCACTCAATCGGATCATGATCTGGTGTCGAGCGCGGTGGCGAACGCCGAAGCGCATACGTCCGGCGAGATCGTCACCATCGTCGCGCGGCGGTCCGACAGCTATCATGATGTGGGCCTGAGTTGGGCGGCGGCGGCGGTGTTCATCGCGCTGGCCCTGATGGCCGCCTTCCCCGCGCAGCTACGTGCCTTCCTCTCGATGCTGCTGCTCGACTGGGAGCATGAACTGGCCGACTGGAAGCTGCTGACCGGGCTGCTCGGCCTGCTCATCCTCAAATTCCTGGTCGTGCGCTACCTGCTGGCGATCATGCCGCTGCGGATGCTGATGACCCCGCGCGCCACCAGGGCGCGGCGGGTGCGGCGGCGCGCGATCCTGCTGTTCCGCACCGCTGCCGAAGCGCGCACGCGCGGGCGTACCGGCGTCCTCATCTATCTCTCGCTGGACGAGCATCGCGCCGAAATCGTCGCCGACCGCGCGATCAATGAAAAGGTCGCGCCCGAAGCCTGGGGCGACGCGATGGCCGCGCTGATCGACGCGATCCGCGCGGGCCGGGCGGGCGAAGGACTGGCCGAAGCGGTGCGGCAGGTCGGCGTGGTACTGGCAGCCCATTTCCCGCGCGCCGACGACGACATCAATGAACTGCCCGACAGGCTGATCGAATTATGACCGACCCCGACCGGAGCGCCCCGGAAGAAGTGATGTGGGCCGGCCGTTTCATCACTGCCAGGAAGCGCGGCAAATGGGAATATGTCGGCCGCGCGCGGGGCATCCATGCCGCCGTCATCCTGGCGATCGACGATGCGCATGTCCTGCTGGTCGATCAGTATCGCGTGCCGCTGGGCCGCCGCTGCATCGAACTGCCAGCCGGCCTTGTCGGCGACGAAACGGAAGGCGAGGAGGCCAGCCTGGCCGCCGCGCGCGAGCTGGAGGAGGAAACCGGCTACCGCCCCGCCCGGCTCGAATCGCTCGGCCAGTTCTTCAGCTCGCCGGGCATGGTGTCGGAAAGTTTCACCCTGTTCCGCGCCCATGATCTGGAACGGACCGGCATGGGCGGCGGCGTCGCGGGCGAGGACATTATCGTCCATCGCGTGCCGATCGCCACCCTGCCCGACCGGATCGCCGCCTGGCGGGCGGAAGGCTATGCCATGGATGTCAAATTGCTGCTGCTGCTGGGCGCGGGGATGATGGCTTAGGATCGCTCACGGCACGCGATACCAGCCCGCCACCCGGTCGAGCGCCAGCGTCAGCACCAGTTTGCCGGCCCGGCTCGGCCAGCCCAGCGCCTTTTCCGCCGCGACCAGCCCTTCCCCGGCGCAGGCGACGCGCCACAATATGTCCGCCAGCCCCGGCCCTGCCGCCGCGATCGCGCCATCGAAGCGCTCGCGCGCCGCCATCTGCGCCAGCGTCGGATCGCCCGGTCGTCCCTGCCCGCGCCGTCCGCCCTCCCGCGGGGCAGCGTCCCAGCGCATCGTCACCCGCGCGGCCAGTCCCGCCCTTTCCCAATCCCGTCGCAACATGTCCCCGGCGGCATAATGGCGCGCGCTCAGATGCCCCCGCGCATGGAGCCAGGACAGTGGTGATTCGCCGACATGCACCCGCACATTATGGCAACGACCGTCCGGTCCCTCGATCATCTGTTCGACATGATGGGCGATCATGGGGGCATCTCCTGCTGCTGTTGCCGGGACGCAAAGCCTTGCCATGCGGGATAAACTGTAGGAAAGAGAAAACCAAATAGGTTATCAAGCGAGGTCATATGATCACCCGCATTCGCGAGGTTCGCAAGGCGAAGGGCCTGACGCTGGAACAGGTAGGGGCCCTGTGCGACCCGCCGACCACCGCCCAGACGATCGGACGACTGGAAACCGGCACCCGCACCGTATCGGTCAAATGGCTCAACCGGATCGCGCTGGCCCTGGGCGTGACGACCGCCGATCTGGTAGCCCTGCCTGGCCAGGCCGATCTGCCGGTCGCCGCCCTGCTCGGCCCGGACGGCGCGCGCGCGCCCACCCGACCGCTCGCTTTCCCCGCGCCGGTCGGGTCCGACGGCATGGTCGGCGTCCATGTCAGCGCCAGCATCGGCGACTATCGCAGCGGCGACGCCATCTGGTGCCGCCGCATCGCGCCGGACGAATTTTCAAGCGCGCTCAACCGTGACATCCTCTTTCCCCGACCGGCCGGACGTTTTCTCTTCGGCCGCCTTATCGGGCGCGAAGGGGACCGCCTGCAATTGCTGCCGCTGGGGGCTGGCGGACGGCAATTGGTGCTGACCGACCCGCCATGGGCCGCTGTGGCGGTGCAACTCGTCCGACGGCTCTAGCCAAGGCGGCGCGCGGTGCTTAACCATCGCGAAAGGCTGCGCAGCGCAAAGAGAGGCCATGACGCTCAACGTCCTCATGCTATCGACCCTCTTCCCCGACATCAGCCGCCCCAATTTCGGCGTGTTCGTGGAACGGCAGGCGCGCGAACTGGCGAGTCGGCCGGATGTGAATGTCACGGTCATCGCCCCGGTCGGCCTGCCGCCCTGGCCGCTCTCGCTGGCCGGCCGTTATGCGCCGCTGCGCGCGCTGCCGGCCAAGGAACGCTGGCGCGAACTCACCGTCTATCGCCCGACCTTTCCGATCATTCCAAAGTTCGGCGGGCGCACCAATGTCAGCACCATGACCCGCGCGATCCTGCCACTGGTCAAACGGCTTCATGCGGAAAAGCCGTTCGACGTGATCGACGCCAGCTTCTTCTTTCCCGATGGCCCGGTGGCGCAACGCCTGTCGAAGGCGCTGGGCATTCCCTATTCCGTCAAGGCGCGCGGCGCCGACATTCACCATTGGGGAACGCAGAAAAGCACGCGCAAGCTGGTCCGGTACGCGGCGGAGGGCGCAGCGGGCCTGCTCGCCGTATCCGATGCGATGCGCCGGTCGATGGCGCGCATGGGCATCGATGCCGACAAGATCCGCGTCCATTACACCGGCGTCGATCTCGACACGTTCGAAATCGCCGATCGCGCCGCGGCCAAGGCAGCGCTGGGCTTCAGCGGCCCGGTGGTGCTGTGCGTTGGCGCCCTCATCCCGCGCAAGGGGCAGGATTTGCTGGTGCGGGCGTTGCCCGCCCTGCCAGACATGACCCTGTTGCTGGCGGGCCAGGGCGCCTATCGGCGGACGCTGGAAAATCTGGCCCAGGACCTGGGGGTTGAACGGCGGATCGGCTTCCTCGGCTCTGTACCCCATCACAAATTGCCGCGCATCTTCGCCGCCGCCGATGTCATGGCGCTGCCGTCCGAATCGGAAGGGCTGGCCAATGCCTGGGTCGAGTCGCTCGCCTGCGGCACGCCGATCGTCATCACCGATGTCGGCGGCGCGCGCGAATTGCTCGACCGGCCCGAAGCCGGCCGCATCGTGGACCGAACGCCTGAAGCCATCGCCGAAGGCATCCGCGCCACGCTCGATGACCCGCCCGATCAGCAGGCTGTGCGCGCAGCCGCATTACGCTTCACCTGGGCCGCCAATGGCAACACGCTGCTCGCGCATCTTCAGGGGATTGTCGCCGCCTCGGCCTGAACCATGATCGGCAGCAGGCGCGCCCGGCCATCATCGGTTGGGAAACGCCCGTCATCGAACGGCACCTCGCCCCAGCGCCATGGCGTCAATTCAGTATAGGCCGGGTTGGAAATCGGCGCATGCCGCTTCAGGTTGAGCAGCCGCGCCCCATCATTGCGATAGGCGGTCAGCCGCACATGTTCGCGGTAGATGTCGGCCGGTCGCTCATAATGAAAGGCATCGCCCCAGCCCATCGCCTGGGCCACCCTGGTCATCGCCCACCAGTCCGGCCTGGCCTCACCGGGCAGGTCGAACAGGCGGCGCTGGCGACTGACCAGCCGGTCGGCGCCCGTCAGCGTGCCGTCCCTCTCGGCCCAGACGGGCGAGGGCAGCAGCAGGCTCCAGCCATCATGCTGCTCATCCGATCGCGCTGTCGATCGGATCGAGAGCGGCACGGCAGCGCGCGCCTGCATCAGCCAGTCGCGGTCGTCCGGCGCATCCCCCAGGCTCCACAGCGCCTTTATGTCACCGGCGCGCATCGCATCGTGCAGCGCGTCGCCGGACCGCCCCGACTGCCGCGCCATCGCCCGCGCGCCCCAGAAACGGGCCGTGTTCGCCACGGCATCGGGCGTGAAGTCCAGATGCGCTGCAAGCTGCGTCGCGACGCAGCCGACCTCACGCATGCCCATGGCGTTGGCCCTGGCGCATAAGACAAAAGGCGCAGCGCCCGGCTGCCCGATCCGCCCGGTCGCAAGATGCAGGTCGATGACAGCCACGGCAAGGCAGGCATCCCGGTCGGGATAGAGCGTCACCGCTTTCTTGCGCGATGTCCACAGGTCATAGAATGCGCGTACGTCCGCAGCGCTCAGGGCGCATGCCCGCGCCACCGACCAGAGATCATGGCCGGGCCGCAACCCCGCCCAGAAACCATCCGGCACATGGATGCTGCGCGCCACACGGGCGGCATCCAGAATGCCGCCGTCATGGCAATGCAGCAGCAGCCCGGCAATCAGCCGGGCCGCGCTGCCGGGGGCGACCGGCACATGCAGGTCCGCCGCAATGTCCGCCCCCGCCGCGCCCAGCACAATGAGGTGTGCGCCATGATCCTGCCGTGCCGCCTGCACCCGCTCCATCAATACCGGATGGCTCGACGCCAAAGCTGCATCGGTCAGAAGGATGATCTCGCTCCGGTCGATATCCTCATAGGCGGCCGGCATGATATCCTCGCCAAAGGCCGCCTTCTGGATCGCGGCAGCCGCCCCCGCCCCCGGCGCGTGGATATGGGCGGACCCCAGAAAGCCTTTCATCAGCTTGTTGGCGACATAGAGATCCTCTGTCAGCAGGCCGTCGCCCACATGCAACGCAACCGATCCGGGACCATGGCGCGCGACCACCGCCGCCAGGCGTTGCGCCGCCTGCGCGATCGCCCGGTCCCAGCGCTGGCGGCGACCATCGACCAGCGGATGCAGCAACCGTCCGTCCAGCGACGCCGATTGCTCCAACCGCGCTGCCTTCGCACAGAGCAGGCCGGCATTGGCGGGATGTGTCTTGTCCCCCTCGATCGACAGGGCGCGCTCATCGCCGGTGATGGCCCTGATCCCGCACCCGATGCTGCATTGACCGCACTGGCTTCGCACGATGGCCATGTCAGCAATAAATCCGGCGATCGATCATCCCCCTCCCCTAACCCAGCCGCGCGACAGGCGAAAGCTTGCCAAATCCACCCCCCACGCGCAGAGACAGGGCATGACGGCCTTCCTCCTTCGCGCCCTGGCATTGCTGACCTTGTCATGCGCATCCATCAGCCATGCCGTGCCGCATGATCGTGGCCCGGTGCTGCTGGCGGCGGCGAGCATGCAGGAGGCGATGACCGCAGCGGCGGACGCCTGGGCGGCACGCGGTCATCCCCGTCCGGTCCTGTCCTTCGCCGGATCGTCCGCGCTCGCCCGCCAGATCAAGGCCGGCGCGCCCGCCGACCTGTTCCTGTCCGCCGATGAAGCGTGGATGGACGATGTTGCCCGCGCCGGCTGGCTTGCGCCGGGCAGCCGGTCCACGCTGGCCGGCAACAGCCTGGTCCTTGTCGCGCCCAGGGCCAGGCCCGTCCGCCTGCGCATCGCCCGTGGCATGCCGATCTCGCGCGCGCTGGGTGACGGGCGGCTGGCCATGGCCGACCCCGACAGCGTGCCGGCGGGCAAATATGGCAAGGCGGCGCTCACGGCGCTCGGCGCTTGGCCCCAGGTCGCGGCCAAAATCGTGCGCACGGACAATGTGCGGTCGGCGCTGGCGCTGGTCGAGCGGGGCGAAGTGCCGCTCGGCATCGTCTATGCCACGGATGCGCGCGCCAGCACCGGCGTGTCAGTGGTCGGCGCTTTCCCGGCAAGCAGCCACGCGCCGATCCGCTATCCGGTCGCCCGGATCAAGGGCAGCACAAGCAAGGACGCGGAGCCTTTCCGCCGTTTCCTGCTGTCGCCGGCGGGCAAGGCGATCCTTGCCCGCTACGGCTTCAGCACGCGATAATCATTTCTGGCAGGCGACGATCGCGTCGATCACCGACAGGGTTTCCTGCGGATCGCGCACCCGTACCGTATCAAGGCCCAGTTCCTTCGCCGGATAGTCGTTGCCGCCGGGGAAGATGGCGTCGCCGATGAACATCATCGCATCGAGCGCGATACCGCTCGCGTCGCGCAGCTTCTTGAGGCCATAGGCCTTGTCCACGCCTTCGCGGGTGATGTCGATCGACGTCGCCCCGCCCATGTTGATCGACAGGCCGGGCAGCCGCTGGCGCAGGTCGGCCTGGATGATCTTGCGCTTGGCAAAGTCGGGATCCCACACATCCTTGGCATGGATCGGCGCCTGCTGACCAAGGGCGGAGAAGGTGATCTGGCTGCCGCGATCCTCGATCCGCTCGCCCCATGTCTGTTCAGGGACGAAGCCGGTGGCTTCCAGCGATTCATCAAAGGCTTTGAGGATCGCCGCTTTCTGGGCATCATCGAACAATTCGGCGAAAACCGGGGACCAAGCCCCGTCCTTGTAGGTGTACAGCTTGGTGCCGGTGGTCGGCATCAACCACAATTTCGATCGGTCGGCATGGTCGGGCAGGCGGCTGGCGACCTGCTTTTCGAATTGCGGCCAGTCACCGCCGGAAATCACCGCGACATGGGCGACGCCCAGCAGATCGGCCAGGGCTTGCGCCATGGGTTCGCCCAAGGGCTGCTTGCTTTCCGCAAGGGTGCCATCCAGGTCGAACGCGACGAGTTCTTTCATTCCACAGCTCCGATGATGGGGATTATTGGGGTGCGGCCTTCATTATGCTCTTGCCATGGCGCTATCGCCTGAGGTGTCGATCTACAATCTTTTTGCGCTGCATTTGTCAAACGGCTTCGTTATGCAGCAGACAGGGTTGATCGGCGACCCGGTTATAAAGATGGTTTGACGGAATCGTGACATGGGGCCTTACCGCCGATGAATGGGTCATTGTCGGCCTGTCGCTGAAGATCGGCGTCGCCGCTATGGTGGCGATGCTGCCGCCCGCTTTCGCGCTGGCATGGCTGCTGGCGCGCCGGCGCTTTCCCGGCAAGTTGCTGCTCGACACGCTGGTCCATCTGCCACTGGTGGTGCCGCCGGTGGTGACGGGATGGCTGTTACTTTTGCTGTTCGGAACGCAGGGACCGATCGGTCGCTGGCTGATGGCATGGTTCGGCGTCACCCTGCTGTTCCGCTGGACCGGCGCGGCGCTGGCGGCGGCGATCATGGCGCTGCCGTTGATGGTGCGGGCGATGCGCCTGTCGATCATGGCAATCGACCGGCGACTGGAGCAGGCCGCGGAAACGCTGGGCGCATCACGACTGCGGATCTTCTGCACCATTTCCCTGCCCCTGGCGCTGCCGGGCATAGTGGCGGGCGCGATGCTGGGTTTCGCCCGGTCGATCGGCGAGTTCGGCGCGACCATCACCTTCGTCTCCGACATACCCGGCGAAACCCGCACCTTGCCGATCGCCATTTATTCCGCGTTGCAGATGCCCGATAGCGAAGCGGCGGTCATGCGGCTCGCGCTGCTGTCGATCGCCCTGTCCTTTGCTGCCCTGATCCTGTCCGAATATCTTGCACGTCGCGCTGCGCCATCAGGCCCGTCCCATGGTCTTTGACATCGATCTGTGCGTGCAGCGTGGTGAAAGGGCGATTGCCTGCGCCTTTCGTTCGGACAGCGGCATCGTCGCCCTGTTCGGTCCATCGGGCGTCGGCAAGACATCGGTGCTCGACATGCTCGCCGGCCTGCTGCGCCCGAACGCCGGGCATGTCGCCATCGCCGGCCGGCGCCTGTTCGACAGCGCCACCGCCATCGACCTGCCGACCGCGCGCCGTCGCTGCGGCTATGTGTTTCAGCAACCCCGCCTCTTCCCGCACATGCGGGTTCGGGCGAACCTGCGCTACGGCCGTCCCAGGGGCGATCCCGATGGCGGCACCCATGGCCTGTCGCAACAGGCGCTGATCGACCTGCTGGGGATCGGCGACTTGCTCGACCGCTGGCCCTCGTCCCTGTCGGGCGGCGAAGCGCAACGGGTCGCTATCGGCCGGGCGCTGTTGTCCGATCCCCATTATCTGTTGCTGGACGAACCCATCTCCTCGCTCGACGATGCCCGTCGCCAGGAGATATTGGACATGATCGCGCGGCTCCACGGCCTGACCGCCATCCCGATCGTCTATGTCAGCCACGACCGGCGCGAACTGGATTATCTGGGCGGCGACATCATCGTCCTGGACGGATCGCACGCCGGCGACGCACCGGACCGTGTGATCACATAGTCGCGATCAGGACCGATGCCGCCTCGCTCGTCGTCACGGCCACATCGCCTTCCACCAGCCAGCATTCATGCGCGCGCCATGGCACGCCGTCGATCGTGCCGGATCCCGACAGGGGAATGAACCAGCCCTGGTCGATCGCCAGTGATTGCCCATGGCCTGCCGCCCAGCACCGCATGTCGAGCGCAAAGGGCGCTGTATCCCGGTCCAGCATGCTGCTGTCCCGATCCGCCGGAATGACCCGTTCAGGCAACGCATAGGGGCGCGCATCGGATACCGCGACCCCGGCGTCCAGATGCAGTTCGCGCGGACGGCCATAGTCGAACAGGCGATAGGTCACGTCATTGTTCATCTGCACTTCAACCAGGGTCACACCGGCCCCGATCGCATGGACCGTACCGGCGGGAATGTAGAAGAAGCTGCCGGGTTGTACCGGCTTCCAGTCCATCAGCGCTTCCAGCGTCCCGTCCAGCGCCGACGCGCGCAACGCATCATCATCCAGCCGGCGGCTGGTGCCGATGCCCAGCGTCGCACCCGGCTGCGCGTCCAGAATATACCAGCATTCCGACTTGCCGCCGGGCAGGCCCGCCGCCTGCGCCTGCGCATCGGTGGGATGGACCTGGATCGACAGCTTCTCGCTGGTGAAGATATATTTGACGAGTAGCGGGGGATGCCGGCCTTCGGGACCGTCGAACCAGATTTCGCCCACCTGTTCCTGTGCCGGATTGGGGAAGGCGCCGATATCGGTCCTCCCCCAGGGCTTGACTACCCGCTTCGTTTCCAGACGGACCGCGCTCACGATTCTTCCCCCCACCCTGTTCTCACATTCCGTTCACCGGCATCAAAATATCACCGGCTCGCGGTTGAACGCCAGTTGATTGAGGCCCCCAATCGTCATGGCTTCGATGAAATTGGCGCGCGCGACCAGATCGTCGGCATGACAGAAATAGAAACCGCCCACGCCCAGCGCGATAACGCGGCAGTCGAGCCCACCTGTTCGTTCACTGACATCGACGGAATGCGATCCCTTGAACCGGATATGGAAACCCTCGACCGGGGCGATCTCTGGAATGTCGATAGCTATCCAGCGATACTCACCGGGATTGAGTGTCCCCTCCAGGTGAAACCCGATCGCCGGAGCAGCGACTTCAAATTTCGTCACATCATCCGGCGGTGCATGCAATTGCACAAAGCCCCGGACTGGTCCCTTCTGATCCGTGAAGCGGACAGCCAGTTGGCCGCCATTGGGCTTCGTCCAGCACCCCCAGTCGTCGGGCCACCACCAGCCCGTGCCGCTGCGATAGATTTCGGCCGAACCCAGACCTTTCCAGATGCGTCGTTCGAAATTGCGTATAATCGGGTAGAAAGCGCCGAATTGCACGGGCTCGATCCGTTCGGCCAATCCGCTTTCCGCGTCGCCCGATGGGGCCGTCGCGGTGCGCGATACGAATGCCTCGATCTCATGCCCGATCTGGTCTGCGACATCCTGCCACTTGCGCGGCTTGAAATCGGCCTTGATCTTCGCTTCCAGACGCGCACGCTCGGCATGATCAAAAATCAGTTGCTCTGCCTTGGCGGTCAGTTCTTTGGTCGATCCCGCTTCAAAATAGACGCCGAACGGCCCGCCTGCTTCCGGCAGCGATGAACTGTCGGACAACAGCGGGACCTTCCCGAAGCACAGCGACTCTGTGACCGGCAGGCCCCAGCCCTCATAATTGCTGGGATAGAGGGTGAAGCGGCAGCTCTTGTAGAGCAGGCCCAGTTCCTCGTCCGACAGGCCCGACAGCATGACGACACGCGAACGCAACAAGGGCGACTGATCGATCCGGGCATAGACCTCGTCATTCAGCCAGCCGCGATTGCCGACACAGACCAGCTTGGGCACCTGCCGCGCGCCATGTTTCTGAATAAGCGCCAGCCAGGCGTCGAGCGCACCGATATGATTCTTGCGTGACTCGATCGTCGATACGATCAGCACGAAATCATTCGCGCTCAGCCCCCATTCGCGCAGCTTGTCCGTCGGCGCGACCTTGGCATCGGGCGAACGAAATTCGGCGTCCAGGGGAATGACCGCCACGTCGCTGGCATCCACTTCATGCCCCAATATCCCGGCGACCTTGATCAGGTCGCATTTGGTGGCCTGCGAATTGACCAGGAAAAAGTCTGCATGCTGATAAACGCCCAGCGCCCAGCTAATGAAATCCTGGGTCAATTCCTTGACGCAATGTTCGGGCGTCATGATCGGAATGAAGTCGTGCACGAAGGGAATATAGCGAATGCCGTACAGGCGCTTGGCTTCCCGCACGAACATGAAATAATTTTGCAGCCACCACGATGTGCCGAGGTTGACCAGGAACGCACCCCGCGCAAATTCCAGGGCAGGCGCCAGGCTGATCTCGATCTTGAGCTGGGTGTAAGCATCCAGCCATTCGGGATCGGTCCTGTCCCCACTTTCCAGCGACAGGGCGCATAAGTCCATGAAGGCATCAAGTGGCACTTCGGACCAACTGGCCGCCTGATCGGAAAAGCAGCACACCTTCACGCTACCTTCAGGCCGCGTTTCGACCGCGCCGGTTATGGTGGCGATCTGCACACGCTGGATTCCGGTTGGCAGCCGCGCATTGCCAAAATAGGAAATCAGGTCAGAGGCATCGAACACGATTTCATGGCCGTCAAACGGCTCATCGCCGGCCGATTGTCCAGCCTTGTCCATGATCCGTGCCCTGGCTTCCTGCAACGCGGCGATCTGGGCAGAGTCCAGGTCCAGGCCCTCCACCTGCTCCAGCAGCGCAGTCAGGGATGCCAGGCCCTCTACCTTGCGGGCCCGGCGACGCGGCCTGTTGACCTTGCCCCCTTGCAACGCAGCGGTAAGCGCTTCCCTGTTCATTCCGGTCCCCCGTTCCAGCAAATTCAAAAGTTCACGCAGCGCATCGGGATTTCTGCGCGCGCCACGATAGGCGCGCAGATAATGCTGAAGCGCCACTGCTCCGCGTTGCTGGAGCTTGGCGACATGCCCTTGTTCCACGGCAGCTTCGCCATCGGGATCAAGCGCTTCCGCCCTGGCATAGGCATCCATCGCCTGCTCGTAATTTTCCAGCCGCTTGTGCATGTGACCAAGCTGAATCCAGATATGCGCAAGCCCCGGCGCTTGGTCGAGCGCGTCACTATAGTAGCGCGCCGCCTTGGCCCAATCCTCATCCGTCCGTGCCGCGTTGCCACGCGCAATCAGGCCATGGACCACCGCGGACACTGGTACGCCGGCCGATTTATAGTGGCCCATCGCACGCTTCATCCTGGAAACCAGCTTACGAACAGGAAGCGGCGACGCCTCCTTCCGCGCACCATGTGTCATGCACTATGCTCCCGGACACCGGCCGACAGCAACCAGCCAATGCCATATGCGATCGCCAGAGCCAAAAAGACCGTGAAGATCGTTTTCATGCCCTTGGGATAGGTCGCCTTCTCCGGCATGTTCGGTTCCACCAGGCGCACGACGAACAATTGCTGGCGCGTTGCCTGCTCGCGCGCGGATTCCAGCGCCGCAGCCGCAGCCGCATAGCGTTTGGATTCAAATTCGCGGCGCAATTCCAAATCCTGATAGTCCCCCAGGCGGGTCGCGATCGACCGGCTGTTCCCCACCAGGAAGCCCTGTTGCGAATTGAGTTGGCTGTTGATCGCAACCGCGCGGCTTTGCAGGGCGCGATATTGCGGATTGTCGCTGCCGATCTGGGATGCGATCGCGTCCATTTCGGCGCGCGCCATCGCTTCCTCCTTGCGCAGTTCGGTGACCAGCTTCAGTTGCGCCTCGGCGCTGCCCTGGGGATCGACATCACCCTGCCCGCGCCGGAAGGCCGTAAGCCCGGCCTGTGCGTCGCGCAGCCCCTTTTCAGCATCAGCCACCTGACGTCGGGCCAGACCCTGCATCGATTCATAGGACCGCAAATTGAGCGCGTTCACACGCTTTTCGCCCAGCGCCAGCATGGCATTGATCAACGCGTAGGAATCCGCCGGACGGAATGAACGCACCTTCACCGTCATGATGCCGGTATCGGGGTCCAGATCGATTGTTGAACGGCTTTTGAAATATTTGAGCAACGTCTCGTCAGTGGGATCAGCAACCGGCAATCGGCTGATCAGGTCAGCTTCGGGCCGCCGATACCGCTCCACCAACTGGTCGTTACGTCGCAACGACGCCACGACATCGTGCGAGCGCATATAGTCGGCCAGTGTCGCTGCTTCCTTGGAGGAATCGCTCGTGCCGAAAGATTTGAGGACAGCATCCAGACCGCCGGACGATTCCTTGCCTCCACTATTGGAACGCACCACCAGATGCGCCTCCGACTCATATTGGTTGGCAGCGAACAGCGCAAAATACAGTGCGACGATCAAAGTCGGCAGCATCACGATCGCCAGGAAATAGCGCAAGCGCCAAACATAGCGCTTGATCGCATCCGATGCGGGCCGCGGCGACGCCTCATCCTCTTCTTGAGCCAGACGCCGGACGTCGGGATCCGCGCTCGAACGGACAATATCGGTGAGCTTGTTCATTTCAATTCAACCTTCCGCCGCACGAGCTTGATCGACAATAGGCCCAACAGGGTAAGAACCATGCAAATGGTGATGACATAAGCGGGATAGAAAAAATCGTCCGGTGCAGCCTCGAACCATCCATAACGCATTTCCTCGAACATTGACGTCATCGGCCAATAGGCGATAAGTCCATGAAAATTATGAGGAAACCATTTGACCATGAAGAAGGCACCCGACAGCGGCAGCAAAATATAGCTGATCGGATGCACGAATTTCTGCAATGTGCTGTTTTCGTAAGTGGCCCCGCATACGATCATCGACAGGGCGAACGAGAACCAGAAATATTGCAGAAAGCCGGTGAAAAAATAGAGCGGGCGGGCGGGCAGGTCAGCCATGTCGAGCATGATGCACAGGCCAATGAGCATGGCGAACGCTGTCATGGAAGCCGCCGCCTCCAGCAATGCACGCGACAGCAATATATCAAACAACGTCACCATGCGATGATACATCAGCGGCAGATTGGCTTCCAGGGCGCTGTCTGCGCGGTTCCATATGCCGCGAAACATGATGAACATCGTATAGCCCAGCACGATGAACGGCACGACGCCGATGCCGGCGCCATAATGGCGTTCCCTGGAGAACATCTTGAGCGACACCACCAGCACAGCCAGCAGCATCGGTTCCAGGAACAGCCAGGCATAGCCCAGACCACGCTTGCCATAGCGGGTATGGAGCTCGCGCATGATCAACGCGCCTATGACACTGCACTGAACCCGCAAAGCATCCAGGAAGCGGGCGGCCTCTATCCGTTTTTGTGCAGACGCTTCGCTCATTTACCCCACTCATCACGTCCGAACCGGCGTGGCCACGAAAAAATCCATCCCCCCGCATGATGACCATGCCGCAGCAGGATGGCTTCCGCAATGGCCCTTGCCTCCATGCGCGCGCCCATCACGTCGCCGTACCGCGCCGTTTCAGATGGTCCACGATCTTCTTCACATCCTGCGATCGGTCGCGCGGCGCGACCAATATGCCTTCCGCCGTCGACACGATCACGCAGTCGCGCACGCCAAGGGCCGCGACCGGCGGGCCATCGCTGACATAGACGAGGTTGCCGGCGCCATCGATGACGAAGCCGTCGCCATTGACGCCATTATCCTGCTCGTCGCGCGCGCAGATCGCCCACAGCGCGTCCCATGATCCGACATCGGACCATCCCATGTCGACCGGGACGACCGCTGCATTGGTGGCCTTTTCCATGACGGCATGGTCGATCGAAATGTCGGGACCGGCCATGAAGGCGGCGGCTTGCGGCCGCACGGTCACGCCGTCCACGGCCGCCTTGTCCATCGCCTCGGCACTGGCGGCGGCGACTTGCGGCGCATGATCCTGCAACGCAGACAGATAATTGCGCGCGGAAAAAAGGAACATGCCCCCATTCCAATAATGCTGTCCGCCCTCAAAATAGCTGGTGGCCAGCGGCAGCGGCGGCTTTTCGTGGAAATTGGCGACATGATGGACATTGGCAACGTCCGCCAGCGCATCCCCCCGCTCGATATAGCCATAGCCGGTTTCGGGATGGGTCGGCTGGATGCCGAATGTCACCAGGCACCCGGCCTGCGCCGCCTGCGCGGCGGACCTGACGGCGGCGTACAGGCTGTCGAGATCGGTGATGACATGATCCGACGGCATGACCATCATCAGCGCGTCCGCATCGTGCGTCACGATCCAGTGCGCCGCGATCGCCACGGCGGCGGCCGTATTGCGGGCGGCCGGTTCGAGCAGGACCGCCGCCGGTTCGATACCGATGCCGGCCAGTTGTTCGACCACCAGATGGCTCTGGCTTTCGCCCGAAACGATGATGGGGGCCAGAAATTCGGACTGCCCAGCCACGCGCAGGATGGTTTCCTGGATCATCGACCGATCGGTCACGACCGGCACGAACTGCTTGGGCTTGTGCGGCTGCGAAAGCGGCCACAGGCGGGTGCCCGACCCGCCCGACAGAATGACTGGATAAATACGCATAGGATCGTCGCCCATAATTTCCCCTGAACGCTCCTCAACGCCGAATGCATTACAACGCGATCAACAGTGTCTTTTCATCGGCATCTTGTGGTTATCATAAGGGCGCGGCGCACCAAAATACCGCCCCTTTTCCTGCTGTCACCGGGTAACGGCCCGCGCCTGGATCAGCGGCGAGGTGAACAGGCTGAAAATCTCCACCAGCTTGCGCGTCTGCACCGAACTGGCGTTCGCGACATAGATCACGTCCCTGTCGCGCATCATGAAGCGCTGCGACAGGAAGTAGCTGGACGGTTTCGTCATATCCAGCCGATAGACCAGCGGCTTTTCAACATTGGGCGTCCCCGCATCCTTTTCATAGCGAAACACGAATATGCCTGCCGGGTCCGCCTGCTGGCCATCCGGCCCGCCTGCCCGCGCCACGGCATCGCTGAGCGACAGGCCCGCCTTTTCGAACTTGATCTCCGACACCCTGCCCGCCGCACCGAACACGGTGAAGCTGCGGTCGCGCTGCAAAATCTCCACGCGATCGCCACCCAGCAGTTGCAGGTCGGCTGTGGAACCGGGCGTCAGTTCGGACAGATATGTTTCCACCGTGCGCCCGGCGCGGGTGAAGCGCAGGATGGCGGTTGACTGGTTCGCCGGCTCCTTCAGGCCGCCTGCGGCCGCCACCGCGTCCAGGATGCGCTCGCGGGCCAGCGAGACACGCTGCCGCCCAGGCTGGGCGACCAGACCGCCCACCGTCACCGTGTTGGTGACATTTTCCTTGACCGTCACAAGCGCCTGGGGCGCCTGCGACTTGCCGCGCAGTCCGGCAATGATCGCCCGGCGCACGTCCTCGGTGGTGCGGCCGGCGGCCCGGATGCGGCCGATATAGGGCAAGGAAATATAGCCATCGTCATCGACGGTCACACCTTCCATCGCCTGGTCCTTGACGCTGACATTGGTGGTGCCGCGATCGCCACCACCCAGTGTGACGCCGCTGCCGAACAACGAAACGCCCACTTCGTAGATATTGACCTGCAAAATATCGCCCGGCCCCAACAGGTCCACCCGGCCGCTGCTGGCGAGTTGCTCCAGCGCCGCCGTGGTCGTCAGTTCCGACAATTCCGGCGCAGGCAGGCTTTCCGCCGATACGTCCAGGATGCTGAAACCGATCGCGTCGGCCTGCGCCTTTTCGCTTTTGAACAGTTGACGTGCGGAAGGGCCGCTGCTCGGAATGCTGGCACAGGCCGTCGTCAGAGACGCAAATGCCAATGCCGCAGTGCAACGAAATCGTGCGTTCTTCGTCATCGTGACCCTCTGATCCATTCCGCTTGTCATCTGTTCAATCTTTACGTGCACCGTTCTATCCAACCGTTTTTCCATAGAATTCGGCAAGGCGTCTTTCGAAATGGGCGTTGGAAAAGCGCTCCGATTGCGCGAGACCTAGAGCACTCAACCGCTTCCGCAAAGCGGAATCTCCGTCAAGCAACCGGATCGCCGACGCCATATCATCGACCGCATAGGGGTCAACATGCAGCGCCGCGTCGCCCGTAATCTCAGGCAGCGAACTGGTGTTCGACGTTAGCACGGGCGCGCCCAGCGCCATAGCCTCCAGCACCGGCAATCCGAACCCCTCGTATAGCGAGGGGAACAGCATCGCCCGCGCGCCACGCATTAGCCGCAGCAACTGCGCGCGCGGCAGATAGTCGATCCGGCGTATCCGCGCCGCCGCCTTGAGCTGGGCCCCATTCCCCCCCCGCAGCAGGCGCAGTTCCGGTTCCGCTCGCCATCCTTCCCGGCCAACGATCACCAGCGGCGTTTCCACCCCGGACTGGAGATAGGCCTCGATCAGGCGGCCGACATTCTTCTTCGGCTCTATCGCACCTGCGAAGAGAAAATAGCCGTGCAGGTCGAGATCGAACAGCCGGTCGAGCCACAGCCGCAAATCCTCGTCCGCGGCCATGACCGCATGGTCCCCCAGATCGGCCGCCTGATAAAGATTGTCGATCCGGGCTTCTGGCACCCCGAACATCTCGATTATGTCGCGCCGCGACGCTTCGGACACGGTGCACAGGCCGTCTGCATGGTCCAGCAACCATTGCAGCAGGCTCTTATAATAGGCTTTGTCCTCCAGGCTGGCATAGGGCATCACCAGCGGCACGATGTCGTGCAGGGTATAGACATTTTTGGCGCCGACCATCTCGACCGGCACCGGATAGGTCCAGTGCATGACAGCGGGCGGATCGGGCACTTCGATCCGCATCGGCCTGCCATAGCGGCGGAAATAGCGCACCGACGAATCGAACAGCCCCGAACGGGTGAATATTCGCCTGGCTGCAGGCACACGTTCGGCAAAATCGCCGGCGATCACCCTGCCGCTGACGGGAATTTCCACCGGCTTGCGCACGGTCGGCAGCATTGTCGCCCGCACCAGCCGGCGCTTGAGGGTCATTTTGAGCCGCTCGCCCAGCGCCAGTTGCTCACCCAACCGCGAATAGAACAGCGTTTCGCGCAGGTGCAACGGCGTGTCGGACCGCATGGTTATGCCGTAGATGAGATCGATGTCGCCGCCGATCGCGGTGATCGCACGGCACAGGGCGCGCCCATAACTTGCCACGCCCGTACCGGCAGGCAGCGCCAGATTGTAACCGTCCACACCAATGCGCAATGTCATGCACGCCCCGCCCCGGCCCCACCCACATCGGCATAGATCCGGTGCAGCCGCTCATAATAAGCGGATGACTGATAGGCTACCGCCTTCGCCACGCCAAGCGCCCGCAGGCGGGCGCACAAGCCATCGTCTCGATCCAGCGCCCTTATTGCACGGCTCATCTCCGCTTCATCCAGCGGGTCCACGAACAGCGCCCCATCGCCCGCCACTTCGCGCAAAGCCGGAATCGACGACGCCATGACGGGCGTGCCCAGCGCCATCGATTCCGCCACCGGCAGGCCAAAGCCTTCATCGAGCGAGGGAAACAGCATCGCACGGGCGTCACGTATCAATCCGGTCAGCGCATCGCGACTCTGCAACGGCAGAAAGCGGACATTGCCGCCCTCCCCGATCATGGCGCGCGTCTCCTGCGCGCGCCAGCCATCCTGACCGACGATCAGCAATGGCCGGCCGCTGCCACTGGCACGATAGGCGCGCGCGAGACGCACGAGATTCTTGCGCGGTTCGATTGCGCCATAATAGAGGAAATGCGCCCGCGCGCCCGCACCCGCCGCATCATGGGCCGTGTCGAGATCCGTCGCCTGGTGGCAGGCCGTCACGAAATCAGGCGCGCAGCCCCACCTGGCGATCACGTCCTGCCGCACGGCCTCGCTAACCGTGACCAGCCGGTCCGCCCGTTCGATGATCCGCCCCAGCAGACGCGCCAGGCGCGCCCCGTCGACGGGCGACAAATCCTGCCGGTTGATCGGAATGATGTCATGCACGGTGTAGATGTTGCGCCACCCTTCCAGATAGAGCGGCAGCGGATAGGTCCAGTGCATGATGCCTGGCGCGCCTGGACAACGCACCGGCAACAGGCGGCCACGAAATTTGAAATGCAGATAGGCTTCACGAAACAGGTCACGCCCCAGCAGCCGCCCTGAAAAGCCGCCCACATCGCCGGCGTCAAGGCGCTCGACCGTCCGCGCGCCCGGCAAGGTCGCGCGCGCATAGCGGCCCAGCCGCGCAGCCACGCCACCGCCACCCGCCGCCGGCGGCACCGCATCGAGCCGCAGCGGCGCCGCGCCATGGCGGGCAAGCGTTTGCGCCAGGCGCGCCGCATAATGACCGACCCCCGTATAATCGTCATCCAGCAGGCGGCCGTCAATGCAGACGGGAAAGCTCAGACGGGACATATGCCGCGGACGCAGCATGGCCGACAGGTCGGACGCCGGACCGTTCCCATCATCATCATCCGGCACACCGCCTGTCTTGTCGCCCATGTTCATAGCGACTTGAACCCTAGGCAGGGCAATCATGATTGTCACGCCACCAGGACGATGGCGGCCAGAGAAAAGAACCGCCCTGCTGCACCGCACAAAAAATCCAAAAGCACCAAGTTAATCAAATGGATTGCGGGGCGAATCGAACTTCTTTATGCCCCCGGTGATGGCTTGCGCCAATATTGAGCCCTCACAGTTGAAAGCAACGATGCCTACGGACCCCGAAATCGACCGCCTGATCCGCATGAACCGCGATCGATTGCGCGTTCCGCTCTCATGGGTCGCAACGACACCCGAACAGCCCTACACCAATTTCGGCGACGGACTGAGCGCCGTGATGGTGAGTTCGCTGGCCGGGATGCCCGTTGTGCGCGCCAATTTCGATGAGGATAGCGAGCGGGTCGTGGCGGTCGGCACGATCGGCCATGGGCAAAAGAACGGCATCCTGCATTTCTGGGGCACTGGCGTCGATGCGCTGCGCAACCCGATGACGGGCGACGCCCCCTATTTCAAGCCGCCGAACACCGAATTCAACGTCTATGCCACCCGCGGCCCCCGGAGCGCCGCGACGTTTCGCAGCGCTGGCATCGACGCCCCCGAAGTCTATGGCGATCCTGTCTGGCTGCTGCCCCGCATCTGGCCGCTCGACGATGTCGAAAAGACGCACGACCTGGGCGTCATCCTGCACATTTCCGAACTGACCGAACAACGCCCCGGCGTCAGCTACCGTCCCGAATATAGCCGCTACGACATCCCGGAAGAATGGAGCAAGCGGATCAAGATCATCAACACCTACAGCGACGCCACGCCCGAAGCGATGCGCGCAAAGGTGGCGGAAATCATATCCTGCCGCAGAATTGTCTCCACCAGTCTCCACGGGCTGGTGATTTCCGAAACCTATGGCATTCCCTGCGCATGGTTCGCCACTTATGGGCAGGGGGATGGTGAGGGTGTGCAACTGGACATTGACGACCCGGATTCCAAGATCGACCATCGCATCGCGGATTTCTATTCGGGCGTCGGCCGCAAAACCATCAACGCCTATCTGCGGGACCGCAATCTCAAATCCGACTGGAACAGCATCATCCGTTTCATCGACCGGCGCTGGCGTCCGGTAGAAAACTATACTGGGGACGGGCTGCTGCGCGCCTTTCCGCTGCCGCTGGCGGTGGACCCGGACGCCCCGCGCTGGGACATCGATCCGGCCATTTGGGGTAACATACATTTCTGATTGCCTCGCACGCAGCCATCCCTAATGTCGCAGTGCAGCAGAATCAGAGTGCCCGATATAAATCGGAATGACATGTGGGGGATAAAGTGACTGGAAAACAAGGACAGGAACCCGCAGATCTGGAGCAGGCCGACCTTACTTCTGTCGGACTGGCCAATCTGAACGATCATGATGCAACGATGCACGATCTGTCCGATGAACCGGATATTGTGGCGCTTGCCGATGATTCCGCATGGGATGACGCATTCGAGGAATCTGCCGAAGGGATGACAGGCTTCGACCCTGATGTGACCGATCCTGCTGATGAAGAAGCAGCCTCCGACCATGCTGCCGACCTGGCACCGCATCAGGGCAGCGGCAAATTTGGACAGGGCCTTGAAACACAGAGCCTTGAAACACAGGGCCTTGAAACGATGCCCCTGACAACCGGGCGCGGACGCACGAACCGTAAAAGGGCGTTCGCCGATAATAAGCTGGCGGCCGGAACCAGGCCGACAGAGGACAAGAAAAAAGAGGACAAGAAAAACGCATATGACGCGACGCTGGAAGCGCGCGATGATGATTCCGACCTGTCCGACATGTTCAAGGTATCGGGATGGATCGTTAACAGCGGCGATACCTGGTGGGACGACCAGCATGCCCTGGGCGTTCGCAATTTCCGCGACGCTGCGGGGAATATCCTCAAGGGCTATGAATTTCGCGGTCAATTAAGCCTGCTTCCGGTTCCTCCCGGTCAGGAAGTTTTCTTCACCATTGCGATCGCACCGGCACTGCTCCCGCCCAGCGCGGTGAGCTGCGACATCGATATGGTGCATGAAAATTATTTCTGGTTCGAAGAACGCGGCGCAACGCCGATCACCGTGCCGATCACGGGTTTTCGCAATGCCAATTCCCGTAATGACGCGGTGGTCGAACTGCTGCGCATCTCCAAGACCGCCACGGTTGCTGAACGGCGGAAGATTTCCGTTCTGACCCAGGTGTTACGCAATTATGACTTCCTGCATTATGAAGGCATTGCCCGGCTCGGCCGGATGATCCGCCTGCGTCAGGCAGGCAAGCCCTATCGTCCGCCGGTCATTTCATCGACCGCCATTGCCGCGTTGCAAGGGCGCAATCGCGAGGGTCGCCACTCCGCCTATTTCGATAGCTTCGCCTCCAAATTCGGCAATTTCCGCGGCCGCCTGCCCAGCAATCCGGTCGAATATATCGACCTGTTCAAGCGCTTTGTCCGGGACAGCAACAACTTCTTCCGCGGCAGCGCCCCGCCGCTGCCGCCACGATTGACGCAATGGCTGGGCGCCCGCGCCTTGCCCGCACAACTGGCATCATCGCCCGTGTCGCGTTCGATCATGGCGACGCTCGGCGACCGGATGCCCATCCACTTCAACCGGCAAAATGACTTCATCAATCTGATGTGGGCCTACATCACGTCCGTCATGATCGACAATAATCTGCCGGTCAGCCTCGTGCCGGACTCGATCGTGCGGGAATTCGCCACATCGCCGGAAACATGGGATACCGAAACCGAATTCCCCCAACCAACCGGCTTCATGGCCCGGCTGCGCAATGACGATGCCGGCTATCAGCGTCGCTATGACGCCAGCAATGCCGCTGGCCGCTGCGCCTATGCGTTCGACCTTCTGCTGCTTGGCCTGGAAAATGAAGCACGGCGCCTGTTCGTGGGGCAGACGATCCTCGACTGGATGACCCAGCCGATCGGGCCGTCGCTGGCGATTTCTCCCTTTGAAATCCTGGTCATGGCCAATCTTGGCGGGCGTGACATCGGCTATTTCACGGCGGAAGGTGAGCCTCTCGCCCCGGAAATCGCCGCGCTGCGCGCCAGCTATGACTGGCTTCCGTTACCGGCTGCTTCGGACAGCTATCCTCTCCGCGTCATCGGCCGGGCGAGGAATTCATCCGGCCTGGGCACCAACATGCGGATGACCATGGCCGCGCTCGACAGCATCGGCGTGGACGTGGAAACGGTCGACAGCGACATCGAACTCGTCACGCCGCCCAACAACGACACCGGCACACGTTTCGCCCGTCCGATCGAGATCTATCATCTCAATTGCGATGAAATCCCGACGCTGGTTTCGCGATACAGCGCCCATACCCGGCCGGGCAGCTACCGCATCGGTTTTGCCCTGTGGGAATCGTCCGTGATGCCGGAACAGCATCGTGGTGGCGCCACGCTGATGGACGAATTGTGGGTGCCCACCACCTATTTGCAGGATGTCTATCGCAACGCCGGCTTCGGCAACGTGCATGTCATGGGCAAGGGCATCGACCTCGGCCCGGTCGAAGCTGTCGATCGCGCTACCTATGGCATTCATGAGGACGACTTCATCTTCGTGACCTCGTTCGACATCGACAGTTGGGTGGAGCGCAAGAATCCGGCCGCCGTCGTCGAAGCCTTTGCCAGGGCATTCCCGAACGATCCCAATGTCCGCCTGGTGGTCAAGACCACGGGCATCTTCGCCCATCCTGGCGACCGGACGGGCCAGATCGCGCGGGTGCTGGCGGCGGCCGACGCGGATCCGCGGATTCTGCTCATCAACGAACGCATGCCCTTCCCCAAATATCTGGGTATCATCCAGATGGCCGACGCGCTCATCAGCGCCCATCGATCGGAAGGGTTCGGCTATCTGCCGGCCTATGCCATGTTGCTGTCGCGTCCGGTGATCACCACCAACCATAGCGGTACGGAAGATTTCTGCACCGAAGAGACGAGCTTCCCGGTCGCGTCGAAACTGACCCCGATTCCGCCAGGCGATTTCGTCTATGACGCGCCCGGCGCCTGCTGGGCGGACATCGACATCGATGCGCTGGCTGAAGCGATGCAGAAGGTCCGTCAGGAACCGCTGGAGGCCGAACGCCGCGCCAAGGCGGGCTATGACCTTGTATCGGAACGCTATTCCATGGATGCGCTGGCCAAGCGCTACAAGGACAGGCTTGCCGAAATCACCGCCTGACCGCAACAGCGCGATGACCATGAAAAGAAGGGTGGAACGTTCATCGTTCCACCCTTCTTTTGTCCGGGTGGAACGTTCCTGCCGCGAAACGGGTTCTCCCGATCCTGCGACCCAATATGAAGGAAGGTTCGATGCGCGCCTCTTGGTCCCTGTGTGGCGGTCTCATCGCTTTTGCCGGCATCACCGCCTGCAACGCCGTGGAACAAGGCGCCAATCGATCGGCCGCGCCGTCTGCGCAGGATCTATCCATCCTGTCCAACCGCGCCGAAGCGGCGACAACCGCCAGCCCCGTCATGGCGTCCCGGTCGATGCTCGATTTCATGACCATGGATGTGTGCGTCGACGCCGGGGATCGCGCCATCCCCGGACTGATCCCCGGCGATGGCCGGTGCGGGAAACGCCGCAACATTCGCGCCGGGGAAACGCCGCCCTATACTCTGCACAATTTCGGTTATCCAGGAACGCCCTGCGGGACGACGGGCACGATCGACAAGACCAATATGCCGGTGACGCGAGATGGCGTGACCCGCATCGTCAGCACGACCATCCGTCGTCCCGGCTGTTCGACCCGTGCCGCAGCGGCGGATCTGGGTGGCGATCCCACGGCGCAGGACGGCGCCTCGATCCAGTGGGCGGATGATCGCTACGGCTTCATCATGGGCAGCTACAGCCCGGTATCGCTGTCCGCCTTTCAATCCAGCCTGTGCCGGGACAATCCCCGCTCATCCCGCCGTTTTTTCCGCAGTTGGGTCATCGCGCCATCCCCCCTGCCCGCGGCCGGCGACGCCGGTGTCGGCCTGTTCGACGGCGCCATGGCCAAGGGCGCGAGCCGTACCATGATGGGCAGTTGCCCCATACGTTTCCGCAAGGCCCTGACCACCTGGACGGTGCAGCCCTTCCTGTTCAAGTCCGATCGACGCATGATGGCGGTCGTCTCCAGCCATTTTGCCCAGACGGCGCCCGATGGCCTGTCGCCAGGCAACGCCATGCAGATGGAACGCACCTACTGGACCGCCGAATTCGGCATATCCCGCTGGGAAAAATGGACGCGCGAGGATTTTTCCCGCAAGGATGGCAAGGATGTCGCCACGCTTGCCGCGCAACTGGTCGCGCGTGGCCGATGCAGCGCGCCTGACATTGCCCCGGTCACTTATTCCCCGGCCTTGCAGGAAAGCGGCGTGCGGGACGCAAATGCCTATATCCGCGTCCTGACCAATCCCCGCACCGGCGAACGGCATCGCTGGATGATGACCCTGTGCGAGGATTATAGCAATGCGCGGCTGAGCGACGCAGGCAATCGGCAGGTCGCCCCCTCCACCCTGGCCAGCGACCTTTATTGGGCACCATGACGGGACAGGCGGCTCAGATGGATGCCTGTGCCATCAATCCGCTGATCCACCGGGTCAGCCGCGCTTCCGCCGCGCCCAACTGCCCCCTCTGCCAGGCCACGGCGACCGGAAGCCGCCAAATGTCCAGTTCGGATCGACGCAGGCCGGAAAAACGGGCGTAGCAATGGCGATACCAGTGCGCCGTAATGGCGCCGGCCAGTGGCGGCACGCGCCCGACGCCCGCACCGCCGAAACGCAGCAGCAATTCGGTGCGCGCGGCGTCGGCGGCGGGCACGCCCGACGCCGCCTGCGCCCAGTCGATGGCGATGGCGCCCCGCGACGACAGCAGCAAATTGGCCGGGTGCAGGTCGCCATGGACAAGCCGGCTGTCCTGCGGCAGTCGGTCAAGCAGGGCCAGAGCAGCCGAAATCTCTGCCTCCCCCGCCCTGGAGCGCAGGATGCGATGGCGCAGCACGTCGACCTGGCGTGGCAAGTCGCCGCTGCCGGCCGCACGGTGAATCCGCGCGTGCAGCCGCGCCAGTCGCCGGATCAGCGGCCACATGCGAAAGGGCCGGTGGAGGATGGCCGACAACATATCCGGCCCGTCCACATGGGCGAACAGGATGCCCGACCGTTCCGCCCCAGCTCCGCCCTCTCCCGGCTTCCCCTCTCCAGGCTCTCCCTTCACTGTGATCCGTCTGATGGGGCGCGCAACGGGAATGCCCTGCGCCTCGGCCCAAAGGCCCGCAGCATATTCCAGCGCGATCGGCACGTCATTGACATCGGCCCGGAACAGTTTGACCACATGGCTTTCATCCACCGCCCACACGTCCGCGCTGGCGCCCTGACCGATCATGGTCCAGTGATGCTGTGGCGTAAAACCGTCCATCCCCTGCTGATGCGCGGACATCGGCCGGGCGGCAAGATGTTTCACCGCGCCGGTTCCGCCGATCCGAACGATCCGCCCGGCAAGTGCTCTAGCTTTGCCTATTTTTCTCGCTTATGGCTGGGGTGACGGCATGGCCGGTGCCCTTCGGGCACTCACCCGCAAAGATGTGCAGAATTCGCCAAAAGACGGGGCATGCGCAGGCAAGGCAATGGAGACAAGACGTTGAACGAACTGCAACAGGTGGTCGATCAGGAAGGTGCGATTCCCTTGTCCTGGGCGGGCGCCACGACCGATATGGATTATCTCAACTGGGGGGACGCCCTTAGCCCCGTCATGGTTGCGCTGATGTCGGGCCTGCCCATCCGCCGCGTGCCCACCAAGTCGCAATCGGTGCGACTGGGCGCGGTCGGCACGATCGGGCATGGTTTCGACAATGGCACCATCTTCTTCTGGGGCACCGGCAGTTCGCAATGGAAGAATCCGAGCGCCCCGGTGGCCGATCGCGTGCCTTTCCAATTTTCCGCCGGCACGAAGGTGCATGTGACTGCAACCCGCGGCCGCATGTCGAAGCGGCTGCTGGGCGGTGGTCCCGACACGCCCTATGGCGACCCGGTCTGGCTGCTGCCGCGCTTCTACAAGCCCGAAGTGAAGAAAACCCATGAACTGGGCGTCATCCTGCATTTGTCCGAACTGGACGGTCGTGCGCTCGACGCGGGCGCGGCCGAAAGCGTGATCCGCGCCCGCGTGCCCGAATCGCTGCGTTCCTCAATCCGCATCATCAACACCCTGACCCGCATCGATGCCGAAGGGCTGAAGGACAAGACGGATGAAATCCTGTCCTGCAAGCGGATCGTATCGACCAGCCTGCACGGCATGGTCGTAGCCGAAAGCTATGGCATCCCCTGCCTTTATTTCGCGCCGCGCGGCACAGAGCCGGGCCATGGTTTCCGCGTGGAGCCGCTGAACGCGGACTGGCTCGACCTGCGCCTGCGCGACCTTTACACCGGCATCGGCCGCACCCGCCTGCCGCTCTACGCCCAGCCGCGCGACCAGGAAAGCGACTGGGACGACGTGATGAAGGAAATCGACCTGCGCTGGAAGCCCGTCACCATCGACGAGCAGGCCCTGATGGACGCCTTCCCGGTCAAGGGCGAACGGGTCGTCGCCGAACCGGGCAAGACGATCTGGCAACATCCCGCCATCACCGGCATCCAGTTCCAGCATGATGTCGCCGCGCTGCGCGCGGCCGACACTGAGCGGAACAAGGCGAAAGCGGCATAATGGCGACGAAACCGCGCAAAATGGGCAAGGCGGGGATGGAGACGACAATTCCCACGCCGCCCCCAGCACCTGACGGTGATCCAGTCCGCTATGGCCTCTATGGCAACGGCCATACCAGCATCGAATATCTGACGCGCGCAACGCCTTCGACGAAACTTGGAATCACCTTTTCCTCTTATGGTGATCTTGATCTTTCACAACCGGGATTTGCCGAGGATTTTCTGATTGAGCGTGGCTATGATGTGCTGACGCTCAAATGCAACATCAACAACTGGTTCCAGGATGTGTCAGCCGATGTGCTGAAATCTGTCATGGGCCAGTTGCCTGCTTATGATGAAATCATCACCTATGGGTCGAGCATGGGGGGCTATGCCGCCATGTATTTTGCCCAGACGGTCGGCGCGCGCACCTGCATTGCATTGTCACCCCAATTTTCGATCGATCCGTCGATCGTTTCTTTTGAATCGCGCTGGGCCGGTGATGCCGCCCGAATTCATTTCACGCATGAGCGTCTGGACGATATGATCGTGCATGGCGGGACAACCTATTATGTCCTGTTCGATCCCCATACGCTCGACAAGCAGCATGCCGAAATGATGACAGCGGCATGCAATCGCGTGCTCGCGATTGCAGTGCCGCATTCAGGCCATCCGTCCATCTTGGCCCTACAGGAAATGGAGCTGCTGGCCGGAGTCTTCGATAGCCTGGCTGTAGGTCAGATACCCGACTTAGGGGTAGAGGCGCACAAGCATCGCAGAAACTCGCCTAGCTATTTCTATTCCCTCGCCCATTCCTGCCTCGACAAGGGCAAGCTGGCGACAGCGGAACGCCTGTTGGCTCATGCCTGCGAAATCAGCGATCGCGCTGACATTCAACTAAGTTACAGCCGTGTCCTGCTTCGCTGCGCCAAGGTGAAGAAAGCATTGGATATGCTAGATTTGGCATGGCCCAAACTCCACCACAATCCGCATCTTATAGCCTATCGGGCGCATTTGCAGCATCTTAATGGACAGATTGACGAAGCCTGCCAATCCTTCGAGACGGCTATTGCCAAGCAGCCCGATTTTTTGCCTTTTTATCAAGGCGAACGGGCAATGCTTAAAGAAACATTAAAGCGCTACGAAAATGAAAAGCGGCTGCGCGAGGCCGCCTTGGCGCGTGCGCGGGCTGAGCTTGAGATGCATAACGGGCAATCGCCCAGAACATCGCGCTCACTCCTGATTGCACTGGCCTTTGCCCCGCTCTTCATCATTGCGATACTGATCAGCGTCGCAATAACGTTGAGCATCGTATAATTTAGAGAAGCGTGCAGAAAAATGGGAATCGGTTCCCCGCTCAAAACGATGCGAAAACAAAGAACTAAAGCGGGATGACGTCAGATTGACCCACTCCCTCCTTGCGAGCAATCCGATGTCATCGGACTCGATAGCGCGCGACCTGCATCCGGTCAAACTCAGCGCGCTCTAATATCCACCGCACAGATGTTCGACAGGATGCGGGCGAACCGGCCAATATGGTTTTCGATTTAATAGCGCGCGTGGCGTCAGGTGTTTGGTCGACGGACTGGCCAACGCTTCGGATCATGGACCACTAGGAAATGGTGAGCGCCGCGTGCGGCTCGATCATGCCATCAGGATCGTTGCCGCGCCAATCGGATAGCTGCCTTTTCATCCACAATAATATGTCTATCGTAACCAAATCTCGCCCAGACCATTGGCCACCCCATTACCTCGCGGAATCGAAACGGCAAGGCAGCGAAATACCGATCCGCTTCAACTCCTGTCGGTCCGCTGGGCATGCTGGTTATACAGATGAATCTCGATTGCCTCGTCGATAGTATCGTAGAAGCTGAGTTGGCCATTGAACAATACGGCCCCGTGCGAGCAATAAGCGCGCAGCGTTTCGGGAACATGGGACACCATCAACAGGGTTGCCTCCGCCCGACGCTCTGCCAGCGCCCTTTCCGTGCGCTCGCGAAAGCGCTCGTCACCGGCTGCGGTGATTTCGTCGATCAGATAGCATTCAAACTTGATGGCCAATGATATGCCGAACGCCAGACGCGCGATCATACCAGCGGAATAGGTGTTGAGAGGCTGATGGAAATAGGGACCAAGCTCCGCGAATTCCTCGACGAAATCCTGAAGCTCGGCAACATTCTTGCCATAGATGCGCGCAATGAAACGCGCATTGTCCGCACCGCTGAGGCTCGATTGAAAGGCGCTGGTATAGCCGATCGGCCATGATGTCGACATGGTCCGGGTAATCTTGCCTTTGGTCGGCGCCTCCGCTCCCGCGATCAAGCGCATCAACGTCGATTTGCCCGCGCCGTTTGCCCCGCAAATCCCCAGGCTGATCCCCTTGGGAATGGTGAAGTTCAGATCGAACAGAACCAGATTGTGAAATCCGCGCCCTTCATAGACCTTGCTGACATTGTCGAACCGAATCATGCCGCAACCTCTAGAGGAAAGAGGGGCATTTGCAACGTCACCGCCGCAACCACCGGGCAGGCCGAGCCATGATCAGGCCGCATCGTCGCAGGCCGTCAGCACCGGGCCGGTCGGCGCAATCGCCCGGACGACCTTGTCGCGATCGGGTTTCAGCAACCGATCCGCAGCGTTGTGGACCAGCATGTCCAGCCCTTCGTCGGACAACAGGCCACCTCTGATCAGGCATGTGTCGATCAGCACGCGGCGAAAGGCGGAATAGAGCGTCATGTCCGCCGGTGCCGGCGCGGACCAGAAACTGTCCAGCCCGGCGCTGTGGACCATCCCCGGCACTTTATAGACGGCGTGGCCCAGCACCACCACCGACTTGCCGCCATTGAGCGCCAGTGTCCCGACCGTGCTGTTCACCGTCACCACGCCCAGCGATTTGTTCACGACTTCCGCGATATCCCAGTCGGACAGGTAAATAACCCGGTCGCCGACCCCATATTGGGTCGCCAGCCGCCGGGTCAGATGTTCCCACCCGACAAGACCCGGATCGAGCGGATGCCGCTTGACCACCAGCAGCACATGCGCCGGCGCATGGCGCGCGAAGCTTTTTATGACAAAGCGCAACGCTGCCCGCATGTTGCCAAAGGGCGAATGGATGCGGATCTGATAGTCGGAATTGAGCTGGAGCGGCAGCGCGAAGAAAGGCCGGTCGCCAATCCGATTCCATTCCTCATGCGCGCGGCGCTGGTCGCGATGCTTGCGCACCAGCTTCCACGCCCAGGCGGCCGATTCCATCAGGAAACTATGGGGCCGATGGGTGCGATAAAAGGGGAAATAGGCCCGCATCAGGGCCGATGCCAGGCCGTTGCGCATGGTGTTGCGCGCACGCGCCTTGAAGGTGGACGGCACCTGCGGCAGGTCGTCCGGCTGTTCGGGCAGGCCCGCCGCCTGCTCCATATACCATTGCGGGTCCAGCGGCAGGCGCGAATTGCCATTCACCCCTTCATCCTGCAATGTCAGGAAATCCGGGCGGATATAGCCTTCCTCGAAAACATGGACGCGCACGTCGCGCAACCGCGCCATGCCATGGGCGGACGTGTGATAGGGGCGGCAATCGCCATAGAGGATCAGGTCGGTGACGCCATGATTGACGATGAAATCGTCGAAGAAGAGCGGCCAGTTGCGGAACGTGCCGCGATAATCGGTCGCGTCATCGGGCCAGTCGGCCTTGTCGCCGCCATTGATGTTGATGCGCAGGGCATGATGCCCCCGCGCCCGCAGCTCTTGGGCCAGCATCGCGAAATAGGGACCATGCGGCCCCTGCAGGAACAAAAATGTCTTGGCAGGCGCGTCAGCCATGCAGAAACTCGGCAGACAAGGTCATAAATCGGCGTAACTTCCCCTGTAGCATCCGCAACCGGATCAACCATGTCACCGGCGGCGTCGATCCGCTGGCCATTCTATCCACCATCACTTCCGGGCCGCATGGCAACTGCGTCACCGGATCAATATATCGAGGATAGAGAATGAGCGCCCCTGCCACAAGCTGATCCACGCTGAGTTGACGCCCGCGTCGACCAGTCGATCTGGCCAGATCGCGCGTCAGCCCCCACCCCGCATAAAAGGGCATGCCATGGACGGTGACGGATCGCCCGCGCATCAACGCCTCGAATCCGGTCAGGGAGGAGAGGACATGCACTTCGTCCACCGCCTGCACCAGTTCCATCAGCGGCGCGCCGGTATCGACCGCATCGGCATGGGCCAACACCGCCGCGTCGGGCAGATGCCCCTTGCGGTGCCCCGCCTGCACGTCGGGATGGGGGCGATAGACGATCCAGGCATCGGGTTCGGCCCGCCGCACCCGCGCCAGGAAATCCAGATTGCCATCGACCCCCGTGCCGCCCAGCCGCACTGACAGATCATCCTCCACCTGCCCCACCGCCAGCACCGTGCGACGCCCCTGGGGCAGGCCGATCATCCGGCCCGCCTCCGGCCCATATTTGGTGACGCCGGTAGCGCAGATGCGAGTCCGCAACCGCCGGGCCCGTTCCACCAGGGCGGGCGGAAAATCATGCGTCGCCAGCAACATCTCCAGGTCATTGGCGGCACGCGCATTATAATAGATGCCGCTCCGGTCGACCACGACCGAACCGGGCGGATGCAGCGCCGCGCCCAGCCCGCGCGATCGCAGGAACCCGTCCTCGACCCGCGCGACCGGCACGCCCTGCTCCGCCGCCTCCTGCGGCAGCGTCACCGGCACGCGCGAAGGCCAGATCGCCAGCGCGCCACGCTCCTGCCGCGCCCGCCGCAATCCCGGCGCGGGGGACAGGAAAGGGGGCGCGCGCGTTCCGTCCCACAGGAAATGCCGCATCGCCTCCCGCTTCCAGAAGGCCATGCCACTGGCCGCCACGATCCCGCGATTCCCGTCCAGATGCCGCCGCCAGTCGGCCAATTGCGCGATCGCCTGCGCCGCATCGATCGGCGCCCCGGTAAAGGGATCGCGATAGGCCGCGGCTCCGATACGTTGCCGCAGGGCACTGTGCAGCCGGGCGGGGTCGATCCGCGCGCCATCATGCCCGAACACCGGCACGTCCAGCAGCCCGGCAACCAGCGCCAGCTCGTCATCCGCCCCGGCATGCACGGCACGCGCATCCTTCACCAGGGCCCAGGGATCGCAGCCCGCCGGTATCGACCGCCCTGCAAGGGCCGCCACGGCATCGCCCGGTACAATCCCGATCTCCTGCGGCATCACGCCTTGCAGCGCCTTGCCATCGACCGGCACACCCGCGCGCACGACAACCCGCACGTCGTGCGGCTGCTGGCCCCAAAAATCGCCACCGACCCGCGCCTGCGCGATCATGGCGATGACGGCATCATCCACCAGCCGGGCGGCCGCATCCCCCGACAGCGGGACGCTGACCGCCGCCGTCATTGGCGCGATGCCGGGAAAGGGCGGGGAACGCAGAAAAGGCGGCAGCGCCATGATCAGGCGGCCCGCGTCCATATCATCGATCCGATGCCGATCATCCCGGTTGACGGCGCCCCTGCGCGGACCATTGCCAAATTCCTCCATTGCGCCGGCCATGCATGAGCGGACGAACAAGGAAGGTCAAGGAACAGAAGCTGTTACTTCCTCGATCAGGTCGGTAACAATGTCGAAATAGTCGCGCCAGGTCGGCGCGCGCCAGGCCGCGATCCGGGCCGTCTGCGCCGCACGTTCCGGCGAATCCGCCCGTCCATAGGCTTCGATCGCCCGCATCCAGCCCAGTCCGTCGAGCGGATCGAGATAGTCCGGCGCGTCGCCCCCCACCTCCCGATGGGCGGTGATGTCGCTGCATATCACCGGCACGCCTGCCGCCAGAGCCTCGACCACGGGCATGCCGAACCCTTCAGCAAAGGATGGCATCAACATCGCGCGGGCATGGGCGACCAGCGCCTGCATCCGGTTGTCTGACACTTCGCCCGCCTCGATCACATGGTCGCGCAACGCCTCGGCGCGATCCAGCATGTCGATGACATTCTCATTTTCCCAGCCGCGCCGGCCGATCAGCACCAGCACCGGGGCGCCATCGCCCAGCCGTTCCACCAGACGCCGCCAGACATTGAGCAGCAGCAGATGATTCTTCCGCGGTTCGATAGTGGAAATATAGACGAAATAGGGCCGCTGCGGCAGCACCTCTCCCTTCGCGCCGAAAATGTCGGGGGCATCGGCGCCGAAATGCGCCACCCGGATCGCGCGACCTTCCAGTCCGTGCCGCATATGCGGCGCCAGCGCCCCGATCGTCGCCTGGCTGTTGCCGATGATGCCGCTGGCGAAGCTGTCGATCGTCCGCACCCGGCGCAGATGCTCCGCCGCGCCCTGCGGCCGGGCATATTCGGGATGGCTGAGGGGAATGACATCATGCACCAGCGTCACCAGCTTGGCGCCTTCGGCGCGCAGGATCGCACGAACCTGGTCATGATCGTCCAGATGATGCGGCGACACTTGCAGATAGACGCGCGGCCCGGTGGCGCGCGGCACCGGCCGGGGACGGGTGGCGAACAGGTGACGGATCACCGCCGCCTTCCCCTCGCCCGCGTCGGTCGCGCCGGCATTGCGCCATTTCGCGGCCGTGAAGGCCAGGAACTGGCGCACGGCCGCACTGCTGAGCCGGCCATAATAGCCGCCGGCGGGATGCACCGCGGCAAAGGCCAGCCGGTCCGGCATCCGGTCCAGCAGTTCGCGGGCATAGACATATTCGACCCGGTCGATCCCGGTGGGCGATGGGTGGAAGGAGCGGGAAAGCAAGCGCGACAGGTCGAGAATGACCTCGCTCTCGCCCCGCGCGCCGTGAAATTGCCGGCTGGCGCGTTTGGATCGCAGGGCCAGCCGCGCGCCGGGCGCTTGGAAAGGACGCAAAGCCATATTAACGCCTGTCCCACAGGCCGGCGGCAAAGAAAAGCGGCATCAGAGTTGCGCGCGAATCTCGTTGGCCAGCGCTTCCAACTGCGCCCTGTCCGCCTGCACCCCATGCCCATGGCCGGCAAAGCCCTTCGCATCCCCCTCCCAGCGCGGCAGGATATGGACATGCAGATGAAAGATGGTCTGCCCGGCCGGCGCGCCGTTAAGCTGCGCGATCTGGATACCGTCGGGATGGATCGCCTTGCGGATGGCGGTGGCGACCTTCTTCACGGTCGCCATCACTTGCGCCAGCGCCTCATCCTCCATCTCCAGCAGATTGCGCGCCTTCGACCATTTGGAGATGACGAGCGCATGGCCGCGCGTCTGCGGCATGATATCGAGGAAGGAGAAAGTGCTCTCATCCTCATAGATTTTGGTCGCGGGGATTTTCCCCTGAAGGATCAACGCAAAGATATTGGCGTCGTCATAGGTGCCGTCGAGGCTCATGCCATCGCCTTTCTGGGTTCGGATATGGTGGGTTCGGGTGCGGGATTCTGGCGGTATGTGCTGGTGGCGTCACTGCTGCGCTTGAACAGGCGGGGTCCATCGCTTGTCGGTCGGGAATATATCATCGAAGCTCCCCTTGAGGCCGCTGCCGTAAACCGGATTGGGCAGCATGAACCAGCCATCGCCCCACAGGGACGCGACGGACGGCTGCATCGTTGCGGCGCGGCGCGCGGGCACGGCCTGGCCGGCGTTGAACAGGTCGGAAAAGTCGCCAAGCTGATCGCCGCCCAGCGCGATGACGCAATAGCGTGCCGCGATCGTCGCGCGCCGGCCATCCTTGCGCGATCCCGTCGCATCATCCCCGCTCAGAAACAGCGTCTGCCCATGCACGGCGTCGCCCAGTCCGGCGGCCCTGATCGCCCGCACCGTGGCGTCGGCATTGGCGGCCGATCGGTTGGTGTTGAACACCACCGTCACGCCCATGGCGCGTAACGCGCCCAGCGCCCTGTCCGCACCGGGCACCGGGCCGACCGCGCCTTCGCCGGTCTTTTCCCAGGCATCCCAGACGGCAGCATCATAGCCTTTGCCAGTGCGGGCGTCATGAAATTCGAAGCCGGTGTTGAGAAGGACCGTTTCATCGACATCGAACACCGCCGCGAACGGTTTGTCGCCACAGGGCACAAAGACCGGCACGGCCAGCGTCGCGCCTGCCGCCAGCACCACGCTGTCGACCGGGCGCGCCTTCACCCTTTCGGCGGCATGGGCGACCAGCGCCCGATAGGCCTGCGCCGACAGCGCCGCCGCCTCGCCGGAGCCGTAGAGATATTGCATCCCGGCCGGCGGGCTGGCGGGCGGCGCGGGGACGGCGGCGGGCCGCTCGGCCGAACAGGCGGCCAATGCCGCCATCGATCCCAGCGCCAGCAGCCCGGCCTCCCGCAATCCGGCCTGCATCAGATCAGCCCCGCCAGCGGGCTGGACGGATCGGCATACATGCGCTTGCCCATGCGACCGGCGCGATAGGCCATGCGGCCGGCCTCGACCCCCGCCTTCATCGCGGCGGCCATCAGCACCGGGTCTTTCGCTTCGGCGATGGCGGTGTTCATCAGCACGCCGGTACAGCCCAGTTCCATCGCCTGCGCCGCTTCGGACGCGGTGCCCACGCCCGCATCGACCAGCACGGGCAGCTTGGTGCCCTCCACGATCAGGCGGATCGTCACCCGGTTCTGGATGCCCAGCCCCGATCCGATCGGCGCGCCCAGCGGCATGATCGCGACCGCGCCGACATCTTCCAGCCGCTTGGCGGCGATCGGATCATCCACGCAATAGACCATCGGCTTGAAACCTTCCTTGGCCAATATCTCGGTCGCACGCAGGGTTTCGACCATGTCGGGATAGAGGGTGCGCGCCTCGCCCAACACCTCCAGCTTGACCAGATCCCAGCCCCCCGCCTCGCGCGCCAGCCGCAGGGTGCGGATCGCCTCCTCGCCCGTGAAACAGCCGGCGGTGTTGGGCAGATAGGTCACTTTCTTCGGGTCGATATAGTCGGTCAGCATCGGCGCATTGGGGTCCGACACGTTGACGCGGCGCACCGCGACGGTGACGATCTCTGCCCCCGACGCGGCCAGCGCGGCGGCATTCTGTTCGAAACTCTTATATTTCCCCGTGCCCACGATCAGGCGCGACCGGAATGTCCGGCCCGCCACGGTCCAGCTATCGTCGTGCACCGCGCTCGCATCGCCACCGCCAACGAAATGCACGATTTCCAGTTCGTCGCCATCCTCGACCCTGACCTGCGCCAGCGTAGAACGGGGCACGACCTCCAGATTGCGCTCCACCGCCACCTTTTCGGGCGCGAAGCCCAGCTCGCTCGCCAGGTCGGCCAGGCTCAGCCCGTCACGGATGCGACGATGCTCGCCATTGATGTGGATGGAGATGGTGCCGTCTGTGCTCACTATGGTTTCCCGCTGGCTCATGGAGAATGGTGTCTCGACTAAGCGCGACACGAAGGGCTAAGGATTGTGCCGCATATAGGGGCGGCCGCGCCCCTGCCGCAACACTCAAAGGGGGATCGCCGTGGCGGATACGCGCAAAATCTATGTGCTGAACGGGCCAAATCTCAACATGCTGGGCACGCGCGAGCCGGAAATCTATGGTTTCGACACGCTGGACGATATTGCCGATCGCATGGAGGATGTCGCGACGCGCGCCCATGTGGAACTGGATTTCCGCCAGTCCAACCATGAAGGCCATCTGATCGACTGGGTGCAGGACGCGCATCGGGAGGGCGCCCATGCCATCCTGATCAATCCGGGCGGCCTGACCCACACGTCGATCGCGCTGCACGACGCGATCAAGAGCGTTACGGTGCCGGTCATCGAAATCCATCTGTCCAACCCGCACAAGCGCGAGGAATTTCGCCACAAAAGCTATGTCGGCATGGCGGCGAAGGGCACGATCGCCGGCTTTGGCCCGATGTCCTACATGCTGGCGCTGGAAGCCGCGCTGGAATTATAGGGCCGCCCCGCCCGCCGCACAAAAGTTGCGCTCTGGCGTAAATACGCATAGGCGCGGGCACCAGAAACGACATTTCATCGTCCGGGAAGATCACATGAACGACAAGCAGGAAAAGGGCGCAATGCAGGTGGACGTACAGTTGGTGCGCGATCTCGCCGCACTGCTCGACGACACCAACCTCACCGAAATCGAAGTGGAGGATGGCGACCGCAAGATCCGCGTCGCGCGCAAGGCCGGGGCCGCCGCGCCCGTCTATGCCGCCGCGCCCGCTCCGGCAGCCGTCGCCGCCGCGCCCGCCGTTGCAGCGCCCGCTACCACCGTCGAAAACGCCCTGCCCGCCGGCACGCTGGTCCGCTCGCCGATCGTGGGCACCGCCTATCTGTCGGCGGAACCGGGCGCCGCGCCCTTTGCGCGCGTTGGTGCGCAGGTCGGTGCCGGCGAAACCATCCTGATCGTCGAAGCCATGAAGGTCATGAACGCGATTGCCGCGCCTGTCGCCGGCACGGTCAAGGCGGTGCTGGTCGATAACGGCCAGCCGGTCGAATATGACCAGCCGCTGATCGTCATCGAATAAGGCCGCTGACACCCATGGCCATTGAAAAACTGCTGATCGCCAATCGCGGCGAGATCGCGCTCCGCATCCACCGCGCCTGCCATGAAATGGGCATCAGGACGGTGGCGGTCCATTCCACCGCCGACGCCGACGCCATGCATGTGCGCCTGGCCGACGAAGCGATCTGCATCGGGCCGCCCGCCGCCAGGGACAGCTATCTCAACATCGCCGCGATCATTTCCGCGGCGGAGATCAGCGGCGCGGACGCGATCCATCCGGGCTATGGCTTCCTGTCGGAAAACGCCAAGTTCGCCGAAATCGTGGAGGCCCATGGCATCGCCTTCGTCGGCCCCAAGCCCGAACATATCCGCACCATGGGCGACAAGATCGAGGCCAAGCGCACCGCCGGCGCGCTCGGCCTGCCGCTCGTCCCCGGTTCCGACGGCGCGATCAGCGACCTGGCCGAAGCCAAGGCGATCGCCGAAAAGGCCGGTTATCCGGTCATCATCAAGGCGGCATCGGGTGGCGGCGGTCGCGGCATGAAGGTCTGCACCTCGCCCGACGATCTGGAAACGCTGATGCAGCAGGCCGGGTCGGAAGCGAAGGCGGCCTTCGGCGACGCCACCGTCTATCTGGAAAAATATCTCGGCAATCCCCGCCATATCGAAATCCAGGTGTTCGGCGATGGCCAGGGCAACGCCATCCATCTGGGCGAACGCGACTGCTCGCTCCAGCGCCGGCACCAGAAGGTGCTGGAGGAAGCCCCCTCCCCCGTGCTCAGCCATGCCGAGCGCGAACGGATCGGCGGCGTCTGCGCCAGGGCGATGGCCGACATGGGCTATCGCGGCGCCGGCACGATCGAATTTCTGTGGGAAAATGGCGAATTCTACTTCATCGAAATGAACACCCGGCTTCAGGTGGAACATCCCGTGACGGAGATGATCACCGGCGTCGACCTGGTGCGCGAACAGATCCGCGTGGCCGAAGGCAGGCCGCTGTCGGTGACGCAGGACGAACTGGTCTTTTCCGGCCATGCGATCGAATGCCGCATCAACGCCGAGGATCCCAAGACCTTTGCGCCCTCGCCGGGCACCGTCACCCGCTATCATGTGCCGGGCGGGATGCATGTCCGCGTCGATAGCGGCCTGTATCAGGGCTATAGGGTGCCGCCCTATTACGACTCCATGATCGGCAAGCTGATCGTCTATGGCCGCACCCGCGAAGGCGCGATCATGCGGCTGAAACGCGCGCTGGACGAATATGTGATCGAAGGGATGAAAACCACGATTCCCTTGCACCAGGCGCTGCTGAACGATCCCGAATTCCTGAACGGCGACTATACGATCAAGTGGCTGGAGGAATGGTTGGCGCGTGAGGGGCAGGCATGAACGCCACTATCTGGCATAATCCGCGCTGTTCCAAGTCGCGGCAGGCGCTGGCGATCCTCCAGGAAACGCCGGGCGTCGCGGTGACGGTGTTCGACTATCTCAAGACCCCGCCCGCCCGCGCGGAGATCGCGGCGGTGCTGGCCAGGGCCGGCGTCCGCCCGTCGCAGGCGGTGCGCACGGGCGAGGGCGTCGTGAAGGACATCGGCCTCGACACCGGCAATGACGACGCCGTTCTGGACGCGATGGCGGCGCATCCGATCCTGATCGAACGGCCCATCGTCATCACCGACAAGGGCGCCGTCATCGCCCGCCCGCCGGAAAAGGCGCGCGACCTGCTCTGATGCCGGACGCCCCTGTTTCGCGCCCTGTCACGGTCACGTAACAAAGCCGTGATTGAGCACTTGCTTTGATGGCGGGAAGCCCTAGCCTCTCGCTTCATGGCAAAGGAACCGGCATTGGCGACCATCGCCGTTTACAGCCTCAAGGGCGGGGTGGGTAAAACCACCTTCGCGATCAATCTGGCCTGGGCATCGGCCACCATCTCCCGGCGGCGCACCCTGCTGTGGGATCTGGACCCGCAGGCAGCGTCAAGCTGGCTGCTCTCCACCGACACGGAAAGCCGCGACGCGGCGCAGGCGATCTTCAGCAAGGATGTCGATGTCCGCAAACTGATCCAGCCGTCGACCGTGCCGGGGCTGGACCTGATCGCCGCCGACACCTCGCTGCGCGGCCTCGACCATCTGTTCCGCGAAATGGACAAGAAGAAACGGCTGGCCCGGCTGATCGACAGCCTGGGCAAGGATTATGACCGCATCATCCTCGACTGCCCGCCGGGCCTCACCGAAACCAGCGAGCAGGTGCTGCGCGCCGCCGACCTGATCGTCATCCCGGTCATCCCCTCGCCCCTGTCGCAACGCGCCATGGGGGAAGTCGCCCGCTATCTGGTCCAGCGTGGTGGCAGCCATGCGCCGATCCTGCCGGTCTATTCGATGGTCGACCGCCGCCGCAGCCTGCATCGCGCCGCGCTGGAAACGCAGTCGGGCTGGCCCGCCATCCCGATGGCCAGCGCGATCGAGCAGATGACGGTGCGGCGCAAGCCGCTGGGCGCCTTCGCCCCGGCATCCCCCCCCGCGCAGGCTTTCGCCGCGCTCTGGACCATGGTGGAACGCCAGCTTCAGGCGCAATAGGCCCGTTCAGCCCGTGGCCCGTTGCAAGGGTGGCGGAAAGAGGCGCACCGCATCCTGCGGCAACATCGGCCGACCGAAATAATAGCCCTGCACCTTCTTGCAGCCCAGCCGCCGCACCATGTCCAGTTCCGCCTGCGTTTCCACGCCCTCGGCCGTGGTCGCCATCCCCAGGCTTTCGGCCAGCGTCACCACCGCGCGGATGATCGCCAGGCTTTCGGCCGTCCCCTTCGACGCGCCGACCACGAAACTGCGATCGATCTTGATCGTGTTGAACCGCGTCCGGCTGAGATAGCCGAGCGAGGAATAGCCGGTGCCGAAATCGTCCAGCGACAGGTGGATGCCCAGCGCCAGCAACTGGTCCAGCACCTTGAGCGCACCGGCGTCGTCATTCATGAACACGCTTTCGGTGACTTCCAGCTCCAGTCGTCCTGCCTCCAGCCCACTCTGCGCTAGGGCGGACACGACCGCGGTGACGAAGCTGGGATGCCCCAGTTGCTCGGCCGATACGTTGACGGCGATGCGGACATGACCGGGCCAGTTGGCCGCTTCCATGCATGCGGTACGCAGCACCCATTCGCCGATCGGTGCGATCAGCCGCGCCTCTTCGGCCACCAGCACGAATTTGGCCGGGGAAATCGGCCCCATTTCAGGATGCGTCCAGCGCACCAGCGCCTCGAACCCGACGACCGCGCCCTGATCGGCATCGACCACCGGCTGGTAGAGGACATGCAACTGGTTCTTTTCCAATGCTTCGCGCAACGCCAGTTCGATCTGCCGCCGTTCCTCCGCCACCGCATGAAGCTGCGGTTCATAGGCACAATGCAGCCCGCCGCCATCGCCCTTGGCCCGATACAGGGCCAGGTCGGCGCTGCGCGTCAACAGTTCGGCCTCGCGTCCGTCGCAGGGCGAAAGGGCGGACCCCACCGATGCACCGACATATAACAGATGCTGGTCGACCTGATAGGGTGCGGACAAGGCCGTGATGATCGCCGAGGCCAGCCGCGACACCGCCCCGCTATCGGTGACATGGGGCATCACCACGGCGAATTCGTCGCCGCCGATGCGACCACAAAATGCATCATCCGTGCAGACCTGCACCAGACGCCGCGCCACCTGGCTCAGCAGCTTGTCGCCGGTCTGGTGGCCCAGCGTGTCGTTGATCGCCTTGAACCGATCGAGATCGATCATCAGAAAGGCGCAGCCTGGCGTGCGCCCCTGTGCGCCCGCCAATGCCTTGTCCAGCGCCTCGCCCAGGTGGCTGCGGTTGGGCAGGCCGGTCAACGGGTCGAAACGGGCGAGTTGCACGATCTTGTCAGCCGATTCGCGCTGGGCCGTGACATCCGACCCCACGCCGCGAAAGCCCAGGAACACGCCATTGTCGTCATAGCGCGGCGATGCGGACATTTCCCACCACCGCCATTGCCCCTTCACCTCGACCGGCAGCACCAGATTGCTGAAATTCTCGCGATGCTTGAGATGATCGGCCAGGCTGTGCAATCCGGCGGCGAAACGTCCGCTGTCCCATGCGCTGCCGGCCAGTATCTGCACCAGCGGCGCGCCTTCCAGTTGATGGGGGTCCATGGCCAGCATCTCGGCAAAGCGCGCCGACACCCCGCTGATCCGCCGCATCGCGTCGGTCTGCCACAGCCAGTCCGACCCGCCCACTTCATATTCGCGCAGCAACAGGCTGACGACTTCGCTTTTTTCCTCCAACTGGGTGCTGGTGCGATGCTGCCGCACGAACAGCCGGGCGCAGCAGAAAGCGGCGAACAGCAGGCCAGCCGCATAACCGACCGCCAGCCCCCGCAGCGCCCCTTGTTCGGGACCGGAAAAGAGAATGATGGTGCCCGCGCCAATCGGCGCCAGGAAAGCGAGCGCCGCCAGCGGCGCTGTGCAGAAACTGATCGCGCCACAGATCATGACGCAACTGAGCAGCGTCCAGAAAGCCATGATTTCGCCCGGATGCACGGCATGGGGAAAGATGAAGATGGCCGTCAGCCACAACAGCCCCTGGAACAGCCCGACCCAGCCCAGCCGGCGCATGTCGACCGGCCCGACCATGGCATAATCGCTGCGGCGGCGCCCCGCCGCCAGCCCCATGGCCAGCGCCGCCGCCCCAACCATCGCAACCGACCAGCCGATCAGCCAGGCGGCCGGCCTGTCGTCATCGAACACGCGCCAGATGAAGATCAGGCCCAGCAGGTTGAGGCCCAGCCGCAAGGGCGTGGCCCCGTCGGCGAAGCGCAGTTGCGCGGCCAGCACGCGGCGCACGCCATCGCTCATCTCGCCGCCAAAGCCCAGCATGGCGCGCAGGAGCATGCTGCGTTCCGGGTTCGGCCCTGATGCTGGTTCCTTGTCCTTGCTCACATTGTGAGCGTTAGCAATTATGGGTTAGTTTTCCGTAACCCTGTTTGGAGAGGGTTCAGGCCGCGATATCATAAGGCCGGATTTCGCCGGTCAGATAGAGGTTGCGCGCCTTCGACCGACTCAATTTGCCCGAACTGGTGCGCGGCAGCGTGCGCGGCGGCACCAGTTCCACGACGCAGTTCATGCCGGTGATGGCGCGGACCCGTTCGCGAATCTGGTCGCGCAGGCGCGAACGCTCCTCATTGTCCGACGTGCGGCAATGGACCAGCACGGCGGGCGCTTCCTCCCCGCCCGGCGTGGTGATGGCGAAGGCGGCAATGTCACCCTGCTTGAAACCGGGCAGTTGCTCGACCGCCCATTCGATATCCTGCGGCCAGTGATTCTTGCCGTTGATGATGATCATGTCCTTGGCGCGGCCGACAATGTAGAGATAGCCGTCGCTCAGATAGCCCATGTCGCCGGTGTCGAGCCAGACGCGGCCGGACGCATCGGCGGCCATGCAGGCATCGGTCGCCGCTTGGTCACGGAAATAGCCGACCATCAGGCTGGGTCCGGTGGTCCACACCTTGCCGATCTGGCGCTCGTTCATCAGGCCGCCATCCTCGTCGCGGATTTCCACGACCATGTCCTTGGCCGGCTTGCCGCAATTGACGATCGACCGGAACCGCTGGGGCCGGCCCTCCGGCGCGTCGGCGCCCGACAGGTCGGTTTCCTCGACCAGTTCGACGATGATACCCTCGCCCGGCGGCATGATGGTGACGGCCAGCGTTGCTTCGGCGAGGCCGTAGCTGGGCAGGAACGCCTTGGGCGAAAAGCCCGCATCGGCAAAGGCGTCGACGAAGCTCTGCATCACGTCGGGGCGGATCATGTCCGCGCCATTGCCCGCCAGCCGCCAGCGCGACAGGTCGAAACGGTCCTGCGCCTTCGTCTGGCTCGACATGCGGCGCGCGCAGATATCATAGCCGAAGGTCGGCGAGTAGCTGATCGACGTGCCTTCATTGCGGCTGATGAGGTCGAGCCAGGCGAGCGGGCGCCGCGCGAAATCCTCGGTCTTCATATAGTCGGCCGACACCTGGTTGGCGATCGGCGACAGGAAACAGCCGACCAGCCCCATGTCATGATACCAGGGCAGCCAACTGATGCAGCGATCGCTTTCGACCACTTCCATGCCATGGCTGTGCGCCGACAGGTTGGACAGCAGCGCATGATGCGTCACCGCGACGCCATGGGGGAAGCGGGTCGAACCGCTGCTATATTGCAGATAGGCGATGTCGTGCGGCTGCGCCTGGGGCAGGTCGACGGGCATCGCCGCGCGCGCCAGGAAATCCTCGAACGCGATGCTTTCGACCGCTTTCTGCCGGCCGGATTCGCCCGCCATCTCCTCCAGTTCCTTGGGGAAGAGGAACAGCATCGGGTCGCAACTGGAGAGCTGGACGTTGAGCTGGTCGATATAGCTTTCCTTGCCGCCAAAGCTGGTCGGCAGCGGCAGCGGCACCGGCCAGGCGCCGGCATAGACGATGCCGAAGAACAGCGTCGCGAAGTCCGGCCCGGTTTCGGCGACCAAAGCGACGCGATCCTGCGGCCTGACGCCATGGGCGATCAGGCGATGGGCGCAGGCGATGGCATCGGCGCGCAATTCGCTGAACGGATAGGGGCGCGCCAGATTGCCACGGGCATCGTGGAAATTGAGGCCGCGCCTGCCCTGCGCCGCATAGTCCAGCGCTTCGCCCAGCGTCCCGAAATCGGAAAAGCGGCGCGGCAGGTCATCGGTGGTCGGCGTCGGTGCCATCATCTCTTGCGAACCCGTCATATTGGTTGAACCAATGTCATAAAAATCGTGAAGGCGCGGCCGCTATCATCTTTGACTGCGACATGCACCGGATATTGCATTCCAACATGCACTCATAGCCGACAAGGCGCGGTGAAATTCCGGCCCGACTGTGGCATAAAGATGGCGCATGGCGCATGGTGCATCCTGATGACCGGCAAACGCCTCCCCCCACCGCTCGATGACAGCGCGCTGCGCGACATGGCGCTGCGCCATGTCGCGCGCTTTGCCACCAGCCGGGGCAAGCTGCTCAGCTATCTGAAACGCAAGATCAAGGAACGTGGCTGGGGCGGCGAACAGCCCGCGGACCCCGATGCCCTCGCCGACCGCTTCGTGGACCTGGGCTATATCGACGATGCCGGCTATGCGGTGATGAAGAGCGGGGCGCTGGCCCGGCGCGGCTATGGCGCGCGGCGGATCGACCAGGATCTGCGGGCGGCCGGGATCGCCGAGGAGGACCGGGAACAGGCCGACGCGCAGATCGTGTCCGAAGCCTGGGCGGCGGCGGACCGCTTCGCCCGGCGCAAGCGGGTCGGCCCCTACGCCCCCGCCCCGCTCGACCCCAGGCAGCGGGAGAAAGCGATCGCGGCCTTTCTGCGCGCGGGTCATGACTATGCGGTGGCCCGGCGCTGGGTCGATGCGCCACCGGGGGAAGAGATGACAGCGGAGGAGGATTAGGCCGGGGGCATGGCGCGGCCGGACCCTGTCGCGCCAGCGCCTGCAACCTCAGCGCAGGCCGGGCATCCCGTTCATGCCGGACCAGATAGCTCTACGCCATCTCCCTCAGACACTTGCGAGCGCAGCGCGTCGATCTGGCGCATCGCGCCCTGACCCCGCGCAACGATGGCCCTATCCCGTCGCCCCGTCCCCGGCATGGAAGGCGATTCGCAGCGCTTCGGCCAGGCTTTTCACCTCCAGCTTCTGCATCAGGTTGGCGCGATGGATCTCGACCGTCCGGGGGCTGATGCCCAGATCATAGGCGATGGTCTTGTTGGGCAGCCCCTCGACCAGCCCGTTCAGCACGTCGCGCTCGCGATCGGTCAATATGTTGAGCCGCGCCTGCGCCTCCTGCGCCCGCGCGCTCGCGCCGCGCGCCGCGACCGACTGTTTGCGCGCCGCCTCGATACAGGCGAGCAGCGATTGCTTGTCGAACGGCTTTTCGATGAAGTCGCTCGCCCCCGCCTTCATCGCTGCGACCGCCATGTCCACATCGCCATGGCCGGTCATGATCACCACCGGCAGCAGCACGCCACGCGCCCGCAATGCGCGCTGCACGTCGAGGCCATCCATGTCGGGCATCCGCACGTCCAGCAGCACACAGCCCGGCGCCAGGCCGCCCGCCGCCTTCAGGAAGGGCAGGCCACCCTCGAACAGGTGCACGGCAAAGCCACTGGTCCTGAGCAGGAAGGACAGCGACCGGCGGATCGCCTCGTCATCGTCCACGACATACAGGGGATAGGGATCGGTCATTCTTCGTCCGCGCGGTCGAGGGTGAAGTGAAAGGCCGCGCCCCCCCAGGGGGAGGCCGTCGCCCAGATGCGGCCGCCATGGCCTTCGATGATGGTCTGGCTGATCGACAGGCCCACGCCCATGCCGGTCGCCTTGCTGGTGGTGAAGGGATTGAACAGCGTGCGGGACATGTCGGGGTCCAGGCCGGGGCCGGAATCGGCGACCACCACCTCCACCTTGCCGGCATCGGCGGCGGGCGCGGCGGTCAGGCGCAGGATGCGCACCGGCCGGTCCTGCATCGCCTCCATCGCGTTGCGGACCAGGTTGATCAGCACCTGCTGCAACTGCACCCGGTTGACCAGCACCTTGTCGACCGCGCGATCGACCTGCACGTCCATGTCGATGCCGCGGCTATCGACGCCGATGAAGGCCAGCGCCGCGCCTTCGGCCAGCAGCGCGCGCATCGGTTCGGGCTGGCGGACGGTTTCGCCGCGCCGGATGAATTCGCGCAGCGACCGGATGATCTCCCCCGCGCGCAACGCCTGTGCCGCGCTTTCGGCCATCGCCTCGCCCAGCAGGTCGCGGTCGACATCGCCCGGCATGGCCAGCAGGTCGCGTCCCGCCTCCATATAGTTGGCGATGGCGGTCAGCGGCTGGTTCAGTTCATGCGCCAGCGCCGCCGCCAGCGTCCCCATCGCCGTCACCCGGCTGGCATGGGCCAGTTCGGCTTGCAGATCGGCGACGCGCCGTTCGGCCTGCTGCCGTTCGGTCAGGTCGCGGATGAAGCCGGTGAACAGCCGTTGCCCCTGATCCTGCACCTCCCCCACCGACAATTCGATCGGAAAGGTGGAACCGTCCCGTCGCCGCGCCGCCGTCAGCCGGCCGATGCCGATGATCCGCTTTTCCCCGGTGGACAGATAATGGTCGATATAGCCGTCATGCCGCTCCCGGTCGGGGGATGGCATCAGCATCGATATATTCTCGCCCAGCACGTCGCTTTGCGCATATTGGAACATGCGCTGGGCCGCCGCGCTGAACGATACGATCCGCCCGCGCATGTCGATCACGATCAGCGCGTCGGGCACCGTCGCCAGGATCGATCCCAGCAGAGCCTGTTCCAGGCTATGCGCGTCCAGGCGCGCATCATAGTCGTCGTCCGCTACCGCCATGCCCCTTCCATGACGCCCTTTCAGTGCGCCAGCAAGAGCGGGACCGGCGCGGTGCGCAGCAGGGACCGGGTGACGCCGCCAAAGATCAGCTCGCGCCAGCGGCTATGGCCGAACGCGCCCATGACGACCCAGTCGGCGCGCAGCGCGGTGATCATGTCCCGCAACGCGGCCTCGACCGTGCGATCGCCGTGCGGCCGGACATGCAGTTGCGCCTTGATCCCGTGCCGGGCCAGATAGGCGGGCGCATCGGTGGCGGGAAAGGTGGTGGCGCCGTCTGCCCCGATCGTCACGATCTCCACCGCTTCGGCCAGCCTGAGCAGGGGCACGGCGGCGCGCAGCGCGGCGGCGGCGGCGGGCGACCCGTCCCACGCGACCAGCGCCCGGCCCGTCACCGCCCATCCCTCCGCCGCCAGCGGCACCGCCAGCACCGGCGTCCGCCCGCCCAGCGCCAGGTCGGCGGCGATCGGCAACGGATCGCCGCCGCCGCCTTGCCCCATGGCGGGCAGGCTGGCGACGATGACATCCGCCAGCTTCGCCGCCGCCAGCAGGTTGGGCAGGCTGTCGCCTTCCATCTGGCGCCAGTCCCAGGCGACATCCTCCTGCGCGAACCGGGCCTCGATCCGGGTGCGGAATGTCTCGTCGATCGCATGCAGTTCGGCGGCGATCGCCGGGGCATAGCCCAGCCCGTCCCCCGCCCCGGCGGCGATCGTCTCCAGCATCGGCGTCACCTGGACGCACTGGATATGGGCACTGGCGGCGCGGGCCAGGTCGCAGGCCGCCTGCAACCGGCTTTCCATGCCCAGGTCATCATGGATATGCAGCAGGATCGTTGTCATGGCCGTCTCCATCCGTTCCTGACTGGACTAGGCTTCTCCCCGCACAGCCACCATCCGGGATAGTCCTTATAGCATTTCCAGCCTTGAATCGGGATTCAAACCGGCATGACATGGACCATGATACGCCTGGAGCTGGCGCGCACAGCCGCTTTTCCCAACGGGTCGGCGGCGCGCAGCTATGTGATGCGGCTGCCGCTGGGCGCGGACGGGCGCATCGACGAGCAGGAATATCGCCACCATCCCGAATATGCGACGGTGCGCCGCTTCTGGCCCAACGAGCCGGACCGCCACGGCCATCTGCTGCGCATGGGGGATGGCTGGGCGCTGTCCCATGCGGCCGGGGGCGCATCCTTCCGGCTGGAGGCGCAGGCCATCCGGTCGGGCAGTTACCTGACCCTGACCGAACCCGACGGCGCGCGCCTGCCGTTCGAGGTGAAGGCGCTGGCATCGGTATGAAGGGGGGCGTGTCGCCCCCCTCCCGCGTCACAGCTTGAAGCCGACACCCACGCCGAACACGAACGGGTCGAGATGGACCCGCACCTTCTGCACCCCCGCCGCCGTGGTGGAGAGGCGCGCGGTCGTGTCGATATCGATATATTTGATGTCCAGGTTCAGGAACATCCGATCGTTGAGCTGGATGTCGACACCCGCCTGCCCGGCCCAGCCGAAGCTGTCGGACATATGCACTTTGGTCTTGCCGACCGCGCCTTCCAGCACATTGGACGCCTTCTCATTATAGAAGAGCGTATAATTGACCCCCGCGCCGACATAGGGCCGGACCTTCGCGCCGGGCGCGAAATGATATTGCGCCGTCAGCGTCGGCGGCAGCACCCAGGTCGACGCCAGCCGGCCCAGCGATCCGGTGGTGCCGGTGCGACCGCTGGCGGAATGTTTGGTGGTGGCGGCGATCAGTTCGAAACCGACATGGTCGCTGGCCATGTAGGTGACATCGACTTCCGGCGCCACCGCATTGTCGACGCTCACCCTCTCGCCCGGAAAGGCGGGCAGCACGCTGCCGCTCTTTTCATTGGGCGCGACCATGATGCCGCGCGCGCGGATCAGTATGTCGCCCTGCGCCGCCAGCGCCGGGCTTGTCAGCGCGCCCGTCACGGCAGCGACGCCCAGCAGGATGCCCTTGATCTGCATATTATGTCTCCGTCCCTATGGTTGGTGACAGCGCTTTGCGCCCCTTGCCGCGCCGGGGCATTGATCGAACGCAAGCCGATATTTGACCTAGCGCAATGCAGCCGCGCCGCGCCCGTGCGACCCCGCCATGCATGTGGACCTATCATCCCGATCTGCTCGCCCGGCCGGTGCCGCGCTACACCAGCTATCCCACCGCCGCGCAGTTCGGCGACGCGGTCGGCGCGCCCGCCATGGCGGACCGGCTGGACCGGGTGGCGGCGGACGCCCCGCTCTCCCTCTATCTCCACATTCCCTATTGCCACGACATATGCTGGTATTGCGGCTGCAACACCGGCGCGGCCAACAAGGCGCACCGCCTGTCCGCCTATGTCGAGGCGCTGGAGCGCGAGATCGCACTGGTCGCCGCGCGGCTGAACGGGCGCGGGCGGGTGACGCGGATCGCCTTTGGCGGGGGCAGCCCCAATGCCCTGCCACTGGTCGATTTCATCCGCCTGTTCCACCATCTCACGCTCTGCTTCGACGTGCGGGACGCGCAGGTGTCGGTGGAACTCGACCCCCGCCGGCTGGACGGCTCCTGGATCGCGGCGATGGCGGCAGCGGGCGTGGATCGCGTCAATCTGGGGGTGCAGACCTTCACCCCGGCGGTGCAGGCAAAGATCGGCCGCATCCAGCCGCTGGAAATGGTCGAACGCGCGGTCGAAGGCTTCGCCCGCGCCGGCATCGCGACCGGGTTCGACCTGATGTATGGGCTGCCCGGCCAGACGATGGACGATCTGGCCGCCACGCTGGCGGCCAGCATCGCTCTCGCCCCGGCGCGGATCGCGCTGTTCGGCTATGCCCATATGCCGCGCCTGCTGCCACGGCAGGCGCGGATTGCCGACGCGGACCTGCCCGACCTCGCCACCCGGTTCGCCATGGCGGCGCAGGGGCATGACCAGCTTGTCGCGGCGGGCTATCAGCCGATCGGCTTCGATCATTTCGCCCTGCCCGGCGACAGCATGGCGGTCGCCGCGCGGGAAGGCCGGCTGCGCCGCAATTTCCAGGGCTTTACCGACGATGACGCCGACATAGTGATCGGCCTGGGCGCCAGCGCGATCAGCGCCTTCCCCGACCTGCTGGTGCAGAATGAAAAGCGCGCCGGCGTCTATCGCGACCAGATGGCGGCGGGCGTGCTGCCGGCCGTGCGCGGCGTGGCGCGAACCGGCGACGACCGCCGCCGGGGCCGCATCATCGAAGCCCTGCTGTGCCGGGGGGAAGCGCATGTCGGCGCGGTGCCGATGCCCGACCTGTCGCGGTTCGTGGCGCTGGGGCTGGTCCGCTGCACCGGCGATCATGTCCGCCTGACCCCCGCCGCGCGGCCCTATGCCCGGTCGGTCGCCGCCTGTTTCGACCCCTATCTGCAACCGGCGGAACACCGGTTCAGCCATGCGATCTAGCGCGGCGCTGCTGGCCGGGCTGGCCTGTTTCAACCTGGCCATCGCCGCAACGCCGGTCGCAGCAGCGGACGGAGGGGCGGGCGCTGCTGCGGGCAGGCCGATCGCCTTTTGCGGCACGCCACCACCCGGCTGGGTGCCGCCGGGCCGGAAACGGCCGGCGCCGCAGATGCCGGGCGGCCTCTGCCATGTCATGCTGTGCGGGACGGAAAAGTCGCGGGGCCGATCGCGCTGACGCCTGCATGGCCACGCCGATCCGGCCCAATGGCGCTTTGCATTGCAGATGACGGATGATCATGCCATGGGGCCGCGCACTTGCCGGATATGATGGGCCGGATATGATGGACCGGGCATGATGGAAAAACCGTGACGATCAAGCTGATCTGCCTGGATGCCGACGACACGCTCTGGCACAATATGCGCCATTTCAACGCCACCGAAGAAGCGCTGGTGGCGATGCTGAAACCCTTCGCCGACGATTCCGTCACGCGCGACCGCCTGATCGCGTGTGAAACGCGCAACCTCAAACTTTATGGCTATGGTGCCAAGGGGTTCACCCTGTCGATGATCGAGACGGCGGTGGAACTGGCGGGCGATCATCTGTCCAAATCGCTGGTCGCCGACATTCTCGCCGCCGGGCGCACCCTGCTCGCCCATCCGGTCGAACTGTTCGACGATGTGCTCGAAACGCTGGAGGCGCTGTCGCATCTGGGCCGGGTCGTGCTGGTGACGAAGGGCGACCTGCTGCATCAGGAAAGCAAGCTGGCCGCATCGGGCCTGGGCGACCTGTTCAGCGGCATAGAGATTGTCAGCGACAAGCGGCCGGATATCTTCACCCGCATCTTCGCCCAATATGGCGTCGCCGCGTCCGAAGCGGTGATGGCGGGCGATTCGCTGCGGTCGGACATCAATCCCGCGCTGGAGGCCGGTGCCTGGGCCGCCTATATCCCGCAGGACGGCGCATGGGCGCATGAAATGGCCCATGTCCCGGACGATCATCCGCGCTTCCGCCGGCTCGACCGGCTGGGCGATCTGCCCGGCTGGGTGCGGACGATCTGAAACGCTGGCCTGTCGCGCTGCGATGACCGGCCACCGCGCGGATCAGGGCACGGCCACGCGATCGAACCGGGCAATCCGCTCGGCCCAGGCATCGACCACCCGCTCCAGCCGATAGGCGTCGATCCGCGCGCCGGGGCGCAGCGCCATGGCGGGATCGATCTGGCGGCGCAGCGCGGTGGCCATCGCTTCAGGGTCGGCGGGGTCGACCAGCAGGCCATAGGCCCCATCCCCCAATAGCCCCGCCGCATTGCCGGCGCTGCGCGACGCGACCACCGGCCGGTCGATGGCCATCGCCTCCAGCAGCACATTGGGCGATCCTTCCCACCAGGACGGCAGGGCAAAGGCGCTGGCATGGGCCAGCCAGGGAAAGACGTTGGCGACCGCGCCGGGCAGCAACAGCGTGTCGGCGATCCCCAGCGCCCTCGCCGCCTCCAGCAGCCGGGCGCGCGCGTCGTCCCGGCTTTCGCCCAGGATGATGAGCCGCGCGGCTGTATCGCGGCGGAGCAGGGCGAAGGCGGCCAGCAGCGTCCCGAAATTCTTCTGCGGCGCGAGCCGCCCGATCGCCAGGATGACCGGGATCGTGTCGCTCAGCCAGGGGTGCGGGGCCGGGCCGGCGGCGCTGGCCCGCGCCCTGGCGACATCGATGCCATTTTCGATCACGCTGGCCCGCCCCTGCGCCAGGGCACGGGCAAAGCCGGGCGTGTCGGCCAGCGTCGGCGACACCAGGACCAGATGATCGGCGTCCGCGACCAGCAACCGCTGCATCAGCGCGCGGCCCGGCCGCCCGCGCGCGCCCACGTCCCCCGCCGCGCTGCGCCGCACGTCATTGCTGATGCGGTAGAGCCGCCGCAACCCGCTTATCCCCCGGCTGCCGAGCAAGGCGGTCAGATGGCCATGATTGCCGGCGGAGATCAGAATATCCGGCCGGGCCGTGCGCAACCAGGCATTGAGGCGCGGCATCGCCCGCCATTTCTGGAGCGCGCGCGATCCGTCGCCCCGCGCCAGCAGCGCATGGTGCGGTACGCCCGCCACTCCCTCCCCGCCCGGCAGCGCGGTCAGCAGCGTCACATCATGGCCGCGCCGGTGGAAATCGGCGGCGAGCAGGCGGGCATTGCGCACCACCCCGGTCGCTGCCAGCGCATGGACGTACAGGGCAATCTTCACCGCATGTCCCGTTGCACCGGCGCAGCCGCGCGCCATTGCTCTACCGACAGGCGCGCCAGCGCGTGGCGGTAGAGCGTGCCCAGACGGCTTTGCGCCAGCCCGCGCCCCTCCACCAACTGGAGGATATCGGTGCCGGGGTTCCAGTTCCCCTCGACCAGCACCGGCCCCCGCGCGGTCAGGCCGATGTCCCAGCCGATGACGGTAAAGCCGGCACGGAACCGCTCATGCGCCCGCAGCGCCAGCGCCAGCGCGGCGTCATGGTCCGGCAGGGTCGCGCCCGCGATCGGCGCGCCGGTGGCGGGGTGGCGGCTGTGGCGCGTCGGCGGTCGCTTGCCGCCACTGCGCCAGGCCGCGCCGCAGCGCCCCTGACCGTCCACCGCCAGCACCAGATTGCCCGCGTTGAAATTGTCGACCGGGCGCGGCCCGCCGGCCGACAGGCGCAGCGCGGTGGCGCAGGCTTCGGGCGCGCCATCCTCGTTCAGGCAGGTCACGACGCGCAGGGTCGGCAGCGCGCCGGGCGACAGGTCGGCCAGCGCGTCATGGGTCGGCAGGCGCTGCTGGATGACCCCGCCCTGCCGCCAGAGCGCGCGCAGCGACAGGGCGATGCGGGCAGATGAAGCGACATGCCCATTGTTGCGCCAGCCATCGCCTTCGCGCACGAACCGCTCGACGCCCTGCCCCTTGGATCGGTAGCTGGGCTTGGCGATGATATCCGTCTGTCCCGCCAGCCAGCGGTCGATATCCATGACATCGGGGTCGCAGGCGTCCGGCAGTGGCAGTCCAGCCGCCATTTTCGCAAATAATTGCTTGTTTTTCAATATGTTGACCGATAACGGAAAGGCGCCGGGATTGATCAGCCGGTGCATCCCCTTGCGGTCCTTCATGCTCAGCCCCTGCGCGCGCACGGCCTCGCCCAGATAGAGGCGCTCGCCTGCCGACCAGCCGCCCTGGCCGATCGCGGCCAGAACATGCCCCGCCAGCCGCCAGGCAGGCGGCCAGTGGCGCGCCAGCCCGTCATGATAGGCCGCGATCAGGCTGTTGCCGCCGTCCCGCCGGACCGACAGCGCGCGCATGGTGAGCAAGCGCTACTCCGCCGCCACGGCCAGCGCCGACCGGCCGGCCAGCACCTGCTCCGCCACGCCATGCGAACGCGCATTGTCCACGTCGATCGCGACCGCGCCATCGCTCAGGATCACCGGGCTGATGCGCAGGCGGAACCGGCGCGAAAAGCGGGCGAAGGCCTGGTCCAGCGTGCCGATGCCGAAACGGAAGCGGAGGAGGTTGAGGAGGCCGAACGCGCCGACGATGCGCAGCGGATGCTTCACGAACTGCCCGCCCGACCGGAAGCTGTCCGCCGCCTTGAGCGCGGCGCGATCACGCAGCCAATAGGTGTTGCAGTTGGAATAGGCGTCATCGGCGAAGCGGTAGAATTTGCGCTGTCCTGCGGGATGGGCCGCCAGCACCGCCGCGCGGCGGGTGAAGGCGACCGCCGCGTCCGCCTGCGCCAGCACGCAGCCATCGATCATCTCGTCCACCGCGCCGGGCGTCAGCAGCACATTGTCGGCGGTGGTGATGAGCAGCGGGAAGGCCGCGCCCTCCGCGCTCGTCAGCACGCTGTCGACCAGGTTGGGCCGCGCGCCAATCCCCTTCAGCCGTCCGCTGCCGATCAGGCCGCGCAGCGGCGCAAGGTCGCGCAGCAATGCGGGCTGTTCGATCACCACGCGAATCTCGCCGATCCGGGGATTGGCGGCGAGCGCGTCGATGACATGGAGCAGCATCGGCTGGCCCGCCACCGGGACCAGGCATTTATGGGTGACGCCCGCCGCCAGCGCCAGCGGGTCGGTCGCGCCATCGCGCCGCCCGGCCAGGACGACGGCGGTGGTCCGGCCCGCCATCACGCCGCCACCCGCACGATGGCGTCGCGCAACAGCCCCTGCCGCGCCAGGCTGTGGCCGATGATGGTTTCCACCAGCGCGCCATGATCGACGCCGATCGAGGCGGCAGAGCGCGAGATCGTCTTTTTCGACCAGAGATTGCAGGACAGATTGACTTCCATGAACAGCGCCTGCCCGCTTGCCGGGTCATAGCGAAATTCGAACCGGCCATAATCGAACGGCCATAATTCGGGCAGCAGCGCCTGGGTCATCGCCTCCAGCCGGTCGCGCAGCTCCGCATCCTCCACCAGGATCAGCGGATCGTCGCCGGCATCGACCAGGCCGCGCTTTTCGGCGTAGCTGCGTTCGCGATGCGGGTCGGCGGGCACATACATCATGGGCGGCAATATCCACGGTCGGCCGCCGCTGCCGCCGATCACCGGGACCGCGACATCCAGCAGCGGCGCCCATTGCTCCACCAGCACGTCATGGCCCAGCGCGAACAGGCTGTCGGCATGGTCCTGTGCCAGCGCCCAGCTGTCGACCGTCTTGACGCCCCAGGAAGCAGAGGACGCATTAGGCTTTACCACCAGTTGTCCGGTCGCAAAGGCGGGCGCTTCAAAAAGGCCGCCACGACGAAATAGCTGGGCGTTCATGGTCGGCACGCCCCGCGCGCGGGCGATCATCTTGCTGAGATATTTGTCGTCGGACAGGCCACGCACGATCGGCGAGGCACCCAGATAGGGCAGGTCATGACGGGCGAGCAGCAAGGGGGCGAGCATTTCGCTATTCTGGAAGCTGCCCCGGTTGAGCAGGGTGACAACGAAGTCGGCATCGGGCCGGTCGAACAGCGCGTCATAGCGGTTGGCGACATCGACATGCAGGCCGATCGCCTCCAGCGTGGTGCGCATTTCATGATGATAGATGGCGTGATTGCCATCCTGCGCATCCGGCCGCCCGTCGGCGCCGGCGTGCTTGGCGAGAAAGAGGATGCGCAGCCGCGCCTTGTCGGCGGCGGGGATGTGGACCTGGCGGGGATGGATCGCTGTCATGGGATCAGCCCTAGCGCGGGTACATGACGCCGCGCTTACGCCAGGGTTGCAGCGCGATAACGGCAATGGGTCAGCGGGATGACATCTATCGGTCGATCCTGTTACCGCAGGTCGATCGGGGCGGCCTGCGCCATGGGCAACGCCGCGCCCATCAACTTCGCCAGCGTCGGCGCGATCGCCCGCATGTCGATGCGGCCCAAATCCCTGTTCGCCGCGACGCCCTTGCCCATGATCAGGAAGGTCGCCTCCAGATGCGCCGGGCCGGGCAGATAGCCGTGCATCCCCTTGACCGGCGCACGCGCGACCAGCGGCACGGACGCCCCCCGGAAAATGTCGGTGACAAAACCGGGGGCAAGGTTGACGAGGAAGCTGGCCTGCGGATTGGCCCCGGCCTTTGCGATCGCCGCCTTGTCCAGCACGGCGGCGATGCCGTTGGCCGGGTTGGCGGCCAGCCGGTCGAGCAGCGCCTTCGTCCGTTCAGCGACGGCGGCGTCATCGGGCCGGGCCAGCATGATCGCGGCCGATCCCCCCGCGATCCACGGCATGGCGGTCCAGGACGCGACCTTGCCATCCTTGTCCAGCGTGATCAGCCCCGCGTCGATGAAGGCGCGGAACAGGTTGAGGCCGCTATGGGTCGCTTCGAAACCATGGTCGCTGACCAGGGCGATCACCGCGTCGGGATGCGCCTTCATCTCGGCGGCGACCAGATCGCCGACGATCGCGTCGATCTTTTCCAGCACGGCATGGGCCTGGGGCGTGTCCGGTCCCATGGCATGCTGCTCATGGTCCAGCGCGGTGAGATAGACGGTCAGGAAATCGGGCTTGTGCGCGCCGATCAGGGCAGTGGCGAAGCGGCCGCGCAACTGGTCGCCGCTCAGGCTTTCGTCAATGCCCATAGCATAGGGTGCGCCGACCTTCCGCTCCAGTTCCGCCTTCAGGCCCGGCGTCGCCAGCGCATCAAGCAGCTTGGCGTCGTCGGCATGGCCGGTGCGCCAGATTTGCGGCAGGTTCCAGGTCACGCCCTTCGCAGCGACGCTGACCGGCCAGTGGATGTTGCCGGTGGACAGGCCCGCCTTCGTCGCGGCTTCCCACAGGGTCGGCGCCTTGATGTCCTGCGCATACCAGTACCAGCCGCCCTGATTGATGCCTGTCGGATCGAAACTGTTATTGGCGACGATGCCGTGGGTCGCGGGCGACACGCCGGTCATCAGCGTCGTGTGGCTGGGGTAGGTCAGCGTCGGCGCGACGCCGGTGACGCCCGATGCATGGGCGCCCTGCGTCACGAAGCGGCGCAGATTGGGCAGGGAAAGGCCGCGCTTGTCCGCCTCCAGCACGTCGCCGGGCCGCAACCCGTCGATCGAGATGAGGAGCAGCGGTTCCGCCTGCGCCACCGCCGGAAGGACGGTGGCGAGGAGGAACGGGACAAGCGCGGCCTTCTTCATGGCTTTAGAACCCGGCCTTGAGCGTGGCGAAGAATTGCTGCGGTGCGCCCACCAGCAGGGTCTGCGCGTCGCCGCTGTTGCCGAAGCCGCCCGACCCGATCGTGCCGACATATTTCTTGTCCAGCAGGTTCGTGGCGTTCAGTTGCACCTCCAGCTTGTCGGTGAAGCGATAGCCGATGCTGGCGTCCACCAGCACCCGGCCCGGCACCGACGCATCATTGGTGTAGCTATAGAAGCGACGCGACATATAGTTGACGCCGACCCGCGCGATACGCTTGCCATCGTCGAAATTCAGTTCGCCCCGCGCCATATGCTTCGGGCTGTCCACCACCGTCTTGCCCTTGATCGCGGCGACCAGCGCGCCGTTCGAACTGTTGAACACATCGTCGCGATAGGTGGCGTCGGTGTAGCTGTAGGAACCGAACAGGCTGACGCCCGAACCCAGGGTCAGGGTGCCGGCCGCTTCCACGCCGATCGATCGCACGCCACCGACATTCTGGAGCGCGGAGGCCAGGCCCTGGATCGGGCTGCCGACCTGCACCGCATTCAGGCGGTTGCGGAAATTGACCAGATAGGCGCCCAGCACGCCGCTGAACATCGGGCTGTGATAGCGCAGCCCCAGTTCATAGGTGTCCGATTGTTCGGGCTTGAGGTTATCCTTGATCGCATCGAATCCGGTCTGGCTGGTGGAGAAGGGGCCGGTGGTGGTGGCGCTGGCGAAGGCGCGCGTCACCTGCGTGAAGCCGCCGAAGATTTCCGCGTCCGGGCTCAGCTCCACGGCAAAGCCCGCATGGGGCTGGAACCAGTCCTCCGCCTTGATCTTGCCCTGCGGGAAGGTGGAGGACACCACCGCCTCCGCCTTGTTGCTGACCTTGAACCCCTTCCAGCCCAGATTGATCGTCACCATGCCCAGGTCGATCTTGTCCTGGACGAAATACTGGATGGTGTCGGTCGTGAAATCGAACGCCCACTGGGTGGCAAAGGGATTTTTCGGATAGTCGCGGAAGCTCAGGCCCGGTTCGGTGCGGCTGGCAAAGGCGTAGAAGCGGCGCGCCTGGTCGAACTTGTTATTTTCATACCATGCGCCGATGCTCAGTTGCTGGATGCCCAATGTGTAATCGACGCTGCCGAACGCGCCGAAACGCTCCATCCCATATTCGGTCGTCCGCATCGACATCGGCACGCCATTGGGGCTGGCGACATAGGGCGTCGCCCACAGACCCATGCCTTCATTATGATGATAATAGCCCTTGATCTTGAAGCTGGCCTTTTCGCCGAGCGGCGTGGTGACGCCGATCGCGCCCAGCCAGTCCTTGCGCAGGCCCGCCGCGTCATAATAGGCGTCGTCGGCGCTGGTGACATTGCCGGGATAGGTCTGGCCGCCCGCAACCGGCGCGCCGCTATAGTCATAGCGGCCATCGGGGAAGGGCGATCCGCCGCTGTTGCTGATCTTGTCCACATCGTTCAGCCGGGCGGCATAATCGATCGCGCGGGCATAGTCGGGATATGTATTGTCCCAGTCCCAGCCCAGGCGACGGATCATGCCCATCGACATGTCCTGATAATCCTGTTCACGCCGGTCGGAATAGCTCAGCCAGCCGTCGATCGTCGCGTCGCCTACGGGCACGACGACCTTGGCATTGCCCATATGCTGGTCCTGCGTGCCCTGGCCCTTCCACTTGTCGGTGGAGCCATAGCCGTAGGAGATATAGCCGCGCACGCCGTCCTTGCTGCCCAGGTCGAGCCGGGCGAAGGCGCGGATCGTCTCGTCGCTGCCATAGGTCAGGCCGCCCCGCGCGCCCAGTTCGCCGGTCGGATCGGCCGAGAAGGTTTCGACCGTGCCGCCTAGATTGCTGGTCGCCTGCGTGCCGAGCGAACCGGCCCCCTGGCTGACGCGGACACTGCCGATATTTTCGCTGCTGACCGCGCGGGTGATGTGCAGGCCGTTATGGTTGCCATAGCTCATGTCGCCCAGCGGGATGCCGTCGAGGGTGAAGCCGAGGCGCGTCTGGTCGAAGCTGCGGATGGTCACGCGCTGCGACCATTCATAATTGCCGAACGGGTCGGCCGACTGGAAATTGACGCTGGGCAGCTTTTCGATGGCTTTGAGCGGATTGGTGCCCGGCGTCAGGGTCACGATGTCCCTGGCGCTGATTTCCTGCACCTGGCGGGTTTCGCCACGGCCGAACACGACGATATCCGCGTCGGCGGCGCCGGCATCGGCGGCGGGCGCCATGTCCTGCGCGAAGGCAGGCGTGGCAAGCATGGCGGTGGACGCCAGCAACAGGGCGGTGATGGAGCGCATGGTCGGATAATCCCCCTTTGGATCTTGATGTCGGGGGGCGGCCTATCCGCGCTATGTTGCACTGCAATGTGCTATGCTTGACGCTGGCAAGTCATATCCGTGACGGGCGCCGTCACATAGGGGCCGCGGCAACGCGCGCCTGCACTTTACGCGCCTGTGCCTCTTTTCGGCCATCCACCACAAGGCGCAATGAACTCAATGGCTTGTCATGCGTTAGTGGGCATATGTGATGATGGAGCTGGTGATGATCCCTGTGCGATTCCCCGATGGCAGCCTGCGCGACCTTCCCAGTGAATTATGCCCTGTCGATGCCGAAACGAACGGCGGCGCCAGCCGCTTCCACCACAGGCCAATCGGCGTCGACGCGCAATGGCGGTTCGTCGAGAGCAAGGGGGGATGGCTGGCCCGCCCGCGCCATGGCGGCCTGGCGATCCTCATTCCCCCGGTCGATCCATGGTGGCAGGGCATCGCCACCATGACGGACCAGGCCGTCACGCGGGACGCGGCCACGCGGGACAGGGGAAAATCCGCGCGCGCCGCCTGACCATGCACGGGATGGGCACTGGACGGGCAATGCATGGCGGTCATAGCGGGATCATCCCGCCGCGTCCGGCGCGCCATCCCCGTCTGCCATATCCATGAAATCGCGCGCGGCCGCACGATCGGCCGCATCTGCAAAAGTGGTGTCAATGTCCGGCGCATCGCCCAGCAGGAACAGCAGCGACCAAAGCGCGAAACGCCGCCCCCGGTCCTGCTCCAGCCCCAGGTCGACGCGCATATGCTCGATCCCCGCCGCGATCCCGTCCGGGGTCAACAGGTCCATGTCCGTGGTGCCGAAATAGCGCCGAAGCTGATCGTCAAACTGCATCGCCAATCCCTATAGCGATTTGCCATCGCAAGACATCCCCTGATGGCCGGGGCATCGCACTCGATCAAATCATGGGGATCGGAACGCGCCAGCGGATCACCGCCACCCCGACAATCCGATCAGCGACAACCGGCTGGAACGGGATGACGGCATAGTGACCCACGCCGCCATTGCGAGCGCAGCAATGACGAATCAAATTTACATCATCGGACCTTAGCTCGCCCCCTTGCACCCCTTGGCCGCCGCCTGCCCGCGCAGATAGCCGCGCCGCGCCACGCCCGCCGTCACCGCCGCCTGCAAGCGCCGCTCGGCCGGGGCCGCGCCGCTGATCTCGCGCACCAGGCCACGGAAGGGGATCAGCGAATTGACGATGGTTTTGCCCACCGCCTCGGCGATCTTGCCGGTGCGGTTCTCGTTGGCCTTCGCGCCGACGGTGAAATCCTCGCCCAGCACCGCGTTCAGTTCGGCCAGCGACGCCTTCAGCCCCTTGCAGGTCCGCGACGGCGGCGGTGCATAGGGATTGTCCACCGCCTTGAGCAGCACCGGCGGAATCTCGTCCTTGTCCAGCCCCACATCGCGCGCCGGCTGGGTCGCGATCTTGCCCGCCTTGTCCAGCGTATCGTCCTTGCGCTTGTCCCCGTCCTGCTCCTGCCTGGGCTTTTCGGCCTGCGGCCTGTCCTGCGCCGACTTGTCCTGATCCTGGGCGGTCGCGACGCAGGGCGTCAGGCCGGCCAGGACGATGGCGATAGCGAATGATTTCATACAGATCCTCCAGCCCGCCCAACCAGCGACAGGGCGTATCGGTTCCCGGACGAAACGAACGGCGCGCGCGACAGGGACAAGATAACAGGGGCAAGATAACAGGGGCAAGACAGGCGCGCCCCGCCGCGCTATGCGATGACCCACCCCAGCAGGAGGCCCGTCTTGTCATCGTCCGACCCCCGCTCGTCCAGCGCCCGTTTCGCCATCGTGTCCCCCGCCCTCTCCGCCAGCATCGACCCGCTGGGGGCAGAACTCTGGTCGCTGACCGACGCGCAGGGGCGGCACCTCATGACCGACGCCGATCCACGCTGGTGGACCGGGCACGCGCCGCTGCTCTTTCCCTTCGTCGGCCGGTCACGCGGCGACACCTATCGGCTCGACGGCCGCGACTGGCCCATGCCCCAGCACGGCTTTGCCCGGCGCAAGCCCTTCGCGCTGGTGGAACAGGATGACGCCAGCCTGCTGCTGCGGCTGGAAGCGGACAGCGAGACGCGCGCCGCCTATCCTTTCGACTTCCGGCTCGACATGGGCTTCGTCATCGACGACGCGACCCTGCGCATGACCGCCACCGTCACCAACCGGGGGCAGGCCGCCATGCCGTTCAGCTTCGGCTATCATCCCGCCTTCGCCTGGCCGCTGCCCTATGGCGGCGCGGCGGAGGATCATCGCATCCTCTTCGACCAGCCCGAACCCGCCCCGATCCGCAAGGTCGGCGCCGAACCGGGCCTCATCGCCCGCGAAACCTTCCCCTCGCCGGTCGAGGGCGACACGCTCGCCCCCACCCACGCCCTCTTCGAAGGCGACGCCCTGATCTGGGACGATCTCGTCAGCCGCTCTCTCCTCTGGGGTGTGCCGGGCCAGCCGCGCCTCAGGATCGCCTTCCCCGACACGCCCTGGCTCGGCCTGTGGCAGAAACCGGGCGCCCATTATCTGTGCGTCGAACCCTGGGCCGGCATGGCCGATCCGGTCGGCTTTACCGGCGATGTCTGGGACAAGCCCGGCATCATGGCGCTGTTGCCGGGCGACAGCCGATCCTTCCGCATGGACGTCAGCTTGATTGGCGACTAAGTAGCCCGCTTTCCGTTCGTCCTGAGTAGCCGCCGAGCTTGTCGAAGCGGCATGTCGAAGGATGGGTTTCACGCGCGTGCTTCGATATGGGCCTTCGCCATGCTCAGTCCCTACTCAGCACGAACGGCTGTTGTTATTGCTGGAACTGACATGACCATCCCATCCCGCCGCACCTTCGCGATCATCTCCCACCCTGACGCGGGCAAGACCACGCTCACCGAAAAGCTGCTGCTGGAAGGCGGCGCGATCCACCTTGCGGGCGAAGTCAAGGCCCGTGGCCAGAACCGCCGCGCCCGTTCCGACTGGATGAAGATCGAGCAGCAGCGCGGCATTTCCGTCACCTCCTCGGTCATGACGTTCGAGCGGACCCGCGATGGCGAAACCATCACCTTCAACCTGCTCGACACGCCGGGGCATGAGGATTTCAGCGAGGATACCTATCGCACCCTGACCGCCGTGGATTCGGCCGTCATGGTGATCGACGCGGCCAAGGGCATCGAGCCGCAGACGCGCAAGCTGTTCGAGGTGTGCCGCCTGCGCAACGTGCCCATCATCACCTTCGTCAACAAGGTCGACCGCGAAGGCCGCGAAACCTTCGGCCTGCTCGATGAAGTCGCCGACCAGTTGCAGCTTGACGTGTGCCCGATGAGCTGGCCCGCCGGCATGGGCGGCGAGTTCGAGGGCATTTACGACTTCGCCACCAACCGCCTGATGCAGCCCACCGGCCCGTCCAGGGAGTTCGACGGCACCCGCCATCAGTTCACTGGCCTCGACGACCCGAAACTGGCCGATTTCCTCTCCCCCCACGCGCTCGAAAAACTGCGGGAGGAGGCGGAACTGGCGCAGGGCGGCTATGCCCATTTCGACCTTGACCGCTATCGCGCGGGCGACCTCACCCCGGTCTATTTCGGCTCGGCGCTCAAGCTGTTCGGCGTCACCGAACTGATCGACGCGCTCGGCCAGTACGCCCCGCCGCCCCGCGCCCAGCCCGCCGAACCCGCCGCGATCGAGCCGGAAAACAGCGAAGTCACCGGCTTCATCTTCAAGGTGCAGGCCAATATGGACCCGATGCACCGCGACCGCATCGCCTTCATGCGGCTGGTGTCGGGCAAGTTCAGACGCGGCATGAAGCTGACCCCATCGGGATCGGGCAAGCCGCTCGCGGTCCATTCGCCGATCCTCTTCTTCGCGCAGGACCGCGAGCTGGCGGATGAGGCCTTTCCCGGCGACATCATCGGCATCCCCAATCATGGCGCGCTGCGTGTCGGCGATACCCTGTCCGAAAAGCCCGGCCTGCGCTTCACCGGCCTGCCCAATTTCGCGCCGGAAATCCTGCGTCGCGTGCAATTGAAAGACCCGACCAAGACCAAGCAGCTCCGCAAGGCGCTGGACGACCTCAGTGAAGAAGGCGTGATCCAGGTTTTCTATCCTGAAGTCGGCAGCAACTGGATCGTCGGCGTCGTCGGCCAGTTGCAGCTTGAAGTGCTGATCTCCCGTCTCGAAGCCGAATATAAGGTCGCCGCCGGGCTCGAACCCTCGCCCTTCGACACAGCCCGCTGGATCAGCGGCGACGACGCGGCGGTCAAGGAACTGGTCAGCTATAATGGCGGCAACATGGCCAAGGACCGCGACGGCAATCTGGTGTTCATGGCCCGCAGCGCCTGGGACATCGGCTATCAGCAGGAACGCCACCCCAAGGTGAAGTTCAGCGCCACCAGGGAGCGCTAACCCCCGTCCTTGCGAACGTCCATCTGACGTCATCCCGCCCTGAAAAGCGCCATGCTCCAGCGCAAGCGGGAGCATGCTTTGACATTGGCCATTGATGCACGAAAATCACGAATGGGCCGGATTATTTCCGCACATTCTCGAATGGCAAAAACATGTTTAGCTGTACCACTCGCTGTATCACTTACTGTATCACGCGGCGACCCAATCCTTCCGCAAAGCCCGCCCCGCCAGCGCCATGAACAGCCCCGCCGCCAGATAAAAGCCCAGCGCCGCGACGATCGCATAGCGCAGCGCCTCCACCCCGTAGGTCGGCGTCAGCGCGTCGGACAGCGCGCCTACGCTCCACGACCCCAGCCCCAGCCCGACCAGATTGTTGATCAGCAGGAAACTCGCCGCCGCGCTCGCCCGCATATGGGCGGGCACCAGATGCTGCACGGCGGTCAGCACCGGCCCCAGCCAGACATAGACCAACGCCTGCGGGATCAGGAACAGGGCGAAAGCGGCGGTGACACTGTCCGACAACACGCCCACGACAAACAGCGGCATCCCCACGACATAGCTGACCGCTGGCACCCAGGCATAATAGGCCTTGTCCTGGCCGCCCAGCCGGTCGCCCAGCCAGCCGCCCAGCAGCACGCCGGCCACCCCGCCGATCAACAAAATGCCGCCCAGAAACTGTCCCGCACCGATCAGGTCCAGCCCAAAGCTGCGCATCAACAGGCTGGGCAGCCAGAAGGCGATGCCATAGCCGCACATCGAACTGCATGCCGCCCCCAGCGCCAGGAGCCAGAAGCTGCGCTTGGCCGCCAATATGCCGAATACCGCCGACACCGGCACCGCATCCCTGGCCTGGCTGGGCCGTGCGGGTTCGCGCACCACCAGGCGAAAGACCGGCGCGATCAGAATCCCCATGATGCCCACCGCGATGAAGGCGGTGCGCCATTCCACCGCCTGCGCGATATAGCCGCCCAGCAGCACGCCCCCCGCCGACCCCAGCGGAATGCCGAGCGAATAGATGGACAGCGCCCGCGCCCGCTGATGCGCGGGGAAATAGTCGGAGATCACGGCATAGGAGGGTGCGACCCCGCCCGCCTCTCCAACACCCACGCCGATGCGGAACAGGAACATCTGGGTGAAGCTGGTCGCGATCCCGCACAGCGCGGTAAAGCCGCTCCAGATGGCGAGGGAGACGGTAATCACCCATGTCCGGCTGGTCCGGTCCGCCAGCAGCGCCAGCGGAATCGCCAGCGTCGAATAAAGCAGCGCAAAGGCGATCCCGCCCAGCGCCCCCAACTGCGTGTCGCTCAACCCCAGTTCCGCCTTGATCGGCCCGGCGAGAATGCCCAGTATCTGCCGGTCGAGGAAATTGAACGTATAGACCAGCAGCAGCATCGCCAGCACGACGCCGCGATAGGCGGGGGAAGTCCCAGAAGCGGAAGGGGTATGTCGGTCGGTCATGCTTGCTCCTTACGCCCCTTGCCGCGAAGCAAAAGCGTGTTCCCGCGAAAGCGGGAACCCAGTCCCACCGTGGAACTGGATTCCCGCCCGCGCGGGAATACCGAACCTAAAACTTCACCGTCCCCGTCAAAAACACCTGCCGCGGATTACCGTAGAAGGCAGTCAGCGTGCCTTCCCGGCCCAGCGAAGGCGTCGGGAATCCGCCGGCATTGTTGATGATCGCCCCGGTTGTCGCATTGGCCGCGACGAAGGTATAGCCCGACGTCTTATATTCCTTGTCGAGCAGGTTCTTGCCATGCAGCCCCAGCGTCCAGCGATCGTCGGGCGCGGTATAGACGATGCTGGCGTCCCACAGCGCATAGCCCTTCTGGTCGATATAGGGATTGGGAATTTCGAACTGATAGGTCTTGCTGCGCCACGACACGGTGCTGCCCAGATAGATGCTGCCTGCCCCGACCGGCGCGGTGTAGCTCAGCGTGCCACTGGCGGTCCATCTCGGCGTATTCTGCACCTTGCGATTGGCCGCCACATCGGTCGGCACGCCGCCGATATTGGTGATATATTCCTTATATTCCGCGTCGATGAAGCCGATCGCGGTGGACAGGTTCAGCCGGTCGCCACCGCTCAGCAGGTCACGGCCCAGCCGGGCGTTGCTTTCAAACTCCAGCCCCTTGAACCGCGCCTTGCCCGCATTGGACACGACCCCGCAGAAGGACGGCGTCGCCACGCCGCCCACGCTGACGGTGCAGGCAACGGAGCCGGGAATCTGCACATCCTTGTAATCGGCATAGAAGCCCGCGACCGCGACATAGAGCGCGCCATCCATGAAATTGCCCTTGTAGCCGACTTCATAGCTGTCGACCTCTTCCGGCGCGAAGCTCAGGAACGCGGCGATCTCGCCATCCTGCCGGATGCCGTCGCCATTCAGATCCGGCGCATTGGTGCCCACCCCGCGCGGGTCGAAGCCGCCGCCCTTGAAGCCCTTGGAATAGCTGGCGTAGATATTGTGATCGGAGGTCGGCTTGTAGCTGACCGAGAAACGCGGGGTGAATTTCCGAAACTTGCTGGTCCCCTTGAAATTGGTGCTGGGCGCGCCGAAGGCGATGCCTGCTCCGTCAAACACAGGCGACCCGCCGCCCAGATAATTCTGGCGGAGTATATCCGCCCGCCGCTCGTCCCAAGTATAGCGCCCGCCCGCCGATACGCTCAACTGCTGCGAGATATCGAAGGTGAAATCGCTGAAGATCGCATAGGTTTCGGTATCGACATTGGCCTGCGTAAAGGCGGTCAGGCCGGGGACGGTGGTGAACAGGCGCACGTCGAACGCGGTGTCGGCCTTCGCATCCAGATAATAGAGGCCGATCATGCCGTGGAGCGGCCCCTGATCTTAGAGAAGCTGGAATTCCTGGCTCAATTGTTCGTTGAAGTAAAAGGCCGGTACATCGACATCGACCGCGGGCAGCGCGTCGAAATCAATGGGCGATGCACTGTCGTCCTTGCGCCAGGCGCTGATCGACCGCAACGTCACCGCGTCGCTCAGTTCCGCAGTGATATTCATCGAAAGCCCGTAGGACTTCACATATTGCTTCGGGTCGGAGAGGCCGCCGCGTGTATCGAACACATCGTCCAGCACCGGCGCGCCCGACAACTGGCCGGGGATCAGCCGGTGTCCGCCGCGCGCGTTGCTGTTGTCCTTGCTATAATCGCCGGTGATCCGCATCAGCACCGGCTGGCCATAGCCGCCCATCTCGAACGTGGCGCGCCCGGCCCAGATGTCCTTGTTGTAATTATCCTCGCCGGTGGTCAGGTTCTTGCCGAACCCGCCGCGCGACAGCCGGGCGATCGCGCCGCCCACCCGGATCAGGTCGCCGACCGGCGCCGACATGCTGATGATGCCATCGGCCTGATCATAGCTGCCATATGTGCCCTTGATCTTGAGCGCGAAATCCTGCGGCAGCATCTTCGTCACATATTTGACCGCGCCGCCGATGGTGTTGCGCCCATAAAGCGTCCCTTGCGGCCCGCGCAGCACCTCGATCCGCTCGACATCGTAAATGTCGAGCAGCGCGCCCTGCGGCCGGTTGAGATAGACATCGTCCAGATAGATGCCCACGCCCTGTTCAAAGCCCGACACCGGATCCTGCTGCCCCACGCCACGGATGAAGGCGGTCAGGGTCGAATTGGTGCCGCGCGACGCTTCCAGCGTGGTGTTGGGGGTGACGTTGGCCAGGTCGCTGATATCGATCGCGCCGCTACGCTCCAGCGCCGCGCCGGAAAAGGCGCTGACCGCGATCGGCACCGACACCAGCGTTTCCTCGCGCCGTCGGGCGGTGACGATGATCGCGCCCTCATCGTCGACGACGGGCGCGCTGTCCTGCGCGACGGCAGGCAGCGCCACGAAACCGCCCCATGTGGCAGAGGCAAGGGCAAGAGCGCGAATGGTCTGATGGGCCTTCATCGGGTCGGTCCTCTCCTGAAAAAAGCGGCGCCCGATCTGTCGGGTCGCTTGCGTTGATCGATTCGATAATGAAAGTTGAACCATCTTTCAACTTGAAATATGAGGCGGCTGACAAGGACGCAGCGCTGCGGCAAAAAGAACACAGATTGGGAGTGGAAATGACCGAGGAAACCGTCGCCAGGGACGACAAGACCCCGCGCACCGCACGGGGCGAACGCACCCGCCGCGCGCTGCTGTCCGCCGCTGCGGAGGAATTTGGCGAAAAGGGCTTTCACGACGGGTCGATCAGCGGCATCACCCGCCGCGCCGGCTGCGCGCTCGGCAGTTTCTACACCTATTTCGACACCAAGGACGACATCTTCCGCGCGCTGGTGGCCGACATGTCGGGCCAGGTGCGCGATTATGTCTCGCCGCGCATCGCCGATGCGCGCGACGGCATCGACGCCGAACGGATCGGCCTGCTCAGCTTCCTGGAATTCGCCCGCGCCCACAAGGAAATCTACCGCATCATCGACGAGGCCGAGTTCGTCGACCAGGCCGCCTATCGCGCCCATTATGAAAACACCGCCACCCGCATGGCCGCGCGCCTCGCCAAGGCGGCGGAGCGTGGCGACGTGCGCCCGGACGTGGAGGAAGTCCATGCCTGGGCGATCATGGGCATGAACGTGTTTCTGGGCCTGCGCTATGGCGTCTGGGACGACAGCCGCCCGGCCGAAGAGATCGCCGCCATCGCCAACGCCTTGATCGAAAAAGGGATCGGCAAAAGGGGGTGATGCCCCATCCTCCCAACCCCTGTGTTGTCGGCTAACCCCCGGCGCGCAAAGCGGGAATCGGTCATGGGCCGGTCGCAAGGGACTTGCCCTGCGCCGTCATATGACTGATGAGGGGCGCCATGCCCGCCTTGCGCCCCGAACGCTCGATCATCATTCTGCTGCTGGCGCTGCTGGTCGTCATGACGGCCGTGAGTGGCACCTACTGGCTGTATCGCAGCCAGCAGACGGAAATGGCCTGGGTCAATCACACGCTGCGCGTCGAAAATCGCCTGTCGATGCTGTTGTCGCGGATACAGGCGGCCGAAAGCGGGCAGCGTGGCTATATGCTGACGCGACAGGAGGATTTCCTCGCCCCTTTTGACGATTTTCGGTCGCGTTGGCGCAATGAAGTGCAAGCCCTGAAAATGGAAGTGCGCGACAATGATGATCAGTCGCGGGCCGTCGACACGCTGGGCGTGATGATCGGCCAGCGTATCGCCCTGTTGCAGGGCGGCATCGATCTGCGCCGCGCCGGCAGGCCAGTCGACCCGGACGCCTTCGCCCCCGGTCTGGCGATGATGGCCCGCATCCGCGCCCAGATCGCCCATATGAAAGCGCATGAGGAACAATTGCTGCGCGCGCGCACGATCGATGCGGGACGACTGAGCACCATGGTAACGTCCGGGCTGGCGCTATGCGCTGCACTGGTCATCATATTGGGGCTGATGGCATTGCGCACGGCCCAGCGCCGCGTGAGCGAAGCGGTGGCGAGCCGCGAGGCGCTGAGCGCGGCCAATGCGGAGCTGATTGCCGAAGGGGAGCGGCGGGAGGCCGCGCAGGCGCAACTGCGCCAGGTCCAGAAAATGGAGTCGATCGGCCAGTTGACCGGCGGCATCGCTCATGATTTCAACAATATGCTGGCGATCGTCATCGGATCGCTCGACATGGCGCGGCGGCGACTGGGCACCGATGGCGACCCGCGCGTCGCCAAGGGCATCGACAATGCGACCGAGGGGGCCCAGCGCGCCGCGCAACTGACCGCCCGCCTGCTCGCCTTCTCGCGCCAGCAACCGCTCGACCCTCAACCCACCGATGTGAACAAGCTGGTCGGCGGCATGTCCGAATTGCTGCGCCGGACCATCGGAGAGGATGTGCGCGTCGAATCGGTTCTGGCTGGCGGCCTGTGGCGCGCCAGCATCGACGCCAACCAGCTCGAAAGCGCGATCCTGAATCTGTGCGTCAACGCCCGTGACGCCATGCCCGGCGGCGGCAGGCTGACGATCGAGACGGCGAACGCGCATCTCGACGATGGCTATGCCCTCACCCATGCCGAAGTGACGCCGGGCCAATATATCCTCGTATCCGTCACCGATACCGGCACCGGCATGCCGCCCGACGTGGTCGACCGCGCCTTCGATCCCTTTTTCACCACCAAGGGGGTGGGCAAGGGCACGGGGCTTGGCCTCAGCCAGGTGTTCGGCTTCGTCAAGCAATCGCGCGGCCATGTGAAAATCTATTCGGAGCCGGGCGAAGGCACGGTCATCAAAATCTATCTGCCCCGCTATTATGGCGCGGAAACCGTGCAGGGCTATGCCGCGCCCGCCACCGACAGCCTGCCCCGCGCGCGGGGCGAGGAGATTATCCTGGTGGTCGAGGATGAGGACCGGGTACGCCACATGTCGGTCGATTCGCTGCGCGAACTGGGCTATACCGTGGTTCAGGCGTCCGATGGCGAACAGGCGCTGGAAATGCTGACCATCCAGCCGCGCATCGACATGCTGTTCACCGACATCGTCATGCCCGGCATCAACGGCCGCCAACTGGCCGACCGCGCCACGACCCAGAGGCCGGGCCTGAAAATTCTCTACACCACCGGCTACACCCGCAACGCCATCGTCCATAACGGGATGCTCGACCCCGGCGTCGCCCTGCTCGCCAAGCCCTTCACCTTCGACCAGCTCGCGACCAAGGTGCGGCAGGTGCTGGATGGAGATGCGGCGGGATAGAAACACGGGTAGCCGTCGAGCAATGCTTGACCATCGCCGTGGCGATCAGGCTGATTGCGCTGCCTCTCATCCTGCCTGCAAACGCGCAATGGCGGGCAAAATTCGGCTTTACGCTGGCTGCCCTTATGCCGTCGCCGATGCCCCTGGCCGTGAACCACCATCTCTTGCCGTTCATCCCCCCTGCAAGGGAAGGATGAAAAAGATGTCATTCCGCTTCTCCCACCCGACCTGTTCCTTGGGGCAGGACTGATCCACATCATGGACAAATGCGCATCCTGAACATATCAGGAACATTATGGCGCAACTCACCACCCGGCAGAAACTCGAAATCCTGGCCGACGCGGCCAAATATGATGCGTCTTGCGCCTCGTCCGGCACGACGAAGCGCGACAGCCGCGGCGGTAAGGGGATCGGATCGACCGAAGGCATGGGCATCTGCCACGCCTATGCGCCCGATGGCCGCTGCATCTCGCTGCTCAAGATATTGCTGACCAACAGTTGCATCTTCGACTGCCATTATTGCATCAATCGCCGGTCGAGCGATGTGCGACGCGCGCGCTTCACCGCACGGGAAGTGGTCGATCTCACACTCAATTTCTACCGCCGCAACTATATCGAGGGGTTGTTCCTCTCGTCGGGCATCATCCGGTCGTCAGACTATACGATGGAGCAGATGGTTGAGGTCGCCCGGTCGCTGCGGCAGGACCATCATTTCCGGGGCTATATCCACCTCAAGACCATTCCCGACGCCGATCCCGCCCTGCTGCATCAGGCCGGGCTGCACGCCGATCGCCTGTCGATCAATGTCGAACTGCCGACCGAAAGCGGCCTGAAGCGCCTCGCCCCGGAAAAGGATGGCGGCCGGATCGAAGGCGCGATGCGCCATCTGCGCAGCGAAATAGAGGACGGGCAGGACGCCCGCCGCAAATATAAGAGCGCCCCTCGCTTCGCGCCGGCTGGCCAGTCGACCCAGATGATCATCGGCGCGGATGCGGCCGACGACCGGGCGATCATCGCGCGGGCGAGCAGCCTCTATGACCGGCACAGGCTGCGTCGCGTCTATTACAGCGCCTTTTCCCCCATCCCCTCGCCCAGCGCGGTGCTGCCGCTCAGGCGCCCGCCGCTGATGCGCGAGCATCGGCTTTACCAGTCGGACTGGATGATCCGCTTCTATGGCTATGATGCGGGCGAGATCGCGGCGGCGACCGATGCGGCGACGGGCTGCCTGCCGCTTGATATCGATCCCAAGCTCGCCTGGGCGCTCAACCATCGCGCGACCTTTCCCGTCGATGTCAACCGCGCCCCGCGCGAAGCGCTGCTGCGGGTGCCGGGGCTCGGCGTCAGGGCGGTCGACCGCATCCTGCTGAGCCGCCGCCATCGCCGGCTGCGGCTGGACGATGTCGCGCGGCTGACGACCTCGATCAGGAAGCTGCGTCCTTTCCTGATCGCGGCCGACTGGCGCCCGCTGGCGCTGGCGGACTGCGCGGACCTGCGCGCCCGGCTCGCACCGCCCGCACAGCAACTTGATTTGTTCACGTAAATGTAATTTCCGGTTGATTGCGGCGCCGACACATGAAATTCTGTTGCCAGGGTCAAGCAAGGAGATCGGGGCTGTGGCGACCGCACTCGGCAATCGCACACATCAACGCAAAAGTTTCGCCAAGCGCATCAGCACGCATCTCGCGGCGGCGCTGGTCATCTTCTGCCTGCTTCAGATCGGCATCGTGGCCAAGACGGGCGGTTCGCTGGTCCTGCATCTGGGCATCATCGTCGCTATCGGCGGCTATGCGATCGCCGCGCGCGGGCTGGAACGACGCTGGCAGATGCTGGAACAGGGCGGCCTGTCCGAAAGCGGCCTGGCCCTGCGTTTCCGGCGAGATATCGCGCAACTATGGGTTGCCAGCCTGGTCGGTGCCTTTCTCTGGATCCCGGTCGCGATCATCTATCGCTTCCTGTTCGGCTGAACCCCCGGACCCAATCGCCGCCTGTGTCGTTGTGCTTCCTCGAACGAGGAGGAACCCCCATGGCCAATGCAACGATTTTCGATCGCCTGAAGCAGGATCACGACACGCATCGCCAGATGTTCGACAAGATGGCGCAGGCCGACCGCGACAAGGACGAAGCGCGGCTGGAAAAGCTGTTCGATCAGTTCAAAGTCGAAGTGAGCGCCCATGCCGCCGCCGAGGAAGAAACCCTCTACGCCACCATGTTGTCGCGCCCGGATCTGCGCGAGGATGCGCAGCACAGCGTGTCCGAGCACAAGGAAATCGACGATTATCTGGAGGAACTGGCCGACCTCAAATTCAACGGCGACGCCTGGCGCAAGAAATTCGCGGACATGAAGAAGCGCTATCTCCACCATATCGAGGAGGAGGAGGAAGAGATGTTCCCCGACGCTGCCAAGGATCTGACGGCGGAAGAAGAGCAGAAGCTGGGCCAGCTCTTCGCCAAGCGCAAGCCGGCCGAACTGGAGCGCGCGCAAGCAGCCGACTAGGGCGTCTCAAGACGCGATATTGTGATGGCCCGCCATGCATCGCGTCCTTCTGACCGCCCCCGATGATATTGACGGCTGGCGCGCCTCGGCGCGCCAACTGGCGACACAGGGTGTCGATCCCGCCGATATTGTCTGGCAGGTGGGCGATGCTCCTGACGACCTGTTTGGCAATATCGACCTTGAGCAAGCAGCGACCCCCGCCGCCTTCTCGGTGCCGCGCGCCTTTCTCGACCTGGCGGAAAGCGCGATCCTGCACCGCGACCCCCAGCGCTTCGCCTTGCTCTATGCCTTGCTTGTCCAGTTGCGCGCCCGGCCCGGACTGATGCAGGATCGCGCCGATCCGCTGCTGCGCCGGGTCGCTGCGCTCGCCAAGGCGGTGCGGCGTGACATCCACAAGATGCGTGCCTTCGTCCGCTTCCGGGAAATGAAGGCAGACGGCGCATCCCGTTTCGTCGCCTGGTTCGAGCCGGATCATCATATCGTCCGCGCCAATGCCGGCTTCTTCGTCCGCCGCTTCGCATCGATGCACTGGTCGATCCTGACGCCGGAGATCAGCATCCATTGGGACAGCCAAACGCTCAGCGAAGGGCCGGGCGCACAACGGTCGGACGCGCCTGATGGTGATCCGGTCGAGGCTTTGTGGCAGGGCTATTATGCCGCCATCTTCAACCCGGCCCGGCTCAAGACCGGCGCGATGCTGTCTGAAATGCCGAAAAAATATTGGCGCAACCTGCCCGAAGCCGTCCTCATCCCCGATCTCATCGCCGGCGCGCAGGCGCGCGAGGCCGTGATGATCGCACGCCGCCCGACCCTGCCCAAGACACAGGATGATAGCGCCACCTGAACCGAAAGGCGGCTATTTCCGGAGCAGGAAGACGGCATGTTCGGCGAACAGATTGGCGTTCGCATGGGTGGTTTCCCGGTCCCCTTTCAGGAACCACTGCCCGTCGATGGTCCAGCCCCGCTCCTTCACCAGCGCGCGAAAATCATCGACCGTCACATGATGGATGTTGAGCGTGTCATACCATGTGTCGGGCAACAGCCGCGTCACCGGCATCCGTCCGCCCCACAGCAGCGACAGCCGCCCCCGCCAGTGCGCGAAATTAGGGAAGGAAACGAACGCCTGCCCGCCAATACGCAGCAATTCTTCCACCACCTTGTCAGGCCGGCGCGTCGTCTGGAGCGTCTGGCTCAATATCGCATAGTCGAAGCTGGCGTCAGGATAGTAGCGCAGGTCGGTGTCAGCGTCGCCCTGGACCACCGAAAGTCCACGCCCTACCGCCGCCGCGACGTTGGAGCCGTCAATCTCCAGCCCGCGTGCATCGACATGGCTTTCGTCACGCAACGCCGCCATCAGCGCTCCGTCGCCACAGCCCACGTCCAGCACCCGCGCGCCCCGTCGCACCGTGCGCGCGATCAGGGCCAGGTCCGGCCGCAACGATGGAACCTCGCTCACGCCCCGCCCCCCCGCAGGAAACCGTCCACCACCCGGTTGAGTTCGGGACATTCGAGCAGGAAGGCGTCATGGCCAAACGGACTGGACAATTCGACGAAGCTGGCCTGCGCGCCCGATGCGTTCAGGGCATGCACGATGATCCGCGATTCCATCGTCGGATAAAGCCAGTCGGTGTCAAAGCTGACCAGGCAGAAACGCGCCCTGGTCGCCGCGAACGCCCTGGCCAGCGACCCGCCATGATCTTCGGCAATGTCATAATAGTCCATCGCGCGGGTGATGTAGAGATAGGAGTTGGCGTCGAACCGCTCGACGAAACTCAGCCCCTGATGCCGCAAATAGCTTTCCACCTGGAAATCCGCGTCAAAGCCGAATGTCTTGGCATCGCGCCCCTGCAAGCGCCGCCCGAATTTCTCGGTCAGCCCCGCTTCGGACAGATAGGTGATATGCGCCGCCATGCGCGCCACCGCCAGGCCCGCGCTCGGCACTTGCCCGTCGGCATAATAATCGCCCCCGCGCCAATGCGGATCGGCCATGATCGCCTGCCGCCCGACCTCGTGAAAGGCGATATTCTGCGCACTGTGCCGCGCGGTGGAGGCAATGACGACGCAGCTTTCGACGCGATCGGGGAACAGCGTGGGCCATGTCAGCGCCTGCATCCCGCCCATCGATCCGCCAATCACCGCCGCCAGCCTATCGACCCCCAGATAGTCGAGCAGCATCGCCTGCGCCCGCACCATGTCGGCGATGGTCAGCACGGGAAAGCGCATGGCGAAGGGCGCATCGGTCGCCGGGTCGATGCTCGCCGGGCCGGACGACCCCATGCAACTGCCGATGACGTTGGAACAGATGATGAAATGGCGCGCCGGATCGACGGGCTTGCCCTCCCCCACCAGACGCCACCACCAGCCCGGCTTGCCGGTGACGGGATGGTCCGACGCCACATATTGGTCGCCGGTCAACGCATGGCAGATCAGGATGACATTGGATCTGTCCGCATTCATCGCGCCATAGGTTTCATAGGCGATATCGACCGGCCCCAGGCGGGCGCCGCTCGACAGGTTGAGCGGCCCGGTCAGGCGGGCCTCCCGGCGCAGGCCGAAACGGCTGTCGGGACTGATGGAAGCGCTGGCCATGACCCTGCGGCGCTAGGACCGCTGCCCGCCGCTGTCAATCTGGCACGAGAACAGCAGCACCTTTGCCTTTGCCGCCAAAGTCGCTAAAGCCGCGCCCCATGACACAGACAGCTACAAAACCTGCACCCAAGGACTGGATTCTCGGCATCTCTCCCTATGTGCCGGGCAAGTCCGCCGCCGACGATGGCCGACCGCTCATCAAACTGTCCGCCAATGAAAATCCGCTGGGCACGGGCGCGGCCGCACGCGCGGCGCTGGTCGCCGCCACCGCCGACCTCGCCACCTATCCCGATCCCGGCGCGCTCAAGCTGCGCGAAGCGATCGGTGCGGCCCATGGCCTTGATCCGGCGCGGATCATCTATGGCACCGGATCGGACGAACTGCTGCACATCGCTGCCAGTGCCTATGCCGGGCCGGGCGACGAAGTGCTTTACGTCCGCTATGGCTTTTCGGTCTATGACATCGCCGCGCGGCGCGTCGGCGCAACCCCGGTCGTGGCACCGGACAAGGATTATGCCACCGATGTCGACGCGCTGCTGGCCTGCGTCACGGACAAGACCAAGGTTGTATTCCTTGCCAATCCCAACAATCCGACCGGAACCATGACCAGCCGGGCGGACATAGCCCGGCTGCATGCCGGGCTGCGTCCAGACATTCTCTTCGTGCTGGATCAGGCTTATGCCGAATATCTGGACGCGGACGAGGATGATGGCGGGCTGGACCTGGCGAAAACCGCTGCCAATGTTTTCGTCACCCGCACTTTCTCGAAAATCCACGGCCTGGCGGCCGAACGGATCGGCTGGGGCTATGCCAGCCAGGAAGTGATCGACATTCTCCATCGTATCCGCGCCCCATTCAACGTCACCACGGCAGGGCAGGCCGCGGCGATCGCGGCGATCAGCGACGCCGACTGGATCGAATCCAGCCGCACCCACAATGCGCGCTGGCGTGAATGGCTGGCGGGTGAAATCGCCGCCCTGTCCAACCATGGCCTGCGCGTCGTACCCAGCAAGACCAACTTCCTCCTCATCCTGTTCGACGGCACGCTGACCGCCGAAGCCGCGATGAAGGGCCTGTGGGATGAAGGCTATGCCACCCGCTGGCTGCCCGGCCAGGGCCTGCCCAACGGCCTGCGCATCACCATCGGCACCAAGGCGCAGACCCGCGCCGTCGCCGCCAAGCTGCGGGCCATGGCGGAGTCGGCCTGATCCGATGCTGCCCTTCGCCCGCATCACCATCATCGGCCTGGGGCTGATCGGTTCCTCGCTGGCCCGTGCGATCCGGGCGGAGATGCCGACCGTGCGCGTGACCGGCCATGACGCCGATCCGGCGGTGCGGGATACCGCGCGACGCATCGACCTGTGCGACGATGTGACCGACACGGCGGGCGCGTCCGTCACCGACGCCGATCTGGTGATCCTGTGCGTTCCTGTCCGCGCCATGGGCGCGGCGGCGACGGAGATTGCCGACGATCTGCCGGCCGATGCGATCGTCAGCGACGTGGGTTCGTGCAAGGCCGACGTGCTGGCGCAACTGAGCACAGCGTTGCCGGGCCGGACGATCATCCCGGCGCATCCGGTAGCGGGCACCGAGAATAGCGGGCCGGAGGCGGGCTTTGCGACCCTGTTCAAAGGGCGCTGGTGTATCGTCACCCCCCCTGACGACGCCGATCCATTCGCCGTCCAGCGCCTGGTTGAACTATGGCGGCGCGTGGGTGCCGATGTCGAAACGATGGACCCGGCGCATCATGACATGGTGCTGGCGGTGACGAGTCATCTGCCGCACCTCATCGCCTATACCATCGTCGGCACGGCCAGCGATCTGGAAAGCGTAACCCAGAGCGAAGTGATCAAATATTCGGCCGGCGGCTTCCGGGACTTCACCCGCATCGCGGCGTCCGACCCGACCATGTGGCGCGACGTGTTTCTGGCGAACAAGGATGCGGTGCTGGAGATGCTCCAGCGTTTTTCGGAGGATCTGTCTGCGCTCCAGCGGGCGATCCGCTGGAATGATGGGGACGCCCTGTTCAACCTCTTCACCCGCACCCGCGCGATCCGCCGGTCGATCATCGAACAGGGCCAGGACGACGCCAAGCCCGACTTCGGCCGCTCGCACTAACGCCGGTTGAGCGCGTTGATGGCGGCGTGGACCCGGATTTCGGCGTCCTTGCGGTCGAGGCCCACGGGAACGATCTCGCCCACCTTGTAGGTGATGACCCCGGCGCGTTTCAGGAACTTGCCGCGCGGCGACACCCGCCCGCTGTCGATGGCGATCGGCACGACAGGCAGGCCGAGCAGACTGTACAGCCCGGCAAAACCGGACTTGAGCGGCGGCGTTTCGCCATGCGGCACGCGGGTGCCTTCAGGAAAGAGGCAGATCGCCCGCCCCTGCGCGATCCGATCCTTCGCCGCTGCACGCAGCGTGCGCAGGGCGCTGGCGCCGGCGGTCCGCTCGATCGGGATCAGGCCATAGCGCCGGGCGATCCCGCCCCAGAGCGGGATATCGAACAATTCCCGTTTCGCTCCGATCGCCGGCCGGTCGAACAGGCACAGCACGTCGATCGTCTCGAACATGGATTCATGTTTGAGGATATAGAGATAGGGACCAATCGGGAGGTCGCCTTCCACCACCACCTTCTGCCCCAGCAGCCAGCGCGCGCAGCCACGATGGAAGCGGCTCCACCCAGTGGCGGTGCGTTGCACCGTCAGCGGCGCCACCCAGCCAAAGGCCATCGCCCACAGCACGAAAAACAGGCTTCCTGTATAGAACAGGACCATGAACAGAAAGGAACGCAAGGCGGTCGACATGGGTGCCTGTCTTAAATGCCGATCAGCGCGGCAACCCGCCGCAACAGATATTTATTATATTCGCGCAGCAGCACCGTAAGGCTGGGACGGCTTGGCACGGCGTCATAGACGATAGTGACACGGCCGGGCAACGCCTGGCGCAGTTCCAGCGCGGCGCGGCGCATATGCCAGTCGGTGGTGATCAGCCGGACCGTCTTGTAATCGCGCCGCTCCAGCCAGCGCGCCGTCTCGATCGCGTTGGAGCGGGTGTCGATCGCCTCGCGGCCGAGCGTGATGCAGCAGGCGAAGAGGCGATCGGGCGTCTTGTATTGCGCCGCCAGTTCGCCCGGCCGGACCGAACGATCGACGCCGGAGATGAGCATCCGCTTGGCCGCGCCGTCCTGCAACAGGGCGATGCCCCGGTCGATCCGCCCCGCGCCGCCGGTCAGCACGACGATGGCATCGGTCTGCCGCCCGTCGAGCGGCTGGGGCAGGAAAATCGCGAACCAGACGAACCCCAGTATCCAGGACAGCAAAGTGACAGCGGCGAGGCGGACGATCACAGGGACCGGCCCAGTGCACGCAGCACCGTCCAGCGCGCGGCCAGCGTGGCAAGAAGAACGCCCAGCATCGGGAGCAACAGCAGCAGCAGCCAGCTATAGGCATCCAGATCGACCGCGCCCAGCAACGCCGATCCGGTCGCCGACAGCCGCAGGCCGATCAGGCCGATCACCAGTACCGCAAAGGCGAAGCCCAGCGCGCTGCCGAAAAAGGCGTCCAGGCCGATGCGCCGCTGAAACAGCCGGGCGATCTGTACATCGGTCGATCCCATCAGGTGCAGCACGTCGATCGTGCCGCGATGGCTGTCATGCGCGCCCCGCGACGCCAGCACCACCACCGCGCCGGTCGCAAGGATCATCAACGCCACCACCCCGGCGGCCAGCCAGCCCAGCGCGGTCAGCAGCCCGGCGAGCGGCAGCAGGAAGGCGGCGTGCGGTTCGATCCGCAATTTGGGCGACAGGCCAGCGAGCAGGTGACGCAAGCGACCCACCTTCACCTCCGCCTCTCCCGGCGTCAGCATGACATCGATCAGCGCCGGCACCGGCAGGTCGCCGCTGGTCGCCGCGTCGCCCAGCCAGGGGCGAAGCTGGTCGGCCAGCACCGCAGGATCGACCGGATCGGCGGCGCGTACCCCGTCGGCCCCGCGCAGCGCCAGCAAGGCGCGGACCGCCAGGCGATCACGGTCTGCCGCATCGGCTTCCACCACCTGCACGCTGGCACGGCCGGCGAGGTCGGCGCGCATCGACCGCACCGCCGCGCCGAGGCCAAGCCCGGCGGCGGCGGACAGCACGGTCAGGAACATCATGATCGCGATGATCCAGGGCATAGGTCCCACCAGCCGGCCACCCGGCAACAGGCGATGGCGCGCGGCCGACGCTGCCTTGCGATTGGCGTGACTGGCCATCAGGCCCGATCCTGCGAACGCGGCGGGTATCGCAACGTGCCGGTGGGATCGGCGAGACGGCCCTTGTCCAGCTTCATCATCTGCGCGTCGCGGACCTGCGCGATCAGCGGAAGGTCATGGGTGGCGACAACGATGGTGGTGCCAAGACGATTGAGCGCTTCGAACAGGGTCAGCAAGCGGCGCGCCATGTCGGCATCGACGTTACCCGTCGGTTCGTCGGCGACCAATATTTCCGGGCGGCCAATCACGGCGCGGGCGATGGCGACACGCTGCTGCTCCCCGCCCGAAAGAGTCGCGGGTCGCGCCTGGCCGCGATCGCCAAGGCCGACCCAATCCAGCATTTCGGCAACCGGCGCGTCGATCTCGCTTTCCTCCATGCCCGCGACGCGGAGCGGCAGGGCGATATTGTCATAAGCGGAAAGATGCGGGACCAGCCGGAAATCCTGGAACACGACGCCGATGCGGCGGCGGAAGCCCGGCAACCGCTTACGGGGCAGCGTCACCACATCCTCCCCGAACAGGCGGATGACGCCGCGGCTGGGGCGCTGGGCCAGATAGAGCAATTTGAGCAGCGAGGTCTTGCCCGCGCCCGAAGCGCCGGTCAGGAAATAAAAGCCGCCGCCAGCCAGCGAAAAGCTGACATCCGACAGGGTTTCACTGTCCAGACCATAGCGCAGACCGACATTTTCGAACTGGACGATGGCCGACATATTTTGAAATCCGGCGCTGTCGCGCTCCCTGCATCCCCGAAGCCCCAGCCATGGCACAGCGGACCGCCCGCCGTAAAGCCCGCGCCGCGCGATCGGGCGAGTCGCATTGTGTCACATGTCTGCCTGTTGCTGCTTGCGCGCGAGTCCCTGCCATGCCTAATAAGCGAAATGATCCTGGTGTGCCCCAATTGCGCGACCCGCTATGTCGTGCCCGACAGCGCCGTAGGCTCCAATGGCCGCCAGGTCCGCTGCGCGGCGTGCAAACATAGCTGGTTCCAGGAGCCGGCGGTGCTGCCGATGCGCGAAGAAGCGCCGGTCATGGCCGTCCCGGAAGCACCGTCCGCACCGCCACCTGTCTCACCGCAGTCCGTACCCCCGCCGCCCGCGCCCGACCCGCTCGTCGCGGCGGCTGAACCGGCGCCAGCTCCTGCCCCCGAACCCGTCCTTGCCGAGGCGACAGAAACAGAAAATATTCCTGCCACGACGCCTGCCAATCATCGGTTCGACGACATCTACGCCGGCGCGCCGGTCGCGGTGGTGGAGGAAAGCCCCTTCGCGCCCGCGCCGCCCTTCAAGCGGCGGCGCAATCCGCTCAAGCTCTGGACCTATGCTGCTACCGGCTTTTTCCTGTTCGTGGCCGCGGCAGGCGGTGCGCTCTATTATTTCGGGCCGCCATCCTGGATGGTGGCGATGGGTATCCTGCCCGAAGAGGGCGATCCCGACCTGCTCTTCTATCTGTCCAAGCCGGCCGAGCGGCGCAAACTGCCGACAGGAGAGGAATATTTCGCCTTTGGCGCGCGGATCGTGAACAGCGGTGCGCAGACTTTGGCGGTGCCGCCGGTATTGGTGCAGTTGCGCGACCGGCAGAACCGGCTGGTGTTCAGCTGGACGACCAAGGCCGATAAGACGCGGCTGAAGCCGGGCGAAGAAGCCGCGATCAACGAAAGCCGGATCGACATTCCCAAAAATGCCGAAAATCTGTCGCTGACCTTCGTGCCCTAAACCGACATGGCCTGAACCGACATGCCCTGAACCGACATGGCCTGAACCGGATGCTCAGGGATAGCTGACCGTCTTGGGCCGGCCCTGCGGGATCGGGATAAATTCCTGATCATCGCCGGGGATCAGGGGAAAGCGCATCGCCTCCCAGTCCTCACGCGCCTGCATCAGCCGGTCAGTGGTCGACGACACGAAATTCCACCAGACATGGCGCGACGAGGTAAAGGCTTCGCCGCCGCACAGCACGACCCGGCCGCCATCCACGCTCATCAGCGTGGCGGCGATGCCCGGCCGCAGCACATAGAGCGTCTGCGGGGCAAGCAGCATCCCGTCGAGCGCGGCGTCGCCGCCGGAGACATAGAGCGCCCGCTCGTCCGCTGACGGATCTATCGCAATGCGTCCGCCCGGCGACAACTGGATGTCGGCATAGATGGTCTGGGCATAGGTGGTGACAGGCGATGTCACGCCCCAGAGCGAACCCATGACGACGCGCGCCCGCACCGCGCCATCCTCGATGACCGGCAGGCCGCCGTCCCCGACATGCTCGAACGCAGGGTCCATCTCCTCGAAGCGGTCGGGCAGGGCCAGCCATGTCTGGATCGCGGACAATCTGGACGGTCTGGCGCGGTCCTCGTCGGGTGATCGTTCGCTATGGACGATGCCTTTGCCCGCAGTCATCAGATTGACCGCGCCCGGCTCGATCAGCTGCTGCGTCCCCAGCGAATCGCGATGAAGGAAGCTGCCCTCATACATATAGGTGACGGTGGCGAGGTTGATATGCGGGTGGGGCCGCACGTCGATCCCCTGCCCCGGCGCGATCCGGGCCGGGCCGGCCTGATCGAAGAAGATGAAAGGGCCGACCATGGTGCGCCCCTTGACCGGCAGGGAGCGATGCACCCTGAAATCGCCCAGATCATGGGTGGTCGGGGTGATCGCCTGGATGATGAAATCGTCGGGGGTCATCATGCTTCGCCGGGCGCGCGCGCCTTGATCGCAAGGGCGTGGACCTTGTCCCGCAACAGGTCCGCGAGCGCAGCGTTGACCAGCCGCTGGCGCGCGACCCGGCTTTGCCCGACAAAGCGATCCGACACGATATCGACCGTGAAATGGCTTTCGCCCGACCCGTCATGGCCGGCATGACCGCGATGCTTTTCGCTGTCGTCGATGACGGCAAGATGCGCAGGCGACAGGGCGGCGCGCAGCCGCATGTCGATTTCGGTGGCAACGGGGCCTTTGAGGTCGGTGGTCATGTCCCCTATATAGGCTGCTTTGCCAGCCATGCCATCAGGACAATCTTGAGTAGCGACCCCTTTTCGACCCGCCGCTTCAACCGCTTCCACGGCCGCGTGGAAGGCGACCGGCCCTGCGCCGTGCCGGGCTGCCCCGAAGCGGGCGAATTCCGCGCCCCGCCGGAGGAAACCAGTCGAGCGACGCCGTCGGGCGCCCGGCAGGATGGACCGCGCTGGCGGTGGCTGTGCCTGGAGCATGTGCGCCAGTTCAATCAGGGCTATAATTTCTTCACCGGCATGACCCCCGATGAGATCGCCGCCGCGCAGCGCCCCTATGCCGGCTGGGAGCGGGAGACGCGGGCTTTTTCGACCAACGGCGCCAGTCCGCCACCCAAATGGTCGGATTTCCAGGACCCGCTGGACGCGATCGGGGCCAAGTTCCGCGAGCGGGTGGCCAAGGCGCGGGCCGACGCGCAGATGCGGCAGGACGGCCAGTTCCTGTCGGCCGAGGACCGCAAGGCATTGTCGGTGATGGGCCTGGGCGTCGATGCCGACCGCAAGGCGCTGCGCACGCGCTACACCCAGTTGCTGCGCCGCTATCATCCCGACCATAATGGCGGCGACCGCAGCCATGAAGGCGCGTTGCAGGGCGTGATCGAAGCCTATGGCCATCTGCGCAAGGCGGCGGCTTTCGCTTGACCGGCATGGCCGGCGCGAAGGCCAATTAGGCGTAAAGGGCAGCTTGATCCGGGCGGAACAAGGCCCCACTCTATCGACAGGGGCCGAAATTATCGGTTAGGGGCTGGAGTGACTCGCAGGAAGATGATGACCCGATGACTGATATTTCCAACGTCCAGCCCGACACCCGCGCCGAAACGCTGCTGGACGCGCCCGATCGCGAGGTGGATGCGCGCGAGATGTTCGGCATCGATGTCGACATGAAAATCCCGGCGTTCAGCCAGGCCGACGAGCGCGTGCCCGACCTGGACCCCGCCTATGTGTTCGATCCCGACACCACGCTGGCGATTTTGGCGGGCTTTGCGTTCAACCGGCGCGTCATGGTGCAGGGCTATCATGGCACCGGCAAGTCGAGCCATATCGAACAGGTCGCCGCGCGCCTGAAATGGCCGTGCATCCGCATCAACCTGGACGCGCATATCAGCCGCATCGACCTGGTCGGGCGCGACGCCATCGTGCTCAAGGACGGGCAGCAGGTGACGGAATTTCGTGAAGGGCTGCTGCCCTGGGCGTTGCAGCGCCCTGTCGCGCTGGTGTTCGACGAATATGACGCGGGCCGCCCGGACGTGATGTTCGTGATCCAGCGCGTGCTGGAAACCGACGGCAAGATGACGCTGCTCGACCAGAATCGCGTCATCCGCCCCAACCCGCATTTCCGCCTGTTCGCGACCGCCAACACCGTGGGCCTGGGTGACACGACCGGCCTCTATCACGGCACGCAGCAGATCAACCAGGGCCAGATGGACCGCTGGAACCTGGTGGTGGCGCTCAATTACCTGCCCGCCGCGACCGAGGCGCAGGTGGTGCTGGCCAAGTCGGGCGAATATGATCATGCCGGCGGCCGCAAGGAAGTCGAGAACATGATCAAGGTCGCCGAACTGACCCGGCAGGGCTTCATCAACGGCGATATTTCGACCGTCATGTCGCCCCGCACCGTGATCAGTTGGGCGCAGAATGCCCTCATCTTCAAGAATGTCGGCTTCGCCTTCCGCCTGAGCTTCCTCAACAAATGCGATGAGGCGGAGCGGGCATTGGTCGCCGAATATTATCAGCGCGTGTTCGGCAAGGATTTACCGGAAAGCGTGGCGAGCCGGGCGAACTGAGCGTTTGCACCGAAGATTGGGGGGGGCTGCAAATGATTGCTCAACATCAAGTAATGGGCTTTGGCTGGCTGGTAAGGATGGCGCTGGCGCTACCGCTCTTGCTGACACTGACAGCAGCGCGGCTGACGGTGTCGATCCCTCCGCAACTGGTCGTCGCCGACCCTTCTTCAGTGCCGCTGGGGCAGCCGGTGACGGCCAAGGTTGGCGATACGCTCCTGACCGCCAAAGTCTATGACCTTGAACGGGTGAAGCTGACCGCCCCCCTGCATGTCACGTTCGACAAGTTCGCGGAGGATTATGAGGTCGGCACACAGTTGACGACAGTGATGGTGCCGAGCCGGGCTAAAGAGAATACAGGACTGGATGCATCGGTCTATTATTGTGGCAGCGATCTACGAACCCGGTCAAAGTTCGCTGAATGGATGATTGGCGATTGGTTTTCCCGATGGGAACCGATTGTCCGTTTCTGCTTCACCGATACAGACCATGACCAGAAGATCGACCATATGGTTCTGGCTGGCACCAAGGACAAGCTATTGCAGAAGGCGGTCGCGATAGCTCCAGTGCCCTTTACGCTAGACAAGATCGTTCCAGATGAGGGAGCGAGCGAAGTTCGCCTCATATTCCGTAAGCTGGAGACTCTAACGGGCGAATTGCATATGGAGTTGCAACTCTATCGCAAAGGCCAGCGTCAATTATTCACCTATTTGCTCAGTGGCAATTATCGGGACAAAAAATTCCTGCCGCCATCGGAGCTTTATCCTCAGTTCAAGTTCAATCCGAAGAAAATCCCCTATCCGGCAAAATTTGACAATATTTTGGGAGCGACAGTCGAGGTGAAATCCGTCGACACGGTCAACGGCACGGCCGCCTTTGAATTTCGCCGTCCCATCGGCCCGGCTTTGTTCAAACCCATAAATGTCGAAACGCAGATCATCTTCATTTACATGTAATAACAGGCATTGTCGGCTGGCCCGGAGCCGATCATAGAGGCGGATCAAGGAGTTTGGTAATGGATACATACTGGGACGGACAAACCGAACCCTGCATGCTCACCGGCCAGCCCTTGTCAAACGAGATGGTGATGCAGCGATGATCGTCGTCGAACGGATCGACCCCAAGGACGGCACCGCCCACCGGATCAGCATCCGGGGGCACGAGATTGTCGCGGACATGGCCGCCCCCGACGGCGATGATGCCGGGCCGGACCCGCATGACCTGTATGATGCGGCGCTGGGAGCTTGCAAAGCGATGACGATGCTCTGGTATGCGCAGCGCAACGCGATGCCGCTGGAGGGCATCCATGTCGGCGTAGTTCGCGACGCAAGCCAGGAACGCAAGGGCATCTACAAGCTGACCACGCGGATCGCGCTGACCGGGCCACTAAGCGACGAGCAGCACGACAAGCTCATCGCCGTCGCCGCCAAATGCCCGGTTCACAAGCTGATGGCCGAGGTCGAGACGCAGATCGAGACGATCGCGGTGCCGCGCATCGGCGAACCGGAGCGTCCGTGAGCGAAAAATCCCCCCTCGACGCCTTCAAGGATGTCTTGTCCGGCGCAGCGCGCGCGATGACACGCGATGCGGAGGTGGAAGTCGGTTTCACCGCTGATGCGCCCCATGCTGCGGGCAAGGCGATCAAGGTGCCTGCGCCCGGTCGTGCCCTGCCCGCCGATCAGGTGGCGCTGGCACGGGGCTTTGCGGATGCCAATGCGCTGAAATTGCGGCACCACAGCGCGAAGATCCACGCCGCCTCCGCCCCCGGTGAAGCCGTTGCGCGGGCGGTGTTCGACGCGGTCGAGCAGGCGCGGGTCGAGGCGATCGGGTCACGGCAGATGGAGGGGGTGCGCGCCAACCTCAACCATGCGCTCGACCTGCGGCTCAAGTCCGACGCGATCCGCCGGGCACGATCGGCGGACGAGGTGCCGCTTTCGACCGCGCTGGCGCTCAAGGTCCGCGAGCGGCTGACCGGACAGGCGATCCCCAAAGATGTCGCGGCCGGCGTGGCGATGGTTGACCAGTGGATCGAGGACAAGGCCGGCGCGGACCTGGACGCGCTGACCATGGCGATCGACGATCAGCGGGCTTTCCAGCGACTGACCACCGCGATGCTGGAGCATCTCCAGTTGATCGACGCCGATGTGCCGCCCGATACGGACGAGCCTGAATCGCAGGATGAGGGTGAGGACGAGGAGGACAGCCAGGAAGAGGGCGAGAGCGGCCAGGACGAGGCCGGCGACAGCGACATGAACGCCGAGGCGCGCGCCGAGGACCAGGGCGGCGACACCGAAGAGGGCGACACCGACTATAGCGACGAGTTCGACGCCGACAGCGAGGAAGGCGCGGACGATATGGGCGAAGAAGGCATGATGCCGGTTCGCCCCAACCGGCCGATGTCCGACCTGCCGCCCGGCTTCGACTATAAATCCTATACGCTGAAATTTGACGAGATCGTCAGTCCTGAGGATCTGTGCGACGAAGATGAACTGGTGCGGCTGCGCGGCTTCCTGGACCAGCAGCTTGTGAGCTTGCAGGGTGCGGTGACGAAGCTCGCCAACCGCTTGCAACGGCGCCTGATGGCGCAGCAGTCACGATCCTGGGACTTCGACCAGGAAGAAGGCATGCTGGACGCGGCACGGCTGGCGCGGATCGTGATCGATCCCACACGATCGCTGTCCTACAAGATCGAGCGCGACACCGAGTTTCGCGACACTGTCGTCACGCTGCTGATAGACAATAGCGGGTCGATGCGCGGCCGGCCGATCAGCATCGCCGCGATCAGCGCCGACATCATGGCGCGCACGCTGGAACGGTGCGGGGTCAAGACCGAGATATTGGGCTTTACCACGCGGGCGTGGAAGGGCGGACAGGCGCGCGAGCAGTGGCTGGCCGCCGGGCGACCGCCGATGCCGGGGCGGCTCAACGACCTGCGCCATATCATCTATAAAAAGGCCGACGATCCGTGGCGGCGCGCGCGCAAGAATCTGGGCCTGATGATGCGCGAAGGGCTGCTCAAGGAAAATATCGATGGCGAGGCGCTGCTCTGGGCGCACAGCCGGCTGATCGCGCGGCAGGAAGAGCGGCGCATATTGATGGTGATTTCCGATGGCGCGCCGGTGGACGATTCCACCCTGTCGGTGAACAGCGGCACCTATCTGGAACGGCATCTGCGCCAGGTGATCGACTGGATCGAGAATCGGTCGCCGGTGCAACTGGTCGCGATCGGCATCGGCCATGACGTGACCCGCTATTATCGTCGCGCCGTGACGATCATGGATGCCGAGCAACTGGGCGGGACGATGGTGGAGCAGTTGGCAGGGCTGTTCGACGAGGATTGAACGATGCTTGTTCTCAGGACGAGCGCCATCGCGCTCAGAATCACCTTATCGGGGGTAATCTGAGAGCTGTCAGTGAATGTCGGAGAACTTCTCGGCGCTCGACCATTCAAGCCAGAACGAGCCCCACTTAATCATGATCCGACGTTTGCGCGAAATGCGACGTCGGTCCGTGATGGCCGTAACGATGGTTTGAATGACAAGAGCCAAGAAGCGCGCCAACACCCAAGGGAGATGTTCCACTGAGCGCCGAATCCTTAAGGCATAAAAAAAGCTGCCCAAAGACAGCTCGCGTTGGACAGATACAACTCTGACCACATCCAAACGTGTAGGTTCGTTGCGTCCAGAAAGCAACGGAGAAATTCGAACTAGAGGCATCAGTTATGAACGAAGTCGGTCAATGAGCGTCGCCTTCCGCCGCGAGAGCGACGATGAGCATATGGAGCCGAAGTTCGAACTGCCGATCCCGCCCGGCCCCAATTGGGTGACGGCGCGGGGGCTGCGGCTGACGCGGGAGACAGTGGACGCGCTGGAAGGCGCGGATGCCGCTGGCATGGACGAGGAGGCCGCCAAGAAGCACAAGCGGGTGCTGCGCTACTGGCGCACGCGGCTGGCCACGGCGGAACTGCGACCCGCGGCCGAAGGCGACGCGGTCGCCTTCGGCACGCGCGTCACCTATCGGCTCAACAAGCAGGAAAAGACGGTCGCGATCGTCGGCGATGACGAGGCTGACCCCAATGAGGGGCGGATCAGCTTCTCTTCCCCCCTTGCCCGCGCAATGATGGATGCGGCGGCGGGTGAAATGGTCGATTTCGCTGGCAAGCCGGATACGGTGGAGATTGTGGCGATCGAAAAGCTCAGCGAGGCATGATCTTTCCCCCCGTCCGGTTCGCGCCTCTCGAACCGGACGGGGGGAAAGAGGCTTACGCGCCCCGCGCCGCTTCGAACAGGAACCAGGCGCGCTGTTCGGCCTGGTCGGTCCAGTCGTCGACAATGCCTTCGGTGGCGTTGTCCCCTGCTTCTGTGGCGGCGGCCTTCACCGCCCGGAAGGTTTCGACCAGCGCCAGATTATCGTCGCGCAGTTCCTTGAGCATGTCGGCGGGCGTGACGAAGTCGGCGTCATTGTCCTTGATCGTCTGATGCCGGGCAATGTCGCTGATCGACCGCAACGTGGTGTTGCCGGTCTTGCGCACCCGCTCAGCGATGAGGTCGGTGGTGCCGAGGATCTCGGTCGCCTGCTCGTCGAACATCAGGTGATAGTCGCGGAAATGCGGGCCGGAGACGTGCCAGTGGAAATTCTTGGTTTTCAGATACAGCGCATAACTGTCCGCCAGCGCACCGTTCAGCGCCTCCGCCACGGACTTGGTCGCATTGCTCTTGAGGTCGGTCGGGGTCTTTAGGTCGGGCGCGGTCATGCACTATCCTCCTGTTCGCGGAAATGATTTCGGACATATAATGATCACGCGGGCAGTTGGTGCCATTTTTTCCTGGTGGAAATCCCGATCAGGCTGATGAAACGGGTCGATCAGAGCAGGCCAGTGGCCGACAGGCCCATGACCACGCCACTGACGAGCAACAACGCGCCGCCAGTCCAGCGGATCGCCCGGAGCGGCAGGACCGCGAGCAGCCGGTCGCGCGCCAGCACCACCGGCACCAGCGCCACGATCACGCCGATCGCGCCGCCAATCCCCGCCAGCACGGGATCGCCGGTGCGGGTGGCGATGCCCAGGATCAGGAATTGCGGGCCGTCCCCGAACCCCAGGATGAACAGGCCGAGCGCGGTAGTGAGGAAGGCGCCGGTGCGCCAGCCATCGAGCGTGTCGGGTGGAGCCACGCGCCAGAACAAGCCGACGCCCAGAAACAGGATGGCGAGGGCAAGGAACAGCAGCCGCGCGTCCGCCCCCAGCATCGGCCCGATCCACGCGCCACCGATTGCAGAGATCGCCGCATTGGCGACCGCAGCCATGATGATGCCGGCGATGACCGCGCCGTTGCGATCATGGCGGGTGGCGAGTGCCAGGACGAGCCACTGGCTCTTGTCACCGATTTCGCCGAGCAGGCAGCCGAGCAGGGCAAGCAGCAGGGCGTCCATCGGCGCGCGAAGATCAGGCGCGCAGGACGGTGACGGAAGCGGTCGCGCGCGACGGGATCGGCACGATGTCGGCGATCGGCATGTCGGCAGCGATCGCGTCGCGCATCAGGTCGAGATAGGAGAGCACCACCGGCCCCAGGCCATGGAGCGACAGCGCCGATTCGAGCGTGGCGGCGAAGCCTTCGACCGCGTCGAGGTGGAAGGCACGGGCGATATGGCGAATCTGGTCGACTTCATCATGGAGCCGGGGAACCGACACATGCCCCCGCTGGCTTGCCAGTCCGTCGACGCGGCGCATCAGGTCGGCCAGAATGGCCAGCATCGGATCATGTCGCATGGGAAAGACTCCCTCTTTTCACCTATTTCCATCATAGGCTCATGCTGGTTAAAGGCGCGTAAAGGCTGGATCGATCACGCGCCGCGCCTTGACATAGGCACGAATCTGCCGCATGGGCCGCCACTGAAACGGGGCGGTCCGCCACTCAGCATGGCGAGCCGCTTTTCTTTTTATGCACTTTACGACCAGGGAATAGGGCCATGGCCAAGCCGGCAACCGTCAAGATTCGTCTCGTCAGCACGGCTGACACTGGCTTCTTCTATGTCACGAAGAAGAATCCGCGCACCAAGACCGAAAAGTTCAGCTTCCGCAAATATGACCCGGTCGTGCGCAAGCATGTCGAGTTCAAGGAAGCCAAGATCAAGTAAGCTGCGGCGGGTTCAGGCCCGCGCCTGATCGGTTTTCCATCAAGCAAAAGGCCCGTCCCCACAAGGGAACGGGCCTTTTGCTGTCGGCCGGTTTCCGCCGCCCCTGTCCAGCGCGCACAGGAAAGGGCGATCCTGGCCGGACCGCCCCACCCGTCCCGCCCCTGATGGGGCAGGACTTGTCGCATGCTGCCTAGTTGCCTACCGGCTTGGCGTCGGTACGGCGCACAACGATGGTCGAGGAACGCGGCTGTTGCCCCGCGATCGGCCAGTCGCCGGTCGGATGCTGGATATTGATGAAGAAGTTGGTCAGGTCAGGGGTGTAGGCAAGGCCGGTGATCTCGCAACCCTTCGGCCCGACCAGGAAGCGCATCGACTTCTTGGTCGTCTGATCGATGTAGAACATCGCATTCTGGCCGAAAATCTGTTCGATCGTGCGCGCCGAATCGCCCGACGATCCGGGGACCGAATGGTCGGTCTGGACCCACAGCCGTCCCTTGGGATCGATGCGGATGCCATCAGGGCTGGAGAAGGTGTCGCCGTTGATATTGCCTTCCAGATCGTCGGTGGCGGCACCGAAATTGGCCAGTGTCGGGTCGCCCGCCAGCAGGAAGATTTCCCAGTTGAACGTCATGGCAAGCGGCGAATTGCCCGCTTCCTTGAACTTGATGATGTGGCCGTGGCGGTTGGTCGTGCGCGGGTTGGCGGCGTCCGTCACCTTGCGACCGCTGTTGTTGGTCAGCGTCACGAACACGGCGCTGTTGTCGGGCGCGACCGTGATCCATTCCGGCCGGTCCATCACGGTGCCGCCCGCGACGCGCGCCGCCGAGATGCACTTGACCATGACTTCGGCCTGGTTGGCGAAGTCGACGATCGCGGGGGTCTGCGGCCCCTGGCTGACATTGCCGGGATCGGTCGCGCCGACGGTCAGGCCATTCTGGCCATGGACCAGCGCGCGCCATTCGCCGGTGCCGTCCGCGTTGAAGCGGGCGACATAGAGCGTGCCATTGTCCAGCATGTCGCGGTTGGCGGCGCGGTTCGTGCTGCTATAGGCGCGGTCGCAGACGAATTTGTAGATGCAGCCCGGCGTGCCGTCATGGCCCATGTAGAAAGCGACGCGGCTGTCGCTGTTCGCCATATAGGCGGTGTTTTCATGGTCGAAACGGCCAAGCGCGGTGCGCTTGGTCGGCAGGTCCAGTTCCTGATAGGGGTCGATTTCGACCACCCAGCCATAATTTTCCTCCGGCTGGGTCGGGTCGAGATAATTGTCGGTCGACTCCTCGCAGGTCAGATAGGTGCCCCAGGGCGTGCGACCCGATGCGCAGTTGTTCAGCATCCCCTTGATCGTGGGGGACAGCAGGCCGGAAGCCGGGCCGCTCGCCTTGTAGCTGCTGTTGCCGGTATAGCGCTTGTTGAAGCGCGAGCCGGACTTGACCGACCATTTCCCGTCGGACGCCTTGGCGACTTCGACCACGCCGATGCCGACGGCGGACAGGGCCAGCGCCTTCTGGTCGGCAGTGGCGGTAGCGGCATTGTAGCTGCCTGCCATGAGGATATTGAAATCGGGATATTCGAAGTTGAGCGCGAGCAGGCCGCCACTGTTGGCGTCGGTGCCGGACAGTTCGAAATATTCCATGCCGTCATGGTTGCCGCCAGCCCATTTTTCGGCGTCGGCCGGGGTCGGGAAGCTGCCTGAATAGGGCGTACCGCTTTCGATCGAATCGCCCGCCTTGAGCAGCACATCGACGGTATAGCCGGTCGGCACGGTCACGGTGTCGTTCATGTTGGCGGCGACCGGCGCGAAATTGATGCCATAGCTGGGGGGTGGCGTCGGCGTCGGCGCAGGGGTCGGCGTGGCCGCATCGCCATCATCGTCACAGGCAGCGAGCGTGCCGAGCATCGGCAGAATCGACAGGCCGAGCAGGCCGTTCTTCAGAATCGTGCGGCGCCCCGGATTGGCGGCGACGATCGCTTCCAGGCTGTTGTCGCCCATGGCGATGCTGGGCTGCGCGGCGCGGGTGTCCGCACGCGCATCGTCGGTCAGATGAGACATGAATTTCTACCCCTGATGTTCCAAAGGCTGTCGGCGGAACGCCGCGCCTTGGCGCAGGGGGTTGGCAGAGCGGCATGACGCCACCGCTTCCGAACGGCGGCGGCGCGATGAAAGCGGCATGACAGCAGGATGACGAAATTTGCTGCCCCGTTACAGCAGCGCGTTCACCTGTTCGATAAAGCGCAGCACGGAAATGGGTTTGGACACATAGGCTTGCGCCCCTGCCGCACGAATCCGTTCCTCGTCGCCATGGCCGGCATAGGCGGTCACGGCCATGATCGGCACCATCGACAGCGACGCATCAGCCTTTAACGAGACGATGAGGTCAAGGCCGCTGACATGGGGTAGGTGAATGTCGGTGATGACCAGGTCCGGCAGGAAGTCGCGTGCCTGCGCCAGCACGTCCCGTCCGTCGCGACAGGCCAGCACCGCATGCCCGTGCGCGCGCAGCAGGTCGCAAAAAAGTTTGAGATTGAGTTCGTTGTCCTCGACAACGAGCACGCGCTTTGCCACCAGTCACCTGCGGTCCGAAATGCCTGTTGGAGCGCGCCCGTTAAGCCGCCCCGCCCCGAAAGGCCACCATGCGACCCATAGCCGAAGATGGCAAGTCAGATAGCGGCCCGGACAGCGGCGACGCGGCGGTCACGCTGGCGCTGATGGCGCTGGGCTGGACATTGCGTGACGGGGGGCGCGCCGACCGGCTGCTGGCGCTGACCGGGCTGGATGGCGACGCCCTGCGCGAAGGGATCGGCAATCCCGCCATATTGGCCGCGGTGCTGGCCTTTTTGGCCGACCATGAGCCGGACCTGATCGCCTGCGCCGACGCGATCAACACCAGCCCCGCCGCCCTGATCGCGGCGCAGGAGAGATTGAGCCGATGACCCGCCCGCTGATCATCACCGATTGCGACGAGGTGCTGCTGCACATGGTGGTGCCGTTCGGTCAATGGCTGGACGAAGCGCATCATGTCCATTTCGACCTGCGCGAGCGCGGCTTTGCCGAGGCCCTGCGGCACAAGGACAGCGGCGCGCCGCTGGAGCGCGACCATGTGTGGGCATTGCTGCTGGGCTTCTTCGAAACGGAAATGCACCGGCAGGCGCCGATCGCGGGCGCGGTGGAGGCGTTGCATCGCCTGTCGCGTGTCGCCGACATCGAAGTGCTGACCAACATCACCGAACGGCACCAGCAGGCGCGGGCGCAGCAGCTCGCCGCCCATGGCCTGCATGTCCCGGTCCACTGGAACCAGGGCGGCAAGGGCCGGCCGCTGGCCGACATCGTGGCGGCACGCGCGCCCAGCGCCGCCCTGTTCATCGACGATCTGGCCGAACATCATCATTCGGTCGCCACCCATGCCCCCGGCGTCTGGCGGCTGCATATGGTGGGCGAACCGAAAATCGCCGCCGATATTCCCCCCGCCCCCCATGCCCATGCCAGGATCGACAATTGGGCGGCGGCGGAGCAATGGATCATCCAGAAGCTGGCCCAGGGGCCGGCCCCAGACGATATGCCTGCAACCCATGGAGTTACCGCATGAACATCGAAGCCCGCATTGCCGAACTCGGCATCATCCTGCCCCCGGCCGCCGCGCCGGTCGCCGCCTATGTACCGACCGTGGAGGCCAACGGCCTGCTCTATATCAGCGGGCAGATCGCGCTGACCCCGGAGGGCATGATGACCGGGCGGATGGGCGAGGATCGCGATCTGGACTATGGCATCGCCGCCGCGCGCGCATGCGGCCTTAACCTCATCGCCCAGATGAAGGCGGCGCTGGGCAATCTGGACCGGGTCGAACGGATCGTGAAGCTGGGCGCGTTCATTTCCAGCGCGCCCACGTTCACCGACCAGCCCAAGGTCGCCAATGGCGCGTCGGAACTGATGGTCGAGATTTTCGGTGACGCCGGTAAGCATGCCCGCAGCGCCGTGGGCGTGCCGGTGTTGCCGCTGGGCGCGGTCGTGGAAGTCGATGCGGTGGTGCTTGTCCGGCCCGAAGCCTGATATTCTGACCGCCTGCCCCTTCGCCCATCGGGGCTTGCATGGGGCAGGCGTCAGCGAGAATGGCATGGCGGCTTTCGATGCCGCCATCGCCGCAGGATATGGCATCGAGTGCGATGTCAGGCTGAGCCGGGACGGCGTCGCCTTCGTCTTTCATGACGCAACATTGAACCGCATGGCCGGTCGTGACGGGCTGGTCGCGATGCTGGACGCGGCCGCGCTGGATCAGCTTCGCCTGCCCGATGGCGGGCCTGTCCCAAGACTGTCGGCGCTGCTGGCACGCTGTGCCGGGCGGACGCCGCTGCTGGTGGAGATCAAGGCCGATGACCGGCATGTCGACGCCATTTGCAAAGCCGTCGCCCGCGATCTGGATGGCTGGCCCGGTGCGCCGGTTGCGGTGATGTCCTTCAATCCACACGCGATGCGCTGGTTTGTGAAACAGCGAGTGGAACAGCTACGCGGACTTGTCGTGACGCAGCAGGGCAAGGGGCGAATGGGCGCGGCGATTACACGCGCCCTTGCGCTTTGGCTGGCGAAACCCGATTTTGTCGCCTGTGATGTACGCGACCTGCCTTCCCCCCTGTCCCGCCGCGCCCGCAGGCAAGGGTGGCCCGTGCTGACATGGACCGTGCGCAGCGATGCCGACCGGGCACGGGCGGCGGCCCATGCCGACCAGATCATTTTCGAGGCTGGGCATGACTGAGGTGGTGGCGCGCATTGCATCGGGGGTAGCGGATTTTGATCGCGACGATTGGAATGCCTGCGCAGGAAATGATAACCCATTCATAAGTTGGGATTTTTTGGTTGCGTTGGAGCAATCCGGCAGCGTCGGGGGCACGAGCGGCTGGCAGCCCTTGCCGATCGTGATCGATGGCCCGGACGGGCGCATCGCCGCCGCCGCGCCGGCCTATGGCAAGAGCCACAGCCAGGGCGAATATGTGTTCGACCATGGATGGGCCGATGCCTGGGAACGGGCGGGCGGGCGTTATTACCCCAAGATTCAGGTCGCCGCCCCCTTTTCCCCGGTGCCCGGTCCCCGGCTGTTGTTGCGTGATCCAGCCCAGGCGCCGGCACTGATCGCCGGGCTGGAGATGCTGGTGGAGCGCAACAGCCTGTCGTCGGCCCATGCGACCTTCATCGCGCCGGACCAGGTAGCGCTGTTCGAGGCGGCCGGCTGGCTGATCCGTGAGGACAGCCAGTTTCACTGGACCAATCGCGGCTATACGCGCTTCGAGGATTTCCTGACCGACCTGTCGAGCGAGAAGCGCAAGAATATCCGCAAGGAAAGACGGCGCGCGGTCGAGGGGCTGGAGATCGTCCATCTGACCGGCGGCGACCTGACAGAGGCGCATTGGGATATTTTCTGGGATTTCTATCAGGATACCGGCGCGCGCAAATGGGGGCAGCCCTATCTGACCCGCGCCTTCTTCTCGATCCTGGGTGAAACGATGGGGTCGCGGGTGCTGCTGATGCTGGCGCTGCGTGGCGGACGCCCGATTGCGGGCGCGCTCAACCTGATCGGCGCGGATACGCTTTATGGCCGCTATTGGGGCTGCAACGAGGACGTGCCCAACCTGCATTTCGAGCTATGCTATTATCAGGCGATCGACATCGCCATCGCGCGCGGGCTGCGCAAGGTGGAGGCCGGGGCGCAGGGCGGGCACAAGTTGACGCGGGGCTATGCGCCCGAACCGACATGGTCGGCGCATTTCATCCCGGATGCCGGATTTCGGCGCGCGGTCGCAGGCTTCCTGACCGCCGAGCGGGCGGGCGTGCAGCGCGACCGGCTCTGGCTGGCGGAACGGACCCCGTTCAAGAAGAAGGACTGATCAGGCCGCGCGCATCTGGGTGGCGGCGATGATGGCGCGTGCCTGCCGCTGCGCTTCGGCGATTTCGCGCGCGGTCATTTCCTCGGCGATTTCAGCGCGCATCGACTGGGCCAGTTCGCTGCCGCGCGATGCGGCGAGGTTGAACCATTTATGCGCTTCGATGAAATCGACCGGCAGGTCGCCTGCCCCGCAGCTATAGGCGACGCCCAGATCGAAACAGTCTTGCGCCGATCCATATGCCGCCCGCGACAGGCGGGCTTCCATCAGAAATTGCGCGCTCTTGATGCTGTTGCCCATATATCTTCCCCTGTTCTATCCTAGCTCAATGGATTGCGACCCCTTTTTCCACGAGGAACAGGTTGGACCGGGAAGCGATAAAAAATGGTTAACGCCTCATTTGCCATACAGGATTGACTGGAGGCGGGTGCATGTCCGGGCAATGCTCATCCCATTCCATCGTGCGATCCGTAGCAGATTGGGACTGGCATAAGCGGCGCATTGCACCCATAGCCGCCCCATGACTGCTCCGCCCCCCTCCCGCGACATTCATTTCCGCGAGTTCGTGTTGCTATGCGCCTGCCTGATGGCGATGAACGCATTGTCGATCGACCCGATGTTGCCGGCCCTGCCCCAAATTGGCCGCGACCTGGCGATTGCGCATCCCAATGACCGACAGCTCATCATCAGCGTCTATTTCCTGGGCCTGGGCTTTGGATCATTGCTGTTTGGCGTGCTGTCCGATCGGTTCGGCCGCAAACATGTGCTGGGCAGCGCCATGGCCCTGTTCATCCTGTCCTCTATCGCCTGCGCCAGCGCGCAGAATTTTGCGATCATGCTGGCCGGCAGGGGCTGTGCCGGTTTCTTCGCCGGGGCGAGCCGCGTGATCACCGTGAGCATCATACGCGATCGGTTCAGGGGCGACGCAATGGCGCGGGTGATGTCACTGATCTTCGCCGTGTTCATGCTGATCCCGGTGATGGCGCCCAGTTTCGGCCAGGCGATATTGTGGATTGCGCACTGGCGCTGGATCTTCTGGGCGCTGGTAATACTGGCCAGCCTGATCCTGGGCTGGATGCTGCTGCGCATGCCCGAAACGCTGCGTCCCGAAAATCGCGTGCGAATCACGGTGCGTGCACTGCTGGGCACGGTGGGGACCGTTCTGCGCACGCGCAGTTCGATCGGCTATATGCTGGCGAGCGGGGTGGTGATGGGGGGGCTGATCGGCTTCATCCTGTCGGTGCAGCAGATTTTCTTCGATGTGTTTCAGGCACAGAACATCTTTCCGTTCGCCTTCGCCGCCATTGCCGGCTGCATGGGGATCGGCAGCCTGATCAACAGCCGGCTGGTGTCGCGCTTTGGCGCGCGGCGGATGAGCCAGGGCGCCCTGATCGCCTTCATCCTGATCGCGGCGGTGCATCTGGCCATCATTCTGGCCGGGGCGGAAACGCTGGCCAGTTTCATGGTGCTACAGGCGATGACGATGATGACGGTGTCCTTCACCGCGTCCAATTTCAGTTCCATTTCGATGGAGCCGTTTCACCGGGGGGCAGGGGCGGCCTCTTCCTTCCAGGCGTTCCTGACGACCGCGCTGTCGGCGACGCTGGGCAGCATGGTTGGGCTGGCGTTCGACGGCACCCCCCTGCCCTTCATCCTGGGCCTGCTGATATTCGGGACATTATCCTTCCTGATCGTGATCTGGGCGGAGCGCGGCAAGCTGTTTACCCGGCCGCAACGTGGCGCGCTGCGCGAAGCGGAGATCGATTTCCATTAAGCTGGGGCAGCGCTGAAAAAGAAAGGGGGCGGAAAAACCGCCCCCTCCTTCCTGTCGATCAGGCGTCCTGACCGCCCGGCGTATGCGCGCCGGGCATGGGCGGCACCGGCTGGGGCGGGATGCCCGCGCCATCTTCCGCCACGTCCACCACGCCGCGGCCGACATGGCTGCGGCTGCGGCTGTAGCCGAAATAGACCAGCAGGCCGACGGCCGCCCAACCCACGAACATCAGCTTGGTTTCGACGCCCAGGCTCCAGAAGAGATAGAGGCAGCCCAAGATGGCGATCGGCGCGGTCACGATGATCGCAGGGGTGCGGAACGGACGCTTGCGGTCGGGATCGGTCTTGCGCAGTTGCAACACGGCGATCGACACCGCCGCGAAGGCGAAGAGCGTGCCGGAATTGGAGATATCCGCAAGAATGCCGACCGGGAAGAAAGCGGCGAACAGGGCCACGAAGATGCCGGTCAGGATGGTGATGACATAGGGCGTCTTGTAGGTCGGATGCACTTTGGAGAACATCGCCGGCAGCAGGCCGTCGCGGCTCATGACGAAGAAGATGCGGGTCTGGCCGAACATCATCATCAGGATGACGGAGGGCAGAGCGAGGCCAGCGGCCAGGCCGAGCAGGTTGCCGATCTGGGGCCAGCCGATTTCGCGCAGCGTCCAGGCGAGCGCTTCCTTCGAGCAGGTGACGGCTTCGGTGCCGGCGGCGGCCAGCGCGGCGCATTGCTGCGACAGGGCGGCCGAGCCGGGGGCCAGCACTTCACCGGCCGGGCCGGCGACCGGCTGCGCACCGACGGTGCCGATCACGCCGGCCGCGACCAGCATGTAGAAGATGGTGCAGATGCCGAGCGAGCCAATGAGGCCGATCGGCATGTTGCGCTGGGGGTTCTTGGTTTCTTCTGCGGCGGTGGAAACGGCGTCGAAGCCGACATAGGCGAAGAAGATCGAGGCGGCCGCCGCGGAAATGCCCGAAAAGCCCAATGGCGCGAAGGGGGTGAACTTGTCCATGTTGATGACCGGCAAGGCCAGGACGATGAACAGGGTCAGCGCCGCAACCTTGATAAGGACCAGCACCGCGTTGACGGCGGCGCTTTCCTTGGTGCCGATGACCAGCAGCCAGGTGACGAGCGCGGCGATCAGCATCGCGGGCAGGTTGACCATGCCGCCATCGAACGGCCCGCGCGTCAAAAGATCAGGTATGTCGAGGTGGAATGTATGTTCGATCAGGCCCACGACATAGCCCGACCAGCCCACCGACACCGCACCGGCGGCGACCGCATATTCCAGGATCAGCGCCCAGCCGACCATCCAGGCGATGAGTTCGCCCATCACGGCGTAGCTGTAGGTGTAGGCCGAACCCGACACCGGCACCATCGCAGCCATTTCCGCGTAACAGAGCGCCGCAACGGCGCAGACGAAACCGGCGATGACGAAGGAGAGCATCATGCCGGGGCCGGCTTTCTGCGCGGCCTCCGCCGTGAGCACGAAGATGCCGGTGCCGATGACGGCGCCGATGCCCAGCATGGTCAACTGGAATGCGCCCAGCGACCGATGCAGCGATTTCTTCTCGGCCGTCGCCAATATGGCGTCGAGAGGCTTAACGCGCCCGAAAATCATGGATGATGCCCTTTACACTCAATTTGTTCTGCTCGGACGGCATAAGACCGTCCCCGTCGAGCTATGGAGCGGAGACTATCGCCTAATCTGCTGCGCGCAAGTATGTTGCGTGGATAGGACATGCTCGTCCAAAGGGGAAAGGAGGACAGGAAGGAGCCGGATCGATGATCGAATTGCTGCGCGCACCAGGACTGGAGGGCGTGCCCCATGGCTTTGCCGGGCGGCGCGGCGGGGTATCGACCGGGGTTCATGCGGGGCTGAATGTCGGCTTGGGATCGGTGGATGAACGCGCGGCGGTGCTGCGCAATCGCGACCTGGCGCGGGATGCACTGTTGCCCGGCGCGACTTTGGTGACGGTGCATCAGGTCCATTCGCCCGATGTGGTCAAGGTGACGGGGCCGATCGCGGACGATGCGCGCCCGCCGGCCGACGCCATGGTCACGGACCGGCCAGGACTGGTGCTGGGCATATTGACCGCCGATTGCGTGCCGGTGCTGTTCGCCGACGCGGCTGCCGGCGTGGTTGGCGCGGCCCATGCCGGGTGGAAGGGCGCGATTGGCGGCGTCACCGACCGGACGATCGCGGCGATGGTCGCGCTGGGCGCAGCGCCGGAGCGGATCGCCTGCGCGGTCGGGCCATGCATCAGCCGCGCCTCCTATGAAGTGACCGACGATTTCGCCCTGCGCTTCGAGGGCGAGGACGCCGCCAATGAGCGGTTCTTCACGCCGGGGAGGCCGGGCCATTGCCAGTTCGACATCGCCGCCTATGTCGCGGCGCGGCTGGCGGGCGTGGGGATCGGGCGGATCGCGATGCTGGACGAGGATACGTACAGCCAGCCCGATCGCTTCTACAGCTATCGCCGGTCCTGCCACCGGGGCGAGTCCGACTATGGGCGACAGATTTCGATGATCGCGCTGGCGGATTAACGCCGCGCCGCGCTGGCATGCTTGTCCTCCCGGCGACGGCCGACCAGCATGGCGCGTTCCAGCCGGACGCACAGCGCGGCATAATAATCGGAGAGGAAGCCATAATCGTCGCCATCGTCCGGCAGGCCAGCCTTGCGCCGGATCGTCGCGGCAACGGTGACGATCGCCTCATCCTGTCCGCTGCGCAGGACATTTTCGAGGGTTTGCAGTTCGTAGATGCCGTAGAGGTCGAGCGCGGCGTCGGTAAAGGTCCGGCGAGGCTGCTCGGCACGCGCGGCGACCAGGTCTGCGCCCAGTTTCGCCCGGCCCATGTTCACGACCCAGGTGCCCGCCAGCAGATCCCCCACCCGCAGCCGGTCGCGATTGAAGAGCGGGAAGAAGAGGAAGATGCCGGTCCAGCACAGGGCGAAAAGAGCAAGGAAGCCATCGGCCGCGCCATCCGCCGCCTGCATCCCCAGAAAGGAGAGCGGCAGGAAGATTTCGATTTCCCGCAACGCATTGCGGGCAATCACGGCACCGCCGGTCAGCCGACCACCATCGCGCGCGACGACCCGCAGGCCCAGCAGCCGCTTGCCCGGCGTCGCGCCCCGCCCGCCCATTTCGAACAGGATGAACCAGCCGTTGCGCAACATGAAGGCGCCGACCAGCCAGAGAATCATGAAAATCTCGCCATTGGCCCTGGCGATGCCAAGCAGGCCGATGGCGATGGTCGTCAGGATCAGGCTGATGAAGAGGATGAGGATGTCGAGGATGAAGGCCGAGGCGCGGGTGCCGGCGCTGGCCAGTTCCAGCCGCAGGTCGACGCCTTCGGGCGTGACGAAGCTGCGCCGCAGCGAAACAGGCGCCTTGCGCGCATGCTTACGCCGCCAGCGCATCGTCACCCTCCGGCCCGATGCCCTGTCGCCGGGGCAGATAATAATAAGCCAGCCAGCCGACCAGCGCGGCAAGCCCGATGCCATAGCGCATGGCGTCCGACTGGACCGTCTGCCGCCCGATCCCTTCGAGCAGGCCGGCGACCAGCAGCATGAGGACCACGCCCGCCATGGCGACGGCCGCGCCGCGCCCGGCGATGACGGCCGCTTCGGTGCGGGCGTCGCGGCCGGGGAAGGCGACGGCGGTGCCGATCTTCATGCCCGCCGCCCCCGCCAGGATGATCGCAAACATCTCGGTCGAGCCATGGATGGTGAGCCAGCCGAGGAAATTGAGGCCCAATCCTTTCTGCGCGAACAGGCAAAGCATCGCGCCCAGGGTCAGGCCGTTGTAGAGGAGCAGCAAGACCGTCGGCACGGTGAAGGCGAAGCCAAGTGCAAAGGCGAAGATCGCGACCTGGCTGTTATGCGTGAAGAGATAGGCGGCGAAGGTGGCAAGGCCACCGCCCTCCTGCACCCCGTAGATCGTCGCGCGCAGCGTTTCGGCGCTCGCCGACGGATCGCGCCCGCCCGCCATCGCGTCGGGGATGATGCTGTAATACCAGCCTGGATCGGTGGAGACGAGCCACCAGCCCGCGATCACCCCGGCGATCGTGAGCAGCAGGCAGGCCAGCGTTTCCCGCCACAGGGCCTGGACGCTGCGTGGCCAGTCGCGCGCCAGGAAGCGGCCGATCTGGCGCCATGCCGTGTCGGGGACGCCGTAAAGCTGGAAATAGGCGCGGGTGCAAAGCTGTTCCAGATAGGTGGCTAGCGCCCGGTCGAGCGAGGTTTCGCGCGCCACCGACAGCGAGGAAAGCGCCGAGCGATAGAGCAGCGGCAGCGCGAGAATATCGTCTTCGGACAAGGCCCGGACCGAACGTTTCTCGATCCGGGTGAGAAGCTGGTCGAGCCGCTCCCAGTCGGCTTCATGCGCGGCGCGGAAGCGGCTGGCATTGACCAGCGGCGCGGCGGCGGTTTCGACGAACGCGCTCATAGCAGGTTCCGCCGCTTGAGATCGACATAGGACTGGACCAGCCGGTCTCCGACGCGATCATGTTCGGCCTCGACCACATGGGCGCCCAGGTGGCGCAGACGGGTGAGGACCATAAGCCGGTCCTTGAGCAGGGCGGCGGCGGTGACGGCGCGGGTCACGTCGTCGGCGGTGCGCGGGCGACGATCCATGATCGATTCCAGTTCCTCGTCGCGCAGGACCACCACCAGCAACAGATGCGTTTCCACCAGCCGGGCGGCGGCGCGGACGAGAAATTCGGCCGAGGTCAGGTCGGTGAATTCGGTGAAGAGGATGATCATCGACCGGCGCGTCAGCCGCGTGGCGAGCGTGGTGAGGGCATGGGTATAATTGCTTTCCTCGCCGCTATAGTCGATCCGCGCGGCGAGCCGTTGCAGTTCGCCAAAGGCCGCCGCGCCCGACACCAGCCCGCTGGCGATGCGCGGGCGCGAATCGAAGGCGTGGAGCGCGACCCGGTCGCCGAGTTTCAATGCCACCCAGGCGGTCAGCAGCATCGCCGACACCACCCGGTCGAGCCGGCTGAGGCCCGCGACCGGCTCGCTCATCTGGCGGCCGGCATCGACCGCGAACACGATCTGGTTGTTGCGTTCGGAACGAAATTCCTTGGCGTGCAGCTTGGCATGACGGGCCGATTGCTTCCAGTCGATCGCGCGCCGGTCCATGCCGGATCGAAACTCGACCAGCGCGTCGAAGTCCGCGCCGTCGCCGCGATCGACCTGGGCCATCAGGCCCTGGAGCGCGTGGCGCTGAAAGATTTGCGCACCGCGATCATGGACCGGGCGAATATCGGGCAGGATCGCCATGGTCGCGTCGAGCGGAACGATACGCTGTTTCCAGACCAGGCCAAGCGGCCCCTTCCAGCGCAGCCAGCCCCGCACAACGCGCGCGGTGCCGCGCCGGATGGCGCGCAGGGGAATGGCGGCACTGCCCTGGCCGCCTGGCAGGTCGATCCAAGGCGCATCGTCATCCTGCACCAGCAACGGCCCGGTATCGAGCATCAGTTGCGCGCGCGGGGTGCCGGGAATGGCGATCCGCGCCTGCCCTTCCACCTGTGCGCCGACGCTGGCGGTCTTTGGCAAGGAGCATTGCAACGTCGCCCGACCCGGACCGGCTCCACGCAGGGCATCGGCCAGGCACGCCAGCAGCACCGCGACCGGCCAGGCCAGCGCAGCATACCAGCGGCCCGGCAGCAGCAGCGCGACGAGCAGGGTCACGGGCGCGCCGGCCGCCGCCGAAAAGATCGCGGTGCGGGTGGGGTAGATCATGCCGGGGCGCTCAGCGCGGCGCCTCGATCATGTCGATGATGCCGGTGACGACATCCTCGACCCGGCGGCCGTCGATTTCGGCAACGGGCGAGAGGATCAGGCGGTGACGCAGCAGCGCGGGCGCGAGCGCCTTCACATCGTCGGGGATGACGAAATCGCGGCCATCGAGCGCGGCCCGCGCCCGCGCCGCGCCGGCCAGCATCGCGCCGGCGCGCGGGGACGCCCCGCTTTCCAGGTCCGCCACGTCGCGGGTGCCGCGAATGAGGGCGAGGATATAATCGACCACCTCATCGACCAGCCGCACGCCGTTCACAACATCGATCGCCTGCGCGATCCGGTCGGCGTCGGTGACGGGCACGACGCCCCATGCCTCCGGCGTCATCGCATGGGTGCGCGCGCCATGGGTGGCGACGATCTTCCGTTCCTCAGAAGCGCTCGGATAGTCGACGCTCTGCTTGAAGAGGAAGCGGTCGAGTTGCGCTTCGGGCAGCGGATAGACGCCCTGCTGCTCGATCGGATTTTGCGTGGCGACGACCATGAAACGGTCGCTGAGCGCCAGGCTTTCGCCATCGATCGTGACAGTGCGTTCCTGCATCGCCTCCAGCAGCGCTGCCTGCGTCTTGGGCGGGGTGCGGTTGATTTCGTCGGCCAGCAACAATTGCGTGAAGATCGGCCCGCGCGTCAGCGTGAACTGGCTGGTCTGGAAATTGAACAGGTTCGCGCCGATGATGTCGCCGGGCATCAGGTCGGGGGTGAACTGGATGCGACCGAAATCCAGGCCCAATGCACGGGCGAAACTGTGCGCGATCAGTGTCTTGGCGGTGCCGGGCGGCCCTTCCAGCAGGATATGCCCGCCGGCGAAGAGCGCGACGAGCATGAGGTCGACGGTCGTTTCCTGTCCGACGACCGCGCGCGCCACCTGTTGCCGGATGGCCTGGCCCAGCGCCTGCACCTCTTCCACTGTCATCTGCCCTTGTCCCTTTGCCAATCATGGAGCGCCTGCGCTGCTTCGAGCAGGCTGTGCCGGTCACGCGCCGCTTGCGCCGCCTGCACGAGGTCGGTGAAGCGGTGCGCGCCCTTCAAACTGTCGAGATACTGATCCAGCGCCCCGTCCCGCAACCGCGCGGGCGCGCCGAAGATGCGCGCCGCGCGATCACGGATGGCGGCGGCATAGCGGCCGCCCAGTCGCGCTTCACGCCCGGCCTTGCGGATCAGCAGCGCGCTGTTGTCGACCAGCGCCGCCTTGCCGAAGGTCACGGCACGCGCCCGTATGCGCGGCGGGCCGAAACGGCCGAAGGCATGGAGGCCCGCCAGCAGCAGCGCCGCGACGATCGCCAGCGTCATCGCCAGGAAAGGCGGTTCGAACAGCAATTTCAACGGGCTGCGCGAATGGCCGAAGCCATTCATCGACACGTCGAAGGCGATGCCTTCCGCCCCGGTACTGTTCATCCAGTCGAGCAGCGCCAGCGCGGCGCGTGCCTGGCCCAGATCCTTCATGCCGCGATTATTCAGCAGATCGGGATCGGCCAGCACATAAAGCGGCCCTTCACCCACCTGCGCCAGCACCATGCCGCCCCTGCCATCGGTCAGCAGCGGGGTCAGCTTTCGCCATTGATCCTGCTGCTGCCTGTTGGCGGGGTCGATGCCGGTAATGACCTGGATCGGGCGCGGCGCCCAGAAGCGGCCCGGCACGCCATGGGCGGTCAACCAACCCCCGCCGCTGCGATAGTGGCGCATGGTGAAACGCACGCCCGGCGCGAGCACGCCGATCGGTTCATCCAGCGACACCAGCCCCTGATAGCGCGCCCAGCCGGGATGATCGTCATCGGGCGCCATCTGCCATTTGGGCAGGACGAACAGGGTCGGCCGGGTGGCGCGCTGGATCAGTGCCTGGCTGATGTCGGTCGCACCGCTTTCGGGCGTGACGATCAGCAGATCCTCGGTATCGAAGCCGTGGCTGCTGCGCAGGATATGCGGGTGGCGGCCGGTCGCATCGGCCAGTTGCACCAGCCCGGCATAGCCGGTCACGGCATTGGACAGGGCGTGCGCGCCGCCATTGCGGCCCGATCGCAAATCCGGCGCATAGGCGCCCAGAACCAGCATTCCGATGAAACCGGCAATGCCGATCGCGAGCATCAGCGCCACTGTGCGGCCCCGGAAGAGCGCGCCATCCCCTGGCTGCACACCGATCGCGATGTCGCTCATGCCGACCAGCTCCGCGTCTGGGCGAAATCGGCATAGGCCAGGCGACAGCGGCTCCATTCGTCGGCATCGATCGGTCGGCCGCCGAACAGGCTGCGCTCGACCGCCGACGCGATTTCCGCAAACAGGCGGCGCGGCGCGGACGGAATGCCGTCGGCACGGGCGAGGTCGCGGCTGGTGAGCGCGGGGCGCACGACCTGCGGACGGCGGCGCGACAGATCCTCGACACTGCGCAGGAGAAGATGATGCACCGCCTGCGCATAGAGGCCCTGCCCGGCCAGCGCGTCCGCCTCCTCCAGCCAGGCGCGCGCCGGGGCGGCGGCCGGTGTCCAGTCCTCTTCAACCGGCTCGATCGCGACAGCGGACCGGCCGCGACGCCAGCGCGGCAACCGCCAGACGCCATGGCGCACCCGGTCGACCACGATCCAAAGGATCAGCAGCGCCAATGCGGCAATCATGGTCCACAAAAAGATGCGGGCATAGGGCGCATCAGGCATGAAACTGCCGATCCAGCGCAGGAAGCGGCCGACCGGCGCAAGCACCTGTTCCAGCCATTCGCCCAGCGCCCTGAGCCAGGCGGGGGGAGGCTGGCGGCCTGGCGCGGGCACCATGTCGAACTGTATGTCGCCGCCCGCCCGCAACGCGCGATGCGCCGCAGCAAGCTGATCGTCCGACAATTGCCCTGGTCCGGCCATTGATGCCCACCCCCGTCCCGACCGACCCTAGCGGCTGGGCGCGGCGGCGCAAGCCATTCAAAGGATGACAAAGTCCCGCAAGTGCGACAGCATGGCATCCAGATTGATGACAGGGGGTATGGAATCATGGCGACGCACGCGGTTTCAGGCGAGGAACGGTCCTTTTCGATCGGCACGGTATTGAGCCGTGCCTTCGGTACTTTGGGCGACAATCCGGTCGCGACCTTCGGCATCGCCTTCCTGCTCGGCGCGGTGCCGCAGGCGCTCTACAGCTATTTCATCGGGTCCACGCTGGCGATGGCCGACCGTTCCAGCACGATCGCGACGATTGCGGTGTCGATCGGCTCCTTCGTCATCTTCCTGCTGCTGTCGATGCTGGTGCAGGGCGCGCTGGTCCGCGCCACCATAGCCCATATCGACGGACAGCGCGCCAGCTTTGCCGACTGCATCGGCGCCGGCCTGACCGCCGCAGTGCCGCTGATCGGCCTGACCATCCTGCTGATCCTGGGCATCATGGCCGGCTTCATGCTGCTGGTCGTGCCGGGCATCATCCTGTTCCTGATGTGGTCGGTCGCCGCACCCGCGCTGGTGGCGGAAGGCAGTGGCGTATTCGCCGCCTTCTCGCGCAGCCGCTACCTGACCAAGGGCGCGCGCTGGAAGATTTTCGGGTTGCAGATATTGCTGCTGGTGCTGATGTGGCTGCTGACGGCGGTACTGGGCATCATCATGGTCGCGGGCGACATGATGCCGGCGGTACAGGGCGGGACGATCGCGCTGTCGCCCACCTATCTGGCGGTGTCGGCGGTCATCAACACACTGATCATCGCGCTCTGGAGCACGACGCAAGCGAGCCTGTACGGGGCGCTGCGCCAGTGGAAAGATGGACCACAGGCCCAGGATCTGGCGCATATCTTCGGCTGATTGCGTCCTGTTCACGGCGCTGTTTGCATGGGCCAAGGAACGGGCCGTTCACCGCTTGCTTACCATTCCAGGCTATGGCGGCCCCTATGATCAACGCTGATCCCTGTCCGAAATCCGCCGGCAGCCATGGTGTCGGCATTGCCGGTCTGGCGGGCCTGGGCCTCTGGACGCTGGTGGCGCGCCATTATGGGATGAACGGTCCCAATGCCGGCCTCGCCGCCGTGGTCGCCTGCGGGCTTCCCATGGTGCTGTGGTCGCTGGTCGTGGACAAGGTGCATCGCAACGCATCGACCGGGATCGACTGGCGCGGGCCGGCGCGGGGCGTGCGGGACGTACTGGACATCAGCATCGTCAAGATCGCCGGGCTGTGGGCGACATGGCTGGGGATTGCGATCTTCTATTGTCTGGCGCGCTGGTACTGGAGCGGTAACTACCGTTTTTCGATGGACCTGTTCATGGCAGCCGCGCCCTGGCTGCTGGTGGCGTCGGTTCCCTATATTCTCTGGATCGACCGGCGGCTGGTGAACCCCAAGGACGCCAGCTATCATTTCGGCCAATGGGTGATCGGCGGCGTGGCGGGACAGGCGGACATGGGCCAGGTCGCGCATCATGCCCGCGCCTGGGCGGTGAAGGGCTTCTTCCTCGCCTTCATGCTGTCGATCGTGCCGGGCAATTTCGCCAGCGTGGTCGAATGGCGAATCGAGGATGCCTTCGCCCATCCGGTAGCGCTGGCCGGTTTCCTGATCGCGATCATGTTCATGATCGACGTCTGTCTGGCGACGGTCGGCTATATCCTGACGTTCAAGCCGCTGGATTCGCATATTCGCACCGCCAACCCCTATCTTGGCGGCTGGCTGGCGGCGTTGATGTGCTATCCGCCGTTCGTGCTGATGGGCGGGGGCGGGCCGCTTGATTATCATAACGGCGGCGCGGAGTGGGACTATTGGACGCAGGGGTCGAGCGCGCTGCAATGGATATTGGGCGGCTGGCTGGTGCTGCTGACCGGCATCTATGCCTGGGCGACGGTGGCATTCGGGCTGCGCTTTTCGAACCTCACCCATCGCGGCATATTGACCCATGGCCCCTATCGCTGGACGCGGCACCCGGCCTATCTGTCGAAGAATCTGTTCTGGTGGTTTTCGGCGCTACCCTTTCTGACGATCAGCGGGTCGTTGACGGACATGGTGCGCAATTGCGCGATGCTGGCACTGACCAACGCCGTCTATTACTGGCGCGCCCGGACGGAGGAACAGCATCTGTCGGCCGACCCCGACTATCGCGCCTATAGCGCGTGGATGGAACGCAACGCGCCGGTGCCGCGCTTCTTCGCCTGGCTGACGGGGAAGAAGCGCGCAATGGCGGTGATGGCGCAACCGGCGGAATAATCGCTGGAACGCAATGGCTTTTGATTACCTCGTCATTGCTGCGCAACGCTCGCAGTGACGAGGTAATCAACACAAGACCCTAAAAACTTTCTTCCTCATAGACCTTGCTGAGGTCGCCCCGCCATTCCCCATGATAGCGTTCGAGCAGCCGTTCGGCATTGGTCTTGCCTGATGCGACCACCTCGTCCAGGAAGGACAGATAGCCGGTTTCATTGTCGCCCGCGCCATTGAGGCGCGCGCGCGCGGTCAGGCCGGAACGGGCGATATCGACCACCTGCCCGGCAATATCGCGCAGCTTGGCACCGCCGCCGATCGGCGCGTCGAGGCCGAGTTTCGGTACGGAATCGCGCAAGATCTGCCGTTCCTCCATGGTCCAGTCCTTGACCACATCCCACGCCGCGTCGAGCGCGCCCTGGTCGTAGAGCAGGCCGACCCACAAAGCCGGCAGCGCGCAGATGCGATTCCACGGCCCGCCATCGGCACCGCGCATTTCCAGAAAACTCTTCATCCGCACTTCGGGGAAGGCGGTGGACAGATGATCCTCCCAATCCTTCTCGGTCGGCTTTTCGCCGGGCAGGACGGACAGCCTGCCATCCAGGAAGTCGCGGAACGACAGGCCGGAAGCGTCGATATATTTGCCGTCGCGATAGACGAAATACATCGGCACATCGAGCGCATAGTCGGCATAGCGTTCATAGCCAAAGCCGTCCTCGAACACGAAGGGCAGCATGCCGGTGCGGCCCGGATCGGTATCCGACCAGATGTGGCTGCGATAGGAGAGGAAGCCGTTGGGCTTGCCCTCGGTAAAAGGCGAATTGGCGAACAGCGCGGTGGCGAGCGGTTGCAGCGCCAGCGACACGCGGAATTTCTGCGCCATGTCGGCTTCGCTGCCATAGTCCAGATTGGTCTGGATGGTGCAGGTGCGCAGCATCATGTCGAGGCCAAGCGATCCCACCCGCGGCATGTGCCGCAGCATGATGTCATAGCGGCCCTTGGGCATGATCGGCAGGTCTGCGCGCGTCTTGTCCGGCCACATGCCAAGGCCAAGGAAACCCAGGCCCAGCATGTCGCCGACATATTTCACCTGCTCCAGATGACGGCCGGTTTCCGCGCATGTCTGGTGGAGGTTTTCGAGCGGCGCGCCCGACAGTTCGAGCTGGCCCGCCGGTTCCAGGCTGATGGTGCCGTCTGCGCCCGACAGGGCGATGATATTCTCCCCCTCGAACACCGGGTTCCAGCCATAGCGGGTCAGGCCGATCAGCAGCGTGTGGATGCCGCCTTTTTCCTCATAGGAAGGGGCGTGATGGTCCTGGCGATTATAGACGAATTTCTCATGCTCAGTCCCGATCCGCCAGCGGTCCCTGGGCTTTTCGCCTTTGGAAAAGGCTGCGATCAACTGGTCGCGGCTTTCGATGACGGGATCATGATCCCCTGAATCGGTTCTGGTGCTCATGATCCGCCCTTACTGCTTCCCCTTGGCCCGTCAAACACAGTCGGGCGATCACCACATAGGGCGTGCCTGTGACGCCTTCAATCCAATAGCGGAATGAAACTATTTCCAATCGCCATTGATCGTCATCCAGGCGGAAGTCGCGGCGATCGCAGCCGTCTCCGCGCGCAGGATGCGCGGGCCAAGCGACACCGGCACCGCGCCGGGCGTGGCGCGAATCGCCTCGCGTTCCACCGGATCGAAGCCCCCTTCCGGCCCGATCAGGAAAGCGGCCGGGCCGGGATGGGCGCGCAGCGTGGCTTCCAGCGACGCGCCGCCTGTTTCATCGGCAAAGAACAGGTGGCGATCCGGGGACCAGCCTTTCAGCAATGCGTCGAGCTTCACCATGTCAGCAAGGTCGGGCAACATGGTGCGGCCGCATTGTTCCGCCGCCTCGACCAGATGGCTGTGCAGCCGGTCGAGGTTGAGCTTGTCCACCACGGCGCGGCGGGTGAGGACGGGCTGGAGCCGGGCGACGCCCAGTTCGCACGCCTTTTCCGCGATCAGATCGATCCGCCCCTTCTTGATCGGGGCGCAGCAGAGCCAGAAATCGGGCACATGTTCGGGCGGCCTGGTTTGGCTGACACAGTCCAGCACCAGGTCGCGCTTGCGGATATCGCGGGCCCGCGCCGCCCATTCGCCCGATCGGCCGTCGAACAGCAGCACGATGTCGTCGGGCTTCACCCGCATCACGCTGATCAGATAATGGGCCGGGTTGCCGTCCACCGGCACCGCCACCCCTTCGCCCAACTGGGTTTCGACATGGAGGCGGGGGGCGCTTTGCGGCGGCCAGGCGGGGGTTGCGGTCATGGTTTCTCCTGGCTTGTCGGATGCCCGTTCTTCCCTAAAGAGAAGCATGGGGTTTCGACAAGATCAGCCCGAACGGAGTCGCAGTGAATCAGACGATCGTCCCCGACAGCGAAGCGCGCGGATTACTCGCACGGTTGCCGGACACTCCCCGCACCCTGGCGCAACTGGCGCGATTCGACCGGCCGATCGGCTGGTGGCTGCTGTTCTGGCCGGGCGGCTGGGCCGTGGCGCTGGCGGGCGGCGGCTTTACCCGCTGGCCGTTGATCGCCTGGCTGCTGCTGGGCAGCATCGCGATGCGCGGCGCGGGCTGCGTGTTCAACGACATTGTCGATCGCGATCTCGACCGGAAAGTGGCGCGTACCGCCGCGCGGCCGCTGGCGAGCGGGGCGATGTCGGTGAAGGTCGCCTGGGCATGGCTTCTGGCGCTCTGCCTGGTGGGGCTGGTCGTGTTGCTGCAACTGCATCTCCATGCGCAGGTCGTCGCGCTGGGCAGCCTGGCGCTGGTCGCGGCCTACCCGTTCATGAAGCGCATCACCGGCTGGCCGCAACTCTGGCTGGGGCTGGTCTTTTCCTGGGCAGCCCTGGTGGGATGGAGCGAGGTCATGGGCGCGCTCAGCCGGCCCGGCCTGTTCCTTTATGCCGGAACCATCTTCTGGGTCGTGGGCTATGACACCATCTATGCGTTGCAGGACCGGGAGGATGACGCGCTGATCGGTATCGGATCGAGCGCGCTGTCGATGGGGCGGCATGTGCGGACAGGGGTGGCGCTCTGCTATGCGCTGGCGCTGATCCTGTGGGCCTGCGCGATCTGGCAGATCAGGCCGCAAGCCTTGGCGCTTGGGGCGTTGCTGCCGGTGGCGGCGCATCTGTTGTGGCAGGTGGCGACATTGAAAGAAGATGGGATCGATCCTCTGCGCAAATTCCGTTCCAACCGCTTTGCCGGTTTCCTGATGTTCCTGGGCTGCCTGGTCGTGGGGAGCGCCCCGGCATGACGGTCCCTGCCACCCCGCCCCGGCCCGGCACGGATTGCTGGCGCATCGCACGGGCCGAAAAGGCCAGCGTGATCATCGATGCCGACGCCTATTTCCGCCACGCCCGCGCAGCGATGATGAAGGCCAAGCGCCGCATCATGCTGATCGGATGGGATTTCGACGCGGCGATCAGCCTGATCCGCGAGGATGAGGCCGATGATGGCGCGCCGGTGGTGATCGGCGACTTCATCAGTTGGCTGGTGGATCGGACGCCGGAACTGAAGATTTTCCTGCTGCGCTGGGACGTGGGCGCGATGAAATCGATGGTGCGGCCCACCAACCTGTTCACGACGCTCAAATGGATGGCGCATCCGCGCGTCACCGTGAAGCTGGACAGCCATCATCCGCCCGCCGCATCCCACCATCAAAAGATCGTAGTGATCGATGATTGCTTCGCCTTTTGCGGGGGCATCGACATGACCGGCGATCGTTGGGACACGCGCCATCATCGCGATGACGATCCGGGACGGCGCCATCCCGACGGGTCGCCCTACGGCCCCTGGCATGATGCAACCACGGCACTGAACGGGCCTGTCGCCGCCGCGCTGGGCGATCATGCACGGGCGCGCTGGACCGGCGCGGGCGGGGAGCCACTGGAGCCGGTCACGGGCGCATATGATTGCTGGCCCGATACTCTGCCGGTCCGGTTCGAGCAGGTCGATGTCGCCATCGCCCGCACCGCGCCGGAGATGGAGGATCAGGAACCGCTGACCGAGATCGAACAGCTTTACCTCAACCAGATCGCGGCGGCGAAGCGGCATGTCTATGCCGAGAGCCAATATTTCGCATCGCGCAAGATTGCCGAGGCGATCGCCAAGCGGCTGGTCGAGGCGGACGGGCCGGAGATCGTCATCGTCAATCCCGAACAGGCCGACGGCTGGCTGGAGCAGCAGGCGATGGACACGGCGCGCGCGCGGCTGTTCGAGGCGCTCAAAAGCCGCGACGCCCATGGGCGGCTGCGCATCTACCACCCCTTCACCCAGCGCGGTGCGCCCATCTATGTCCACGCCAAGATATTGATCGTGGATGACCGGATTATCCGGGTCGGCTCTTCCAACATGAACAATCGATCACTCGGCCTGGACACCGAATGTGACATCTGCATCGACACCGCACTGCCCGCCAATGACGGCCGGCAGGCGACGATATTGCGGATTCGCGACGAACTGATCGCCGAACATCTCGATCTGCCGGTCGAACGGGTGGCGAGCGTGATCGCCGAGCGCGGACTGATCGCGGGGATCGAGGAAATACGGCAGAAGCCGGGCCGCACCTTGCGCCCCTATGTGACGCCCGACCTGAACGACGTGCAGGCCTGGATCGCCGACCATGAGGTGCTGGACCCTGAGGGACCGGACGAGATGTTCGAGGCGGTCAGCGAACGCGGCCTGTTCCGGCGGATGAAAGGCTGGTTCGGGCGGGATTGACCCGCCCGACATGCACCGATCCAGCTTTTTTGATCATATGCGATTTCCCCGTCATCGGATGAGTCCATCCGATGAGAAATCACGCCTAAAGGCGCGTCAGGGCGTCGGCCATTCGACCGACGGCAATGTCGAAGCCCTCCGCCTGCTGCGCGAAGCCCAGCCGCATATGGGCAGGATGGCCGAAGCAGTCGCCGGGCGCCAGCAGCACGCCCTGCGCGGCGAGCGCCTGGCACAAGGGGCGGCTGTCGCGCCCGTCAACGAGCCAGGGGAAGGCGGTGGTCCCGCCATCCGGCCGCACCCAGGCGAGGCGGTCGCCGAACTGCGTCATCAAAGCGTCGAGCAGCGCGATATTGACCTGCGTCACCGATCGCAGCCGGGCGAGGATGGCATCGCTATGGCGCAAAGCCTGCACCGCGAGCCGTTCGAGCAGCGGGGAACTGCTGATCGTGAAATAGCTGCGCGCGTCGAGCAGGCGCGCACGCCGCCCGGCGTCCGTGTCGATCAGCCAGCCCATACGCAACCCCGGCAGCGACAGCGCCTTGGACAGGTCGCTGGTGACGATGACATTGCGGATACCGGCGGCCGAAGGCTGGGGGGCGCCAAAGTAAAGCGGGTGATACACCTCATCCACCAGCAACGGAACAGCGCGTTCCGCAAGGGCGGCGGCCAGCGCCTCTATCTCCGCGCGCGGCATGACGGTTCCGGTCGGATTGTGTGGCGTGTTGAGGATCACAAGGCATGTGCCGGCGTCGACCTGCGCCAGGATGGTGGCGGCGCGCTGGGCGAAGCCATCCTCGCGATCCAGGCGATAGGGACGGGTGGACAGGCCCCAACCCTGGGCCACCGCATCATAGGCGGGATATCCAGGATCGGGCAGGACGATGTTCGCGCCCGGTCGTGCGCCGAGACAGAAGAGGATCGAGAGCGCCTCCGATGCGCCGGTGGTGACGATGACGCTGTCAGCTTCGGCATCGTGAAAGGCGGCGATCGCCTCGCGCAGGGGGCGGCTGCCCTGGGGCGGGGCATAGCTCAGGATTATATCCTCGATCACCAGCGGCGTTTCACCCATTGCGCACAGATCCGCGACACTCCAGCGCGGTCCGGTGCTCGACGCCAGATTATAGGCGATCGGCGGCGTCGCGAAATCATAAGCCGACAGCCAGTGATCAAGCGCGAAGGCAGGCAGGTGAACCATGGTCTTTCCTTGTGATGGGATCGACATGCTGTTGACCCCGCATGCAGAGGGCAAGGACCGGCTGGCACAGGATGGCCTTACTCCGCCGCCAGCAGCGCCTCCGCGCCGTGGAGGTTGACCGAGACGAGGCGGCTGACACCCTGTTCGACCATGGTGACGCCGAACAGCCGGTGCATCCGCGCCATGCTGACGGCATTGTGGGTGACGATCAGGTAGCGGGTGTCGGTCTGCGCCACCATCGCGTCGAGCAGGTCGCAGAACCGTTCGACATTGGCGTCGTCCAGCGGCGCGTCGACTTCATCCAGCACGCAGATCGGCGCCGGGTTGGTCAGGAACAGGCCGAAGATCAGCGCCACGGCGGTCAGCGCCTGCTCGCCGCCTGACAGCAGGGTGAGCGCGGCGAGCTTCTTGCCCGGTGGCTGGGCCATGATCTCCAGCCCCGCCTCCAGCGGATCGTCGCTGTCGATCAGTTCCAGATGCGCCTGACCGCCGTTGAACAAGGTGGTGAACAGCCGCCGGAAATGGCCATCCACCGCCTCGAACGCGGCGAGCAGGCGCTGGCGACCTTCGCGGTTCAAGCTGCCGATCGATCCGCGCAACTGGTGGATCGCCTGGGTCAGTTCGGCGCTTTCGGCGCGCATGGTCGCCTGCGTGCTTTCCAGTTCCTCCAGTTCCTGCGCGGCGACCAGATTGACCGGGCCGATCCGCTCGCGCTCCGTGACGAAACGGTCATGCTCGGCCTGTTCGGTCTGGGCCAGACGCACATCGGCGCTGGCGAAACCCAGCCTTTCGGGCAGTATCGGCGGCGGACATTCGAATCGCTCGCCCGACAGGCGGTTGGTTTCGATCCGCCGTTCGTCCGCCGCTTCGGCGCGGGCGACGGCGGTGGCGCGGGCTTCGCGGGCGGCGGCCAGCGTCTCGCCGGCCTGCGCCGAACGGGCTTCGGCGGCGCGCAGCGCGCTTTCGGCCTCCTGTTCGGCCTGCCTGGCCTGATCGGCGGCATCGCTCAGGGTCGATCCCCGATCGCTGAGGGCAGCGATCGCCTGCGCCAGCGCATCGGGCTGCGCATCAATCATGGCGCGCTCGGTCGCTATCTCTCCGGCGCGATCGACCATGGCGGCGATGCGTTTGGCCGCTTCCCCGGCGCGGGCGCGCCAGCCCCTGATCTCGGCATCGGCAGCAGCCTGCCGCTCCCGGTCGCTGCCCAGCGCCCGGTCGGCCAGCGCCTGATCGGCCTGCAACTGGCTGACGGCGGCGCGCGCCTTTTCGCTGGCCTGCACCAGCGTCGCCACCAAGGCGCGGGTTTCGCCACCATCGGGCATGGCGGCGCGTGCCACCTGCGCCTTGTCATGCTCGGCCTGCGCCCCGGCCGAATCGCGCCGGGCTTCGGCCAGCCTTTCCTCTATGCCTTCGCGGCGGCCAGCGAGACGCTCCAGCGCGGTGGTCGCTTCGTCAGCGGCGCGCAGCGCCGCGCGCAGGCGCTGGTCGGCCTGCGTCAATGCGGTGCGGCCGGCGGCCAATGCCTGCGCGGCGGCCTGTTCATGCGCCTTGGCCTCCTCCTGCGCGGCGGCGGCACGCTCGACCTCGGCCTGCATGGCCGGACGCGCGGCGGCAATGGCGTCGAGCCGGTTGAGGCGGATCAGCCGCTCGGCCGCCGCTGCGCCCCCTTCCACCGCAACATAGCCGTCCCAGCGGCGCAACTGGCCGTCGCGCGTGACGAGACGCTGGCCCACAGCGAGCGATTGGCCGTCATCCTGCTGTGTCACGGCGACCTGCGCCAAGCGTCGGGCCAGTTCCGGCGGGGCACGGACATGGGCGGCGAGCGGAGTCGCGCCAACGGGCAAGGGCGGGTCCGTCGACAGCGCCGCAGCGCCGGCCCAGCGACGCTTTCCCTCGGCCCCGACCGGCGCTTCCAGATCGTCGCCCAGCGCGGCTGCGAGCGCGCGTTCATAGCCGGGCGCGGCCTTCAACTGATCGAGCGCCCGCGCGCGATGGCCCGCGCCGCCGTCAACGGCGCGTTGCAGCGCCGTCGCCTCGCTGTCGAGCGCGGCAAGCGCGGCACGGGCAGAGGACAGCATGGCTTCGGCGGTGGCGCGCGCTTCGGCGGCAGCCTGACGATCGGCGTCGGCGGCCTGAATCGCGGCTTCGGCAGCATCCCGGTCCGCACCGGCCCGCGTCTGCATATCAAGCGCGGTGGCACGCTGCGCCTCCAGCGGCGCAGCGTCGGGCAAGGCACCTGCTTCAGCGGCGAGCCGTGCCACATCGCGCTCGGCACGGTCGAGACGGCTGCGCGCGGCGGCCAGCGCGGCCTCGGCGACACGCAATTCGGCCTGTTCGGCAGCCTGTCTGGCCATCGCCTTGGCCAACGCCAACTCGGCATCCCGCGCGCCAGCTTCGGCGGCGGCGATGCGGGTGGCGAAATCGGGCCGCACCTTTTCAGTTTGCGCGATGCGCCCCTTGAGCGTTGCAATCTCGGCGGTCAGCCGGGCGATGGCCTCCGCCGCGTCATTGGCCAGCGTCCCCTCGCGTGCCCGATCTTCCTCCAGCCGGCGCGCCTGCTGGGCGAGGTCGGCCAGGCGGCGGACGACCGACTCCCGCTCGGTACGCAGCGCGGCGAGGCGATGGCCGGCCTCACTGGCGGCATCTCGCGCGGTCTGTGCGGCGACGCGCCGGTCGGCGAGCGCGGCGATGGCGGCTTGCGCATGGGCAGCGGCGGCCAACTGCCCCTCCTGCGCGGCAGACACGGCGGCATCGGCCTGCTTCGCTTCGGCGCGAGCGGCTTCGGCGCTGGCGTTGGCTTCGCGCCAGCGGGCGAAGAGGGTGCGGCCTTCGGCGGTGCGGATCTGTTCGGACAGGCGGATATAGCGTTCCGCCGCCCTGGCCTGCCGACGCAGGGCGTTGCCGCGCGCATCCATGTCGAGCAGGATTTCGTCCAGCCGGGCAAGATTGGCCTCGGCCGCGCGCAATTTCTGTTCCGCGTCCTTGCGCCGGACATGCAGGCCGGCGATCCCTGCCGCTTCCTCCAGCATGGCACGGCGTTCCTGCGGCCGGGCGGCGATGACGGCGGCGATGCGGCCCTGGCTGACCAGCGCCGGGCTGTGCGGGCCGGTGGCGGCATCGGCAAAGACCAGCGCCACGTCCTTCGCACGCACGTCCCGGCCATTGGCGCGATAGGCGCTGCCCGCGCCACGCTCGATCCGACGGGTAACTTCCAGTTCGCCGTCGGCGCCGACATCGACGGCGGAAAACAGCTCGCCCTGTTCCTGCACCGTCAGTAGCGACACTTCGGCGAAGTCGCGTTGCGGGCGGGTGGCGGTGCCAGCGAAGATCACATCCTCCATGCCGCCGCCGCGCATGGATTTGGCGCTGGATTCGCCCATGACCCAGCGAATCGCCTCCAGCAGGTTGGATTTGCCGCAACCATTGGGACCGACGATGCCGGTCAGGCCCGGCTCGATCCGCAATTCGGTCGCGTCGACGAAGCTTTTGAAGCCGGACAGCTTGAGCCGCTTTATCTGCACGCGCGCATGCCGGGGCGGCGCACCACCCCGGCCTCCCTAGGCGCGCACGCCGATGTCAGCCCCCCCTGCGTCAATCAGAGTCCCGCTGCCTTGAGCTTGGGCTGGAGCGCGGCCCAGTTGGCGACATTGTCCACGACCACGCCGTTCAGCACGAAGGTCGGCGTGCCCTGGATATTATATTGGCTGTTGGCCGCTTCCACGCCCTTGGCCAGCTTCGTCGCCGCGCCGACATCGGCCAGGCATTGCTTCGCCTGATCGGCGGAAATGCCGCGCTGCTGGGCGAATTCGACCAGCCCGACAATCTGGGCGATGGCGCCGGGACGCTGCGCCGGCGGCAATTGTTCGACCGCCTTGAACGCGGCGTCATTGCCCTGCACCTTTTCGAGCATCGCGGTCTGGTTCGCGAAAAACTGTTCGGACAGGGGGTAGAATATGTCCTTGCCACCGCAACGCGCCAGCAGCGCGGTCGACAGGTCGATCGGATCGCGCAGATAGGGGCGGAATTCGAAGCTCATCTTGCCGGTATCGACGATCTTCCTGATCTCTTCCGACGCTTCGACGGAGAAATCCTTGCAATGGCTGCACGTATAGGAACCGAATTCGACCAGCTTCACCTTGGCGGCGGGATTGCCCATCAGATAATAGCCGTCGGGCGTTTCCGCGAGGGTTTGCGACCAGCTCGTGCCGGCGGGCGCGGCGACGGCGGCGACCGGATCGCCGGTCGGCTGGGCGGCTTCCTCGCTCTTGTTACAGGCGGCAAGGGTCAGGCTGAACGCGACGAGGGCGATAGCGGAAAGGGCTTTCACGACGGGCAAGGCTCCGATGATTGGCGTGTCAGGTCGGGTGTAGATCAGCGTGCGGCTGCGGGCAATGCGGCCTGAAGAATGGCCCAGCTCGACCCCTGAACCAGCGTGCCATTGACGGTGAAGCCCGGCGTGCCGGTGATCTTCACCTTGTTCCACGCCTCGTCGGTCATGGCGAGGATCTGCTTCATCGATTGCGGGCTGGCGATGCAGGCGTCGAGTTGGGCAGGGGTGAAGCCCCGTTTGGTCATCAGCGCATACAGGCCGGTTTTCTGGCCGATATCCTTGAGCGCCGCGATCTGGTCCGTCGGCTTTGCGGCGCCGCCGTCATAGGATTCGATCTTGTCCATCCACGGGGTCTGATTGGCAAACAGCGCCTCATGATTGCCCATGAAGCGGGCCGGGCCGCCGCAGCGGGCGAGCAGCGCGGCGGTGAGGTCATATTTGTCGCGGACGGCATTGCGCACTTCGACCCCGACCTTGCCGCCCTTCACATATTGGGCCTTGAGCGGGGCACTCGCTTCCCCGACGAAATGGGCGCAGTGCGAACAGGTGTAGCTGACATATTCGACCAGCTTGGTCGGGGCGGCGGGATTGCCCATATAATGGCCGCCGATCGGGGACATGACGACGCGGTTCGCCCAGTTGGCGGCAGGGGCCGCGACCAGGGCGGCGGGGATGGCGAGCAGGGCAAGCGGCAGAAATCTCTTCATGGGGCGTGTCCGTAGTGGAAGCTGGCTGAACGAGGGCCGAAGCATGTTTGTTTTCCGCGATGTCCAAGTCGTCGGCTGTGCCATCCGGCTTGCAATCGCTCAGTTGATCTTGGGCAAGCCGCTGCTGTTGGCAAGCCCCTGCGCCAGCGATTCGAGCACCGCGCGCAGTTCGGGATCGCCGATGTCGCGCAACGAATCGCCCAGTTCGACCGGAATGGGCTTGAGGTTGCGCGGCGGCGGGCGGCGTTCGGCGGTGACGGATGCTATGTCGCCCTGGCGCATCGCGACCTTCGCGACGGCGGCATAGCCGAAAAAGCGGTTCACCCGTTCGACGATGTCGGGCAGCACATGCTGGATCATCGGCGCATGGCCGCTCAGCACTGTGAGCTGGAGCGTGCCGCCAGCCTTCTGCCCCACCGGGAAGCGGATCGATTCGGGCGCGCTGACGCTGGCATAATGGGCGCCGACGATTTCGGTCCAGCGGGTGACGATGCTCGACTGGACGAAGCCGAACTTGCGGAAGGCGGCGCGGCCGATGTCGGGCATCAGGTCGGAAATCCGGCGCGACGCGCCGACGCGCGGACGTTCCTCGACAGGAATTTTGCGACTCTTCATTTTCGGTGGGACCGGGCGTTCCGTCATGACGCGCTACATGGCATAGGGCCGCCATGCGCGTCGAGGGTAGAGAGACAAAAATCGCGAGCGACCTGCTTGCCTTCTATGACGTCCACGCGCGGCGTCTGCCCTGGCGCGCGCCGCCGGGCGCCAATGCCGCCGATCCCTACCGGGTATGGCTGTCCGAAGTGATGCTGCAACAGACGACGGTGGCGGCGGTCGGCCCCTATTTCGCAAAGTTCACGGAGCGCTGGCCAACGGTCGGGGACCTGGCCGCGAGCGAGGACGCGGACCTGATGGCCGCCTGGGCCGGGCTTGGCTATTATGCCCGCGCCCGCAACCTGCTGGCCTGCGCGCGCGCGGTGGTGCGCGACCATGGCGGGGTGTTTCCCGATACGGAGGAGGAGCTGCGCGCGCTGCCGGGCGTGGGCGCCTATACCGCCGCCGCCGTGGCCGCCATCGCCTTCGGCCGGCGGGCGGTGGTGGTGGACGCCAATGTCGAACGGGTGGTGGCGCGGCTGTTCGCGATCGATACGCCCCTGCCCGCCGCCCGGCCGGACATTCGCGCGGCGGCCGACCGCATCACGCCCGATGCGCGGGCGGGCGACTTCGCGCAGGCGATGATGGACCTGGGCGCGACCATATGCACCCCCCGCAATCCCGCCTGCGGCATCTGCCCGCTGCGGGCGGATTGCGCCGCTGTGCGGACCGCCGATCCCGCCGCCTATCCCGTCAAGGCAGAGAAGAAGGCGCGGCCCCACCGTCTGGGCCATGGCTGGTGGATCGAGCGCGACGCCCATGTCTGGCTGGTGCGCCGCCCGGACAAGGGGCTGCTCGGCGGAATGCGGGCGCTGCCCAGTTCCGACTGGAGCGATGCGCCCGACGCCACGCCGCCCCTGGCTGCGCGCTGGACGACGATCGATGCGCCGGTCGCCCATATATTCACCCATTTCTCACTGGCGCTGTCTGTTCATCATGCCCATGTGGGAGCGGATGTGACGCCGCCGGGCGAGGGCGAATGGTGGCCGGTCGCGCGGATCGGCGAAGCCGGGCTGCCGACCCTGTTCGCCCGCGCGGCGGAAGCGGTGAGGAAGGAAAGAGATGCACGGGACTGAGACGCGCAAGCCGTTGCCGGGCTTTGTCGGCGGGACGCTGGACAGGGTGGACCCTATCCGCAGCAATGCCCGGTTGCTGGCGCAGACCTTCGCCGATCCGGCCGCCCGCCTGCTGGCGATGGACGGGCTGGAGCCGGTCGAGGCGGACGGGCATCTGGTGCTGGAACCGCTGGCCGCCGACGCGCGGGTCGAGGATCATGTGCTGCTGGGCATCGATCCTGCCCGCCGGCCGATCTTTGCCCGGCTGATCGCGGATCTTGGCCCCAACATGGTCCCCACCCCGCGCAGCCGCGCCATTGCCGGACTGGTGCCCGCCGAAGAGGTCGCGCTTTACGGCACGGCACGCAGCCTGGTGCATTGGCATGGACGGCACCGTTTCTGTTCGGTCTGCGGCGCGGGCACCCAGCCGGTCAAGGCGGGATGGTCGCGCAAGTGCGACATGTGCGGGTCGGAACATTTCCCGCGCACCGATCCGGTCGTCATCATGCTGGCCGAACATGCCGGACGGGTGCTGGTGGGCCGCCAGCATGGCTGGCCGCAGCGGCGTTATTCCGCGCTGGCCGGCTTTGTCGAGCCGGGCGAAACGATCGAGGAAGCCGTCGCGCGCGAACTTTATGAGGAGGCGGGCGTGCGGGTGCGCGATGTCCGCTATGTCATGAGCCAGCCCTGGCCCTTCCCCTCCTCGCTGATGATCGCCTGCGTCGCGCAGACGGATGACGATGCGCTGACGCTGGACCAGACCGAGATCGAGCACGCTGTCTGGTGCGATGCGGACGGTGTGCGCGCGGCGATGGCGGAGGAAGTGGACGCGCCCTTCCTCGCGCCGCCGCCCATGGCCGTCGCCTGGCATCTGCTCGACCATTGGCTGGCGGACGTTGCCGGGCCGAACGCAAGCGCGTAAGGCCCTCCCCCTTCCCTTCTTCCACATAAGGACTATTTCCGCTCCATGCTCAGCCTCGAAGAAGCCCAGTCGCGCGCGCAGGATCTGGTCAGCGCCGCGCGCAAGGCGGGTGCGGATGCGGCCGACGCCATCTATGCCTGCAACGCATCGACCAACGTGTCGGTGCGGCTGGGCGCGCTGGAGGATGTCGAACGGTCCGAAGGCGAGGAGATCGGCCTGCGCGTCTTTGTCGGCCAGCGATCCGCCAGCATTTCCGCGTCGGACATGAACCCGGCGACGCTGGCAACCCTGGTCGATCGCGCCGTCGCCATGGCGCGCGAAGCCCCCGAAGATCCCTATGCGGGCCTGGCGCCGGAGGATCGGCTGCTGCGCAAGCGTGCGCCTTCGCTCGACCTGACCGACGCACAGGAGCCGGAGCCGGCCGCCCTGCGCGCGCGCGCGCTGATCGCCGAGGAAGCGGCGCGCGGCGTGCCGGGCATCACCAACAGCGAAGGCGGCGGCGCGTCGAGCGGCCGCAGCCAGGTGGCGCTGGCGACCAGCCATGGCTTTGCGGGCGCCTATGCCGGCACCAGCCATGCGACCTGGGCCAGCGTGCTCGCCGGCGCGGGTGCGGACATGCAGCGCGACCATGCCAGCCACAGCGTTCGCCATCTGGAGGATCTGGACGATGCCGAGGCGATCGGCATCCGCGCCGGGCAGCGCGCGGTGGCACGGCTGAATCCCATAAAGGTGGAAAGCGGCGTCATGCCGGTCATTTTCGACCCGCGCGTCGGATCGAGCATGATCGGGCATCTGATCGGCGGCATCGTCGGCCCCGCGATCGCGCGCCGGTCGAGCTTCCTGCTGGACATGCTGGGCGAGGCGATTTTCGATGCCGGCGTCACCATCATCGACGACCCGCTGTTGCAGCGCGGCCTGCGGTCGCGCCCGTTCGATGGCGAAGGGCTGCCGGTGGAGCGGCGCGCGCTGATCGACGGGGGTGTGCTGACCGGCTGGCTGATGGACAGCGCTTCGGCCCGGCAACTGGGGCTGGAGCCGACCGGCCATGCCAGCCGCGGCGGCAGTGGCGCGCCCGGCGCCAGCGTCACCAACGTCCATATGGAAGCGGGCAGCCTGTCGCCCGGCGACCTGATGGCAGACGTGAAGCGGGGCCTGTACGTCACCGAACTGATCGGCATGGGTGTGAATGGCGTCACCGGCGACTATAGCCGGGGCGCCGCGGGCTTCCTGATCGAAAATGGCGCGGTCGCCCATGCGGTATCGGAAATCACCATCGCCGGAAATCTCAAGGACATGTTCAAGGCGCTGGTGCCGGCCAATGACCTGCATTTCCGCTATGCCATGAATGTGCCGACGCTGCGTATCGACGGGATGACCATTGCCGGAGGATGATGCCCATCTGCGCGCCATCGTGTCCGCCGTGTCGGATGCGGCCGACCATGCGCTGACGCTCTGGGCAGGTGGCGAAACCCGCGTGCGCCAGTGGGAAAAGGTGCCAGGCCATCCGGTGTGCGAGGCCGACCTGGCGGTCGACGCGATGCTGCGCGAACGGTTGGCGGCGATCGATCCGCAAGCCGGATGGCTGTCGGAAGAGACGGCGGATACGGTGCATCGGCTGGGCGTGCCGCGCGTGTGGGTGGTCGATCCGATCGACGGCACCCGCGACTATCTGCGCGGACGGACCGGCTGGGCGGTATCGGTGGCGCTGGTCGAGCATGGCGCCGTCAAGATCGGACTCCTGTCCGCACCGGCACGCAATGAATTATGGGTCGCACAGGCGGGCCGTGGCGCGACCCGGAATGGCAAGCGCTTGCAGGCTGGTACGCGCACGCATTTGCCGGGCGCGCGGGTGCCGGCCGATCAATTGCCCAGGGCGGATCGCGACCTGATGGTCGTGGACAAGCCAAACAGTATCGCGCTGCGCATGGCGATGGTTGCCGCCGACGAGGCCGACCTGGTCGCCACGGTGCGCTGGGGCAATGAATGGGATGTCGCCGCCGCCGCCCTGATTTGCGCGGAAGCGGGTGCGAGCGTGACCGATGCGCTGGGCGATGCGTTGCGCTTCAACCGGCCCAATCCGACGGCTTTTGGCCTATTATGTGCCGCGCCGGGAATCCATGACGCGGCCGTGGCGCGGCTTTCGCCCCGCGCACGCGCGATATTGACGCAGCCGCCGGAGCAGTGACGTTTCCGGGCGCCGCCGCAGTCATTCCCCATTCGTAACAGCATCGGCATCGGCGCTTGACAGCCCCTCGTCCAGCCATGCTATTCTTCGCCCAACAGAATGAAAGTCCGCCGTCCATGCGAGCGGACAAATGGGTCGCCCCTGTTAACATAAAGGGGCTTTTGCCATGTCTAGCGTTTCCGTCACCGGCACTGCAGGTACAACTGGTTCCAATGGAGGCTCTCCCGGCGCGTCCGGGGGCACCGGCGGCAGCGGCCAGTCGGTCAGCGCCTCCACCAGCACGCCCGCCGATGCGTCCAACAGCGCCTATGCGCAGGGCGGAACCGGCGGTACAGGCGGCAATGGCGGCGGCGGTGGCACCCATGGCGGGCAGGCGGGCGCAGGCGGCGCAGCCGGGAACGGTTCGGCCAGTGCGACAACATCGCGCGCGGGCGGTGCCGTTGCCAATGCCGTCGGTGTCGGTGGCAGCGGCGGCAGCGCGGGATCACCGGGCGGCGGAACCGTCTCCAATGGCGCGGGCAATTCGGGCGCGAACGGCGGCACGGGATCGGCCAGTGCCAGCGCAACCAACAGCGACACGAGCAATGCCTATGTAGAAGCCTATGCGCGCGCTTATGGCGGGGCGGGCGGCAGCGGCATCGGATCGGGTTATAAGGGCGGCAACGGCGCGGCGGCAGGCGCTGCGACGGCCAGCGCCGTCACCAATGGGGCCGGCACCGCGTCGGCCACGGCATGGCGGACAGGTGGCAACGGCGGCACGGGCTATGCCGGAGCCAATGGCGGCACGGGCGCCTCGGCGACCACCACCAACGCGGCCACAGGATCGACCAATGGCGGCAACCTCAATCTCTACAACTATGCCACTGGCGGCACGGGCGGCTATTCCGACGGCGGCACCGCCGGCGCTGCGGGATCGGCCACGTCCAGCCTGACCTTCAACGATACGGCCAACGCCAACAAGAGCGCGCTGGTCTATGGCCAGGTCAGTGCGCAAGGGGGCAATGGCGGCAGCGGCACCAACGGCACGTCCGGGCGCGTTGGCGGCGCGGCGACCGGCAATATCGCGCTGACCGGCACGCGCAGCGTGCAGGCAAGCAGCTACGCCAATGGCGGCAGCGGCGGCTATGGCGCGGTCGCTGGCAGTGGCGGAGCGGGCGGCACGGCTACGGGCAGCGCCCAGGCGGTCAGTTCCACGGCCGGCAATGATTCCGTCAGTGCGCTTGCCTCCATTACCGGCGGCACCGGCGGCACCGCTTCGGGCAGCGGCCGGTCGGCAGGCGCTGGCGGCGTGGCCAGCGGCGCAAGCGCGTCGGCGATAACGTCGGGCACCAGTGCGTCGGCCAGCGTGAACCAATATGGCGGGGCCGGTGGCTATGGCTACAGCAACGCCAATGGCGGAGCCGGCGCGGCCAGCAGCGCGACGAACGCCGTTACCGGACGCACTGCGGGCGGCACGCTCGGTCTGGGTCAATCCGTTTATGGCGGCGGCGGCGGCGGATCGACGGGGGGCACGGCGGCAGCCGGCGGGGCGGCAACGTCCAGCCTGACGTTCGACGATACGGCCAACAGCACCACCAGCAACCAGCTCAATGTCGGTGTGTATGCCAGCGGCGGTGCAGGCGGCTATGGCAGCACCGTCAATGGCGCCAATTCGGGCGATTCGACAGCCAGCGCCACGATTACCGGCGCGCGTGCCATCAGCCTGACGAGCAATGCTGCCAGCAGTGCCGGCGGGGCGAGCGACAGCCGCAGCGGCGGCAATGGCGGCGCGGCGCTGGCCAACGGCACGGCATCGAGCACGACGACGCTCAATGATTCGGTCAGTTCGACCGTCTATGCGACGGCGGGATCGGGCGGATCGGGCGATGGCGCGACACGCAAGGGCGGTGATGGCGGCGTGGCGTCGGGCAGTTCGTCCGCATCGGCCAGCCTGGCGGGGATCGGCACGGCGAGCGCGACGCTGAGCGTGCGCGGCGGCAGCGGCGGTGCCGGCTATGACAGCGCCAATGGCGGCACTGGCGCGGCGGCCTCCGCCACCAACCGGGTCAGCGGCGCCACCAATGGCGGCAGCCTTTATCTGGCGCAGAATGTCTATGGCGGGCATGGCGGCAGCAGCGCTGGCGGCGTCGCCGGGGCGGCGGGCACGGCGACATCCTCGCTCACCTTCAACGATTCGGGCGCGACCAAGAGCCGGATCGTCAACCTGTCGGGCTATGCCGCAGGCGGGAATGGCGGGGCAGGCACTGCCGGGTCGGACGGCGTGGCGGGCGCGGATGCCAGCACGCTGGTCAACGCGACCGGCACGAAGGAAGTCACCGCCTATGCCAACAGCGCAGGCGGCAGCGGCGGAAGCGCTGCGGCCAATGGATCGGGCGGCAAGGGCGGCGTCGCCTCCTCCCGGTCCTTCGCCACCAGTTCGACGCTCAATTCCGAAAGCACCAGTTCGACCGCCTATGCGGTGGGCGGCAACGGCGGTTCCGCGACCGGCGGCGGCGAAAGCGGGGGAGCAGGCGGCGGCGTGGCCGGCACCACCTATGCGTCGGCCAGCGGCGGGCTGGGCAATTCATTGGCTACCGTTACGGCTTATGGCGGCAGCGGCGGCACCGGCTATTCGACGGCCAATGGCGGCGCGGGCGCATCGGTCAGCCTGACCAACCGCGTTACGGGCGCGAGCAGGGGCGGCAATCTCTATCTGACGCAGACCCTGATCGGAGGGGCTGGCGGATATAGCTATGGCGGCACCGCCGGCGCGGCCGGCGCGGCGACATCCAACGCGACGTTCGACGACACCGCCAACGCGACCCAGGCGCAATATGTGTCCATGTCGATATCCGCCACCGGCGGTGGTGGCGGCAGCGGGCAGGACGGCACCAGCGGCCGCACCGGCGGCGCAGCGACGGCCAATGCGAACGGGACCGGCGCCAAGCAGATCACGGTCAACAGCTATGCGACCGGCGGAGCCGGCGGCTATGGGTCCGCCGCAGGCAATGGCGCGGCCGGCGGCACGGCGACCGGCTCGGCCAATGCCACGAGCACCACGACCAGCCTGACCAATGGCAGCAACCCGGCCGCCGCCAGCGCCTATACCAACGGCGGGACCGGCGGATCGGCACAGGGCGCAGGCAAGGTGGCCGGTAGTGGGGGCGTGGCGAGCGGAACGACCGCCAGCGCCAATACGAGCGGCGTCAGCGCCAGCGCCCTGGTCAGCCAGCGTGGCGGCAATGCCGGCGCGGGCTATGGCGGCGCGAATGGCGGGACAGGTGCGGCGAGCAGCCTGACCGACGCGGTTAGCGGATCGACCAAGAGCGGCACGCTCTCGCTCCAGCAGGATGCCTATGGCGGCGCCGGCGGCGGCAGCGAGGCGGGCATTGCCGGCAATGGCGGCGCGGCCACATCCAGCCTGACCTTCAACGACACGCTCAACGTCAACAAGAGCGCGCAACTCTACGTCAATAGCAGCGCCACAGGCGGTGGCGGCGGTGGCGGCAATGGCGTGGACGGCGGCAAGGGCGGGACAGGCATCGCCAGCGAAACCTTGACCGCCGCACGGGCGATCCAGACTTCCGTGACCGGCACGGGCGGCACCGGCGGAGCGTCCTCCACCGGCGGCGATGGCGGCGCGGGCGGTGGCGCGCGCGCCAATGTCGCGGTCAACAGCACGACCAGCCTGGCCGACGCGGTCAGCGCCACAGCCTATGTCAATGCCGCCACCGGCGGTTCCGCCAGCGGCGCGGGCAACAAGGCCGGCAATGGTGGCGCGGCCAACGGGCTGTCGGCAGCCAGCGCCCGCAGCGCGGGGGCGGGCAATGTCTCGGCCGCGCTCAACATGTATGGCGGAGCGGGCGGCACCGGCTTTGCCGGGGCGAACGCGGGCAATGGCGCGGCCACCAGCGTCACCAACAAGGTGACGGGTTCGACCAATGGCGGCACGCTGTCGCTGAACCAGAATGCGACCGGCGGCAACGGCGGCTATTCCTATGGGGGAATTGCCGGACTGGCCGGATCGGCCAGCAGCAGCCTGACCTTCAACGACGCAGCGAATGCGACGAAGAGCAACGTTATCGGCATGGGCGCGAACGCCGTGGGCGGCGGCGGCGGCAGTGGCCAGAACGGCACGGCGGGACAGAGTGGCGGCAGTGCGACGGCAGCGGTCAATGGCGCGGGAACGCGCGCGATCGGTGTCACCGCCACCGCGACCGGCGGCAACGGAGGCTACGCATCCGACAATGGCAGCGGCGCGGCAGGCGGCAGCGCCACCGGCAGCGCGACGGCGGCCAGCACGACGATCATCGCGGACAATGTCGCCGCAACCGCCAATGTCTATGGCGGCGCGGGGGGCGCCGGCAACGGCCTGGGCCGGACCGGCGGCGCGGGCGGAATCGCCAGCGGATCGTCGGCGCGGGCGGACAGCACGGGCACGTCCGCGACGGCAACGGTCAATCAATATGGCGGCAATGGCGGCACCGGCAATGACGACGCCACCGGCGGTGCGGGCGCAGCCAGCAGCCTCAGCAACGCCGTTGGCGGATCGACCAAGGCCGGCACCCTGTCGCTGACCCAGAATGCGCGCGGCGGCGTTGGCGGCAACGGCCATGGCGCAATCGCCGGCGTGGGCGGCGATGCCTCTTCCAACCTCAGCTTCAATGACGGCGCCAACGCCAACAAGAGCAACCTTGTCAACATGGGCAGCACGGCAACCGCCGGCGCGGGCGGCACCGGCATCAATGCCGATGGCGCGGCCGGCGGCAATGCGTCCAGCGTGAACACCGTCACCGGCACAAGGCAGGTCAATGCCGGCGGCTCCGCATCGGGCGGCACCGGCGGCCATTCCAATGCCGGCGGCAATGGGGCCGATGGCGGGACGGCGCGGGCATCGATCACCAGCACCAGCAGCGGCACGCTCAACACCGATTATGTCATCGCCTCCACCTATGCCGCAGGCGGCACCGGCGGCAATGCCGCGGGCGTCGGCTTTGCCGCAGGCAATGGCGGGGCGGTGTCCTCGCTCAGTTCGGCGACTGCCAACGCAGCGGGCAGCGCGACCGCGACGGCGACCGCCAATCTCTATGGCGGCGCAGGCGGCACCGGCTTTGGCGGCGCCAATGGCGGCGCCGGAGCGGCGACGGCCGTGACCAGCCGGGTCAAGGGCGCCACCAATGGCGGCACATTGTCGCTGAACCAGGCGCTCTATGGCGGCGCAGGCGGCTATAGCTATGGCGGCATTGCGGGCACGGCGGGCGCGGCCACATCGACGCTGAATTTCGATGATACGGCCAACCCGACCCAGAGCAACCAGATCAACGCCACGTCCAACGCGACCGGCGGCACCGGCGGTGGCGGCACCAGCGCGACCAATGGCCGTGTCGGTGGCGCGGCGACCAGCAATGCGGCGGTGACGGGGGCCAAGGCGGTCACGCTGACCAGCAATGCAGGCGGCGGCACTGGCGGCAGCGCGGCGCTGAACGGCAGTGGCGGTGCAGGCGGCACCGCCACCGGATCAGCGAATGCGACCTCCACCACCCTGGGCAGCGAGGCCGTCAACGCCACGATCAACGCCAGCGGCGGCACCGGCGGCAGCGCCAATGGCGCGGGCAAGAGCGGCGGCGCAGGCGGGGTCGCGAGCGGAGCGACGGCCAGTGCCAACAGCGCGGGCGCCAATGCGTCGGCCAGCGTGGTCCAGACCAGCGGCACCGGCGGCGCGGGCGCGAATGGCGCCAGTGGCGGCGCGGGCGCGGTCAGCACGCTGACCGATGCGGTGAGCGGATCGACCAAGCTCGGCAACCTTTCGCTCAACCAGCGGGCGGTCGGCGGCAATGGCGGCGGCACCGATACGGCTACAGCACGGGCCGGCGGCGCGGCGACATCCAATCTTGACTTCAACGATGGCGCCAACGTCAACAAGAGCCTGCTCATCTATACCACCGTATCGGCGCAGGGCGGCAGCGGCGGCAACAGCCTGACGACGGCCGGCGGCAATGGCGGCGCGGCAACCACGATCAGCACCATACGCGGCACCCGCGGGGTACAGGCGATCGGTTCCGCCAATGGCGGCAACGGCGGGTCGTCCACTGCCTCCGGCGGCGGCAATGGTGGCGCGGGTGGCAATGCGCGCGCGTCGATGACGGCCGCCAGTTCGACCGGCCTGACCAATCCCGTGTCGGCCAGCGCCTATGCCTATGGCGGCACCGGCGGCTATGCCAATGGTGCCGGCCGGACCAGCGGCGCGGGCGGATCCGTCAACGGCCTGTCATCGGCCGAAGCGCGCAGCAGTGGCGCAGGATCGGTCAGTGCCGCCCTTTACGCCTATGGCGGCGCGGGCGGCACCGGATATAACAGCGCCACCGGCGGCGCGGGCGGATCGATCGCCCTGGTCGACAAGGTCAGGGGCGCCAGCAAGGGCGGCACGCTGTCGCTGACGCAAAATGCCTATGGCGGCAGCGGCGGCTATTCCAACAATGGGGCCGGCGGCGCGGGTGGCAACGCATCGTCGCAACTGACCTTCGACGACACGGCCAACGTCAACCAGAGCAATTCGGTCGGCCTGTCGGTGACGGCGACGGGCGGCGGCGGCACTGGCAGCCTGGCCGGATCGGCGGGCGGCGATGCCACGGCATATGGCACGCTGACCGCCGCCAACAGCGCCAGCGTATCGGCCAGCGCCACAGGCGGCGCTGGCGGTGCCGGCACCAGCAGCAATGGCGCGGGCAGCGCGGCCGATGCCAAATCGACCGTCACCGGCAAGGCGGTGACGTCCACCGCCTATGCCGCTGGCGGGATCGGCGCCAATAGCGAGGCGGACGCCCTGGCCTATGCCAAGGGCAATAGCGGCTCGCTCCATGCCACATCGATCGCATCGGATTTCGCCGGCCGACTCGTCACTTATGTCCGGGCCGACGCCTATAGCAGCCTCTATGGCACGGCCAGCATCGTCGATACGTCGCGCGCGCTGACCAGTGCGTCGCTCGGCCTTGCGTCCAGCGCGACCACCACGCCGCAAAGCGTGGCGCAGATATTCGGTGCGCCCACCAATGCGGATGTGACTGCCGTGCTGGCGGCGAACAGCAATATCGCCGCCGCCTTCGGCGCCAAATCGCCATCCTATTTCGCGATCGCGCAAATGGGCGGGCGCTACAGCGCGGCAGGCACCGGCACGGAAACCATCACCAGCACGGTCAACCTCACCGTCGATCTCAACCAGTTGTCGTCACGCGACAATCTGGTGGTGGGTTTCTACAATGGCAACGGCTTTGGCGGCGGCGTCAGCAATGTGACGGTGACGATTGCCGCCAACGGCTCGACCCTGCTCAACCAGAGCTTCGCGTCGGGTGCGGCGGCCGTGACCTATTTCACCAACAAGGCGGTCGATCTGGGATCGTTGAGTGCACCGCTCTACAGCAGCAATACGCTCAACCTCCAGGTCACAATGTCGCTGACGATCAGCAGCCCGACCAGCGGCTTCTTCGGCAATCTGCTGATCGGCGACCCGCCCGCCGCCGCCGCGGCAGCCGTTCCGGCCCATGACGGGTCGCAGGCGCCCCATCATCAGGCACAGTTGCAGAATCTGGTATCGGGCCTGGCCAGTTTCGGCCGCGACCGGGGCAGCGCGCAATTGGCCGACCATAGCCGCTATGGCCTGCCCACGCAGGATATGCTGCTGGCGTCGTCGGGGGGAGGATCGCGACGGCGCATGCTCGCGGTGTGACACGGTTACAGGCAGGGCGGCGCATAGGCCGCCTTGCCTCTTCTTCCATTTATGCCATGCTGCGTCCGGGGTTTTGGGGAGCGCCGGTGCAGCCGTGTGGCAGACAGGTGAATGATGGGGCATGAACCGCCGCTGGCGCCGCATGGCGTAGAGCGGGCATTTGTTGACAGCGGCCTTGCCTCGCTCGTGCTGCTGCTTGCTTTCCATGGCCGTCCCGCCGATCCCGACCAGATCAGGCGGGAACGCGGGCGCGGCGACGATCCGTTCGATGCCGACGATATCGTGCGCATGGCCCGCCGCCTTCAGGTGAAGGCGCGGCAGGTGGATGTGCGGGTCGATGATCTGGCGGCCATGCCCCTCCCGGCCATTGCACTGGGCCGGGACGGCGGTTTCTTCATATTGGGGAAGGTGGATGCTGGCGGACCGGATGCTGCGCCCAGCGCGCTGGTCCAGCGCGCCGATGCGTCCGCCCCCGAAATCTGGGACCAGGCGATGCTGGAGGCGGGCTTTGGCGGCAGCCTGATCCTGCTGACGACGCGCGAACAGATTGCCGGGGAAAGCCGGCGCTTCGACATCAGCTGGTTCATACCCGCGCTGGTCAAATATCGGGCGGCATTGCGCGACGTATTTCTGGCCAGTTTCGTGTTGCAGGTAATTGCGCTCGCCACGCCCCTTTTCTTCCAGCTCCTGATCGACAAGGTGCTGGCGCATGATGCAATGACGACACTGGCGGTGCTGGCCTTCGCGTTGCTGGTCGTCAGCCTGTGGGAAGTGGCGCTGGGCGGGCTGCGCACCTGGCTGTTCGCGCATACGACCGCGCGGGTCGATGCCGAACTGGGGGCGCAGATGTTCCGCCATCTGCTCAGCCTGCCGCTCGCCTATTTCGAATCGCGTCGCGTCGGCGACAGCGTGGCGCGGGTGCGCGAACTGGAAACGATCCGCGACTTCCTCACTTCCAACGCGGTGACGTTGATCCTCGACGTCTTCTTCACCCTCATCTTCTTTGGCGTGATGCTGCTCTATTCGCCGCTGCTGACGCTGATCGTCATGCTCTCCATCCCCGCCTATATCGCCATTTCCGCCTTCATCACCCCGCCGCTGCGTCGTCGCCTGGACGAAAAATTCGCGCGCGGGGCCGACAATCAGGCGTTTCTGGTCGAAAGCGTCACGGCGGTACGGATGCTCAAGTCCATGGCGGTCGAACCGCAGATGCGCGAGAAATGGGAGCGGCAGATCGCCGGCTATACCCGCACCAGCTTCGCCGTGACCCAGTTCGCCAATTGGGGCGGGCAAATGGTGCAACTGGTGTCCAAGCTGACGATGATCGCCCTGCTCTATTTCGGCGCGCGACAGGTGATGAGCGGGGCACTGAGCGTCGGTGCGCTGGTCGCGTTCAACATGCTTTCCTCCCATGTCTCCGGCCCGATCCTGCGGCTGGCGCAACTATGGCAGAATTTCCAGCAGGTGCGCATTTCGATCGACCGGCTGGGCGACATCCTCAACAGCCACCCCGAACCGCAGCATGACCCGGCCAAGGCAGTGCTGCCGCCGATCGCGGGCCGCATCTGTTTCGACCGGGTCCGCTTCCGTTACCGCCCCGACAGCCCGGACGTGCTGCGCGACGTGAGTTTCGAGGTGGCGGCGGGCGAGATGATCGGCATCGTCGGCCCGTCAGGATCGGGCAAGAGCACGCTCACCAAGCTGGTCCAGCGCCTCTATGTCGCGACCAGCGGGCGGGTGCTGGTGGACGGGACCGACCTGACCCTGATCGATCCGGCCTGGCTGCGGCGGCAGATGGGCGTGGTGTTGCAGGAAAATGAACTGCTGGGCCGATCGGTGCGCGACAATATCGCGCTGGCCGATCCGGCCGCGCCGATGGAGCGGGTGATCGCGGCAGCGCAGATGGCGGGCGCACACGACTTCATCCTGGAATTGCCCCACGCCTATGACACCGCGATCGAGGAGCGCGGCGCCAACCTGTCGGGTGGACAGCGCCAGCGCATCGCCATTGCCCGTGCGCTGATGTGCGACCCGCGCATCCTGATCCTGGACGAAGCGACATCGGCGCTCGACGCCGAATCTGAAGCGGTCATCCAGCGCAATCTCCAGACAATCGCGGCGGGGCGGACGGTCATCATCATCGCCCATCGCCTGTCGGCCGTGCGCCAATGCCACCGGATCATGACTGTCGAGGGCGGGGCGATCACCGAAATGGGCAATCATGACAGCCTGCTGGCCGCCAATGGCCGCTATGCGGCGCTGTTCCGGTCGCAGACGGGCCTGGCCGGGGGGGCGGTATGAAAGAGAGCCTGAGCCGCCATTGGGACATGGTGCGCCAAGCGCTGGCGCTCGACCGGGCGGCGGCGGCCGGGCGGATCGAGCGGCACGAGACGGAATTCCTGCCCGCCGCGCTGGAGATCATCGAAAGCCCGCCCAGCCCGGCTGGCCGGCTGCTGCTCTGGCTGCTCTGCGGATTTCTGGGCATCGCCCTGCTGTGGAGCATATTGGCCAAGGTCGACATCATCGTCGCCGCGCCCGGCCGCGTGTCCCCGCTGGGCAGCGTCCAGACGGTGAGCTGGGGCGGATCGGGCAGCGATGCCGAAGGATCCGTTGGCGTCGTGCGCGAATTGCGCGTGGCGGAGGGCGACCGGGTGCGCCGGGGCCAGTTGCTGATCGCGCTCGACCCGACGCTGGTGAGCGCCCAGTCCGACCAGGCGCGCCGCGGGCTGGACAGCGCGCAGGTGGAGGCGGCGCGGTCGCGCGCGCTGGTCGGCTATCTGACCACGGGGCGGATCGCCATGCCCGATGTGCCGGGCCTGTCGGCGCAGGACCGGGCGGTGCAGCAGCAGTTGATCCGGTCCACCATCGGCGAATATGCCGCGCGCGCCGCCGGCATCGACCAGCAGCGCGCGGAAAAACAGGCGCAGCTCGATTCCGCCGTCCGCCAGCGCGCGATGATGGTCGATACGCTGGCCTTGCTGGACAAGGAAATTGCGATGCGCACCGAACTGGCGGCCAAGGGCTACCAGTCGAAAGTATCGGTCTATCAGATCCAGCAGGTGCGGATCGAGCGGTTGCGGGACATCGAGCAGCAGGAAAGTCTGGCGGCGCAGGCCCGCGCGGCTTTGGCCGATCTGGCGCAGCAGCAGGCGCAATTGCGTCAGGGACTGGCGCGGGGCAGCCTGACCGACCTGAGCAAGGCGAGCGACGATGCCAGCCTGCGCCGGCAGGAACTGGCCAAGGCCCAGCGGCGTAACGCCCTGTTGCAAATCCGCGCGCCAGTGGATGGGACGGTCGAGCGGTTGAAGGTCCGCACCGTCGGCGGCACGGTGCAGGCGGCGCAACCCCTGCTCGACATCGTGCCGAGCGGCGGGCCGCTGTTTGTCGAGGCGCTGGTGCCCAATGGCGAGATCGGCTTCGTCCGGCTGGGCCAGGCGGTGCAGGTGAAGGTCGATGCCTTTCCCTTCACCGATTACGGGATGCTGCACGGCGTCGTCACCTCGATCGGCCGGGATTCGGTGCAGGGGCTGGACGAGAATAGTCGGCCCGATCCGGCCGCGCCGACCGGCTTCAAGGTACGGGTGCGCCTGAACGACACGGCGCTGCGATCGGGGGATTGCCGCACGGGATCGGCTGACTGCCATTTGTTGCGGTTGAGTTCAGGGATGCGGGTGCAGGCCGAAATCCGCACCGGACGGCGGCGGATCATCCAATATATATTGTCCCCCCTGATGCAGGCGAGCGTAGAGGCAGGCCGCGAGCGGTAGGGGACGGACCGGCCGGTTGAACAAATGCTTGCCGCCGAAGCGCCCCTTCACCCCTTGTACAGCGCGTCCAGCCGGTCCGCATAGCGTTTGCGGATCACATGGCGGCGGATCTTCATAGAGGGGGTCATTTCCTCATTTTCGATGGTGAAGGGTTCATCGGCCAGAATGAAGCGGCGAACGCGCTCGATCACCGACAGGTCGGCATTCACCCGGTCCACCGCCGCGCGCAGCGCCGCCATATAGGCCGGGTTCGCCGCCACCGCATCGATCGCCACGCCCTGCGCCGCCGCCCATTCGCGCGTCCATTCGGCATCAGGCACGATCAGCCCGACCAGATGCGGCCGCCGGTCGCCATGGACCATGGCCTGGCCGATCTCGACCTGGAGCGTCAGCATCCCTTCAACCTTCTGCGGTGAGACATTGTCGCCCTTGTCGTTGACGATCAGGTCCTTCTTGCGGTCGGTGATGCGAATGCGGCCCTTCGCGTCGAATTCGCCGATGTCGCCGGTATGGAGCCAGCCGTCCTGAAGCGCCTTTTCGGTTTCCGCCGGGTTACGCCAATAGCCGTGCATGACCAGTTCGCCGCGCACCAATATCTCGCCATCCTCGGCGATCCTGACTTCCACTCCGTCGAGCGGCGGGCCGACCGTGTCCATGGCGATGCCGGCGCGCGGGCGGTTGCAACTGACCACCGGGCCGGCTTCGGTCTGGCCATAACCCTGGAGCAACGTCAGCCCCATGGCGTGGAAGAAGAGGCCGACATCGGGGTTGAGCGGCGCCCCGCCCGACACCAGCGCCTTCATCCGCCCGCCGAAGCGCGCGCGAATCTTGGGGATCAGCGTGCGGGACAGCAGTAATTTCATCGGCAGGTCGAGCACCGACCCCTTGCCTGCCTGTTCCCTGGCCGCGATGCGCAGCGCCTGACCCAGCAGATAGGCCGGGAATTTGCCCTGCTTCTCGATCGACTTGATGATGCGCGCGCGCAGCACTTCGAACAGGCGGGGGACGACGACCATGATGGTCGGACGGGCTTCCTCGATATTGGAGGCGAGCTTTTCCAGCCCTTCGGCATAATAAATCTGCCCGCCCAGCAGCATGGGCAGGAACTGGCCGCCGCTATGTTCATAGGCATGGGACAGGGGCAGGAAGGAGAGGAACACCTCCTCGCCCCAGCCGAAATCCTCCGCCACGATCGCGCCCGCGCCCTCCACATTGGCGAGGATCGCGCCATGATGCTGCATCACCCCGCGCGGCGCGCCGCCGGTGCCGCTGGTGTAGATGATGCAGGCCTGGTCGTTGCGGGTCGCGCTCTGGGCGGCGGCGATCGCGGCCACATCGGCCGGATGGGCGGCGATCAGGTCGCTCCACAGATGACAGGCGCACTGGCCCTGTGCCCCGCGCAGCGGCTCCATGCCGATGACGAAGCTGGCCTGCGACCGGACGACGGCGGGCATCAGCGCCTGCGCCAGTTTCGCGGTCGACACGATGACCGCGCGCGCGCCGCTGTCGGTCAGGATATGCTGGTGATCGCGCGTCGTGTTGGTGGTGTAGGTCGGCACGGTGACGCAGCCGGCCGCCATGATCGCCAAATCGGCGATGCAGAATTCCGGCCGGTTTTCGCTGACCAGCATCACCGGATCGCCCGCTTGCAGCCCCAGCGCCCGCAGCGCGGCGGCGAGCGACGCGACCTGCTGCGCGACCTCGGCCCAGCTCTGGCTGTGCCACGCGCCGCCGCTCTTGCGCCAGAGGAAGGGCGCGCCGCCCCTTTCGGCGGCGCGGGCGAAGAACATCGTCACCAGGCTGGGGAATTTCTCGATCGCCCTCAAGGCTCGACTCCTGTGCTTTCCGGCGCGTCTGGCGCGCGCCTGATCCTTATGCAAGCCTATAGCTTCGCCCTGCCGCAACGGCCATCGCTTTCCGGTCGCCCCGGTTAATCAAACAGGCCGTTCTGCACATCCTGCGGCGGGTTGAGGCCCAGATGCTTCCAGCCGGGACCGTTGAGGCAGCGGCCGCGGGCGGTGCGGGCGATGAGGCCGAGCTGGATCAGATAGGGTTCGACCACTTCCTCGATCGTGTCGCGCGCTTCGGACAAGCCGGCGGCGAGCGTTTCCACGCCCACCGGGCCGCCGCGATAAATGTCGGCGATCATCATCAGATAGCGCCGGTCCATGAGGTCGAGGCCGAGATGATCGACCTCCAGCCGCATCAGCGAGGCGTCGGCGACCTTGGCATCGACAGCGGCAACGCCCGCGACATTGGCGAAATCACGCACCCGGCGCAGCAGCCGCCCGGCGATGCGCGGGGTGCCGCGCGAGCGGCGGGCGATCTCCACCGCGCCATCGGGCGTGATGGCAAGGTCGAGCAGCCGCGCGGCGCGACGGACGACCAGTTCCAGTTCCTCCACCGTGTAGAATTGCAACCGCACCGGAATGCCGAAGCGGTCGCGCAAAGGCGTGGTCAGCAACCCCTGCCGCGTGGTCGCGCCGACCAGGGTGAAGCGCGGCAGGTCGATGCGGACCGAGCGGGCGGACGGCCCCTCCCCGATCATCAGGTCGAGCGCGCGGTCCTCCATCGCGGGATAGAGGACTTCCTCGACCGCCGGGTTCAGGCGATGGATTTCGTCCACGAACAGGACATCGCCCTCATCCAGATTGGTGAGCAAGGCGGCCAGGTCGCCCGACTTGGCGATGACCGGGCCGGAGGTGGCGCGAAAGCCCACGCCCATTTCCTTGGCGACGATCTGCGCCAGCGTGGTCTTGCCAAGGCCCGGCGGGCCGAAGAACAGCACATGGTCGAGCGCGTCGCCCCGCGACCGCGCCGCCTGGATGAAGATGCGCAGATTTTCGCGCGCCGCCTGCTGGCCGATAAATTCGTCCAGCGATTTCGGGCGCAGCGCGGCGTCAACATCCTCAGGACGCCGCGCGGGGGTGAGGAGGCGATCGTCGTCGCTCACTTCGCCGCCTTCCGCAGCGCCAGGCGGACCAGCGCGTCGAGGCTGGCATTGTCGCCCAGTTCCTCTTCGGCGGCGGCGACGGCGGTGCTGGCTTCATGCGGCTTGAAGCCCAGATTCTGGAGCGCAGAGAGGGCGTCGGCGGCGAAGCTGCCGGTCGGGAGCGCCACCACGCCGCCCATGCCGATCGGGCCGCCAGCGGGGGCCGTGCCGATCTTGTCCTTCAATTCATTGACGATGCGCTGGGCGAGTTTCGGGCCGACGCCGTTCGCCCGCGCGATCATCGCCTTGTCGCCCATGGCGACGGCGCGGTGCAGATCCAGCGGTTCGAGCGCGGAGAGGATCGCCAGCGCGACGCGCGATCCCACGCCCTGGACATGGGTGAGCAGCCGATACCAGTCGCGTTCATCGGCGCGGGCGAAGCCGACCAGCCGGATCGAATCCGCCGCGACCAGCATTTCGGTGTGGATCGTCACCGCTTCGCCGACCGGCCCCAGCGCGGCGAGCGTGCGCGAGGAGGCGCCGACCAGATAGCCCACGCCGCCCACATCGATGATGGCGTGGTCGATGCCCGTGCTGTCCAGCAAGCCCTTGAGTTTCGCGATCATCTGCCCTGCCCTTCGGCGTCCCGCCCTTTGGTCATGATCTGTTCTTTACAGCCTCCCGCGCCGCGCGCCAGTCAAAAGCGCGGCACCTTTTGCCGCCCCAAGCGTAGTGCAGCGCGACTTTCCCTTTCAAGGACACCTTCATGCTGATGACCGCGCCGATGCTTGGCCCCAAGGATTTCGAGTTCCCCTCGATCATGCTGTCGGGCGTGGTCGATCATGGCATGTATCTGCATTTCAAGAATTGCCTGTCCACCGCGCCGCAGACTGGGCTGGTGGTGGTCGAGATTTCGACCCTGGGCGGCGACCCGGAGATCGCCCGGCTGATGGGCGAGGATATCCGCTTCCATTCCGAACTCTATCCCGACCGGCGGCTGGTGTTCATGGGACGCACGGCGGTCTATTCCGCCGGCGCGACCTTCATGAGCTTCTTCGCGACCGAAAATCGCTACCTGACGCGCGGCACCCGGCTGATGATCCATGAGCGGCTCATCACCAAGACCATCCAGTTGGCCGGGCCGCTCTCCACCTGCATCGCGACGTTGAAGGCAACGCTGAACGAGATCGAATCCTCGATCGCGATCCAGAATGAAGGCTTTGCGAACCTGATCCTGGGGTCGCAGGTGACGATGGAGCAATTGCTGGAGAAGGCGCCGGAGAACTGGTATCTGGAGGCGAACGAGGCGCAGGCGCTGGGATTGATCGCCGGCGTGCTGTAAGCCCTTGTCAGACGGCGCACGGACGCCTTTGATGCCTGCCATGCGCGCCTCCCCCCTCTTCCCCTGGCGATATGGCATGTTTCTGGCGCTGCTGGCGCTGGTTATGCCGCTGGCCTTCTGGATTCCCTGGCATGAAGCGGTGATGGCGGGGTTTAACCTGGCCGCCATCGCCTTCATGGCCTCGGTCGTGCCGCTGATCGACGCCGATGCCGCGTCGATGCGGCGCAAGGCGCAGGCCAATGACGCCAATCGCGGGCTGATGCTGCTGCTGACGGCGATCGTCAGCCTGGTGATCCTGGTCGCGGTCGGCGTGGCGATCAGCCAGCATGGCGGGCCGAACGGAGCGATGATCGCGCTGCTGCTGGCGACTTTGCTGATCGCCTGGCTGTTTTCCAACCTCGTCTATGCGATGCATTATGCCCATAATTTCTACCTGCCGGACAAGACTGGCAGGGACCGGGGCGGGCTGGATTTCCCGGACGAGGAGGAGCCGGGCTATTGGGACTTCCTCTATTTCGCCTTCACCCTGGGCATGACCTTCCAGACGTCCGACGTGGCGGTGACGGCGACGGCGATGCGGCGGACGGCGCTGTTCCAGTGCCTTGCCGCCTTCCTGTTCAACCTGGGCATCCTGGCCTTCACCATCAACGTGCTGGGCGGCGGCTGACCGGATCAGCCATGTTCCCAGCCGAGCGTATCGGGCAGAGGGATGACCGCGCCGTCGATCATGAGGGTCAGGCCCGATCCGGCCGCGACATGGCCGACCGGAATGGCGCGCACCGGCGGCGTCACCCCGCGCGGCAGGGTGAAGAGCAGTTCATAATCGTCCCCCGCCCGCGCCGCCGCGATCTGGACCGCGGTACTGGCGCCGCGCGCCCGTTCCAGCGCGGGGGACAGAGGGATATGGTCGATGATGATCGCGACGTGGCTGGCCTGCGCCATGCGTGATGCGTCGATCAGCAGACCGTCCGATACATCCATCATCGCGCGCGCATGAGGGGCGAGCAGCGCGCCTTCGGCCAGGCGCGGGCGCGGGCGGCGATAGGCATCCACCAGCGGACCGGATGCGCGCGGATCGGCGCGGGCAAGGGCAAGGCCGATGCCCGCGTCGCCCACCGGGCCGCTGAGATAGAGGCGGTCGCCCGGCTGTGCCCCGCTGCGGGTCGGGACGGCGCCGTTCGCCGCGCCGATCGCGGTCAGGCTGTAGCTGCGTGCGGACGCTGCGGGCATCTTGACCGTGTCGCCGCCCAGCAGCGGCATGGCATAGCGGTCGAGCGCTTCGCCCAGCCCTTCGAGAAAGGCGGCATCCCAGCCATCATCGCCGGACAGCGCGTAGTTGAGCAGGCAGCCGACCGGCTTCGCACCCTTGGCCGCGAGATCGGACAGGTTCACTGCCGCCAGCTTCCAGCCGATATCGGCGGGCGGATCAGTGGGGAGATAATGGACGCCCTCGACCATCGTGTCGCTGGTCAGGATCAGGCGGGTGTCGCCGACGGGCAGGATGGCGACATCGTCGGCCAGCCCCTGCGCCGCAGGATCGTTCGCCAGCAGGCGCAGCAGGGTAAGGAAACGGGATTCGGCGGACATGGGCAATGCCTAGCCCATCCACATGCTCCTGCGAAGGCAGGAGCACGCCGCTCTCCTACTTCCGCACATCCTTCGCCACGCCGTCGAGCAGGCCGTTGACGAAGCCCGATTCGCGCTTGTCGTAAAAGGCATGGGCGACATCGACATATTCGCTGATGACGGTGCCGGTGCCGACATCGGCGCGGGCGAGCAGTTCATAGGTGCCGGCGCGCAATATCTGGCGCATCGGCTTGTCGAGCCGGTCGAGGCTCCAGCCGCTCGACAAACGGGCGGCGATCAGGGCGTCGATCTCGTCGCGGCGACGGTCCACGCCGGTCACGACATCGTCGAAGAAGGGTTCCTCCGCCGGAGCGTAGGTCACGTCCTCGATCGTCGCGCCCAGGCGATGCTGGTGAAATTCATGCAGCAGGACAGGAACGGGCGTGCCCTCCATTTCGAGCTGGTAGAGCGCCTGGACCGCAGCGAGGCGCGCGGCAGAGCGGGATTTGGAGCGGTCGTTCATGGGCTATCCCTATTGTTTTTTGAGGCGCAACGCCACCGAAGCGGCGTGCGCGGGCAGCCCTTCCGCCTGCGCCAGCGCGACGGCGGCGGGGCCGATCGCACCGATCGCGGCAACATCCAGGCTGAGGAAGCTGGTGCGCTTCATGAAATCGAGCACCGACAGCCCCGACGAGAAACGGGCGCGGCGGCCGGTGGGCAGCACATGGTTCGGCCCGGCGACATAATCGCCCACCGCTTCGGGCGTCATCCGGCCGAGGAACACGGAACCGGCATGGCGGACCTGCGCGAACAAGGGTTCGGGATCGTCCACCGCGAGTTCCAGATGTTCGGGCGCCAGGCGGTCGACCAGCGGCATGGCTTCGTCCAGGTCGCGGACCAGGATGATCGCGCCATTGACGTCCCAACTGGTGCGCGCGACGGCACTGGTGGACAGCGCCGGAATCTGGCGATCGACCGCTTGCGCGACGGCATCGGCGAAGGCCGCGTCGTCGGTGAACAGGATCGACTGGCTGGTCGGGTCATGTTCCGACTGGCTGAGCAGGTCGGCAGCGGTCCATTCGGGATCGTTCCGGCCATCGGCGACGACGACGATTTCCGAAGGGCCGGCGACCATGTCGATGCCAACCACGCCATAAAGCTGCCGCTTGGCTTCGGCCACCCAGGCATTGCCGGGGCCGGTGATCACGTCCACCGGCGCGATCCGGTCAGTGCCATAGGCGAGCGCGGCGACGGCCTGCGCCCCGCCGACCCGCCAGATTTCCTCGATCCCCGCGATCTGCGCGGCGGCGAGGACCAGCGGGTTGATCTCGCCGCCCGGCGTCGGCGTCACCATGGCGATGCGGCGGACGCCCGCAACCTTGGCGGGGATGACGTTCATCAGCAGTGAGCTGGGATAGGCGGCGCGGCCACCGGGCACATAGAGGCCGGCGGCGTCCACGGCGCTCCAGCGCGCGCCCAGGCGCACGCCCGCGCTGTCCACGCCGTCGCTGTCCTGCGGACGCTGCTTTTCATGATAGGCGGTGATGCGCGCGGCGGCGAGTTCCAGCGCGTCCCGCAGTTCGGTGGAGATGCCATCCAGCGCGGCGCGGGTTTCGGCCGCCGTTACCGACCAGCCGCTGACATTGAGGTCGTGGCGGTCGAAGCGCCGGGTATAGTCGGCCAGCGCCGCGTCGCCGCCGGCGCGCACGGCTTTCAGGATCGCGGTGACATCGCGCGAGACATCCTCGTCCGCTTCACGGCGATCGTTGACCAGCGTGGTGAAGGCGGCCGCGAAATCGGCGTCGGTAGTGGAGAGGCGGAAGGTCATTGCACTTATTTCGTCATCCCAGCGAAGGCTGGGATCTCTCTTTTCTTGAGGTCGGAAAAAAAGAAGTGAGATGCCAGCCTAAGCTGGCATGACGGATGATGGAGGTCACGCCGCATCCTTCACCCCCACGGCGGCGCGAAACGCCTCCACCAGCGGCGACAGTTCCGCCGAGCGCATCTTGTAGGCGGCGCGGTTGACGATCAGGCGGGCGGAAATCTGCATGATGACGTCGGTTTCAACGAGGCCGTTGGCTTTCAGCGTCGCGCCCGACGAGACGAGATCGACGATCCGGCGCGACAGGCCGAGCGAGGGGGCCAATTCCATCGCGCCGTTCAATTTCACGCATTCGGCCTGAAGCCCGCGCGCTTCATAATAGCGGCGGGTGAGGTGGGGATATTTGGTCGCGACGCGGACATGGCTCATCGCGGCCTGATCCTCGTCGGCCAGGCCGGTGGGTTCGGCGACCGACAGGCGGCAATGGCCGATGTTAAGGTCCACTGGCGCGTAGAGTTCGGAATAGCTGAACTCCTCCACCACGTCGGAGCCGACGATGCCGATCTGCGCCGCGCCATGGGCGACGAAGGTCGCGACGTCGAACGCGCGCACGCGGATGATCGATACGTCGGGCCGGTTGGTGGCGAAGCGCAGCGCGCGGCTCTTCTTGTCATGAAACTCCGCCTCCGGTTCGATACCGGCACGCGAGAGCAGGGGCAGCGCTTCATCGAGGATGCGGCCCTTGGGGATGGCGAAGGTGAGCGGGCGAGTCATGACGCGCGGGCCTTACGCGCGGGGGCGTAAAAGGGCAAGGTTGTGGGGGGCTTCTTATCCCCTCCCCTTCAGGGGAGGGCACCAAGGGGTGGGAGTGGGCCGCAAAAGCGAATGCTGGATTTCGCTGCACGCCCCACTCCAACCCCTCCCCTGAAGGGGAGGGGCTTTTCGAAAACGCATCATTGTAACTAGGTAACGCAGCCTGCTAGCCCACCATGATGCCACGAAAACCCATTTTCCGTTCGGTCTTGACCGCACTCATTCTTTTTTCATCACAAGCCGCATTTCTTGAACTGACAGGAAAGAAGGTAAGACTCTCATCCGAGCGCAAGCAGATTTTTATATTCGAAGGGGACCTGGTTTCAGACACACCGCCAGCCAATGCCGATGAAGCCGCCAGAACGACGCAAGATACGTGGCTGGCTTGTCGCTATTGGACGGGTCTAACCGTCCAGCACATCTTGGCGCCATCCGAGCCGTCTTGCCCTATAATCACTCCGTAGCAGACGCTACGCCGCCTCCGCCATCGCGCTCTGCGTGCTGGCGATCCAGCCGCCGCCCAGGACGCGGTCGCCCGCATACAGCACTGCCGCCTGCCCCGGCGCGACGCCATATTCCGGCGCGTCGAACAGCAGGCGATCGCCGTCCAGCCGCGCCGGGACCGGCTTGGCCATGGAGCGCACCTTGGCGGTCAGCGGCCCGGTGAAATCCCCGCCCAGCCAGTTGATGTCGCTCAGCACCGCGCCCGACACCGCCAGCGCCGCGCGCGGCCCCACGATCACGCGCTTGGCCGCCGCATCCAGCCGCACGACATAGAGCGGGTCGGGCTGGCCGCCAATCTCCAGCCCCTTGCGCTGACCGACGGTGAAATGGATCATCCCCTTGTGCCGGCCGAGCACCCGGCCATCGATATGCACGATGTCGCCGCCCTCGTCCGCGTCGGGGCGCAGTTTGCGCACGATCCTGGCATAGTCGCCATCAGGCACGAAGCAGATGTCCTGGCTGTCGGGCTTCAAGGCGACCGAGAGGCCGAGTTCGGCGGCGATCTCGCGCACCATGGGCTTGGGCAGGCCGCCCAGCGGGAAACGCAGATAGTCGAGCTGGGCCTGAGTCGTGGCGAAGAGGAAATAGCTCTGGTCGCGCGCCGGGTCAGCGGCGCGGTGCAGTTCCGCGCCTTGATCGCCCTCGACCCGCTGGACATAATGGCCGGTGGCCAGGCAGTCGGCGCCCAGGTCGCGCGCGATCTGGAAAAGGTCGGTGAACTTCACCCCCATATTGCACTTCACGCAGGGGATGGGCGTGCGCCCGGCCATATATTCATCGGCAAAGTCGGCGATCACCGAATCGCGGAAGGCCGTTTCATAATCAAAGACATAATGGGCGATGCCGATGCGGTCGGCGACCGCGCGCGCGTCCCGTATGTCCTGGCCCGCGCAGCAACTGCCGGTGCGGCCCACAGCCGCGCCATGATCGTAAAGCTGGAGCGTGACACCGATGACTTCGGCCCCCGTCCTAGCGGCAAGGGCGGCGACGACGCTGGAGTCCACGCCGCCCGACATGGCGACGACGATGCGCCGCGCACTGAGCGGCTCGATAAGCTGGAACTGGGGCTGCATGGGCGCGCCTATAATATAGTGGCGCCCTTCGCGCAAAAGTTAACAAAAGGTAGCGCCGCTTTGCGCCATATCAGGATGGATCGACGGGAAAGGGCGACCGGACGAGTCACGAAAGCGTAAGCGAGTTTACCGACCCTTATTCATTCTTCCCTACACACAGGGTCATGGATCTGAGTTTTCTTCGGGGTGGCGGGTTGAAGCCCGCCACCACCAGACCCCTGAGCCGGCCGCGCGTTCCGGCCTGGCCGTTCCTGCGGGCCGCTACGGCAGCCGCGCAGGCGGCCAGTCCCACCGCGCTGGCGGTGGCGGGCGTCCTGCGGGGGCAGGATGGAAGTCATGACTGGATTCAGGAGCTGGCGGGAATTTTCGCGCCACGCTCCGGCGGCAGGATCGAAGCCGTACGTCTCGCGGGAAGCTTCAACCCGTTGATCGCGAGCCGTTTAGCCGGGGGCAAGGAAAGATGAAGGCAGTGTTTACCGTGGGGCTTTAGCCGATCTTCAGGGCTGATGCCGATAAGGGTTTCCACTGCTGAATTCGGCAACGCCAGTGCCGCAGATTGAGGGTAAGAATGATCGAGAACCAGAAAATCAGGCCCGCCCAGGTCGTCGGGCCGCTTGGGGAACCCCTGACCCTGGACAGCCTGCCGCCGGCGGACACGACCCGTTGGGTGGTACGGCGCAAGGCAGAGGTCGTCGCGGCGGTCAATGGCGGCCTGCTGACCGTGGACGAAGCCTGCGCGCGCTATAATCTGACGCTGGAGGAATTTGCCGGCTGGCAGCGCGCGGTCGATCGTTCGGGCATGCATGGCCTGCGCGTCACCCGCATCCAATATTACAAGTCCCTCTACGAGCGGCAGCAGAAATATTGATCCAGATGCCTTGCGCTGGAATGCAAAGGGCCGTCGGGATGATCCGGCGGCCCTTTTTCCATGCGCGGCGCGGGCGCGCCTAAACGGCGCAAAGCCACGATGGTTTCCCGCCCGGAATCATTTCCCGTTCATGGAACGCGACGCCCTCTCCACCGTTGAATGCAGCACCCAACCCGCTGGGGGCGTGGTCAAGGAGAGTAACATGGGCATTATCTTGTGGCTTATCGTAGGCGGTGTCATCGGCTGGCTCGCCAGCATGGTGATGCGGACCGACGCACAGCAGGGCATCCTGCTCAATATCGTGGTCGGCATCGTCGGCGCCTTCATCGGTGGCCTGATCTTCAGCGGCGGTTCGATCAACAATGCCGGCCTGACGCTCTACAGCTTCCTCGTGTCGCTGGTCGGCGCCATCATCCTGCTGGCGATCGTCAATCTGGTCCGCCGCGGTTCGGTGCGATAACGCACCAGCCAAGGCACGCCAAAGGGCCGCGCCAGCCAATGGCGCGGCCCTTTTTGCATGGGCGATGCCTTTATCGGCGGCTGGAAAACCAGCGATAGAGCGCGAGCACCGCGATCGCGCCGATGACCGCGGCGATGAAGCCCGCCCGCTCCCCCGGCGCGTAAAGCCCGGCGAGCCTTCCAACAAAGCCGGCCAGCAACGCGCCGGCAATGCCCAGCAGGATCGTGACGACGCAGCCGCCAGGGTCGCGCCCCGGCATGATCCATTTCGCAATCGCGCCAGCCAGCAGGCCGACGATGATCCACCCCAGCAAGTCCATGCTGCGTTCCTCTCCATCCCCCTGCACCGATCACGCATAGCGCCACAGCCGACGATATTTTGCAAGACGATGCGACAGCGTTATGAACGAACATTGTGTCGCTTTTCCACGTCGATCCAGCGCGGATTTCGCTTTGCCGTCCCCCTTTGAACCATGATATTGGGGGTTGAGAGCAGTGATATATTCATATAACACAGTCGTCCACAGGGGCGAAGCGCCGGAAAGACGAGAAGCGGCATGAATTACGAAACCCAACTGCTGGGCGACTCAGCGGTCGTCATCGACGAGCATGTGTCGCCCCGACGCCGCAATCGGCTGATGCTGATCGGCGGGGGCGCGGCCGTGCTGCTGGTGGCTGTGGCGGCCTGGATATCGATGCGGGGCGACAAGGCGGCGGCCCCGCCGCCCGGCGCGCAGGTGCCCGTCGTCACCGTGCTGCGGCCCGGCCAGTCGACCGTCGCCCGCACCGTGACGGCGACCGGATCGCTGGCCGCACGAGTCGACATGCCCGTCGGCGTGGTCGGTGAAGGCGGCATGGTGAGCCAGGTGCTGGTGCAGCCGGGCGACTGGGTTCGCGCCGGGCAGGTGCTGGCCACTGTCGAACGATCGGTTCAGACCGAGCAGGTCCGGTCGCTGGCCGCGCAGGTGGAGGTGGCCCGCGCCGACGCGAAGCTGGCGCAGGCGCAGCTCGATCGCGCCAAGGCGCTGGTCGGACGCGGCTTCATCAGCGCCGCCGACATCGACCAGCGCACCGCGACGCGCGACGCCGCCCAGGCGCGCGTCAATGTCGCCGCCGCCCAGCTTGCCGAACAGCGCGCCCGCACCGGGCGGCTGGACATCCGCGCGCCCGCCGCCGGGCTGGTGCTGACCCGATCGGTCGAGCCGGGCCAGATCGTCCAGGCCGGCGGCGGTGCGCTGTTCCGCATGGCCAGGGATGGCGAAATGGAAATGCAGGCGCAGGTGGCCGAGGGCGATCTGGCGACGCTGCGCCCCGGCAATGGCGCGACCGTAACGCCGGTCGGCAGCAAGACGCAATTCGCCGGTCGCATCTGGCAGGTGTCGCCGGTCGTGGACCCGCAGACCCGTCAGGGCATAGCGCGCATCGCGGTCCCCTATAATGCCGCGATCCGCCCTGGCGGCTTCGCCGCCGCGACGATCACCAGCGGGTCCGGCAGCGCCCCGCTGCTGCCCGAATCCGCGGTGCAGAGCGACCCCAAGGGCAGCTATGTCTATATCATCAACGGCAGGAATCAGGTGGAGCGGCGCGATGTGACCGTCGGCCAGGTGTCCGACGCCGGGGTTGCCGTGACCAGTGGCATTTCCGGCGCCGAAAGCGTCGTCACCTCTGCCGCCGCCTTCCTGACGCCGGGGCAGAAGGTGAAGCCGGAATTGTTGAAGATCCGATAGGGGCGGCGCGCCGGTGGCGCCTGCCCGTAACGGCGATGCGCGCGGCGACGCGCGGGAACAGATGGAGGGGCGCGCTGCTGCCTCCGGCACAGGTTGGACGGACGCGCCAGCGCGTCCGGTGAAGGAAGCCCGTCATGAATTTTCGCAATATTTCCGCATGGGCGATCCGCAACCCGGTGACGCCGCTGGTGATGTTCGCCGCCCTGCTGCTGGCGGGGCTGGTCAGTTTCAGCCGGATGGACGTCAACAATAATCCCGACATCAGCTTCCCGGCCGTCAGCGTCGTCGTCAGCCAGCCGGGCGCCGCGCCGACCGAACTGGAAACGCAGGTCACACAGCGGATCGAGGCGGCGGTCCGCGGCATCAGCGGCGTCGATGAGATCACGTCCTTCGCGTCAGAGGGCCGGTCGCTCACGAACGTGCAGTTCCAGATCGGCACGCCCGTCGATCGCGCCGTCAGCGACGTGAAGAACGCCGTGGACCAGATTCGCAGCGACCTGCCCGAAGGCATATTGGAGCCGCAGGTCACGCGCATCGACATTGATGGCGGGCCGATCGCCTTTTTCAGCGCCGAAACCAGCGACATGACGCTGGAAGAACTGTCCTGGTATGTCGACAATACGGTGGCCAAACGGCTGTTGTCGGTCAGCGGCATGGCGGCGATCAATCGCAGTGGCGGCGTCAGCCGCGAAATTCGCGTCATCCTGGACCCGGCCAAGCTCCAGGCATTCGGCATCACCGCCGCCCAGGTCAACCAGCAGCTCAGCCAGGTCAACCTGAACGCGGCCGGCGGCCGCACCGAGATCGCCGGCGCCGAACAATCGATCCGCGTGCTGGGCAACGCCCGCAACGCGCGCGACCTGGGCGCGACCCAGATCGCGATCAGCGGCGCGCGCACGGTCAAGCTGTCCGACATCGCGCAGGTGCGCGACATGTATGCCGAACAGCGCAGCCTGGCGCTGATGAACGGGCGGCAAGTCACCAGTTTCAGCGTGGAAAAGGCCAAGGGCGCATCCGACGTCACCGTCTATGATGATGCGATGAAGATACTGGACCAGCTCAGGAAGGAAAATCCCAAGGTCCAGTTCAAGGAACTCTACACCAGCGTCGGCTACACCAAGGAACAATATCATTCGGCCATGGCCGCGATGATCGAGGGCGCGGTGCTGGCGGTCGTGATCGTATTCCTGTTCCTGCGCGACTGGCGCGCGACCGCCATATCCGCGCTGGCCATCCCCTTGTCCGCGATCCCCGCCTTCTGGTTCATGGACATGATGGGCTTCACGCTGAACGGCATTTCGCTGCTGGCATTGAGCCTGGTGGCGGGCGTGCTGGTCGATGACGCGATCGTGGAGATCGAGAATATCGTGCGCCATATGCGGATGGGCAAATCCGCCTATCAGGCGTCGATCGATGCGGCGGACGAGATCGGCCTTGCCGTGCTGGCGACCACCATGGCGATCGTCGCGGTGTTCCTGCCGGTCGCGCTGATGCCCGGCATTTCGGGTCAGTTCTTCATCCAGTTCGGCATGACCGTGGTGGTTTCGGTCCTGATGAGCCTGGCCGTCGCGCGCCTCATCACGCCGATGATCGCCGCCTATTTCCTCAAGGCCCATGGCGAGGAAAGTCACGGCGAAGGCTGGCTGATGGACCGTTATATGAGCATCCTGCGCTGGTCGCTGGACGAACGCAGGGCGATCGCCCATCGCGCGCGGGGCGGCTGGCGGCGTTTCACCAGCCTGTTCCTGGACCATCGTGTCTGGACCGTGGGCATCGGCTTTCTGGCCTTTGTCGCGACGATCATCGCCTTTGCCACGCTGCCCATGACCTTCCAGCCGACCACCAACACCGATTTCAGCCAGGTCAAGATCGAGACCGTGCCCGGCAGCACATTGGCGCAGACGACCGCCATCACCCGCAAGGTCGCCGACATGCTGGTCGCCGACAGCGCCGTGGTCGACACCGCCTTTGCCGAGATCGAACCGACCACGGCCGACATCTACCTGACATTGCGGAAGGACCGGCCGATCAGTTCGGTCGACTGGGAACGCAAGATTGCGCCCCAGTTCCAGACCATCGCCGACGCGCGGGTCAATTTCCAGTCGCAGTCGGGCGGCGGTTTCGGCCGTGACATCATCATGATGTTCGGGTCCGACGATCCCGACAAGCTGGATCGCACCGCCAACCAGTTGGTCGCGGAAATGGCGCGCATTCCCGAACTGCGCGCGCCCCGCGTGCAGGGTGACATGCAGCGGCCGGAGATCATCATCAAGCCGCGGCTGGACCTGGCCGCCAGCCTGGGCGTGACGACGGCCGCGCTCAGCCAGTCGATCCGCATCGCGACGATCGGCGACATCGACCAGAATGTCGCCAAATTTTCCCTGTCCGATCGCCAGATTCCGATTCGCGTGTCGATCGCCGAGGACAGCCGCAAGGATATCGGCACGATCGAGAACATGCCGGTGCCCACCGTCAATGGCGGATCGGTCCCGCTCAAGGTGATAGCCGACATCAGCTTCGGCGCGGGGCCGACACAGATCCGTCGCTACAACCAGATCCGCCGCATCGTCGTGGGCGCGGACCTGGCGCCGGGCGTCGTCACCAGCCAGGCGATGCAGAAGATCAACGCCCTGCCCCTGATGAAGGCGATCAACGACGGCAAGATCCAGGGCGTGCAGAAGATCAACGCGGGCGACGCCAAATGGCAGGGCGAAATGCTCCAGAATTTCGTCATCGCCGTCTTTGCCGGCATCCTGCTGGTGCTGGCGGTGCTGGTGCTGCTATACAAGCGGATCATGCCGCCCTTCGTCAATCTGGGGTCGTTGCTGCTGGCGCCGCTGGGCGGTGCGCTGGCGCTGCATATCGCGGGCCAGCCCATTTCCATGCCGGTGCTGATCGGGTTGCTGATGCTGCTGGGCATCGTGGCGAAAAATTCGATCCTCGTCATCGACTTCGCGCTGGAGGAGATGGAAAAGGGCGTGCCCAAGTTCGAGGCGATCGTCGACGCCGGGCACAAGCGCGCCCAGCCGATCGTGATGACCACGGTGGCGATGGTCGCGGGCATGGTGCCCACGGCCCTGTCGCTGTCGGGCGACGGGGCGTGGCGCGCGCCGATGGGGATCACCGTGATCGGCGGCCTGCTGCTGTCGACGGTGCTGACGCTGGTGATCGTGCCGGCGACGTTCAGCCTGGCGGTCGCGATCGAAAGCTGGGTCGGGCCGCGACTGGGCCGGGGGCTGCTGACCTACAAGCCGGGCGACGACAGGGACCGTCCGGTCCAGCCCGCCGAATGAAGCCGCGGGCCGGCAGAGTGTGCCGGCCCGGCAAAAGAAGGGCTTGCCTGAACGAAACGGCGGCGTAACCGTTTGACGGTCATGACGCTGCTTCGCATCCCCCGGCCCAGAGAGGTGCTGCCCCCCCATCCCGCACGACGGATGCGGGTGATGGCCACAGGGATGCTGGTGGCGATGGCGGCGCTGTTCGTCACGGCCCGCGCCACCGCCCATCTCCACCCCGCCATCGGCTTCGTCCAGGCCTTTGCCGAAGCGGCAATGGTGGGCGGCCTGGCCGACTGGTTCGCGGTGACGGCGCTGTTCCGGCATCCGTTGGGCCTGCCCATCCCCCACACCGCGATCATCCCGCGCAACAAGGACCGGATCGGCGACACGCTGGCCCTGTTCCTGCGCGACAATTTCCTGACCCCGGCCGTGGTCGCGCGGCGGATGCGCCATGTGGATGTGGCCGCCGCCGCCGGACGTTTCCTGGCCAGTCCGTCGGGCGGCGACGGACGGTTGCGCGAAGGCGCGTCCCGGCTGATCGCCGATGTGCTGGAGGCGCTGGACCAGGAACGGCTGGGCGGCATGGTGAAAGGCGCGATCGGCCAGCGCCTGCGCGCCATCAACATCGGCCCGCTGGCAGGACAGGCGATCGAGGCGGCGATGCGCGATGGCCGCCATGCCCCGGTGATGGACAGCATCATCCATTGGGCGGACCGCACGCTGGAGGCGAACGAGCCTGTGATCCGCCAGATGGTGCATGAGCGTGCGGGCAAGGTGCTGCGCTGGACGGGGCTGGACGAAAATCTGGCCGACGCGATCCTGTCCGGGCTGCGCAAGCTGCTGGCCGACATGGCCGCCGATCCGGGCCATCCGCTGCGGCTGAAGGCGGAGGAGGGCATGGCCAAGCTCGCCTTCGACCTGCAATTCGACCTGGAGATGCAGGCCAAGGTGGCGAAGTTGCGTGACGAGATCGTGGACAATCCGGCCATGCAACGCTGGATCGAAGGCATGTGGGAACAGGCACGCGCCGGGCTGCTGCGCGCGGTGCGCGATCCGGGCAGGGCGATGGCGGGACGGCTGGGCGAGGCGCTGAGGACGCTGGGCGGCACGGTGCAGCAGGAAGCGCGGCTGCGGCTGGTCATCAACCGGTTCGTGCGGCGGGCGGCGGTGGGCGCGACCGCCAGCTATGGCGACGCGATCGTGCGGCTGGTCAGCGATACGGTGCGCGGCTGGGACGCGGGCACCGTCACCAGTCGGCTGGAACATGCGGTCGGGCGCGACCTGCAATATATCCGCGTCAACGGTACGCTGGTCGGGGGGCTGGTCGGCCTGGTCCTGCATGCGATCGACAGGCTGCTATAAGCTGCCGGGCGGCCCCGCAGGGCGTTAAGCGTTACAGCGAGTGGTACAGCTAAAACACATTCTGCATCGGCGTGACGGTCCCTGGAAAAGGGCGCCTGCCCCATATTGCCGGCATTGTAAATTAATGTTGCAACATATCATTATTTGATGTTGTATCATTTCATCCTGCCATGGAGTCCCGATCCATCGGGCGGTGCGGGAGAGGATGCGGACAGAGGAGCCGGACGATGCGACTCATTATGGTGGGATCAGGGCAGACAGAGACAGGACGGGCAGAGGCTGGACGGGCGCAGTTCAGGCAGCAGGACAGCGGATCGCGCTATGGCGCGGGGCGCAAGTCGCCGCTGGGACTGGGCGGCACAGTGGCGGTCCATGCAGTGGTGATCGGGGCGTTCCTGCTGATCCCCAAGGAGGCGATCGATATATTCACCCCTTCGCCGCCGATCGAAACCGTGAACATTCCCCTCCCCAAGCCGCCCGATCCGGTCATCGACGACAAGACCGATGCCAGGGTCCAGACCCGGCAGCCGCCGCGTGACCGGCCGACCGTCACCGACCCGCTGACCGACCTGCCCAAGGGCGACCCGCCGCTGACCAGAACGGAGGGCAGCGGTGCGGGCACCGGCCCGACCCCGCCCTATGTTCCACCGCCGCCGCCGATCGCCGAGCCGGTGCTGACCGAACCGCAGATCGACCCGCGCGCGCTGCCCGCATTCCAGCCCGATTATCCCGGCGCAATGATTCGCCAGGGACTGGAGGGCAAAGTGACGGTGCGCGTCCTGATCGATGCGGACGGGCGCGTCAGCGGCATCGAGAAGATCGCCGCCACAGACGAGCGCTTCTGGCTGGCGACCCAGCGCCACGCGCTGCGCACATGGCGGTTCCGGCCAGCGACGCGCGACGGGGTGCCGGTGGCGTCATCCAAGACATTGACGGTGCGCTTCACGCTGACGGAGCGATGACAGCCAGGGCGCCCTCCCCCCCTCTCTTTGAACGGAGGACCGGGAGGGCGATCCCGGTCCCATGGAAGAATCATGGACCATTTTGCATCTGCGGGCGCGCTGCCCTATAAGGGCGGCATGGCGATCTTTCCCCGTCCCGTTTCCCCCAAAAATGCGCTTGGCGACTTCTGGGGCTATTTCAGGCAGCAGCGTCAGCATAAATGGCCGCTGCTCGGCCTTTCCGCGGCCCTGACCTATGTGATCATCTGGGCGTTCATCGTCGACGCGAACACCAACACGATGCCGACCCGCAACAAGATCATCTATGTCCAGAGCTGGGACGCGAACCGATCGGACGCGGCGATCATCCTGCAACAGAAGATCGACTTCGCCAAGCGCGAGGCGGCGTTGATCAAGCAGCAGAAGAAGATGCAGGGCTTCGCCGATGCCTTTGGCATCGAATGGCGCGAGGAGGAAGCCCGCAACAGCGCCCGGCGCAAGGAGGCGGTCAAGCAGATCGACGCCCTGCTGGACGAGCGGCTGGCCAGGGCGGAAGCGACCGAGAAGGGCGCGCCCAAAGCCGGCGGCGCGCCGCCGGCGGGAGCCGCCCAGCCCTGAGCACGTCACCCTCGCCCGCCCAGGACCGGCGCTACATGGCCGCCGCCATCGCCCTGTCGGGGCGCGGGCGCGGGCTTTCCACCCCCAATCCCAATGTCGGCTGCCTGATCGTGCGGGATGGCCATGTCGTCGGGCGCGGCTGGACCCAGAAGGGCGGCCGCCCCCATGCCGAGGCGCAGGCGCTGGAGCAGGCGATGGATCGGGCGCGCGGGGCCACGGCCTATGTGACGCTGGAACCCTGTTTCCACCTGTCGCCACGCGGGCCGCGCTGCGCCGACCTGATGGCCCGTGCCGGGGTTGCCCGCGTCGTGATCGCGCTGCGTGATCCCGATCCGCGCACCGACGGACAGGGCGCCGCCTGGCTGCGCGACCGGGGCGTGCGCGTCGACATGGGATTGATGGCCGACGAGGCGGCACGGGCGATGGCCGGTTTCGTACTGCGCCAGACGCTGGGACGGCCGCATGTCACCTTGAAACTGGGCCTGTCGCTCGACGGGCGCATCGCCCGTGACGACGGGGCGAGTCGCTGGATCACCGGGCCGGAGGCGCGTGCCCATGCCCATATGGAGCGGGCCAGGCATGACGCGATACTGGTCGGCGGCGGCACGTTGCGCACCGATGCGCCACGGCTGGACGTGCGGCTGGCGGGGCTGGAGAATCGGTCCCCGCGCCGGTTGGTGCTGACGCGCGGCGCGGCGCCGGCAGGCTGGACGCCGATCGCCACGCCCGATGACATTGCAACGCTGGACCGGGTCGACCATCTGCTGGTCGAGGGTGGCGCGGCCACCGCCGCCGCTTTCCTGCGCGCCGACCGGGTCGATCGCCTGATGCTCTATCGCGCGCCGATCATCATCGGCGCGGGGCTGGCGGGGATTGGCGACATTGGCCTGACCGACCTGACGCAGGCCCATGGCCGCTGGCGGCTGATCGACATGCGGGCGCTGGGCGTGGATCGGCTGGAGGTTTACGAGCGGGTTCGCAGCGCCTAAGTCCCCTTTCCAACGCTCCGTTTCACATCACAGGACGCACGCATGTTCACCGGCATCATCACCGACATCGGGACCATCCGCACATATGAACAGCGCGGCGACCTGCGGCTGGTGATCGGATGCAGCTATGCCATGGACGGCGTGGCGATCGGCGCGTCGATCGCCTGTTCGGGCGCCTGCCTGACGGTGGTGGACAAGGGCACCGACTGGTTCGCGGTCGACCTGTCGGCCGAAACGCTCGCCCGCACCGCGCCCGGCCTGTGGCAGGAAGGCGGCCGGCTGAACCTGGAGCGGGCGCTCAAGGTCGGCGACGAACTGGGCGGCCATATCGTCACCGGCCATGTCGACGGCATCGGCCATCTGGTGTCGGCGCAGGCCGATGGCGATTCGACCCGGCTGACGATCCGCGCGCCCGCCGCCCTGGCCGCGGCGCTGGCGACCAAGGGATCGATCACGCTCGACGGCATTTCGCTGACCGTCAACAGCGTGTCGGACCAGGCCGATGGCAGCGTCCATTTCGGCCTGAACATCATCCCCCACACCGCCGCCGCCACGACGCTGGACCAGTTGCCGGACGGGCGCGCGTTCAATCTGGAGATCGATGTGCTGGCGCGCTATCTCGACCGGATGCAGAGCCTGCGCAGGCTATGAGAGGGCGGGACGGCGATGGCCGCCCCGGCAAGGCTGATGACGACAGGTTCAATGTGATTGCATCTTGCAATGTTCACACTGCGATGTGATATAGACGCCATTCCATTGAGGGAAGGAGTCGTTTCCCATGTCGTCCGCGCTTCTTGATACCGTCCGCAGCCTCGTCACCGATGGCGGCATGTCCCGTTCCGGCCTGGCGCGCGCCGCCGGCCTCCACGCCAATTCGCTGCGCAAGCTGGGCGAGGCGGACTGGAACCCGACCGCCGAGACGCTGGGCAAGCTGGAAGCCTATCTGCTCAAGCGCGAGGGCGGCACCGCGCTCGCATCGCCCGAAGAAATCATCAACGAGGCCCGCAATGGCCGCATGTTCATCCTGGTCGATGACGAAGATCGCGAGAATGAAGGCGATCTGGTCATCCCGGCGCAGATGGCGACCCCGGACGCGATCAATTTCATGGCGACGCATGGCCGTGGCCTCATCTGCCTTGCGCTGACGAAAAGCCGGGTCGAGGAACTGGGCCTGGACCTGATGAGCCGCAACAACGGGACGCGGCACGAAACCGCCTTCACCGTGTCGATCGAGGCGCGCGAGGGTGTGACCACCGGCATCAGCGCCGCCGACCGCGCCCGCACGATATCGGTCGCGATCGACGGGTCGAAGGGCCAGGGCGACATCGTGACGCCGGGCCATGTCTTTCCGCTGGTGGCCAAGGATGGCGGCGTGCTGGTGCGCACGGGCCATACCGAAGCGGCGGTGGACGTGGCGCGGCTGGCCGGGCTGAACCCGTCCGGCGTGATCTGCGAAGTGATGAAGGACGATGGCACGATGGCGCGCCTCGACGACCTCATCCCCTTCGCGCAAAAGCACAAGATGAAGATCGGCACGATCCGCGACCTGATCGCCTATCGGCGCCGGCACGACCATATGGTCGAACGGCGGGTGGCGACCAACTTCACCAGCCGGTGGGGCGGCGAATGGAAGGCGATCAGCTATTACAACCGCGCGACGCGGGGCGAGCAACTGGTGCTGCAAAAGGGCCATGTCGATCCCGATTCGCCGACATTGGTGCGGATGCATCAGTTCGCCCCGCTCAGCGACACTTGCGGGATGCAGGGGCCGCGCGAAAGCCTGTTGCAGCGGTCGATGGAGATTATCGGCGCGGAGGGCGCGGGCGTGATCGTGATGCTGCGCGGCAGTGAAAAGGACATATTGAGCCTGACGCTTCAGCGCGAAACCGGCGTGGCGCCCGGTGAGATGGATGAACTGCGCGACTATGGCGTGGGCGCGCAATTGCTGGCGGAGCTGGGCGTGCATGACATGATCCTGCTGACCAACAGCCATCACAGCCTCGTGGCGCTGGACGGGTATGACCTGTCCGTCGTCGGACATCGCCCCATCGACCTGTAAGGACACGCATCATGGCCAAATTCCTCATCGTCGAAGCGCGCTTCTACGACCATCTGAACGACCTGCTGATCGAGGGGGCGAAAGCCGCGCTGGATGATGCGGGGCATAAATATGACGTGGTGACGGTGCCGGGCGCGCTGGAAATCCCCGGCGCGATCGCGCTGGCGGCGGAAAGCGGCCGCTATGACGGGTTCGTCGCCATCGGCGTGGTGATCCGCGGCGAAACCTATCATTTCGAAGTGGTGTCGAACGAAAGCGCGCGCGGCCTGATGGCGCTCAGCATGGATGCGATCGCGATCGGCAACGGCATCCTGACGGTCGAGAATGAGGAACAGGCGCTGGTGCGCGCGCGGCCCGACCAGAAGGACAAGGGCGGCGAAGCGGCCAAGGCGGCGATCGCCATGCTGGCGCTGCGCGAACGTTTTGGCATGTAGGCAGGAAGAAGGGGGCGTTTGACCGCCCCCTTCCTTGTCCGGCCATCCATCTTGTCCGACAGGCAGCGGGTCAGGCGTCCACCTTTTCCTGCTCCAGCGTCGGATAGTCGGTATAACCCTTCTCGCCCGGCCCATACCAGGTCGTCATGTCCTGCGGCGGATTGAGCGGCGCGCCCTGGCGGAAGCGTTCGACCAGGTCGGGATTGGCCATCAGCGGGCGGCCGAAGCTGATCGCGTCGGCCAGGCCGCTGTCCAGGTCCGCCTGCGCCCGGTCGACATCATAGTCGCTGTTGAGCACCAGCGGCCCCTTGAAATGCTGGCGAATCAGCGGTGACTGGCGCGGCACGTCGGTTCGCCCGAACGTGCCGTCCGGGCCGGGTTCGCGCAGTTCGAGAAAGGCGATGCCGATCGCGTCCAGCACAGCGGCGGCATGGGCGAAGAGGCTGGCGGGGTCGCTGTCGTTCACCCCCTGCGAATCGCCATTGGGCGACAGGCGCACCGAAACCTTGTCCGCGCCGATCGCATCGGCCACCGCTTGCGTCACTTCGCGCAGCAGGCGCACGCGGTTTTCGATGCTGCCGCCATATTGGTCGGTGCGGAAATTGGCGTTGTCGCGCAGGAACTGGTCGATCAGATAGCCGTTGGCGGCGTGAATCTGCACCCCGTCGAACCCGGCGCGGATCGCGTTGCGCGCGGCCACGACATAGGTTTCGATCAGTCCGGGGATTTCATCGACGCCCAGCGGACGGGCGGTTTCGAACGGCTGCCTGCCTTCATATGTATGGGCGTCGCCCGCCGTCGCGGTGGCGCTGGACGATACCGGCTGCTCGCCGGTCACGGCGCTATGCACCTGACGCCCCATATGCCAGAGCTGGACGATGATCCGCCCGCCCGCATCATGCACCGCCTGCGTCACCGGCCGCCACGCCGCGACCTGTTCATCCGACCAGATGCCCGGCGCATAGGGCCAGCCCAGCCCCTGACGCGAAATGCCGGTCGCTTCGCTGATGATCAGGCCGGCCGACGCGCGCTGGCGGTAATAATCCACCATGATCGGGGTGGGCACATGGTCCCTTGTGCCACGGCCACGGGTCAAAGGCGCCATCAGGATACGATTGGGCGCGGCAATCGCGCCGATCTGGATAGGGTCGAACAGGGTCGTCATGTCATCTCCCTCAATCATGGTTGCATTTTGCAACGCGAATTGATGTGCCCAGCCAGCTAGGAAGCCCATCGGCCGAGTTCAACCCCCACCCTGCCAGTCCAACGCTTGTGCGCCCGCGATAGCATGCCTAGATACAGGCCATGAGCGACATATCCGACCTCACCCTCGACGAAATCCGGGCAATGCTGGCCCCGGTGCTGGCACGGCATGCCGCCTTTGACGGCTGGCGGCCCCAGGCGGTGGCGATGGCCGCGGCCGAAAAGGGCATTGACGCCGACATTGCCCGGCTGGCCTTTGCCGATGGCGCGATCGACATGATCGACGCCTGGTTCGCCAGCATCGATGCCCGCATGATCGACGCGCTGCCCGCCGATGGATTGGCGACCCTGTCGATCCGCAGGAAAATCACGGCCCTGGTCGAGGCGCGGCTGGCCTTGCTGGCACCCGACCGGGAAGCCTTGCGCCGCGCGATCGCGATCCTGGCGCTGCCGACGAACGCGGTCCGTTCCGCCCGGCTGGGCTGGCGCGCGGCGGATGCGATGTGGCGCGCGGCCGGCGACACCGCAACCGACCTTGCCCATTACAGCAAGCGCATGACGCTCACCGCCGTCTATGCCGCGACATTGATGGTGTTCGTGGATGACCAGAGCGAGGGACATGCCGACAGCCGCGCCTTCCTGGCGCGCCGGATCGAGAATGTGATGCGCTTCGAAAAGTTCAAGGCGTCGGTGAAAGGGGCAGGCGGTGGCGAACGGCTGAGTCTTGCGCGCTTCATCGGGCGCCTGCGTTACCCGGCGATCTGATCGACGCGCGATTCCCGCTGGTCTTTCGCAATCGGTATTGATAGTCACTCGCAGAAATAGAGTGCGAGTATCCTTCCCTTGCGTTTGACCGACCTGCCCCTGCGCCAACCCGCCTATGTCGACTGGATCGACTGGGCCGCCCTGACCCCGTCGGAAGGCCAGCGGCTGCGCGAATTCGGCCTGTGCGAAGGGGCCAGTGTCGAGGCGCTGCACCATGGCGGATTCCTGGGCAAGGGACCGATCGCCTGCAAGGTCGGACGCATGACCATCGCGATGCGCCGCGCCCATGCCACCGCCATCACCGTGCGGACCGGCCCCGAAATGGCTGAAACGGAAAAGGCCGCATGAGCGCCCTGCCCCTGGTCGCGCTGGTCGGCAATCCCAATGCGGGCAAGAGCGCCCTGTTCAACGCGCTGACCGGCGCGCGGCAGAAGCTGGGCAATTATCCCGGCGTCACGGTGGAGCGCAAGGCGGGCCGCCTGTCATTGCCCGACGGCCGCCCGGTCGAGCTGGTCGACCTGCCCGGCACATACAGCCTGGACCCGACCAGCCCCGACGAGCAGGTGACGCGCGACGTGGTGCTGGGCCGGCAGGAGGGCGAACGCCGCCCCGACGCGCTGATCGTGGTGGTGGATGCGTCGAACCTCGACAATCATCTGCGCTTCGCGCTGGAGCTGATCGCGCTCGGCCTGCCCACCGTGGTCGCGCTCAACATGGTCGATCTGGCCACCCGCGACGGGCTGGAACTGGACGCCAATGTGCTGGCGCGCGAACTGGGCGTGCCGGTGGTGTCGACCGTCGCGGTGCGCAAGCGCGGCCTCGACCATCTGCGCCAGGCGCTGGAAGGGCAGATGAACGGCGCGCCCGCCCCCTATATCACCGGGCCGGTGCGGGATTTCGATGCGGTCCGCACCGACGCGCGGCGGATCGCCCGCGCCGCGATCGTGCGCGAAACCCCGTCGCGCCGGCTGACGGCGGCGGTGGACCGGGTGCTGCTGCACCCCGTTGCCGGCTTCCTGATCCTGCTCGCCCTGCTGTTCGTCATGTTCCAGGCGGTGTTCAGTTGGGCCTCCGCGCCCGCCGACCTGCTGGAAGGCTGGGTCACGGCGCTGGGCGAAGCAGTGACGGCGACGCTGCCGCCGGGCATTCTGCACGATTTCCTGTTGCAGGGCGTGGTCGGCGGCGTGGGCGCGGTGATCGTGTTCCTGCCGCAGATCCTGATCCTCTTCTTCTTCATCCTGATGCTGGAAGCGACCGGCTATATGGCGCGCGCGGCCTTCATCATGGACGGGCTGATGGCGCGGGTCGGCCTGTCGGGACGGGCCTTCATCCCGCTCTTGTCCTCCTTCGCCTGCGCGGTGCCGGGGATCATGGCGACGCGCACCATTTCCGACCCCAAGGACCGGCTGACCACCATATTGATCGCGCCGCTGATGACCTGTTCGGCCCGGCTGCCGGTCTATGGCCTGATCATCAGCGCCTTCATCCCGGCGCGGGACGTGGGACCGGGGATCGGCCTGCAAGGGCTGGTGATGTTCCTGCTCTATGTCTTTGGCATCGTCGGCGCGCTGATCGCCGCCTGGGCGCTGCGGCTGACCGTGACGAAGGGGCAGAGCAGCGGCTTCCTGATGGAAATGCCCAAATATCAGTGGCCCCGGCCGCAGGACCTGCTGATCGGCCTGTGGCAGCGCGCCGTCATCTTCCTGAAGCGCGCGGGCACCATCATCCTGTTCACCAACATCGTCCTGTGGGCGCTGATGAGCTTTCCCAAGGCGCCCGACGGCGTGCGGCAGAGCGAATATTCGATTGCCGGCCGGATCGCGGGCGGCATCCACCTGCTGGTCGCGCCGATCGGCTTCAACCGCGACATATCGCTGGCGCTGCTGCCGTCGATGGCCGCGCGCGAAGTCGCCGTGTCCGCCATCGCCACCGTCTATGCGATCGATGCCGAGGATGATGTCGAAGCGCTGGACAAGGGGCTGGGCGAGCGGTTGCAAGGGCGCTGGTCGCTGGCGACGGCGCTCGCCTTCCTCGCCTGGTTCGTGTTCGCGCCGCAATGCATTTCCACCATCGCGGTCACGCGGCGGGAGACGGCGGGCTGGAAATGGACCGGATTCATGATCGGCTATCTGTTCACGCTGGCCTATGTCGCGGCGGGCATCACTTACTGGACGGCGGTGGCGCTGGGCCTAGGTTGACTCTGGACCGGAGCGCCGACCGCACTATAACGGCCGCTTTGGCGCTTTCGGAGGAATCATGGCAGGCTCGGTCAACAAGGTCATTCTGGTCGGCAATCTGGGCGCCGACCCGGAGGTCAAGAGCTTCCAGAATGGCGGCAAGGTGTGCAATCTGCGCATCGCCACGTCCGAAAGCTGGAAAGACCGCAACAGCGGCGAGCGCAAGGAGCGCACCGAGTGGCACAGCGTCGCGATCTTTTCCGAAGGGCTGGTCGGCGTGGCCGAACGCTTCCTGCGCAAGGGGTCGAAAGTCTATATCGAGGGCCAGTTGCGCACCCGCAAATGGCAGGACCAGCAGGGCAATGATCGTTACACCACCGAAGTCGTGTTGCAGGGCCTGGGATCGGTGCTGACCATGCTGGACGGCGCGCCGGGCGGTGGTGGCGGCCAGGGCGGCGGCTATGGTGGCGGTGGCCGGTCGCAGCAGGGCGTGAGCGACTGGCAGGGCGGATCGAGCGGCTTCGGCGGCGGCGACTATGACGATTTCGGTGGTGGCAGCCAGGGCGGCGGCGGCTTTGGCGGCGGCCGGTCGTCGGGCGGCGCGGGCAGTGGCGCCGGCCGGGCAGGCAGCCCCAATTTCGACAACGACCTGGACGACGAAGTGCCGTTCTGACGGCCATCGCTCCGGCATCATAAAAGGCGGCTCCCGGTCGGGATGCCGCCTTTTTTCATGGGCTGCGATGCCCTTTGCAAACGCGGCGCGCCAGCCCGGTTCGGCTACCGCGCCAGTTCTTCCTGGGCGAAGGCGCGAATATGGTCCTTGAGGTCGGGGCGCTCCAGCGCCAGCGCCAGATTGGCCTCGATATAGCCGGCCTTGGAACCGCAGTCGAAACGGCGGCCATCGAAGGTCACGCCATGGAAGGGCTGTCTGCCGATCAGCGCGGCCATGGCGTCGGTCAACTGAATCTCGCCCCCCGCGCCCTTTTCCTGCGTCTCCAGAATGTGCATCACATCGGGCTGGAGGATGTAGCGGCCCGGCACGATCAGGTTCGACGGCGCGGTGCCGAGCGCGGGCTTTTCCACCAGTCCGGTCACTTGCGTCAGCGCCCCGTCGCGCGCACCCGGCGCGATCACGCCATAATTGGGCGTGTCTTCCATCGGGATTTCGAGCGCACAGACCAGATTGCCGCCGACCCTTTCATAAGCGTCGACCATCTGCTTCATGCAGCCATTGCCGCGCGCGCCCTTCATGAATTCGTCGGGCAGCAGGATGGCGAAGGGTTCGTCGCCGACGATGGTGCGCGCGCACCAGATCGCATGGCCCAGGCCCAGCGGCTCCTGCTGGCGGATGAATACCGCATTGCCCGGTTCCAGCCGCGTCCCGTCCAGCGCCGAAAGATCCTTGCCCCGTTCACGCTGGGTCGCTTCGGCTTCATAGGCGATGTCGAAATAATCCTCGATCGCGCCCTTGCCGCGCCCGGTGACGAAGATCATCTGCTCGATCCCCGCCTCGCGCGCTTCGTCCACCGCATATTGGATCAGCGGCCGGTCGACGACCGGCAACAATTCCTTGGGCACCGCCTTGGTGGCAGGAAGAAAGCGCGTCCCCAGCCCCGCGACAGGAAAAACGGCTTTACGAATCGGCTTGGTCAAATGGGATTCCCTTCACACTGGCGCGATCGGCCTCTGGATTGCCGCGCCTGTGGCAAAGGTCAAGCGCCCGGCATGGATTTAGGGCGCGGGTCAGACCGCGAGAAGGCGGTTGGCGACGACTTCCAGCGCATCGATTTCGCTGTCCAACTGTTCCAACGCAATATGCTGGATATTGTTGCGGCCATCGCGACAGGTGAAGCCGCCCGGTGCGGGCTGGTGAAAGCCCTGGATGATGAGCGCGCGGAAGCGGTCGATCCGCTGCATGTCCCGCTCGATAGCGGCTATTTCGGTCAGCGCGCTGGCATTGCGGCGGTCGCGCATCGCCACCATGGTCCGCAATTCGGTCATCAGCTTGGTCATGCCCGGCCGGGTGCGGGCGCCGACGGTGCGGATGTCGCCCATCGCCTCCCGCAATTGCGCAATCTTGGTTTCCAGACTCTGTTCCAGCATGGTCCAGGCGCACACCAGCCGCCCCACCGCACATAGCAACGCCGCGTCCTCCGGCGCATAATCCGATACCGTCTTTCCATTCACGTCAGCAACCAGATGCACACCCACGCCCCGTATCTCCTTCATCCGCCCAGCCTTCAGGGCGAACGGGGCAAAAGGCCAGAGGTGCAGGCGTGCGCTCCCCGCAGGGTCGGCACGGGCCAGCGGCAGCCGTGCATTATGGACGGCGAATCGTGCCGCCCCGGATGAACCCCGACGCCCTGATCCTCAGAAATCGATCGCGATTCCCTTGCGTTCCCAGTCGCCATAGCGGACCGGGCTGAGCGCTTCCTGATGGCGCGCGGGCGCGTCGACCGGATCGGGAACCGGCACCGGCGGGCTTTTGGACAGATGGGCGGGCGGCTTCACATGCGCGGGGCGCTTGCCGTTGAAGGTTCCCATGGACAGCGGCCTTTCGATTGCGGAGCGCGGGACGCAACCCCATATTCATGATGCGTCCGCTATCTGGGCCGCAAAGGAGGCAAGTGCAAGTGAGCGGTATGAAAACGACCATGTTGCTGGCGGCGCTGACCGCGCTGTTCATGGCGCTGGGCTATACGCTGGGCGGCAGCGGCGGCGCGATCATCGCGCTGCTGGTGGCGGCGGGCATGAACCTGTTCACCTTCTGGAACGCCGACAAGATCGTGCTGCGGATGCACGACGCGCGGGAAGTCGACGCCCAAAGTGCGCCGGACTTCTACAATCTGGTCCGCGACCTGGCCCAGCGCGCCGGGCTGCCGATGCCGCGCGTCTATATCATCGACCAGGACGCGCCCAACGCCTTTGCCACCGGCCGCAACCCGGACAATGCGGCCGTCGCCGCCACGACCGGCCTGCTGGCGGTGCTGAGCCGCGACGAGGTGGCGGGCGTGATGGCGCATGAACTGGGCCATGTGAAAAATCGCGACACGCTGATCATGACGATGGTGGCGACGATTGCGGGCGCGATTTCGATGCTGGCCAATTTCGGCCTGTTCTTTCGCGGTGGCGAGCGGGACGGGCATGGCTCCATGATCGCCAGCCTGATGGCGGTGATCGTCGCGCCCTTCGCCGCGATGATCGTGCAGATGGCGATCAGCCGCACCCGCGAATATGGCGCCGACCGTGCCGGCGCGGAAATCAGCGGCAATCCCCACGCGCTCGCCTCCGCCCTTGCCAAGATCGCCGGCCGGGCCGAGGCGATCCCGAACCCGGTGGCCGAGCGCAATCCGGCCGCCGCGCAGCTCTATATCGTGCCGACCCATGTGAGCGAACTCTTTTCCACCCACCCCGCCACCGAAAAGCGCATCGCCGCCTTGCAGGAAATCGCGGCGAAAATGGGCGCGATCCCCGCGCCGCCGCGTGCGTCCGCCCTGTCGCCGATCCCCGCGCCGCCGCGCCGCCGCAGCGCGCTCGATCCGCACGGGCGCTGATGGTCGACGATATTGGCGAAGTCGTGGTCGATGCCGCCGGCCTGGTGCTGCGCCATGCCGGCGGGCTGGTCGTGGACCTGACCGTCGATCATGTCTTTTCCCGCCACACCGCCCGCTTCTTCCATGGCGTGGGCCGCCGCCTGGTCGCGGTCGCGACGCTGGGCGGCAAACGCATCCCTTCCTCGCTGCGCACCGTGCCCAGGGGCGTATCCGCCCGCCCCTGCCGGTCCGACTGGCTGGCGCTGTGGGTCGGCGTCGTCGGCTGGATCGCCCTGTTCCTGGCGCTGGGCCTTGGCGTCTCCCATTTTCTTTGAAGGCGAAAGCGCGTAGGGGCCGCTCATGTCCCGCCGTCCCGCAATCCGCCCCGATGATGTCCCCGGCTTTCCCGCCCGCCGCGCCGCGTTGCGGCTGCTCGATGCGGTGTTGCGCCGGGGCGATCCGCTGGAGCTGGCGCTGCATGGCGCGGCGCAGGGGCTGGCGCCGGCCGACCGCGCGCTGGTCCATGCCATCGCCGCCGAGGTGCTGCGCCACCTGCCCGACCTCGATGCGCTGATCGACGGCGCGACCCAGCAGAAGCTGCCCGACGACGCCAAGGCGCGGATGGTGCTGCGCATCGCGCTCGTCCAGGCGCTGGTGCTCGACACCCCGCCCCATGCGGCGATCGCCACCGCCCTGCCGCTGGTCGACGGCGGCCCGCGCAAGCTGGTCCATGGCGTGTTCGGCACGGTGACGCGCGGCGCGCCGGCCCTGCCCGTCCCGCCGACCCTGCCCGCGCCGATCGTGGACCGCTGGGCGGCCCAATGGGGCGAGGCCATGCCGCAGGCGGCGGCCGCCGCCTATGCCGTGCGCCCGCCCATCGACATCAGCCTGCGCGATGCCGGTGATACAGCGAAGTGGACAACTGCATTGCATGGCGCATCCTTCGCGCCCGGCCATGTCCGCTTGCCGGACACTGCCGTCATTCCCGACCTGCCCGGCTTTGCCGACGGCGCGTGGTGGGTGCAGGATATCGCCGCGTCCTGCGCTGCACGCCTGCTGGGGCCGGGCGAAGGCGGCCATGTGCTGGACCTGTGCGCCGCGCCGGGCGGCAAGACGATGCAACTGGCCGCGGCAGGATGGCGCGTCACGGCGATCGACCAGTCGAAGAAACGGCTGGAGCGGCTGACCGAGAATCTGGCCCGCACCGCCCTGTCCGCCGATGTTGTCGCGGCCGACCTGCGCCAGTGGCAGCCCGATGCGCCGGTCGACGCGATCCTGCTCGACGCGCCGTGCACCGCGACCGGCATCTATCGCCGCCATCCCGACGTGCTGCACCGCATCGGCCCGCGCCAGATCAGCGAGATGGCCGAACTGCAAGGCGCATTGCTGGCCCGCGCCGCAGGCTGGCTGAAGCCGGGCGGGCGCATCATCTACGCCACCTGTTCGCTGGAACGGGCCGAGGGCGAGGAACAGGTCGCACGCTTCCTGGCCGACCATCCCGCCTTCGCGATCATGCCGGCGCAGGCGGCGGAATTGCCCGAAGGCATGGCCCCCGCGCCGCAGGGGTGGCTGCGCACCTTGCCCGACACATTGACAGACCGGGGCGGGGCGGACGGATTTTTTATTGCACGTCTTGCCAAGGCGACAAACTAAGCCTTAACCATAATGGCTTAGGCGGTATTGTCCGTCTGAGAGGTACGCCATGCGTCCGACCGAGCCATTGCCGCTGAACCATAGTTGGCCCCTTTACGACCTGCGCACCCATCTCGCGCCGGTGCTGCTGGATTCCGACATCGCCCGCAGCGACATTGCGCTGGCCGAACGGGGGCTGGGCCTGTGGCATTGCGACTTGCGGGATGACCGCCTGAACTGGACCGCCGGCGTGTATGACATATTCGGGCTGGAGCGCGACCTGGAGGTGAACCGCCCGCTCGCCGTGTCGCTCTACATGCCGGATTCGCGTGAGCCGATGGAGCGGCTGCGCGCCTATGCCATCCGCCACAAGCGCGGCTTTACCCTGGATGTCGATATCAACCAGGCCGATGGCGCCGGGCATTGCGCGATGCGGCTGATCGCCGCGCCGATCGTCGGCCCGGACGGGGACGTGATCGGGCTGCATGGCGTCAAGCAGTTGCTGCCCCAGGGCACGCCCGCATCCCAGCGGCTGGACCCGACCATTTTCGTGATGCTTTGACCAGGTTGCCGCACCGGCCCGATGCCGCGAAGGCCGCGTCAGCCGGATTGTAACGCAAAGACTGCGCGAACAATCGCGACTCGTCCCCCAAATGTCCGTTGCCCTTGGCCCAAGCGACGATTAAGGCGAACGGTCAATGACCCGTCCGATCCTCATCTCGCCCTCCATCCTCTCCGCCGACTTCGCCCGCCTGGGCGAGGAGGTGCGCGCCATCGACCAGGCCGGCTGCGACTGGGTGCATATCGATGTCATGGACGGCCATTTCGTGCCGAACATCACGATCGGCCCGAATGTGGTGAAGGCGTTGCGCCCGCACACGCAAAAGACGTTCGACGTGCATCTGATGATATCCCCGGTGGACCAGTATCTGGAGGCGTTCGTCGCCGCCGGATCGGACATCATCACCGTCCATCCCGAAGCCGGCCCGCACATCCACCGTACCGTCCAGCACATCAAGTCGCTGGGCGTGAAGGCGGGCGTGGTGCTGAACCCCGGCACGCCGGCAAAGATGCTCGATTACCTGATCGATGATGTCGACCTGATCCTGGTGATGAGCGTCAACCCCGGTTTCGGCGGGCAGAGCTTCATCGAGAACCAGTTGCGCAAGATCGAAGCGTGTCGGCGGATGATCGACAAGTCGGGCCGCGCCATCCATTTGCAGGTCGATGGCGGCATCGATTTCACCACCGCGCCAAAAGCGATCGCGGCGGGCGCCGACGTGCTGGTCGCCGGCACCGCCACCTTCCGCGGCGGCGCGCCGGCCTATGCCGACAATATCCGGAAGCTGCGCGGCGGGTGAGCGAAGCGCGGCGCATGTCCGCCCGCAAAGGCCCGGACGTTCCGCCCGAAGCGGGCGACGACGGCATCGAGCAGGGCAAGCGGCTCATCCGCGTCGCGGATGACAAGGGCCTGTCGCTGGCGCAGAAAATCGCCAATCATTTCTATCTGCTCAGTTGGAAAACGCCGATCCACGGCCGCCGGCTGAAGGGCAAATATCCGCTGAAGCTGCTGGCGGTGCCCGATGACGAGATGCCGGGCGACAGCCGCGCGGGGGCGGCGATCCGGGCGGGCTATTTCCTGTTCCGTGGCAGGAAGCTGGCGATCGACACGCTGGATTTCGCCCGGCTGGACGCCGACCCGGCCTTTGCCGACTATCTGCACAGCTTCCGCTGGCTGCGCGACCTGGCCAGCGCCGCATCCCGCGAGCAGGGCGCGCCGATCGCCGAGGAGGTGATGCGCAAATGGCTGGCGGCGCATCATGAAACGCCGAGCGAACCGGCCTGGCGCGCGGACAATGCCGGCTGGCGGCTGTTGTTCTGGACCGCCCATGCGCCGCTGATCCTGTCGTCCAGCGACCTGGTCTATCGTTCGCTGGTCCTGAACTGCATCGCGCGGACCGCGCGCCATCTCGACCGCATCGCCGACAAGGCGCCGATGGGCCTGCCCCGCCTTGTCGCCTGGTGCGGCATATTGGTCGCCGCCCTGCTGATCCCCGGCGGGGACGCGCGCCGGCTGTTCGGCGAAGCGGGCCTGACGCGCGCGATCGACGGCAGTTTCCATGCCGATGGCGGCATCGTGTCGCGATCACCGCTGGCGCAGGTCGAAGCGGTCATGCTGCTGTCGATGCTGCGCGCCGTCTATGATGTGCGGCGCGAGGGCGTGCCCCCCTGCCTGACCGACGGGCTCAATCGCGCGGTGCCCGCGCTGCTGGGCCTGACCCATGGCGATGGCGGGCTTGGCAACTGGCAGGGCGCGGGGGCGATCGCGCCACAGAATGTCCAGGCCGTGGTCGCCGCCAGCCGCGTGCGCGCCCGGCCGCTGCGCCAGGCGCGCGACTGGGGCTATCAGCGGATCGTGGCGGGCAACAGCATCGTCCAGATCGACGCCGCCCCGCCGCCGGTCGCGCGGCTGGCCGAAGCGGGCTGCGCCTCCACCGGCGCGATCGAGATCAGCGACGGGCCGCTGCGCCTGATCGTCAATTGCGGCGGCGCGGCGCTGGCCGGGGCGTGGATTCCCCACGACCTGGCGCAGGGGCTGCGCACCACGGCGGCGCACAGCACGCTGACGCTGAACGACAGCAATTCGACCGCCCTGCTGCCCGACGGCACGCTGGGCAAGGGCGTGACCGAGGTGGAGCTGAACCGGCAGGAAAGCGACAATGGCAGCCGGCTGGACCTGTCCCATGACGGCTATGTCCGGCGCATGGGCTATGTGCATCGCCGCCTGCTGCTGGTGAACGGCGACGGCAAGGAAATTCGCGGCGAGGACATGCTGACGCCGGCGCAGCGACGGCGCAAGCCCGGCAAGCAGCCGGTCCAGTTGCGCTTCCATCTGGCACCGGGCGTCGAGCCGACTCTGACCGCCGACAATCAGGGCGCCCTGCTGCGCATCGACCTGGGCGCGCTGTGGCAGTTCCGTACCGGCACCGGCGTGCTGAGCGTCGAGGACAGCCTGTGGGTCGATGGCGACGGCCATCCCCATCCCACCAGGCAATTGGTGGTGACGAGCGAGGCGTTGCCCGGCGGGGCAAGCATCGGCTGGATCTTCAAGCGGATGGGATGAGCGCGACATGGCCGCCCAGCCCCCGCACGCCCCATGCCCACCAGGAGAAGTCGCCATGGCCCTCACATCGCTCCTCGTCCCCACCTATCGCCAGATGCTGGGCAGCCTGTCCGCCTGGCTCGACAAGGCGCAGGCCCAGCGACAGGCGCCTGACGCAGACGCCCTTTTGTCCGCCCGGCTGGCGCCCGACATGTTCCCGCTCGCGACGCAGATCCGCTTCGCCTGCGTCCAGGCATGGGAGGGCGCATACCGGCTGCGGGGCCGGGACTTTCCCCCGATCGTGCAGGCGATGCTGGACGAAGGGCGCGCGGCAGGCGAGCGGCCCGGCACGATGGCCGCCGCGCAAGGCCGTATCGCGGACACGCTGGCGATGCTGGACGGGCTGGCCGCCGATGCGCTCGACATGGACACAGATGCGCCGATCGCCCATGACCTGCCCAACGGCATGATCTTCGACCTGACCGCGCAAGGCTATGCCCGCGACTGGACGCTGCCGCAATTCTACTTTCACATAATGACCGCCTACGCCCTGTTGCGCAGCACAGGCGTGCCGCTTGGCAAGGGCGACTATGTCGCGCATCTGCTGCCCAGCCTGCGGGCCGGGACGATGCCGGGCCATTGATGGCGCGGGGAGCGATGCGGATGATGCGCCCCGATCGATTGACACGGCTGGCGCGCCTGTGGTGCATGGTCGCCGGCGTGCTACTGATCCTCTACCTCGCCCGGCAATGGCGCGTGGGGATGACCGACGGCCTGGGCCATCCCTTTGGCGAGGATTTCCTCAATTTCTGGTCAGGGGCGCGGCTGGCGCTGACCGGACATGCCGACGCCATCTATGATCTGGCGCGCTTTCATGCGTTCGAAACCGGCGTCGTGGGCGCGCCGATCGACCTGTATCATTACAGCTATCCGCCGGTCATGTGGCTGGTCAGCGCGCCGATCGCGCTGCTGCCCTACCCTATCGCCTGGGCGGTGTGGCAGGGGGCGGGCTGGGTCGCCTTCGCCACCGCCATGCGACGGATCGCGCCCGGCCGGGGGCTGCTGATCGCGCTCAGCCTGCCGGCGGTGTTCATCAACGCCATGGGGGGACAAAATGGCTGCTGGACGGCGGCGATCCTGGGCTGGGGGCTGATCCTGATCGACCGGCGGCCGGTGGTTGCGGGCGCGATCCTGTCCCTGTTCGTGGTGAAGCCGCAGCTCGGCTGGCTGATCCCGCTCGCGCTGCTCGCGGGGCGGCATTATCGCGCCACCGCCGCCTTTGCATTGACGGCCGTGCTGCTGGTGGCCGCCACCCTGCCGCTCTATGGCATCGAGCCATGGATGGCCTATGCCCGGCAGGCCGCGATGCTCAAGCAGGTGATCCTGGAGGATGGATCGGGCACCTGGCACCGGATGCTGTCGGTGTTCGTGGCGGTGCGGCATCTGGGCGCGCCCCTCGCCCTTGCCTATGCGGCGCAGGCGGTGGCGAGCGGCGCGGTCGCGCTGATGGTCGCCTCTCTCTGGCGGCGCGAGGGGTCAGGCGACCGGGCCAAGGCGGTGCTGGCGACGGGGGTACTGGCGGGATCGCTCTATGTCAGCGATTATGACCTGGTGATTGCGGGGCTGCCGGCGGTGTGGCTGTGGCCGATAGCCGGCCCGCGCCTGCGCGGCTGGATCGCGCTGGCGACGCTGACGCCGCTGGCCGCGGCGTCGCTGGCCCTGACGAGCGGAATCGCGCTGGGCGCGGCGATGCTCTGGCCGATGATGGTCGGGGCTGTATTTTTGTGTCGTCCAGGACTAAGGGACCGCGCAACGCCGTCCCACCTTTAGAAAGCCCTTCCCATGACCGACGTGACCATCAAGCGCGCCCTCTTGTCCGTGTCCGACAAGGCGGGCCTCATCGAACTGGGCAAGGCGCTGGGCCAGCATGGCGTGGAACTGGTGTCGACCGGCGGCACGGCGAAGGCGCTGCGCGAGGCGGGCCTTGCCGTCATGGATATTTCCGACCTCACCGGCTTCCCTGAAATGATGGACGGGCGGGTCAAGACGCTGCATCCCAAGGTCCATGGCGGCCTGCTGGCGGTGCGGGGCAACCCGGAGCATGTCGCGTCGATGGACGAACATGCCATCGGCGCGATCGACCTGGTGGTCGTCAACCTCTACCCCTTTGCCGCGACGGTGGCCAAGGGCGCGGACCGGGACGAGATCATCGAGAATATCGACATTGGCGGCCCGTCCATGGTCCGTTCCGCCGCGAAGAATCATGAGAGCGTGGCGATCGTCACCGACCCGGCCGACTATGCCCGGCTGATCGCCGAAATGGCGGAGAAGGGCGGCGCGACCAGCTATGATTTCCGGCGGATGCTGGCCGCCAAAGCCTATGCCGCCACCGCCGCCTATGATTCGATGATCGCAAGCTGGTTCGCCTTCGCCGATCAGGGCGTGATGTTCCCCGACACGCTGGCGGTCGCCAGCACGCTTGGCACCACGCTGCGCTACGGCGAAAATCCGCACCAGTCGGCCGCGCTCTACCTGCCCACCGGCCCGTCCGCCAACGGCATCGCGCAGGCCCGCCAGATCCAGGGCAAAGAACTGTCCTACAATAATTATAACGACGCCGACGCCGCGCTGGAGCTGGTCAGCGAATTTCGCGACGGGCCGCCCACGGTTGTCATCGTCAAGCACGCCAACCCTTGCGGCGTGGCGACCGGCGCGACGCTGATCGAAGCCTATGAAGCCGCGCTCGCCTGCGACAGCGTATCGGCCTTTGGCGGCATCATCGCGGTCAACCGCCCGCTCGACGGCCCCACCGCCGAAGCGATCAGCACCATCTTCACCGAAGTCGTCGCCGCGCCCGACGCGGACGAGGCGGCGAAGGCGATCTTCGCGAAGAAGAAGAATCTCCGCCTGCTGCTGACCGGCGACCTGCCCGATCCGGCGCGTCCCGGCCTCCAGATCAAGAGCATCGCGGGCGGCCTGCTGGTCCAGGGTCGCGACAATGGCCAGGTGAGCCAGGACGCGCTCAAGGTCGTCACCAAGCGCGCGCCGACGCAGCAGGAACTGAAGGATTGCCTGTTCGCCTGGACCGTGGCCAAGCATGTGAAGTCGAACGCCATCGTCTATGCCAGGGACGGCAGCACCGCGGGCGTGGGCGCAGGGCAGATGAACCGCCTGGAATCCGCGCGCATCGCCGCGTGGAAGGCGAAGGACGCCGCCGAAAAGGCGGGCTGGGCGACGCCCCGCACGGTCGGGTCCGCGGTCGCCTCCGACGCCTTCTTCCCCTTTGCCGACGGCCTGCTGGCGGCAGTGGAGGCGGGCGCGAGCGCGGTGATCCAGCCGGGCGGTTCGATCCGCGACGATGAAGTCATCGCGGCGGCCGACGAGGCGGGCCTGGCGATGGTCTTTACAGGGATGCGCCATTTCCGGCATTGATGGTGGTGCGGGTGCGAAGGCGATCTCTTCGCACCCGCAAAATCGCGGAAAACCGCCACTTTTTATCAACTGGCCTCTTTTCAACCCTGTCTGGTGAGCCTATTTAGACAGCGACCCTACTTCCACGTCAGACGTGGGGCGAACGATAAGAAGATGTTCGACAGGAGATACAGGATGACCAAGAAAAGGCTGGTGGCGCTGGCCGCCACGATGGCCCTTGCGCTGCCCGGCGTGGCGAGCGCCGGCAGCAACGACATGGATGTGATCGTCGATGGCACCACGGGCGCGCAGACCCGTTCGGTCGCGGTATCGGTGGCCGACCTCAACCTCGCCAGCAACAGCGGAATGCGCCGTGCCGATTCCCGCCTGATCCGCGCGTCCAAGCAGGTGTGCGGCTATGTCAGCGGGTCGATCATGCCGGTGAGCGAGGATTATCGCACCTGCTATGGCGCCGCGATCGATAGCGCGCGCAGCGACCTGACCATGATGGCCCAGCGCCAGAGCTGACACCGGCGATCATGCGCTGAACCATCGCGCCTTCCCCGCACGAAGGGGAACTGCAGGGGGCCGCTTCACCCAGGTGGAGCGGCCCTTTCCATAAGGGGACCATGTCCTTTGCCCGCCACACCGGCCGGGGTTTGCAAGGCACGCCATAGCCATCCACGAGGCAGCTTCCAGAAGCGAGCCGGGGCCATGCTTACCGACCATTAACCAGTCCTTAGAGGATTTCCTTCACTCCCGAAACGACGAACGATCTTTCGGGGGAATTGCCTGTCATGCCGCGTACCGACCAGCATGTGGACGTCGCCATCATCGGCGCGGGGCCAGCGGGACTGACCGCAGCCTATCTGCTGACGAAACAGGGCTTTAGCGTCACGGTGATCGAAAAGGACCCGGTCTATGTCGGGGGCATCAGCCGGACCGTGGAACTGGACGGCTTCCGATTCGACATTGGCGGTCACCGCTTCTTTTCCAAGTCGCAACAGGTGGTCGACCTGTGGAATGAAATCCTGCCCGACGACTTCATCCAGCGTCCCCGGATGAGCCGCATCTATTATGAGGGCAAATTCTACAGCTATCCGCTGCGCGCGTTCGAGGCGCTGTGGAACCTTGGCATCTGGCGATCGACCCTGTGCATGGCGAGCTTTGCCAAGGCGAAGCTGCTGCCCAACCGCAATGTCCGCTCCTTCCAGGACTGGACCGTCAACGCCTTTGGCCACAAGCTCTTCTCCATCTTCTTCAAGACCTACACCGAAAAAGTGTGGGGGATGCCGTGCGATGAAATGTCGGCGGACTGGGCGGCGCAGCGGATCAAGGGCCTGTCGCTCTGGGGCGCTGTCACCGACGGGCTGAAACGCTCGCTGGGCCTGAACAAGAAACCCAATGACGGCATGGCGACCAAGACATTGCTGGAGACGTTCCGCTATCCCCGGCTTGGCCCCGGCATGATGTGGGAGGCCGCGCGCGACAAGGTGGTCGAGGGCGGCAACCAGGTGCTGATGGCGCACAGTTTCAAGCGGCTGGAGGAAGATCAGGCGTCAGGCCGCTGGCGGCTGGTGGCCGATGGACCGCAGGGCGATGTCGTGATCAACGCCGCCCATGTGATTTCGTCCGCGCCGATGCGTGAACTGGCCGGCCGCATCCATCCGCTGCCCGCGACGCTGCCGGCCGCGATGGACCTGAAATATCGCGATTTTCTGACCGTTGCCCTGATGGTGAAGGGACAGGATATTTTCCCCGACAACTGGATCTACATCCACGACAGCAAGGTGCAGGTCGGCCGCATCCAGAATTTCCGTAGCTGGTCGCCCGAAATGGTGCCGGACCCGTCGCTGGCCTGTGTCGGCCTGGAATATTTCTGTTTCGAGGGCGATGGCCTGTGGGCATCGGGCGATGCCGATCTGATCGCGCTGGCGACGCAGGAAATGGCGACGCTGGGCCTGTGCCGCGCCGACGATGTCGTGGGCGGCGCGGTGGTGCGGCAGGAAAAGGCCTATCCGGTCTATGACGACGCCTATGCCGCCAATGTGCTGGCGATGCGCACCGAACTGGAGGCGCGCTATCCCACGCTGCACATGGTCGGCCGCAACGGGATGCACCGCTACAACAACCAGGACCATGCGATGATGACGGCGATGCTGACCGTGCGCAATATCGTTGCGGGCGCGCGCATCCATGACGTGTGGCAGGTCAATGAGGACGCCGAATATCATGAGGCGGGCGACGAAGGCCAGAGGGATGGACCGCAGGCCGATGCGCAGGCGGCGCTGGGCAGCGTGCGGGCCGTGCCGTCGCGGCTGAAGGCCGCCTGAGCGCCATGACAGAGCGGATCGTCGCGCTGTTCGCGCGGCTGATGTTCGCCCGCTACCTGCTGGCGAGCATCGCGGCGCTATCATGCGATTTCATCGCTTTTCTGGCGCTGGACCATGGCGGCGCGACCCCGGCCGTCGCGGCGGTCGGCGGCTATGCCGTGGGGCTGGCCATCCACTGGATCATCAGCGTCCGCTTCGTCTTTTCCATGGCCGGTGGTCCCAGTCCGGTGCAGCGTGTCGGCTTCGTCGTCAGCGCGCTGCTGGGCATGGGTGTCACCATGGTGATGGTGAGCGCATTGAGCGCGTTGGGGCTGGCCCCGGCGATCGCCAAGCTGCTGTCGGTGCCCGTCAGTTTCCTGTCCGTCTATGCGATCCGAAAATATGGCGTCTTTGCGTCCGCCTGACCGCGACCTGTCCAGGCTGTGGGCGCTGGCGATCTGGCTGGCCTGCTGTGCGGTCATGGTCTGGCTGTTCCGTGCCGATTATGCGGCCCTGGGCTTTCGCGATCCCGATGATGCGATGCGGCTGGCGCAATTGCGCGACTGGATCGGTGGCCAGCCTTTCCACGATATCAGTCAGCATCGGGTGAACCCGCCGATTGGCGGGCCGATGCACTGGTCCCGCATCGTCGACATGCCGATCGCCGCGCTGATCTTGCTGTTGCGGCCGTTGCTGGGCGCAGGCGGCGCGGAGCTGGCCGCCTGTATCCTTGCCCCCCTCTTGCTGCTGGGCGGACTGGCCGCTGCCCTGCTGGTGGCGGCGCGGCGCGTGGCGGGGCCGGGCATCGCGCTGCTGAGCGTCGCGCTGCTGCTGACCAGCCCCAGCATATTGGCGCAGTTCACGCCGCTGCGGATCGACCATCATGGCTGGCAGATCATGCTGGCCACCCTTGCATTGGCTGGGGCGATGGACGGGCGGCCGCTGCGCGGCGGGATGGTTGCGGGACTGGCGCTGGCGCTGTGGTTGCAGATTTCGAGCGAGTCCCTGCCCTATGTGGCGCTGTTTGGCGCGCTGTTCGCGCTGCGCCACTGGATCGCGGCGGACCAGGCCCCGCGCTTCATCGCCTTTGCCGCCACATTGGGTGGCGCGGCCCTACCCCTGCTGGCGCTGCTGCGCGGGCCGGGCGCGGTTGCGGCGCGCTATTGCGATGCCCTGTCCCATGTCTATGTCTGGCCGCTGGTGGCGCTGGCGATCGCCACGGCAGGGGCGGCACGGCTGATCGGCGTGCAGACGGCGGGGCGGCGTCTGGCGATAGCCGCGATCGGTGGCGGCGCGGCGATCATGACCTTCCTTGTCACCGGCGGGCCGTGCCTGTCGGGCGACCCCTTCGCCGCGCTCGGCCCGCTTGCCTATCGGCTCTGGTATTTGCAGGTGATGGAAGGCCGGCCGATCTGGGAACAGAGCCTGTCGATTCAGGGCGTGATCGTGCTGCCGTCGCTGCTGGGCCTTGGCGCCAGCCTGATGGCGGCACGCCGGAGCCGGGGCGAGGCGCGGATGCGCTGGCTGGCGCTGGCGTTGCTGCTGGGCGGGGCGACCGGGGTGGCGATGCTGGTGATGCGGGCCTTGTCCGTCGCCCATGTCCTTGCGCTGCCGGGCATCGCCTGGCTGCTGTCCGCGCTGTTCCGCCGGGCACAGGCGCGGGCACAGGCGCTGGTCCGGGTGGCGGGATCGGTCGCGCTGGTGCTGCTGACCCCGGCGGGCCTGTGCGCGCTCTGGGTGGCGGTCGCCGCCAAGCCGGAACCGCGCAGGACGGCCAGCGCCAATTGCCGCGCCGCCGCCGTGCTGGCGCCGTTGCAGGGGTTGCCGCCGACCACCCTGTTCGCGCCGCTCGACCTGGGGCCGGACATATTGGTACAGACGCGCCATAGCGTGATCGGCACCGCGCATCATCGCAATGCGGCGGGCATCACCGCCGTGATCGAAGGCTTCGTCGCCGCGCCCGATCAGGCCCGCAGGGCGATCGGGCGGACCCGCGCGCGCTATCTGGTCAGTTGCGACGGCCTTAACGAACTGCGCCTTTATGGCGAGGCCAACCGCCACGGGCTGGCGGCATTGCTGGCCAGGGGCAGGACGCCCGCCTGGCTGGAGCCGCTGCCCGTTGCCGGGCCGCTGCGCCTCTACCGCATCAGGCCCCTCTACCGCATCAGGCCGGAGTGAAGCTGAGCGCCACGCCGTTCATGCAATAGCGCTTGCCCGTAGGCTTTGGCCCGTCATCGAACACATGGCCCAGATGCCCGCCGCAGCGCGCGCAATGGATTTCGGTGCGGACATAGCCCAAGCCGGTATCGCGGCTTTCGCCCACCGCGCGGGGCAGCGGCACCCAGAAGCTGGGCCAGCCGGTGCCGCTGTCGAACTTGCTTTTCGAACTGAACAGTTTCTGGCCGCAGCCGGCACAGGCAAAGATGCCGGCGCGATGTTCCTTGTTGAGCGGGCTGCTGCCGGGATATTCGGTCGCCTGCCGGCGCAGCACCTTATAGGCCCAGGGCGACAGCCGCTTGCGCCATTCGGCATCGCTCAGCGTGTAGGGATAGGCCGCCTCCGCCTCTGCGGGAAGCAATTGCCACAAGGCGAGCGCGCCGATGCCGGTCGCGACGCCACCCAGGAAATGCCGTCGGTTCATGCCTGTCTCCCCTAACGGTGTCAGCCTGTCGCCGGCCTGAACAGATTTTTCCACCAGCGCCCGCCCGACTGCATCACATGGCGGCGGAACAGCAGCACGCCGACCCGGATGATGAGCGCCACGAACGCCCCCTGCCAGACCAGCGCCACCAGATGCGGCCACAGCGTCGCGTCCTGCGCCGCCCGCGCGATCATCGCGAAGGGCGAACTGAACGGGAAGATGCAGGCCGCGACCTCCGCCGGGGAGCCCATATGGTCGACCGCATAGCTGGCGAAGAAGAAGATCAGCATCTGCCCCATGGTGATCGGCATGTTGAGCGTCTGCACTTCGCGCACCGTCGCCGCCTGCGCGCCGATCCCCAGGAACAGCGAGCCGAGCAGCGTATAGGCCATCGCGAAATAGAGCACCGCCAGCGCCAGGAAGATCGGCCAGCCCACCGCCGGCACCGGCAGGCCGGTCGCATCGCCGCCCAGCGCCGCGAAGATGGCGAAGGCGGTGCCGCCCCAGAAGGCGATGCCGACGAAGCTCATCGCCAGCATCGCCATCAGCTTGCCCAGGAAAATCGCATCGATCGACACGGCGGCGGCCAGTATCTCTATGATCTTGTTGGTTTTTTCTTCGACCAGATTGGACAGGATCATGCCCGCCAGCAGGATCGTCAGGAAAAACATCACCACCTGCGCGATGCGGCCGATGATCAGCCGTCCCTGCGCCTGCGCGCCCAGGCTGGTGGTCACTTCCTGCCGCTCGACAGGCACGAACTGCAAGCTGCGTTCGGCCAGCGCGGCGGTGGACAGCAGGCTGAGGTCGCCCTGCAACTTGTCCAGGTCCTGCGGCTTGCCGGTCAGCACCGGACGGGCGGGCGATCCGCTCAGGATCGCCACCACTTCGGACTCAGGGCGCGCAAGCTGCACGCGCGGGGCGGGCGTCATGGGCACGGCCCGGATGCGCGGCAGGCTCTGGTCGCCCATGCGCCGGGTCAGCCGGCCATGCGCGCGATCGATCGCAGCCCGGTCCTGCGGCGCCATCGCGATGCCCACGACCGGGCGCAGATCCGTGCTGGAAATCCTGTCGCCCAGCCCGCCAAAGGCAAAGCCGATCAGGATCGGCAGCAGCGGCCCCAGCAGGAAGAGGATGAAGGTGCGCGACAGCACCACGGCGGTAAAATCCCGCCGGGCGATGACGAAGGCGGCGCGCCACAATTGCATCATGCCTCTTCCGCCTCCTCGCCCTGTTCCTGCATCGCTTTCGCCGCGGCCGCACCGGCGATGGCGACAAAGGCGTCGTGCAGGCCGGGCCGTTCGATCGACAGGCTCTCGATCCCCGCCTGCCCGTCGATCAGGGCGCGCAGCAACGGCTCGATCCCTGCGTCAGGCAGAGCGAAATGCCATATGCCATCGTCCTGCACCGTGTCGGCGGGCAGCACCTGGCGCCACGCCCCGTCCCCGGCGCGGGTGCGCAGCCGGACCCGCGCGCGCAGCCGGTCGCGCGCGGCCCCCGGCGTGCCCTCAAACCGAATCCGCCCCTGTGCGACGATGGCGATCCGTTCACACAGGCGCTCGGCATGCGCGATGACATGGGTGGAAAAGAGGATGGTGACGCCCCGCCGCGCCTGATCGCGGATCAACGCCTCCAATTTTTCCTGGTTGATCGCGTCGAGGCCGGAAAAAGGCTCGTCCAGCACGATCAGGCGCGGTTCGTGGACGATGGTGCCAAATAGCTGAACGGTCTGGGCCATGCCCTTGGACAATTGCCGGATCGGCTTGTCGATCGCCGCGCCCATGCCATGCCCGTCCAGCATCGCCTTTGCCCGTTCGCGCCCGACATGCAGCGGCAGGCCGCGCAGCGCGCCCATGAAGGCGATCGCTTCGAACGCCTTCATCGAGGGATATAGCCCCCGCTCCTCTGGCAGATAGCCGACCTCCCGCGCCATGCGCAAAGGCCGGGCCGCGCCCAGCAGCAGCCGGTGCCCCTCGTCCGGGTCGACAATGCCCAGCAGGGTGCGCAGCAGGGTCGTCTTGCCCGCGCCATTGGGGCCAAGGATGCCGTAGATTGTGCCGGCGGGCACCGCGATGTCGATCCCGTCGACCGCGCGGAAGCTGCCGAATGTCTTGACAAGGCCATGGCCTTCGACGGCATAGGGAGGCTCTGGGGTGGAAGCTGGGGCCGGGGTGTCGCCGATCATTCCGCCCTGATAGTCTGGACCCGTGCCTGTGGAAACCGAAACCTTGGAACAGCGGCTGAAGGCGGAGGCCGCGCGGCTGGGCTTTGCCGCCTGCCGCATCGCGCCCGCCGACGCCGCGCCGCAGGCCGGCGCGCGGCTGCGCCAATGGCTGGACGCGGGCCATCATGGCGACATGCTGTGGATGGCGGATCGCGCGGAGCAGCGCGGATCACCGCGCGGCCTGTGGCCCGACGTGCGCAGCGTCATCATGCTGGGGATGAGCTATGCGCCGGGGCGCGACCCGCTGGCGCTGGCGCAGGTGCCGGACCGGGCGCGCTTTTCGGTTTATGCCCAGGGCAAGGATTATCATGATGTCGTCAAGAAGGCGCTGAAAGCGATCGCGCGCTGGCTGGTGGAGCAACAGCCCGGCGCGCTGAAAGTATTCGTGGATACAGCGCCCGTGATGGAAAAGCCGCTGGCGCAGGGCGCGGGGCTGGGCTGGCAGGGCAAGCACAGCAACCTCGTCAGCCGCGACCATGGCAGTTGGCTGTTCCTGGGGGCGATCTACACCGAACTGGCGCTGGAACCCGATGCGCCGGAGCGCGACCATTGCGGCAGTTGCAGCGCCTGCATGGCCGCCTGCCCCACCGACGCCTTCCCCGCCCCCTATGTCGTGGATGCCCGCCGTTGCATTTCCTACCTCACCATCGAACATAAGGGGCCGATCCCGGAGGCTCTGCGCGCCGGAATCGGCAACCGCGTCTATGGCTGCGACGATTGCCTGGCGGTCTGCCCGTGGAACAAGTTCGCCGATGCGGCCGCGGCGAACCGGGCGTTCCTTGGCCGGGCCGAACTGGCCGCGCCGGAAATCGGCGACCTGCTGGCGCTGGACGACGCGGCGTTCCGCGAGATTTTCTCCGGCTCCCCGATCAAGCGGATCGGCCGCAACCGCCTGGTCCGCAACGCCGCGATCGCGGCGGGAAACAGCGGCGACAGGGGGTTGCTGGGGCCGCTCAGGCCGCTGGTGACGGATGAGGACCCTGTGGTGGCGGAAGCGGCCGCCTGGGCGATCGGGCGGCTGTCGGACTGACGCGACAGGCACGCGATGGGCGGGAAACGGGGATGATCGCATGAAGGGCGGTCATCGATCATGACGATCGCCGGACAGGCCGGTGGCGCCATCCTCTACCGCTTGCCGCCGAATTTCTTCTGCACCTTGCCATATCGCAGCTTCCGCGTCCCCGGCTTGCCCTCCGTCGCGCGCCCGCGCGGCGCGGCGACCTGCTGATCGACCGGCAGGCCCAGTTCTTCCGCTTCCAGCTTGCGGATTTCGTCCCTGATCCGTCCGGCTTCCTCGAACTCCAGGTCGGCGGCGGCGGCGCGCATCTTCTTTTCCAGATCCTCGATATAGGCACGCAGATTATGGCCGACGAGGTGCGGGCGATCATCCAGCCCGGTGTCCACCGTCACCTGATCCTTGCTGGCGACATGGGCGATGATGTCGCCGATGTTGCGCTTGATCGTGGTCGGCGTGATGCCATGTTCGAGATTATAGGCTTCCTGCTTCTTGCGCCGCCGCCCGGTTTCGTTGAGCGCCCGCTCCATCGAGCCGGTGATCCGATCGGCATAGAGGATCACCCGGCCATCGACGTTGCGCGCCGCGCGGCCGATGGTCTGAATGAGCGAGGTTTCGGACCGCAGGAAACCCTCCTTGTCCGCGTCGAGGATGGCGACGAGGCCGCATTCGGGAATATCCAGCCCCTCCCGCAGCAGGTTGATGCCGATCAGCACGTCATAGACGCCCAGCCGCAAATCGCGGATCAGCTCGATCCGCTCGAGCGTCTCCACGTCCGAGTGCATGTAGCGGACCTTGATCCCCGCTTCATGCATGAATTCGGTCAGATCCTCAGCCATCCGCTTGGTCAGCGTGGTGACAAGGGTGCGGTATCCCTGCGCCGCGACCTTGCGACATTCGTTGATGAGGTCATCGACCTGGTCCTCGACCGGCTTGATCTCGACCGGCGGGTCAATGAGGCCGGTGGGGCGGATCACCTGTTCGGAGAATACGCCGCCAGTCTGCTCCATTTCCCATTTGCCGGGCGTCGCGGACACGCTGACCGTCTGCGGGCGCATCGCGTCCCATTCGTTGAAGCGCAGCGGCCGGTTGTCGATGCAGCTTGGCAGGCGAAAGCCATACTCGGCCAGCGTGATCTTGCGCCGGTGGTCGCCGCGCGCCATCGCGCCGATCTGCGGCACGGTCTGGTGACTTTCATCGACGAACAGCAGCGCATTTTCGGGCAGATATTCGAACAGGGTCGGTGGCGGCTCGCCCGGCAGGCGGCCGGTCAGGAAGCGGCTGTAATTTTCGATCCCCGCGCATGATCCCGTGGCCGCGATCATCTCCAGGTCGAAATTGGTGCGCTGCTCCAGCCGCTGCGCCTCCAGCAGCTTGCCCTCCGCCTCCAGTTCCTTCAACCGCTCGGCCAGCTCGAAACGGATCGCCTCCATCGCCTGCTTCAGCGTCGGGCCGGGGGTGACATGGTGGCTGTTGGGAAAGACCTTCACATAGTCGAGGCTGGCGACCTTGCGCCCCGACAGCGGATCGAATTCGACAATCTCCTCGATCTCGTTGCCGAAGAAGGACACGCGCCAGGCGGTATCTTCATAGTGCGACGGGAAAATTTCCAGATTGTCGCCCTTCACCCGGAAATTGCCGCGCGCAAAGCCCGCGTCGTTGCGCTTATACTGGAGCGCGACCAGCTTGCGGATGATCTCGCGCTGGTCCTCTATCCCGCCCTTCTTCATCGCAAAGGTCATGGCCGAATAGGTTTCGACCGACCCGATGCCATAGAGGCATGAGACGGACGCCACGATGATGACATCGTCCCGCTCCAGCAGCGCGCGGGTGGCCGAATGGCGCATCCGATCGATGCTTTCGTTTACGCTGCTTTCCTTTTCGATATAGGTGTCCGACCGCGCGACATAGGCTTCGGGCTGGTAATAGTCGTAATAGCTGACGAAATATTCGACCGCATTGTCGGGGAAGAAGCTCTTGAACTCGCCATAGAGCTGCGCCGCCAGAATCTTGTTGGGGGCCAGGATCAGCGCAGGGCGCTGCAACGCCTCGATCACCTTGGCCATGGTGAAGGTCTTGCCCGATCCGGTGACGCCCAGCAGCACCTGGTCGCGCTCCCCGGCCAGCGCCTGCTCCACCAGTTCGGGGATCGCGGTGCGCTGGTCCCCCGATGGTTCATAATCGCTGACCAGCGTGAAAGGACGCCCACCCTCGCTCTTTTCGGGGCGCGCCGGGCGATGCGGCACGAAACCTGCGCCGGTTTCCGGTTCATCGAGCGTGGTACGGATCTGAATCGACATGGGGTGAATATGGGGACGCCGGCGACCAGCGCAATCACCAACATCGTGCCGGTGAACGGCACATGTCGGATTTGTCGCTCATATTTCCGCCGCTTGCCCAAAGGTTAACCGCGCCGCCACCGGAATAGTCCGCACCAGATGCATAGCATTATAAGTGCAACAATATCTATTCTTGTGAAGCAAGATGAATTTTCGATAATAAAGTGATTCGGTTATCCTGCGTCAATGCTATCGACAGAAAGGACAGGTGATATGGCAGTCATCAAGGGCACCAGTAGTTCCGAAACCATAAATGGAACGGCAGGCGTCGACACCATTTTGGGCCTTGCCGGGAATGATATCATTTTTGGTCTGGACGGCAATGATGCCCTGACGGGGGGCGCAGGCGACGATATATTGCATGGCGGAGCCGGAAACGACCGCTTCCTGTTCGATGATCGCGGCTTCGGCATTGATACCATCGCCGATTTCGCCACCGGCGACCGGCTGGATTTGCGGGCATTCCATATCGGCAGCATCACGCAACTGTCACCATTCATGCGCCAGGTAGGCAACGACGTGCAGATCGACTTCCTGTGGGGAGGCCGGACCGAGCGCATCATCCTGTCAAACACACAGATTGCCGACATCACGGCGTCCACCCTGTTGCTCAACAGCGACACCGATCCCTTGTCGGTCCTGGGGACCAGTAATGCCGACACCTTGTTCGGCGGCAATGGCAATGACATTCTGTCCGGGTCCGGCGGCGATGACAGCCTGGTCGGCGGAGCGGGGATCGACGCGCTGATCGGCGGCGAAGGCAATGACATGCTGCGAGGCGGGACCGGCAGCGATCGCTTTATCTTTTCGACGCGGGGATTCGGCATCGATACCATCGCCGATTACACCAGCGGCGACCGGATCGACCTGCGCGGCCTGAACGTTGCGGACATCTCGCAGCTCGCCCCCTTCATGGCGCAGGCAGGCGCCAATGTAGAGATCACCCTCATCTGGGGTGGTCGCACCGAGCGCATCATCATCGCGGACAGCCAGATGGCAGATATCACCACATCAGGCTTTCTGTTCAACACCTCGCTGGAAAGGGTGCGCGCCATCGGCACGAGCAACGATGACACGCTGTTCGGCGGCAGTGGCGATGATGAATTGACCGGGGGGAGCGGCAGCGATGCGCTGAACGGCGGCGCGGGCAGCGATGTGCTGGTTGGCGGCGAAGGGAATGACATGTTGCGCGGCGGCGCCGGGAACGATCGCTTCGTCTATGCGGCGCGCGGCTTCGGCCTCGACACGATCGCCGATTACACCAGCGGCGACCGGATCGACCTGCGCGGTCTGAACATCGGCGAACTGAGCCAGCTTGCGCCATTCATGCGCCAGGCCGGGTCCAATGTGGAGATCAACCTGGAATGGGCGGGACGCGCCGAACGGATCACCATTGCGGGCGTCCAGTTGGCGAACCTGACCGCCGGCAACTTCCTCTTCAACAACGACATCATTGGCGGTGGAGTGGACGGGACCAGCAATGACGATAGCCTGTTCGGCAGTCTCGGACCGGATATGCTCTATGGCTATGCGGGCGACGACAGCCTGTCCGCCGGCGCCGGGGACGACTTGCTGGTTGGCGGTGAAGGCAGCGACATAATGCGCGGCGGCGAGGGTAATGACCGTTTCCTCTATACCGACCGGGGTTTCGGTACGGACTTGATCGTTGATTTCACTGCTGGCGACCGGATCGACCTGCGGACGCTCAATATCGCGGATATGGCTCAACTCGCGCCTTTCATGCGCCAGTCGGGCAATGATGTGCATATCGCCTTCACCTGGGCGGGACGATCCGAAACGATCATCGTCCAGGACAAGCTGGTCGCCGATCTTACCGTTGCGGACTTCCTGTTCAACAGTGCGTCCGATCCCGTCCTGGCCGAAGGCACCGGCAATGCCGACACTGTGTTCGGTGGCAAGGGCAATGACCATGTCTATGGCGACAGCGGCAATGACAGCCTGAGTGGCGGCGCGGGAAGAGATGTCCTGATTGGGGGCGCCGGCCTGGATATAATACGCGGCGGCGCGGGGGCGGATCGCTTTTTGGTACGGACCGGGGACAGTGGCGGATCGCAGATCGACCGGATTTTGGATTTTTCATCGAGCGAAGGCGACAGGCTCGACCTGCGCCGCATCGACCCATCTGACGAGGCGGGTGATCAGCTTTTATCGTTTGTGAGCGGGGCTTTTACCGGCATTGGCCAGGCGCGCATTGTCCAGACAGGGTCGAGCTATCAGGTACAGGTCAATCTGGACAGCATCATGTCCACAGTGGAGGTTGCGGTGGACATGATCAGCGCCGCGCCGGTCATGGTGACGGATCTGCTGCTGTAATGCCTTTTTGGGCAGGGGATTTTCCTGCCCTCTTTTTGACGGCGGCATGAAGAAAGCGGGACGTTCCTGTATCGAGGGGGTGTTGTTTGGCGGGGCCTGGAGCAAATCCCTGTTGCGTTTGCGTCGGGGCTTTTTTTGCCGTGATGTTTTTGTTTGCGGTGGAGCGCAAAAAACCCGCCTTGCGGGCG
>NZ_JAUQOM010000059.1 GCF_030580935.1 Sphingobium cyanobacteriorum | reverse complement strand
GTAAGCGCTAAAACACCCCCACGGGGGAGCGCTCAGGCGGCCTGATCGATGACGGGGCTGGTGGCAGCGCGACTATCTACCCAGTTGTATGGGAGCAGATCATCGATGGGATCTGCATCGCCGCGCAGGACGATGCGGGCGAGGACATCGGTGAGGTAGGCCTGAGGGTTGATGCCGCCCAGTTTGCAGGTTTCTATCAGACTGGCAAAGGTCGCCCAGTTTTCAGCCCCCAGGTCATGGCCTGTGAACAGGGCATTTTTCCGCTGGAGGGTAATTGGCCTGATTGAGCGCTCGACGGTATTGTTATCCAGCTCGATCCGTCCATCCTCAAGGAAGCGGACGAGACCCTTCCAGTGGTTGAGGGTGTAACCGATGGCCTCGGCTGTATGGGAGCCGCGGGGTAGTTTAGGCAGCATTTCCTTGAGCCATGGCAGCATGTCCGCGATGATCGGAGCGGATTCAGCCTGGCGTACCGCCAGTCTGTGTTCGGGGCTGGAGCCTCGGATACGAGCCTCGATCTTGTAGAGCCCGGCGATCCGCCGCAGCGCCTCATCGGCGACCGGTGCGTTGCCGCCCTTGGCATCGTCGAAGTAGCCCCTCCTGACATGTGCCCAGCAGAAGGCGAGCGTTCCGGGACCGGCCCTTCGGTCCGGCGCCTCGATATGCTTGTACGCGCCATAGCCGTCGCACTGGACGATGCCGGTGAAGTCCCCGAGCAGCTTTTCCGCCCAGACTTTCCCGCGACCTGGCATGTAGGTGTAGGCGACAGCCGGTGGATCGGTGCCGCCATGCGCCCCATCATCACGAGCGATCGCCCAGAGATATCCTGTCTTCACCTTGCCGGTGCCGGGAGCCAGGACCTTGGCCGTGGTCTCGTCAACGAACAGCCTCGCGCCCGATAGGAGGTCGGCCTTCATCCGGCTGGTTAGGCGGCCGAGCCAGGCGGCGGCTCTGCCTGCCCAGTTACACATTGTTCCCCTGTCGATCTCGATACCCTGGCGCCGCAGTGCCTGTGCCTGCCGGTAGAAGGGAGTGTGATCGGCATATTTCCTGACGAGAACATCGGCGATCAGCGCCTCGGTGGGCAGGCCGCCTGGCACCACATGCTTGGGCGCGGGCGCCTGGAACACGCCATCGCTGCATGCCCGGCACGCCATTTTCGGTCGGGCCGTCACGATAACGCGATACTGGACAGGGATGACATCGAGCCGGCTTGATATGTCGCTGTCGATGCAGTGCAGCGCGCCTCCGCAGCAGGGGCATTCCGTCTCGTCAGGGAGGATCACTTCCTCAACGCGGGTCAGATGCGCCGGCAGCGACGCCCGTGCTGTCCCAGGCTCCCTTCGCGCCCGTTCCTTCTTTTGGCCCGCTGCGGCCGCGGCCTGCTCGGCCAAGGCTTCCAGTTCAGCGCGGGCAACATCGAGATCGTCGAGGCCCAGCGCCAACTGATCCTCGTTCAGCTTCTCCGACCGTTTTCCGAATGTCGTCCGGGTGATCTGGTCGATGATATGCTGCATCCGAGCTTCACGCTCGAGGCCGGCCAGGACCATCGCCTTGAGAATGGCGACATCGTCAGGAAGGTCGGCTGCCGTGGCGGACATGCCCTATTTCTGGCAGTTTCCGGGCAGTCCGCAATGGCATTTCGATCAGGGGAATCAGGCTTGCGACCTATCGCGTCGTCACCGGAACCTGAGCGCGCGGCGTGTGCATTTTCGACCATTGCAGCCCTTCGAACAAGGCTGACGCCTGTGATGCCGACAGCCGCATCACGCCATCCTGCGCCCGTGGCCAATGGAAGCCCCCCGTCTGCAAGACCTTGCTCACGAGCACCAGGCCGCTGCCATCCCAGACCAGGAGCTTGATCCTGTTCGCCCGCTTGGAGCGGAAGATGAAGACTACCCCCGAGAAGGGTTTAAGTCCGAGTTCATGCTCGACCAGCGCCGCCAGGCTGACGGCCCCTTTCCTGAAGTCGACCGGCTTTGTCGCCACCATCACCTTGAGCGGCCCTGGCGGGATGATCATCCCGACCGGCTCACCGCGGCAAGCACACGGGCGATATGTTCCTCGCTCACCCTTGGCGGCAGATGGATCGCCAGCCTTGCCGTGCGGATCACGATCTCATCGCCTCCACCATCAGCCGAGCCGGAGCCGTCCGCATCTTCAACCACCGCCGGAACGAAACCCAGCTTCTTGCTGGCCAGGCGCTTGCCCGGAATGCTGTCATGCCGCCACGCATAAAGCTGCTGCGGCAGTAACCCATGCGTCCGTGCGATTTCTGCGATGTTGGCGCCGGGCTCAAAACTCGACGCGATGATCCGCGCCTTGGCCTCGGCCGACCAGCGACGACGCGCCGGTCCCGCTGGAATGACCTCCATACGCGAGGGCCGCTGGCGCTCCTGCCTTTCGAAACCTGTTTCGAATGTTCTTACATCATCAGCCACTACGATACCCCTCGGATGAGGGGCAAAACATAGACAGATCAGCAGCTACGAAAATGTGGGGAGGTTTTGGCGCTTAC
>NZ_JAUQOM010000058.1 GCF_030580935.1 Sphingobium cyanobacteriorum | reverse complement strand
CGATCGAGCGATCCGGATGGTGCTGGATCACGAGCGGGATCATCCATCGCGCTGGGCAACGGTTGTATCGATTGCCGAGAAGATCGGCTGCTCGCCGCCGACGCTGCATGAGTGGGTGAAGAAAGCTGAGGTCGGCAGCGGCAAGCGCGCGGGCGTTCCTACAGAAGTCGCTGACAAGATGAAGGCGCTGGAGCGCGAGGTCCGTGAGTTGCGCCAAGCCAATGAGATACTGCGCAAGGCGTCGGCTTATTTTGCCCAGGCGGAGCTCGACCGCCCGTTCAAGCGATGATCGCGTTCATCGACGATTACCGCGATGCCTATGGGGTCGAGCCGATCTGCCGCGTCCTGCCGATCGCCCCATCCACCTATCACGAGCGCATCGCGCAGCGGCAGGACCCGACACGCCTGTCGGCGCGGGCGCAGCGGGACGTCGTCGTGAAGCCCGAGGTCGCGCGCCTATTCGCCGAGAACTTCGCGGTCTACGGCGTGCGCAAGGTCTGGCGGCAAATGATGCGGGAACATCCCGCCTGCCGAAGCCGAAGAACAATATCATGCTGCCGCAGACAACATCGATATGGCAGCGTGACTCACAACCCAATGCCTCCGGCAAACCCGGTGCGGTTCAATGCGCGCCGGAAATTTACTGACATTCTGGAGAAAAGTCCGTCGCCGATCGCGGCGGAGGCAGTCGTGCGGATCGCCGAGCTCTTCGCCATCGAGCGCGATATCAAGGGTGCGCCACCTGATGAGCGAAGACGCATCCGCCAGATCAAGGCGGTGCCGAAGCTGGAGGCTTTGCGCGTCTGGCTCGAAACACAGAACCGTGGCCTGTCTTCCGACAGCAATCTGGCACGTGCGTGTCGCTATGGCAGGCCATGATCCGCTACTGCGACGACGGTCGGCTCGAGATCAGCAACAATCTTGTGGAAAATGCCCTGCGCGGTGTCGCGCTCGGGCGTCGGAACTGGATGTTCGTCGGCTCCATGAAGGGGGGAGAGGCGGCCGCGCTCTTTTACTCCCTGGCCGGTACATGCCGCCTCAACGGCGTCGAGCCTGAAGTGCGGTTCATCGACGTCATCGAGCGCATCGGCAACTACCCGATCAATCGGATCGATGACTTTTTACCCTGGAGATGGCAGGTATCAAAGCTGAGCAACGATCTGGAGAAGGCTGCGTGAGCAACGGCACTGTGGTGCGGATGAAGATTACGCTGGACGATGTCACACCGGCCGTCAGCCGAACGCTGGAGGTGCCGCTCAATATCCGGCTCGACCGCTTGCACACCGTCATCCAGACCGCCTTCTCGTGGACGGACTCTCACCTGTGGGAAATGAGCTTCGGGCAGACCGGCTTCGGCATCCCTGATCCTGAATATGGCTTCGACGGGCCGTTCGACGCCCGTAAGGCCACGCTCGCCCAGGTCCTGGCGGATACGAGGCGCAAGACCTTCCGATATCTCTATGACTTTGGCGACGCCTGGGAGCATAGCGTCAAGATCGAACGCATCAGCCCGGCGAGCCCGCACCTGACATATCCGCTCATCGTCGATGCAATAGGCATGAGGCCGCCGGAGGACTGTGGCGGCCCATGGGGTTACGCTGAAAAGCTCGAAGCGCTCGGCGATCCACATCATGAATATTACGAAGAAGCGTTGGAGACCCTCGGCGACGACCATGATCCCAACGCCAAGCCCGATATACCCCTGATCGAAGCAAGGCTGGAAGCGCTCGCGAAAAAATGGGCGCCGCGGACACGCCGGAAAACCTGACACGACGCGTCAACGCCGCCTTCCGTTGGCGCTTACAGTCCAGGTGATGCACCACTTGCTGAATCTTCGATCTCGTCCAACACCCGCCACCCCACTCAAAGAGCGACAATCATCTCGGCGGAGGCCCGGCGTGCAAGGTGGCCGTCAGACATCGCTTACTGATCGGTGGCGCTTCCTTTTGCTGATCTGGGTCAAGCGGGGCCGCCGCCGAAGCGTGGGTCGGGTGGGCGGCGCTTCGTTGGTCACCGCTCGCACCCCGCTTCCTGTATCAGCAAAGAAGGCGCCAAATCAGAACTTGGCAGATACGGACACGCCCCACTCCTGGGGGCGCGCGTAATTTCCGGCAACGCCGGTCGTTTGCGCATAGATCAAATTGTCGAGATAATGCGTGTTCCCGATATTCTTGACGAATGCGCGCATCTGGAACCGGTCGTTCGGATCGGCATAGGTCACGAAGGCGCTGAAGATCGAATAGGCACGCTGCCGATCGATCGGATTGTTGAACAGGCGGAAATTGTAGGAGGCGCTTCTGAACATCTCACCGCGGAGCGAGAACCGCCCGAGCGACGTGTCGAAGCCATATTCCGCGCCCAGGTTTACCGTGAACTTCGGCGAATTGGGCAGAGGATTTCCCGCGGTGTTCCGTATCCCACGCGTCGCAGGCTCGTCGTCAAAGGTCGTCAGCTCCTTGATCTTCGCATCGAGATAAGAAACCGATGTGTTTAGGGTCAGGCCCCTTGCCGCGCGCCAGGTAGGCCCAGTCGGCCCGAAGCTGCGATTTTGGTCATCTTGGAGAACACGTCGGGAACGGGCTGGTTGTTGTTGACGATCGCCCATGCGAGGAACGACGTTCCGCTCCGATAAGGGAGCGGCGTT
>NZ_JAUQOM010000057.1 GCF_030580935.1 Sphingobium cyanobacteriorum | reverse complement strand
GACCGTCAATGACCAGAATGATTTGCTTGCGCGCCTCTTCGGACTGCAAAAGGTTAACAAAGCATGAAAATACCGGCCTTGGCTGGGTGATAGCTGCCTCCAGAAGTGTTTGCGACACGCCCCTCGGTACAGATAGCGCCATTTGCCGCGGATCTTGACATAGGTCTCATCAATCCGGACCGAGCCGCAATGGGGTCGACGAAACTGCCGCAGCCGTTTCTCGATGACAGGTGCATAAGCCAATACCCAGCGGTTGATCGTGCTATGATCGACCTCGAAGCCCCGCTCGCGAAACATCTCTTCCAAGTCACGATAGCTGAGCGGGTAGCGCAAGTACCAGGCAACCGCCTGTACAATCAGCCAGGCCTCGAAATGCCTGCCCTTGAAATCATCCTTCGACTGGCGCTTCAGCTTTTCGGCAATGGTATTCAAAATCATCGGCTCGCTCCGCAATATCAGGAGCGGCAACTTCTCTCCCCATGGTCAACATCGAGTTAACCTGAAGAATTTGCGACAAGGCCCCCCTGCCCCGGTTGTCCGAGCATGACCTTGCACTCGTAGTCCGCGGTCGCCGGGTCGAGGAAGATGCGCTGGAAGGCAACGAGACGGTGTCCCTCCCGCACGCCGACCAACAGGGCGGGCTTGAAGACGGTGCGTCCCTTGGGTCCGAGCGGGCATCGCGGATGGAAGCGGAGATCGGCCGGTCCTGCGGCGATGTGGCGTCGGTGCAGGTAGCGGTCGCCGAGCGTATTCATGACGTCGCGGGCCTGTTCCCAGAGACGTTCGACGTTCCCGGTCCCGCGCCGTATGTCGGCCTTCGGGGGTTCGAACCGCCTCGTCACCGGGATGCGACGGATCTCGCGCAGGACGTCTTCTGCCTCGCAGCCCGCAAAGCAGGTCACAAGGATCCCGCGATCTCCCTGGCGCAGCGACAGGCTCGGCGTCCGATCGACGTGGGCTGGGCATCGGCATGTCGCAACGTACCCGTGCCAAACGCCGCCGAGCGAGCCGACGATGTCGACGAGTTCCTGGCTTGGTTTCAGTGCGGTATAGGGCATCTCGACTGCTCCTTCGCTATTCTGCTCCCCCTCCCCTCCCTTCGGCCAGTGGTAGACTATGGTACCAAGAGAAGGCCGAAGCATCGCAGCTGAACCGCGGAGAATGCTAAGCATACCCAAGCGGTGCCTAGCGGTGCGAGGCGGTGGCTACCATCGCGTAGCGTAGACTAGCCATGCGTGGCCTTGCGTGGCGGGGCGGTGCATAGCGGAGGCGTGCGTGGCGTGGAGTACGCCTTGGTTGGATACTATGGCCATGCCTTCCCATGTGTAGCGTTGCCAAGCGATGTGAGGTCTGGCATGGCGCAGTCATGGCGGGCGGTGTCACTGCCTGTAGTGCGAAGGCTGCGCCAGAGTAGCGCAGCGATGACGAGGAAGGCTGGAGCATGCCGGTAATCAGCTTTGCAAGCCCCAAGGGCGGGGTGGGTAAGAGCACGTCGGCGTTGGTGCTCGCCAGCGGTCTCAGCCAGGCCGGAGCCTCGGTGACTGTCATCGACGGCGACCCGAACCGGACGCTTGAGACGTGGGCGAGCGAGACGCCTGATCCTGGATTCGAGTGCCGGAAACTTCCGTCAGACAACGCGATCATCGACGAGATCGAGGAGGCGGCAGCCTCCAGCCAGTTCGTCATCGTCGATCTGGAGGGCACCGCGAACTTGGCCATGTCTCGCGCGATTTCGCGGACCGACTTGGTCATCATCCCGCTGCAGGCGTCGCCGGTCGACGCGCGACAGGCGAGCAGGGCGATCAAGCTGGTGGTGGACGAGGGGAGGGCGCTTCGCCGCGAGATCCCGTATCGCATGCTGTTTACGCGCGTGAACCCCGCGATCGCGACCCGCGACGAGAAGGAGATCAGGTCGCAGTTCAGGGGTGCGGGTATCCCGACCTTCGAGACTGCACTGAACGATCGCGCGGGCTTCCGCGCGATGTTTACACACTACCGCTCGCTCTGGAGCCTCGGCGATGATCAGGCGACCGGGCTGGACAAGGCGCGCATCAACGCCACCGCCTTTGTGCAGGAGGTTGTGACGGAAATCAGGCGGCAGAACGCCGTCGTGGAGCAGACGGCATGAGCAACGGCATCAAACTTGGGCTCGACGATCTCTCGGACATCCGGCCGAGCGCGCGGGCTGAACGCAGTCGCACGGATCAGCGCCGAGACGCGGCTGCGGTCGATGACGTCGGGCGCGAACACGGGTTCTCGAAGCCGTCCGCGCCTGCGGCACTGCCGCGCCGGCAGAAGTCGGCTTACGCGGGCGAGCAGCTCCACCAGGTCAGCGTCAAAGGCCCGGTGAGCGTGATGGGACGCTTCGTCGAATACTGCGACCGCGAACGACTGCCGTACTGGCAGGCCATCGAGAAGCTGATGGACCTGGCCGAGGGAGACGGACGCTAGGCGGCGGGCAGCGACGCCACCACTTCGCCGATGAGATAGAAGGCGTCGGGAAGGGCGAAGAATGCGTCGACGCGCGCGGTCTCGCCTTCGGGTGCCTCAGTGCTTCCGAGCAAGGCTGACCAGCGATCGTCCACGAAACGCAGCAGCGCCGCCCATGCGGAGCCGTGGTCCGGGTGAACCGACAGTTCGTCCTTGTCGGCCCAGTCGGCCCGAAGCTGCGATTTTGGTCATCTTGGAGAACACGTCGGGAACGGGCTGGTTGTTGTTGACGATCGCCCATGCGAGGAACGACGTTCCGCTCCGATAAGGGAGCGGCGTTA
>NZ_JAUQOM010000056.1 GCF_030580935.1 Sphingobium cyanobacteriorum | reverse complement strand
ACGCTGTAGATCCCCACACCTCCCTGACTCGGCAGAAAGGCTTCAAGGTGGACGACTTTTACGCCGCCCGCAGCAGGACTATCCCGCCGCTACCGTGGTCGAATATTGCTCCGCCGTTCTCAGATCATAGTCATTCGCGGACCAGTACAGGCGGCAATGACTGGCGAGTAGCAGAAGCGGAAGAACGCCGTGCCGCCGCCGCACGCTATCGCGAGATCGGCAGCCGGATGATGTCCGAGGCAAGTTATGCCGAAAGCCATGGCTTCCAGATCTCGAGCGACATGTCGAACCTCATTCAGGACCGCTACGAGACCCTGCAGCGCGACCATCCCGAATGGCACCTGCCGGACATCTCGAACCCTCGGCTCGACTATCGCGACCTTACCCGCCGTGATCAGGCCATCACCTACATCATGGATGACCTGATGGGCGATCTGCGGGCGCACCGGATAAACGAACTGACTGACGTCGCCAGCATCGCGGGCTCAGGTTCGCTGGACACCAACGCCAGTCTCGGCATGCCGCAAGCGCCAGCAGTTCCGGCGGTTGCGCGCGCTGAAATGCTTGTACCGTCACCACAGGAGGGAGGAACCTTGCTCGCCATCCCCGAAGGCCCCGTCGATGGTGCAACCTATGCGCGCCGCCTTGGCATGACGGTTAAGCCTGGCGCTCGCCTCGGCCGTATGGATGGCGGACTGGTGCCTGCACTGGGCGTGGTCGCGGACGAGGCGCGCGCACTTGGTCTGCCGACGCCGGTTGTCACCTCGGGCAACGACAGCAATCAGCATATGGCCGGATCCGCGCACTACGCCGACCGTGCGCTCGACTTCAGAGGCAACAACATCTCGGATGAACAGGGCGAGCGCTGGGCAACGCAGGTTCGTGCCCGTCTGGGCGATAGCTATGCTGTCCAGTTTGAGCGCTTCCCCGACAAACCAGAGCGTGATCATCTGCATGTCGCCCGGAGGCAAACCTAGGCCCTCAGCCGAGCAGGTGCGCCTGCCATGCAAAGAAGCCCATGAACGCGAGCATCATCCCTGCGAGAATTACCCTAAGATGCGGGATTCCGGCGCCATTTGTTTCGCGCACCCGTGGGAAAGCAAGACCCGTGACCGGATCGCAGTCAGCACCGCGACACGAGATCGGCATTCCATCCAGTCCGTAACGATCATGGTCCATCGAGGGTCTCCTCGCCCCAGCCATGATTACCGCAATCGGATTGAATTTTCAATCATGTGCTAGGAATAGGTCGAGCCCCCGCGCGAAGTCCGCACCCTCTCCCCTCGCAGCGCCGAAGCGCTGAAATCCTAATGTGAAGTGCCCGGATGACTCTCGATCCGCGCCGCTCCTGCGCAGCTGCATCAAGTCCCTGTCTCGCCGGCATCGCTGCGGTCATTAACTCGACCTGCGTGTTGTCGCCGCCCAAAACGCCGCGACCGCAAACACAATCCACATGAAGGCCATACCGTAGTCGGGGCCTATGACCGTCACGGTATCGCCTACGCATTCATATCCCCCCTGACCGTCTCTCACCGTCTGGGTGCACTCCCCATGATACTTGGCTGTGGCTGCCTGATAAGCTGCGACCGTAAGCATTCCTGCGATCGCCGCTGTTATGCCGCGATTGAGGAGATCATTGTCGTTTGGGCTTAGATTGAGCTTTTCCCCGCCATGACGCAGGGCCAGCCACAGCAAGGCAGGAATTGCCGCCAAATAGGCGAAGCGGATGACCAGCCCATATGGCTGAGCAGGCCCAAAGACGAGTAGCGCCACAAACACGATAGTCACGATATAAATGCGGTTTTTCTCGTCTAATCCGTAGTCGAAGCTGTCATTCATTCATATGCCCCAAATGGCTCAGCCTATGCGCGCTCTAGATCGTCACTCTTAGATGCGCCATCTGGCAATTGCTTAAGTACCTTCGCGCTTCAGACTTGGAAAAGCGCGGCATCAGCGCAAAGATCTTTAAAGACGCGTGCGCACAAGTGTGGCACATCGTGCAGTCGGCCATCCGGTGTTTCCACAACCACGGCATCCGGCATGTCAGACCAAGTTACATTGTCCGCGAAGTAAGACCCGTCGCTAAACGCCGCGCCTTTCCCTCTGACCATGTGCTCAGCACGCAGCCCTATCAACTCAGACTTCGGATGGCGGGTCAGCTCCACGTGCTTGCCTGCGTTGGCAATCGCCCGAACCGTGTGAAAGTCGGGGACCTTCGCCGCGATCTCGTCCGCGACTTCATGTGCCTTACCGCCCCGCACGTGGGCCACCACATCAGCAAAATGGTACAGAATGATGCATGTCGCAATGGCGAGGTCGTAGGCGGTTGGCTCCCCCTCAAGGCGACGGCAGAGCGGTCCCGCCAGTTCATCCATGTACACCTGAGGGTTCGAGAAGGCCATGACTGAGGCATACTCGGACCCAACGAACTATTCCACCGGGCACTATCACCGTCGTCCAATCGCGTCAGTCGGGATGACCGCTTTCAGGAGATCGGCGTGGTTACCCTTATGACTGAGTTTAGGGAGTACTGCCGACCGCCCGGTTAGCCCACTACGAAAGCCCGCTTTCGTCGAGACCCGACGCTACCGGTGCGGATGTGAACGACTGGCTCGGTTCGCAAACTGGGCTTAGCCGAAAGCCTTTCTTTCGCGGATGGTCACAGACTGAATGTGCGCATTAATTCGGCGGCATGGTCAACGGCCGTGCCCGAAGCACCGGCGAGCCATTCGCGGTAGCTGGCGAAAGTGAAGCCAACCTCGTCACCGGTGAGAACGGCGGAGCAATATTCGACCACGGTAGCGGCGGGATAGTCCTGCTGCGGGCGGCGTAAAAGTCGTCCACCTTGAAGCCTTTCTGCCGAGTCAGGGAGGTGTGGGGATCTACAGC
>NZ_JAUQOM010000055.1 GCF_030580935.1 Sphingobium cyanobacteriorum | reverse complement strand
AATTACACCAATGCCGGGGGGAGTGGCCCTCGGGCTACGCCCTCACGCCACTCCCCCCGGCATGTAACACGATGGCCTGGTTTTACGCCGCCGAATGGCCGACTTTTGCTCCGCCGTTGACAACACCGTGTAGCCCGCTGTACAAGGGCCCAGTTTCGCCGGACAAAGCCCTGCATGAGATCGTGAAGGCTCGTGCGCAGACTTGAGTCCGCTGGCCGGAGCTTTTCTCGGACATCCTACAGCCCAACTCATGCGATCAGTCAGGATCGGGGGGCAAATCGACGATGCGGAAAACAGCCCCTGATCCGGCATCACGGACAAGGTCAACGCGCTGGCCATCCCAGTGATAGTCGAGATGACGCCTCTGCAAGGGATTTGATGCGCAGTCTGGGTAGAAGAGCGCGACGCATTCCCCACCCGTATGCCGGGTGCTCGGGTAGGCAATCCCGTCCGATCCTGCTGTCCTGAGGGACTGCGCGAGCGCCTGAGATGCTGCATAGTTGTCGGGAGCGAGCGCCGGAACCGGCTCCCCCGCCTGAGGCCGGAGATCATGCAGGCCTGCATCGACCGTCATGACGATCTCCCGGAACTGCGAGGTCCAACCAGGCGCTTCCTTGGTTCGTGCCATGAACCGCGCATGGTGGTGGATCGTCTCGAACAGCGCGGTCTCAAACCGGTCGCCGACATAGAGCACGCCATAACTTCCGTCGGTAAATCGGCTTGGCCGGTCAATGCTGACATGGGTGAACGGCGCCATGAGGTAGGAGGCTCCGTTTCCGCCGACGCGTCGGTTGATCGGTACCAGGTCGAGATTGCCAATCGTCGCCATAATGCGTGGATTGGTCTTCTGCTCGGCCGAGATCAGCAGCGGCCAGTCCGCGGGATCGGCGACGTCCTCGAACAGGTCGATCGGCGGAAAGACGCTGCGGATGAGCCTGACAGCGCCCTTCCACTCAACTCTAGAAACGGGGATTTCTGCTGTTTCGGTCACCAGCCACCGCGCTCGGCGTCGAGGTAGCGACGCACCCGCATGATGTCGGTAAGCTCGCCTCCCAGCATTACGTCGAGCGCACTGGCTCCGCCAAACGCTTCATTCGCTGCCTTGATCCAAGTGTACCCGCGGGTCGCCTCCGAGAAGATGATGCGAAGCGCCTTGTGGATCCCCATGAGGTTGGAAAGACGCGCGCGGCCATCGCGCGAGATGCGCCCGGGGCCTTCCGCCTTCCATCGGCGATAGGAGCGCACCGGCATGTCGAGCAGCGTTGCCGCCTGCTCGTCGGTCAGTTCCCATTTGCCGAACAGATTGAGGACTGCTCGGAACATGGCAGCTGCCTCGTCCTGGGTAATTGGATCGGGACGGAAGGCGGTAACGGAAGTATCAACGGGTTGCAGAGCCAGCATGGCAGTTCTCCATATGGCATCATATATCGCAAATAATGCCATTTGGCAAGGAACTCTGCCGATCATGCCAGTCTGGCAATCACGCTCGCCGCGCCCTCGATCGGCACGAAGAGCCGGGTCTGATAGCGGATGATCTCGGTAAAGCAGCCTTGGGCCTTGTACCAGTCGAGCCGAGCAGCACTCCATCCCGTAAGCTCAAGTCGCTGTGACCCATTGACCAGACTGCGTTTGACCAGGAGCTTTTCGCGGCCCGCGAGTTCCATGGCGCGGCCCGTCGCCAAGACGGTCTGGACAATGTCGTCGGCGGAAAGAGTTTGCTCGCGTTCCAGACCCAGCGCTCGGCACAGTTCGGGCACGCAATGGACGGGAACCTCTCGGCCGAGGAGCGAACGGCCATCTGCTGCCGAAATGCGGCTTACCCTCACGAAATCCGAAGGGAGCTTGTCCCAGACCGGAAGCAGGAGGCCCGTCGCAAGATAGAGGCGCTCGCGCTTGTGGCTCGAACGGGCTTCTTCGACCTCGGTCGCCCAGGCTTCACGGAAAACGTCGACGGAAATTGCCTCCCAGCTGCTCTCAGCGAGCTGATCCTCGGTGATGTGAGTCCGCTTCAAGGGGCGCAGCAGTTCGAAGCGGGAAACGCGGGTGCCGTCATCAGCAAGAATACTGCGGGCAGGCACGAGCAAGGCAACCCGACCAGAGCGGGCGTTCCGAACCGGTCGCTGCCGCTGCCCGGTGAGGCCGTGGATCTCCTCGAGCCGCTTCAACGTAAGCGGCTTCAAGGCTCTGGCGATTTCCAGCTCCAGCAGATGGGTAGTCGCGCCCGATGCCGGATCGGTGCGCAGCAGCGTGTCGGAAAGGACCGCAAAGTCCTCGACTGCGATGGTCTCGAGGCCCAGATCAAGGGTGCCGGCCTGCCGGGCGGCATCGATACGCGCTTCGACCAGCCCCATGAACTCATCGAAGATCGCGTTCTGCAGGGCTATGGGAAGCGCCAGGATGCGGTTGAGCCAGCGCTGGATCGACGGCAGATCATCGACCATTGAACCGTCGGCTCCTTCGATCCGGAGACCTGTCAGCTCCTGGAAGCGCCCGAGACTGACCGCTTCGAGCTTGCCGGTGAACAGCAAGCCGAACCAGCGATGGAGTGCTTCCTTGGCGTAGATGCTTTCGAGATTGTCGGCCGGATCGAATAGGTTTTGTCCGCCGGTCTGGCGCTGCCCGCGCGTCAAGGCCCCGAGGCTGTCAAGCCGTCGCGCGATCGTCGAGATGAAGCGACGCTCGCCGCGCACATCTGTCGTCACGGGCCTGAACAGCGGGGCCGATGCCTGATTGGTGCGATTGGTCCGCCCGAGCCCCTGGATTGCGGCGTCAGCCCGCCAGCCCGGCTCGAGCAGGAAGTGGACGCGGCGGGCCTGGTTCTTCGCGGTCAGATCGGCATGGTAGCTGCGCCCGGTTCCCCCGGCATCGGAGAACACCAGGATGCGCTTGGCTCCGTCCATGAATGCCTGGGTTTCGGCCACATTGGCTCGTGGGGAGCGGGATTGGAGTTTCTGGCGACCATCGCGGCCGACGATCAGCCGGCGCGTCCGACCGGTGACTTCTGCAACCTGGTCAACACCGAAACGCTCGATGATGGCATCGAGCGCGGTGGCGATCGGCGGCAGGGCGCAAAGCTGCTCGATCATCCGGTCGCGTGCGGCCAGCGCAGTTCGACAGTGTACAGGTGCGCCGTGCGCGTCACTCATCGGCTCGGAGCGAGGATTGCCGTTTTCGTCAGTGAACACCGCCATCAGGCGAACTGGGAAGCTCTTGGCGAGATAGTCGATCACATATTCTTTGCAGTCGCAGTTTATGTCGAGCGTGGCGGCGAGAGACGCAGGTTTCCTTCGGTTTTCCATGATTTCACTCCAGATAATATGCGGGTTAGAGGGAGTGTTCGAAGACGGGTC
>NZ_JAUQOM010000054.1 GCF_030580935.1 Sphingobium cyanobacteriorum | reverse complement strand
GCCATGGCGTAAAGCAATCTGAAAGTGATGGTTAAGGAAAAAGCCGCAGCCCGACCAGGTTGCGGCTTTTCTGTTCTGCACGCCAACGTTCATTCAGGTGACGAACAACAAGCTGGAATTCGGGAATGGGCGACGAGACGCCGCCCAGCCTTCAATGCTTATACTGACGCGAGGGCGATCGCGATGCCCTGACCAACGCCGATGCACATGGTCGCGAGGGCGAATTTGCCGCCGGTGTTCGCCAGCTCCAGCGCCGCCGTGCCCGTGATCCGTGCGCCCGACATACCCAATGGATGTCCTAAGGCGATGGCACCCCCATTTGGATTCACGCGAGGATCGTCGTCGACGATGCCAAGGTCACGCAACGTCGCAAGCCCTTGAGATGCGAACGCTTCGTTGAGCTCAATGACATCGAACTGCTCCTGGCGCATTCCAAGGCGGGACATCAGCTTTTTGGTCGCCGGCGCAGGGCCAAATCCCATGATCCTCGGTGCTACACCTGCGGTCGCGCCACCCAGAACGCGTGCGATCGGAGTCAGTCCGAATTTCTTGACGGCGGCTTCGGAAGCCAGAAGGATTGCCGCCGCTCCGTCATTCACGCCTGACGCATTGCCTGCGGTCACAGTGCCGTCGGCGCGGACAATCGGTCGGAGCTTGCCGAGAGCATCGATGGTTGTCGCGCGGGGATGTTCGTCCGTGTCGACGATTAGTGCGTCGCCCTTCTTTTGCGGGATCGTGACCGGGGTGATCTCTTTAGCGAAGCGGCCATTTGTCTGGGCCTGTGCTGCTTTCGCTTGCGAACGCACCGCGAAAGCATCCTGGTCCTCGCGGCTGATCTTGAAGTCATCCGCCACGTTCTCGGCGGTTTCCGGCATCGAGTCGACGCCGTACTGCTTTTTCATGAGTGGGTTGATGAAGCGCCAGCCAATCGTTGTGTCGTGAATCTCCATCGAACGAGAGAAAGCCGTCTCGGCTTTTGGAACGATAAAGGGAGCACGGCTCATGCTTTCGACGCCGCCGGCGATCACCAGGTCAGCTTCACCGGAAGCGATAGCGCGCGCACCGGTGATTGTGGCATCCATGCCGGAGCCGCACAGGCGATTGATGGTTGTTCCGGGAACGCTCACAGGCATGCCCGCGAGCAAGGACGACATGCGTGCAACGTTCCGGTTATCCTCGCCTGCCTGGTTGGCGCACCCGAACACCACTTCATCGATGGCTTCGAAGTCGAGGTTGGGATTTTGCGCCATGATTGCCTTCAAGGGGATAGCGCCGAGATCGTCAGCCCGCACGGATGAGAGCGAGCCACCGAAGCGGCCGATCGGCGTGCGGATATAGGCGCAGATATAGGCTGGGGACATCGGATTCCTCCAAAAAGTATGGGTTGGTTCAATCGAGCAATGCGAGGTTCCCGCGGCGGCCGCCGCCGACTACGGTCGCAAGAGTACGTTCAAGGCGGTAACGTGGTTGACGCTTCGCCCAGAAGAGTGGTCCACCAAGATGTTTCGGAAAGCCATATCCGTTGATCATCACCAGATCGATATCTGAGGCACGCGAAGCGATGCCGTCTTCCAGAACGAGCAGGGCCTCGTTGACGATCGCGCAAAGCGTGCGCTCCTGGATTTCGTCCCGGTCCAGCGACCTCGGCGCAGCGCCATAATGTGCCCGCGCCTTCGCGATGAGATTTCTCACGTCTGGGTCCGATGCGCGTTGGCCATCGTCATACCGATACCAGCCGGCACCTGTCTTGCGGCCGAGCCGGCCGGCTTCAACAAGCCATTCGAGGACCGGAACGTCACCATCCTTGTCCCCGCGGGCCTCCTGCTTCCTCTTCCGGTTAGCCCAAGCTATATCGAGCCCTGACAGGTCCGACACGCTGAACGGCCCCATGGCAAAACCGAGCGCCTCAAGGGCGGTATCAATTTCGTCCGGGCTTGCGCCATCGATCAGCATCGCTTCGCTCTGTGCGCGGTAAGCATTGTAGATGCGGTTGCCGATGAAGCCTTCTCCGACTCCGGAAACGACGGCGACTTTCCGAAGCCGTCTTGCGATCGCAAAAGCGGCCTGCAGGACTTCCGGTGATGTTTCTTCGCCCCGAACAATCTCCAGAAGCTTCATGATGTGCGCCGGCGCAAAGAAATGCAGTCCAACGACGGATTGAGGACGCGTGGTCGCGGCGGCTATGACATTCACATCGAGATAGGAAGTGTTGGTCGCAAGGATCGCATTGGTCTTGGCGAAACTGTCGAAACGAGCCATGAGCTCAGTCTTCACGGCCAGATCCTCGAAGGCAGCTTCGATGAGCAGATCGCACTCTGAAAGATCTTCGAGATCATGGACCAATGTCAGCTCGGCGGGGTTCGAAGCTTTCGCGAGAAAACCTTCGATGCGGGTCCGTGCGCTTGCTAGGGCCTCTTGTTTGAGGTCCGTGAGCTTCACCGGATAACCTGCGGCGAGAAAAGCGGCGGCGATCCCCGCGCCCATGGTTCCGGCTCCGACGATACCGACTGTCTCGATCGACAAGGGCGAAGCGTCCGCGAGGCCCTCGACACGCGCGGCCTGCCTTTCCGCAAAGAAAAGATGCCGCAGGGCCGCCGACTCATCGGAATCGCGGAGGCGCCGAAATGCGGTGCGGGCTGACGCGAGCGCGTCATCGAAGGGAACCGTGACTGCCTGCCAGATTGCTTCGGTCTGGTCGAAGACGAAGGGTCGCCCGCGACCGCGTTTCAAGACCTGCTGGACGGCAAGGTCAAACGCCTTGTGATCGAAGGGCTTTGGTTCTCTGTCCCTTAATCTGATCTTCGTGGTCCCGAAGGCACGAGCATAGGCAATCGCATCGTCTGGAATTTTCCCAACAATAGCGTCGATGAGGCCGAGGTTCTTGGCTTCTGGAGCTTTGACTTGACGGCAAGACGCGATCATGTCGAGTGCGGTGACGGCATCAGTCACCCGAGGCAGTCGGACGGTGCCCCCGGCACCTGGAATTATTCCGAAGGTTCCTTCCGGCAGTCCGACGGCAGCCTTTTCCGTCGCGATCCGCGCGTCGCAACCGAGGGCGATTTCGTAGCCACCGCCGAGTGCCGCCCCTTCGATTGCCGCGATGACTGGCTTCGAGCACTGCTCGATGGTTTCAATGACATCCGGCAATGTGGGATCGGTCAGGGGTTTGCCGAACTCCTTTAGGTCGGCTCCGGCGATGAACGTACCGTTTTTTCCAAGAAGGACGATCGACTGAACGTCGTGTTTCGCAGCGAGATGGTTGATGGCGTCGATCATAGCTTCGCGGAGATCGCGCGAGAGCGCATTGACAGGCGGATTGTCGATCGAAACCAGGCCGACACCATCAACGATTTCGGTGGTGGTAAGACCTGAGCCAAATTTCTGAACGAGGGGCGAGGGGGTCTCTGTA
>NZ_JAUQOM010000053.1 GCF_030580935.1 Sphingobium cyanobacteriorum | reverse complement strand
ATTACACCAATGCCGGGGGGAGTGGCCCTCGGGCTACGCCCTCACGCCACTCCCCCCGGCATGTAACACGATGGCCTGGTTTTACGCCGCCGAATGGCCGACTTTTGCTCCGCCGTTGACACCCAAACCCTGATTTTCACACCTGAATCCTACGATACCGGAGCTTTTCACATGACCACCAATTCCAGCCTCGCGCAGCGCCGCAGCGCTGCCGTGCCGCGCGGCGTCGGCTCGTCCACCGCGATTTACGCCGACCGGGCCGAGAATGCCGAACTCTGGGACGTCGAGGGGCGCCGCTTCGTCGACTTCGCCGGGGGGATCGCCGTACTGAACGTCGGCCATCGGCATCCCCGCGTGATGAGCGCCGTCCACGACCAGCTGGCGCGCTTCACCCACACCGCGTTTCAGGTCGCTCCCTATGAAAGCTATGTCGCGCTGGCGGAACGGCTGAACCGGCTCGCCCCCTTCTCCGGCGACGCGAAGACGATCCTGTTCACGACCGGGGCGGAGGCCACCGAGAATGCGGTGAAGATCGCCCGCGTCGCGACAGGGCGGTCGGCGGTGATCGCCTTCGCCGGCGGCTTCCATGGCCGCACGCTGCTCGCCTCCGCGATGACGGGCAAGGTGAGCCCGTACAAGCGCGGCTTCGGACCTTTCCCGGGCGAGATCCATCACATCCCCTTCCCCTCGGCGAGCAAGGGCCTGGATACCCAGGACAGCCTGGCGGCGCTCGATATGCTCTTCGCCGCCGATGTCGACCCGGCCCGCGTCGCGGCCATCATCATCGAGCCGATCCAGGGCGAAGGCGGGTTCAATGTGGCGCCGCCGGAACTGTTGCAGGCGCTGCGGGAACGGTGTGACGCGCACGGCATCCTGCTGATCGTCGACGAGGTGCAGACCGGGTTCGCCCGCACCGGCCGGATGTTCGGGGTCGAGCATTCGGGCGTGGAACCGGACCTGGTATGCATCGCCAAGTCGCTGGGCGGCGGCTTCCCCCTGTCGGGGGTGATCGGCCGCGCGGCGATCATGGATTCGGTCGAGCCGGGCGGCCTGGGCGGCACCTATGGCGGATCCCCGGTGGCGTGCGCGGCGGCGCTGGCGGTGCTCGACGTGATCGAGGACGAGGCGCTGCTGGCCCGCGCCGACGCGATGGGCGCGCGGATACGGGCGCGGATCTCGGCAGCCGGGCAGCGCAACGACACCGTGCCGATCGCCAATCTGCGCGGACATGGCGCGATGATCGGGTTCGATGTGATGAACGCGAGCACGGGCAAGGTCGATGGCGAGGGCGCCAAGGCGCTGTGCGCGCGGGCGCTGGAGGCGGGCCTGATCCTGCTGTCCTGCGGCACGCAGGGCGAAACCATTCGCATCCTGGTGCCATTGACGGCGAGTGACGCCCTGCTGGACGAGGGGCTGGATGCGCTCGAGGCGGCGCTCGTGCCCGGTTCGCGGGCCGCTGTGGAGGCGAACGTCGGAAGCGAGACCGCGCCGGCATGACTGCTCCCGCATCGCTGGGCCTGTCACGCCCCGAACTGTTGCGGTCGGGCGGATATATCGACGGCCGGTGGGTGCGCGGCGACGCGACCCTGGCGGTCCGCAATCCGGCCGACGGGACTTTGGTCGGCGAGGTCGCGAACCTCGGCGGCCCGTCCGCCGAGAGCGCCGTCGCGGCGGCATCGGCGGCATTTCGGCCATGGTCCGCCCGCCCTGCCAAGGAGCGCGCCCGAATCCTGCGGCTGTGGAGCGAGCTCATGCTCGCCAACACCGAGGATCTCGCCCGCATCCTCACCGCCGAGCAGGGCAAGCCCCTTGCCGAGGCGCGCGGCGAGGTGGCCTATGCCGCCGGCTTCCTCGAATGGTTTGCGGAAGAGGCGCGGCGCGTACGCGGCGAGGTGCTGACTCCGCACCTGCCCGACAAGCGACTGAGCGTGCTGCGCCAGCCGGTGGGCGTGGTGGCTGCCGTCACCCCTTGGAATTTTCCGCTCGCGATGATCACCCGCAAGGCCGGCCCTGCGCTCGCCGCCGGCTGCACTATGGTCCTCAAGCCTTCGGAACTCACCCCCTTGTCCGCCGTGGCGCTGGCGAAACTGGGAGAGGAAGCAGGCCTGCCGCCCGGCGTGTTCAACGTCGTGGCCGGCGACGCGCCGCCGATCGGCGCGGTGCTCACATCCGATCCGCGCGTGGCCAAGTTCACCTTCACCGGCTCGACCGCAGTGGGCAAGAAGCTGGCGGCCGAGTGCATGTCGACCGTCAAGCGGGTTTCCCTCGAGCTAGGCGGGAACGCCCCGTTCATCATATTCGACGATGCGGATGTGGACGCGGCCGTCGAGGGCATCATCGCCTCCAAGTTCCGCAATACGGGCCAGACATGCGTCTGTGCCAACCGGTTGCTGGTCCAGGACGGCATTTACGATCGCCTCGCGGAGCGGTTGGCCCAGCGTGTCGCCACGCTCGTGGTCGGCTCGGGGCTGGACGGCCCGACCGATCAGGGTCCGCTGATCGATGCCCGCGCGGTCGCCAAGGCGCAGTCTCATGTCGATGACGCCGTCGCCGGCGGCGGCCGGGTGACCACGGGCGGCGCCCCGCTCGACCGGCCGGGCACGTTCTTCGCCCCGACCGTGATCGTCGACGTGGCGCCCGACGCCCTGATCTGCCGCGAGGAGACGTTCGGGCCGGTGGCAGGACTGGTGCGCTTCGCGACCGAGCAGGACGCGATCCGCCTGGCCAACGACACGCGCGCGGGGCTGGCGGCCTATCTCTATACCCGTGACATCGACCGCAGCGTGCGGGTCACCGAAGCGCTTGAATATGGAATGGTCGGCCACAACACCGGAGCCATCTCCACCGAGGTGGCGCCCTTTGGCGGCATCAAGGAATCCGGCATGGGCCGCGAGGGGTCGCATCTCGGGATGGACGACTATCTCCAGTACAAAATGATCTGCGCCCAGGTTTCCACAGCTGCCTGACAAGGGCTCAACCGATGGACGAGGCGAGGCGCGCAATCGCGCGCCTCGCCGGACATCACGCCATGGTGGGGATGACGAAGCTGCTTTCGCCCGCCGCATCCGCCGCGGGCCAGCGCTGCGTCACCGTCTTGACCCGCGTGTAGAAGCGCACGCCGTCCATGCCATATTGATTGAGGTCGCCGAAACCCGAACGCTTCCAGCCGCCGAACGAGTGGTAGGAGACCGGCACCGGAATCGGCACGTTCACGCCGACCATGCCAACCTCTACACGGCTCACGAACTCACGCGCGGCATGTCCGCTCCGCGTGAAGATCGCCACGCCATTCCCATATTGATGCCGGGTGGCATAGGCCGTGGCCTCTTCCAGCGTCCGCGCGCGCAAGATCTGCAGCACCGGGCCGAAAATCTCCTCATGATAGCTGCGATGGTCGGCAGCGACATGATCGAGCAGCGTCGGGCCCATGAAGAACCCCTGTTCATAGCCCTGGAGCGAGAAGTCGCGGGCTCTGTTGCAAAGATTGGCGGCAGTCAGAGGTAGGCTGTCGCTCTGCGCCGATCAGGCGGCTGCTGCGAAATGGTGGTTGAGCATGCCCATGGCCTCCGTCAGCGCCGAGGGCCCAATG
>NZ_JAUQOM010000052.1 GCF_030580935.1 Sphingobium cyanobacteriorum | reverse complement strand
GGACCGTCAATGACCAGAATGATTTGCTTGCGCGCCTCTTCGGACTGCAAAAGGTTAACAAAGCATGAAAATACCGGCCTTGGCTGGGTGATAGCTGCCTCCAGAAGTGTTTGCGACACGCCCTCGGCTATGGCCGGGGCTGGGGCCGCGCCTGGACGCCCGACGAGGATGTGCTGCTGCGCAATGCCTATGAGACGGCAGCAAGCCTCACACCGCTCCGCGCGCGGCTCGGCCGCACCGCCTGCTCGCTTCGCTGGCGCGCCGAATATCTCGGCCTGCGCGGCACGCACGCCAACCGCAATGGATGGCGAATGGGACCGGACTGGACCGATGCCCAGGAAGCGTTTCTCCGCGAGCACTATGGGAAGATGCCCAACCAGTCGCTCGCCGCCCAACTCGGGCGGACCAAAGCCGCAATGTTCAGCCGCGCGAACCTGCTCGGGCTCGTCCACGGCTACATCCGCCCGTTCAGCGCCGACGAAACGCGGGCGCTCGATCTCGCCTTCCGACACGGAGTCGCAATCGCCGACCTTGCCACTGCCCTTGGACGCAAGGCTTGCTCGGTCAGCAAATATGCGACGAACCATGGCATCCGCTTCGGCCGCCGACCGCTACGCTCGCCCGCACCGACGCTCGCCGACATCCTGGCGCTCGACGCGCCAACGGAGAGGGGAGGGGGCGCGGGCTTGGTCGATCATGTGATCGACTCGAGCCCGGAGCGCCCCCATGCCAACGACCAACACGACGCCCGCGATGCGCGCCGTGAACGACGCGCTCGCCGCCTCGGCCGCGGACGCCCGACCCGAACCGAGGCCAGGCGCCAGGAACGACGGCTCCGCCGCCGCCCGTAGCCCGGACATCATCATGGTGGCCGCACCACCGCCGGTCGTGCTCGCCTACGGCGTCGGCGTCGACAGCACGGCCCTGCTGGTCGAGAAGGTCGCCCGCGGCGAAGCCCCGGACCTGGTGCTGACCGCTGACACGGGCGTCGAGAAGCCCGAGACCTATGCCTATCTCGACGTGATCGGGCCATGGCTCCGCTCCCACGGCATCCGGCACGAGATCGTCTCCTACACGCCCAAGCGCTTCAAGCACTGGCCGCCCTATTACTCACTGCTCGAAATGGCGCTGACCAACGCCACCCTCCCCAGCAAATCGCTCGGTGGGTCAAGCTGCAGCCTCAAATACAAAAAAGCGCCACAGGACGCCTTTCTGCGGACCTGGCAGCCCGCCATCGACGCGTGGGCACGCGGCCAGCGCGTCATCCGCCTGATCGGCTTCGACGCCGGCAAGCGCGACACGATCCGCTACTCGCACGCCGCCACGATCGACGATCCGCTCTACGAATGCCAGTACCCGTTGCGTGAATGGGGCTGGGATCGGGACGACTGCGCCCGCCGGATCGAGGCCGAAGGCCTCCCGGTGCCGCCGAAGTCGAGCTGCTGGTTCTGCATCGGAATGACACCCGAGGAGGTCCGCGCGCTCCCGACCTGGTGCCTTCGCCTGATCGTGCTGGTCGAGGCCCGCGCCGCGCCGCGGCTCCGGACCGTCGAAGGCCTCTGGCGCAAGACCACCCGCGCACGCCCCGGCCGTATGAGCGACTTCATCCGCTGGGAGAGGCTGCTCCCTGCGGCCGAGATCGACGCGATCGAGCGCGACGCTCCGCTCGACCTGATCCGGTTCCAGGACGTCGCCGCCTCCATCCCCCTCGAGGAGCGCCCGACGATGCGGGACTGGCTCGACCGCTTCAACGCAGGCCTGAAGGAGGCAGCATGATGGCTACTCTCGCACCGTCGATCACCCGCATCGTCGAACTCAACGATCGCTGCCGCATGGGCCTCGACCACTCGGCGCGCATCGTTGCCACTCGCGACTGCCTCGCCACCATCGCCAAGGGCGACCGGAGCATCGACCTCGTAATCGCCCAGGCCCGTCTCCTGAAGGCGGTGCGCAATTTCCGCTTTGCCGCAGACGATCGCACCGAGCACGATTTCGGCGCGCTGGACCTCGACGGCGAGCGCATCTTCTTCAAGATCGACTATTACGACGCCGCTCTGGAATACGGCTCGGAAGATCCGGCGGACGCCTCGATTACCACCCGCGTCCTGACCATCATGCTCGCCCGCGACTATTAGGCCGGAGGCCGCGACCTCAGGCCGCCGCGAGCGACAGATACCAGAGCCCGAACGCATTGCTCGCCGCATGGACGACGAACCCAGGCAGCAACGAGCTGGTCCGCAAAGCGCACCATCCCGTGCCGAGGCCGAGACAGAACGCGGCAACGAGGTTCGACGGCTCGAAGTGAAGCACGAACACGAACAGCAGCGCCGATACCAGCACCGCGGCGAAGGCGGGCATGCGCTCGCGCAGCGCGCCCAGCAGATAGCCACGATAGAGCAGTTCCTCGATCGCCGGGGCGACCAGCACCGTCGCCACGACCAGCGCGATCGAGGATGCCCCGCCCGAGGCCGCGAGCGCCTCTCCGATCGCCAGCTTCTCAGCCGCGCCCATCTGCCAGACGGTGTTGCCCTGCAGCGCCATGATCCCGAGCGGGATCTGGCTGATCGCCAATGCACCGACGATCGTCAGAATGGTCGCCGCGTTCCATCGCGGCAGCACCGCCAAGACACGCGCCCGACGATCGGCCGTGGTTACGTCACGGCGCACAAGGGAAATCACGATAACTGCCGCGGAGACGATCGTCGCGGCGATCAGGTCGGGCGTCGACGGCGAAATGCCCAGCATCGGCCCCACGACATAGTGGATCACGGTCAGAGCCGCGACGTGCAGGGCAAGAAGCCCTGCGACCATCCAACCGGAGAACAGCTTCGCCCGCCCCGCGGACGGGGCGTCCATCGCATTGGTCGCCATGTCGACCTCCTCAGCTGCGCAGCCTATCACCGGCAGGCGCATCGGCAACCCATCGTCAGAAGGAGCAGCCCATGTCCGCGATACGACCCGCAACCGAGCAGGACGCGACCGCGATCCTGACCTCGATCGACTGCCTGCGCGAAGCCCGCAATCTCTTGCGCCAGGCCGGTGCCTCCAAGGCCGCACGCGCGGTCGCCACGGCCATGAAGAGCGCCCAGGGTGCCGAGCGGCACGTTCGCCACCGTATCCGCCGGACCCAGCACGCATGAGCCGCCACGTCCTTCAGCCCCGCGCTGACCGCCCCGACGTCGCCGAGGCGACGATCGGATGGGACCGCCCACTGGCGACCTTCTTCGTCCAGGCCTTCGCCCCCCAGGTGGACGGCGAGGACCACATCATCGAATGGTGCGGATCCGAACCGGGCGAACTCCCCACCCCCGAGGCCGCGATCGCGATTGCAACGGCCTTTGCCATCGTTCCCGACGAGCTGGCGGCAACCCTGCATGCCGACCGCGCCGCAACTTCCGATCACGTCGACAGCCCTTGGCAGACCCGACTGAAGCGACGGCTCTTCGGCGACTGAGACCCTCCGGAACGACGACCATCGCCGCGCGAACAGCGCGCCGATGAGGGCGCTTGCGCGCCTGCCCGGCCGACGGCCGGGGAGGAGAGGGGGTGAGAGTGAGGTGTCTCGGACAAGGGGTTCGAGAGCATCAGGAGGTTTCGCCATGAACATCGGTTCCATCA
>NZ_JAUQOM010000051.1 GCF_030580935.1 Sphingobium cyanobacteriorum | reverse complement strand
TACCAGCGCACCGCCCACAGGATCACATCACCCTGGAAATGGCGCCACTTGAAATCCGTCATCGTTCCGTCCGTCCAATCTCCGCCAAGCATGCTCAAGCTTCACGATTTTTGCAACAGAGCCTCGTTTAACCCAGCAGGATACGGGTGTTCAGGCGCAAGGGCATAGTCCATGTTGAATGCGACCACACCTGCGGCGCTGGCTAGCCGGGAGACAAGGTGACGGTGGCTCAGCGCAGAGCCGAAGGCATGACCACCGCCATGGTGGTAGAGCAGCGCTTTGCCCATATCCGCGCCAGCCGGGACAATGCGCTCGCCCCGAACGGTTCCGGTGTCGATCGGTTCGATCGTGCAGTTTTCTGCCGGAGGCACAGCCCCGTGTTCGGCGTCGAAGGCCGCGCGCTGCTGTTCGATAGTCGGCGGCGGGGCTGCGGCGAGGGCGGTCATCTGTTCGACCCACCGACGCTTGAATGCTGCAATCTCGGTTTCAGACATTTTTGTATCCCTCAGAAGAAGGCAGCCAAGTTCAACGACCATGATGGCGCCGGGGCGACACCCGGAGAAACGGTGCCCGAGTGGGCCATGGGGCCCGATTCAAGGCACCCGCTTCACTGCTCTGATCTCACGCGATTTGAAGACTGCCGGATGGTGCAGTCAGCGCGACGTGACTTTCAGAAGGCAGCCTTGACCTCGACTCCGTACTGGCGCGGCGCCCCCCAGCTGACGAAGCGCGCACCGAAGCTGTCGGACGAACTCATCTGAGCGATGTACGCCTTGTTTGTCAGGTTGTTGCCATAGGCCCGCACGCGAAGACGCTGCCCCGGGCTATCCCAGATCACCGCCGCATTGAGCAGGCCATAGGGTTGCTGCACATCCAGAGGGCCGTTGAATTCGCGGAAGTACAGCCTGCTACGCTGGCTAACATCGACGCGGAAGGTGAATGCGCCAAGGTCGCCCGGTGTGGTACGATAGCTCACCCCGAAATTGCTGGAGAATTGCGGCGATCGGTTGAGCCGCTTGCCGTCCAGCACCTGGGTGCCCTTATCGGGGGCCAGGCCGTCAATATTGGAGAAATGCGTGTATTTGGCGTCGAGTGCCGAAAGATTGGCGTCGAGCGTCCAGTGATTGTCCGGCCGCCATGCGGTCTCGACCTCCACGCCTTTCACCTTTGCTGCAGCGGCATTCTTGATGAAACGTGCAAGGCCGATCACCTGGCTGATCTGGAGATCGGTATAATCGTACTGGAAGGCAGAGATGTTCAGCGTCAAGGTGCGGTCCAGCAGCCGCAGTTTCAATCCGCCTTCATATGAAGTGAGCTTTTCCGGATTGAACGGGTTGTCGCAGGCATAAAGGTTGAAGCCGCCTGCCTTGAACCCCTTGGAATAGGTCGCATAGATGCTGGCGTCGTCGGTTACTTCGTAACGCGCACCAAATCTGGGCGTCGTCGAAGTGAACTTCGCGTCGTTGGTGCGCAGCGGGCAGGTGAATATCGGTGCACTGGGCCCGAACGTGATATTGTTCTGCTGGGTCTGGTGCTGCGTTTCCTCCGAATAGCGCACGCCCGCGATCAGGCTCAGCCGCTCGGATGGATGCAGCGTCACGTCGGCGAATACAGCCTTGACTTCGGTCTTGTAGCTTGGGACGCGGAACAGCAGCTGGCTGCCGGGGGGCAGGCCATTGTCTGGCAACAGCGTGACTGCAAAACCCTCCTTGAGCGCATGGTCGAGCGTGTGGTCCAGCTTGTCATTCAGGTAAAATGCGCCGGTCACAGCATCGACCAGCTGGCTCGAATAGGAAACGTTGAATTCCTGCGAGAAGCTTCTGGAGATATAATCGCGCCGGACAGGGAACATCGAAATGTCGATGCCGTCGTCATCGGCCAGCGACCGATCGCTGAGGTGCGAATAGCCGGTGATCGACTTGAGGCTGACGTGGCCAAGATTAAGCGTGGCGATTGCCGACAAAGCGCCATAACGGCGGCGCGTGTTGACCGGATCGTTTGCCGATGTCCGCCAAGGTGCGAAAGAATAGGTCGCGCTTGCCAGCGCCGGATTGAGATAAAGCGCCAGCGGTGTGGGGAGATTATGCAGCGTGAAATACTGCGACGGTCCGTCGCTGTTGAGGAATTCCCCTTTCAATTCGATCTTGAAATCTTCGGTTGGCATCAGGTCGATCCGGCCGCGCCCGGAGATTGTTTCCGCCTTGTCCAGATCCTGACCGCCAGGCACGATGTTCTTGACGAAGCCATCGCCCCGTTTGTTCCAGTCCACCACCGCCCGCGCGCGAACCTTGTCCGTGATGGGCACATTGATCATGCCCTGCAGGCGAGCTTCATTGTAGTTGCCATAGCTGGCCAGCGCGTAACCTTCGAACTGGCCGGTCGGGGCTCGGGTGATGAAGTTGACCACGCCGCCGTTGGCATTGCGGCCATAGAGCGTTCCCTGGGGGCCGCGTAATACCTCGACCCGCTCGATATCGATCTGAAGCATGTCACCCATCGACGGACGGGCCTGGTAGACACCATCGACATGGATCGCGACACCAGGTGCGCCTTCATTCAGGCCGACCCCACGGATGGTCACTGCAGTCTGGCCAAGTAGGTTTCCGATCTGCGTGCTGGGAACGATGAACTGGAGATTGCTCGCCGACGTGACGCCGCGCTGCTCGATCGTATCGGCAGAGATGGCCGTGATCGCCGCAGCCACATCCTGCACGCTTTGCTGACGCTTCTGAGCAGTGACAATGATTTCCGCCGGACTGGCGGTGTCGTCGCTGACGGACTGAGCGGCGACCGGCGAAGTGATCGCGAAAGTTGCGACCGATATGAGCAAGGCGCTGCAATTCTTCTGCATGGGAACTCCCTCTCCAAACCCCATGACGCGCTGTGTGCTCACAATCGCGAGGTCAAAATTTGACAAATGGGATTACAGATAAAATCTAGAGTCACATTGGAGTCAAGCCTGAATTTGACATTTGGGTATAATAGCGCCTGTTGACGTAAATGGGACGGCTGTGGTGAAAGGGCGTGTGATCGAACCCGGGAAAAAAAGCCGCTCTGCTCGCGGTTCAAGGCGGATGCGTGTGCTCGAGGTGGCGGCGCGTACCCTCAATCGCATAGGCGTTTCCTCGGTTTCGCTGCCCGCGATTGCCAAAGAACTCGGGGTGTCGCGCGCTGCGCTCTACTATTATTTCGACGACCAGGAGGATCTGGTCTTCCAGAGCTATCGCCGGACCTGCGAAATTCTCGAGCAACATCTGGTGGATGCCGAGGATGCAGGCGGGGATAGCATCGCGATCCTCGCCTCTTTCCTTGATCGGGCTCTGGCGACCAATGGTCCGGAAATTGCTGCGCTCAACGACGTGGCTTATCTTGGTGAGGAGCGCCGGGCGTCGATCCTGCAGCAAGTCGGTCAAGTCAGGGCGAGATTGACCGACATTCTGGACGACGGGGTGCGGCGCGGACACCTGAGGCCCTGCTCGAACACGATCGTCGCCGGGGCAATTCTTGGTCTTGTGTTCTGGCGTCCGACAGCGCGGATTTGGCGGCTCTGTTGCAAAGATTGGCGGCAGTCAGAGGTAGGCTGTCGCTCTGCGCCGATCAGGCGGCTGCTGCGAAATGGTGGTTGAGCATGCCCATGGCCTCCGTCAGCGCCGAGGGCCCAATGC
>NZ_JAUQOM010000050.1 GCF_030580935.1 Sphingobium cyanobacteriorum | reverse complement strand
ACATATTCTTTGCAGTCGCAGTTTATGTCGAGCGTGCCGGCGAGAGACGCAGGTTTCCTTCGGTTTTCCATGATTTCACTCCAGATAATTACGGTTCCCTCGACCTGAACAAGTCGAAGGAACCAACATGCGATCAAGATCATTATTGTCGTTTCGAGCGGCCCGGCTCCGGGTCGAAGACCCGCCCAGTCACGACGCTCTACTCACCGCATTCCTCTCCTCTCTGTCGCTCGACGAGAGGTCAGGCAGTGCGATTCTGTTTGGCGCTGCGGCCCGTCATTTCCTGCATTGGATGGAACTGCATGGGATCGCGATCCGCACGATCGACGATCGGACCGTTCGGCGGTTCGAGAAGCATCGGTGCCGTTGCCACCGGTATTCGGCGCAGCAGCCAGTCTATAAGGCGGACATTGCAGCGCGAGTCAGGCGCTTCGTCCGCTTCCTGGAGGATCAAGGCTACGTCGGTGTCGACGACGGGATCGACGATCTGCCACGGCACCTCGCCGACTATTTCGATGGGATCGATCGCTTGCAACTCGCGCAAGGACCGGCCCAGTCCTATCGATCCGAGGCCGAGCATTTCGCGGCCTGGCTTCGCATTGCGCGACGACAATGGGCCGATATCGATGACACGATCATCGACCAGTACGGCGCGCATGATTGTCGATGTCCGGTCTGGCGCAAGCGAGGCAAGCTTGTTGCCTCGGGCGCGAAGCGGCGGCGGCGAGGCGCTCGGCACTTCGTCGAGTTCTTGCGCGACCGCGGTGTCATCCCTTCAGTCGAACTGGTGTCGGATGACGACCCGCACATGGCGGCATATCTGGCATGGCTCAAGCAACACCGCGGCGCGACCGATGAGACGATCCGGCGCTACCGGGCCGATATCAGGCGGCTCGCGCCTATGCTCGGCGAGCCTTCACAATGGGATGCAGCCGTCCTCAGACGGGCGTTTCAACAACGAAGCAAGGAGACGCCGGGTTCGGCATCACTGCTCGTCACGATAATACGGAGCTATATTCGGTTCCTGGTCGTGCAGGGTATTTGCCGTCCAGCTTTGTTGCACGCGATCCCATCAGTGCAACGCTACCGTCTTTCGACGCTGCCCCGGCACGTTAACCCGGCAACGATCGAGCAGATCATCGGCGCATGTCCGACTGATCGCCCGGTGGAAGTTCGGGACAAGGCCATCATTCTCCTGCTCGCCCGGCTTGGCCTGCGTGCCGGTGATATTCGGGATATGCACCTCGACGATATCGACTGGCGCTCGGGCCACCTGACGGTCAAGGGCAAGACGCGTCGGCCTGATCGCCTGCCATTGCCTCAGGACGTCGGTGACGCGATCCTGGACTACATTGCCACGGCGCGTCCCAAGACCGCCGATCCGCATCTGTTCGTGCGCGCGCAAGCCCCGTTCCGTTCGTTCCGCTCATCGGCGGAGATCGCCGGCATCGTTGCACGCACGCATGAGCGCGGCGGGATCGAAGGCGTGCCGACCGGATCGCACATTTTCCGGCATTCGCTTGCCACCAACTTGCTGCGCGCGGGCGCAGGGCTGGAGTCCGTTGGAACGATCCTGCGCCACAGCTCGCCCGAGACCACCGCCATCTACGCCAAGGTCGACCTGCCGATGCTCATGAAAATCGCGCAGCCATGGCCGGGAGAACCGTCATGCTGAGCACGCAGATTGCCAGATACGTCTCGCTGTATCGCAGCTTGGGGCGGAAGTTCTCGGAACAGGAACGACTGCTGCGCCAATACGCCGCTTTCGCTGAACGCTTCGGTGACCGGCACACCCGAGTGCAGCGCATCTACGACTGGTGCCACACGGCAAGCTCGCAAAACGTGGCTCGCCATAGGTACGACGCTGCTCGTAACTTCAGCCTTTTCGCTCATGCCGAGGACCCAGACAACGAAGTCCCGCCTGTCGGCGTTTTCGGCCGGGGGAAGCGGCCACGTCCCACTCCGACCATAATCGAAGCGGACCAGGTGCGGGCGATCATGGCGGCGGCATTGAACGTTCCGCCCCATGGCACGATTAGCCCATACACGTACCATTACCTGTTCGGCCTGCTCGCGGCGACAGGTCTCCGGATTTCCGAGGCTCTCGCGCTACAGTGCAACGATCTGGTCGAGGATGGGCTGGTCGTCCGCAACGGCAAGTTCGGCAAGCAGCGACTGATCGCCTTGCAGCCATCGACGCGCCAAGCACTCGAAGCCTACATTGCGATCCGCGCGAAGCACCCGGCCAAGTGTAATGACCTGTTCGTCACTATCCGGGGGCGGGCGCCGCACAAGGTGCGCGCCCACGTCGTGTTCGTCAGGTTGGCCCGGCTTCTCGGATATCGTGGAGCAACCGGTACGGCAGGCATGCGACTCCACGATCTGCGACATACGTTCGCTGTTCGCTCGCTTGAGTCCTGCCCGCGTGACAGGGAGGCCATTGCCCACCACATGGCCGGTCTCAGTGTCTACCTGGGGCACGCGTCGATCGCCAACACGTACTGGTATCTCGAAGCCACGCCAGTGCTGCTGCGCGACATTGCGGCTGCAAGCGAGCAACTTTTTCAAGGAGAAGCGGCATGACGGCGCTTGCTCCCCATCTCTCGGCATATCTGCGGGAACATCTGCCGCGCGAACGCGCCGTCAGCCCGCACACGGTGAAGACCTATGCCAACTGCTTCGTCCTCCTCGTCCAGTTCGCTGCCGATCGGCTGAAGCGCCGACCGACCGATCTCGAGGTTGAGGATCTCGGCACAGACATGATCATGGCCTTCCTCGATCATGTGGAGATCGGCCGCGGCAGCTGCGTGCGGACCCGCAATGGCAGGCTCGCCGCGATCCGATCCTTCTTCCGATACATCGAGTACCGGATTCCAGCCTGCCTCGATCAGGCACTCCGTGTCAGAGCAATCCCGACCAAGAAGACAGACAAGGCGCTGATCGATTACCTCGACCGGGCCGAGATCAAGGCTTTGCTCGATACACCCGATCCCCGGACACGCCTCGGCACCCGTGATCGCGCGATGCTGCATCTTACCTATGCTGGCGGACTGAGGGTGTCGGAACTCGTAACGCTGCAACTGGGCGATTTCCCGGACCGCTCCCTGTCCACCATGCACATCATGGGCAAAGGGCGACGTGAACGGGTCCTGCCGCTGTGGAAGGAGACCCAGATCGCATTGCGCGCATGGCTTGCGATCCGGCCTCAAGTTGAGGTCACCGAGATTTTCCTCAATGCCAACGGGCAGCCGATGACCCGCGACGGATTTGCGTTCCGATTGGCCGAGCACGTCAAGACGGCAGCGACGAAGCAGCCGTCGATCCTTGGGAAGCGCGTCACACCCCACGTGCTTCGTCATTCTTGCGCGATGCACACGCTCGCGGCGACGGGGGACATTCGCAAGGTCGCATTATGGCTCGGCCACGCCAGTATCCAGAGCACCGAGACCTACTTGCGCGCCGATCCCGAAGAGAAGCTGCAGATTCTCGCAGCCCACGGTGCCCCTGCGATCAAGCCGGGGCGCTTCAAGCCGCCTTCCGACGCCTTGATCACAATGCTCACCGACGTTCGAAGGCGGGCCTGACCCGTCTTCGAACACTCCCTCTAACCCGCATATTATCTGGAGTGAAATCATGGAAAACCGAAGGAAACCTGCGTCTCTCGCCGCCACGCTCGACATAAACTGCGACTGCAAAGAATA
>NZ_JAUQOM010000005.1 GCF_030580935.1 Sphingobium cyanobacteriorum | reverse complement strand
GCTCATTTCCAGGAGCCATTCCTGCACAATATAGTCTTGTGGAATATATTGAGACATATAGACAACCCTCCGAGCAAGCTCGAAAGGCTCCAATAAGGAACGGCCTGAATTTAACCGATCACACCACGCCTGAAAGCCGTGGCAGACCGGAGCCGCCGCCCACATGTCCCTTCATCAATCAACAATGTCAAAGAACCGCACCGACAATAAAACCGGACAACCAGAAATCCCCGATCCTGTCGGCCGGGAAAATGGCGTCCGTCTATTTGGGCGACCGTCTGGTCCAGCGCCGCTAAGGCGTCGTTCCGTCCGGTGAGGCGGCATATATGGAGGGCATTCCGACCCGTCAAATGCTTTTTGCAATTTTATTTCAGAAATTTTTGGGGGTTGGGCGCTAGAGCCGAGTCACGCGCACAGGCCGACCATCTGGCCAAACAGGAAGAGCGAGATCATGGGGTTGCAGGATGCCGACGCGAATGACGCGGGTTTCGGCGCACGGATAAGGAGCGCGATCTTCTGGCGATCGGGCAGCCAGATCGTGTCGCAGATGATGAGCTGGGTAGTGACACTGGCCGTCATCCGCCTGCTCGATCCGCAGGATTATGGCCTGTTCGCCATGACCCAGGTGATCCTGAACTTCGCCACCTTCCTCAATGGCTATGGGCTGGTCAGCGCCCTCGTGCAGTCCGACCGGGTCGAGCCGCACCGGCTGCGCCAGGCCTTCACCATCATGTTGCTGCTCAATGGCGCGCTGGCCCTGCTCCAACTGGCGATCGCGCCGCTGGCGGCGGACTATTATGACCAGCCGATGGTCGCCGACCTGTTGCGGGTGCAGGCGCTGCTCTACCTGTCCACCCCTTTCCTGTCCGTGCCCGAAGCCATCATGGGCCGGGCGCTGGATTTCAAACGGCCGGCGCTGGTCAACCTGATCGCCGCTGCCGCGTCGGCCGCCGTCGCCCTGACCGGCGCACTGTCAGGATGGGGGGTGTGGACATTGGTGTGGGCGCCGATCGCCGGATTCTGGGTCAAGGCGGCAGGCTATGTGCTGGCGACAGGTTTCCGGCCGATCCCGACCTTCGATTTTCGCGGCACCGGAGCGATGGTCGCCTATGGCGCATCCCTGCTGGGCGGACAGTTGTTCTGGATCGTGCAGAGCCAGGCCGATATCTTCATCGGCGGCCGGGTGCTCGATCCGCATCAACTGGGCCTGTATGCCGAAGCCCTGTTCCTGACCCAGATTTTCGTCAGCAAATTCGTGCCCCCGCTCAACGATGTCGCCTTTCCCGCCTATGCGCGGATGCAGACGGACCTGAGCCGGGTCGCCTGGTCCTTCTGCAAGGCAGTCAAGCTGCTGCTGCTGCTGACCTGCCCCATCTATCTGGGCATGGCGGTGACGGCGGGGCCGCTGGTGGAGACATTGTTCGGCGCGAAATGGCTGGAGATGGCGCCGTTCGTCGCGATCCTGGCGCTCGCCATGCCGTTCATGACGGTGCAGGTGATGTTCGCGCCGGTCAGCAACGCGCTGGGCCGGCCCGGCACGACCGCGCGAGTCGCAGGCGTCGGCGCGATCCTGATGCCCGCCGCCTTCCTGATCGGCATCCAGTTCGGGGCGATCGGCCTGGCCTGGGCATGGCTGATCGCCTTCCCCATCCTGACCGGGGTGACAGCATGGCTGGCCGGCGGGCCGATGGGGCTGCGCGCCGCCGACCTGATTCGCGCCGCCGCGCCGGGGCTGGGCTGTGCGCTGCTGATGGCAGGGGTGGTGATGGCGGTCGACGCGCTGCTGCCGCCGCTGGCCGCGCCGGTCCGGCTGGGCGTGCTGGTGCCGGTGGGCGGGCTGGCCTTCCTCGGCGCGCTGCTGCTGTGCGCGCGCGACACGCTGAAGGAACTGGTCGCGCTGGTGATTCGCCGGGCACCCCCGGTTCAGGCGGTGGCCTGAACCGGGGGTGCCCGGCGAATCAGGCGGTCTGGATATAGTCGCGCAGGGCGGCGGCTTCCGATTCGATGGTGTCGATGCGGAATTTGACGAGATCGCCGATCGAGATCATGCCGACCAGCGCACCGTCCACCACCACGGGCAGATGGCGGATGCGCCGGCGGGTCATCAGCGAGAGGCCGGACATCACCGGCGTATCGGTGTCGATGGTGATGGCGGGCGCGGTCATCACGGTGCCCACGCTCTGGTCCAGCGCCGCCGCGCCATCAAGCGCGACGCGATTGACCAGATCGCGTTCGGAAAAGATGCCGACGACCTGGCCGTCCTCCACCACCGGCACGCAACCGATCCGCTGGTCCGCCAGCAATTTTACGACCGAGAGCAGGCTGTCGGTCGACCGCACCTGAATGACCTCGCTCCCCTTGCGCTGTAAAATCGCTGCGATGCTCATGGCTGCTCTCCTTTTTGCCTTATGCTGGTCCAGGCGCTTGATGATCCCACTTTCGCGGGCCAATGAAAAGACATGACGCACAAGCAAGCCCTGGATGATCCGCAAATTGCCGCCGTCGCCTGGCGCCGGTTCCGACGCATCATGGCGTGGATGGCGCTGGTCGGCGCGATCTGCGTCGGACTGGCGCTGCTCTTCCTCCACTGGCGGTCGGGCGACATGCCGATTCACATGGTGATCGCCACCATATTGGGCGTATGGCTGACCTTCATGCTCGGGACCGGCCTGATGGCGCTGGCCTTCCTGTCGAGCGGGACCGGGCATGACGAACAGGTGATGGACCGATTGAAGGACGAGGTGCCGCTGGATGACTGAACGGGGCGAGGTGCCGCTGGATGACTGAACGGGGCGAGGTGGTGCTGCGGGTGATGCCGCACCTGACCGACATCAACGCCAATGGCCATATATTCGGCGGCTGGGTGCTGAGCCAGATGGACATTGCCGGCGGCATCGTCGCGCACCGGATCGCGCAAGGGCCGGTGGCGACGGTCGCGATCGAAAGCATGGCGTTCATCACGCCCATCCTGCTGGGCGATATCGTGTCGGTCTATGCGACCGAGGCGCGGCGCGGCCGCACCTCAATCGCGATCCGGGTCGATGTGGTGGCGACACGCGGCATCGACCAGCAACAGGTAGAACTGACCAGTGGCGTCTATACATTCGTGGCGCTGGATGCGAATCACCGCCCCCGGCCGCTGCCCCAAGACTGACGCCCCAGCCGTTCACTATAGGCATGGTCGACCGTGGCGTTGGCCGGCACCGTCACGCGCCAGATCCAACTGTCACCGCGCCGCTCCATGCCGGTCGGGCGCGGATCGATATCATGGGGAATGGTGACTTCGGCGGTGATGGGGAAGGGGCGGGCATTGCCGAGGCGGATCGTCCAGTTGCGGCGCTGGCGTGCCTGGTCGGTGAAGCGGGCGGCGATGCGCACGTCAGCGCTGGCCGCGATATCATAATCGACCCGCTCCCCCTCCGCCTTGTCGCCGATATCGGCTTCCCCCGCGAGCAGGCGCATGCCATCGACATTTTCGAAAATCGCCACCCGGCCGGACGGCATGGCGAGGCCCAGGCCATCTTCCTTCCGATTCTGCACGCGCAGACGCAGCGTCATCGGTTGCGATTCGGACGGGCCAAAGACGGTCGCGGCATAGAGGCGTTCGACCTTCACGCCGGGCTGGCGCAGCAAGGCGGCCTGTTTCTGGCCATTGGCAGCGACATCGACCGGCACCGGGACGCGGTAGAGTTTGAGGTCGCCGACATTTTCGGGCGGCGGTGGTGGCGGGGGCGGCGGCGGCGGGGCAGGGGCGGCCATCATCACCCGTCCGGTGACGCGCTGCGCCGAGACGATGATGTCCTCACCGCCAGCCATCTCCATCACGGGCGGCGCAGGCATCTCCACCGGGAAGAGCGCCCAGTTGGGATGGGTGCTGGTGATGTCCATCGGCCAGCATTGCAGGCGCAGCGGACCGCCGGTGGGGCGGGGTTGCGGCCGGCGCGCCTGCTTGTTGGGCTGGCCCGCGATCACCGACAGGCGCGCGTCGGGGAAGCCGGTGACGCCGCCATTGGCAACCGTCAGCCAGGCCATGAGGTCGAGCGTGCCGCCGTCTTGGCCCATGTCCGCGACATAATTGGCGGCCCAGTCGAATCCTTCAGCCAGATAGGTGAGTTGCAAGGTGGCGCGGGTCGGGCGGTCGCTGCTGGCGATCACCGACAGGGTCGGGCGGGGCGACAGGTCAGCGGGCGCGCGCGGATAGAGCATCCGTTCGGGCAGGCCGCTGCACCCCAGCGCCTCATAGCCCTGCGCGGTCTGGACGATGACGCCGCCGGTCGGGCCGGCGCTGATGATCGCGTCCTGATCGATCCGCTTGCCGGTCTTGCGGTCGGTGCGGCGCAGGGTGACGCTGCGCTTGAGATAGGCGTCGACCAGGCCCGCGGGGGAAAGGAGGCGCGCGTCGCGATTCTTTTCGCGAACCCCGCGCGGCATCCCCGACAATATCGCCGTTTCGGGCATCAGCCCTTCGGCCACCCCCTCGAACCGGACGGTCGATTCGCCCTGTGGCAGATCGACGGTGCGGCGTTCGGTGATGAGCGCATAGCCGCCCGGCCAGTTGCGATCGATCGCGCCCTTGGCCCGGCCGGGCTGGCGATAGATGGTGACGGCGACCGATTCAGCCTTTGCAGAGACGATGGTGTCCGCCTGCGCCGGGACGGCCAGCGACCATAACAACAGCGCCAAAAAATACCGTGTTCCCGCGAAGGCGGGAATCCAGATCGGACGTTGAAACCGGGTTCCCGCCTTCGCGGGAACATGGGTTTGATCGTGCAAAAGCCGCATCGCGACCCGCTTCAGTAACGCGAATCGAAGGTGACGTCGAGATCGACCGTGCCGTTCGCGGGCACCGGCACGCTCCATTCGATCCGGTCGGCGGAGACGCGCCTGCCCTCCAGGCTCTGCGCGCTGACACGGGTGTCGCCCCACAGGCCCTGCTGGGCAAGGTCGATGGTCACGGCTTCAGGCCGGGCGTTGGTGAGGGTATAGCGCATCCGGGTTTCCCAGCGCGAACCGCCCTTTTTCGTGCGCTGCTCCACGGTCGGGCGAACCTTCACGTCGAAGGCGTCGCCAGTGCGCAGCGCCATGGAAGACCCCATGGGCGTATGGTCGATGCTGTTTTCGCCGATGAACTGGGGGTCGCCGCGCGCGTCACGCATATAGACGCGGATCGTGCCGGCGGGGAGCTGATCGCCCAGCCCGCCCTGTTTGCTGGTCGAGAATTTGAGCACGCTCGCCGCGCTGACCGGTTCGGCCGAACTGCCGAGCCAGCCATTGACATATTCATAGGTGGCGCGGGCAGGCGCGCCCTTCACGTCGAGGAAGCTGACCTGCTTCTGCTGGGCATTGGCGATCGTGGTACGCTGCGGCAGGGGGTAGAGACAATAGTCGCCCAGCCGTTCACGCGGGCCGCTTTCCGTCCCGGCCTGGTCGATCGCGCCGCTCCCCGCGCCGCCCGACGCCTGCCACCAGTTGGTGCGGCCGCCGCCATTGGCGGGATTGCCCGCGACCAGGATCGTCCGGGCATTGGTGAAGGTCGTGCCCGTATCGTTGGTGAGCGTGACCCAGCCCTGCATGTCCATGGCGCCCCTGGCCGCATCGAACGACGCGACATAATCGGCGGTCCAGCCCAGATTGGGGGTCAGGTAGGAAAGGCGCGCGGGCACCGTGCCGCCGCGCGCCGAATCGACCATGACCGACAGGGTCGGGCGCGCGCGCAGATTGGGCGGCACCTGGTCGAAGATCACCCGCACCGGCAGGCCGTCGTCGCGCAGCACCTCTATCCGCGCGCCGATCTGGAGCACGATGCCGCCATTGGCCGCCAATATCTTCGCGCGCTCGCGGGTTTCGGCGCCGGTGGCGGGATTGGTGCGCAGCAACGTCACCTCCTGCCCGACCGCCTTGTCCATCAGCTTGTCGGGGGAGAGGAGATCATAGTCGAAATTCTGTTCGACGATGGTGAAGCCGGGACCGGAAAGATTGACGGTTTCGGGCCGGATGCGGGCCGACACATCGGGAAATTCGATGCGGTTGCGGCCCTGCGTCACCGCCAGGGCGCGGTCGTCCTGCACCAGCGACTGGCCGTTATTGTAGATGGTGACGGCAACGTCGCCCTGCGCGGTCGCGCCGGTCGGGTCGGTGGCGCTTTGGGTCTGCGCCTGCGCCGCAAGGGGCAGGGCGGTCAGCAGCAGGGGCAGCAGGCGCGCGGCTTTCATCGGCAACTCTCCAGCGATTTGCCAACCTTGTGCCGGATCGCGGCGGGCTTGGAAAGCGGGCATGAAAAAAGGGGCGGCGCATGGCGCGCCACCCCTTTTTGCCTGTCATGCAAAGCGCTTATTCAGCGGCTTCGGTCGTCGTTGCGCGGGGGCGACGGGTGCGCTTCTTGGGCGCTTCGTCGGCCGCCGGTTCAGCGTCATTGTCGGCGCGCGCGATGGAGGGCGGCAGCACGGCGACATCGAAACTTTCGGCGGCTTCGACCGGGGCAGCCTTGCGCGGGCGGCCACGACGCGGACGGGGCGTTTCCGCTTCCGCTTCGGGCGCGGCCTGCACGACCGGCTGGGGCTGCACTTCATGCTGGGGCGCGGGCCGCTGGGGCGCGGGCGCACGGTCCTCGGCCGGCGTGCCGGCCGGCCCCTCTACTCCCAGTTCCTGGGAAACGAAACGGTCGCGGCGGGGACGATCGCGGCGCGGGTTGTTGGCGCCGTCGCGCAGATCGCGATTGCCTCCACGCATGTCGCGGTCGCTGCGGCCTTCGCCGCGCGGTTCGCGATTGTCGCTGCGCGGTTCGCGAAGCTCGGCACGACCTTCGGCCCGTGCATCGCGATTATCGTTGCGGCTTTCGCCGCGCAGGTCGCGATTGTCGCGGCCTTCCTCCGGGCGGCGCTCCTGCTCGCGCGGGGTGCGATCATAAGCGGACTGGTCGCCGCGGAAGTCGTCACCGCCATCATAGCCGCCGTCGAAATCCTCCCCATCCTGGTCGAAATTTTCGTCCCGGTTGCGTGGCCGGGGCTGCTGCTCCTCCTGCCGGGCGCGATTGTCGGCCAGTACGCGGAAATAATGGTCTGCGAACTGCAAATAATATTCGGCATTCACCCGGTCGCCCACCATCTGGGCATCGCGCGCCATGTTCCTGTATTTCTCAAGAAGCTGGGTCGCGTTGCCGCGCGCGCGGTTGTCGATGCGGTTGCCATTGTCGCCGCCGCCCCGATTGTTGTTGCCGTTGGGACGCCCATTATTATTGTTCCGGCCGCGATTGCGGCGGCCGGCCTGCCGGTTGTTGATCAAGACATGATCCTTGCGTTCGCTATGCCAAAATTCACTGAAAACACCGTTCAGTCGCCATCCCCAAAGGGCCCGTACACCGGACCGGATACGGCTCCGCCAGGCATGGCCCTTGCCTGGGACCATCACCTCAACTGCCACCGGCGCCTGCGCAGCGAGCGCCGTCATGACTTTCAGGAGCTGAGAAAACGGCCTTTTCTATCAATAATCTGTGCGACCAGATCATAAAAGGAAGCCGTCTCTATGGCTGATGTAATGGCTTTCGCGCGATAAACCAAGCAATTTTCGCTTTCCCGGCGGGAAATCGGCTGTTGTTTACCGTGGATGAGTCGCGATCAGGCAGCGGTCATGCCCGGCCAGGTCTTGCCGGGCCGTGACCGCCAGCCCCTGCGCCGCCAGCAGGGCGGAAACGCTGTCGCGTTGCGCATGGCCGATCTCGATCGCGGCCATGCCACCGGGCGCGATCAGGCGGGGCAGGTCGGGGGCGATGCGGCGATAGTCGTCCAGGCCGTCCGCCCCGGCGAACAGCGCGCCGGGCGGATCGCGCAGCACATCGCCCGACAATGGCTCGTCCACGCCGATATAGGGCGGGTTGACGAGCAGCAGATCGAACGGGCCGGCGACCCCGGCGGCCCAGTCGCCAAGGCGAAAGTCGGCGCGCGGCGCAAGGCCAAGCCGCGCCGCATTGTCCCGCGCCACGGCGAGTGCGGCGGGGGAAGCATCGATGCCGACCCCGCGCGCCTGCGGCCACTGGCTGAGCGCCGCCAGCAGCAGAGCGCCCGACCCAGTGCCAAGGTCGAGCAGGGTGGCGGGCGGGGCCGCGCGGAAATGATCGACCGCCGCCTCGATCAGGGTTTCGCTGTCAGGTCGGGGGATCAGCGTGTCGGGCGTGACGCGCAGGCTGATCGTCCAGAAATCGCGCGTGCCCAGGATATGCGCGATCGGCTCGCCCGACAGGCGCCGGTCGAGCAAGGCCGCGAAACCTGCGGGCGGCGGCAGATCGCGCTGGCGCAGCAGCATGTCGGCGCGCGACAGGCCCAGCGCATGGGCCATCAGCAATTCGGCGTCCAGCCGCGCGGTGTCGCTGGTGACAGCGAGGCGGACAGTTGCAGCACGCAGGGTGTCGCCAACGCCCGCATCCGATGACGGGGGAAGAGTGGCGGTCAAGCCACCCCGTCCAGTTGCGCCAGCCGTGCGGCTTCATCTTCGGCGATCAGGGCGTCGATGATTTCGGCCAGGCCCGGTCCTTCCAGGATTTCGGGCAGGCGGTGCAGGGTCAGGTTGATACGGTGGTCGGTGACGCGGCCCTGCGGGAAATTATAGGTGCGGATGCGTTCGGAGCGGTCGCCCGAACCGACCATCGCCTTGCGCGCGCCGGCCTGTTCGCTGTGGGCGCGCTCGCGCTCGGCTTCGTAGAGGCGGGCGCGCAGCACCTGCAACGCCTTCGCCTTGTTCTTGTGCTGGGAGCGTTCGTCCTGCTGGATGACGACAAGCCCGCTGGGCAGATGGGTGATGCGGACGGCCGAATCGGTGGTGTTGACATGCTGGCCGCCGGCACCGCTGGCGCGGTAGATGTCGATCTTGAGGTCGGAATCGGCGATCTGCACGTCCACCTCCTCCGGTTCGGGCAGGATCGCGACGGTGGCCGCGCTGGTGTGGATGCGCCCGCCGCTTTCGGTCGCGGGAACGCGCTGGACTCGGTGGACGCCGCTCTCGAACTTGAGCTTCGCGAAGACACCCGCGCCGTTGACGCTGGCGACGACTTCCTTGAACCCGCCCTGTTCGGAGGCGTTGGCGGACAGCATCTCCAGCTTCCAGCCCTGGCTGTCGGCATAGCGCTGATACATGCGGAACAGGTCGCCGGCGAACAGCGCCGCTTCATCGCCGCCGGTGCCGGCGCGGATTTCCAGCATCGCCGGGCGCGCATCGGCGGCGTCGCGGGGAAGCAATTGCAGCGCGAGTGCGCGCTCGGCGGCAGGCAACTGGCTCTTGAGCAGTTGCATTTCCTCCTGCGCCATTTCGCGCATCAGGGGATCGGCTTCCTCGCCCCCGGTCATCGTTTCCAGCGCGGCCAGTTCCTGCCGCAAGCGGCGCAGTTCGCGCGCGGCGTTGGCGACCGGCTCGATCTCGGCATATTCCTTGGACAGTTTGACGAACGCATCGGCGGGCAGATCGGCGCGCGTCATCGACGCCTGCACCTCATCCCGGCGCGCCTCGATCTGCGCGATGCGTTCGGCGGAAATGTGCATTAGTTGCGATCTGGCCCAAACACTTTGGCTTCACCGCCATCCACAATATCGGCGATATTATCGAAAACGGCATAATCCGTATCCACGAACACTCGCTCGATAATTTGCAGGGTTGAGCCAAAATCCACTGATTGTCCGTTAGGAAATCGCAAGCGCATATTGGCTAGCTGTGTCTCAGCAACGACGTTCCGATCAAACGTCATAATCAATTCTGGCTTGAGCTTTCTAGCTTTATCGAAGCGCTTTCGAGGTGCACCGACTGCCACCAACTCACAGCTTAGACTGCGGCGCCGGAGTTCCGCCGTCAGCCATATTCCGAAATTTGAGAGCGCATCGTCCTCAATGACAATCGCAATGGTTGGTCGATAAACCTCCGGCGCATCCACCAGCATCGCCAGCCGCTCGATCCCGGCCGCCCAGCCGACCGCCGGGGTCGCGGGGCCACCCAGATTCTCGATCAGGCCATCGTAACGCCCGCCGCCCAGCACCGTGCCCTGCGCGCCCAGCCGGTCGGTCACGAATTCGAACGCGGTGTGGCGATAATAATCGAGGCCGCGGACCAGCCGGGCGTTGCGTTCCCAGGCCACCCCTGCGGCATCCAGCCCCGCCGTCACCTTCTCGAAGAAGCTGCGCGCTTCGTCGGTGAGGTAGGCGTCGATATCCGGCGCGCTGTCGGCGACCGGGCGGTCGCGCGGGTCTTTGCTGTCGAGGATGCGCAGCGGGTTCTTGGCGAGGCGTTCGACGCTATCTTCCGATAACTGGTCCCTGTGCGCTTCGAAATGGGCGATCAGCGCCGCGCGCCAGGCGTCGCGGCTCGGCCCGTCGCCCAGCGTGTTGAGGGTCAGCGTCACGCCGTCCGACACGCCCAGTTCCCTGAGCAACTGGTCGGCCATGACCAGCAGTTCCACGTCCGCGCCCGGTTCGGCCGCGCCGATGATTTCGGCGTCGAGCTGGTGGAACTGGCGGAAGCGGCCCTTTTGGGGCCTCTCGTAGCGGAACAAAGGCCCGTGGGTCGCGACTTTCAGCGGCGCATATTGCTGCCAGCCTTCGGTGATATAGGCGCGGCTGATTCCGGCGGTGAATTCGGGGCGCAGGGTGATGCTGTCGCCGCCGCGATCCTGGAACGTGTACATCTCCTTCGAGACGACATCGGTGCTTTCGCCCAGCGAGCGGGCGAATACGGCGGTGGATTCGAACACCGGCACTTCGACCCGCTGGAAACCGTAGAGTTTGCGGACCCGGTCGAAGGTCGCGACCACATGGGCAAAGCGTTCCGCAAACGCCTCCGCCGTGCCGCCCAACATGTCCTGCGTGCCGCGCACCGGGCGCGGCGTTTCGATCTTTGCCATGGGGCAGCGCCTTTAGCCGCAATTCATCCCCATGGAAACGCGCTTTTTACAGCCGTCCATCAGGGGTGGACGACGCGCCACAGCCTCGCCATGCTAAGGGGTAATCGGGCCGGACGGTCCCACCCATCTTTCTGGAGACATCCATGATCCGCAGCCTTGCTGCCGCCTTCTGCCTTTCCACGGCGATTGCCAGCCCGCTTTTCGCGCAGGACGCCATCCGGTCCAAGCCGACCGCGCTGCCCGTCGACACCGCCGTACCTGTACCAAAGGACACCCCCTATCCCGGCGGCACGATCCGCCTGGAGGTCGATGCGACCGACACCAGCCAGCGCATCTTCCGCGTGAAGGAGACGATCCCCGTCGCCGCCGCAGGGCCATTGACGCTGATGATGCCGCAATGGCTGCCGGGCAATCATGCGCCGCGCGGGGCGATCGAGAAGCTCACGGGCCTGACCTTCACCGCCAATGGCCAGCCGGTCGCGTGGAAGCGCGATCCGCTGAACGTCTATGCCTTCCAGATCGACGTGCCGCAGGGCGCGACGCAGGTGGTGGCGCAGTTCCAGTTCCTGTCGGCGACCGCCGGCAATCAGGGCCGCGTCGTGGTGACGCCCAAGATGCTGAATATCCAGTGGGAAAGCGTGTCGCTCTATCCGGCGGGCTATTATACGCGGCAGATCCCGATCCAGCCGACCGTCACCTATCCCGCCGGCTGGCAGGCCGCGACCGCGCTGCGCGGCACGAAAACGGGCAATGTCGTTGCCTATGAAACGATCGACTATGAAGCGTTGCAGGATTCGCCGGTGTTCGCCGGCCGCTATTTCAAGCCGGTGGACCTGGGCAGCAACGTGACGCTCAACATCGTCGCCGACGATGCCGACGAACTGGAGTTCAAGCCCGATCAGATCGCCAAACACAGGAAGCTGGTCGCCGAAGCGGGCGCGCTGTTCGGCGCCTGGCATTTCAACCATTATGATTTTCTGCTGGCCATCACCGACGAGATGGGCGGGATCGGCCTGGAACATCATCGCAGTTCGGAAAATCAGGTCGAGCCGGGCTATTTCAAGAAATGGGATTCGGGCGATGCGCTGCTGGACCGCAACCTGTTGCCGCATGAATTCACCCATAGCTGGGACGGCAAGTTCCGCCGCCCCGACCTGCTCTGGACGCCCGATTTCAACGTGCCGATGCAGGATAATCTGCTGTGGGTGTATGAAGGCCAGACGCAATTCTGGGGCTATGTGCTGGGCGCGCGGTCGGGGATGTTCTCCAAGGCCGAAACGCTGGACGCCTATGCCCAGATCGCGGCCAAACTGGACACGGCGGTCGGACGGCAATGGCGTCCGATGGAGGACACCACCCATGACCCCATCATTTCGGCCCGCCGCCCCAAGGGCTGGGCGAGCTGGCAGCGGTCGGAGGATTATTACAACGAAGGGCTGATGATCTGGCTGGAGGCCGACGCGATCATCGCCAGGGCAACGCGGGGCAAGAAGGGCCTCGACGATTTCGCCAAGACCTTTTTCGGCATCAATCCGGGCGACTGGGGGCAGGTCGTCTATAATCGGGGCGACGTCATCAGGACGCTGAACGATATCGCGCCCTATGACTGGGCGGGTTTCTTCCAGAAATATGTCGATTCGCCCACCCGCGAAACGCCCAAGGGCGGCTTCATTCTGGGCGGCTACAAGCTGGTCTATGGCGACACGCCCAATGCCATCACCAAGGCGAGCGAAGGCGCCAACAAGATGGTCGACCAGAGTTTCGGCATCGGCGCGATCGTCAAGAATGACGGCGAGATCAGCGGCGTCACCTGGGACAGCGCGGCGTTCAAGGCCGGGCTGGCGGTCGGGTCCAGGATCCTGGCGGTCAATGGCGACGAATTTTCGGGCGATGTGTGGAAAGCGGCGATCAGCGCAAAGACGCCGATCCAGATCATCCTAAAGCAGGATAAATACTATCGCACTTTGACACTCGATTATTCGGGCGGGCTGCGCTATCCGCGCCTCGAAAAGACAGGAGAGGGTGAAGGCAGTCTCGATCGACTGCTCAAACCGAGAACATAATCACCCATAAGACAACTGTAGCAAAAGGCGTTTCCATGAACATCGAACTGATCCCGGTCGGCGACGATCCACCCAACAGCCTGAACGTCATCATCGAAGTGCCGGTCGGCGGCGAGCCGGTGAAATATGAATTCGACAAGGCTTCGGGCGCGCTGTTCGTGGACCGCATCCTGCACACGCCGATGCGTTATCCGGCCAATTACGGCTTCGTGCCGCATACCCTGTCGCCCGATGGCGATCCGCTCGACGCGCTGGTGATCGCCCGGTCGCCCTTCGTCCCCGGATCGGTGGTGCGCGCGCGGCCGATCGCGGTGCTCAACCTGGAAGACGAAGCCGGCGGCGACGAGAAGCTGGTCTGCGTGCCCGACAACAAGACCTTCCCTTATTATTCGGACGTGGGTGAAAAGGACGACCTGCCCGGCATCGTGATGGAGCAGATCGAGCATTTCTTCACCCATTACAAGGACCTGGAAAAGACCAAATGGGTGCGGATCGGCACCTGGGGCGGGGCTGACGACGCCCGGCAGATCACGCTGGAAGCGATCGAACGCTACAAGGCGAGCAAGAAGGCGGCATAAGGCCGGTTTCGGTTGGAACGAAAAAGGCCGGGTGGAGCAATCCATCCGGCCTTTTTCGTCATCCATGTTCCGCGCTCCCGCGAAGGCGGGAACATGGGACATTCAAATCAATCGGTCCGCGTCCAGCGCCATGGCCAGCGAATCGCGGCCCTTGGGCAGGCGGGCATGGAGCCGCGCATCGGCTTCGACCAGCCGATCCACCCCGGCCTCCAGTTGTGCCGTGTCCAGCGTGAAGGGCAGGCGCAGGAAACGCTCGAACGCGCCGCCGACGCCGAAGCGCGGCCCGGCGGCGACGCGCACCCCCAGGCTTTCGGCCAGCGCGGCCAGCGCCGTTGCTTCGGCGCGGGGCAGTTCGGCCCAGAGCGACAGGCCGCCGGCCGGCGATTCGACACGCCAGTGCGGAAGGCGCTGTTCGATCAGGCCCGTCAGATGATCGCGCCGGTCCCGCAACAGGCCGGCCCGTTCGCCAAGGCCGACATCGGCATCGATCAGTTGCCCGACGGCGATCTGCTCGATCACCGGGCTGGCCATGTCCATCGTCGTGCGCAGGCGCCCCAGCGCGGCGATCGTCTGCGCGTCGGCGCGAATCCAGCCGACGCGCAAGCCGCCCCAGAAGATCTTGCTGGCCGATCCCATCGTGATGACCTGCCGCCCCGACGGATCGTGCATCGCCACCGGCGGCGGTGGCGCGAAGTCGAGGCCCATCGCCACCATCGTTTCGTCGATGATCAGCGGGGTATGGCTGCGCGTGGCCGCCGCCACCAGTGCGCAGCGGGTGGCAGGATCCATGCTGCGCCCGGTGGGATTGTGAAAATCGGCGATGACATAGGCGAAACGCGGCGCGGTCTGGCGGAACGCCGCCTCCATCGCATCAATGTCCCACCCCTGGCGCGGCAGGCCGACCGGCACCGGCACGACATGGGCGCGCTGCAACGCCTGGATGGCGTTATGATAGGTCGGGTGGTCGATCACCGCCCGGTCGCCCGGCCCGGCCAGCCATTGCAGCAGCAGCGAAAAGCCCTGCTGCGCCCCGTTCGTCACCATGATCTGGTCGGGCGAGGTGGGGCAGCCGCGCCGGTCGAACTGCGCCGCGATCGCCCGGCGCAGCACCATCAGGCCAAGCGGATCATAGCCAAGGTCGCCCAGATAGGCCGGCAGCGCCTCCACCGCATGGGCATAGGCACGCGCGACGCCGGGCGCGGCGGGCAGGGCGGCATGGGTCCAGTTGAGCAGGTTGCCGCCGCTCGCCGTGTCGATCTCTCCCTGCGGCGCTTCGATCCGGCCGGGGGGCAGGCGGGTGACGCTGCCCGATCCCTGGCGGCTTTCCAGAAAGCCTTCATCGCGCAGCCGGTCGAAGGCGGCAGCGACGGTCGTGCGCGACAGGCCCAGCGCGGCGGCCAGTTCGCGCTCGCCCGGCAGGCGGACATTGAGGCCGACCCGGCCATCCAGCACCAGCATCCGCAGCGCCTGCGCAAGCTGGCGATAGGCCGGTTCGGCGCTGTCCTGCGCGCGCCACGCGCCCAGCAGGCGCAGGAGGGACGGGGGGCGGAGCAGCGAAGTGGACATGGGCTTCATTCCGGTCTGGCCAGTGATGAAAGGCCATTTATGCCAGACTGGTCCTTTTGGAAAAGGCCAATTGTGGAGAAGAAGCCTGCCCATGATGCTATATCGCCGCCTGTTTCAACTGTCCTGGGGCCTGTGCCTCTATGGTTTCGCCATGGCGCTGATGCTGCGCGCCAATCTGGGGCTGGACCCCTGGGACGTGCTGCATCAGGGGCTTGCCCCGCGCATGGGGCTGAGCTTTGGCATGACCGTCAATGCGATCGGCGCGGTCGTGCTGCTGGCATGGTGGCCGCTGCGCCAATGGCCGGGAATCGGCACGGTCGCCAACATCATCATGATCGGGACGGCGGTGGACCTGTCGCTGATGATCCTGCCCATGCCGGAAGGCTATGCGATGCGCGCGGCCTGGCTGGGGGCCGGGATCATCCTCAACGGCATTGCCGGGGGCGCCTATATCGGCGCGGGGCTGGGGCCGGGACCGCGCGACGGCCTGATGACCGGGCTGTGCCGCCGGACGGACATGCCGGTCAAATGGGTGCGGACGGGAATAGAGATCGGCGTGCTGGCGATCGGCTGGCTGCTGGGCGGCACGGTGGAGGTGGGCACAATCCTCTATGCCGCGACGATCGGCTGGATCGTCCATCATGCCCTGCCGTTCTTCCGCATCGCTGAAATCGAGCGGCCGGCGTCGGCCTGACCCTGGGCCTCGCTACCCCGCGATCAACCGGACAGAGGCGTTCGCCACCCAGCCACTGACGCAGGGGCCATCATAAGCCTGCTTGCGTTCGACGGGAGACGCGACGCCGCAATCAGCAGCTTCACTGGCATTTTCGCCCGCCAGGGCAGGCGGAACGACCACGCCCAGCCATTTCTGGTCGAAGCTGCGGGTACAGATGAAGGCACGCTCGCCCTCCGCCAGCGTCGCCAGCGCCTTCGCCTCGGCAAAGGGCGCGGCGCGCACCGCCAACCCCTTTGGTCCCACGCGCATCACCTGTCCCAGACTGCCGCAGGCGTCGAGTTGCGGCCCGTCCTCGCCGATCGTCACCGGCCGGACGATAGCGGAATCCAGCCGGGTTTCACTGACATCCTCGCGCGGTGCGCCGGCAAGAGAGCTGTTGGGCAATTCTTCCAGCACGTCATTGCTTTTCGAACAGCCCGACAGCGCCATCAAAGGCAGCATCATCAGGGACAGGCATTTCGGGGGCAATATCGGGCGCATGAAGGCCGTGATAGACCGCCCTGCCCCCCGGCGGAAGCCGCCATGTTTCGCTTTAGTTTCGCGGGCGCTTTCCCTATATGCTCGCCATGAGCGAAGAACCCGTCAACACCCCCAACAGCAACGAATATGGCGCAGACAGCATCAAGGTGCTCAAGGGCCTCGACGCCGTGCGCAAGCGCCCCGGCATGTATATCGGCGACACCGACGATGGATCGGGCCTGCACCACATGGTGTTCGAGGTCAGCGACAACGCCATCGACGAGGCGCTGGCCGGCCATTGCGACAAGATCGTCATCACGCTGAACCCCGACGGTTCGGTCAGCGTCGAGGATAATGGTCGCGGCATCCCGACCGGCATCCATACCGAAGAAGGCGTGTCGGCGGCCGAGGTCATCATGACCCAGCTTCACGCGGGCGGGAAGTTCGAGAATACCAGCGACGACAATGCCTATAAGGTGTCGGGCGGCCTGCACGGCGTGGGCGTGTCCGTGGTGAACGCGCTGTCCGAATGGCTCGACCTCAACATCTGGCGCGACGGCAAGGAACATTATATGCGCTTCGCCTTTGGCGATGCGACCGCGCCGCTCAAGGTGATCGGCGACGCGCCAGAGGGCAAGAAGGGAACGCGTGTCACCTTCCTGGCCAGCATGGAAAAGACGCCGGGCGACGGCGCGACCTTCAAGAACCACACCGAATATGATTTCGAGAAGCTGGAACATCGCTATCGCGAGCTGGCTTTCCTCAACAGCGGCGTGCGCCTGTTCCTGGTCGATGCGCGGCATGAGGAAAAGAAGGAGATCGAACTGTTCTACGAAGGCGGAATCGCCGCGTTCGTAAAATATCTCGACCGCAACAAGACGGCGATGATGCCGGAGCCGATCGCGATTTCGGGCACCCGCGACGATGTGACTATCGATGTCGCACTGGAATGGAACGACAGCTATTATGAAAATGTGCTGTGTTTCACGAACAACATTCCGCAGCGCGACGGCGGCACCCATCTGGCCGCGTTCCGCGCGGCGCTGACCCGCACGCTCAACAATTATGCGGAAAAGTCCGGCGCGCTGAAGAAGGAAAAAGTGTCGCTGACCGGCGAGGACATGCGCGAGGGCCTGACCGCCATCGTGTCGGTCAAGCTGCCCGATCCCAAATTTTCGTCCCAGACCAAGGACAAGCTGGTGTCGTCCGAAGTGCGCCAGCCGCTTGAAAGCCTGATGGCCGACAAGATGGCCGAGTGGCTGGAAGAAAATCCGGCCCATGGCAAGATGATCGTCCAGAAGGTGATCGACGCCGCCGCCGCCCGTGAAGCGGCCAAGAAGGCGCGCGAACTGACCCGGCGCAAGGGCGTGCTCGACATCGCCTCCCTCCCCGGCAAGCTGGCCGACTGCCAGGAGCGCGACCCTGCCAAGTCCGAACTGTTCCTGGTCGAAGGCGATTCGGCGGGCGGTTCGGCCAAGCAGGGCCGCAACCGGCACAATCAGGCGATCCTGCCCTTGAAAGGCAAGATTTTGAACGTCGAGCGCGCGCGTTTCGACAAGATGCTGTCCTCCAAGGAGGTCGGCACGCTGATCCAGGCGATGGGCACCGGCATCCGCGACGATTTCAACATCGAGAAGCTGCGTTACCACAAGATCGTCATCATGACCGACGCGGATGTCGACGGCGCGCATATCCGCACGCTGCTGCTGACCTTCTTCTATCGGCAGATGCCCGCCATTATCGAGGGCGGCCATCTCTATATCGCCCAGCCGCCACTCTATAAGGCGACACGGGGCCGGTCCGAAGTTTACCTCAAGAACGAAGCCGCGCTGGAGCAATATCTGGTCGACAACGGCGTCGAATCGATGGCGCTGGAAACCGGCAAGGGACCGCGCACCGGCGAGGATCTGCGCAGCCTGATCGAACATGCACGGCGGATGCGCGCGGTAATGCGCTATGTGCCGCGCCGCTATAATCCCGCAATCATCGAGGCGCTCAGCCTCAATGGCGCGCTCGATCCCGAACTGGACATGGCCACGCAGGCGCAGCGGCTGGCCGCGACCGTCGCCTGGATGGGCGCACAGGATGCCGAAGGGCGCTGGACCGGCAGCGTCGCCGAAGAGGGCGGCTTCCATTTCCAGCGGCTGTGGCGCGGCGTGACCGATCATCATGTGATCGAGGGCGGCTTCATCGGATCGGCCGAAGCACGCAAGCTGCACATGATCGCGGCAGAGGATGCGGGCAGCTACCTGACCCCCAGCCGGCTGATCACGGTCAAGGCGCTGGCCGCCGAGGCGCAGGACGACGACCTGCCCCCGGTGCCAACCAAGGGCGCGCCCGTCACCCGGCCCAGCGAATTGCTGGAAGCGATTCTGGCCGCCGGGCGCAAGGGGCTGGCGATCCAGCGCTACAAGGGGCTGGGCGAAATGAACGCGGAACAGCTTTGGGAAACCACGCTGGACCCGGACAATCGCTCGATGCTGCGGGTCGAGGTGGAGCAGGCGGACGTGGCCGACGAAATCTTCACCCGCCTGATGGGCGATGTGGTCGAGCCGCGGCGCGAGTTCATCCAGGACAATGCGCTGAACGTCGCCAATCTGGACGTGTAATCCGATGGAGCGGGTCCGTTGCGGTTGGGCCGGGACCGACCCGCTTTATTGCGCCTATCATGACGCGGAATGGGGCGTGCCGGAGCGCGATTCGCGGATGCTGTGGGAAATGCTGATGCTGGAGGGGTTTCAGGCGGGCCTGTCCTGGATCACCATCTTGCGCAAGCGCGAGGCGTTTCGCGCCGCCTTTGCCGGGTTCGATCCCGACCGCGTGGCTGCCTTCACCGATGCGGATGTCGAGCGGCTGATGGGCGACCCCGGCATCGTCCGGGCGCGGGCGAAGATCGTTGCGACCATCGCAGGCGCGCGCCTCTTCTGCGCGATGCGCGAGAAGGGCGAGGATTTCGCCGCTTATTGCTGGTCCTTCGTCGATGGCGTGCCGTTGCAGGGCGACGGCGTCACGGTGCCGGCGCAAACCGCGCTGTCGGCGGCGATCTCGAAGGATTTGAAGGCGCGCGGGTTCAAATTTGTCGGGCCGACAATCGTTTATGCCTGGATGCAGGCAACCGGCATGGTGAACGATCATGCCGCGCATTGCTTCCGCCGGGAAGCGCTGCGGGGATGAAGCGGGCGTTGCTCCTGCTGGCGTTGCTGGCCGGCGGATGCGGCGGGGATAAGGCCCCGGTTGCCAATCAGGCTGAGCCTGCGTCCAGCGAAACGGTGGCACCGCCGATCGACAACCGGGCGGGAAACAGCATCGAACCGGGAGAAAGCGTTTCGCGGTCCGTGGCGGTTCCGTCCAAGCCCTTGGTTTCACGTGAAACATCGGCGCATCCAAAGCCGTCCCCCGGCGATCGCGCGCCCGACTATCGCGCGATCGGCACCGAACCATTCTGGGCAGTGACCATGCGCGGATCGACCGCGACACTGGAACGACCGGGCACCGCGTCCTTGCGTTTCGTCATCACCGACAAGGACAGTGACGACACAGCCATCCGCTATACGGGCGACGGGTTCACCATGACCCTGACACAGGGACCGTGCAGCGACGGGATGAGCGACGCTGTCTGGTCCGATCGGGTTGCGATCGCTTTCGGGGAAGGCACGCTGAAAGGCTGTGGCGGGACACGCGATAACGGCGCTGGTCCCGTTTACTAGAGTCGGATGCCATGAGGTTTACCCGCTCCGTCATCGCGCTCTAATCGGCGCGCATCGCCTCCGCCACCAGCGCTTCGGCCTCCATCAGCAGCGCGTCCTCGGCAGCGGTCTGCGCGACATGTTCGCGCCCGATCAGGATCAGCACCGGGACGGCGAGCGGGCTGACCCGGTCGAGCGTCACATGCAGCATCGTCGTCGCGGCGCGATCGATCAGGTCGCCCAGCCGCCCCACATCGGTCATACGCGCCCGCGCATCGGCCCAAGCGGCTTTCAGCAGCAGATGATCGGGCTGATATTTGCGCAGCACGTCGTAGATGAGGTCGGTGGAGAATGTGACCTGCCGCCCGGTCTTGCGCTTGCCGGGATGCTGCCGCTCGATCAGGCCGGAAATGACTGCCACGTCGCGGAAGGCGCGCTTGAGCAGGCTTGACTGTTCGACCCAGTCGACAAATTCATGGTCGAGAATATCGGCGGAAAAGAGGCTGTGCGGATCGGTGACAGGCTTCACGCCATAGACCGCCAGCGCATAATCGTTGGACACGAAACCCAGCGGCATCAGCCCCTGGCTCTCCATCCGGCGGGTGAGCAGCATCCCCAGCGACTGGTGCGCGTTCCAGCCTTCGAAACTGTAGCAGACGAGATAATGGCGGCCTTCATGCGGGAAGGTTTCGATCAGGAGCTGGCCCGGCCGGGGCAGGGCGGAGCGCAACTTCTGCATCTCCAGCCATTCGCGCACATCGGCGGGGAAGCGGTGCCATTCCCCCGGTTCGGCCAGGAAATGCCGCACCCGGTCGGCCAGCCGGGTCGACATGGCCATGCGGGTGCCGCCCCAACTGGGAATGCGCGCCTGTTTCGACGTGGCCCGCACGGTCAGGTCGGACGTGTCCATCCGCACCACCTCCAGCGCCATGCCGGAAAAGAAGAAACTGTCGCCGGGGCGCAATTGCGCGGCAAAGCCTTCCTCCACCGTGCCGAGCTTGCGGCCATTGGCGAAACGGACGGCGAGCGCAGGCTGGTCGACGATGATGCCGGCGTTCAGGCGATGCTGCTGGATGAAGCGGGGATGCGACACGCGCCAGCGTCCGTCCGTGTCCTGGGTCAGCCGCTTGAACCGATCATAGGCGCGCAGGGCGTAGCCGCCGCCTTCGATGAAGTGCAGGACATGGTCGAACGCTTCGGCGCTCAGCCCGCTATAGGGGGTGGCGGACCGGACCTCTTCCAGCAGTTCCTCCGCCCGGAACGGCCCGGCGCAGGCCAGTCCCATGACATGCTGGGCCAGCACGTCCAGGCTGCCGGGGCGGAAATCGTCGGCGTCGCGCTCCCCCGCCTCGACCGCGTCCAGCGCCGCCCGCGCCTCCAGATATTCGAAGCGGTTGCCGGGGATCAGGATCGCCTCGCTCGCCATGTCGAGCCGGTGATTGGCGCGGCCGATGCGCTGGAGCAGGCGCGAGCTGCCCTTGGGCGCCCCCATCTGGATCACGCAATCGACATTGCCCCAGTCGACACCCAGGTCGAGCGAGGCGGTCGCCACCAGCGCGCGCAGCTTGCCCGCCGCCATCGCCGATTCCACCTTGCGCCGCGCCTCGATCGACAGGCTGCCATGGTGGATGGCGATCGGCAGATTGGCGTCATTGACGGACCAGAGTTCCTGGAAGATGAGTTCGGCCAGGCCCCGCGTGTTGCAGAAAACGAGCGTGGTCTGTCGCGCCTCGATCTCCGCCATGACCTGTTTCGCGGCATATTTGCCCGAATGGCCGGACCAGGGGACGCGGCCTTCGGGAATGAGGATGGCGACGTTCGGCGCCGCGCCGGCTTCGCCCAGCACCGGCGTTACCGTGTCGATATCGCCATCGGGCGCGAGCCAGGCGCGATAGGCATCGACATCGGCGACGGTCGCGGACAGGGCCACCCGGCGCAGCGCGGGGTTGATCGCCTGCAACCGCGCCATCGACAGGTTGAGCAGGTCGCCGCGCTTCTGCGTGGCGAAGGCGTGAACTTCATCGACGATCACGGTCCGAAGGTCCGAAAAGAGCAGGGCGGCGTCGGGATAGCTCAAGAGCAGCGACAGCGATTCGGGCGTGGTCAGCAATATCTGCGGCGGGCGCACCCGCTGCCGCGCCTTGCGATCGGACGGGGTATCGCCGGTGCGCGTCTCCACGCTGATGGGCAGGCCCATTTCCTCGATCGGGGTCAGCAGGTTGCGGCGGACATCGACCGCCAGCGCCTTCAGGGGCGAGACATAGAGGGTGTGCAGCCGATCGGTCGGATGGTCGATCAGGTCGGCCAGCGTCGGCAGGAACCCCGCCAGCGTCTTGCCCGCGCCGGTTGGCGCGACGAGCAGCGCATGTTCGCCACGTTTTGCCGCCGCCAGCATATCTATCTGATGCCGCCGGGCCCGCCAGCCTCGTGCCGCGAACCAGCTTTCGATCAGAGTGGGAAGGCAAGCGGGCATAGGGACGATGTAGGGAGCCGGAGCGTCGCTGTCACGGTCTGCGCTTTGCCATGACCTTGCAGCCATGATAGACCGGTGCATCTTCGTTCAGAACCCGCGCAACCCCGTAAGGGATCAGGCGTATAGTCGCCGCGCGGCCCAGCGCATGGAGAATCGCCATGACCCAGACAATCAGCACCCAGCCGATGCCCGACGTCTTTTTCGACTTTTGGTTCATGCCTGCTGTCTTTTGGACCCAATGGTGGGCATTTTATGCCGAGACATTGAATGTCGGCCGCTTTTGCATGTCGCATGATTTGGGCGGGCAGGACCAGGCGCCGGTCGAGGTCGAAGTAGAGGAGGGTTTGGTTGCCTGAAGCGCATCACCGAAGCCGCAGAATAATCATATAGCGGCATGAAATAATCTTACATGCCCCTCTGGCTCTTCGCTGCCGCCCTGCGTTACACTCCCGCCCATGACAGCGGCGCACCAGACGCCGCCGCACCGAGCAGGAGAAACGATATGACCGGCGAAACCGAAGCCGAGCTGACAGGGGTGGAAGTCCCTGGCAATCGCCGCCGCCCCAAGGCTCCGATCATGGAGATTGACGGCCGCAAGCTCAAGCCCGCCACCTTGATGATGGGCCATGGCTATGATCCGACCCTGTCCGAAGGATCACTCAAGCCGCCGATTTTCCTGACCTCTACCTTTGCCTTTGAAAGTGCAGCGGCGGGCAAACGCCATTTCGAAGGTGTGACCGGCATCCGCCCCGGCGGGTCTGAAGGGCTGGTCTATTCCCGGTTCAACGGTCCCAATCAGGAAATTTGCGAGGATCGCTTGTCGGTGTGGGAGGAGGCGGAGGACGCGCTGCTTTTTTCCAGCGGCATGTCGGCGATCGCCACCACATTGCTGGCGCTGGTGCAACCGGGGGATGTGATCGTCCATAGCGCGCCGCTCTATGCTGCGACCGAATCGCTAATCGGCCGGATATTGGGCAAGTTCGGGGTGCAATGGCTCGATTTCCCCGCCGGCGCGAGCGCACAAGAGATTGGTGCGGTAATCGAAAAGGCCAAAGGGCTGGGCCGCGTCGCCATGCTCTATCTGGAAAGTCCGGCCAATCCGACCAATGTGCTGGTCGATGTGGAGGCCGTGGTTGCGCAGCGCGACTTGCTGTTCACCGGTGAGGCGCACGTTCCGCCGATCGCGATCGACAACACCTTTCTGGGACCATTGTGGCTCAAGCCGCTGGCCCATGGCGCAGACCTGGTCATCTACAGCCTGACCAAATATGCTGGCGGCCATAGCGATCTGGTCGCGGGCGGGGTGCTGGGGTCCAATGCGCTGATCACCACCATAAGGCTGATGCGCAACACGATCGGCACGATCCTTGATCCGCATAGCGCCTGGATGCTGCTGCGGTCGCTGGAGACGCTGGAATTGCGGATGAGCCGGGCGGGCGAGAATGCGCAGAAGGTCTGCACCTGGCTCAAAGACCAGCCACAGGTCGAAAAGATCGTCTATCTCGGCTTCCCCGAAACCGAGCGGCAGGCGGATATCTACCGCCGCCACTGTAGCGGCGCGGGATCGACCTTTTCGCTCTATCTGAAAGGGGGCGAGGCGGAAGCGTTCGCCTTCCTTGATGCGCTCAAGATCGCCAAGCTCGCGGTCAGCCTGGGCGGGACCGAGACGCTGGCCAGCCATCCTGCCGCCATGACCCACTTGTCGGTGCCGGCCGAGCGCAAGAACGCTCTGGGGATTGGCGACAATATGGTCCGCATCTCGATCGGGTGCGAGGATGCCGACGATCTGATCGCTGATTTCGCTCAGGCGCTGCGGCAGATCGGCTAAAGCCATGGCGCGTCCCCTCTTGTTGGTGGGCCAGCCATTGCTGGCCCCGCTGCTGCCGCTGCTGCGCGTGGATCATGACGTCATCGCCCTGTGGGACGGGCCAGGCCCGGATGCACTGGCGGCCGTCGACGCGCTGATATGGGCGGGCGAGTTTCCGCTGGAGCGCGCGTTGATGGACGCGATGCCGCGGCTGACGCTCATCGCCTGCTTCACGGTGGGCTATGATGGCGTCGACCTGGCGCTGGCCCGCGCGCGCGGCATCGCCGTCGCCCATGGCGGCGCGGCCAATGCGGAGGATGTCGCCGACCATGCGATCGGCCTGATGATCGCACACCAGCGCTGGATCGTGGGGGGCGACCGTCATCTGCGGGGCGGCGGCTGGACGATCGAGGCCAAGACGCGGACCCGGTCGATGGCCAGTGCGCGGCTGGGCATCGTCGGGATGGGCGCGATCGGCATCGCCATCGCCGAACGGGCAGCAGTGATGAAGATGCCGATCGGCTGGTGGGGACCGCGCGAGAAGCCGGGATTGCACTGGCCACGCGCGGAGTCGCTGGCGGCCCTGGCGCGGGACAGTGACATATTGCTGGTGGCTTGCCGCGCGAACGAGGCGAATCGGGGCATGATATCTGCCGCGATCATCGACGCGCTGGGACCGGACGGATTGCTGGTCAATGTCGCGCGCGGCCAGTTGGTGGACGAGGCCGCGCTGATCGACGCGCTCAAGGCCGGGCGTCTGGGCGGCGCGGCAATCGACGTGTTCGATCCCGAACCGACCGATCCGGCGCGCTGGGCCGATGTGCCCAATTGCGTGCTGACGCCCCATACCGGCGGCGCGACCGAGGAAGCGGTGGGTCGCATGGCGGCGATGTTGCAGGCCAATTTGCAGGCACATTTCAGCGGCGCACCACTGCCATCGCCGGTGCCGGAGCTGGCATAGGATGGATGCGTGCGCGCTGATGCGGCGCCGTAGAGAGGCTGTTTCAAGGGGCGGGACGAGACAGGCACACAGGCGCGCTGCATATCGGAGCGCGCCTGATTGCCGCCCACGCCTTCCCAGGCGCAAGCGAACCGCGACGATCAAGCCGTCAACGCATCAGAATTTGAAGATGGTGCCCAGATAGACGGCCTGGCTGTCCTGCCGTTCGTCGGTCATCGGGGTCAAGCGGCCGGCCAGACTGTTATTATAGCGCACGCCCGCCGTGACGTTCAGGTTGCGCGTCAGCGAATAGGAACTGGCCAGATCCAGCGAATAATCCTTGTCCGCGGACGGATTGCGCACGGTCGCCGTGGCGCCGGGGTCGCGCCGTGTTTCCAGCAACACCTTGGTGCTGAAGCGGTCTTTGCGGCCTTCATCCAGCGCAAAATTCTTCGCGTCGACCATGGTTTCGACCGGCACCGGGTCCAGCGCCTTGCGGCCGACGGCATCAGGCAGGGCAAATTTGCGCCAGTTATGCGCACCGTTCAGGCTGAAGGCGACAGGCTTGATATCCACCGGCGTCGGCGCGCCGATCAGGCGATCATTGCTGGCACGGACCATGATGGTGATCGAGCGCTGGCCGCTCAGCGACCCGCTGGTCGGCGTGAAACGGAAACCCTGGCTGCCTGCCCGCGCCGCGACCCTGGCATAGGCCGCTGCAAGCTGCGGGTCCTTGATCGTCGGGGTGAAGGAAGAGATGCTGCCCAGCGCACCCAAGGACACGGGCGCTTCCGTGCGCAACCGAACGAAATCGGTTGCCGCGCCAATGGCCGGAGACAACATGAAGCCGGTCACGGCTGTCGCCGCACTTGCCCATGCCATATATCCCCTGCTCACACGCATGATCCCGACTCTATCCCCGCACACATATATTTGATCAACGCATTACACCCATAAAGCCGCCACTGGCTAGGGGCCGAACGCCTTTTTGTCGAAGCTGTTGCATCGAACACACAGGATTCATCGCCCCGTCGATCGTCCGCCCGTCGCGTCCCCCATCCGCGCCCCCTTGCCCCACGCGGCACGACCACTATAGAAGCGGGCAGTTTCTCGTTTTTCCCAGCTAGGACATGCCCTGATGGTCCGCCTTCCCGCCTCCCTTTCGTCCGGCCTGCTGCTGGCCGCCCTCCTGCCGCTTGCGGCCTGCGGCGGCGGTTCCAAGGAGCGGCCCAAGGCGGATATTGCCGCATCGAAAGTGACGACGATCGGCGTCAACGCCTATCTGTGGCGCGCTTCGCTCGATACCCTGTCCTTCATGCCGATGGTGCAGACCGATTCGAACGGCGGCGTCATCGTCACAGACTGGTATGCCAATCCCAACAGCCCCAATGAGCGGATGAAGCTGACCGTGTCGATCCTGGACCAGGATCTGCGGGCCGACGCGGTGCGCGTCGCCGCCAGCCGCCAGGTCAACCAGGGCGGCCAGTGGGTCGATGCCCCGGTCGCCGCCGCGACGGTGCAGAAGCTGGAGGAGATCATCCTCACCAAGGCGCGCGACCTGCGCCGCTCGGCGATCGGCTGAGCCACTTAACGTGTAGCGGGCGTTGCTGACGCCTGTTTTTACCGGAATCGGGGCTGGGCTTGGAAAGGCCCAGCCCGCTCGCATTTGTAAGGACATGACATGCAAAGGCGTTTCAACCCGCTGGAGGCCGACGCCCGCTGGCAGGCGACCTGGGACGAACGGCAGAGTTTCAGGGCGGACGACGCCTCGACCAAGCCGCGCAGTTACGTGCTGGAGATGTTCCCCTATCCGTCGGGGCGCATCCATATCGGCCATGTCCGCAATTACTCGATGGGCGACGTGCTGGCGCGTTTCCGCCGCATGACGGGCCATGAAGTGCTGCACCCGATGGGCTGGGACGCCTTCGGGATGCCGGCCGAAAATGCGGCGATGGAAAAGAAGGTCCATCCCGGCGCCTGGACCCGCGACAATATCGCCAACATGCGCGCGCAGCTCAAGAAACTGGGCTTTGCGATCGACTGGTCCAGGGAATTCGCCACCTGCGAGCCGGACTATTATGGCCATGAACAGGCGCTGTTCCTGGACATGCTGGAAGCGGGGCTGGTCTATCGCAAGGAGTCGGCGGTCAACTGGGATCCGGTCGACATGACCGTGCTGGCCAACGAACAGGTGATCGACGGGCGCGGCTGGCGGTCGGGCGCGCTGGTGGAAAAGCGCAAGCTGTCCCAGTGGTTCCTCAAGATCACCCAGTTCGCCGATGATCTGGTGGCAGGGCTGGGCACGCTGGACCAGTGGCCCGACAAGGTGAAGCTGATGCAGGAAAACTGGATCGGCAAGTCGGTCGGCCTGCAATTTCATTTTGAGCCGGTCGCGCCGTTCGACAGCCGGATCGAGGTCTATTCGACCCGGCCCGACACGATTTTCGGGGCGAGCTTCGTCGCGATCGCGGCCGACCATCCGATCGCGCAGGCGGTGGCGGCGACCAACCCCGACGCGGTCGCCTTCATCGAGAAGTGCAAGGCCGGCGGCACCACGGCGGCCGAACTGGAAACAGCCGAAAAGCTGGGCTTCGACACCGGCCTCAGCGTCGCGCATCCCTTCGATCCCGACTGGCACCTGCCTGTGTTCATCGCCAATTTCGTGCTGATGGACTATGGCACCGGCGCGGTCATGGGCGTGCCCGCGCATGATCAGCGCGACCTCGACTTCGCGCGCAAATATATGCTGCCGGTGGAGCGCGTCGTCGCGCCCGAAGGCGAAGCCGACACGCCGATCCATGCCGAAGCCTATACCGGCCCCGGCGTACTGGTGAACTCGCGATTCCTGGACGGCATGAGCGTGGACGCAGCCAAGGCGGCGGTCATCGCTCGCGCCGAATCCGAAGGCTGGGGCGCGGGCAAGACCGTGTTCCGCCTGCGCGACTGGGGCGTATCGCGCCAGCGTTACTGGGGCACGCCGATCCCGGTCATTCATTGCGATAGCTGCGGCCCGGTGGGCGTGCCCAAGGACCAGTTGCCGGTCGTATTGCCCGATGACGTGACCTTCGACATTCCCGGCAATCCGCTCGACCGCCATCCGACCTGGAAGCATGTCGACTGCCCAAGCTGCGGCAAGCCGGCGGTGCGCGAGACCGACACGCTCGACACCTTCGCGGATTCGAGCTGGTATTTCATCCGCTTCGCCAGCCAGCCCAAGGACAAGCCGTTCGATCGCGCCACGGTCGAACAATGGCTGCCGGTCGGCCAATATATCGGCGGCGTGGAACATGCGATCCTGCATTTGCTCTATGCGCGCTTCTGGACCCGCGCGCTCCAGCATATGGGGCAACTGGGCTTTGCCGAGCCGTTCACCGGCTTGTTCACCCAGGGCATGGTGACGCATGAAACCTATAGCCGCGAGCAGGGCGAGGGGCTGCCGCCGGTCTATTTCGCCCCCGGCGAGATCGACCGGACATCGGACGGCGCGACGCTGATCGCGGACAAGGCGCCGGTCGAGGTCGGCCGGGTCATCAAAATGTCCAAGTCCAAGAAGAATGTCGTCGATCCCGACGATATCATCGCCCAATATGGCGCGGATGCGGTGCGCTGGTTCATGCTGTCCGACAGCCCGCCGGAGCGCGACCTGCCCTGGACCGAAGCGGGAATCGAAGGATCGTGGCGCTTCGTCAACCGGGTCTGGCGGCTGTTCGGCGACTATGACGCTGCTGCCGAGGGGCAGGACAAGGCGCTGGACCGCAAGCTGCACCAGACCGTCGATGGCGTCGCCAGGGATATCGAGGCGCTAGGCTTCAACAAGGCGGTCGCCAAAATCTACGAACTGGTCAATGCGATCGAAAAGGCCAAGCCCTCCGCGTCGCGCAGCGCCGCAATCCGGGGCCTTGCGCTGCTGGTCGCGCCGATGACCCCGCATCTGGCCGAAGAGGGATGGGCCGAGATGGGCCAGCCCGGCCTGATCGCCGATGCCGCCTGGCCGCCGGTCGATCCCGCGCTGCTGGTGGACGATGAAGTCACCATCGCCTGCCAGGTGATGGGCAAGCTGCGCGACACCATCACCGTGCCCAAGGGGACGGCGAAGGACGAGCTGGAGAAGCTGGCGCTGGCTGCGCCCAATGTCGTGCGCACGCTGGACGGGGCTAGCCCCAAAAAGATCATCGTGGTGCCCGATCGTCTGGTCAATCTGGTGATCTGATGCCTGAACATGCGCCTGCCCCCGCAGGAGCATGTTCAACTTTGCGCCGACAATGCTAAGGTCCGATCCATGAAGCGCATCCTCCCCCTCATCGCTCTTGCTTTCCTCTCCGCCTGCGGGTTGCGGCCGGTCTATGGCGGGGGTGGGCATGGCGCCGTGAGCCAGGCGCTGGGCAATGTCGAGATCGCGCCGATCGAGGGCAAGGCCGGCTGGCTGGTGGGCAATGCGCTCAAGGACCGGCTCGCCGCGATGCAGGGTGGCAGCGGCCCGCGTTACAGGCTGGTGGTGAAGCTGGACGACAATATCAGCGGCTTTGGCCTGCGCGCCGACGCCGCCATCACCCGCGAACGCCGCACGCTGCGCGCCCGCTATCAACTGGTCGATCAGGCCACCGGCGCCCAGATATTGGACGACACCGCCGGGTCGGACGCGGGCATCGACGTGGTATCGAGCGAATATGCCACCATCGCGGCCGAGGACACGGCGCTGGAACGGCTGTCGCAGACGGTGGCGGACCAGATCGTCACCCGGCTCGCCCTGTTCTCGCGCAAGGCGGCCAATCCTTGAAGGCCAGCCGCGGCCAGATCGAAAAGGCGCTCGACGCGCCGCCTGCGGATGTCCGCTTCTTCCTGCTCTACGGTCCCGACGAAGCAAGCAGCCAGGCGCTGGCCAAGCGGCTGGAACGGGCGATGGGACCACAGGCCGAACGGATCGACCTGGACGGCCCGACGCTGAAGGACGACCCTGCCCGCCTGTCGGACGAGGCGGCGTCCTTTTCCATGTTCGGCGACCGGCGCTGGGTCCGCATCAGCGGCCTCGCGGAGGATTCGGTTCCGGCGCTGACCGCCCTGCTGGAGGGCGAGGTCGCCGGCAATCCGGTGCTTGCCGTCGCCGGCGCGCTCAAATCCACGTCCAAATTGCTCAAGCTGGCGCTGGACCACAAGGCGGCACTGGCCTTCATCTCCTACCAGCCCGACGCGCGGGAGGCCGAGCAGATCGCGATCGGCATCGCCCGCGAAGGCGGCCTGCGCCTGCCGACCGAACTGGCGCGCCGGATCGTGGCGCTGGCCAATGGCGACCGGGCGCTGATGGCGGGCGAGATCGAAAAGCTGATCCTCTATCTCGACGCTGCGCCCGACCGGCCGTGCGAGGCAAGCGCGGAGGCCCTGGATGCGCTGTCCGCCGACAATCCCGACACCGAAGTCGCGCCGCTGGTCAATGCGGTGCTGGGCGGCGACCTGAAGGCCATGCACCAGGAACTGGTCGGCCTGAGCGAAACCGGCGCGACCATGGCTTCGGTCATCCGTCCGCTGTTGAACCGCGCCATGCTGATCGCCACCATCCGCGACGCCTTCGACGCCAGCGGCCGGCTGGAGGCGGCGGTGGAATCGGCGGGCAAGGCAGTGTTCTGGAAGGAAAAGGGGCTGGTGTCGCGCCAGGTGCGGACATGGGACGCGCCCGGCATCGCGCGGGTCATCCAGCGCTTGCTGGAGGCCGAGCGCGCCACCCGGTCCGGCCGGGGCACCGGCGACCTGCTGGTGCGGCACGAATTGCTCGCCATCACCCGGCAAGCCGCGCGCGAGCGGGCTTGATAGCGCCGCCGGGCAGACCCATATTGCGGCCATGGATAAGCTGAACCTGACCGACGCGGAATGGCGGACACGCCTGTCCCCCGAACAATATCATGTGCTGCGGGAGGCGGGGACCGAACGCGCCTTTACCGGCAAATATAATGGCAACAAGGCCGACGGCGTCTATTATTGCGCCGGTTGTGGGGCCGAACTGTTCGACGCGCAGGAAAAATATGACAGCGGATCGGGCTGGCCCAGCTTCACCGCGCCGGTCGATATCGATGCGGTAGAGGAGATTCGCGACGCCAGCCATGGCATGATCCGCACCGAAGTGCGCTGCGCAACGTGCGAGGGGCATCTGGGCCATGTCTTTCCCGATGGGCCGGGGGTCAATGGCCTGCGCTACTGCATGAACAGCGCCAGCCTGGACTTCAAGCCGCGCGACGACGCCGAATAGGCTTCGCGTCGTCCGCTGCTGCATGGCGATTCCGCATCGCCTGCATCAGGGCTGCATGACTGCTGCACAGCGGCCGTTCATCCCCGGTAAAGCGCCGATCCGCATGGACGGCGTGACGGTCTTTTCCGCGCCGGTTGCATGATTTGCGCTGGCCGGGACCGGGATTAGCGCGTATCCGGGGCGGCACAGATGGCAGGATCAGGCAAGAGCAAGGGTGCCCCACGGGGCCGCGTCAGGACATGGGCGGTACGCGGGCTGAAGATCGGCCTGGCGGCCGCTGTCGCCGGCCTGCTGGCGGTCGTGATCGCGGTGGTGATCGCGATGCAGTCGCTGCCCGATTATGACAGCCTGAAATCCTCCCCCAACGGCCAGATGATCCGCGTCCACGCCGCCGATGGCAGCGTGATCGTCTCGCTGGGGCCAAGTTTCGGCCAATGGCTGCGTTACGACCAGATTCCGCAGGTCATGGTCGACGCGATGATATCGACCGAGGACAAGCGGTTCTACCTGCATCCCGGCGTCGATCCGGTCGGCATGGCGCGCGCCGCCTGGGTCGCGATCGAGCGGCGCGGGTCGGGTCGCCGCTGGCAGGGCGCATCGACCATCACCCAGCAGGTGACGCGCAACATCTTCCTCAACAACAGCTACAGCTTCGGTCGCAAAATCCGGGAAATCGTGCTGGCGCTGGCGCTGGAACGCAAATTTTCCAAGCAGCAGATCCTCGAGCTCTATCTGAACAAGGTCTATTTCGGCGGCGGCGCCTATGGCATCGACGCGGCCAGCCGCAAATTTTTCGGCCATCCCGCCACCAGCCTGCGCCTGCCCGAAGCAGCGATCATCGCCGGGCTGGTGAAGGCGCCATCCAGCTACTCCCCCACCGCCGACGCCGACGCGGCGATCGGCCGTGCTGGCGTGGTGCTGGACCTGATGCAGAGCAATGGCGCCATCTCCGCGTCGCAGCGCGCGGACGCCGGCCTGGACAGCGTCAGGATGGCGCCGGAGCCACCGCAAAACAGCGTGCGCTATTTCACCGACTGGGCATTGCCGCAGTTGGACGTGCTGATCGACGAACCCAATGAGCCGCTGGAGGTCTATACCACCATCGACCTGGGGATGCAGAATGCGGCGACCGCGGCGATCAAGGCCAATGTTCCGGCCGGCACGCAGGGCGCGCTGGTCAGCCTGGACCGCGACGGCGCGGTGCGCGCGATGGTCGGCGGCCTCGATTATGTAACGTCCAATTACAACCGTGCGACCACGGCGACGCGCCAGCCCGGATCGGCCTGGAAGATTTTCGTCTATATGGCGGCGCTGGAGGCCGGCTATACCCCCGACACCGGCGTCACGGACGAGCCGGTGACGATCAACGGCTGGTCCCCGCGCAACAGCAGCGGGCGGTTTTCCGGCGACATCGACGTGCGCACCGCCTTTGCCTATTCGATCAACACGGTCGCGGCAAAGCTGGGCGTGGAGGTCGGTTTCCCGACCGTCGCCGACATGGCCCGGCGTTTTGGCGTCACGACGCCGATCAACACCCATCCGTCCATGGTGCTGGGCACGTCGGACGTGCGCCTGATCGACATGACCCGCGCCTTCGCCTCGATCGCGCGCAAGGGGATTGCGGTGACGCCCTATGGCATCACCAGGGTGACGACCGCCGACGGCCGCCTGCTCTACAGCCATCAGGACGATACCAGCCGCGTGCTGGTCGCCCCCTGGGTCGCGGCGGGCATGACCGACCTGATGCAGACGGCGGTTAGCACCGGCACGGGCAAGGCGGCGCAGATCGGCCGTCCGGTGGCGGGCAAGACCGGCACCACCAGCAGCAACAAGGATGGCTGGTTCCTGGGCTTTTCCAGCGGCATCACCACAGGCGTGTGGATGGGGCGCGACGACGCCCGCGCCGTGGGCGTGTTGCAGGGCGGCCGCGCCCCGGCGCGCGCCTTTGCCGATTATATGAAGGTCGCGGTCGCCCGCCGCCCGGTCGAGAAGTTCGAAACCGAAGTGACCCTGCCCGAATGGCAGCTCGAACCCGATGCCGAAGCCTATTATGGCGGTCCCGATGCAGGCACCGATGGCGGCATGATGGTGGACGAAAATGGCCTGCCGATCGAGCGCGCCCGGCCCGAAGGATCGGATGCGCAGGATGACCCCGACCAGCAGCAGTTGGAGATCGACCCGCAGGACCGGCCGCAACCGCCCAGACTGGACCAGCAATGGATCGACAATGTGCTGGGCCGCGACCGTCAGCGCCAGCAACAGCCGCCAAACCGGACCATACCGGGTCAGTAACCCGGCTCAGGGCGCCGGCGGCCCCTTGCCCTGATCATTCGCGGCGAAGCGCGCCTTTTCCGGCACGCTGGCGTCGGGCAGCAGGAAATCGACCTTGCCCCGGCCGAAATCGATCGCCACCCGGTCGAAAATCCGCAGCGCGCTGATCCCCAGCAGCAACGCCGGCTTGTCCTCCATCCCCAGTTCCCTGAACGGGCTGGCGTCGGCGAACAATATCGGCACATCGATCAGGTTGACCCGGCCCATCCGCACCGACTTGATGCGCCCGACCTGCCCGGTCAGCGTGCCGCCGGTAACGCTGATCAAACTGGCATCCAGCATGTTGGGCGCGCGTTTCTTGGCGATCAGCCTGTCGCGCAGCGCCAGATTGCCGATGCTGAAATGGGTGCCGGTGTCGAGCATGATGGCGACCTGCATCCCGTTGACATCGGAATCGAGCAGGATCAACTGGCCGCGCTTGCGCCGCGCCTGCACCACGATGGTATCGGGATCGACCGACAGATTGCGCCGGCCGCTGCTGGCGATCTCCATCCGCCCGGTGCGGAAATTGAGCGTCACCCGCTTGGCGTGCAGGCTGTCCAGTCCCAGCAGGCCGGATGCGCCCAGATGCTCGCCCTCCAGCACCGGCGCTTCGATATCGTCCACCATATTGCCGCCAAAACCCAGCCGGGGCAGCGCCACGGTCTGTGCCTCCGACCGGCCGGTCATGCTGAGGATCGTCACCGTCGCGCGCGGCGGCAGCGCCAGTTGCTGCGCCAGGTCGCGGGCGATCACGGTGCGTTGCGATCCGGTGTCGATGATGAAGTTCCACGGCCCCTTGCCACCGATCGAGATCGGGATGGTGACACGCTGGTCCGCGTCGCTGGCGGTCCGCACCACCGCCGGCGGGGCATCGGGATCAAGCGCGGGGGCATGGGCCGGGGCCATCCGGGCGGCGAGGGGAGGGCCGCCGATCGCCAGCGCGATCCCGACCAAGGCCCTTGCCGAGACAGGTAGCCGTCTCATGTCCGCCTCCTCCACCTTATCATTCGCTTATATCATGAAGGCCGGTCATCGCGCCAGCGCCACCATTCACCCTGCACCTGCGCGAAAGCTCGATTTTCCGCAGGGTCGGCACTTATCCCGCCTTGACGAGAGGGGCGCCGGCTCGCTAAACGCCAAACATTCTCATCCTTGCCCGTCCGGAGCGAGGATTTCCGGCCTTCCTGTCCGGCTGTCACCTTCCTTTCCGGCCCATTTTCTCCTCCACCGCATCGGACCGACTCGCAAATGCACCTCAAGGACCTCAAGAAAACAGTTCCCGCCGATCTCGTCACCATGGCCGAAGAACTCGGCGTGGAGGGCGCATCGACGCTGCGCAAGCAGGATCTGATGTTCGCGATCCTCAAGGCCGAGGCGGAAAATGGCGAGCAGATCATGGGCGAGGGCACGATCGAGGTGCTGCCCGACGGCTTCGGTTTCCTGCGCAGCCCGGAAGCGAATTTCCTGGCCGGTCCCGACGATATCTATGTTTCGCCCAACCAGGTCCGCAAATTCGGCCTGCGCACCGGCGACACGGTGGAAGGCGAAATCCGCGCGCCCAAGGACGGCGAACGCTATTTCGCGCTGGTGAAGCTCAACACCGTCAATTTCGACGATCCCGATGTGGTCCGCCATCGCGTGAATTTCGACAATCTGACGCCGCTCTATCCCGAACAGAAGCTGACGCTCGACCCCTATGATCCGACCCAGAAGGACAAGTCGGCCCGCGTCATCGACATCGTTTCACCCCAGGGTAAGGGCCAGCGCACGCTGATCGTCGCGCCGCCCCGTGTCGGCAAGACGGTGATGCTCCAGAACATCGCCAAGGCGATTACCGACAATCATCCCGAAGTGTTCCTGATCGTCCTGCTGATCGACGAGCGGCCGGAAGAAGTCACCGACATGCAGCGCAGCGTGAAGGGCGAGGTCGTCTCCTCCACCTTCGACGAACCCGCCACCCGCCACGTCCAGGTGGCCGAAATGGTGATCGAAAAGGCCAAGCGCCTTGTGGAACACAAGAAGGATGTAGTGATCCTGCTCGACTCCATCACCCGCCTTGGTCGCGCCTACAACACCGTGGTCCCCTCGTCGGGCAAGGTGCTGACCGGCGGCGTGGACGCCAACGCGCTCCAGCGGCCCAAGCGCTTCTTCGGCGCGGCGCGCAATATTGAGGAAGGCGGCTCGCTCTCCATCATTGCCACCGCACTGATCGACACCGGCAGCCGCATGGACGAAGTCATCTTCGAAGAATTCAAGGGCACCGGCAACTCGGAAATCGTGCTGGACCGCAAGGTCGCGGACAAGCGCATCTTCCCGGCGCTGGATGTCGGCAAGTCCGGCACCCGCAAGGAAGAATTGCTGGTCGACAAGCCGATCCTCAGCAAGATGTGGGTGCTGCGCCGCATCCTGATGCAGATGGGCACGATCGACGCGATGGAATTCCTGCTCGACAAGATGAAGGATTCCAAGACCAATGAAGATTTCTTCGCGACCATGAACCAGTAAGGTTTTCGCGTCGTGATTATCGAACAGGCATTGCTTCAGGTCCGGCCCGGACAAGACGATGCCTTTCGGCAAGCCATGGCGACAGCTCGGCCGCTGATTGCCGCGTCCCCCGGCTTCATCGACCTGCAAGTCCGCCCAGCGCCGGAGGAACCAGGCTGCTACCTGTTACTTGTGCACTGGGAATCGATCGCCGATCACAGGGATGGATTTCGGCGTTCGGATCGCTATCAGCAATGGCGTGCGCTGCTTCACGGATTTTATGATCCGATGCCGCAGGTCCGCTATTTCGGAGACCCACTTTGATCGACTTGTTGACCATCGCCGCCGCTGCTGCCCAGGGCTTGGGCTCGCCCGCCGATATCTGGCAACATATAGTCCATGATTTCAGTAATATAACGTCCCCGTCCGCACTGTCGGCCTTTGTCCAGGTGCTGATGATCGACGTGCTGCTGGCGGGTGACAACGCCATCGTCGTCGGTGCGCTGGCTGCCGGCCTGCCGACTGAGCAGCGCAAGAAGGTGATCCTGATCGGCATTATCGCCGCGCTGGTGCTGCGCATCGCCTTTGCACTGGTGGTCAGCCAGTTGATGCAGATCGTCGGCCTGATACTGGCAGGCGGGCTGCTGCTGCTGTGGGTCAGCTTCAAGATGTGGCGCGAACTGCATCCCAAGCGCGGCGGGGATACGCCGAACGACACCAGCGACGATGACGTGTCGGGCCTGCGCCCGGCCAAGAGCTTCGCCGGCGCGGCCTGGGCGGTCGCGGTCGCCGACGTGTCGATGAGCCTCGACAATGTGCTGGCGGTGGCCGGCGCGGCGCGCGACCATCCCGGCATCCTGATGATCGGCCTGGTCCTGTCGGTCGCGCTGATGGGCATCGCCGCCAATGTCATCGCCCATTATATCGAGCGTTTCCGCTGGATCGCCTATGTCGGCCTGGCCGTCATCATCTATGTTGCGGGCAAGATGATCTATGATGGCTTCGTCGATCATCAGGTGGGCATATTGACCCTGTTCGCCTGATCGCGACCGGACGGATCAAAAAAGGGGGGCGGTGCCAATGGCGCCGCCCCCCTTTTTTTGTCTCGGCTTTCAAAGTGGAGATCATTCCATATCGTCCCCCCAGCGAAGGGTGGGATCCATCTTCCGCCTTTTCGACCTGTTGACAGGTTGGGAGATGGGTTCCCGCCTGCGCGGGAATGACGGGTGATTGGGCGTTTGCCCGGTTTCGCAAAAGACCGCCACCCAGCCGTGGTCAGGGGATCAGCACCGTCGCCCCGGTCGTTTCCCGTGCCTCCAGCGCACGATGCGCCTGCGCCGCGTCGCTCAGCGCGAAGCGCTGGCCGATCACCGCCTGCACCACGCCGCGCTTCATCCGGTCGAACAGGCGGCCTGCGGTATGCGCCAGTTCTTCAGCCGTCACGATATAGTCGAACAGGGTCGGGCGGGTGACATAGAGCGACCCGCCCCGGCTGAGGTCGAGCAGGCTGACCGGCGGCACCGCGCCCGACGCATTGCCATAGCTGACCATCAGGCCGCGCCGCTTGAGGCTGGCAAGCGAGGCGGTCCAGCTATCCTTGCCCACGCCGTCATAGACGACATCGACGCCCCTGCCATCGGTCAGGTCGCGCACATGCGCGGCCAGATTGTCGAACGGCCCGTGCAGGCTGTGGTCGGCCGCGACCGTCGCTGCCTTGGCCGCCGATCCGCAATGGGCGATCACGATCACGCCCTTGTCGCGCAGCCATGGCACCAGGATCGACCCAACCCCGCCGGCGGCGGCATGGACCAGCGCGACCTGACCCGGTTCCAGCGCGATACTGTCTTCGGCCAGATAGCAGGCGGTCATGCCCTTGAGCATCATCGCCGCCGCGTCCTCGCTCGACACGCCATCGGGAATCCGTACCGCGCGGTCGGCCGCGACGATCCGGTGGGTGGCATAGGCGCCCAGACCGCTGACGCTGCCGATCCGGTCGCCCACGGCGAACCCATCGACACCGGCCCCCACCGCCACGACCCGGCCCGCGCTCTCCGATCCCAAGGGAGTCGGGAGCGGGGCTGGGTAGAGGCCGGTGCGATAATAGGTGTCGATGAAGTTGAGGCCGACCGCCTCCTGTTCGACCAGCAGTTCGCCGTCACCCGGCTGGCCCGGATCGAAGTCCTCCCGCGCGATCACCTCCGGCCCGCCATGGCTGCGGGCCACCATGCGCCAGGCGGCCATCAGGCGAGATGCTCGGCAAAGAAATCGGCGGTGCGGCGATCGGCCAGTTGCGCGGCATCTTCGTCACGGCGCTGACCCGTCTCGGCCGCGAAGCCATGGTCCAGCCCCTCATAATCCTGGAGCGTCACATGGCGATTGTCCTTGAGGCCATCATGCATCGCCTTTTGCGCATCGGGCGGAACGAAACCGTCAGCGGTCGGGATATGCAGCAGGGTGGGCTTGCCGATCGCATGCTGTTCGCCCAGCAGCCCGTCAATGCCCACGCCATAATAAGCGACGAAGGCGTCGCCATCGGTGCGGCAAGCAGCCATGAAGGCCAGCCGTCCGCCCAGGCAATAGCCGACCAGTCCGACCTTGCCCCCACCCGCAGCGGCGCGCGCGGCCCTGATCGTTGCTTCGATATCGCGGATCGCCTGGTCCTGATTGAGCTTCTGCATATGGCCCAGCGCGGCCTGGAATTCCTCCGGCACGTCAGCGTCCAGTTCGACATGGGGCTTTTCCCGCCAGAACAGGTCGGGCGCATAGGCAACATAGCCGGCCTTCGCCCAATTGTCGCATTTGCGGCGGATGCCGTCATTCACCCCGAAAATTTCCTGGATGACGATGATCGCCGCGCTGGCTTCGCCTTCGGGCCTTGCGACATAGGCGTCGAACTGCGCGTCGCCCTCCAACGTGGTGACAGGGGTGAAAATGCCCATCCCGATATCCTTTCCGCCTTGAGTCCGGGCCGCATATTGGCTCATCCTCGCCAGCACGCAACCACCCGGATATTTTAAAAATTTGCGTTGGAAGCGTGATTTGCGGCATGACCAAGCGCACGCGCGCAACGCCAGCAAGGAAGGTCAGGGTCATGAAGGTTACTGTCGACGTGGACTGCACGCCTGCGGAGGCCCGCGCCTTTCTGGGCCTGCCCGATGTGACGCCCATCCACGACAAATATGTGAAAACGATGGTCGACAGTTTCGACGGCGTCGGCAGTGTCGAACAGATGGAAACACTGTTCAAGAGCTTTTCGCCGCTGGGCGACGCCGGGATGCGGCTGTTCCAGCAGATGATGAATGTCGGGCTGTCGGGCATGGGCGGCAAGGACGACAAGAAATAAGCATCGTGCAGGACGGCGACGACGACACGATTTTCGCCCTGTCGAGCGGCGCGCCGCCGGCGGGGATCGCGGTGATCCGTGTGAGCGGCGGACAGGCGCGGGCCGCGCTTCAATCGCTGGCACGGCGGGTGCCGCCGCCCCGCACCGCCAGCCTCGCCCTGCTGAAAGACCCGCGCGACGACAGCCCGCTCGATCGCGCCCTGCTGCTCTGGCTGCCCGGTCCCGGCACGGTGACGGGCGAGGATATGGCAGAGCTTCATTGCCATGGCGGGCGGGCCGTCGTCGCGGCGGTGGAAGAGGCGCTGGGTGCCATGCCCGGCCTACGCCGCGCGGAGGCGGGCGAGTTCACCCGTCGCGCCTTTGCCCGTGGCCGCATGGACCTGAACGCGGTCGAGGGCCTGTCCGATCTGCTTGCCGCCGAAACCCAGAGCCAGCGCCGCGCCGCGCTGCTGATGGCGGAGGGGCATTTTTCCCGCCGTATCGACGGCTGGCGCCGCAGCTTGCTCGACCTGTCGGCAATGGCCGAAGCGGCGCTCGATTTTTCCGACGAGGATGATGTGCCCGATACCGCGATCGAGGCGCGGATCGGGGCGGGCATAGCGGCGCTGGCGCAGGATGTCGCGACGATGCTGGCCGCGCCCTCGGCCGAACGGCTGCGCGACGGGGTGCGGGTCGTTCTGGCGGGGCCGCCCAATGCCGGCAAGTCGACCCTGCTCAATGCCCTGGTCGGGCGGGATGCGGCGATCGTGTCGGACATTGCCGGCACGACGCGCGACCGGATCGAGGTGCCCGCGGCCATCGGCGGCACCGCCTTCCTGTTCACCGACACCGCCGGCCTGCGCAGCAACGCCGGCGACGCGATCGAGGCGATCGGCATCGATCGGGCGCGCGCGGCGCTGGACGCGGCCGACATCATCCTGTGGCTGGGCGACGCTGCCGACCTGCCGCGCGACGACGCGATCCTGATCGCCGCGCAGAGCGACCGCAGCACCGGCGGCCGCCCCGGCCTGTCGCTGTCCGCCCGCACCGGAGAGGGGGTGGCGGCGCTGATCGCAACGCTGCGCGCCCGCGCCGCAACGCTGCTGCCGGGGGAGGGCGACTATGCCCTGCACGCCCGACAGAGACAGCGAGTGGGACAGCTATATCACCATCTCGAAGCCGCCCGCGCGACCGCCGACCTGCTGGTGGTCGCAGAAGAATTGCGGCTCGCCCGCGCCGCCATCGACGCGCTGACCGGCCAGGCAGGGACCGAAGATATGCTCGACCGGCTCTTTTCGGGATTCTGCATCGGCAAATGATGTTGTTCCACGTGGAACGCTTTTGACCGACCCCGTCCCTTTCTGATATGGGGCGGGCCATGCGAACAAGCTATGATGTGATCGTGGTCGGCGGCGGCCATGCCGGCTGCGAGGCGGCCGCTGCGGCGGCGCGCAAGGGTGCGGCGGTGGCGCTGCTCACCTTCGACAGGGCGACGGTCGGGGCGATGTCCTGCAACCCGGCGATCGGTGGGCTGGGCAAGGGCCATCTGGTCCGCGAAGTCGATGCGCTCGACGGGCTGATCGCGCGCGCGGCGGACGCGGCGGCGATCCACTATCGGATGCTCAACAGCAGCAAGGGGGCCGCCGTTCAAGGGCCGCGCATTCAGGCCGACCGCAAACGCTATCGCGCCGCTATCCATATGATGCTCGATGCGCAGCCCACCCTTACCATCGTCGAAGGCGAAGCCAGCGCGCTGGTGCTGGACGGGGAGGCGGTCGCCGGGATCGCCCTTGCCGATGGCCGCATTCTCAATGCGCCCGCCATCGTGCTGGCGACCGGCACCTTCCTGGGCGGCAAGCTGTTCCGGGGCGACGAGCGGGAGGCGGGGGGGCGCGTCGGCGAGCGGGCCGCGACGACGCTCGGCGTCCAGTTGCGCGCCATGGGCCTGCCGACCGCCCGGCTCAAGACCGGCACCCCGCCACGTCTGGACGGACGGACGATCGATTGGGCCGCGCTCGAAACCCAGCCATCGGACGGGGAGGGCTGGACCATGTCGCCGCTCACCCCACGCCGCATCCTGCCGCAACTCGCCTGCGCCATCACCCGCACCAATGATCGCACCCATCAGATCATCCGCGACGGGTTGGGCCGGTCGCCGCTGTTCAGCGGCGCGATCGAGGGCAGGGGGCCACGATACTGCCCGTCGATCGAGGACAAGGTGCTGCGCTTCGGCGACCGGGACGGGCATCAGATCTTTCTCGAACCCGAAGGGCTGGACGACCCGCTCGTCTATCCCAACGGCATCAGCACCTCGCTGCCAACCGATGTGCAGATCGCCATGGTCCGCTCACTGCCCGGACTGGCGCAGGTCGAGATCGCCGTGCCCGGCTATGCCGTCGAATATGATCATGTCGATCCCCGCTCGCTCGACGCCACGCTGGAGGTGCGGGCCGTGCCCGGCCTCTTCTGTGCGGGACAGATCAACGGCACCACCGGCTATGAGGAAGCCGCAGCCCAGGGGCTGGTCGCCGGCATCAACGCCGCCGCCCGCGCACGGGGCGAAGCGCCGATGATCCTCGATCGGGCCAGCTCCTATATCGGCGTGATGATCGACGATCTGGTGTTGCAGGGCGTGACCGAGCCCTATCGGATGCTCACCGCCCGCGCCGAATATCGGCTGCGGTTGCGCGCCGACAATGCGGAAACGCGGCTTGGTCCGATCGGCCTGACCCATGGCGTGATCGGCGCGGATCGCGCCGCGCGGCTGGCGGCGCGATCCGCACAGCGCAAGATGATCGAGACAGACCTTGCCCGCCCCATGACCGCCAGCGACATGGCGAAGGCCGGCGCATCGGTGCGGCAGGATGGCGCGCGGCGCAGCCTGTTCGACTGGGCGCGCTTCCCCGAAGTGGGCACGGCGCTGCTGCTCGACCTCGCCCCGGCGCTGCGTGATGCGCCCGCCGACCTGCGTGCCGAAATATTGGAGGATGCCCATTATGCGCCCTATCTCCAGCGACAGGACAGCGAGATCGCAGACCTGCGCCGCAACGAGCGCGTCCATATCCCGGCCGATTTCGACTATCGCCGCATCGGCGGGCTTTCGACCGAGATGATCGAACGGCTCGACACCGCACGGCCCGATACGCTTGCGGCGGCAGGTCGCATCCGGGGCATCACCCCGGCCGCGCTCGCCGCCATCCTTGTCCATGTCCGGCGGGAGGCCGCGTGACCGAAGACGATGCCCGCGCCTGGCTTCAGGCGCACTTCGACGTTTCACGTGAAACATGGGAGAGGCTGGAGCGCTATGTCGCGATCCTCCTGTCCGCCATGGATGAGCAGAATCTGATCGCGGAATCGACCCGGCCCCATGTCTGGGCGCGGCATATCGTGGACTCCGCCCAATTGCTGTCGCACACGCGGCAAGCCAAGGAAGGCGAGTGGATCGACCTTGGCTCCGGCGCGGGGCTGCCGGGCATCGTTGTCGCCTGCCTCTCCGACCGGCCAGTGATGATGGTCGAATCCCGCCGCAAGCGGATCGACTTTCTCAACGCGGTGATCGGCGACCTTGGCCTCGACCATGCCCGCGTCTTTGGCGGGCGGGTCGAAACGGCGCCCACCGCGCAGGCCGCCATCATCAGCGCGCGCGCCTATGCCCCGCTGCCCAAGCTGTTCGCGTCGGCGCTGCACCTGTCGCGGAAAAAGACCATCTGGGTGCTGCCAAAAGGGCGCAATGCACAAAATGAACTGGAGGCGGCGCGTCCCGCATGGCAAGGTGTGTTTCACGTGGAACCCAGTGTGACTGATGCCGACAGCGCCATCATCGTCGCGCAGGGTGTCGCACCCGTCGTCATGAAGAAAGGTCGCCGATGATCTGCATCGCCATCGCCAACCAGAAGGGGGGAGTGGGCAAGACCACGACCGCGATCAATCTCGCGACAGGTCTGGCCGCCACCGGCCTGCGGGTGCTGCTGGTCGATCTTGATCCGCAGGGCAATGCCTCGACCGGCCTTGGCATCGGCCAGTCCGAACGCGCCCAGTCCAGCTACGACCTGCTGGTCGGCAATTGCGCGCTGGACGACACGATCGTCACGACCCGCGTGCCCAAGCTCGACCTTGTCCCCGCGACGCAGGATCTGTCGGGTGCGGAGATCGAACTGATCGAATATGAGGAGCGCACCCACCGGCTGGAGCGGGTATTGGCCGAAGCGCAGCCGGGCCGCTGGGATATTTGCCTGATCGACTGCCCGCCCTCGCTCGGCCTGCTGACCATCAACGCGATGGTCGCCGCCCAATATCTGCTCGTGCCGCTCCAGTGCGAATTTTTTGCGCTGGAAGGATTGTCGCAACTGCTCCAGACGGTCGAGCGGATTCGGGGACGCTTCAATCCCGGCCTGTCGATCATGGGCGTGGCGCTCACCATGTATGACCGACGCAACCGGCTGACCGATCAGGTGGCGGACGATGTGCGCGCCTGCCTGGGCGACCTGGTGTTCACAACCGTCATCCCGCGCAATGTCCGCCTGTCCGAAGCGCCCAGCCATGGCGTGCCGGCCCTTATCTACGACTTCCGCTGCTCAGGATCGGAAGCCTATATGCGTCTGGCGCGCGAACTGATCGCGCGCCTGCCCCGACAGGAGGTTGCCGCTTGAGCGAAGAAATCACCGACAAGCCCAAGTCCGCCAGGCGCCCGCAGGGACTGGGCCGGGGTCTGTCCGCCCTGCTGGGCGATGTCTCACGCGAGGAACCCGTCGCGCCCAGCGCCATGCCCGCCAATGGCAAGGCGGTGCAGAGCATCGAAGTGGCGCTGATCCATCCGCATCCGGAACAGCCGCGCCGCCATTTCGACGATGGCGCGTTGCAGGAACTGGCCGACAGCATCGCCAAGCGCGGCATCATCCAGCCGATCATCGTCCGCCCCCATGGCGGCGGCTTCCAGATCATCGCCGGCGAACGCCGCTGGCGTGCGGCGCAGCGCGCCCAGCTCCATCGCATCCCCGCCATCGTCCGCGATTTCGACGAGCAGGAAACGCTGGAAATCGCGCTGATCGAGAATATCCAGCGCGAGGATCTCAATCCGATCGAAGAGGCGGAAGCCTATCGCAAGCTGATCGCCGAATTTCACCACAGCCAGGAAGCGCTGGGCCGCATCGTCGGCAAATCGCGCAGCCATGTCGCCAACCTGATGCGCCTGCTCGAACTGCCGCAGACGGTGCAGCAGCAGGTGATGCACGGCAAGATCAGCATGGGCCATGCCCGTGCGCTGATCGGCGCCCCCGATTGCGAACGGCTGGCGCAACAGATCGAGGACAAGGGGCTGTCGGTCCGCGATACCGAGCAACTGGTGCGCAAGGTCAAGACCGGCGCCGATGCGCCGGCCGCGCGCCGGACGCCGGGCGCTGCGGGTGCGAAAGATCCCGATATCGCCGCGCTGGAACAGCATCTGGCCGACATATTGGGCCTGAAGGTCGATATCGCCCATGATGGCGGCGCGGCCGGCGGCCTGTTGTCGCTGCGCTACTCCAATCTCGACCAGCTCGACATGCTCTGCCAACGCCTGTCGGGCGAACGGATTTAATCTCTGTCCTTGCGAGCGGCACGCCCCAAGGCTCCGCTCGCAAGGAGGATCTTGCCCAAGCCCACTGGCCTTTTCCCGGCCCCTTCCCTAGGTTGGGGCGCATGGCCGATATGCACTCCCCCACCGCCGCCGCTCCTTCCGTCATCCGCCGCGCCGACTATCGCGCGCCCGACTGGCTGATCCCCGACATTGCGCTCGATTTCGATCTCGATCCGGCGCTGACACGGGTGCACGCCACCCTGTCCGTCACCCGCAACGGCGATCATGAGCGCCCATTGCGGCTCGACGGCGACGGGCTGATCCCGCTGGAGGTGAAGGTCGATGGCCGCATCCTCGACCAGCAGCAATGGCATCTGGATGCCGGCGCGCTCATCATCCCGCTGTCGGGCGACGCCCATAGCGTCGAAACGCTGGTCGAACTGGCGCCGGAAAGCAACAGCAAGCTGATGGGCCTTTATGCCAGTGGCGGCCTGCTCTGTACCCAGTGCGAGGCGGAGGGCTTCCGCCGCATCACCTTCTTCTCCGACCGGCCCGATATCTTGTCGCGCTACAGCGTGCGGCTGGCGGCAGACAAGGCGCGCTTCCCGATCCTGCTCGCCAATGGGGACCCGATCGAACAGGGCGATCTGGACGGCGGGCGGCACTGGGCGCTCTGGAACGATCCCTTCCCCAAGCCCTGCTATCTCTTCGCGCTGGTCGCCGGCGACCTGGCCTGCAACGCCGACCGCTTCGTGACGATGAGCGGGCGGGAGGTCGCACTGGGTATCTGGGTCAAGGAAAATGACCTGCCGCGCACCGCCCATGCGATGGAAGCGCTCAAGAACAGCATGGCCTGGGATGAGCGCGTCTATGGCCGCGAATATGATCTGGACGTGTTCAACATCGTCGCCGTCGCCGACTTCAATTTCGGCGCGATGGAGAATAAGGGTCTCAACATCTTCAATTCGCGCTACATATTGGCCGACCCCGAAACCGCGACCGATATCGACTATGACGGGGTGGAGGGCGTCGTCGCCCATGAATATTTCCACAACTGGTCGGGCAACCGCGTCACCTGCCGCGACTGGTTCCAACTGTCGTTGAAGGAAGGCTTCACCGTCTTTCGCGACCAGAATTTTTCCGCCGACATGGGTAGCCATGCGGTCAAGCGGATCGAGGATGTCCGCATCCTGCGCGCCGCCCAGTTCCAGGAGGATTCAGGCCCGCTGGCGCATCCGATCCGGCCCGAATCCTATATGGAAATCAGTAACTTCTATACATCGACCATCTATAACAAGGGGGCCGAGGTCATCCGCATGATGGCGCTGATGCTGGGCGCGGAGCGGTTTCGCGCGGGCACCGATCTCTATTTCGACCGGCATGACGGGCAGGCCGCAACCTGCGAGGATTTCGTCGCGGCGATGGAGGAGGGGGGCGGCATCGACCTTGGCCAGTTCCGCCTCTGGTATGAACAGGCCGGGACGCCGCATGTGCGTGCGCTGCTGACCCATGATCCGTTGACCCAGAGCGTCGAACTGACGCTGGAGCAGACGATCCCGCCGACCCCCGGCCAGCCTGTCAAACAGCCGATGGCGATCCCCCTGCGCACCGCCCTGTTCGATCCCGCGACCGGGGGGCATCGGGGCGATGAGCTGCTGATGCTGACGGAGGCGCAGCAGCGCTTCACCTTCACCGACTTTGCCAGCACGCCGATCCTGTCGATCAACCGCGGCTTTTCCGCGCCGGTGATCGTGGAAACCAACCGCAGCCAGGCCGATCTCGCCTTCCTGTCGGCGCGTGATGATGATCCGTTCGCCCGGTATGAAGCGATGCAGCAGTTGATGGTCAATGTGCTGGTCGGCCGCATCGCCGGGCAACAGGTGGACGAAAGCGCGGTGGTCGCGGCGATCCGCGCCATGCTGACCGATCCGACGCTCGATCCCGCTTTCGTCGCCGAAACCATCCGCTTGCCGAGCGAGGCCTATCTGGGCGACCAGATGCCGGTGGTCGATCCCGACGCGATTCACGCCGCGCGCGATGCGCTCCAGGCGCGGATCGGCGCGGAATTGGAGCCGCTGTGGCGCGATGTCCATGCAAAGACGAAAGCCAATGCCTTCGCGATATCCCCGGCCGCCAAGGGCGCGCGCAAGCTGCATAACGCCGCGCTCCATTATCTGGTGGCGGCAGGCGCACCGGATGGCCCCGCCATCGCCTTCACGCAGTTTGGCGAGGCCGACAACATGACCGAGCGGCAGGCGGCGCTGGGGACGCTGGCCAATGGCGACAGTGCGGAGCGGGAAGCGGCACTCGACATTTTCTACAATCGCTATTGCGCCGATGCCCTGACGCTGGACAAATGGTTCCAGACCCAGGCCTTCGCGCTCCATCCCGATGTCGCCGATCAGGTCGAGGCGCTGGGCCGGCACAAGGATTTCACCCTGACCAACCCCAACCGGGTGCGCGCGCTCTATGGCGCCTTCGCGGGCAACCAATGGGGGTTCCACCATGAATCGGGCAAGGGATACCGGCTGGTCGCCGACTGCATCATTGCGCTCGACAAGCTGAACCCGCAGACCGCCGCCCGGCTGGTGCCGCCGCTCGGCCGGTGGAAGCGCTTCGACCAAGGGCGCGCCGCGATGATGCGGGCGGAATTGCAGCGCATCCTGGCAGAACCGGGCCTGTCGAAGGATGTCACGGAACAGGCGAGCAAGAGCCTGGAATGATCTCCGGCGCTCCCGCTTTCGCGGGCGTTCATGACATGCCGATCAGCCCTTCACCGCCATAACCCAGGCGGCGACATCGGCCGCCACCTTGTTCGCCGCTACATTGAGCGGCACGCCGACGGTGGTGGCGTCGATCTTGCCGTTGACCGGCGCGCTGGCAGTGAAGCGCTGGCGCGCCAGCGCCACGCCCGCCGGCGTCGTCAGCACCGCATCATAGGTCACGATCGCGCTCTGGCTGGCTTCATCGACCGTGAAGGCGACCAGCTCGCCCGACAGCCGCTGGCCACCGTCGCCGGAAAATTGCCCGGAATCCAGCACCACCCGGTCGGTGGTCGCCGAAATCGTCTCGGCCAGCAGCCGGCGGAACAGGTGGCGCGGCGTGTCGGCCCATTGCACCTTGGTCACATAGGCAACCGATGTCGGCGCCGTCTGCACCGGCACGCGCACCGTATCCAGCATCTTGGGCGCTTCGGGATCGGCGACGATCAATGTCCGTCCCCCACCGGCCATGCGCGCGGCGCCCGCCGGCACCTTCTGCACGGCGTCGAGCGTCAACAGTTGCGCCGGGGGCTTCGCGCCGATCGAGACGCAGCCCGACAGCAGCGCAGCGGCGGCAAGGGCGGCCAGCGCGCCCTGTTGTTTCACGTGGAGCATCATCCGCATCCTTTTCATCAATTCTTGTAGTCGGGCAGCTTGGGCGATCCGACCAGCGATCCCGCGCCCTGCTGGTCCAGCTTTTCCGCGACGCCGCGGAAGGAGCGCGACATTTCGCGCAGGTCGCGGACCAACTGGTTGACCTCCGGCATGGTCTGGTTGCTGAAGCTGCGGACGCCCGGCTGCGCTTCGGCAATCGTCTTGTCGAGCGAATCGATGCTGCGTGTCGCTGCCTGCACGCTCTTGCGCAGGTCTGCCATCAGCGGCCGCCCTTCATCGTTCAGCAAGGCGTCGGTCGTGGAAGCCAGCTTGCCAATCTGTTCGGCGGCGATGCCGGTGCGCTGCACGGCGATCCGCGCCTCGGCCAGCGTAGCGGCAATTTCCGGGCTGCGATCGGCCAGCGCGCCGGACACCCTCTCGACATTGGCCAGGATACCGGCGATCGACTGCTGATTCTTGTCATTGAGCAATTCGGTCAGCCGCTCGGTCAGGGTCGACAGCCGCTCCAGCAGTTGCGGCGCATTGTTGAGCAATTCGCCCAGCGCACCGGGCTTGGTCGGGATCACTGGTACGCCGTCGGGGCAGACAGCCAGCACGTTCTGCGCCGGGCATTCGATCGGCGGGGCGCCCTTGACCGCGCCGTCAAGGACCACTTCGCTGACCCCGGTGAAGCCGACCCCGGCGATGGTGGCGGTCGTACCGCGCAGCACCGGCGTGCCGTCCTTCACGGAAATCCGCACCTTCACGAAGCTGGGGTCACGTTGCCACAGTTCGATCTTCTCGACCTTCCCCGACGGCACGCCCGCATAGTTGACGCTCGATCCCTTGGCCAGACCATTGACCGACTGTTTGAAGAAGATGTCATATTCCTTGTTTTCGCCATCGGAGATACGCGAAAACCAGAAGGCGGCAGCCATGATCGCGGCCAGCAGCAGCAGCGTGACCGCGCCGACCAGCACATGATTTGATCGGGTTTCCATATCCTATCGCCTTCCGTCCGGCGGGCTGAGCGCCGCCCTTGTCTGTTCCCGGTCCTTTTCGCGCGTGACCGCCGCCGTGGCGGCGCGACCGCGCGGACCATTGAAATATTCCTGGATCCAGGGGTGATCGGTGGCCAGCAATTCCTCGATGGTGCCGATCGCCGTCACCTTCCTGTCCGCCAGCACCGCCACCCGGTCGCAGATGGAATAGAGGGTGTCGAGATCATGGGTGATGAGGAACACGGTCAGGCCCAGCGTCTGCTGCAACCGCCGCGTCTGGTCATCGAATGCCGCGGCCCCGATCGGGTCCAGCCCGGCGGTCGGTTCGTCCAGGAACAACAGGTCCGGATCCAGCGCCAGCGCACGGGCAAGGCCGGCACGCTTGCGCATCCCGCCCGACAGTTCAGCCGGATATTTGGGACCGGCTTCGGCCGGCAGGCCGGTCATGCGGATCTTGTAGGCCGCGATCTCGTCGCGCAGTTGCGCGCCGATATTGGGATAATATTCGCGGATCGGCACCTCGACATTCTCGGCCACCGTCAGGGTCGAAAACAGCGCGCCGCCCTGAAACAGCACGCCCCAGCGCTTGCGGATCGCCAGCGCTTCATCATCCAGCCGGCCGATCATCGATTCGCCAAATACGCGAATTTCCCCTTCATCCGGCGTCTGGAGTCCGATGATCGATCGCATCAGTACCGACTTGCCGGTGCCCGATCCGCCGACCACGCCCAATATCTCGCCCTTGCGCACGTCCAGGTCCAGCCCTTCATGCACCACCTGGTCGCCGAAACTGTTGCGCAGGCCACGCACCGAAATCGCGATATCAGCCGTCTCGACCGCCTGGTCGATGCGCCGTTCCTCGGCCTGCTGGATTTCTTCCTCGCTCATCAATTCCACCCCACCCAGGTGAAAAAGACCGCGAAGAACGCATCGAGGACGATTACCAGGAAAATCGCCTGCACCACCGCGGCGGTGGTGCGCAGGCCGACTTCCTCGGCATTGGCCTTGACCTGCATCCCCTGAAAACAGCCCGACAGCGCGATGATGATGCCGAACACCGGCGCCTTGATCAGGCCCACCCACAGGTCAGTGATCGGCACCACTTCGCGCAACCGCTGGATGAAGGTGATGGGCGGGATTTCCAGCGCGATCGCGCAGAGAAAGCCGCCGCCGATGACCGCCATGACCGACGCATAGAAACCCAGCAGCGGCATCATGACGACGACCGCCAGCGTGCGGGGCAGCACCAGCGCCTCCATCGGCGACACGCCAATGGTGCGCATGGCGTCGACCTCCTCGGTCAGCTTCATCGTGCCCAGTTGCGCGGCAAAGGCGGAGCCGGAGCGGCCCGCGACCATGATCGCGGTCATCAGCACGCCCAGTTCGCGGAAGGTAAGGCGGCCGACTAGGTTGATCGTCAGCATCTCCATGCCGAACTGGCGCAACTGCACCGATCCCTGCTGGGCAATGACGATGCCGATCAGGAAACTCATCAGGCCGATGATGCCCAGCGCCGACACACCGACAACCTCGAACCGCTGCACCACGGCATTGATGCGGAAACGATGGGGATGCCGGATGACGCTCCATGTCGCTATCAACGTGGCGCCAAAAAAGCCGAGCAGGCCCAGCAGGGTCGCGCCGGACGCGATCACCGCATCGCCGATCTGGCCGACGACACGGCGCAGGGGATGCACATAATCCGGGCGGATCGGCACCGGCTCGTCCAGTTCGCCGACCGCATCGATCAGCCGGCGGGCATCGTCGCTGGCGCCGGTAACGTCACAGCCCAGCCGCCTGACCGTGCGGTGCACGGTCCAGGCGCCGATCGTGTCCATATGATCGACCCCGGCCAGGTCGATGGCTTGCACCGGCCCCTGAACGGCATCCAGCCGGTCGGGCAGGTCACGAAGGCAGGCGATGGCGAGCGAACCGGAAAGCCGGATCACATTGCCGCCGTCGTTCCTATCCTCGACAAGATCAGCGGCTTTGTTCATGCGGGATGATTAGTGATCCATTATCGGTTGCACGGCAAGCCGAAACGGCCCATCCGCAAGGCAGAACGAAGGGCATGGATAAAAGTTTCGGATACGGCATGACGACGCACAGGCTGGCCATTTACGACATGGACCGGACGGTGACCTTCCGCGGCACCTATACCGGCTTTCTCATCCATGTGGCGCGGCGGATGGCGCCATGGCGGCTCGCGCTGTTTCCCGGCGTCATCCTGCTGATGCTCGCCTATGTGCTGAAACTCATCAGCCGCCAGCGGCTCAAGGAGATGAACCAGGCGCTGATGATCGGCCATAATGTCGAGCGCGCCAGGCTGATGCCCCATGTCGAAAGCTACGCCGATGCGGTGCTGGCGTCGAACCTGCGCGCGGGGGCGGTCGCCCAGATCGCGCAGGACCGGGCGGATGGATACCGGCTGGTGCTGGCCACCGCCTCCTACCGCCTTTATGTCGAGCCGATCGCCCGGCGACTGGGTTTCGACACGGTGATCGCCACCGATCATCTGAGCCAGGATTTGCGCTATGTCCGCGCGAAGATCGCCGGTGAAAATTGCTATGACACAGGCAAGCTGCGGATGATCAAGGCATGGATGGCGGCGGAAGCGATCGACCGCGCCCATGCCCATATCCGCGCCTATTCCGATCATGTGTCGGACGCGCCGATGCTGGAATTTGCCGACACCCCCTTTGCCGCCAATCCGCACACGCCGCTGGCGAAACTGGCGGCGCAGCGGGGCTGGACGCGGGTGGACTGGGCCTGAATCGCCCGCACCGGCCGGGGATCAGGCGGCGCTAATCCGTCAACCCGTCGATCGCCGCCCAGCCAGCCGCGCCGATCCCGCGCAGCATCCCCCGATGCGCCCGGCGCACCCCGCCCAGCGCCATCACCGGCGCATCGACCTGCCGCGCCAATGCCGCAAACCGCACCCGACCCAGCGCGGGCGCGCCGGGATGCGACCGGGTCGGGAACAGCGGGGACACGAAGCAGACATCCGCCCCCCGCGCCACCACCGCTTCCCGCCCGTCATGCACCGGGCGGCTGCGCAGCATCGGGCGGGTCGCGCGGCGCGGGTCGCGGCCATGCGCGCCGTCCGCCCGCCACGCCGCCGCCTGACGCGTCGATCCCGCCAGCAGCAGCAGCAACCGCCGCCGCCGCGCGATCCGCCGCAGCGCCCCGAACAAGGCGCGCCGGGTCGCCCTATCCGTCCGGTAATGGCGAAAGACGATGCCACCCGCGCCGCTGGGCAAGCGCGCCGCCGCCGCCAGCAGCGCCGCATCGGCCACCCGCTCGTCGGTCATCAGCCAGAGGGCGGGCAGATTTTTGCGGTGGCGGTGCGACATGGCCCTCGCCTATAGCAGCGCGCATGACCACAGACAGCATTATCGACGCCGCCCGGCGCCTCGCCACCCTGCGCGAATCCATCGACCGCGCCGCCCGCCTGACCGATCGCAGCGCTGCCGACATCAATCTGATCGCCGTGTCCAAGACCCATGACGCCGATGCGATCCGCCCGCTGATCCAGGCCGGGCAGCGCGTGTTCGGCGAAAATCGGGTGCAGGAAAGCCAGGACAAATGGCCGGCGCTGCGGGAGGAACATGCCGGCATCGCCCTGCATCTGGTCGGGCAACTCCAATCCAACAAGGCGGCCGAGGCGGTCGCGCTGTTCGATGCGATCCACAGCCTCGATCGCCCGTCGCTGCTCAGCGCGCTGGTCAAGGCGATGGATGCCGCCGGCAAGCGCGTCCCCTGCTTCATCCAGGTCAATATCGGGGCGGAGGAACAGAAGGGCGGCTGTCCCATTGCCCAGACGCCGGCGCTGGTCGCCGCCGCGCGCGCCGCCGACATTCCGTTGCTGGGCCTGATGTGCGTGCCGCCCGCCGATATCGAGGCCGCGCCCTTTTTCGCCCTGCTCGCGAAAATGGCGCGGGAGGAGGGCCTCCCGCGCCTGTCGATGGGCATGTCGGGCGACTATGAAACCGCCATCATGCTGGGCGCGACCGACATTCGCGTCGGCACCGCGCTGTTCGGGGATCGGACCGCGCCCGCTCGCCCCGTTCCGGCGAGCGGGCGCGGGATGCTCAGAAACTCCCGCGCAAAGTGATGCCATAGGTGCGCGGTTCCGCCAGATAGGCGGAGATGAGCTGGTTCGCCATCGGCGCGCCAGCCGCGAACTGGCCGGTCGTCGATGTCGCCGGGCTGCTCGACTGGAGCGGGCTGGAGAAGGCGACCTGGCTATAATCCTGGTTGAAGATATTCTGGCCCCAGAATTCGACCGCCCAGCGCTGGTCGGGTCCGCGCAGGCCCACGCGGGCGTTGACGATGGCATAGCCATCCTGCGCCTTTTCGGGGAACAGGTCCGACCCGGTATTATAGTCGCTGGTCATGCGGCCATCGACATAGAAGAGGGCGGACAGCCCGCTCGATCCGATCGCCGGGGTCCAGGCGAAGCTGGCGGTGGTGACGATCTTGGGCGCGTTGGAATTGATCGATCCCGGCAGCAGGAACAGTGCCGTGTCGAGCGGCACGCTGCCATCGCCACTGCCCACCAGCCGGTCGGCGAATTTGGCGCGGGTATAGGTCAGGCCACCCGACACCCGGACATTGCGCACCGGGTTCGCCGCCAGTTCCAGTTCCACGCCCTGACTGATCAGCCCCGGCCCGACATCGCCGCTGGCACATGTGCGCGCGGCGCTCAGGTCGCTGTCGCAGCCATTGATATTCTGCACGACGAAGCTGGTGCCGTTGAAGGTGTTCAACTGGAAATTCTTGAACTCCTGCCGGAAGGCGGCGATGTTCGCGCTCCATTTGGGCTGGCTGTATTTCAGGCCCACTTCGAACGCATCGACCTTTTCAGCCGCGAAGCGCAATGTCGACACATCGGCGTTGCTGCGCGGGCTGAATACGGCTGTGCCGCCATTCAGCCCGGTCGATCCGAGCTGGAAGCGATCCAGATTATAGCCGCCCGCCTTATAGCCCTTGGAATAGCTGCCATAGAGCAGCAGTTCGTCCACCGGCTTCCAAGACAGCACCGCCGTCCCGGAAAATTCGCCGTCGCTGATCTTGTCGTTCAGGTTCAGCGCATTGAGGCCGGTGGAGCCATTGCCCAGACAGCCCAGCGTCAGGATGCCGCCAGCCAGTTGCTTGACCTGCCGACCAGCGGCCGAAGCGTCGAACAATGGATTCGTCGCAATCCCGGCAAGCCCTGATCCCTGCAACGCCGCGCAGGTCGCATTATTATTGTTGAAATCAGACGAGAAGCGCTTGCTTTCATGGGTGTAACGCAGGCCCAGCGTCAGATCGAGCGTCCTGGTAATATGGACGATATTATGGGTGAACAGTGCCCAATTCTCGCTCTTCTGGCGATAGATCGACGCCACATCGCCGGTGCCGGACGGGATCGCCGCCAGCGCACGCAAGCCGTTGCCCAGCCCGGCTGAAATGATACCTGCCTGCGTAGCGCCAACAGCCGGGGTCAAACCTGCATTGAGCGCACTCTGCGTGCCGTTGATGAAAGTTTGCGTAGCAAGCCCGCTACCGCAGGCCGCCAGTTCCTGTGCTGTATATGACCGACCGGGAGGACCAGATGGAACCCCGCCAGCCCCCGCCATCAAACGGCAGGCCGCGAACCGGCCATAATCCGCGCCGAAACGGATATTATCCTGCAAGGTCAGCCGTTCATTGGCATAATAGCCGCCCACCAGCCAGTCGAGCATCTCGCCGAACGCCGATCCCTGCGCCCGCACTTCCTGGGTGAAGGTCTTGAACTGGCGATAGGTGTTGGGATCGCGGTAGAGCAGGTCGGCGCGATTATAGTCATAATCGCCATAGTCGCGGGACTTGTAATCGCGATAGGCGGTGATGCTGGTCAGCTTCGCGCCGCCCAGATCATAATTGATCTCGCCCGAAACACCCCAGTCGCGCAGCTTGCTCACATAGTCGCGGCCCGGCGTGATGCTGAGTTCGCGATCATAGGGATCGGCGGGAATCACGCTGCCCTGGCCCGCCAGGATCGCGGCGATGCGATTGAACGGCGCGTCGGTATAGCCGCCGCCCGCCAAAGGCCGCCGCTCGCGCGATTCGACATAGGCCGCGCCGCAACAGCTTTCGTCGCGATTGGTATAGTCCCCGATCAGCCGGATGGAGAGCGCGTCATTGGGTTCGATCAGCGCCTGTCCGCGCAGGAAATAGCGGTTGCGGTCATTGGTGTCGCCGACCTTCGCGCCGGTCCCGTCGACCAGTTTGTAGAAGCCGTCGCGCTTGCTCCACACCCCGTCCAGCGACAGGGCGATGCCGTCGGCCACCGGGCCGGTGACGCGGCCCGACAGGCGCCAATAGTCGTAATTGCCATAGGTGATCTCACCCTTGGCATGGAACGTGTCTTCGGGCGCCTTGCTGATGATGTTGATGAGGCCCGCCGAAGCGTTGCGGCCGAACAGCGTGCCCTGCGGCCCGCGCAGTACCTCGACCCGCTCGATCTCGCCCAGTTCATTGAGGCCCGCGCCGGTGCGCGACCGATAAACCCCGTCGATGAACACCGCGACGGAGCTTTCGAGGCCGGGATTGTCGCCGACCGTGCCGATGCCGCGGATACGCGCCGACGCATTGGCTTCGGATCCGGTCGAGGACACGAGCAGGGAGGGGGCCAACTGGTTGAGCGTGCGAATGTCGCTGGCGCCGCTATTCTGCATCGCCTGCGCGCCGACGGCCGATACCGCGATCGGCACGTCGGACAGGGGGCTGGCGCGCCGGGTCGCGGTGACGATGATGTCGGCGCTGCCGTCATCGGCGGCCTGCGGTACGGCCTGTTCCTGCGCCAGGGCGGCGGGGGCAATCAGGCACAGCGCCAGCATGCACACGCTCGTCAGCAAGGGACTCTTGTCTGTCATGATATGTCGATCCTCTCCTGCCCCGCCCGGCTTTTCGCCGTGTCGGGATGCGATTGATTATGCTGCCACAGCAGGGCGAAGGCAAGAGAGCCCAGCTTTTCTGCGCTTTTTACATGGCATAGCGGCCAGATAATCATGCCATGTTGCCTAATGGCAACGGCTTAATATCTGCTTTCCGTAACGTCGCTTTACGATAAGGGAAAGCGCAGCAATCGGTCCGCCACCGGCACCAGAGCGGCCGCACCCGGCCCCACCGCGCGCCGAATCTCTCCATGTCCCGCATCCAGTCCCCCTGTCAGTGCCCCCAATGCCGGCAGGATCAGCTTGGTCGCCGATCCCACGAAGCAGCGTCGCGACACATGCCGACCGCGCAGCGACAGGCGCAGCTTGGGATGGAAATGGCCCGAAATTTCGGGCCGGGCGTCGTCGGGCAGCGCCTCATGCCGCAACCAGATGCCGCCCACTTCCGCCTCCGCCACCCGACGCCCGCCGGGCATGTCCACGACAGCACCGTCATGATTGCCGGTAATCCAGGTCCAGTCCAGCCTTTCCGTAAGGGAAAATAATCGCGCCCGGACTTTGGGCTCCAGCCGCGCCGCGCCATCGGCATCATGGAAACTGTCCCCCAGGGACCAGACCGCCCGCGCGCCGGTGCGCGCCACCAGCGCCTCGATCATGTCCAGCGTCGCGTCGCTGTCATGCGGGGGCAGGAACTGGCCGAACCGGGCATACCAGCTCGCCTTCTCGAAATGCAGGTCGGCCACCAGCAACGCGCCCTGCGCCGGCCAGAACAGCGCGGCTTCGGGCAGCGCCAGAAACTCATGACCTGCGAACGAAAGGGGAACCATGCCCTGCCTATGCGCCTATGTGTCCCGGCTTTCAAGAGGCGGCCCGAACGCCTATAGGCGCGGGCATGGCCTATACCGTCGCTGCCCTCTACCGCTTCACAACATTTGCCGATCCAGCCGCGATCGCCGCCGACCTGCGCCCGGTCTGCGCCGATCTGGGCGTCTGTGGCACGCTGATCCTGGCGGGGGAGGGGATCAACGGCACGGTCGCGGGCAGCGCCGGGGCAATCGATGCCCTGATCGCGCATCTGCGCGCGCTGCCGGGCTGCGCCGACATGGACGTCAAATATGCGCAGGCACATGCAGCGCCCTTCGCCCGGATGAAGGTGAAGATAAAGCCGGAGATCGTGACCTTGGGCGCGGGCGACCTCGACCCCGCCCGTGCGGCGGGCACCCATCTCGACCCGGCCGACTGGAACGCCCTGATCGCCGATCCCGATACGATCGTGATCGACACGCGCAACGCTTATGAAGTCGCCTGCGGCACGTTCGAACGCGCCATCGATCCTGCCACCCGGTCCTTCCGCGACTTTCCCGCCTGGTTCGACGCCTTCGCCGCCGATCTGAAGGCGCAGGGCCGCAGTCCGAAAATCGCGATGTTCTGCACCGGCGGCATACGCTGCGAAAAATCCACCGCGCTGGTCAAGGCGCGCGGGTTCGACGACGTCTATCATCTGAAAGGCGGCATATTGCGCTATCTGGAGGAAATGCCGGAAGCCGACAGCCGCTGGCAGGGCGAATGCTATGTGTTCGATGAACGGGTGACGGTGGGCCATGGCCTCAAACCCGGCGACTATGTCACCTGTCGCGCCTGCGGCCTGCCGCACCCGCGCGACGCCCGGCATGACTGTGCCGGCGACGAATCGGGTGTCTGGCCGCATCGCGGCTAAACCGGCGTTTCGACCAGTTCGGCGATCTCGAACGCATAGCTTTTCCAGCCACGCATCTTCGCCCCATCGGCCGCCGCGCCGCGCTTCTTCTTCGCCTCGGCCAGCGACCGGACATGGCCCCAGAATATTTCGGTCCGGCCATTTTCCAGTACCGCCACGATCCGCCAATAATGGGTGAAGGGGTCTGCCGTCGGCCCGATCGTCTTGACATAACCATCGGGCATCGTCGCCGTCAGATAGCGTTTGCGCCGCGCCATGGCGGTCAGTCCCGGTATCGGTGCAGGCCCGCGCCATGGGTCCGCAGCCAGACCCGCGCCGGTCTGGGGTCCGCGCCATGGATACGCGCATGGGCAGCATGAAACGCCGGGCTGTGGTCCATGTGCAGCAGATGCGCCAGTTCATGCGCCACGGTCGCGCGGCGCACCTGTGGCGGGGCCAGGATCAGCCGCCAGCTATAGCGGATCGCGCCCGACGCCGTGCAACTGCCCCATCGGCTGCGCGGATCGCCCACGCCCACCGATGCGACGATCAGGCCATGGTCACGGGCCAGTTCCCGTGTTTCCGTCTCCAGCACCGCTCGCGCCCGCGCCACCAGCCAGCGCAGCACCCGCGCGCCGACCGATTCCGCCGCCCCGCCCAGCAACAGCCGGTCGCCCTCCAGCCTGATCGTCCGCGTCGCCCCCGCGACCCAGCAAATCCGCACCTCGCGCCCCTCCAGCGGAAACACCGCGCCATCCGCCAGCCGGGTGATGGCGGGCTGACTGGCCATCTGCGCCCGCACCCAGCCTTCATGATCCTGCGCCCAGCCCAGCGCCTTCTTCAGATTTGCCCGCGCCGGCAGCGACAGGCGCAATTCGCCCCGCGCGCTGTCGATCGTCAGCCGGAACGCCCGCGCCCGCGCCGACCGGCGCACCCTGACCGGCATCGCCACGCCATCGACCAGGATCGCCGCCTCAGATGTCTCGATCGACAAGATGATGTTCCCAGTCGCCCGCATCGGCCTCCGCCACGGTCCAGCCGCGCACCGACTCGCCCGCGCGATGCACCGCCTCCCGATCGCCGCAGATCAGATAATGCCAGGCCGGCAGCGGCTGGCCTTCTTCCCGCAGCCGATAGGCGCAGGTGCGCGGCAGCCAGCCGATCTGTTTCACCTTGGTCGGGGTCAGCCGCACGCAATCGGGCACGAATGTGCGCCGGTTCTTGTAATTGCTGCATTGCCCGCTCTGCCGGTCGAGCAGGCGACAGGCGACGTTGGTGGGATAGATCCGTCCCGTATCCTCATCCTCCGCCTTGTGCAGACAGCATTTGCCGCAGCCGTCGCACAGCGCTTCCCATTCGGCCTTGTCGAGTTTGTCGAGCGGCTTTTCCCAGAAAGGCGTCACTTGATCCATTTGTCCAGAAAGGCGAGCACCTTGTCGGGCGTACCCTCATCCACATCGGGCGTACCGGGATCGTCGACCGGCACCAGCGCCACCGGCTTGCCGTCGCCATCGAACAGATAGGGGGTCCGGCTGTGGCTGACCAGATAATCGGTCGCGCCCGGCTTGCCCTCCGCATTGAAGATGACGGCGAAATCCTTCGCGACCCTGGCGATCTGCTCTTTCGTGCCGGTCAGGCCGATCAGGCGCGGGTGGAAGGCCGCGACATAGGTTTTGAGCACGGCGGGCGTGTCGCGCTGCGGATCGACGCTGATCAGCATCGGCTGCACCTTGGCGGCCAGCGCCGGCCTCTGCTTTTCGAACTTCGCAAAGCCCTGCATGATCCGTTGCAAATCGACCGGGCAGACATCCGGGCAATAGGTATAGCCGAAATAGACGAGGCGATACTGGCCCTTATACTCGTCCCACCGGGTCGGCTTGCCGTTCTGATTGGTCAGCGTGAAGGGCGCGCCGATCCGTGCGCCGGTCAGTTCGCCCTGTTCGCTCTCACCGCTTGATGCATTGCCATCCGCTCCCATATTGCAGGCGGCCAGCAGGGCCAATAACGGCAGGGCTAGCAAAGGCAGGGCGGATGTGGCGGCGTCTTTGTTCATGGCAAGGCCAGCCATGCCTTGCTAGAAGGCGATTTGCAATTGGAACGGGGCGCATGATGAAGAAGAGCTTATGGTCCGCGATGCTGGGATCGATCGCCCTTGCGCTGGCGGTGCCCGGCCCGGCGCAGGCGCAATTTTCGGACAATTACAATTTTCTCAAGGCGGTGAAGGACAAGGACGGGCAGAAAGTCACCGACCTGATCCAGAAACCCGGCTCGACGGTCATCAACAGCCGCGACGTGTCCACCGGCGAAAATGCGCTGCACATCACCGTCGCCCGTCGCGACCCCACCTGGCTGACCTTCCTGCTGGCCAAGGGCGCCAATCCCAACCTGACCGACAATGACGGCAACACCCCGCTGATGGAGGCGGTGCAGGGCCGGTTCGAGGAAGGGGTCCGCACCCTGATCGCCTACAAGGCGCAGGTCGACAAGGTGAATGGCAGCGGCGAAACCCCGTTGATCCGCGCGGTGCAACTGCGCGACCTCGGCCTGGTCCGCCTGCTGGTGGCGCAGGGCGCCAACCCCGACAAGCGCGACACCATCGCCGGCATGTCCGCCCGCGACTATGCCGCCCGCGACGGCCGCACGCCCGGTCTGATGGAAGCGCTGGACGCCGCCAAGACCAGCACCGCCAAGCCCGCAGGGCCGGTGCAGGGCCCGGTATTTTGAAGGACTGACGGTAAGACTGCTTTGCAAGAGTCTTTCCGCAAGACGCGCGGTACAAATCCCGTCACCCCCCGCAGGCTGGGGTGATGGCCAAGGGGATGCGGTCTAAAACGCAAAATACATATCCGCCTACCACCCCAGTTCCGCCGCATGGTCCGGGTCGCTCAGCGCCGTCAACCGGCGCGCGGCGCGGCGGGCGAAGCGCAGCGTCTCCGCCTTGCGGCGCGCCGCGGCCAGCGGCTCGACAGGGGCAGGGCGGACCAGTTCGGCGTCATATTGGTCCGCGACGATCAGGCCGGTGCGGGCGGGCCAGAGCGCCTCGCTGTCGAACAGGCTGAGGTCGAACCCCATCGGCACCGCCCAATAATAACGGTCGCAATAGTCGAAATAGTCGGGCCATTTCATGTCGCCCAGCAAATCGGCGCGGCTGCACTTGATCTCCACGATGGTCAGCCGCCCCGCCCCGTCGATCGCCATGATGTCGGCACGCCGGCCATTGGGCAGCGGCACCTCCAAAATGCCGCTCATGTCGTGGCGGAAGAAGAGGCGCAGCGTGCCACGCGCCACCGCCAGCGCGGTGCCGTCGGTCAGGGGGGAACAGGAATCGGCGGCCAGGCTGGTCATGCCCCGACATTAGAACAAGTCAGGAACAAAAGAAAAGGCCGATTCGGACATTCCGAACCGGCCTTTCGATTTCCTGCGACAGGCGCCCGCACGCAACGGCGGGCGCTTCATGTCGCTCAGCGATAGAAGATATGATTGTCGATCGACGCCAGCCTGGCCTTGCCCCAGCCCGGCGCGACGCGGCGAGCGTGGAAGAAAAGCGCGCCTTCGGCCAGGCTATCCCAGCTATCCTGCGCCGCGATCTGGGCGATGGCGACGGCTTCGCGCCAGGCGCGGCTGTCCAGGCGGATAGGGGGCATGGCATGGCCGCGCACGAAGCTGAACTGGCTCGGCTGATAGACGACGCCGCACAGGCTGTCGGCGAACCGGCCGGACTTGGCGCGGTTGATGATCACGCGCGCGACGGCCAACTGGCCTTCCAGGCTTTCGCCCTTGGATTCGAAATAGACCGCTCCGGCCAGGCATTTCATGTCGCCATCCAGCTCCTCAGGCGCGCCTTGGGCGTCGACCAGAGCAGCGAGGCTGGTTGCCGGGACATGGGAGTCGGGGGAAATCATGGTGTCGCCCTTGGGGGCGGTGGCCAGCGGCTGCGTGACTTCACGCGGCGCGGCGAAGATGACGGCGGGCGGAGAGCCGGCTGAAGGCGCCTGGGAGGGCGCTGGAACAGAGGTAGCCGACGGAATCGATTCACCTGCGATCGACATGTCGGACGCCGTGACCGCAGCGGCGGCGGACAGGGCAAAGGCTGCGGCAATCGCAGCTTTCAGACGAAAACTCATTACAGCTCAAAAACATGCGGTTCTTGGCCAGGACGTCGTCTCTTTTAACGCATATTCACCGCGACGACCGGCCGCCCCCCGTCTGCGTGTTTACCCCGCCCGCCCCCCAATGGGCGAATGTGGCAACCTGCGCGTTGGCGTGCGGGGGCCTTTGCCCAGATCGGAACGATGAGTCAACGATCAGCAGATCGTTTCAGCGGCGAACCGTTCTGCTTCCGGGATGTCGAGTTCGATTATCCACAGGTCGGGGTCCGCCCTGCGACGACGCGCCACATAATGGGCCAGCGCCTCCTGACCGTCCTCCGGCGCGGGTCCACAGCGCATCAACGCATAACCGCCGTCCAGGTTCGGCACACGCTCAAAAAGACCGCAATCCTGCCCTTTTTCAAGCGCCTGGACCAAAATCACGCCGCTGATCTCGTCGCCCCTGACCAGGATCGTGGCAAAGCCCCCCGCCGCCGACACCCGCCGGCGCAACGCCCCGACCAGCATGGCGCTGGTCAGCCGCGCCTCAGCGACCATAGCCGGGCAGGGACGAGAGCGGAAATTGCGACCGCATGAAGGTGCCGGTGCCGCGCCCGACTTCCTCGCCATCCGCATCGATCAGGCTCGCTTCGGCCACGAACACGCGACGCTTGCCGCTGATCCACCGGCCCTCGGCACGAATCCGCCCCGGCCCGATCGGCCGGGTGAACAGCAGGTTGAACGCCGTGGTCAGCAGGAAACGGTCACTGACCAGGCTGTTGGCGGCATAGAAGGCGGCATCGTCCAGCATCTTGAAATAAACGGTGCCATGCACCGCGCCGGCGGCGTGGAACTGGCTTTCATCGACATCGAAATCGATGACCGAACGGCCGGCTTCGGTTATGGCCAGGTCCGACCGGAACAGCCGGTTGATCGGCGCTGACCTGTAAAGCTGCTCCAGCGCGCGAAAATGCGCCGCTTCGCCGCTGGGCGCGTCAGGCTGCGTCACGCGCCTCGCCGCCAGCCAGCAGCGCGTGGAGGGCGCCGGTCGACTTGGCGCCACGCAGCCGCGCGACCACAGTGTCATCGCGCAGGTAGCGCGACACGCGCGCCAGCGTCTTTAAATGTTCCGCGCCACTGTCGACCGGGGAGAGCAGGGCGAACACCACATCCACCGGCGCGTCATCGACCGCATCGAACGGCACCGCCGGGTCGAGCAGCACGACCACGCCGCACATCTTGTCAAGGCCGGGAATCTTGGCATGGGGAATCGCGACCCCGCCGCCAAAGCCGGTCGACCCCAGCCGCTCGCGCTCGAACAGGGCGTCGCCCACCTCATCGGCGTCCAGCCCATAGGCACAGGCAGCCAGCGCCGCGATCTTCTGGAACAGCGCCTTCTTCCCGTTCGCCGCCAACCCGGTGGCGAGCGCTTCGGGCGAAACGATGTCGTTGAAATGAACCATGGTCTATCCGAAACGGCCGAGCCGCGCGGGCATAGTCAGCGCGCGATCTTCGGACAATGAAAGCCCGGCCCCATAAGCCCCCTGCACCGGCAGGTCAAGGCAAGGGGCCGGGCGTCCTGGACAGGTCAGGCCAGCGCGCGCGGCTCGACCCAGCCGATCGTTCCGTCATGGCGGCGATAGACCATATTATAGGCGGCCGTGCCGGCGTTGAGGAACAACAGCGCGTTGGTGTTGCGCAGATCCAGCATCATCACCGCGTCCGACACGCTGGCCTCTGGAATATCGACACGGGTTTCCGCGACGATCAGGGGGGCGTCGGTCGGTTCATCCTCTTCATCGGCGGTCGCGGCAAAGATGGTGTAGCCCGCCCCGTCAATATCATCGACGCTGTAGCCATTGGCACGCTGCGCCTCCGCGGCAGCCGCCTGGACGCTGCGATCCTTCAGCCGGCGCATGTAGCGGCGCAGTTGTTTCTCGATCCGGTCCGATGCCTGGTCGAAAGCGGGATGCGCCTCCTGCGCTTCGCCTGCGCCCTTCAGGATCAGGCCGGTCATGACATGACAGACGATATCGCAGTGAAAGGCGCCATGGGGTGCCTTGCGAAAAGTCACCTGGGCGGAAATCGTGCGGGAGAAATATTTCTCGGCCACCGCCTCCAAACGGTCATAGACATGCTGCTTGAGCGCGTCGCCCGTTTCGACCTGATGCCCGGAAACACGAATATCCATATGCCTTCTCCTTGTTCTTGCCGGGTCGCCAGGAAAGCGGCCCGGTTGGCGTGGAGGCATGAGGCCAGTGCGGTCTATGCCCCCTGCAACCAGAGCGGCTCTTTCAGCGTCGCGACGAACGCTGCGTGCCGTTCCAGTTCTTCCGCGCTCGCCGCAAAGACGCGCGCGGGACGAACAGGGCGAACAACGGAACTATCCGACAGTTCCACCCTGACGATCGCTTTATCCTCCTCCTGTGCCAGACCCAGGCCGATCTGCCGGCCGCCGGTCAGTTCGATATAGAGTTGCGCCAGCAATTCCGCGTCGAGCAGCGCGCCATGCTTGACGCGATGGCTGCGGTCGATGCCGTAACGGGTGCAGAGCGCGTCCAGGCTGTGCTTGGCGCCGGGATGCAGCGTGCGGGCGATCGCGACGGTGTCGATCATCCGGTCCATCGACACTTCGGGATGGCCGCACAGCTTGAGTTCGTGATTGAGGAATCCGAAGTCGAACCGCGCATTGTGCGCGACCAGCGGGCTGTCCTCCAGAAAGGCCAGCAGGTCCGCCGCGCCATGGGCAAATACCGGATATTTGGCCAGGAAATCGGCCGATAGCCCATGCACATTATAGGCCGCCATCGGCATGTCGCGTTCGGGATGATAATAAGCGTGGAAGGTCCGGCCGCTTGGCACCCGGTTGATAAGTTCGATGCACCCGATCTCGACCAGCCGGTCGCCGGATGCCGGATCGAATCCTGTCGTTTCGGTATCGAAAATGATCTCGCGCATCGCCCTCTTCATTCGACTCTGTGGGCGATCCCTTATCTGCCTGTCTTGCGCGCAAGGCAAGCGACCAGACGCCTTACCTGTGCGCGGGTCGCGGCGAATGTCGTGCCCGTATGGATGATATGGTCGGCGCGAAGCCGCTTTTCTGCATCGGGGGTTTGCAGATGGACGATCTGGCGGAATTTTGCCGCGCTCATCCCCGGCCGGGCCAGCACCCGCTTGCGCTGTTTCCATGCCGGGGCGGTGACGACGATCACGCCGTCCAGTCCCTTGTGCCCGTGCGTCTCGAACAGCAGGGGAATGTCCAGAACCACGAAGCCGCGCGACCGATGCCGCCGCAGGAAGGTCTTGCGCGCGGCGCGCACGGCGGGGTGGACAATCGCCTCCAGCGCGCGGCGCTCGGCCGGATGGCCGAACACCGCCGCGCCCAGCTTCGCCCGGTCGACGCCCTGCGGCCCGGTGGTACCGGGAAAGCGCGCCTCGATCGCGGGCAACAGCGCGCCGCCCGGTCCCTGCAGGCGATGCACCTCGGCGTCGGCGTCGAACACAGGCACGCGCTCGCGCCGCAACATCGCCGCCACCGCCGACTTGCCCATGCCGATGGATCCGGTCAGGCCATAGATCTTCATCGCTTCCTTGCTCTCAATCCTGGGCCGCCAGCAACAGCGCGCGCAATTCCGCATCCAGTTCGCGCGGCGCCTGCGCATCGAAGAAGATGTCGAACGCCAGTGCCGCCTGCCCGATCAGCATCTCAAGCCCGTCGAGCGTCTTGAGGCCCCGCGCCCGCGCCGCCTTGAGCAGGCCCGTCTCCAGCGGCGCATAGACGATGTCATACACCGTCGCATCGGCGGCGAGCGGGGCCAGGTCCAGCGCCAGCGCCGGCTGGCCGACCATGCCCAGCGAGGTCGCATTGACCAGCAGGTCGGCGGCGGGCAACGCATCGCCCAGGCCGATCGCCCGGCCCTTCACCCCTGCCCGGTCGAGCAGTGCCTGCCCCTTGGCGCGATCCCGCGCCAGGATCGTGATGTCCGGCACGCCCAGGCTGGTGAGTGCGAACAGGATCGCGCGCGCCGCGCCGCCCGCGCCGACCAGCACCGCGCGCTGCCCCCTCCATTTGTCGCGCAGCAAGGGCTGGAGGAAACCCCCGGCATCGGTGTTGGTGCCGATCAGCGGCCCGCCGGTTTCGCTCGCGATCGTGTTGATCGCGCCGATCCGTTCCTGCACCCCGCCCGGATCGTCGACATAATCCATCACCGCGATCTTGTGCGGAATGGTGACGTTGCAGCCCAGCCAGTCGGGATCGGCGCGCCGCATCAGGAAATAAGCGGCCAATCCCTGCGGCGTTACATGGGTTTTCCTGTATTCCGCCTCGATATTGAGCGCATCGAGCCAGAAATTATGGATCAGCGGCGACTTGCTGTGGTCGATCGGATCGCCGATCACTTCGGCATAGGGGAGGCTGTCGGTCATGCCGCCAAAACGCCGCGCACACGCAGAAAGTCAAGCAAAGGCAGCAGCGGCAGGCCCTGAATCGCAAACTGGCTGCCCTCCACCTTGCTGAATATCTGCACCCCCGGCCCCTCGATCCGGTAACAGCCCACGCACCAGCGCAATGCGTCCCAGTCCGCGTCCAGATAAGCGGTGATGAATGCATCGGACAGCGACCGCACCGTCATCCGCACCCGCTCGACATGGCGCCAGATCGGCTCGCCGTTCAGCACGATCACCGCCGCGCTGTGAAGATGATGCACCCGGCCCGACAGCAGGCGCAATATCCGTTCGGCATCGGCCCGGTCGACTGCCTTGTCGATCATCGCGCCGCGCCCGTCGCCATCGCCGATGCTCAGCGTCTGGTCGCAGCCCAGCACCAGCGCGCCCGGCACCCGGCGCGACACCTTGAGCGCCTTCAGTTCCGCCAGCGCATCGGCCAGCGCGCGCGCATCCAGACCGTCCGAACGCAGCGCCTCTTTCGCCGCTTCCTCGTCCACGCCGGGCGACAGCGCCTCGAACGGCACCTGCGCGGCGGTCAGCAGCGCCCGGCGGCTCGCGCTTTGCGACGCCAGCACGATCATGCGCCCTGCCCTCCCTCGGCCAGTTCGCGGTCGTTGAACAGGTTGATGATGGCCGCGGCCGCTTCCTCGATCGACCGGCGGGTCATGTCGATCACCGGCCAGCCATTGTCGGCGAACATGCGCCGGGCGAAGGCCAGTTCCTCCTGCACCTTCTCATTGTCGACATAGGCCGTCTCCGGCGCCTGGTTGAGCGAGAGCAGCCGGTTGCGCCGGATCTGGATCAACCGTTCCGGGCTGACGGTCAGGCCCACCACCATGGGATGTTTCAACCCGTACAGATTGCGCGGCGGCGGCGATTCCGGCACCAGCGGGATATTGGCGGTCTTGTAGCCGCGATTGGCGAGGTAGATGGAGGTCGGCGTCTTGGACGCGCGCGACACGCCCGCCAGCACGATGTCGGCCTCCTCCCAATTTTCATGCCCCACGCCATCATCATGGGCGATGGTGAACTGGATCGCCTCGATCCGGGCGAAATAGGCCTCGTCCAATATATGCTTGCGCCCCGGCCGGGTCCGCGTTTCCTGCCCCAATATGTTGGACAGCGCATCGGCCACGCTGTCCAGCGCAGCGACATGGGGCAGGCCCAGCGCGCGGCAGCGCGTCTCCAGCCGCTTGCGCAACGGATGGTTGGTCAGCGTGAACAGCACCAGCCCCGGATTGGCGGCGATTTCCTCCATGATCCGGTCGAGATGGACATCGGACCGCACCATTGGCCAGAAATGGCGGATCGCTTCGACATTTTCAAACAGGCCGATCGCCGCCTTGGCGATATTCTCCAGCGTTTCGCCGGTGGAGTCCGAAAGGAGATGCAGGTGGATACGCGCCATGGGCATATCTCTGTTGGAGGGCTGTGGATAAATCAAGGGATGAATCCGGGGATGAAATCCCGCTTTTCTCCCGTCCCCGCTGGCCTGACTCTTATCCACAAGCCCTCAACAGACCCCTATTTCCATGCACAGCCTGTGGATAACGGGGACAGAAAGGCTGACTCGGACTGGTTTGCGTCACTCTTGTGAGTCAAGTTGTTGGCAAAAGCGGGCACAGCGCATAAACCCCGCTGCCAACCGCCCTACTATCTCCATCATCCTATGAATCTAAATATAATAGAGAGAAGAGTCTGATGCGCTTCGACGCCCCGGCCAGCCGGAATGACAGTCTGGCGGTAAAGCCGCTCCTTGCCGTCCTTGATGGCGCGCGCCCTGCCGTGCCGCCGATGTGGCTGATGCGCCAGGCCGGCCGCTATCTCCCCGAATATCGCGCGCTCAGGGCGGAAAAAGGGGGATTTCTGGAACTGGTCTATGACAGCGAAGCCGCCGCCGAAGTCACGCTCCAGCCGCTCCGCCGGTTCGGGTTCGACGGCGCGATCCTCTTTTCCGACATTTTGATCGTGCCCTATGCGATGGGACAGGATCTCTGGTTCGAGGCCGGCGAAGGCCCGCGCCTCGCCCCGATCCTTGACCAGACCGACCTGTCGGCGCTGAAACCCGATTTCAGCCGCTTCGAGGCGGTCTATGAAACGGTGCGGCGGGTGAAGGCGGCGCTGGACCCTGCCGTCACCTTCCTGGGCTTTGCCGGCAGTCCCTGGACCGTCGCGACCTATATGGTGGCGGGGCAGGGCAGCAAGGATCATGGCGCGGCCCGCCGCATGGCCTATCAGCAGCCCGACCGTTTCGCCGCGCTGATCGACGCGATCGTCGATGCGACCGTCACCTATCTTTCCGGCCAGATCGACGCCGGGGTGGAGGCGGTGCAACTGTTCGACAGTTGGGCCGGCAGCCTTGCCCCGCACCAGTTCCAGCGCTGGGTGATCGAACCGAACAAGGCGATCGTGGAGAGGCTCAAGGCGCTGCACCCGACCATCCCGATCATCGGTTTCCCCAAGGGTGCGGGCGCCAAACTTGCCGACTATGCCATCCAGACCGGGGTGGATGCGGTCGGCGTCGATGAAACGATCGATCCCCATTGGGCGAACCAGGCACTGCCGAAGGGCATGCCGGTGCAGGGCAATCTCGATCCGCTGGCGCTGATCGCCGGCGGTCGCGCGGTGGAGGAGGCTGTCGACACGATCCGCGCCGCCTTTGCCGACCGGCCGCATATCATGAACCTTGGCCATGGCATTTTGCCCGACACCCCCATTGCGCATGTCGAAGCGCTCATTAGCTATGTGCGGCAGTAGGGAGTTTTGACCATGGCCTATCTCGGCGCCGCCTATCTCTGGGTGAAGGCCGCCCATGTCATCTTCGTCATCTTCCTGATGGCGGGGCTGTTCATGATGCCCCGTTTCTTCGTCTATCATCAGGAAACAACGCCGGGATCGCCGGAGGACAAAAGCTGGATCGCGCGCGAGACGCGGCTGCTCAAGATCATCCTCAATCCCTCGCTGGTCCTCACCTGGCTGTTCGGCCTGATGCTGATGGTGGAGATCGGCGCGTGGCATTTCGGCTGGTTTCACCTGAAACTGCTCTTCGTGCTCGGCCTGTCGGGCTATCATGGCTGGATCGCGGGCTATACGAAAAAGCTGGCGCGGGGCCAGCGGCCGCTGACCGACAGGCAGTTGCGGATGCTCAACGAAGTCCCCGGCATCGCCGCGGCCGTCATCGTCATCGCCGTGATCGTGAAGCCTTTCTAAAATCGTTTGATTCGTCCTTGCGCGCGCAAGGACGCAGTGGATCAATCTGCCGTCATCCCGCTCCAGGCGGGTCGGCCGGGGCTATGGCCCGCGCACCTGGGCGGGCTGGGCGGTCGGCGGGCTGATCAAGCAGTTCGCCTGAATCAGGCTGGATCGACCGCGATGTTATCGATCAGCCGGGTCTTGCCCAGCTTCGCCGCGCCCAGCAGCCGGGCGGGCCGGTCCAGCACCTGCATCGGTTCCAATGTCGCCGCGTCGCACAGCGTCACATAGTCGATCGGGCCGAAACCATGCGCCGCCAGCGCCGCGATCGCCTGCGCCAGCACGCCTGCGACCGGCTCACCCCGTTCGATATGCCGTTTCGCCTCGCCCAGCGCGCGGGGCAGGGCCAGCGCCGCCTTGCGCTCCTCGTCGGTCAGATAGGCGTTGCGGGATGACAGGGCGAGGCCGTCCTCGGCCCGCTGGGTCGGCATCCCCACAATCTCTATGTCGAGGTCGAGGTCGGCGACGAAGCGACGGATCACCGCCAGTTGCTGATAATCCTTCTCGCCAAAGATCGCGACATCGGGCTGCACCTGGTTGAACAGCTTCGTCACCACCGTCGCGACCCCGTCGAAATGGCCTGGCCGCGCCGCGCCGTCCAGCCCGTCGCTGATCCCCGACACGCTGACAGTGGTGGCATAGCCGGTAGGGTACATGACCTCCACGCCCGGCGCCCACAGAATATCGACTCCCGCTGCGCTCAGCATCTGCGCATCCTTGGCTTCGCGCCGGGGATAGGCGTCCAGATCCTCATGTTCGCCAAATTGCCGGGGATTGACGAAGATCGACACGACGACATGGCGCCCATGTCGGCGGGCTTCTTCCACCAGCGCCATGTGCCCGTCATGCAGCGCGCCCATGGTCGGCACCAGAACCAGCGGCTTTCCGTCGCTTTTCAATATGTCGATGGCAGAGCGGAGGGCGGGCAGGTCACGCAGCGTTTGCACGGAAAGAACGGCTCCGATAAGGGCGACAGGATGATGCTGTCCTGCTAGGCTTCCGCTGGCGCGACCGTCAACAAACATTGCGACAATCAACGGGGTTATCAGGGTCCAATGGGCAATCCGCAGCCGCATCTCATCGTTTTCGCCAATGAAAAGGGTGGCACCGGCAAGTCGACCACGGCGGTCCACACCGCCATCGCGCTGTCCGCGCTGGGCCATCGTGTCGGCATGATCGACCTCGATCCGCGCCAGCGCACCGTGACCCGCTATATGGAAAATCGCCGCGAAACCGCGCGTCGCCGCGCCATAGAGCTGCCGACCCCCGATTTTGCGGTCTTTACCGGCGACAGCATCGCCGCGCTTGACGACCAGGTGATAGCGCTGGCGGTGGGCAAGGATTTCCTGGTCGTCGACACGCCCGGTCGTGACGACCTGTTCGCCCGTCATATCGCTCCGCACGCCAACACGCTGGTGACGCCGATGAACGACAGTTTCGTCGATTTCGACCTGATCGGCCAGGTCGATCCCGAAACCTTCAAGGTGCGCCGCCTGTCCTTCTATTCCGAACTCATCTTCGAAACGCGCAAGGCGCGGGCAAAGGTCGATGGCGTGTCGATCGACTGGGTGGTGCTGCGCAACCGCGTCCAGCATCATGACGCCCGCAACAAGAAGCGGGTTGGCGACGCGCTGATGGAATTGTCGCGCCGGGTCGGCTTCCGGGTCATTCCGGGCCTGTCGGAGCGCGTCATCTTCCGCGAACTCTTCCCCTCCGGCCTCACCCTGCTCGACAAGGGGCATCTGGGCGAACTGGGCGTCAGCCATATCGCCGCGCGGCAGGAACTGCGCGAAATGGTGTCTGGCCTGGCGCTGCCGACTGGCGAGGGCCTGGCGTCGCTGGACCTGCTCGGCGCAGCCTGATGGGCGCGCTCGCGCTGTTGCTCGCCGCGCTGGCGATCTGGCTGATCTGGACGGGAAGGCTGCAACGCATGACGGCAAAGGATGGCATGGCGCTCGGCGCGGCGCTGGTGGGCGCGGTGCTGGCGGCCAAGGGCAAGCCGGTGCTGGGCGCACCGCTGCTGATCGGCGCAGCGCTCTTCTTCGCCAGGCAGGGCAATCGCCGGGCCAAGGCGCGCCAGCGGCCCGCCGCCCCGATCGCCCCGCCACCCGCCGATGACGTGGCAAGGGCGCGCGCGCTGCTGGGCGTTGCGCCCGATGCCGACGCACAGGCGATCCGCGCCGCCCATCGCCGCCTGATCGCCTCGGTCCATCCCGACAAGGGCGGCACCGAAGCGCTCGCCGCCCAGATCAACGCCGCGCGCGACCTGTTGCTGGACGATCGGGCGCAGGGGTGAGCCATTGTTTCGACCCGATCCTGCTGCGCGACTATGATCTGCGCGGCACGGTGGGGGATACGCTCCACGCCGCCGACGCCTGGGCGCTGGGTCGCAGCTTCGGCACGGTCATCGCCCGCGCGGGCGGTCGACGCATCGCTGTGGGCCGTGACGGACGGCTGAGTTCGCCGATGCTGGAGGATGCGCTGGTCGCGGGGCTGGTGGCGACCGGCATCGCCGTGCTGCGCATCGGCCTTGGCCCGACGCCCATGCTATATCATGCCGAAATGACGGCCGATGTGGATGGCGGCATCCAGATAACCGGCAGCCATAATCCCGGCGATCAGAATGGCTTCAAGCTGGTGCACCGCCACGCGCCCTTCTTCGGCGCGGACATTCAGACGCTGGGCGCGATGGCGGCGGCGGGCGACTGGGAATCGGGCGCAGGCGCGGTCGACACCATCGCCATCATGGATGCCTATGTCGCGCGGCTGATGCAGGGCTTCGATGGTCCCGCCTGCCGCATCGGCTGGGACGCGGGCAATGGCGCGGCCGGGCCGGTGGTCGAGAAACTCGCGCAACTGCTCCCCGGTGAGCATCATCTGCTCTTCACCCAGCCAGACGGCCATTTTCCCAACCATCATCCCGATCCTTCCGAAGAGAAGAATCTGGCTGATCTGCGCGCGCTTGTCCGCGACAAGCGGCTCGATTTCGGTGTGGCTTTCGATGGTGACGGCGACCGCATCGGCGTGGTGGACGGGCGGGGACGGGTGATCGCCGGCGACCAGTTGCTCGGACTCTTCGCGCAGCATGTCCTGCAAAAGCGGCCTGGCGCGCTGATCGTGGCCGATGTGAAGGCCAGCCAGACCGTTTTTGACCGCATCACCGATCTGGGCGGACAGCCCGACATGTGGAAAACCGGGCACAGCCATATCAAGTCCAGAATGAAGCAGACTGGCAGCCCGCTGGGTGGCGAAACGACCGGCCATCTCTTCTTCGCCGACGATTATCCCGGCTATGATGACGGCCTTTACGCCGCTGTCCGCCTGATCCGGCTCGTTTCGGCGCTGGGCCAGAGCGTTACCCGGCTTTGTGATGGTCTGCCGACCAGCATCATCACCCCTGAATTACGTTTCCCCGTGCCTGAATCGCGCAAATTCGCGGTGATCGGGGAAGTGCTGGCCCGGTTGCGCGCGGCCGGTGCGGACATCTGCGCGATCGACGGCGCCCGTGTGCGCACACCCGTTGGCTGGTGGCTGTTGCGCGCGTCCAATACCCAGGCCGCATTGGTAGCGCGGGCAGAGGCGTGCGACGAATCGGGTCTGGCGTTGCTGCTGGGGCAACTGGATTCGCACCTGGCTGATTCGGGCGTATCGCGCGGGTCCGAATCGGAAATGTAACGATCGGCCGGATATTTTTCGGGATCGATACCGTTTTCTTGTGCAACTTTCCCTTAGGGAAAGCAGGAGTGATGCCCATGGTTGCAGAAAATGCAATCAGACACGCATCTTTCGCATTTGCGACAATTCTCGCTGCACCGCAAAAGGAACGGGCCTTTCAGGCATCCTCTCCTAAAACTTTACAGCCGCCTTCACAGGCGGCTTTTTTTTGCTTTTTTTAGCGTCGCTTTCGTGCGGGGCCGTAACGTCCACAGACTGCTAACCATCACGCGCAGCAGGAAACGCACCTTTTTACGGCCGTTCGATACTGGAAATTAACCGCATCTTTGGTAAGCGGCTTCGCGCATAAGCCGGTCCGCTCCCCTCGCAATGGCGCTGACCACCGGCAGCACAAGAGTCGCATGTCTAAGCAGAGGATATTCCATGTTCCCCAGCCGCCGTCTTGCCTACGCCCTGTTCGCCAGCGCGGTCATGGTCGCGCCGCTACCGGCCTTTGCCGGCGGATTCTATCTTCAGGAACAATCGCCGCTCGAAACCGGCCGCGCCCTGTCCGGCGGCGCGGCGGCGGGGGACGACCCCTCGACCATCTATTTCAACCCGGCGGCGATGACGCAGTTGGACGGCATTCAAACTTCGGTCGGTGGAATCGCGCTGTTCGCGTCGGCGCGCCAGAGCAATCGGGGTAGTAGCCGGACTCTGCCTCGGACAGTGCTTTTCCCAAATGCGAATGATCCGATCTCCGGCAACGATGGCGGCAATCCGTTCGAAAGCGTCATCCCCATCCCCAGCTTCTACGCCAGCGCGCAGGTCAGCGACCGTCTGTGGCTCGGTCTGGGCGTCAACGCGCCTTTCGGACTGAAGCTGGAATATGACGACGGCTTTTTCGGTCGCTATGATTCGCTCTACACCGACCTTAAAACCTACAATATTCAGCCGTCCTTCGCTTATAAGTTCACCGACAGCCTTTCCATCGGCGGCGGCGTGGACGTGCAATATGTGAAGGCTGAACTGACCAACGCCTTGCCACAATTATTCCCAAATCAGATTGTTGCTGTGCCAGGCGGTCCTTCTGGACCTTTTGCGCCCTCCGGACCAGCTTCCGGGTTAGCGCTTGTTGCGCTTCCTGACGGCTTTGCCAGCCTGAAGGGCGATGACTGGTCGGTCGGCTGGAATGCGGGCCTGTTCTACACCAGTGGCGACACCAACTGGGGCGTGCACTATCGATCGGGCATCAGCCACACGCTGGCCGGCACGCAGACCGTGTCCGGCCTGCTCGGCCCGATCGCGGCGGGCAATGGCGATTTCGCAGTCACCGCACCGCTGAACCTGCCTGATATCGCCACCATCTCCATGATGCACAGGCTGACGCCCAGGTTGCGCGTGATGGTCACGGCCAAATGGTATAACTGGTCGCGGTTCAAGGGCATCGCCGTCACTTCGGCGGCCGGCACGACCAACAAGGAACTGGATTATCGCGACAGCTATTCGGTCAGCGCCGGCGGCGAATATGATGTCAGCCCCGCGCTCACCCTGCGCGCGGGCACGATGTTCGATCGTTCGCCGACCAATCCGCAGCATCTGACCACCCGCGTCCCTGATGGCGATCGCGTCTGGCTCACCGGCGGGGCGACTTTCAACATCTCCTCGGCGGCGGCGCTGAACCTCAGCTACGCCCATATTTTCGTGGAAAAGGCGAACATCATCCGCCCGGACAGCTATTATCCGTCGCCGGCCACCGTCACCGCGACGACGCTGGCCCGGACCAGCGGCAATGCCGATCAGGTCGCCGCATCGGTCACGCTGCGTTTTTAAGTGTCGTCGCACCAGCCCGCACCACCCGGCCACCCATTCAGGATTGTCTGCGGTCGGTCGGGGGGGGGGGCGCGCGCTGGTGCGGCACGTTTCAGCAAAGCTGAAACACACAAGGACTCCTGCTTCTAACCGCCACAAAACATCCCTATAGAGGCTTCTTAGCTGACGGAGCCTCTTTTCATGTCTGACCATAATCCCGGCCTGCGCCCCTGGCGCGACATAGCGCGGCGGCAGTCGCGCCAGATCATGGTCGGCAATGTCCCCGTCGGCGGCGGTGCGCCGGTCACGGTCCAGACCATGACCAACACGCTGACCCACGATATCAAGGGCACGATCGACCAGATCCGCCGCTGCGAGGAAGCGGGCGTCGACATCATCCGCGTGTCCTGCCCCGACGAGGAATCGACCGCAGCCCTGAAGCAGATCGTCCGCGCGGCGCGCGTGCCGATCGTCGCCGACATCCATTTCCACTATAAACGCGCGCTTGAAGCGGCCGATGCAGGCGCTGCCTGCCTGCGCATCAATCCGGGCAACATCGGCAGCGAAGCGCGGGTGAAGGAAGTGGTCGACGCGGCCAAGGCCAATGGCTGCTCGATCCGCATCGGCGTCAACGCCGGCAGCCTCGAAAAGGATCTGCTCGAAAAATATGGCGAGCCATGCCCCGACGCGCTGGTCGAATCCGCGCTCGACCATATCAAGCTGCTCCAGGACCAGGATTTCCACGCCTACAAGGTTGCGGTGAAGGCAAGCGACATATTCCTCGCCGTCGCCGCCTATGCGCAGCTTGCCGATGCGGTCGACTGCCCGCTGCACCTGGGCATCACCGAGGCCGGCGGCCTGATCGGCGGGACGGTGAAGAGCGCGATCGGCATCGGCAACCTGCTCTGGGCCGGGATCGGCGACACGATTCGCGTCTCGCTTTCCGCCGAACCGGAGGAGGAAGTGCGGGTCGGTTATGAGATATTGAAATCGCTCGGCATCCGCACCCGCGGGGTCAAGGTCATTTCCTGCCCCTCCTGCGCGCGCCAGGGCTTCGACGTGATCCGCACCGTGCAGGCGCTGGAGGAACGGCTCCAGCATATCCACACGCCGCTCTCGCTCTCGGTGCTGGGCTGCGTCGTCAACGGCCCCGGCGAAGCGCGCGAGACCGATATCGGCCTGACCGGCGGCGGCGCTGGCAAGCATATGGTCTATCTGTCGGGCGTCACCGACCATATCGTGCAGGATGCCGACATGGTCGATCATATCGTCAGGCTGGTCGAAGCCAAGGCGGCCGAGATCGAAGCGTCGAACGTCGAAGCCGACATGACCGACGCGGGCAAGGCGGAAGCGGCGGAATAGGCCCCGCCATTGCGTGCACAATCCGGCGGGTTCGCCATTCCCTTTTTCGTCACCTGTGTGGGGGTCGCGCTTTTTTCCGTCATGGATGCGGCGATGAAGGGGCTTGGCCTCGCCATCGGCCTCTACAACGCCCTGTTCTGGCGCGCTGCCGCCGGAACGGTCCTTGGCCTTGCCCTGATGCTGCTCACCCGCCAGCGCTGGCCCGCGCGCAGGGTGCTGCGCATCCACCTGCTGCGCGGGACCGTGGTGGCGCTGATGGCCGGTTTCTTCTTCTGGGCGCTGCTGCGCATGCCGCTGGCAGAAGCGATCGCGCTCTCCTTCATCGCGCCGCTCATCGCCCTCTATCTCGCGGCCTTGCTGCTCAAGGAAAGGGTGGGGCGGCAGGCGGTCGTCGCTTCCCTGCTGGGCCTGGCGGGCGTCGGCATCATCCTGTCCGGCCGGGTGCAGGGGGGCTATGGCGCCGATGCGCTGCTCGGCGCGGGCGCGGTGCTCATGTCGGCGGTCCTGTTCGCCTGGAACCTCATCATCCAGCGCCAGCAGGCGCAGCTTGCCTCACCGATCGAAGTCGCCTTCTTCCAGCATCTCGTCATGCTGGCCATCTTTGCCATCGGCGCGCCCTTCTGGGCGGTCGTCCCGTCAGCAAAAGCCGTACCGCTGGTGCTGCTTTGCGCGACCCTGGCCTTCACCTCGCTCGCCGCGCTCGCCTGGGCCTATGCGCGGGCAGAGGCGCAGCGGCTGATCCCGGTCGAATATAGCGCCTTTCTCTGGGCGGCGCTGGTGGGCTGGGTGGCGTTTGGCGAGCGTTTGACCTTGGCCACGGTGGCGGGCGCAATGCTGATCATTGTCGGCTGCCTTATCGCCACGCGCACGAAACGGACCGACGCTTTTGATCAGGGTCCACATGTGGAGGCCGGCGCAGCATGAGCATCATCATCAGGGCGGCGGTGGCTGCCGACATCGATACCATCCACGCCTTCATCCTGGCGCTAGCCGATTATGAGCGGTTGTCCCATGCGGTGAAGGCGGATCGCGATATGCTCGCCCGCTACCTGTTCGGCCCCCGCCCGATGGCCGAAGTGCTGATCGCGGACCATGGCGGCGCGCCGGTCGGCTTCGCCCTCTTCTTCCACAATTTCTCGACCTTCGAAGGGCGTCCCGGCCTCTATCTGGAGGATCTGTTCGTCCTGCCGCAGGCGCGCGGGCTGGGCGCGGGCAAGGCGTTGCTCGCACGGCTGGCCGCGCTGGCGATCGACCGCGACTGCGCCCGGCTCGAATGGTCGGTGCTGGACTGGAACGAACCCGCCATCGCCTTCTACCGCTCGCTTGGCGCGCGGCCGATGGACGCATGGACGGTGCAGCGCGTCGATGGCGATGCGCTGGCGGCGCTCAGCGCTTCAGCCCGTCCTCGATGCTGACGAACAGCATGCCCAGGGCGAAGAGGCTGAGCGCGATGGCGACGAAGGTGGGATAATAAGTGGCGATCATGGCGGTGGTCCTTTCTGCCCGCCGCTTGTGCGACGCCGGGCCACGCCCGCGCCATAAGGGATGATACGGATGGCCTGGGACGAGCCGAGAGGGCGCGCTCTTGACCCGGACTCCCCGCTTGGCGCATTGTGCCGGAACGGAACATTGGGGGGACAAGCAATCATATGGCCGTCGGCCGCACCGTGAAACGCTCGCCGGAATGGCGCGAAATGCTCAAGCGCAGCCTGATCCGCAGCGGTGCGCTGATCGGCGCGATCGCGCTCATCGTCGCGACCCTGTTCCTGGCGCTGGCGCTGCTCAGCTACACGCCCAGCGATCCGTCGCTGATGACCGTGGCGGGGGACGGCGTGGCCAATATCATGGGTCCGCCCGGTGCCTGGACGGCCGATATCATGCTGCTTCTGTTCGGCGTGCCGGTGGTGCTTGTCCTGCCGCTGATGGCGATCACCGCGCGTCGCCTGTGGGGCGACCAGGACATGAGCGGCTGGAAAGGCCAGTTCGGCAAATGCCTGTTCGGCATCGTCCTGATCGGCATCGCGCTGGCCCTGTTTCAGCCCGAACCGCTGGTCGGCCTGCCGTCCGGGTGGGGCGGCATGATCGGCCTTGCATCGGCCAAGGGCATTTACAGCCTGCTCGCGCAGGCGCCCGTCGCCGCCCCGTGGATCAAGGGGGGGGTGATCGTCCTTGCCCTCATTCTCGGACTCTTCACCTGGTATCGCAGCCTGGCGCTTGAAAAGCCGATCATCGCGCTGCGTCGTCCGTCTTTGCCCAGGCTCAGCCTGCCGCGCCCCAGCCTGGCCTTCGCCAGCGGCGATGCGGCCGTTGACGAAAATGACGACGACACGGGCGAGCGGGTCATCGCCCCGCGCAAGCAGGTGTCCAACGAACCCAAGCCGCCCATCACCATCCAGACGCCCAAACCCGCCCCGGCCCAGCGCGCGATGGCGCCGGTCAGTCAGGACGACCTGTTCGGCAACAGTTCGCTGCCCTCGCCCGACCTGCTCAATCCCGTGCCCGTCAGCCAGGGCGGCAAGATCGACAAGGCCGCGCTGGAGCGTAACGCCCGGCTGCTCGAATCCGTGCTCGACGACTTCCATGTGAAGGGCAATATCGTCGAAGTGCGGCCCGGCCCGGTCGTCACCATGTACGAACTGGAACCCGCGCCCGGCATCAAGGCCAGCCGGGTCATCGCGCTGGCCGACGATATCGCCCGCAACATGTCGGCGCTCTCGGCCCGTGTCGCGACGATTCCGGGGCGCACCGTCATCGGCATCGAACTGCCCAACGCCCATCGCGAGGGCGTGTCCTTCCGCGAACTCATCACCAGCGAACAATTTGGCGGCGAAGGGACGCTGCCGATCATCCTGGGCAAAAATATTTCGGGCGAACCGATCATCGCCGACCTGGCGCCCATGCCGCATCTGCTGATCGCGGGCACCACCGGGTCGGGCAAGTCGGTCGGCCTCAACGCCATGATCCTGTCGCTGCTCTATCGCATGACGCCCGACCAGTTGCGCCTGATCATGATCGACCCCAAGATGCTGGAACTGTCGACCTATGACGACATTCCGCATCTGCTCTCCCCGGTCGTCACTGAACCGGCCAAGGCGATCCGCGCGCTCAAATGGGCGGTGGAGCAGATGGAGGACCGCTATCGCATGATGGCGTCCATTTCCGTCCGCAACCTCGCCAACTATAATGAGAAGGTGCGCGCCGCCAAGGCGAAGGGCAAGCCGCTCGGCCGCCGTGTCCAGACCGGCTACGATCCCGAAAGCGGCAAGCCGATCTATGAGGAGGAGCAACTCGACTTCCAGCCGCTGCCCCAGATTGTGGTGGTGGTGGACGAACTGGCCGACCTGATGATGACGGCGGGCAAGGAAGTCGAGTTCCTGATCCAGCGCCTCGCGCAAAAGGCGCGCGCGGCCGGCATCCACCTCATCCTCGCGACCCAGCGGCCGTCGGTGGACGTGATCACCGGCGTCATCAAGGCGAACCTGCCGACCCGCATCAGCTTCTTCGTCACGTCAAAGATCGACAGCCGCACCATTTTGGGCGAGCAGGGCGCCGAACAATTATTGGGCAAGGGCGACATGCTCTACATGCACGGCGGGAAGGGGTTGATGCGCGTCCATGGTCCCTTCGTGTCCGACGATGAAGTCCGCGTCGTCGCCGATCATTGGCGCGCACAGGGCCAGCCCGACTATATCCAGGCCGTCACCGAGGAACCGGAAGAAGGCAGCTTCGCCCTCGATGGCGTCGATCTGGGCGACGACAGCCCCGACGCGCAACTGTTCCGCAAGGCGTGCCAACTGGTGTTCGAAAACCAGAAGGCGTCGACCAGTTGGCTGCAACGCCAGCTTCGTGTCGGATATAATAGTGCGGCCCGCCTGATCGAAAAGATGGAGGAGGAAGGGCTGGTCGGCCCGCCCAACCATGTCGGCCGTCGCGAAGTGTTGCGCGATGAAAATGGCAATCCGCTCTGATGAAGGCACAGGGTATCGCGATTGCATATCGTGCAATCGCCCTTGCCCCCTTCGCATTTGCAGCATGAACGGGATTGGGCCAGTAGGGTCAGGCCTTTCAGGCATCCTCTCCTTAAAACTTTTCGGGCCGGTCTTTGGATCGGCCCTTTTTTTGGCGATATTCTTCTTCGCCAATTTTTCCCTGTGCCCGGACCAAAGGCCGCGCCGCGCCGACAGCATGGCGGGCGCGCCGCGCACATGGAGGACGCAGATGCCCTGTCAGGCGCGGATCGCACCCTCATCTGGTCGCAAAGCTTGCTATTTCGGAACAGGCGGGTTCACAGCGGGTTCAAGCCCGATCTTCTAGCCCCATCCTTCCTGAACAACCGGAGTTGAATGTCATGCAGCGCCGTCTTGCGCCCCTGATCCTGGCCTTTGCCGCCGTGCCGATCGCCCTGCCGGTCATCGCGCCGGCGGCTGCCCAGCAGGCGTCGTCCGACCTTACGCAGGTCAACGCCTATATCCGCGCCGTCACCACCATGACCGCCGATTTCAGCCAGACCGACCGCAATGGCCAGACCCTGACCGGCCAGATCACGCTGAAGCAGCCGGGCAAGATCCGCTTCCAATATCAAAAGGGCGTGCCCCTGCTGATCGTGGGCGACGGCAAGGCGCTGACCATGATCGATTATGAAGTGCGCCAGGTGCAGCGCTGGCCGATCGGCAATTCGCCGCTGGGCGCGCTGCTCGATCCCTCCAAGGATCTGGCGAAATTCGGCAAGGTCATCCCCAGCGGCGATCCGACGATCCTGAGCGTTCAGGCGCGCGATCCCAAACGCCCCGAATTCGGCACCATCACCATGATCTTCAAGCGTGACGCCGGCAGCCCGGCGGGCCTGCAACTTTATGGCTGGGTCGCGCTCGATTCGCAGAACAACCGTACCGCGGTGCGCCTGACCAACCAGCGTTATGGCGCGCCAGTGGCCGATTCGGCCTTCCGCTGGACCGATCCGCGGCCCAAGGGGCGCTCGGCTGGCGGTTGAATCGAGCGCCCCGCGCGACGGATGGACGGCTATTCAAATTCGTTCATCTGCCGCTCATATGCGGGGCGCTAATCAGAAATCCACGGCGCGAGGCCAAACCGGGATTTCCCCCCTGTTACCCGGTCCCCACCTCCCGTCGCGAAGCGCTTCAAGGGCGCGATCGAGACCCCCGTTCCACGCCCCCGGAGCGGGGGTCTTACCGTGTCCGCGACTTGCGCAATATCGCGCGCCCTCCTAGGGCTGGCGTCATGGCCGACACCCTTTCCATCTGCTCCTGGAACATCAACTCCGTCCGCGCGCGCATCGACATCGTCGAACAGTTGCTGCGCCAGGAAGCACCCGACATATTATGCCTTCAGGAAACCAAGGTGGTGAACGACATCTTCCCCACCGACATGTTCAGACGGCTGGGCTATGTCCATCAGGTGCTGAACGGCCAGCGGATGCACCATGGCGTCGCGATCATGAGCAAGGTGCCGATTCACGAGGATGACCGTTTCGACTGGCAGGCCAATGGCGAAGCGCGCCATGTCGGGGTCCGGCTCGACAATGGCGTGCGGATCGAAAATGTCTATGTCCCGGCCGGCGGCGACATTCCCGATCGTGACGTGAACCCGAAATTCGGCCAGAAGCTCGATTTCCTCGAACGCATGATCCAATGGTCCTCGGCTCTGGCGGACAAGCCGACCATATTGACCGGCGATTTCAATATCGCGCCGCTGGAATGCGACGTGTGGAGCCACAAGCAGTTGCTGAACGTCGTCAGCCACACGCCCATCGAGTGCGAGATTCTGGGCCGCTTGCAGGCGTCGAACGACTGGGTCGATATCGGCCGCCATTTCCATCCCGCCCCCGCGCGCCTCTACACCTGGTGGAGCTACCGCGCGAAGGACTGGGCCGAATCGGATCGCGGCCGCCGCCTCGACCATATGTGGATGACGCGCGACGTGGCGGACAAGGCGGTCGGCCACCGCGTGGTCGAACCCGCGCGCAACTGGGGCAAACCGTCCGACCATATCCCTATCATCACCGAATTCGCCTTCTGATGCCGGGGATGGTTCATCGGCCTGCCAACGGGCGTGACGCCGCCCGCGCGATCGATGCGCTGCGCCGGGGCTGGGCGATCCGCCTGCGCGGGGCGGACGGCGCGATCCGGCTGATGGCGATCGAGGGCGCGGACGCGGTGACGCTGGCCGGCTTCGATCCCGACGGCCGCGCCGATATCCTCATCTCTGCCGCCCGCGCCGACACATTGAAGCTCGCCAACCAGCTCGCCGCCGCCGATCCCGACCTGCCGGTGCTGGTCGCGCGCGCGCCCTGGATCGACGCCGATGTCGCCACCGCCATCTCCGACCCGGTGCTCGACCTCGCCTCGCCGTTGAAAGGTCCGTTCCGCGCCCGCACATTGCCCGCGCCGCAGGCGGCCAAGGCCGCGCTCCGGCTCGCGCGCCTGGCCGGCATCCTGCCCGCCTATTTCCTGTGCGAAGGCGACGGCCCGGTCGAAGTGGACCTCCACGCCGATGCTGTCGCCGCCTATGACGACGCGATCCGCCTCGCCATCGCCACCCGCGCCCGCCTGCCCGTGTCGGCCAGCGAAAGCGCGGAGATCATCGCCTTCCGCAGCCCGGACGAACCGCGCGAGCATGTCGCGCTGGTCGTGGGCAAGCGCGATTCCTCGCCGCCGGTCATCCGCCTGCACAGCGAATGCCTGACCGGCGACGTGCTGGGCAGCCTGAAATGCGATTGCGGCCCGCAACTGCATGAAGCGCTGCACCGGATCGCCGACGCGCCCTGGGGCATCCTCCTCTATCTGCGACAGGAAGGGCGCGGCATCGGCCTCGTCAACAAGCTGCGCGCCTATGCGATGCAGGACCAGGGGTTCGACACGGTCGACGCCAATGTGCGTCTGGGCTTTGCGATCGACGCGCGCGATTTTTCGGTCGCGGCGCGGATGCTCGACCTGCTCGGCGTGCGTGCCGTGCGGCTGCTGACCAACAATCCCGACAAGGTGGCGGGGCTGGAAGCGGCCGGGATTCGCGTGACCGAGCGGCTGCCGATCATCCTGCCGGCCAACCCGCACAATGAACGGTATCTCGCCACCAAGCGGGACCGCACCGGCCACCAGCTATGACCTTGAAGGCATGAATAGTCTCCGCGTCGATGGCGGCGCGGGTCGCCTGACCTTCGGCGACTGGGCGATGGAATGCACCATCGGCCGGGACGGCGTCTGCGCAGCCGGCGACAAGCGGGAGGGGGACGGCCGCACGCCGCTTGGGCTTTGGCCGATCCGGGGCGTGCTGCTGCGGCCCGGCAAGGTCGCGGCGACCGGGATCAGGCTCCCCTGGCGCTGGATCAGGGGCAATGATGGCTGGTCGGACGATCCCGCCGACCCCGCCTATAACCGCCCGGTCCGCCTGCCACGCGCCTTTTCCGCCGAAAGCCTGATCCGCAGCGACGATGCCTATGATGTCATCATCGTCCTGGGTCATAATGACGCGCCGCCGGTGCCGGGGCAGGGGAGCGCGATCTTCTTCCATCTGTCCGAAGGCCGACCCACCGCCGGCTGCATCGCGGTGGACCGGGCCGACATGCTGCGCCTGCTCCCCCGGCTCGCGCCGGGCGATGCGGTCGCGGTCATGTCATAGGGACATGCGCCTGCGAAAGCAGGCGCATCGCCGGCTTCACGCCATCTCCAGCGCTTCACCCACCTCGCCACCGGCCGCTTCCAGCAACCGCCGCTCCAGCGTCTGCAACCGCCCCTTGCTCTCGATCTTCCCGCCCAGCAGATCGGTGACATAGAAAGTGTCGACCGCGCGCTCGCCATAGGTGGCGACATGGGCGCTATGCACCGTCACCTTGGACTGGAACAGCGCATTGGCCAGGCTGAACAACAGCGCCGGCCGGTCGCGCGCATTGACCTCGACCACGGTGAAGCGGTTCGACGCCTTGTTGTCGATCAGCACATTGGGTTCGATGCGGAACGCTTCGGCGCGGGTCCGGGTTAGCGGCCGCGCCGCCAGCTTGGTGATCAGCCGGTGCCGGTTCGACAGTGAATCCTCGATCGCATTGCGGATGCGGGTCAGTTGGTCGGGACTGTGAAATGCCCCCCCCATCGGGTCCTGCACCAGGAAATTGTCGATCGCCACGCCATCGCGCGTCGTATGGATGCGCGCGTCGATGATGTTGCCGCCGGCCAGATGGATCGCGCCGGCAATGCGATAGAACAGCCCCGGATGGTCGGCGGCATAGACAGTCACCAATGTCGCGCCGCGCTGCGGATAATATTGCGCCGCGATCGACAGGGGCGCGTCGCCCGACGCCAATATATGTTGCGCGTTGTGGAACAGGATATCCTCAGGCTCTGCGATCCAGTAGGATTCAGGCAACCGCCGGCTGAACGCCGCGAAGGCGGCTTCGTCCATGCCCAGCGCCTGCCTCAGCCCCTGCTGCTTGGCGGTGACGCGCTCGCTGCGCCCCTTCTGCTTGTGGCCCAGGCGCAGCACTTCTTCGGCCGATTCATACAGGTCGCCCAGCAACTGGCGCTTCCAGCTATTCCACACCCCCGGACCCACCGCGCGAATATCCACCACCGTCAGGCACAGCAGCAGGCGCAACCGTTCCGGGCTTTGCACCACATCCACGAAATCCAGGATCGTCTTGTAATCGGCCAGGTCGCGCTTGAACGCGGTGGCCGACATCAGCAGGTGATAGCGCACCAGCCAGGCGACCGTCTCCGTTTCCGCCGGGCTCAGGCCCAGGCGCGGACACAGATGTTCGGCCACCTCCGCGCCCAACAGGCTGTGGTCGCCGCCGCGCCCCTTGGCGATATCGTGCAGCAGCACCGCGACATAGAGCACCCGGCGCGACAACAGCTTGCCCATCAGCTCGGTCGCCAGCGGATGATCCTCCGGCAGGTCGCCCTTCTCGATCCGCGCCAGCAGGCCGACCGCGCGGATGGTATGCTCGTCGACCGTATAATGATGATACATGTCGAACTGCATCTGCGCGACGACGCGGCGGAAATCGGGCACGAACCGGCCGAACACGCTCGATTCGTTCATCCAGCGCAGCACCGTTTCGGGATCGCGCGGGGATGTGAGCACCTCCATGAAGGCGGCATTGGCGCGCGGGTCGCGCCGTATCTTGGCATTGATCAGCCCGGCGTCGCGGCTGGCCGTCCGCATGGCGCTGGGATGGATCTGCAATCCATGCTTGTCCGCCACGGCGAATATCTCCAGCATCCGCACCGGGTCGGCCTGAAAGAAATCGTCGCTCGGCAACGACAGCCGCCCGCGATCCAGCACGAACCCGTCCAGCTTCTTGGGCCGGCGGAAGATGGCCGGGATATAGCGTCGCCCTTTCGACCCCATCTGGTCGTCCAGATGCGCCAGGAACACGGCGGTCAGGTCGCCCACGATCTTGGCGTTCAGGAAATAATAGCGCATGAAGCGCTCGACGCCCGATCGGCCGGCGCGCCCGGTAAAGCGCATCCGCGTCGCCGTCTCCAACTGAAGGTCGAAGGTCAGCCGGTCCTCGGCGCGGCCGGTGATGGTGTGCAGGTGGCATCGCACCGCCCACAGGAAATCCTCGGCCTTCTGGAACTGGCGCAATTCCACGTCGGTCAGCAGGCCGACATCGACCAGTTCGGCAAGTGATTTCACCCGGTTCACATATTTGCCGATCCAGAACAGGGTGTGCAGGTCGCGCAGCCCGCCCTTGCCCTCCTTCACATTGGGTTCGACGACATAGCGGCTGTCGCCCATCCTTTTGTGCCGCTCCTCGCGCTCCTCCAGCTTCTCGGTCACGAAGGCGCGGGCATTGCCCTGCATCACCTCCGCGTCGAAGCGGACCGACGTTTCCTCGTACAGTGCGCGATCGCCCCAGATATAGCGCGCTTCCAGCAGGGCGGTGCGCACGGTCAGGTCGCTCTTGGCCATCCGCATCGTCTCGTCGACCGAACGGCTGCTATGCCCGACCTTCAACCCCAGGTCCCACAGCGAATAGAGCATCGATTCGATGACCTGTTCGGTCCAGCCGGTCGGCTTCCACGGGGTGATGAAGCCGATATCGACATCGCTGTGCGGCGCCATCTCGCCCCGGCCATAGCCGCCCACCGCGATCAGCACGATCCGTTCGCCGGTGCTGCGATTGCCGGCCGGATAGAGATGATGGGTCGTCGCGTCATAGAGCAGGCGCAAAATCTGGTCGATCAGAAAGGCAAAGGCCGTCACCGACTCCCGCCCGCGCGTGGGCTTGGCCTCCAGCCGCCGCGCGACTTCCGCCCGGCCTTCGTCCAGCGCCGCCTTCAATTCCTTGACCACCGCCGCGCGCAGCCGCACGCCATCCCCCCGATGGTCTTGCGCCAGGGCGTTGATCCTGTCGGAAATCGCGCGCCGGTCGATGATCGCGCGGCGCGATCCCAGGGCGGGGAATTGCATGACCATCGGCCTTATCTAGTCATGCCGCGCGTCGGCGGCCAGTTGTTTCAATCGGTAAAGCTGATCGAGTGCTTCACGCGGGGACAGCGCATCGGCATCGATCGCGTCGATCGCCGCGCGCAGCGGGTCGACTGTCGCTTCCGCCTGCGCGGCGACGGCGGCGAACAGCGGCAGGTCGTCCAGCCCCGCGGCGATCCCGCCGGTCCTGGCCTTCCCCGCCTCCAGCCGCGCCAGCACGTCCTTCGCGCGCTTGAGCACGGCGGGCGGAAGCCCCGCCAGCCGCGCCACCGCCAGCCCATAGCTGCGATCCGCCGGCCCGTCGCTCAGCTCGTGCAGCAGGATCAGGTCGCCCTTCCACTCGCGCGCCCGGACATGGTGCAGCGACAGCGACGCCAGCGTCTCGGCCAGCCGCGTCAGTTCATGATAGTGGGTCGCGAACAGGCAGCGGCACCGATTGACCTCATGCACCGCCTCCACCACCGCCCAGGCCAGCGCCAGCCCGTCATAGGTGGATGTGCCGCGCCCGACCTCGTCCAGTATGACGAAGCTGCGCGGCGTCGCCTGCGCCAGGATCGCCGCCGTCTCGACCATCTCCACCATGAAGGTGGAGCGTCCTCTGGCCAGATTGTCCGACGCGCCCACCCGGCTGAACAATCGGTCCACCAGCGTCAGCGTCGTCGATTGCGCAGGGACGTAACCTCCAGCCTGCGCCAGGATGACGATCAGCGCATTCTGCCGCAGGAAGGTCGACTTGCCGCCCATGTTCGGGCCGGTGACGAGCCACAGCCGGTCATTGTCGGACAGGCGGCAGTCATTGGCGACGAAGGGCTGGCCTTCCTTGCGCAGTGCATCCTCCACCACCGGATGCCGTCCGCCCACAATGTCCAGGCATGGACCCGCGCCGTCATCGGCCACGAAATGGGGCCGCTGCCAACCGCCCTCCGCCGCCCGTTCGGCCAGCGCCGCGGCGACATCGAGCCGCGCCAGCGCCTGCGCCGCGCGGGCGATATCGGCCTTATGGTCCAGCACCGCGCCGATCAGTTCCTCCAGATGCGCGGCCTCGGCGACCAGGGCATGGGCACCCGCCTGGGCGACGCGGCCGGCCTCTTCATGCAGGTCGACTGAATTGAACCGCACCACCCCGGCCAGCGTCTGGCGATGGGTGAAGCCGCTGTCGGGCGCCATCAGCGTGTCGGCGGCGCGGGCGGGCACCTCGACATGATAGCCCAGCACGCCATTATGCCGGATCTTGAGCACGGAAATGCCGGTCTGTTCCCGATATTTCGCCTCCAGCGCGGCGATCGCGCGGCGACCGTCCCCCGCCATCCGGCGCAACTCGTCCAGCGCGGGGTCATAGCCGTCGGCGATATAGCCGCCGTTCGCCGTCTCGGTCGGCGGCGCAGGCACCAGCGCGCGGGCGAGCGCATCGACCAGCGCGCCATGCCCGTCCAGCGCCGGCAGCAACTGCTGCAACAGATGCGGCGCGTCGGCGATCCGCCCCAGCCGCTCGCGCAGGAGCCGCGCCTCGCCCAGGCCGTCGCGCAACTGCCCCAGGTCGCGCGGGCTGCCCCGTCCCACCGCCACGCGCCCCAACGCCCGGCCGATATCGGGCAGCGCCCGCAACACGCCGCGCACCTGGTCGCGCAACGTCGCATCGTCATGGAACAACTGCACCAGCCCCAGCCGCGCCTCGATCATGGACAGGTCCATCAGCGGCGCCGACAGGTCCTGCCCCAGCAATCGCGCGCCCGCGCCCGTCACCGTCCGGTCGATCGCGCCCAGCAGGCTGCCTGCCCGCGCGCCGCCCATGGTGGTCACGATCTCCAGGCTCTCGCGCGTTGCCGCGTCGATCGCGACATGGCTGCCGCTGCTCTGGCGCAACGGCGGGGCCAGGAAGGGCAGGGTGCCCTTGCCCGCATGGTCGAGATAGGCGATCAGCCCGCCCATCGCGGCCAGTTCCGCGCGGCCGAACTGGCCGAACCCGTCCAGCGTCGCGACCCCGAACAGGCGTTTCAATGCGGTTTCCGCACGGCTGCTGGAAAAGGCCGCGCGGTCGAACCTGTGCATGTCCGCCACGTCCAGCGTGGACCCGTCCGCCACCACCGTCTCGCTCGGCCGCAACCGCGCCAGTTCGGCGGGCAGGTCGGCGACCGGGCAGGTCATCGTCTCGAACCGGCCGGTGGAAATGTCGGCGGCGGCGATGCCGATCTCGCCCGCGCCGTCTCCGCTTACCTGCGCCAGCGCGACCAGCATGTTGTCGCGGCGGCTGTCGAGCAACGTCTCCTCGGTCAGCGTGCCGGCGGTGACATAGCGCACGATCGCCCGCGCCACGAGCGTCTTGCCCCCGCGCGCTTTCGCCTGCGCCGGCGTCTCGGTCTGTTCGGCGATGGCGACGCGATGCCCGCCCTTGATCAGCCGCGCGAGATAGGCTTCCGCGCTATGCACCGGCACGCCGCACATCGGGATCGGCACGCCGCCATGCTCGCCCCGGCTGGTCAGCGCGATGTCCAGCGTCGCGGCCGCTTGCCTGGCGTCATCGAAGAACAGTTCGAAAAAGTCGCCCATGCGGTAAAAGAGCAGACAGTCCTGCGCCTGGCACTTGAGCGCCAGATATTGTGCCATCATCGGCGTGGGTTGCGTGCTGCTATCGGTCGGACTGGCCATGGGCCAAGCGGATAGCCTGAACCCGGCGCCGAAACCAGCGCTTCGCAAAATGGTGGGAAAATTGCGTTTCTCGCACTTGCCCCCATGACAATCTTGCCGCTAGGGCCGCCCTGTTGTTCCAATCTATGGGTGCTGCGATGTCCGACAAATCGAATGTGGAATTTTCCGAGCGCGAGGCGCTGTTCTTCCACTCGACCGGGCGCCCCGGCAAGATCGAGATCATCGCGTCGAAACCGATGGCGACCCAGCGCGACCTCAGCCTTGCCTATTCGCCCGGCGTCGCGGTGCCGGTGCGCGCCATCGCCGCCGATCCGGCGACCGCCTATGATTATACCGCCAAGGGCAATCTGGTCGCGGTCATCACCAATGGCACGGCGATCCTGGGCCTGGGCAATCTGGGTGCGCTGGCGTCCAAGCCGGTGATGGAGGGCAAGGCGGTGCTGTTCAAGCGCTTCGCCGACGTGGATTCCATCGATATCGAACTCAAGACGGAGGATGTCGATCGTTTCATCGATGCGGTCGAACTGATGGAGCCGACCTTCGGCGGCATCAATCTTGAAGATATCAAGGCGCCCGAATGCTTCATCATCGAACAGACGCTCAAGGAACGGATGAACATTCCGGTCTTTCATGATGACCAGCACGGCACCGCGATCATCGCGGCGGCCGGCGTCATCAACGCGGCGATGCTGACCGGGCGGGAACTGAAAGACCTCAAGGTCGTGGTCAATGGCGCGGGCGCGGCCTCGATCGCCTGCACCGAACTGATCAAGGCGCTGGGCGTCGCGGGCGACAATGTCATCATGTGCGACAGCAAGGGCGTGATCTACCAGGGCCGTACCGAGGGCATGAACCAGTGGAAGTCGGCCCATGCGGTCAGGACCGATGCGCGCACGCTCAAGGACGCGATGAAGGGCGCCGACGTGTTCCTCGGCCTCTCGGTCAAGGGGGCGGTGACGCCCGACATGGTCAAGGATATGGGCGAAAAGCCGATCATCTTCGCCATGGCCAATCCCGACCCCGAAATCACCCCGCCCGATGCCAAGGCCGTGCGTCCCGAAGCCATCGTCGCCACCGGCCGTTCCGACTATCCCAACCAGGTCAACAATGTCATCGGCTTCCCCTTCATCTTCCGCGGCGCGCTCGATGTCCGGGCGACCACCATCAACGAAGCGATGAAGCTGGCCGCCGCCCATGCCATCGCCGAACTGGCGCGCGAACAGGTGCCCGAAGAAGTGGCCAAGGCCTATGGCCGCTCGCACAGTTTCGGTCCCGACTACATCATCCCCGCGCCGTTCGACCCGCGCCTGATGGAAGTCGTGCCCGCTGCCGTCGCCCAGGCGGCGATGGAATCCGGCGTCGCGCAAAAACCGATCGCGGACATGGCGGCCTATCGTCAATCCCTCAAGGCGCGGCTCAACCCGACCACCACCGTTCTCACCACCGCCTATGAAGTGGCGAAGGCCAATCCCAAGCGCGTCGTGTTCGCCGAAGCGGAAGAGGAAGTGGTGCTGCGCGCGGCGATCCAGTTCCGGGAACTGGGCTATGGCATCCCGGTGCTGGTCGGCCGTGGCGAGGTGATCGAAAAGCTCAAGGCCCTGGGTGTGCGCGATCCTGAAAGTTTCGAACTGCACAACAGCGTCAATTCGCCGCTGGTGCCCGCCATGGTCGACGCGCTCTATGCCCGGCTCCAGCGGCGCGGCTATCTGCGCCGCGATTGCGAGCGGATGGTCAATCGTGATCGCAACATCTTCGGCACGCTGCTGGTCAGGATGGGCGTGGCCGATGCGATGATCACCGGCATGACCCGCCCCTATGCCCAGACGCTGCGTGAAGTGAAGCGGGTGATGGACCCGGCGGCCGGCCGCACCCCCTTTGGCATCCATGTGCTGGTGGCCAAGGACAAGACCGTGTTCCTGGCCGACACCACGGTCAATGAACGCCCCACCGCCAGCGAACTGGCCGACATTGCCGAAGGCACCGTCGCGGTCGCCCGCCGCATGGGGCTCGACCCGCGCGTCGCCTTCCTTTCCTATTCCAATTTCGGCAATCCGCCCGGCGCCTATCTCGACAATGTGCGCGACGCGGTGAAGCTGCTCGACGAACGCGATGTCGATTTCGAATATGAAGGGGAAATGACGGCGGACGTGGCGCTCAACCCGGCGGTCATGAAAAACTACCCCTTCAGCCGCCTGTCCGGCCCGGCCAATGTGCTGGTCATGCCGGGGCTGCAATCGGCCAATATCTCGGCCAAGCTGCTGCGCGAACTGGGCGGCACGTCGATGATCGGCCCGGTGCTGGTCGGCATGGAAAAATCGGTGCAGATCGCCACCATGTCCTCCAACGCATCGGAACTGCTGACGCTGGCGGTGCTGGCGGCGGGCGGCATCGCGCTTTGACGGTCGCGTGCCGGCGGACGAAGATTGTCTTGTCGGCCCGGTGCGTTTTTTTCACTTGCAATGCCGCTTCCCGGAACGACAGGGACAGGCATGACATGGTTGGGGAGTGAGCAGCGATGAGCAGCGTCAGTTTCGATAATGCGACCTTTCGGCGCGTGCTGGGCCATTATCCCACCGGGGTTTGCGTCGTCACCGCGACGCAGGACGACGATACGCCGGTCGGCATGGTGGTCGGCTCCTTCACCTCGGTGTCGCTCGATCCGCCTCTGGTCGCCTTCTTCCCGGCCAAAAGCTCCAGCAGTTGGCCCCGCCTGCAATCGGTCGGCAAATTCTGCGTCAATGTGCTCGCCAGCGACCAGCAGCCGCTCTGCCGCCAGATCGCCGGCCCCGGCCCGGACAAGTTCGCCGGCATCTCGCACCGGGTTTCGGCCAATGGGTCGCCGATTCTGGACGATGTCGTCGCCTGGATCGACTGCGCGCTCGACGCCGTGCATGAAGCGGGCGACCATTATATCGTGCTGGGCCGGGTGGTGGCGCTGGAGGTTGAGCGGCCGGAACGGCCGCTGCTCTTCTTCCAGGGCAATTACGGCCAGTTTTCCCTGATCGAGTGACGGGACGGCGGACGGGGGCGTCCGGGCCGGGGCAGATGTGGATTGACGGCGGGTGGCCTGTTTTCCACTATGCCACCGGCCTGATCGTGCGGGGATATATTACCGCTCCTTAACCCCTGTCCTCTAATGCAGGCTTGTCGCCCCCTGACCGGACTGCTCCATGACCGCGCTGCTGATCACCGTCGATACCGAGCTGTCCTCCGCGCTGCACCAGCGCGGCCTCAGCCTGGCGGACAATGTGCGCCGCTCGATCTGGGCGGAAACGCAGGGGCAGGGCTATGGCATCGGCTGGCAGATGGACCTGCTCGACGCCCATGGCCTCAAGGGCGTATTCTTCCTCGATCCGATGCCGGCCCTGGTCGATGGCGCCGATTTCCTCAAGCCCGTGGTCGACGCGATCGTCGGCCGGGGGCATGAAGTGCAGATGCATGTCCATACCGAATGGCTCGCCTGGGCGAAGGCGTCGCCGGTCGGCGACCGCCGGGGCCGCAATATCGGCGACTTTGCGCTGGATGATCAGATCGTCCTGCTGACCCTCGCCAGGGACTTGCTGGAATATGCAGGCGCTCCCGCCATCACCGCCTTTCGTGCCGGCAATTTCGGCGCGAATGACGACACGCTGCGCGCGCTCGCGACGATCGGGGTGGCCTGGGACAGCAGCGTCAATCCCGCCTATCTCGGCCGCGAATGCGGCATTTCCCTCGATTCGGGGCAGATCGGCGCGACCCGCCATCTGGGCGTTGCCGAATTGCCCGTTTCCGGCATCGCGGATCGGCCCGGCCGGTTCCGCCCCGCGCAGATCTGCGCGCTGTCGGCGGCGGAGATGCGTGCGGGCCTGCGCCATGCCGTGGATGAAGGGCATGACGCCTTCTGCGTCGTCACCCACAGTTTCGAAATGCTCTCGCGCGATCGCCAGCGGCCCAATGGCGCGGTCATCGCCCGGTTCAGGGCGCTCTGCCGGGCAGCGGCGCATCTGCCCGCCCTCCATGGCGCGGGCTTCCATGACCTGCCCGCCAGCCTCGCCGACCAACCCGCCCGCGGCCTCAGCCGCGCCGCGCCCAGCCGGCTGCGCACCGGCCTGCGCATCGCGCAACAGGCATGGGCGACCTGGCGCTACGAACATCGTCTGGTTCCTGCGTGACGCGATACCCTGTCGCGATTGTCCTGGGCCTGGAAAACGCCATCGGCCTGACGGTCGTGCGCGAACTGGGCGCGCATGGCGTGCCGGTCCATGGCGTCGCCCATGATGCGCGCGCGATCGGCCTGGCGTCGCGCTATTGCCGCAGCGGATCGGTGCGCCCGGCCGGCCCGGTCGCGCAATGGCTGCCCGCCCTTATCGCGCGCACCGGCGCGGGCGCGGTACTGGCCATTTCCGAAGCGGACCTGATCGCCCTGTCGGCGCTGCCGTCCCGGATCGGCGACTGCCATATCCTCACCCCCCGCGCCGGTCCGCTGGGCAAGGTGGTCGACAAGCTGCGCACGCTCGAAGCGGCGGCGGCCGTCGGCCTGCTGGCGCCGCAGACATGGCAACCGCGCGCGGGCGATGATGTCGCGGCAAGGATGGCCGACCTGCCCTATCCGCTGGTGGCCAAATGGGCCAATCCACCCGAAATCCTGCCGATTCTGGACCGTGCCGGGATCGCGTGGGTCAAGGCCGACTATATCCGCACCCCGCAGGATCTGCGCGCGCTGCTGGACCGCTATGCGCCGATCGGTCGCTGGCCGCTGATCCAGCAATATTGCCGGGGCGTGGGGCTGGGCCAGATGCTCTACATGCAGGATGGTCGCGCCACGCTGCGCTTCCAGCATCGCCGCCTGCACGAATGGCCGCCCGAAGGCGGCGTGTCGACCTGCTGCCGGGCCGAGCCGGCGGATGCCCATCACGCCCAGATGGCCTTGTCGGAAGCGTTGCTGCGTGCGATCGGCTGGGACGGCCCGGCGATGGTCGAATATCGCTACGAACCCGACAGCGGCCGATATTGGCTGATGGAGGTCAATGGCCGCTTCTGGGGCAGCCTGCCGCTTGCCCGCTATTGCGGCGCGCATTTCGCCTGGGAAGCCTATCGTCGCACGGTGCTGGGGCAGGGCGATCCCGCCCCCGCGCCGCGTGACGATCTGCGCGCGCGCTATATGGTGCCCGAAACCAAGCGGCTGGCGCGCATCCTGTTCGCGCCCGGTCGCATCGGCGATCCTTTCTTCCGTCGTCGCCCGCTGGCTGATCTGGCCAGCTATCTGGCTGGATTTCTCGACCCGCGCGTCCGCTATTTTGTTTTCAGTCCGTCCGACCCGCGCCCCTGGCTGCGCGACATGGCGCAGATCGTCAGGAAAGCCGTGCGCCGGGGAAAGCGCTGACCAGCGCGCCCACCGCCCGCTCGATCCGCGCCAGGCAGCGCGCCATATAACGGTCGTCCAGCCCGTAGGGATCGTGCAGATGCGGCAGCATCGGCCGCGTCCAGCGGCCCAGCAACATGCGTGGCAGGCCGTTCAGCCGTGGATCGGCCGCCAGCCGGTGCAATTGCCGCACCTCCATCGCCAGCAGCAGGTCGCCCGGCTGCGGCCTGTAATCCTTCAGGTCGATCGCCCGATGCGCCGACAGGTCATGCCCCAGCGCCCGCGCGGCGGCGATGGCCGGGCCATGTGCCGCGCGGCCGGTGGTGGTCGACAGGCCAAAGGATGCGCTCTGCGCCCCGGCCCCCCGCGCGACGACATCGGCAAAGGCGCTGCGACAGATATTGCCCTGGCACACGAACACCAGCCGCCGCACCTGCGCCGGATCGCCCGCAACGCTGGCCGACCGGCCGAGCGCCAGTTGCGGATAGGACAGAGCCAGACGCACCAGCCCGCGCAAGGTGCCGAAACGGGATCGGATCATGAAGCGCCAGACGGAAAAAATGGCGGAGATGGGGGACTTGGAAGGTCCACAACTAAGAATTTGATATTAAAATCAATTCATTATGCAAAATGGTTGCTTCCCGCATCCTATACCACAATCATCCAGTTTCCATAAGTGTCCACCGACGTCCAGGTACATTGAAGAGATATATTTTGGTTGTCCAGTGTGGAATATTGTTAGCCCCAAGCCTCAGACTGGAATCATCACTTCAGTCGGATCTGACAGCTTTGGCTTGCGGTTTTGCAGTTATCGCATCGGTGCGAAAGAGGGCCTTGGTCAGACCACATTTCGCCGACTATGGAATATGAGGTTTGCAGCTCAGATTCTGGGGTAGCTGCTAGTTTGCAAGGTCGCCTGTCGACCAACTCGAGCCGTTCCCTGCCCGCGCCAGAACGGCTGCTCTTGCCGAAACGCACCATAGCCGATTCGAGGAAGGACATTGCCGCTACACACTTAGCAGAAAATATTCTGGTTCACCGCCGGGCCACTGCGATAAGCGCAGTCGAAGGGATAGGAAGGATCGCGCGATCGCCAGCCATAGCGCGCACTTCGGCGATGACTGCGCCTTTCTCCGCATCGCTCAGACTGGTCCAGTCGGGCGACATGCCGAACAGGGTATCGGGCTCGACAAGCAAGGCCATATCCAGCGGATATTCGTAGGTGACCTCTTCAATCCGTGGATCGTGATATCCCGCAAGGACCAGCTCGCGCGCGAAATCTGCCGGGTCGCTCAGCGTTCTGACCGCGTCCGGCATGGTCATGCCCCCAAGATCAGGAAACAGCTTGCGACGGATCTGGCCGAGCAGCAGGAAGGTTGCGGCGCCCCGATCCTGCCATGTCGCAACAACGCCCGTCCCGCCGATGCGCGTTACCCTTGCCATTTCGGCAAGGCCCTTGCGCCAGTCTGGAAACATGATGACGCCGAAGATCGAGAACACCGCATCGAAACTGCCATCGTCCAGCGCCAGCGCCTGTCCATCCATCACCCGCGTTTCGACATTTGGCATGTTCGCCGCCGCAATACGCTCCACCATGGCGGGCGAAAAGTCGGTTGCGAGCACCTGCGCACCGCTTCGTGCTGCGGTCAGCGCCAGCGCGCCGGTGCCAGCCGCGACATCAAGGACGCGGCTGTCCGGTGTCAGCGGAACGCGCGCCAGCGCGGCCTCGGCATAGCGCATGGTGAAGGGGTGCGCCGTCTTTTCATAATGCCGAGCGGCGGTGTTCCAATGATCTGGGTTCTCGAACTCCGGCATAGTCAACGCTCCACGAATCATGTAACATCATAAGTATCGTGATTAGATGCGCTTGCCAATCCCTTCACGTCCGGGAAAGATCATGTCGTGCGTAATGACAGCCGCCTTTCGAGAATGCTCCATGTGCTGCTCCACATGGCACGCCATGATGGCCCGATGACCTCCGAGGCCATCGCGCGGATGCTCGGGACGAATCCCGTCGTCGTCCGCCGCACGATGGCGGGCCTGCGCGATGCGGGATATGTCAGGTCCGAAAAGGGGCATGGCGGCGGCTGGGCGATCGCTGCGGATCTGGAGGCGGTTTCGCTGCTCGATGTCCACCGGGCGGTAGGTGGTCCCCGCATATTCGCAATCGGTAGCGAGCATAGCAATCCGGACTGCGCGGTCGAAAAGACCGTCAACGCTGCGGTAGAGGATGCGCTGCGAGACGCTGAAGCGCTACTGGTCGCGCGGCTGGGCGCTGTCAGCCTCGCCGAACTGGCGCGTGTGTTCGAAGGGCACTGCGCTCAGGCTGATGAGCGTCGCGCCTAAATAAGCGCCTGACCCTCTGGCTACATGGTGCGGACAGCAGGCAACCAGTTCCAGGCGCTGAGCACGCCGGTTGCGCGTGTCGGGCTGTCCTCAAAGCTGACGGTCGCGCTGCCCTATTCCATGTCACCCACGCTGCAAGCGGTGAGAGCCGATCACGGCGCATCCTTGCCCCGGCCGGTCCGTCCACCCTTGGAAATCCAGCCGACATTGCCAAGCGGACGACACGCCAGTCTCGCCGTACAGAAACAACTTGTACCTATCGGTAAATTATTGTACCTATAGGTACAAGGGAAGAGCCCTTCGAGGAGAATCGGATGAAACGACGCACCTTCATTGCTTCCCTTCCTGCCGTGGCAGTCGCGCTTCCTGCAATTGCCAAGGCCACTACCATCACGAAAGGAAATCCCATGTCCCGACCTCCCGTGCCTCCCTTCACCCTTGCAACCGCCATCCAGAAGGTGCGTTTGGCCGAAGATGGATGGAACAGCCGTGACGCAGCCAAGGTCGCATTGGCCTACACGCTGGATACGCGCTGGCGTAACCGCGTGGAATTCGCCACCAATCGCGAGCAGGCTCAAGCCTTTCTTGAGCGCAAGTGGAACAAGGAACATGATTACCGCCTGATCAAGGAACTCTGGGCTTTCACCGGCAACCGCATTGCCGTGCGTTATGCCTATGAGTATCACGACGACAACGGCCAGTGGTTCCGCGCCTATGGCAACGAGAATTGGCAATTTGCAGAAGACGGACTGATGTCGAACCGCCACGCCAGCATCAACGAGATGCCGATCAAGGAAGCGGACCGGTTGTTTCACTGGCCTCTGGGTTGCCGTCCGGATGATCATGCCTCGTTGAGCGACCTCGGCCTGTGAAAGCCAAACGCGCCCTCACCGATCGTGCAAGTGCAATACCGGCCTTGGCCGAAGCCTTCCGCGAGCACGGGTTCGAGGGCGCGACCCTGGCCACCCTGTCAAAGGCAACGGGCCTTGGCAAAGGCAGCCTCTACAACTTCTTTCCCGGCGGGAAGGAAGAGATGATGGACGCCGTTCTGGAGAATATCGATGGCTGGTTCGCCAATGCCATTTTCGCGCCGTTGGAGCAGGCCCTTGATCCTGTGTCGGCGATTGCGGCGATGTTCGACGATGTGACCGCCTATTTCCGCTCCGGGCAAAGGGTATGTGTCGTTGGAAGCCTCGGACTGAACTCCGCCGGCGATGCCTTCGCGGCCAAGGTGAAGGGCTACTTCGCGCGCTGGATCGCGGCCCTTGCCCACTGCCTTGAAGCGGGCAGGGTTCCGCCCGCCTTGGCCGCAACCCTCGCCGAGGAGGCCGTTTCCGGCATACAGGGAGCCATCGTGCTGGCCCGGGCGCTTGATGACGAAGCCAGCTTTCTGCGGATCGTTCAACGCCTCCGGTCGTCCTTGCTCGACGCAATCAGTCGCCACGGCTGACATCCCTCGTGATTGGCGGTGCATAGCGGCACTGACATCGACATTTTCATTTCCTTGACGTCGACGCTCAGTGACACGCTCCAGTGGGTTTATGGCACCCTGTTCAACGCCTTGTCGCAAACGGGCTATGCGGGGCGGCGTCAAAATGTCTCGATTGGCATCGCAGTTGGCGGTTGGAAGGTCGACGTGACACCGGGGTGCCGACAGGATCGGTATGGAAACTATCATAGCCTGTGGAGCAACAAGACCCGCGGTTGGCTCCAGACGAACATCAAACGAACATATTCGCGTCGTCTCCGGGCCGGGGCGGATCAACGAGATGCGCTTGATCAAGATCTGGCGCAATCGCTTCGGGCTGGACTGGCCGTATTTCTACCTCGAACTCTTCGTGATTGACGCATTAAAGGGGCGCGGGTCGGCGCCGTGCAGGGCAACGTCGTCACCGCCCTCCCAACTTCCTGGGAGACCGTGTTTCAATGACGTCAGCCTAGTCGCTCGCCGTCCTCGTCGCCGATTTCCACGACAAGATCGAACGCGAACTCGCGACCGCCCGAAACCCTTTACAAGATCAGACATCGCCCAGAAAACTTCGAACGGCAGCCTTGGCTCGAAGCTGCCACAAGAGCAGCGCTGGCGGCGGCGTGTAGTTTCATATCGACGGCTTGGCCATTGGCCTTCCTTACCGGCAACCATTACCCCGGCGAGGATCGTTCGATCAAATGTTGGCGACCTCGGACCAGGGCGCAGGGCCGAGGGTTCCATGACCGGCATAATGACGTGTGGAATATTTCACGCAGAGGGGCCGTTTCCTTCGTTTAACCTCGAAGGTTCAATGCGCGGCCTTGAGGCAGAGGCCCGCCCCCCGGCTGAACAGCGCCTGTCCGTCGTCGGAGAGGTCGGGGCGCTGGCTTTTTACCGCCATCATAGAGTATGGCAGTGCGAAGGGGAGATGGCCGCAAACATCGCTGCGGCCTGACAGGATGTCGAACAAGGCCGAATCGCTCGTTCCGAAATTGACGAGTACCGCCTTACTATAGGGCATGAGGTCGGTCAGCACTGCCGGACGATCCATCTCCATCGCGAGAATGACCGGCACATGCTTCGACGCGCGCTTGAGAGCGACGACCGCAGGATCGCCGGCAGGAAAATCGAGCCGCCCCTCATGCTGGCGCGATCCGAAGAAATGATAGGGATGCAGCCGCTCGAAGGGCGTCGCCGTGCGCACGAGCGCCACGTCGGCGTCCACCGGGTCGGCGACCACGACATAGCCCGCCGCCTGCGCTGCCGCCGCGTCCGCGCCATGCAGCCATATCTTGCTCCCGCCGCGAAGCGGGAGCAGCCCGGCGTCGTTGCGCAACAAAATCTGGCTTTCCCGCTGCGCCCGGTCCGCCTCCGCCTGCCAGCGCGCGTTGCCGACGAGCTTCGCTGCCGCCTGTTCATCGACATAAGGGTTGTCGAACAGGCCGAGCCGGAATTTGAGCGACAGAATGCGGCGTGCCGATTCGTCGATCCGCGTTTCGGAAATAGCGCCGCCGCGCACCGCCGCCAGAATGGGGGCAGCATCATCGACGCCACCAAACTGGTCGATCCCTGCATCAACGCCCTTTACGAAGCGGGCAGCGACGCTCAATTTTTCCACCCCCCATGGCATGCCGATCGCCTGCGCCGTCTGCGGATCAGCGGCAGCGGGCGCGACGCAACTCTGCGGGCAGTCGCGCGTGATCGACCAATCCGACACGATGAGGCCGCGATATCCCTTGCCCCCACGCAGCAAGCCAGAGAGAAGCTGCTTGCTGAAGCCTCCGCCCACCTTTTCCAGCGGGCGGCCGTCCACGGACGGGCCGTGCAGCACGACATAAGTGGGCATAACGCCTTCGCTACCGGCAGCGAGCGGGCCGTCGAACGCGCGGACATGGTCTGCAAAGGACGCATCGGTTAGGCTCACGTTGCGACCGTACCGGTTGTGGCCATCGAACCCGTCCGGCTCCGCGCCATAGCCGACCCAATGCTTGACCACGGTGGCGACCCCGTCGGACCGGACGCCAGACGCACCGCCCTGAAACCCCTCGACATAGGCGCCCGCCAGGCTCGAGATGGTCGCAGGATCCGACCCGAATGTCGCGGAAAAACGGGACCAGCGAGGCTCGCTGCCGACATCGGCCTGGGGTGACAGCGCCATGTGGATGCCGACCGCGCGATATTCCTGCCGCGCGATATCGCCGAAGCGGCGCACGAGGTCAGCGTCGCCCAGTGCCGCAAAGCCCAGCGTGTCCGGCCACAGGGTGAAGCCTCCCCCCGTCGTGCTGGCGCCCAGCGTCGCCTGAAAGTGGTGACGCGGGTCGGTACTGACGGTGAGCGGAATGCCAAGGCGGGTGTCCTCGGCGATCTTCTGGATAATGTTGTTTTGGCGCGCGAACTCGGCGGGCGGCATGACGAGGCGCGTGATGAAGCTGTTGACCTTCCCTTGCTCGATCATGGCGCGGACGCGAGGCACGTCATAGCCGATGGATGAAGCGCCGATCGGCGAGCCTTGGGCAGGCAGGCTCGCATGGACCATCAGGCCCACCTTCTCCTCGATGGTCATGCGCGCAATCAGATCGTCCAGCCGTCGTTCGACCGGCAGGCGCGCGTCCTCATAGGGATCGAGCATGTGGTTGCGGTTGAGGTCGCGCCATTGTGGCTGCGCATCGAGCGCCGTTGCCGACAGGAGCAACCCCGCCACTCCGATCAGGCTCCGTTGCCTGCGCGTCAACCGCTTCCAGTTCGTCATGTCCGTCCTTCCAGGAGGATTCCTGATTTAGCGCTATATTGATTATGTCGGCGGCTTGGGCAAGACTGTTACGCGAAGGAGAGCCGCCATGATCAACACGCGCAAACGTCGGTTTTTGCAGGCAGGTGCCGCGGTCGCGATCATGGGCGCGCTGCCGGGCTATGCCCGTGCGATCGATTATGTGAAACGGGACCCGCGCAAGCGCCATAATCTGCTGCTCATTACGTCGGACGATGTGGATTGGTCAGCACTGGGCTTCATGAATCGGCGCAGTGGCCTGACGCCTCACCTCGACGGCCTTGCCGCACAGTGCCATGTGTTCGAGCAGGTGCGGACCGTCGCTCCGATCTGCATGCCGTCGCGGCAGGCATTGATGAGCGGGCTGCTTCCGCACAAAAACGGCGGCAACGGCTTCTTTCCGATGAAGGAAGGCACGTCCACGCTCTGCACCGCCTTGTCGATGGAGGGCTATTATTGTGCGGCAAGCCACAAGATCGGGCATATGCAACCCGCTTCATCCTTCCCGTGGGACATGAAGCAGGAGGGGAAGGACCGACATCCCATGGTGCATGCCGACATGCTGCGGCTGGCGGTGACGGAAGCGCAGGCGCAATACAAGCCGTTCTTCATCAACTGCAACATCAACGATCCACACCGCCCTTTCTACGGCAGCGAGGACGCGCGGGAACTCGATCATGCGCAGGCCGTGCCTTATCGCATTGCCAGCCCGCTTAAGGCTGGTCAGGTGCCAATCCCGGACAATCTGGAGGATCTTCCTGACATTGCCGAGGAAATGGCGCAATATTGGAATTCGGTGCAGAGGCTGGACATGGCGGTCGGCAATATTCTGAAAGCGCTCAAGGACAGCGGCGCATGGGATGACACGATCATCCTGTTCGTGGCCGACCACGGAATGCCGATGCCCTTCGCCAAGGCGAGCGTGTACGATCATGGTATCCGCACCCCCGTTCTCCTTCGCTACCCTGGCATGGCAAGGCCGCGGCGATTCGATACTTTGACCACCAACCTCGACATCCTGCCGACGCTGCTCGATCTTTTGCAAGCCAAGCCCCTCGACGACCGGGATGGGCAATCCTGGGTTCCCATGCTTGAAGGTGCCGTGGCGCAGGACCGGCCTTTCATCATCTCCTATGTCGATTATGTGTCGAGTGGCTTCCTCTATCCTTCGCGCACCTTGCAGGACCGGCGCTACGCCTTTCATTATACCGCCTGGGCCGACGGAAAGACGCAGTTCAAGACGGAAAGCATGTGGGGCCTCACTTACCCCGCCATGGTGAAGGCCGCGGAGACAGACCCGCGCATCGCGATGCGTGTGCGGCAATATGTCATGGGCTATCCGATGGCGCTGTACGATCTCGCCGCCGATCCAGGCCAGCGTCGCAACCTTATCGACGATCCGGCCTATCGCGCAAAAGGTGAGGAGATGAAGCGGCTGATGCTGGTCGAGATGGAACGGACAGGTGATCCGCAACTCGGCAACTTCCGTCTCACGCTTTCGGGTGGCACGCCGGCGATCCGACAGGAACCGGCCAAGTACCGCATCCGGGGCGGCGACTGACCGGCGCGTGCGACCGATTGGATTGCAAACGCATCGCGGACGGATGGATTGTTCCGAGGTCCGAGGGTATGACCATGTTTCTCGCCAGACGATCAAGGACGACATGACGACGCAGGATAATGGCCGCAAGAGACGGCGCGGGTCGAAAGGCCCCACCATCACCGCCGTCGCAAAGCATGCAGGCGTATCGGCGATGACCGTTTCCAATGTCATCAATAACAAGAGCTTCGTCAATCCAGCCACCCGCGAGGCGGTTCTGGCGGCGGTCGAGGCGCTTAACTACACGCCCAATTCCGCAGCGCGCAGCTTGGCGGCAGCCAGGACGCTGCGCATCGGGCTGCTGCATCGCGACATCGACAGCGCGCTGCTGAGCGCGATGCTGGTTGGAAGCCTGCGCGCCACATCACGGCTGGGCGTGCAATTGATACTGGAAATCTACGACTTCACCGATCCCATCGGCAGCGTCGAGAAGCTGCTGCGCAACGGGATCGACGGGCTGTTGCTGCCACCGCCAATCTGTGAAGCGGCGAGCTTGGCGGGCCTGCCCGATCGGCATGACGTGCCAATGATCGGCCTCGCGCCCGGCGGCGACTTGCGCAACATGGATTGCGTGCGGATCGACGACGAGAAGGCGTCTTATGAGCTGACGCGGATGCTGCTCGACAAGGGGCATCGGCGGATCGCCATTGTGACTCTGCCCACCGCGTTGGTGGCTGCGTCGCGCCTCAGAGGCTATCTGCGCGCCTTGGGCGATGCAGGCGTCGTGGCCGATATGGAACTGGTGTGGGAGGCGCCGCCCTCGTTCGAGGCGGGGCTGGCGCTCGCCGAACAGGTGCTGGCAAGGCGGCCCGATTTCACCGCCGTGATCGCGGGCAACGACGACATGGCCGCCGCTTTCGTCAACGTGGCGCTGCGCAACAAGATCGCGGTGCCCGATGAATTGTCCGTCACCGGGTTCGACGATACGCCTATTGCGGTCAAGATCTGGCCTGCGCTGACCACCGTTCGCCAGCCGCTGGCGCTTATGGCGGAGAAGGCGGCCGAGCGGCTGGTCGCGACGCTACGCGACGATGCGACAAACGAGCCGCCGCGCGTCATCTATGTCGATCATCAAATGATCGAGCGCCAGTCGACTGGGCCGGCACCGGCTTGAGGAGCGATCATTCCGCGTCGGGCTGGCGCGCGGGATGCGCGGCGGCAAAGGCCGGGAGCGTGCTGCAAGCGGCCTCTATCGCCTCGATCCTTGGATAATCGATGCGCGCGCCGAAGCGGCGGGCGTTATGAAGCTGCGGGATCAGGACGACGTCGGCAAGCGTCACGCTGTCACCGAAACAGTAAGACCCATTCCGGTCCGCGATGAGGCGAGAGCAGGCTTCCAGCCCGCTTTCGATGACTTCACGCGCCCAGCCCTGCACCGTGTCCTCATCCAGCCCACGCTGCCCCAGCATCCGCAACACCTTGAGGTTCTGGATCGGGTGGATGTCGCATGCGATCGCCTGGGCGAAGCCGCGCACCCGCGCTCGATCGAGGGGATCGGCGGGGAGCAGCGGCGGATCAGGATACAGCTCTTCCAGATATTCGCAGATGGCAAGGCTCTGCGTCAGCACGGCGCCGTCGATTTCCAGCGCGGGCACAAGACCCTGCGGGTTGAGTGTCAGATAGGCGTCCGACCGCTGTTCACCCGCGCGCAGGCGATAGGTGCGGTCAGACCAGGATATGCCCTTCATTCCCATCGCGATCCGCACGCGCCATGATGCGGAGGATCGCCAAAAGCCATGCAAGATCATGTCAGTCATGTGCTGCGGGAGCGATGGTGACCTTGATGTCGGTCAAGCCGTCGATCGATACGACGATCTCGTCGCCCGGTACCACGGCCCCGACGCCCGCCGGTGTGCCGGTGTAGATGAGATCACCCGGCTCCAGCCGATAAGCGCGCGAAAGGAAGGCGATAAGCTCAGGAACCGAATGGATGAGATCGCGCAGGTCTGCCTGCTGCCTGATCACGCCATTGACGGTCAGAAAGATTGCGCCGGCCGTCAGTTCGCCGGTTTCGCTGATTGGATGGATAATGCCGAGCGGTGACGACTGCTCGACATTCTTGCCTGCGTCCCAGGGCCGACCCTTGCCGCGTGCCTCAAGCTGAAGGTCGCGGCGGGTCATGTCGAGACCGGTCGCATAGCCATAGATATGGGCTGTCGCCTGATCGGCCGGAATGTCACGGCCGCCTTTGCCGATGGCGACGACCAGTTCGGCTTCATAATGGTAATTGCCCGTCATCGGCGGGTAGGCGATCGGGCCGCTGGGCATGATCGTTTCGGCCCATTTGGTGAAGTAGAAAGGCGCTTCACGGTCCACTTCAACGCCCATTTCCTTGGCATGGTCGGCATAGTTGCGACCGATGCAGAACAGGCGGCGAACCGGATAGTCATGTCCGTCGCTAGTGGACGCCAGGACGGGAGGCTGAGGGTCGAACAAGAGGGTCAATGGTTGTGCTCCCGGTAGAGGTCGAGCTTCATCTGCGAAGCCTTGTCGGAATAGCCGAACAATATGGTCTGCGAGCGGCTGAGAAAACGGTGCGGCGTCCAGGAGGGTATGACGACGACGTCGCGCGGCCCTAGCTGTATTTCTTCATCGCCCAGCAGCAGGCTTGCCTCGCCCTCCACCACCACGAAGACGGTGCCGTCTGTCGATTGACGAGGCTTTGTCTCGAAGCCGGCGGGCAGCAAGCGGACATGTGCGGAAATGGTGGACAGGATCGGCCCGCCATCGGCGGGATTGAGAAATTCCAGCGCATGGCCAAGATGTGGGTCGATGTCAGCGCTGCCCGCCATCGCTTCCAGCGCTGGTCGCCAGTCGGCATAGCGATAGTGGAACAGCGGCCGACCGGCAGGGCGGCGATCCGCGGCGCTGCCCCGCATCGGACGCATATTATGGCCGTAGCGGGCGAGCGTATCGCCGGCCGGGACCGTTTCCGGGTGCGCCGCCACATCCAGCCTCTCGGCAAAGCTTGCGTCGAACAGGCGCACGGTCGGAATGTCCAGCCCGTCAAGCCAGATCATCGGCTGGTCCGTCTCATTGCCATGATCGTGCCACTGGCCCGCAGGCGTAAGGACCAGATCAAAAGGCTGCATGATCGCCTTTTCTCCGTCCAGCGCGGTAAACGCCCCGCTTCCTTCCATGACGAAACGCAACGCATTTTGCGTATGGCGGTGGCACGGCGCAACCTCCCCCGGCAAAATCAGTTGCAATCCGGCATACAGGCTGGGCGTGATGGCCGACTGCCCGGAAAGACCGGGATTTTCCATGATGAGCACGCGACGTTCGGCCTGTTGGGCACTGATGATGTCGCCCGCGCGCATTAGATACTCGCGCACCTCCGCATAACCCCAGCGCCAGGGTTGCGCCGGCGATTTCGGCTCGGCGAGCACCAGCGCATGCAGGCTTTCCCACAGCGGTAGAAGACCCTTTGGCGCCATCTGCGCGTAAAGCATCTCCAACTGGCTGCGCTGGTCGTTCCTGCCGCGGTTTTCAGGGGTGCTCGTCATGCAGTCCTCCTTCACCAACGCAGTTGCTCTCGTCCACAGAATGGATCAACCGGGCTGACCCCTGTAAACGGCGCTTCGCCAACCAGTCGCCGCACCGTCTCGCGCTGTACGGGTTCGATCGCGCTGTAAGCATTGACGCAGGTCATGACATGCGGCGCATCATAGAGATAATAGGGCTGTCCAAAGGACAGAAGCGCTGTGGGTATTTCCTGCGGCAATTGCGTCATCGCCTTGCGGTTCGACCCGTGAAGCTTGACAAAATCCAGGAAGATGCGCGACGCGCTAGGTGTCGCTTCCTGTCCGACCAGATACAGGACGAGATCGGTATCCTCCCGCGTGGGCCACTGTTCGATGTCCAGTATCCGCGGCTCAAAGCCTCGCGCGCGCAGTTCCTCCAGGAAGGGATCGTAGCTGCGCGACAGGGCGCCATCCCAGAAACTGAAGCCATCCTCCGCGATGATGACGACGCGGCGATGCTGCGCCGGGTCGAGCGGCAACAGGCTTTGCGTATCCTTGACCAGGGTGATGCTCTGGCCTGCCGCCTTTACCGCCACTTCGCCATGCGCCGGAGTCTGTAACGCATCGCGCATGGCGTCGAGCGGCATCATTCGGTCCGCCGGATTGACATCGTGCAGGCCAAGGCGGGCTTTGAGCGTCAGGATGCGCGTCACCGCTTCATAAAGTCGCGCTTCGGATAAGAGCCCTTTGCGCAGCCCTTCAAGCATGAAACCATGATCCCGCTCCGGCGCGCGGCTGAACAAGAACATGTCGCAGCCATTCTGGATTACCGCCGGGACGGTTTCCGACCGTTCCATCCAACTGGTAAGACCGCCCATGCCTGTGGCGTCCGAGACGATGAGCCCCTGGAAGCCCAGTTCCTCGCGCAGCAGCCGCTGGTTCAGCAGGCGGGATACGGTGGCGGGTTGAAATGCCTCTCGCCCTGCGTCCGGCATATGGGCACGAATATAGGCCGGGAAGGCGATGTGCGCAGACATCACCGTCATGACGCCTTCATCGATCAGCGATCGGTAGATTCGCCCGAACAGACTGTGCCACTCTTCAAGCGACAGCGAATTGACGCTGGTGACCAGATGCTGGTCCCGATCATCGATGCCGTCGCCAGGCCAGTGCTTAAGGCAGGCGGCAACCCCCTCCTCCTGAAGCGCGCGGACATAGGCGCTTGCCTGTGCCATGATGCGTTCCGGCTGCGATCCGAAGGATCGCGTGCCTACGATAGCGCTGCGGAAGGCACGGTTCACATCGACGACCGGTCCAAAGGACCAGTCATAGCCGAGTACCCGGCTTTCGCGCGCTACCAGACGCGCGATGGCCTCGGTTGTGGCGATATCGTCGCACGCGGCGATACCCATGATGTTGGGCACGGCGGTGGCGAAGGGATAGCTGATCGTGCCGCCCTCAATGTCGCCGGTAAAGATAGGCGGGACGTCAGACGTCTCGATTGCATGAACCGTCGCATTGCGGAACGCCGCCAAATCCGGGCTGGGAAAGCGGTTGATCCCACCGGGTTTCAACGACAGCAGCGGTGTCAGTTCCTCGCGGCTGTCCTGCGAAGTCGAAAAAATGAAAAGCTGCCCCACCAGCTCCTCGACGCGCATGGCATCGCGAGTCCGCTCCACCCACTGACGCGCCTGCGCATCGATGTGGAGCGGATCGGCCGTCGCCTCGGTCATGTCGCTCATCCTGCGGTGCGCGCCGGCATGGCGATCAAGGGGAGAAAGGTGGGCATGGTCATCCTTGATGCGGGGAAGAAGGAGGCCGGACGGCAACCGCCCGGCCCCAAGGAAGGATCAGAAGCGGGCGCTGAAGATCGCTCCGAAATAGCGGCTGCTGTCCTTGTTGTAGTTGGCGACCAGATCCAGCGGGTTGGCGGTCGTCGACATGATCGAATTGTGCCCGATGTTGGTCAGGTAATATTCGTCGAACAGGTTCTTCACGAACAGCGAGACGCCGTAGCGCTTGTCTGCCGTGGTGATGCCGACGGTGGCATCGACCAGCGTATAGGCGGGCTGGACGGTCAGCGGATCAAGCTCGGCCGTGAAGTTCTGTGCGCTGGTGAAATTGGCGCTGATCTGCGCGAAGGCGTTGAAGCTGTCGCCTTCATAGTCATAGCGCGGCGTCACGCCGACACGCCAGTCAGGGCTGGCCTGGAGCGCGCGGTTGCGCAGATTCTGGAGCGGCGCGGCGCCGGCCGCAGTGCGGTAGCAGATGTTGATCGGCGTGCCGGTCAGCACAGGCGCTGCCGCCTGCAACTGAATCGGGCAGTTAAGGCCGTCGATGTTGATGCGCGACTGCGCATAGGTCACGGCGGCATTGACGGAAAAGGAGTCGGACGGGCGCAGTGTCGCTTCGATTTCGAAGCCGCGGCTGCGCGACGAACCGGCGTTGGTGGTCACGAACTGGACAACGCCGGTGGCGGGATCGGACCGGTTGGTCTGTACCTGAAGGTTAGAATAGTCGGCCTGGAACAACGCGGCCGAGATGCTGAAGGTGCGGTCGATGGTGCTGCCCTTGAACCCGATTTCATAGGCGTTCACATGTTCGGGCTGGATGGCCTTCTGGTTGGCGAGGTCGCCGCTGATCTCCATTTCATAGCCCAGCCCCTTATAGCCGCGCGTGTAGCTGGCGTAGAGCTGCGCATTGCGGCTGAATTCATATTGCAGGCCAGCCTTGCCGGTCACCGCCATATCATGCGCAGAAAAGCTGCCGCTGACCGGCGGATTGGCCGGGAAAATGGCGTCGCCGGCAACGATCGGGGCGATGCGGGTGCCGCTGTTCGTGCCCTTTTCATATTGCACGCGAATCCCGCCGATCGCGCGCAGGCCGCCGACGATGCGATAGTCCGCCTGACCGAAGGCGGCGATGCTGTCCTGCACCAGCCGGATGCGGCTGGCCGACGATTGCCAGACGATATTCGCATTCGCGCACGGCTGCCCCACGACGCCAGCCGTGCAGCGCGCACGGCGACGGTCGAACGGGCGCAGGATGTAGCTGTGCATATAGAAGGCGCCAACGACATAGTTGAGGTCCGACGTGCCGTTATTGCCGATGCGCAGTTCCTGCGACCAGGCCTTGAGATCGACCTGCCCATGATTCTGGTTCCAGAAGGTATAGGGTGCGAACGCTGGCGTGCCGAGGAAGATGGGCGAAGTGGCGGGAATGCGGTCGATCGGCTGATTGACGTCCAGCTCATATTTCTGGAACGCGCTGATCGAGGTGACGGTCGCGCTGCCCAGGTCCCAGTCCGCCTGGAGCGAATAGGTCTGCGCCTTGCTGTTGGCGTAGGTGTCAGCATCGTCGGCGATCTGCCGATTCTCGCGCGAGGCGGAGATCGGTCCGACGAGCGACTGGAGCACGGGGTTGCGGATCTGGATCAGCGTCGAAGCGCAACAATCCGCGTCCGTCTTGCGATATTCGCCTGCCAGCAGGAAGGTCAGGCTTTCGGTCGCATCCCATTCGAGCTTGCCGCGCACGCCCCAGCTCTTGCTGCCGTTGACCCATTTGTTGGTCGTAATATTGCGGGTGATGCCCTGCACGTCGCTGTAGAAGCCCGACACGCGGGCGCGCAGCGTGTCGGAAATCGGACCCGATACGGTGCCGCGCGCGCGATATTCATTATGTTCGGCAATGGTGAAGTCGCCCTTACCCTCGAACTCGCGCGAGGGACGGGCGGTCGTGACGCTGATGACGCCGGCGGACGCATTCTTGCCGAACAGCGTGCCCTGCGGACCGCGCAACACTTCGACGCGCTCGACATCGGCCAGTTCCGAAAATCCCTGCGCGGAGCGGACCGCAACGACGCCGTCAACGACCACGGATACGGAAGGCTCGACCCCCTGGCCGAACAGGGCTGTACCGATGCCGCGAATGCGGAAGCTGGTGTTGGTGGGGTTGGCGCCCTGCTGGAACGAAAGCGACGGCACCGCCTGCACCAGCGAGTTGGTGTCGTTGATCTGACGCGATTCGAGCGTGTCCGAGCCAACAGCCGTGACGGCGAGCGGCACATCCTGAAGCCGCTCGGCGCGCTTTTGCGCGGTGACGACGATGTCGCCCGGCGCTGCTTCCGGTGCTGCCTGGTCCTGCGCCTGCCCCGGTGTTGCGATAAGCATCGCAGCGAGCGCGACGACCGAAGCGGACGATATCTGCGTAAATTTCTGGCTGGCCATCCCGGCTCCCCTCCCTGAAACTCTTTTTGTCGGTACGACGATGCGCCCTGTATCTGCGCCATCTGAATTTACCGCTACATTGGATAGTGAAGGTTTGTCAATCTGCTTTGGAACGTTCTCACAGTCCGGGCGAGAGCGATGCAGTTCCGCCACACCTATCTTCAATTCGACGCAAACATCTTCTTTCCGCACTTAGATCGCGTTGGCATCGCAATATATTGACACGAGCGACAACAGGGTCTTTTGTAGCGTTACATAGACGAGAGGGTGAATGATGGGAGAGTCGGCACGGCAGGACGCATGGCCCGCACCGCGACAGGCATGGTTTGCAGCCATCATGCTGGCTGCCGCTAATACGCTTGCCTTCGTTGATCGTCAGGCTTTGGCCCTGCTGGTCCAGCCAATCAAGGACGATCTCCAGGTGAGCGATACGGCCATGAGCCTGCTCTATGGCCTCAGCTTCACCATGTTCTACGTGCTGGTTGGCATCCCCGTGGCGCGCCTCGCGGATCGCGCCAACCGCCGCAACATCGTCGCTGCCGCGATTTTCATCTGGAGCCTTGCAACCGCGCTATGCGGTGTGGCGCGCGGCTTCGGCATGCTGTTCGTTGCCCGAATCGGCGTGGGCGCGGGCGAAGGCGGTCTAAGCCCGGCCGCCTATTCCATTCTTTCCGATTATTTTCCGAAGGAAAAACTGCCCGCCGCCATGGGCGTCTATCAGATGGGTATCTATGTTGGGGGTGCGGCAGCGCTGCTGCTCGGCGGCCTGCTTGCCAGTGTCGTGCCGCCCGCCAGCATCGTTGCCGTGCCGCTGATCGGCGCAGTCAAGGGCTGGCACCTCGTCTTCCTGATGCTGGGCATTCCCGGCCTGATCCTGTCGGGTCTGATGCTGCTGGTACGCGAACCCCCGCGCATGGGCGAAGGCGGGCATCAGCCCAGCCCGCCTTTCTCTCAACTGTTCGCCCATGTCGGCCGGCATTGGCAAGCCTATGTCGGGATCAGTTGCGGCTTTGCGCTGATGATCCTCGTCGGTAACGCGACGGGCGCGTGGATTCCCGCCTTCCTTGAGCGCAAGTTCGGCCTGACGACGGCGGAGATTGGCGGGCTTTATGGGTCCATCACGGCGGTCTGCGGGGTCAGCGGCACGCTGATCGGTGGGTTTGTCGCCACGGCGCTGCGACGGCGCGGTATCGCGCGTGGCAATCTATACGCGGCGCTGTTCGGGTTCACCTGCCTCATCCCCGTGACTATCCTGTTCCCGCAAATGCCGACGGCTGCGCTCTCGCTCGCGCTGATCGGCGCGATGAACTTCTTGGCCGGTTTCAATTTCGGCGGCGGTTTGGCCGCGTTGCAGGAAATCACCCCCAACCGCATGCGCGCGTCGGTATCGGCCGGCTACATGCTGATGGTGAACCTGATCGGTGCGGCGGGTGGGCCATTCGCCATCGCGCTGGTCACCGACTATTGGTATGGCGATCCGCAATCGCTTCCCGACGCGATCACGCTCGTCTGCGCCATTGCTTCACCCCTTTCGGTGGCCGCGCTGCTGCTGGGACTTAAGGGCTATGGCCGCGCCATCGCGCCCGCCGCAGCCTGACGCAGCCTTTCCAGGGAGGTTCCCCATGCCCCGCCGATCCCGCCGCCTTCTGTTCGCCGCGATCCTCGCCACCAGTGCCTTATCCTTCGGGCTGGCCGGTTCCGGCGCGACAGGCGCTGCAGCCCCCCGATCCTCCGGTCGCGCCATCGCTCCGGTTGCAAAGGGTAAACCCAACATCGTCGTCATTCTCGTCGATGACCTCGATTGGGCGGATGTCTCGACCTATGGCCGCAGCGATGCGCCGACGCCCAATATTGACCGGATCGCCCGCAGCGGCGTCGCGTTTTCGGACGGCTATGTCGCGGCTTCGGTCTGCGCCGTCAGTCGCGCCGCGCTGCTGACCGGCCGGATGCCGCAGCGTTTCGGCTTCACCTACAACATCAATGACGAGGGCGATCCGGGCGCGGGCCTGCCGGTAGATCAGAAGACGATCGCCGATCGGCTGCGACTGCGGGGCTATCGCACGGCGGCGTTCGGCAAATGGCATCTGGGTGCGGAGCCACAATTCTACCCGACACGTCGGGGATTCGACGAGTTTTTCGGCTTCCTCGCGGGCGAAACCAACTATGTCGATCCGGCGACGCCCGGCATCGTGACGACGCCGACGAAGGCAGATAAATATCCCATCGGTCCGCGCTCTGGAAACCACGCCATGGTCGAAGGACCGGACGCTAGCCCGGCGGACGATTTCAGCGGATACCTCACCGACCAGATCACCGGTCGCGCCGTCGACTTCATCAGCCGTGCGTCGGCGGAAAGGAGCCGGCCCTTCTTTGCCTATGTCGCCTACAATGCGCCACACTGGCCGCTTCAGGTGCCTCGGGCATGGTATGACCGGTTTGCGCACATCAAAGATCCGGTGCGCCGCACCTATGTCGCGATGATAGCGGCGATGGACGATGGCGTGGGCAAAATCCTCGACACGCTGGAACGGCGAGGCCTGCGAGATGACACGATGGTCGTCTTCCTTTCGGACAACGGGTGCCCGCACCGCTTCGGCTTCTGCAATCCCGACCATCCCTTCGGCGCCGGCAAGTTCACCTATCTGGAAGGCGGCACGCGGGTTCCCTTCATGCTTTCCTGGCCCGCGGGCATGAAAATCCGGGGGATCAGCGCCAGCCCGGTGTCGTCACTCGACATCGCCGCCACGATATTGCGCGCGGCTGATCCCGAACAACCGCTGCCCCGCGAACTGGAAGGTCGCGATCTCGTTGCGACCGCCCGCCGGCCACAGCCCAATCGGCTGTTGGTTTGGGGGCAGGAGCCGGTTTATGCCGCGCGGCAGGGCGACCGCAAGCTATGGCTCTCGCGCGACTGGAATCAATCGCACCTCTATGACGTTAAGCGCGATCCGGCCGAAACCCGCGATCTGTCCGGCAGCGATCCGGTTGGTGCCCAGCGTCTCGGCACCGCGATCGAGCGGTTCCGCACAAGCCTGCCCGCCCCCCTTTGGAAGCTGCACACGACCCGCAAGGTAACGGTCAACGGGCGTGAGACGGAGATGGTCTACTGATGGCAAGGCCCCCGTTTTTGCGATCGTCCCTGCTTACCGGCCTGTCGCTGTTCGCCGCAGGGCTGGTCTCGTCTTCTTTGTCCGCCAGTGAAGTAGCCAAGCCTCGGCCTGACATCATCCTGATCGTGCTGGACGATGTTGGCTATTCGGACATCGGTGCTTTCGGCTCCGAAATCCGCACGCCCAATATCGATGCGCTCGCGATGGGCGGTCTTCGCTACAATCATTTCGACAGCAAGGCGGTCTGTTCCCCGACCCGTGCCTCGCTGCTGACCGGGCGCAATCCGCAGACGGTGCGCATGGTCGACCTGCCGGCGCAAAAGGTCGATCCGACGGATCTGACCCGCGACCGGGGGGAGTTGCCGGCCAACGCCAGCACCATCGCCCAGGTTCTCAGGCGCGCGGGCTATGCCACGCATGGATTGGGCAAATGGCATCTCGCGCCAGAGGATGAAGACGGATCGCCCGGGCATAACGGCTCCTGGCCGCTTCAGCGGGGGTTCGACGACTTCTACGGCTTCTTCCTTGGCTGGACCGATCAATATCACCCGGACCTGATCGAGGGGAACCAGCGGCTGCCCAAGCCCGACACGCCCGGCTATCATTTTTCCGCCGACATTACGGACCGCGCGATCCGTGCGCTGGATGCTGGCAAGAGCAAGCCTCAATTTCTCTATCTCGCCTATGGCGCGGGCCATGCGCCGATCCAGGTGCCCCGTGCCTATATCGACAGCTATGACGGCGTCTACGCCAAGGGCTGGGACGCCCTTCGCGAGGAACGGCTGGCGCGGCAGAAGGCGTTCGGGATCATGCCATCCCACGCGAAACTGACGCCGCGCGCCGATGGCGACCGTGCCTGGAGCGACCTCACACCAACCGAAAAGATAGTGTTCGCGCGGTTCATGGCGACCTATGCCGGCTTCATCACCCATACTGACGCGCAGATCGGCAGGCTGATCCAGCACCTCAAAAATACGGGCCGGTTCGACAATACGCTGGTCGTCCTCGTCTCCGACAACGGTGCAGCATCGGAGGCCGGGCAGAAGGGCGCGTTCGATGTCATGTACAAGCCTAACCGGCTGACACCCGATCAGATGCTGGCGCGCATCGACGAGCTTGGCACCGACAAAACGCAAAGCGAATATCAACGTCCCTGGGCGTGGCTCGGCAGCACGCCTTTCCGCCGCTACAAGATCTGGCCGCAACTGGGTGGCGTGCGCACGCCCATGATCGTCAGTTGGCCGCGCCGGGTCGGCAATCCGGGAAGCGTCCGCCCGCACTATGTCGATGCCGTGGACATCGCGCCTACGCTGGCCGCGGCGGCCGGCACCGCTTTTCCCGCCGCACTGGCCGGAAGAGCGGAAATCCCGGTAGCGGGGCGAACCTTCCTGCCCACCATCGGCAACCCGTCCGCTCCGCCCCCACGCACCGTGCAATATTTCGAGCTGCGCGGTAATCGCGCGATCACGCAGGGCAAATGGCGGGCGATCGCCGTCCATCCCCGCGACGGCGATTTCGACAAGGATGTGTGGCAGCTTTACGATACGCAGGCAGACCCGTCCGAAAATCACGACCTCGCAGCCGTGATGCCGGCGAGACTGAGGGCGATGCAGGCGCTCTGGTGGCGGGAAGCACGCCGCTTCTCCACGCCCGCGCTTGCCGAGGCACCTAAAATCTACCGCTACCGCGAACGGTTTGATGGCAGCGGCGATCGCACCCCGCCTCCGCCTGGTCGGGAATAGACCGGTGGCGCATATCCCACATCAAAAGGACAGGAACGTGCCGAACAAGACCAACTGGGCCTCTACTCTGCGTCGCGCGATGACCGGGGCGGCCTGCCTGGTCGCCTGCGCCGTCGTACCCTCAGCGCTGGTTGCCGCCGCGCCCAAGCCTGCGCTTGCCGCCGCGCCGGCGCAACAACAGCGCCCGCGCAACATCATCTTCGTGCTTGTCGATGACCTGCGCTACGACGGCATGGGCTTCCTCCAGCCCGGTCTGATCAAGACGCCCAACATCGACCGGATGGCGAAAGAAGGCAGCTACTTCCCCAACGCTGTCGTCACATCATCCCTGTGCAGCCCCAGCCGCGCGACAATCCTGACAGGTCAGACCGCCCGCAACCACGGCATCGTGGATAACAATGACAGTAGCGAAGCGGGCCTCACCTATTTCCCCGGCTATCTGCAACGATCGGGCTACAATACCGCTTTCTTCGGCAAATGGCATATGGGCAGCGAAACGGACGGCCCGCGCCCCGGCTTCGACAAATGGGTGAGCTTCAAGGGACAGGGCAACTACTGGCCGGCGAAAGCGGAGAGCGCCCATAGCTCCCCCAACCTCAATGTCGATGGCAAGGCGGTGCCGCAGCAGGGCTATATCACCGATGAACTGACCGACTATGCGATGAACTGGCTGCAAAAGGAACGCGACCCGGCCAAGCCATTCTTCCTCTATCTAAGCCACAAGGGCGTCCATTCCGACCCCTTGCCCCCGCCGCGCTATGCCCGTCAATATGACCGCGCGAAGTTCGCACTCCCCGCCAGCGCAGCGGACACACCCGCGAACAGCGAAGGTAAGCCGGTCTGGGTACGCAACCAGCGCAACAGTTGGCACGGCATCGACTTTTTCTACAATGCCGACGTGCCGATGACGGATTATCTCAAATATTATTACGGCACCCTGTCTGCGATCGACGACAGCCTCGGCCGGATCATGGACTATCTGCGCCGGAACAAGCTCGACAAGGATACGCTGGTCGTCTTCACCTCCGACAACGGCTATATGGTCGGCGAACATGGGCTGATCGACAAGCGCAACGCCTATCAGGCGTCGGTGCGCGTGCCTCTGGTCGTATGGGAGCCGGGCACGATCCCAGCTGGCGTGGTCAATGAAGGCCGCATCCGCAATCTCGATTTCGCGCCGACGTTCCTTGACGTGGCCGGGGTCGCCCGCCCCAGGCAGTTCGAGGGCCAGAGCGCATGGCCGCTGTGGGAAGGCAAGCAGGCGGCCAAGGACTGGAAGCCCGGCGACTTCATCTACGAATATTATTGGGAATATAATTTCCCGATGACGCCCGGCACCTTCGCGATCGAGCGGGATAATGTGAAATATATCCAATATTATGGCGTCTGGGATACGGACGAACTGTACGACCTCAACACAGACCCGGACGAGATGCACAATCTTGTCAACGATCCTGCCTGGGCGACAAAGAAGCAGGAATTGCGCGTGGCGCTCTATCAACAACTCGCCGATCGCAATGGCCGCCATGTCATCCCCTACAGCGCGCGCCTGTCCATCGGTGCGGTGCGGCGCGATGTCGGTGGCAAGCATGCCGCTGACTTCCCCGCCGACTGGTATGTGAAGCCCAATCCCGCGGACCGGCTTGACCCCATCCTGCCAGACAGCCCGGCGAAGCTAAAGGCGCAGGCCGTCGGCAAGCCGCTCGTCCATACCCCACCCCTCAAGGATGAACTGACCCGTCAGGTCGAAGGAGCCGCCAAGCCATGACCCATGAGATTTCCCGACGCGCAATTCTGGGGTCGGCCGCCGGTCTGGCTGCCGCCGCTGGATCGGGCGCGCTTGCGAAGTCCGCGAAGGGCGAGCGCCCGAACATCCTGTGGATCGTGAGCGAGGACAATAATCCCTATGTCGGCGCCTATGGAGACCGGCTGGCGCGCACGCCCACCATCGACGGGCTGGCGAAAAAGGGCCTGCTCTTTCGCCACGTCTATTCGAACGCGCCGGTATGCGCACCGTCACGCTTCGGCATTCTCACCGGCGTCTATCCCGAAAGCTGCGCGCCGGCGAACCAGATGCGCGCGATTGGAAAACTACCAAAGGATTTCCGCACCTATCCTGAACTGATGCGCGGCGCGGGCTATTTTTGCACCAACAATGCCAAGACCGACTATAATTGCGATGTCGATCCGGCGGCGATCTGGGACGGGCAAGGCAAGGAAGCGCACTGGCGGGCCCGTACCGACAAGACCCAGCCCTTCATGGCGGTGTTCAACTATGAAACCACGCATGAATCGCGCATCTTCAAGCCTGTGCCGGGCCGCGTGACACCTGACATGGTGACGCTGCCCCCCTTCCTGCCCGACAGGCCCGGCATCCGGCAGGATTTTGCCAGCTACTACAACCTCATGGAGAAGATGGACGGCCAGTTGGCTGAACGTCTGGCCGAACTGGAGGCAGATGGCCTCGCCGACAACACCATCGTGTTTCATTATTCCGACAATGGCGGTGTCCTCGGCCGCTCGAAACGCTATTGCTATGAGGAGGGGCTGCGCTGCGAGATGGTCGTCTATGTGCCGCCCAAATGGCGGCACCTGATGCCGGCCGCGCCCGGCAGCGAGATCACCACCCCCGTCAGCTTCATTGACCTAGCCCCCACCGTGCTGTCGCTCGCCGGCGCGGTGCAACCACCGCAGATGCGCGGCACGCCGTTTCTGGGGCCCAAGGCGCGACCGCAGGCGCTGGCCTTCGGGATGCGCAACCGCATGGACGAACGCATCGACTTCCAGCGCACGGTCACCGACGGGCGCTGGCGCTACATCCGCAACTATATGCCCCACCGTCCCTGGGGACAGCATCAGGCGTTCGAGTGGCTCGCCAAGGGCTATCAGGACTGGGAGCAGGCACATATCGACGGCGGGCTCAATGCCGTGCAGGACCGCTTCTTCCAGACCAAGCCATTCGAGGAACTGTACGATCTGTCCGCCGATCCGCACGAAATCCACGATCTGGCGCGCGATCCGGCCTACGCGGCAACTTTGTCGAAGTTCAGCCGACTGCTGGACAAGCATATGATCGCCATCAACGACAATGGCTTCCTGCCCGAAACCATGGCGGGTGAAGGCTGGGGACCGTCGCGCGATCCCAAACTCTATCCGCTCAAGGACGTCATGACCCTCGCCCGCGTGGCGGCGGCGGGCGGCGAAGACGCCCTGCCGCGCCTGAAACAGGCGCTCACCAGCCCGGTGGAGGTCATCCGCTACTGGGCCGCGATGGGCCTTGTCATTCAGGGTCAGGCCGCCCGCGCCATGCAGTCTCTGATGGCGGAGCGGCTTGCGGCCGACCCGTCGGCCCATGTCCGCATCCAACTGGGTGAAGCGCTGGCCAAATGCGGCGAGACCGACCAATCCGTCCCCGCCCTGATCGGCCTGTGCGACGCGACCTATCCCTGGCAGGTCCGCCTCCACGCCATCAACGCGCTGACCTTCATCGGCGACGCCGCGAAGCCCGCGCTGGCGGTCGCAACCGCAGCCAGCGATGACCGTAATGGCTATGTCGCGCGCGCCGCCAAATATCTGGAACTGCGGCTTACGGGCCGTTATGCCCCCACCGTCCCCACTTTCGACATGGAAGCGATGATGGCGCGCATGAAGGCTGGCGGCGGCCCGGACTGAAGAAGGAAGCATGGGCTTGACAGAGGGAATGCACTGGATCGACGGCGGAACGTTCCAGATGGGATCGGACCGCTTCTATCCTGAGGAAGCCCCTGTGCGCACCGTGCGCGTCGATGGGTTCTGGATCGACGAAACGCCCGTTACGAACAGGGACTTCGCCGCCTTCGTGGCGGCAACCGGCCATCGCAGTTTCGCGGAAATTCCCCCCGATCCGAAGGACTATCCCGGCATGGATCCGTCGCTTGCCGTCGCCGGATCGCTGCTGTTCCAGCGGACTGCCGGGCCGGTCGATCTCGACGACTACAGCCAGTGGTGGACGTTCAGCACCGGCACCGACTGGCGGCACCCCCACGGTCCCGACAGCAGCATCGCCGGGATCGAGGATCATCCGGTGGTGCATATCGCCTATCAGGATGCGGAGGCCTATGCGAAATGGGCGGGCAAGAGCCTTCCGACCGAAGCCGAATGGGAATTTGCGGCACGTGGCGGACTGGATGACGCCGACTATGCGTGGGGCAATGCGCTTGCGCCGGGGGGGACGATGCTTGCCAATTACTGGCAGGGCGCATTCCCCTATGGCAACACGCTGGAGGATGGTTATGAGCGCACCTCTCCTGTGCGGACATATCCCGCCAACGGCTATGGCCTCTACGACATGATCGGCAATGTCTGGGAATGGACCGCCGACTGGTATGGCCAGCCCCGGATCGAGCGCAAGGGCAAGGGAAGCTGCTGCGTCCCGGCCAATCCGCGCGGCGCGACGAAGCGCGAAAGCATCGATCCTGCCACCCCCGCCGTCGTCATCCCGCGCAAGGTGCTAAAGGGCGGGTCGCATCTATGCGCCGCCAATTATTGCCAGCGCTACCGCCCCGCCGCGCGCCATGCGCAGGCGATCGACAGTTCGACCAGCCATATCGGCTTCCGCTGTATCATGCGCGCGCGTTGATGCCGCATCCGGCTACGGCTCGCCTGACCTCAAATCTGCGCATCCCGAACGGAGTACATGCCTTTGTCGTCTTGCGAGACGCTGACAATAATTTACGCGTTGTGATCGTAAGAGGTGGTCCGAATGGTGACTATGTAGGGAATTATCTTTCACCAGCCTCCGCAAGTTCTTCTGGCTCATCTTCCTCCCGCAGCAGCAGTTCATCCGCTAGCAGTTCTGGTATATCATCAGGAACTTCGGCTGAACGATCGCAAGGCAGCAGTAGTCGAGCAAGTGGAGGTACTGGCCTTCAACTGGTAGCTGAGACTCAGCCGGTTAGGACCAGCACGGATCGCGACATATATGGCGCGAGCAACACCGTAACCTTAGGTTCTTCAACGGTATCAGGAAACTTCTCAGACATCGTTGCATCTGCGAAAGGTTTTACCGATGCGGTTAACAATGCTGGCCTAGATTATCGCCTGCTACAGCAAAACTCCAATTCCGTTGCTGGAACGGCATATGAACAACTTACAGGACAGCCACGACCTGACAATACGGGCCTACCACTTCCAGCATATCCGGTTAACCTCTGTGAGCGCGGCGTTAAATGCTAATAAGATGGTTAGCGATTATGATGCTCCCTTTTCCGTGCGCATGTAATGCAACTGAGGGTGGCAAGGACAAGGGTAGTCCTCTAATGGAAAGTAAATTGTTCACCTCTAACAGTCATACTTATACTGATATTGATGAGCTAAAAAATGCTCTGGATAAAAACACTTATCCTTACGAGATTATTGACCATGATGGAAATAATTTAAATGTTTCTAGATTAATTGAAATTTGTAATAAATCGGATAGAAAAATTTCTGTGTACATAGTGATCAATGATGGAAACTCAAATTTATTTCAGAGGTACAAGATAGTTGACTTGTGCTCTAAAGAAATAATTGTGCTTAAAGATTTTGGATACAAGAACCCTTATCAATAATTATTTTCGATTCTGATAATAAAATGTGATTTTTTCTAGCGTTATCTCTGTAGATTGCATTTTTGTCTGACATATATCCATTCATCACCTTCAAGAAATATAGATAGATTTGGTATGATAGACCTGACGCGGCGTTCTTTTGTCTTGAGCGGCGCTATGACTGCACTTGCTATCCCTTGTCATACATCCGGGAAAATCCCCGAAACGATTGGACATGTTGTTTCGTCCATTCTCACATCAGCTATCGATAAAAGCTACCTCCAGTCGAAGCTTTCCCTTGATGCGTTAATAGCGCCCACGCCATTGAGCATTGGCCGCGAGATTGCCGTGCTGGCCGATGCAGCGAGGCAAATGGCAGGTCCTAGTCCAACTGACCCGTATAAGGTCGCCGCCATTCGAAAGGCCATCTACGATAGTGGCCCATGGAACGGCAATCGGCCATTCAGCTACGATCAGGCGGACCCGCTGGGGATGATAGTCGAGAACAAGCTGCTCGCGACCTATCTGGCGACGCGGCTGGGCAATTGCGTCTCGATGCCCGCATTGTTCATGATCCTTGCCGAGCAGACTGGATTGAACGCAAGCTTCGTGACAGCGCCTCTTCACGTTTTTGTGCGCTTCACTCACCCTGAGCGCGGGCCGACAAATCTTGAACCAACGAGCGGTGCTCATGTTGCCCGGGACGAATGGTATAGGACGACTATGCCGATTACCGACCGGGCTATTGAAAGCGGCCTCTACATGCGCGCCCTCACGAAATCGGAGGGCGTTGCGCTGCTGGCGACAACGGTGCTGGAGTATCTGGACCGGGAGAACCGCCAGCAAGATATTGTCGAGGTTGCTGACGTAATCCTTCAAGCCAATCCGCGCGATGCACTGACAATGGTGAAGAAGGGGACGGCCTTCGGTAAAATGATGCAGGCGGAATTCACGAATAAATATCCTACGGTGGAGTCCATTCCCGCGACGCTGCATCAGCGCTACCAGATGCTTGCGGATTTGAACCGCAAGGCCTTTGAAGATGCCGAAAATCTCGGCTGGCAACCGATAGAGTGAGTTGCCTTCAAACTGACGCGATCCAATCAGCGGGAATTGGTCGTCATCAATGGGCGAAACGATTGGTCCAGGTTCAGTGCAGGTAGAAACCGGAGCGCGTCCTTGCCAAATGCGAAGCGCATTTCGAGAAGCATCGAGAAACATGGATTGCTCGGCGCTACGGCGAACTGCTGTCGAAGGAGGGCGCGCAGCCAGCGTTGCGCCCATCATGGGCGCAGGAGGATCGCAAGTCGCATCTTTATCGCGCGGCGACCTTCATGGTGAATCGCAAGCAGCAAATGCGCATGCGGAATATCCGCGAGGCCGGATACCGAACGGGGCTGGATAGCTCCGCTCGCTATAGCTGAGGCGATGTGTCTAACCTGATTTCGATTGTTGAAGGAGGCCGCCAAAAACGCGGAAAAATATGCGCACTTCCGGCCACTATGATTACAAAGCTGCATCGAATTCTGGTGAAAATATCATGTTACCCTTGAACCCTCTCCCCATCTGGGCATAAATCAGCTCGTCGTTCCGATCTTGATCGGTAGGAGCGGCCCGCAATGTGCGGACGAACACAGGTCCTCGACTTCGGTCGGGCGGCCTGCCGAATATAATACCTCCGGGGAATACGCAGGGCGCGTGTTCACCTGTGTTCGACGTGCGATCAACCGTCCCGACTGCCGGGCGGCGCGGCGAACACGGGGACATGACGCTTATGGAAGTGCTGATAATTCTCGCCGTGCTTGGCGGCGTGGTCGCCATCTTGGCTAATTCGAAAGGTTTCGATACCTTCGGATGGTTTTTGTACGGGGCGCTGTTGTTTCCGATCGCATTGGCCCATGCGTTGGTAAAGCCACCTATTGATCGCAGCCCCATATCGCCGAATCAGACGGACAAGAAATGTCCCCAATGTGCCGAACTCATCAAGGTTGAGGCCGTGGTCTGCCGCTATTGCCAGAATCGTGAATTTCCGCCGGTGGAACCGGCTTTGGTCAGCCGGATGCGGCATCAGCCGACTACATGGCAAAGGCTATGGTGGAATCCGCACGATGATCGCCGCAGGTAGATACACTTGAACCTGAAACAGAGTGTGGGGTCAAATGTGGGGGCGCTCCAGCGCCCCTTTGAATTTGAGCAACTAATTCAGCTTATTAACGGGGAAAGTTGGCGGAGACGGAGGGATTCGAACCCTCGGTGGCCCCTTAAGGCCACGACGGTTTAGCAAACCGCTGGTTTCAGCCACTCACCCACGTCTCCGCACGAATTTGCCCACCTGGACAGGAGAGCAATGGCTGGAAGGGGCTATAGCGAGGGCTTTTCGGCATGGCAACGGTCCCGCGTGACGTTTTTTGCCTCCTGACGGACAAATCGGATTCGTTCCGGCCCGGAATCGACTCAGGTCGCCGTTCGTTCATTGGCCTTTCAGCTTCGGACGGGATAATCGCGTCTTTGGTTTCATAAGCGGCATGTGCGGGGAGTATCGGGCGATGATCGGGATCAAGGGGCGCATCACGCGCATGACGGCGCTGGTCGCGGCGCTGGCGGGCATGGCGCTGACGCCGCTCGCCGCCTCCGCGCAGGTCCGCACCATCGATCCCAACAGCGCGATCGATTCCGATCTCGCCCCGCCGCCGCCCGCCACCAGCACCCCCACCGATCCGGGCGTCGATGCCAGCGTCGGCGCCGATACGGGCACGGGCACGGGCGCGGCAAGCGACAGCGGCACCTACAGCCCGCCGCCCGCCGGCGGCAGCACCGCCACCGGCGCGCCGGTGGCGGCCAACTCCCCGCCCGCCGCGCTGCCGCCCGCCGAATCCTATCAGGAAGATGACCTGATCGGCGCGGCCGAAGGCGTGTTCGGCAAGGGGGCCGAGGGCCTGGCCGGTATCATCGAAAAGGTGCTCAAGGACCAGGGCCGCCCCAATGCCTATATTTCCGGGCGCGAAGCGTCGGGCGCCTTCGTCGTCGGCCTGCGCTACGGGTCGGGCACGCTCAACCACAAGGTGGAGGGCAAGCGCGAAGTCTATTGGACCGGCCCGTCGATCGGCTTCGATGTCGGCGGCAATGCGGCCAACACCTTCGTCCTCGTCTATAATCTCTACGACAGCCAGGATCTCTACCACCGCTTCCCGGCGGCGGAGGGCACCGCCTATCTGGTCGGCGGCTTCACCGCCTCCTACCTGCGCTGGGGCAATGTCGTGCTGATCCCGATCCGCCTGGGCGTCGGCTATCGGCTGGGCGTCAATGCCGGTTACATGAAGTTCAGCGAAAAGCGCACCTGGCTGCCTTTCTGATCGATTCGCCCCTCCCGGTCACGGGAGGGGCAGCGCGACTTGCGCGCGTCGCGCGTCGGTCGCAGCGGGGTGGGCATGGCGCTTTCCTACAAGCCCAGCGCCAGTTGCGCGCCCGGCTCGTCGCCCTCGTCCTCCCCCTCCAGATTATGCACGCCCAGCCCCAGCAGCCGCGCCCCCATGCGCAGCGGCAGTTGCGCGACCAGCAAGTCCCGCCCGGCCTGGCGCAGCAGCTCGGCCGACCGCACCGGCGCGGCAAAGCTGCGGGATCGGGTGATGATGCGGAAATCGGCGAACTTGACCTTCAGCACCACGGTCCGGCCCCATGCCTGCGCCTTCTCGATCCGTCCCCAGAGCGTGTCGGCGATCCGCTCGATCTGCGCCACCAGCGCCGCCTCCTCGACCAGGTCGTCCAGGAACGTGTCCTCCACGCTCACCGACTTGCGCCCCTCGCGCTCGCGCACCGGCCGGTCGTCCTCGCCCCGCGCCGCGCGATAATAATAGTCCGCCGCGCTGCCGAAATGCGCCGACAGGAACGCCATGTCCCGGTCGCGCAAGTCCGCCCCCGTCTCGATCCCCAGCGCCTGCATCCGCTTGGCCGTCACCGGCCCCACGCCATGGATGCGCCGCACCGGCATCGCCGCGATGAAGGCGGCCCCTTCGCCCGGCGGCACCACGCACACGCCGTCGGGCTTGTTCTGGTCCGACGCCAGCTTGGCGATCAGCTTGTTGTAGGACACGCCGGCCGACGCGGTCAGGCCGGTTTCCGCGCGGATCATCCGCCGTATCTCCTCGGCAATGCGGGTCGCTGACGCCATGCCGGGCTTGTTCACCGTCACGTCCAGATAGGCTTCGTCCAGCGAAAGCGGCTGGATCATGTCGGTGAAGCGACTGAAAATCTCGCGCACCTGTGCCGACACCGCGCGATACACCTCGAATCGCGGCCGCACGAAGATCAGGTCGGGGCACAGCCGCCGCGCCCGCGCGCCGGGCATCGCCGATCGCACGCCGAACCGCCGCGCCTCATAGCTGCACGTCGCCACCACCCCGCGCGGCCCGCCGCCGCCCACCGCGATCGGCAGGCCGCGCAGCGCGGGATCGTCGCGCTGTTCCACCGACGCATAGAAAGCGTCCATGTCGATATGGATGATCTTGCGCACGGCCGGGTCCATGGCCTGCTTTATGCCATGGACAGGAACGAAAGGGAAACGCTGGTGTCAGCTTTCGCCCCCGCTTTCCCCCTTCTCCTTGAGCGCCAGCAGCGCGGCGAACGGACCGGCCTGGTCCTCGCGCAGCACGCCTGCTTCCTTCAGATAGCTGTCGGCGTCGGGCGCGCGGGGAAAGGGCGTCATCGCCAGCGCGACCGTCTCGGCCACCGCCTCGCCCATGTCGATCACCTGTCCGTCATAGCCGATCGTGTCGCAATCCTCCGCGTCCAGCTCCAGCTCCTCGCCTTCGGGAACGCCCTCGCCCTCGACCACGAAGCGCAGCAGGAAGTCGCTGTCGATCTCCTCGTGCACTGGTGTCCCGGTCGCGACGCAGGGCTGGGCCAGCGTCGCGCGCACCCGGCCGCGCGCCATCACCGCGCCATTCTCCTCGGTCAGGCCATAGTCCGCCTCCAGCCGGTCGAGCGCCAGCAGCCCGAACCGCCGGGCCAGCGCCGCCCGCTCGGCCGCATCGGCGGCGATATGCGTCTGCGCGGTCATCCGCTTGATCTGGTCGACCTTCACGGGACGCGAAAATTCCACCGGCATGCTCATCCCAGATCCCCCGCCAGCAAAGCGTCGCGCGTCAGGCATCCCATCCGCGTCCAGCGCGCGCGCAAGGCGCCCTCGACATGCGCGACCGCTTCGTCGCCCACCGGCGCGCCGCGATACAGGTTGCGGCGCAGCGCCTCGGCCAGGTCGCCCCCCCCGGTCAAGGCATCGCGATAGGCGCTGATCCGGCCGCCCAGCGCGCTCATCATCCGGCCGATATGCTTGCCCACCACCACGTCGCCCACGCCTTCCTGCCGCAACTGCCCGTCCATGTCGTCGACGAACACTTCGGTCAGCCACACGCTGTCCTGCGCCGCGCCCTGCTGCTCCAGCCGGATCAGCGCCAGCGCCAGGATCGCCACGATCATGTCGAACCGCCCGTCCAGCGTGTCGGGCACGGCGCCCTCGACATACCAGTGCGGCTGCCGTCCTTCACCGATCACGGCCTTGTATAGCGGACGCAATCCCTCCCGCGGGTCGGTCCGGTTGAAAAGGCGCTGGAAGAAGGAGGGGGAGGAGGAAGAGGAAGAGGAAGGCATCGGGCTTCGGCTTTTTTTCAGACGGATCGAGCGGCGGCACGCCGCCCGATGCTTTGCGCCCCTTGCCGGGGCGCGCGCATTTCCATATTGATCGCTGCGTCGCCCAATGCAATGGCGACTTACGGTTTCTTGGGTTCGCGGGACATGCCCCCGCAGGAGAAGTTCATGCTTCAGTTCAGCCGCCACTCCCGCCGCGGGCGCGTGATGATCGCCATCGGCCTCAGCGCGCTGCTGCTTGGCACGTCCGCCTGCACCCGCATCCGCACGCACCAGGGCTATCAGGTCGACAAGCTGCTGGTGGATTCGGTCCAGCCCGGCATCGACAACCGCGCTTCGGTGGAAGGGACGCTGGGCCGGCCCAGCTTCGTGTCGCAATTTGGCGAGCAGGACTGGTATTATGTGTCGCGCAACATGCGCTCGCTGGCCTTCTCCAACCCCAGGCCGGTCGACCAGACGGTGCTGCGCGTGCGGTTCGACGCGGCCGGCAATGTCGTGGCGGTCGATCGCATGGGGCTGGAACAGGTCGCCAGCATCTCGCCATCGGGTGACAAGACCCCGACACTGGGCCGTCATCGCAGCCTGTTCGACGAGATTTTCGGCAATATCGGCGCGGTTGGCGCCGGTGGCATGGGCGGCGGTGGCGCCGGTCCCAATGGCGGCGGCCCCAACGGCAGCTAGAGCATCGTGGGCAATAATAGCATCCGCTTTGAGCTGGGCTGGCCGCCGGCTCCGCCAAGAACGATGCGAAAAGGAAAAAACTGGAGCGCGCGGCCCGCGTCCGATTAAGCGCAGCGTGCTCCAGGGCATCGTCTGGAGCGGGATGACATCAGCTTGGCCCGCTCCGCGCGCAAGGACGAAGCCTATCTATGCCGATCCGTCCTGACATCCGATGACGTAAATGGGCTTCGCCATTGTGTCGCCGTGCGCGCGGCGCCGGTTCCATCCGCGTCCTGCCGACCTGAAACCCGCTGCCCGGCACCGGCTCATATCCCGGCCCGCTTTTCCGCGATGCGCAGGCTCAGCAGGTCGAACAGCCACAGCACGATCTCGATCGCGCCTTCGGGCACATCCTTCAACAGGTCGGCATACAGGGCGTCCAGCCGCGCCTCGATCCGTTCCACCAGCACCTGTCCGTCCGGGGTCAGGCGGATGATGTTCGCTCTTTTGTCGTCGGGCCGGGCGCTGCGCGTCACCAGTCCGGCGGTCTGCGCCTGATGCAGGGTGCGGACCAGCGACGGCTGGCTGATGTCGAGCGATTGGGCCAGTTCCTGCTGCTGCACCGTACCGCCCAGCCGGTGGATATGGATCAGGCACCAGGCGGCGCTGGCCGACACGCCCAGGTCCGCCAGCGTCTCATCGGCCAATTGCCGCCAGGCGCGCGCCACCGGCGCCATCCTGTGCGCCAATGCGCGTTCGGGTTCGGGAAGGGGTATATTCATTGCTTAGCTAACTAATGAATTATGGCAAAAGCGATCAAGCTGTTCCACTCGCTGTTCCACTTTGCACCCGGTTATCGCCCTTGCGGGCGCGGGGAGGCCATCCACGCCTTTGTCCATGGATGGCTCGGCCGCGCCCGCAACGCCGCCTGCAACGCCATTGTGTCGCGGCGTCTTAGCTCCGCCGCGTGCCGTTGAAGGCCGACGCGCCGAACGCGCCCAACTGCATCGTGCCGGTGATGGCGTCACCCGTCACCTGCGCCTCGCATTCCAGCGTCATCGGCATCGGCATGGTCATTTCCATCTTCCAGGTCAGGCTGGTCCCGTCGACCTTGCCGTCGACCACGTCCAGCGACCCCATCATGCCGGCAAAGGTGCCGTTGAAGCGGTCGCCGCTGCTGATGACGGTGAACACGCCCTTCTGGTCGCCCATCGGCGTCTTGGCCACGCAATCATAAGCGCCATCGACACTTGCCATATCCAGTCTCCTTTACGTTGGCGTCAATCAGCCAATGTTCCCATTTCCACCGGCAGCCCCACCGCGTCAAGCTGCGGCCGCACCAGTTTCGCGTCGCCCACCACGACCCAGATCAGCCGGTCGGGATTGATCGCCTCGCGCGCCGCCTTGTCCATGTCGGCGGCGGTCATGGCGCGATAGACTTTGGGCAGCGTCTCGTAATAATCGTCGGGCCGGCCGACCAGGCTGTTGCGCATCATCGCCGACATCAGATCGGACGATGTTTCGAAACTGCCCGGCAACGACAGGATCTGGCCGTTGATCGTCTGGTTGCGCTCGGCCTCGGTGGTGCCCTTGGTCGTCAGATATTCCTTGATATCCTGCCGCGCGGCGATGATCGATTCGCCGGTCTTGTCGGTCTGCACCGGGGCATAGACCAGCAGCGGGATCGTCTCCTTGACGCCGGGCAGCGTCGTCCCCGCGCCATAGGCCCAGCCCTTGGTTTCGCGCAGGTCCATGGTCAGGCGCGACGTGGTGCTGCCGCCCAGCACTTCATTGGCGGTCAGCAGCGTCACCGGATTGTCGGTGCCCGCCTTGCTGGTCAGCACCCCGCCCAGGATCATCGACTGCGGGCTTTGCGGCTTGTCGATCAGGATGATGCGCGACGGGCGCATCATCCTGTCCATGCGGAACAGCTTGGCGCCTTTCGCGACGGCGGGGGCCTTCCAGTCGCCAAAGCGCTTTTCCAGCAACGGCATCAGTTCGCCCAGCGTCGTGTCGCCCGCCACGAAGATGGTCGCATTGTCCGGGCGCAGCCATGTGTCATGAAATGCCGTCAGGTCCGCCCGCGTCGCTGCCTTGACGCCGCTTTCCGTGCCGGACCCGGTGAAGGGAATGCCATAGGGGTGGGCTGGCCCATAGAGCAAAGGCGGCAACATCCGCTGGGCGATCGACATCGGCTCGGTCTTTTCCGACTTGATCCGGGTCAGCATCTGCCCGCGCAGCCGTTCGACCTCGGCAGGGGCGAAGGCCGGATTGCGGATGATATCGGCCAGCAGGTCCAGCGATGCGTCCAGATTGGGCTTCAGCGCGAACAGGCCGACAGAGGTGCGGTCCATGCTGTTGCCGGCGTTGATCGACGCGCCCAGCCGTTCCTGCTCCTCGGCGATCTGCACCGACGACCGGGTCGTCGTGCCTTCGCGCAGCAGCGCCGCGGTCAGCCCGGCCGTGCCCAGCTTCGCCTTGTCGTCGGCGGCATTGCCCGCGTCGAAGGCGACCGACACGCGCACGGTCGGCACCGCCGCCCGCCGCGCGAACACGACCGGGATGCCGTTTTTCAATGTCGCATGTTCGACAGCGGGAAAGTCCAGATCCTTGACCGGCTCGATCGGCGGCTCGGCGATCTTCGTGGGGGCAGGCGGCGTCGCCGCGACCGGCGCGGCCGCATCGGGATCGCGGAAATAGGCCGGCCTGTGGGTCGCGTTCCCTGCCAGCGCATTGTCCGCCGCGCTCCGCTCGCCGGGCGCGACCGTCAGGCGCAATACCGGCCGCCCCAGCCATTTGCGCGCCGCCGCCGCCACCGTTTCGGGCGTGGCTGCGGCATAGATGGCCAGGTCCTTCTTATATTTGGCCGGATCGTCGGAATAGACCGCCCCCTCGGCCAGCGTCACCGCCTTGCCCGAAAAACCGCCGACCTTTTCCAGCCCCGCAATCGTGCCGGCGGCCTGCCCGGTCGCGGCGCGCAGCACCTCGTCGGCGCCCGGTCCCTTGGCCAGATAGTCGGCCAGCAACTGGTCCAGCCGCTTGCCCACCGCCACCGGGTCCGCGCCCGGCTTCACGTCGACCGTGATCTCGGCCAGGCTCAGCTTCTCGAACGGCTGGATGCTGGCCTTGACCGCCACTGCCACCTTCTCGTCACGCACCAGCGCATTGTCGAGCCGCGACGAGCCAAGCCCGCCGAACACCGTCATGGCCAGGTCGAGCTGCTGCAACTCCGCCGAATTGACGCCCGGCACCACCCAGTTGCGATAGAGGCGGGTGGCCGCGACATTGTCGTGCATCACCACTTCGGCATCCTTCGCCAGCGTCGGCACGCTCGCGTCCACATCCCTGGGGGCGGGGCCGGCGGGAATATTGCCGAACCACTTCTCGACCTTCGCCTTCGCCGTCGCCATGTCGATGTCGCCGGCCAGCACCAGCACGGCGTTGTTCGGGCCATAATGGGTCTTGAACCACATCTGCACGTCGGCCAGGCTGGCCGCGTTCAGGTCCGCCATCGAACCGATGGTGCTATGGCGATAGGGATGCCCTTCGGGCAGCAGGGCGGCAAGCTGGGCATATTCGACCAGGCCATAAGGCTCATTCTCGCCCATCCGCTTTTCATTCTGCACCACGCCACGCTGGGTATCCAGCTTGGTCTGGGTGACGGCGCCCAGCAGATGGCCCATCCGGTCGCTTTCCAGGAACAGCGCCCGGTCCAGCGCGCCGGTCGGCACCGTTTCGAAATAATTGGTGCGATCAAACCAGGTCGTGCCGTTCCAGTCGGTCGCGCCGATATCCTCCAGCCGGCCAAAGAAGGGGCCGTCGGCATTTTCCGAACCATAGAACATCAGATGTTCGAACAGATGGGCAAAGCCGGTCTTGCCCGCCGGTTCGAAGCGCGATCCGACATGATACCAGACCGACACCGCCACCACCGGCGCCTTGCGGTCGGTGTGGACGATGACGCGCAGCCCGTTGGCCAGGCGGAACGTCTCATAGGGAATATCGACCTTCGCCACCAGGCTGGAGAGCGGCGCGGGGGCGAGGGCGGCGCTGGTCGCCGCAAACGCCTGCGTCATCGGCGTCAGGGCGATGGCGGACAGGCCGACCAGCAGGGACAGGCGGCGCGATAAGGGGGAAAGGGTCATGAAGGGCCTCTGGCAAGAGCGACGGACCATGCGGTCAGGGGTGAACCGCGACAGACCCGCACCATAGCGGGGCGTGATAGCCGTGCAATACGCTTGTGCGACGACCCGTTCGCGCCGAAGCTGCCCGAAGCGCGGGGATAAGGATAATTGCCTATCGCCTCTTGTGTTGCTTTTACGCAACACTACATCGCGAGCACGCATTTCGAAAAAGAGGACGGACATGAACCTCGAAAAATTTACTGACCGCGCCAAGGGCTTTCTCCAGTCGGCGCAGACCGTCGCGATCCGCATGAGCCATCAGCGGATCGGGCCGGAACATCTTCTCAAGGCCCTGCTGGAAGATAGCGAGGGCATGGCGTCCGGCCTCATCAAGGCAGCGGGCGGCTCCGCGCCAGTCGCGCTGCGCGACACCGACGCGGCCCTCGCCAAGGTGCCCGCCGTTTCCGGCAGCGGCGCGCAGCAGACGCCGGGCCTCGACAATGACGCCGTGCGCGTGCTCGATTCCGCCGAACAGGTCGCGACCAGGGCGGGCGACAGCTTCGTCACGGTCGAACGGCTGCTGCTGGCGCTGACGCTGGCGACCACCACCACCGCGGGCAAGGCGCTTGCCGCCGCCGGCGTGAAGCCCGAAGCGCTCAACGCCGCGATCAACGCCCTGCGCGGCGGCCGCACCGCCGATACGGCGGGGGCGGAGGATCGCTACGATGCATTGAAGAAATTCGCCCGCGACCTCACCGAAGCGGCCCGCGCGGGCAAGCTCGATCCGGTCATCGGCCGGGACGAGGAAATCCGCCGCACCATCCAGATCCTCGCCCGCCGGACCAAGAACAACCCGGTCCTGATCGGCGACCCCGGCGTCGGCAAGACCGCCATCGCCGAAGGCCTCGCCCTGCGCATCGCCAATGGCGACGTGCCCGATACGCTGAAAGACCGCACCCTGATGGCGCTCGACATGGGCAGCCTGATCGCGGGCGCCAAATATCGCGGCGAGTTCGAGGAGCGCTTGAAGGGCGTGCTGGACGAGGTGAAGGGTGCCGAGGGGCAGATCGTCCTCTTCATCGATGAAATGCACACGCTGATCGGCGCGGGCAAATCCGAAGGCGCGATGGATGCGGGCAATCTGCTGAAACCCGCCCTGGCGCGCGGCGAACTCCATTGCATCGGCGCGACCACGCTCGACGAATATCGCAAATATGTCGAAAAAGACCCCGCGCTCCAGCGCCGCTTCCAGCCCGTATTCGTCGGCGAACCCACGGTCGAGGATACGATCAGCATCCTGCGCGGCCTCAAGGAAAAATACGAACTGCACCACGGCGTCCGCATCACCGATGGCGCGCTGGTCAGCGCGGCGACGCTCTCCAACCGCTACATCACCGACCGTTTCCTGCCCGACAAGGCGATCGACCTGATGGACGAGGCCGCCAGCCGCCTGCGCATGGAGGTGGAGTCCAAGCCCGAAGAGATCGAAAATCTCGACCGCCGGATCATCCAGCTCAAGATCGAGCGGGAGGCATTGAAGAAGGAAACCGACAAGGCTTCCGCCGACCGCCTGACCACGCTGGAGAGCGACCTTGCCAATCTGGAGGAGCAGTCCGCGTCGCTGACCACCCGCTGGCAGTCGGAAAAGGACAAGATCGCCGGCGAAGCCAAGGTCAAGGAACAGCTCGACGCCGCCCGGCTCGAACTGGAACAGGCGCAGCGCGCCGGCGACCTCGCGAAGATGAGCGAACTGTCCTACGGCACCATCCCCGCGCTCGAAAAGCGCCTGGCCGAGGCGGAAACCGCGTCGGAAGGCGCGATGCTGCGCGAGGAAGTGACGGCGGAGGACATCGCCGGGGTCGTCGCCCGCTGGACCGGCATCCCGGTCGAACGGATGCTGACCGGCGAGCGCGAAAAGCTGCTGGCGATGGAGGATACCATCGGCAAGCGCGTCATCGGCCAGGCCGAAGCGGTGAAGGCCGTGTCGACCGCCGTGCGCCGCAGCCGCGCCGGCCTGCAAGACCCCAACCGCCCGCTCGGTTCCTTCCTCTTCCTTGGCCCCACCGGCGTCGGCAAGACCGAACTGACCAAGGCGCTCGCCGGCTTCCTCTTCGACGACGATTCGGCGATGGTCCGCATCGACATGAGCGAATTTATGGAGAAGCACAGTGTCGCCCGCCTGATCGGCGCGCCTCCGGGCTATGTCGGCTATGAGGAAGGCGGCGTCCTGACCGAAGCCGTCCGCCGCCGCCCCTATCAGGTCGTCCTGTTCGATGAGGTGGAAAAGGCGCATGGCGACGTGTTCAACATCCTGCTCCAGGTGCTGGACGATGGCCGCCTGACCGACGGGCAGGGGCGCACGGTCGACTTCACCAACACGATCATCGTCCTGACATCGAACCTGGGCAGCCAGTTCCTCACCGGCCTCGCCGATGACGATCCGGTGGAAAAGGTCGAACCGCAGGTGATGGAAATCGTGCGCGCCCATTTCCGCCCGGAATTTCTCAACCGGCTGGACGAGGTGATCCTGTTCCACCGCCTGGGCGCGGCGCATATGGCCCCGATCGTCGACATCCAGGTCGCGCGCATCGGCAAGCTGCTGAAAGACCGCAAGATCGTCCTCGACCTGACCGACGAGGCGCGCGCCTGGCTCGGCCGTGTCGGCTATGATCCCGTCTATGGCGCGCGCCCCTTGAAGCGCGCGGTCCAGCGCTACCTCCAGGACCCGCTCGCCGACCTCATCCTGCGCGGCGACGTGCCCGATGGGGCCACCGTGCGGGTCGAGGATGGCGACGGCGCGCTGATGCTCTCCATCGCCTGAACCGCAAAGGCCCGCCGATCACTCGGCGGGCCTTTTCTTGGATGCGGTCGCTATTCTGCTCTGTTCCGCGTAACTATTGCCGGACTTGTTCTTCGCTATCTCATCACCTCGGCAATTAAGGAGACATTCCCCAATGCCAAATCAGCCTTATTTCCCATCCAGGCGCACGGTACTTGCTGCGGCTGTCGGTGCGATCACCGCCTTGGGTGGGTGTGCTACTCTTTCGCCAGCGGGTCGTAAATTCTGGATGGACGGCCTCAGCTTCCTGCCTGATGACCTGGCGGACATTGGCGTGGCGGGTCTCGACGGCATGATCTGCGACGTGTCGGAGATCGAGGAAATCCGCGATGCACAGGGTGTACCTCGCTATCTGCGCACCTACATCAAATGTAGCGCCGCTCTGGATGCTGCGACTGCCCGGCTGGCGGGTAGCTCTGACGCCTATGTCGCGCGCAAGGGGTCTGACATCGGCACACGGCCGGGATGCGCTACCTTCCTTCAGTTCCAATCCTGTGAGCCGATCGGGACGGACCTGTCGCGAATCGCTGACTTTCACCGACGCGGCCTGCGGGTGTTGCAATTCACCCACCATAATCAGACCCTGTTTGCGGGGGGCGCGCTCGATCCGAAATGGACTGGCCTGACGCCACTCGGCATCGAAGGGCTGGCGGAAATGAACCGGGTCGGCATCATGCCCGACGTGTCGCATGGTTCGGAACCCACGATGCTGGAAGCGGCGCGGCGCAGCAGCACTCCGATCCTGCTGTCGCACGGTGCCTGCAAGGCGATCGTGAATCATCCGCGTTGCGCCTCCGACACGGTGATCCGCGCGATCGCCGACAAGGGTGGGATGATGGGGATTTTCATGATGAGCTTCTGGCTGACGCGCGATCCGGTGCCGACGGTCGATCATCTGATCGCCCATATCCGTCACGTCGTCAATATTGCCGGCATCGACGCGGTCGGCATTTCCAACGACTTTCCGATGGCTGGACAACCAAATCTGGTGAAGCTGGACAATGACAATCGGGAAGGGGTGAAGGAATATATTGCCTGGTGGCTAGCCATGCGCGGGCAGGGGATCAGCGGCTTTGACTGGACCCCGGAACATGTCGTGATCCCGCAATTGAACCGCATTGATCGCATGGCGACCATCGCTGCGGCGCTGGATCGGGCGGGGTTCCGCAGCAGCGCCGTCGAACGGATCATGGGGGGTAACTGGCGCCGGGTACTGACTGACACATTGGGCTGAATACTCTTTAACGAACGATAAAAAAGGCGGCTCCCTTTGGGGGAGCCGCCTTTTTTGGTTCCTGCGACCGGATTACCCGGTCTCAGGCGATCTTAGAAACGGAAATCGACACCGGCGTAGAGCATACGACCATAGAGGTCATAGGTGTTGGCCGAAGTCTGGGTACCTGGGAAAGTGACCGGATTGGTGTCGCCGAACACCGGCGGCTTCTTGTCGAAAACATTGTCGACACCGAAATACAGCTCGTAGGTCTTTTCCTTGTCCAGACCGATGCGCAGTTGGGCGTCATGATACCAGTAAGCGCCAGTGCGGGTTGCGTCAGGATCGGTGATGTCGTCCTTGACCGACGACAGATAGTTTACGCGCCAATTGAGTGAGACATTGTTCAGACCGATAGTCGCCGACACATTGACCTTGTCTCGGAACCCGGTGCCCAGACGGCCGCAGCTATAGCAATCAAGCTGGCCGACTTCCTTCTGGGTGGGGCCACCTGGGAAGCTGGTCTGCTCCTGCTTGAGCAGGTGGGTCCAGCGGGCGACCAGGTCGAACTTGCCGTTGTCGCCAAAGCTCTTGCTGTAATTCACCGCCGTATCGATGCCCGACACTAGGAAGGACCCAGTATTCAGATTGAACGCATCGACCTGCGTGACACGCCCGGTAGCGTCGCGGGTGATATTGTTGCAGAACAGCGCTTCGCCGCCGCCGGTGATGCATTCGTCGAGCGACGTTTGCTGACCGATGATGCCGATCGCGTTCTGGACCTTGATCCGGTAATAATCGACCGTGACGCTGAAGCCTGGGGCGAAGCGCGGCGAAAGGACTGCACCCAGGGTCAGGGTCTTTGCCGTTTCCTCGTTCAGGCTGGGATTGCCGCCGACGAAACCATTGATCGTCTGGATCTGCGCAGTGGTGTAGGTAAAGCCGCCGGCAGCCGCCGCTGCGGCGATCGCCGGGTTGGAAAGGCACGCCGCAGGCAGCGCCGCTGCCGGGATGCTGATTGGCGCGCCGTCACCATTGCCTTCCGCCTGATCGCACGGATCAACCACCGCCGGGAAGGTCTCGCTCTGGGCGGAGAACAACTCGGAAATGCTCGGTGCGCGGGTCGCTTCGGCATAGATACCGCGGAAGCGGATGTCGGGTATCGGCGCCCAATCGCCGCCAGCCTTCCAGCTCCACACGCCGCCGACCGTCGAATAATCGGCGTAGCGAATGGCGCCTTCCAGACCCAGATAATGGAAGAAGGGACGCTCCGACAAGATCGGCGCGAGGACTTCGATGAAGCCTTCCTTCACATTATATTTGCCGCGCGTGTCAGACAGAAGGTTGCCGAGGGTCAGGCCGTCATTCGTTGCCTGGTCGAAATCTTCCGTGCTCGATTCACGACGATATTCAAAGCCCGTAGCAAAGCTCAACGCACCGCCAGGTAATTCGAACAGTTCGCCCGAGATCGATGCGGCCGCTACGTCCTGCTTGATCTTGGCGCGATAGGTCGAAAGCTGACCGCCACGCGTGACATAGTTGGCGGCGGCCGCCGACACCGTATTCGCGCCGAAAATGTTGATCGGCACGCAGGCAGCGTCATTGTTGGTCAGATCGGCATCGACATTGATGCTGCACACCGGGCCATTAGGGCCAGCGACGGCGTTCAACGCATTGACATATTGCGGCCCGAAGATCGTGCCCGAACGGGTATAATCCTTGGTCTGGCCGTGCGAATAATAAACGTCGTAGTTGAACTTCTCGGCCAGACTGCCTTTCAGGCCGGCGACCACACGCCAGGTTTCACGATCATTCTTGTTGCTGCGGTCGAAAATGTCGTTCGACCGGCGGCGGAACGGCAGCGAGGTGACGCCCGCCGCAACCATCGCATCGCGAATCGCGGTCGGAATGAACGGATTGGTGATGGGGATGCCCTCATAACCGGTGCCGTCGGCATTGGTCAGGTCGGTGTTGGCGACCGCCTGTGGTTCCAGCTTCGAACGCGACTTGCTCTTGGCGTAGGTGACTTCGCTGTACAGCGTAACATTGTCGGCCAGTTCATAGCTGGCGAGGCCGGTTGCCAGATAGCGCTCTACCGGTACGCCAAGATAGCGGTCCTGATTGCGGTTATAGCCGTCGATATTGGCGCCCTGATAGTTTTTCAGGACATTGTTGGGGCCGAAGGTGAAGGTGTTCGGACCTGCCGCGAAGCCGCCATTGGGGCTGAAAAGACCCTGGGATGCAAAGGAACTGCGGTTCGGAATGTCGGTGTCGGAAAAGCCGCGATCGCGCGACCGAAGTCCGTTATCCTTGTCGAAGCTGCCATTCACAACAATATGGCCACGGCCGCCGCCGAAGGACAGGCCGCCCGTCACGGTCGCCAAGTAACGACCCGCGTCGCCTTCGTCACTCAGCGTGTTCTGGCCGTGGAAGCGCAGGCCTTCAAACTTGTCATCAAGAATGAAGTTGACCACGCCCGCGATCGCTTCCGAACCATAGACCGCCGAAGCACCGCCGGTGACGACCTGCACTTGCTTGATCAGGTCGGTAGGAATGGTGTTGAGGTCGACAATCGACGTGCCCGGCAGGCCCGCGACGAAGCGGCGGCCGTTGACCAGCACGAGGGTGCGCGAAGAACCCAGGTTGCGCAGATTGACGGTGGCGACGCCGTTGCCGGTGGTCGAGAAATTCGATGAGGTGCGGCTGATATTCTGACCTACGGCAGGCAATTCTGCCAGCACGTCCTGAATATTGGCGGCACCCGTCTGCGTGATCTGCTCCTGGCTGACGACGGCTACGGGCACGGAGGCGCTGAGATCAGGCCGCGCGATGCGCGAACCTGTAACGACAATAACGTCGTCACCTGCATCAGCGGCCTGCGGCGCGGTCTGTGCAAACGCAGCCGTCGCAATCAGCGACGCGCTCAGGATCGCCGGAGCGGCGCTGGCACGCAGAAGTGCCCTCTTCGAAAATGTTTTCACGGTTCCAGTCCCTTGCTCTGGAGTTTGGCAGATGGCCTGCCACAGAAGTGGCCCGTACGGAGGGATAAGGTGCCCGACAGCGATCCCCCCATATGGATGGCCCGAAACTGCGCGGGGTTAAGGGCGCTGTAAAGCCGGGGAAAAGGGCGAAAGCCGCTTTTGAAGCGGGCTGTATCATAAATGCAACAAGCCTGCCCTGCCCTTGTTTTACGCCTGTATTGCAAGATAATTACACGGTCATGCAAAGGGCTGTAGTAATGATGCCCCATGGGTCGGGCTGTGGACGGATTGTGGCGTGCGGCGCGCCTCGCCAGAGGAGAATCGCGATGTTGACCGATGGGTTGGCTGGTGCATGTTAGGGTACGGCACGGCTGATGAAGAGGATGGAATATGATCGGGAAGCGTGATGGACTGATGATGGCGGTCCTGGCGCTCGTCGCCGGCGCGGCGCAGGCGGCGCCCGTAACGCAGCAGCCCCGGCCTGAAATCTTCACCGATCTGCTCCAGTGCCGCACCATAACGGATAATGTCGCGCGCCTGGCCTGTTTCGACCGGCAGGTCGCGGCGATGGACGCGGCCGCCCAGCGCGACGAGGTGGTTGTGCTCGACAAGAGCGAACTCAACAGGACGCGCAAGACGCTGTTCGGCTTTTCCTTCCCCAAACTGCCCTTCCTGGGCGGCGGCGACGATGCGGATGAAGCGCGCGAGCAGGCGGAAGGATTCAGCCATATCGCGGCGAAAATCGCCTCGTTGCGCAGCCTGGGCTATGGGAAATGGCAGATCGGGCTGGAGGATGGCGCACAATGGGCGACGACGGAAGCGGTGACTGGCCGCGATCCCAGGGTCGGCCAGATGATCGAAATTCGTCGCGCCGCCATGGGCAGCTTCATGGGCAAGGTCGAAGGTGGCCGCGCGGTACGGATGAAGCGGATCAGCTAGTCGCGCTGCGGCGCGGCCGGCATCGGCCCGGCGATCAGCATCGGGTCGATTCGCGCCGCGTTCCATTTCATGCCCCAGTGCAGATGCGGCCCGGTCGCGCGCCCGGTCGCGCCGATCGCGCCGATGCGTTGCCCCTGCGCCACAGGATCGCCGACCTGCACGTCGATCCGCGACAGGTGCAGGAAGGCGCTGCTCAGGCCATGGCCATGGTCGATCATCAGCAAATGCCCCTCCAGCGTGAAGGGCTTTTCGGTGGCGGCCAGGATCACCACGCCATCGGCCGGCGCCACCACCGCCGCCCCGGTCGGCCCGGCGATATCGACCCCGCCATGATAGGCGCCCGCCGTCCCCTGATAGATGCGCTGTGCCCCGAACAGCCCGGATATCCGGCCGATGCGCGGCCAGATGAAGCGCTGCCGCCAGCCCTGCGCGTCCGTGACTTTCGTTCGTGCAGCGGCGATCGCCGCCAGTTCGGGCTGTCGCAGCGCCAGAAAGGCTTCGGTGCTTCTGGTCGGTCGCATCGGGGCATTGATCCGTTCGATCCGCCAGTCGCGCGGCGCGACTTGCAGCGATTGCTCGATCGTCCGGCCATCCGCCATCCGTGCGCTGAGCTTCGCCATGGGCGTGGCATCGCGATCAAAGGCGATCAGGAAGCGCCCGTCCGCATCCACCGGCACCGGCTTGCCGTCCAGTTGCAACATCACCGTTCCGGTTGGCGCCGTGCCGAGCAGGGTGCCGCCCTGGACCGCCCGGCCCGTCAGGCGGATGGCGGGGGGCTGGGCAATCGAGGCGCTCGCCGCAGTGAGCAGAAGCAGCGCGGCGGCGATCCTTGTCATCCGATGCGGCCAGCCTTCAGTTCCGCCTGGGTCGACGCCTGCGCACTGGCATAGGGTTCCTGCCGGGCGATGCTCCAGTAACGCAGATCCTCCAGCGCGATCCGTTGCCCGGTCACCGCGCACAGCACATGGTCGCCCGCCTGCAACACGCGAAAGCTGTAGGGCATATAATGGAGCCGGGCGATCCGGTCGCGGTTGGACATCAACATGGTCGGCCTCACTCTACGCCATCGTCACTGTGCTGCGTCAGGAAAACAGATCCTGCTGCGGCGTTCCACCCCCCTCGCGCGCTTTGCGTGCCGGGCGGGGCGGGGATGATATAGCGGGCGGGGCGCTCTTCTCAAGCAGCGCTGCGCCCTGCCCGACCGTCGCATCGACCGTTCCGTCCTTGAAGTGCAGGGTCACGGCGCCCGCCGCCTGCGCCGCCGCGACCGACTGCACCAGCCGTCCCTGCGCCATCACCCGCGCATAGCCGCGCTGCAAAGGCCGATCGGGATCGAGCGAGGCGAAGTGGCGCGAGACCCGGTCGAACGCGGTCGCGCGGTCCTGATAAACGCGGGTCAGATAATCGGGCCGCAGCCGCAGCCGATCGAGCCGCTCGCCGGCCCGCATCACATATTGGCGCAGCAGCGCCGGCCGCAACGCGCCGCCCGCCTGGCCCAGATGCGCGCGCGCATCCGCCAGCCGGTGCCGCAACCCGCTCACCAGCCCGTCGGACAGTTGATCCAGCCGCTGCCGTTGGGGGCTGAGCAATGTATCGGGCGTCGGCATCAGCCGTGCTTGCATGTCCAACCGCTCGCGCGCCTGGCCCGCGCCGCGCCGCACCGCCCGCCCGGCGCGCAGGCCCATCTCGCTCAAGGCCGCCAGCAATTCCGCCCGCACCGGCACCGCCATCTCCGCCGCAGCGGTCGGGGTCGGCGCGCGGCGGTCGGCGGCATAGTCGCACAGGGTCGTGTCCGTTTCATGCCCCACCGCCGATATGATCGGGATGGTGCAGTCGGCCACCGCCCGCACGACGATTTCTTCGTTGAAGCTCCATAGATCCTCGATCGACCCGCCGCCGCGCGCCACGATCACCAGGTCGGGGCGCGGCACCGGCCCGCTGCCGTCCATAGCCGAAAAGCCCCGCACCGCCCGCGCAATCTGCTCCGCCGCGCCCTGCCCCTGCACCAGCACCGGCCACACCAGCACATGGGTCGGGCAACGGTCCGCCAGCCGATGGAGAATATCGCGGATCACCGCGCCGGTCGGCGATGTCACCACGCCAATCGTGCGCGGCAGGAAGGGCAGGGGCGTCTTGCGCTCGACCGCGAACAGCCCTTCGCCCGCCAGCTTCGCCTTCAGCTTCTCCAGCAGCGCCATCAGCGCGCCTTCGCCGGCCAGTTCCATCCGCTCGATCACGATTTGATATTTGGACCGGCCCGGATAGGTGGTCAGCTTGCCGGTGGCGATCACCTCCACCCCGTCCTGCGGCGAAAAGGCCAGCCGCTGTGCGCCGCCCTTCCACATCACCCCGTCCAGCACGGCATTCTCGTCCTTCAGCGCCAGATAGAGGTGCCCCGACGCCGCCCGCTTGAAACCCGAAATCTCGCCGCGCAAGCGGACATGGCCGAACCGCTCCTCGACCGTGCGCTTGAGCATTCCCGACAATTCGCTGATGCTGAGCGGCGGCGCGTTGTCCCCTGCGCGTTCCTCCGCTAACAGGCGGCCCGAACTGTCATAGGCATCAAATTCCGGGGACATGGGCGACATGAACATCCTTCTGCTTGGCGGCGGTGGCCGCGAACATGCGCTGGCGTGGAAGCTGGCGCAATCGCCCCGGCTCGTTACGCTCTACGCCGCGCCGGGCAATCCGGGCATAGCCGAGCACGCGCAATTGGTCGACCTCGACGCGACGGATCATCGCGCGGTGCTCGATTTCTGCACCCGCCATTCGATCGGCCTGGTGGTGATCGGCCCGGAAGCGCCGCTGGTCGATGGTCTGGCAGACAATCTGCGCACCATGGGCGTGCCGGTGTTCGGTCCCAACCGGAAAGCGGCGCAACTGGAAGGGTCGAAGGGCTTCACCAAGGATCTGTGCCAGCGCGCGAACATCCCCACCGCCGCCTATCAGCGCGTCACCAGCAAGGATGGCGCACTGGCCGCGCTCGACGATTTCGCGCTGCCGGTGGTGATCAAGGCGGACGGGCTGGCCGCGGGCAAGGGGGTCATCATCGCGCAAACCCGCGACGAAGCGCTCGCCGCGCTCGATTCGATGTTCTCCGGCGCATTCGGCGCGGCGGGGGAGGAAGTGGTGCTCGAAGAATTTATGACCGGGGAGGAAGCCAGTTTCTTCGCCCTCACCGACGGCGTCGCCATCCTGCCCTTCGGTTCGGCGCAGGATCACAAGCGCGTGGGCGACGGCGATACCGGCCCCAATACCGGCGGCATGGGCGCCTACAGCCCGGCGCGCGTGCTGACCCCCGAATTGGAGCGCCAGGTGATCGACACGATCATCCGGCCGACGGTGGAAACGCTGGCAGCCGAGGGCATGCCCTATTCCGGCGTCCTCTATGCCGGACTGATGCTGACCGCCGAAGGGCCAAAGCTGATCGAATATAATGCCCGCTTCGGCGATCCCGAATGTCAGGTGCTGATGACCCGCTTCGACGGCGATCTGGTCGATCTGCTGCTCGCCGTGGCGCAGGGCAGGCTGGCCGACCAGGGGCCGGTGCACCTGGCGGATCGCACCGCGCTCACCATCGTCATGGCGGCGCAGGGCTATCCCGATACCCCGCAAAAGGGCGGGGCGATCGCCGGCATCGAAGCGGCGGAGAAGGCCGGGGCCAAGGTCTTTCACGCCGGCACCGCCGACCGGGACGGGGTGCTGGTCGCCAATGGCGGGCGCGTCCTCAATGTCACCGCCACCGGCGACACGGTGGGCGCGGCGCAGTCCGCCGCCTATGCCGCCGTCGATGCGATCGACTTTCCCACCGGCTTCTGCCGCCGCGACATCGGCTGGCGGGAGGTCGCGCGCGAACGCGGCTGAACCCCTTGCGGCGGGCCGCCAGCCGTTCTTAAATAGCGGCATCGTTATTCGGGGAGATGGAACTGATGCAGGAATTCTTCATGGACTATGGGCTGTGGCTGCTGGTGGCGCTGCTCGTGGTGATCGTCCTGGTGTTCCTGCTGTCGGGCAAGGGCAAGGCGGATGCGCCGGCCGAGCCTGTCGCACCGCCTGCGCCCGTCGCACCGCCTGCGCCCGTCGCGCCTCCGGCGGTAGCGGCTGTCCCGGAACCTGCGCCCGTTCCGGTCGATCCGGTTCCTGCCGCACCCGCGCCAGTGATCGCGCCCGTCCCCGTCTCGCCGGCCGTGACCACGCCCGCCGCCGCCGATCAGGACGACCTGCTCCGGCTCAAGGGCGTCGGTCCCAAATTGCACGCGCTGCTGATCGAGCTGGGCGTCACCCGCTTCGCCCAGATCGCCGCCTGGACCGACAGCGACATCGCCACGATCGACGCCAGGCTGGGCAATTTCAAGGGCCGCCCGATCCGGGACCAGTGGGTCGATCAGGCCAGATATCTTGCCGCCGGCGACATTGCCGGGTTCGAGGCGAAATATGGCAAATTCTAGGTCGGCCGGGCCAGCGGCTCCAGCGATGGCATAAGGGGCGGGCGAGGCGAGGGTGCACTGCCAAGGCACCGCCGCCCATATAGATGGGGCGCCGACAGTCGGCTGATGAACAGCAGGATCAGCACCGACAGCGCCAATGTCGTCACCGCGTCCGCCCCGCTCATCAACACCATCCCCATCACCAGCGGGTGCCAGAGGTAGAAGAACAGGCTGTCCCGCCCGATCCGGCTGATCGGCGCGCAGGACAGACGCCGCGCCGTCAGCCGGGGCAGCAGCGCGATCAGGCTGAGGCACATCATCAGCCGTGCGGGGACATAGGCCAAGGCGTTGTCACTGCCCCACAGGCTTGACCACCAGATCAGCCCCAGCGCCCCGGTCAGCAGGGTGACGCCCAGATAGCGGGCGGGCAGGCCGCGTTCGGCCATCATCATGCCGAAGAAGAAATAGACCGGATAGCAGAGGAAGCGGTTGTCGGCGGACAGCAGGCCGTCCCCCAGCGGGCCATGGCCCAGTCCAAAGCTGTACATGGTTGCCAGGCTGATCGGCGCGCCGATCGCCAGCAGCATCAGCGGCGGCAGCGGCGCCAGCCGCGTCACCAGGATCAGGAAGAAGAGGACCGGCACATACCAGAGGTGGAAGGGCGGCCGCAGCACCATCTCCAATGGTGTCGCCCAGGACAGCGACCAGCCACTGGCCAGCAGATAGACCGATATGGCAAAGGCCCAGGGCAACAGCATCCGTTCGCCATAGCGACCGAACAGCCGGTCGGCCGGGTCGGTGCGGGTACGGGCGACATTGAGCAGATAGCCGGAAATGCCGATCATCAGCGGCATGCGGAAACCGGCGCCGATCCACAGCGCCAGATGCTGCTGATGCGTCAATTCCATGGCGTGCCCCGCCATCACCAGCAGGATCAACACGCCCTTCAGCAGATCGATCGACGGATTCTTGCCCAAATTGCCTGGTCCCGGTTCCCGCCGGACCATAGGGCGGTACAGGTTGCCAATCCCTAAATGCCGCTGATCCTTCCGCCAGGGCAGCGTCTACGCACGATATCGCTGCCATGCCCCGAAGCTGACAGGCAGCATATCGGGCGTTGTGGCCGCAAGCCGATGATCATTGGCGGTGCGTCGCGCCTGGTGGCGCATCCCATGAAAAAGCCCGCCGGTCGTGGCGACCGGCGGGCTTTTTCAACCAGCAGCGCGCCGGCTCAATATTGGACGGTCACGGTCACGGCGCGCCGGTTCTGCGCCCAGCTTGCCTCGTCCGATCCCAGCGCCGCGGGCCGTTCCTTGCCATAGCTGACGGTGGTGATGCGGCCGGGATCGATGCCCAGCGAGGCGAGATAGTTTTTCGCCGCATTGGCGCGGCGCTCGCCCAGCGCGATATTATAGTCGCGGGTGCCGCGTTCGTCGGCATGGCCCTCGATCGTCACGCGCACCGACGGATTCTGCTGCAACCAGGCGGCCTGGCTCTGGAGCGTCGCCTGATCCTCCGCATCGACATCATATTGGTCGAGCGCGAAGAAGATGCGGTCCGACGCGACCGATGCGACGAAATCCTCCTGGCTGCCCTTGCGCGGGCCGGTCGGCGTCATGGGGCCGCTCGGAACGGTTGTGCCGTCGCTGCCGCCGGGGGCAGGGGGTAACTGCGCCGGCGGCTTTTTCGAGCAGGCGGCCAGTGCGATGATGGCGGTGGCCATAACCACGGTCCGGGACAATTTCATCGGAATCTCCTTGTTGCGCTGTCAGCCGCCCGCAGGAACGGCGACAGGGTCCGTGAAGTTCGTTACGCTGTCAAGACGATTAGGTTCCCCGTCCTGAACGCAGCATCAGGGCAGCAATGGTCCCCAGGCCGGATCGGAACCGCTCAAGGGCGTGGGTATGCGCCGTTCGTTCACCCCGGTCAGGTCGACCTGCCACACCTGGCTGCTGCCCTGCTTGCCCGGCGTGGTACGGAAAAATTGCAGCACGCGGCCATTGGGCGACCAGCTTGGCTGTTCGTCCTGCCAGCCATTGGTCAGGATGCGCTCATTGTCGCCGCCCGGCGTCATCACCGCGATCTTGAAGTCGCCCGACATCTTGGTGAAGGCGATCAGGTCGCCGCGCGGCGACCATTCGGGCGTTGCATAGCGGCCGCCGCCATGGCTGATCCGTCGCTGGTTGGAACCGTCGGCGTTCATCACATAGATTTGCTGCCCGCCCGACCGGTCGCTTTCGAACACGATCTGGCTGCCGTCGGGCGAATAGCTGCCGCCCACGTCGATGCCCGGCGAATTGGTCAGCCGCATCGGCGCGCCGCCACTGGCCGACACGCGGTAGATGTCGGTATTGCCCGCCACCGCCATCGAAAACAGGATATTGCGGCCATCGGGCGACCAGCGCGGCGCGAAGGTCGCATTGCTGCTCTCCGTCACCAGCTTCTGCTGCCCGGTGCCATAGTCATAGATATAGAGCCGGACCCGGCTGCCCAGATAACTGACATAGACGATCGACTTGTAATCGGGCGACCAGCGCGGGGTCAGGGCGATCGACTGGCCATTGGTGATGAAACGATGGTTCGCGCCATCCGAATCCATGATCGCCAGCCGCTTGACGCGCGCGCCCTTGGGGCCGCTTTCGGCGATATAGGCGATGCGGCTGTCGAAGAAGGGGCTTTCGCCCGACAGCCGGGCATAGATGGCGTCGGCGCATTTATGCGCGGCGCGCCGCCAGTCGCGCGGGGCGACGACATAGCCCTGCCGCGTCAGTTCCTGCTTGAGTGCCACGTCATAGAGGTAGCAGCCCACGGTGATGTCGGCCTCTCCCCCGGTGGTGCGGACGAAGCCCTGGACCAGCGCCTGATAGGCGCCCCATTTGTCATAGACGGGATTGGTGACTTCGGCGAAGGCGACCGGCGGCATCCCGCCCGGACCGGACGGATCGAACAGGCCCGACCCTTTAAGGTCGGCGGCGATCACCTCGGCCACCTTGCGCCCCAGTTCGCTGGCCGACCCGGCCGGGGTCGCGACCTCCTGCTGCGCGGGCAAAGCGGGGACGGCGATCTTCAGGTTGGCGTCGATCTCGCCGGTCACGTCGACCGACAATTGCGCCAGGGCGGGCGGTGCGCCCGACAGGAGCAGGATCGCAAGGGTGACGGGCAGTGATCGCAATAGCGCGCGCCGTGCTCCTGCCTTCGCAGGAGTACGAAGCCGTTCATCGCCAAACCTGAAGCCTGTCATCGTGCTTTCCTTGCATAGACCCGCAATGGGCTGAGCCATTTCCATTGGTCATAATATTCGGGCGGCAGGTTGCGGAACGGCGACGCCGCCATCACCGCCTGGATCGCCCGTTCCTTGTACACCGACACTTGCGGCCGGTTGCTCGCGGTTTCGCCCTGGATGTCGATCACCGACGGCTTGCCGATGATGCGCCCGTCCCGGTCGATTTTCACGTCCAGCAACGCCACCAGTTGTTCGACATCCGCGCCCGACGGCAGGCGCAGATGCGGATAGATCTGTTCGCTGATGACGCGGTCGAGCGCCGCCTTCTGCTGCGGCCCCATGGCGGCGGCGAGCGGCGGCGCGGGCCTGCGCGGCGCGTCGGAACTGGTGTCGATGCCTTTCAGGAAATCCTTGCCCAGCAACGATCCCTTGGGCTTGTCCGCCTTGCCCGCGCCGGACTCCCGCGCCGCCGTGTCGGCCTTGGCCTTGGCGTCACTCTTCGCCTTGGCATCGCTTTTTGCCTTGGCGTCGGCCTTGGCCTTCGCATCGGCCTTCGTTTTCGCGTCGCTCTTCGACGGTGCAGCGACCGCAGCCTTGGGCTTTTCGGGCGGCGCTTTGGGCTTTGGCGGGGCCTTTGCCACCTCTTTCTTCGGCGGCATCGGCTTGGGCTTGGCCGGTGCTGCTTTCGCGACCTCCTTGGGCGGCGTCGGCTTGGACACTGGCTTGGGTACGGGCTTTGGCTCGGCCTTGGGCGGTGGTGGCACGGGCGCGGGTTCCGGCGCGGGGGCGGGTTCGGGCGCGGGCCTGGCCTCCTGCGTCGGGCCTTCCTCCGGCGCGACGCTGGGCGGGGGCGGCTGGGTCGACACTTGCGGCGCGGTCGCTTGCAGCGCCACCTCGTCCACCAGGGTCACGTCCATCGGCGGCGATTTCAGCTTCAGCGGGTTGGGGGTGGCCAGGAAACCGGCCGACAGCAGGCCGAACAGCAGGACATGTCCCGCCGTCGCCACGCCCAGACCGATCTTTTCCGCACGCTCCATATGATTGACCTATGGCCCCTATTCTGAACCGCTGCTGTCCGCGCCCGAACCGGCGTCGGTGCTGACCAGCGACACCTTGTTCAGGCCCGCGCGATTGAGTTCGCCCATCACCCGCATCACCCGGCCATAATCGAGCGCCGTGTCGGCGCGCAGGAAGATTTGCGGCGGTTCGGTCTGGCCGGCATGGGCGGACGCGATCTCGGCCAGCCGGTCGGCCAGGTCGGCATCGCTCACCTGATCCTCATCGATGAACAGCCCGCCGTCGCGGTCGATCGACACCACGGTCGGCTTGGCGTCCGCGTCCAGCCCCTTGGCGCGGGTTTCGGGCAGGTTCACCGGCACGCCCGTTACCAGCAGGGGGGCCGTCACCATGAAGATGATCAGCAACACCAGCATCACGTCGACCAGCGGCGTCACATTGATATCGGCCATCGGCGCGCGCCCGCGCCCGCGACGACCCGATGGTGGGCCGGACATCGCCATCAGTGCGCTCCCCGGCGCGCAGCAACGCCCACCTTCATCGCTGGGCCTCCAGCTCGCGGCTCAGCGTCGCATAGAAGCCGTCGGCAAAGCGGGTCAGGCTCGATTCCAGCCGGTTGATGCCGTGGGAAAAACGGTTGTAGGCGATGACCGCCGGGATCGCCGCGAACAGGCCGATGGCGGTTGCGAACAGAGCCTCTGCAATGCCCGGCGCCACGACCGCCAGCGAGCTGTTCTGTTCCGCCGCGATCGATGTGAAGGCGCGCATGATGCCCCATACGGTGCCGAACAGGCCGACGAACGGCGCGACCGATCCGACCGTTGCCAGGATGTTCAGCCGGTCGGACAGGCGATCGATCTCCGCGGCGATCGCGCTCGACATGGCGGTCGACAGCCGATCGCGCGTGCCGTCGCGGTCGATCACCCGCTGCGCGGTCGATCGCCGCCATTCGCCAACGCCTGCGGCCATCAGCTTGGCTGCCGGAAATTCCGCCTTTCCACGCGATTCATAGAAGCGGTCGATATCCTCGGCCTTCCAGAAATCGGCCTCGAACTTGCGGCTTTCCTGGCTTGCCTTGCGTAGGGAGAAGCTGAATCCGATGATGATCGCCCAGGTCCAGATGCTGGCCAGCAGCAGGCCGATCATCACCCCCTTGACGACGATATCGGCCTGCAAGAACAGGGCCAGCGGGGAAATGGTCGCGGCGTCGGTGATCGCGCCGGCAGGCAGGTTGAGCGTCATGGGTGGATGTTTTCCCCTTGCATCAGGCGAGTGAAAATGTCGGTCCAGGCTTTGGGCTGCCGTTGTGGGCGGCCCTGTGGCGTCAGCCAGGCGACGGTGATGGTGGCGTTGGTCAGCTCTTCGTCGCCACGCATGACGGACTGGTCGATGGCGCAGCGTGCCGCGCGCACGTCGACGACACGGCTCACCACCATCAGGTCATCGTCCAGCCGCGCCGGACGGCGATAGCGGATGGCAAGGTCGGTCACGGCATAGACGCCGCTGCCGTCTCCATGGCTCGCCCGCTGGTCGATGCCGGCGATACGCAGCATGTCGGACCGGGCGCGCTCCATATAGCGCAGATAATTGGCATGATAGACCAGCCCCGACAGGTCGGTATCCTCGAAATAGATGCGCAGCGGGAAATGATGCACGGCGGCGGCGAAGCGTCCGGTCGCCGGCGCTGGCATCAAATCGGAAACGGGCATGGCGGGCTTTTAACCATGGTGGCCGCGCCGCGCAAAGCCGGAAATGATCCTGCGCCTCCAATCCGACCGGCAAGACGGCACGATCCATCGTCGCCGACGGGTCTGGCCATCGTCGCCAACGGGTCTGGCCCCCGCGCTGCCGGGGCGTTATGGGGGCTGCACATCATGGAGGGAGCATCAAGATGACGGATATTCGCACGGTGGGCGTGATCGGCGCGGGACAGATGGGGGCGGGCATCGCCCAGGTCGCGGCGCAGGCGGGCTATGCCGTCATCCTCTCGGATATCGACCTTCCCCGCGCGGAAAAGGGCAAGGCGGGCATCGCGAAATTGCTGGCCCGCGCGGTGGAAAAGGAAAAGATCGTCCAGGCGGACGCGGACGCGACGCTCGCCCGCATCACCCCGGTCGGCGACATCGCGCCGCTGGCCGACGCCCAACTGGTGATCGAGGCCGCGACCGAACGGGAGGAGGTCAAGCGCGCCATCTTCGCCAATGTCGGCAAGATTTTGGCCGACGACGCGATCCTCGCCACCAACACCTCCTCCATCCCCATCACCCGCCTGGCCCAGGCCGCGCCCGATGCGGGCCGGTTCGTGGGCGTCCATTTCTTCAATCCGGTGCCGGTGATGGTGCTGGTGGAGGTCATTCGCGGCCTTGCGACCACGCCTGAAACCGTTGCGGCGGTCGAAGGCTTCGCGTCGAAGATCGGCAAGACCACGGTTCATGCCTTCGACGCGCCGGGCTTCGTCGTGAACCGCATCCTGCTGCCGATGCTGAACGAAGCGGTGTTCGTGCTGGGCGAGGGCGTGGGCAGCGTGGTGGACATCGACCAGGGCTGCAAACTGGGCCTCAATCACCCGATGGGACCGCTGACGCTGCTGGATTTCGTCGGCCTCGACACCGCGCTCGAAATCCTCAATGTCTTTCTCAGCACCACCGGCGATCCCAAATATCGCCCCGCGCCGCTGCTCGTCAAATATGTCGAAGCGGGCTGGTACGGCCGCAAGACCGGCCGTGGCTTCTACGACTATAGCGGCGTGGAGCCGGTGCCGACCCGCTGAACCCGCTACGGGCGCGGGCGTGTCACCCCGCGCTCAACCCATGTTTCTTCATGCAGTGGCGCAACTGGTCGTAGGTCAGGCCCAGCCCCTTGGCGGTTGCGCGCTGATTGTAGCGGAAACGGTCCAGCGCGGCGCGGATGATCGCCGCCTCATGCGCGTCCACCGCCGCGCGCAGGTCAGTGATCGCCTCGAAGGTTACGGGCGGCGCGGGCGGGGCGGCCGCGTCGGGCGCGCAGGGCGCCGCCGCTGCCCGCTGCATCAGCGGCCGGGGCTTCCAGGGCGAAGCGAACGGGTCGAACGTGATGCGGCTGATCGGCTTTCCCGGCTCGTCCCAGCGATAGACCGCCCGCTCCACCACATTGCGCAGTTCGCGCACATTGCCGGGCCACCCATGCCCCTCCAGCTCCGCCGCACACGCCGCCGAAAAGCCTGGCCATTGCGGCCAGTTCAGTTCCGCCGCCATGCGCCGGCCGAAATGGTCGGCCAGCACCGGGATATCGCCCTCGCGCGCGCGCAGCGGGGGCAGGGTGATGACCTCGAAACTCAGCCGGTCCAGCAGGTCGGGCCGGAACCGCCCTGCCTCGGCCGCGGCCGGCAGATCCTCATTGGTCGCCGCGACGATCCGCACGTCCACCCGCATGGGCCGCGATGCGCCGATCCGCGTCACCTCGCCATATTCGACCACGCGCAGCAGCCGTTCCTGCGCCGCCATCGACAGCGTGCCCAGTTCGTCCAGAAACAGGGTGCCGCCATCGGCCTCCTCGAACCGGCCCGGCCGTGCCTTGGTCGCGCCGGTGAAGGCGCCCTGTTCATGGCCGAACAGTTCCGCCTCGATCAGGGTTTCGGGCAGCGCGGCGCAGTTCATCGTGATCAGCGGCTCGCCCCAGCGTGGGGACAGGTGATGCAGCCGCTCGGCGATCAGTTCCTTGCCCGTCCCGCGCTCGCCGATCACCAGCACCGGCCGGTTGAGTTCGGCGGCCCGTCCCGCCTGCTCGACCGCATCGAGAAAGGCGAAGCTCTGGCCGACAAATTGGGTATTTTTCTCCATGCCCCAACTTATGGTGAAATTTCCCACCTTTCGGCAAGGGATATTCTGGCATTGGGGCGCCAAATCTCGAAAAAATCCCGGAAATCCGGCCTTTCTGCAAATTGGCACGGCATCTGCAAAGTTACAGGCAATCCGCGACCAATCGCGGAACCTGTGAAGGCCAAGTTTCAGGGAGATAAGACAATGACCAACCAGACCAGCAGCGTTCGCGAAATCGGCCAGTTGATGGCGGCCGCGCTCGTCGCCGTCCTGTTCGGATCGACCATGATCCTTTCGGCGGTCGGCCCGGCCCGCGCCAGCGAAAATGCGGCCCGTGCCAGCGAAGTCCCGATGCTCGCGACCCGGAACACCCCCGCGACCCTGCGCTATCTGGCGTAAGGATCGCAGCCCGGCCGGGGCGGGTGTGCCCCCTCTCGCCCGCCCCGGCCCCCTTGAAAGACAAGACCAGGAGTGACGTTCAAATGGGTATTTTCTCCCGCACCCGCGACATCATCGCCGCCAATGTGACCGACCTGCTCGACAAGGCCGAAGACCCCGCGAAGATGATCCGCATGATCATCCTCGAAATGGAGGAAACGCTGGTCGAGGTCCGCGCGTCGGCCGCCCGCACCATCGCCGACCAGAAGGAAATGCGCCGCCACATCGCCAAGCTCAACGCCCTTCAGGATAGCTGGACCGAAAAGGCGCAGCTCGCATTGTCCAAGGACCGCGAGGATCTGGCCAAGGCCGCGCTGGTCGAGCGTCAGAAGGCGACCGACATGGCCGATCATCTTGCCCATGAGATCGAGATTCTCGACGAAGCGCTCAAAGCCTCGGAAGAGGATATCGCCAAGCTGCAAGGCAAGCTGCGCGAAGCCCGCGCCCGCCAGAACAGCCTCGTCACCCGGATGCAGAGCGCGGAAAACCGCCTGCGCGTCCGCGAAGCCTATGCCGGCGAGAAGGTCAATGAAGCCTTCGCCCGCTTCGACATGCTGGAACGCCGCGTGGACATCGCCGAAGGCCGCGCCGACGCGATGACGCTGGGCGGCGTCCCCAAGACGCTGGAGGAAGAGATTGCGGAATTGAAGTCGGCCGACAAGGTCGATGCCGATCTCGCCGCGCTCAAGGCGTCGATGAACGCCGGCAAGACCGGGGGAGCCTGATCCGATGGAAGACGTGTTCCTGCCCATCATGATCTGCGGCATGTTGTTCATCGGCATGCCCTGGCTGATCTTCCACTATGTCACCAAGTGGAAGCAGGCGCCCAAGATCACCGACGAGGATGAGAAGCTGCTGGACGACCTCCACCTTCTCGCCCGCCGTCTGGAAGAACGGCTCCAGACGGTCGAACGGATCGTCGCCGCCGACAATCCCGATTTCCGCCCCTCTCGCCCGTCGTCCGACGACGGCTATGAACTCGACCGGAGGAACTGACATGACCGCCCGCCGCACCAAATTCTACCTGGACAAGGCCAAAGGCAAATGGCTGGGCGTCTGTTCGGGGATTGCCGACTATAGCGGGATCGACGTTCTGTGGGTCCGGGTGGGCGCGGTGCTCATCACCCTGATGGGCGCCTTCCCCTGGACGCTGATCGCCTATTTCATCATCGCCTATTTTGCCGAGAACAAGCCGCTGGGCCTCTATGCGGACCGCGATGACGAGAAATTCTGGCAGGGCGTGCGCACCAACCCGACCCGCTCGACCCGCGATGTCCGGTCCAAGTTCCGCGACATCGACCGGCGCCTGGCCGATATCGAAATCTATTATACCAGCCGCAACACCCGCCTCGCCGACGAAATCGACAGCCTGCGCTAAGGGGGGCAGGCAACAGGGGAGAGACAGTCATGCAATTTAGCGGTCCCACTTTCGTCCTGGCCATTATCGCCTTGTCGACCCTGGGCTGGATGTTCACCACCTGGGTCCGGGCGCGCCATGGCTATCCGGTGGAAAATGAATGGACCGGCACCGTTCATCGAACGGACCCTGACGCCGGTCGAAAAATCGACCTGCTTGTCTGTGAAAACGAAAAGCTGATGGGCCGCATCAGCCGCCTCGAAGACCGCATCGCCGTGCTGGAAAGGATCGCCACCGATCCCGCCACCCGCACCGCGCGCGACATCGACGCGCTGCGCTGATACCGGCAGCCAAGGGGAGTATCATCATGTTTCCATTCGAAGCCTTTGCGCCGGTCGCGGTCATTGTCGGATCGCTGGCGGTGGGCGGCTGGATATTCACCACCTGGCTGCGCATCAAACATGGCTATCCGCTCGAAAATAGCTGGGGCAAGCCGATCTATCCGCAGAAGAATGAGGAAATGGTCGAGCGCATCAAGCTGCTGAGCCAGGAAAATGCCCAGCTCCGCGCCGAGATCGGATCGATGAAGGACCGGCTCGCCGTGGTGGAGCGGATCGTCACCGACGAAAGCCACCAGTTGACCCGGCAAATCGAACGGCTGCGCAGCCCCGCCAACTGACGGCATCATACGGAGCCGAAAGATCCGTGCCGTTAAAGGCGGGAATCGGTTTTCCGGTGAAATGATGCCTCAAAAAATCTGGTCATGGCCAGCGCGCCATCAGGGAGTGATCGATATGAATCCGTTTGAAATGGTCGTCGCCATCATCGCCATCACCGCCATCGCCAGCGTCCTGCGCGCCAGATATGGCGTCGTGCGCCGGCACAAGGGCGAAGAGTTCATCCAGCGCGGTCCCGACCCCGAAGCCGAACGGCTCCGTGCCGAGGTGAAGGCGCTCAAGGATCGCGTCGCCGTGCTGGAACGGCTCGCCACGGACGGCTCCACCGCGCTGGAGCGGGAATTCGAAAAACTCCGGGATCGCGACTGAGTATCGCGCCGGACAGGGAGGCTTATATGCAAGACCCCTATCTCTATATCATTTTGGCGATGACCGGCCTGGCCGGTCTTGCCATCATCACGGTCGCGGCCTTGCGCGGCTGGAACGGCTGGCTGGAACTGAAGCGTGCCGAACTGGGGCGCTATGGCCATGCCGATGAAGCGCCGCCGCCTTCGGCCGCCGCCCGGATCGAAGTCGCCGATCTCAAGGAACGCATCCGCAAGCTGGAAGCGATCGCCGCCGGCGTGGATCTGTAACGAAAGACCGCCGTGCTTCCGCGCAGGCGGGAGCACGGCTATCCTCACGGTCCGATCCGCCTAACCCCGCAGCGAACCGCCCAGTTTCTGCGCGGCCTTCACCACCGCGGCGCTGATCGCTTCCAGCTCTTCCTGGCTGAAACTCTTTTCGCCCGGTTGCAACGTCACCTCGATCGCCAGCGACTTGTGGCCGTCGTCCACGCCCGGTCCGACAAAGACATCGAACAGGCGCACATCGACGATAGCCTTCTTGTCCGCGCCTTTCACGCTGCGCACCAGCGCATCGGCCTCGACCCTGTCCGGCACGACGAACGCGAAGTCCCGCTTCACCGCCTGCAACGGCGGCGGCGCATAGGGCGCGCGCATGAAGCCTGCCTTGCGCTTGCCCGGAATCGCATCGAGGAAAATCTCGCCCGCGACCACGGTGCCGCTCAGGCCGAACTGCCTGGCAAGGCTGGGATGCAGCACGCCATATTCGGCCAGCACCACCTTTGGCCCCAGCCGCAGCGTGCCCGACTGGCCGGGATGATAGGCGGCGGACACTTCTCCAAAATTCTGGAGATTGGCGACCGGCGCGCCGGCGGCCGCCAGCAGCGCGATCACTTCCGCCTTGGCGTCGAAGGCGTCGAAGCCCTGCGCCTTGCCGTTCTGCCAGCCGCGCGCCACCTTCTCGCCGGCCAGCACGAAGCCTGCGGTCGCCCGCTCGCCCTGCCGGAAATAGCGGCGACCCAGTTCGAACAGCCGCACGCTGGTCGCGCTGCGATCGACATTGCGCCTGGTCGCCGCCAGCAGGCCGGGCAGCAGCGAAGGTCGCATGACCTTCAAATCCTCGGAAATCGGGTTCGCCAGCGTCCAGTCGCCACCACCCATAGCGGCGGCCTCCTTTTCGGACAGGAACGACCAGTTGATCGCTTCGGCCAGACCCCGCGCTGCGGCAGTGCGACGCACCCGACGCTCGACCAGTTGTTCTGGCGTGGCGGTCGGGCGGGCGACGCCCGGCACGCGCGGCAGCGGGGTGGAGGGCACCTGGCCCAGACCCACGATCCGCACCACTTCTTCCACGATGTCGGGCCAGCCATCAACGTCGCGCCGCCAGCTCGGCACGGCGATCGCCCAGTCGGCCGCGACGCTCACCGGCACGCCGTCCTGATATTCGAACCCGCCATCGCTGCCGGTGACGGTGAAGCCCAGGCTTGCCAGGATGCGGCGCTGTTCGTCGGCGGGCACGTCCACGCCCGCCAGCGTCAGGCACCGGCCCGGATCATAGCTGACGATCTTCGCCGCGACCGGCGGCGTTCCCGCGCGGGTCGCCTCGCTGGGGGTGCCGCCGCACAGGCTCACCACCAGGCTGGTGGCGATCGACAGGCCATCGTCCAGAAAGGCCGGATCGACCCCGCGCTCGAAGCGGCCCCGCGCGTCGGACGTCAGGGCCAGTTTCTGCCCCGTCATCGCAATCCGCTCCGGCGTGAAATAGGCGCATTCGATCAGCACGTCGGTCGTCCCGTCCTGCGCGCCGGAATGTTCGCCGCCCATGATGCCGCCAATGTCGTGCACGGCTGCGTCGTCGGCGATGACGGTCATCGTCTCGTCGACGGTGTAGCTCTTGCCGTTGAGCGCCAGCACCTGCTCGCCGGCGTTGCCCTTGCGCGCCACCAGTCCGCCCTTGAGCGTCGCCATGTCATAGACGTGCAGCGGCCTTCCAAGATCGAACATGATATAGTTGGTGATGTCGACCAGCGTGCTGATCGGCTTCTGGCCGATCGCCTTCAGCCGCCGCGCCATCCATTCGGGCGACGCACCATTGGTCACGCCGCGCACGGTCCGCGCAAAAAAAGCGGGGCAGCCGTCCGTGTCGTCCGTCCGCACATCCGGTCCCGGCCCGACGCCCGCAATCTCCGGCACGATGATGGCATTCAGCGTCCCAAGGCCCGCCGCCGCCAGATCGCGCGCGATCCCGCGCACGCCCATGCAGTCCTGCCGGTTGGGGGTGACGCTGACGTCGATGACCGGATCGTTCAGCCCTGCCCAGTCGGCATAGACCTGCCCCACCGGCGCGTGCGGCTCCAGTTCGATGATGCCGTCATGATCATCGCCCAGTTCCAGTTCACGGGTCGAACACATCATGCCGTTGGATTCGACGCCCCGGATCGCGGTCTTTTTCAGCACCATGCCATTGGCCGGCACTACCGCGCCTTCGGTCCCGAACACGCCGACAAGGCCCGCGCGCGCATTGGGCGCGCCGCACACGACCTGCAACGGCGCACCGTCGCCATGATCGACTGTCAGCACCTGCAACTTGTCGGCCTGCGGATGAGGCTCTGCGGTCAGGACCTTGGCGATCTTGAAGCCGCCCAGCCTGTCGGCCGGATTTTCGACGCCTTCGACCTCCAGCCCGATGGCGTTCAGCGTCCTGAGGATCGTCGGCAGGTCGGCATCGGTCGCCAGATGCGTCTTGAGCCAGCTCAGCGTGAACTTCATGCGCCCACTCCTCCGCTCAGCGTGGGCACGTCCAGCGCCGAAAAGCCATAATGTTTGAGCCAGCGCAGGTCGCCGTCGAAGAAAGCGCGCAAGTCGTTCATCCCATATTTGAGCATGGCGAGCCGGTCGACCCCGGTGCCAAAGGCAAAGCCTTGCCACTCGTCGGGATCAAGGCCGCACGCCTCGATCACCCGGCGGTTCACCATGCCGCTGCCCAGCACCTCCAGCCAGCCGCCGCTTGGCCCTTCGCCATCCCCGCCGATGACCCGCTGGCCGTTCACCAGCGTATAGCCGACATCGACCTCGACCGACGGTTCGGTGAACGGGAAGTAACTGGGGCGCAGGCGCAGGACGATATCCTCACGCTCGAAAAACGCCTTGAGGAACGTCTCCAGCGTCCATTTCAGGTGCCCCAGGGTGATCCCCTTGTCGATCACCAGCCCTTCGATCTGGTGAAACATCGGCGTGTGGGTCGCGTCGCTGTCGCTGCGATAGACACGGCCGGGCGCGATGATGCGGATCGGCGGCTCCTGTGTCATCATCGTGCGGATCTGCACCGGCGACGTATGGGTGCGCAGCAGCATCTTCTGGGCGGCGTCATTTACGTCGGGGAAGTAGAAAGTGTCGTGCATCGCCCGCGCCGGGTGCGTCTCCGGGATGTTGAGCGCGGTGAAATTATGCCAGTCATCCTCGATCTCCGGCCCGGTCGCGACCGAGAAACCCAGATCCGCAAAGATTTCCGCCAGCTCGTCCATCACCTGGCTGACCGGGTGAACGCTGCCCTGCGGGCCAGTCTCGGCGGGCAGGGTCATGTCGACCCTCTCCGACGCGAGCCGCGCGTCCAGCGCCGCCTGCTCCAGCGCCGCCTTCCGCTCCGCCAGCGCGGCGGTCACGCTCTCGCGCAGATCCTGGATCGGCGGGCCTTTTTCCAGTCGCTCGTCCGGCGACATCGGGCCGAGCGTCTTGAGCAGGCCGGTAATGACTCCGCTCTTGCCCAAAGCGCCAACGCGCAACGCCTCGACCGCGTCCAGCGTGTCGGCGGCGGCAATGTCGGCAATCAACCCGGCTTTCAGATTGGCAATCTCAGTCATACATCTTCCAAAGCCAGTGGTGGCGAACATATGCTCGCGCCTTAGCGAGGCAGGGCAATCAAGGAAAGACGGTTAAGCCCGCGCCCCCAGCAATGCGCCGCCAAAGCCGATGAACAGCATCCCTGTCCCCCGATTGAACAATCTCTGCCGGTTGGCCGGCGCCAGCCAGCGCGCCAGGCGCAGGCCGCCCAGTGCATAGACGCTGTACCAGAAACTTTCGATCACCACGAAACTGACGATCAGGATCGCAAGCTGCACCCAGAACGGGCGGCCCGTGTCGATGAACTGCGGGAACAGCGCGGCGGCGAAGATGATCAGCTTGGGGTTGGACAGGCCGGTCAGCAGCCCGGTGGCATAGAGCGCATGGTGCGACCGCGCGGGCGCCGTCGCGGCGGCACTGCCCACCGGCGCGCGCCACGCCTTGATCCCCAGCCAGACCAGATAGGCGACGCCCGCATAGCGCAGCACGTCGAACAGCCGGGGCGATGCTTTGAGCAGCGCGCCCAGACCCAGCGCCGACGCGACCAGGCACAGCAGCACCGCGCTCATCAGCCCCGCCATCGTCGCCATCGCCTTGCGCGGGCCATGGGCGATGCTCTGCGTCATCACATGCAGCATGTTCGGTCCCGGCGTGGCCGAAATCAGGAAAACCGCCGTAACATATAGCCACCAGAGATGCAGCGACATGGGGTTGCTCCCTTAAAGCAGCAGGCGCCCCGCAATCCGTTCGGGCTGAGCCTGGCAAAGCCCCTGCCTTGGCGCAGGACGAAGGGCGGCAGAAAAACAAAAAGGGCGCCGAAGGCATCTGCCCCGGCGCCCTTTTGGACGATCTTGCGATCAATCCGCTCAGGCTGCGGGCAGCGCAGCCTTCGCCTGGGCGATGATGGCGCTGAAAGCCTCGCCTTCGTGCATCGCAATGTCGGCCAGAACCTTGCGGTCCAGCTCCACGCCGGCCAGTTTCAGGCCATGCATGAACTGCGAATAGGTCAGGCCTTCGGCGCGGACGCCAGCGTTGATGCGCTGGATCCACAGGCCACGGAAGCTGCGCTTCTTGACCTTGCGGTCGCGATAAGCGTACTGGCCGGCCTTTTCGACGGCCTGGCGCGCAATGCGGATCGTGTTCTTGCGACGGCCATAATAGCCCTTCGCCTGAACCAATAACCGCTTATGCTTCGCCTTGGTGGTCGTACCACGTTTTACGCGTGCCATGTGCCTCTACTCCTTACTTCAGGCCGTAGGGCGCCCACAGGCGCACATGGGCAACATCGGCATCCGACAGGACGGACGTGCCGCGGTTCTGACGAATATATTTCGCGTTATGGCTGATCAGGCGGTGACGCTTGCCAGCGACGCCGTGCTTGACCTTGCCGGTGGCGGTGAATTTGAAGCGCTTCTTCACACCGCTCTTGGTCTTCATCTTGGGCATTTTCGTCTCCTTGTTCAGCGCGACGATTACAGACAGCCCCGGCAGCCCTCGTTAGCCGGGCGGTCTCACTGAATATCGCGAACGGCGCGCTTAGGGGCCTGCGCGGCAAAAGGCAAGCGATTCGCACCAACCGGAAATCCTCCCCTGGCAGGGGAAGGGGCAGGCCGGATGCCTGACGGAGGGCTGTCACCCTATCGAGAGGGCGCCACCCATCCCCCGACGAGGCTCATTATGCAGACTCAATGATGGTGGCTGTGATCCGCCACCGCCGCCATCGCCTCCAGCACATCCTCCAGCCGGGCCGGGTCGCCCAGCGCCAGCACATGGCCTTCGCTGTCCGCCGTCAGCGGTTCGCCATGCCAGTCGCACATCATTCCGCCCGCGCCCTCGACCACCGGCACCAGCGCCGCGAAATCATAGCTTTGCAGGCCCGATTCGATGACGATATCCAGGAATCCTGCCGCCAGCAGCCCGTAATTATAGCAATCCCCGCCATAGACCGGCCCCTGGCGCGGCGATCCGCCGGACACGGCAGCGACCAGTGCCAGATAATGGGGCACGTCGCCATCGGCGAACAGATGCGGGCTGGTGGTCGCGATGCCCGCGCCCTCCAGCGCCCTGCACGCCCGCGTCCGCACCGGCTTGCCGTTGAAGGTCGTGGGCTGCCCGCTCATCCCGGCCCAGCGTTCGCGCGCGACCGGCTGGTCGATGATGCCGATCGTCGGCCACCCCCCTTGCGTCAGCGCGATCAGCGTGCCGAAGATCGGCCGCCCGGCGATGAAGCTGCGCGTCCCGTCGATGGGGTCCAGGATCCACACCCGCTCGGCATCCTCGCGCACCGATCCATATTCCTCGCCGATGATGCCGTCGCCCGGCCGCTCCTTCTCCAATATGGCGCGGATCGCCGCTTCGGCGGCGCGGTCGGCCTCCGTCACCGGCGACTTGTCCGCCTTGATCTGGGTATCGTAGCGGGCGCGGAAAAAGGGGCGGATCGCCGCGCCGGCGGCATCGGCAAGGCGGTTGGCAAGGGCCAGGTCGTCGCGGGTTGTCATGCCCTTCGCCTAGCGGTTGCGCCGCCGTTGCGCTAGACTGCGCGGCGCAAGACATGAAGGAGAGGAACATGCCCGGTTCGCCCGTCATCCCGTGCCTGCGCTACGCCAACGCCCCCGCCGCGATCGATTTCCTGTGCGCCGCCTTCGGCTTCACCCGCCACGCCGTCTATCCCGATGATGCCGACCCGACCATCATCCATCACGCCCAACTGGTGCTGGGCGATGGCATGGTGCTGCTGGGCAGCGTCAGGGACATGGAAGGCGAATCGCTCTACACCTGGTCCACCGCCCGCGACCTGGGCGGCATCACCGCGTCCGTCTATGTCGTCGTGCCCGATCCCGACGGTCATTGCCTCCATGCCCGCAACGAAGGCGCGGTGGTGGTGCAGGAACCGCAGGACAATGACGGCTATCCCGGCCGCGGCTACACCGCGCTCGATCCCGAAGGCAATGTGTGGAGCTTCGGCAGCTATGATCCCTGGACGCCGATCGATTAAGGCTTCGGCAAGATCGGCTTGCTAGGCTGACCGGCATGGCGCTGATCGGCTGGATATTGAGCTTCATCACCCTGTTTACGGGCCTCGCCCTGCGGCAGGACATGCCGGTCGGCGGATCGGCGACATTGTCCAACATGCTGATCGCGCTGGCGGTGCTGGCCTGTCCGATGCTGTGGCGCGAAAAGCCGCTCGGCATCTCGCGCGGCCAGCGTGTCGTCGTGGCGCTGATCCTGATGCTATGCGCGCCGCTGGTGCTGTTGCCTGCCGCCTGAACGGGGGGCAGGCACTATCAATCGAACAGGCTGGACACCGAGCTTTCATCCGCGATGCGCTTGATCGCTTCGCCCAGCAGCGGGGCGATCGGCAGGTGGCGGATGCTCTTCGCGCCGTTGACCGCGTCGGTGCCCTGGATCGAATCGGTGATGACCAGCTCCAGCAGTTCCGACGCCTCGACCCGCGCCACCGCGCCGCCCGACAGCACGCCATGGCTGACATAGGCGACGACTTCCTCGGCGCCCTGCGCCTTCAGCGCGGCGGCGGCGTTGCACAGCGTGCCCGCCGAATCGACGATGTCGTCGATCAGGATGCAGAAGCGACCCTTCACGTCGCCGATGATGTTCATCACTTCCGATTCGCCCGCCCGCTCGCGGCGCTTGTCGACGATGGCGAGCGGGGCATTGTCCAGCCGCTTGGCCAGTGCGCGGGCGCGCACCACGCCGCCCACGTCGGGCGACACGACCATGACATTGCGGTCGCCGAACCGGGCCTGGATATCGGCCGACATGACCGGCGCGCCGAACAGATTGTCGGTCGGAATGTCGAAGAAGCCCTGGATCTGCCCGGCGTGCAGGTCGACCGAGAGCACGCGGTCGGCCCCCGCCGTGGTGATCAGGTTGGCGACCAGTTTCGCCGATATGGGCGTGCGCGGGCCGGGCTTGCGGTCCTGCCGGGCATAGCCGAAATAGGGGACGACAGCGGTGATTCGCTTGGCCGACGCGCGCTTGAGCGCATCGATCATGATCAGCAATTCCATCAGATTGTCGTTGGTGGGATAGCTGGTCGATTGCAGCACGAACACGTCCTCGCCGCGGACATTCTCATGAATTTCCACGAAAACTTCCTCGTCGGCGAAACGGCGGACGCTCGCGTCGGTCAGGGGGATTTCGATATAGTCGGCGATGGCGGCCGCAAGCGGCTTGTTCGAATTGCCGGTCATGAGTTTCATGGCGAAAACCCCCCAAACGAAGTGGCGTGACGAATTGATGACGATGCGCGAAACGCGGCCCCTTTAGCGGGGCAAGTCCCATGTGGAAAGGCGCTTTTGCGCGCTGCGACAAAATGGACTAGGGGCCGGGGCATGACCGACAAACTCGTGATCGCGCTCGCGCAGATGACCCAGTCCGTGGGCGACCTGAAAGCCAATGCCGACGCCATGCTGGAATGGCGGGCACGGGCGACGGGCGCCGACCTCATCGTCTATCCCGAACTGCAACTGATCGGCTATCCGCCCGAAGACCTGGTTCTCAAGCCCGCCCTGGTAACGCAGGCCAATTACCAGCTCGACCGGCTGGCGCAGGAAACCGCCGATGGCGGCCCGGCGATGCTGGTCGGCACCGTGGTCGCCGCGCAGGGCGTGCTGTTCAACGTCGTCGCGCTGCTGGAAAATGGCGCTGTCACGGCGATCCGGCAAAAGCGCGAACTGCCCAATTACGGCACGTTCGATGAAAAGCGACTTTTCGCTCCCGGCCCGTTGCCCGCGCCGATCGATTTCAAGGGCGTCAGGATCGGCGTGCCGATCTGCGAGGATATCTGGTTCCCCTTCGTCACCGCGCATTTGAAAGCTGAAGGCGCGGACATCCTGATCAGCCCCAATGGCAGCCCCTATGAAGTGGACAAGGATGACCGCCGCCTCAACAGCGTCGCGGGCACGCGCGTCCGTGAAACCGGCCTGCCTCTGGTCTATCTCAACCGCGTCGGCGGGCAGGACGAACTGGTGTTCGACGGCGCCTCCTTCGTCATGAACGGCGACCTCAGCCTCGCCCAGCAACTCCCCGATTGGGAAGAAGCGCTGGCGCTCACCCAATGGGAAAAGCGGGACGGCCAGTGGGTCTGCCTGCCCGGCGAGCCGCACGCGCTGGATGACCGCCCGGCCGACATCTACAACGCCATGGTGCTGGGCCTGCGCGACTATGTGAACCGCAACCGTTTCCCCGGCGTGGTCCTTGGCCTGTCGGGTGGCATCGATTCGGCGCTGTCGGCCGCCGTTGCGGTCGATGCGCTCGGCCCGGATCGCGTCTGGTGCGTCATGATGCCCTCCCGCTTCACCAGTCAGGACAGCCTGGACGATGCGGTGGAATGCGCCCGCCTGCTCGGCGTCCGTTACGACACCATCCCTATCGAACCCGCCGTTGCCGCCTTTGACTCTATGCTGGCCCCGGTTTTCGACGGCCGCCAGCGCGACCTGACCGAAGAAAATATCCAGTCGCGCATCCGGGGCGTGACGCTGATGGCGCTGTCCAACAAATATGGCCATATGCTGCTCACCACCGGCAACAAGAGCGAGATGTCGGTCGGCTACGCCACCATCTATGGCGACATGGCGGGCGGCTATTCGGTGCTCAAGGACGCCTACAAGACCACCGTGTTCGACCTCTGCCGCTGGCGCAACGCGCATGTGCCGTCCCTGGGCGCGGGCATCGGCCCGCAAGGCCCGGTGATGCCCGACCGCGTCATCACCAAGCCGCCCAGCGCCGAACTGCGCGACAATCAGCGCGACGACGACAGCCTGCCGCCCTATGAAATCCTCGACCCGATCCTCTACGGCCTGGTCGAGGAGGAATTGTCGGTCGATGAACTGGTCGCGCGCGGGTTCGAGAAGGAGACGGTCGCCCGGATCGAGCGGCTGCTCTACATCGCCGAATATAAGCGCCGTCAGTCACCCCCCGGCGTGAAACTGGGCACCCGCAATTTCGGCCGCGACCGCCGCTACCCGATCACCAACGGCTTCAGAACCATATAACGGCCGTTCGGTTCGAGCAGTGTCGAGCTTGTCGAGGCACGTCCGTCGAGAACAGTTCTCGACAAGCTCGAACCGAACGGGTTGAGGACCAGCATGACCGTCATCACCCGCTTCGCCCCGTCGCCGACCGGCCATCTCCATGTCGGCAATATCCGCGCCGCGCTCCACAACTGGCTGTGGGCGCGCAAGAGCGGCGGGCAATTCCTGCTGCGCCTGGACGATACCGACCTCGAACGCTCGCGCCCCGAATATGCCGCAGCGATCAAGGCGGACCTGGCCTGGCTCGGCCTCCATTGGGATGGCGAGGAAAGACAGTCCGACCGCTTCGCCCTCTACGAATCCCGGTTTGAGGCGCTCAAGGCATCGGGCCATGTCTATCCCGCCTATGAAACCGCCCAGGAACTCGACCTGCGCCGCAAGATCCTGCTGGGGCGCGGCCTGCCGCCGGTCTATGATCGCGCCGCCCTGTCGCTGACCCCGGACCAGATCGCGGCTCATGAAGCCGAAGGCCGCACCCCCCACTGGCGCTTCAGGCTCGACCATGACCAGCCGATCGCCTGGACCGACCTCATCCGTGGTGACCAGCGGTTCGACCCCAGATTGCTGTCCGATCCCGTCATCCGCCGCGCCGACGGCTCCTGGCTCTACATGCTCCCCTCGGTCATCGACGATATCGCCATGGGCATCACCCATGTCCTGCGCGGCGAGGATCATGTCTCCAACACCGCGACCCAGATCCAGATGTTCACCGCGCTCGGTGCGCCCCTGCCGCAATTCGCCCATGAAGCGCTGCTGACCGGCAGCGAAGGCAAGCTGTCCAAGCGCCTGGGGTCGCTCGGCGTCGCCCATTTCCGCGAGATCGGCCTTGAACCGGCCGCCATCGCCGCGCTGCTCGCGCGCCTGGGCAGTTCGCAACCCATAGAGCCGTTCGCGGACATGGCCCCCCTGATCGCCAGTTTCGACTTCGCCCATTTCGGCCGCGCGCCCGCCCGTTTCGATGAGGCGGAACTGGCGACCCTCAACCAGAAGATCGTCCACCTCCTCCCCTTCGAGGCCGTCGCCGATCGCCTGCCCCAGGGCATGGACGAAGCGGCGTGGGAGGCGATCCGCCCCAATCTGGAAACGGTCGCCGGCGCCGCCGACTGGTGGCGCATCGTCACCGGCCCCATCGACGCGCCCGCACCGGCGCAGGACGACCGCGATTTCCTGACGGCCGCCCATCGCCTGCTTGCCGACCTGCCCTTTGACGCAGGCATATGGCGCGCGCTTACAGATGCGCTCAAAGGCGAGACGGGCCGCAAGGGCAAGACGCTGTTCCTCCCCCTCCGCCGCGCGCTGACGGGCCTTGATCACGGCCCGGACATGGGCCAGTTGCTCCCGCTGATCGGTCGTGACGAAGCCCTGACCCGCCTGCGATCCTGATGCCGGGTTTCCGGCCGGATGGGACCGGAAGCAGGCATGACATGCGGCCCCTGTCAGAGCGAGCTGTCGCATATGGAATGTGCCCTTGGATGTGGCAAAGGCCCCGTTCATCCTGAGCCTGTCGAAGCGCAGCTTTTCCCGTGATCCAATCGTTCCACGCCAAGAAAAGGACAGTCCTTCGACATGCTCAGGACGAACGGACTGTTCATATACGATCGCCCTGCCCTTGCAGGGGAGACATTACCGGAAACGACCATTTTTTGCCTTCAAAACAAGGTGTGCCATTGTCCTGAAGCGGACATTCTTCTTATCGTCACCCCAGCGCAGGCTGGGGTCTCAGGCGGTCAGAGGATAAGGTCCGTCCTATCGCGCCAATCTGGATTACTCTCTTCTACGAGCCGGATTTTCCATTCGCGCTTCCAGGCTTTGAGGGCCTTCTCGCGGGCGATGGCGAGCGCGATGCCATCATGTGGCGCCGCCAGAACGAGGCGCGCCATGCCCTACTGTAACGCGCCGCCGCCTGAGACCCCAGCCTTCGCTGGGGTGACGCTGGATCTTTGTCTGTTCTGTCCCACCTGCACCCCGCAACCCGCCAGTCCGCTCCCCACCCCTTTTCGTCATTCCCGCGCAGGCGGGAACCCATCTCCCGGCCTTTCGACACGGCGAAAGATGCCGGTGAAGAGTCGGATGCCCCTCCACTGCCCGGCCTCCGCATGAGAAAAACATCATCATGCAGAGCATGAATGCCCCCTCCTATTCCGCTTCCAATGTAGGATTTCCTCTGATCTATCCTCGTCGATGGACCTGCCCGCCCTCCGCACGCGCACCCGCCCGCCGATCATCCCCGCCCAGACGCGCCACCGTGATCTATATGGGGCGTTGCCGTTACATCGGCGGTGCATCGTCGTGACCCGACAGGTGCGCCACGGGCGCTTCGGTGGCGCATTCCGGTCCTGTTTTCCGCAAAAAACCGCTAAAATACGATGCTGGCGACGCTGTGTATTTCGGAACTGTGACCCATATGGTCGCTTCATGGCGGCCATATGGCCCGCCTGCGATCAGGCGGCGATCGCTTCCAGCGCCTTGCCCACGGCCGCAATTCCTTCCGGCGCGGCGGCAAAGCCCATATGGGTGCAATCCACCTCGATCGCCCGGTCGCGCTCGCCCGCGCGGCCTTTGGCGCATTCGGGCAGGATCACGCCGTCGCGCCGCGACCACAGCGCCACGGTCGGCACCGGCGGCTTGGCTTCGCGGGTGCAGGGGAAGGGGGGGCGGTCGACCGGAAAGCCCGATACCAGTTGGTATAGTCGCCAGGCATGATTGGCGCGCGGATCGCCGGAAAAGGGCGTGCCCATCGTCACCACGCCGCCGACCTTATGCGCCGCGAATTTGGCATATTCGCGCGCATACAGCCCGCCCAGGCTCCATCCGACCAACGCCACCGGCGAGCCGCTGTCCCGGCGGATCGCGTCCACCTGCCGGTCGATCTGTTCCAGACTGTCAGGCTTCGGCCCGAAATTGCGGCCCATGTCCCAGCCATGCGCGCGATACCCCGCCGCTTCCAATATGGCGCGCAGCGGCTCCATCCGCCGTTCCGACGCCAGCAGGCCGGGGATCAGCAACACCGGCCGCCCGTCGCCGCGCATCCCCTGCGCCAGCATCGCTGCCTGCGCGCGGGTCCGCGCCAGGTCGAAGGGCACCGACATATTGCCCAGCAATTGCTGCAATGCCGGTCGTTCCGGCGCACGCGGCCCGCCGACCAGGCGGTCCTTCCAGAAACTGGCAATGGCGTCGGCATAGGGGGGCACGAATGGATGGTCCTCTTTCGGAATCGAAAGATGACATTCTCATGACATGGGGTGCCCCGTCCATGGCTTTGGTCGATCAGGACAAACGGTTCGTCGTTTGTGACAGCATCCTGAAGAATGTATTAAGGGGCGAGTGGCGATGTCTGGTTTACCGCCGCGCCTTCCGTTCCGCGCAACTGGCGCGGTTCCAATATGGCCGCCGTCTCGATCAGGTCGAGCGCGCGCCGCGCCTCCAGATAGCGCCGCGCCGCCTGAATCCAGCGGTCGGCCGCCGCCCTGCCGGGCAGCCGCTCCACCTCGGCCAGCGCCGCGCTGATCCGGCCGCCGTCGATATAGCGCAGTGCCCGCTCCATCGCCGCCTGTGGCCGGGGCGACGGCGTGGTCGCCTTGCGGATCGTCACCAGTTCGCGCGCTTCCCGCTCCAGCGCGCTCCACCAGCTTGCGTCGGACGGTGTCCGCGTCACCCTGTCGGCAATATCGATCAGACCGGCCCGCAGGTCGATGAGCGTGATCGGTTCGCGCGCGGCATTGATGATCGCGGCGACCGCACGGGGCTGTGCCTGGCCGAAGCGCAGCCGCAACTGCCCCTCGATATAGCCGAGCGGGGCGCCGCTATCGAGCGCGCGCCGGGCGGCGAAGGCGACCAGCAACCCTTCGGCCCGCGCCGCATTGCCCGACGCGGCCTGCGCCTCCACGCTGATGCGGTTCAGCCTTTCCTCCAACTGCATCACGCGCGTGTCGAGCATCTGCCCGGCATCGGCGGTCAGCGGTTTGACCGTGACGGCCTGCGGTGCGCCTGTCGTGCCGGGCATGGCGGCGGGCAGCACGGCCTGCGGCTGGGGATCGCCCCACCGCCGCTGGATCTGCGGCCAGGCCCAGACGGTCAGGACAACGCCCAGGGCAAAGGCCAGCAAGACCATGATCAGCACCGGCAACAGGCTGCGGCGGCGCACGGGCGGCGGCACTGCACCGATGCTGGCTGCCCCGACCTCGTCGCTCATGCGGACCCTTTCGTCTGTCATCGTCCCGTCATTCGCACAATCGGCGGGCGAGGGCCAGCATCTCGTCATCCCGCGGCAGCGCAGGGGCCGTCGCGCTCAGCCAGCCGGTCCCGCAGGTGGCCAGGGCGGCGGTGCTGATCGCGATCAGGTGCAGTGTCGCGCGCTGCGCTTGCGGCATCTGCGCCGCCAGCCGCGCCCCCGCGCGTGGCGAATGGATCAGCAGGACCGATCCCGGCACCGCCGCCGCCAGCAAGGTCGGGTCGGGCGGCAGGCTCGCCATACTATAGACCGGGATGCGGCTGATCCGAAGTGGCCCCGCTTCCATCGGCGCGACGGTGGTGCCGGCCAGGTGCAACAGCCGGCCATGCCCGTCCGCCGCGATTTGCCGCACTATGGCACTGCCATCGCCGACGCCTGCCACCACATCGGCAAAGCCTGCCCCGCGCAACGCCCGCGCCGTGGCCTCTCCCACCGCATAAGCGGGCAGCGCGTGATACTGGCGCAGGCCCGCCCCGGCCATCCGCACCCCATTGGCGCTTGTCAGCAGCAGGGCGTCGAACGCATCGGGCGGTGGCGGTGTCCAGTCGACCGGCTGGGGCGCGAACAGCGGATGGACCTGTGCGTCCAGCCCCAGCGCCGCCGCCTTGGCCGCTGTCCTGCCCGCCGCCGGTTCGGGGCGCAGGATGAGGATGCGCGTCACGGTTCGAACAGGGCGCGCAAGGCCGGACTGGCGCGGTCGAGCAGCATCCGGCCGATCGCCTCGGCCGCTGCGGCATCGCCGCGCGGCAAATGCGCCTCTTCCCGCACCGTTTCGGTCCCGTCCGGGCTGATGATCTCGGCGCGCAGGAACAGGCCGTCGCCGTCCACCACCGCCAGCGCCGCGATCGGCGAATGGCAGGTGCCGCCCAGGCCGCGCAGCACCGCCCGCTCGGCCAGCACCGCGTCACAGGTGTCAACATCGTTGATCGCATCCAGCGCCGCCAGCATCGGGCGATTGGCCGCCAGCGTCTCGATCCCCACCGCGCCCTGCGACGGGGCGGGCAGCATCGTTTCGATCGGGATCAGCGTGCCGACATCCTGCTGGTCCAGCCGGTCGAGACCCGCTGCCGCCAGCAATGTGGCATGCACCTCGCCCGCCGCCAGCTTCGCCAGGCGCGTCGCGACATTGCCCCGGAACAATGTGATGGTGGCATCGGGCCGCAGCCGCTTCACCTGCGCCGCCCGGCGCGGCGAACTGGTGCCGACGATCGGATTGGCCGGCAGCGCGTCGAAACCGTCCACCCCCACCAGCTTGTCGCGCACATCGGCGCGCGGCAGCATCGCGGCGATACGGAAGGCGTCAGGGCGCAGCGTCTCCACATCCTTCATGCTATGCACCGCAAAGTCGATCTGCCCGCTGGCCAACGCCCGGTCCAGTTCCTTGGTCCACAGCGCCTTGCCGCCGATCTCGGCCAACGCCCGGTCCTGTATCCGGTCGCCGCTGGTCTGCACGGTGACGATGGTGATCGCCTCCATGGCCCAGCCATGGGCGGCGCGCAAAGCCTGCGCGGTCATATGGGCCTGGGCCAGTGCCAGTGGCGATCCCCTGGTGCCCAGGCGCAACGGTCGGTCGGTGAAAAGCATATGCGGCTTGCTCTAATGGCCACGACCTTTAGATGGAAGCGGCAATGACCATCATTCTTGGCCTGGAATCGAGCTGCGATGAAACCGCGGCGGCGCTGGTGACGGCCGATGGTCGCATCCTGGCGCATCGCCTTGCCACACAGGAGGAGGCGCACCGCCCCTATGGCGGCGTCGTGCCCGAAATCGCGGCCCGCGCTCATGTCGAGGCGCTCAGCCCCCTGATCGAGGCAGCTCTGGCCGATGCGAAGATGAGTCTGGCGGACGTGGATGTCATTGCCGCCACCGCCGGGCCGGGCCTGATCGGCGGGGTGATGGTCGGCCTGGTGACGGCCAAGGCCCTTGCCCATGCGGCGGGCAAGCCGTTGATCGCGGTCAACCATCTGGAGGGGCATGCGCTCTCGCCGCGTCTCGCCGATTCGACCCTGCAATTCCCCTATCTGCTGCTGCTGGTGTCGGGCGGCCATTGCCAGTTGCTCCATGTGCAGGGGCCGGGCGCCTATGCCCGCCTTGCCACCACGATCGACGATGCGGCCGGCGAAGCCTTCGACAAGACCGCCAAGCTGCTGGGGCTGGGCTATCCCGGTGGCCCGCAGGTGGAGAAAGCGGCGGCGCGGGGCAATGCAAAAGCGGTGCCGCTGCCGCGCCCGCTGGTCGGCACGGCCGAACCGCATTTCTCCTTTGCCGGCCTCAAGAGCGCGGTGATGCGCGCCGTCCAGTCCGGCCAATATGGGACCGAGGATATCGCCGCGAGCTTTCAGCAGGCCGTGATCGACTGCCTGATCGACCGCACCCGTCGCGCGCTGGGGCAAAGCGAAGGCGTGACCGCGCTGGTCGTCGCCGGGGGGGTCGCCGCCAACATGGCCATCCGCACCGCGCTTGAAGCGCTGGCTGCCGATCACGGCCTGCCCTTCGTCGCGCCGCCGCTCTGGCTTTGCACCGACAATGCGGCGATGATCGCCTGGGCCGGGGCGGAACGCTATGCGATCGGCCTGGTCGACGATCTCACTTTCCCCGCCCGGCCGCGCTGGCCGCTCGATCCGGCGGCGGAAAAAGCGCGCGGCGCCGGAGTCAAGGCATGAGGGGCGTGAAGGCATGAAGGCAGGAGTCATTGGCGCGGGCGCCTGGGGCACGGCGCTGGCGCAACTGCTGGCCAGCGACGGCCAGGACGTGGCGCTGTGGGCGCTGGAGCCGGATGTGGTCGGCGCGATCAATGGCGTCCATGAAAATCCGCTCTATTTGCCCAGCATCCCGCTCTCGCCCTCGATCCGCGCGACCGGCGACATGGCCGACATGGCGGCCTGCGACCTGTTGCTGGTCGTCAGCCCGGCGCAGCATCTGCGCAGCGTCGTGCGCCAGGCGCCCGCCGGCGTGCCGCTGCTGCTCTGTTCCAAGGGGATCGAGGCGGGCACCAGCCTGCTCATGTCGCAGGTGGCGCAACAGGCGCAGCCGACCGCACCCATCGCCGTCCTGTCCGGCCCGACCTTCGCGCATGAAGTGGCCAGGGGGCTGCCGACCGCCATCACGCTGGCCTGTGAGGATGTCAGCCTTGGCCAACGTCTCGCCGCCCGTATCGCCCGCCCGTCCTTCCGTCCCTATCTGTCCGACGATGTGATCGGCGCGGAAATTGGCGGGGCGGTCAAGAATGTGCTCGCCATCGCCTGCGGCGTGGCCGAAGGCGCGGGGCTTGGCCTCAACGCCCGCGCCGCGCTGATCAGCCGGGGCTTTGCCGAAATGACCCGCTTCGGCCTGGCGCGGGGCGCGCGGGCGGAAACGCTGGGCGGCCTTTCGGGGCTGGGCGATCTCGTCCTCACCTGCTCATCCACCAATTCGCGCAACTTCTCGCTCGGCAAGGGGCTGGGCGAAGGGGCGCGCGCTGCCGACCTGCTCTCCAACCGTCGCACCGTGGCCGAAGGCGCGCATACCGCGCCTGTCCTGCGCGATGCCGCGCGCGCGGCTGGGGTGGAAATGCCGGTGGTGGAGGCGGTCTGCGCCTTGCTCGCCGACGCCGCGCCGCTCGGAACGGTGATCGACGCACTGCTCGCGCGACCGTTGCGGCCCGAATAAGCCGTCGCGCCGTCGCCATATTGCGCCTACAGCAGTTGACAGACATATGATGACGCAGGGGGATCAGGAGGCGTTGGCCACGCAGGCATCCGTGTCGAAGGGGGAGGATGACATCGCCGCCCTGGCCAAAGGTGGGCGAACCAATATTTTCGGTTTCCTGCTGCGACTCGCCGCGCGCCTGCCATTTCTGTTCATTGCCGGGCGCTGGTATGGCGCGGATGCGCTGGGCCGTTTCGCCTATGCCGTGCTGGTGGTGGAATTCGTGGCCCAACTCGCCACGCTGGGCCTGAAACGGGGTCTGGCCGGCGCGCTCAGCCAGACGGAGCGGCCACATGGCCATGTCGTTACCGATGCGCTGGTGGTGACGTTGCTTGCGGCGCTGGTCGGGGCGGTTCTCCTGGTCGCCTTTCCGCAGGCGATGTTCCCCAATAGCGGCATCAACGGCCTCGACCGGCTGCTCGCCTTGGTGGTGATCGCGGTGGCGGTATCGGACGTGGCGCTCGCTGCCTGCGCCTATCGCTTCGATGTGGGGGCGACGGTGCGGGCGCGGTCGATCATCGAACCCTGGGCGATCAGCATCGGTGCCTTCGCCTTCGTCTTTTATTCAAAGCGTGACGGCCTGATCCTCTCCTATGCCGTGTCGATGATCGCGGCGCTGGTCGCCTCGCTTATCCCGATGGCGCGCCATTATGGCATGCCGCACGGCTGGCGGCCTGACGCCGGGCGCTTGTGGCGGCTCGCCCGGCGCAACCTGCCGCTTGCCGCCGCTGACGGCGTCGAATGGGGATCGCGTCGGCTCGACATGGCGATATTGGGCCTGTTCGTCAGCCCGGCGGTGATTGGCGTCTATTATGTCGCACAGCAGGTCGCCTCGCTGCCGCAAAAGCTCAAGACCAGCTTCGACCCCATTCTCGGCCCGGTCATCACCCGCAATCTGGCGGAAAACAATCTCGCCGCCATTGCCCGCCAGGTCAGCCAGGTCGGCTTCTGGATCATCGCCGCGCAGGCCGGCATCGCACTTGCGCTCGGCATTCCCGGCGAAGCGGTAATGGGTCTTGTCGGCCCGCATTTCGTCGGCGGCACCGGTGCGCTTGCGTTCCTGCTGCTGGCCGAAGTGGTGGCTGCCACGGCGGTGGTCAGTGAATCCGCGCTGGTCTATATGGCCCGTCATCGCAATCTCATGATATCGCTCGTCATGATCGGATTGCAGGCGGGCTTCAGCTTCGTCCTGATCCTGCTCGCACGGGAACTGGGGTGGCCGGTGATGTGGGTCGCCGCCGCGCCCGCACTGGCGCTTTGCCTTGCGCTGGGGGTGGGGGCCTTCATCAAGGCGCGGCTGCTGTCGCGGCTGCTGGGCGCGCCGATCAACGCATGGCGCTGGCCGCTATTGAGTGCGGCGGGTGCCGCCTGCATCGTCGGCGCGGCCTTTGTCGCCCTGCCGCCCCGTTTCGAATGGGTCGAACTGGTGGTCGGGGTGTGGGCGATCCTGGGCGTCTATGGCCTAGTCATCTGGCGCTGGGGCTTCGGCCCCGACGATCGCACCCTCTTCCGCAAGCAGAAGCCGGCATAAACGAAACGGCCCGCCTCTCGCCGGAGAGGCGGGCCTTGCTTGTCAGGTGAACCCTGTCAGGCGAACAGTGTGTCGCGGATCACGCCCAGATCCTCTTCGGGGCGTGCGCCCCAGTGGGATATCACCTCGGCTGCTGCCGCCGCGCCCAGCGCCAGCGCATCCTCTACACTGCGACCATCGATATGGGCAGCCAGGAATCCCGCCGCGAACAGGTCGCCCGCGCCGGTCGTGTCGATGATCTGCGCGACCGCAGCGGCCGGTGCTTCATAGCGCACGCCATCGACGATCGCCACCGCGCCCTTTTCGCTGCGGGTCGATACCAGCACCGGGACCTTGCCAGCGAAGCGGGCGAGCGCGGCGTCGAAATCATCGACCTGCGCCAGTGACTGGATTTCACCCTCGTTGGAAAAGAGGATGTCGATCTGGCCATTGTCGATCAGGTCGATGAAGTCGGCGCGATGCCGGTCGATCACGAAATTGTCGGACAGGGTGAAGGCGACCTTGCGGCCCGCCCCGCGCGCCGCGTCGATCGCCGCCCGCATTGCCGCGCGCGGCTGTTCGGGATCCCACAGATAACCCTCCAGATAGAGGATTTTCGCCGACCGGATCAGGTCGAAATCGACTGCCGCTTCCGGCAGGAACTGCGATGCGCCCAGGAAGGTGTTCATCGTCCGCTGCGCGTCCGGCGTGACCAGGATCAGGCAGCGGGCGGTCGGCACGTCGCCCTGGCGAACCGGCGTATCGTAACGGATACCCAGCGCGCGCACGTCATGCGCGAACACCGCGCCCAACTGGTCGTCATTGACCTGGCCGATGAAACCGCATGTCTTGCCCAGCGCGGCAAGGCCCGCCAGTGTGTTGGCGGCGGAACCACCGCTGATTTCCTTAGCCTGGGCCATGTCGGCGTACAGCGTTTCGGCCATGTCGGCGTCGATCAACTGCATCCCGCCCTTGGTCAGCGCATGTTGCGCCAGAAAGGCGTCGTCGCTGCGGGCGAGAACATCGACGATGGCATTGCCGATCGCGACGACGTCAAGCGTGGGATCGGAAGGGGTCACGCAATATCCTTGTCTTGTGAAGGGAATAAAATTTCGTCGTCTCTACCGGGGCGGGCGATCTCATGCAACGGCGCTGATTGACGGGAAAGGGCGTCAGGAGGATAGCAGGGGCATGATCCTGACCGCCGCCTTGCGCGCCTTTCCGTCCATCTTCCATGGCGCGGCGCTGCGCCTGATGGGCAAGACACTGTTGTTGACCCTGTTGCTGTTCGGACTGCTCGCCGCCGCATTCTGGGGCGCATTCCATGCGCTGCGGCTGCATTATGGCTGGGGCGGGGGTGGTGTCGGCGAAGGGGCGGCGACCGTGCTGGTGATGGTCGCGACCGGCTGGTTGCTGTTTCGCGCCACGGCGATGGCGGTGATGGGCCTGTTCGCCGACGACATCGTCGAAGCGGTCGAACGCGATTGCTATCCCCAGGCGGCACTGACCGCCAGCCCGGCTGGCTGGGCGCGCAGTCTGCGCTTCGCGCTGCTGTCGCTCGGCCGGACGATCGGCTGGAACATCGTCGCGCTACCCGCCTATATTCTGCTGCTGGTGACGGGTATCGGCACGATCGGACTGTTTTTGGCCTTGAACGCCTATCTGCTGGGCCACGACATGGCCGACATGGTGGAACCGCGCCATCCCGCCCTGCCGCCCTTGTCGCGCGGCAGCCGGTGGCTCCTTGGCCTCGTTTCGGCGATTCTCTTCCTGGTGCCGGTCGCCAACCTGCTTGCGCCGATCTTCAGCGCGGCTATGGCGGTCCATATGTTGCTCGGCCGAAAAATGTCCGCATGACGACGCTCCGTTGCCTCTGGGCCTCGCTCCTTGCCTTGCCGCTCGCCGCTTGCGGCGCGGGCACCATCGTGCCGCCTTCCGCGCAGGTCGCGCCGCCCGGCCCCCCGGCCAGCGCCTTCATGAAACAAGGCCCGCTCCTCGGTGCCGACGCCCGGCAATTGACCCAGATGTTTGGCCAGCCCCGGCTCGACATTCGCGAGACGACGGTGCGCAAGCTGCAATATGCCAATGGCCGCTGTGTCCTTGACGCCTATCTCTACGCTCCGGCGCGCGGAAAAGAGCCGGTCGTCACCCATGTCGATGCCCGGTCGCCATCGGGCACGGACCTTGATCCTGCGGCCTGCGCGAGTGCGCTCCAGGCAAAATAGCGCGGTGACAGGGATGGGATGCGCGTCGCGCCCATTTGCTTTGCCCGATCACCATCATGCGCCAGGGCGGGGGCCGCATCCCGCCTTTCCGTAAGGGGGTCCAGCCCCTTATTCCGCCGCGATGCCCGCTGCCTTGAACATGTCGGGGTCCGCGTCGATGTTGGCCGCTTCGCCGCCCTTGATCTTCTGGCGACGGTCGAAGGCGTCCCAGACATCGTTCCACTGGCCCCGCGTCGCGCCCTTGCTATATTCGGTCGCGCGGGTTTCGAAGAAATTGGCATGCTCGACGCCGTTCAGCAGCGGGGCGAGCCAGGGGAGCGGATGCTCGTCGATCATGTAGATGGGCTTCAGGCCGAGCTGGCCCAAGCGCCAGTCGGCGATGTAGCGGACATATTTCTTGATGTCCTTGGGCGTCATGCCCGGCACCGGACCCATTTCGAACACGAGATCGACGAACGCATCCTCGATCCGCACCGTTTTCTGGCACATGTCCATGATGTCGTCCTTGACCGCGGGGGTCAGGCAGTTGCGTTCCGCGCAGAAGGCGTGGAACAGCTTGATGATGCCTTCGCAATGGAGGGTTTCGTCGCGGATCGACCAAGTGACGATCTGGCCCATGCCCTTCATCTTGTTGAAGCGCGGGAAGTTCATCAGCATCGCAAAGGAGGCGAAGAGCTGCAAGCCTTCGGTAAAGCCGCCAAACATGGCGAGCGTGCGGGCGATATCCTCGTCCGTGTCGACGCCGAACTGCTGCAGATAGTCGTGTTTGTCCTTCATCTCCTTATATTGCATGAAGGCGCTATATTCGCTTTCGGGCATGCCGATCGTGTCGAGCAGATGCGAGTAGGCGGCGATATGGACGGTTTCCATGTTGCTGAACGCGGTCAGCATCATCTTGACTTCCGTGGGCTTGAACACGCGGCCATATTTTTCGTGGTAGCAATCCTGCACCTCCACGTCGGCCTGGGTGAAGAAGCGGAAGATCTGCGTCAGCAGGTTGCGCTCATGATCGGACAGCTTCTGCGCCCAGTCGCGGCAATCCTCGCCCAGCGGCACTTCTTCCGGCAGCCAGTGGAGCTGTTGCTGGCGCTTCCAATATTCATAGGCCCAGGGATATTCGAAGGGCTTGTAGACCTTGGAGGCTTGGAGAAGGGACATTTGGGGTAATCCTTGGATTGATACGTCATGCCAATGAACGCAGGCATCGCGCTTTAAGAAGCGGGACCCCAGCTTTCGCTGGGGTGACGATTAAGTATGGTTTTGCGTTTGCGTTAGAGCGGATGCACAAACCGATTTGATCTCGCTAAGCGTCAAACTCTCAGGCGCTTGCAACCCACGCGATGCAATTGAGGCGACGCGAGCAGAAGTCTGCTCATCATATCCCAGCAGAGCATTAGCAGCAGGCGTTACGCGCCGACCAAAAATACCGTGCCCTAGCGGGGTTGTACGACCAATATAGCTTGGAGGAAGCCCTTTGCTTTCTAGCATTTGCGCGAGTTCTTCAAGAATATTACCGGACATTCCGCTTCTCCTACTGACAGGCAAGGCACTCGTCATAGTCGGTGGTTTCGCCGATTTCGAACTTGGGCGCGTCGATCGTGTTGTCGGCTTCCACCCCGCCGGCGAAGCCCGCGCGCTGCACGCTCTTCGAGCGCAGATAGTAAAGCGACTTGATGCCCAGTTCCCAGGCGCGGAAGTGGAGCATGAGCAGGTCCCATTTCTCCACGTCGGCCGGGATGAACAGGTTCAGCGACTGTGCCTGGTCGATATAGGGAGTGCGGTCGGCCGCGAGTTCGAGCAGCCAGCGCTGGTCGATTTCGAAGCTGGTCTTGAACACATCCTTTTCTTCCGGGGTGAGGAAGTCGAGATGCTGGACCGATCCGCCCTTCTCCAGGATTGAATTCCACACCGCGCTGCTGTCCTTCGCCTTGGCGACCAGCAGCTTTTCCAGATAGGGATTCTTGATCGAGAAGCTGCCCGACAGCGTCTTGTGGGTGTAGATATTCGCCGGGATCGGTTCGATACAGGCGCTGGTGCCGCCGCAGATGATGGAAATCGACGCAGTCGGCGCGATCGCCATCTTGCAGGAGAAGCGCTCCATCACGCCCTGGTCGGCGGCGTCGGGGCATGGCCCGCGCTCCTGCGCCAGCATCATCGACGCTTCGTTCACCTTGGCATTGATATGCTTGAAGATGCGCAGGTTCCAGGACTTCGCCATCGCGCCTTCGAACGGAAGTCCACGCGCCTGGAGGAAGCTGTGGAAGCCCATGACGCCCAGGCCGACCGAGCGTTCGCGCATCGCGCTATATTTGGCGCGCGCCATTTCCGGCGGGGCGCGGTCGATATAATCCTGCAGCACATTGTCGAGGAAACGCATGATATCCTCGGCGAAGGTCGGATGATCCTTCCACTCGTCCCAGGTTTCCAGGTTCATCGAGGAGAGGCAGCACACGGCGGTGCGGTCGTTGCCGAGATGGTCGCGACCCGTCGGCAGGGTGATTTCCGAACAGAGGTTGGAGGTGGAGACCTTCAGCCCCAGATCCCGGTGATGCTTGGGCATCATCCGGTTTACGGTATCGTTGAACACGATATAGGGTTCGCCGGTGGCCAGGCGCACTTCGACCAGCTTCTGGAACAGGGCGCGGGCGTTGACCGTGCCGCGGATCGACTGATCCTTGGGGCTGCGCAGCGCGAAGTCGGCGCCGTCGCGCACCGCCTCCATGAATTCGTCGGTCAGCAGCACGCCATGGTGCAGGTTGAGCGCCTTGCGGTTGAAATCGCCGCTGGTCTTGCGGATTTCCAGAAACTCCTCGATCTCCGGGTGGGAGATGTCGAGATAGCAGGCGGCAGACCCGCGCCGCAGGCTGCCCTGGCTGATCGCCAGCGTCAGCGAATCCATCACCCGGACGAAGGGGATGATGCCGCTGGTCTTGCCATTCAGGCCCACCGGCTCGCCGATGCCGCGCACATTGCCCCAATAGGTGCCGATGCCGCCGCCACGCGATGCGAGCCAGACATTCTCGTTCCAGGTGTTGACGATGCCTTCCAGGCTGTCATCGACCGAGTTCAGATAGCAGCTTATCGGCAGGCCGCGCCCGGTGCCGCCGTTGGACAGAACCGGCGTGGCGGGCATGAACCAGAGTTGCGAGATATAGTCATAAACACGCTGGGCATGGGCTGCGTCGTCGGCATAGGCAGCAGCGACGCGGGCAAAGAGATCCTGATAGCTCTCACCGGGCAGCAGATAGCGGTCGTTCAGCGTATCCTTGCCGAATTCGGTCAGCAGCGCATCGCGCGACCTGTCGGTCGTGACGGGGAAGCGCCGCGCCAGCACGGTGGAGGATGTGAGCGGTTCGGAGGACGCTGGTGCCATCTCCGCCTGCGTCTTTGCCTCTTCCAGCAGATCGTCCATCACAGTTGCCACGTTGCCACCTTGTCCACTATCCCGAAAGTCCATGCCCGCCCCCGAATGTTCCTGTTTCGTTCGATTCGGTCAAGCGGGTCGCGGGTGAGCCGCGCATCCTAGCATGAACCGTACCGCGCCGGGGACGGAAAAAGGCCCAACAGGGCAGATCGCAAGGTCGGAAACCTCCTTCCGGCGGAGATCGATCCGGCGGCGCAATCACAATCTGTTGGGGAACCCCCGTTAACCCGATACCATGGATAGTGCCATAGCCGCTTGTTGGCGCAAGAGGGTAAATGACAAAATGAGGACTCGGTTCGTCGCCGTCATGACTCGGGTCGGCGATGTTGCGGACGCCGACGCATGGACTTTCCTTGCTCTCGAAAAAGGCAAGGGGTGGCGGATAAAGAAAAAATAAATTGAGGCTTGTCACGCAAATGCGCCGATGGTCGATTCCACCCCTCAATCATGGACGATGGGTTGATGGGAACGCATGATGATTCTCTATTACCACCCCCTTTCTTCCTATTGCTGGAAGGTTCTGATCGCCCTGTATGAAAGCGGCGTGCCATTCGAGCGGCGGATGCTGGAGGAGGAGGGCGTGACGCAGCAATGGCTGGCGCTGTGGCCGATCGCCAAGTTCCCCATATTGCATGACCGCGCGCGCGCCGCCACCGTCGCGGAAGCGAGCATCATCATCGAATATATGGCGCAGCATGAACCGGGCACCTTCCGCCCGATCCCGGCCGATCCCGATGCGGCGCTGGAGGCGCGGCTGATGGACCGGCTGTTCGACAATTATGTCATGACGCCGATGCAGGCGCTGGTCGGCGACCGGCTGCGGCCGGAAGGCGAGCGCGACCCCCATGGCGTGGCGCAGGCGCGCGCGCTGCTGGCCAAGGCCTATGCGCTGATCGGGTCGCGGATCGCGGGCCGGACCTGGGCGGCGGGCGAGACGTTCGGGCTGGCCGATTGTGCCGCTGCGCCGGCGCTTTTCTATGCCGACAAGATCGTGCCGATGCGCCGCGATCATCCCGTCCTGGCCGCCTATCTCGACCGGCTGGAGTCGCGGCCGAGCGTTGCGCGGGTGCTGGAGGAGAAACAGCCCTGGTGGCGCAACTTTCCCTATGCCGATGGCTGATGCTGGACTTGGACGGGATTCCCGATTAGCCGCGCGATGCGAAGACCCGCCGTGCAGGGCGGGCGGCAGATAAGGACTTTGGGAAGATGACGCTCATCAAGACCGCCGACCTGATCGAGAGCGTCGCCGACGCGCTCCAGTTCATCAGCTATTATCATCCGATGGATTATATCCGGGCATTGGGCAAAGCCTATGAAGCCGAAGCCAATCCGGCGGCCAAAGACGCTATCGCCCAGATCCTGACCAACAGCCGCATGTGCGCGGAGGGGCATCGCCCGATCTGTCAGGACACCGGCATCGTCAACGTGTTCATCAAATGGGGCATGGACTGTCGGCTGGATGACAATAGCCGCTCGATGCAGGATGTGGTTGATGAAGGGGTGCGCCGCGCCTATCTCAATCCCGAAAATCGCCTGCGCGCCTCGATCCTGCGCGACCCGGCGTTCAGCCGCCAGAACACGAAGGACAACACGCCCTGCGTGCTGAACGTGGAAATGGTGCCGGGTAACAAGGTTACGATCGATGTCGCGGCAAAGGGCGGCGGCAGCGAGAACAAGACCAAGTTCAAGATGATGAACCCGGCCGATTCGATCGTCGACTGGGTGCTGGAGATGATCCCGCAGATGGGCGCGGGCTGGTGCCCGCCCGGCATGTTGGGCATCGGCATCGGCGGCACTGCGGAAAAGGCGGTCGCGCTGGCCAAGGAAAGCCTGATGGAACCCATCGACATGGGCGAACTCAAGCTGCGCGGGCCGCAGAACAAGATCGAGGAAATGCGGATCGAGATTTTCGACAAGGTCAATGCGCTGGGCATCGGCGCGCAGGGGCTGGGCGGCCTGTCCACCATCCTTGACGTCAAAATCTACGACTATCCCTGCCATGCGGCGGGAAAGCCGGTGGCGATGATCCCCAATTGCGCCGCGACCCGCCACGCCCATTTCACGCTGGACGGGTCCGGCCCGGCCTATCTGGAAGCGCCCAAATTGTCCGAATGGCCGCAGGTCGACTGGAAGCCCAGCAAGGAAGCGATCCGCGTCGATCTCGACACGCTGACGCCGGAGGTGGTGCAGAGCTGGAAGCATGGCGACCGGCTGCTGCTGAACGGCAGGATGCTGACCGGCCGCGACGCCGCGCACAAGCGGATCAAGGACATGCTGGCCAAGGGCGAGAGCCTGCCGGTCGATTTCCAGGGCCGCGTGATCTATTATGTCGGCCCGGTCGATCCGGTGCGCGACGAGGTGGTCGGCCCGGCCGGTCCCACCACCGCGACCCGGATGGACAGCTTCATGGACATGATGCTGGAACAGGGCCTGGCCGCCTGCGTCGGCAAGGCCGAGCGCGGCCCGGCAGCGACCCAGAGCATCGCCAACCACAAGAGCGCCTATCTGATGGCGGTGGGCGGCGCGGCCTATCTGGTCGCGCGCGCGATCAAGCAGTCGCGGGTGGTGGGCTTCGAGGATCTGGGTATGGAGGCGATATACGAGTTCACGGTCGAGGACATGCCCGTGACCGTCGCCGTCGACAGCGAAGGGCAGAATGTTCACCGCCTCGCGCCCCTGGTGTGGCAGGAAAAGATCAAGCGCGAAGGGCTGTTGGAGCAGGCATGATGTCGGTTTGATCCTCCCCAGGCTTGCTTGGGGAGGGGGACCGGCGTAGCCGGTGGAGGGGAACGCGATGCCTCCGGGCAGGAGCACTGTCGAGAAGGCGCGCAAATTCAGGTGCGCCCTTCCCTTTCCCCCCGCTGCGCGCGGGGAGGATTAAAAGAGGCTGATCCGGGTTAAGCCCCAGGAACTCCGTGCCCTTGCCCCGCATTGTCACCGGCACCCTTATACCGCCGGAGCATATCATGTCCTTCACCCAGCTCGATCCGCCCCTGCCCGTTACTGTCGAGGGAAAGGGAAAAGGCTATGCCCTGGCCGTCATCGACTATGGGCAGGAGCATAATCTGATCTGGGTGACGGGTTTGAGCGAGTCGGGCGAAATCTGGTGCGCGCCCAATCCGCTGGTCCGGTTGCAGGGCAATTGGACGATGGGGCGCGAGGCCGCGCCCGATGCGACCGAGCGGATGATGCGGCTGGCGGGCGGCGTTTAGCCCCTGGCGGCCTGCGCGCTTTCCAGCAGGACCGCCACTTGCCGCGCATAGGCGCTCAGCGTGGCGATCACTTCAGATGTCGCCACCTTTCGCCGGCGTGGGTCGATCGCGCAGAGCGTGCCATAGAAATCCCCGTTCGACAGGATGATCGGGAAGGACGCATAGCTTTTGAAGCCGTAGAGGATCGGCACCGGATGGGTGCGCCAATCGGGATCGACCGATGCATCGTCGAAGATGACCGCCTGGCCATGGTCGCGAATCTCGGTGCAGATGGTCTGGGCGATTTCCAGTTCGTCGCCTGGCGTCAGGCCGAACTCGATCTTGTCCAGCACCTGGCAGGCGATCCAGCGCCGCTCGGTCACATGGGCAACGGCGGCAAAGCCCATGTCGGTCAGGCGGCAGACATCGGCCAGAATCGCCCGAATGGTGTCCTGATCGCCATCCGCGATCGCCCGGCTGGTCAGTTCGTCCCCCATGTCGCCGTCATGAAACCGTGCGCAGCGATTGTCCAGTAGGCCGTGCCCGGCAGCCTCCATCAAGGTGACTGGCAAGCGTCATACAGGGCTGGTATCGTTAGCGCATGACGGGGGAACTGGACGCGGCGGGAGACGCCATCACGGGCGCCATGGTGGCGCGGACGGTCGAGCCGGGCCATGGGGAGGCGCATGACGCCGGCCATGGCGCCGGCCATGGCGCCTGCCTGAATTGCGGCGCGGCGATCACCGGAAATTATTGCGCCAGTTGCGGGCAGGCGGCGCATCTGCACCGCAGCTTCGGCGCGATCGGCCATGACCTGGCCCATGGCGTGCTGCATTTCGAAGGCAAGATCTGGACCACCCTGCCTGAACTGGCGTTGCGACCGGGCCATCTGACGCGGCGCTATATCCAGGGCGAGCGCGCGAAGTTCGTGTCGCCTTTCGCCCTGTTCCTGTTTTCCGCCTTCCTGATGTACGCGATCTTCTCACTCACCAGTTATGGCCCGGAAACGGGCAGGATGGTGCAGATGGACAAGGGCGAGATCGCCGCGCTGAAAGGGGAAGAGGCCAAGGCCGACGCCCGGATCGCGAAGATCGAGGCCAGGCTGGCCGCACCGGGCCTGTCGGCCGACCGCAGGCAATCGCTGACCGGCGATCTGGCCGAGGCGCGGGACGAGCGGCAGGCGCTGGGCATGGCGAGCAGCATTACCGATAGGCTGACGGGCGAAGGCATGAATGGCGGCGTCGCCCAGACCGTGGGCAAGACTCTCAGCGCGGCCGCCAGGAACCCGGAGTTCGCTTATTACAAGCTCAAGGCGAACGCCTATAAATTCTCTTGGGCACTGATCCTCATTTCATTGCCTTTCCTCTGGCTGCTCTTTCCTTTCAGCCGCCGCTACCAGATGTACGACCATGCGATCTACATCACCTATTCGATCGCCTTCATGTCCCTGCTCTTTTCGCTCTCCATGGTGCTGACCATGGTGCATGTGACCAGCGGGCTGGTGACGCTGGCGTTGCTGCTGTTCGCTATCTGGCACATGTATCGCCAGTTCAAGGATGCCTATGCCCTGTCGCGGATGGGCGCTTTGTGGCGGTTGCCGTTGCTCTACGGCTTTGCCTGCGTGTCGCTGTCCCTGTTCTTCACCTTCCTGGTGATGATGGGGTGACACCGGGGTAGGACGCATTATAGCGCCCCGCGATGATCACATCCCCAATCTGGTTGCCCGCGACCCTGATCGCAGGGGCGGTGCAGGCGTGGCGCACCGCGATCCAGCGCCGGGTGAGCCACAGCCTGTCGCTCAACGCCGCCGGACTGGTGCGCTATCTCTATGGCATCCCCTTCACCCTGATGCTGCTGGGCGGATATCGCCTGTTCTTTCCCGGAGCGTTGCCGGGGATCGGGCCGGGCTTCCTGCTCTTTTGCGTCGCGGGCGGGCTGGCGCAAATCATCGCCACCAATTTGCTGATCCTGGCGTTCCGATATCGCAATTTCGTCGTGGGCACCGCTTATTCCAAGACGGAGGCGGTACAGGGGGCTGTCCTTTCCTTCCTGTTGCTGGATGAGCGGCTGTCACCGCTCGCCTGGGCCGGGATCGGCTGTGGCGTGATGGGGGTGATGCTATTGTCGACCGGCGGCAAGCGGATGGGGGCGATGGATGTCCTGCGTGCGCTTACCCAGCCGGCCGCATTGACTGGCATCGCGTCCGGCTTTTTCTTCGCGTTGACCGCGATCGGCATCAGGCGTGCGACCCAGGCGGTGGACGGCGGCGACCGCTTCCTTGCGGCGTTGCTCGTGCTGGCGGTAACGGTGCTGCTCCAGACGCTGATACAGGGTGCCTGGCTGATGTTGCGCGAACCGGGCGAGATGCGCCGGGTGTTGCGTAGCTGGCGCGTGTCGGGGCAGGTCGGGCTGCTCTCCGCACTGGGATCGGCCTGCTGGTTCACCGGCTTTGCGACCGCGCCGGTCGCGCTGGTGCGGATCGTTGGCCAGGTGGAGGTCGCCTTCACGATGGCGTTTGGCCATTTCTACCTGAAGGAACGGATGCGGCGCAGCGAGGTGGCGGGATTGTTCTTGGTGGTGAGCGGCGTCGCGCTGGCCCTGATGGGCGCGCTCTGAACCGTCTTTCCGGCCGTTGCAGCGCTAACCCTTCCTTTACCACAACGCGATAGCCATGCATGTTGTGGGAAACGAAGCACACGCCGAATCCGTTGCCAAAGCGGTCATGCAAGTTGCCAGATTATCGGGCGACCTGGGCCTTCGCACGCTCGATTTGCAGGCGGATATCAGCGAACTGGCCGACCGGGTGACACAGCAGGCGCGCACGATCGAGGCGATCAGCGGCGCGGCGGCGCAATTGTCGCGCGACGGCGACAGCGTATCGCTGGCCGGGCAGGAAGCTCGTGAAAAGGCGATTGCGGCCCGCGCCATCATCGATGATTCGGGCCGGCAATTGTCTGCCGCCAACAGCAATTTCGTCGACCTGATCGAACAGGTCAGCCGTATCCATGCGCGGCTCGACGGCTTTGGCGAAGCCCTAAAGACCGTCGCCCATGTCACCAGTGTCATCAGCGGCATCGCCCGGCAGACGAACCTCCTTGCGCTCAATGCCACGATAGAGGCAGCGCGCGCCGGTGATGCCGGGCGCGGTTTCGCCGTGGTCGCCTCCGAAGTGAAGAAGCTGGCGCAGGAGACGGCGGCGGCGACGCACACGATCGAACAGTCCATCGGTGCGCTGACCGGCGAGGCGGGCGGGATGCTGGACAGCATTACCCATGGCGCGCAGACGGCGCGCACGGCGCTCAGCGACACCAAGAATATCGAAACCCTGGTCGACCGGCTGGGCACGCTGATGCTGGGCCTGTCGACCAACAGCGAGGCAGTGGCAGTACGGATCGGATCGATGGTCGGGTCGGCGGCGGAGATTCGCACCGGCCTGTCCGCGTTGGCGAGCACGTCGACGGATAATGCCGACGGGCTGCAACGCCTGTCGGGCCGCGTTTCCACCGCCAGCAACGACACCAACGAATTGCTGCAATATCTGGCCGAAAGCGGCGTCGATATTCCTGATTCGCCCTATATCCGCTTTGGGCTGGACAGCGCGCAACAGGTCAGTCGCGCGATTGAACAGGCGATCGATGCAGGCCTTGTCAGCGAAGCGGCGATCTTCAACGAACATTATGTGCCGATCGCCGGGGCCAACCCGCCCCTTTTCACCCATCCGGTGCAGGATGTGATGCTGCCTGCTGCGCGGGCAGCCCAGGAAAAGGCACGCGCTTTTTCCGGCCTGTTCGGCATGACCTTCACCGACCGCAATGCCTTTGGCGCGGTTGCCATGCCCGAACGTGCGCAGCCTCAGCGTCCGGGCAACATCAACTGGAATCTCGAATATTCACGGCAGGGGCTGATCTTCGAAGGCGATGATACGCGATCGGAATGCCTGACCGTCAAGCCCTTCCGCATCAAGGCTTATCGCCGCCTGACCGCGGATGGAGAGGTGATCCTGCTCAAGCAGGTGATCGCATCCATCCATGTGAAGGGGCGCCACTGGGGCATCCTGCAAATGGCCTATCGGGACCAGGGATAGGCACGCGGCGACGAATCCCTGACTGACCAGGAGCAAGGCCGTGCCGACAGCGGCGTGGCACCCTGATCCATGATCGACATAGCGGCTCTGTGCTGGTCTATCAGACTGGGTGAGGACCGTTGGGCAGCGCACATGACGCATTGCCTGCCACGCCGATCTCTGCCTGCGGATCGTCGGGCCTTGTTGCCTGCCACTGCACGCATCGGATGGCGATTGCCATCAACCGGCAAAGGATGATCCAGACGCCATCGGTCTGGTTATCGATACGCGGTGGCTGGCCTTTGACGCGCGATCAGCCCTCCAACATCCGCACGCCGCGCCGCTTCTTCCACGCCATCGCCACGCCGATCCGCTGTTCCAGCCGGCCGCCCCATTGGGTCGTCAGGCCCTGCGCCTCCAGTTGCGCGACGATGCGATAGCCGATGGCGATCGCGGCGGCCTCGCCCTCCGTGCAGGCGCCGTAATTCAGGTAGAGGCCATGTCCTTCCACTGCTGCTTCGGTATCCTGCATGTGGAAAAAGACATAGCCTTCCACGCGCTCGCCTTCGTCCCGCGCCGCCTCGATCTCGTCCCAGATTTCGGATGCGCCACAGATGCCGCAGCAGGTAAAATTCTGCCGCGCGATCACGCCTTCGGCCTCCAGCGCGACAAAGGCGGCGTCCAGCCGGTCGCAATCGGTGTTCTCGCCCCAGTCCCGTTCGGCGGCGCGATGATCGGCCAGCGCCGCGCGCAGTGCCGCCGACGCCTCGACCCGCAAAAGTGGCCGGGGCAATTCCTCCTCGAACATGTCGTTGGCGTTGGTCAGGATCGCGTCATCATCGAAAAAGCCGCCAGCCACATCGCGCCGCACCAGATCGCGCAACGCTTCAACCGGGTCATAGCTTTGCACAGCGCCTTGCTGCACGCTCGTTTCCGCCCCGTTTCCGAAAATTCGCTGCCCGAAAATCCGATTCCACAAAGATCCGAACATGCGCCTGCCTTGCCTCCCACGATGCGCCGCAACGCCCCATCATGACGCGCGGCATGTCAAAGGGGAAGGGGGCATGATGCGGCCGATGCCGGTGCAGGGGAACATCCGCGCCCTGGCTGTCACCATCGCCGCCTGTTTCCCTGGCACGCATGCCTGCGGACTGGACCGCCGCGCGGATATGACTACATAGCGTCCATGCCGCCAGATACCGCCCCTTCCGCGCCGATCCCGCCCGTATGGGCGACCTTGCGGCGTTTTCTTCCCTATCTCTGGCCTGCCGACTCGGCCGCATTGCGGCGCCGGGTCGCGCTTGCCATGGGGCTGGTGCTGCTGGCCAAGGGCGTCAGCCTCGCCATGCCATTCGCCTACAAGGCCGCGATTGACCGGATGGCGCCGGGGCTGGAACCGGCCGTCGGCCTCGCCATCGCGTTGATCGCCGTCTATGCCGGCGCGCGCTTTGGCAGCGTGCTGTTCGACAACCTCCGCAACGCTGTGTTCGAAAAAGTGGGGCAGGAAGCCGGACGGCGACTGGCCGACGACGTGTTCGTCCATCTTCATCGCCTGTCGCTGCGCTTCCATCTCGACCGGCGCACCGGAGCAGTCACCAAGATTGTCGAACGCGGCACGAAGAGCATCGACACGATGCTGTATTTCCTGCTGTTCAACATCGCGCCCACCGTGCTGGAGCTGGTCGCGGTCTGCGTCATCTTCTTCATAAAGTTCGGCCCCGGCCTGGTCGTTGCGACACTCGTGATGGTGGCGCTTTATATCGGCTTCACCCGCACCGTCACCGAATGGCGCAACCAGTTGCGCCGCGACATGGTGGACATGGACACCAACGCCGTTGCGCATGCCGTCGATAGCCTGCTGAATTTCGAGACGGTCAAATATTTCGGCGCCGAACAGCGCGAAGCGACCCGCTATGGCACGGCCATGCGGCGCTACGCCCGCGCGGCGGTGAAGAGCGAGAACAGCCTTGCCTGGCTCAATATCGGCCAGTCGCTGATCACCAACCTGATGATGGCGGGCGCCATGGCCTATACCGTCTGGGGCTGGAGCGCCGGAAAATTCACAACCGGCGACGTGGTGCTGGTGAACACTCTTCTGGCCCAGCTTTTCCGCCCGCTCGACCTGCTCGGCATGGTCTATCGCACCATCCGGCAGGGTCTGATCGACATGGAGGCGATGTACAAGCTGATCGACACGCCGCAGGAAATTGCCGATGCGGATGGCGCACCGGATCTGCAAGCGCGCGGCGGCGCCGTCCGCTTCGACCATGTCCGTTTCGGCTATGACCCGGAACGCGAAATCCTGCACGATGTCAGCTTCACCGTGCCAGCGGGCCGGACGCTGGCGATCGTCGGGCCATCGGGCGCGGGCAAATCGACCATCGCCCGCATCCTGTTCCGCTTCTATGATATACAGGGTGGGAAGGTCACGATCGACGGGCAGGATATAGCGGGCGTGACGCAGGCGTCGCTGCGCGCCGCGATCGGCATCGTGCCGCAGGACATGGTGCTGTTCAACGACACGGTGGGCTATAATATCGGCTATGGCCGCGAAGGCGCGAGCCAGCAGGAGATCGAGGCGGCGGCCAGGGCGGCATCGATCCACGACTTCATACTCAGCCTGCCGCAGGGATACGACACCCGCGTCGGCGAACGCGGCCTTAAATTGTCGGGCGGTGAGAAACAGCGTGTCGCGATCGCCCGCACGCTGCTCAAAGATCCCCCGGTGCTCGTGCTGGACGAGGCGACCAGCGCGCTCGACAGTCGCACCGAAACCGAAATTCAGACCGTGCTGCGCGACATGACCGCCAAGCGCACGACATTGGTGGTGGCGCACCGCCTGTCCACCGTGGTCGACGCGGACGAAATCATCGTGCTGGACAAGGGCGTGATCGTGGAACGTGGCCGTCATGCCGATCTGGTCAGGGCCAACGGGCTTTATGCGCTGATGTGGACGCGCCAGGCGGCAGAGCGGGAAGCGGTTCCGGTCGAGCCGGGGATCGCAGACATATTCGAAATGGTGGATCGCTGAGTGACACCACGCCACCCGGCGATCCACGGTAGTTTATTGATTTTACGCGATTTCCCAGGCATCAGATGATGTCATCTGATGAGAAATCTCTCTAGTTCTGCGTCGTGACCGTGGTGGTGGTTCGCTCTGCAACCGTCGCGCGCGGCGCGGTGGTGGTTGTCTTGCGCACGATCTTGCGCTTGGGCGCACTGCTGCGCGCCGTGGCGGGCGCAGCCTTCACCGTTTCGGTCGTCACCGTCGTGGTGGCTGGCTTGGCGGCGGCGAGGGCGGCGGCATTACGCGCTGCCTGTGCATCGGCGGCGGCGGAGGCGGCGGCCTGCTCGGCGATAGCGGCGCGGGCGTTGGCGGCATCGGCCTGCTGCTGGGCATTTACCGTGGCTTCGGCCTGAACCTGCGCGTTGGCGTCCATGCGCTGCTGGCCTTCACCGATCGCGGTGTCGGCGGCCTGCTGCGCGTCGAGCGCTGACGCGATCGCCTTCTGCTCCTTGCCACTCTTCAATTCTTCCTGCGCCAGACGCAGGGCGGCTTGCGCCCGCGCCATCAACTCAGGCGAAGCGTTGAGCTTCGCGGCTGCATCGACCTTGCCCTGCGCCTGGGCGATGGCGGCCAGAGCGCGTTCCTCGTCACCGGCAAAGGCCGGGGTGGCGGTCAGGCTAAGGGCGGTAGCGGCCAGCAAGCCGCCCATGGTAGACCCGAAGATATTCTTCATATTTCTCTCCTGTCACTGAAGATGACGGGCAGAGAAACGTGTGCCTTTGTCTGTAAGTTCCTTTATCTGGCGTTCAGGAAAGGGGCAGCGACTTGTACGGGCACCCGCATCAGGCGCCCCGTTTCCTTCTCGATCATTGCCCAGGTCGATCGTGCGGCGACCTTTACCTTGCCATCCGGCCCAGTGAATTCGATCAGCCGGTCGAACCGGGCGCCGCGCGGCGGATCGGGAATCCAGGTACGCGCCGTCACCGTCTCCCCTGCCGTTACATTGCCGCGATAATCGATCTCGTGCCGGGTCACGACCCAGATATAGGCATCGACATGGGCAGGATCGGCATCGCGCGTCCAGTGCTCGACCGACACCTGCTCCATCCATTGCACCCACACCGCATTGTTCACATGACCCAGCACGTCGATATGTTCAGGCAGCGCCATGATCTGTTTGGTGAAGGGGGACGCCATCAGTTCGCCATGCCCAATTGCCACAGGATGAAGGCGAACTCCTCCGCCGTCTCATGCAGGCTTTCAAAGCGCCCTGACTTGCCGCCATGACCCGCGCCCATATTGGTCTTGAGCAGCAGCATATTGTCGTCGGTCTTGGTCGCTCGCAGCTTCGCCACCCATTTGGCTGGCTCCCAATAGGTCACGCGCGGATCGTTCAGGCCCGCCGTCACCATCAGCGGCGGATAGTCCTGCGCCTTGACATGGGTGTAGGGATCGTAAGACCGGATCGTATGGAATGCGGCTTCATCCGCGATCGGATTGCCCCATTCGGGCCATTCGCCCGGCGTCAGGGGCAGCGTCTCGTCCAGCATGGTGTTGAGCACGTCGACAAAGGGCACATGCGCCACCACCGCGCCCCACAGGTCGGGGTCGGAGTTGATCACCGCGCCCATCAGTTCGCCGCCGGCCGATCCGCCCGAAATGCTGATCCGGCCCTTGGCCGTATAGCCGAGATCGATCAGCCTCTTGGCCACATCGACGAAATCGGTGAAGGTGTTGACGCGCTTGTCCAGCTTCCCATCCAGATACCATTGCTGGCCCAGGTCATCGCCACCGCGGATATGCGCCAGCGCAAAGGCGAAGCCGCGATCGAGCAGCGACAGGCGACTGGTCGAAAAGCCCGGCTCCATCGCCAGCCCATAGGCGCCATAGCCATAAAGATGCAGTGGCGCGCTGCCGTCGCGGGGCAGGCCGGCAGGATAGACGATCGATACCGGGATTTGCGTGCCGTCGCGCGCCGCGATCATCAGCCGCTCGGTGGCATAGCGGCTGGCGTCATAGCCTGACGGGATAGCCTGGACCTTCAGCACCTCCAGTTCACCTGTTTCCAGATGATAGTCGTAAATGGTGTCAGGCGTGACCATCGATTCATAACCGATCCGCAACCGGGTCACGTCATATTCGGGATTGTCGTCCAGGCTCGCCGAATAGCTGGCTTCGGGGAAAGGGATGCGCTTTGGCGTATGGGTCGCGTAATCACGCAGTTCGATCTGGTCCAGCCCGTCCTGCCGTCCTTCGGTGACGTAAAAGCCTTTGAAGAGCGTGAAATCGGTCAGATAGAAATTTTGCGAGGGGGCGATCACTTCCGTCCACTGGTCGGGCGCGTCGAGCGTCGCCTTCACCAGCCGGAAGTTGGGATCCGTGTCGTTGGTCTTGATGTAGAGTGTGCCCTCATGCTCATCGACATCATATTCGCGGCCCGGCTTGCGCGCCGCGACCAGTAACGGCTTGGCGGTGGGGTCGTCGGACGGGATCAGCCAGGCTTCGCTCGTCACATGGTCGCCGGTCGCGATGACGATCCACTTTTCCGAGGAGGTAAGGCCGATCGAGACACGGAACCCCTCATCATCCTCGTGGAACAGCTCGACGTCGCTCGCCACATCTTGGCCCAGCCAGTGCAGCCGCGCATTGTCGGTCCGCCAGTTTTCGTTGGCAAGACCATACAATAATCCCCTGCTATCCGCCGTCCACACCAGCGACGATAATGTGTCGGGGATCACCTCAGGCAGGGTTTCGCCGGAAAACAGGTCCTTGATCCGCGCCTCGAACCTCTCCGACCCGTCAGTGTCGATCGCGTAGGCAAGGTAGCGGCCATCCGGGCTGACCGACATCGCGCCTAGCCGGAAATAGTCATGCCCCTCCGCCAGCGCGGGTTCGTCCAGGATCAACTGGTCATCACCGCCATTAACCGGCTTGCGATACCATTTGCGATATTGCGCGCCGGTTTCGAAGGCGCGCCAATAGATATAGTCGCCATCCTTTTGCGGAACCGACTGGTCATCCTCCTTGATCCGTCCCTTCATTTCCTGGAACAGCGTGTCGAGCAGGGGCTTGTGCGGCGCCATCGCCTTCTCGAACCAGGCGTTTTCCGCCTCCAGATAGGCGAGCACCTGCCTGTCCTGAACGTCGGGATAGTTCGGATCGCGCAGCCATGCGTAAGGATCGTCCACCGTGACGCCATGATGCGTGAAGCTGTGCGGGCGGCGCTCCGCGACAGGGGGCAGGGGCGTAGGCTGCATGTGATCGGTCATCAATTATCCATGGGTTTATACAGGGCCATGCGCTGGCATAAGCGCGCTTGCCTCTCTATGTTGTCGGCATGATGGCCGACGCAAGAGGCCCGACATGATCCAAGGGAAATTTGATGTCCAGTTATGAAGATCGCCTCAAGGCCCTGCGCGCGCAACTTGTGCGTCAGAGGCTCGATGGTTTCGTGGTGCCGCTGACCGACGAGCATATGAGCGAATATGTCGGCGCCTATGCCCAGCGGCTCGCCTGGCTGACAGGATTTCAAGGGTCTGCGGGCAGCGCCGTGGTGCTGCCGGAGGAAGCGGCGATTTTCGTCGACGGTCGTTATACGCTGCAAGTGCGCGAGCAGGTGGACGGCGCCCATTGGCAATATGAAAGCGTACCCCAGACATCGATCGCCGCCTGGCTGAAGGATCATGCCGGGCAGGGCGCGCGCATCGGCTATGATCCCTGGCTCCACACTCGCGGCTGGGTCAGCCAAGCGACGCAGGCACTGGCCCTGAAAGGGGCGGAACTGGTCGCGGTCGACACCAACCCTGTCGATGCCATCTGGCCCGATCGCCCGGCGCGCAGCGGTGCCAAGCTGGTGGTGCATGACGATCGCTTCGCCGGTCAGTCGGCGGCGGAAAAGCGTGCCGCGATGGCGGACTGGCTGACGGAGAAAAAGGCCGATGCGGTGGTGCTGTCCGCGCTCGATTCGATCGCCTGGACCTTCAACATCCGGGGCAAGGATGTGGATCGCACCCCCGTCGCGCTTGCCTATGCTATCGTTCATGCCGATGCCACCGCCGACCTTTATGTCGCGCCGGAGAAAATGGATGAGGCTGTCGCCCAGCATCTGGGCAATGCGGTGCGGGTCAGGGACGGTGTGAACTTCGCGACGGCGCTCCGGGATTTCGGCGGAAAAACGGTGGTCGCCGATCCTGAGCGGGCTGTCGCAGCGATCTTCAATCATCTTGATGAAGGTGGCGCGACCGTGCTGTCGCTGCGCGATCCTGCCGTCCTGCCCAAGGCGATCAAAAATGCCACCGAAATCGCCGGTCACAAGGCGGCGCAGGCGCGCGATGGCGCGGCCTTGAGCCGCTTTCTCCACTGGATCGCGGTCGAAGCGCCCAAGGGTGGCCTCACCGAATTGGACGCATCCGACCGGCTGGAAGCCTTCCGCAAGGAAACCGGCCTGCTGGAGGATCTGTCGTTCGACACGATCAGCGGCGCGGGGCCGAACGGCGCGGTGGTCCATTACCGTGTCGAGGAAAAGACGAACCGCCCGATCGAGACGGGCACGCTGTATCTGGTTGATTCGGGTGGCCAGTATCGCGATGGCACCACTGACGTTACCCGCACCGTGGCGATCGGCACGCCCACCGAAGAAATGCGCCGTCGCTTCACACTGGTCTTGAAAGGCCATGTCGCGCTTGCCCGCGCCATATTCCCGAAAGGCACGCGGGGCGGCCAGCTTGATGTCCTCGCGCGGCAATATCTCTGGGCCGAAGGGCTGGATTACGCCCATGGCACCGGCCATGGCGTCGGCAGCTTCCTGTCGGTGCATGAAGGGCCGCAGCGGATCGCCACATTCGGTGGCGGCGATGAACCGCTCGTGGCGGGCATGCTCCTCTCCAACGAGCCGGGCTATTACAAGACCGGCGAATATGGCATCCGCATCGAAAATCTGGTGCTGGTCGAGGAACGGGCGATCCCCGGCGCGGAAAAGGCCATGTTGGGGTTCGAAACATTGACCTATGCACCGCTTGATCGTGCCCTGATCGCCACCGACCTGCTGAGTGGCGACGAGCGCGCCTGGATCGACGCCTATCATGCCAGGGTGCTGGCCCTGGTCGCCCCGCAACTGGAGGGCGATGCGGGCGTCTGGCTCCAGGCTGCGTGCGCGCCTCTCTAAGGATCAGTCCTTGGGTTTTTCGGGAGGGGGCGGCATCGCTTCCTCCCGCGAAGCCTCCCGCATCTGCGCCTTGCGCCGGCGCAGATTGTCGCGCAACGCCTGCGCCAGTCGCGCCTTTTTCTCATCCTGTGTTTCAGTCATGTCCGGCGCATAAGCAAAATGTGCCATCGGCCGCAACCCGCCTTGACATCGGGCCGGGGGGCGGCCATAGGCCCGGCCTCCGAAGCGCGAACAGCGGCTTCGGGCGAAGAAAAAAGTGCTGCCGTAGCTCAGTGGTAGAGCGCATCCTTGGTAAGGCTGAGGTCGTGAGTTCAATCCTCACCGGCAGCACCATTTCTTCCTTTATTCAAAATCGCTTAAGGCTGCTGTGCTGCTGCTGACTGTCTTGTGTTAGCGCTTATGTCGCTTGCGACCGCGAAGAAGGCCGCACGCGCCGACGCTTTTCGTTTCCTGGAAGCCGCGCTTTTCGCGCTGCGCCTCCTGTGAAGGGGCGCGAGCCTCAGCAATAGCGCGCCGCGCCTCGGTCAGCTTCTCACACAGCCCACTATATCGCCAGCCTGTAAACGGGCCTGGCGCATCGCTCATTGTTCCAGGTTTCCCAATATGTTACTGGAAAAGGACGCCGGCATAGGCGCTGATATGCCTGACGCTATCCACATGTTTGCGATGAGAAAAAAAGTCCATCCGGTCGCTATGCCGCCACCCCGACGGTTTATCCCCGACAGGTGGCAAAATATGGCGAAATTTTTCCTGTATTTTTAGTGATTTGCGTCTCATCCGCAGCGTAGTTTCGAATACGCCCGGATGGACAAGAATCATTCCCACTCGATCGTGCCCGGCGGCTTGCTGGTGAAGTCGTAGACGACGCGGTTGATGCCCTTGACTTCGTTGATGATGCGGGTCGCGACGCGGCTCAAGAAGGCGGCGTCGAAGGGATAGATGTCGGCGGTCATGCCGTCGGTCGAGGTGACGGCGCGCAGGGCGCAGACGCTGTCATAGGTGCGCAGGTCGCCCATGACGCCCACGGTGCGGACCGGCAACAGCACGGCGAAGGCCTGCCAGATCGCGTCATAGAGCCCGGCATTGCGGATTTCCTCCAGATAGACGGCGTCCGCCTTGCGCAGGATGTCGCAGCGGTCCTTGGTCACTTCACCGGGGATGCGGATCGCCAGGCCAGGGCCGGGGAAGGGGTGGCGGCCCACGAAAATGTCGGGCAGGCCCAGTTCCTTGCCCAGCACGCGCACTTCGTCCTTGAACAGTTCGCGCAACGGCTCGACCAGTTGCATGTTCATGCGTTCGGGCAGGCCGCCGACATTGTGGTGCGACTTGATCGTCACCGAAGGGCCGCCGGTGAAGGACACGCTCTCGATCACGTCGGGATAGAGCGTGCCTTGCGCCAGGAAATCGGCGCCGCCGATCGTCGCGGCTTCCTCCTCGAACACGGCGATGAATTCGCCGCCGATGAACTTGCGCTTCTTTTCGGGATCGGTCAGGCCCGCAAGGCCGCCCAGGAAACGCTCCTCCGCGTTCACATGCACGAGCTTGATGCCATAATGTTCGCGGAACAGGCTGACCACCTGTTCGGCCTCGCCCAGGCGCATCAGGCCATGGTCGACGAACACGCAGGTCAATTGGTCGCCGATCGCTTCGTGGATGAGGACCGCCGCCACGGCGCTATCGACGCCGCCCGACAGGCCGCAGATCACCCGGCCTTCACCCACCTGGGCGCGGATGTCGGCGATCTTGGTCGCGCGGAACTCTGCCATGGTCCAGTCGCCGGCCAGGCCGCAGACATGGCGCACGAAATTGGCGAGCAGCTTGCCGCCATCGGGGGTGTGGACGACTTCGGGATGGAACTGGGTGGCGTAGAACCGCCTGGCTTCGTTGGCGGTGACGGCGAAGGGCGCGCCTTCGCTGGTCGCCACCACCTCGAAACCGGGGGCGAGCTGCGTCACCTTGTCGCCATGGCTCATCCACACCTGATGGCGCTCGCCTTCGTTCCACAGGCCGTCGAACAGCGCGCAGCTTTTCTTCACCTCAATGAAGGCGCGGCCGAATTCGCCACTCTCGCCGCCTTCGACATTGCCGCCCAGCTGCTGCATCATCGTCTGCTGGCCGTAGCAGATGCCCAGCACCGGAACGCCTGCGTCGAAGATCGCCTGGGGCGCGCGGGGGCTGTCGTCCCACATGACCGACGATGGCCCGCCCGACAGGATCACCCCCTTGGGCTGCATCCGGGCAAAGGCCTCCGCTGCGCTGTTGAAGGGGGCGATTTCGGAATAGACGCCCGCTTCGCGCACGCGGCGGGCGATGAGCTGCGTCACCTGGCTGCCGAAGTCCACGATGAGAATGGAATCCTGAAGGGGCAGCGTCATCGAATCGCCTTTATGTCGAGCGGTGGAAGGGATTCGCGCCCGGTTAGTCGCCCTGTCCCGATATGTCCAGTTGCGGCTTGAACTGCCGTCCCGCCCGCCAGCCGATCAGGGCCGCCAAAGCCAGGACAGCGCCCGCGATCAGAAAGCCGCTGCCGATGAAGGGTAGCGTGGGGCGGGGGCCGGCCGACAGGGAATAGATGGCGCCGAAAAATAGTGGGGAAATGATCCCCGCGATCGCGCCAACACTGTTGTTCGCGCCCTGAAGCTGGCCCTGCTCGGATTCGGAAACATGCTGGGTCATCAGCGACTGGATCGTCGGCATGGCGAGGCCCCAAAGCGCATTGGGCAGCATCGCGGCCACGAACAGCCAGCCAGTGGGGGCCAGGCCCATCGCGGCAACGCCGATCGCGCCAAAGCAGAGGCCCACGACCATGGTGGTGCGGTCGCCCAGCCGTTTTACCACCGGGCCGACGAGCAGGCCCTGCACGCCCATGTCGAGCAGGCCGACCAGCGCCAGCAACGCCCCGACCTGCCACGCCCCCCAGCCATAACGGTCGCCGGCGTAGAGGACGAAGATGGCGGAAAAGATGTGATGGGCGAAATAGAGGAGGAAATTGCCGACGGCGAGGTTGGAGAGTTCCGGGTGGGAACGCAGGAGTTTCAAGGCGCCGAAGGGATTGGCGCGGTGCCAACTGAACGCCATGCGCTTGTCCGGGGCGAGCGATTCGGGCAGGACGAACAGGCCATAGACGAAGGCGAGACCGGACAGGGCGGCTGCGGCCCAGAAGGGCGCGCGCAACGAAATCTCGCCCAGTACGCCGCCGATCAGCGGTCCGGCGACGAAGCCGGCGCTGAAGGCCGCGCCAATCAGGCCATAGCCTTTGGCGCGCTCTTCGGGTGGAGTGATGTCGGCCATATAGGCGAAGGTCGAGGTGAAGCTGGACGAGGTGAGGCCGGCCAGAATGCGGCCCACTGCCAGCCACCAGAGATTGGGGGCGAGCGCCATCAGCACATAGTCGAGCGCCAGCCCCGCGACCGAGATCAGGATCACCGGGCGGCGGCCGAAACGGTCGGACAGCGAGCCGATCAGCGGCGAGCAGACGAACTGCATCCCGGCCCAGAGCGCGACGAAGAGGCCGTTCCACATGCCCGCGGCCGCGCTGGAGCCGGACAATTGCTCGATCAGTTGCGGCAGGACCGGGATGACGATGCCCATCGACATGACATCGAGCAGCGCGGTGATGAGGATGAAAGCGATCGCAGCGGTGCGGCGGGTGGCAGGGGCGGACATGGCGGTGGGGCTATAGAGACGCAACGCCGTTGCCAAGGGGCACGGTGGCGAAGGTCGCGAATGTCACAGGGACGCGGCGGTCATGCGGTGATGACGTAATGTCCAGGCGACGGGATGAAACGGCACAGCGCGATGACGGAGGCAGGGACGGTTCCTTTACTGCATCGCAACGTCCCGGCTGAGATAGACGGTGGCGACGCGGCCGTTTTTCATTGCGCAGGTGAAGCGATGGATCGTGCCGGTGGCGGCGCGATAGCTGGCGTGGACTTCGACCTCGCCATCGATATTGTAGCTGCCGTCCGGGGTCGCGCGGGGGGCGTCGATCTGGCGGACTTCGGCATAGCCGCCATTGCGGTTCTGCGCCTCATCACGGGCGGCGATGGCGCAGGCGTCGGTCATGCCCTCGTCCTGCGCCGCTATGTCGGAAAAGTCGGCGTCGTCGCGCGCGGACGTATCGGTGCGAACATTGGCGCCATAGCCAGTGCCGCTGGCGGGGGACGGTGCATCAAGATCGTCGCTGCGCCCGGCCTGTGCCTGCTTGTCCTTGTTGAGGGATGAGGCGACGATCGCCACCGCGCCGACGATCGCCGCGACGCCGATCGCGTCACCCAGACCAAAGCCGTTACCGCGACGATGATGATGCCGGTCCCAACCACCATGGCGGTCCCAGCCACGGTCATAGCCATAGCGCGGACGCGCCTCAGCCGCCGTGACACTACCCAGAAACAGCCCCGCGCTTACCAGCGCTCCGGTCATCCAGCGTGCCTTGGTCCCGATCATGCCTGTGTCTCCTGCGATGGATGGAGGCATAAGGGCGGCAGGCTGTCGGGGGGCTGAACGAAAGCGGCGGTGAGACAGCACGATCAAGGCATTCCCTACCCCTCCCGGTTCATTCCGGCCTGGCTCTGATCGTCAGGCCAGTGAACCTGGCTGCAAAGGCATAGCTGTCGGCATATTCGTCGATCAGCTTGTCGACCGGCTTGCCCGATCCATGGCCTGCCCGGCTTTCGACACGGAGCAGGCGGGGTTTGGTGCCGAGGTCGGCCGCCTGGAGCGCGGCGGCATATTTGAAGCTGTGGGCGGGCACCACCCGGTCGTCAGTGTCGGCGGTCGTCACCAATATGGCCGGATAATCCCTGCCCCCCGCGATGTTGTGGTAGGGCGAATAGCCGTAGAGCAGCGGGAAATCCTGGGCCTTGTCGGGCGATCCATAATCGTCGATCCAGTAGCGGCCGGCGGTGAAGCGGTCAAAGCGCAGCATGTCCATGACGCCGACCGCCGGCAGCGCGGCGGCGAACAGGTCGGGGCGCTGGTTCACGACCGCGCCGACCAGCAGCCCGCCGTTCGATCGCCCCTCGATCGCGAGGCCGTCTGCCGGGGTATAGCCATTGGCCTTGAGCCATTCGCCTGCGGCGATGAAATCGTCGAACACATTCTGCTTGTTGGCGCCGCGCCCGGCATCATGCCAGGCTTTGCCATATTCGCCGCCGCCGCGTAGATTGGCGATGGCATAGGCGCCACCTTGTTCCAGCCATGCCATGCGCGTCGCCGAATAGCCGGGCGTGAGGCTGATGTTGAAGCCGCCATAGCCATAGAGGATGGTCGGCGCGGCGATGGCGCGGTCGGCCAGTGTTTTCTTGCGCAGGATGGTGATGGGGATCAGCGTCCCGTCCTTCGACGGGTAAAAGCGGTGTTCGACACCGAAGGCAGCGGGGTTGAAGGGCAGGTCGGGCTGAGCGAACAACTGATATTGCAGGGTCGTCGTGTCGAAACGATAGATGCTGGACGGGGTGACGAAACCGGAAAAGCTGAAGAAGGTTTCAGGATCACCCGCCCGCCCGCCAAAGCCCGCCGCCGTGCCAACGCCGGGCAGGGGCACGTCGCCGACCTTGCGCCCGTCCAGTTCGACCAGTTCGGCGACAGTCTGGGCCTGACTCATATAGGCCAGGATCATCCGGTTGCCGACCAGCGAACCACCGGCGAGCGTTTCCGCCCGTTCGGCGACGACCGGCTTCGCCCTGCGGCGCGGACGGGCGGCGTCCAGCGTCACCACGCGCATATGGGGGGCATGATCGTCGGTCAGGAAATAAAGGGTCGCTCCATTGCCGCCGATCAGCCGCCAGTCATGGGCCAGCCCCTTGACCAGCAGGCGTGGCTTTACCGGCCCGCCGGTCAGTTCAGCGACATGGAGTTCACGGCGCGGATCGATACCCTGAAAGCTGCTGATGATCAGCCAGCGACCATCGGCCGTGACCTGCGCCTGATGGCTGAGCAGTGGCCGGTCGGGCGTGGCATAGACGATCTGGTCCTGCGTCTGCGGCGTGCCGATGCGGTGGTGGAAAATCTGCTGGTTGGCATTGGCGGAACGAAAAGCTTCCCCATCCTGTGGCGGCGCGAAGCGGGAGTAGAAAAAGCCTTCACTTTGGCCGTCCCAGGCGATTTGGGAAAATTTGACCCATTCGACCGCGTCGTCCAGCACCTTGCCGTTGTCGACATCGAGCAGTTTGAGCGTCCGCCAGTCGCTGCCTGCCTGCTGCACGGCATAAGCGAGGTAGCGGCCGTCGGGTGAAGGCGCCCATTCGGCGAGCGCGCTGGCGCCGTCCTTCGCCCAGTCATTGGGGTCGAGCAGCAGGCGTTGCGGGCCGTCCAGCCCTTCGCGGACATAGAGCGGGGTCTGGTTTTCCAGCCCCTTGTTATAGCCGTAGAAATAGCGGCCGCCTGCCTTGCGCGGAACGGTGTAGCGACCGTGCGAGAGTAGCGCCTGCATCCGGCTTTTCAGTGTCGCGCGGCCGGGCAGGTCGTCGATATAGCGGCGGGTGAGCGCGTTTTCCTGAGCGACCCAGTCGCGCACCGCAGGGTCGGCGCGCAGGTCGTTTTCCAGCCAGCGATAGGGATCGGCGACCTTTACGCCGAAATGATCCTCGACCAGGTCCAGCCGTTTGGCGACCGGATAGCGCAGGCTCTTGCCGCTCGCCTCGATCGCTGCGCCGTCGGGCCGCGCAGCAGCGGGCGTCACTGCCAGCAGCAGCAGGATCAGGGCAGCGGCGCGCATCCTCTCTTGTGTCACTTTTCCAAACAAAACAGGCCGCGCCTCCCTAGGGAAGCGCGGCCTGTTCGTAAAGCGCCGGTCCTGTCAGAACGGGACGGGACCGATCAGATCAAGCCTCTTCCAGCTCGTCATCGGCACCCTGGACTGGTCCCGAATCCTGGCCCTTGGCGGACACGTCGCGGTCGACCAGCTCGATGACAGCCATCGGCGCAGCGTCCGATGCGCGGAAACCGGCCTTGATCACGCGGGTATAGCCGCCGTCGCGATCCTTGTAGCGTTCGGCCAGCACGTCGAACAGCTTGGTCAACTGAACATCGTCCTGAAGGCGCGCATGGGCCAGGCGACGGTTGGACAGGCCACCCTTCTTGGCAAGGGTGATCAGCTTTTCGACGTAAGGACGCAGTTCCTTGGCCTTGGCGGTGCCGGTCAGGATCTGCTCATGCTTGATGAGCGAGGCTGCGAGGTTGCGCAGCAGCGCGTTGCGATGGCCGGTGCTGCGCTGCAGCTTACGATGACCAACCTTGTGACGCATGGTAACTTCCTTCGTTCGTTAAGGGACCGTGTGAGGTATCCCAGACCTGGCGGCAAATAGGGGGTGCCGCCCAAAACCCCAGCCTGTCGCCCCGGTTTTTGCCGGGGGCGACGGATATTGGATCAGCCCAGCAGTTCCTGTTCGAGCTTCTTGGCCATTTCCTCGATATTTTCCGGCGGCCAGCCGGGGATGTCCATGCCCAGGCGCAGGCCCATGGACGACAGCACTTCCTTGATTTCGTTCAGCGACTTGCGACCGAAATTGGGGGTGCGCAGCATCTCGGCCTCGGTCTTCTGGACCAGATCGCCGATATAGATGATGTTGTCGTTCTTGAGGCAGTTGGCCGAGCGGACCGACAGTTCCAGTTCGTCCACTTTCTTGAGCAGATAGCGGTTGATCTGGTTGGTGTCGCTTTCGCCTTCCGACGCGGCAGCGGCGGTGTGTCCCGCGGCAGGGGCGGCGGCAGGCAGTGCGTCCTCGAAATGGACGAACAACTGGAGCTGGTCCTGAAGGATGCGGGCGGCATAGGCCACCGCATCTTCGGGCGTGACGGTGCCGTCTGTTTCGAGCGTCAGCGACAGCTTGTCATAGTCCAGTTCCTGGCCGACGCGGGTGTTGTCCACCTTGTAGGCGACCTGGCGGACCGGCGAGTAGAGCGCATCGATCGGAATGAGGCCGATCGGGGCGTCCGCCGGGCGGTTGGCGACGGCCGGAACATAGCCCTTGCCGATGTCGGCGGTCAGTTCCATGTTGAGCGTCGCACCCTGGTCCAGATGGCAGATCACCAGTTCGGGGTTCATCACTTCGATGTCGCCCACGACGCTGATGTCGCCTGCCTTCACCACGGCCGGGCCGGTGGCGGAAAGCTGGAGCCGCTTGGGGCCTTCGCCTTCCATCCGCAGCGCGACCTGCTTGATGTTGAGGACGATGTCGGTCACGTCCTCACGCACGCCGGCGAGCGAGGAGAATTCATGCAGGACATTCTCGATCTTGATCGAGGTGACCGCCGCGCCCTGGAGCGAGGAGAGAAGAACCCGGCGCAGCGCGTTGCCGAGCGTCAGGCCGAAACCGCGCTCCAGCGGCTCGGCGACGAAGGTCGCCTTGCGCTTGCCGTCGCCCGACGCCTTGATCTCAAGGCTGTTGGGCTTCTTCAATTCCTGCCAGTTCTTCATGTTGACAGTCATGTATTTCCCCTGGGGATGGGCCGGAACGCTTTGATATCCTGAACCCGACAGGACGATCCGGCGATGCAAACGGGAAAACGGGCGACGCGTCCGCCGCCCGCTATTAAAAGCTGCTGCGTGTCAGACGCGGCGGCGCTTGGACGGACGGACGCCGTTATGCGGGATCGGCGTCACGTCACGGATCGATGTGATGTGAAAACCGACGGCCTGCAACGCGCGCAGGGCCGATTCACGGCCCGAACCGGGGCCTTTCACTTCGACTTCAAGGGTGCGCACGCCATGTTCGGCGGCCTTGCGACCGGCATCTTCAGCGCAGACCTGGGCGGCATAGGGAGTCGACTTGCGGCTGCCCTTGAAGCCCATCATGCCGGCCGATGACCAGGAAATCGCATTGCCCTGAGCGTCGGTGATGGTCACCATGGTGTTGTTGAAGCTGGCGTTGACGTGCGCGACGCCGGCCGAGATATTCTTGCGTTCGCGGCGCTTGATGCGCTGGGGTTCGCGTGCCATTTTGATCTAATCCTACTGAAATCGTTCAAAAGCAGAAGTCGCCGGAGGGTCATGCCGGAGCGATGACCCTCAACGATTACTTCTTCTTGCCAGCGATCGGCTTCGCCTTGCCTTTACGGGTGCGCGCATTGGTATGCGTGCGCTGACCGCGAACCGGCAGGCCCTTGCGATGACGCAGGCCGCGATAGCAGGCGAGATCCATCAGGCGTTTGATGTTCATCGCGGTTTCGCGACGCAGATCGCCTTCCACGGTCAGGCCGGCGTCAATCGCCTCGCGAATCTGGAGGACTTCGGCATCCGACAGGTCCTGAACGCGACGGCTATGGTCAATGCCCAGCTTGTCGGCGAGGTCCGCCGCGGTCTTGCGACCGATGCCGTGAATATAGGTGAGCGCGATGATCACGCGCTTGTTGGTCGGGATATTGACACCCGCAATACGTGCCATGGTATTATAATCTCCTGCTCCACAGGACGGACGAGCCATCCTATCTCAAAGCGTCAAGCCGGATTTCCCTGGCAAGGAAAAGCGACCAATTACATGCCCCCCAGACGCAAAAAAGACGGCCAGTGCATGAAGCACCGCCGCTCGCCAGCGTGTTGGGGAGGACGGCCCTTAACGATTCGGGAGAAAAGTGTCAATTGCCCTGCGGCCGGCCGCATCGTGTCGGCGGCTCGGCCCTTTTCGGGTTGAGCGGGGCGGACGGGTCCGGCATGGAGGCGCCATGCGTCCGATCCCGTCCCTTTCCGTCCTGGCACCCGCGCTTGTCCTGCTGGCCTCCTGCGTCGGACCGGCGCCGCAGCGACCGGGGGCAACGCCGACACCCTCCGCCGCGCCATCGCGGCCCGCGCCTGCACCGTCGCCACAGCCCGCGCAACCCGTGCCGGTCGCCACTGAATGGCAATATCGGGCGGTGGCGCCGGGTGCGTGGACATACCGCCCCGAAGCGGCAGGCGCGATCGCGACCTTCGGTGCGGGCGGGGCCGATGCGCGGCTGACGATCGGCTGCGACCGGGCCAGCCGGCGGATCAGCCTAGCGCGGTCCGGGGCGGGGCAGGGTGCGATGACGGTACGGACCAGCTATGGCGCGACAAGCTGGCCGGCGGTGTCGGCGTCGTCGGGCGGGGCGGTGGCGCAAATCGTCGCCTTTCGCGCGGCGTCCGACCCGGTGCTGGACCAGATCGCCTATAGCCGGGGCAAATTCGCGGTCGAGGTGGCCGGGCAGGAGATGCTGATCGTGCCAGCCTGGGCCGAAGTCGCGCGGGTGATCGAGGATTGCAGGGGATAAGCTTTTGCGATCCGGCGACGCGGACGGGAAAGTATGATTCCAAAAAAGAAAATTACAAGTCTTGATCATGGAATGCGTCTGATTCACACTCCCTCTCGTGGCCGGTCAAAGGCACTATCGAAGCCGGCCACGCGGGCTTCAACTAGCGAAAGGAGGTGATCCGATGTCTCATGGTTCAGCAATGGGGTCGGTCAAGTCCATTCGGGGAATGCGCCGCTGAGCGACGCCGCTGCGTCGCCCCCTTCAGGATCACTGGAAATCTGCGTGCCAACAGACAGGCCGTTCCCAGCTTCGTGAAGGGATAGCGCGAATATATCTTCCCCTTGGGCGGTGCTTCTGGCCGCTGACCATGTCAATGATGGGCCGTCGGGGCTTTCTGCCCGGCGGCCCCTCTCATGTGCGATATGGGTGACGGCCTGTTCCATCCATGCGGCGCCAAAGTGGATCAGGCATGGCGTGTTTGCCGCCTTCAGGCCGGCAGTATCAGGCTCGCCTCCAGTCCGCCTTCGGGCCGGTTCACCAGCCGCAATGCGCCCTGATGCTCGGCCATGATCGCGCGGACCAGGGCCAGCCCTAGTCCTGCCCCGCCGGTTTCGCGGTTGCGCGACCCTTCCAGCCGGGTGAAGGGTTCCAGCATTTCGGCCATGCGGGCGGGCGCGATGCCCGGCCCTTCGTCGGATACCGCAATGCGGATCATGCCCGCTTCATGGTGCACCGACACATGGGCGCGCTCGCCATAGACGATCGCGTTTTCGATCAGGTTGCGCAGCGCGCGGCGAATCTGCCGGGCGCGCACGAAGGCAACGGCACGATCGCTGTCGACCATGTCCACCGGCGATCCCAATTCGACGAAATCTTCCACCACCGCATCGGCCAGCGCGGCAAGATCGACCTTCTGCGCCGTTTCCGTGCTGCGCCCGGCGCGGGCGAGTGAAAGGATGTCCTCCAGCATCCGGTTCATCTCGTCGATGGTTTCAGACATGCGGGCACGCTCGCCGTCATCCTCGACCGATTCAGCGCGAACCCGCAGCGAGGCGAGCGGCGTGCGCAGATCATGGCCGATCGCGCCCAGCATGCGGTCCTTCTCGTCGAACATGGCGATGATGCGCGCGCGCATCGCGTTGAAGGCCAGGGTCAGGTCGCGCACGTCGCCGGGGCCGCGCTCGTCCACCGGATCGGCCGCGCCGGTGCGCGCGAACTGCTGGGCGGAGGCGGTCAATTGTCGCAATGGCCGCGCCAGGCGGATGCCGATCCAGAGCAGGGGCAGGAGGACGATGATGTAGAGGATCAACGTCTGACCCACCAGCCAGCCGCCAAAGCGCGGCGGTCGGTCGACGCCGCTGCGTGCCTGCGCCACGACCCATTTGCCCGGTTCATATTCGGCCGCCAGGGTCAGCAGACCGACACGATGATCATGGGGCCTGTCGCCATTGGCGCGCATACGGATTCGCTCCCAGCGGCGGATCGGCATGATTTCGCTGTTCTCGACCACACGCACGGTCAGGATGCGCAGGCCGATGTCCTGGAACATGGCCGTGGCGCGGCGTTCGATGTCGGGGCGCGGCTGCCCGGAGAGCGATGGCGTGCCGATCACGAAGCGGGGGCGCATCCGTTCGCGCTGTCGTGACCGTTCGACCCGGCGCTCCGTGCGATTGTCGAGCGCATCGACAATGCGATAGACGGCGGGCGCGGTCCGGGCGGTCAGTTCCAGCCGCTGCCGTTCCCGCAGCAACAGGCCGAAATTGATCGCCTGCGCCACGAACAGCGCGATCGCGACCAGTGCGATGATCTGCCCGACCAGGCTTTGCGGCCACAGGCGCAACCATTTCACAGTTTACGGACTTCCGCCGACAATGTGTATCCCCCGCCCCATACCGTCTTGATGAGGGACGGGTTCTTCGGGTCCGGCTCGATCTTCTTGCGCAGGCGACTGATCTGGTTGTCGATCGCCCGGTCGAAGGCGTTGGCCTCCCGTCCCTGGGTGATGTCGAGCAACTGGTCGCGGCTCAATATCTGGTTGGGTCGGGTGGCGAAGGCCAGCATCAGATTATATTCGGCGGTCGACAGCGGCAAGGACACGCCCTCGCTATCCACCAGCGTGCGCTCCTGCGCCTTGAGCAGCCAGCCGGCAAAGGCGTAGCTGGCGCCGTCAGGCGCGGTTACGCGCTGGCCGCCGGTGGCGACACGGCGAAAGATCACCTTGATCCGGGCGACCAGTTCGCGGGGGGAAAAGGGTTTGAGGACATAATCGTCCGCGCCCATTTCCAGGCCGACGATGCGGTCCGTCTCTTCGGTGCGGGCGGTCAGCAGGATGACCGGGATTTCGCTCGTTTCGCGAATATGGCGGCACAGCGACAGGCCATCCTCGCCCGGCATCATGATGTCGAGGATGACCAGATCGATCGCGCTGGCATTGAGGCGCAGTCGCGCTTCGGCGGCATTGCCGACAGCCGTGACGCGAAAGCCGTTACGGCCCAGATATTGCGCCAGCGGTTCGCGGATCGAACGCTCGTCATCGACGAGCAGGAGATGGGGACGGTCGCTCATGCTGCCTGTCTGTCACGGGTTGCAGGGGGTTGGAAGGGCGAAGGCGTGAAGGGGGGCAAGCCTTCGCCCTTCCCGGTCGGGTGGCTGGCGGCGCGGAGCCAGGGGGAGAGAGGGAAAACCCCGCGCCGGCCGCCACCCGGTTGCCGGATCAGTTCTGCGGCGGCGCCTTGCGCCATGCGCCGCGCATCGCCTGGCGCGCGGCCTTCATTTCGTCGGCGGTGACGAAGCCGTCCTTGTCCGTGTCCGCGCGGTCGAACATCGCCGTCGCGCCGGCGGTGAACTCGGCCTTGGTGATGACGCCGTCCTTGTTCGCCTCGCCCATGCCGCCGAAGCCGCCATGGCCCATCATGCCGCCGCGACCGGGACCATGATGGAAGCGCCCGCCCCGGCCCGGCGCGTCAGGACCGCCCGGCCCGCGCAGTTCAGCCCGCCGGTCGGCGCGCGCCTGATGCGCGGCGGCGAATTCGGCCTTGCTTATCTGGCCATTTTTGTCGGTATCCAGCGCGACGAAGCGGGCATCCTGCCGCTGCTGGCGCATCGCATCCCGATCCTTCTGGGTGATCTGGCCATCCTTGTCGGCATCCATCCGGGCGAAGCGGGCATCGAGCGCGGCGGTCAGTTCCGCCTTGCTGATCTTGCCGTCCTTGTTGGTGTCAGCCATGGCCATCAGGCCGCCGCGCCGGCCACCTTCGGCGCCGGGCTGGGCATAGGCGAGGTGGGTCGCCGCCAGGCCGCCGACGAACAGCGATCCGACCGCGACCGTGGTGAAGAATTTACCGAGCATGTCTGCTTTCCTTTTCAACTATCTCATGAACGACGGATCGCCGTTCTTGAAAACGCTTATGAAAGGAAGTTGTCCCGCAGATATGTCAGGCAGTCCGCTCAAATGTCGCAATTTGTAACGGCTGTCGGGGTCAGCCCGCAATGATGGCGCGCGCCCGGCTGGTGGCGGCCTGGGTATCCACCGCAAGTTTTTTCACCTCGGCCGCGACCACGGAGAAGCCCCGTCCGGCGTCGCCCGCGCGGGCCGCCTCGATCGATGCGTTGAGCGAAAGCAAATTGGTCTGGCGCGCGATGCCGTCAATGGCATCCACGATCGCGCTGACTTCGCCCAGCACATGCTCTACAACGGCGCGACGATCGCTTTCCTGCTGGCGCATCTGCTGCTCTGTTTCCTCCCGCGCCGCGATGGCGCGATGTTCCGCGCTGATGTCGTTGGCGAATTTGATGACGCCGACCTGCCTGCCATCGGGGCCGAAAATGGGGTTGTAGCTGCCCCTGATCCAGACTGGCCGCCCCTTCGCATCCAGCCGGGAATAGGCGCCCGTATCGAAATGGCCGGTCAGGAGATGCGCCCAAAATGCCAGATATTCAGGCGATTTTGCGTAAGCGGCATCGCAGAAAATGCGATGATGCTGGCCCTCGATCTGATCGAAGCGATAACCGAACAGGGCCAGGAAATTGTCGTTGGCGCCAGTAACGCGGCAATCGCAGTCGAAGGTTATGATCGCCGTCGATCGATCCATCGCTCTCCAGATGGAATTGGCTTCCAGTTCAAGTCCTTGCATGGCACGTCTCCATTATGGATGCTATGCCGTGCAAAGGTTAAGCGGTTGCTAACCCTCTGATTTGCCGGGATCAGCGATCGCGACGACCCAGAAGGCGCAGGCGGAGCGCGTTGAGCTTGATGAAGCCCGCCGCGTCGCGCTGGTCATAGGCGCCGGCATCATCCTCGAACGTCACGACCTTTTCGCTGTAGAGCGAGTAAGGCGATTTGCGGCCCACGACATGGACGCCGCCCTTGTAGAGCTTGAGGCGGACGGTGCCCGTCACCTTTTCCTGGCTATAGTCGATTGCCGCCTGGAGCATTTCACGCTCCGGGCTGAACCAGAAGCCGTTATAGATCAGCTCGGCATATTTGGGGGCGAGTTCGTCCTTCAGATGCGCGGCGCCGCGATCGAGCGTCAGTTGCTCGATGCCGCGATGGGCGAGATGATAGATGGTGCCGCCCGGCGTTTCGTACATGCCGCGCGACTTCATTCCCACGAAGCGGTTTTCGACCAGGTCGAGGCGGCCGATGCCATGCTTGCGGCCATACTCGTTCAGGGTTTCCAGCAAGGTCGCGGGCGACATGCCCACGCCGTTGATCGCGACGCCATCGCCACGTTCGAAATCGATGGTGATATATTCGGGCGCGTCGGGCGCGTCCTCCGGGTTCACCGTGCGCGAATAGACATAGTCCGGGGTTTCTTCCCACGGATCTTCCAGCACCTTGCCCTCGGACGAGGTGTGCAGCATGTTCGCGTCGGTCGAAAAGGGGCTTTCGCCGCGCTTGTCGCGCGGAATCGGGATCTGATGCTTTTCGGCAAATTCGATCAGCTTGGTGCGGCTGGTCAAATCCCATTCCCGCCACGGCGCGATCACCTTGATGTCGGGGGCCAGGCCATAATAGCCCAGTTCAAAGCGGACCTGGTCATTGCCCTTGCCGGTCGCGCCATGGCTGACGGCATCGGCGCCCAGTTGCTTGGCGATTTCGATCTGGCGCTTGGCGATCAGCGGCCGGGCGATCGAGGTGCCAAGCAGATACAGACCTTCATAAAGCGCGTTGGACCGCATCATCGGAAAGACATAATCCTTCACGAATTCCTCGCGCAGGTCGTCGATGAAGATATGTTCTTCCTTGACGCCCATCAGGCGGGCCTTGGCGCGGGCCGGCTCCAGTTCCTCACCCTGTCCCAGGTCGGCGGTGAAGGTCACGACCTCGCAATTATAGGTCTGTTGCAGCCATTTCAGGATCACGCTGGTGTCGAGGCCACCGGAAAAGGCGAGGACGATGCGGTTGATCTTGTCTGACATGGGCAGCGACTCTTTTCGTGCAGGAAGGACGCGATGATTGGTGCGCGCGCCCGGTATCAGGCAAGCCGCCAAAGCGCAACCGGACAGAGAAAGAGCCGGGCGTGGGGACGCCCGGCCCAGTCAGGGATCGCGGATGATTTTAGCGGGTGCGCGGTTTCAGGCTGCCGGGCCGGGGCGCCTGTCCGCCGAAGCGATAGACGGTCTGGCTGCGGTCCGGCGCGGCTGCCGCGACCGGATCGGCATGGATCGTCTGTGGCGCGGGGTGCGGCGCGTGGGCCGCGGCCTGTTGCGCGATCAGGAATTTGGCGCGGCGCAGGCGCTTCGTCCGGGTCGTGAAAGGATTGTCGGCGCTGGGCGGCGCAGCGACCATGGCTTCGAGCGTCGAGTCCGACAGGGCCGACGGCGGGGTGGTGGCGAGCGCAGGACGCGAGGGAGCCTGCGGCATTGTCGCAAGCGGGACAGCGAGTGGAACAGCTTGCGCGTTAATCAGCGGATCGGCGATCACCGCTTCTTCCGGGTTGCGGCGGCGTGCCAGAGCGGCGCCACCCAGACCCAGGAGCAGCAGCGCGCCGCCGCCCAGGGCCCAGAGCAAAGCGTCATCACGGCCTGACATGGCGGTGGCTGGCGCAGGCGCAGCCTGCGTCGGCGTATCGGCAGCGGGCGTGGCTGTTGTCGCGGGAGCCGGCGGGGTGATCGCCGGGGTCGTGGTTGCCGGCGTTACTGCCGGTGTGGGAGCGCGGTCAGCTATAGTTGGGCGGTCGGCCGGGCGGTCGGGCCGGATGGGGGATGCGGCCTGCGAAGGCCTTGATCCAGGAGCCTTGGCCTGCTCGGCCTCAGCCGCAGCGGTGGCGGCGGCGATGCGTTCTTCGACCGGCGGCGTTGCCTGTACCATCGGCTGGCCGGGCGTGAAGGACGGGGTGCCGGCGGGGGTGGCCGTGGCTGGCACAGAAGCCGCCTCGACCGGCGCCGCCTCGACCGGGGCAGTCGGCATCACGGCAGGCGGAACCATCACGGTCTGCGCGAGCAGCGGAGTTGCACTGAGGGCCAGAACAGCGGCAATCGCGGCCCTGGCGGGGCGGATGGAGCGAGTATCTTGTGTCATAGCGGAAGGTCAACCATCGAAACAATCAATTGACCTCATCCCGATCCTTTGAATCGCGATGAAATGTGCCCGGATGTAGATGTGATGAACAGAATGAACGTCCATTCATCTCCGCGCATGAACGCTATATTTACAGATCAGGCAAAAATGAAAATCTATTCATCTTCCCCATCCAGGTGATCTTCCCGATAGGCAGCATTCAGTTGGGATGCTTTTCTTTCTTCTTCGGCGCGATCGGCTAGGCGCTGCGCCTTTGTGCGCCCGAATGTGACGCGGTTCGCCGCTGCTTCTCGTGCCTTGTCGATCCGCTGCCTGGCTTTGCGGGCCTGCCGCAGGTTGATGATATTGCCCATGGCCGCATCATAGAAGCTGTCGCCCTGTCTTGCCAAGAACCCCGTAAACTGCGCATGACAGCCTTTTCCCGCATGTTGAGCCAGGATCCATGACGAGCATCCACGACGTTGCCGCCCTAGCCCAGGTTTCGATCAAGACCGTCTCGCGCGTCGTCAACAAGGCGCCTAATGTCAGCCCGGCCCTGCGTGATCGGGTGCAGGCGGCGATCGACCAGCTTGGCTATCGCCCGAACCAGTCGGCGCGTCGGCTGGCCGGCGGCAGGTCGTTCATGATCGCCTTCCTCTACAACAATCCCGCGCCGGGCTATGTCAGCCGTATCCAGATCGGCGCGGCCTGGCGCTGCCGCGAACTGGGCTATCATCTGGTGGTCGAACCGATTTCGCCCGGTGGCGAGGAGCGGTTCGAAGTGCTGGACCGGCTGGTTGCGGCGCTGCGCCCCGATGGCGTGCTGCTGGTGCCGCCGCTGTCCGACGACAAAGAGCTGCTGGCGCGGCTGGCGGAGATGAGCCTGCCCTATGCCCGCATTGCCGGTGCGGGCGAAATGCCGGGCTTCACCATCCAGACGCCCGAACAGGCTGGAGGGCGGATGGTGGCCGACCATCTTCTGGGTCTGGGCCATCGCCGCATCGGCGTCATCACGCCGCCTTTGACCCACCATGCCGCCTTGCGCCGCGTCGACGGCTTTCGCGACGGCCTGGCGGCGGCGGGCCTGGCGATCGACGATGACCTGTTCGTGCAGGGCCATTTCGATTTCGCCTCCGGCATCGAGGCAGGCGAGGCGTTGCTGGCACTGCCGCAGCCGCCGACCGCGATCTTCGCCACCAATGACGAAATGGCCCTGGGCGTCCTGACGCTGGCCCACCGGATCGGACTGCGCGTGCCGGAGGATCTGTCGGTGGCGGGATTCGACGACACCAGCGCCAGTCTCACCTCCTGGCCGCCGCTCACGACCGTGCGCCAGCCGCTGGAGGACATGAGCCGCTGCGTCATCGACGCGCTCGCCAGGGGACCGGCGGAGACGCCGGACTTTCAGTTCACGCTGATCGAACGGGGGAGTTCGGGGCCGCTGGCCTGACGCGACCGGGCGGCTGGAGCGGGTAGCGGGGATCGAACCCGCATCACAAGCTTGGAAGGCTAGTGCTCTACCATTGAGCTATACCCGCAACCCATTGGAATAGTTCGGAATTATTTGGCTTTTCCACGGCCATTCCGAATATATTCCGATCGTCATTCCGACTTCGTATGTGTCGGGCGGATAATCGAGCCGATCGCCGCCGTCAACCTTGTACAAGGATGCTCCAAACGCTTTGTCGCTGCCGGAAGGATGGCATCCTGTGGCGCGCCTTGTTCCCGCGCTGCCAGGGCCGCATGCTGGATCGAAGAGGGCAAAGGCGACGCTGTTGGCCGGCAGCAGGCAGTCAGGATCACCGCCGCCCCATGGCGTCACCCCCCGAAACTGACCCCGATCCAGAGCGTGCGCGGCGTGCCGAGGTCGGTGGAGGCAATGCCGTTGCTCGTGACCTGTCGTGTCACGACCTTCTCATCGAACAGATTCTCGCCGCGTGCGACCAGACTGACGCCATGGCCGACCGGCAGGCGCGCCACCGCGTCCAGCGTCAGCGCATCGGGCAGCACATCCTTGTGCAGATCATCTTCATATTGCTTGCCGACATAGCGCAATGTGGTCGACAGCGAAGGGCCGTTCGCCGGCGCCCAGGCCAATGTGCCGCTGGCGGCGTGACGGGGCGCCTGCGCGGGGGAAAGCCCATCCAGTTTCAGGCTGCTGGCTTCGTGCACGATGCTGTGGCTGTAGGCGTAGCTGGCGGACAGTCTGAAATCGCCCAGCGTTGCCGCTGCCGTCAGTTCGATGCCCTTGGCGACGATCCGGTCCACATTCTGGCGCTGGCGCACATTGTCATTGCCGGGGGTGGTGACATTGGCGATGGCGTCGTCCAGCCGGTTGTAGAAGGCGGTGGCGGACAGGGTGACGCCCTTTGTCGGGGTCAGGTCGATGCCGGCTTCCGCGCCCTTCAGCTTTTCCGGGTTGAGCGCTGCATTGGCATCGGTCCTGACCGGAAATACCACGAACGGCCGATAGAGTTCATTGAGCGTCGGCAGGCGGAAGCCGCTATAGGCCGATGCCCGCAGCGCGATGGCGTCACTGGCGCGATAGAGCGCACCGATCCGGCCGGACATTTCCCAGTCCGACCGGGACGCGAAAATATCGTTCCTGACTGTCGCACTGGTCGGCGCATTGACCTCCTTGTAGAAAGCGTTGCGGATCGACCAGCGATCGGCGCGCACCCCGCCGGTCAGCACCAGCCGGCCCAGCGTCCAGTCATCCTCAACGAAAAGGCCGGTCGTCCACTGGTCGCCCCCCGCATGGCGCAGGAAGGTGCGCGGATTGGCCGCGATATTGGCGTTATAGGCGTCCTCATACATGTCGCCGGTGGCGAAGCGGGTATCGATGCCCAGCCGCAGCACATGGTCCGGCCCGACCGGCGGGCGGAGTTCGATCTTGCCGCCGATTCCGGTGGACGGCGTGTTGCGCTGGTCCAGCGACCTGCGAAAGCTGGATGAGGAGACGACGATGTTGGAGAAGTTGCGCGCCTGGATATAGGCCAGCGCATCGACCTGCCAAGGCCCGCGATGGATGTAGCGGATGCTGGCATCCTGTCCCTGGCTCATGCTGTCGGCCCCGGCGAAACGGAGCGTGCGATGATCCTCGAACAGGGTCGCGCGGAATTGCAGTTCCGATCTGGTGGAGAGCGGCGTGACCGCGCGCAGGTTAGTGGACCAGCCATCATAGGCGGCGGGCACGGTGGCGGCGACGCGCTGGTCCCTGGGCGTGGTCTGGAACCCGTCGCCCCGGTCCCAGCGACCCGACAGCGAGACTTAGCCGCCACCCAGATCCTGGGTCAGGCCAGCAGAGACTTCGGTTGCATCGCGGCTGCCGTACAAGGCGCTGGCGGAGACATCGGGCAGTTGCGCGCGCGTCGCGCTGGCCAGTTCGATCGTCCCGGCCACCGCACCCGCGCCGAACGCGCCGATGCCGCCGCCGCGCGTGACCCGCACCACGGAAAGCCGTTCGGGCGCCAGCGCGCTGAAGGGGATATAGCCGAAGAAAGGATCGGCCACCGGCACGCCGTCCAGCAGCACCAGGGTCCGGCTCGACGCATTGCCGCCCAGCGCGCGCAGGGTCGCGCCCTGGTTGGAGGGATTGGAGGAACGGCTGTCCGACCGGCGGAATTGCTGGAAGCCCGCGACATCGGCCAGCGCGCTTTCGATCCGCCCCGATGCGCTGTCCATCAGCCGCTGCCGGTCGATCACCACCGACCCATAGGCCGGCGTGCCGGGCGGCAGGTCCAGCCCCGCGCCGGTGACGATGATCTGCGAAGCGTCGCCCGGCGCGTCATCGGGCGCCTGGGCCAGGGCCAGCGTCGGTACGGACAGCAAGATAGCAGGCAATATGACAGATTTCATGGCGATCCCCTCGACGCCCCTCTCCTTATTTTCCATGCCTTTTGCAAATGGAAAGGGGCCGCCCCCTATTAGGATGCGGCCCCCGTTTCGTGACATAGTTCCTTGGGTCAGAAGAACAGGATCGCCCCCGCCGCGATCGCGTCCGATGTCGCCTTGTTGCCGTTATGCGCCTGCGACTTGCTGGTCACATATTCGCCCAGCAGCGTGACCCAGCTATTGAGGCCGTAACGGACCTGTCCGACCCAACTGCTGTTCTTGTCCACCAGCGTCGGATTGGCCAGCGCATCGGCGGCGTTGGCATAGTCGAGATTGCTTTCGCCATAGCTGCCGCCGACCGAGAATTTCCCGAAGGTGGCGAGTCCCTGCAGGTAGAAGCCGTGGCTGTCGCGCCTGTTGCCCAGGCCATCGGTATCGAACAGGTTGAGCGCGGTGGTGCCCAGGCCCGATGCGTCATAATAGGTGCCGACCACCGTGACCGGCCCGAACGTGACCTTCGCGCCCGCGTCCCAGCCCCAGCCGGTATAATCGGGGCCGGCATCGACATTATGCTTTTGCGTCACGCCCGACACCCACAGACGGGTGCCGACATCGCCGAATTTGCCGTCATAGACGAACTTGGCCTGGAAACCGGGCTGCCTGTTGGTTTCGGCCGGGCCTGTCAGCGAGGAGAGTGGTTCGAAAATGCCGACGCTGGCGGTGAAGCCGCTGAAACTGGGCGTGGTGTAGGTGATCTGCGGCTGGAAATCGGTGTAGATATAGCCGGTGCCGATGCGGCCCAGCGTGGTGTTGGACGGGGCGACATTGCCCGCCGGGGTGCCCGATGACAGCAGGGTGATATCGTTGAGGATCGCTTCCGACGCGAACAGGCCGATGTCGCGGCCGATCTTCACCTCGCCAAAGCCCGCCCGGCCAAAGGTCAGGTAGGTCTGGCGGAAATCGATGCCGGCGGTCTGGAGCGCGCGGGGATTGCCGGCGCTGTTGGCGCCGCCGCCGGCCGCATAGTTGACCGAATTGATGCCCGGATACATGCCGAAATGCGCGCCCACATCCCATCCGCCCTGCGTCGTCATCGCCTCGACCTTCAGGAAGCCGGGGAGCAGGCCGTTGCGCACCGCCGAACTGCTGCCGCCGACGGTCGCCACGCCGCCTGTCACGGTCGTCGTCGCGCTGGGCGTATCGCCATTGTCATGGACATAGAAGCCGTTGACCGAGCCGGAGAATTTGAGCGTCACATCGCCCATTTGCAGGCCGATGCCGCTTTGGGTCATGCGCACGAAACCGGCGCCCCCCGATGCGTCCGGCGTCACCGCCGGGGCGGGGGCCGCCGCGACCTGTGCCGCCTCGGCATTCTGTCCCTTCACCAGTTCCTGATATTCCTCGTCGGTCAGAATGCCCTTTTCGTGCAGCCGCTTCAGCAGGTCCGCGGTGGTGCCGGCCATGGCCGGCGCTGCGGTGGCGGCGAGCAGCAATGCTCCAGCCGCGCTCATCAGGCGCAACGTCCCCTTCATATCATCCTCCTCTGTTCCGCCGACTTGTCTCCGGCTGGGCGGACAGTGGGGCGGAAGGGGAAGGCGAGAAATTGGACTTAGGTTCTCGTTCCTTCGGACGACAGGCGAATCAGGGTGCGGCGACAATGCCCCATGGCGCTGCGCCGACCGCGATGGTCCGGACTGCCGCACCCCTGGCCAGGTCGATCACGGAAACAGTGTCCGAAAGGCCATTGGCGGCATAGGCGCGCGTCCCGTCGGCGCTGATCGCGACATGCCACACCCGCTTGCCGACCGGCACATAGGCTCGCACCGTGCGGGTCGCCACATCGACCAGCGCGACATGGTCGGCCCGGCCCAGCGCGATCACCGCCGTCCTGCCGTCGGGCGTGAAACGGATGCCGCAGGGCAGGATGCGATGATCGGGGATGCCGGGAATGGTAAAGCGCAGCGTTTCGGCCACATGCCGGCTGGCGGTGTCGATGATCTGCACCGTGCCGCCCACTTCCGCCGCGACCCATAATTGCCGGCCGTCAGCGGTAAATTCGACATGGCGGGGGCGCAGGTCGGTGGGGGTTTCGTCCACCATCGCCCTGGCCGCGACATCGATCCAGTTGACGACATTATCCTCTTCGGACGTGACCGCGACCCACCGGCCGTCAGGGCTTTGCGCCACGCCCTCCGGCTCGCCGCCGACATCGACCTGGAAAGCCACGGTACGGCTGGCCAGGTCGATGGCGGTCAGCGCGGCGTCATCCTCATTGGCGACGAACAGGGTCTTGCCGTCGCGCGACAGGAAGAATTGTTCGGGGTCTTGGCCGGACGGCAGTTCCGCCACCAGCTTGCCGCTTGCCCGGTCGATCACCTGCACCGCATGGTCCAGGCTGGCGCACAGATAGATATATCGGCCGTCCTTCGACACGGTGATGCCGCGCGGGCGGCCACCCACCGCCCAGGTCGCCGTCACCGCGCCCGATGCGGCGTCGATCACGCTGACGCTGTCGCCGCGCTCGTTGGAGACATAAAGGGTTTCGGCGAGGGCATTGGCCGGCGCCGCTGCGGGCAACAGCAGCAGCCCGGCGATCATGATGCGCTTCATATCCTCTCCTGTCCTGACCTTCTCCCAAGGGTCTATACGCAGCCTGTTCCCTGCGGGATTGTACCAATGGCCAATGGGGGCGCGGCGCGCCTATGCCTACACTGACCGGAGTCAGGGGAAAACCGACCGGGTGAGGATGTGGAATGAGAAACATGGGTAGGGCCGCGTTGCTGGGCGCCATGGCCATATTGGGCATGACCGCGACAAGCGCATTGCTGGCGCATGGCGATGTCACGCCGCAGGCGGTGGATACGTCCGCCTTGCCGGACATCGGCGACGCCTGGCTGGAAAAGAATCCCTATAGCGGGAATGCCAAGGCGATCGAGATCGGCCAGTCCGCCTATGGCCAGAATTGCGCGCGCTGCCACGGTCTGGACGCCGAATCCGGCGGCATCGCGCCGGACCTGCGCTATCTGGAGGCGGGCGAATCGGGCGACCAGTGGTTCGCCGAACGGTTCCGCCACGGCTCCAGCCATGACGGCAAGGTCTATATGCCGCCCTTTGGCGACGTGTTGGGCCAGAAGGCCGGCTGGGCGATCCGCGCCTGGCTCGAAACCAAGCACGAAGGCTGATCGCGATGCTCAGCCGTCGCGCATGGATGGGCGGGGCGGGGGCGGCACTGGCGCTCGGCCTGTTTCCCGGACGCAGCGATGCCGCGCCGCTGGCGAAGGTCAAGGCGCTCGGCACGCTGCGGGTGGTGGTCTATCAGAATAACCGCCCCTGGTCGTGGGAAGAAGGCGGCAAGCTCGTGGGCCTCGATGTCGATCTGGCGCTGGCGATCGCGGGCAGGCTTGGCGTGCGTGCCGATATCGCCCAACTGGTCGCCGACGAAAGCGTCGATGACGACCTGCGCAACGGGGTTTGGAAGGGCGGGCTGCTGGGCTTCACGCCCGGCGACCTGATGCTGCATGTGCCGTTCGACCGCAGTTTTGCCGCGCGCAACGATCAGGTCGCGATCATAGCGCCCTATTATCGCGAAAGTTTCGCGCTGGCCGGGGTCGGTGGCGCGGTGCCGCTGGAAGGGATGCCGACCGAATGGCGTGGGCGCCGGCTGGCGGCGGAACTGGACAGCATTCCCGATTTCTACCTGATCGGCGCCTTCGGCGGCATATTGACCAGGGACGTGATCCATTATCCGACCGGGTCGGAGGCTGTGGCGGCCGTGACCGGGGGCAAGGCCGACGCCGCGCTCGCCAGTCGCGCCCAGATCGAGGAACAGCTCCATCGCGCGGGCGACGGCGCCAGCCGGATCGCGCTGCGCAAGGGGCCGTTGCCCGCCTTCACCTCGCCCGGCTGGGACATTGGCATGGCGGTCAAGGAAAACAGCCGTACGCTGGGCGACGCGGTGGAGGAGATCACCACCGCCATGGCCGCCAGCGGCGAGATGAAGGCACTGTTCGCGCGCCATGGCGTCACCTGGACCCCGGCGCACGCGGCGGGGTGAAGGGCGACCGTCAGTGGCCCGACCGAAGGTTCAATTGCTGCGCCCGCCGCGCAGCATAGTCTGCACATAAACGGGGGGCGTAGAGCGCCCGTTCAACAAGGGAGGATGGTTATGAAGGGACCGATCATGCGCGCGCTGTCGGGCGTTGCCGCGATGACGCTGGCGATGGCGGCAACGCCGCTGGTGGCACAGGGCGGGCCGACCGACGCGGATCTTATGAACGACGCCGCATCGACCGGCGACGTGCTGACCTATGGCATGGGGCCGCAGGCGCATCGCTTCAGCACCCTGAACGCCATCAACAGCGGCAATGTGGCCAAGATGGTGCCCGCCTTCTCCGCCTCGCTGGGTGGCGAAAAGCAGCGCGGCCAGGAAGCGCAGCCGATCGTCTATGACGGCACCATCTATGTGACGGGCAGCTATTCGCGCCTGTTCGCCTTCGATGCGCGCACCGGCGAGGAAAAATGGCAATATGACGCCCGCCTGCCCGATGGCATCATGCCCTGCTGCGACGTGGTCAACCGCGGCGCGGCCATTCATGGCGACAAGATCATCTTCGCCACGCTCGACGCGCGCCTGGTGGCGCTCAATCGCCACACCGGCAAGGTGATCTGGAACAAGCAGATCGCGGACTATAAGGAAGGCTATAGCGCCACCGCCGCGCCCTTGATCGTCAAGGGCATGGTCATCACCGGCAATTCGGGCGGCGAATTCGGCGTCGTCGGCGCGGTCGAGGCGCGCGATGTCAACACCGGCGAGCTGATCTGGCACCGTCCCGTGATCGAAGGCCATATGGGCACGCTCAAGGGCAAGGATAACGGCATCACCGGCAAGCTCAACGCGACCTGGCAGGGCGACCTGTGGAAGAGCGGCGGCGGCGCGACCTGGCTGGGTGGCACCTATGACCCGGAAACCAACCTGCTCTTCTTCGGCACCGGCAACCCCGCGCCATGGAACAGCCATCTGCGCCCCGGCGACAATCTCTACACCGCATCGACACTGGCGATCGACCCGGATACCGGCGTCATCAAATGGCATTACCAGACCACGCCGCATGACGGCTGGGATTTCGACGGGGTGAATGAATTCATCCCATTCGACGCCACGATCAACGGCAAGCCGATGAAGCTGGGCGCGAAGGCCGACCGCAACGGCTATTTCTTCGTGCTCGACCGCACCAATGGCAAGTTCATCAGTGCCAGCAAGTTCGTGATGCAGACGACCTGGGCCAATGGCTTCAACAAGGCGGGCAAGCCCAATTACATCCCCGAAGGCCGTCCGCCAGCCCCCGGCGATGCCAAGGGCAAGCCGGTCTTCGCCTCGCCATCCTTCCTGGGTGGCAAGAACTGGATGCCGATGGCCTACAGCCACGACACCGGCCTGTTCTATATCCCGTCCAACGACTGGGGCATGGACATCTGGAACGAGCCGATCGCGTACAAGAAGGGCGCGGCCTATCTGGGCGCGGGCTTCACCATCAAGTCGATCGCGGAGGACCATATCGGTGCGCTGCGGGCGATGGACCCCAAAACCGGCAAGATCATGTGGGAATATAAGAACAAGGCGCCGCTCTGGGGCGGGGTGCTGACCACGGGCGGCAACCTGGTGTTCACCGGCACGCCCGAAGGCTTCCTCAAGGCGTTCGACGCCAAGACCGGCCAGGAACTCTGGAAATTCCAGACCGGGTCCGGCGTGGTCGGATCGCCTGTCACCTGGGAACAGGATGGCGAACAATATGTCGCCGTCATGTCCGGCTGGGGCGGCGCGGTGCCCCTGTGGGGCGGCGAAGTCGCCAAGTCGTTCAAGGACATCAACCAGGGCGGCGCGCTCTGGGTGTTCAAGCTGCCCAAATAAGGAATTGATATCATGATCGTCATGGGACGTGGACATTATGCGCAACCGGCCCCGGCCATCCCGCCCGGCGCATTGCGGCTTGCCACGTCCCATGATGTGTCCGATCATCAGCGGCAGGGGCAGGATATGGGGCAGTATATGGGCGGGGAAGCGGTCATGGAACGGGTGCTGATCATCGACGATCACCCGTTGGTGCGCGACGGGTTGCGCAGCGTGATCGCGATCAGTTTTGACAATATCGAGATTTTCGAGGCCGCCAGTCTGGAAGAGGCCGTCGCAACGCTGGAAAAGCAGGATAATTTCGACCTCATCCTGCTCGACCTCAACATTCCCGACGTGCGGCGGCTGGACGGCCTCAAACTGCTGCGCGACCGTTTCCCGATCCTGCCGGTGGTGATGGTGTCGGGCGCGTTCGACCGCGCCATCGTGCAGGAGGCGCTGGCCGCCGGTGCGGCCGGCTTCATCCCCAAGTCGCTGAAGCGCAGCGCCATCGTCGACGCGCTGCACCGGGTCGTGTCGGGCGAAATCTACCTGCCCGAAACCATGGGGGAGGGGGCTGCGCCGTCAGCCGAAGAGGACGATATTGCCCGCCGCATCGACAGCCTGACCCCGCAGCAGAAGACGGTGCTGGGCCATCTGGTCAACGGCCGCCTCAACAAGCAGATCGCCCACGACCTCAACGTGTCGATGACCACGATCAAGGCGCATGTGTCGGCCATCCTCCAGAAACTGGGCGTATTGAGCCGCACCCAGGCGGTGATCAAGGCGAACCGGGTGCATTTCGGCGCGGATTGAACGGAGCCGCGCCACAGGTCTTTGGCTATTTCAGCATGGTCCGCAGCAGCGCGCGCAACTGGGCGGGCTTGACCGGCTTGTTGAGCAGCGGGATGCCATGTGCGTCGAGCCGCGCCTTCAACTCCTTGCCCCGGTCGGCCGAGATCATGATCGCGGGCACCATCACGTCGAAATGCGCCCGCAACCGGGCCAGCGTCGCTTCGCCCGTCTCGCCGTCATTCAGATGATAGTCGATCAGGATGATGTCGGGCGCCTCGCCTTGCGCGAACAGCCCGGCTGCGTCGGCAAAGCCGCCCGCGGCCAGCACCGTGCAGCCCCATCCGCCCAGCAGTGTCCGCATCCCCGTCTGGATCGCGCGTTCATTGTCGATCACCAGTATGTTCAATCCGCGCATCGATCGGTCGCGGCCGGGCGTGTCCCAGGCGTTGGCCTGCTCGGCCACCGGCTCGCCCACCGGCAGGTCGATCGCGAAGGTAGATCCCTTGCCCGGCGCGGATTCCAGCGTCACCCGATGGCCCAGCATGTCGCTGGCCCGCTTGACGATCGCCAGGCCCAGCCCCTTGCCGCTGGTGCGTGTGTCGAGCCGGCGAAACTCCTCGAACACCAATCCCTGCTTGTCGGCCGCGATGCCCGGTCCGCTGTCGATCACGCGTACATTGACACTGTCCGCGCCTGCCCGGCATTCCACCGTCACCGATCCCTGCTGGGTATAGCGCAGCGCGTTGGACAGGAAATTCTGGAGGATGCGCCGCACCAGCCGGATGTCCGACCGCACCCAGAGCGGTTCGCTTGCGATCTGGAGCGTCAGTCCGCCGGCCCGCGCCACCGGGGCGAACTCCACGCGCAGGGTGGCGAGCAGCGTGTCGAGCCGGAAGTCGCCGATTTCCGGCTGGATCGCGCCTGCGTCGAGCCGGCTGATCTCCAGCAGCGCCTCCAGCAGATCCTCGACCGAATCCAGTGCGGTCGATGTCTGGTTGACCAGCGCGCGGGTGGGCAGCGCCAGCCGCCGGTCGCCCAGCGCCGCGACGAACAGCCGGGCCGCGTTCAGCGGCTGCAACAGGTCATGGCTTGCTGCCGCCAGGAAACTGGTCTTGGACAGGTTGGCCTTTTCCGCCGCGGTCTTGGCGTCGCGCAACTGCCCCTCGATCGCGCGCCGCTCGGCGACTTCGGCGCGCAGTTCGGCGGTACGTTCGGCAACCCGCCGCTCCAGCGTTTCGGCCGTTTCCTGCAAGGATGCCTGCGCGCGCAGCATGTCGGTGACATCGGTGAAGCCGATCACCTGCCCCCCGCGTTCCAGCGTGGTGCTGCGCAGTTCGAGATGGCGGTCGCCGGCGGCAACCAGCGCATGGCGCGGCGCACCCGGCTGATCCCCGCGCCAGTCCAGGCACCCCCTGTCCGCCATCCCCAGCCGATCGCGGCAATAGGCTATCAGCGCGGCATGGGTGGCGCCTTCCTGCGCCCAGTCGTCGGGCAGGCCCAGCAGATGCTGCAACGCCCCGTTCCAGGCCGCGACCCGCCCCTGGGGGTCGAACAGGCATACGCCTTCGGACAGATTATCGAGGGTCGATTGCAACACCAGATTGCGTTCGGCCAGTTCCAGCGCCCGGTTGCGGGCGTCCTGCGCCTTCACCTCCGTAATGTCGGTATAGATGCCGACAATGCCGCCCTCGCTGGTGCGCAGTTCGTTGATCTGGACCCAGCGCCCGTCGGCCAGCGCCTGGACATGGCCGCCATCGGCGACGCTGTGGCGCGCCAGCCGGTCCGACACCCAGCGGTCGGGCGCGACCACGGACCCCAGCGGCTGATGATGGGCGGCGGCGAGGCGGGCGACCTCCTCGAACGACAATCCTTCGCGGATCTGCGCCGCGATGTCGGGCCAGAAGCCCAGATAGGCGTCGTTGAACAGGACCAGCCGGTCCTCCGCATCGAACAGGACGAAGCCTTCGTTGATCGAATCGATCGCGTCGCGCAGCCGCACCTGCGCGGCGTCGGCGCTGGCATGGGCTTCCGCCAGGTCGGCATTGGCCTTGGCCAGCCGGCCCAGCGCATCCTCCAGCTCCATGGTCCGTTCGCGCACCATCGCTTCCAGCGTGATCGCGGTTTCGAACATCGAAAAGGCGTTGCCCGCCATGTCGCTCGACCGTTCGACCCGGTCGATCAGCGCGGCGTTGATCTTGCGCAGCTTGCGGTTTTCCTCGCGCAGGCTGGCCACCTCGCCATCGCTGCCGACCGTGGGAGGCGCCCCGCCCGTCATCGCCCGATCGCCAGCCCGCTGAATGTCTGGTTGACGTGCAGCGCATGATATTGCTCGCCATAGGTGTTGAAACCGATCACGCGATGGCGGCCGTACAGTTCGGACACGGCGCGGCCGATCTGGCGCTGTTCGGCATCGATGCGGTTCAGCACGCAATCGAAGGCGATGATCCGATCGACCTGCCCGACATGGGCGGCAATGTCGGTGAACATCGCCTCCATCCCCATGATCCGGTCGACCGGCTCGCCCACCGTCAGCACGATTCCTATATCGATCGCGCAATAGAAGGTCAGGCTGCCGTCCGGGTTCGCGCTCTGGATCGACCGGACATGATAGTCGCCCCCCGCGCGCACCATCGGCGGGTGCGCGGCGTAGAAGGCCAGGCCCAGCTCTTCCCCGGCATGGCCGGCCAGCCGCAGATATTCCTGCGCCGCCGGTTCGGCATTGATTTCCGTCACGATCCGGTCCTGCGGGATCGCGCCGGTCACGACCATCTTCGCCGCGCCGGGGCGATAATGCTGCGCCTTGAACACATGGATCGGGCGCGGGGTGGACAGGATCGCGATCACCGCCGCGCGCCGATGGAAGCGTCCGCCCTGGAAGATCGCGGTTTCGCGAAAGGCCAGGCCATCGCCGGACGATCCGCCGATCAGCGGAATGTCGCCCAGCGCATCCTGGATCGTCATCGTCAGCAATTCCTCCCGATGGGACAGGCCATCGACCAGGAACAGCGCGACATGGTTGACCCGGTCGCCCAGATGGCGGCTGTCGCGATCGGCCACGGCGGCCAGCGAGCGGATCGCTTCCCGCGCGGCGACCGGGTCGAAGGCGTCGATATCGTCGAAAATATGGGATGTCAGGTGGAAGGCGTCGGCCGGGAAAGCGATGACGCTCAGGCTGTCCTCGTCATAGCCCGCCTCGGTCAGTTCGCCCGAACTGGTGCAGCCGATCGCGACGATATGCTCGCTGTGCCGGTTGACCGCGCGGGCCAGCGCATCGCGGTCGAAACGGTGGGAGCAGAAGAGCAGCATCCCGGCCAGCGGCGCATCGCCCAGTTGCCGCGCAACGTCCGCCATCGCCACCGCCGGATCCGGCGAATGGCTCGATGCGAAGCCGATCTCCGACGCTAGCATGGTCATGTCCCTCTCCCCCCACGGCTTCCCTGATTTTATGAGGGTTATGCACCGCCTTGCGCCCGATTGTCATCCAGGCAAATCCGGCATCCTATTGCGTCACGGCGTCTCCGCGCGGCGGTTCTGCGGCCGCGTCCAGCAGGGCATTTTCGGCATCGCTGAATATCCGCGACCGCACGATGAAGCGCACGCCTTCGGGGCTTTCCAGCGACATGCCCGCGCCCCGCCCCGGCACCACGTCGATCGTCACCTGGGTATGGCGCCAATAGGCGAACTGCGCCGCGCCGATCCACACCGGCACATCATCTGCGACATGGCCAAGCAGCACGTCCTGCGCCCCGGTCCTGAACTCGCCGCGCGGGAAGCACATCGGCGCGGACCCGTCGCAGCAGCCGCCCGACTGGTGGAACATCAGCGGCCCATGCTTTTGCGCCAGCCGGCGCATCAGCGCCTGCGCCTGCGACGTCGCCAATATCCGTGGGGGCAGGTCCGTCATGATCATCCTCCTGGAAACGACGATGCGGCGGGCATCGGGGAAAGGATGCCCGCCGCCGTCGAAGGCCTGCAAAGAGGAATCCGCCTTCGACGAACCTGTCATGTGGCGTCAGAAGAAACCGAGCGCCTTGGGGCTGTAGCTGACCAGCAGATTCTTGGTCTGCTGATAATGGTCCAGCATCATCTTGTGGTTTTCGCGGCCGATGCCCGACTGCTTGAAGCCGCCGAACGCGGCATGGGCCGGATAGGCGTGGTAGCAGTTGGTCCAGACGCGACCGGCGTGAATGCCCCGGCCCATGCGATAGGCGCGGCTGCCGTCGCGGGTCCACACGCCCGCGCCCAGGCCATAGAGCGTGTCGTTGGCGATGGCGAGCGCTTCGGCCTCATCCTTGAAGGTGGTGACGGCCAGCACGGGACCGAAAATCTCCTCCTGGAAAATCCGCATCCTGTTGTGGCCCTTGAGGACGGTGGGCGTGACATAATAGCCCTCGCTCAATTCCCCATCCAGATGGGCGCGCGCGCCGCCGGTCAGCAGTTCCGCGCCTTCGTTGAGGCCGATCTCGATATAGGAAAGGATCTTTTCGAGCTGGTCGTTCGACGCCTGCGCACCGATCATGGTGGCGGGGTCGAGCGGGCTGCCCTGCTTGATCGCCTTCACCCGCGCGATGGCGCGTTCGATGAACTTTTCGTAGATCGATTCCTGGATCAGCGCGCGGCTGGGGCAGGTGCAGACTTCGCCCTGGTTGAGCGCGAACATCGCAAAGCCTTCCAGGCATTTGTCGAAATAATCATCGTCGGCGTCCATCACGTCGGCAAAGAAGATGTTGGGCGACTTGCCGCCCAGTTCCAGCGTGACCGGGATCAGATTTTCCGACGCATATTGCATGATGAGGCGGCCGGTCGTCGTCTCGCCGGTGAAGGCGATCTTGCTGATCCGCTTGTTCGACGCGAGCGGCTTGCCGGCTTCCACGCCGAAGCCGTTGACGACGTTCAGCACGCCGGGCGGCAGCAGGTCGCCGATCACTTCGAGCAGCACCAGGATCGACATGGGCGTCTGTTCGGCGGGCTTCAGGACGATGCAGTTGCCCGCGGCCAGCGCCGGGGCCAGTTTCCACACCGCCATCAGGATGGGGAAGTTCCACGGGATGATCTGGCCGACGACGCCGAGCGGTTCGTGGAAATGATAGGCGATGGTGTCATGGTCGATTTCGCTGATCGAGCCTTCCTGTGCACGGACACAGCCCGCGAAATAGCGGAAATGGTCGATGGCCAGCGGAATGTCGGCATGGGTCGTTTCGCGGATCGGCTTGCCGTTGTCGATCGTTTCGGCCATCGCGATGAGGTCCAGATTGGCCTCCATCCGGTCGGCGATCCTGAGCAGGATGTTCGACCGATCGGTGGAGGATGTCTTGCCCCAGGCGTCCTTCGCCTTGTGCGCGGCGTCCAGCGCCAGTTCGATGTCGGCCGCGGTGCCACGGGCGATCTTGCCGACCACCTGGCCGGTGACGGGCGAGATATTGTCGAAATAGCCGCCCTCGACCGGGGCGACCCATGCGCCGCCGATATAATTGTCATATTGGTCGCGGATCAGCGTCTTTCCCGCGAAACGCTCTATCGCCTGTTGCAGCATCGTTCCTGACTCCCGATTGGAATATAGATTATCGAAAAATGACGGCTTATTTCACCTTCGCGAGCGCGGCGGTCATGCGCTTGGCGGCGAAGGGTGGCAGCTTGACGGCCTTGGCGGCGGCGATGTCGGCCGGCGTCACCTTGCCCACCTGCACCAGCGCGACCATGCCCATCGAATAATGCGGCATGCATTTGATGCCATAGAGGCCCGGCTTGGTGACGGTCATCACCGCCTCCTTGTTCATGACCCCTTTCATCGGGGTCGCACCGGCAGGCAGCATGTTGCCCATGGTTTCGGCATTATGGCTGGCGTCGGTCGGCTTGAAGCGGATGGTGTCGCCGGGCGCGGCCTTCACATAGCCGGGTTCGAACACCATCGCGCCGTCCGCGCCCTGATTCTTCATGTGGACGACGATATCCCTGGCGGCGACAGGCAGCGAAAAGGCGAGAGCAGCAGCGGTCAGCATGCAGGCCGGGATGCGCAGGTCGGTCACAATCACTCTCCATGGAATCGAACGGCTTGTTCGCCGGATCATCCTGAGAGTGGGGCTACAGCGGCCCGTCGCACAATTGATCTTTGGTCCTATGGAGCGACCCCGCCCTGCGGGACGACGCGGGAAAGCGGGCGATGCATGTCGGTCCAGCCATCGGTGCCTTCGGCCAGCCACCAGATATTGGTATAGCCCTGCGCCCGCAGCCGCCTGGCCGCGTTCCAGCCCATCCAGCAATCAGAACGGCAGAACAGGATCAGCATCGCGTCGCGTCGCCCCCGCGTCAGCCGGGCGATCCCCTGCGCGAACCATGGGCCGATGCCCGGCGCCAATATGCCGCGCCCCGCTTCCGGGAACCAATGCGCGCCAGTAATCGAATCATGCGGCGCGGCCAGCCGCCAGCGCCCGTCCGCCGCGCGATGGCCGCCTTCGGCGGGCAGCACGTCGATGAACAGCGCGTCGCGCCCCGGCCGCAACTGTGCCGCCGCTTCCGGCGCGATCCGCCCGACGCCGGGCGGCGGCTGTCGCACCGGCGCGCGATAATGGGCGATGCGATAGCCGGCCGCGTCGAACAGCGCGTCCTGCGCGAAAGCGGGCGGCGTCGCCAGCAGCAGGGCGATCAGGATCAGGCGCATCTCTTCACTCCCGGCAAACGCGACCCAAGGACCAATGGTAAGCGACATGGGAGGAGAATAGACCCCGACTAAAGGGAGAAGGATGGTGCGAAGGCAGGCAAGCCTTTGGGTCGTGTTCGCCCTGGCATGGGTTGCCGCCGATGCCGGGGCGACAGCGCCTGAACGGACAATGGCCGATCCATTGGGATCGCCGATGTGGGCCGCCCATGCCCGCACCCTGTTTGGCGATGATCCCGTGCGGTTCGACCCGCGCGTGAAGGTCGTCTTTCCCATGATCGCGGAAAATCAGCGCGCCTTCCCGGTCGTGATCGACGCCCGCGCGATTGCCGGGGTGGTCCGCATGCTGTTGCTGGTCGACCTCAATCCCATTCCGGTCGCGATCGACTATCGCCCGGTGCACGCCGCGCCCTATGTCGCGACCCGGATCAAGCTGGACCAGCGCACCCCGGTGCGTGGCGCTGTGCAACTAGCCAGCGGGGCATGGCTGGTATCGGGCGGCTGGGTCGATGCGGCGGGCGGCGGCTGTTCCGCCCCGCCGGTCAGCCGGGTGAAGGGCGACTGGGCGCAGCATCTGGGCGAGATGCGCGGCGAAGCCTGGCCGATGGCCGGTGGCCTGGCCCGTCTGCGCCTGCATGTCCGCCACCCGATGGACACCGGCCTGGTCGACAATATCGCCACCTATCATCTCGAAGCGCTGCGGGTGAAGGATGCAGGCGGCCGGATGCTGGGCGAGATGGATATCTGGGCGGCTGTCGCCGAAGATCCCGCGATCACGCTGATGGTCGAGGGCGGAGCAGGGGATGCCTTCACGGTCGAAGCCCGCGACACCAACGGGCGCGATTATCGCGCGCTGTTGCCCATGGCGCGCCAGTCGCCCATGCCGGGTGGCCGATGATCCTGTCGCGACGGTCCCTGCTGGGCGGCGTGGCGGCGCTGGGGGCGCTGGCGTCGAAGCCCGCGCGGGCCGCCGACTATGCGATCATGCCCGAACCGATCGGCGAGGGGTTGTGGCTGGTGCGGGGGGCGGATGCGCCGATCGCGGCAGACAATGGCGGCGCCATCGCCAATATCGCGATCATCGCCACGCCGGCGGGCACGCTGCTGTGGGATTGCGGCCCCTCCATCCGCTATGCCCGCGCGCTGCGCCAGGTCGCCGAGCAGTTGACCGGCAAGCCGGTCGTGCGGGTCTATGTCAGTCATCTTCATCCCGATCATGGGCTGGGCCTTGCCGCCTTCGACCCCGCGATCGTGGCGGCGCTGCCGGGCACGATCGACGCGTTGCGGGCGCAGGGGCAGGGCTATGCCGATGGCATGTACCGGCTGCTGGGCGACTGGATGCGCGGCACCGACCTGGTGCTGCCGGGGCGGACGATCGTTGCGGCAGAGGAGGCGTTCGGCGGCCGGACGCTGCGCCTGCTGGCGCTGTCGGGCCATAGCGCGGCGGACCTGGCCCTGATCGACCCGCAGAGCGGCCTGCTGCTGGGCGGCGACCTGGTCTTTCACGATCGCGCGCCCAGCACGCCGACCGCCGACCTTGGGACATGGCGCGCCAGCCTCGACCGGCTGAAGGCGCTGCCCCATGGCGGGGTCGTGCCGGGCCATGGCCCGTTCGATCCGGGCGGCAGGGCGGCGATCGACCAGACACGCGACTGGATCGACTGGCTGGACGCGACGCTGACCCAGGCGGTGCGCGATGGCATCGACATGGTGGAAGCGGGCGAGATCGCGATTCCCGGCCGTTTCGCGACCATGGCGGCGGCGCGCTACGAAGTGCAGCGCAGCGTGGCGCACCTCTATCCCGCGCTGGAGGCCGCGCTGCTGCCGCGCGTGGATGTGCGCGACTGACCGAGGCCGGCCGCGCGTTATGTGAAACAGCGAGTGGTACAGCTATTGCCCATTTTTCGGAGTTCAAGCCGTTGTTACATAAGGATTTATTCTGTTGCATGCGGTCAGGGTGAACGCACTTTCCAGAATTTTCCTTTATAATCAATGGTTTGATATGAAATTGGCTATGCTGCTCCTTGCAAGCCGCAGGGTCCGATGACGCGAATATGATAGTTCGCTGCGCTCGCAAGGGCGAGGCAAACAGAGGTCATCGGACCCTAAAAGCGTGCCTTCAGGCCGACCTGCCAGCGGCGTGGCGCGCCGGGGCCGTAGGCGCGGGGGTTGGAAGCGTCGGGGGCTTCGGACAAGGCGATCTCGTCCACTTCGCTGAAGGTGCCGAAGGTCGCATAGCGGCGACCCAGCGCATTGCCGAGCGTGCCGAACAGGCTGATCCCCCGCACCAGGTCCACGCTCGCGCGCAGGTTGACGACCGCATAGCCGCCCAGCTTCGCATTGTCGTTGCCCTCGTCGCCGACCAGATACTGGCCCGACCGCGCGATCACATCGCCCCCTGCCGACCATCCCCTGCCGGCATAATCGAGGGTCAGCGTGGCGCTGTGCCGGGGGATGCCCGGCAGCCGGTCGCCGCGCCGGACGGCGATCAGCCCGTCCGCATCCGCCGCCGGATTGGCGGGGCTGGAGAGGCTGAGCGGCGCGCGATAGGTCGCGTCGGTGAAGGTGTAGCTAAGGCCCGCGCGCCATCCGCCCCGGCTGGCGCGCAGGGTCGCTTCCACGCCCTGCCGCCGCGTGCTGCCGATGTTGCGGAAATAGGCGCGGCCGCGGATTTCGGAGGCGACATACTGGATGTCGTTGCGATTGTCCGTGCGCCAGGCCGACAGCAGCCAGTCGATCGCGAAGCCGCCGCTTTGGGCATGGCCCTTCGCGCCTGCTTCCCAGCTTTTGGCGACCACCTGCTTCAAGGGGGGATCGGCGACGAAGAAATTGGTCAGGCTGCACGGCGCGTTCTCGTCGGCGCAGGACAGTTCGGCCGGGGTCGGTACGCGGTTGCTTTGCGCATAGCCCGCGCGCAGCGTCAGCCCGTCCGACAGGGCATAGTCCAGTTCGATGCCCGGATTGATCCGCTGGAACCTGTGACGGCCGTTCAGCGCGGTGCCGATCTGGTCCAGCATGACGATGCGGGCGTGATTGTAGCGCAGCGCGACTTCTGCCGACAGGCGCGGCGTGATCGGCAGGCGGTCCTGCACGAACAGGCCCCAGTAATCGGTGTGGGCGATAAGGCCCACCGGCGCGATCGCGCCATCCGCCTGCACGATGACCGATCCCAGCCCGTCGACGCTGCGATCGTCGGTCAGCGCCCCCAGTTCGGTCGATGTGCCGAACCGGGTGCGGCTGCTGTCGTAGCTGAACCCCAGCGCAAAGACATTCTCCCCCGCGCCGGTGGCGCGCCGGTCGATGATCTGCGCCAGCGCGCCCATCGCCCGCGTCGCGGTGCGTCCGCGGTTGAGCACGCCATAGCCATCGCCGCCCAGCGTGTCGGCAATGGCGTTGCCGGCGGCATCGGTCAGGACGGCCTGTGCCTCTTCCCCGTCATCGTCGCCGACGGTTTCCAGGCAGACAAAGCCCTCTGCCGCCGCGCACCCTTCAATGTCCGCCGCGTCGCCATTGACCGTGCGCAGCGTCAGTTTCTGCGCGTAGAGCGTGGCTTCGATCCGGCTTGTGTCCGACAGCGCGACCCAGGGGTGCAGGCTGATGCGGCCATAGCGGCTGCGGCTGTTGTCGGGCCAGGTAAACACCGCGCGCCGGTCCGCCGCCAGCAGTTCCACCGGCGACACGCCATTGCCGGTCAGGTCGGTGTCCGCGCCCACGAATTTCAGGTGCAGGCCGCCCTTTGCCGTGTCGAAGCCGATATCGGCATAGCCATTATAGAGGGTGGAGGGCGAATGATCGCGCCAGCCATCGTCGCGCGTATATTGGACCGCGCCGAACGCGCTCCAGTCGCCCCAGGCCGCGCCGCCCGCCACGCTCGCCTCCGTCGTGCCGAACCGGCCGCGCGACAGGCTGGCGTCCAGCCCCGGATCGCTCAGCCCGGTCTTGCTGTCGATGACCAGCGCGCCGCCCAGCGCATTGAGGCCATAGACGGCGCTCTTGTCGAGCAGGCTGACGCCCCGGATCGCCGCTTCGGGCAGCAGGTCGAACTGCACCGTGTCGCCAAAGGGCTGGTTGAAGCGCGCGCCGTCCAGATAGACGGCGATGCCCTGCGCCTGTCCCTGAAGCGGCGAGGCGACGAAGCCGCGATAGACCAGATTGGGCTGCCACGGGTTGTTCTGCGCATCCTGCAGGGTGACGCCCGCGAAATTGCGGGTCAGTGCGCCCAGGAAATCGGGACTGCCATTGCGGCCGATATCGGCGGCGGTCAGCGTCAGCGCGTCGTCCATGTCGACCCCGCCGCCCGGCGCGGTGACGATGATCGGCTGGCGTCCGGTGTCGGCCGCATCGGGCGCCACATCGGGCGCCTGCGCGCAGGCCGGGCCAGCGACCCACGCGCATCCCGCCAACCATCCCGCCAACAGTGCCGCCATGCCCTTCATGCCTTGTCCTCCCGTCCTTTTATCGACGGAAGGCTAGGGGCGGGGGCGGGGCGGGGCCATTATACCTTGGGTCGGGTCGCCCTCAGGCCGCCTGCGCTTTCAACAGCTTGTCGATCGTCAGCGGATAGTCGCGCAGCCGGATGCCCGTGGCGTTGTAGATCGCATTGGCCACCGCCGCGCCCGCGCCGCATATGCCCAGTTCGCCCACGCCCTTCGCCTTCATCGGCGAGCTTTTGTCGTCCAGTTCGTCAATGAACAGCACGTCCTGCGGCGGGATGTCGGCATGGACCGGCACCACATATTCGGCCATGTCATGATTGACGAAGAAGCCGAAGCGGGTGTCGACCTCCAGCGATTCCATCAATGCCGCGCCCACGCCCATGGTCATCGCGCCGATCACCTGGCTGCGCGCCGATTTGGGGTTGAGGATGCGCCCGGCGGCAAAAGCGCCACCCATGCGGCGGATGCGGACTTCCGCCGTGTCGATGTCGACGCCCACTTCGCAGAAATGCGCGCCGAAGGTCGCCTGGGCATAGCGTTTGTCGAGATCGCCATAATCCATGCTGTCCTGTGCCCAGACGCCTTCGCGCCCGGCCAGCGCGGCGAGCGTCCGCGATTCATTGTCGTGGCGGATCAGGCCATCCTCGAACTGGGCCTGATCGGCGGGATAGCCCGCCTTCTCCGCCAGCTTCGCGCGCAGCGCCATGGCGGCGGCATAGACCCCGGCGGTCGCGCTGTTCGCGCCCCACTGGCCGCCCGATCCGGCCGATTCGGGGAAACGGCTGTCGCCCAGCCGCACCGTGACCCGATCCAGCGGCACGCCCAGCATTTCAGCAGCGGTCTGGCCGATGATCGTATAGCTGCCGGTGCCGATATCGGTCATGTCGGTTTCGACGATGACCTTGCCGGTCGCGTCCACGCCGATCCGCGCGCCCGATTTGCCGACCAGATTGTTGCGGAAGGCCGATGCCATGCCCATGCCGACCAGCCAGCGCCCGTCGCGTACCTGTGCAGGCTTCGCCTTGCGCCTGTCCCAGCCGAAACGTTCGGCCCCGGCCCGCAGGCATTCCACCAGCTTGCGACTGGAAAAGGGGCGCTGGGTTCCGGCTTCGGGATCATATTGCACATCGTTGCGGATACGCAGTTCGACCGGATCGACGCCGCAGGCTTCGGCCAGTTCGTCCATCGCGACTTCCAGCGCGAGCAGGCCGACCGCTTCGCCCGGCGCGCGCATGGCGTTGCCTTCGGGCAGGTGGAGCGTCGCCAGCCGGTGCGCCGTCATCCGGTTCGCCCCGCGATAGAGCAGCCGGGTCTGCTGCGCCGCGGTTTCCGGCCCGCCGCCGGGCAGATCGCCCGACCAGACTTCATGCCCGATCGCGTCGATCACCCCGTCCTTGTCCGCGCCGATGCGGATACGCTGGATCGTCGCGGGCCGGTGGGTGGTGTTGTTGGGAATCTGGTGCCGGGCGAGGGCAACCTTGACCGGCCGCCCGACCTGTTTCGCGCCCAGCGCTGCCAGCAGCGCATCGGCGCGCAGGAACAGCTTTGCCCCGAACCCGCCGCCGACATAGGGCGAGACGAGGCGCACATTGGCCTTGGCAATGCCCAGCGTCCTGGCCATTTCGCCCACGCTCCAGGCAATCATCTGGTTCGATGTCCACAGCGTCAGCCTGTCGCCATTCCAGGCGGCGGTGGTGGCGTGCGGCTCCATCATCGCATGGCTATGGTCGGGCGTGGTGTAGTGCTGGTCGATCCTGACCGCCGCCCTTGCAAAGGCGCCGTCGAAATCCCCCACGGCCGTGTCGGGCGCGCCGCCAAAGTCGCCTTCCGGTGGCTTGACCGCATTGCCCCGCTCTGCCGCCAGGTCGAACTTGCCGTCCTGCGGCATATAGTCGATCCGCACCCGCCTGGCGGCATCGCGGGCATTTTCGAACGTGTCGGCGATGACCAGCGCCAACGCCTGGTCATAATGGTCGACCTGCGGCCCGCCCAGCAGGGGGGCGGTGTTGAAATTCCCCTTGCCCAGCTTGCCCGCATTGGCGTGGGTGACGATACCCAGCACACCGGGCGCGGATTCGGCGGCGCGCAGGTCCATCGCCGCGATCCGCCCCCTGGCGATGGCGGACCCCACGATCCAGCCATAGGCGGCGTTGGGGGCGGCGTCGTGCCGTTCATAGGCATAGGGCGCGGTGCCCGTCACCTTTGCAGGGCCATCGATGCGATCATGCGGGATGCCGATCACCCGGCCCTGGTCGATCGGGTTGGTGCCGGCTGGCGTATCGAACTTCATGCCCGTGCCTCCCGCTGGCGATAGACGGATGCGAGCGTCCGTTCGACCAGCATTTTCTTGAAATCATTATGATGGGTGGTGCGGGCGCCGGCCAGCGCGGCTTCGGCCACCGCCTTTGCCCCGCGCCCGGCGGCGGCGTCGGCCGCTTCCACCCGCCACGGTTTCGCGCCGATCCCGCCAAAGGCGAAGCGCGCCGTCCCGTCCTTGCCGAACACCGCCGCCACGGACACCAGGGCAAAGGCGTAGGAGGCGCGGTCGCGCACCTTGCGATAGACATGGGTGCCGCCGATCGGCCTGGGCAGCGTGACCGAGGTGATGATCTCGCCCGGCTTCAGCACCGTCTCCTGCTGCGGCGTGTCGCCGGGCAGCAGGTGGAAATCGGCGATCGGGATGGATCGCCGCGCGCCATTGGCGTCCATGGTGTCCACTGCGCTGTCCAGCAGGCGCATCGCCACGGCCATGTCGCTGGGATGCTGGGCGATGCAGGCGTCGCTGACGCCGAGGATGGCGAGGCTGCGGCTCATCCCCTGCAACGCGCCACAGCCGCTGCCCGGCTGGCGCTTGTTGCACGGCATCCGCGTGTCGTAGAAATAGGGGCAGCGGGTGCGTTGCAACAGGTTGCCGCCGGTCGTCGCCTTGTTGCGCAACTGGCCCGATGCGCCGGCCAGCAGCGCGCGGCTGAGCACCGCATAGTCGCGCCGCACCCGCCTGTCGGCGGCAAGATCGGTATTGCGCACCAGCGCGCCGATGCGCAGCCCGCCGTCGGGCGTTTCCTCGATCCGGTCCAGCCCCAGATGATTGACATCGATCAGGTGGGTGGGCGTTTCGATCTGCAATTTCATCAGGTCGAGCAGGTTGGTGCCGCCCGCGATGAAGCGCGCGCCCTGCACGGACGCGGCCGCCCTGGCCGCCGCCTCCACGCTGGTCGCGCGTTCATAGGTGAAGGCCTTCATGCCTGTTTCTCCCCCGCCACGTCGCGCATCGCGGCGATGATGTTGGGATAGGCGGCGCAGCGGCAGATATTGCCGCTCATCCGCTCGCGCAGTTCCGCCTCGTTCACCGCCACATCGTCCAGGTCCGCCGTGACATGGCTGGGGATGCCGGCCTCGATCTCCTCCAGCACCGCGACCGCCGAACAGATCTGCCCCGGCGTGCAATAGCCGCACTGATAGCCGTCATGGACGATGAACGCCTTCTGCATCGGGTGCAGCCGGTCCGGCGTGCCCAGCCCCTCGATCGTCGTGACGCGCTCGCCATCATGCATCACCGCCAGCGTCAGGCAACTGTTGATCCGCCGTCCTTCGACGATGACGGTGCAGGCGCCGCACTGGCCATGGTCGCACCCCTTCTTGGTCCCGGTCAGGTGCAGATGTTCGCGCAGCATGTCGAGCAGGCTGGTGCGCGGGTCGACCGGCACATGCACCTCGCGGCCGTTGACGGTCAGTTCGACGGGAATCATCGGCGCTCCTTTGCCGGTCCTGGGGGCGGCAGCCTGGGCCTGCGACAGGATGGCCGGGGCCGCGGCGAGGGCGGCGCCCCCCTGCAACATTCCCCGGCGCGTGACATGATCGGTCGGCATCTGGCGCTCCCTGCTGGTCTGGGGTGACTACGAAGATCGACGACAAATGATCCCGCCGCGAGAATGAAGATCGTGAAAGAGCGTAGCAGATGTACGGCACGGGCCAAGCCGGGCAATGCGGTTCATCCATGCGGCATGATTCGTCCAGCCGACCGCCGGGGAAGGCCCCGCCGGCCATCTGGCACCGGGAAAATGGCGGTTTTCCGGGCGATGCATGAGAATTTCATTTTTGTGCAATTCTTCCCTTGCCGATCCAGGAAAGCGCTGCTAGTTCCCCGCCACCCGCCGAGAGGGACACATCCTCCGGCCGCCAGAGCGGGCGTAGCTCAGGGGTAGAGCACAACCTTGCCAAGGTTGGGGTCGAGGGTTCGAATCCCTTCGCCCGCTCCAGTTTTCTCCCAGAAAACCAACATCTTTTAGCAAACAAGTGGGCAGCTCCCGCTGGAGACAAGGCTCTCGCCGAAAGCCATTGTCTCCATATTGTCTCCAATTTTGGGCGAAGTGTCGCAAAGGTTCGGTAGCCCCGGCGTAGGGCACAGATTTATCGTGCGCTGGTGTAACCTGCCCGGTCGTTGACGCGAATTGCGTCAGGGCGCCCAGATTCGGCTGCGGTGCCTTGAACGGCCCGGTGAGCAATGGACATCCATTTCGAGTGCACTCAGTGTGGCAGGTGTTGCCATGGGTTGAGGCTGACCCTTTGTGTCGACGAAGCGATCGCATGGGCACGAAATGGCGATACGGTACAGATCCTGACCGAAGCCCTGCCTTGGAGCGAGGGTGACGCGGACGCGAATTCGCACGCCGAATACGAGAAGGGTCGGTCGGTTCCCGCAACGAGTGGTGAGGCGATGATTCGGATCGCCACAATCCTGGTCGCCTTTCATCCCGGACCGTGCCCACATCTGCGTCCTGACATGCGGTGCGGAAACTATGCAGAGCGACCTCGAATTTGTCGCATATACCCGCTCGAGAGCCGACCTTTCACAAACCTGTCGGTAGAGCGAAAGCTCTGCCCGCCGGAGGCATGGACTTCCGGACACGCCCTGCTCATGGATGGTGACCTGATCGTCGACCTTGAGGGTGCCAACGTCGTTGCCGAACACCGGCGCGCACTTTCCGATGATGTGCCGGTCGTATCAGCAGCCTGTGCGACTCTCGGCATAACCACGGCGGCGTTCGCTAACGAAGGCCTGGCTGTGCATGTCCCTGAGCCCTCGGCTCTTGTTGCAGCCCTCCAATCTGCAAAAAAAAGCCCCCAGCCATGTGCCAGGATTGGGCCATTGGACCGTATTGACCAACCGCCAATCGACACATGCGATATTGGAAAGTGCAGGGTGCACCTCGTTGCTCGTTTCCAGAGGCGACGACTATCTCGGTTCATTCCCGGACGAACATTGAGGCGTTGTCGGTCAGGGGCAGTCGCCATGGCGCTTGCTCCCGCCGGGAAGTGCAGGTGCGATTCTGTGTTACAGCGCCGCAAGTCGCAAAGGACCTCGATCTTTCATGCAGCCTGCCGGTTGAAAGGATGCCGGGGAAGGCCTTCCCCTGACCAGGAGCCGCCACGCTGTCTCCTGCTACCCCTTCTGCGGGGACACCCCGCAACACCCCGAGAAGCGGAGCGGGGCTGACGACGCGCTCTGTCCCGCGGGCCTTGCGCCCCGCTCCTGAGGGCGCGGCTCTTGGCAAGGAAGGCCCCGCACGCACTCTGAAGCGGCGCACATGGTTTCATGTGCAGGCATTGAAAGCCGACAAGCCCCGGCATTCCGCCTGCACGAGCAAGGTGACGATTGCCGCCTCCTTTCAGGGTGCGGTTTCCATTTGGGGTAAGCTCGCTGGCCGCTCGCGCGATTCTGAGCGACGCAATGCGATGATGAGAGTGAGAGGGTGGCGGGCTTCGCCGTGACGGGATGAGGGTCGAGAGAGAGGCTCGCGGCCGCCCGTCATGGAGATTTCCCCATGAACATGCAGGTTCTCGAAGCGCGGCGCGATGTGAGCGGCGGGTATAAGGTCGATGTCTCGCGCGGCTCCCGCGTGGGTCGGGTCTCGTCGGAGTGGTTCTCGCGGCCCGACGACGAGCGGTTCCTTTCGCTGAACGAGCTGGCCAGCTCCGTGCGCGGCCGGTCTGATCGCAGCCGGACCCGCGTCGTCGAGACCGCGCGCATCCATGTTGAGGCGAACCGCAACGATCCAGAACGCCTGGCGCTGATGCTGCCTGGGGCCGATGCCCCTGTTCAGCCAACCCACTGGAGCTTCGGCCAACTCGCGAGCCAGGTCGGCGCACCCGCCGCCTATCTGCGGCAGCTTCCCGCGCCACTTGCCGCGATCAATCTGCAGTATGGTTTGACCTCGAACCGGACCGAACAGATCAAGACCCTCGAAACCGACAACGGTCGGCTCGAACTGCGCGCGGTGACCGGTCCTGACTACGGCCGGATCTATGATCATGAACTGGTCGAAGCCGTGCAGAAGATCGCCGGCAACGGCACCGGCGACACCCGCTGGAAGGTGCCGGGCGTGCTCGACTGGTCGACCAGGGTCTACAATCCGATGGTCGATATCTCGAAGGATACGACCACGCTCTATGCCTCCGACCGCGACGTGTTCCTGTTCCTGGTCGATGATCTCAACCCGATCGAAGCCGGCCGCCTGCCCGACGGATCGCCCGATCTCTACTTCCGGGGGTTCTACTGCTGGAACTCCGAGGTTGGCGCGAAGACGCTCGGCATGGCGAGCTTCTATCTGCGCGCGGTTTGCCAGAACCGGAACCTATGGGGCGTCGAGGACTTCGAGGAAATCTCGATCCGCCACAGCAAATACGCCGCCAACCGCTTCGCTCACGAGGCGGCACCGGCCTTGCTGAACTTCGCCAACTCCTCGCCGCAGCCGTTCATCAACGGCATCAAGACCGCGCGCGAGCGCATTGTCGCCCGCACCGATGAGGAACGCGGCGACTTCCTGCGTCATCGCGGTTTCTCGAAGGCCGAGACCGGCAAGATCATCGAGACCGTACTCGCCGAGGAAGGCCGCCCGCCAGAATCGATCTTCGATTTCGTGCAGGGGATCACCGCGCTCGCCCGGGGCAAGGCGCACCAGGACGCCCGGCTCGAAATGGAAGGCAAGGCCAAGAAGTTGCTCGACCGGGTCCACTGAGCCCGGCCAATCCAGTCTGTTTCTCCGCGCGTGGCGCTGCCTTCTCCAGAGTGAGAGGGCGGCGCTTCGCTTCGTGACGGGTCGGGGCCTGAGAGAGAGTCTTTCAGGCGGCCCGTCATGGAGAACCACCATGACCAAGCAATTGCCCAAGCTCGTGCTCAGTTCCTCGCGCGACATCCCCTTCAACCAGCTGTTGCTGAGCCAGAAGAACGTCCGGCGTCTGAAGGCGGGCCTGTCGATCGAAGACCTCGCCGACGACATCTACCACCGCACCCTGCTTCAGAGCCTCAATGTCCGGCCGGTCGTCGGCGAGGATGGCCAGGAAACCGGCATGTTCGAGGTCCCCGCTGGCGGCCGCCGCTTCCGGGCGCTCGAACTGCTGGTGAAGTCGAAGCGGATGGCCAAGGACCAGCCGGTCCCCTGCGTGGTGCGCGAGGCCGGCATCGCCGAGGAAGATTCACTCGCCGAAAACGTCATGCGTGTCGGCCTGCATCCGCTCGACCAGTTCCGTGCCTTTACCGCGCTGATCGACGCGGGGCTGTCGGAGGATGACATCGCAGCCCGCGTCTTCGTCTCGGTCTCGACCGTGCGCCAGCGTCTGCGGCTTGCCTCGGTCGCACCCAGCCTGCTCGAAATTTATGGCGAGGACGGAATGTCGCTCGAACAGCTCATGGCCTTCACGGTCAATGAGAACCATGCGCGCCAGGAGCAGGTCTGGGAGCAGCTCAGCCAGACCTACCAGCCCTCGGCCCACCAGATCCGCCGCATGCTGACCGAGGATGCCATTCCGGCCAACGACCGCCGGGTGCGGTTCATCGGGCTCGACGCCTACACCGAAGCAGGTGGCTATGTGATGCGCGACCTGTTCTCGTCGGACCAGGATGGCTGGCTGCAAGATCCGGCGCTGGTCGAACTGCTGGTGAACGAGAAGCTCTCGGAGATCGCACAGGAGATCGGCGCCGAAGGCTGGAAGTGGGTCGAAGCGGCGATTGACCTGCCTTACGGCTGCGAGCGCCGCAAGCGCCGGATCACTGGCACGACCGTTCCTCTGACCGACGAGGAGCAGGCTCAGCTTGATGCACTGGTCGAGGAGTATGACGGCCTCGGCGAGCAGTATCAGGACGGCGGCGACCTTCCCGACGAGGTCGATGCGCGACTGACCGAGATCGACGCCCACATCACCGTACTCACCCAGCGTCCGGTCACTTACGATCCTGAGGAACAGGCGCGCGCGGGCGTGTTCGTTTCGCTGTCGCACGACGGGCGGTTGCGGATCGACCGGGGCTATGTCCGCCCGGAAGACGAGCCCGTAGTGGAAGGCGAGCAAGCCGAAGCCGCTGCCGTCGCCAATGGCGCCCCGACCGGAACGACCGTGACCGTGGGCGGCCAGGCGCAGTCCAGCGAAGAGGTCGACGATGAGGACGACGCCATCCGTCCGCTGCCCGACCGGCTCGTGTCCGAACTGACCGCCGAGCGCACGCTGGCGCTGCGGGATGCTCTGGCCAATGCGCCCGATGCTGCGTTCGTCGCCCTGCTGCACGCGCTGTGTCTGTCGGTGTTCCGCTCGCATGTGCAGGCAGGCTGCGTGCAGATCGGCGTCACCCAGGCTTGGCTTGGCAATGCCGCCCCGAACCTGCGTGAGACGGTGTGGAACCAGTCGATCCAGGAGCGGCACGAGCAGTGGGCCGATCGGCTTCCCAGCGAACCCGATGAGCTGTGGTTGGCACTCGCGGCCATGGCACACGAGGAGCAGATGGCCCTGCTGGCCCATTGCGTCAGCCAAGGCGTCAACGCGCTGTTCGAGGCGACCAAGGGCTACGACGGACGGATATCCGCGCACGGCATTGCGCAGCGGATCGCTGCTGCCGATGCCTTGGCGGCAGTGGTCGGGCTCGACATGGCCGAAGCAGGCTGGACGCCGACGGTCGACAACTACCTCGGCCGCGTCACCAAGCCCCGGATCATCGAAGCGGTGCGCGAAGCCAAGGGCGACGCCACGGCTGTGCTGATTGAGCATCTCAAGAAGGGCGACATGGCCCGCGAGGCCGAACGCCTGCTTGCAGGCACGGGCTGGCTCCCGGAACCGCTGCGACTGCCGCAAGCCGAAGCGGAGCCCGAGACCGACGGGCAAGTCGCCGATCTGCCCGACTTCCTCGCCGAAGATGGTCAGTTCGATCAGCACGAGCATGACGACGCTTACGCAGTCGCTGCCGAATGATGCCCATGCGCGGGGCAGCCCGTGCGCCGTCCCGCGCCCATTTTCCCGACATTGAAGGAGCCAGGTGATGGCTGACTATATGACACCGACGGTGGTCGAGCCGTTCATTCCGCTTGCCGCCATGCTGCCGATCGAACGCCTGTTCCTCGCGCAGGTCTTCGACGAAGAGGTTGCTGACGAGGCCGCTTACTATTTCAGCGAGGACGGTGCATGCGACCTGATCTCGCTTTCCGCCGAGGAAGTCCGCGTGGCACTTGATGCGGCCACGCCCGAAACCAGCCGTCTGGCGCAGAAGCTGATCGACGAACAGCCCGACGCGATTCTGGGCGAGGATGACATCGAGCTCGACATGTGCGGTGATCTCTGGCCCGACGTTCTGCAGGATATCGTGCGCCGCTCGCTCGTCCTCGACCATCTGACCGTCACAATGGCGTTCACCTGCTCAAAGATGCGCCCCGACGGCTTTGGCGGTCTTGCCATGCTGATCACAGGTGCCGCGATCCGGTCTGAATCTACCCACACCCTGTTCGACCGCTTCTACTCCGAAGCCTCAGCCAACGGGGAGATCAAACATGGCAATCCCTGACTACGCCCGCACCAACTTCGAGACGCTGGTGAAAGCTGCCAAGGCCGGTGATCTCGCTTTGATGGAATGCACGGAGGTCGGGAGCGGCGAGACCCGCTACGTCCTCTGTGCTGTCGGCCGCGATGATGGCGATTACGTCATGACCCCGTTCGGTCATCTCGCCCCCGGCAACCCTTACGACGCCTATATCCCGCCCGCCTGACCGGCGGCGCATTCTTCCAACCCATTCCTGAAGGATCAAATCCATGACCAACTCGCTTGTTGCGGGTGCCTCCGCGCGCCCGCTTGGCCAGCCCTGCCCACAGCAGACCGCTGCCTCCATCATCTGTGCCGCCCAGGACCTGCTCGGCCACCTTGCCGCCGGTCGCAGCATCGGCGCGCCCGCCATCCGCACCGCTATGCAGTCGGCGTTCGGCGCGAGCGATGCTGTGGGCGCCTGGGACTGGAAGACTGCCTACGAAGCGGTCGAGGTCGCGCAGCTGCTGTTCATGCGGCGCTATGGCCCGGCCATCCATTCCAAAACCGCAGATCCGTTCGAACGGCTGAAACTGGTCGAGCGGATCGCCCGGCTTACACCAACGCAGACCAGGCGCAGCGAGGAGATGCAGGCCTTCCAGCAGTTCTCGACGCCCTTGGGGCTGGCCTGGGTCGCGGGCTATGCTGCGGGATTCGTTCCGGGCGAACTGGTGCTTGAACCATCGGCAGGCACCGGCCTGCTCGCAGTGATGGGCGAGGTGGCGGGGTGCAGGCTGGCGCTCAACGAGGTCGCCGACACGCGTGCCGCGCTGTTAGCCGAACTGTTCGGAAGCGATGCTGTGACCATGCACGACGCAGCACAAATTCACGACCGGCTCGATACCGCGCTCGTGCCGAGTTGCATTGTGATGAACCCGCCCTTTTCGACCGCACTCAATGTTAAGACCCGCGTTGCCGATGCGGCATTCCGGCACCTGTCGTCGGCCGTCGCTCGGCTTGCCAAGGGCGGACGGCTCGTTGCCATCACCGGCGCGAACTGTGCGCCCGATCATGCGGTATGGCGCGCAGGGTTCGAACGATTGCAGGAACAGGCACGCGTCGTGTTTACCGCGGGCGTTGCAGGCAGCGTCTTCACGCCGCACGGCACCTCGGTCGACACCCGGCTCACCGTGATCGACAAGATCCCCGCCGCCGATCCCGCCAAATTCCCGGCCTCGCCCGGCATGGCATCTGACCTCGCGATGCTGCTCGGCTGGCTGGTCGACAGCCTCCCGCCGCGCTTGCCCGTCGCATCGCCGAAGCCGCTGACACCGATGGCTGGCAGCACGCGCAGGTTCCCTGTCCCCGCCAAGCCGCACATTGCAGCAGTTCCAACGCCCGAGCCGAGCGGCGTTCCGCTCATATACGAGGTGATCGACTGGACGGCACCGAGCGACGGCCAACTCGCCGACACGCTCTACGAGCCTTATGCGCTTCAATCACTTCGGATCCCCGGCGCGCAACCGCACCCGACGAAACTGGTCCAGTCCGCAGCCATGGCCTCGGTCGCGCCGCCAAAGCCGAGCTATCGCCCGCACCTGCCGCAAAGCTTGGTCGAACGGGGCATGCTGTCTGACGCCCAGCTCGAATCCGTCATTTACGCCGGGGAAGCGCACAGTCAGCATCTGGCGGGCAATTGGACCGTCGATGCGACCTTCGACAAGATCGAAGCCGCGCCCGACGATTGCGAGAGCGCCGTCGCCTTTCGCAAAGGCTGGTTCCTCGGCGACGGCACTGGCGCGGGCAAAGGCCGCCAGGTCGCGGGCGTGCTGCTCGACAATTGGCTCAAGGGCCGCAGGCGCGCGGTCTGGATCTCCAAGTCCGACAAGCTGCTCGAAGACGCCCAGCGCGACTGGCGCGCGCTCGGCCAGGAGCCTTTGCTGATCCAGCCGCTGTCGCGCTTCCGGCAGGGCACACCGATCCGGCTCGATCAGGGCATCCTTTTTACGACCTATGCCACGCTACGCTCCGACGCGCGGGAAGGCAGGGTTTCCCGGGTCCAGCAGATCGTCGATTGGCTCGGAGCCGACTTCGATGGAGTCATTGTCTTCGACGAGAGCCATGCCATGCAGAATGCCGGTGGTGGTAAGTCCGAACGCGGGGATGCGGCCCCATCGCAGCAGGGCCGTGCCGGGCTGCGCCTGCAGCACGCGCTGCCCGAAGCTCGCGTCCTCTACGTCTCGGCAACCGGTGCAACTACGGTCGAAAACCTCGCCTATGCCCAGCGGCTCGGTCTCTGGGGCGGTGCGGACTTCCCGTTCGACAAGCGCACCGATTTCGTCGCAGCAATCGAAGCGGGCGGGGTTGCGGCGATGGAAGTGCTGGCCCGCGACTTGAAGGCGCTCGGGCTCTATGCGGCCCGGTCACTTTCTTACGAAGGCGTCGAATACGAACTGGTCGAACACCAGCTGACATCCGACCAGACGCGCACCTACGACGCCTATGCCGGCGCGTTCGAGGTGATCCACAACAACCTCGATGCCGCGCTCGAAGCCTCGAATGTCACCAGTAGCAGCGACGGAACGCTCAATGCGCAGGCCAAGTCTGCCGCGCGCTCCGCCTTTGAAAGCGCCAAGCAGCGCTTCTTCAACCACCTGATCACCGCGATGAAGACCCCGACGCTGATCCGGTCGATCGAACAGGGGCTGGCCGATGGGCACGCCTCGGTGGTGCAGATCGTTTCGACCGGTGAAGCTTTGCTGTCGCGGCGGCTTGCCGACATCAATCCCGGCGAATGGAACGACATCCAGTGCGATGTCACGCCCAGGGAATATGTGTAATGTGGAGCTCCACATTACACATATTCTTTGCAGTCGCAGTTTATGTCGAGCGTGCCGGCGAGAGACGCAGGTTTCCTTCGGTTTTCCATGATTTCACTCCAGATAATTACGGTTCCCTCGACCTGAACAAGTCGAAGGAAC
>NZ_JAUQOM010000049.1 GCF_030580935.1 Sphingobium cyanobacteriorum | reverse complement strand
GGCCCAGTCGGCCCGAAGCTGCGATTTTGGCCATGTTGAAGAACAAAGATTGAACATGGCGATCTACCAGGCTCGCTCTTGTCCTCCAATCTCGTAAACATCGGTCTCGATCGAGCACCTGTAGCTCTCTGCGATGTTGAACATCTCTGTCTGGAGAGATGCGATCTCATCATCGAGGCTGACGCCATCGGCACCCTGATCATAGGCGACGGTCAGCGTGTAATCGCAGTTCCCGGTCTTTTGCATCTGGTAATCCCGCTCCAGCATCGCCTCAATGCGCTCGCGAGCGGGCTTTCTGCCACGACCATGCTTGTTGAAGTTCTCGATGGTCAGATGCAGGGCGATGGTGACAGAAGGCGGCTTTTCCGGCAGCCCGATCCTTGAAGGAATGACGTCAAGCGCCCGATAGACGGTCATTCTTGAGATCTTGAGGTCGCGCGCGACGCTGGCCTTGCTCGCGCCGGCGGTGATCCGGCGTCGGATTTCATCGTCATCGATGTTTTTCTTCCGGCCTTTGTAGACGCCTTCGGCGCGCGCCGCCTCGATCCCGGCGCGCTGCCGGTCCTTGATGAACGTCAGTTCCATGTCCGCGACCATGCCCAGAATGGTGATCACCATCCGCCCCATGCTTCCGGCCGTCGTCACCTCCGGCTCAAGCACCCGCAATGAGGCTCCCTTCTGGTCGAGTTCATGAACCAGATTGAGAACATCGCGTGTGGAGCGACCGAGCCGATCGAGACGCAGGACGACGAGTTCGTCATCGGCGCGCAGGAACTGCATGATCGTCTCAAGCTCCGTGCGTCCAGTGCGCGATGCGCCCGAGCCTGTTTCGGAGCGGAGGATTTCACAGCCCGCTGCCTTCAACCGGGCAACCTGGATGTCGAGATCCTGGTCGATGGTGCTGACGCGGGCGTAGCCGACGCGGGTCATGGGCAAATCCGTCACATTAGGGTGGCTTTGCCCTCGTACAGTAACATTGGTGACGGAACCACCCTTTTGTGACATGTCGTATATGTCACTTCCGATCGTCACGTTCGGGTGCACCCAAATGGTGCGAGCGGAAAGGCCCCGGTCAGGCAGCAAGCCGCCCAAAATCGATCCGGCTATTCAGATCGAGGTCGAAGCGGCCATAAGGATTGACGTGGCTGTAAATCAGCGGTGTGAGGCCGCGATAATCATCCGGCGTCATCCGGCCCGTCCATTTCGGTTCCACCAGCACGCTCTGAAGCATTCGGGTGTTCACATAGACAAGCGACGCTTGCAGCAAATGTAGCGCCAGGACCGAGAGCTGCTGCTCATCGATGCGGTTAGTGGCGATCTCGCCGCCCTTGCCGAAGAAAACGAACCCATTGGCACTGTTCCAGTTTTCAACGACATTCAGGCCTTCATGAATTTCGCGGCGGAAGGACTCCTCGCGCAGATACCGGCACAGGAAGATCGTCTTGACCGCGCGGCCCAGCTCACTCAACGCCTTGTAGGTCGGGTGCATCACCTCGGAGCGGCTAAACCGGCGCAGGATCGCCTCCGGGTCGGCGGTTTTTGTCTGCATCGCGGCTGCATATTTGACCATCTCGTCATATTGCTGCTCGATCTCATCCCAGTTGATCGGACTGGAGAGGATCGGCTGCAAGTGGGGAAGCCGCGTTCGCATGCCGACATCGGGAAGAGCCAGCTTCTGGCGAGCGATCGCTTTCAGGCGGGGTGCAAGCTCAAATCCGAGAAGCCGGCAAAATGCAAAGCCAACCGCGCTTTGGCCATGACTATCAACATATTGTCGCTGGATTTCCATGTCGGTGCAATGGCGCAGCACGCCCTCGATCATGGAGGCGACCTCGGAGGAAGAGCAGCGCTTGAGCTGGGAATAGACGCATGTCGCGCGTCGTTCGACATGCCAGTAGATCATGACGCCCCGTCCACCATAACGCGCATGCCATTCCGTCATCAGGTTGCGATCCCAGGCTCCGAACTTTGTGGAATCTGACGCACAGGCCGTGCCGGCGTCCCCCCAGACTGCAGCATTGCGGATTGCCAGGGTCGCATTCGCAACCCTGGCACACGCCTCCTTGAGCGCCGCGGCATGAACGAAGCGGCGATGGACATGCAGCAGCTCTTCATAGCTGACATCGGGGGTGGCGCCGGCGATCCGCTTGAGCCCGGCATTCGTTCCCAGGCCGTAGAGGCATAGCAGGAGACGTTGATCCAGCGCGGTTTTCGGCAGTGCAACACGCGAGGCCGATGTTTCGAACGCTTCGAGAAGTCCCGTATCAAGGGCAGCCTCCTTCAGTACGTCGAGCAGCCCGGTCATCGGCCAGCGTTGGCCGATCTCGGTCTTGATCGAGGCGAGACCCCTGGGTTCGGGCAAGGGTTTGAACGGGGTGAGAGATATACGGTTCTCGCCGCGCCACAGCAGCCGAACCTTGTCGTTCCGGGGAATATTGGCATTGAGGAGCAACAGTTCCTGAGCAAGCTCTTCCCGGATGGCGCTTGAAAATGCACGCGCATCCGCCGTCAGGTTCAATCCTGTGTAATATGCTTCTCGCCGCGCATCGAAGTCCTTGGGAAGATCGTCATCGGGATTGCGGTATCGGTCCGCCCCGACAACCCAGATTTCCTTAGAACGGATGCGATCGCGCAGTTGCGCGAGGACACAAAGCTCATAACTGATCCGGTTTACGCGCCCCTCTTCATCAATGACGGAACTGCGCCATCTCGCCGGAATGACCTCGTCGACCGGCACTGCGTGCGGCGGCACGTAGCGGCATCCATCATCCACTTTGCTTCTGATCCAGTCCAGGGCCGCCAGCACCGGACGCCACACGGCGTTGTTCGACCGGAACTCCAGTGCCGAAAGCAGGCTTGGCAGCATACGGCGATAATGATTGGCCCATGACCTCCGCATCACCTTGTAGATCCGCCGATCCAAGGCGCCCTTTGCCTGGCTTTCCTTGATGATCGCCGCCAGTTTGTCCTTGCCGGCGATTGGGAAAATGACATCGCAGATGCGCCCGGATGGATCGTCGATCGAAGCGCTGGCAATCTCGACCAGGAGTCGCTCCTTGCCATAGACCCGCTCGATGTCTTTCGCGATATCGCCCACCACCTTGCGTTTCGAGCGCGATCCGATCTTATGGACCGTCTCGATCAGCAGGTCGACCATCGCATCCGTAAGCTGAGCTTCCCGCGCCATCAGATAAACGGCATAGAGCCCGAGCTGGCGCGCCGGTACATGCCGGCGCATCTCCGAGGCTTTCTCGCCGGCAACCCGGCGAACGATCTGATCGACCCATGCCTTGCCCGTGACCGATAGGAAATCTCGGGGAAGAGCAAGCCGTTGGATAAAGGCGAGTTTGGCGGTCACGCCAAGAATGTTTTCGAGCGTCGCCTGACCTGCATCCCCCTTCATCGTGTTGAAGCCGGTCGGGCCATCGGGATCGGCGAGCGAGGCTTCCAGCAAGGCGACCGCATCCGGCGCAAGCCGATCGCGGACTCGGGCCAACAGGGCCTCCAGATAGAGGTGTCGTTGCGAACGGACGAGGCGTTCCAGCTCCTTGCGCGACGGCCCATAGATACGGCGGTCGCGGCACCACAGGAAAACATGCTCGAGCATGGCATTGATCGGCTGCCCGCCCGCACAAAGATCGTCGGAAATCCACCTCGACAACGCCCTGCGATCCGTCTGCGTCATACGGCGGAACCCGAGATGCCGCAAAATCTCCGCGCAATGCCGGCGGGCGGTGCGCCCGGAAAAATCATAGTGGTTCACGGATTTGGCATCGAGACCAAGTTGCTCCGCCAGATACAAGACACCGTCGGAGGGTATCGACGCATGATCCGGCACAAAGAAGCCATGCCCGGCGAAAAATCTAAGCTGAACCGCCAATCCCAGTCGTGCCGTCTCCGCTTTGCCGGTCACGAACGCGATGTCCGAAAAACTCAGGCTCCAGGAGCCGATCAGATCCCCACTCGAAACGCCAAGGCTCATAACGCCGCTCCCTTATCGGAGCGGAACGTCGTTCCTCGCATGGGCGATCGTCAACAACAACCAGCCCGTTCCCGACGTGTTCTCCAAGATGACCAAAATCGCAGCTTCGGGCCGACTGGGCC
>NZ_JAUQOM010000048.1 GCF_030580935.1 Sphingobium cyanobacteriorum | reverse complement strand
ATTACACCAATGCCGGGGGGAGTGGCCCTCGGGCTACGCCCTCACGCCACTCCCCCCGGCATGTAACACGATGGCCTGGTTTTACGCCGCCGAATGGCCGACTTTTGCTCCGCCGTTGACACAGCACTTCGAGCATCTGGTCGTTGCGGCGGAACGGTGCGGCCTTCTTGAACCGCTCCCAGTCGGGCCGGAACGGGACGTGGGTAATTTTGCGTGCGCGTGCCCAGAGCGAGGCGATGTGTTCTCCGCCGGTCGGGTTGCCGCCGTGGAACAGGACCATGTCGGGATATTTGGCGAGCACCTTGTCGAGCGCGGCCCAGATGCGGTTGTGATCCTGATAGGCGGGGCCGGATGTGAACGCGATGCGCGTGCCCGCGGGCAGCATTGGTTCGGTCTCCGAGCGGCGCTTGGCGGCAAGGAAGTCCCGGCTGTCGATCATTGCGGCGGTCAGCGTGCGATGGTTGACGAGTGATCCCGTGCGCGGGGTCCAGGCCTTGCGGAAATGCACCTCGAACTGGTCGGAGGCGGCTTCGCGCATGAACTCCATGGCGTTGCGCCGCTCGATCAGGCCGATGCCTTCGCAGATCTGCCGTTCAAGCTCGACCGATTTGACCTCGGAGCCATCCTGCTCGCGCTGGCTGCGCTTCTGGGAGTCCTCATTGTCGTCAAGCTCGCGCTGGATACGAAATTCGGCGCGGTGGAAAAGGTTGGCGAGCGACCAGCACAGGTCTTCGAGATCGGGTTCGAGCCTGGTGTCGATCATGGTGGCGATGAGGGCGTCGAACATGTCGGCGACGGCGCCTGCGGCAATACGTTCCTCGGGCAGTGGCCGTGGGTCGGCTTCATCTGAGAAGGGGCGATAGCCGTAGAGGGCGATTTCATCGAGGAGATGGGCGGTGGGCGAGACTTCGTGTTCGGGTTCGTTGTCGGGCGTGTCGATCATGGGACAAGTCCTTGGGGCCTTGGAACCGGGCACATTGCCCGGCCTTCATGGGCGTCCCTCTGATCGGCTGCCGGGAGGCTGCATCCTCAGGACCTTAGCGCAGCGGAGGATGGCGAGCGGGCGGCTATTTTGGTTCGCGATGGAAAGGCGCGTATGCGCCGCCGGAAAATAGCCGCATGACCGCCATTGCGGCCTCCCGGCAGCCGGTCTCTCGGACGCCACTCGAAGAAGGCCGGGCTTGGTCGGGGAACTGGCTATGGACGATGTGCACCGCCCTCGCCCGATCCCCCGACCCCGTATCGGCTCAGCCGCAGTTCACGGTGAAGCGGGTCCGATCCTGCTCATGCAGCTGAAGGCGGACCCGTCCACCCAATGCACACGCACCGTGGTGACGCAGATCGTCGTTGAAGTCGGCGAGGTCAGGCATAAGCGATAGGAGTTCAATCCCTGAAACCTGCGCGCGGTCGGTCAGGATGCCGAACGCCGCGTCGCCTGCCGCATCCCGGTCGCGCGCGACATAGAGGCGCCGGAGTGTCGGTGGGAACAGGATGGCTGCAAGATGGGCTGACGAGGTTGCGGCGGCCATCGGCATGGTCGGCAGCACCTCGCGCAAGGACAGCATGGTCTCGATGCCTTCGCCCGCGATCAGGACATCATCTGCGAGTCCGAATCGGACAGCGTTGCCGAGAATGTTGCCCATGGCCCGGCGCGGCGATGCGACCTTGGCTTTCATGCCGCTCGATGGATCGAGCCAGGTGCGATGTGTGCCGGTCTGCACACCGTCGCTATCAGTCACCGCCGCAATCAATGCCGGGAAGGCACCAGCTGTACCGGGAGTGTCATCCTCATTCGGCCTGTAGTAACAGCGTGGATGAAAGCGCAGGGCTGGCAAGTCGGATACTCGCGTGATGCTGCGTGACCGCAGATAGGTAGCGGCCAGCGATCCGGTGAGCGGCTTCGAGGCGGCGAACAGGCGTCTGGCAGCCGTTGGTGACCCTGCTCGTGTCGGCTTGGCGAAGGCTGCGCCAGTGTTGGTATCATCCGATCCCGATAGCGGGAGGCTGAGGAAGCGTTCGGCTTCGTCGATGGTGTCGGCCAGTCGCCCGTGCCGCTGATTGAGACGGATGAGATCGACGAGATCGCCATGCTCGCCGGTCGCGGCATCGACCCAGTTGCCGATCGCACCGCGTTCGGTCTCGAACAGGCGGACATAAAGGCTGCGTCCGGGCGTTCCGGCGACATCGCCGATCATCCAGTAGCGGCCTTCGCGCCTGCCTGCGGGCAAGTAGTGACGGCAAACGGCCTGCGCGCTTTGCGCAAGTCGCTCCGACAGTTCCGCCGCACGGGTGGAAATCCTGCTCATGTCAGGCAGCCTTCCGGTCGGCGATGCGCGCCAAGGGATGCCGTTCGAACAATCGCTCGATCACAGCCAACCCTGTCACAACATCGTCGGGGACGAACAGGCGCAGCTTCCAGCTGACGATTTCAGAGAACAGCCCCATTGCCTTGAGCCGGTCCACCGCCGTCGATCCAAACCCGGTGAGTTCGATCCGGTTCATCTGCATCAGCCGCGAACGGCGGAGTTGCAGCCCATCGGCAAGGTCGAGCACCGCGTGGCCTTCGCGGAGCATGGCGAGTGCCTGCGGCGGCGACAGCACTGGCGCATCTGCGCTGGCAGTCGCACTCGCGGCCCATGCCGGGGAGACCCTGCGCCCGACGATGCGCGTGCCATCGTCGGTCTGGAGCCGGTAGACCCGGGTCGATTCTTCCGGGAGCTGCTTCCAGATCGGCAACAGCAGGCCTGTGACGATGTGCAGTTCGCTTGCCGTGAACGCATCGACTTGCGCGACTTCGGCTTGCCAGACGGCGACGAACGTCCGCTCGTCCACTTGCTCCCAGCTGGTCTCCGCCAGATGGTTCAGGGCAAAGTTCAGTCGCTCCATTGGCCTGATCAGACGGATGCGGCGCTCGACCTCGCCATCGTCGAGCATGACGCTGCGGGCGGGCAGCTGGACCGCCGCGCGTTTCGAGCGGGCGTTGACCAGCAGCCGTGCGCCGGGTTCGCGCAGCAAGTCGAGCGCCTTGTCGAGCGTCACGGGCTGGTTGCGCTCACGCATGGCCACCGTCAGCAACCGGGTCTCTGCCCCCGTTGCTGGGTGAACGTAGATCGGCTCGCTGCCGGTAACGGTGAAGCTGTCGGCGACCAGCGTTTCGAGCCCGATGTCGTATGCTCCGCACGCAATCGCGCTCTCGACCTTGGCGCTGAGCAACTGTTCGAACACCGTGAACAGGACGTTCTGCATCGCAATCGTCAGTGCCAAGAGCCGGTTGAGGAATGTGGTGATCGGCGGCAATTCGTCCTTCAGGCACCCGCTGCCATCGGTCAGTGACAGGCCGGTCATGCTCTCGAAGGTCCCGAGCGAGCAGTGCTCGACCTTGCCCGCATAGATCAGCACGTAAAGCTGACGCAGCGCGTCGCGGGCATAGGGGCTTTCGAGATTGTCCTCGGGTCGGAACAGACCCTGGCCGCCGGTCTGGCGCTGTCCGCGCGTGATCGCACCCAGAGTGTCGAGCCGCCGGGCGATGGTCGAGAGGAAGCGTTTCTCGGCCTGGACATTGGTGGCAACGGGCCGGAACAGCGGCGGCTGCGCCTGATTGGTGCGGTTCGTGCGCCCAAGACCCTGGATGGCAGTGTCGGCCTTCCAGCCCGCTTCGAGCAGGTAGTGGTGCCGCAGCCGCTGGTTCCGACTCCCAAGATCGGCATGGTAGCTGCGCCCGGTACCACCGGCATCGGAGAAGATCAGGATCTGCTTGCGATCTTCCATGAACGCCTGCGCTTCGGCAAGGTTGGCATGAGCAGGCCGGTTCTCGACGGCGAGCCGGTCACCGCCCGCGTCGACCTTGCGAACAATCCGCCGCGAGCGCCCTGTCACCTCGGCGACCATATCGGTGCCGAACCGCTGAACGATCTGGTCGAGCGCGCCTTGCACCGGTTCCATCGAGGCGAGCTGCTCGATCAGCCGGTCGCGCCGTTCGATGGCCTCGCGGCACTGTACGACATTGCCATCCGCGTCATAAGCAGGCCGTGACGCGAGATTGCCATCGCCGTCAGTGTAGCTTTCATGAAGCTGCGTCGGGAAGCTGTGCAGGAGGTAGTCCAGAACATATTCTTTGCAGTCGCAGTTTATGTCGAGCGTGCCGGCGAGAGACGCAGGTTTCCTTCGGTTTTCCATGATTTCACTCCAGATAATTACGGTTCCCTCGACCTGAACAAGTCGAAGGAAC
>NZ_JAUQOM010000047.1 GCF_030580935.1 Sphingobium cyanobacteriorum | reverse complement strand
GGGGTGACTACACGAAAGTGACGTATCTGCACGGTAAGGGCGAACGGATAGCGAACGTCACGCGGCGAGCAGGGATCGGACGGCGCGCAGCGGCCGCAAGGCATCCGGATCGGGCCGGTCTTCTACATTCCAGCTATAGTCGCCGGTCAGCGAGATATGCTCCCAGCCCAACGGCGCGACGTGGCGCGCGATTTCGTCGGGCGTGCCGATGTCCGCCAGCGCCACTTCAAGATAGCGGGTGTTCCACAAGATGATGGCGGCGACGAGCAGGTTGAGGCCGGATGCGCGATAGGTCTGGTTCTCGAACCGCCGATCACGCAGCTCGCCGAGCTGGTTGAAGAAGAGCGCGCGGGCGAGCGCGTTGCGGGCTTCGCCCTTATTGAGGCCCGCCTGGGTGCGCCGGCGCAGGTCGATGTCGCGCAACCAGTCGAGCATGAAGATCGAGCGTTCGAGACGGCCAAGCTCGCGCAACGCGAGGGCTAGTCCATTCTGTCGCGGATAGGCGGACAGGCGGCGTAGCATCGCTGAAGCGGTGCCGGTGCCGGTGCGGATCGATGTGGCGAACCGCAGCAGTTCGTCCCAATGCGCTGCGACATGACCCAATGCGATCGGTTCGCCCGTCATGCCGGCGAGCAAGGGGCCTGCTTCCTGGCCGGGAAGCAGGTGCAAACGACGTTCCTTGATGTCGCGCAGGCGTGGCGCGAAACGGTAGCCAAAGAAGGGCATGAGGCCGAACACATGGTCCGATGCCCCGCCTGTATCGGTGTAGTGCTCCTCGATTGTCAGGCCGGTCTGCTGATATAGCAAGCCATCCAGCACATAGGGAGCTTCGCCGGCGGTCGCCGCGATTACCCGGGTCGCGAAGGGGCCATATCGATCCGAGACATGGGTGTAGAAGGCAACGCCCGGTTCGTTGCCGCTGCGCGCGTTGATGTCGCCGATCGCGGCCCCGCGACCACCGGCATGAAATTGCTGTCCGTCGCTCGACGAGGTGGTGCCGTCTCCCCACAGCGCGGCGAGCGGCATGGCACGATGGGCGTCGATCAGCCTTCCCAGCGCTTCGCCATAGGCGGCCTCGCTGATGTGCCAGTCGTGGAGATGGGCGAGCTGACGCAGGCTTGCGCCCCGGCAGGTTTCCGCCATGCGCGTGAGGCCGAGATTGATGCCATCGGCAAGGATGACGGTGAGCAGCGCATTGCGGTCGTCGGCCTCCCGGCCCGAACGCCGATGGATGAAGCATTCGCTGAACCCGGTCCAGGCATCGACCTCAAGCAGGAGATCGGTGATCTTCACGCGCGGCAGTCGGTCGTAGGCAGCGCGACGGGCAATCTCGGTGGCGGGTGGCGTTGCCGCCTTCAGCGGCGAGATGATAAGGCCGCTTTCGTTAAGCCTGACCTGGGGCAGCTCGCCCTGTCGGGCGAGGACCGTCACCTGTTCGATCGCCGTGTCGAGCCTGGCGCGCCTTTCCTCGATATGACGATCGAAGTCCGTTTCGATGGCGAGCGGCAACGGCCCCTTCTCGCGAAGCGCGTCGAAGGTGGCCGACGGGATGAGGTAGCTATCGAAATCGCGGAACTGGCGGCTTCCCGAGACCCATATGTCTCCCGCTCGCAACCGCTCCCGTAGCTGGGCCAAGGCGCATAGTTCATAGGCGGCGCGATCGACGATGCCGTCCCGCAGGACGAACGGCCGCCATGCGGAGGGCACAAAGCGCAGCGGCACGCGATCAGGCAAGCGCCGTTTGCCGGTCCGGTATAGCTCCGCGATGATGGTAAGCGCCGACAGGAGTCCCTGCACCGCACCGGCGCCGCGAAATTCGAAGGTGTTGAGAAAGGCACCGGCAAAGAGCTTCACCGTGCGATGCCGCTCGATCAATTCGGAGGTGCGATCGACGGTTTCCGGTCGCCCGAGCACTTCGGCCTGCTCGACGGCCACGGCGAAGCGCTGCCAGTCCAGCGCCTCGATCTGCGCCAGAGAATCCACGCCCTTGCTGCGCGCGTCGATGAGGAGGCGGCAAGACCCCGTGAGCGTCCGGAGGTGGCCTTGCAACTCGCGCACCGTCTTGACGGCTTTGTCGCGGGTCCGGTTCTCGGCGCGGCGCGCCATGCTGCCCAACAGCTTGTCGAACATCGTCAGGGTGGCGTCGGTCAGGCTTTCCTCAAGGCGGATGCCGGTTGCCGCCAGCGTCGCATGGCGGCGCAGGGCATTGAGTTCGCCAAGGTGCTGGGGTGTGATGCGACTGCCTTCGTCCGCCAGCCTGTCAAAAGTCAAAGCCGGGATCATGTCGGCACGGGCGCGATCGAGGCCCAGCGCGCGGATATAGGCGAGCCGTTCGATCAGGCGCAGGATGTTGCGCGCTGCCGGCGATTGTGGCGCATTGCGCAGCCAGGATAGCCATGTCGCGGCCTGCCCCGTCCGTCGCGCCAGCAAATCGTCCAGACCCTGTAGCGTGTCGGGCCGCAGGCCGTTCGTCAGCACTTCATAGGTGAGCTGTTCGGCCTGTTGACGCGCCCGTCGCAGCACCGCTTCGAGAATCAATGGAGAAGGCAGGAAGATCTGCCGGCGCCGGAGTTCATCGACGATGACGCCTGCCATCTGGCCGGGGTGGATGATGGTCTGCGCGATCGGGATCGAGAAGGCGACAACTTCACGGAAAGCGTTGCGGTCAAAAATCCTGAACCCGTGCGATCGTCGGATTTCAACGAGATGCTCGCGGCGGGTCTGGTCCCGATGGGCGTAGTCCGCAAAGGCTTCGGGCGCGACGCCGAGTTGCTGCGCCACATAGGCGAGTACAGGAGCGGGCGGGACTTCGCCCGCTTCCAGCGCACGGCCAGGCCATCTCATATATAGCATGAGCATCGCATAGCCGAGCCGGGTGGCATCGCCGCGACGGCGGCCGACAACGTCCATGTCGTCGCTGGTCAGCGTATAGTGCCGCGCAATCTCACGCTCATCGAGCGGCGCGCTATAATGCCCCGCCCAGATTTCCGGGCTCACCAGTCGCCGTCTCGCCAAGCATGATCTCCTTCCTCACCCTTGTCCGTCAGACGGTCCTCTGGCGGCCAACAGGAATATGTCCGTTAACTCTGGACCTGTAACGGCGATTCGGACAAGGTCGCATAATGACGGGAAAACGGACAGGATCGGGCAACATGTGGCGCTGATCGGCTATGCGCGAGTCTCGACCGCAGACCAGAAGCTGTCGCTTCAGCACGACGCGCTGAACGCTGCCGGGTGCGACCGTATATTCGACGATCACGCATCTGGGGCAAAAGCTGATCGGCCCGGCCTGTCCGACGCGCTCGCCTATTTGCGCAGTGGCGATACGCTGGTGGTGTGGAAGCTCGACCGCCTCGGCCGCTCGATGAGCCACCTGATCGAGAAGGTCGGCGAGCTTGCGGCGCGCGGCATCGGGTTCCGCTCACTCACCGAAAACATCGACACCACCACTTCGGGCGGAATGCTGGTGTTCAACATTTTCGGCTCGCTGGCCCAATTCGAGCGTGATCTGATCCGGGAACGCACCCATGCCGGCCTCAAGGCCGCGCGCGAGCGTGGCAACAAGGGTGGTCGCCGCCCTGTCGTCACCCCCGACAAACTTCGCAAGGCGCGGGCGCATATCGCGTCGGGCCTCACTGTTCGCGAGGCAGCGGCCCGGCTCAAGATCGGAAAAACCGCCCTGTATAAAGCATTGGAAAGCAAATGAGCGCGCTACAGATTCAAGCGCATCAGACAGCGTCAAACAATTGTCGGCGACATCGAGGTTATGTCGCTGTTGGAGGTCAGGTATGGCGGTCACACTGAGCTTGCAGAAGCTGGCGGAGGCTGATCCGTCACGAGGTTGGGCTCCGACCGAGTTCTATGACATAGTGGCGGCCGGGAAGGTGGTCGGTTCGATCCAGCTTCGCCTGGGTAACACCGACTACATGCGTCTGTATGGCGGGCATGTGGGATACAAGGTCGAACCAGAACATCGTGGACACGGCTACGCAAGCAAGGCGCTAGCCGCGTTGCGCCCTATCGCCCAGCATCACGGTTTTGACGAAATCTGGATCACCGTCCGGCCAGATAACATTGCTTCGTGTCGCACATTGGAAAAGGCTGGAGCGAGCTATGAGGAAACGGTAGCGGTCCCGCTTGACAGTGACCTATACGCGCGCGGCGATCTTCATATGCGGCGGTATCGCCTATCTGTCTGATCTGCGACGTGTCCGAATAATGTACTGGCGCCCCCCTAGCGTGCAGATACGTCACTTTCGTGTAGTCACCCC
>NZ_JAUQOM010000046.1 GCF_030580935.1 Sphingobium cyanobacteriorum | reverse complement strand
CTGGCGCTTCAGCTTTTCGGCAATGGTATTCAAAATCATCGGCTCGCTCCGCAATATCAGGAGCGGCAACTTCTCTCCCCATGGTCAACATCGAGTTAACCTGAAGAATTTGCGACAAGGCCGGCTATTGCCACTGGCCGCGCCTCTCGGGCCGCCCGCGAGCAGGCAGGCGCGGCGAAAAATGCACAGGATGAACATCGCCAGCAGGTTCTCCACCAAGCGGAACAGGACCGCCAGCGAGACAATGGTCGCGACGGCGCGGAGCGTTAATCCGCCGCTATTCCTGCATCAGGCCATCGAAGACTTCAAGCAGGGCATCGACGATGGCCTGGCCAAGGGCGTTGGCCGTTGCGGCAACTTCGTCTTCGCCGTGGTCACGCGTGGCGATGGCGAGATTGCCGCCTTCGTCAGCAACAATCGCCTTAGCCCGTTCAATTGCCCAAAGGGCGAAATCGCTGCGGCTGGAAATCGTTATCGTCTCGCTCTGCTCGTCCATGGCGTTCACCTTCCGTCTGGCTGCACAACTGGCCGTCTGTTTCGCTGATACTGAAACGCAGCCATATCGCTGGGCGCATATCGGGGGAACCATCTTCAGCATCTATCGACTGAATTCATTCGGAATTTCTACTCTGAGTGTTTGCACCGCGCCGCGTGATCGCCTAGACTCACGGCTGAAGCAGTCACGCGCTGCTTTGGGGCGTGGAAACCCCTCATAGCTAGGCAGGTGCCGCGACATGGCACCACTCTTCGACCTTTGCGGTCGGGGATCCTGCGGCGTATGCAACAGGTTCCTCGGAGCTAAAGGCCGTAGGGCCGTGCTATGCGGTTTCCAACTCCCCGATCACCAGGGGTCAAAGAGCAGAAGCGGGGGCGTACCGCGTTGCTCTGGGAGGAAACCGAGTGTCAGCAGCACCTTCCTTCACATGCTACACCTATTCGCCCACCTTCCAGTCGGCCGGGTCGCGTTGGCGTGACGATGTGGTCCGAAATCCGTTTTTCGGTAGTGCGGAGAGTGCCCGCCAGGCGCTCGTTGATTTACGCGAAGCGGTTTCAAATGAACCGGACCACGATTTACCGCCAATGCATCTAGAGCGGGTCGTGACCGTCCCAGTGACCAAAGAGGTAATGGTCGCGCTGCTCAATAGTGGCGTCGGCGCGATCGTCAAAAAGTACGATATTATCGAAACGATCGGGGAAAATTGAATGGCGAAGACGCCTGACCCGATCGACGTGGAAGTCGGAAGCAAGATCAAAGCGCAGCGGCGCTTGAGGGGTATGAGCCAGGATACCCTGGCTGCCGCCCTCGGCGTCACTTTCCAGCAGATCCAGAAATACGAGAAGGGGACGAACCGGGTGAGTTCCAGCCGCCTCGCTGTGATTGCGAAGACGTTCGGCGTGCCGCCCTCGTATTTCTTTCCCGGTGCGGACGATACGGGGCAAGGTATGGTGGCTGCGGCGCCCGAGCTTGCCAGCTTTCTCGAGACGAACGAAGGGCGTGATCTCAACCTTGCATTCTCACGGATCAGTTCACATAGGATGCGCCGAAAGGTCGTCGGCCTTGTCACGGCCTTAGCAGATGCATTCCGGCGAGAAGACGTTTCCGACACCTGATGTCGGCGCGCACTAATGTTTGTACCGTGACTTCTTTAACAATGCGGCATACCCCCGCGGCTCTTTCTCTTATCTTTTGTAGAGGCCATTGGTAAGGAGATCAAAATATTCCGCTGCAACAGTTTCTGCGCGTTTTTGACCGCCTGGCTTGAACCAGCGGACCATCCAGTTGAGCATAGATAAGACCGAGTGAGATGATGTTGTCACATCCGCCTCACGGAAGGCGCCGGTTGCCATTCCTTCGCGAAGAATTCCGCGAAGTATACTCTCATACTCGATACGAAGCTGATTGGCCTCGGTTTTCAGCCCCGGATTTGCCATGCCGCCGTATCCGATCAGCATGCAGACAAAACCCCAATAGTTTTTTTCAAAGTATGCAGCGTGCGAAACCATGAATGATTTTAGTTTGTCTTCTGCGGTGGTGGACGCTGCAACAGCTCGACTGACGTGTTCGAGCAGTCCGCCCAACGTGCGTACGATAATGGCGTCATAGACAGATTGCTTGGTGTCGAAATAATGGTAGACGGCGGCCTTTGAGACGCCAAGCCGCTCGGCAACGACATTCATGGAGCCATTGTCGAAGCCGCCCTCTCCAAACAAGACTGCGGCCTCGTCAAGAATGCGATCGCGAGCATTTTCGAGAACGGGCGGTCGTCCCATGCGGGGCTTTGTCTTGGTCTGCTTCATTGGGCCTCTGATGTAGGTGTTTGCTCGCGCAGAGTGGGATTTCTCTTTTGCTACCACATTACCAATGCGCAACAAACACCAATACGCCGATCAAACTTCTTGTTGCCAACTTAACGACGGGTCGGAAGGGAAAAAAGAGTCCCTCCAGGAGTTCGGTGACCTAACTTGCTCTGATAACAGCTCTCGACGAGAGCAAGCGCGCCCCAAGATTTCTATTTACTTACCGACGGAACGGAATATAAGTATTTGCATCTGTTACGGAGTAGAGCGTAGGCCGTTATCACGCCCGCGTTGGGTGCGGTGCTGCGTCCTTAAATGGAAGGCAAGGCTGCTATGAAAATCTTGGTCCCAGTCAAGCGGGTCGTTGATTACAACGTTAAGATTCGCGTCAAGGCGGACGGCTCGGGCGTCGAGCTTGCCAATGTGAAGATGTCGATGAATCCGTTCGACGAAATCTCCGTGGAAGAGGCGCTTCGGCTGAAGGAAGCCGGCAAGGCCGAGGAAGTCGTGGTCGTCTCCATCGGCCCGGCCAAGGCCGAGGAAACGCTGCGCACCGCTCTCGCCATGGGCGCCGACCGCGCCGTGCTGGTCGAGACGGAAGACGCCGTCGAGCCGCTCGCCGTCGCCAAGATCCTCAAGGGCGTCGCCGAGGCCGAGCAGCCCGGCCTCGTCATCGTCGGCAAGCAGGCCATCGACGACGATTCGAACCAGACCGGCCAGATGCTGTCCGCTCTTCTCGGCTGGGCGCAGGCCACCTTCGCCTCCAAGGTCGAGATCGGCGACGGCAAGGCGACCGTGACGCGCGAAGTCGACGGCGGTCTCCAGACCATCGACGTGAAGCTTCCGGCCGTGGTCACCACCGACCTTCGCCTGAACGAGCCGCGCTATGCCTCGCTGCCGAACATCATGAAGGCGAAGAAGAAGCCGCTCGACAAGAAGACGCCTGCCGACTTCGGCGTCGACACGAGCCCGCGCCTGAAGGTGCTGAAGACCGAGGAGCCGTCGGGCCGCAAGGCGGGCGTCAAGGTCAAGAGCGTCGCCGAGCTGGTCGAAAAGCTCAAGACCGAAGCCGGCGTGCTCTAAGCAGGAAAGGGAGAACACAACCATGGCCATTCTTCTTCTGGCAGACCACGACAACGCAACCCTTTCCGACCAGACCGCCAAGGCGCTGACGGCCGCTTCCAAGATCGGCTCGGACGTGCATGTGCTCGTCGCCGGCTCGGGCGCCAAGGCGGCCGCCGAAGCCGCTGCAAAGCTCTCGGGCGTGACGAAGGTGCTCGTCGCCGACGATGCGAGCCTCGGCAACAACCTCGCCGAACCGCTGGCGGCGCTCATCGTGTCGCTTGCCGGCAACTACGACGCCATCGTCTCGGCCGCGACCTCGGTCGGCAAGAACGTGCTGCCGCGCGTTGCCGCCCTGCTCGACGTGGCGCAGATCTCGGAAATCGTCGAGGTCGTCTCGGCCGATACGTTCAAGCGTCCGATCTATGCCGGCAATGCCATCCAGACGGTGCAGTCCACCGACGCCAAGAAGGTGATCACCGTGCGCACGGCCTCTTTCGCCGCCGCCGACGAGGGCGGTAGCGCCTCGGTCGAGACGATCTCCGCCGCCGCCGATCCGGGCCTTTCGAGCCACGTCAAGGATGCGCTGTCCTCGTCGGACCGCCCGGAGCTGACGTCTGCCAAGATCATCATCTCGGGCGGCCGCGCGCTCGGCTCGTCTGAAAAATTCCAGGAAGTGATCCTTCCGGTCGCCGACAAGCTCGGTGCGGCCGTCGGCGCATCGCGCGCCGCCGTCGATGCCGGCTATGCGCCGAACGACTGGCAGGTCGGCCAAACCGGCAAGGTGGTTGCACCGCAGCTCTACATCGCCTGCGGCATCTCGGGCGCGATCCAGCATCTGGCGGGCATGAAGGACTCGAAGGTGATCGTGGCGATCAACAAGGACGAGGAGGCGCCGATCTTCCAAGTAGCGGACTACGGCCTTGTCGGGGATCTCTTTGAGGTCCTACCGGAGCTGCAAAAGGCAATTGGCTAACCGCGACTGCCCCACAAT
>NZ_JAUQOM010000045.1 GCF_030580935.1 Sphingobium cyanobacteriorum | reverse complement strand
CACACCCGGCCGCCGCCCACCGACTGAAGAGCTTGCCGTATTCCACTTGCCGTACCGCTCGAGCATGCGCCGGCCAGATCGAGCCGGTCGTGGGGCTCTTCCAGTCGACGGCAGGCAAGAGGGGGCTGGCGCGCATGGTGCCCCAGGGTTCAGCCGATCCCACGCTTCGGGGCCTCCCGGCTCCATCCTTTCTCCGTGCCGTGGGCGTTGCGGGGCCTGCTCGCTCGAAGGGGTCGGTCGAGCCCTGGGCTCGGCCGAGGGGGAGCATTGTATGGGGGAATTCCTGGTCAAGGTCCGACACCTGCCGGGCCGATCAGCGATCACAGGATCGGGCACGTCGCCGATCGCCTTCGTTCCGGGGTGTCCTTCTGGGACGCCGACCTCCAGCGCACCCGCGCCTACGACGATGAGGTCTACGAAATGCTGCGGAAGTTCCCCGGCCGCTGAGACGCTGCGTCCTCGAAAGGGGAAGGGAGGGCGAGGGTTAGGTGAGTTTGGCTGCTTGGCTGAGCTCGGTTGTGATCTCTCCCCACCTTGAGGCCCGTGCTCGCCCCCGAGCGCGAGCCTTCTTTCTTCGAGCCCCACCAGCCCGGAGACGCGCTGACCTACCGCGAAGAGTTTCCCGATTTCGACTTCGACGTGCCGTCCGTCGTCACCGGCGCTTGGGACTTCGAAGACACCTCCTGGCGCCAGGACGTCTGCCCCTCATTCGTCTGCGACGTGTTCCGCCTGTGGATCGACTTCACCGATCCCCAGAAGCGCGAGCGGCCCAGCGGCCCAGCGGTCCGCAGTTCGTCATGGTCTGCGAGGACGTGACGATGCTCGAAAGCAACAGCTGGGACGACGTCGTGGCCTTTGTCGAAGACGGCAAGCGTCACTTTCCCAACTTCCCTCAACCGAAGGGCCCCGCATGAGCGATCGAATTCTGATCATCGAGCCTTGCACCCCCGACACCCCGGTCCGCTCCAGCGACGACGCCTGCGGATGGGGCTGCGTCGCTAGCGAGCTTCGCCCCATCACCGAGGGCGTCCTGCGGCCCGGGGAGCCCGTGCCGGCCGGCGACTGCCCCAAGTGCGGGTGCGACGCCTTCCCGATCCGTGCGGCGGACCGGGTGCGCGCCAAGGCGCGCGTATTCGCCGCGGTCGCTGTTGAGATTATTTTCGGAGAAGGCACGGATAGGTCGACCCAGCGCGCCATCGACCTGTCGCGCGAGGCCTTTCAAGCCGCCGCGATCACACGCGGCGTCGCAGAGAGCCTCGACCTTCACCCCCAGCCCGCCGAGGCGGCGTGATGGAGACGAAACCAATGATCCGCGAACTCACAGCGGAAGTCCGTTTCGAATCCGGCATCGACGCCCTGGTCGCCGGAAAGCGGTACGCCTTCCTAGCCATCGTCGGCGACCGCTACGTCGCTCGCCTTGGCGCGGCGGTGGCTGATGAACCGGGCTATTATCCCATTCCCAGCATTGGGCGCATTCCGACAGCATGCTTGAGATGCAAAAGCACGCTGATGCGCTCAACGCCGAACTCGGCCTCAGCGCTCGGGCTGCCGGGGAGCTTGTCGCCACGACGTTCGCGGCCGGGAGGGTGAACATCCCCCAGCCTGACGCCGCAGCCCTGCAGCGCCTTCCGGCGCGCAAGGCAGTAATTTCGCGGCGTAACGAAACCCTCGAACGGATCCTGAAAAATCCCCCGCCGCGCGGCGCTGTCATACGCTTCACGGACGGCAAGCTGCGCCCACGACCGCCGGCTGAGCGCGGGATGCCTGCATGGCTAGCCAGCAACAACACCGGCGTTCTAGTCTCTGTCCGTAAGTCGTCCGGCTCGATCAGGCTGCGGATGGAGTCATGGAACGCGGCGGGCGGTGACGATTACTACCGGACCTTCGATGTGGCTTCACCGTTGACGTTCTACGTGGAGACGATCCCCGTGCCCGGCGAACTCATCGACCTCGACCTCTTGCCCTCGCGGCTTCGCTCCTTGGAGCGTCGCGCCCGGGCGACACCAACCTCCCTCGCGGTCCACTCAGAGCCCCCCCTGATAGTGGCCGCAGGAGCGGGCGGAACTCCAGCCGCCCAACGGAAGGCCCGTCGTACGAGCGGCGGGCCTTCTTCGTTGTGACCACAACCACACCGGAGGACCTATGACGGTTCGCTCTTCGATCAACGCCTCAAACCTGAGGCGTGAACTCACGGCCCTCGAGGAGGCCTCGCCGAGCAGCGTCATCGGCGATGTCCTCGACGCGATGTTCTCTGCGGGGCGTGCCGCACTCGGTGCGCACGACCTGGGCATGCCGCAGAACGACGGCTGGGCCGAAGCCGAAGCGGTCATCTTCGATGCCGTCCGCCGCGCCAACCCCGGCAAGTTCGACTTGCCGATCGCGCGCGACGCGGCAGCCTGACCGACCTTCGCAAACTCCCGAGGCTGACCGAGGCCCCTCGCGCAAGCGGGGGGCCTTTTTCGGTCGTCCTTCACCGCCCTCTGGAGCGCTTAACCATGACCGACATCACCCCCGAAAAGATCATCTCCGACGCGCCGCTGGGGGCGCTCATTCGATTCAGTGACCGGACGACGCAGCCGCCCGCTCGGTTCAAGCGCAAGCTGTCGGCGTGGGAGAACGCCAACGGGGTGGGAACACTGGCCGAGGTGAACCCTGACCATGGCACGTTCACGCTTCACATGGGCGACCTGGGCGGGGGTGGCGTCATCGTGATGCGGGTCTATCGCACCTACGACCGGTCCAGCAGCCTGGCCTTCACCCTCGAGCGGCAAGCCGTCGAGGGTTCGATCCTGTGCGCGAACGTGTACGGCGGACGATGGAAGATCGACAAGATCACGGACGATGCTGGCGGGGCCGCATGGCTCCGGAACAACACCTTCGGCGAGTTGCTTCGCGTGGGCGCCAGCGGCGCCCTTAGCGTCGCACACGCCTCCGCGAGGGCCGCGTAGCTGTGGCCGACACCGAACGGCTGCTGCGTTCGCTCGACGTGCTGAAGTTGCAGTACCAGTCGGAGCGCGACGCGGCGATCGGCGACCCCGACCGAGAGCACATGGCGCCCCGGTTGGGGCGCATGGCCGACCTCATCGGCGACATGCGCTACGACCAGGCCCTGGTCGGTCGGCTGGCCGCGATCCTGGCCGGCGAGACCATGCCGAGCGTCGGTTTCACCGTCACCGCGCATCGCAGCGGCCAGCTCGGCGAAGCGACCGCCGACGTCAAAGAGGGAGGGGAGGTCGTTTTCTGGGACGATCTGGAGGCGGCGAGGAAGGCCGCCTCTGACCTCAACGACCGAACCTCTTTCGGCTCGAACGTCCGCTACGTCGCCAACCCCACCCCCCGCCGTCGCCACTAACCCGAAGGCCCGCAGCTTCCCAGCGCGGGCCTTCGTCATGTGAACCACTGCCCGGAGAGGCTCACATGTCTCAAGACTTCGAACCCACGCCGCGTCCCACCCACAGCCCGTGGGGCGGCGTCCAGAGCGCCAAGGAATACGCCCCCGGCATCTGGTCCGTCTGCACGCCCAGCCACGGCGGCTTTTCCCTGTCGCCCGAGCGCAACGCGAAGGTCGCGGATTGCTGGCGCTCGGACACGGGCTGGTACGAAGAAGACTGCGAATGGGCCATCGTGTGCGCCACCTGGCCCGAGTTCTTCACCGAGGTCTGGCGCCTGCAAGCCGACGTCACGCTGCGCAACTGGCATCCTGACGGCTACGAGGCCACCCATGGCGTCACCCTCACCGCGGCCAACAGCCATGCTGTAGCTGAGCGCGAATTCTGGGAGCGCCACATCGAGGACTTCGTCGTCCGTTCCGCGTGGGGCGATCACATGGCCTGGGTCCCCGAAGGCTTCGTGGGGGTGATCGCCGGCATCGGGAGACGCCCGGTCTGCGGCTCCCCGCGTGAAGAGCGATACTTCCTCGTACCTGCGTCCGAATACCGGCTCGGGAGCCACGGGTTCGTCATCGACCGTGCCCGACACGCCGAAATTCCGGCGCCCACGAACCCCCACGAACGCCGGCAGCGGGCCGCTTAGCAGCCTCCATCTCTTTGCCGCGCCTCGCTTCTCTCGGAGATTCCGATGACCAACACCCCGACCATCCTGACCGGCGAGCTCGTTGTCGCCGCCGACCCGAACATCCGCTTCCGCTCGACGAAGGACTACATCGGGGCGATGACCGAGATCACGGCGGCCAGCTGCGCGGCCGACGGATCCGGCATCGACCTGGAGTGGGGCGGGGCGTTCAAGAACTTCCCCGAGGACGGCATCACGCTCACCCATGATGGGGTCCTCTTGTACGAAGACGCGTCGGCGAACACCTATTCGCAGGACGGCTCTGTTGCAAAGATTGGCGGCAGTCAGAGGTAGGCTGTCGCTCTGCGCCGATCAGGCGGCTGCTGCGAAATGGTGGTTGAGCATGCCCATGGCCTCCGTCAGCGCCGAGGGCCCAATGCC
>NZ_JAUQOM010000044.1 GCF_030580935.1 Sphingobium cyanobacteriorum | reverse complement strand
ACCAGCGCACCGCCCACAGGATCACATCACCCTGGAAATGGCGCCACTTGAAATCCGTCATCGTTCCGTCCGTCCAATCTCCGCCAAGCATGCTCAAGCTTCACGATTTTTGCAACAGAGCCAGATCAGTTGCGTCTACGACGCACCCTTCTGGCGAGCGAAAGGCTCCAGCGGCCGCATCGTGTCGAACAGCGGCCCCCTGACAGTTACATTCGACAACACGGTGCCCGGCGATCCACATGGCGTGATCGTGGGCTTCATCGAGGGCGACCAGGCCCGCCTCGCATCCCAGTGGTCACCTGAAGCACGGCGCCAATCTGTGTTGAACACCCTCGTACATCATCTCGGCGCGGAGGCGGGCGTTCCTAAGGAATACGTGGAGACCAGTTGGGCGGAGGAGGAATGGACGCGAGGCTGCTATGGGTCGAACTTTCCGCCTGGAGGGTGGACGAAATATGGCTGGCTCCTCCAACAGCCGGTCGGGCGCCTCCACTGGGCGGGCGCTGAAACCTCCCTGGTGTGGATGAATTATATGGAAGGTGCCGTGCGCTCTGGTGAGCGGGCTGCCGACGAGGTTCTGCAAATTCTGCAGCATGAGCGTGTGGCTTCACTCTAGCCTACGGGTCCTGCCGGGCCGATGGAGGCCTGTTGATTCCCCGGAGGCGCGGACGGGAGGTGGGAATCTGATCCCACTAACCGAGCCTGGTCTTGCGGGCCGTCAAATATGCAAGGACGCCAAGACGAACCGAGGCGCGATTTGCTCCGTCATTTCGAACAAATGCTATAGACCGAACACCTGAGCTCGCCGGCTTCGAGGGGTGAAGAAACCTCCGTCCGACTGCCACATGGGCACATCTGTTGATTATCTTTGGCAACCTAAAGTTGCCGCCGGGCTGGACAAGCGGTAAATGCAATTCAGTCAAGTCAGCGAGCTATTAATGTACTTCCTGCTCCGAAGCATCGGCGACTGGGTCTCCGGTGGCTCAAACGCTGTCGGCCCCGCGAAGGCCGTGTTGCTGCCAAGCCTGTCTCACGGCGCGAGGGCGCGATGAGCACCTCACGGCGCGAAGCGGTAGATCGCGGGAAACCTCTCAATGTGGCGGTTTCGCCTGCGCTGGTTGTGCCGGAGAAGGCGGTTCCGACGATCCAGTTCCGACCGGGCGTCTATGCACCCGGGCGCGAGGCCGTCACCCAGATTCTCGAAGCTGCGCTTGATATCTTGATCAACGAAGGGATTCGCGCGCTGACGCTGCGCCGGATTGCGGCGGCCTGCCAGCTACGGGTAGGCAATGTGACGTACTACTTCGCCACCAAGGACGAACTGCTTCGCGCCGTACTGGACGTGGTGGTGGACGGCTACACTGAGGCCGTTCGGGATCTCCGCAAACGGACTGATGAGCCGGCGGAACAGCGGATGGCGCTCCTGATACGCATTCTCTTGGAGGACATCCAGAGTCAGGCCACCACCAATCTTTTCCCCGAACTCTGGGCGTTGGCCAATCGAGATCGCTTCGTCGCCGATTGCCTAAATGACATCTATCGGCGTGGGCGCGAAGTCCTTCTGGACCTCATTGCTGAACTGAACCCGGGCCTTGACGACACAGAGCGGGAGATGGTGGCCGTGTTTGTTCAAGCGTCCATTGAGGGTATGACCCTCTTCGCCGGCCACGATAAACTGTTCGCCGACCGAATGCCCCTGCTCGAGTCCATCTCGGTCAAAGCGCTGGTGGACCTTGTGCGGACTATAGACACTAAAACGATCCGAGCCGGCGTGCGGCAACCGCTGTGGCGGCGGGGCTAGGCTCGAAGCCGGTGTCCGTCAGCACCGCGTGAATCCTAGAGGCTAGCTCTTCCCGCGGAGCCTTCGATCGCTGTATCGCCGCTCGGATGGCGTGGGTCGTCGTGGCGCTGCCGTCGAGTACCTGGCCCATAGCTCCTCCCGGAATGTGGGATCAGCCTGACAGATACTCCCACTCCGGGATCAGACAGCTAGGGCGCGGCAAGACCTAAAGCGGCAACCCGCGAGCGCTGATGGCTGATCGGCGCCGCCGGTGTGGGCTGCAGCGCCGACCGAACCTCAAAAGTTAGCCTTCAACTCTACCCCAACCTGTCGGGGAGCGCCCCAACTCACAAACCGCGAGCCGAAGTTGTCCGAAGAACTCATGCGAACGATGTAGTTCTTGTTTGTCAAGTTTTGAGCGAACAGGCGAACCTGATACTTGTCATCAGCGCTGAACCAGATCACGGAAGCATTCAGGAGCACGTATGCGCGCTGCGCATCCAGCGCGGTGTTGAATTCCCGGAAGTAGATCTTCGACCGATAGCTGACATCTAACAGCGTACGCACATGTCCACCAAACGCGATCGGCTCGCTGTCATAGGTCAGCCCGACATTTGCTGAAACCCGCGGCGCATTGGACAGATAGTTGCCCGACACGTCCTGGGCGCCGAGCGCGGGCGTGAGCGTGTCCAGATTGACGAAATCCTTGTACGTCGCCTTGAGAAGCGAAAGGTTGCCGGTCAGAGTCCAATGCGGGTCTGGGCGCCATGTGCTTTCAAGTTCGGCGCCCACCACGCGCGCCGCGGCGGCGTTGGTGATCTTCGAGACTAGGCCGACGACTTGGTTCAGCTGTAGGTCGGTGTAGTCATAGTAGAAAGCGCCAACGTTCAACAGTAACGCTCCGTCTAGGAGCTTGTTCTTCCAGCCCGCCTCGTAGGAAGTGACCTTTTCTGGCTTGAATACCTGGTTGCAATCGTAAGGGTTGAAGCCGCCGATCTTCAAGCCCTTTGAAAATGTCGCGTATAGGTTGCTGTTATCGCTGACGTCATACTGCGCGCCGACCCTTGGAGTCGTGGAGTGGAATTGGATCTCGTTCCGCTGCAGCGGACAGGTGTCGATCGGCGCCGCGGGTCCAAACGTCAGGAAATTGCGCTGGACATCGCTCTGCCGATCCTCGGAATATCGCAACCCGCCGATGAGTTTCGCCCGCTCGGTGAGGTGCCAGGTGAGGTCCACAAACGCGGCATAGGATTTGGTGACGTAGTCGAATGACTCGAAGTCGAGGGTGCTGCCCGCCGGCAGGGGAGAGAGCCCCAATGGGAAATTATAGTGCAGCTTATCGTAGGCGGTGTCACGCATATAGAAAGCGCCGACGAGCACCTCGACTGCCCCCAGACTGCCCGCGACATTGACCTCCTGGGTAAAGGTGTTTGAGCGCGCCCAGCGTTCCACGGGGAGCCCGTTGACGTTGATGGCGTCATCATCCCGCTGTTCTTGGTCGGCGAGCCGCTGATAGCCCGTGATCGACTTGACCTGGAGGCCTGCCACCTTCCACGTGATGATCGCGCCTGCTGCAGCGTAAGAGCGATCGGCGCCGATCGGATCGTCGGCTGAGATGCGACGCGGCTGCAAAGGTACGATAGCGGTGGCCAGGTAGGGATTCTTGGCGACGGCGTCGGCCGAGGGTTTGTTGGACAATGTGAAGTAAGAGGTCGGTCCGGAGGAATGCAGACCCGTCGCACTGAGATCGAGCGCCAAGTCGTCCGTGACATCCACCGCCAGTTTGAACCGGCCCGAAGTCGCGCGACCTCGATCGACATCCTGGCCGCCCGGCAGGACATTTTTCACAAAGCCCTCGTCGCGGCGCCAGCTGTCTAGCACTAGTCGAGCGCGGATGCGCTCATTGACCGGGACGTTGAGCACGCCCTGAAGTCGACCTTCGTCATAGCTGGCATAGCTTCCAAGCACGTAGCCTTCGAACCTGTCGGTCGGGTCCTGCGTGACGAAATTCACAACCCCACCGTTGGCGTTGCGTCCGTACAATGTGCCCTGCGGTCCGCGCAGCACCTCGACACGGGCAATGTCGGTTTGCGCAAGGTCACCCATCGAGGGGCGAGGTTGATAGACCCCGTCCACGTGGATAGCGACGCCTGGCGAGCCCTGGTTAAGTCCGACACCGCGAATGGTGATTGCTGTCTGCCCCAACAAGCGGCCAGCCTGCATGCTCGGCACGATGAATTGTAGGCCTTCAGGTTGGGAGACCCCCCGCTGCTGAAGCACCGCGCCACTGACAGCGGTAATGGCGGCGGGGATGTCCTGGACGGTCTCGGAACGCTTCTGCGCGGTGACCACCAATTCGTCGACCATTGAAGCAGGACCCGTCTCTGCCTGCGCGCCCCATGCATCCGTCGTGAGAAGCCAAGGCGCCATCATGGCGGACGCACACAGAGAAATGCGGACGGCGTGTTTCATGGTTCCCCTTCAAGTTTCGCTCGCTCAGGTGAAGCGAAGGTTCGCCCCACAACCGGCGGCGAAGGCGCTTCCAAGTCTGAGGGCAGACTCCGACTCGTCCTCCCATTCGTCAAGCATTTTAGGTAGAACGTCCGACTTTGGCGCGTTGCTTGGGTGCAGAAAGGTGCACCTCGGCCGCCGCCTGCGTGCGCAAAAATGCACCCGGATACCGCGAATGATGTGGATAATCGCATGTTTTCGTCCACGAGATGCGCGGCTGAGGCTCCACACGGTCACTAGACAATCTAGGACATATGCATAATATTTCGGCTGTCGGCGGTGTCGTCAGGGCATGCGCCGGAGCTGTCGCGGTAGGTTATTGTCCACGCGGCTTAGACCAGCAGAAGGAGCGCGACAGTGAGCAAGGTGGACCTTTGGCAGGATGCGACGGCCCAGGCCGAACTCGTGCGCTCGGGAGAGATAAGCCGGACCGAACTGCTGGAGGCGACGATCGCTCATGTCCAAGCTGTGAACCCAGAGATCAATGCCGTCATCATCCCGCTCTTTGAGAAGGCGCGGCGTGAGAGCGAGTTGGCCTCCGGGCCCTTCGCTGGCGTGCCCTATCTTCTGAAGGACCTCACCGTCGTGAGCCAAGGCGATATCAACACGTCCAGCATCAAAGGCATGAAAGAGTCCGGCTACAGAGCCGACCACGATGCCTATTTCGTGCAGCGGATGCGCGCGGCGGGGTTCGTTTTGCTCGGCAAAGTTAATACACCGGAGATGGGCACGCAGGTAACGACGGAGCCCGAAGCGTGGGGCGCCACTCGGAACCCTTGGAACCTCGGACGGTCGGTTGGCGGATCCAGCGGCGGCTCAGGGGCTGCGGTAGC
>NZ_JAUQOM010000043.1 GCF_030580935.1 Sphingobium cyanobacteriorum | reverse complement strand
CGCTGTAGATCCCCACACCTCCCTGACTCGGCAGAAAGGCTTCAAGGTGGACGACTTTTACGCCGCCCGCAGCAGGACTATCCCGCCGCTACCGTGGTCGAATATTGCTCCGCCGTTCTCAGCCGATCCAAGATCCGAACCACGAGGACTGGATCATGGACATTCTCCAGGTCGGCGAGGGCAAGCTGCTGACATGCTGGCACGTCTGCGAGACGCTGCGAGTGCGGGAGCGCCAAGCATATTACTACGCGAACTCGCGTATTGGCGACCATGAGGCGCAGCGACCGTATCCCGTGGTGGCGCAGATCAACTTCATAGATCCCAGAACGGATGCGGGAAACCCGCTGATCGACGTTGGGATGCTCATCTCGCCGGCGATCCACTCGGAGGAAGCCCCATACCTCGTACCGAAGGTGACATGGGGCGACTCTACTCGTCTCGGTGTCGGTGACCGAGTCGTGATCGGGGGATTCCCGCTCGGCAGGGACCTGTTCTTCGCTTCGGCGACCAACCGCGGCCTCGTGCAGCCATCGTTTTTCGAGGGCATCATCAGCGCTATCATCCCGGCGATCCAGCACAGCAGGGTGAGAGTAGGCTGCTGCAGATCAGCTCCGTTAACCTCGGCGGGATCAGCGGCGGCGTGGTCGCGGAACCTTCGACGGGTAAGGTCCTTGGCATTGTGACCAGCGGCCTTGACAGCGAAGGCGTGTCGCTCCCAGTCACGTTCGCTGTCCCCTCGGAGGTGCTGCAGCCTTGGTCGGATTCGATTAGCTACACGACGCAGAGGGGGCGAACCTGCAGGTAAGAGCATCCGATTAGAGGGCAGGTTCTGGCAACAGCTGCCGTTAGACACGTCAAGCGGGAACGGCAGGAATGTCCCACGAAACGGCGTTCCGCTTCCGGCAGCACGCCACCAACTTACGCCATTCGGCCGCGGCTGGGGAATGTCTGCTCAAGCCGGAACCGGTAATTCACAAGTTCGACAGTTGCCGGGGAGCACGGCGCCAATTGAAGGCGTTGCTGGCCAGTGCTCCTTCCTAACTGCGGCCTGTCCGGTTCATGCCCGCGTCGCGCGGCCAGCATGGTGCGGAATGGGCTCACTTTCACCTCAAGGAGCGAGATAATTGTCGTTCATCGCTGGATCCGGTTGGAACCTGTCGATGATTAATCGAATGCGGCCATCCTCCAGTGAGAGTGCGTCGAAGCGATCAAGGGCGCTATTCACGCGCGTGCATTGATCCTCATTTAGGTAGAAGCGGCGATCGACCAAATAGTTGCGCGGGGCGTAGTGGCTGTCGAGCGTCGCGTTTTCGAGCGTTGTGATCATCGTTTCGATCTCGGCAACTGAAACCCGCGGGCGCAGCAGGGGGACAATGTCCAGCGTCCCGTCCTCGGAAATGACAAATGCCAAACGCTTTGCTGTGCTTGTGTCGACATAGCGGATCGCGGAATTATACCGGGCGCCGCGAGATGGGGTGCACCTGTCGTTTGCCGCGCCGTCCAAAATAACGCCGATCGCATGGCATACGCCTTGAGGATCCGCGAGGATCGTACCGTCGATACGAGAAGCTCGGTCGATGAGATCGGGTGTGAGCGGCGTGGGCTCGATCCGCGTCCCTTGAAGGTCGAGTCTCTCGGCTTCGATCGCAGCGTCTTCGGCAACCACCAGCATGCATCCGCGTGATTGCTCCAATAGTACCTTTAGCACGCCGCGATAGCGGGCGGCGGCTTCGTCTCCCGCCGAGAGAAAGATCCGCTTGAAATTGTCGAGGAACCGAGAATCGCTAATCAATTCTTGCGGGAGGCGAGGTTCGCCAAACTGCGTGCGCAGCAAGATTCGATTGCCGTGGCGGAAATCCCATTGCTGCTGGTCGAAGAACTCGACGCTGCAGGAGGGTGTGTCATCCTCGGCGATGCGGCCGAATCCGTAGATCGACTGGTAGCCCGTAATGAGCGCCATGTCGCCCGATCCCATTTGCAGAAGTTTCCGCGCCCATCGCGTGTCACGCAGCTGTACCGGCTCGGCGAGCTTCATGACATAGTCGAGCTTCGGGTCGTCTGCCTTTGCGAGGATCATCCGTCCGCGCCCCTTTGTGCCTTCATACATCAGGCGTGAAATGGCGTTGAACTCACTAAAAATGTCCGAATAGGCCATTTCGCCTGAGAGAAACGGCGTTCTCATGAAGTTGCTGGCGGCCTGGCGCGCTATCTCTTCCGCGGAGCGAAATCCGTCATCGATGAACCGCCCGGGCTGGGGGAGTTCCAATGCCCGTTCCGCCTCGCGTAGTAACGCTTGGATGCAGGACAATAGAAAGCTGCTTTCCGCCGGCTCCCCCATCCACTCATAGGAAATCGGTGGAAACTTGGCGAACAACGCTTCTGGCGCCTGCACTACCGTAACGACATAATAGCCGTCGATTGGTCTCGCCCGGCTAACGAAGCTACGAACGCCGTGGGCCACGTATGCGCGATCCAGATCGCGCTTGACCGCTTCAGTAACTACCGATCGGCAGATATTCTCTGGCTTGTCCCGCATCGTCTGCTCGTCACCGTAGAACATCCGTTGATCTGGATGCTGCCGCCAAGCCACCTCGAGACTCTCTGGCGTTGTTGAGAACAGGGATTGCGGCCATGGCCCCTCCTCAGGTTCGATGCAGATGTCGTGGCGTCCGGGGATGGCTGGCCAGGCGATCCCCACTAGGAAAACATGAGGTTCCGCATCGGCGCCGATCCGTTCGAAAACATTCTTGGCTCTGACTTCGACCGAAATTCGGAGCGAATGCTGATAGGGAAAGAGGAATTGCTCAATCAGCCGCGGTCTCATGGTAGCACTCCGTTCATCAGCGCGCTGCCCAATCGTGTTCAGCTGCGTCAACGAAAGTCTTGAAAGCTGCCGGCCGCCAACAAACGCTAGGACCATCGCGAACCAACCAATGCTGGTCGTTAGCGCAAGAAAGCTTGCTCGGATCTATGGCGCGCAGCCAGGCAAGCGCATTGGCCACGCAGCTTTGGTGGTTTCGGCCGAAGAGGGAGTCGGGCACATTCCATAACATGCCTTCGATGAAGTAGGAGGGCGCCAAGCCCTGAGGAAGCACCCCCTCACGTATCATTGCGTTGCGCCAATTCTTGAAGATGCGAACCAGTGGCTTGACCCAACCCCCGGTCGCCTGGTGCTTCGATGTTAAATTCGCGCTATGCTGCTTGGGGTAATTCTCAATCCTACCGCCGATTGGCGGCCAGAAGCAGATACCTTCCGCGTAGTCCGAGCTGTAGGGATAGGCGTAGGATCGGTAGTGGCGATACTGCGCGCATGCGAGGACGTCCGAATCGCGGCGACCTCCCGAGCCCGGCACGAAGATCGCCTTGCCGCTTGGATCAACGCGGCTGCCAAAATTACTCATGAGCCAAGCCGCGACTTCGCGCTTAAAATCGCTAACCTGATAGCTGGCCGCTGACCAATCGAAATCATGCCGCAGCTTGTCGGGCGGCGTTAACGCCTCGATATTCTCATAATACGTCGAGGTCAGGCAGATCACAATGTCGACATCGCTATCGGCGTAGATATTGGTATCGTTGCCGTAGGAGCCCTGCAAAAATATCTCGAAATTGCGGGATGCGTAAGGCGCGTTTGGACTGAGCAGTACGCGTCGTGTTGCTTCGTAGGTGCTGGCTGACTGAACTGTGGATCCCTGATGCGCCCAAGTCTCGAGCTGGTTCTCGGCAATCGGCATCCTAGGCTTCCAAGAGTTCGCGTAGCGCGGATTCACGTGCAGCGAACGACTCCGCCCCACGCTGACGCAGTAGGCTCAACTTGTCCAAATCGTACTCGAACATGTCAGTTGCCAGCTCAGGCTGATCGAACGCGTCATTAATCCGGACTGTGGCGACATCAGCATAAATCAGGGTGCGCAACTGCTCCATCGACGCGGTGTTCACCTCGAGCGTCTTTTGCAGAAGGCGCACGCTTACCAGCATGCTCGCGAGCGAGGAGGAAAGTCGTTTGCGCGGCGGATATTCTCCCACACCGATACTTACGACCCGCAACGCGGTTCGCGGTTGGCCCAAGGCATCCATCGCGTCGGCGATGGCATAGAGCGTCGGATTATTCGCGCAGAAGCCGCCGTCGATGAGCACCACCCGGTCGCCTCTCGAAGTGCGAAGTTCAGTTTTTTCGAAGAAGGGATAGGCGGAGCAGGAGGCTTTGACTGCTTCCGCGATCGTGACACCGAATCCGGGAACGAAGCTTGCGCGGCGGCCATGTGCCTGGGCAGCTTCTGCCTTAAATATCATCGGACGCTCGTTGTCCCAATTGGTGGCGACAATGCCAACGCCGGTCTTGAACGCTTCGAACCTCGTGTCACCCAGCACTTCGTGGGCGAGTTTAGCTAGCGCAGCCGATTTGCCGGAGCTGGTACGCGCCCGCATGATCGCAGGGACGTGCTTGCAGTAAAGCTTGTGGATGTCGTCGACCTTGTGTCCGAGCGCGAGTAGCGCGGCGATGATCGAGCCGGTGCTTGTTCCAAAAATCAGCCGGAATGTCTCGCATATTAATCGGCCGGTCATCGCTTCGATTTCGCGTAACACGCCAAGCGTGTAGAACCCCTTCGCGCCCCCACCATCGAGACTGAGGATAGGAAAGCGCGCTTCGTCCTTCTTGCTATCACCCGATGACAGCTGATCTTTTTCCCGGGGAGGTGCTTTCGCCATCCTTATGCTATTGCGCGACTTAACGGCGATGGCAATCGCTAGCCCGACTATGATGAGCACTGCCGGGGTAGCGGAGCGTTTGAATGCCAACGCAATGAGCAAAAAGGTGCCTACGAACTGTCCGTCGTCAGAACATTTGGCACAACTCGCGGCGTAAATTAGCGGAGTGTGAGCCTCGTCCTGGGTTAGATTTTAAGCGGCTAGTTTGCGGTGAAGCAAGCGCCGATGTTCGATGGTCTGTCGTTTGATCCTTTCGCGCTGTTTGATGATGGCTGCAGCCCTGCCGAAGTAGGCATCAGCGGGCGTCACGTTGTCCAGGCTCTCGTGATAACGCTGGTGGTTGTAGTGCTCGACGAACGCCTCGATCTGGGCTTCAAGGTTGCCGGGCAGGAAGTAGTTTTCCAAGAGGATGCGGTTTTTCAGGGTCTGGTGCCAGCGCTCGATCTTGCCCTGCGT
>NZ_JAUQOM010000042.1 GCF_030580935.1 Sphingobium cyanobacteriorum | reverse complement strand
CTGGCGCTTCAGCTTTTCGGCAATGGTATTCAAAATCATCGGCTCGCTCCGCAATATCAGGAGCGGCAACTTCTCTCCCCATGGTCAACATCGAGTTAACCTGAAGAATTTGCGACAAGGCCCGCAAAAGTCTTTATAGCCATCGATTTTTTCGCACATTGACGCCACCGCTGCAAGCTAATTCTTGCCACGGATACGTGTGCCTTGTGCTCCGATCTCTCCCTGATCATCGTAATAAATGGAGAGATCATGCTTGCCATGAACCGGACGGCCTATGGGCCGAACCTACTGGCGCGCCTGCTTGCAGCGGGTTCGCATCAACAAGTCGATGAATGCGCGAAAGCGGCCTGGGTGCTGAACGGCGAAGGGCTGATCGCGGACGAGGAGATGGACTATCTGGCTCCGGTGATCGAGCACCGACGGAAGTGGATTAGGGAGGGAATGCGCTCGGTTCGGTCTCCAGCGTGCGTCGGCCGTTGCCGTCCTGCAATTCCGTCGAAAATGCGGTCATCTGTCTGGCTTCGCCGGCGCGCGCTCGCCAAAGACTGCATCATTCCTACATGCTTGGCAGAAGCCTTCACTGTCAGCAAACTTGCGGTGCTTTCGGTCATTGCGCGGGCGGTGATGGACCGCGGACAATCGAATATGTCATTGCCTGAAATCGCCGCACGCGCCGGCGTCGGATGCACAACGGCACGCTATGCTATTCGGGATGCGGCGCGGATGGGCCTGATCAGCGTCTCCGAAAACCGCATCAACAGATTCTGGAATCGCCCCAACACGATCAGAATCGTGTGCGGACGCTGGCTCCGATGGCTGAAGGCACGTTCAGCGTATCGCACGCGAAGAACAGCACGCTCACCTGATAGCGGTTCTCTGGGCACCCCCCTCAGAAATCTGATCCCCATGATTGATATAGGAAGATTCAATCTTACGACTACGATCAAACAGGGTGAGAATGTGCGTGCAAGTTCCGTATGGTGGGATGGCTGCATGCATAATTGTGGCGCAAGAATAGCTTCTGGATAGCCATGCTTTGGCGCTGATCGGCATTTTTGGTGATCGATCGGTTCCATAATAGAACTTATGCGATATGTTATAACGTAACGTTATGCCGTGAAGCACTATGGGAAATTGATCAACGTTTGGCCATAGCCTATCTTTTGCGCCGACTAATGAATATACAGGAGATTGATGATGGTCGACGAAACCAGGAAACTTCCACGCTCTCCAAGGATCTGGTGGGAACTCCATCTTTTCGTGATCGCCTTGATCGTTCCGACGGTTGCCTACCCATACGCTTCAGCCTTCAGTCCCGCAGTGACGCCTGTCGGAACTTATTTGGTGATCTCGGGCGCAGCGATCGCATTGTTGCTGTTGTCCATGTTCAGAGACATCGGCCCGACCTTCGTCGAGAATGCTGAAGCCCGGTTTCAGAACCGCTATGCCACGGATATCTATTCGATTCCGGTGGCATTCACCGCAAAGCCGACGATCGTGCCTGGCTTCTCCTGGCTACAGGCGACCCGCGCCGATAACAGCGAGACGATCATGCCTTCGAAGCTAAGATTCAACCACAGTCGTCGAGCCGCGTAGGCTGAAGCCATGAATGAAAAGCCATCCACACCTGCTTCTATTGACGAACTTTTGTCCGGCGAGACGATCGCGGCGTTTTTGGATGACGCCTTTGCCACCGAGGATATTGACAAGATCGCGGATGCCCTCGGAATAGCCGTTCGCGCCAAGGGCGTGTCGGTGATCGCAGAGCAAACAGGTCTGCCGGGCGAGCGGCTCGAAGCGTCGTTGACCAAGGATGGTTATGGCGACCTGTCCTTCACAGAAGTCGTCGCTATCGTGCAGGCGCTGGGCGTCAGGTTGTCCTTTGAAAAGGTGGGCACCTGGTAACTGGCGAGGATATGCTGCCCGCGCCCTATTTCGTCGGCTTGCAGATCAACGGCCGAAGCTCCTGCACGATCACACCCGTCATCGGCGACACCATCGCACCGATCCAGTTGTCGGAAAACACCCCTGCGCCATCAGCCGGTGAAAGCCAGACCACCTCGTTCGTATTGAGTTCGATCTTCACTTCGCTTGCGATCGGGCTGCCGGCGATCGTCTGGACGTAGTGGCGCTTGATCGGATGGATAGTGCCTCTCCAATCCGTCAGGCGATTTTCGCTGTAGTCTAGAACAACCTCCCCCACCTCCGCCGTCGCAGCGCAATCGATCGATCGTTCACACCGAATGACCGACGAAAACCCGCAGGTCCAGGTGAGGCTCTTCGGCCACATCGGGTTTTCACCCGCATATGCCGTTGAGGCAAGCACGACGAAAGCAGAAGCCACAAAATAGTTCATGATCGGAAATGCCCCAACATCACGCCGGGAACGCAGCGATTCATCCGGCGACCCTACACGACCGGGAAGCTAAATATAGTTTATGAAGCCGGCAAGCACTCTTAACGTGTGGAAACGAATTCTGCCCGCGAGATCAGGGAGTTCAGTCAACGCTATCGTTGCCGATCAAAGAGGTGCGGAGCCGCTCATGAGTTCCTGCAAAGGCACATCGAGATTGATGCTAATTCGCGTGATCGTCTGCAACGAGGGATTTGCCGTCCCGTCAACGATCTGAAAATAAAAGGGATATGTCACTTCGCAAAGGCGAGCCATTTCCTTCTTGTTGAGGCCGCGCCTCTCACGCTCTCGTTCTATGACCCTCGCCATGTTTCGCAGGATCATCGTTCCAAGCTCGGTGTCAGCCTTCTTGCGCTTGCTCGTCATCGTCGGATAAACTATAATTTACTCGTTACTGGGTTTGATGAGAAGATTGCCGATGTTCGCGAAAGCCATGCCTTCACATATCGTCCTCGGACTGTTTTTGACGACCGCGGTGCTTCCAGCTCCCGCTGCTGCAAGCGAATGGGGGTGCGAGGTTCTGCTTTGCGCGTCCTCGTCCAACCCATCCTGGAGGGGCGTCCCCGCTTGTCACCCGCCAATGACGCGCCTGATCTCCGCGATGAAAAAACCGGGCTTCCACTGGCCGACCTGCCCCGAAGCGGGAACGGGTTCGCCGGGCCACGAGAGATATGCGGAGTGCCCGGAGGGCTATCAGGTCGGAAGCAGGCGGGACCGCGACGGATTCGCCCGAGAGGGCGATCTCTGCGTCAAGACAGTCAACATTTGCCAGGGCAAAACGCACGGTCTCTACAGTTCTGATCGGCAGCGGAGCTGCATACAAACGGTCTCCATATCCCGACCGCTCAGGTCAGAGCCATATTACTTCGACATCAAGAATGACACCTCTGGCCAAACCGAGCGGCATTGGTTCGGGCTCAACAGATAGACGGTTTTTCTCGGTTAAGGAAGGTTTAATCCATGCGTACAGTTAACCGGCATACTCTGCTTGGCCACGTCGGCAACGTCATACCGCTGGAAAATGCATTGAAGGTGAACGTGGCGACCAATCGTGAATGGCATGCTGACGGGGAACGGAAGAGCGCCACCGATTGGGTCCAGGTCACTGTCCTCGACAAGGATCAGGTCAAATGGATCAAGGAAAATGTCGGTCAGGGCGATCTCGTCTATATCGAGTCGCGGATCTCCAACAGCAGCTACGAAAAGGGCGGCAAACAGGTCTATACGACGGACGTCATCGCGAAGCTCTTCAACCTCATTTCAAAGAGCAGGGCGCATAGTCAAGCATAAGCGTTGGGCGGGTGCCCAGCCCTCCTCCCCTGTATGCACCTGCCCCCCTGAATGCCGCCGCTCACCCCGGCGGCATTCTTTTCCATATCGCTCTTCCCCGATGGTGCCGATCGTTATCCAGCCGCAGCGCCGTGAGCGGAGCAGGCGGAGGAAACCCGCGCTCCCCAATAGCGCCGTAGGGTTTTCCGGAGCCTCGTGGGTAACGGTCGGTTTCTCCACGTCGATGATCTTCTTCGATTGTGCCATGGGCCACCGCCCGTTTCGGGCGGCCGCGCTCTATGCGAAGGGGCACGGAGCCAGCCTGCGGCCGTCTCCGCCGATGCCGGTGACGATCGCTTGTCCTTCTCGGCTGCTGCGCATCCGGCACTGAGGCCCGCACGCGGGCCGCGTGTTCCCTGCCGCTCATACGACAGGCCATCGATCCGGCCAACGGGCAAGCGCGCCCAAGGGCGCTGTCGCCCGGCGAAAAAATCGGCTTTCACCGCTGCGCGCCGAACCTTCCGATTTTTTCACCGGCCGACCCATGACCGGACCGCCGCCCTGCCGGGAGCGGTCTTCGCCCCCTCCCTTCGTCCCGAGGACGTGTGGGCACGTCCTTCGGACCAAAGGAAGAAGGCTCCGCCCACGGCGAAACCGTAAAGGAGAACGGGCATGACCATAGCAATCGTTGAAAACAGCACCCTTGTCGTCACGGTCGGCAGCTATGCGACCAGAATCACGGCCGCGAGCATCACCAGCAGCTTTGACGCCTTGAGCCATTTCCCCGAACGGCGCGCGGCCGGCGAACTGTCCGACCTTGCCATCCGCATCAACGCCTTCGGCGACTATGTGGACGAGCTCGCCGCTCGGGAGGGTGTCGCGGCCAGCTTCAATGCCGTGGACGAAAAGCAGACTTTCGCCATCCAGCATGTGGCGATCACCCGCGCATTCTGGGCGGCGGAGAGCCGCTGCATGAGCTGGTTCGTCACCGGATCGGCCAACTTTCCGGTTGCGCGGAACGAGAAGCGCCAGCGGTCGGCCGATGCGCGCAGCGCAGAAATCCGCGAGCATGACAGGAAGGCACGTAAGGCCGCAAAGCGCCATGCCTTCCCCTATGGCGCGGAGGGCGAGGCCATCCGCTCGAATGATCCGGAAGCCCTCGACAGGATCAGGAAAAAGATTGCCGGACTGGAGAACGATTGCGAGCAGGCGAAGGCCGCGAACCGGATCATCCGCACCATGCGGGCGAAGAAAGCCGAAATGGCAGACATCATGCGCGCCGTGGTCGAGCAGACCGATATTGAAATCCACGTCATCGGTCGCGCCTTGCAGCACGCCGAGACCTTCCGCATGCCGGTGAAATTCGACACGACGCTAGACCGGGCGGAAATCCGCCGCCTTCAAGATCGCCTCGCTTCCCTGGAGCAGTTGCAGGAGCGCGGCGACACTGAAACGAAGGTGGAAACCCGCCTTGGGGAAATCGAGATCATCGAGAATATCGAGGCGGCGCGCATCCAGCTTTTCTTCCCCGATAAGCCCGACGACGCGACGCGCGGCCTCCTGAAATCCAACGGCTTCCGCTGGTCTCCCTCCTATGGTGCATGGCAGCGCCATTTGAACGAGAACGGCCGGTGGGCGGCGAAGCGTGTCGTCAAGCAGCTCCAGGATGAGGACGGGCGCGCGTAGAGCGCCCCTCTCCTCATCTGGCCGTTGGAGATAGTTCAGGCGGCGTTCCCTCTCCATCATGTCCAAGTCAAAGGAAACCAAAATGTACGCGGGCGTTTGGCGAAGATTGCTGACGGCCTTGTCGCAAATTCTTCAGGTTAACTCGATGTTGACCATGGGGAGAGAAGTTGCCGCTCCTGATATTGCGGAGCGAGCCGATGATTTTGAATACCATTGCCGAAAAGCTGAAGCGCCAGT
>NZ_JAUQOM010000041.1:2500-5774 GCF_030580935.1 Sphingobium cyanobacteriorum | reverse complement strand
CCTGTATCGAGGGGGTGTTGTTTGGCGGGGCCTGGAGCAAATCCCTGTTGCGTTTGCGTCGGGGCTTTTTTTGCCGTGATGTTTTTGTTTGCGGTGGAGCGCAAAAAACCCGCCTTGCGGGCGGGTTTTTCGGAGGGTGCGTTCCCTGTGGGGTATGGTGATATTCTGTATATTGGTTGCGGGAGCAGGATTTGAACCTGCGACCTTCAGGTTATGAGCCTGACGAGCTACCGGGCTGCTCCATCCCGCGGCACCAAAGGATAAGGGCGGACCAGTGATGATCCGCCCTTTGAGACTTTATGAATGGGTTTGTCCAGTATCATGCGCGAGCTTCAATGCCTGGCGACGCCCTACTCTTCCGGGGCTTGAGCCACAGTACCATCGGCGCAGTCTGGTTTCACGGCCGAGTTCGGGATGGGATCGGGTGGGTCACAGACGCTATGGTCACCAAGCAATGAAGCTGGCGCATGATGCGGGGTTTATAATCGGTGCCGTGCACATTTTGGGAGTATGTTCGTATATCTGGGCTGGCTTAACGACCATGCCTTCAACGCTTTGCACTGGAAGCCAATGCTGTCGTTGATGGTGGGACTCTTAAGCGCGAACAGAGCAATTAGGATCGGTTAGCTCCATGCGTTACCGCACTTCCACATCCGACCTATCAACGTCGTGGTCTACGACGGCTCGATGAAATCTTATCTTGAGGGAGGCTTCCCGCTTAGATGCTTTCAGCGGTTATCCCGTCCATACATAGCTACCCAGCTGCGCTCCTGGCGGAACGACTGGTACACCAGAGGTATGTTCAACCCGGTCCTCTCGTACTAGGGTCAACTCCTCTCAAATTTCGACGCCCACGGCAGATAGGGACCAAACTGTCTCGCGACGTTCTGAACCCAGCTCACGTACCACTTTAATTGGCGAACAGCCAAACCCTTGGGACCTGCTCCAGCCCCAGGATGTGATGAGCCGACATCGAGGTGCCAAACGATTCCGTCGATATGAGCTCTTGGGAATCATCAGCCTGTTATCCCCGGCGTACCTTTTATCCGTTGAGCGATGGCCCTTCCACGAGGGACCACCGGATCACTATGACCGACTTTCGTCTCTGCTCGACTTGTCAGTCTCGCAGTCAGGCGGGCTTATGCCATTGCACTCTAACAGACGGTTTCCAACCGTCCTGAGCCCACCATCGCGCGCCTCCGTTACTCTTTAGGAGGCGACCGCCCCAGTCAAACTACCCACCACAGAGGGTCCCTGCACCGGATGACGGTGCGAGGTTAGACATCAGAAAACAGCAGGGTGGTATTTCACCTATGGCTCCACATCAACTGGCGTCGATGCTTCAAAGCCTCCCACCTATGCTACACAGCTCTTTCCTAATGCCACTCTGAAGTTGCAGTAAAGGTGCACGGGGTCTTTCCGTCTAACCGCGGGTACTCCGCATCTTCACGGAGAATTCAATTTCGCTGAGCATATCCTGGAGACAGTGGGGAAGTCGTTACGCCATTCGTGCAGGTCGGAACTTACCCGACAAGGAATTTCGCTACCTTAGGACCGTTATAGTTACGGCCGCCGTTTACCTGGGCTTCAATTCAGAGCTTGCACTCCTCCTCTTAACCTTCAGGCACCGGGCAGGCGTCAGGCCCTATACGTCGTCTTGAAGCCGACTTAGCAGAGCCCTGTGTTTTTGCTAAACAGTCGCTACCCCCTGGCCTGTGCCCCCCACAAGTGCTTGCGCATATGTGGGGCCTCCTTCTTCCGAAGGTACGGAGGCAATTTGCCGAGTTCCTTCAGGATACTTCTCTCAAACGCCTTGGTATACTCTACCATTCCACCTGTGTCGGTTTAGGGTACGGTCTATACGGAGGGGCTATTTCCTGGGACACCTTCCCAGCCAGGAGCAATCCAATAAGCCCTGACCAGTTACGGCATCCGTCACACACCTCCAGGCCCACGAATATTAACGTGGTTCCCATCGACTACCCCCTTCGGGCTCGTCTTAGGGGCCGGCTTACCCTGCTCAGATTAGCTTTAAGCAGGAACCCTTGGAATTTCGGCGACAGTGCATCTCACACTGTTAATCGCTACTCATGTCTGCATTCGCACTTCCGATACCTCCACGGTCGGTTACCCTTCCGCTTCAACGGCCTACGGAACGCTCCGCTACCGCTCAGTCAAAGACTGAACCCTAAGCTTCGGTGCATCACTTTAGCCCCGTTACATCTTCGCCGCAGGATCTCTTGTTTAGACCAGTGAGCTGTTACGCTTTCTTTAAAGGATGGCTGCTTCTAAGCCAACCTCCTGGTTGTTTTGGAAATCCCACATGCTTTCCCACTTAGTGATGACTTGGGGACCTTAGCTGTAGGTTAGGGCTGTTTCCCTTTTGACGACGGACCTTAGCACCCGCCGTCTGTCTGCCGAACTAGACTCGTTGGTATTCGGAGTTTGGTTAGTATTGGTAGATCTCGCGACCCCCGCAACCATCCAGTGCTCTACCCCCAACGGCAATCATTCGACGCTCTACCTCAATAGATTTCGCGGAGAACCAGCTATTTCCCGGCTTGATTGGCCTTTCACCCCTAAGCACAACTCATCCGACAATTTTTCAACATTGAACGGTTCGGCCCTCCAGTGCGTGTTACCGCACCTTCAGCCTGGTCATGCATAGATCGCCGGGTTTCGGGTCTAATGCATCAAACTATGGTCGCCCTGTTCAGACTCGCTTTCGCTGCGCCTACACCTAACGGCTTAAGCTTGCTTGATACACTAAGTCACAGACCCATTATGCAAGAGGTACGCGGTCAGGTCTCAAGGACCCTCCCACTGCTTGTAGGCATCCGGTTTCAGGTACTGTTTCACTCCCCTCATCGGGGTGCTTTTCACCTTTCCCTCACGGTACTGGTTCACTATCGGTCATGTACGAGTATTTAGGCTTGGAGGGTGGTCCCCCCATGTTCAGACAGAGTTTCACGTGCTCCGCCCTACTCAAGTCCTGGAATATCATTTTCGCATACGGGGCTGTCACCCGCTATGGCCGCACTTTCCAGAGCGTTCTGCTAATTATATCCCAGGCGCTGGCCTGGTCCGCGTTCGCTCGCCACTACTAACGGAATCTCGGTTGATGTCTTTTCCTCCGGGTACTGAGATGTTTCAGTTCTCCGGGTTCGCCTCACCAAAGCCTATTTTATTCAGCTTAGTGATACCTCTCCCATTTAACACTGGCCCTGGATCGCTCCAGAAGCAGTCTTAAATGGTGAAGGTGGGTTGTCCCATT
>NZ_JAUQOM010000040.1 GCF_030580935.1 Sphingobium cyanobacteriorum | reverse complement strand
AGGCCGGACGCTGATCGCGCGACGCCGCCGTCCGCCATGGTGCGTCCCGCGCACCACGGCGGACCCTCTACGCGCCTTTTCACCTTCCGGAGCGCGCAACAGTCTCCGTACTGCAACAGAGCTCTCGGCCCGCTGGAGCAACCGCCGACGGCGGACGCGCTTTCAACCGACAGAAAATAACAAGGACAAGGGGGTTAAGGATATGACAAGCAGGACACTCTGGACCACCACCGCGCTCACCTGCACCGGCGTGCTGGCGGCGCTGTCGTCGCCGGTCGCCGCGCAGCAGCGGACGGATGCGGCGGCCTCCGATGCCGATATCGTCGTCACCGCAACGCGGCGCGAGGAACGCACGATCGACATCCCCTATAATATCTCGGCGGTCGGCGGGGATCGGATCGACGCCAACAAGACGCGCGATCAGGCGGAATTGCTGCGCTCGATCCCCGGCGTCGCGGTGGTCGATCGCGGGGCGCGCAATGCGGGCGTGCTCAACACGGTGACGATCCGAGGCGTCAACGTCGATAGCGCGGCGCTGGGCGACTATGCGGTGTCGGCGGTGTCGCCCGTCTCCACCTATGTCAACGATACGCCATTGTTCGCCGCCTATCTGCTGAAGGACCTCGAACGCGTCGAGGTGCTGCGCGGGCCGCAGGGCACGCTCTACGGCTCCGGCGCGCTGGGCGGCACGGTGCGGTATATCCTGAAGAAGCCGGTGCTCGGCAAGTTCGAAGGGCGCGTCACCGCCGGGTTGAGCCATGTCGATGGATCGGGTAGCGTCGGCTATGACGGCGACGTTATCCTCAACATTCCGATCGGCGACCGTTTCGCGATCCGCATGGTCGGCAGCCGGCAGCATTATCCGGGCATCACCGATTATGTGAACGTCTATACGCTGGACAAGAACGGCATCCCGGTCGCGCCCAAGGGCGTGCTGGCGCCGGACGCCGAATATCACAGCGTGAAGGATGCCGATTTCGTCCATGTCTGGTACGGCCGCATCGCCGCGCGCTGGCAGCCGAGCGACGCGGTGGATTTCACCCTGACCTACAATCATCAGAGTGACGATGTCGGCGGACGGCGCCAGATCACGCGCGGGCTGAACGGGTGGGGGCAGCCCTATACCGGCTACCAGAACGGTTCGGTCCAGCTCGAACCCTCGACGCGCCATGTCGATTCCGTCGCGCTGGAAGCGAATGTCGATCTGGGCTTCGCGACGCTGACCTCCAGCACCTCATGGTACGATCACGAGGGCGACAGCGTGAGCGAGAATACCGGCTTCTATGCGCAGGCCGGGTTCCTCAGCTTCTATTACAATTATCCGCGCCCGATGGCGTCGGCGGTGCGCAGCTATCGCGACCGCTCGTTCATTCAGGAACTGCGGCTGGTGTCTAAGCCGGGCAAGGTCTTCGACTATGTGGTCGGCGCTTATTATCAGGACCAGACCCTGTTCGGATCGCAGGACAGCTATCTGCGCGGGTTCAAGAACTGGTGGGACGCCGCGACCGGTATGCCCGGCGTGGTGACGAGCGATCAGGATTTCTTTTATCGCCGCAATGAGAAGTTCAGGGATCGCGCGATCTTCGGCGAATTGACCTGGCACGTCACGCCCAGCGTCGACCTGACCGGCGGCGCGCGTTATTTCTGGAACCGCTCGCGCAACAACACGCAGATGGTCGTGCCGATCTACACGGCGCTCTCTTCGCCCACCAACGCCTATTTTCCGACCAGCGAGGACAAGCCGCTGTTCAAGGGCAACCTCTCATGGAAGTTCGCCGAGCGCGGGCTGGCCTATGCCACCGTCTCGCAAGGCTATCGCCGTGGTGGATCGAACGCGGTGCCCATCGTGGGCCGCTATGCCGAAGACCCGTCATGGCAGACCTACAAGGCGGATACGCTCGTCAACTACGAGGCCGGTGTGAAGGGATCGGCCGGCGGCCTGACCTATAACCTCGACGTCTTCTATATCGACTGGAAGGATATCCAGCTCAACACCTTGACGCCGAACTGGGGTTTCTATGTCGTGCAGAACGGCGGCAAGGCAAGCTCGGCCGGGCTGGAGGCGCAGATCGAGGGGCGGATCCACGGGCTGCATTACGCGCTGGGCTACACCTATGTGGACGCCAAGCTGACCCGCAATTTCTACTCGCCCGACCCCAGCCATGTGCTGATCGGACGCGACGGGGATCAGTTGCCGGGATCGGCGCACCATATCATCACTGGCAGCGCGGACTACAGCTTCGACCTCGGCGACGACACCAGCCTGACGCTGCGCGGCGACGGCTTCTACCAATCCTCGACGCGCAACGCGGTGAGCACCTCGCCGAAATACAATGTGCGGCTGCCCGGCTTCTCGATCTGGAACGCGGGCGTGACGCTTCGGAAGGGGAATTACGCGCTGACGATCTACGGCAAGAACCTGTTCAACGCGGCGGGCGTCACCGGGCGGTTCACCGAGGCCTATATGGGCACCGATCCGGCGGTGGGCTATTATGGCAACGGATCGAAGGATCTGATCAGCCTGCCGCGCACGATCGGCCTGTCCGCCGATATCCGCTTCTGATGACTGTTCCCGCGCCGATAGCCGAACTGCTGGCCGCGGCGCGGCGCGCCCAGCGCGCGGGGGATGTGGCGGGCATGGCGCGGCTGGTCGAGACGGCGCTTGCGGCGCATCCGACGGATTTCGACGCCGGGCTGATGCGCGCGGAGGCCGCCGTCCACGAGGGCCGCTACGCCGATGCGCGCGCGGCGCTTGCGGGGCTGGAACCGGCGGCGTGGGACGATCCGCGCCGACTTCTCCGTCTCGCGGAATTTCATAGTCACATGGGGCGGCCGATCGAGGCGGAGCGGTGCTGCGCCCGCGCCGTGGCGCTATCGCCCAACGACACGCGGGCGCTTTACGATCTCGCGGCGGCGTCGATCGCCCTGGGGCGGCTCGATGCGGCGGAGGCGCTGTTCGACCGGGTGATCGCCGACCGGTCCGATGACTGGGACGCCTGGGCCAATCGCTCGACCTTGCGCCGTGCGACGGTGGAGCGCAACCACGTCGCCGCGCTGGAAACGGCGCTGGCGGAGAGCGGCGGCGATGCGGAGGCGCGGATCGCGCTTGGCCATGCGTTGGCGAAGGAACTGGAGGATCTGGGGCGATACGATGCCGCCTTCGCCCACCTGAAGGACGCCGCCGCCGCCCGGCGCGCGCGCCTGTCCTACCGCGTTGCGGACGATGCGGCGACGATGGAGGCGATCGCGGCCGCGTTCCCGGCCGATCTTCTGCGCGATGCTCCCCCGCCGTCGAGCGAGCCGGGGCCGATCTTCGTCCTCGGCCTGCCGCGCAGCGGGACCACGTTGGTGGATCGTATCCTTTCCTCCCACAGCCGGGTGACGAGCCTCGGCGAGATTCAGGATTTCGCCCTGGCGCTGATCGCGCAGGCGCGCGGCGCGCGCGACAAGGGCGATCTGATCCGCCGCAGCGCCGCGATGGACCATGCCGCGCTGGGCCGCGCCTATCGCGCGCGGACGGCCGGGCGCACGCCGGACGCGCCGTTCGCGATCGACAAGACGCCGCTCAATTTCCTCTACATCGGCCTGATCGCGCTGGCGCTTCCCGAAGCGCGGATCGTCCATGTCCGGCGCGGGGCGATGGATGGCTGTTTCGCGATGTTCAAGACGTTGTTCCGGATGGGCTATCCGTTCAGCTACGACCTCCACGACCTCGCCGCCTATCGCATCACCTATGAGCGGCTGATGGCGCATTGGCGCGCCGCGTTGCCGGGGCGGATGATCGAGATCGATTATGAGGCTCTGATCGCCGATCAGGCGGGCGAGAGCCGGCGGCTGATCGAGGGATGCGGGGTGGAGTGGGAGGAGGCGTGCCTTGCCTTCCACGCCAATCCCGCGCCGGTCGCCACCGCCAGCGCCGCGCAGGTGCGTATGCCGATCCATGACCGCTCGGTGGGCCTTTGGCGGCGCTACGAGCAGGGGCTTGCCCCGCTGGCCGTGGCGCTGTCCGCCGCCGGGATCGCGCTGGACCATCGCGCATGAGGCGGATGCTCGTCGCCATGCTCGCGCTCGCCATGTCGGGGACGGCCGGGGCGGAGGAGTTGTTCCGTAGCGATTTCCAGCACGGCACGGCCGCCCCGTGGCAGGCCAGCGGACGCGGCGACGTGCGGCTGACCAGCTTTGAGGGCAATGTCTCGATGCGCCTCACCGCCGGCGCAAGCGCACTGGCCGAAATGCCGGTGCGCGGGATGCGACGGCTGTATGTGACGGTGAAGATCGCCGGCGACGGCCTCGATCCGCAGGCGGCGTGCGTTGCGGAAGCCTCACGCGACGGCGGGCGAAGCTGGGCTGCGATCTTTGCGATCGACCGCAAGATGGCCGACGGCGTGACGCTGACCGCCGGAGGGGCCGCGCTGCCCGATGTGGACGGAGGATTGACGCTGCGGCTCGTCGCGCGCGGAGGACGGGCGACCTGCTGGTTCGACGATATCGCGGTGAGCGGCGTCGCGCTGGCCGATATCTCGCCGACGCGCCGGGCGCTTGGTCGCGCCATGCTGACGGCGGGCGGCGCGTTCGAGCGGCCGGTCGACCTTTCCGCCTTCGCGCCGGCCGCCGACGCGGGCAAGTCCATCGCGCGCTGGGAAGGGCGCCTTCGCCTGACCGGCGCGCGCGCCACGGGCTTCCGCATGATCGCCGAGGACCCGGCCTTCGCGCGCGGCGACACGATCCGCTCGCTGCCCGATCTCGATCTCGCGCTGGTGCAGTCCGGCGACGTGCTGCTCCCGGCGCAGCGCGGGCTGATCCCCTCGACCCATCCCGACTGGAACTGGATCGTCGAGCCGGGCCGCGTCTGGTCGGAGCCGGGCGATGGCGGCACCGCCCGCGCCGCGTTGCCCTTCGCGCTGCAGGAGCGCAACGCCAATTGCACGCATAACGGCATGCTGACCTTCCTGTTCGGCGTGGACGGCACGATCAGCCATGCCGCGTTCGAGATCGCCGGGGAGACGTGCCTTTACCGCAAGTTCGACGCCTGGGGGTTGCTCGTCGCGCGCTACCTGCCCGGCACGGTGGCGGGCGCGGCGGAGCTGATCCGCGCGCATGAGGAAACGAACGCCGCGCGCCTGCCGATGAAGCGGCTGGAGGATTTACCTCCGGCCGTCGCCGCCGCGCTCGCCACCGCCGCCGGGCCGGAACCGACCGTCTATGGCGCGGTGATCGGCGGCGTGCATTACCGCAGCGCCTGTGTCACCCGGCACGGCGATTATCCGGCGTGCGACGTGATCGACCTGCCATCCTATTCCACCGCCAAATCGGTGTTCGGCGCGGTCGCGCTGATGCGGATGGGGAATCTGTGGCCGGGGACGGCAGCCGAAACCGTTGCCGCGCACGTCCCAGCCTGCGCAGCCGCGAAAGGCTGGGCCGATGTGACGCTCGAAAATGCGCTCGACATGACGACCGGCCATTACCGCTCGACCGCCTATCAGGCCGATGAGGACGATCCCTCGATGGCGCGTTTCTTCGATCCCGCCGATCATGCGGCGAAGATCCACTTCGCCTGCACCTTCTACCCGCGCAAGGCCGCGCCGGGCACGACCTGGGTGTATCACACGTCCGACACCTATCTGCTCGGCACCGCGATGGCCGATGCGCTGCGTGCGAAACGGGGTGAGAAGGCGGACCTCTACGAGGCTCTGTTGCAAACATTCGGGACCGCCGAGCGGCACCGCGCCTTTGTTGGGATCAGGCCGCTTTGTTGAAATGCTGATTGAGCATGGCCATGGCCTCGGTCATGGCCGAGGGGCCAATGCCA
>NZ_JAUQOM010000004.1 GCF_030580935.1 Sphingobium cyanobacteriorum | reverse complement strand
AAATTACACCAATGCCGGGGGGAGTGGCCCTCGGGCTACGCCCTCACGCCACTCCCCCCGGCATGTAACACGATGGCCTGGTTTTACGCCGCCGAATGGCCGACTTTTGCTCCGCCGTTGACAGAGGGTGTCGCCGGGTCGGCACGCTCGGTTGTGGGTGGCGGGATCGTGGAGGGCCTGTTCCTGTCGTGCCAGTCTGCGCGCAAGCTGGGACTGCGATCCACGGGCAACGCTGACGGTTTTTACAATCTGCGGCTTTGCAGTGATGCCGCAGCGGGCGACTTGCAGGCGATGCTGCGACGGCTGGATTGCGGCCTGTTCGTCACTGACTTTCTTGGCGGTTCGACCGATCCTGCCACCGGCACCTGGACACGCGCGGTCAGGGGCTTCTGGGTGGAAGGTGGAGCGGTTGCGCATGCAGTAACGGATGTCACTCTGGCCGGATCGATGCCGGTCATGCTCCAGAATATCCGCGCCATTGGCGACGATGTGGAGCGGCATGATGCGATCCGCACCGGATCGATCCTGATCGATGACATGCAAGTGGGGGGCGGCGCATGAACGGTGGCGAGATCGCGCTGGCGCGCGTGCAGGCGCAATTGTTCGGTCCGGCCGGTCTCAGCCAGGCGGCGATCGAACGGGCGCTGGGCGAACTGGCCGGCGGTGGCGCCGACCTTGCCGAACTATATTTTGAGACGGTGCGCAGGCGCAGTTGGGTATTGGAGGGCGGCCGCGTCATTCACGGCAATTTTTCCTTGCGACAGGGGGTGGGCGCGCGGGCGGCGCATGGCGGGCAGGTCAGCTTCGCCCATTCCGCCGACATTCGCGAAACAGGACTCCTCGATTTGGCTCATGCCGTTCGGTCCCTGGCACGTCATGGCGATGCCGCGCGGCATCCCGCTGGCCTCGCGCTGGACCGGCTCGCTCCGACGCATGCGCTTTACCCCCCGGCAGAGGCTGTAACGGCGGTTGACGCAGCCGCCTGGATTGCCGTTCTGGAGCGGATCGATGCCATGGCCCGCGCGGCCGACAGTCGGATCGTGCGTGTGGATGCGACTGTGCGGGCCAGCGATTCGCTGATGTGCGTGGCGCAGGCCGATGGCAACAGCGCTGCCGATATTCGCCCGCTCTCGATCGTTTCGATGATGGTGGTGGCGGAACATAAGGGGCGTCGGGCGCATGGCCAGGCTGGACTGGGCCGCCGCGCCGCCGTCGATGGTTTTGACGAGGCCGCCATCCAGGCGATGGTGTCCGAGGCGGTGCAGATGGCGCTGATCAACCTGGAGGCCATCCCCGCGCCGGTGGGCGAAATGCCCGTTGTGCTGGGGCCTGGCTATCCTGGCGTGCTGTTTCACGAGGCGGTCGGCCACGGCCTGGAGGGGGATCATCATCGCAAGCGGCTGTCCGCCTTCGATGGCAGGATCGGCGAGCGGATCGCGCCGCGCGGCGTGACCGTGATAGACGATGGCGGGCTTGCCGACCGGCTGGGGTCGCTGGGCGTGGATGACGAAGGCACATGTCCCGACCGGACCATGCTGGTGGAGGACGGCGTTTTGAAGGGGCTGATGCAGGATCGCCTGAACGCCGCGCTGATGAACGGCCGGTCCACCGGCAATGGGCGCCGGCAATCCTATGCGCATCTGCCGATGCCGCGCATGACCAACACTTTCCTTGCCAATGGCGCGTGCGATCCGGGCGAGATTATCGCCTCGATCGACCGGGGGATCTACGCCACGGCGCTCAGCGGGGGGCAGGTCGATATCGTCAGCGGACGGTTCAACTTTTCCACGGCCCAGGCATGGCTGGTGGAAAAGGGCAAGCTGGTCGCTCCGGTACAGGGCGCAACATTGATCGGCGTCGGACATGAAGCGCTCAAGCATGTCTCCCTGGTCGGCAACGACCTTGCCTTCGACAGCGGCATGGCGACGTGCGGAAAGCAGGGACAGACACTGCCTGTCAGTGTCGGACAGCCGACGTTGCGGATCGATCATATGACCGTTGGCGGGCAGGGCGGCTGACGCTTTGCCCATCCCGATCAGGATTTCAGAGGAACTTCAAAAAATGAAAAATGCGAATGAGCACGACTTTGAAGAGGTCGTCATGAAGAATGAAAAGCCTGTGCTGGTCGATTTCTGGGCCCCTTGGTGCGCGCCGTGCAAAGCGCTGGCCCCGACGCTGGAGGAACTGGCCAGGGAATATGCCGACGAAATCGATGTGGTAAAGGTCGATATCGATGAAAATCCGGCGCTTGCCAGCCGCTTTGGCGTTCGCGGCATTCCCATGCTGATGATTGTCCACAATGGGGAGGAGAAGGGGCGGACGGCCGGCACCATTTCGCGCAGCCGGCTGGATGCTTTCGTCGACGCGCATGTGGACGACAATTGATGCCTGACATCGCCTTTCATGCGGACCCTGCGATCAAGGTGGACGCCCAGGCCCGTTTGCGCGGGCATATCGATGCCAAACGCTTCATATTCTATCCCGCCTGGGAAGATGGAGCCGCCAATGTCATCGGGGCGATCATCCAATCGGGCGACCAGCAGGCCTATGCGGACCATCTGGGCTACCCCATCGCGCTCGTCACGGCGCTCGATTCCATCGTCAACGCCTATTCGACCACCCCTCTGGCGGCGGAATATGCCCAAAGCTGGCTCGACAGGACGCCGGTGGGGGCAGACCTTTCGGACATTGTATCGCAAGCCATCATCTTCTTGCTGGAACGGCCCGAACTGGTGGCGCATGCGCGTGGCCATGCGGGCATCGAAACCGCGCGACAGGCGATCCTTGCCCTGCATCGCCGTGCCTTGCAGGGCGATGCGCCGGAGCGAAAGGCATGGAAAGTCGTGCGCCTGGCCGCCGTCACTGCCAGCGACCAAGCGAAGGATCCGCTCGTGCGATGTGCCGGAACGGTTGTCGAGGCGGCCGCCTGGCCCGGCACGATGCGCACTGTTCTGCACGATGTGCTGGGAGCATCGGGACGGCTCGAACTGAAGCAACTCATGCAGGAGATCGGCTGGACGGACGAGGAAGAAAGCCAGGTCTTTCATATTCGCGAACAAGCCGAAATTGACGGCCGCATGGCTGAACTATCGGGGCTGGACCGTGTGCTGGGGCTTCTCGATGCCGACAATCCCCAGCTTGCGGGCCGCTTCCGCCAACGGCTCGATCAGTTCGAAAAACTGGGCCATGTGTATCGGTCGGCCGGTGCGGAAATCCTCGACCTTTTCTCCCGCGCGCCGGTTCCGGTCGCTTCAAGGTAAGCAGCAATACCATGAATCCCTTGCTCGATTGTCATGCCTTGCCGCATTTCGACCGCATCGACCCGGCTGATATCGAACCGGCGCTCGACCGGGTGCTTGCCGATCATGAGGCGGTCGTCCGCCACATCGTCGGCAGCAGGCCGCAACGCTTCGACCTGGCATGGATGCCCCTGGAGCGGGCGGATGTCGCCATATCGGCGGTCTGGTCGGTGGTTTCCCATCTGTGCGGGGTGGCCGACACGCCAGAGTTGCGCGCCGCCTATGCTGCCGGTCAGGCGCGGCTGATAGCGCACAACAGCAAAGTCATGCAGAATGAGGCGTTATACGCCGTGCTGGCCGACCTTCGTGCGGCCGATGGCTTCCGGCATCTGGCAGACGCCGACCGCGCGGTCGTGGATCGCGCCCTGCGTGATTTCAGGCTGGCGGGCGTGGCATTGCCACCGGCTGATCGCGCTCGATACGCCGAAATCCGCCTTGAGCTGTCGGCGCTATCCACCGCCTTTGGCAATGCCGTGCTGGATGCGACGGACGCCTGGTTCGAACATGTCGAGGATGAGGCGATGCTGGCAGGTATCCCCGCCGCCGACCGCGCGATGTTCGCACAGGAAGCGCACAAGCGCGGCCTGACAGGCTGGGTGGTGACATTGCACCAGCCTAGCGTCAGCGCCGTGCTGGGCTTTGCCGACTCGCGCGCACTGCGCGAGCGGGTCTATACCGCATCGGGTACGCGGGCGTCCGATCAGGGACCACAGGCGGGCCGTTTCGACAATAGCCAGCGTATGTCCCATATTCTCCAGTTGCGGGCGGAAGCAGCGCGGCTCCTGGGCTTTGCGGACGCGGCGGAGTGGTCGCTGGCCACCAAGATGGCGGCAAACCCGGCGCAGGTGCTCACCTTCCTGCGTGATCTGGGTGATAAGGCGCGAACCGCCGCGCAGCGCGATCTGGACAGCCTGCGTGCGTTTGCAGAGCAAGCATTGGGGCTGGAGAGCCTTGAACCATGGGACATCGGCATTGTCGCGGAACGGTTGCGCCAAGCCAGATATAGCGTCGATGAGCAGGAAGTGCGGGCCTATTTCCCGGTCGATCGCGTGCTGGCCGGATGGCGCATGCTGCTGGAGCGCCTTTTTGGCATCCATCTGGTCGCACGGCCGGACATTGCCGTCTATCACCCTGACATATGCTATTATGATGTGCTGGATGAGGGTGGGACTGTCTTTGCCGGCGTCTATCTCGACCTGCATGCCCGGCAGGGGAAGCGTGGCGGTGCCTGGATGGCGCAGGCGCGTCCCCGGATCAGCGATGGCGCTGTGCAACGCGGCCCGGTTGCCTATCTGGTCTGCAATTTCGCGCCGCTGATGGAAGGCAGTCCATGTCTGCTTAGTCACAAGGATGTGCAGACATTGCTGCACGAGACGGGCCATTGCCTGCATCACCTGTTCACCCGCGTCGATCGGCCCGACATTGCCGGGACCAACGGGTTCGAATGGGATGCGATCGAGCTGCCCAGCCAGTTGATGGAGGATTTCGCGTGGGATCGCGATATCCTGACCGGCATGTCGGGCCATCATCAGACGGGTGAGACGCTGCCGGGCGCGCTGTTCGACAAACTGCTTGCCGCCCGCCACTTCCTGTCCGGCATGGCATTGGTGCGGCAGATCGAGTTCGCGCAGTTCGACCTGCTGCTGCATGCGGGCGAGCCGGACGATGACCCGATGCGCGTGATCGAGACGGTACGGAAGGAAGTCGCGGTCGTGCGGCCGCCCCACTGGCACCGTTTTCCCCATGCCTTCACCCATATATTTTCGGGCGGCTATGTCGCCGGCTATTATGGCTATCTGTGGGGAGAAATCCTGGCGGCGGACGGTTTCCAGCAATTTGCCGAGGCAGGCCTGCTCGACCGGGATACCGCGACGCTCTTTCGCGAGGAAGTGCTGTCACGCGGTGCCAGTCGGCCGGCGGCGGTCAGCTTCCGGGCGTTTCGCGGGCGCGATGCAGACCCGCAGGCATTGATGCGGCGGCACGGGCTGGCATGACAGGAAAGAGGATCAACGCCCTGCCGCCCCGCCTGTGGCTGGAAGACGCGGTGCAGCGGATCGAGGCGGACTTCAACCGCTCCTCCGACACGCACCTCATTCACCTGCCGTTGCCGCTCTATCCCGGCATCGACCTCTATCTGAAGGATGAAAGCAGCCACCCGACCGGAAGCCTCAAACACCGGCTGGCACGTTCGCTGTTCCTCTACGCCCTATGCAATGGCTGGATCGGGCCTGACACCACCTTGATCGAAGCGTCATCGGGGTCGACAGCGGTTAGCGAAGCCTATTTCGCGCGCATGCTGGGGCTACGCTTCATTGCGGTCGTACCTGCGGCGACCGCCGCGCCCAAAGTGGATGCGATCCGGTTCCAGGGCGGCGAAATCCATGCCGTGGACGATCCACGCTCGGTGTATGAGGTCGCGCATCGCCTGGCGGCCGAGACGGGCGGCCATTATCTTGATCAATTCACCTTCGCTGAGCGTGCGACCGACTGGCGCGGCAACAATAATATTGCGGAGAGCATCTTCAGCCAGATGGCGCAGGAGCGTTTTCCCATTCCTTCCTGGATCGTGTGCGGGGCGGGCACGGGTGGCACGTCCGCCACGATCGGTCGTTTCCTGCGCTATCGGCGCCATGATACGCGACTATGCGTCGCCGACCCGGAGCATTCGGTGTTCCACCGCCATTTTGCGGACAAGGCGATAACCGCCCTGCCTGCGGGCCTTGCCAGCAGCATTGAGGGGATTGGCCGCCCCCGCGTCGAGCCGAGTTTCATTCCGGGCGTGGTCGATCGGATGATTCCGGTTGCCGACGGCGACAGCATCGGCGCCATGCGCGCCCTTTCCAGTTCGCTTGGTCGCACAGTGGGAGGATCGACCGGCACGAACCTCTGGGCGTGCCTCAGGATCATCGAGGAAATGGCACGCGCCGACATGACGGGCAGCGTCGTGACGCTGCTGTGCGATGGCGGCGAACGCTATGCCTGCACCTATTACAAGGACGCCTGGTTGTCCGACCGCGCCATTGCGTGGCAAGAGAGCAGCGAAAAGGTGCGCCGCGCCCTGGCTTCATCGATGCCCACTGGGACGTGAGCCGGGGATATGCGCTTGTTTCCTTGCAGCGGCAGGCGATGCCGTCAGGTCATGGCGTATCGACGGGCATGAAGCGGAGATAGGCGTCGGCACAGGCGGTCGGCGGTCTTGATCTCCATAGGCCAGATGCCCTGATGTGAAATAAAAACTATATTGCGCCAATAACTCTACCTGATATGTAGAAAATGTCTTGGCGGTGCGATTGGCTTGTCGCATCGGGATGTCATCATCCGGCACAGCCCGCGGTTTTTGATCGGGAAGCAGCTTGCGCCGCGTGACCAACAGCTAAAGCGCGCGATGCCAAGGCGACCACGCCAGGATCGTGTTCCCTCCACCAATGGAGTGTGAAGCGATGAACGAAACCACCATTCTCTCATGCGCAGCCTGATGACGAGCCACTGATGGCAGTCATTCACGGTCTTTGATCGTCCGTTCCACGCCTCGCACCTGATGAGGCGGGCGCGATCCTGCAATCACCCTTCGCTACGGTGCCGCGCCGTTCGCGATGCGCTACTGCGTGCGCACCCAATGCGTGGCTCCAATGATCCCAGGAAAAGTATCCGACGATGATTTCAAGGCATGACAAGATTCACATCACAGCCTGGTCGATACGCATGCTGCTGCTCGCCGGCATTTCGACTGTCGCCCAGGTCGCCCAGGCAGGCACTGCCTCCGATGGGACTGCCGCCTCCATGCCGGAAGAGGGCGAAGCCTCCCCGATCGTCGTTACCGCCCGGCGCCGGGAGGAAAGCGCGCAGGATGTGCCGATCGCGCTCACCGCGATCGGGGCGGATGATATCGTAAAATCCGGCAACTATACATTGACCCAGTTTCAGCAACTCGCGCCGAGCCTTCAGGTGTTTGCGCTCAATCCCCGCAATACGAATATCAATATCCGGGGACTTGGCTCCAACGTGGCGACGTCGGTGGACGGGCTGGACAATGGCGTGGGGGTCTATGTCGATCAGGTCTATCTCGGCCGCGTCGGCCTGTCCGCTTTCGACCTTGTCGACCTGCAACAGATAGAGGTGCTGCGCGGGCCGCAAGGTACGCTGTTCGGCAAGAATACGACGGCAGGCGCGATCAATATCACGAGCCGCGCGCCAGGCTTCGATCCCGGTTTCGAGGGTGAACTGTCGGCGGGTAATTATGGCTATCATCAGGTGCGGGCCTCCGTGACCGGCGGCCTGATCGACGATGTGCTGGCGGTGCGCCTTTCGGGTTCCGACACGCATCGCGACGGTTTCGTGCGCAACATCCGACAGGGCCTGCGCGCGCAGGATAATGACAGCAGTTCGCTGCGCGGCCAGATCCTGTTCAAGCCCACGCCTGATGTCTCGCTCCGGGTCATCGGCGACTGGGCACGGCTGCATCAGCGTGGCATCGTGCAGCCGATCGCCGGCATTTTCACGACGCTGGATAACGGCGCGCCGATTGCCAACAATGTGGTCCAGCGTGCCCAGCGGCTGGGCTATACGCTGCCCACGGTCGATCCCTTCGCGCGACAGGCGGACGCCGACGGCTTCTATCAGATCAAGATGAGCCAGTGGGGCGCGACCGCCATCCTCGACTGGACCATTCCGGGCAACCTGATCACCTCCGTCACCGCCTATCGCAAGTGGACGTGGGAACCGCGCAATGATGCCGACTGGCTGGGCATTCCCGTGCTCGACGCCGCCCACACGAATAATGACCAGCGCCAGTTCAGCCAGGAACTGCGCATCGCATCGACGGGCGATCGCCCGATCGACTATGTCGCGGGCGTCTATTATTTCTGGCAGAAGAATGTGGGCACCGGGGAAACCCGTTATGGCAGCGCCGCGCCGTCCTGGTTTCTGGGAGCCAGCACGCCGGTCAGCAATGCGACTCTGAATGGTTTTGGCGCACGCACCTTTTCCAATCCCGTCACCAACAGTTATGCCGCGTTCGGGCAGGCGACCTGGCACGCCGATGATCGGCTCAGCGTCACGGCGGGCCTGCGCTACACGCATGAGAAGAAGCGCGGCCGCTTCGTGCAGACCCCGTTCGGGCCGACACCGACAGGTTTCACCCCTGCCCAGGAATCGACGATCCAGGGGACGCGCGCCGCCTTTGCCCGCGCGATCGACTATGGCACGGCGCTGGCCGACAACAGCCTGTCGGGGACGCTGAACGTCGCCTACGCGCTGTCCGACGCGGCGCTCGCCTATGCCACCTATGCGCGCGGCAACAAGTCGGGCGGCCTCAACCTTACCGCCCTGCCGGCAGGGGTGGACCCGGAAGTGAAGCCCGAACGGGTCGATCATTATGAGCTTGGCTTCAAGAGCGAATGGTTTGACCGGCGCGTCACCCTCAACCTCGCGGCCTTCTGGACCGATGTGAAGGGGTATCAGACGGCGGTGACGACGACCGATTCCACCTTTGGCTTCCGTCAATATATCGCCAATGCCGACAAGGTGCGCAGCCGCGGGCTGGAGGCGGACCTGCGGGTCGAGCCTGTCGCCGGCCTGATACTCACCGGGTCGGGCACCTTTGTCGATATCACCTATCGTGACTTCAAGAATGCGCCCTGTCCGCAGGAAGCGCCCAACCTGCCAAGCCGCGTCTGCGACCTTGGCGGGCAGCGGGTGGCGGGGTCGTCCCGTTACGCGGCGGCGCTGGGCGCGGATTATAGCGCGCCGATCACCGACCGGATCAGCGCCTATGGCCGTGCCGACTATAGTTACAGGTCCAACTATTACACCGCCGTCAACAACAGCCGCTATTCGAAAGTGCCGGGCTATGCCCTCGTCAATCTGCGCGCAGGATTGCGCAGCAGCGACAGCCGCTGGGACGTGTCGCTATGGGCGCGCAACCTGTTCGACAAAAATTATTTCCAGATCCTGACGCCCGCCGACACGGGGCTGGTGACAGGGATCGTCGGTGATCCGCGCACCTGGGGTGCGACCATAAGGACGAGCTTGTGACCATGGCCCTGTCGCCGTCGCATCGCGGGAAAATCCGTTTGCTGCTTGTCGGCTTGATGCTGACGCTGGGTGGCTGTGGGGCAGGGGGCGGCGATGCGCAGCAGACGGTGCTGCGCATCGGCGACCAGGTGCATGGCCTTGAAACGCTGCTGAAGGCGACGGGCGAGGACAGGCCGACCGGCTATCGCATCGAATGGTCGAACTTTCTGGGCGGCCCCGCCGTCATTGCGGCGCAGACCGGCGGGTCGGTCGATGTCGGCTGGATGTATGAAACACCACTGGTGTTCGCGCAGGCCGCCGGCAGCCCGGTAAAAGTGGTCGCGGCGGCACGGCCGGTGACGCCGGGCGCGTCGTCCGTCGCGCTGGTGGTGCGGCCGGACTCGTCGATCCGGTCGGTCAGGGATCTGCGCGGCCGCAAGGTCGGCCTGATGCCCGGCACGGTGACGCAATATCTGGTGGTCCGGCTGCTGGAGCGCGAAGGCTTGTCCCTGTCCGACATCCGCCCGGTCACGCTGGGCAGCGTGTCGCCAGCGATGCTGGACAATGGCACGATCGACGCGGCGGTCACGGTCGATCCCTATCTGTCGCAAATGCTGCTGTCGGGCAAGGCGCGGGTGCTGGCGAGTGGCGGCGCGCCCCTCACGCCCGATCTGCAATATGTGGTTGCGTCCGACAAGGCGCTGGCCGACCCGGCACGGGCCAAAGCGATTGGCGATCTCATCGCGCGGATCGGGCGAGCGCTGCGTGCACGGCAGGCGGACCCGGACAAGGCCGTGCCGGTCTATACCAAAGCATTGAACCTTCCGGCCCCGGTGATCGGCCAATATCTGCGGCGTGCCCCTGCACGCCTCGCCCCGATCGACAAGGCCGTGGTCGCCGACCAGCAGGTGCTGGGCGACACATTCCTGAAGATCGGCCTGATCCGCAAACCCAATGATGCCGCCCGGCTGTTCGACCATCGCTACGATGCGCTCGTGCGGGAACAGGAGAATATCCCGTCATGACCCAGCTATCGTCCATTGCCGACCCCGGCCCGCTGATCCCCGCGAGCGGCCGGACCATCGTCATCCCGGCGCGCCGCCTCTCCTTTGCGCGCCGCGCCATCGGCCCGGTCGCCATTGCCCTCCTGTGGGGGCTGACGACCGGCCTGGGATGGGTCGATCCGTCGGTCCTGCCTTCCCCCGCCGGACTGGGCGAAGGATTCGTGCGGCTGTGGACGGAGCAGGATCTGCTCTGGCAGGTGGGCGTGTCGCTGGCCCGTGCGCTTACGGGCGGCGCGATCGGCATGGCGATCGGTCTGGCGCTGGGCACGGCGGCGGGGCTGTCGCGGCTGGGTGAGGAATTGTTCGACGCGCTCATCCAGATGCTGCGCACCGTGCCGTTTCTCGCGCTCGTCCCGCTGTTCATCGTGTGGCTGGGCATCGGCGAATTGCCCAAGCTGCTGCTGATCGCGCTTGCCACCTGCTTTCCCATGTATCTCAACGCATCGGCGGGCGTGCGCAATGTCGATCGCAAGGTGATCGAAGCGGCGCGCAGTTTCGGGCTGGCAGGACCGCGCCTGATCCGGGAAGTCGTGCTGCCGCTGGCGCTGCCGTCGCTCATGACGGGCTTGCGCTTCTCGCTGGGCGTGTCGGTGCTGGTGCTGATCGCGGCGGAGCAGATCAACGCATCCGCCGGCCTGGGCTACCTGCTCAACAATGCGCAGATATACCAGCAGGTCGATGTCATCCTGATCTGCATCGTCATCTACGCGCTGCTCGGCCTCGCCGCCGACCTGGGCGTCCGGGCGCTCGAACGGGTGCTGATGCCGTGGCGCACCGGCATTGCGGCCAGATAGGAGAGAAAGATCATGTTGAACGTCGTAGCCCCGCAAAGCTGGCGCAAGGCATCTGCATCCGCCGCGACGCTTGCCCCGGTATCGGTTCGGGCAGAGCGGCTTACCCGACATTTTGGCGGTCGCCCCGTCCTTGATGGACTGGATCTTTCCATCCATGCCGGCGAATTCGTTGCCCTGCTGGGCGCGAGCGGCAGCGGCAAGACAACGCTGTTGCGGATCCTGGCCGGGCTGGACGCGCCCGACCATGGCGAGGCATGGACGCCCAGGGCGCGCACGGTCGTGTTCCAGGAACCGCGCCTCATTCCGTCCCGCACCGTCTGGCGCAATGTCGTGCTCGGTCTTGACGGCGCGGCGGCGCGCCGGGACCGTGCCGTTGCCGCGCTGGCGGAAGTCGGCCTGTCGCATCGCGCCGACGCATGGCCGGCAACGTTGTCGGGCGGGGAGGCGCAGCGGGCGGCGCTGGCCCGCGCGCTGGTGCGTGAACCGCGCCTGCTGTTGCTGGATGAACCGTTCGCTGCGCTGGACGCACTCACCCGGATCAAGATGCAGCGACTGATCGCGTCGCTGTGCGAGGCGCATGGGCCTGCGACGCTGATCGTCACCCATGATGTGGACGAAGCGCTGCTGCTGGCCGACCGGGTGCTGTTGCTGCGCGATGGCGCGATTGCCGTGGATCGCCGCATCGACCTGCCCCGCCCACGCCGTACCGGAGGCGCCGCCTTCGACGCGCTGCGCACCGACCTGCTTGCCGAATTGGGGGTCGCTGCGGGGGTGTGACCCCATGCCGGCCCCTGCCCAGACCCTGAATCCAAGAAGGAGGACCATCATGACCGATCTTCGTTACATCAACGCCGCCGATCCCGCCTCGCCGCTGGACATCACCCCCGTCACCGGCCGGATCGGCGGCGAAGTGCGCGGCGTGACGCTGGGCGCGACCCTGTCGGATGGTGACATCGCCGCGATCCGTCAGGCGCTGGCGCGGCACAAGGTACTGTTCTTCCGGGGGCAGCATCATCTCGACGATGCGGGACAGGAAGATTTCGCCGCGCGGCTGGGCCGCACCGTCGCCCATCCCACGGTGCCGATCCGGCCGGGCACGCGGTCCATATTGGAGATCGAATCGCGCAATGGCCGCGCCGCCAGTAGCTGGCATACCGACGTGACCTTTGTGCCCGCCTATCCCGAAGCATCGATCCTGCGCGGCGTGGTCATCCCGGAGGCAGGAGGCGACACCGCCTTTGCCAACACCGTGACCGCCTACCAGGACCTGCCCGACCTGTTGCGGGACTTTGTGGATCGCGCCTGGGCAGTGCACAGCAATGACTATGACTATGCGACCATCTATGACGACGCCACCGACGAAGAGCGCGAACAGTTTCAGAATGTCTTTGCCTCGACCGTGTATGAGACGGAGCATCCGCTGGTCCGCGTCCATCCCGAAACGGGCGAGCGCAGCCTGGTGCTGGGCCATTTCCTCAAGCGGATCATCGGGTTGTCCAGCGCGGATTCGGCGCGGCTGTTCGCGATCCTTCAGGAGCATGTGACCAAGCCGGAAAATGTCGTGCGCTGGCGCTGGAATGTCGGCGATGTCGTGATCTGGGACAATCGCGCCACCCAGCATCGCGCGGTCGCCGATTTCGGCCAGCAGGCGCGCATCGTCCGCCGCGTGACGCTGGACGGCCCCGTGCCCGTTTCGATTGACGGACGCCGCAGCCGGGCGCTGTCCCCGACCGAACAGATCGCCGCTGCCGCCTGACCCCTCCATTGCCTGCCAAAGGAATATCGACATGGCCGCCGTTCTCGACCGTCCCGCATCCACCCTCTCGATCCGTCGTCTCCAGCCCAATATCGGGGCAGAGATTGCCGGGGTCGACCTCACGCAACCCCTGTCGCAGGCTGATCGCGATGCGATCTGGCAGGCGTTGCTCGACCATCATGTGATCTTCTTTCGCGACCAGTTCCTCGATCGTGACCAGCATCTCGCCTTTGCGCGGGCGTTCGGCGATCCCGTGGTCGATGCCAAGACTGTTGGCACTCATGCCGAAATCCAGCCGGTCCGGTCCGGCATCGGCGGCGACTATGTCCGGGCCGCCTGGCATGCCGATGCCACCTATCGCGACAATCCTTTCTTTGCCTCGATCCTGCTCGCGCATGAAGTGCCGCCGCTGGGTGGCGACACGCTCTTTTCCAGCGCGAAGGCGGCCTATGACGGCCTGGAGCCTGAACTCAGGCAGCGGATCGAGGGGCTGCATGCCGTCCATACCGGCGAGGGCAAGGCCAATGCCCTGTTCAAGACCGATGCGGAACGGGACGCCTATCTCGACAAGTTCAGCGGCGCCGTCCATCCCGTCGTGATCCGCCATCCCCATAGCGGGGAAAAGCTGCTCTATGTGTCGAACGGCTTTGCCAAGCGCTTTGTCGAGATTGAGGGACCGGAAGCGGATGCGCTGCTCGCGGACCTCAAATATCGCTTCACCTACCCGGAATATCAGGTGCGCTTCCAATGGCAGCCGGGATCGATCGCCTTCTGGGACAATCGCGCGGTGCAGCATCATGGCGTCGGCGATTATGGCGATCATTATCGCTATTTCGAGCGCATCGTTCTTGCCGGTCCGCCGCCTGCGGCGTGACGGCTGCTGTCCTCCCGGCAGGTGCGCGGTTTCGCCACCGGGAGGGTTCATGCATGATATGCTATTGGATCGGAAGGATAAGGTTTCATGTCATCCAAGCTCAAGGGCGCCCGTCCCGATATCCTGCTGATCGTTGCTGACGATCTTGGCTTTTCGGATATTGGCGCATTCGGCTCGGAAATCGCGACCCCGGCACTGGATGCACTGGCGTTTGACGGCGTGCGCTTCACCGATTTCCATTCCGCGTCAGCCTGTTCACCCACGCGCGCGATGCTGATGACCGGCACCGACCATCATGTCGCTGGGATCGGCACGATGCTGGAAGTCGCACGCCCCGGTTTTACAGGTGCGCCCGGCTATGAAGGCTATCTCAACGACCGGGTGGTGGCTTTGCCCGAACTGCTGCGCGAAGCGGGATACCAGACCTTCATGTCGGGCAAATGGCATCTGGGCGAAACGATCGCGACCGCGCCGGTGTCACGGGGTTTCGACAGGTCGTTCGCGCTGCTTCAGGGCGGACATGACCATTTCGGGCGCAATCTGATGAAAGGCGCGAACGGCGGCGGCACGCTCTATGTGGAGGATGACCATTTCGTCGATGATCTGCCCGCCGACTTTTATTCGTCCGACTATTTCACCGATCGCCTGCTCGACTATCTTGGCGAGCGGGACAGGGACACGCCTTTCTTCGCCTATCTTCCCTTTTCCGCGCCGCATTGGCCGTTGCAGGCCCCGGACGAAAATCTGGCGCGCGTGCGGGGGCGATATGGCGACGGGCCGGACATCTTGCGCCAACGGCGCCTCGACGCGCTCAAGGATTTGGGCCTTGTCCCCCGGAATGTCGTGCCGCATCCGGTGGTCGCCGATACGCCCGACTGGGATGCGCTGACACCCGACGCGCGGGCGCTGTCGGCGCGCACGATGGAGGCCTATGCCGCCATGGTGGAACGGATGGACTGGAACATCGGCCGGGTCATCACGCAGTTGAAAGCAGAAGGGCGTTTCGACAACACCCTTATTCTGTTCCTGTCGGACAATGGCGCGGAAGGCGCGATCGTGGAGGCGATGCCGCTGCTTGGCCCGTTCTTCACCCGGATGATCGCCGACCATTGCGATAACAGCCTCGACAATGTCGGACGGCCACGATCCTATGTCTGGTACGGTCCCCGATGGGCGCAGGCGGCGACGGCGCCGTCGCGGCTCAACAAGATGTTTACGACCCAGGGCGGCATCCGCGTGCCGGCCTTCCTGTCATGGCCGGGCCATGTGGATGGCGCGATCAGCCACGCCTTTTCCACCGTGATGGACATAATGCCAACCCTGTTGGACGTAGCGGGCGCACCGGACCATGGCGGGCGGTTCCACGACCGGGTTGTCGCGCCGATCAAGGGCGCTTCATTGCTGCCTTTGCTGGAAGGCAAAGCGGCCGCGGTTCACGATATCGATCATCCCACCGGATGGGAGTTATTCGGCCGCAGGGCATTGCGTCAGGGCCAGTGGAAGGCGGTCTATATGGCGCATGAACCGGGCGCCGCGCCGTCATGGGCGCTGTATGACCTGGCGCAGGATCCTGGTGAGATTCATGACCTGGCCAGGGACGAACCCGAACGGCTCGCGACGCTGATCGCCTTGTGGGATGACTATCGCCGTGAAAATGGCGTTCTGCATCAGCCCATAACGATCTTTGAGATGGACTTCGCTTCCGAGCAGGCGTCGGTCGCGTAAGGGGCTATGGATTCTGCCCGGTTGGTCGATATTGGCATGTCATCCACCGACTGGCGTGAACGCCATGGAATCACCATCTTTTGCTGGCTTTCGAACCACTTCCATGGTGCTGGCGCAGCCATGGCGGAATTGTCCACGCTATTCCAGACAGTCAGGGAGTGCCGCCCTGAGTGGTCTGACCATAAAAGGCCGAATATCGCACGGGTGCGCTTGACCGCCCAGCTTGTGACTGGGATCATGGCGGAATAATCAGCCTTGGTCAGACCATGGGCGGATAAGGCATTATGGCGCTGTGGGCACAAATCACGATCCTTCGGGCAATATCTGGCGGTCGAGCCTGACCGCGGCCATGCCGATCTATGCGACCGTCATGGTCCTGGCCTGTCCGTTGTCCCGGATGATCCCGTGAGCAGCCCCGCAGCCGACGCAACGCCCCGCGTGTCCGAGCGGATCGAGGCTGAGATCGAGGCGCTGATCGCCCGGCGCAAGCTGTTGCCGGGCGCGCGCCTGCCCTCCGAACGTGCGCTGGCCCAGGCGCTGGGCGTGTCGCGAGCGAGCCTGCGGGAGGCGGTTGGCAGGATGGCTGCCCATGGACGGCTCATGGTGCGCCGCACCGGGATCGTGCTGGCCCAGCCTGCGGCACAATGGACCGAGCAGGCGATATCGGCGCCACTCGCCCCGCTGGTCGCGGTCAATCCCGGCTATGGTCACGATATTTTCGAAGTGCGCGAATCGCTGGATGCCACGGCCGCCTATCATGCCGCCCTGCGTGCCGACGGGGCGGACAAGGATCGTATCCGCCGCCGGTTCGACACGATGGAGGCGTTGCATGTGAAGGGCGATGGCGCGGAGCAGGCGCATGCCGACGCCGCCTTCCACCTGGCCATTGCACATGCATCGCACAACGCGGTGCTGGCGCATGTGATGTCGAGCCTGTTCAACCTGCTGCACGCCAGCATCTCCCGCAGTCGCGAGAAGCTCTATGCGGTGCCGCGCACCTTCGAAGCCCTTTCCGCACAGCATCGACTGATGATGGACCGGATATTGGCGGGGGATGCCGATGGTGCGCGCGATGCCGCCAACGTGCATCTGCGCTTCGTGCGCACCTCCGTGCAGCAAGTCGAGGAAGATATCGCCCGGCAGGCGCGCGCCGCCATCGCGCGCAACGCCGAACCCATGGCATAGCCACAGGACCGATCCGATGATTATTTCTGCCACCACAGACTATCGCGAAGCGGCGCGCCGTCGCCTGCCGCCCTTCCTGTTCCATTACATCGATGGCGGCGCCTATGCCGAACATACGATGGGCCGCAACATGTCGGACCTGTCCGATGTGGCGCTGCGCCAGCGCGTCCTGCGCAATGTCGCGGACCTCAGCCTGGAAACGATGGTGTTCGGGCAGCCGCTGGCCATGCCGGTCGTGCTGGCGCCGGTCGGGCTGACCGGCATGTATGCGCGCCGGGGCGAGGTGCAGGCGGCGCGCGCGGCGGCAAGCAAGGGCGTCCCCTTCACTTTGTCCACCGTGTCCGTCTGCGCGATCGACGAGGTCCAGCGCCAGTCGAGCGCGCCAATCTGGTTCCAGCTCTATGTGCTCAAGGATCGGGGTTTCATGCGCGATGCGCTGGAGCGGGCGCAGGCGGCCGGGGTGCAGACTTTGGTGTTCACTGTCGACATGCCGGTGCCGGGCGCCCGCTACCGCGACGCGCATTCGGGCATGTCCGGTCCCAATGCCGCATTCCGCCGCATGGTGCAGGCGATCACGCATCCGCGCTGGGCGTGGGACGTGGGGGTCATGGGACGGCCCCACGATCTGGGCAATATCTCCGCCTATCGCGGTGCGGCGACCGGGCTGGCCGACTATATCGGCTGGCTGGGCGACAATTTCGATCCGTCCATCGGCTGGCGCGACCTGGAATGGATCCGGGACTTCTGGAAGGGGTCGATCGTCATCAAGGGCATATTGGATGTCGAGGATGCACGGGACGCGGTCAGCTTTGGCGCGGACGGTATCGTCGTGTCCAACCATGGCGGGCGGCAACTCGACGGCGTGCTGTCGTCGGCGCGCGCCTTGCCCGCCATTGCGGATGCGGTGAAGGGGCAAGTGTCGATCCTGGCGGATTCGGGCATTCGTTCGGGGCTGGACGTGGTGCGGATGCTGGCGCTGGGTGCGGATGCGGTGCTTCTGGGCCGCGCCTTCATCTATGCGCTGGCGACTGCTGGCGAGGCGGGGGTCGCCAATCTGCTCGACCTGTTCGCCAAGGAAATGCGTGTCGCCATGGCGCTGACCGGCGTGCGGTCGATCGCCCGGATCGACCGCAGCATCCTGGCCGCCTGATCGTGCACGAAGCCCCCCGATGCGGGACGGGGGAGCCGGATCGGCGCGGCGCGTCCGGTCGCTCCGCTTATCTGGCATGGCGCGCGATACCGCGGACCTGGACAAGCGTGGCAGCCAGGGCAAGCATGAGGCCAAGCAGCACGACGCCAGCCCATCCCAAACAGGTCCATGCCGCCATGGCAAGCGCCGAGCCGAAAGCGCCGCCCAGAAACATCGATCCCATGAAAATGGTGTTCAGCCGTGCCCTTGCCTCCGGGTGCAGCGCGTAAACGATATGCTGGTTGGATACGAGGGCGCTCTGAACCGCAAAATCGAGCATGAGCACGCCGACGATCAGCCCGGCCAGTGAGAGCCACAGGCCGAAAACGACCCAGGATGCCAGGGTCAGAATGGCGCCAAGCACAATGACCTGATGGGGGCCGCGCTTGTCCGCGATCCGGCCGGCCACGGGCGCGGCGAGAATGCCGACGGCGCCGATGATCCCAAAAAGGCCGGTCGTGTCAGCGCCAAGCCCGAAAGATGGCTGCTGAAGGCGCAGGGCAAGGACGGTCCAGAAGATGGTGAAGGCGGCGAAGAGGAGGCCTTGCGTCAGGGATGCGAGCCGGAGTGCGGGAAATTGCCGCCACAAGCCTGCAATCGAACCGAGCAGTTGGCGGTAGCGCAGGTCCGTTTCAGGCCGGCTGACGGGCAGCCGCCACGCCATCAGCAAGCCTGCGCCAAGCGCCAGCGGAACGCCGATCCAGAACATGTCACGCCATCCCGCATGGGTGGCGACAAAGCCCGCCAGCGTCCGGCTGAGCAGGATGCCGCATAACAGGCCTGCCATGACGATGCCGACCGCATGACCACGGCGATCAGGAGAGGCGAGATGTGCCGCAAATGGCACGATCTGCTGCGCGACCGTCGCCATGGCCCCGACCGCCAGCGATGCGAGCAGCAGCATGGACGCGCTGGGAGCCATCGCCGCCCCGACCAGCGCCAGCGCCAGAAGCAGGAACTGGCCGACGATGAGGCGCTTGCGCTCCAACAGATCGCCCATCGGCACGAGGAGGAAGAGTCCGGCGGCATAGCCAAGCTGTGTTGCGGTCGGTATCAGTCGGGTGACGGGATCAGGCACGTCATGCTCCATGATCCCGATCATCGGCTGGTTATAGTAGATGTTGGCGACTGCGACGCCGGCCGCGAGGGACATGGCAAGGGTCAACAAATGCTGGCGACGGGTTTGGGAGCGTGACATGCCGCCGCCCCGATCCGCTGTTGCAACGGGATTGATGTTCATGAGGAAGCTCCTGTGATTGGGCTTCCCGCAGATGGCCCATGTTGGAATATCGCGGTAGTTTGCGTTCATGTTCAATCGGTATAACGTAAAATGATATGATGAGTCTGGCGGACCTTGCCATCTTCGTGGAAACCGTGAACGTCGGCAGTCTCGCCGGTGCCGCGCGCAGGCTAAAGATTCCCGCCATGACAGCATCGCGCAGGCTGGCGGCGCTGGAAGCCGAACTGGGGGTCAGGCTGCTTCATCGCACGACGCGGGGCTTGTCGCTCACGGGCGATGGCGAAACATTGCTGCCCTATGCGCAGGGCCTGGTCGAAGGAGAGCAGGCTTTGCGCCAGGCGCTTGCACCTTCGACGCCATCCCTATCCGGCCTGCTTCGGATAACCGCTTCCGTTCCGTTCGGGCGCAAGATCCTGACCCCCTTTATCGGCGCGTTTCTTCAGCAGCATCCCGATCTGCGGATTGATCTTCAACTGCAGGACGGGGTCGTCGACATCGTCAATCAGGGGATCGACTGTGCGATCAGGATCGGCGTGCTGGAGGACAGCCGCCTGATTGCGCAGGCCATATCCGGCAATCCTCGCGGACTTTATGCCGCACCCGCTTATCTTGACCGGATGGGACGGCCGCAGGCGATCGAAGAGCTGGCATCCCACGCCTGTCTGGTCCGATCGGGAACGACCCACTGGTGCTTTGGTCCGAACAGCCAGCGTCAGCGGGTGCGCGGCGTCTTTTCCGCAAACTCCGTCGAGGCGTTGCACCAGGCGGCCATTCACGCCATGGGCATTGCCTTGCTGTCCGATTGGGATGCGAGCGACGATGTGGCCGCCGGTCTGCTCGAACCGCTTCCCATGCGGGAAGGCCTGGCCGAACCGCTCCAGATCTGGGCGATCTATCCCACCACGCGGTTCGTTCCGCCCAAAGTGCGGCATTTCATCGCTGCCCTGAAGAGTCACCTGATAGCCCGATTCCCGCGCTAGCCGGCTGATCGCCAGGAAGGGCGGGCAGGACAGGGTGGCAAAGTGGAACAACGATAGTGACACCTGAATCGCATTTCGCGCGATCTGTATCCCGCCACTGACCCGTCGCCGCAGACGCAGCCTCCCGTTGCAGGAAACCCTTTAGGCGAACGTTTGCTTTTTCTCTTGCAAACGTTTGCTATGGCTTATAACAGTGGCGCAACAAGACAATGAGAGATGAGGATGATTGTGCAGGCGGCGCGTTTTTCACCGATTGCTGCATATGCTGCATATAAGGCGCGGTGGTGTCGCGGCCCGGACGCCGGGTTCGTGCCTGCCGGCATTTTCGCGCGGCGCATGGCCGGTGTCGCGCCCGCACATTCTTTCAGGACGGATGGGTCGCGCGCGGCATGCCTGGCGCGGCGCAAGCCGGGCCTTCGCCAGGGACTGCACGCCTTGGCGAAGGTCGCGGCATTGCGGAGCGGTCCGGCATGAGGGAAGGTGCCCCCACCACGCGCTGGACGGCCGACCATGTGGCGCGCATCGATGCGGCATCGGCATCCAGTGCTCCCGTCATTCCTGTCCAGCGCCGGATCATCGATACTCTGGACCTGTGGGACTATTGGCCGGTCCAGCGGACGGATGGCCATCCGGCGGAGATCATGGGCGGCACCCTGTTCATCGCGTTGTCCGCGCCGGTCCTGCCCGACCCGGATGCCCGCCATGCCGTGGCCCGGTTGCGCCTGTTGCATCGCGTGGGGACGGACTGGCGCGATCTGGGACCGGCGCTGCCCGATGGTCTGTCGCCCGGCAGCCGGCAATGGTCCGGCTCGGCGATCATATCGCCCGATGGCGCCATGATCACCCTCTATTATACCGCCGCCGGGTTTCGCGACGAGGCGGAAATCAGCTTCGTCCAGAGGCTGTTCCAGACCCGTGCGGCCCTGTCGGTGGAGCATGGCACCATTATAGTGTCCGGGTGGACGAAGCCGACGGAATTTCTCAGGCCGGATGACGTTCATTATACCAGCGAGATGACGGGCGGCGGCGCGATCGGATCGATCAAGGCGTTTCGCGATCCCGCCTTTTTTCACGACCCGGCCAATGGCGCGGACTATATTCTGTTCGCCGGGTCACTGGCCCGATCCCGGTCGCCATGGAACGGCGCCATCGGCATCGCGCGGCGCACGGCTGGCAATGACTGGCAGATATTGCCACCGCTGGTCGATGCGGATGGCCTGAACAACGAACTGGAACGTCCGCATGTCATCGTGCGGGACGGCCTCTATTATCTTTTCTGGTCCACCCAGGCGAAAGTGTTCGCGCCATCCGGTCCCGCTGGTCCGACGGGCCTTTATGGCATGGTCGCCGACACGCTGTTCGGCCCGTGGCGGCCCTTGAACGGGTCGGGCCTGGTCTTCGGCAACCCGCCAGCCGCACCCTGTCAGGCCTATAGCTGGCTGGTCCTGCCTGACCTGTGTGTACAGAGTTTCGTCGATCTGGCCGGTTTGACGCAGCCGCCCTGTCATGTAGCCCAGGCACGCGCGCATTTCGGGGGCACCCCCGCACCCGAACTGCGGATCATGCTGGACGGAGAACGCGCATGGCTGGCCTGACTGACAATGACCCCCTGATCGCCGGCGTGGAGCTGGGCGGCACCAAATGCATCGCCACTTTGGCGCGGGGCCGAACGATCCTGCACCAGAGCCGCTGGCCGACGCAGGGGCCGGAAACGCTCGACCATATTGCCGCGGCGCTGGACCGCTGGCATGCGCAAACCCCCTTTGCGGCGATCGGCATCGGCAGTTTCGGGCCGCTGTGCCTGGACCGGGCCAACGGGCATTTCGGGCATATGGAAAACACGCCGAAGCCCGGCTGGGCGGGCGTGGATGTCCATGGCCATTTCGCCCGCCGCTTCGCTGTGCCGGTGGGCATCGATACCGATGTCACCGGCGCGGCGCTGGCGGAGGGTGTGTGGGGCGCATCGACCGGCTGCGCGGTCCATGCCTACGCCACCATCGGCACCGGCGTCGGCCTGGGCATCGTCATGGATGGCAAGGCCGTGCATGGCCGCCTCCATCCCGAAGCAGGCCATATGCGCATCCGCCGGACGCCCGGCGATGGCTTTTCGGGGGCCTGTCCCGCCCATGGCGATTGCCTGGAAGGGCTGGTGGGTGGCCCCGCGCTGGCGGCGCGGGCCGGCCGTGCCCTGGCCGATGTGCCGGACGATGACAGCATTTGGCAACGGGTCGCGGCGGAACTGGGCGAATGGGTGGCGATGCTGATCCTGTGCCTTTCGCCCCAGCGTCTGGTGATCGGCGGCGGCGTGCTGGACCATCGGCCCGCCCTGCTAGGCCGCGTGCGCGGCGCCGTTGCCGACAATCTGGGCGGTTATCTGGCGGGGCTGGACCTTGCCGCCCTGCAAAGCCTTGTCGTGCCACCCGCGCTGGGGCGCGATGCCGGACCGCTGGGCGCGATCGTCATCGGCCAGAGCGCGTTGCGACAGGCCCGGCCATGACCCGCCACTGGTTCACGGCATCCGCCCTTGCCCCCGTCATCGCCGCATCCGTGCCTGCGTTCGCGGCCACCCCCGCCCCGCCTGTCGCGGCGGATGATGGGCGCTGCGCCGCCTTCGCCACCATCATGCGCGGCCACTGGCCCGATGCCTCCACCCGCGTCACCAGCGCCGATTTCGTGCCTCAGGGACCAGCGTCCCGGCCCGATCCGCGCGGTTTCCAATATGACGCCATCACGCCGCTCAGGGCGCATTGCGCCATGCGCGCCGTCATGGCCGAACGCAAGGGCGTGGATGGCCAGCGCTATGCCATCACATTCCACCTGCGCCTGCCGCTCGACTGGAATGGCCGCTTCCTCTTTCAGGGCGGCGGCGGCACCAATGGCGATGTCGGCAATGCGCTGGGCGCGACGGCGGGCGCGGGCCTGTTCACACCGGCCCTTGCGCAGGGCTATGCGGTCGTCAGCCAGGATTCGGGCCATGACAATGCGGTCAACAGCGACCCGGCAAAGGGCGGGGCGGTCGCTTTCGGGTTCGACCCGGAAGCACGCCGCAATTACGCCTATGCCTCGCTCGGCGCCGTCACCGCCGCTGCCAAGGCGGCCATCACCCGCTTCTACGGTCACGCGCCGCGCTATTCCTATTTTGCGGGCTGTTCCAAGGGCGGCCAGGAAGGGCTGGCGCTGGCGCATCGCTACCCCGATGCGTTCGACGGCATCGTCGCCGCCGCGCCGGGCATGTCGCTCCCCCGCGCCGGACTGGCCCAGACATGGGACGCGCAGATATTCGGGCGGCTGATCCATCCCGACGCCAGCGGCGCGCGCCCGTTCGCCCGGCTTTCCAGCCTTTATACCACCGCCGAACTCGGCCTGATACGCCGCGCCGTCCTGAAAGCCTGCGATGGCAGGGACGGTCTGGTCGACGGGCTGGTCATGCGCATCGGCCAATGCACCCATGCGGCCGTCCTGCCGGTCCTGCGCGCGCTGACCTGCAAGGGCGACCGCAATGGCCAGTGCCTGTCCCGCGCCCAGATCGACGCGCTGGCGCAATCCCTGTCAGGCCCGCGCACGCGCGATGGGTCGCCCCTCTATGCCAGCTTCCCCTGGGACGGCGGCATCGGCGCGCCCGGCTGGGCCGTGTGGAAATTGGGGCTGGCGAAGGAGGGCGTGCCCGCGCTCAACATCCTGATCGGCGGGGCCGCCCTGCCGACCATCTTTCAGACGCCCCCGACAGTGGCGTCCACCGATCCGCAGCACCTGCTGCAATGGCAGATGGCCTATGATTTCGATGCCGATGCCGCCGCCATTTATCGCACCGTCGCGCCCTTTACCGAATCCGGCTGGACCATGTTGTCGGCCCGGTCGCCCGACATCGACGCCTTTCGCGCGGCCGGTGGCAAGCTGATCGTCCCGCATGGCGCGGCCGATCCGGTCTTTTCGCTGAACGACACGCTGCAATGGTATCGCGAAATGGACGCCCGCTACCATGGCGCGGCGGCCGACAGCGCGCGCGTGTTTCCCGTGCCGGGCATGAACCATTGCGAGGGCGGGCCGGCGACCGACCGCCATGACGCCTTCGCCGCGCTGGTTGCCTGGGTCGAACAGGGCCGCGCGCCAGACCGCCTCCATGGCGTCGCATCGGCGGCCAGCCCCTGGCCGGGCCGCACCCGCCCGATCTGCAAATACCCCCAATATGCCCGATACAAGGGCCGGGGCGACATCGAAAAGGAGGAAAGCTTCCAATGCGCAGGATGAGGTTGGGCCGGTGCGCCCTTGCAGTCGTCGCGCTCCATGCCGCGATGTTGCCGATACAGGCGTTCGCGGCGGACAAGGGCCGCTGGATCGCCAGTTGGGCGTCCAGCCCCTCCCGGCCCATTGAGAAACTGCCCTATGATTTCTGGCAGCCCGCGCCACAGGTGCAGGGCACCATCCGCTATCATATGCGTCTGAGCGCGGGCGGTACGCAGGTGCAGGTGCGCCTGTCGGGCGAAACGCAGGTGCAGGATGTGACGATCGGCGGGGCGACCATCGCGCTGGCCGATGCGCAGGGCGGTGTCGACGCCGCCACCATCCGCCCGCTGACCTTTTCCGGCGCACGATCGGCGCGCCTGCCGACGGGCGCGCCCCTGCTGTCCGATCCGCTCGCGCTGGCGGTGAAGCCGGGTGCCGTTGCCATCGTCAGTGTCTATCTGCCGGCCAAGGTCATATTGCCCCAGTCCGACCCCAATCATGTGGCGCAATGGGCGCCCGGCGCTGACCAGACCGCGTCCCCGACGCTGACCGACGCAACATCCGTTTCCGCCCGCGAAATCATTTCGTCGGTGCTGGTCCTGTCGGACCGGAAGGCGCGCACGATCGTCACCTTCGGCGATTCCATCACCGATGGCTTCGGCGCGAAGGATCCCTTGCTGCGCGGCTGGCCGGGGCAGTTGGCGCGGATGCTGACCGACAGGGGGATCGCCAATATCGGCATTGCCAATGCCGGCATCGGCGGCAACCGTGTCCTGCGGGACGAAGTGGGGCCAAGCGCGCTTGCGCGGTTCGACCGGGATGCCCTGGCCGTGCCGGGCGTCACCGACATCGTCCTGCTGGAGGGGATCAACGACCTGGGCCTGAGCGGCCTGAAAAATCCGCGCGGCGAAGGCGACCATCCCGTGATCGGCGCCGATGATCTGATCGCGGGCTATCGCCAACTCATCCAGCGGGCGCGGTCCAGGGCGATCAAGGTGCATGGCGCGACGCTGACGCCCTTTCTGGGATCGACGTTCCCCGGCTATGCCACGGTCGAAAAGGAAAAAATCCGCCAGGCCGTCAACCAGTGGATCCGCACCAGCGGGGCGTTTGACGGCGTGATCGATTTCGACGCGACCGTGCGCGACCCGGCCGCCCCCGACCATATCCTTGCGGCCTATGATTGCGGCGACAAGCTCCACCCGTCCGATGCGGGCTATGCCGCGATGGCAAAGGCGGCGCGGGATCATTTCCGCTTCTGAAAGCACATGAAAACACATGCCCGGATCAGAGCGAGCAAGCCGGTCCGGGCAGCAAAAGGGAGAGTGTCATGCACAGACTGTCATTTCTTTTCGTCGGCGCCAGCGTCGTCGCCTTGTCCTGCCCCGCCATCGCGCAGGATGCCGCGCCCGTGCAGGCGGGGACGAACGCGCCAGACGATTATGCGGGCGATATCGTCGTCACCGCACAGAAAACGTCGGAGAAATTGTCCAAGGCGCCGGTCGCGGTCAGTGTCGTGACGCAGGACAGCCTCAACCGGCAGGGCGTCGATTCCGCCGCCGCACTGACCAGCACGGTGCCCGGCCTGCAATCCAGCCAGAACGGCTTTGCCATCCGTGGCATCGGCAGCAACAACAGTTTCAGCGGCTATTCCACCGTCGCCACCCAGATCGACGGCATCTACGATCCGTCCGCCGCCGTCCTGACGCTCGGCCTGTTCGACCTGGGATCGGTCGAGGTTCTGCGCGGGCCGCAGGGCACGGTCTATGGCCGCAACGCGACCGCGGGCGTCGTCAACATCAACACCGCCGATCCGGGCAGGACGATGGGCTTTGCCGCCGACATCCAATATGGCCGCTTCAACGAAATCCGCGCCCGCGCCGCCGTGGACCTTCCCGTCAGTGACGCCTTCGCCCTGCGCGTGTCCGCCTATCGTCAGGTCGATGACGGGTTTGAAGGCCGATATGGCGCGCGCCAGAATTACAACAGGACCGACCAGGCCGGCCTGCGCGTCAATTCCATCCTGCGTCTGGGCGACAGCCTGACCTGGCGCCTGTCGCTCAATTACGGGGAGAATAAGGGCACGATCCCGCTCACCTATATGCGCAGCCGCAATGTCTATCCCAATGCGAACATCGCCGCTGGCACCTTCGGCCCGATCCAGACGATCTATGATGAGGTCGTCAATCCGGGGCAGGATCTTGTCACCGACAACCGGATCGACATCAAATATTATGCCGCCCGCTCACGCCTGACCTGGCAGGCGAGCGATGCGCTGTCTTTCACCTATCTGGCCGGCTATTCGCTGCTCAAGAATAATGGCGTCGATGCCGCCACCGGCGTGTTCACGCAGCAGAATATCGACCGCCGCACCGAAACCCGCTCCCATGAACTCAACGTCAATTTCAATTCCGGCGCGTTCAATCTGGTCCTGGGCGGCTATCTCTATCAGGACAAGCAGCCGTCCGGCACCCGCCTGCTCCATGCCGGCGACACCGCCCCCGCGCCGTTCAACAGCATCTTCAACGCGGCCGGCATCGCCAAGGTCGCCGGCACCGGCACCAATATCTCGACCATCAGCGGCGTCGATGTCGTCACATCCTATCGCGGGCAGGGCACCAAGTCGCAGGCCGTGTTCGGTCAGGGCACGTTCGAACTCGCGCCGGGCCTGAAAATCCTGGGTGGCGTGCGTTCGACATGGGAACAGGTCAACCAGCGCAACATCGAACTGGTCTGCCCCGGCGACACGATCACGCTGGCGAACATCACGCCCACGACCTGCCCCGGCATTCCCTTCGTCTATGCCCTGTCCGACGATACCAACCGGCCGGAAGCCAAATTCTCGAACGTCAGTTGGAAGGCGGGCGTGAATTACGAAGTGACGCCCGAAACCCTGGTCTATGCCAGCGTCGGCACGGGTTTCCGTGGCGGCGGTCTGGAAGCCAGCGGCAATGCGCCCCAATATCGCCAGTATCAGCCCGAAACCGTGACCAATTACGAAGCGGGCGTGCGCAGCTCGCTGATGGGCGGCAAGCTCTATCTGTCGGCCACCGCGTTCAACATGGACTATAAGGATCTTCAGGTATCCAGCATCGTCCTCAATCCGCTGACCAATCAGGTGTCGGCGGTGACGACCAACGCCGCCACGGCGCGCCTGCGCGGCATCGAACTGGAAGCGGTCATCCGCCCGACCCGCGCCGACCGGATCAGCGGCTTTGTCTCCTATCTGGATGCGAAGATCCGCTCCTTCCCGACCGCGTCGGACAATCTCAATTCGGCCAGCGGCAATTATAACGCAATCACGGCGGCGTTCGGCAATCTGCCATTGCCCGGCACCGTCATCCGCGACGTGTCCGGCAACGAATTGCCCAACGCCCCCAAATGGAGCGCCCGCGCCAGCTACGCCCATATCTTCGACCTGGGCGGCGCGGGCAGCCTGACGCCCAGCGTCGATTTCTACGTCCAGTCGCGCACCTTCAGCGATATCCAGAATTATGCGCAGAGCCGCCGGGCTTCCTACACCAAGACCGATCTCAACCTGCGTTATGAAACCGACAATGGGCAATTGTCCGTCACCGGCTTTGTCAACAATCTGGAAAACAAGCGGGTGGCCAATAATCTGGTCACGGTGTGGAGCAGCACGACCGCCAATTACGATCCGCCGCGCACCTATGGCGTGCGGCTGGGCATGCAATTCTGACAACAATCACATGTGGAGCGCGCCGTTTGCAAAGGGCGCGCTCCATGTCTGGAGAGGGCATCGGCATGGCGGACCAACGCGACAATATCCTGCCATCGCGCAGGGGTGTGCTGCTGGCGGCAGGCGCATTGGCGACCGGCCTGATCGACATGCCGGGCATCGCCGCGCAGCCCCCCGTCGACGACGCGCCACTGGCCGCGTTCGTCTATGAGGCCATCGTCACGCTGGGACCGGCAGAAGAGATCGGCATGACCCCGCACGGCCAGCGCGTCCGCATCCCCATCACCGGCGGCACGTTCAAGGGGCCACGGATCAGCGGCACGATCTTTCCCGAAGGCATGGACTGGCAACTGGTCCGCGCCGACGGCTTCACCGAACTGGAGGCCGTCTATCTGATGCGCGAAACCGATGGCACCGTCATCCAGATACGCAACAAGGGGATCGCCGGCAAAGGCTATGCCAAAACCACCGCGACCTTCGAAGTCCCCAACGGTCCCCATGGCTGGCTGAACGAAGCCATGTTCGCCGGAACCGTGGGTCCGGTCCCCGAAATGCAAACGCCCGCCGTGCGCATCCGCATGTATAAGCTGGTTTGAAGGATTTAGGCACGATGGCGCGCATCCGCTGGCTCACCTATCTCATGTTCCTGATGTTCGCGATGACATCGGAATCGGTCGGCGTCATCATCCCGTCGGTGATCCGCGAATTCAACCTGGGCATGACTGCGGGCGGTGCGTTCCATTATGCGACGATGAGCGGGATCGCGCTGGGCGGCGTGCTGCTCGGCTCGCTGGCCGATCGCCTGGGGCGCAAGGCGACGATCCTGATCGGCCTGGGCCTGTTCGGCCTCAGCGCTTCGCTCTTTGCCTGGGTCAGCAGCTTTGGCCTGTTCCTTGTCCTGCTGTTCGTCGGCGGCATTGCCGTGGGCATCTTCAAGACCGCCGCATTGGCCCTGATCGGCGACATATCCACATCCACCCGCGCCCATACCGCGACGATGAACGTGGTGGAGGGGTTTTTCGGCATCGGCGCGATCATCGGCCCGGCCATCGTCGCCTATCTGCTGTCGCATGACGCTTCGTGGAAATGGCTTTACCTGATCGCCGCGATCTTCTGCGGCCTGCTGATGATCGTCGCCTGGCGCGCGCCCTATCCACAGAGGCGTGTCGCGGCCCCGGATGGCGCGCCGCTGGCCGACATGCTCGCCATGCTGCGCAATCGGCATGCGCTGGCGTTCAGCACGGGGATCATGCTCTATGTAGGCGTGGAAACGGCCATCTATGTCTGGATGCCGACCCTGCTGGCGGGCTATGACGGACCGGGCCGGCAATGGGCCGTCTATGCGCTGTCGATCTTCTTCATCCTGCGCGTCATTGGCCGGTTCGGCGGATTCTGGTTGCTGGAGCGCTATGACTGGACCGGCGTGCTCGCCTGTTGCGGTATGGCCATCCTGTTCTGTTTCATCGGCGCGATTGTCGGCGGTCGGCCTGTGGCCGTCATCACCCTGCCGCTGTCGGGCCTGTTCATGTCGGTCATCTATCCAACCTTGAATTCCAAGGGGATCAGTTGTTTTCCCAAGACGCAGCATGGCGCGATTTCCGGCATCATCCTTTTCTTCACCTGCGTCAGCGCCGTCGCGGCGCCCTTGATGATGGGATTGATCGGCGAATATCTGGGCGATGCCCTCTACGGTTTCCATCTTGCCACCGGATTTGCAGCCATCCTGGCCGCAGGATTGCTGCTCAACCGGATTTTTGATCCCTCGCAGGCCGAACTCCTCCGGCGCGGTCAGGCCGATTACTGATGGCCTATATGCGGCTCAGGGGCGATAGCGATCAATGTCGATATTGTGCCGGTTGAGTTTGTCGTAAAAGGTTTTCCGGGGCAGTTGCAGTTCGGCCATGGCGGACCGGGCATCGCCCTGGACACGTTCCAGCACCTGGCGGATCACGCCCGCTTCGAAGCGTTCGACCTGATGGGCGAGCGAGAGGAGATGGTCGTCGACCGGGCCATCCATGGTCATGCCCAACACGACCCGCTTGGCGAAATTGGTCAGTTCACGCACATTGCCGGGCCAGTCATGGTCCGCCAGATAGGCTTGAATATCCGGGCCGATGCGAGGCACGTCCCGCTTCATCCGATCCGCGGCCTGGTGCAGCAGATAACCGAACAGCAAGGGCACATCGGCGCGCCGTTCGCGCAGGGGCGGGATGCGCAAGCGCACCATGTCGAGCCGATAGAGCAGGTCGGCACGAAAACGCCCGTCGGCGACGCTGGCCTCTATCCCCGGCTTGGCCGCAGCGATCACGCGCAGGTCCACCATCTGGGGCTGCTCTGCGCCGACCGGCAGGATTTCCCGTTCCTCCAGCACGCGCAACAATGCCCCCTGTAACCAGGCCGGGCTACTCTCTATTTCGTCCAGGAACAGCGAACCCTTGTCGGCGCGGGCGATCCGGCCTGGCTGGGTCGTTCGGCTGTGCGCGGCCCGGCCGGTTTCCTGGCCGAACAGGTCCGCTTCCGCAATGGCATCGGGCAGGGCCGCGCAGTTGATGGCGACGAAGGGACGCCCGCGCCTGCGGCTCCACCGATGCAGCAGGGTTGCGACCAGTTCCTTGCCGGTGCCTGTTTCCCCTTCGATCAGGATATCGACATCGGCATCGGCGACCTGCCGCATATTTTCGCGCAGGCGGATCATGGCCGGCGTCTCGCCGATCAACGGTTCGCCACCCGCGCTTTCATCGGCGGCCGCTCTCAGGCGGCGATTGTCGAGCACCAGCCGCCGCATTTCCAGCGCGCGGCGGGCCGATGCGATCAGATGGTCGGTGGCAAAGGGCTTGGCGATGAAATCGAACGCCCCGGTCCTGAGCGCCGCCACCGCCATGGGCACGTCGCCATGGCCGGTCATCAGGATGACGGGGATTTCATGGTCGATCGCGGCAACCCGGTTGAACAATGCCATGCCGTCCATGCGCGGCATCCGAATGTCCGATATGATCGCCCCGTCAAAACCCGCGTCCAGCCGCGACAGGGCCGCCGCGCCGTCGGCAAACGCCTCCACCGCCATATCCGCCAACTGAAAGGACTGGACCAGCGCATTGCGCAGCGCATCATCATCATCGACAAGAAGGATCGGCGTTTCGGTCATAGGGCATCCAATGTCATGCGGAACAGGCTATGGTCGTCGTCGGTCACATGGTCGAGCGCGCCGCCAAACTCCACCATGATGTCGCGGGCGATGTGCAGGCCAAGCCCCAGGCCGCCGGCCTTCGTGGTGGCGAAGGGCATGAACAACTGGTCCGCGATGGCGGGGTCGATCCCCGCACCACTGTCACGCACATCCAGGATGACGCGCCCGTCCGATTGCGTCAGCGTGACCATGACCCACGGGTCGGGCCGATCCTGTACCGCCTCCAGCGCATTGGTGAGCAGGTTGACCAGCACCTGTTCCAGCCGCACGCGCCCGGCCCGCACTTTCAGGGCCGGATCAGGCGCAGGCAGGGACAGCATCACACCCGCGCTGTGGAAACGGTCGCCTACCAGCAGACGCACGCCATCGATCGCCTGTGCCAGCGATACAGGGCCGATCGTGCCGGCCCCACGCCGCGCATAGCGCCGCAATTGCGCGGTGATGCTGCCGATGCGGTCGGTCATCGCCACGATTTCGCGCAGGTTGGCCGTCGCCTGTTCGGGCTGGCCGCGGCTCAGAAAGGCGGTGGCATTTTCGGCAAAGGTACGGATCGTTGCGACCGGCTGATTGATTTCATGCGCCACCCCGGCGGAAATCGTGCCCAGCGTGCCCAGGCGATTGGCATGGGCCAGTTCCTCGCGCGCCTGGCGATAGCGTTGGTCGGCGATAGTGCGCGCCTCCATCTCGCGCGCCAGATCATCGGTGCGCAAGGCGACCTCCCGTTCCAGGACAATGCGCGCATTGATGGCCCGGCGTCGACGGATGATCGCCCAGCCGCTGGCCGCGAGCAGCAATGACAGCAGGATGGCGAACAGGATGGCGGCGATCTCCGCCCGCTGTCGCACCCCCTGCAACGCGCCATCCAGTGGTTCGATATGGTAAAGCCGCCAGCCTGGAACAGGCACGGCGAGCGTCGCCGTCATCGCCTGCGACCCGTCGCGCATCCGGGTCAGGCCATCGGTGCCGATCGCGATACCCAGCGGCGTCAGCGGCGCGCCGCCGAATTGCAGCGCTTGCTTGATCTGCGCCTTGCGCGCCGGGTCGATCGCCCGCAGCGTGCGAAAGCGCAGCACGGGATCGCTGCTGAGCAGCAGCACGCCATTGGCATCGGCCACGAAGCTCAGGGCGCGGCGGTCCTGCCATGTCCGTTCGATTGCGTCGAATTCGACCTTGACCACGATCACCCCGATCGGACCGTCGCTGTCCTCGATCCGGCGGGACAGATAGAGGCCGGGACGACGACTGACGGTGCCGAGCGCGAAATATTCGCCACCGCCCTTTGTCCAGCCCAGGCGATAATAGGGACGAAAGCTGTAATCCTGCCCCACGAAACTGCTGGGCAGGCGGGCGTTGGACGCCGCGATCGTGCGGCCAGCCCGGTCGAGCGCGAAGATCGCGCCCGCGCCGGTCTTGGCCTTCAGCACGGCCAGCTTGTCGTTCAACGCCATGTCCACCTGTCCCGATCGCAACGCCGCGCGCAGATCGGGATATTCGCTCAGCACCACAGGCAGCAGGCGAAACCTCTGCAATTCCGATTCCAGCAGGCGCATCACGGCGCGGGTTTGCTGGGTGGTTTCGGCACGTTCCGTGGCGATCGCCTGAGCGCGCAGGATGCGGTGATAGCGGTCGGCAAACAGGATCGATGCCGTGCCGATCGCCAAGATCGCCAGCAGCAGGGGCGCGAAGCGACGGATAGGACCGGCGATGGCGGTGAAACGGCTCATCCTGTGTGGATTATCACACAATCCATGCCGGGGCGATGCGGTAATCCACATCGGGATTGTCGATATTTGCCGCCAGAAACAGGAAAATAAAAACAATATCAATATGTTATTATATTTTCCGTCCCCTGTTTGGCACCGGCTCCATTCCGTCGCACCATCCCTGTGCCGCAAAGACCAAGCCAGCGGCGGCTAAGGAGATGGAACAACCGCCATGATCAACCCGACTTATCCGGCAGCCGCGTCGCCACCACGGCGCAAGGGCCTTGCCTCGCAGCTTTATGTGCAGGTGCTGGTCGCGATCATGCTCGGCGCGCTCCTTGGTCATTTCTGGCCAGCCTATGGCGAAGCGATGAAGCCGCTGGGCGACGGCTTCATCAAGCTGGTGAAGATGATCATCGCCCCGGTCATTTTCCTGACCATCGTGACCGGCATAGCAGGCATGAAGGAACTGGGGGCGGTCGGCCGCGTGGCGAGCAAGGCGTTCGCCTATTTCCTCACCTTCTCCACGCTGGCGCTGGTCGTCGGCCTGATCGTCGCCAATGTCGTCCAGCCGGGCGCGGGCATGAATATCGATCCTGCCACGCTGGATGGCGGCGCGGTCGCCGACTATGCGGCCAAGGCGCATGAATCGACGCTGACAGGCTTCCTGCTGGGTGTCATTCCCACCACGCTGGTCAGCGCCTTTACCGACGGCAACATATTGCAGATCCTGCTGGTCGCGATCCTGTTCGGCATCGCCATCAGCATGGTCGGCGAACCTGCTGCCCCGGTGATCCGCTTCCTGGAGCGGCTGAGCCTGATCGTCTTCAAGCTGGTGTCGATCCTGATGCGCGCCGCCCCCGTCGGCGCGTTCGGGGCGATCGCCTTCACCATCGGCAAATATGGTGTCGGCAGCCTCGCCAATCTGGGTGCGCTGGTCGCGACCTTCTACCTGACATCTTTGCTGTTCGTGATCGTGGTGCTGGGAAGCGTCGCGCGACTGACCGGCTTTTCCATCTTCAAGCTGCTGCGTTACCTGAAAGCCGAACTGCTCCTGGTGCTCGGCACATCCTCGTCCGAAGCCGCGCTGCCCAACCTTATCGAGAAGATGGAGCGGGCGGGATGTGAAAAGTCCATCGTCGGGCTGGTCGTGCCCACCGGCTACAGCTTCAACCTGGACGGCACCAATATCTACATGACGCTGGCCGCGCTGTTCATCGCGCAGGCGACCGGGGTGGAACTGACGCTGGGGCAGGAACTGCTGCTGCTGGGTGTCGCGATGCTCTCGTCCAAGGGGGCGGCGGGTGTCACCGGCGCGGGCTTCATCACGCTGGCGGCGACGCTGTCCATCGTGCCGACGGTGCCGCTGGCGGGCATGGCGCTGATCCTGGGCGTGGACCGCTTCATGAGCGAATGCCGCAGCCTGACCAACTTCATCGGCAATGCTGTCGCCACCATCGTCGTCGCCCGCTGGGAAGGCGGCCTCGACCGCGAGATGCTGAACGCCGCGCTTGACGGGCGACTGCCGGCGCCGGTGGTTGCCGAAGCGTCTCCGCAGGCCGTGCTGACCGCCGCCTGACATCCTTTTCACGGACGGCGCGTGCCTCTTACCGGCCGCGCCCCGTTACCAGATCGGTCCCCAACCCATGTCCACCACCCGCCTGCTATGCGGCGCGCTGGCGCTCGCCTGTGCGATGCCCGCTGCTGCCCAGACCGCCGCTACCCCGTCCGCCGCTACCCCGTCCTATCCTGCCGCCGCCCAGGGCGATGGCGCCACGACGAAGGGCTACAACCTGTCCCGCTGGGCGGAGGACTGGCGCGTCTATCGCGACCCGGCCAGGCGCGACGACATTCTCGACCGCCTGAAATATCTGCCACTCGACGATGATGGCGACATCTATCTGACGCTCAGTGGTGAAGCGCGGTTGCGCATGAACCTGACCAGCAACCCGCAACTGATCGAAGGGCCGGAGCAACGACAGGATATCCTGCGTCTGGTGGGTGGCGCCGATTTGCATGTCGGCGAACATCTGCGCTTCTATGGCGAGATCGCCCATGGCCGGTTGTCAGGCAAGAATGTCGGAACGCCATCGGGATCGCTGCGCAACAATTTCGTCCGTCAGCAATATTTCGCCGAGGCCAGGGGCCGCATTGGCGACGTTGATCTGGGCATTCGCCATGGGCGGCAGGAATTTACCGACGGTCCCAACCTGCTGATATCCCAGCGCGACAACAACACGATCCGCTTCGTCCTGAACGGCACCCGTGCCTGGGCGCGGACCCCCACCATGCGCGCGACCCTGTTCGATTTCGAAACGACCGACCTTGGCAATGGCGGTCTGGGCGACGATGTGCCGGACAAGAACCGGCGCTTCAGCGGCGTGTCGGCGGGCTTCGTGCTGCCGACCCGATGGCTGGGCGGATCGAGCCTCTATTTCGATCCCTTTTTCTGGCGACGGCGCAATCGCGTGGGGACATGGGGTGGCGTCGTGTCGCCCGCCGTGCGCTATTATGCCGGCGCGCGGCTGTGGGGCGACATTGGCCCAGTCGCGCTGGACTGGACGCTGGCGCACCAATATGGCAATTTTGGCGACCGACCGATCAGCGCCTGGCAGGCCTTTGCCGCGCAGACGGTCCGGCTGGGCGCGGACAAGAGCGCCCCGCGGGTCGGCATTCACGTCGATTATGGCAGCGGCGGGGGTGGTTATGACAAGGGGACGCTGCGCAATGCCTATGCCCCGTTCGGCAACAATATCTATTTCAGCTACGGCCTGTTCCTGACCGCCACCAACCTGATCGCGGTCGCGCCCAATGTCTCCTTCCAGCCGGTGAAGGGCGTGCGCGCCAGCCTGGAATATCAGTTTACCTGGCGCGATGACGAGCGCGATGCGGTCTATCGCGCCAACTACACGCCCTATGTCGGCACAGAGCGGGTAGCGGGCAAGGCGGTGGCGCGGCTCGCCCGCGCGCAGATCGTTTACGCGATCTCGCCCCGGCTGACCCTGACCACGCGAGCCGAATATCTCCAGGCGCAGGCGGCGTTGACGGCGGCCGGTTATCGCAACTCAGCCTTTCTGGCGACCTGGCTGAGCTTTCGATTCTGACAGGGCGGGAGATAGCATCAGGTGCATCTGGCGGGATGTTTTTCCATCCATCAGCCCCCCTGGGCCAGGGGGAAGCCGCACGCGGGAAGGCTATGCGGGGATATCCCGGCGCCGGTCATAGAGCGCGCGATTTTCGGCGCCGATCCGCACATGCAGCATCGCCGCGTTGAGCAGGGTGAACAGGACCGCAATCCATGTCAGGCCAAAGGCCAGCGGCAGGACGGCGATTTCGGCAGTGACCACGGCATAATTGGGATGGCGAAGGAAGCGGAAAGGCCCCCTGTTCACCAATGGCGCATCGTGCGCCACGATGATCCGGGTGGTCCACCGGGGTCCAAGTGTCGCCAGCACCCATAGCCGCAGGAGTTGCAGAACAGCGAAAACGAGCAGCAATGCCATATGGACAGTGCGGCCCCCGACCGTGAACCATAAAGTGGCGATCCAGGCCGCATGCATCGCGACCATGACCGGATAATGTTTCGCCCCGACTTCACGGGCGCCAGCCGCCAGCAGCCGGCTGGTGTTCCGGCGCGCAATCACCAGCTCGCTCAGCCGTTGCACCGTGACGAACAGCATGATCGCGTAAGGCAGGGTCATGCTGCGCACCGCAACGTCAAAGAGGAGGCGGTGAAGCCTGGCCCCAGCGCATTGAGGACCGACAGGGGCGGCAATCCTGCCTGGCGGTAGCGGTCCAGCACGAAGAAGAGGGTTGGCGCGGACATGTTGCCATGATCGCGCAATATGGTCCGTTCATTGACCAGGGCGCCCTGGTTCAGCGACAGTGCGCCTTCAAGCGCATCGACCACTTTCGCGCCGCCGGGGTGGCAGATGAACTGGTCGACATCATCGATACCAAGCCCCTGGGGCGCAAGCATTTCCGTCATCGCCTGCCGCATTTCCCGCCGCGCGAAGGCCGGGATCGCGCGATTGAGCACCACGCCCAGTCCGGTCGGTTCCGCCCGCCAGCCCATTATGTCCAGCGTATCGCTCCAGGTCTTTTCGGCGCTGCCGGTAATCTGCACGAAGCCATCTTCTCCCGCACGCAATATGCAGGCGGCCGCGCCATCGCCGAACAGGGCGGTCGAAATGATGTCCGCCTTGTCCGCATTGTCGGTCCGCAGGGCAAGGCTGCACAGCTCGACCGTGACGAGCAGCACGGTTGATCCGGGTGTCGCGCGGGCCAGCCTGCTCGCCAGGCCAAGGCCCGTCGCGCCACCCGCGCAGCCAAGCCCAAATATCGGGACGCGGTGGACATCGTTGCGGAAGGGCAGCCGTGCCATGGCGCGCGCTTCCAGGCTTGGCGTCGCGATACCTGTTGACGACACGGTGACGATCATATCCACCTGCTGTGGCCGAAGGTCAGCCTGCGCGATCGCTTTCTGCGCGGCCGCGACGAACATGTCGAGCGCAACGTCGAGATAGGCGGCGGTCCGTTCGGGGAAAGAGCGTGGGCTGCGATACCAGTCGACCGGCATGGCAAGTTGCCGGAATGCGACCCCGGCATTGGCATATACCGCCGACAGACGTTCAAAATCGCTGAAATTGCCGGCGATCAGCGCACGGGCCGTGTCGAGCGCCTCCATTTGCGACAGGCGATGTGGCGCGGTTTCCGTCACCAATGAAAGAATGGACACCGATTTCAAGAAGGACCGCCTGACGTGACCGGCGGACCGGCAAAAAAGCTTCTTCTGCGCAACGACTTCGACCTCCGGTAGTTCCTTGTATCCGATAGCCACAGGGCTATGGCAAGCGTGGCAAGACGGGGGCGGGTGCGACGATGGATGATGGGTCTGACCTGAATGGTCGCGGAACACAGGCGGCCGGCTATCGTGCATGGACGGGCTTCATCCTGATGTGCCTGGGGATGTTCATGGCCATCCTCGACATCCAGATCGTCGCCACATCGCTGCCCACCATCCAGGCCGCGCTGGGGATAGCGCCCGACCGGATGATCTGGGTGCAGACGGCCTATCTGACGGCCGAGATCGTGGCCATACCGTTGACCGGATATCTGATGGCCAGAATTGGGATGCGCTGGCTGTTCGTGGGCGCGGTCAGCCTCTTCACGATCGCTTCCTTCGGTTGCGCGATCAGCACGGGCTTTGGCCAACTGATTGCATGGCGCATCGTGCAGGGATTTTCCGGTGGCACGCTGATCCCGGCCGTGTTCGCGGCTGTGTTCCTGCTGTTCCCACCGCGCGCGCAGGCGCTGGCTACGACGATCGCGGGCGTCGCCGCCGTGCTGGCCCCCACGATTGGCCCGATCGTCGGAGGGTGGATCACCCAGTCCTATTCCTGGCACTGGCTGTTCCGGGTGAACATCCTGCCCGGTATCGTCGCTGCGGTGGGTGTCGCGCTATTCCTGCGCGGGCAGGTGGCCGAACGGCATGCGGCAAGGGCGATCGACATCCTTGCGCTTATATTGCTCGCGACCAGTCTGATCACGCTTCAAATCGGGTTGAAAGATGCGCCCTCGCTGGGCTGGAGCGCGCCCCAGGTGCTGGTGCTGCTGGGTGTGTCGGCGGTATGCGCGGCGGCGTTCACAGGACGCACATGGGTGTCGGCTGCGCCCCTGGTGCAACTGCGCTGCTTTGCCGACCGCCATTTCACCATCGGTTGCATGCTCAGTTTCGTGCTGGGTTTCGGCCTGTTCGGATCGACCTATCTGATGCCTTTCTTCCTTGGCCTGGTGCGGGATCATGGGCCGCTGCGCATCGGTGAGATCATGCTGGTGACGGGGCTGACTCAACTGGCGACGGCCCCGCTGGCGGTCTGGGCCGAACGCCGGGTCGATCCCCGGTGGCTGACGGCGTTCGGCTTCGCGCTTTTTGCGATCGGGCTGTTGTTGAGCGCCCGCCAGACCGCGCAGACCGATTTTGCCGACATGCTGATACCCCAGATGGTGCGGGGGGCGGCGATCATGTTCTGCCTGCTGCCGCCCACGCGGATGGCGCTGGGGCGGTTGCCGGCGGCCATGGTGGCGGACGGCAGCGGGTTGTTCAACCTCATGCGCAACCTGGGCGGTGCAGTCGGCCTGGCGCTGATCGACACCACCATCTTCAGCAGGGCCGCAACGGAATCTGCCCGGATCGCCGGGAAACTGCGCGCCGGCGATGTGGCGACAGCCGTGGAGATCGGCATACCAAGGGATGTCTTTCTGGAACAACGCGGCCAGCCGCTGGACGAATATGCAACAGAGATGATCCGGCCCTTGGTGGAAAAGGCCGCACTGGTTCCCGCCGTCAATGCGGCATGGCTTTTGTGCGGGGTGCTGACAGCCCTTATCCTGCTCACCTTGTGGTTCGTGAAACAAGCGCGCCCTGTGTCCTTGCCCGACGACGATCCGGCATCCGACCCGTCACCTGCGGTCCCGCATCTGGCAGGTTGAGCGCGCCTCCAGCGCGGTGAAACCCTTGGGCGGACGGCGCGATCGGCATCTGCGCCCGGCCCAACCGATGAGGCAAGGCGCGGCTTTCCTTCAGACGCCTGGCAAGGGGGGATGCTTATTTGCCGACGAGGTTGGCCAGGCTGCCTATCGCGAGACGGATCAAGTCGGTCTGGCGCGAGACACCGACCTTGGAGAGAATGCGCTTGGTCTGTGTCCGAACGGTATTTTCGCTCAGGCCAAGGAGAATGGCGGCCTCTGCAATGGTGCTGCCAGCGGCAAGGGTGGCCAGAACTTTCGCTTCGGCCTGGGTGAGGCCGAACAGGGTTGCCAGCAATTCGGGGGCCGGGGCCGCGGAGGCCGCGCGATTGTGAAGATAGACAACCAGTGCCGGGGCGCTGGCAAGCCCGAAATCATGATCGGGTTCGACCGATGACAGCAGTATCTCGATCACGCGGTCAGCATAATCGCCGTCCGAACAGCACAGCAGCCGGTTGCCCCCATCGCCGGACGCCGCGCAACTTTGCAGCAGGACTTTCTGGTGATCCGGGCGCGCGAAGCGCAGGCGAAGGTCGTCCGACAGGCCAAAATGCCTCTGGCTCGCCAGGATCTCATGCGCGGCCATATTGGCAAAGAGCAGATGCGCATTGGCATCGAGTATCATCATGCCCAATGACATGCGATCCAGCACCTGGGACTGAAGCCCGGTCACGAAGTGGCGGAGACGCATTTCACCGAACACCCGGACAGCGCTTGAAAATGCGGGCGCGTGCGATTCCCACCACCGCACCTGATCTCCCGTCAGATCGCCCTTTTCGGCAGCCCTGACGAGGTGGATCACGGCATGGAAATCGCCGTTGCTGATGCTGAAACCATAGGCGTTGCCGATGCCCGACGGGTTCAGATAGTCGGTCCAGAAGGGATGATCCTCGGCGGCAAAGTCGCGGATGGAATATACCTTGCCCAGTTCCATGCGATCAAAGGCCATGGGATTGATGTGCTGGAACCGCTCGGCATAGTCCCGCCGCATGGTGGAAACGTCCGTATCGGCGGCGGAAATGCCGATGCCCACGGCGCCTTCATGAACCGGCCGGAACGACATATAGACAAAGCGCGCGTCCAACGCCTGGCGGAAAAGGGCCAGGGCTTCCTTCCATGGGCGCATGTCGAGCGGTGCGTTGTAGATGGCGTCGCGAAGGTCGGGCAGGTCACGCATTCGTCAGGTCCAAATTATGCGCCTGATACACCAACTGGTGGATGGCAGGACGATCCGGCAGGGATAGCCCATCTCAAAGCATTTAGTTGAGAGGACGTCCATGACGGATGCATTGCCCGGCAGCAAGTTCGACCCGATGAGCGCGGAGGCCAAGGCGGACCCCGGAAAATTCTATTCCGAACTGCGCGCCGCCTGCCCCTTCTATCACCGCGAGGGCGCGAAATATGATTTCTGGATGCTCAGCGATTATGGGCAGATCAAGAATGAAATACTGAACGACAGGACGGTCGGGGACTGGACGTTCAAATATGGCAATTCCCTGCGCACCTATGCGCATAATACCGGCATCGTGACGGATACGCCGGAGCATGACAAATGGCGTTCCTTCCTGATGCCGGCGGTCGTGCAGCCGACGCTCAAGTCGCTCGATCCGGTCATCAAGGACCTGGCCGAAGAGATCATCGACGCCATGCTCGCCAAGGGCGGCGAGGCAGAACTGCATGATGATTTCGCGCTGCCGCTCACCGGGCAGGTGATGTGCATCATGCTCGGCGCGCCGCGCGAGAATTACAAATTGTACAAGCATTGGGGCGACGAGCTGATGATGGGGATCTATGACGATCCCGAATCCGGCCGCGATCGCGCCGTCTATCCCGAATTTGCCGAACATTTCATCGCCATGGTCAATGAACGGCGCGACCTTGCCGCAAAGGCGGGGGTGTCGGAACCGACCGACGAACATGTCGGCACGATCCTGTCCGACGATTTCCTGTCGCGGATGCTGGCGGCGCGGATCGACGGGCGGCCGCTCACCGATGCGGAAATCGCCAATATGTGCGCGACCTTCCTGACTGCGGGGCAGGAGACTTCGACCTCGCTCATCATGAACTGCGTCTGGCGGCTCCAGCAGGAGCGTGAGACGCGCTGGGAACGGGTGGTCGCCAATCCCGATCTGGTGAAGATCGCCATTGAAGAAAGCCTGCGCTTCGATCCGCCGGTCCTGGGCCAGTGTCGCGCGGCGACCCGTGAAGTGGAGATGCACGGCGCGACGATCCCGCCCAAGGGGCGCCTGTTCTTTTCGATCGCCGGGGCCAACCGCGATCCCGGCATCTTCCATGATCCCGACAGCTTCAGTCTCGATCGCCCGCTTGGCGAGGCGATGAAGCATCTGTCGTTCGGCTGGGGTTCTCATCTGTGCATCGGCGCGCCGCTCGCCCGGCTCGACGCGCGCATCGGCATCGCCGCTCTGATCCGGCGGGTGCCGACCCTGCGCATGACGACGGGCGAGACGCGGCGCATCCATCCCTGGATGAACTGGGGCCGCAACTACATGCCGGTCAGTTGGTAACGCCCACGGCCAGGGCGTGCCGGAAAAGATAAAAGAAAAGGTGGAGAGAGAATATCAATGGCAGATAGAGCGGCTCCGGCATTTGAGGATGCCCAAATCGCGCTGGGTGATCGGGTGCAGACGGTGCGGCGTCCGGTGGTGCCGCCCGACGCCGATTTTTCGGAAGCGGCGATCATCGCTGCCGCCCGCAAGCAGACCGGCCTGCATTTCTTCGGGGACGATCCGTTTCGCACTAATTTGCGCGTCCTGATCCGGTCTATCGAAGATGAAGCAAAGCTCAACCCGTTCGGGCGGGTGATGGCGCGGCAGTTCCTGATCGCGCGCCTTGCCGACCGGCTGCGCGCGCAGGATCTGTTCGATCGCCACCCGGAAATATTGGAGACGAAGCTGGGGCCGATGACGTTCATCGTCGGGTCGGCACGGTCCGGCACGACCAGGGCGCATCGGCTGCTGGCGCGTGATCCACGCTTTCTGTATCTGCGCGACTGGGAGATCAATTTCCCGGTGCCGATGCCGGCGAGTTTTGGCGACGGCCCCGATCCGCGCATCGGACGCGCCAAGGGCGCGCACGCCGCGTTCCTGGCGATGAATCCGGAAAATGCGCATATCCATACGCTCGATGCCGAAGCGCCAGAGGAAGAAATCGGGCTTTTGAGCATGAGCTTCTCCTCGCTCATGATCGAGGTGCAGCGATTCGTGCCGACCTATGGCCGCTATTGCCTGCGGACGAACCAGCACGCGGCCTATGCCTATATGAAGAAGCTGATCCAGCTTGTCGCCTGGTTCCGCAAGGATGATCCCGATCGGCCCTGGGTGTTCAAATCGCCGCAGCACATGCAGGATATCGATGCGTTGATGCAGGTTTTCCCCGACGCGAAAATCGTTTTCATGCACCGTGATCCGCGCAAGACGGTGGCATCGACCTGTTCGATGTTCTGGAACATTTCGATCCTGGGGTCCGATGACAATGATCCCCACGCGCTGGGCCATTATATCGCCGAAAAAGTGCACAGCCAGATTGCCAAAGTCGAACAGGAGCGGCGGACCATCGTTCCGGCCGACCAGCAGTTGGACATGCGTTACGCGGACATCAATGCCGACTGGGCGCAGCAGATGCAGCGCATCTACGACTTCATCGGCATCCCGTTCACGCCCGAAGCCCGTGCCGCCCTCAACGCTGCTTCGGAAGACAGGGATGCGCGTCACGGTGGCCATAAATACCGGCTGGAAGATTTTGGCCTCAGCGCGGAAGGGATCGACGCCCTGTTCGCCGATTATGTCGAAAAATATGGCATTCCTGCGGAGGACAAGTGATGAATCTGACCGACAAGATCGTGGTGGTCGCTGGCGCCAGCAAGAATACCGGACGTGTCATCGCCCTGGCGGCGGCGGATGCCGGCGCGAATCTGGTGGTCGCCGCGCGCAGCGCCTCTGCCATTCAGGCCGTGGCGGGCGAGATCGAGGCACGGGGGCGGCAGGCACTGGCCGTGACGGCGGACATGGCGGACGCGCAGCAGGCGCGCGCCATCATCACCAGCGCGGTCGAACGTTTCGGACGGGTCGACGCCCTGATCTACAACGCGGCCTATATGCACCAGCGCGCCTTTCTGAAGATCGATGAAGCGCATTGGGACCAGATGCTAGACACCAATCTGAAAGGCTATTTCGTCACGGCCCAGGCCGCGGCGCAGGCGATGGTGGACGCCAGGATCGGGGGGTCCATCGTGGGTATTGCATCCACCGCCGGCGTGGTCGGTTTTCCCAACAATGCCGATTATTGCGCGTCGAAGGGCGGCATGGTGACGCTGACCAAAGCCATGGCCATGGACCTGTCGCGCTATGGCATCCGGGCCAACTGCATCGCGTCCGGCTTCATCAATGGCGAATCCGTGGCGGAAGCGGAACAGGCGGGCGGCGGTGCCGTCCTTCAGGCGTTGCGCGACTTCCTGCCGAGCCGGCGCTTTGCCGAACAGAGCGAGATCGCTTCGGCGGCCCTGTTCCTGGCCAGCAATGCCTCGTCCTACTGCAACGGTTCTGTCCTGTCGGTGGACGGGGGCCTGACGCTGGGCAATCTGCCATCGGGGCGATGATGGGCGAGCGTCGGACTGCCCACAGCTTCTGCCGCATCTGCTCTGGCAGTTGCGGCGTGATGCTTGACATAGAGGATGATCGCATCGTCGCGATCCGGGGGGACAAGGCGCATCCGCTGACCCGTGGCTATGCCTGCATGAAGGGGCTTCAGGCGCCCGACATGCTGCATGGGCCGGACCGGGTGACGCAGGCGCTGCGGCGGCAGAAGGACGGCGCGCATGTGCCCGTGCCGGTGGACGAGGCCCTGGACGAGATTGCCGAGCGGCTCAAGGGGATCATCGAAGCGCATGGGCCGCGCAGCGTGGCGGGCTGGCGCGGGACCAATCCCTGGTTCCAGACGCTCAGCCATTATGCCCTTCCCGGCTGGCTGGCATCGCTGGGCAGCGACCAGTTCTATTCCAGCATGACGATCGACCAGTCCGCCAAATGGGTGGCGATGGAACGGATCGGCGTGTGGGCGGCGGGACGCCACATGGCCACGGAATCCGATGTCTGGATGCTGGTGGGCAATAATCCGCTGGTGTCGGTGTCCGCGGGCGCGCTGTCCTTCAATCCGCAAAAGACGCTGAAGGCGCTTAAAGAACGCGGGATGAAGCTGATCGTCGTCGATCCCCGGCGCACGCAGACCGCCGAGATGGCCGACCTCCATCTGGCGCTCCGGCCCGGAGAGGATGTGACGCTGGCGGCGGGCCTGCTGCACGTCATCCTGCGCGAGGGGCGCGAGGACAAGATGTTTTGCGAGCAGTTCGTCGCCGGGATGGATGCATTGCGCGCCGCCGTCGCCCCCTTCACGCCGGACGCCGTGGCGCGCCGGGCCGGGGTGGATCGCGATATGTTGGTCGAGGCTGCACATATCTTCGCGGCCGGGCCGAAGGGGTGCGTGCAGACCGGGACCGGGCCGGACATGGGGCCGCATTCCAACCTGGCCGAGCATCTGTACGAATGCCTGAACGTCATCTGTGGCCGTTTCCCCCGCGCGGGTGACGTTGTGGGCAATCCCGGCGTGATGAGCCCGCGCACCCCGCGCCGCGCGCAAGTGGCGCCGCCCCGCCGCCGATGGACGAAGGGCCGGCCCAGCCGGGTGCGCGGCATCGGCCCGATGCAGGGGGAGATGATGGCGGGCACGCTGGCCGAGGAGATCATGGCACCGGACGCGGACCGGGTCCGCAGCCTGTTCGTCGTGGGCGGCAATCCCGCCAGTTCCATGCCGGACCAGCGCCGCATGGTCGATGCGCTGCGGGCGCTCGACCTGCTGGTTCTTGTCGATCCGACCTTCAATGAAACGGCGCGCCTGGCGGACTTCATCCTGCCTGCCCGCCTCTTGTACGAAGTGCCTGCGGTTCCGCTGCTGAACGTCGAAACCTATTTTTTCCCGATGCCATTTGCCCAATATACCCCCGCTGTCGTGCCCGCCCCGCCGGAAACGCAGGATGACTGGCGCTATTTGTGGGACATCAGCCGGCGGCTGGGCGTTCCTTACCGATTCAACGGTATGGATCTGGACATGGAGCGGGCGCCGACCTCGGAAGCCTTGCTGGCGATGCTGCTCGATCGGTCGCAAGTGCCGCTGGACACCATCGCCCGCTACCCGTCCGGCCACCTGTTCGACGTGGCTGAGCAGCGCGTGGAAGCGTCTGATCGCGATGCCCGTTTTGAAGTGATGCCAACCGATGTGGCCGAAGAACTGGCTGGCGTCGCACGGGAAAGCGACCATGCCCGGTCGGCCGAATTTCCATTGCGCCTGATCGCGCATCGCGTGCGGGAAACCTATAATGGACAATATCGCCTGTTGCCGAAGATCCGGCAGCGCATGGCGACCAATCGGGCATGGTGCCACCCGGACGATTTGCGAGACGCCGGTTTTGCAGAGGACGATATTGTCGACATAGTCTCAAGCTTTGGACGGGTTCCCGCCGTCCTTGGTGCGGATGCGGCGGTCCGGCGCGGCGCGGTTGCGATGACCCATGGATTTGGCGGACTGCCGGACGACCCGGAAGATGTCCGGGAAGCGGGCGCCAATCCCAACCAACTGATCGACGCCGTCAGGGATTGCGAACCCATCAACGCCATGCCGCGCATGACGGCGATACCCATCCGGATCGAAGCAAGAGGATAGAGCATGACCGAAACCCTGACGCCGCAAGCGGCCCGCGCGATAGCCGAGGAGGCATTCATCTATGCCTATCCGATCGTGCATGGCTATCGCGCCATCCACTGGCTGGGCGTGCGCAAGGGCGGCTTCAATCGTCTCGATCATTATCGCCACATTATCGATCCGGCGGATGACCTGAACAAGGAAGTCCAGATCAATCTGGACACGCTCTACACCCTGGTCCCCTTCGACATGCGGCGCGAACCGCTCGTCCTGACCGTGCCCGCTTTCCCCGATCGCTACTTCAGCGTGCAGTTTTCCGACTTCTACATGCACAATTATGCCTGGCTTGGCACAAGGACGACCGGGCAGGGCGGTGGCCGCTATCTTCTTGCAGGGCCGGACTGGTCGGGCGAGACGCCTGATGGGGTGGACGCGGTGATCCCTTGCGACACGGCGATTTCCTATTTCATCATCCGCATCCTGTGCCGGGGCAAGGACGACGAACCGGCGGTCAACGCCATCCAGGACCAGTTCAAACTGGAACCGTTGTCCGCTTTCCTGGGTGTCGAAGCACCGCCCCCCGCACCAGACCCGGCGTGGATGTGGCCCTCCAAGACGATGTTCAGCAGCATCGATATCTACAGCTATTTCAACTATCTGCTACGTTTCCTTGAACCGCGCGAGGACGAGCGCGACCTGTTCGTTGACTTCGCCCGCATCCATATCGGCTGGGGCAAGAATTTCGACATCGAAGCCTTTGCCCCCCCGGTGCAGCAGGCGATCCGCGACGGCGCACAGGCGGCGTTCGACCGTATCCGTGCGCGTGCGGCCAGTCCAGGCAAGGTCGTGAACGGATGGTATCTGGTGCCGCGTATCCGTGGCGATCGCGATCTTTTGTCCGGTTCATCCGAAAAGCGCTTCACCCGCGCCGTCCAGGCGCGCGTCGGCATCTACGGCACCGACCTGGAAGAATGCGTCTATCTGCCGACCGAGCATGAGGCCGATGGCTCCGTGATCGACGCTTCTGTGGCGGACTATGTGCTGACCCTGGAGCCGCCGATCCCGGTCAGCGGCTTCTGGTCGGTCACGGTCTATGCGGCGGATACGCAGTTTCTGGTGCCCAACGCGATCGATCGCTATGCGCTGGGCGACCGCGATCCGCTCATCGTCGACCCGGATGGCAAGATCCGCATCCATCTCCAGCATGGGGCGCCACTGGCCGACCGGATGGCCAACTGGCTTCCGGTGCCTGCGTGCCCGCTGCTGATCGTCCTGCGCCTGTACATACCCTTCAGGGACGTGGTCGAGGGCAGATATATTCCTGCCCCCGTCATCCGAACCAGGGTTTTGGCGGCATGAAGGGCGCGGTCGTTGTCACCGGCGCAGGAAGCGGCATGGGGCGGGCCGTTGCGCTGTCGCTGCTGCACAAGGGGCGCAACGTCATCCTGGTCGGGCGCAGGCCGGAAGCCCTTGAGGAAACGAGGGCACTGGCACCCGATCCCGCGCTGGCGCTGGTAGCAAGCGGCGATCTTGGCCAGGTAGAAGGGGTCGAGGCGGTGCTGGCCCGGATCGGTGCGCAGCCGCTTTGCGGCATTATCGCCGCAGCGGGCGGACAAGGCGATTTCAAGGCCGGTGGCAGCAATGCGGCGGCGGCCGAGGCGGCCTGGCTGGATGCCCTGCGCAAGAACCTGCTGACCGCCATTCTCCTGATCGAGGCGGCGATGGACCGGGTCGAAAATGGGGGGCGAATCATCCTGATAGGTTCCACCGCGGGCCTCGATGGCCAGGGTGGTCCTTATGCGACTGCGAAGGCCGCGCTGCATGGCTATGGGCGCGATCTGGCGCGCCGCACCGCACCGCGCCAGATAACGGTCAACACCATCGCGCCCGGCTTCGTGGCCGACACGGAGTTTTTCGATGCCGGGGGGTATGGCGACGCCAGCCAGATGGTTGACGGGGCTGCTGGGCAAACCCTGCTGCGCGATGTCGGCCGCAGCGTCGACATTGTTTCAGCCGTTGAATGGCTGCTGGGGGAAGGTGGTCGTTGGATCACCGGACAAACGATATCGGTCAACGGTGGCACGATATTGATGCGATAATGTCCCGGATGCAGAAGGGGGATGCGCGTCGATTTGCGATAGGATGGGCATGGCGCGTCGCTCGATCGGTCAGGGGCATCCGGGCTTTGCCTGATGCCGGGAGCGGCATCATCGCTCGACACGCCCGGCCTTCATGACGCGGCGCTGCATTTCCTGTCCATCCCCTCGCGCTCATGGATGCAAGGAAGGGCGCGCGCTCACGGTCGCCGGCGCGCCAGGGCAGGCGCCACCGCTCTGGGGGGCGTCCGCGCCGGTCGCCCATCGGCCGTGACCAGCGCAGATCCGTATCATTTCTGTAGCACCGCCCGCCGCATCGGCGCCAGTTTCGACAGGAAGCGGTTCTGGGCCTGGAAATCGACGCCTTCGGCGGTCATGGCGCGTTGCAGCACCTCGACCAGCCGGTTCATATCGGCTTTCTGTATGCCCATATCCTTATGCGCACTCGCCATGTCGCGGCCGGTGTAGGTGCAGCCGGCGTTCAATATATAGCAGAACTGTTCGAAGAGCGTCCGCTTCAGCCGGACCTTGTCCTGATTGGCGAAGATTTCGCCGATCACGGCATCGGCGAAGCTGAACTCGACCATATTGTCCACGATGCGGCGGATGCCATCCTGTCCGTGGAAGGCTTTCGCCATCCCGTCGCCGACAAAGGGGGCTGCGCCGGCGTTGCGATCATCGACCGCATAGGGCGCTACAGTCTCTTCGCCGGGCATGGCATGCGGGGCTGCGACCGGCGCGCCCTGGAGCAGGAGGAGCGAGAACAGGAAGGACATGGAAGCTTTTCCCCGGAAATCAGAAGGCGGCCTGGAGCTGGAAAAACACACCGCGCTGCTTTTTCACCGTCGCGATGGAGCCGAGATCGACATAGGCGATGGACGCCGTCAGGTGGCGGTTGACGGCATAGGCCGCGAAAGCGTCGAACCAGTCATCTTCCCGCGCTATGGCCAGATTGTCCGGCTTGGCCCGATATTCTCCGCCGATCGCCAGCCGCCGTGACAATTGCCATGCCGCAGATCCTTCGAACTGCACACTGTAACTGTCATGTCTGTCGCCGCCAAAGCCCAATATGCCAAGCTGGTTTGCCTTGGTCAGCCGCGCCGTGCCGGACAGCAGGATGGAACGGGACAGGAAAAGGCGGCTGATCGATGCATAATAATCGACCCCCTCATCATCCTGCGCACCGATCGCGCGGACGATGGTTGCGTTATTGTTCTTCTTGTACTGGGCGCCCACGGCAATGGCGGGCAGCCTGTCATAGACCAGATCGCCCGCGACTTTCAGCTTTGCGCCGATGATATCCTGGGAAAAAGCATAATCCTTGCCCAGGCCCAGTGCCACCCCGATCTCGTTGGTGTTGAAATCCTGATGCGCGTAGCTGATCTCGATCCGGTCGCGCCAGCCGATTGCGGCGCCGGCGCTTTGATAATCATAATCCTTGACCTCGACCATGGTGCCATGGACCGACAGGCCAATGCCGTCACTGGTTTCATTCCCTGCGATGACCGCCCAGGGTGTCATGCCACCGCCGCTGGCGCCTTCCAGCGAGGATATGCCATTGGTCAGCAGCAATTTGCCGCCATTGCGGAGCGGTCGCGCCTCGCCGATTTCCGGGGCGAAACTGGTGAACGCCAGCGCGGCGATCAGGGTGAATCGGGTGAAGCTCATACCCGCCGCCTTAGCGTAGCAAGGTTAATGTGCCGTTAGGCCAGCCTGCGATGATCACGCCCCGCAGGTCCATGTGGGCGCGCGGAGGTTCAGCGTCACGCCGCCACTTTACCGCACGACGCCTTACTGAAGCCCCAGTTTTTCCGCATCCCCGGATGCCGCGGCGAGATCTGCCCCGGCGATGATGCGCCGCAGCCGCATGTCCAGCAACGACAAGGCGACATTGGCGGCACTGTCCTCCCGCGTGTTGACCAGGAACAGGTCGCTTGCGCCCATGTCGAAGCGGCGGCGTTCCGCCACGGCCATGTCGTCGGCGCGCTGTTTTTCCTGTTCGGACAGGCTGATAAGGCGCGCGGTCGCGTCCAGCGTGATGGCGATGCCCTCTATTTCGGCGCGGATCTGCTCGTCCAGCCACTGGGCACGGGTGCGGTTGGCATCCAGTTCCGCCTGCGTTTGCATCAGCTTGCCGCGCGCCGTGCGCTGCTCCAGCGGGACGGAGAATTTGACACCGAGCCGCACATCATTGCCGCTGCGCGAGATGCCGCCCGGCCCGATATCCCCCATGTCGCGCGCCACCTCCATCTGAAGGTCGAGGCGCGGGAGCAGCGCGTTGCGGTCCAGCGCCAGCCGGTCCTGCACCAGCCGCTGCCGCAATTGCGCGACCATCAGGTCGGGCCGCTGCACCGCGTCCGGGCGTGTTGTCGTGACAGGTTCGGGCAGGGACCGCGGCAGTTGTTCGGGGCGCGGGATGGTCGGCCGCCCCTCTGCATCGCGCCAGTAGAGCGACAGGCTGTTGGCGGCGGCGGCAAGCGCCTGTTGCGATTGCACCACCATCGCCTCGCGACGCAGCAACTGCTGCTCATTTTCGGTCAGGATGATGCGGGGCCGCAGCCCTGCCTCGAACGTGCGGCGCAGGCCGCGCTGCCGCTCCTGCGCCAGCGACAGGAGTTGCTGGTAGATCGCCAGGCGCTGCCCCGCCGCGATCCAGGAGAGATAGGCGTCGAGCGCCTTGCGCTGCACGCCGATGGCGACCATCTGCCGCTCCGCATCGGCCATCGCCTGATCCGCCTGCGCGCTGACCCGGCCAAAACGCCGCTCGTCGATCATCCGGTCCCGCAACAGGGAAAAGACCGCGCCGGCGCGGATTTCGCCCAATGTGTTGGTGTAATTCTTGTCCTCATAGACGGGGAAGCGCCCGTTCGAGACGCGATAGCCGCCATAGAGCTGCCCGCCCCAATCCTCGATCGGGCGCGCGACCTTCGCGTCGGCATATGTCCCGCCATAATAGCCGATCAGCCGCGATCCGCCTTCGGCCGAAAAGACGGTGTCGAACGCGCCTTCGGCCGTCAGCCGCTTCGCATCGGCGGCGCGCGTCCTGGCCAATGCCTCCAGAATCTGGGGCGATTGCCGTGCGGAATTGGCCAGCAGCGCGTCGATGGTCAGGGTTGGCGCATCGACCGACGCGACCTGCGGCAGCGGCGCAACATCCTGCGCGGCGAGCGGCGGAGCGGCCATCCCTGCGGCGAGCGCCAGCAGGATGCACCCGATCCTATTTGCCATTGCCGCCATCCTTGCCGCCGCCACCGGCAGCCTGGCCGTAGGATGCGCCCGTCGGCGCGCGCGTCGACATGCTCTGGCCGGTCTGCTGGTCGAGCGCACCTGCGGGATATTGCAGCGGGAAGTCGTTGAGCAGCCGCCAGAGTTCATAGCCGGTCGATACCGTGTCCATCATCACCCAGCCGCGCACCTTGGCGCCCAGTCGCACGAACGGCTCCTGGGGCCAGGGACGCGCGCCCGCCTTCTGCTCCACCAGCACGCGGAACAGGCCGTTGGGCGAGGCGGACAGGTCGATGGCGCGGACCTGGCCGTCGAACATGCCGACCGCCACCGATGGCCAGCCGCTGAACTGGATGGCGGGCCAGCCTTCAAATTCCAGCCGGACCGGGCGGCCCGGATAGATGAGCGGCACGTCGCGCCCGTCGACATATAGTTCCACCACCCGCACCGCCTGTTCCGGGGCGAAGGTGGCGATGATGTCGCCCTCCTTCACCATCGTCGCATTGTCCCCGCCCAGGATGCGCAGGACGCGGCCCGTGCGCGGCGCGCGCACGATCTGGACCGACTGGCGATTGATGTTGATGTCGAGCCGGTTCCGGTCGGCCAGGCTCTTGGCCACCTTGGCCCCGTAATCGGCGACCTTGATCTGCGCCAATTCCAGGTCGCGGCGCGGCGACAGCCCTTCGGCATAGAGTTGCTGCATCCGGCCAACGTCGCGCTGGGCCACGGCCATGGCCTGCTGCGTGGCGGCGATTTCGGCATCGGCCTGTGCCCGTTCGGCGCGCAGGCGGCTGAGCAGGTCGGGGTCGTTGTCGGCGATGCGCGCGATGGGATCGCCCTTCTTCACCATTTCGCCGTCGGTCACATACCATTGTTCGACCCGGCCGGGGACGAGCGCGGTGATGTTCTGCACCCGGTCGCGCGGATCGAGGGCAATGACCTGCCCCATGCCGGTGGAGGTCTGCACCCAGGGGACGAACAGCAGGAAGGCGATGGATGCCGCCATGGCGGCGAGCAACATCCAGCCGAACATGCGTGCCGGGCGCGGCGGGCGCAGGCTTGCCAATGTCTTGAAATGGGTGATGTGATCAGCGCGAAACGGCATCGTCGCCTCCACGGGCTACTGCAAAGGCGATGGGGTCCTGCGTCAGCACCTGGCGCGTCCGGCCCAGCCAGAGCATATGGTCAAAGCCAAGCGCGTCGGGCCGAACCGTAAAGACAATGATCGTGCTTCCTTCCCCGCCGTCGAGCGGACGCAAGGCCGCGCGCAGTTCCTGCGACGGCAGCATGTCGAACAGGTTGGACAGGATAAGCAGCCGGGGCCGCGCCAGAATGGCCCCGGCCAGCTTCAGCCGCATCGTGTCGGCCACCGACAGCGGCCAGCCGGTCGAGGAAAGCAGGCTGTCCAGCCCCTGCGGCAACCGGGCGATCCGCTCGCCCAGGCCCACCGATTCCAGCGCGTCGAGCACCTGCGCGGAACTGGCGGTCGGATCGGCCAGGCGCAGATAGTCGCGAATGCTGCTTTCCACGATGGTCGGGCGATCGAGGACGATGACATCGCTGCGAAGCTGGTAGATGTTGAGCGCGCTGATGTCCGCGCCGCCCAGGCTGACGATCCCGGCATCCGGGCGATAATGGCGTTTGAGCAGGCGGGCCAGCAGCCGATCGACGCCAGGGTCGGCCGCGGCCACGACATGGGTGCCCGCCGGCACGACCAGATCGAACGCTGCCTCGTCGCCATCGGCCGCGATCCGCACCTGTCGCAGCGCCAGCGCCCCGTCACGCGGCCTTGCGCTGTCCTGGGGCTCGACCGGCATGTCCTCCAGCGGGATCGCGCGGAACAGCGACAGTTCCTCGACGGCGGCGACCAGATCGTAAAATGTGTCGAGATAGGGGCCAAGCTGCGCCGCGCCATAGAATATGCTGGACAGGATCAGTTCGGCAGCGACCAGTTGGCCGATCGACAACTGCCCCTGGATGACGAGCCAGCCGCCCAGCGCCAGCAATGCCGCGCTGGCGATGGCATAGAGCAGCAGCAGGGCGACCGCCTGCGGGAAGGTCGCGCGGAAATGGGCCTGGTGAGCCGCCACATAGGCGGCGGTCCGGTTTTCCGACATGTCCATGGCATAGTCCAGATGGCGGCTGGACTTGTAGAAACCGTTCGACGCGCCGACGCTTTCCAGCCAGTGCGCCGCTTCATATTTGCGGTGGCTGAGCGCAATGCCGCTCTCCATCGCGCGCCGCGCCCACAGCTTCCAGATCAGCCAGACCGTGAAGATGAAGAGCAGGTTGAAGCCCAGGAACACCGGATGATAGAAGGCGGTGACGATGAAGCCGACCATCGCCTGGAAGAAAATCGAAAATCCCCCGACCAGCAGGGAAGGGATCGCTTTTTGTATGTTCATCACTTCGAAGAAGCGGTTGAACAGGTCGCCGCGCCGGTCATCCTGAAAGAAGGGGTTCTGCGCATGGACCGCCTGCAACGTGATTTCCGCCACGATCCGCGCGAACACACGCCGCCGGAACATCTCCATGACATAGATGCGCATCGCGCCCAGAAACGCCCACAGGAGCAGCAGGGCGAGCAGCACCCCCGCCAGCGTGAACAGCGGCGCGGGCAAGGCGGTGTTGGCGACCGAATTGATCAGCATCTGCACCGAAATCGGCGTCGCCAGCGACAGGAAGCCGATCGCCGCGCCATAGATCAGCGCCATCGTCAGAAACGGACGATCGGAGCCAAGCGCCGCCCGCGCCCAGCCCGCAAACATTCTCCAATCAACCCGTTCATGCCCTTGGGCAGCCATCATTGCGGTCCTGTGCTGGTTCACGGCGATGCGCAGGCCATATCTTGCGGCCATCGCGCGTGTCGCTGTACGAAGAGATGATTACCAATCATAGCGATAACGGAATGATCGCTGCAACCGGCGGCAGCGGTTCGTTTCACTTTGCTTCGTTCGGGGTCATGTCGATCACAGGCCGCCCTTCCTGCATCTTCGTCCATTTGCAAAATGAGTTATGACAATCCTATGGATTGGCATTCTCAATGATTTGCAGGGGACGTTCCGATGACTGTGCGCAACCTCGACATCGACCTTCTCCGCACCTTCGTCACCATCGCCGATCTGGGCAGCTTCACCGAAGCCGGTGCGCGGCTGGGGCGGACCCAGTCGACCGTCAGTTTGCAGATCAAGCGTCTGGAGGCTCTGGTCGGCCGAACCCTGTTCGAACGGACGGCCCGGTCCGTGCGGTTGACGATCGAGGGACAAGTGCTGCTTGGTTCGGCCCGCAAAATCCTGCACATGAACGACAAGATCATCGCGGAACTGACGGAGCCGGAGGTCAGGGGCGTCGTGCGGCTGGGCGTGCCCGAAGATTTCGCCACCGCGCATCTTCCCGACATCCTCGCCCTGTTTACCGACGCGCATCCTCTGGTCGAACTGGAAGTCACATGCGACCTGACGCTCAACCTGCTTGACCGTTTCCATGCCGGTGGGTTCGATCTCGTCCTCGTCAAGCGCGAGCCGGCCGCCGCGCCCCAGGGCGTGCGCGTCTGGCGCGAGCCACTGGTCTGGGTGGCCCGCGACCAGGAAGCGGTCGACGGGAATGAGGTGATCCCGCTGGTCGTATCGCCCGATCCCTGTGTGTATCGCAAGCGCGCCACCGACGCACTGGATGCGGGCGGCAGGACGTGGCGGATCGCCTATACCTCCACCAGCCTTGCGGGCGCGCAGGCCGCCGTCAGAGCGGGTCTGGGCATTTCGGTTCTGCCCAAGAAAATGGTGCCTCCGTTTCTCGTGCCCATAGCCGCAACCCAATGGCTGCCCAAATTGCCGGATACCGAAATTGCCCTGATCGAAGGGCGTTCCATCTCCGACACGGGGCATCTGCTTGCCCAGCATATCGTCCAGGCTTTGGAGCCGGGAACCTATTAGGGCGGGATGACATCAGATTGGCCCGCTGCGCTTGCCAGGACGAAGCAAGCCTGTGCGATCGGACACTGGCATTCTCTTGCAAGACAGTATCGCGCTTGCAAGACAGTGTCGCCGGACCCGGTCCGGTCCGCCCGCGCAATGTCGTTCAAGGCGTGCGTCAGGTCGAACCCGGCGCGATCCGTTCGTGGCGGCCATCGCCATCCCCTTCGACAGGCCGCCATGGATGCATGTTTTGCCGGTTCGGGCAGTGCGCCGCGCCAGTCCGCATCCTGGGTGGCCCACGATTGCCTTTGTGGTCGCGGCAGGGGACAATATGCACCAAACTGGACTAAGCATTTATTTATCCTTGTTCTTTATGTCGGCCCCTCATGCGGAACCTTTCTTTCCTGATTCTCGCGGGCATGGCTACGCTGCTCGGCAGCCCGGCGAGCCATGCCGGGGATATCGATCTCAAGATCGTGGATGCGGCGGGCCGGCCCGTCAGCAATGCCGTTGTCACCGTGCGACCGGCCGGTGGCGTGCCGGACGGGCCGATCCGCTTTCCCTGGGGCACGACGATGGTGCAAGAAAATGTGGCCTTTTCGCCCCATGTGCTGATCGTTCCTGTCGGGGCAACGGTGCGCTTCCCCAATCATGACAAGGTACGGCATCACGTCTATTCCTTCTCCAAGCCGGCCAGGTTCGAAATCAAGCTGTTCGGCAAGGATGAAACACGCAGTTACACCTTCAAGACGGCGGGTGCGGTGGCGCTGGGTTGCAACATCCATGACCAGATGAGCGGTTTCATCAAGGTCGTCGATACCCCCTTCGCGGCCAAGAGCGGCGCGGATGGACAGGTGCGGATACCGCGCCTGGCGGCCGGCACGGCACAAGTCACCATCTGGCACCCTCTGATGAAGGCCAGAAACAATGAACAATTGCTGCTGGTGCCGGTGCCCGGCAACGGCTCCGTGAGTCGGAACATCTCCGTGGCGCTGCGCACGAGCCCCTGATGAAAGGCGCTCTTTTCAGGCGGCGGTTGCGGCGCGGGTTGCGGCACATGCGATCGGCCCTGACCGTCAAGATGACGTTGCTCTATGGCGCGCTGTTCGTCGCGATCATGGGCATGTCGCTTTATGCCACGCGCAACGCGATCGATCATTATGCCGACAGGACGGTGCGCCAGGAAATGGCGATAGGCAGCGCCCTGTTTGCGCGCATGGCGACGTTGCAGTTCCGCCAGCTCGACCAGAGCGCCACGGTGCTGGCCAGCGACTTTGGCTTTCGCACGGCTGTCGGAACCAGTGATGCGCCCACCATCGCATCGGCACTGGACAGTCTCAAGCGCCGTTTCGGCATCGACCATGCCCTGTTCGTCTCGGTCGATGGCGCGCTCGCCGGCGATACGGACATGTTGACCGAAACCGAATCCAGTCAACTCTACGACGCGCTGGACAGCGGGCGGCGACAGGGCATCGTCGGCTGGCGCGGGCAGAGCCACATGGTCGCGGCTGCACCTGTGCGGGCGCCGATGTTGACCGGCTGGGTGGTCTTTTCCAGGAATATGGGGCCGAAGGAACTGGCGCAGTTGGCGCAATTGTCCGCGGTCGACCTCAACCCCCGGCTGCTGCCCGTCGCTGCCTTGCCCGCTGGCCTGCGCACGACGAAAAGCGATGATATCACCACGCGCGAATGGCGGCGCGGATCGGACGATATGCTGGTCCAGGCCCGGCCCGTGGAAAATCTGGTGCCCTCCGCGCCCCGGATGCTGGTGCTGGAATATAGCCTGACCGATGCGATGGCGGCCTATGCGCCGATCCTGAACGCGCTTCTGGCGTTCGGCCTGATCGGCACCTTGCTGGCGCTGTGGGGCGCCTTTGTCATGTCGCGCAACCTGGCCCGGCCCATCATCGCGCTGGAAAGCGCCGCACGCAAGGTCAGTTCGGGCGAACATGCCCAGGTGAAGGTGGAGACGCGCGACGAAATCGGGCGACTGGCGCGCAGTTTCAACCGCATGGTCAACGCGGTGGAGATGCGCGAGCGCCAGATCGCGCACATGGCTTTCCATGACGGCCTGACCGGCCTTGCCAACCGCACCTTGTTGCGGGAACAGATCGCCCTGTATCATCAGCGCGCGGGCAAGGAAGGCTTTGCGCTGTTCTGCCTCGACCTCGACAATTTCAAGGCGGTGAACGACACGCTGGGTCATCCGGTGGGCGATGCGCTGTTGTGCGATGTCGCGGCCCGGCTGGCGCAGACCTGTCCTGCCGGGTTCGTGGCGCGGCTGGGGGGCGACGAATTCGCCCTGCTGGTGGATGATGGCGCCGGTCATGCCGACCAGATCGGCCGCGCCATCGTCAACAGCCTGGCCCAGCCCTTTCACGTCAACGGCCATCGCATCGTGGCGGGCGCCAGCGTCGGCATCGCGCTGGCGCCGCAGGATGGCGCGGATGCGACCATGTTGCTGAAAAATGCCGATCTTGCCCTGTATCGTGCCAAGCAGGACGGGAAGGGCAGTCATCGCTTCTTCGAACCGGCGATGGATGCGGAGGCGCAGGCACGCCGGGCAATGGAAGTCGATTTGCACGACGCGCTGCGCAATGGCGAACTGGAACTGCATTTCCAGCCCCTGTTTGGCCTGTCGCAAAATCGGGTGACGGCTTTCGAGGCGTTGCTGCGCTGGAATCATCCTGTTCGCGGCATGGTGTCGCCGTTGCAGTTCATTCCACTGGCGGAGGAAACGGGCCTTATCATCCCGATCGGCGAATGGGTGATACATGAAGCCTGCCGGGTCGCGGCAAGCTGGCCCGACCATATCCGCATTGCGGTGAACGTGTCGCCGGTGCAGTTCCGCAGTTCCACCCTCAACAGCATCGTGCTGCAAGGGCTGGCCCGATCGGGCCTGGACCCGCAGCGACTGGAACTGGAGATCACCGAAAGCCTGTTCATCGACAATGTGGAAGCGACATTGGCCTCGCTCCATTCGCTTCGCACGCTGGGCGTGCGCGTGGCGCTGGACGATTTTGGCACCGGCTATTCCTCGCTCAGCTATCTGCGCAGCTTCCCCTTCGACAAGCTGAAGATCGATCGCAGCTTCATCGTCGACCTGCTCGCGCATGAAGGGGCGACGGCGATCATCCGCGCGATCACCACGCTCGCCGATGCGCTGGGCATGGAAACGACCGCCGAAGGCGTGGAGAATAGCGACCAGCTTGACATTCTGCGCGCGCAAGGCTGCGGGCAGATTCAGGGATACTTCTTCAGCAAGCCGATCCCGGCCGGGGATGTGGCCCAGTTGCTGCAAAAGCTGGATCAGGATCGGCGCGCGGCATAGCCCTCCCGGCCTGCTATCAGGATCGCGGTGCGAGGGCTGCCGCCTTTTCCACGAAATGTGCAAGCGCATTGCCTGACGGCATGGGGACGCGATGCGCGTCCCTGTCCATGAAATCGATCAGCGCGATTTCATGCGCGAGCAGCAGTTCGGCCAGCGGCCGATGCCTTGCAGGGGCGATACGCACGATCTGCCTGAAGCGTTCAAGGGCCGCGGGGAAGGATGCGGTGGAACGGGCAAGGAAGCCCTGCCAGTTCCCGCAGTCTTTCAGCAGAGACGTTGCCCGGTCGCTGGCGGCCTTGTGGGCTGCGCTGATGTCGGGCGACGGGGTCAGCGCAGGATAGAGTATCTGCGCCATCAATGCCTCCACCTGGCCGATCTGCGCGAAACTGTCTGTGTGGCTGATCCCGTCCGCCAGCAGCATTGGGCCAAGACGGCCCAGTTCGGCCCCGAAGATTTCACCATGCCATGCGGCCAGTATCGCGGTCTGGAACGGGTCGTCTCTCACGGAACATGCCTGCATGGATGGGAAGGGGCGTTCAGTCCGCCACGGATTCCTGGCTTGCCGCGGCCATGGCGGACGGCACGAAACGCGCGATCAGCAAATAGGTCGCGCCTGCCGTCAGATATAATGGCGGCACGACGAAGAAGGCAAGGCGTAGCGAGTCCGCGCCATGGGCCGCTTTCAGAATGTCGCTGAGGCCACCGATCAGAACCGGGCCAAAGCCCAGGCCAATCACGTTGACCAGAAAGGTCATGAGCGCCACCGCCGTCGCCCGCGACCGTGCACCGGCCACCGACTGGAGCAATGTGTAGCAAGGGGCGAGATAAAGACCCAGGGCCAGTGAAGGGATGATCATCATGGCCAGCGCGATTTCCAGCGATGGACTGATGAAGATGAGGAGGATGCTGGGCGCGGCCAGCAGGCAGGCGATCGCAGGAACCCTGGCGAGCCAGCGCGGGTCGCGCCTGACCAGCCGGTCGATGATCATGCCGCCCGCCAATGTGCCCGCGAACAGCGGCAGCCCCTGGAACAGGGTCAGCATCGCGCCCACGCTGGCCGCGCTTCCGCCATAGGTGCGGGACAGATAGGATGGCAGCCAGAGGAAGAGGCTGTATTCCGCAAGCCCTGTAATGACCATGGCGGGGGCCATCAGGACGAATGCGGGGCGCGACAGCAGGCGCTTCAAGGCGACGATGAAGGGGGGCGCATCGCCCGCGGGGCGACCGTCCGACAGGCCCCGCGCGGGATCTTTCACGACCCATGCCAGGGCCAGCGCCACCGGCAACCCAAGCAAGCCCAAGGCCATGAACGTGCCGCGCCACCCCAGCCTGTCTTCCAGATAGCCTGCGATCGCCGGGGCGAGCGCCGTTCCCAGCGCACCGCCGCAACTCAGGATTGCAAGGGCCGTGCCGCGCCGCGCCATCGGATAGCTGTCGCCGACGATGGAGTGCGACGTGGGCATGACCCCGGATTCGCCCGTTCCCACCAGCATCCGTGCAAGGAACAGCATGGCATAGGAACCGGCAAGCCCGCACAGGAAGGTGCCTGCGCTCCAGAGCAGGATCGCGATGGTCAGGACCATGACCCGGTTCTTATGTTCGGCGATCCGGGCGACCGGCATCGCCAGGGTGGCGTAGAGAAGGGCGAAGGCCGCGCCGGTCAGCAGGCCGACCTGCGTGTCCGACAGCCGGAGATCGGCCTTGATGCCTTCGAGCAGGACCGAGAGCGCATAGCGATCGAGATAGTTCACGAACAGCACGAGGGCGAGGATTCCAAGCGCCAGTCTGCCTCTGGAGCCGGTACTTGCCCCGGCTTGCGCAAGCATTGCAGTCATTGCGGCTCCTTCTCTAGCGCGTCGTGCGGTATCCAGTCCGCGCAATGGTCGGCCGTGCCTGTCCCTTTCGGTCAATCGGGCGTCCCACATCGTCGGCCAGAACATGAAGAATGACAGGAAAGTGTCAAGACAATAGTGTATCGTTCTTCATCGATGATTTTTTGACGCTGACGCCCTGCAATCAACGCCCTGCAATCGTCCGCCGCGCCTGAATGAAGGCGGAGGTTCCGATGCCATTCCTGCGGCCTTGACGCGGGGATGCAAGTTATGAATACATTCCTGTATTCATAGGGAGTATCGGCATGTCGAGATCGCAAGCGACCTTTTCCGGTGAACATGCCATCCAGGCGCGATGGCGGCAATATGGTGCGGCTCTCCTGCTCCTGTCCTGCTGCGCGGCCGCCCTGGCACGGCCTGTCCTGGCCCAGCCCGCCCCGTCGCAGCCCGCCCCGTCACAGCCCGCTGCTTCGGTGTCCACCTGGCCCGCACCATCCGATCGCGCCATCAGCGGGCCACGGCATTTCTCGAAGGTTCAGAGCGGAACGTTCAATGCCAGGCGCGTCCGCTATCATGTCCTGCTGGACGAAGTCATCGTCAGGGACCGGCAGGGCAGGGACGCCAGCAGCGTCTTTACCACCGCCTTCGTCGCCGATGGCAAGGCCGCCAGTGACCGTCCCGTGGTGATCGTGTTCAACGGCGGGCCGGGTGCCGCATCGAACATGCTGATGTTCGGGGCGCTGGGACCACGGCGCATGGTGTCTCTCACAACCGCCGCGATGGCTGACCCGGCAACGCCGGTCGTGGCCAATGACGACACCATCCTGGATGTGGCGGACCTCCTCTTCTATGATCCACCGGAAACCGGATATGGGCGCCCCGTCGATGGCGCCGATCCGTTGACCTTCCGGTCGAGCGATGGCGATTCCCATGCCGCTGCACAGACCATCCTCCACTGGCTCGTCCGCCATGGCCGCATCGCGTCGCCCGTCTATCTGGTGGGGGAAAGCTATGGCACCCATCGCGCCGTCATGCTGGCGCGCGACCTGCGTAACGCCAGCCCCCAGGTCAAGGTCGCCGGGCTGGTTCTCGTTTCACAGGCGTTGACCTATAATGGTCCGCCCGACCGGGCGGTCAGGGGGCTGCCTGATCCCGCGCGCAGCATCGTGCGCCTGCCCGACGCCGTGCCGCTCGCATGGTATCATGGCCTGATCGACAACCGGACCCAGACGCTGGAACAGGCGGTGCACAAGGCGCGTGACTATGCCTATGGCGATTACGCCTCGGCCCTCTTGCGGGGCAACAGGCTCAGCCAGGCGGAACGGGCGGGTGTGGCGTCGAGGCTGGAACAGATTATCGGCCTGCCGGCCGCCTATTTCCTGGCGCATGATCTGCGCATGGGCAGCGTCCGCCGCGACCTGCTTGCCAGTCGCGGGCTGGCGTTGGGCCAGTTCGATGGCCGGGAAACCGAGCCGTTGAACGGTACGCCCGTGGATCGGGACAGGGACTGGACCCGCGCGTCTGCCGGGATTACCCATGCGATGGAGGCCTATGTCGCCGGTATGTTCGGACAGACGGGCCTGCCTGCATATCGATCCATTGTGCCCGACCCCTACGGGTTCGAAGATAGCTGGCGCTATATCGCGCCGCCCGGTCCGGGGCTGGATGTCGTCCTGGACGAACAACTGGCGCTTGATCCGGCCTTGCGCGTCATGATGACCTTTGGCGTGTTTGACGCCACATCGTCGCTGGGCGCGACCGAATATCTGGTATCGCAACTGCCCCATGGGAAGGGGCGTGTGAATCTGACCTATTATCCCGGCGGGCACATGCTCTATTCGGACTTGCCTGGCCTCAAGGCATTGACGGCGGACATACGGGCCTTCGTCACCGGCCAGCCCGTTCGGGACGCCGCCCTGCCCGAAGGTGCGCCCGCCCGCTGAAAGGCCCGGCGCGGGCAAGGCCGCCTGCCGCCCCTCACGGAAAAGCTGGAGCGGGGCGATCCCATGCAATCGGATCGCCCCGCTCCAGTCTCAGAAATGATCGATCACAGCCGTTTCACCCTCAATCCTCATGCGGGTGCCGAACGCCTTCGAACGCTCCGCCACCCGCTCAAGTATCGCTTTCGCCTGCGCGCCGCGCGCCAGTGTGGGCACGCCCTTTTCGGGGCCGTCGGCGTCGATGATGGCGATCGGGTAAATGCGGATGCGGACGAGCTTGCCATCATGATAGTGCACTGTTGCCAGCGTGGATTCCCACCAGCTATCCGGGAAAGTGACCGTCTGCCTGTTCGGTCCGTCTCCCGCTATGGTGAGCGTGCGTGGCAGTTCGAAGAAGAAATGCCCGGTGCCATAGAAGATCGGCTTGCCCTTGTAGATCTCTATGCCCTGCGTGGCGTGCGGGCCGTGGCGAACAACCAGCGCCGCGCCCTTGTCGATGGCGTCATGGAATAGCGGGGGCAGGAAATCGGCGGGTGCGGGGTCTTCATAGGCGCCCGACAGGGTTTCGTGGGCATGGATCGAAAAGAGAACGAGGTCCGAACCTGTCGCGGCCGATGCGACCGACTCCAGCAGTGCGCGCCTGTCGGCGGCGCTGACATCATAATGGAGGCCGGGTGTGTCGGATGCGCGGTACAGCGTTCCGGCCAGATGCACTTCTTTGGCCGGGCGATCCGCGTCCGGCAGGTCATAACCCTGCCAGCCGCCCCGGCGCGTGATCGACACGAGCGCCTCCATCTCCTTGCCATTGACGAGATGGACAGGTTCGACATGCAGCGGGTTCATGCCCGGTCGCGGTCCGGCGCCCCGCGCTGCATTGCCCGCGGGCGATATGCCGGGAAAGGTCGAGGCGGTCGCAATCAGGGCGACGCGGCCACGGCCGGTGTCGATCACCGCCGGTTCACGCGCCTCCGTCAGGCTCCGACCCGTCCCGGCATGCATGAAGCCGATGGCATCCAGCGCCACGTCGGACGCCAGCAACCCGGCTTCTCCCCAGTCCAGGGAATGGTTGTTGGCGCGCGAAAGCAGGTTGATACCGATCGCGCGCAGGCCACGCATGGTGGCGGGTGTATGGATCGGATAGCCGCCGCCATTTTCCGCCGCGATGGAACCTGTGAAGCTGCTGAGGTCGAAACTATTGCCTTCCTGATTGGCGAAAGACACGTCGGCCTTGCGGATCAGGTCGGCCACAGGTTGGAAACGCGGTGGAACCGGATCGATGGACGTGTCGTAGGGGCCGAGCAAGTCGCCCCCTACGAGCAGCGTGAAATCCCCCGTCATAGCTGTTCGTGTCGGTGTAACGGCAGGCGTTGCGGATGCCAGCGCGGTGGATGACGCGAGCAGGGCCAGGGTGGCAAGGACGGTGCGAATCATGGTGCTATTTCCCCAGCATCTGGAAAGCGTGTCGCCATGGCCTGCTTAACTGCGCGGGCGGACGGAGGCGGGATCATACAGGGCTTCTCGTGCGATTTGCGCGGGGCGCTTCTCGCCCAGGATCGATACTGCAAAGCCATTCGGTGCGTCGGCGACCGCCCGGTCGATATAGGCCATCACGATGCTGGTGCCTACCCGGTGGCCATAACCACCCGACGTCACGAAGCCGACATAGTTCCCGTCATGCCATACCGGCTCGTAACCGGACGCATCGGCATCCGTCGCCTCGACGGCCAAAGTCACCAATGTGCGATCGGCGGGCGTGTCCCGTTCGGCCAGGGCGGCATCCTTGCCGATGAAGTCCTTGCTGAAGTCGATGAAGCGGCCAAGGCCCGCCATGCCCGGCGTATAGTCCCGGCTGAATTCACGCGACCAGATGCCATAGCTTTTTTCCAGACGCATGGACGCCAGGGCGTGGAAGCCGAAATCGACCACGCCCAGATCCTGGCCGAGTGCGATCGCCTTGAGATAGGCCGCGCGCAGGCACTGTGCGGGCATATATATCTCATATGTCAGCTCGCCGGTCAGCGAGAGGCGCGCGACCATGGCCGGGGCCAGGCCCACCTCCATTTCGCGCACGCCCATGAACGGCAGGGCCTTGTCCGATACGTCGCAAGACGTCAGCCGTTCCAGCAATGTGCGGGCATTGGGGCCGGCAAGGTGGATGCCCTGATACTCCTGTGTGCGGTTACGGATCGTCACGCCTTCGGCTTTGAGGTGCGTGTCGAACCAGCGGCCGTGCCAGGCCTGGAGATAGCCGGATCCGAACAGGAAGAAGCGATCCTCGGCAAGACGCATGACCGTCAGGTCGCCCATCAGCCTGCCGCTGGGCGCCAGCAGGGGGGCCAGGCGAATGCGTCCCGTGCCGGGCAGCCGGTTCGCGATCAGCCGATCGAGGGCGGCGGCGGCGTTCGGCCCGCTCACCTCATATTTGGCGAAGGAGGATGCGTCCAATATGCCCACGCCCTCCTGCACGGCTTTCACTTCGCGTGCGACATTGGGGAAGGCGTTCGACCGGCGCAATGACGGGGTTTCGACGGCCTCTTCACCCTCTGCGGCAAAGTAGAGCGGGATTTCCAGGCCATAGCTGACGCCGAACACCGCGTTTCGGGCTTTCAGCGAATCGAACAGGGCATCATGCTGCATATCGCGGCCGGCGGGCCAATATTCGTTCGGGTATGCCAGCAGGAAACGATTGGCATAAAATTCCCTTGCCTTCTCCGTTGTGTAGCCGGGCGTGGCATAGGGGCCGAACCGGGCCACATCCATGGCGAAAATATCTTCGCTCGGTTCCCCGTCGATGATCCACTGCGCGATCGACAGGCCCACGCCGCCGCCCTGCGCGAAACCGGCCATCACGCCGCATGCGGACCAGTAATTGGGTACGCCCGGAACCGGGCCGATCAGCGGATTGCCATCCGGCGAGAAAGTGAACGGCCCGTTGATGATGCGCCTGATCCCCGCTTCGGCCACGGCCGGGAACCGTTCATAGCCCTTGATGAGCGCATCGGCGAGGCGATCGAGCTGGGGCGGCAGCAATTCGGTTTCGCCATAATCCCATGGGGTGCCGTTGACGGCCCACGGCTTTGCGTCCTTTTCATAAACGCCCACCAGCATGCCGCCCCGTTCCTGCCGCATGTAGATTTCAGCATCCAGATCCAGAATCAGCGGCAATTCCCGCGCCGCGGCGACGATCTCCGGGATGTCCTCCGTGATCAGATAATGATGTTCCATCGGGATCAGCGGCAACTGCACGCCGACCATCGCGCCCATCTCGCGCGCCCACAGACCCGCGGCGTTGACGACATGTTCGGCCTCGATCTCGCCCTGATCGGTGATAACGCGCCAGGTGCCACGGCCGGTAGGCTTCAGGTCCATCACGCGGGTATGGCGATAAATGTCCGCGCCCGCCTTTTTGGCTGCCTTCGCATAGGCATAGGTTGCGCCGGAGGGATCGACATGGCCTTCATGGCTGTCGAACAAGGCGCCGCGCACGTCCGTGACGTCGATCAGCGGACATATATCCCGGATCTCGGACGGGGTGAGCAGATGGGTTTCAAGGCCAAGAACGCGGTGACGGGCATGGTCGGCGCGCAGGAATTCCCAGCGCGCGTCGGTGGCGGCGATATTGATGCCGCCGGTCATATGGATACCCACGCTATGTTCCGAAAGTGCCTCTATCTCGCGATATAGTTCGATCGTGTAGGATTGCAGTTTGGCGATGCCCGGATCGCTGTTGAGCGCGTGGAACCCGCCTGCCGCGTGCCAGCTCGACCCTGAAGTAAGCTCTTTCCGTTCGATCAGGGCGACATCCGACCAACCCAGTTTCGTCAGGTGGTAGAGGATGCTGCAACCGACCACACCACCGCCGATTACGGCCACGCGAACATGCGACTTCATGTTTAGAACCTCTCATCCTCGATATCGCCATCTTGTCCGATGGCGTTCCCCGCAACAGGGAGTCACTAGGATGTACGATGCACAAATGTATCGTACATGCAAGGAAATCTCTGCGGCGCGGACATATTCATTGCCGGCGCGCACCAGTGACGTGCCAGCAATGACCTTGCGCAGGGTGCAAGATAGGGCTTGCCATCGCAGCCGATATTTCGATACACATATGTATCCAAACTATCGGGGTTGGAATGACAAGTCGCTATTCCCTTTGGGCGCTCATGCGTGAAGGACTGAAATCCGCGCCCGCGTGGGGGGCGGCCTGGCGCGATGCCGCGCCCGGACCGGCCTATGATGTGGTGATCGTTGGCGGCGGCGGACACGGGCTGGCCTGCGCCTATTATCTCGCCAAGAATCATGGCATCCGCAATGTCGCGGTGATCGAGAAAGGCTGGATCGGCGGGGGCAATAGCGGACGCAACACCACGGTCGTGCGATCCAACTATTATTATCCCGCCAGTGCCCGGCTGTATGATTTTTCGGTCGATCTCTACGAAAAATTGCACAGCGAACTGAACTACAACATCATGTTCAGCCAGCGCGGGATGATAACCCTGGCGCATTCGCGTCACGACATGGAGGCCGCGGTCAAATGGGTCGGGGCGATGAACGCCAATGGTGTCGCCACCCGGATGCTGACGCGCGCCGATATTGCCCGCGCTGTGCCGTTTCTCGATATGTCGGCCGACGCGCGCTATCCCGTGCTGGGTGGCTTCGCGCAGGAAAAGGCCGGTACGGCGCGTCACGATGCGGTCGTTTGGGGCTATGCGCGCGCTGCGGACCGGCTGGGCGTCGACATCATCCAGAATTGCGCCGTTACCGGCTTCATGAGGAGTGCGGATGGCGCGATCGCGGGCGTTGAAACCACGCGCGGCACCATCGCCTGCGGTCGGGTCGGTCTGGCGGTGGCCGGCAGTTCGACCACCCTTGCGGACCTCGCCGGTTTTCGCCTGCCGGTGTCGAGCTACGCCCTTCAGGCATTTGTTTCAGAGCCGATCAAGCCGGTGATCGACACCGTCGTCCTGTCGCTCGCGACCGGCATGTATGTGAGCCAGTCGGACAAGGGCGGTCTTGTCGTGGGGGGCGGGCTGGATCATTACCTGTCCTATGCGCAGCGGGGCAATCTGCCGGTCGCCGGCAATGTGCTGGGCGCGCTGGCGGAACAGTTCCCGGCACTGGCGCGGGTGCGGCTGCTGCGGCAGTGGGCCGGGATCGTCGATGTCGTGGCCGATTCCAGCCCCATTCTCGGACGCACGCCGGTCCCTGGTCTGTTCATCAATTGCGGGTGGGGAACCGGGGGGTTCAAGGCGATTCCGGCCGGCGGCACGCTGCTGGCGCATCATATCGCCACCGGCGATCCGCACCCGCTGGCCGCGCCATTCTCGCTTGATCGCTTCAGCACCGGCGCGCTGATCGATGAGGCCGGTGCGTCCGGCATCGCGCACTAGGGACGCACATCATGCTACGACTATCATGTCCATTCTGTGGTCCCCGTGACGAGCGAGAGTTTCACTGTGGCGGACAGAGCCACATCCAGCGTCCCGGCCCGGCCGAGGCGGTTTCGGACGCAAGCTGGGGTAGCTATCTGTTCGATCGCATCAATCCGCGTGGCCATCATGCGGAGCGCTGGCACCACAGCTTTGGGTGCGGGCGCTGGTTTAACGTCCTGCGGGACACGACCACGCACCATATCCTGGCCGTCTATGCGATGACCGAACCCGTTCCAGACATGGTACAAAGCGATTCAGTGGCATGAACCTCCGTTCCCAGCCCCTCCGTTCCCAGCCCCATCGTCTGCCGACAGGCGGCCTGATCGATCGGGACCGGCCGTTGCGGTTCACCTTCGCCGGGCGCCGATATACCGGCTATGCGGGTGACACGCTGGCATCCGCCCTGCTGGCCAATGGCGTCCGGGTGCTGGGTCGTTCGTTCAAATATCACCGCCCGCGCGGGCTGTTGGGGGCCGGCGCCGAAGAACCCAATGTGCTGGTGACGGTGGGCGAGGGCGCCTGGGCGGTGCCGAACCTGCGGGCAACTGAAGTGCCCCTATATGATGGACTGGTTGCAGCGCCGGTCAATTGCTGGCCCGGCGTCGGGTTCGACATCGGCGCGATCAACAATGTCTTTTCACGCTTCCTGAGCGCAGGCTTTTACTACAAGACCTTCATGTGGCCGGACTGGCACCTGTTCGAAGGCTTCATCCGCAAGGCTGCCGGTCTTGGCAAGGTTGAAAATCTGCCCGATCCGCATCGCTACGAAACCTGTTTTGCGCATTGCGACGTGCTGGTGATCGGCGGTGGCCCGGCTGGCATCGCCGCGGCGCGCGCCGCGGCGCGATCGGGCGCGCGCGTCCTGCTGGTGGAGCAGGATGCGGTCCTGGGCGGCCGGCTGAACCATGACGATGCGATGATCGACGGGCTTGGCGCTCCGGCCTGGATCAGGTCGGCCGAGCGTGAACTCGCGCAAGCGCCTGAAACCCGGATTCTTCGCAACACCGCGGCCGTCGGCTATTTCGATCATAATCTGGTCGCGCTGCTGGAACGGGTCGAATGGGACCCTGCCCGTCTGGCCACGCCGGGGCAGGCGGCCTGTCGTTTCTGGCAAGTACGGGCCGGGCGGGTGATACTGGCCACGGGCGCGATCGAGCGCCCGCTCGTATTTGGGGGCAATGATCGGCCGGGGGTCATGCTGGCTTCGGCGTTGCGGCAATATGTCAACCGTTATGGGGTCGCCCCCGGTCGCCGCGCGGTGATCTTCACCAATAATGACGATGCCTACACCACCGCCTTTTGCCTGGCCGACGCGGGCGTCGAAGTCGCCGCCCTGGTCGATGCGCGCAAGGCGCCGGAGGATCTCGCCGCCCAATTGCGCGGGCGGGGCATCGCCCTGCATGACATGAGCGTCATATGCGACACACGGGGCTATAAGGGCCTGAAAGCTGTCAGGCTTCGGGATGCGTCAGGGCGCATGGGATGGATTGACTGCGACCTGCTGGGCATGTCGGGCGGCGCCAATCCGACTGCGCATCTGTTCTGCCAGTCGGGCGGGCGGCTGCGCTATGACGAGGAGCAGGCGCTGCTTCGCCCCGGTCCTGCCGTGCAGGCGATGGAGGTGGCCGGAGGCGCCAACGGCACTTTGGCGCTTGGTCCGGCGCTGGAGGAGGCGCATGCGGCGGCGATGCGCGCGCTGGAGGGGATGGGGCAAATGCCGGCCGCCATTCCTGCGCCGCGCGCACAGGCGTCACGCACAGCGACCATCACCCCGCTATGGTCGGTTGCGGGGGGCAAGTCCAAGGCCTTTGTCGATTTTCAGAACGATGTGACTCTTGCCGACATCGGGCAGGCGCATCGGGAGAATTTCGTCTCGGTCGAGCATCTCAAACGCTATACGACGCTGGGGATGGCCCCTGATCAGGGCAAGACGTCCGGCGTGAACGCGCTGGCCATCATGGCATCGCTATCCGGCCAGTCGATCGACGCCACCGGGACGACGACCTATCGGTTTCCCTTCACGCCGGTGCCGCTGGGCGCATTGCGCGGGTCTGCGACAGGCCCGTTGTTCCGGCCTGTCCGGCGGATGCCGGGCCATGCATGCCATGCGGCGCTGGGGGCCGTGTTCGAGGAATATGGCGGTTGGCAGCGGCCTTCATGCTATCTGCGTCCCGGTGAGACGCCCCATGCCGCCGAACAGCGCGAAGCCGCCCAGGTTCGGCGTGCGGTGGGACTGTTCGAAGGTTCACCGCTCGGCAAGATCGAGGTCAAGGGGCCGGATGCGGCCCGCTTCCTCGACCTGGTCTATGCCAACACCCTGTCGACGCTGAAGGTCGGCCGCTGTCGCTACGGGCTGATGCTCAATGAACAGGGTGTGATCATCGATGACGGGGTGGCAGCGCGCCTTGGCGAGGATCATTTCCTGGTGGGCACCACCAGCGCGGGGGCGGACCGCATCGCCGCCTGGCTGGAAGAATGGTTGCAGTGCGAATGGGTCGACCTGGACGTCGTGATCGCGCCTGTGACCGCGCAATGGGGCGTCCTTACGCTCAGCGGCCCGCAGGCGCGCGCCGTGCTTGCCAGGGCCGGGACCGACATTCCGATCGATGCGGCGGCATTCCCGCACATGAGTGTCAGGGACGGATATGTGGCCGATATTCCGGCGCGGGTGATGCGGGTCAGCTTCACCGGAGAAATGTCGTTCGAGATCAACGTCCCCGCCGATCGGGTCGATGCCCTGTATCAGGCGTTGATGGCCGCCGGCGCGGATATGGGCATCGTTCCGGTCGGGGTGGAAGCATGGATGATCCTGCGCACCGAGAAGGGATATCTGCACATCGGCGTGGACACCGATGGCACCACCAATCCGCTGGATGTCGGCTGGGCGCGGGTGCTTGGCAAAAAGGTCGATTTCATCGGCAAGCGCTCGCTTTTGCGCCCGGCTGATCAGGCTCCCGATCGCCTCCAGCTTGTCGGGCTGGAGGCCATGGACGGGCCTGACCATCTGCCGGTCGGGAGCCATTTGCGGCTCGCGGGAAGGGGGGATGGCAGCGATGGCTATGTGTCGTCGAGTGTATTCAGTCCGACATTGGGGCGGGGCGTTGCGCTGGCCATGATTCATGGCGGGCATAAGCGGCTTGGCGAAGCTGTGACGATATTGTGCGCGGCGGGGGAACGGCCGGCCCGGATCGTTGAACTGGCGTCCTATGACCCCAGCGGGGAGCGTCTGAATGACTGATCTGGACTGGCGGATCGAGATGCCGGGGCTGTCCGTGACACAGGTGCATCCGGCGTTTCTGGGCATATTGCGGCTTGGCCGTCCGCAGGGGACGGAACGGGAAGGATATATGTCCATCCTGGGACACGCCCTGCCCCAGCAGCCCAACATCATGGTCGGGCAGGATCGCCGCCTATTCTGGCTTTCCCCATGCGAATGGATGATCGAAGGGGTGCCGCCTGCAATAGTCATCGATCATGTCCAGGCTCTTGGCGGTTCCAGACATTATGCCGACATGGCCGCCGCCCGCACCATCTTCGAGATATCGGGCAGCGTCGCGCGGGATCTGCTGGCCAAGGGGACCAGCATCGATTTTCATCCGCGCGCCTTTGGCGTGGATCATTGCGTGCGCACCCTGTTCGTCCAGGTCGGCGTCCTGGTTGCGCGCCTCGACGATGGGCCGACTTTCCGCATCTATGCTGACCGTAGCTATCAGGCGTACCTGCGCGACTGGTTCAGCGACGCCGCCCTTGAATTCAACAGGCAGGATCATCTGACGTCATGAATCCCGAACCGAAAAGATATGTCCACCTTGCCAGGTGCAAGGACCGCAATGGCATCGTCGCAAAGCTGTCAGGCTATCTTTACGAAAATGGCGCCTCGATCGCCGAATCCAATCATTACAAGGACAATGCCACGAACCTGTTCTACATGCGCACGGTCTTTGTGGATGAAAATGCGGCGGCGCGGCCGATCGACGTCTGGAAAGACGGTTTTGACATGATCGCGCGGCATTTCGACATGGATTGGGAAATTCATGACGACAGCGTGAAGCCCCGCCTGCTGATCGCGGTTTCGAAATTCGGCCATTGCCTGCACGATCTGCTGCATCGCTGGAAGGCGGGCTTGCTGCCCGTCGAGATCGCAGGCGTCGTGTCCAATCATGAAGATATGCGCTCGTTCGTCGAATGGAACGGCCTGGACTATCATCATCTGCCGGTGACGAAGGACAGCAGGGCGGAACAGGAAGCGCGTATCCGCGCACTGGTGGACGAACATAATGTCGATTTGGTTGTGCTGGCGCGCTATATGCAAATCCTGTCGGAAGAAATGTGCCGCTTCCTGGCCGGACGCTGTATCAACATCCACCATTCCTTCCTGCCCAGTTTCAAGGGCGCCAAGCCCTATCATCAGGCACATATGCGCGGCGTCAAGATGATCGGCGCGACGGCCCATTATGTCACCACCGACCTCGACGAAGGCCCCATCATCGAACAGGACGCGATGCGCGTGTCGCATGCCCTGACTGCGGAGCAACTCGTCAATGTCGGGCGGGATGTCGAATGCGCGGTCCTGGCGCGCGCGGTGGCGTGGCATGCCGAACGTCGGGTCATCATGAACGGGCAGAAAACCGTTGTGTTCGCCACTCAATGACGCGCGGCGTCAACTCGTGATTTCAGAGCAGGCATCATTGCACCTGTTGCGTGGGGGCAATAGCCTGCCCCCAGGGCATTATATCCTGGCGTGGCTTCAGGAAAAGGACCGGACATGACTGGCAGCAACTTACTTTCGCGTTCGTTGGTATGGGACAATCATGCCGCAATGCCTTTCCGGCCGCATGACCAGAGTTTCCTTCCGCAATTGTCGCGGCACAAGGAAGCCGGTTTCGATGTCGTGATGCTCAACATCGGGTTCGGGACGCAGACTATTGAGGAGCATATCCGGCTCATCGCGAATTTTCGCCAGTGGATCAGCGTCCATGGCGACCAATATGTGCTCATTGATACAGTGGCCGATATCGAGCGTGCCCGCTCGACCGGGCGCCTGGCGGTCGGCTTCAATATCGAGGGAGCGAACGCGATCGACGATCAGCCCAGTCTCGTCCAGCTCTATTATGACCTGGGCGTGCGCTGGATGTTGCTGGCCTATAATCGCAATTCGCGTGCTGCCGGCGGGTGCCAGGATGAGGATTGCGGTTTCACCGCTTTCGGCAAGCAGGTGGTGGACGAGATGGAGCGCGTCGGCATGGTCCTGTGCCTGTCCCACACGGGTGAACGGTCCGTCCGCGAAATGCTGGACTATGCCCGCAACCCGGTGATTTTTTCGCACTCCAACCCGCGTGGCGCGGCGGCCCATCCGCGCAACATATCGGATGAGATGATGCTGGCCTGCGCCCGCACCGGCGGAGTCGTCGGTATCAACGGGATCGGCATATTTCTGGGCGATAACGACATCAGTTCCGCAAATTTCGTGCGGCACATCGATTATGCGGTGTCCCTCATCGGTCCGCAGCATGTCTCGCTGGCACTGGACTATGCTTTCGATCGCGCCGAGGTGGATGCCTATGTGAAGAAGATGGCGCATACTTTCCCCGCGGGTTTCGGTTACGACCAAGGCATCGGGATGCTGCCACCCGAACAACTGCCCGAAATCGTGGACCTGCTGCTGGCGCGCGGATATGCCGATGCAGATGTGCAGGCGATATTGGGTGGCAACCTCCTGCGCATCGCGCGCCAGGTGTGGAAGCCGACCCGGCAGACGGTCTGATTTTCCTGCCACAAGACATAGGTGTTTTGTCGGAGGCGGGGCCGCCTTCGGCCATTTTCGTTTCCGGCGATGGCGCGGATTTGCACCGGGCATCCGCACGAATCAGCAGGTGCGATGCGTCATCCCCTTTGGGTCAGCCATTTGTTGCACGCCTTGGAAAAAGGAAAGTACAGCACTGAACTTTGGGACTGCCCCGGCTCGATCCGGGGGCGCCGTTGCAAGGTACGGATAATCAAGGAAAAGCTGGAAAATCCTGCGGATGGCACTGAAAATTTCACAGGAATGACGAAAATTTGACTGATTGACGATACATGTATGTATGCTACATTTCCTGCCAGCGCAGTTAAGGACGCGCATGGAGGGTAAAATGAGGGAAGCATTCAAAGGGGTTCCGCTAAGCGTTACATTGTTCGCCGGTTGTGCGATTGCCGGTCTCACGGCAACGACGCCTGCCTGGGCGCAGGCCGTCGCTGAAGACGGCGCCAGAGGCAATGAGATCATAGTCACCGCGCAAAAGCGGGAAGAGCGTCTGCTTGATGTGCCGGTTTCGGTGTCGGCGGTATCTTCCCAGGCGCTGACACAGCAAAACCTTGTTTCCATCCGCGATTTCTACACCCGCATTCCCGGCATCCAGCTTTCCGGCAACAATACGCAGGATATTTCGGTGCGCGGCATCAATGCCGGTGGCGCGACCAATCCCACCGTGTCGATCCTGATCGATGACATTCAGGTCGGTTCGTCCACCTATCTGGGTCGGCCGCCCATCCCGGATCTCGATCCGGCGACGATCGAGCGCGTGGAAGTCCTGCGCGGGCCGCAGGGCACGCTCTATGGCGCGTCGAGCCTTGGCGGTCTGATCAAATATGTGACCAAAGCGCCGAGCCTCACGGATTTCAGCGGTCGGGTGGAAGCGGGCGTCAATACCGTCAAGGACGGCGGCGAAGGCTGGTCATTGCGCGGATCGGTGAACGCGCCCCTGGTCAGCGACAGGATCGGCGTCATGCTCAGCGCCTTCTACCGCGATGACCCGCGCTATATCGACAGCATTGTCTCCCCGTCCGGTGCGACGGCGAAGGACGCCAACAAGAATATTGTATGGGGCGGCCGCGCCGCACTGCTTTTCAAGCCCACCGACACGCTCAGCGTGACGCTGGCGGCGCTGTACCAGAAACAGGATAGCGCAGGCGCCAATCCGATCCCGGTCTGCTCGACATGCTCGACGACCAGCCCCTCTGGCACCACCATCTCTTACGATCCGCGCGGGGTGCCTGATGTTCGCACGGCCAGGGCGGCCGTCACGGCGATCCAAAACGAACTCTATCTCTACAGCGCCAAGATCGCGCTCGACCTGGACGACATGCAACTGGTGTCGTTGACTGCGTGGGGACGCAACCGGCAGGACAATGTGATCGACGCGACGTCGCGTTTCGGCTTTCTCGACGCCATCGGGATCTATCCCGCCGGCGGCACCTACATCTTCTCGCAGCCGCTGCTGACCAACAAGTTCACGCAGGAATTGCGGCTGTCGGGTACGGCAACGGCGTTCGACTGGCTGGTCGGCGCTTTCTACACGAACGAACGGTCCAGCCTTGCCCAGGCGATCCAGCGGGAGGGCGCCGCGCCGCAACTGACTGTCTATAGTGGCACCAACGATTCGACCTATGAGGAAAAGGCCGTTTTCGGTGATGTCACGGTGCATCTGACCGACAAGTTCGATGTGCAGGTGGGCGGTCGTTACGCGGCGAACCAACAGGATTATCTGGTGGCCAGCGTGATCGACGCGGCGGCGCAGCCGATTTTTGGCCCCGGCGAAAATCATCTCTTCCGTTCAAAGGAGAATGCATTCACCTGGCTGTTCTCGCCCTCCTATAAATTCACCCCCGACCTGATGGCCTATGCCCGCATCGCCAAGGGCTATCGTCCAGGTGGTCCCAACACGGAAACGCCCGGCGCTGCCCCGACCTTCGCGGCGGACACTGTGATCAATTACGAACTGGGCCTTAAAGGCACGGTGCTGGACCGGATGCTGACATTCGACATGGCGGCATTCGTGATAGACTGGAAGAATATCCAGCTTCAGAATACGTCCATCCCTTCGCAGTTCGTTTTCTTCGAAAATGGCGAGAAGGCGCGCAGTCGCGGTCTGGAGGCACAAGCGACGCTTACGCCTCTGCCTGGGCTGACGATCACCGCCAATACGGCGATCACCGACGCGGAATTGACGAAAACGCTTGATCCGACGATCATTTCCGATGATCCGACGATCCCTTACGTGCAACGCCTGCTGGGTCGAAAGGGCGATCGTCTGCCCTATTCCGCCCGCTTCACCGGCAATTTCGGTGTGCAGCAGGATTTTGCGATATCAGCGTCCGGCACCGGCTATGTCGGCTTCAATGTCAATTACATCGGCAACCGTTATGGCCTGCTCAACCAGAATTCCACGACTGCCCGTTTCGAGCGGGCGAAGTTGCCCGGCTACACGCTGGTGGACCTGCGCGCAGGTCTGGGCTTGTCGAACGGGATCGACGTGAATTTCTATGTGCGCAATCTCTTCGACAAGAAGGGCATTACCAGCGTGGATTCGCGCAACGGCACCCAGGTGCCGCAGATCACCCTGGTCACGCCGCGGACGATCGGCATGACGGCCAGCCTGCGTTTCTGACCGGCCATGGGGCTGGCCGCACAGTGCGGCCAGCCCCATCATAGTGCGGAGCGCAGGCCGGCAGCCCGTAATGATATGTCCAACGACCAGATGATGGATCATGATGATGACGAACACCCGTTCAGACCGGATACTGGCTCTGCTGGCGGACCAGAAATCGGGCTGGTCGCTGGCCCGGCCCTTTTATCTCGATGCCGACCTCTTTGATGTCGAACGGGAAAAATGGTTTTCGGCCCAGTGGATGGTTGTTGGCCACAGGTCTGAAGTGCCCCGCAAGGGCAGCCATATCGTGCGGCAATTGTTCGACTGCTCGATCATCATCGTCAATGCCGGCGACGCGGGCCTGCGCGCCTATCACAATGTCTGCACGCACAGGGGGTCGCAGATATGCAAGCAGGACGGACAGGCGCCGCTGCTGGTATGCCCCTATCATGCATGGTCGTTCCGCCTGAGCGGGGAGCTGCAGACGACGCGGGAGCTTCCTGAAGGCGTCGATCCTTCCGAACTCGGACTGCGGCCGGTGCCGCTCAAGGAAGTGGGGGGGCTGATCCTGTGCGGCCTGGACGAAGCGCGCCTGCCGGATGTCGCGCCCGTCGAGGAAGCATTGCTGCCAGCGCTGCGTCTGCATGGCATCGATCGGGCCAGGATCGCGGTGCGACGGCATTATCCCACCCTTGCCAACTGGAAGCTGGTGCTCGAAAACTTCTTCGAATGCTATCATTGCCGTCCGTCGCATCCTGAATATTTCAGCATGAACGGCCATGTCAAAGTCACCGCGATGCGGGACGAGCAGGGCGCGCAGGACTGGCAGGCCACAGTCGCAGATTGGAACCAGTCCTTGAAGGATGGCGTGCGTCTGGCGCAGGTGCGTGATCCGGGGTCGATCACGACCCTGAAACATTCGGTCTATCGCCAGCCCATCGGCCTCGACCGCCGCACCCATTCAAAGTCGGGACAGCCCGTGGCGCCGCTTATGGGCCTGTTCGATGACTATGACGGTGGCGAAACGGGCATGCATGTCGGTCGGTTGAGCTTTGTCGGCGGCTACAATGATCATGCGGTGATATTCCAGTTCAATCCTGTATCCGTGCAGGAGACGGACGTGATCGTGACCTGGCTCGTCGATCAGGATGCGGACCTGTCCACGATCGACATCGATGCGCTCACCTTCCTTTGGGACGTGACGACCGTGCAGGACAAGAAGATCATCGAAGCCAATGCCGCAGGCGTCCGATCACCCGCCTACCGGCCCGGACCCTATACCGTGCTGGAAGAACAGACCGCCAATTTCGTTGCGGACTATATGGCTGTCATGCGCGGTCTTTTGACAGAAGAACCGGTGATGCAGGGCTGAATTGACTTTCGGGCGAGGGCGGAGAAAATGCTCTTCGATTTTTCTGACCCCTGACCTTGCCGGCATCCGGGTACAGAAGGGGATATCATGAGGATAATGTGTGGCGAGCCAGATCAAGACGGATGACGGAAGTCCCAATCTTTCAACCCAGGACTGGCTGGATATCGCGCGCGAAACCCTGATCCGGGAAGGAATCGACGCGGTCAAGATCGATCGCCTGGCCAAGGCCGCGGGCGTCACCCGTGGCGGATTCTACTGGCGCTTCAAGAGTCGGCAGGATCTTCTGGACCAGCTTCTGGACGACTGGCGCTCGTGCAACACGGTATCCTTCGTGTCGACCATTACCGGCCCCGGAACGCCGTCGGAGCGATATCATGCGCTTATGGAACTGTGGATCGACGAAAAAGAGTTCCGGCCCGAATATGACGCGGCCATCCGCAGTTGGGCATCCACCTCGCCAAGCGTCGCGGCGGTCGTCCACACCGTGGATTCGGTGCGGATCGACGCATTGCGCCGTCTCTTCCTCGACTATGGCTATGGTGAGGATGAGGCGCTGGTGCGCGCCCGCGTCACTTATTATCATCAGATCGGCTATTATGCGCTTGGCGTCAAACAGTCCGCTGAAAGGCGGCGCCAGTTAAGCCCGATTTATTTCAATGTGCTGACCGGCTTCAACTGACGATGCCGGCGCGTGTCATGGCGGATGGCGGTCGGTGCCATCGCACGGGGAGGCAACAGGTGTGAACGACAGGTCGGCTCTGCCCGCGGATCGCTGGTACGTCCTGCTGGCGCTCACGCTCGTCTATACGATCAACATTGCGGATCGCTTTGTCGTTTCCACGCTGATCGATCCGATCCAGCGCGAATTTCAGCTTTCCGATGGCCAGGTCGCGATGCTGACGGGCGCCGCCATGGCGATCTTCTACGTCTCGGCCGGGATTCCGCTCGGCATTCTGGCGGACAGGGGCAACAGGAAAAGGATGATCGTCGCCTCGCTGGCGCTTTGGTCCGCATTGACGGCCTTGTGCGGCCTGTCGCGCAATTTCCTGGAATTGCTTGTCGCCAGGATTTTTGTCGGCATCGGTGAAGCGGGCGGCACGCCGCCGTCACAGTCGCTTCTGTGCGACAAATTTCCGCCCAGGCAACGTGGCCTGGCGATGTCCCTCTATGCCGTCGGCGCTGCGGCGGGGGCGGCGCTGGGGGCTTCGCTGGGCGGCTGGATCAACGATGCGCATGGCTGGCGCACGGTCCTTGTCGTGTTCGGGGCGATGGGATTGCCGCTTGCGGCGGTCGTGGCCCTGACGGTGCGGGAACCGCGCCGGGGCGTGCTTGACGATGCCGCGGCACCCCAAATGGAACGTGTCGCTGTTTCAGAAGCGCTCCGGTTCGTCGCCCATTGTCCGGCGTTGATCCATGTCCTGGCGGGTGCGGCTGTCGTGACCTTCTGGGGCTGGGGGCTGGTCTGGTGGACGCCGACCTTCCTGTTGCGCAGCCACGGCATGTCGCTGTCGACAAGCGGCGCGCATCTGGGCTGGATGCATGCGGCGGGCGGATCGGCGGTCACGCTGGGCACGGCATGGGTCATGCACCTGCTGGCCGACCGGCAGCCGCGTTACCAGGCATGGCTTGTCGCCATCACCACGATCATCGGCACTGTCCCTTCCATCCTGGCGCATGTTCTGAAATCCGACCAAGCCGTGCTGGCGATGCTCTGGATCTTTGTCCCGATAACCTATCTCTATATTGGCCCTACGCTGGCCATCGCGCAGAATCTCGTGCCGGCCTCGATGCGTTCGCTCATCTGCGCCTTCATCCTGTTCGTGGCGAATGTCGCCAATCTGGTTGTCGCGCCAATACTCATAGGCGTGATGTCGGACCTGATCGGCCCGCATCTGACCGATGCCGGCGCGTCGCTGGGCGTCGCCCTGCTCTGTTCGTCCTTCACAGGCTTCTGGGGCGCCTGGCATTTCTGGCGAGCGGGCGTGTTGCTGCCATCGCATCCCGCCGATGGACAGGGCCGGTCGTTACCGGAAGCGCGGGCAGCATAGGGGCCAGAACCCGTCGGGCGTGATCAGCCGGGTGCGAAGATCGTGCGCACATTCTCCAGAAATGCCGATCGCGTCGCGTCACTGTCATACAGGCCATGGCCGGACGCATAGCTATAGGCTTTCACATTGCCGGCGGCCTCTGCGGGAATGTTCATGCGCGCGAGCGACCACATGCCCGGAAAAGAGCTGCATTGCAGGTCGTAATGGCCGTTATGCTGCTGGACCCGCATCATGGGATTGAACGACAGCGCTGCCGCGATGTCATCGAGATAATTGGGGTAGCATGGCACGAGCAGCCCGCCTGCGTCATGGAAGGCGCGATGATCGGTCATATCCCATCCCAGCGGCCCCGGCTTCCAGTCATCGGTATAGACGCCCGGCGCCAGTCCGCGATAGCCGGGCGCGTTGGTCAACCCGAACATCTGCCGGGCATAATGATCGGTGACAGACAGGGTTGGCGGCGCAAGCGTGGAAACGCCGGGCGCATCCTGCCGGACCGGACGGGATCGTCTGCCATCGCCGCTGTTGAGCAGTTTGCCCTGGGGTTTCAGAAATTCCTGGGCGAACGCATTGCCGTTTATCCGCAGGCGGTATCGCGCCCACACGTCCTGGCTGATCCCGGTCAAGTCATGCAATCGGTCGAGCACCGCGCTGCGTTGCGATGCGGGCAGGTCGGGCCAGCGCATCAGGGCGGAGATATAGTCGCCCAGCGCGAATTCGGCTGCTTCCGCCACGGCAGCGTCAACCGTGGCCGCAGGCTGGCTCTGGCGTTTGTGATGCCAGGCGATCGCGGCATAGTTTGGCAGCATCAGGTAGAAGGCGGCCATGTTGCCCGACCCCTCCCAGAAGGCGTTGCCATCCATGGCCGCCGATACCGGGAAAATCCCCGCCACCTTGACGGCCTTCGCCTGCAATGTCGCGACGACCGCCGGCAACCGCAACGTCCCGTAACTCCGTCCGGTCAGATAGATCGGCGCGGTGGAGCGTCCCGTCTCGCGCAGATAGGCCAGGATGAAGTCGGCGACCGAACCGGCATCCTTCGCCACGCTGTAGAAGTCGCCAAGGGTATAGCGGCCCGCCGGGACGCTCCATCCCGTCCCCACCGGATCGACAAAGACGAGGTCGCTCTGGTCAAGGATGCTTTCGGGATTGTCGCGCCATGCCATGTCATTGCCTTCGACCTGCAATTGCGGTCCCAGGCAGCCGAAGTGATAACTGGTCGCGGGACCGCTGGGACCGCCGCCCCAGGCGAAAGTGACCGGGCGTGGCTGCGATCCGGCATTGCGGCGCCGGTAGGCGAAATAGACGAAACGCGCCCTGGGTTGCCGCTGCGCGTCATGCAGCAGGATTGCGCCAAGCGTCAGTTCATAATCGATCCTTTCCCCGCGGACAGTGACGGATCGATAGACGCGCCGCTGGCCTTCACCACATAGCGATGCGGCGAAACGGTCGCGCGCGGCATCGTCCAGCGGATCGGTGATCCTGGGTCGGTCGGCAACGGGAATATCGGACGCGCGTGCCGTGCCGGCAAGTGCCATGCCACCTATCCATGTGGCTCCGGCGAAGAGGGCGCGTCGCGAGGTTGTGATATCCATCTGGCTTACCGATCCGTGTCCGGGGTGGTGCTGGCGGCGACAAAGTCGGCAAAGTCACGCTGGACCTGCTGGCGTGTCTTGCGGTCGCTGTAGAACATATGGCCGCCGACATAGCAGGCCGACGACACGCGCGGGCGCAGGTCGTCGGCGATCTGTGCGATCTCCTGCGCGCGGCCAGCGCAATTGCCGTCATACAGACCCAGCATGTTATAGACACGCAGCCTGGGGTTGGCGCGCATGGCGCGGCGCAGCGGCTGTTCCTCGCGCGGTGCGAAACCTGCCGCATCCCATTTGAACATCATGGCCATCCAGTCACTGCCATAGCCGGTTTCGGGATCGGCCTTGATCGGTTCGGGATGGAATGATTTGCCGAACGGGCCACGGTAGAAGAGGTCGCTCCTGAACCCGAGATCGTTGCGGACATAAGCGTTGAACAGCGGCGACGTGCCTTCCAGCAGGTCGACCATCGGTAGCAGGCTGGGATCGGCCCACGGCATCCAGGTCGCGCCGGGCGCGCGGCGGGGGAGCTTCATCCGGCTGTCGTAACGGCCCAGTTCCAGCCCCTGGTCGGCAAGCAGATTGTCCGAAAAGGCGGTTGGATCGACAAGCAGTGTCTTGGGATCGATCAATTGCGGCCTGACACCCAGGAAGCGTCTGATGCCCGCAACAATCTGCGCGCGCTCATCGGGAGACAGCGACGCGATCCGGTCGAGCGCGGGGGCATAGACCGTGCGCGCCCATTGCTCGGCCTGTTTCAGCGCATCGTCCTGCGGCAGCGCGAGCAGGTCGGCCGCCATCGTCCGATGATAATAAGCGGGCGCCGCCAGGTCGACCAGCGTGAGCGCATGGGCCAGATTGGGCGGGACGGGCGGCCCCAGATCAAGCGCGCCCGATATCATGAGCACGCCGCTCACATGTTCGCGTCGCGTTTCCAGCATGTCGGCGACCAGCCCGGCCCGGATCGTGCCGTAGCTTTCGCCACCGATATACAGAGGCGACTGCCATCGATCATAGCGGTTCATGAAGATTCGGATCGCTTCGGCCACGGCCTCTGCGTCGCCACGCGCGGTATAGAGGATGTCGCGATATGTTTGCGACGTGGCGCGGCTGAAACCCGTTCCCACAGGGTCGATGAACACAAGGTCGCTCGATCCGAGCAGCGTTTCCTCATGATCGGCCATTGCGGTCTGCCCGCCAGCGGCATAATCGGGCATCGTGTCGGCGGTGACGACCCGGCGCGGCCCAAAGCCGGCGACATGGACCTGTGCGGAATTGGAACCCGGCCCGCCATTCCACAGGAAGGTGATGGGCCGCTTGTCGCGCGGTACTTTGGTGTCGGCGATATAGGCGATGAAGAAGATGCTCGCCATCCGCTCGCCCGTGTCGTTGACATAGATCGGCAGCAGCCCGGCATGCGCGGTATAATGCAGGGTGCCATTGCCAAATTTGATCTGGTGCCGGGTGGCGATGACCGTGTCGCCGTGCGGGGGGACGGCCTGCCCGGTCGGCGCCGTTTGCGCAAAGGCCGGCTGCGGGCTTGCCAGAAGCAGTGGCGCGATCAGCGCACATGCAAGATTGCGGATTCCGACGCTCATTGCTTTCTCCCTTTTGCTGCCGTCCATGGTCGATACACTAGTGTATGTTACAGGCTGCGCAAAAAGGAAAGCCCCTTATGGGCCTGTGGGCCGCTGCCCTCCCGGCGGCGTCGGTGCCTCCACCCTGCGCCAGTCGGCGCGGATTTCCGCGGGCAATGCTGTTGCGACAGGGATGGGAAAGCGGGAACCGCCCTTTGTTGCCCGGTTGTCACGGACAAGTCATCACCTGGCATCATAGGGGCGCCCATAGGTGCACATGGTCGGAGACGGACCATTTATGAGGCGACTTCTTCTTTCCGTTCATGATGTCGGCCCGCGGTTCGAGCCGGAAATAGACCTGCTGCTGGATCGCCTGTCGGCGCATGTGGAATTGCATGCCATGGCCATGCTGGTGGTGCCAGACCATTGGGGGCTGCATCCGCTGGTCGCGGGATCGCGTTTCGCGTCGCGGCTGCGGTCCTGGACTGAAAGCGGGGTCAGCATGTTCGTCCATGGCTGGTTCCATCAGGACAGGGCCGTCCACACCCATGCCATGACCCGGCTTAAGGCGCGCCACATGACGGCGGGGGAAGGCGAATTTCTGGGCCTGGACAGCGCAACCGCAATGCGGCGCATGACGGAAGGACGCGATCTGATCGAACAGATTACCGGGCGGCCGGTCGCCGGGTTTGTCGCGCCTGCATGGCTGTATGGCGCACCCGCGATCGAGGCGCTGGGCGCATGCGGTTTCGCGCTGGCGGAGGATCATCTGAAAGTGTGGCATCCGCCTTCCCGCCGGGTGCTGGCGCGGGGGCCGGTCATCACCTGGGCCAGTCGTTCGCCGATGCGGATCGCGTCCTCCCTGATGGCAGCGCAGTTGTTACTTTCGTTGTCACGTTATGCGCCGGTCGCGCGGGTGGCGGTGCATCCGGGGGATGCCCATGTCCCGGCCTTGCTGGCCAGCATCGATCAGGTGTTGCGGCGGCTGGGCCGCACGCACCGGCCGGTGCGCTATGGCGATCTGTTGGCCGATTGACCATGCGCATCCCGATCCGCCTCCACAGTTTCACGCCGTGCGGGATAGCGCGGTTTGCCCCCACTTTTCCGCTCTCCCAGTCCATAATGAAGAGTGCTTCATGACCGGCAACAGCTCAACTGGCCTGCGTCCTGCGCCAATCATGTCGCTCGATCCGGTGACGCTCGACCCTGAACCGCTGATCCGGTCCGGCCGCAACTGGACCCGCTGGGTCGGCCCGCTGGTGTCGGTGCTGACCCTTGTGGTCGCACTGCACCAGTTTCGCGATATGGATCCTGCCAGCCTGTGGGCGCTGGTGCCGGGTGGCATCGCCTTCTGGGCTGCTTTCACACTCTATTATCTGGCTGGCCCCTTGTCTGAATGGGCGATCTTTCGCCGCCTCTGGTCGATCCCCGCCGACGGCTTCGTTGCACTGCTGCGCAAACTGGTCAGCAACGAAATCCTGCTCGGCTATCTGGGAGAGGTCTATTTCTACGCCTGGGCACGGCGCCATGCACGGATCACGACCGCCCCCTTCGGCGCGATCAAGGACGTGACGATCCTGTCCGCGCTGGTCGGCAATGGCGTGACCCTGGTGATGGTCGCCCTTGCCCTGCCGTTGCTGCATGCGGTCGATGCGCGGCTCAACACATGGGAAATGGGCGGATCGATCCTGTTCGTACTGGCGACCTCGCTGGTCGTGATGCTGCTGCGCAAGCGGCTGTTCACCCTGCCGCGCAGGGAGCTTCGGATCGTCGCGGCCATTCATCTGCTGCGCATCGTCGCGACCACGATGCTGGCGGCGGCGATGTGGCACATGCTGCTGCCCGGCATAGCGCTGAGCTGGTGGATGCTGCTTGGCACGCTGCGGCAACTGGTATCGCGTCTGCCCTTCCTGCCGAACAAGGATGTCGTGTTTGCCGGCATGGCCGCCTTTCTGATCGGGCGCGACAGCGAGATCGTGTCCGCCATGGCGCTGATGGCGTCGCTGATCCTGGTCGCCCATCTGATCGTCGGTATGACATTGGGCGCGGTCGGTCTGTTGCGGGAAGGCCAGACACGATGAGCGCGCCTTTGCTGTTTCTGCTCGCGCACCTCGTCACAGGCGCAGCGATCGCATCCACGCCCGACCTGGGCAAGGCGCAAGGGCAGTGCCGCGTCCAGGAAAATGGCCCGGCCTACTGGGTGGAGGTACAGGGATTGAAGGATCGCCGTGGCCGGTTGAAGCTGGAACTCTATCCGGCGAACGACGTGGATTTCCTTGCGGACGACAATATCCTGGTCGCAGCCGGCAAAGCATTCCGGCGGGTCGAGGTGCCCGTGCCGCCCGCCGGTCCGGTGGAATTATGTATCCGCGCGCCAGCGCCTGGGGTTTACGCGCTCAGCCTGCTGCACGATCGCGACGCCAATCGGCGTTTTGCCGTGTCGGTGGATGGCATCGGCTTTGCGGGCAATCCCAGATTGGGCTGGGCCAAGCCATCGGCGGCGACGGCCAGCGCGCCGGTGGGCAACGACCCCGCACATATCCGCATCATCCTCAATTATCGCCGGGGCCTGCTGTCCGTGGGTCCGGTGGAGAAATAGCCATGCGCATCGTTGATGTCTGCGCCTTCTACGCGCCCGGCGGCGGCGGGGTGAAAACCTATGTCGAACGCAAGCTGCACGCCGGCACGATGGCCGGGCATGAAATCATCATCCTGGCCCCGTCCGATCATGATCGGGTGGTGGAGGCCGGCGGTGGCAGGATCGTGATGATGCCCGCACGCCGCTTTCCCCTCGACCGGCGCTATTCCTATTTCGACGATGAACCGTCGCTCCACGCGCTGCTCGACCGGCTGCAACCCGATCTGGTGGAGGCCTCTTCGCCTTGGGCCAGCGCGGCGATGGTCGCCCGCTGGCGGGGCGGGGTGCCGCGCGCCCTTATCATGCACGCCGATCCGCTGTCGGCCTATGCCTATCGCTGGTTCGGTTCTGTGCTGAGCCGCAGCGCGATCGACCGGGGGTTCGACTGGTTCTGGCGCCATCTGCGGCGGCTGGACCAGAGCTTCGACCTGGTTGTCAGCGCCAGTGACAGCCTGACGCAGCGGCTGGAAGCGGGCCGGTTGCAGCGTGTCATGACCCTGCCGATGGGGGTGGCGCCGGGCCATTTCAGTCCCGCGCACCGCAACGAGCGGCTGCGTGCCCGGTTGCTGGAACGCTGCGGTCTGCCGGCCGATGCGACGCTGTTGCTTGGGGTCGGCCGCCATGCGCCCGAAAAGCGCTGGCCGATGGTGATCGATGCCGTCACGTCAGCGGGTTTTGCGACGCCGGTGGGCCTGGTGCTGGTCGGGGACGGACGGGAACGGGCGCGCGTCCGCCGCGCCGCCGCCAATAATCCCCATATCCAGTTGCTGGCACCCGTCCATGACCGCGCCATACTCGCCGAACTGCTGGCCAGCGCCGACGCGCTGGTCCATGGTTGCGAGGCGGAGACATTCTGCATGGTCGCGGCGGAAGCACGGGCCAGCGGGCTGCCGGTGATCGTCCCGGACGACGGTGGCGCATCCGATCAGGCGCGCAGCGGCGGCGGCCTGCTCTACCGCGCGGGACAGGCCGATAGCCTGGCCGCTGCGATCATCGCTTTTGCAAAGGATGATCCTGCACGGCAACGGGCCATCGCCACGGCGCTGGCGCCATCGGTCATGACGATGGACGATCATTTCGACCGCCTGTTCGCCACTTATGCGCGCATCGTCGCCGACCGGCGACAGGCTGCCTGAGGCGCGGGCGTATCAGGGACGATCCAGGATTTCGCTGGCGACGACATCCCCGCTGGCCCGGTCGATCGACCAGAGCCGACGGGGCAGGACAGGATCCCAGTCGATCGCCTGCCCCGGCGTCGCCAGGCCGATGGTGCGGCGCAGTTCGAGTTGCGACCCCGCGGCCGGCAGCGCGACTTCATAGAGTTCCGGCCGGTCATGGCCGGTCACGAACAGCCGGCCATCCGCGCTCCAGCTTGCGCCGGAACAACTGAACGGCGCGAAACGATCGATCAGTTCGGGCGGGAAGGTCCAGGCTGCCTCCTGCCGGAAGGCGTCGTCCATCCGTACCAGCAGCGTGTAGCGATGGTCACGGCCAGGTTCCCCGCCCTTGCCCGCATAATTGGCGAACACCGCCCACCATTTGCCCGCGTGTCGATCGAGCACGGTGAGCGATCCGGGACCAAAGCCGAGGCTGACCGTCCGCACATGCCGCAAGGTCCGGGCATCGAAAAATTCCACCGCGCTGGTCTGCGGCACGGCGGGATAGTTGGACGCGGCGCACACCAGATCGCGCCCGGCCACGGTGCAACTGTTCATGTGCGGAAACAATCGCCGTTCGCCCTGCCACTGGGCGATACGCTGGCCAGTGGCGATCCGGTATTTGCCGATCCGGTCATTGTCGATAACGAAGATATGGACGCCATCGGATGCCGCGCCCTGCCTTGCCTCCGGCGCGGACAGGCGCAACGACACGGGCGCGATGACGGGTGCATCCACCCCTGCCCGGACCTGTGCCGGGCTGAACAGGGCTGGCAGCAATCCAGCCAGCTTAAGGGGCCACTTCATATCTTTCCCTTTCGGTCGGCAGATCATCAGTCGTTATTACGACCGGGCGATGGCGGGGCTACCAGCGTAATCCAACGCCCAGCATGATGCCGCGCGCGCGATCGGCGGCATGGACTGGTCCTGCGGTCTGATCGCGCAGGAGGGCGGCGCTGGCCAGTGGATCGGGGTCGCTCAGGCTGAGCGAGACATAGGCAGGCATGGAGGCTGAATCGGACAGGTTGTAACGCAATGCGCCTTCGAACCGGACGCCGCCATTGCCGGCGTGGCTGCCCGCATCCAGCGCGGGCCGGCTGCGCAGCGCACCGTTGATGGTGGCGGCCCAGGGGCCATGTGACCAGCAGGACTCCAATGCCAGGCTGTGTTCCCGCGCATGACCATCGCGCGCCAGATCGAGCCGTGCCGCCATATAGTGCACCGACCAGCGCCAATGGCGGGACGGGCGATGGTGCATGGTCAGGCGCACGCCCTGCAACCGGGCCGAACCGCTGTTGAACGGTTGATAGCCATGATCGACAAAGGACAGGCGCTCCCTTACCCTGCCCTGAAAGGCAGCGATACCCAAGGTCGCTTCGGCTGTGGGTGTCCAGTCCGCATCCAGGTGCAGCAGGCGGTGGGTTTCGGGCCGCAGATTCTGTGCCATCGCGCGATAGGTTTCGTGCGCCAGTCCCATCGGGCCGATCCGCCCGGTCTCGCCGAAGCTATGCATATTTTCGCGATAGGCCAGGCGAAGGCCGGCATCTGTGTTCGGGCGAAAGGTGATGGCGATGCGGGGCAGGAGCCAGTCGCGGGCGCCGATCCGCTCCTTGCCCCCGGTCGCGGTGACGTTCGCGTTGCGATTGGCGGCATTTACCCCTTGCAGACCGGCTGTTACCGCCAGCGTATCGCTCAGCGACAGGCGATCCTCCACTGTCATCAGCAGGCTATGGCTGCGTGAAACGAACGGGCGAAGGTCGATGCTCTGCGCAGGCGCTGTCCGAAACAGTCTGTGCCTCTGTCGCTGGAATGTGATGTTCAGGGCATGGACGCGATCATTGGTCACGACGGGAGACAGCCGGGCCATGCGCGCGCGCGACGGTGCCTCCAATGTGACGGCAGGCCGCAGCGACCATGCGCGCGATTCGCGCTTCAGGGTGAAGCGCAGCGATTGATCCAATATTGCGTCCTGCGCATGTGCGCTTTGGCAGACCGGCAGCAACGCGAGTGCCGCGCAATAGGGCGGAAGGCGCATCATCAGCGTCCAGCCAATTTGGGCATCGGATTGCTGCTGGCGAACGCGATCGGTTTAGGCCCTGGTTGCGCGGCATAGTGGACCATATAGCCGAAATGGTCGGATAGTGGCGCGCCATCGGCTTCGGTGCCGAACGGCACCTGCGCGCGCAGCACGGTCATCGGCGCGCCGCCGGCGTTGCGGGCGAACAGCCAGTCCTTGCCATGCCGGACGGCGTGGGTGAGATCGTGCCATGATCCGGTCGCGCCCACCCTGCGCGCCAGCACCTGCTGCGCGCCGCCCAGGCCGGGCGTGACGAAAGCCAGCCCGGCCTGCGCGAAGGTGCCGAAAAAGGCGCGGCCCCGCTGTCTGTCCCGGCCCAGGTTCATGTCGCCGCCCAGAACCAGCGCTTCGTGGGGCTGGACATGGCGCCTGATGCTGCCGGCCATCAGTTCGATTTGCCGGCGATAGGCCTGTTGCGACCGGATGACGGGTACGCCCGAAGCGGTCCGGGCATTCAGATGGGCGTTGACGATGCTGGTCGGTCCCATGCCCGGAATGTCGATATGGGCGATCAACACGCCCTTGTTCGCCAGGCAATCGAAACCGGCGCAGGCGAAATCGGGGAAGGCCAGGCGGTCGGTGCGACGGATCGGATAGTCGGACAGGATCATCAACCCGCTGCCCATGGACTTGCCCATCTGTTCGCCCCGGTCCCAGCGGGCGGTCCGCAGGAAGGCGGTGTCTGCGGCGTTGGGCGTGACGGGGGTGCGCAGATCGGCGTCCGGTCCCATCGCGACATGGCGATAGCCTGCCCGTTGGGCCAGCGTCATGGCGTCTGCCGAAAAAGCCTCCTGCAACAGGACCAGCCGGGGGTGCTGCCCGGCACGGCGCATCCGCGCGAGCCGGTCGCCGATCCGTTCTACAGCCGCCCCGCGGTCAAAGGCGATCGGCCAGGGCAACCCCTTTATATTATAGGTCATGACCGTCAGCCCATGGCTGCCCGCAAGGGCGGGCGACATGGCCCCGTCATGCAACTGGACCTGATTGTCCTGCCGTCCTGCGCCCGATGTCGCAAAGGCAGCCATGACGGCGACCATCAGGACGCGCAAACGCCTGTTCATCATGAATTCCCCCCGCTTTCCCTGACGGGGCGTTACTGCGGCTTCGGGTCCGGCGCATGTCGATTGGATTGCAATTGCATTAAATAAGCGCCCCGTGCTTGCGCTGCGGGAAATGATCTGGCGGGATTAATCGGGCATTTCGGTGACTGTTGCCAAATCGCTGTCCGGACGCGGATTCTTGCCGATCGCGCTCGATTGGGCGGCATCCGTCAATCTGATGCCCCAGACCGAAAGTTCGGGCGCGGATGCCGGCAGAATTCTGTGCATGATGGCAGGCTTCAAGGGCAAATCGGGCCGGCCTGCCTTCGCGTAAAAAATATGGTTGCCGATCCTGCCACGCGCGACCAGACCCAGGCGCCAGCAATGACGCCCCTTGCTCTGCCCTGCGTTCAGGCGGCTGGCCTGCTGCCGGCGCCGGACGGGGACCGCGCCGTTCGCGATCCGGGCCGGCGGGCGTTATGCCTGCGCCACCATAGCAGAAGCCCGGTCGACGACAGGGTCACGACCAGCAGGCCGAAGGCGGAAACCGCAATCTGCCATGGGCGTCCGCCGATCGCGGTGACATGCAGGGCCATCAGCCAACTGGTCATCGTATTGCCTGCCCGTTGTCCGGTCGGCAGTTGCAGGCCAAGGAAGCGACCGTCGCGCGCGTCGATGGCGATGGTCGCCGTGGTTGCGGGCGAATTGGTTTCGGTAGGATTGCCCTGCGCATCGAGCAGGTCGCGCGACGTGTGCATCGAGAAGAAATACAGGCCCAGGTCGCGCCGATAATCGATGGAGGCGGGCTTGCCCAGAGTGAAGCCCTGCGCCTTGGCTTGCTGGCGGAAATAGCTTTGCCCCAGTTCCGCCGCCTTGAACCAGTCGATGGGTGGTCGCACCAGCGGTTGCGCCAGCGGATCGCGTGGCGGCTTTTCCTGGAAGTGGACATAATCGACAAACCGGCTGACAAAGCCGGCATAGGGGCCGCCAAGATTGAGAGCGAAACCGCTGACCGCAAAAATGAGCAGCAATGGCCATAGCCATAGCCCCGACGCGCGATGGATATCGAGCATCCGTCTGGCCCCATGCGCGCCTGCGCTGATTTTCCAGGATGTGGACCAGCGCCGGACAAAGGACCGGGGCTTTCTGCCTGTTTTTGCTGGCTTCACCTTGGCCGGAAGGGTCAGGTAGAAACCCACCATGCTTTCCAGTGCCCAGGCCAGCCCCAATGATCCCATCAGCAATGTTCCCAGGCCAAGCGGCAATATCAGGGCGTAATGGAGGTAATAGATGAAGGAGAACAGGCCGGAAGATTGCAACGTCGCTTCGCCGATGATTCGCTGCCCCAGCCGTTCGCCGGTATAGGGGTTGGCGAAAACTTCGTCATAGTCGATGGCATAGGGTTCCCCGCTGTCCGGGTTGATCGCGGGCATCACGCGGGAGAACAGGGATTCATCGGCTTTTTGCGGGAATTGCAGCGAAAACAGGTGGGATCGGGGGTCTTGTGCTTCCAGCTTTTCGCGTATGGCAAGGGCATCGTGGATCGTCCAGCCGCCTGCCTGTGGTGTGACGACACGCATCCGGGCGTTGAAGCTGCGTTCCAGATCATCGTAAAAGGCGATGATGCTGCCAGTCCCCGCAATCAGAATCAGAAAGATGGCGAGCAAAAGACCGAGATAGCGATGCACCTTGACAGACAGGGTGTGAAATCGCGTCGCGTTGCTCAACGGCCATCTCCAGAGCGTGCCGCGCCGACGGGCAATCGACGCCTATCACCATGATCGAGGGATGCAAATGCCATGTCCGCCGCCAGACAAAATTGCCCCGACGCTTCGATAGGTTGCAATTTCGGCCAATATCGGATGATCCGAAAAATTTCGTCCATGGACCGGCGATCGATTAACAATGGTGGCAATAGGCTATAGGCTGGCTGTCATGGGCATGTAACGGCGTGCCCCAATGCAAAGGGACAGGATATGGAGACGGGTCTGGGCACGCAGATTCTGCCAGAGCTTTATGGATGCTGCGAGCATCCGGGCAACTGGCGCCCGCTTCTCGACCGAATATGCACCGAACTTGGCGCGCGCAGCGCGGCGGTGCAAATATACCGGCAGGATGGCGGATATCTCTCCATCCGCTGGCAGGAACGGGATTCCTACTCCCATGCGCACGCCTCACAGCATGATCGGTGGATCAACAACCCGGATAATCCCCGGCTGCTTGTCAACCCTTCCATTTTGCCGAAAGAGATGCCTTCGGTCCTGACGGACAAGGAACGCTTTGTCCCCGGCTCCCCGGAGTTGCAGGAAACCCGCCAGCGTCTGGCACAGATCGGGCTGAAGGGCGGCACGGGCATATTGATGGAATTTGCGCCATCCCACTATTTCAGCCTCATTCTCCATCGCCATATCGATGACAAGGCCGATCAGGACAGGCTGGATGCGGCCTTTTTGGGCGATATCGGTCCCCATTTACTGTCCCTTGCGCGCATTTCGGCAAAGCTGCGCACGGCCTGTGCGACCGAAAACATGCTGACCGCCATCATGGACCAGCTTCGCGTCGGCATTGTGTCCTGCACCGCCGCCGGCCAGGTGCGTTGGCATAATCGCGCGGCCGACAAAATGCTGGGCAGGGGCGCGGCGTTGACGGTGGGCAATGGCTGGTTGCGGGGATGTTCACCCGACAATCGCAACCGCTTGACAGGGTTGTTGTCCCCGTCTGGCGTGGATGAGGTGGCGGCCGCGCGGTTTTGTCAGTCGGATGGCGGCGCCATTCAGGCCATCGCCTTGCCCGCAGACGCACTGTGCATGGCGGAGGATGGCTGGCGCGACACGCGGGAGGAGAGGATAGTGATCCTGACCGATTGCGCGCATATGCCGTTCCTGTCGTTGCCGCACGTCATGTCCCTGTTCGGCCTGACATGCGCCGAAGCGCAATTGTCCATCGCCCTGTGTCAGGGCCTGTCGCTTGATCAATATGCGATGCGCAAAGGCATATCTGTTGGCACCGTGCGTATCCAGATGAAGCGCATATTGGCGAAAACCGACAGTCGCCGTCAGGCCGACCTGGTCGGCAAGCTCTGCAATTCCGTCATCGCCCAGGTGAATGCCGGCCTGCATTGACGGTGGCCCGGCCGGCATATCCCATATGGGAGCCGCTTGTCCGTGCGGTCTGGCCTAGAGTTGCGCCATAAGGCTGACGACCATCGCTTGGCCGCAGAACAGAGGGGATGGGTGTGCGCAAGCGGCCGACGATTTTGACGACTTTCACCATGGGGGCCATATTGGCGGTCACACAGCCGGCGAGCGCGCAGCAAACCCTGCCGCCGGTGCTGACCGACGGGCCATCATCCAGCGTGCCGACCGCCATCCAGATCGCGCGCTGGCACATGCTGGACGGCGACATCAATGCCCTGACCTTTCGCAGCATGGACCGATTGTTCACGACCCGGACGGTGGCCCATGCGGGCACGCCGTGGCGGTTGCCGCGGGCCGATGCGCCGCTGGACTTCACCTATAATTTCGGTGGGAAGAACTATACATCGCAGGATTTCCTCGACCGCACCTACACCAATGCCCTGCTGGTGATGAAGGACGGCAAGATCGTCAGTGAAATCTATCGCAACAACAGTGACGAAAACAGCCGCTTCATCGCCTGGTCCATGACCAAGTCGATCACGTCGCTGCTGGTGGGATGCGCCCTGGCCGAAGGCCGGATCGCATCGCTGGATGACGATATCATCGTCTATCTGCCCGAACTCAAAGGCAGCGGCTATGCCGGCGTCACCATCCGGCAGATCCTGCAGATGCGTTCGGGCGTCGATTATGAGGAACGCTATGATTTTGCCAATCCCGGCATCGCGGCACGCAACCATGTCGATGCACTGGTGAAGAATGTCGCGCGCTTCGCGGATGCGGCGCGGACGATCAGGCGGCTGCATCAGCCCGGCAGCACATTCCAGTACAAGACGCTGGATACCGCGGTTCTGGGCTGGCTGATCGAACGGGTCAGCGGCACGAGCGTTGCGGCCTATACCACGCAGAAATTGTGGGAGCCTTTGGGGGCGGAGCAGGACGGATTCTACATCATGGACGGCCAGCCGGGGGTTGGGCGTGAATTCAGCGGGGCCGGCTTCAATGCCACGCTGCGCGATTTCGCACGCATCGGCCAGATGATGCTGGATGGCGGTCGCGCCAACGGCCGGCAGGTCGTTCCCGCTGACTGGGTACGCACCTCCACCGCGCCGTCCACGCCCGCTGACCCCAAAGCGCCGGGCCTGCCCACCGGCTACGGGATGCAATGGTGGCTGCTCAACGACAAGGGCGCCTATTCCGCGCTCGGCCTGCAAGGCCAGTATATCTATGTCGATCCGCCATCGCGCACCGTGGTCGTCAAGATCAGCTATTTCCCGCCGGGGGACGAAACGGCGACAGCCGAAACCGGCGCATTCCTTCAGGCCGTATCGGCCTGGACACCGCGATAAACACAAAAAACATATCAGGGAGAGACATATGAATCGCAAGCTGCTGGCAGGATCGACTGCCATAGCCACATTGTGGGTAACGCCGGCATGGGCGCAGGAGAGTGCCCAGCAGGCGGCCGCGCAAAATACCCTGGGCGAGATCGTCGTGACCGCCCAGCGGCGGACCGAGAATTTGCAGAAGGTGCCGATCGCGGCGAGCGCACTCGACGCGAACGACCTCAAGGCCAATGCGATCGTCCGGCTGAACGATCTGCAAAATGCGACGCCGGCGCTGTCCATATCGGATGCGGGCATTACTTCTGCCATCAATATTCGCGGTATCGGGCTGGCGAGCAATTCGCCCAATGTGACGGCGGGCGTGGCGACCTATATCGATGGCCTGTTCCAGCCGCCGATCGTGCAGGCCAACAGCTTTTACGATCTGGCCAGCGTGGAAGTGCTGCGCGGCCCGCAGGGCACGCTGGTCGGCAGCAATTCGACCGGCGGCGCGATCTTCATCAATTCGCGCAACCCCGACCTGAAGGGCGTGAGCGGCTATGCCGAGGGGAATGCCGGCAATCGCGGCAATTTCGGCCTGGAAGGGGCGCTGAACCTGCCCTTGTCCTCTACCCTTGCGGTGCGCGGCGCGGGCTTTTATCGCGGGCATGACAGCTATTTCACCGATGTCGGCCCGTTCAACAACAAGGCGGGCAAGCTGGACGAGAAGGGCGGTCGCCTGGGCATATTGTGGCAGCCGGGCGATTTTCGTGCGCTGCTCAAGGTACAATATAATGACCGCGATATCGGCGGTTATGCCTATCGTCCCATCGCGGGCACCGAATTTGGCGCCTATCGCGTGGGCGACATCTATACGCTGAGCTATGACACGCCTGTCGCCATACGTGAAAAGGCGTTCATCACCAGTCTGGAACTGCGGCAGGAATTTGCCAGCGGCATCGTGCTGCGGTCGCTCAGCGGCTATCAGAGCAAGAGCATCAAGGGCGTGAACGACATCGACGCATCGCAAGCGCCCTTCCTGGATTTTGCACAGCTACCCCCCGTCGTGGTCGGGGGCGAGATCAGTGAAAATTATTATGCCCGCGAACGCCAGTACAGCCAGGAAATCAACCTGATTTCCCCAACCGGCGAGACACTGGAATGGATCGTGGGCGGCTATTTCCAGCGCAACGAGATCAAGGTGCGGATCGGCCAGCTTCAGGCCGGATTCCCCACCGACATCAACCCCGACAATGAACGCACGACGCTGGGGATTTTCGCCCAGGGCAGCTATCGCATCACGCCGGACGTGCAATTGCAACTGGGCGCGCGCTATTCCCATTACAAGGCCAGCGGCGTTGGCGAAGTGCGGATCGGCGCGGGCATCCCCGGCTTCCCGCCGACCGGCGTGCCGGTCGCTGACCTTGCCGGATCGCATCAGGATGGCCGCGTCACGGGCAAGGCCGCCGTCAACTGGACCGTCGATGACAATCACCTGCTCTATGCCTTCGCGGCGCGGGGGTACAAGCCGGGCGGTTTCAACGCCGTCGATTCCGAATTCCGGCCCGAAATGGTCTGGAACTACGAGATCGGCTGGAAGGCGAGCCTGTTCGACAAGCATGTCCGCACACAGGTGTCGGCTTTCTACAATGACTATTCCGACTTCCAGTTCGAAGTGGTGGAACCCAGCACCGGCTTCAATGGCGTGGAGAATATCTCCAAGGGCAAGATCAAGGGGATCGAGGCCCAGTTGCAAAGCCGTTTCGGCGGGTTCAGTTTCGATGCGAACATTGCCTATGTGCATTCGAAACTGTCGGGGCTGACCTTTGTGAATACCCGGCTGATTCCGTCGAGCACGCTGGGGCCGCAATGCCCGGCCGGAGTGCCGTCCGCACCGCCGGTCTGCTTCGATTATTCGTCCGCGATCGTCACGACGAACGGGGGGCCGAACCTCTATTCGCCCAAATGGACCTATGGGGCGAGCGCGTCCTACGAGATTCCGTTGGGGGGTGACGCGACACTGACGCCGCGCGTCAACTATGCCTATGTCGGGCCGCGCTTCACCTATCTGGCCTATTCGCCGGTATCGGACCGGATCGCAGGCTATGGCCTGGTGTCGGGCCTGGTGACATTGCGCACGGGCGACTTCCATATCGAAGCCTATGGCACCAACCTGACCGGCAAGCGCTATGTCAGCGGCCAGTTCGGCCTGCGCGAATTTTACGGCGCGCCCCGCGAATATGGCATTCGTGCAGGCTTCACCTTCTGACATGACGATGCGGCTGGCTGCGGTGCAGCCAGCCGCATCGCACGATCATCCCCTGTCAGGGGCGTGGCGCCGGACTGATCCGCAGGAGCACGCTGTCATCCTCGTCCGTCAATGCGTAGAGCAGGCCGTCGGGGCCTTGCCGGACATCCTTGAACCGTTGATGCAGGTCGCCCAGCAACGATTCCTGGCGCAATTCCTGCAACTTGTCGTTCAGCACCACCCGGATCAGTGATCCCGTGCCGTTGATTTCCCCCCGGCGGGCGCTGGCGATGAACAGATTGCCCTTCCAGTCCGGGAACCTGTCGCCAGTGTAGAAGGCGACGCCGGTGGGCGCGATGCCCGGCATCCATATCATCAACGGGGCGGTGGTGCCGGGGCCGACAGGGGTGGCGGGCAGGGGCGATCCACCATATTCCGTGCCATAGCTATAGTGGGGCCAGCCATAATTGCGGCCGGGCAGGATGCGATTGAGTTCGTCGCCGCCCAGCGGGCCATGTTCGGACGCGATGATATTGCCCTGGCCGTCGAAGGTCAGGCCCAGCGGGTCGCGATGGCCATAGCTGTATATTTCCCGGCGCGCGCCCTTCACCTTCACGAAAGGATTGTCGTCGGGAATCGTGCCATCGGTCCTGATCCGCAGCACCTTGCCATAGATATTGTCGGTGCGCTGGGCGGAGTCGATATCGCCGGTGCTGAGCGCGCCGACCGTGACGAACATCATGCCGTCGCGTCCGAAGAGGATGCGCGATCCGCCCGCGCCGATGACGGTTTCGCCCGTAAACAGATCCTGCGCATCGACCAGCCGCATGTCCCGCAGCCTGGCCCGCGCCAGTACCGTGGCGACAGTGAGCCGCTTGGCCGTGGCATCATAGCCGACAGGCTTGTTATAGGTGAAATAGACAAGATTGTTGGTGGCGAAATCGGGGTGCGGGGCGACATCCTGGATGCCCAGCACATCGTCAGGCAGGATATGGTCCTGCTGACTGTAATTGGGGGCGCCCGCGATCGGCGCATCGACCAGTTCCGGCTTTGCCCCCGTGGCGTTGCGCAGCAGCCGCAGCCGCGCGCCCCGCTCGACGATCAGGGCGTCGTTGTTGGGCAGGAAGGCCAGGGCATAGCCATGCGCCAGGCCCCGCACCAGAATGTCGACGCGCACGTTATGCTGTTCCGCCGTATCGGACAGGAACGGGCCTGCACCGACCGTCACGGGGGTGATGCCCACTTCCTTCTGTTCCGCGCCATGGGCGGGGAGGGCAAGGGCGCAGGCCAATAGCGGCAAGGCCGCAAGCGCGACCGCATGACGAACAGGGTTTCCACGCGACATCAGGGTGGACAGTGTCATGTAACAGGTTCCCGTCTGGACAAGGGGCAGCATGGCGGCGGGCGCGTTCCTTGCGCCGCGCGGAGCGACAGGGCGATCAGGACGCCGATCGCGAGGCATCATCGATGATGAAGCGCCAGCCGCCGTCGGACTGTTTTTGCAGCACTTCGATGCCGCCGCCGGTCAGTTGTTCCGGCTTGCCGTCCGGGCCGGTCAGCGTCATCGACCAGTGGTTGGTGGTCAGCACGATGTCGCGATAGCGGATATGCCGGCGATCATGAATGTCGATCACGGGCTTGAGGGCGAAGGCTTCGGCAAAATCCGCGCGGATCGCGGCCGGGGTGGTCAGCGTCTTGCCCTGCGGGCTGATGAAGGCCACGTCGGGCAGGTACAGGTCCATCATCGCGTCGAGGTCCGCCGCGTTGAACCGTTCCTGCCAGGCGTCGTAGAGTTTTTCGACATCGGTTACGGGCGCGATGCCGTGCCGGCTTGCCGCGATCGCCCTGCCCGCCGCCATCCCGATCCCGGCGGTGACGATCCCGGCGGCGGCGACGCGCAGGAAGGCCGAGCGCGTCAGATCAAGGTCGCCGGCGCCGTCCGTTCCCGCCATGTGACCGGCACGCGCGCGCCGCCAGGCGCTGGTGATGGATGCGATCATCGGTCTTTTCCCTTTCGCCAGGATCATATTTTCGTGAGGATAGCATAGGGCAGGGGTGCGCCTGCTCTATTTCATTTCAGGCCTGCTTCTGTGCGGTTTCGGCCATGGACCATGCCATCGGTCAATAGGTCAGCTTCACCCCGACGCGGACGGTGCGCGGTTCCACCACCCGGCTCAACCGGCCCTCCACCGGCGCTGCATCCACCCCCGGCAGATAGGCTTCGTAGAAATAGGCGATGTCCTTGTCCCGGCTCTGGAACATGTTGAGTATTTCGCCATAGAGTTCGAACCGGCCCATTGTCCGCGCGGCGCGGGTGTTGACGATGGTGCTGCCCTTGTCGCGCACGCTGTTGTCCTCGATCAGCGGATAGGGGCCAAGATGACGAACCCGCGCGCTGAAGGACCAGTCGTTCAATATCACCGACGCACCGGCGGAGGCGGCATTTTCGAACGCATTGGGGATGCGGTCGCCATTGTCGTAGCGCGACCGGCTGGCGGTATAGGTGGCGTCGAGCGCCAGCCAGGGCACGGGCCGCCAGAAGGCGACCAGTTCATAGCCGCGCCGCTGGCTTGCCCCGGTCGGCTCCACCGCATTGGAATCGCCGACGAAGCGCAACTCGCTGGCCACGTCCAGCCAGAAATAGGTGGCGGTCAGGCTGATGCCGGGGCGCTGGAAGCGGACGCCCAGTTCCTTCCCCGTGCCGCGCACCAGGACCGGCACCGGGCTGGCCCGGTTGACGGCGCCGCGCACATCGTTGGAATGAAAGCCGCGGCCCCAATTGGCGTAGAATTCGAAGGCGGGCGAGGGCGACCAGGCGATCGCCGCCTTGGGCGAGAGCAGGCTGCTGGCGCCGTCCCCCTGGCCCAGCGCCAAAGCCTGCGCATCCTTTGCCCGCACGTCATACCAGTAATGATCGCCGCGCAGCCCGCCGATGACACGCAGGCCCGGCAACGGGCGCAGGGTCAGTTCGCCAAAGCCCGCGAGCGAGCCTTCATCGACCCGATATTCGCCAAGCGAGGCGATGAACCGGCGGCGGTCGGTGTGATAGACGCCGACATTGCCGATCGCGTCATACCGGGTTTCCGCGCCGATGCCCAGGTCCGCCCAATCGGCCAGCGTCCAGCGTTTACGCAGCGATCCGCCCAGCACCCAGCGGCGGTCGAACTGTTCGATCTGCGCGCTGCTGCCGTCGGCATTGGCGTAGGTGGGGTTCGAACTCATCCGCCATTTATAATATTGGGCATAGGCCGTGGCGTTCCAGTCGTCGCCTTCCAGTCCGGCGGTCAGGATATAGCGGTCGGTCCGTCCCCGCGCGCTGGGATCGGGTGAGCAAAAGACGGTGGGGCAGCGCGGCGTGCCGACCGCCCGTTCGGGGATCTGTTCGGTCGGGTTCCAGGTGCCGTGATAGCCCTGAAGCGAGAGGGTGAAGCGCCCAGCGCCAGTGGTGGCTGCATATTTGGCGAAGCCGGAATAGTGGCGCAGCCGTTCGGGCTGTTGCCAGGGACCGTCATAGACCTTGAACTGGCCCGCCAGCGTCAGCATGGCGTCGTCGCCCGGCGCGGCAATGGTGCCGCCCGCCGCCAAGCGCCGCCAGCCATAGCTGCCGGCCTCCGCCGAAACCCAGGGCGCCTTGAACGCCGATATGGTCGCGATGGAGGCGGCGCCCGCCAGCGCGAAATCGCCGCCATCGGCGCGATACGGCCCCTTGCGATAATCTTCGCGATCCACGATTTCGGGGATCAGGCCGTTCAGGTCGAGATAGCCCTGGCCATGGCCGTGGGAGCGCAGGTTCATCTGCACGCCGTCGACAGAGGTGGTGAAGTCCGATCCATGGTCGAGATTGAAGCCGCGCAGGAAATATTGATTGGCCTTGCCGCTGCCTGAATGTTGCGCGGCGATCATGCCGGGCACCGCTTCGAGCAGTTCGGCCACGCGCAACAGGGGGCGGATCAACAGATCCGATCCCGCCACGCTGCCTTCGCTCGCCGCGCCCGCGACGCCGATCTTGTCCTCGCCCCGGCCGAACACGATGATGTTCACATCCGGGGCCGGCATGTCCGCGCTGCTGTCATCCGACGGCGCATCCGTTGCCATGGCGGTGGTGGGTGACAGGCTGGTGGCGGCCAGGGCGATCGCGCTGGCGCGCAGGAAAGGAGACAACGAAAGTGACAATTGCACGCGCCTTTTTCAATGGACAGGGATGACCCGTTTTTCCGCTGTGCGGGCGGCGAAGTCACGCCGATGACGGTATCGTTACAGTCCGTAACGCCCCGTCCCTACGTGACTGATACGCAGGCGTCACGTTTCATGTGCCGGCATCGGACAGGGCGGCATCGGACAGGGCATGGCGACCGCGCCGCGCCAAAGGCGTTGACATGCTTCATACCTAAATATATGCAAATGCATATTATAGATGAGGTGGGTGATCATGGCGGAACGGTCCTTCGCGCGGGAAGTCGAGCATTTGCGGCTGGGAGAGGGCGATGTCTTCAAGGGTGAGGCCATTTTGGCCATCACCAAGGGACTGCTGCAATCGGGCGTATCCTATGTCGGCGGCTATCAGGGATCGCCGATCTCGCACCTGATGGATGTGTTGTCGGACGCCAAGGATGTGCTGGATGAGCTGGGCGTCAATTTCCAGAGTTCCGCCAATGAATCGACGGCAGCCGCGATGCTGTCGGCATCGGTCATGTACCCGCTGCGGGGCGCGGTCGCGTGGAAATCCACGGTCGGCACCAATGTCGCGTCCGATGCGCTGGCTAACCTGGCGTCGGGCGGTGTGACCGGCGGTGCGATGGTGATCGTGGGCGAGGATTATGGCGAAGGTTCCTCCATCATGCAGGAGCGCACCCACGCCTTTGCCATGAAGTCGCAAATGTGGCTGCTCGACCCGCGCCCCGACCATGGCGCGATCGTCGATCTCATCGAAAAGGGCTTCCAGCTTTCCGAGGCGTCGAACACGCCGGTGATGCTCCAGGTCCGCGTGCGCACCTGTCACATGCATGGCAGCTTCACCTGCAAGGACAATGTGAAGCCCGCCTTCACGATCGGCGACGCGCTGAACAACCCCAGGCGCGACCTCAGCCGTATCGTCCTGCCGCCCGCCGCCTATGAGCAGGAACAGGAAAAGATCACCCGCCGGATGCCCGCCGCGATCGATTTCGTGCGCGACCACAAGCTCAATGAATTTTTCGGTCCCGAAGCCGGCAAGGTCGGCATCGTCCTGCAGGGCGGCATGTACAATAATGTCATCCGCGCGCTGCAATATCTGGGCCTGTCGGACGCCTATGGCAATACGCAGGTGCCGCTCTATGTCATGAACGTCGCCTATCCGATGATCGATACCGAAGTCGCCGCCTTCGCCGCGGGCAAGGACGCGGTGCTGATGGTCGAGGAAGGGCAGCCGGAATATCTGGAACAGGCGCTCAACACCGTGCTGCGCCGCCGCGACATCAACGCCAGGGTGCGGGGCAAGGATGTGCTGCCCATGGGTGGGGACTATACCGCCCATGTCATCATGAAGGGCATCCAGACATTCCTGGAGGACCATGATTCGCGCCTGCTGGGCAATCGCCCGCCGGTGCCCGACGCGGCGGATATCCTCTCCGATCCCCGCGTCGAAAAATTGAAGTCCGTGGTGCCCGGCCGCCCGCCGGGCCTGTGCACGGGCTGCCCCGAACGGCCGATCTTCGCCGCGATGAAACTGGTGCATGAGGAACTGGGCGAGCATCATGTGTCCGCCGATATCGGTTGCCACCTGTTTTCCATCCTGCCGCCCTTCAACCTGGGGGCCACGACGATGGGCTTTGGCCTTGGCCCGGCCTCCACATCGGCGTTCGGCGGGAAGGGCAACAAGCGGTCGATCGCGGTGATGGGCGATGGCGGTTTCTGGCATAATGGCCTGACCAGCGGCATCGGCAACGCGGTCTATAACAAGCATGACGGCGTGTTTCTGATCGTCGACAATTTCTATTCCTCGGCGACCGGGGGGCAGGATATCCTGTCGTCGCGGGCGGAGAACAAGGATCGCAGCACCAACAATCCGATCATCGATGCGGTGAAGGGCGTGGGCGCGAAATGGGTGCGGGAAGTCGACCGCACCTATGATGTCGGCAAGATGCGCGCGACGTTGAAAGAGGCGCTGACGACGACGCAGGAGGGGCCGAAGATCATCATCGCCTCATCCGAATGCATGCTGAACAAGCAGCGCCGGGTGAAACCGCAGGTCGCCAGGCGGATCAAGGATGGCAAGCGCACGGTCAAGGAACGGTTCGGCGTGGACGAGGATGTCTGCACCGGCGACCATGCCTGCATCCGCCTGTCGGGCTGTCCTTCGCTGTCGGTCAAGCAACTGGACGATCCCCTGCGCGACGATCCGGTCGCGACGATCGACAATAGCTGCGTCGCGTGCGGCAATTGCGGCGAAGTGTCGGAGGCGGCGGCGCTGTGCCCGTCCTTCTACCGGGCCGAAGTCATCCACAACCCCACCGGCTGGGACCGCTTCAAGGAAAAACTGGCGATGGGCATCATCCGCATGTTGCAGGGCCGGCGCGATACCCGTCGCGTGGCGATGGAGGCGGCGTGATGCTGGCGGACAGGCTGAAACTGCCACTGGCGCCCGTTGGCGAAGCCACGGAACGGCCGATCACGGTCGCGATTGTCGCCATGGGCGGGCAGGGCGGTGGCGTGCTGACCGGCTGGATCGTCAAGCTCGCCGAAAATGCAGGCTGGATCGCGCAATCGACATCCGTGCCCGGCGTGGCGCAGCGGACCGGCGCGACCATCTATTATGTCGAGATGATGCGCGCGTCCAACGGGCGCAAGCCGATCCTGGCGCAGATGCCCACGCCCGGCGACGTGGATATCGTGATGGCGTCGGAATTCATGGAGGCGGGCCGGTCCATCCTGCGCGGCATCGTGACGCCCGACCGCACCACGCTGATCGCCTCGACCCATCGGTCGCTCACCATCGGCGAGAAGAGCGCGCCGGGCAAGGGGATCGCCGACAGTCCCGCCGTCGCGGATGCGATCGGCGTGACGGCGCGGCAGCAGATCATGTTCGACATGGATGCGCTGGCGGTGCGCAATGACAGCGTCATTTCGGCCGCCATGTTCGGCGCGCTCGCCGGGTCAGGCGCCTTGCCTTTCGGGAAAGAGGCGTATCACGCCGTCATCCAGGGCGATGGCAAGGGCGTGGCCGCCAGCATCAGGACATTCGACGCGGCCTTCGACCGCACGCAGGCGAAGCCCGATGCGCTGGCGGAGCCGTCTGGCGGCACGCTGGCGGTGCCGGTGGTGCCGACCCATTCGGCCGATGCGCGCCTGGCGCCGCTGCTGGCGCACATCCATGCGCTGCCCGACATGGTCCGGGCGATGGCCTATGCCGGATTGCAGAAGGTCGTGGATTATCAGGATATTGCCTATGGCCGGGAATATCTCGACCTGCTGGCCGACCTCCACGCCGTGGACCGGGCGCTGGACGGCGGCAGCCAGAATTATGCCTTCACCACCAATGGCGCCAAATATCTCGCCAATGCGATGACCTATGACGATGTGATCCGTGTCGCCGACCTCAAGACCCGCGCGGCGCGGCGCGACCGGATCGCCAGGGAAATGGGCCTCAAGACCGACCAGATCCTGCACACGACCGAATATATGCATCCCCGCATGGAGGAAGTGACGGGGATGCTGCCGGCGGGACTGGGCCGCTGGATCAAGCAGAGCGGGGGCCTTTATGCCTGGCTCGACCGGCGGGTGAGCAAGGGGCGGCGGGTGCGGACCTATTCGCTGCGCTGGTTCCTGATGCTCTATGTGCTGGGCGGGATGCGGGGATGGCGGCGCGGTTCGCTGCGTCATGCGGAGGAGGTCGCCCATCGCGATGCCTGGCTGGCGGATGCGAAGGCGCTGGCGCGGGGCAATTATGCGCTGGGTGTCGAGGTGCTGAAATGTCGCCGCCTGATCAAGGGCTATTCCGACACCCATGCGCGCGGCCTGTCGAAATTCGACCGGGTGATGGCCGAAATCCGCCATGTGCAGCGCCGCCCGGATGCGGCCGATTGGGCGCGGCGCTTGCGCGAAACCGCGATCAAGGATGCCGAGACAGGCGGGCTGGACGGCCTGATCCAGACGATCCGGTCCTTCGCCTGATGCGGCCTGGGGGCGCGTCAGTGCGCTTGACAGGACGCCAGGCGCGCGCGAACGGCGGTGGGGAACGGGCAATGGAGAAAGCGATGGCAGGCAAGAAGGACCGCGTTGACCCCTGTGTCCCGCCACAGACGCAGGATGCGCTGGACCAATATCTCCCCTACCTCGTCAACCGGATATCCAGTCTGGGGCAGGCGGTGCAGAACAGGAAACTGAGCGGGAGCGGGGTCAATGTCGTGACCCTGCGCGCGCTTTCGATCCTGCATATCCATGGCCGGTTGACGGTGAACGAGATTGCGGCGCGCGCCTTTGCCGAACAGTCGACGGCCAGCCGGGCGATCGACGCCATGGTGACGGCCGGCCTGGTCGAGCGGCGGGTGTCGCAAAGCGACCAGCGGCAGCGGCTGTTGGCGCTGACGCAGGCGGGCAGCGACCTGCTCCATAGCTGCTGGCCGCTGGTGGAAGATCATTTTTCGATGCTGACCAGCGGCATCGACCAGCATGAGATCGATATCTGCCGCAACGTGCTGTTGCGCATGATCGACAATGTGAAGCGTCAGGACACATAAGGGCGGATGCGGATGGGCGCGCAGGCCGCGCCCTTTCGATTTGCTATAGACTTAAAAATATGTATATGCATACTTATAGGAAGGATGGGCCGGAGCGGCCATCCCTGCCTGTTTTCGATATCAGCTTTGCATGTGGGGAATCGTGAGTAGCGAAACGGTCTTTTCAAGGTTCGCATCGACGGCCGCGGCCTATCGCGATCATGCGTTCCTGCACATCCTGCCCGAAACCGCCGCCATTTATGGTATCGAGACGGGCACCATTTCCTATGGCGCGATGCTGCAACGGGTGTCGCGCTGGCAGGCGTTGTTGCGGGATGCCGGGTTCGGCGCGGGCGTTCGTGTCGGGCTGCTGTTGCAGAACCGTCCTGTGTTCCTTGAAATATGGTTCGCCCTCAACGGGCTGGGCGCATCGGTGGTGCCGATCAACCCGGACCTGCGCCTGAGCGAGCTGGAATATATTGTCGGCCATTCCGAAATGGATGCGGCCTTCGTCCTGCCCGAACGGCGCGATGAAATCATGGCGGCGGCGCGCAATATCGGCAACGCCATGCCGGTCATGGTGCCCGGTGAAGCGATCGTGCCGCTCGCCCGGCCCGTGCCCGCCGCCGCGCCGGCAGGGTCGGACGCGGAAGCCGCGCTGCTCTATACGTCCGGCACGACGGGCCAGCCCAAGGGCTGTGTGCTGACCAACGACTATTTCCTCCATTCGGGCGACTGGTATCGCGATGTGGGCGGGCTGATCGACCTGCGGCCGGGGCAGGAGCGGATGCTGACGCCGCTCCCGACCTTTCACATGAACGCGATGGCGGTGTCGGTGATGGCGATGGTCACGGTCGGTGGCTGCCTCATCATCCTCGACCGTTTTCATCCCGGCACCTGGTGGGACAGCGTGCGCCGCAGCGGGGCGACATGTCTGCACTATCTGGGCGTCATGCCGTCCATGCTGATGGGCGCCGCGCCCGATGCGTCCGACAAGCTGCACGCCGTCCGTTTCGGCTTCGGGGCGGGCGTGACGCGCGAATTGCACGATCCGTTCGAAGCCCGGTTCGGCTTTCCGCTGATCGAAGCCTGGGCGATGACCGAAACCGGCAGCGGCGGCGTGATCGCGGCCACCGCCGAACCGCGCAAGACCGGGACGAGCTGCTTTGGCCGCCCGTCCGCCGATGTGGCGATCCGTATCGTCGATGACGCGGGGCAGGACGTGACGGACCCGGCGCCGGGGGAATTGCTGGTGCACCGGGCCGGGGCGAATCCGCGCTACGGATTTTTCAAGGAATATCTGAAAAATCCCGCAGCGACCGATGAAGCCTGGGCCGGGGGCTGGTTCCACACCGGCGACATCGTATCGCGCGACGAGGATGGCGACCTGCATTTCGTCGATCGCAAGAAGAATGTCATCCGCCGGTCGGGCGAGAATATCGCGGCGGTCGAGGTCGAGGCGATCGTGTCGAAGCACCCGCTGGTGGAGCAGGTGGGCATTGCCGCAACCCCTGACGCCGTGCGGGGGGATGAAGTCGCCGCGCTGGTCGTGCTGCGCGATGCGCCGGCCGATGCCGGCACGGCGGAGGCGATCGCGCGCTGGTGCCTCGATCAGATGGCTTATTATAAGGTGCCGGGCTGGATTGCCTTTGTCGATGCGCTACCCTTGACGCCGACGCAGAAGATTTTGCGCGCGGCGTTGAAGGATCAGGTGGCGGACAGGATGGGCAAGGACGCATTTTTCGATCTGCGCGCGCTCAAGCGGCGGCAGGTGTGATGCGCGGCCGGCTGCGCTATGACGATGTGGTTCTGTGCGCGCCGGTCACGGTGCCCTATGAACGCTATTCCAGCCAGTCGGCCCATTGGTGGGCGGGGCGCGCCCTGCGCGTGCTGGCCGATGTGACGGGCCTTGGCCCACGGGATTTCGACGGTTTCTGCTTTTCCAGCTTTTCGGCCGGTCCCGACACGGCCGTCGGCATGGTGCAGCATCTGGGCCTCAGCCCCCGCTGGCTCGACCATATTCCGACCGGCGGCGCGAGCGGCGTGATGGCGATGCGCCGCGCCGCCCGCGCGGTGCAGTGTGGCGATGCGCAGATCGTCGCCTGCGTCGCGGCGGACACCAATCATCTCGACAGTTTTCGCCAGACGGTGGCGGGCTTTTCCCGCTTTTCGCAGGACGCTGTCTATCCATATGGATCGGGCGGGCCCAATGCGACCTTCGCCCTGATCACCGATCATTATATGCGCACATTCGGCATCGGGCGCGAAGCGTTCGGCAAGCTGTGCGTCGCGCAGCGTGACAATGCGCGCAGCAACCCGCTGGCGCTGCAACGCGGCGTGCTGACGCTGGACGCCTATCTGAACGCGCGGCCGATCAGCGATCCGGTGCATCTTTATGATTGCGTCATGCCCTGTGCCGGTGCGGACGCCTATATCGTGACGACGCCGGAAGTGGCGCAGCGGCTGGGCCTGCGCATGGTGCGCATCCTTTCGACCATCGAGCGACATAATGCCCATCCGCAGGACAAGGTGCAGTGGCGGGGCGGCTGGACGATGGATGTCGATGATCTGTGGGCCATGGCGGGGGTCGGGCCGCAGGATGTCGATGTCCTGCAGGTCTATGACGATTATCCCGTCATCGTCGCGATGCAGATCGACAATCTCGGTTTCTGCCCGCCCGGCGAAGTCGCCGACTTCATCCGGCGCACCGACTTCACGATTACGGGCGATTTGCCGCTGAATACGAATGGTGGCCAATTGTCGGCGGGACAGGCGGGGGCTGCGGGCGGTTTTCAGAATGTCACCGAAGGGATGCGCCAGATATTGCGGCAACCGCTTGGCGATCAGGTGCCCGACGCCCGGATCGCGGCCATATCCGGCTTTGGCCTGGTCAATTATGATCGCGGCATCTGCACCGCCGCCGCCGTGCTGGAGGCTGTCGCATGACGTTGCGCCCCCGTCCCGAAAAGCGCGATCCATTGCAGCGCAAGGTCGAACGGCATGTTCCCGCCGGCCTGCGCAGCCGGGCGATGCACGCCATGTCGGCACGCGCCGCGCAGGGCCGTTTCGTGCTTCAGCAATGTGTCGAATGCAGCGCCGTCACCTATCCGCCACGCGACATCTGCCCCGTCTGCTGGGGCGAACTGGCCTGGCGCGATCAGGTGCAGGGCGCGACGCTGCTGGCGGAAACGACCGTCAGGGTGACGACCGACCTGTATTTCCGGGCGCATATGCCCTGGCGCATGGGCACGATCGCGCTGGATGCGGGGCCGGTGGCGCTGGCGCATCTGTCGCGCAATCTGACAGTCGGGGGCAGGGCCGACGTGCGCCTGATGATCGACAAGGGCGGCAATGCCGCGCTCTTTGCCATGGCGGCCGGAGAAGAACCTGACATGAGCGACAAACAGTGGCGGGAATTCGTCGTGCCGGTGCGTGATCGCACCATATTGGTCACGGATGGACGGGGGGCTGTCGGCCAGGCGGTGGTCGCCGCATTGCAGGCGGCGGGCGCGGCGTCGGTCGTCGTCGGCCTGCCCGCGCCGGCCCAGCCACCTGCGGCGCTTGCCGGGCTGACGGGCGTGCGCATCGTGCCGCTGGACCTGACCGATACGCGGTCCGTGTCGGAATGTCTGACCGACATTGCCGGTCCGCTCGACATCGTCGTCAACACGGCCCGCTTCGTGCGGCGGGGCGACGGGCTGATCGACCAGAAGCACGCGCTGGACGTGACCGTTCTGGGCCTGTTGCGCCTGACGCAGGGCTGCGCGCCGATGTTGCAGGGGCGGCCGTCGGGCGCGTTCGTGGATATCGTGTCGTCGGCCGCATTGGCGCCCGATGCCGGTTTCCCCGCATTTTCGGCGGCGCAGGCGGCGCACCTGTCCCTGCTCCAGAGCTTTCGCCACCAGATGCGCGGATCGGGCGTGCGGGTCATGACGCTGTTCACCGGGCCGGTCGATGATGAAGATCATCAGTCCGTGCCGATGCCCAAGGTCGCGCCGTCGCGCATCGCCAAGGGCGTGGTCGACGCGCTGGAAGGCGGCCGGGAACAGCTTTGCGTCGGGGATGCCGCTGTGGACGCCATGGCCCGCTGGTCCGACGATCCGGCGCTTTACATCAGGGAGAAGAACCTATGACCGCCGTGGAAACCGTGCTTTCCGGCCTGACCTCAGGGATCGCATCCGGGGGGATCGCGGTCGTCGACCTGACCAACACCCTGTCCCCGGACTTCCCGGTCATCGTCCTGCCCGCCGAATTCGGACAATGCGAACCGTTCAGGATGGAAACCGTGTCCCGCTATGATGGCGACGGTCCGGCCTGGTATTGGAACAATATTTCCATGAACGAGCATACGGGCACGCATTTCGATGCGCCCGCGCACTGGATCACGGGGAAGGACGTGCCGAACGGCACCGTCGACAGGCTGCCACCCGCCGATTTCATCCATCCCGCCGTCGTGATCGACATCAGCGCGCAGGCCGCCGCGGACGAGGATTTCATCCTGACGCGCGCGTTCCTGGAGGCGTGGGAAGCCAGCCATGGCCCCATTCCCCCCCGCCACTGGATATTGTTGCGCACCGACTGGTACAAGCGTGTCGGCACGCTCGCCTATCTCAACCTGAAAGAGGACGGCGCGCATTCGCCCGGTCCCGATGCGGAAGCGATGCGGTTCCTGGTGCATGAGCGCGCTTGCATCGGCCTGGGCGTGGAAACGGTCGGCACCGACGCGGGGCAGGCGGCGCATTTCGAAGAACCGCTGCCCGCCCATTCGGTGCTGCATGGCAATGGCCGTTACGGCCTGCAATGCCTGACCAATCTCGACCAGTTGCCGGTGCGTGGCGCCGTGATCGTCGCGACGCCGCTCAAGATCCAGGGCGGTTCGGGCAGCCCGTTGCGGGTGATCGCGCTGAAACCGGGCCTGTAGGGCATCGGCCGCGGCCCGCGCCGCATGGTGGCCGAAAATATCAATAAGCCGGTCGGAAGCGCAATCACGTCCCATGGCCCGAAGGGTCAATGTCGATGGCGCATCGACCGATCGAACGACATCATATGAGGGGATGCGCGAAGAGCATGGCAAGCGTTGAGCAGCATTCGGAGTCCGGCGGCCTGTTTCCCGGTATGCTCGGAACCGGCGACATCATTTTCATGATCCTCGCCTGCGCCGCGCCGATGGGCGTGCTGGCGGGCATCGTGCCGCTTGCGCTCGCCTTCGGCAATGGCGCGGGCATGCCGGGCACCTTGCTGGGCATGTGCTTCGTGATCCTGCTGTTCGCCGTCGGCTATGTGCGGATGATCCCGCATGTGCGCAATGCGGGGGCTTTCTACGCCTATATCGCCTCCAGCATCAGCAAGGAGGCGGGCATCGCCGCCGCCTATGTCGCGGTGACGGCCTATATCTGTTCGGCTACGTCCGTGCTGGGCGCGATGTGCTATTTCCTGTCGGACTTCATCCAGCAGACGGCGGGCATATCGACCCGCTGGGAAATCTGGGCAGCGCTGTGCATCGCGCTCATTTCCTGGCTTGGCCTGCGCAAGATCACGATGGCGGCCAAGGTGCTGACGGTGGCGCTGCTGGCCGAAGTCGCGGTGATCCTGTTGCTCGACATATTGATCCTGATCGACAAGGGCGTGTCGGGCATCAATTTCCACAGCTTCACGCCGGCCGCGATCTTTGCGCCGGGCCTTGGCATTTCCGTCATCTATGCGATCAACGGCTGTATCGGGTTCGAAGCGACCGCCATCTATCAGGAAGAAGCGCGCAACCGGGATGTCACCATCCCGCGGGCGACCTATGGCGCGGTGCTGATCCTGGGCAGCTTCTATGTGCTGTCGTCCTGGTGCCTGGTGCTGAGCATCGCGCCGGGCGACGTGAAATCCGTTGCGGCGGCAGACCCCGGCCGCCTGGTGAGCGGTGTCGCGCAGCGCTATATGGGCATCGTCGGGCGCGATGTGCTCAGCCTGCTGACGATCACCAGCCTTTTTGCCGCCGTGCTGGGCTTTTTCAACAATATCACCCGCTATATGTTCGCCATGGCGCGCGACGGTCTGTTGCCTGCGCCGCTGGGCAAGGTGCATCCGGTCCATGGATCGCCCAGCGTCGCGTGCATCCTGCTGACGCTGATCCTGTCGGTGGTGGTGGGGCTGTTCGCGATCGCGGGCCTTGACCCGCTGCTGAACCTGGCCACCAGCCTGTCGTCCATGGGCGCGGTCGGGCTGCTGCTGCTGCTGACCGCCACATCGCTGTCGGTGCCGATCTTCTTTGCGCGGCGGGGGGAATATTCGCTGGGCAAGACGGTGTCGCCCTTTGTCGGGGGCGTGCTGATCGCGATCGCCACCTATTTGTCGCTGGACAATTATTCGGCGCTGACCGGCACGACATTGGCGGTCGTCAACAAGCTGCCCTACCTGTTCGTGCCGCTGGCGCTGATCGGGCTGGGGCATGGTCTTTACCTCAAACGCTTCCGTCCCCGCACCTATGCGCAGGTAGGGTCCACGCAGGTGGAAGAAAAACCCGCCATCGCCGCGCGCGTCCATGCCGACGCCGCCCCGGCAAGCGTCTGATATCGCCAGGAGATACGCATGACCATGATCGACGAAACCCGCGCATCGGCCGATGCGGCCCATGCCCCCCATCCTGCCGTGCGGCTGCCCAAGGGGTTGCTGCTGCTGGACGGGCAGTTGGTCGAACCCTTGCAGGGCGACAGGATGATCGACGCGATCGACCCGTCGACCGGCCGCACCATCATGGCCTTTCCCGCCTGTAGCGCCGCCGATGTCGATCGCGCGGTGCAGGCGGCGCAGCGCTGTTTCGAAAGCCGGGCCTGGCAATCGATGCGCCCGATCGACCGGGGCCGGTTGCTGGAGCGGCTGGCGCTGCTGGTCGAGGATCATGCCGACGAACTGGCGATGCTGGAATCGCTCGACAGTGGCAAGCTGATCGGCGTGACGCGGGCGATCGACCTGCAATTCACCATCGACGGGCTGCGCTACTTCGCGGGCTGGAGTTCGAAGATCGCCGGGCAATATGTGGCGCTCAACCCGCTGGTGCCCGAAGATGCGATCTACCGCGCCTATACCGAGCGCCGCCCGGTCGGCGTGGTCGGCGGCATCACGCCCTGGAACTTCCCGATCGGGCAGGCGATCCAGAAGATCGCGCCCGCCATCGCCTTTGGCTGTACCGTCGTGCTCAAGCCATCGGAGGAAACGTCGCTGACGACGCTGCGGCTGGGCGAACTGATCCTCGAAGCGGGCTTCCCCGCCGGTGCGGTCAATATCGTCACCGGCTTCGGACAGGAAGCGGGCGCGGCGCTGGTGGATCATCCGATGGTGCGCAAGATCGCCTTCACCGGATCGACCGCGACCGGCCAGCGCATATTGGCGGCATCCGCCGTCACGATGAAGCGGGTGACGCTGGAACTGGGTGGCAAGTCGCCGACGATCATCCTGGCCGATGCCGATCTGGAACGCGCCATTCCCGGCGCGGCGGCCGCGATCTTCTCCAACTCCGGGCAGATTTGCACCGCCGGGTCGCGCCTGCTGGTCGAAGCGCCGCTCTATGATCAGGTGATCGAGGGCGTGTCGGACATTGCGCGCACGCTGAAACTGGGTTCCGCCTTCGATCCTGCCACGCAGGTCGGGCCGCTGATTTCCGCGCGCCAGCGGGATCGTGTCGGCGGTATCGTCAATAACGGCCTGGCCGAAGGTGCGATCGCGCTCGCCGGGGGCGAAGCGGTCGACGGCGATGGCTGGTTCTATCGCCCGACGATATTGGGCGGCGTCGCCAGCCAGATGAGCGTGATGCGCGAGGAGATTTTCGGTCCGGTCGTCTGTGCGATGCGGGTGGATGATGGCGACGATCTGGTGAAGCTGGCCAACGATACGCCCTTTGGTCTGGCCGCGAGCATCTGGACCCGCAATCTGGATCGCGCGCATATGCTGGCGGACCGGATCGATGCCGGGACGGTCTGGCTCAACACGCATAATGTGCTGGACCTTGCCATGCCCTTTGGCGGCAACAAATTGTCCGGCATCGGCCGCGAGTTCGGCCATGAGGCGATCAACGCCTTCACCGAGCCGAAGGCGGTCTGCATGCGGCTCGATCCGGTGGCCGCGGCTCGTTGAGCGGGGTGCCCCTGCCGATCCGGGGGGGTCGGTAGTCCTGGGCGCGGTCCATGATCCTGGATCATGGGCCGCGCCCTTTTCCCGTCAGAAGCGATCGAAGCGATAAGGCGACGGATCGATGATCGGCCGCGCGCCGGTGATGATGTCGGCGGCCAGATGCCCGGCGCCCGGCGCGGTCCCGAAACCATGGCCCGAAAAGCCCGACGCCAGCGTCAGGCCGGGGATTTTCGCGACCGGCGCGATGACCGGATGCGAATCCGGCGTCACGTCGATCATCCCGGCCCAGCTTTGGGCGACCACGGCCTGGCTGAACGCTGGCCAGGCGGCGACCAGGTTGCGCATCGCTTCCTCGTTCAACCCTGGGTTGACCGGCGGGTCGATGGTGCGCAATTTTTCGAACGGCGATACCCGGTCGCCGCGCGACCGGCGGCCCAGCGCCAGATCATCGAAGAAATCCCTGCCAAAGGACACCCGCAAATTCGCCCATTCCTTGCGCAGCACGGGCAGATATTTCAGGCCGATCAACAGGTGGTCGAGCATCAGCGGGGCAAACAGCGCGCCGCGCTGGGTAATGGTATAGCCGCCGTCCAGCCGCTTGCGGAAGGAAAAGTCCGGGCCGCCCAGCGCGATATCGGTCGGCCCTTCCATCGGCGCTGTCCTGAATACGGAAGCGACCAGCGGCAATGTCAGCAACGGCACGCCATAATTGCCCAGGAAGCGCCGCGACCATACGCCGCCTGCCAGCAGCACCTGATCGCACTTGATCTCGCCCCGTTCGGTGACGACGCCGCTGACCGCGCCGGCCGACAGGGACAGGGCGCGGACGGCGCAATTTTCAACGATGATCGCGCCCCTGGCCATGGCGGCCGTGGCGATCGCACTGGATGCCAATGTCGGTTCGGCCCGGCCATCGGACGGGGTATGGATGCCGCCGACCCAGCGGCCCACGCCACCAGGGGCGATCCGGTCGATGTCCCGCGCCGACAGCAAGCGACTGTCGAGGCCGAAATCGCGCACGGACTCCAGCCAGGCTTCATGCGCCGCCATCTGGGCCTGGGTACGCGCGACATACATGATGCCCGCCTGACTATAGCCGACATCCGCGCCCACCCGCTGGCGCATCTGCGCCCAGAGCCGGTCGGATAGCTGCGCCAGTGGCAGGTCTGCCCCGCCCCGCGATGTCTTGCGCACCCAGCCCAGGTTGCGCGACGACTGTTCGCCCGCGATCCGCCCCTTTTCCAGCACGGTGACAGGGATCCCCCGCTCGGCGAGGTTGAGCGCCGTCGTCAGGCCGACGATGCCGCCGCCGATGATCACCACCGTCGTGGATGCGGGCATGGTGGGCGACGTTGTAACCGGGGTGATGACTGGGGCCATGATGCCGTTCTGGAAAGAGGAGGGGGCAGGCGGGTTCACGATCAGAGGGTGATGCGGAGTTCGCGCACATTGGCCTTCGACGCGCCGCGATAGGCGGTGACTTCGATCTCGACCTTATAGTCGGTCGATCCCAGCGGCGGGCAGGTCATGGTCAATGTCGGGTTGATGCCGCGCATCCGCTGTCCATAAGCGGTCATCACCGTCTCGACATGTTCGGGGAATTGCACGAACACGCGGGCGGCAACGACATCTTCCAGAACCGCATCGACAGAAGCGAGGGCCGCTTCGATGTTGCTGAGCACCTGAAGCGTCTGTTCGACCAGATCATCGGGGATCAGCTTGGTTTTCGGGTTGCGGCCGGCAGTATTGGACACGAAGATCAGATTGTCGACGGCGACCAGGCGCGAATAGCTGCCATGGTCCTCGAACTTGTTGCCGGTCTTGACTTTGATGATGTCGGTCATGGAAATATCCACTTGTGTGCAAGAATAGGAAGATTTGGGAGCGGCAGGCCAGATCAGCGCAGCGCCGGTGCGTCCCAGAGGTTGAGTTTCACGCCGATCCCGTCGCGCAGGGCGTTGCGGTACACGATGGTGCCCCAGGCAACATCCTCCACGGCCATGCCGCCCACGGACAGGATGATGATCTCCTCGTCATTCCGCCGGCCCGGCGTATCGCCAGCGACGATCCCGCCCAGATCCTCCAGCGTCGCCTTGTCCAGCCGCCCCTCCGCGACCAGATCGAGGAAGCGGACGCCCACGGCGGGCACGAAGCGATGCGCCGGAGCGGGGAGTTCTTCCAGATAGGATTCGTACAGGCCGGTATTGTCGAGCACCTTGCGGATGTCGTCCCCTTCCATGCCTTCATCGATATTGCAGGGGGCCGGCATCGACAGGAAGGTGCCGGGCCGCACCCATTCGCGCCTGACGGTCGGGTAGATGGACGGATCGCCGGTCGCGACCGAGGCGCAGAAGGTGACGATGTCGGAATCGCGCACCACCGCTTCGGCCGTATCGACGGTCTGTACCGTGATCTGCGGGAATGTTTCCCCGACCCAGCCGATGAAGGCGTCCAGATTGGCCTTGCCCCGGCCCATCACCTTCACCGTGTCGATCCGCGGGCACACCGCCATGAAGGCCGACAGCGACGTGCGCGCCATGACGCCGGGGCCGAGAATGCCGACCACCCTGGAATCCTTGCGCGCCAGATGGCGGGCGCCAACCCCCGGCACCGCGCCGGTGCGATAGGCCGACAGGAGGTTCGCCGACATGAAGGCCAGCGGCGCGCCGGTGTCGGCATCGTTCAGCACGAAGGTCAGGATGGAACGGGGCAGGCCCTTGTCGCGATTTTCGATGTTCGACCCGTACCATTTCATGCCCGCCGTGCGGAAACTGCCGCCCAGATAGGCGGGCATGGCCATGAACCGGCGATCGACCGTGGACTTGGGCATATCGGGGAAGGGCGATTCATCGGGGAACATCACGATCGCGCCGTGCGAATTATTGTTCGCGCCGGCCATGCGATAGTCGCCATGGTGGAGCAGCGCGAACATCTCCTCCATCGCATCGACGCAGGCGGGCATGTCGGTCACGCCGGCGCGGATCATGTCCGGTTCCGACAGGTAGAGAAAGTCGATCCTGGTCGATGCGGTCGCGCCATCGGCTGCGCCGGCCCTGGCGGACCGCACAGGGGTGGTGCCGCTGTCCTGAACAGGATTGTCGGTCAGACTCATGATATTATGTCCGTTTGCACATATATAATGGGGATTGCGGAAGCATTATGCCTTCGCAGATGTCAGGGCAGAGGAACGGTCATCGCGCCCGCCCACCTTCCGCGGGAGGGGACAATGGGGGTTTTTCGGGGATGATGCCCCGGCTGCCATGTTGCAGCCAGAGCGACGATGCTGTAGCTCAATATGACCCTCTCCGGTCCTGTAGCGCAGGTCTGAGCAAGAGCATGATCCCGGAGAGGATCAAGATCGAGCCAAGCGCGGATATGGGTTTCTTAGAATAGGCAATCGGCGTAAATTGCAGAGCTGGTAAGTGGTTTTGCAAAGTCGGCCAGTGGGAAAGGTCGGTAGAAGTGGACAAGGAAACTGTTTCCCTTCCGCATGATGGGAGGGGTGGGGAAGAACAGGCGACGATCCGTTTGTTGTTCCTGAACGCCTTCTTCAACGCCCTGCCGGATGTTGCGGATGGCCGGATGGAACCTTTGCTGCGGGAACATGGATTTTTCCGGTCGCAACTGGGCACGCCCTATGAACGCGCCCCGCTGCACCGTTATATCGCCCTGGTGGAAAATGCGTCGGAAAAGCTGAACCGGCCGTTTCTGGGGCTGGAAATGGGCACCCGCTTTGGCCTGCCCGATCTTGGTCCTTTCCACGCCCTGTTGCGGGCGGCCGGAACGCTGCGTTCCGCGCTGGAATCCATGGCGCGGTTCCAGAGCCGCTGGCAGACGCGCACCATGCTGGACATGACGGTCGATGCGGACTGCACCACCTACAGCTACCGGATCGAGGATCCGAAAATCTGGCCCCGGCGGCAGGATGCGGAATTCGCGGTCGCCGGAATCGTGACCATCGTGCGCCAGTTGACATCGGCCAGATGGTTTCCGGTAGAGGCGCATTTCGAACATTCCATCGTCGGCCGGGAAGAGCGGCTGGCGCAATTTTTCCGGTCGCGCGTGATGGGCAGTCAGGTCGCCAACAAGCTGGTCATATTGAACAAGGACCTGGATCGCCCGTTCGTGAGCGCCGCGCCGCAGGAGGACAGCAAGCTCAAGAGCATCCTGGAATGTCATCTGCTGGACCTGATGGGACCGGAAAGCATGACGATGAAAAGTTTCGTGGCGCAGGCGGAGGATGTGATCATGCGGCGGCTGGGGCGCACCCATGTCGATTGCGATTCCGTGGCGGCGGAGCTTAATTTATCGGGGCGCTCGTTCCGGCGCCGCCTGATGGAGGAGGGGACATCCTTTCGCAACCTGTTGCAACGGGCAAGGCAGATACGCGCCCGCGTCATCCTGGAAGCGCCCGATGTTCCCCTCTCGGTTGCCGCCGAACAGCTTGGCTATTCCGATACGGCGACCTTTTCCCGCGCGTTCAAGGACTGGACCGGCGTGTCGCCCGGCCGCTTTGCCAGAAAGCCGGACTGACAAGAGGACGGCGGGCAAGAGGACGCAGGCAAGGGGGCGGCGGCAAGGGGGCCATCGTCAGGCGGTGGGCCGGGCCGAATTGGGATACCAGAAGGTGACGTGGCAGGCTTCGCACCGCTCGTCCAGGTCGCTGCCGATGCTGGACAGCGCTTCGGGGTCTTTCCGGTCGATCGCGGCCAGCGCCTTTAGCCCTTCGTCATGGACCGCCTGCGCGAACAGGTTGAATTCGGCCCGGTTGGCGGCGATCTTCGCGTCCATCTGTTGCGGCGACAGTTCGCCCAAGCCCGCTTTCGTGCCGCGCGGCGCGGCATGGCGGCCGTCCATCACCACCAGGTTCATGGCTTCGATCAGGGTCAGGGCGTGCCGGCGAACGGCGTGCCATTCCTCGTCGGTGCGCGGCTGGTGCGTGTCGATCCCGGCCGTGGTGACGATCGTTCCGACCGAATCCCACAGGCCGTCCGCCGCCGGATCGATGGTGGAATCCATCAATTCCTTGATCGAGGCGGTGACGTGCAGCGGTGCGGCCGCCAGCATCGGCTGACCCTTGCGATCCGTGTCACCCCTGGGCGCTTGCGTCCCGCAGCCTTGCAGCAGCACGGGAAGCAACAGGGCGAGCGAGGCGCGGCGCAGTGTAACGGGGGATGTCATGGGTTCATGCTCGCACCAGGGGACAGCGGCGGCAGGATTGGCATCGATCAGAAAATCGACAGGGTAAAGCCGATCCAGCGCCCGAAAACGATCACCAATGTCCACAGCAAGAGCGACGAGGCGCCCGCGATCCGCGCGGTCAGCGGCGGGGGCAGGGCGTCATCCCAGTCGACGATGCGCCGGTGGGCGGTCAGGTGGAAAATGCCCATGTTGATGCCAGCGGCGGCGATGGCGATCATCTTCCACTGGAATTGCGCATTATGGGCATAGGCGACCGCGTTGGACGTGAACAGCAGCGCGCCGGTGACGACCGCGAATGCGAAGGCGACCCAAGTATAGGGCAACAGTTCCGCGATCAGCGTGCGCGCGCTGCGCCGGTGGGACGCATAGCCCAGCAGGCGCAGATCGACGATGCAGATGGTGCCGAACACCAGCGTGATCGCCAGGACATGCACGGATTCAATCCAGGGGAAGGCGCTTGTATTTTCCCGGATGGTCGTTGCGAGCTGGGAATCGTAAAGCGTCTGGAACAGGGTATCCAAGGACATGGCAGCCCCTCTTTTCTATATGGTTGTCGGGAGGATCAGGTCAGGTATAGGCGATCCAGCGGCCGCAGAAGATGACGCCGACCCAGACGAGCAGCGATATCCATGCGGCAGGCTTGACCATCGTTGCCCAGCGCGCGTGATCCAGGCGAAATTCCGGGTCGAGCAATGGCTTGCGGAAAAAGAGGGTGAGGGCAAAGGCCACCAGAACCAGCGCCATCTTCGTCCAGAAGATGCTGTTGTTGAGCGTCCGGCCCGGTTCGGCGAGCAGCATCACGATGCCTGTCAGCAACAGGATGACCAGCGCGGTCCACATCCAGGGCAAATAGCGGCGCACGATGGCCGCGGGCTTTTCATCCGTCGCCAGCACGCCCGCCAGGCGAAGGTCGGAAATCAGGGCGGAGCCGACGACGATGGAAATCGCCAGGATATGGATGCTCTGGACGGTGGGAATGATCCAACTGACTTCGCGCAGAAACGTGCTGACCTGCGTGTCGTACAACCAGTTTCCGAAGGTTTCGAGGGACATGGATGGAGTCTTTCGATGGATGGTGCGAGCGGCGTTGCGAATGGCCGGTCCCGGCGTCGGCCAGGCCCGGCCACAGGGCGTGCGCCGCCGGTGCCGTTGGCTGTTGCCTTAGGCGGAAAGACGGATCGGGGATATTTTGAAACGGTTCGATACGGCAACATTTGCGAAAGAAACTGCTGCTGCACCCGATTACGCCCTTGTCGGCGCGGGTGAACTGTCTTTACGTCCAAAAGACGGGTGAACCCTTTGATTGTCCATGATACGCAACAATATGCCTGATGATTCACCGCCGCCTTCCGACAGCGATGCCGGAACAGATCGCCTGATCGACGATGGGCCGGATACGCCGCGTCAGCAGTTGATCGACCAGGCCCGGCGCGTGCGGGCCATGATCGGGTCGAAGCGATCGGACAAGCTGCTGCGCCTTTTCGATTTCCTGCTGGAACGCACGCTGGAAGGACGCTCCCCGTCCGAAATCGACATCGCCAACGAAGCCTTTTCGATCGGGCAGACGATCGATACGCCGCAGGACGCGACCGTGCGCGTCTATGTCCACCGCCTGCGCAAGCTGCTTGAACAGGCGCAGGCGGACATGCCGGGGCGCAAGCTGTTCATTCCCAAGGGCGAATATGCCCTGATGCTGGCGGATGATGCCGATGCGCCGGCCATCGCGGCGAGCGAGGAATATGACGGTGCCGATGACAGCGATGGCCGCCGGCAACGTCCTGCCATGATCGGTGCGGTGCTGGCGCTCCTGCTGCTGGCGAACATTGCGGGCTGGTGGCTGTTTTTTCCGCGCTGGTCGGAAAGCACGCCGTCGGCGCTGGCGCAAACGGCGCTCTGGCGGCCGATCGCGCAGGATGATCGGCCGATCACCATCGTGCTGGGCGATTATTATCTGTTCGCGGAAACCGCGAAAGGGCAGGCGGTGGACATGGGCCCGCCGCGCCTTGTCCGTGACCCGTCGATCAACGCGCGGGAGGATCTGGATATCTACCTGATGGCGCGGCCGCAGGAACGGGCGCGCATTCGCGACCTGGACATGCGCTATGTGCCGTCGAGCGCGGTCATGTCGCTGGGCGACCTGTTCGATGCGCTGCGCGCGATAAAGGGCCAGTCCGGCCGCCGCATCAGCATGATCCCGGTTTCGCAACTGACGGCCGACCTCCTCAAATCATCCGACATCGTCTATGTCGGGCAGATCAGCGGACTGGGCGCGATGCTGCGCAACCCCCTGTTCCAGGCGTCCGGTTTCAGGGTCGGCACGACCTATGACGAGCTGATCGACACGGTTTCGCGGCGGCGTTATCAGGCCGATGGCGGGCAGTTGCTGGCGGACGAGCGGGTGGCGCGGCGGGATTTTGGCTATATGGCCAGGCTGCCGGGGCCATCGGGCAACCATATCGTCATCATCGCGGGCGCGCGCGACGCCGCCTTGCGGCAGATGGCGGAATTTGCGAGCGAGCCTGTGCAACTCAACGCGATGGACCGGAAGGCGACCGCCGATGCGCGCGGTTTCGAATCCCTGTACCAGGTGCGCGCCATGGGCAATCTCAACATCAGCGGGCAGTTGCTGGTCACGCGACCGTTGCGGTCGCGCGGTATCTGGGACCGCTCCACCCCCAGCCAGCGCTTTCCCCATGATGATTATGAAGGGGAAGGCCATGTCGATCCATGATCCGGGGCATGGGTGCTATGGCGCTGGCCATCTTTGGAAACATGCTGGCCGTTTCGGCCATTATGGCTGGCGGCGCCCGGTGGCAGCATAAGGGCTGAGACGGCCTTGCACTGGCCGGCTGCAACGCGAAAGAACGGCCGCCCATGCGTTTGATGATCAGAATATCCGCGCTTTTCCTGGCCCTTGGGGTTTCTTCCGGGGCCATGGCCGACCCGATCGACGATTATATCGGTGCGGAAATGGCGCGGCAGCATATTCCGGGCCTGTCTCTGGCGGTCATGCGGCACGGACAGGTCGTGCGGACGCAGGGCTATGGCTTCGCCAATCTGGAACATCATATCCCGGTCCATCCCGATACGCTGTTCAAGACCGGCGCGGTCGGGATGCAGTTCACCGCCATGGCCACGATGCTGCTGGTGGAGGATGGCAAGATCGCGCTGGATGATCCCGTCACCCGCTATCTGCCCAAGGCGCCGCCGAGCTGGAAACGGGTCACGATCCGCCAGTTGCTCAATCACACGTCCGGCCTGCCCGCGACGCCCAATGGCGAATTCCGCACCGATTACAGCGATGACGAACTGCTCGACATCATCTTCCGGCAGGACATTAATTTTGCGGCGGGCACGCGCTGGCGGTTCAGCTATACCAACTATATCGTCCTGGGCTTCGTCATTCGAAAGGTCAGTGGCGAATATTATGGCGACCTGCTGACGCGCCGCCTGTTCAGGCCGCTGGGGATGAACAGCGCGCGGCCGATCGACGAACTGGCGGTCGTGCCCAACCGTGCCGCCGGTTATGAAATGCGCGATGGCATGGCGCGCAATGCCGAATGGGTATCGCCGACCGCCAATTCCACCGCTGACGGATCGCTCTATCTGTCCGCGCTCGATTATGCGGCATGGGATGCGGGCGTCGCCGCGGGCAGGATCGTGCAGCCCCGATCCTGGGCGGCCATCGCCAACCCTGCCGGCATCGCCAGTGGCAAGACCTATCCCTATGGCTTCGGCTGGTTTCAGGAAGCGGCAGCGGGGCAGACGATCTGGCGGCATGGCGGCAGTTGGCAGGGATTCAGGACGTTCATCATCCGCTATATGCCCGCAGGATTGACCGTCGTGGTGCTGGCGAACAGCGACAAGAGCGATCCCGGCCTGATCGCGCGCCACATCGCCGGCATGGTCGAACCCGTGCTGAAACAGGCGCCCGCCCTGCCGATCCAGGATGCCGCGCCGGGCATGACCGATCGGGCCGGCAGCCTGCTGGACGCGATCGCGCGGGGGCAGGCGGCCCATGGCGACTTTACCGACATGGCGAAGCTGGATTTTACCGAGATGCAGGCGGAATATCAGGCGATCGTGCAGCCGCTGGGGACGCGGCGCGCCATCGCCCTGTTCGGCCGCATGCCGCGCGGCGACGATGATGTGCATGTCTATCGCGCGCGTTACGATACGGGCATGCTGGAAATGCGGTTGAGCTACGCGCCCAATGGCAGGATCGGCGGTATCGAAATCATGCCGATCGACCGTTGGGACACGCCCCTGGTCGAATGAACCGTGCAGGGGGCGGGGGGAAACGCCTCCCCGCCCCCGCCCGGTCAGTTTCGTATCGTCGCCTCGTCCCCGTCGGCGAAAACCGGACGGGTCATCTGGAACAGGTCGGTGCAGCGCGTGTACCATCCCGCGCCATGCATCCGCGCGATCAGGTTCATGGCCAGTGTGTCGACATGCAGGCGGTCGGCGTCCACCAGCGCGTCGGCGATGTGGAAACGCACGACTTCGCCGATGACGATCAGGCTCTTGCCCGCCTCGAACTGATGGACAAGCCGGCATTCCATCGACACCGGCGCTGAAACGATGCGGGGCGGGGTGACGGACAGCGAAGGCGTCACCGCGATCCCGGCGGCCGCGATCTCGTCAAATGCGGGCGGCGCGTCGATGCAGGTGAAGTTCATCGCCACGGCATCCTGTTCGCCCACCAGATTGACGACGAACTCCCCTGTATCCAGGATATTGCGGGCGCTGTCCTTGTAACTGCCATCGGGCCGCCGCATCAGCCCGATCGACACCAGCGGCGGTTCCGCCCCCATCATGTTGAAAAAACTGTAGGGCGCGGCGTTGCGCACACCATCGTGCGACTGGGTGGTCAGCCAGGCGATGGGGCGGGGCGTGATCGCCGCGCTCATCAGCTTGTAGCGGTCCGGTCCGGCCATCTGCGCGAAATCGAAATCCATGATCCGCTTACTCCGCCCCTTCCCGTTTGACCGCGCGCTGGGGCGCGACATTCACAGACAGGCTGAAGATGTCGGGCCGGGCATAATGGCCCGCAACATCGAAATCATATTTGCCGCGGATCACTTCGTCCGTATCGATGTCGGCATAGAGGATCGTCTCCCCGCTATAATCGGGACCGGCAAGCACGGCGCCCAGCGGCGCCACGATCATCGACCCGCCACGCAGCAGCACCGTGTCGGGATCATCGCCCAGGGCGCAGTCATAATCCTGCGGGTAGGCGGCGCGGGTGATGTGCTGGCAGGCGGACAGCACGAAACAGCGTCCTTCCAGCGCGATATGCTGCATGGAGGAGGCCCAGCCGTCGCGATCGTCGGCGGTCGGCGCGCAATAGAGGGTGACGCCCTGGTCATACATCGCCATGCGCATCATCGGCATGTAATTTTCCCAGCAGATGACCGCGCCGATCCGGCCGAGCGACGTGTCGATCACCGGCATCGTCGATCCATCGCCAAAGCCCCAGATCAGCCGTTCGGCCCCGGTCGGCATCAGCTTGCGATGCTTGGCGACCAGTCCCTTTTCGCCGTCGAGGAACAGGGCGGTGCAATAGACGGTGCCGCCGTCGCGCTCGATCACGCCGATCACGACGAAGGTGCCGGTGTCGCGCGTCGCTTCTGCCAGTAATTCCACCTCAGGCCCGTCCAGGTCGATCGCGGCCTCATGATAGGCGCGAAAATCCTCGCGCCCCTGGGGCCTGCGCATCCCGACCGGGGTGCCGAAGGACGCGCCCTTGGGATAGCCGCCCAGAAAGGCTTCGGGGAACACGATCAGCCGGGCACCACCCGCAGCGGCGGTCCGCACCAGATCGGCCGCCTTGCGCGCGGACGCCTGGGAATCATAAGGGGAAGAGGCAGCCTGAACCACGGCGGCCTTGAACGTCTGGGCCATATCAATCCTTTCCCGGAAATCAGCACGCACCATGGCGCAGAAACCGATATTATAATAGTTGCATTTGCATATAATTCAATTTATTTTAAGCCTATAGCATTTGATGGAGGCATGGATGGCGCATAGCTATGACCAGTATCGCGAGGAGATGATCGGCCGCGCCAATGTCGCCGATACGCCGGATTTGCTGGCTTATTACAAGCGCCTCGAAAGTCTTGGCACCGGGGCCTTGTGGACCGTCGCGAACAAGATCGAACCGTGGGAGCCTGTGTCCACGTCGGTGCCCATGCTCTGGCGCTATAACGACCTGCGCGCCGACGTGCTGCGCGCGCTGGACCTGGTGACGCCCGAACAGGCGGGCCGCCGTGTCGTCTATCTGGAAAACAAGGGCCGCGCCGATGTGGTGGCGGCGGTCGGCTGGCTCTATTCCGGCTTGCAGGTGATGGCGCCGGGCGAATGCGCCTCCAGCCACCGCCACAGCGCGTCGGCCCTGCGCTTCATCATGGAAGGGAAGGGCGCGTTCACCAATGTGGACGGGCACAAGATGACGCTGGGCGCGAATGATTTCGTCCTGACCCCCAACGGCACCTGGCACGAACATGGCGTGGCGGAGGACGGGACGATCTGCATCTGGCAGGACGGGCTGGACATTCCGTTGATGAATGCGCTGGAGGCCAATTTCTACGAAGTGCATCCCGATTTGCAGCAGGCCATCTCCTACGCGGTGGACGACAGCACGGCGACCTGGGCGGGCGCGGGCCTGCGCCCGGCGGGGGTGCAGTGGACGAAGCGTTATTCGCCGCTGCTCAAATATGAATGGGCGCCGACCTATGACGCGCTGACCCGCTATGCCCGCGTCACCGATGGATCGCCCTATGACGGGATCATCATGGATTATGTCAATCCCGACACGGGCGGCCCGGTGATGCAGACGATCGGCGCGTCGATGCAGTTGCTGCGCCCTGGCGAGCGCACCAGGGCCCACCGCCAGACCGGCAGCTTCGTCTATCAATGCGCCAAGGGCAAAGGCTGGTCGATCATCAACGGCCAGCGGTTCGACTGGCAGGAACGCGACATCTTCGTCGTGCCGGCCTGGATGTATCATGAACATGCCAATGCGTCGGACAGCGACGATGCGTGCCTGTTCAGTTTCCACGACCTGCCCGCCATGCGCGCGCTTGGCCTCTATCGCGAGGAAGCGCTGGGCGAAAATGGCGGGCATCAATCCATTCTTTCCTGAAGGACAAGGGACATATCATGCGTTTAGTGACCTATCGCGCCACGGTTGAGGCGGAGGCCCGGCTGGGCGCCGTCGTCGATGGCATCATCGTCGATCTGGAGCGTTTCGGCCAGGTCAAGGGCGTGCCTTTCCCCGCGTCGATGCTGGAATTCATCGACCTGGGGCCGCAGGCCGTGGCGATCGCGACCAGATTGCTGGCCGAATGTGACGGGTTGTTCCCGATCGGCACCACCATTCCCCTGGGCAATGCCAGGCTGCTGGCGCCCATTCCGCGTCCGCGCAAGAATATTTTCGGCATCGGCCTCAACTATACCGAACATGTCGCCGAAAGCGCCAAGTCGCTCGACACGTCGCCGGAACTGCCGCGCCAGCCGGTCATCTTCTCCAAGCCGCCCACCAGCGTCATCGGGCCGGACGAACCCATCCTGCATAACAAGGCCATCACGCAGCAGCTCGATTGGGAAGTCGAACTGGCCGCCATCATGGGCACGACGGCAAAGGGCGTGACGCGCGAAAACGCGCTGTCGCACGTCTTTGGCTATACCGTGCTGATCGACATGAGCGCCCGCGATTGCCGGCGGGCCGGGCAGTGGATCTATTCCAAGGGGCAGGACAGTTTCGCGCCGATGGGTCCGGTGGTCGTCACCGCCGACGAAATGCCCGATCCGCAGTCGCTCGACCTGTGGCTGACCGTCAATGGCGTGGAAAAGCAGCGCAGCAACACCGCCTTCATGCTGTTCAAGGTGGATGAACTGATCGCCGACATTTCGCAGGGGATCACGCTGGAACCGGGTGACATCATCGCCACCGGCACCCCGGCGGGCGTCGGCGCGGGCATGGACCCGCAGGAATGGGTGTGGCCGGGCGACGTGATCGTCGCCGGCGTGGACGGCATCGGCACGTTGCGCCACCCGGTCGTCGCAGCCGCCTGAACGCACATGATAGCATGACGGAAAAGGGCGGCGGACCATCCTTCCGCCGCCCTTTTCCTGTGCCGAGCCTGCTCGTCTCAGTCCTCTTGCGGGACAAGCTGTTCCATCAGCTTTTCGCGCACGGCGTCGGGCCATGGAACGGCACGCCGCGCGTCCACGTCCATGCACACCAGCACCACCTGCGCCTTCAGCCGATCGCGGCCTTCGCCGGTGAAGATGATGTCGATGGTGCAACTGGTCCGCCCGATCTGGCGCGGGGTGATGCGGATCAGCAGGTCGTCGCCCAATTGACTGGGCGACAGGAATGTTACCTCCAGCTTCACGGTCGGCACGCCGATATGCCGGTCCATATGCATCGCCTTGAAGCTCAGGCCCAGCGACTGGTCGAACCAGTCCTCGACCGCGCCATTGAGCATTTCGAAATAGCGCGGATAGAAAACGATGCCCGCCGCATCGACATGGGCGAAGCGGACCTGTGTGCCGGTTTCAAAACTCAAGAGACGTCATCCTTGGAAAGCGATGCCTTGAGGCGAGTCAAAAGCATGAGCAACTGATTCTGGTCATCGCGTGGAAAATCATGCAGCGCATCGGCCACCCATTGACGATGGGCGCTCGCCAGCGTCGCGAAATGGGCCTTGCCCGCGGGTGTCAGCGCGACGATGGCCGATCGCCGGTCCTGCGGGTCGGGGCGTGACGCCAGGAAATTCTGGTCCTGCAACTGGCGCACGATGGCCGTGACATTGCCGTTGGACACCAGCAGCGCGCGCGACAATGCCCCCATGTTGAGGCCATCGGCGGCGCGATCCAGCGCGGCCATGACATCGAAGCGCGGCAGCGTCGTATCGAACTGTTCCTGAAAATTGCGCCGCAATCGCTTTTCGATGATCTTCGCGCACCCCAGCAGCCGAACCCACAGGCGCAGGTCGATGGCTCCGGCTGGTGCCGCCCGATTGTCCGGTTCCAGGTCGTCGCTGTCATCCATGCTGTGTCCTTATGCATCCGGTTGACCGAAGGGAAGGGCGTCAGGCCTGGCCAATATCGGCCTGCGTCCGTGCGTTGCGCACGGCTTGCGCCTGGCCCAGGCGATAGGCGGGCGGAACGAACTGCGTGTCGTCGCCCGCCTGCGCCGCCGCGCGCAGCGTCCAGACCGGATCGGCCAGATGCGGACGGCCCAGGGCGACCAGGTCGGCGCGTCCGGCCATCAGGATCGAATTGACCTGATCCGCGTCGCTGATATTGCCAACGGCGATGACCGGCACCTTCGCTTCGTTGCGGATCTGGTCGGCAAAGGGGGTCTGGAACATGCGGCCATAGACGGGCCGGGCATCCGGCGCGGTTTCCCCGGCCGACACGTCGATCAGGTCGACGCCCACGCCCTTGAGCCGCCGTGCGATCTCGGCTGCTTCGCCGGGCGTGATGCCGGCCTGCCCTACCCAGTCATGCGCGGACAGGCGCACCGCCATGGGCTTGGCGGCGGGCCATGCGGCGCGGACGGCGGACAGCAGCGCAAGCGGCCAGCGCAAGCGATTGTCGAGCGATCCGCCATAGCTGTCCTGCCGATGGTTCATGACCGGGGTGATGAAGCTGGACAGCAGGAAGCCATGCCCGGCCTGCACTTCCAGCATGTCGAAACCGGCGGCATCGGCACGCCGGGCGGCAGCGACGAAGGCGTCCCGCACCCGTTGCATATCGGCGTCGTCCATCGCGCGCGGCGTCAGGCCACCGGCCTTCCACGGTGCGGCAGAGGCGGAAAGCACGGCCCATGGCGCATCGAGGGGCACGTCATAGCCCGCCCTTTCCGGCACCTGGCACGACGCGCGCGCGCCCGCATGGCCGATCTGCGCGCAGGTCCGCGACGCGCTGTGGCGATGGGCAAAGGCGTTGATCGCGGCCCAGCTTTCGATCTGCGCATCGTCATAGAGGCCGGGACAGGCGGGCGTCGCCCGGCCTTCCGGCGACACGGCCAGCATCTCGGTCATGATCAGCCCGGCCCCGCCCAGGGCCCGTGCGCCATAATGGACGGTGTGAAATTCGCCCGCCATGCCGTCCATATCGGCGGCGTAGGTGAGCATCGGCGGCACCACCACGCGATTGGCCAGCGTCATGTCCCGCAGCGTGAAGGGCGTGAACATCGGCTGCACCGGGCTGTGCCGCGCATCATTGCCGGTCCAGAACCAGCGTTCCACCCCTTCCAGCCAGGCCGCGTCGCGCAGCCGCAGATTTTCGTGGCTGACGCGCTGGCTCCGCGTCATCAGCGAATAGGCGAATTGCGGCAGATCGAAATGGATATAGCGGTCGAGCGTTTCGAACCATTCGGTCGAATTGCGTGCGCTGTTCTGAATCTTGAGCACCGCGACCTGCCGTTCGGCCTGATAGTCGGCAAGCGCGCGGGACAGGGCCGACCGATCGGACAGGCCGGGACGATCGAGCACCTGTGCCAGGCTGATCGCGTCCTCCAGCGCCAATTTGGTGCCCGATCCGATCGAAAAATGCGCTGTGTGCGCAGCGTCGCCCAGCAGCACCACATTGTCGAACGACCAGTTGCCGCACAGCACCCGCCGGAAATTGATCCAGGCCGCAGACCCGCGCAGATGCGTCGCATTGGATATCAGCGGATGGCCATCCAGATGCCGCGCGAAAATCCGTTCGCACAGGGCGATCGATTCCGCCTGCTCCAACTGGTCGAAGCCCAATGCCGCCCATGTTTCGGGCGCACATTCCACGATGAAGGTCGAATGGTTTTCGTCGAAGCGATAGGCATGGGCCCAGACCCAGCCCGCATCGGTTTTTTCGAACAGGAAGGCGAAGCTGTCGAACAATTTCGTCGTGCCCAGCCAACTGAATCTGTTGCGCCGGGTCTGGATGTCGACGGCAAACCTGTCCGCATGGGCCGTGCGAACCTGGCTGTTGACGCCATCGGCCGCGACGATCAGGTCGAAATCGGCAAAATCCGACAGGTCGGCACTGAATTCCGTTTCGAAATGCATCTGCACGCCCAGGTCGCGGGCGCGATCCTGAAGGATCTGGAGCAGGCGCTTGCGGCCGATCCCGATGAAGCCATGGCCGGACGATGTGATTGCCCGTTCCCCCAGCGCGACGGTGATGTCGTCCCAATGGGCGAAGCTGTCGGCGATGGTCGCGGCGCTGGCCGGATCGTTGGCGGTCAGATTGCCCAGTGTCTGGTCTGAAAATACCACGCCCCAGCCGAACGTGTCCCCACTGCGATTGCGTTCGAACACATGTATGTCATGCGCGGGATCGCGCAATTTCATCGAGATGGCGAAATATATGCCGGCAGGTCCGGCGCCCAGGCAGGCGATGCGCATCACGATCTCCAATTACTTTAAGCATAAAGTATATCGGTTCGATCCACCCGCGCAAGGATAAAGATTGTCCGGTGTCCGCAATCGGGCAACTGGCGGGATGCGGCCTGCGGTCTATCGCCCTGACCGGGGACGGGCCGGCATGGGCGCGGCGGAGCGCAGGGGGCGTACCAGCAACAAGGTGCGATCGAGCGCGACATTGTCCATCGACTTGACCTCGTACAGCGCCTCGAACGATCGGGTTGCGGCCCGTTGCCCGGCAAGCTGGCCGATCTCCACCGGATTGGTGACGAGTTGCGCCATGCTTTCCACGCCCCGGTCGCCCAGGCCCGCAATCACCAATATATGCCTGCCCGACGGCACGGAAAAGCTGGCGATATAGCCATAGTCGCGGCGCAACTGGGATTCCTGGCCGGATGGCGGCACATCGCTATAGGCTTTGCCCGATCGTCGGTCTTTCAGGATGCCGTCCGCCTGATCCCAGGTGAAACCCGATGCCTGGAACAGGGGTGGGGCCACAAGGCCCAGGCTCGACAGGCGCCCCACATAGACGATGTCGTTGCTTTCCAGCGCCGCGGGCCGCAGCCGGGAGGAAGGAACCAGCAACGGTTCCGATCCGCGGGCGCTGTGCAGGGCATGGACCACTGGCAATATCGACCATGTCGCCACCGCGGTTCCGACCGGCGTGTAATGCAGGTCCAGATCATACAGGCTGTAGAAAGCATCGGGATGATTGGTCAGGTAGCTGCCGAAATCGGATCGTGACCGGATGGCCGGGTCCAGGATCAGGCGTTTTATATCCTTCTGCTGTTCCGCCTCCGCCAGCAGGAAGGCGTCGCCGGTGACGACCAGCGATGGCTTGTCGAGCGCCAGCGGATGCCAGAAGCTGGTCGAGCGCAATTGCAGCGCCGGGTCGCCCGGTGGCCGGGCGGGCGCGACCAGCCACCAGATGGCGATGTTGGCGGCCAGCAGCAACGCGATCACGCCGATATAGGTCGAAACGCGCCAGCGTGGCAGGCCCGGCCAGCGCACGGTTGTATCCGGCATGGCGGCCGCCGTCTGCGCCGACAGCAGGATGCGATATTCGCCCTTGGGAATGTGCAGGCGATGGCCCGCCCGTCCGGCATAATGATCGTCCAGCCGCTTGCGCAGCCTGTGGACATAGACACGCACGGCGGAATCGCCGACCGCCCCTTCCGCGCCGTCCTTGCCGAACACCGCCAGGGCGATCTCGACCTCCTTGGGCGCACGCTCGTCCTGGGACCGGGACAGGAGGAAATCGAACAATTGCAGGAACACCGGCGACCGGCCGGCCGACAGAAGCTCGCGAAAATTCGCCGCCTCCTGCGCGAAGGCCGATGCAGGGTCGGATGGGTCAGCCGCGTGCGTGGCGTCCATAGCATCCCGATCCGGTCAATGACTGCATGTTTTTCAAATATCCTGGTCCTGCCTCACGCTCTGGCATGCGCATATTATGCTGGCAAGCGTAGCGGCATCAGCGGCATGCGCAATGGGAAAGCGCGCATATTCGCCCGTAACAATGGCTGATGTAACTGTCCGAAACTGTTTAATTTAGGTAACAACGCTAGCAGTTATGCCCATATGTGTTACGCAACCTTTGCATTCACAGAGTCGCGTGGCCGCTGTTCGTCATTCCGCTCAAGCGGTTAGCCTGGCCTCAGGCCGGTGCGACATGAACAGGGGCCTGTCCATCAGGGACCGGATGCCGCCACATATATGACAAGGCCGATGTCCGGCTGCTTCGCCACAGGCCGATCGCCCCAGGCAAGCTGTCATGGAATTGAAGTCAAAGGGAGAATATAATGAACAAGCAGAGGTGGGGAGTCGGGCTTTCGCTGCACCGTCTAAGCCTGGTGACGACCGCATGTATGCCGCTTTGCCTGATGGCCGCGCCGGCTTACGCCCAGGATCAGGCGAACGCGCCGGCCGAACAGCCCAGCCAGAACGATGCCGGCGAAATCGTCGTCACCGCCACGCGCCAGTCCCAGCTTCTGAGCCGCGTGCCGATCAGTGTCGTCGCCAAGACCCAGTTGGAACTGGACAAGCAGGGCGTCCGTTCGATCGGCGATGTCGCCCGATTGACGCCGGGCATCACCTTTGGCCAGAGCACGACCTATTATGGCACCGGCCAGAGCAGCATCTCCATCCGCGGCGTCGATTCCGGTTCGGGCATCCCCACCACCGGCGTCTATATCGACGATACGCCGGTGCAGACGCGCCAGGGCGTCAGCCCTTCGCTCAGCAATCCCTATCCGCAGGTGTTCGACCTGGATCGCGTCGAAGTGTTGCGCGGTCCGCAGGGCACGCTGTTCGGCAGCGGTTCGGTCGGCGGCGCGATCCGCTTCATTTCGCCCAAGCCGGAATATCAGGATGTCAGCATCTACAGCCGCGCTGAAATCGCCGCGACCCAGAATGGCGCGCCGAGCTTCGAGCTGGGCCTGGCCGGCGGCGCGCCGCTGGTCGAGGACAAGCTGGGCTTCCGCGCCAGCGTGTGGACGCGCCGGGACGGCGGCTATATCGACCGTCTGGACCGTTACACGAAAAAGCTGGTCGATCGCGATATCAACGGACAGGATGTTTTCTCCGCCCGCTTCGCGCTGGGCTGGAAAGCGAGCGAGACGCTGACGATCACGCCGTCCATCTTCTACCAGAATCAGTTCATCGAAGATGGGTCGCGTTTCGAACTGGCGACCTCCGATCCCAAGAAGGCGCGCTATAATCTGAGCCTCAACAAAAGCCCGGAAAGCCGCCGCGACCGCTTCTACCTGCCCGCGCTCAAGATGGAACTGGACCTGGGCACCATGTCGCTGGTGTCGGATTCGTCCTACTTCACCCGCCGCACCCGCACCCGCAGCGACGACGCATCGCTCAGCCTGGCCATTTTCGCCGGCGTGACCGGCGGCTTCCTGCCGGGGTTCGAGGATTATACGCCCACGACCCGCAGCGCGACCAGCCAGAAGGCGTTCACGCAGGAACTGCGCTTGCAGAATAACAATTCCAATGATCGCTTCAACTGGATCGTCGGCCTGTTCTACCAGAAGGCGAAGGTGCGTGACCAATATGCCGGCGAAGATGCGCGCCTGCTCGATGTCATCAATGTCGGGTTGCCGGAGGGTGAGGAACCGTTCGGATCGCTGACCGAAATCTTTGGCACGGAACTGTATCAGGGCCGTTATTCGGTGCTTCAGCGCAACATCCACAATGACGACCAGAAGGCGGTCTATGCACAGGCCGACTATGAAATCGTCGATGGGCTGAAGGTCACGCTGGGCGGCCGCTACACGATCGCCAAATATCGCTTCGATGCCTTCACCGCCGGTCCGCTGTTCACGACCGATGGCCAGTCGGACAGCCTGAAGGCCACCAGCAAGGACTTCACGCCGAAGCTGGGCCTGTCCTATCAGGCGGACCAGAATAATTTCTTCTACGCCAATGCGGCAAAGGGCGTTCGGGGGCCGGGCGTGTCGCCCGCCGTTGGTGCGACCTGCGCGGCGGATGGCGAGGCGATCGGTTTCAACCCGCTCGTTTCCAGCGCGGTCAATCCTGACTCGATCTGGAGCTACGAATTGGGCAGCAAGAACCGGCTGTTCGGCGGCCTGTTGCAGGTCGATGCGTCGGTCTATCGCATCAACTGGAAGAATGTGCAGACGATTCTGGCCCTGCCGGGCTGCCAGCAACAGGTCATGCTGAACCTTGGCAATGCCAGGATCGAAGGCTTTGACCTGGCGCTGACCGCACGGCCCGTGACCGGCCTGACGCTGGGCGCATCGGTATCCTATACCAAGGCGCGCTATACCACCGCCATTCCGGGACCGGAAGGCACGGTCATTCGTCGCGCGGGTGAACCGCTGGCGGTTGCCCCCTGGTCGGTGCAGTTGAACGGCGAATATGCCCAGCCGGTGGGTGACGGAGAGCTGTATGGCCGCGCCGACTACACCTATACCAGCCATAACGACACGCCGCTCAATCTCGACTCGCCACTGGTGGACCCGGCCATACCGCGCGCACCGGCCAGTTCGCAGCTTAACCTGCGTGTCGGCGGACGGTTCAGCGTCGGGGCGGACAATGATGCCGACTTCAGCCTGTTCGTCAACAATGTGACCAACAGCCACCCGATCCAGGGCCTGTTCCACGACACGCTGGATTCGACCTGGTTCCGCGCCGGCACCTTCCGTCCGCGCACCGCCGGGTTGACGCTGACGCTGCGCCGCTAGAGCATCGTGCGGGGAAGCGGGAATCCGTTTCCCCGCGAAGAACGGTGCGGACACAAAAACTGGAGCGCGCGACCTGCGTTCGATGACACGCAGCGCGCTCCACATGCTGTTGCCGCAAAAAGACAAAAGGCCGGAGGGTGCATACCCTCCGGCCTTTTGTCGTCCGGTCCCTGATCGATCAGCGCGCGGGCGGGGTCAGTGCCCGGTCATGCTCCCCGCGCGTATCGAAAATCTTCGATCCGGTGATCGCGCCCGAAGCGTCGAGCGTCAGGCGCACGGTGGCCAGCCCGCGATTCTGCCAGTACCAGCCATGGATGCCGGTAAAGGGCGCGACATAGCGCCCGCCCAGATGATCCGCCTTGGCGATGCTGTAGCTTTCGGTCAGGTCTGTTCCGCCATCGAACGGATGGGCGTGCATGTCGTAATCGAGCGGGCCGGTGGCGGACCAGTGGAAACGGATCGGCTTGCCCTGCGCGACGACATATTTCAGCTCGATCCCCTCATAGGGACCGATATCGAATGTCCAGTGATCCCGGACACCCGGTTCCGGGGCGAGCGGCGTTTCGCTGATGGTAAGGACGCCCTGACGTTTCAGCCCCTTTTCCAGATAGGGATTTGTGGCGGGCTGCGCCATATCGGCCAGGCCGGTCATGCGCCCGAAGCCGGTCGGGTCGATGCCATATTCAGCCGGCAGCACGGCCAGCACCATGATGGCGGCGCCCAGCGTCAGCGCGGCGGCGCCACCGATCAACAGGCGTCGCCGTGACGCGGGGGAGGGTGGTGTATCGGTCATGATGTCCTATATCCTTGTAACTGATGGACGGTCAAAATCATGCCCGCCAGGATCAACAGGATGTTCGCGGCCAAAGCGCCGCGACGAAAACCGGGGTGGTCGCGCCACAGGCTGAGCAGCGACACGACCAGCGCGAGGACGATGATCTGCCCGATCTCGACCCCCAGGTTGAAGCCGATCAGGTTGGGCAGCAATCCGTCGCGCGACAGGGACAGGTCCATCAGCTTGGTCGCCAGGCCCAGCCCGTGGAACAGGCCAAAGACCAGCACGGCGACCTTCGGATCGAACGCCAGCCCGACCTTGCGCAACGCGCCGACATTCTCCAGCCCCTTATACACGACCGACACAGCGATGATGGCATCGACGATATGGGCGTTGGCCCCCACGCCCAGCAGGACGCCGACCAACAGGGTGGTCGAATGGCCGATGGTGAACATCGACACGTAAAGCGCCACGTCGCGCAGGCGGCGGAGGTAAAAGACGACACCGATCAGGAAGAGGATATGGTCATAGCCCGTGACCATATGTTTGGCGCCCAGATACAGGAACGGGATGAAGGCCGGGCCGTCGATCGTCTGGACAAAGGCGCGGTCCCCCGCCGACACGTCATGGGCCAGAACCATGGTGGACGACAGCGCCAGCGCCGCCAGCAGCATGAGCCGGACGGGCGCTGCGACATGCCTCATCGCGCTGTCGCTGCGTTCGCGCCGGATGGCGGGGGTGGCGGCGTGGCGGTTTTGGGCAGGTAGGTCTGATGACAGGCGGCGCAGACATTGTAGATGGTGCCGCCGACCTCGAAAATCCTGTCGCGATTCTTCTCGGCCGCCGCCTGCGCCGCCAGTTTCGACACATCGATCAGCCCTTGCGCGAAATCCTGCCAGTCCGCATTCCGTCCGTTGGCATAGGCTGGCGTTTTCAACGCTTCACCCAGCGCGCCCAGGCGCTTCGCCGCCGTCTCGACACGTTGCCATTCGGCATCGTTGCGGGGAAATATCTCGTGGCTGCCGCTGCTGTCGCTGACATATTGGACCGAATCCCAATAGGTCTGGGCTACAGGTTGCACCTGTTCCAGCATCAGCGTGCGGACATCGGCCGCAGGCACAGGCTGATCCCGGCCGCAGCCATGCAACAGCAATGCCGCCATCGCACAGGCCATGCGCAATCCTGAATGTCGATGCATCATCCTCATCCCCCTTTGGTCGCATCCGGGGTCGCATTTTTGATGCAGGCGGTGAAGCCAATTGCGGTAACTGCGACGTTACATCATCGTTACACCACTCGCCATCATGCCTGGGTGACGGTCAGGTCGATCCGCTGGGCGTTCATGGCGAAGCGCGGCATATAGCGTCGCAGGAATGCCGCTTCGATCGCGCTATGCGCTTCCGGCCCCGATGCCGATTCCAGCGCCTTGCCCAGCAATGCTTCATCCTGGCCAAAGGCACGTATCCCGTTCAGGTCCGCCCAGACGATCCAGACCGATCTGCCGTCCCTGCTGATCCAGCCCGGCGCGATCTGCGGCGCGTAGGCGCGCGCATCCATGTCGCCGCCCGGCGTCCATGCCTTGTCCTCATGCACCTGTCGCCATGGTCCCCAGGGCTGGTCCGATACCCAGACGCCCAGATAGCTGGGCTTGCCGAATTCCGTGCCGTCGGGCGCGCAGCCAATGCCTGCGCTCGCCATCATGTAGAGGCCGAGCGCGTCATTATAGACGATGCTGGGCAGCCAGGATTCGACCACCAGATCACCGGGAAACAGGTTGACGCCATTCACCCATCCGCGCGGAAATTCATGCACCACGGCGCGGGCCTCGATATCCCTGACCCAAAGCGCGCCGCCATGGCCCCGATGGCCACCGAAGAAGCGATAGGCGCTGCGGTCACGGATCTTTGCGATGGGCACGCGGAACATCACCAGTTGGTTCATCAGGCCATCGACATTGCCGTTGAGGCCATAGCCATAGATATAGCCGTCGCGATTGGCGCTGTAGTCGCGGCCCATCTGAAGCAGCGCCAGCAGTGAAAAGCAGCCGTCCGGCTCCTGGAAGAAGGTCAGGCTTTCGCGCGACTGCTCCGTCCAGTCCTCGAAGCGGACGGGGCTGCTGCCATCCTGATTGTGCCAGCTTTTGCCCTGATCGTCGGAATAGATGAGTTTTGCGCCGGTCCAGTGGCGCGGGCGATCCTCGGCCCGATCCAATGTGCTCAGAAACTGGACCAGCCGGCCGCGCACCGCGATCAGCCCATGGCCATGATAATGGGGCGCATCTTCCGGCCGGGTCGACATGTTGAGGTCGGGATAGCCCGGCACGTCCTGAAACAGGGGACGTTCGACCGGACCCGTGATGGACCATAAGCGGCTGTTGTAAAAAGCCTTGGGCGGATCGGCCCAGCCGATGCCGTCATTGACCGCCACCAACTGCCGCCCGTCGGCGGTCCATGTCATCTTGTACCCGTCGCCCAGCCCGCCCAGCCGCAGGATGGTGTCATCCTTGCGCTCCACGCCGATGACGGCGCTTGAGCGCGATCGCGCCGCCTGTGCCGCGAAGGGCGCGCAGGTGGCGGCCACGCCAAGCAACAGGCCCTGTTTCAACATGTCGCGTCGGCTGGTCATGGGTGCGGTCTTTTCCTGCTGGCCAAAAATGACAGGTGCGCGCCCGCCCGTGGCAGGCACGCACCCGGATCGACAGTCTGTGAAGGGACGCCGCGCCTTATTTCGGTTTCTTGTCTGTCGCCTTGTCGGAAGGTGCGGCGGCGTCCCCGGCGTCGGTTTTCATCGACACGGTGCCGTCGGCGCCGACCTTGAACAGCGGGTCTTCCCGATCGCAGAGATATTCCTTGATCTCGTATGCGTCGTTGCGCTTGTACCCATAGGTGACGCGATAGGGCTCGACCAGCGTGTCGGGATCTTCGATGACGATCTGGTTTTCGATCATGTCCGGCGCGGTGACGCGGATACGCTCGGTGATCTGCATCCTGGCGCTGTGCGGAATTTCGAAAAATTGCACGTCTTCCCGGACCCCCCGCGTGGTCACGACCAGCGTGTCGCCTTCCCAATGGCCCACCGAATAGCCATAATAATTGGGCGAAAGCTCATCATCGGGCGGCATCGTCTTGTTCAGCAGGATGCGGCGCGTCTGCGTCAGGAATTCGGCCAGGATCGTGACCTGTCCGGGCGTCTGGAGGATTTGCAGCGGGAAGATCGCGCCCATGATGGAAGGCATGCCTTCAGGCTGGCACAGCGTGCTGGGGTCGGCCAGCGGCGTGCCGGCCTTCAGCTTGGCATCGCGGTCGGCGCGCCGGGCTTTCCACTGGCTGGCATAGGGTTCCTTGAGCCTGGGACCGCCATTGGGCACCGGCAGTTCCAGGAAGGTGTTTTCATCGCCGGCGAACGGATCGGGATAGATTTCCCAGACGCCGGTGATGTCGGGTTCCGCGGTCCTGGCCGCGGGCGTCGCGGTCTTGGCGGCCTGCGCAAGGACAGGGGCCGCAGGCATCGCCACCAGCGCAGCGGCGGTCATCAGCGCCCATTTCATATATGTCATCTTGGATCCTCCACAGCCGCATGTCCGGGCCGCAAGGCGGGTAGCGACGCGGCTACCTGCCTTGCCAGGCTCAGGACATGTCGGTCATTCGCGCCAGCCGCATGAGCACGGCGGCCATTCATGCTATAATGGGCACAGCCTTGTCGCGCGGCCATCGGCCGCATCCGCTCACCACGCCTTGAGCGTCTGGCCGCTGGGCAGGGTGATCGTCTTGAGCATGCCGCCAGGCTGGCCGGTGCGCAGGGGATAGAAGGCGATATTCACCTTGTCCCCGGCCTTGAGCGTATTCACCTTCCACCCCGAACGGCTCATCATGTTGGTGCTGTTGCATTCCAGGACATATTTGGTGCCCTTGACCTCGACCACCACGAAACTGTGCGGATTGGTCCAGCGGAACATGCTGACCGAACCTGTCGCCTGCTGGATCTTGGTCTGGTCGAACATCGCAAAGCTATGATGCGCAACCGCCGGTGTCGCCAGCGCGATCATGCCCAGTGCCAGGGCCAGTAACGTCTTTCCACTCGTACGCATTATCCAACTCCATCCGGGGCCAATATAATGGCCTTGCATCCTGATTTTCCGCCGACCCCATGCCGGGGTGCCGGGAATATTGTGCCGCAGCCGGACTTTCTGAAAATCCGGCCTTGTCCGCCCTGGCCGGCTTCATGCGGTACAGGGACAAGCCTATCATCACGCCTGCGCCATCGAAGCCGATTACAGTTTTGAAACCGTTACAGCGTCCGCGTCGCGGTTGCTGCGGGGCGATGGCGCTGATTTGCGGTTATGCTTGGACCGTCGGCCGATCATCACGGCCGGGCATGTCAGCCGGCCATGCCGCCCATCAGCGCATATTTGATTTCCATATAATCCGCCAAACCGTGGCTGGAGCCTTCACGGCCCATGCCGGATTGCTTGACGCCGCCAAAGGGCGCGGTTTCGGTGGACAATATCCCCTCATTCACCGCGACCATGCCATATTCCAGGGCTTCCATCACGCGCCAGACGCGGCCGATGTCACGGCTGTAGAGATAGGCGGCCAGCCCGTAGATGGTGTCGTTGGCGATGCGGATCGCATCGGCTTCGTCGGTGAACCGGATGACCGGCGCGACCGGACCGAAAATCTCGTCCTGCGCGATCGGCATGTCCTGGGTCACGCCGGTCATGATGGTCGCGGGATGAAAGGCGCCGTCCGATCCGGTGCCGCCGATCTTGATCGCGCATCCGGCGGTCCGGGCGTCCTCCACCAGCGCGGCGACCCGCGCGGCTTCGCGCGCGTCGATCAGCGGACCCAGCGTTGTCCCGTCCGCCATCCCGTCGCCCATGCGCAATTGCCCGACCCGCGCAACCAGCCTGGCGACGAAGGCGTCATGCACGCCGTCCTGCACCAGCAGGCGATTGGCGCAGACGCAGGTTTGCCCGGCGTTGCGATATTTGGATGCCAGCACCCCTTCGACCGCCGCATCCAGATCGGCGTCGTCGAACACGATGAAGGGCGCATTGCCGCCCAGTTCCAGGCTGAGGCGCGTCACCTGCTGGGCGGCCTGCGCCATCAATATCTGGCCCACGCGGGTCGACCCGGTGAAGCTGAGCTTGCGCACCAGCGGATGGGTGCAGAACAGCGCGCCGATCGCGGAGGAGCTTTTGGTCGCGGTCACGCGGAACAGGTCTGCGGGAATGCCGGCTTCATGGGCGAGCTTTTCCAGCGCCAGCGCCGTCAGCGGCGTCGCTTCGGCCGGTTTCACCACGATCGAACAGCCAGCCGCCAGTGCCGGCGCGACCTTGCGCGTGATCATCGCCAGCGGGAAGTTCCATGGCGTGATCGCGGCGCAGGTGCCGATCGGCTGGCGGATTGTCAGGATGCGGCTGCGCGGCGAAAAGCCCGGTATCGTCTCGCCATAGGCGCGCTTGCCCTCTTCGGCGAACCATTCGACATAGGATGCGCCATAGGCGACCTCGCCTTTGGCTTCGGCCAGCGGCTTGCCGCTTTCCAGCGTGATGATCCGCGCCAGATCGTCGGCATGGGCCAGGATCAGCCCGTGCCACGCGCGCAGCAGGTTGGATCGCGCCTGCGCGCTGTGCTGCGCCCATGCGATCCGGGCGGCATCGGCCTTGTCGATGATCGCGGAAACGGCGTCTGCGTCATGACTGGCGATGCGCCCCAGGACAGCGCCGGTGGCGGGATTTTCCACCACGATCGCGCCATCGGCGCGCAGATAGTCGCTGACCAGCGCCAGTGTCTCAATCGTCATGATGCGTCTTTCGAAAAGGGTTAAAGCATGCGCGGCAGCACGTCGGTGTCGCCGCCCTTGTCGAGGAAACGGTGCTTCACCACGCCTGCCACATGCAGGACGATCAGCCCCAGCAAGGTATAGGCCAGATAGGTGTGCAGCGCGTCGAATATGGCGAAGGCCTTGTCATTCTTGGGCAGCAATTCGGGCATTTCCATGAAGAAGAAAGGCACGCCGTCGCTCTGCGTGAAGCTGCTCGACATGGAATAGCCCATCAGCGGCACGACCACGATCAGGACCAGCATCGCATGATGCACCGTCTTGGACAGGATGACTTCCCACCGGGCAAGGCCGGGCGGCAGCGCGGGCAGGGTCGATCGCGACCGGATCAGCAACTGCACCAGCGCGATGAAGAAAACCAGGACGCCAAATTCCTTGTGCACCGGATAGAACCATTCATAGGTGATGGTCGCGTCTTCGGGCATGGATGTCATGACAAAGCCCAGGGCGATCAGCCCCAGGATCAGGATCGCCCTGATCCAGTGCAGGATGCGCAGGGACAGCGGATAACGGTTGGCGCCAACGGGTGCATCGCTCATGGTCATTCCCTTTTACAGATAGACGCCGCGTGAATAGCCGCCATCGACGGTGATCGACTGGCCGTTGATGGACCCGCCCTGCGGCCCCGCCAGAAACGCGATGGCATGGCCGATCTCTTCGGGCAGGCACAGGCGCCGGGTCGGGATTTCGCTGATGAAATCATGTTCTATATCCGCGCTGGCGACGCCCTTTTCGGCTGCCATGTCCGCAAACAGCTCGTCCAGATGCGGCGTGCGCGTGATGCCGGGATGCACGGCGTTGACCGTGATGCCGAAGGGACCAAGCTGGTCGGACAGAACCTTGGTCAAATGCGTGACGGCGGCGTTGCGGAGGCCGCTCAGCGTGTCGCTGGACCGGCCGGTCAGGCCGCCGATATTGATGATCCGGCCAGCGCCCTGCCGCTTCATCACCGGCGCGACCGCCTGGATGCAGCGCAGATATCCGCCCACCTTGGTATCCAGATCGCCGATCACCAGGCCGACATCGACCGTTTCGATCGCGCCACCGATGGGGTTGCTGCTCGCGGCGGCATTGACCAGCAGGTCGATGCGGCCCAGCCGATCGAGCACCGCCAGCGTCATCGCCTTGACCGAACTGCTCTGGCGCACGTCGCAACCGATCCTGTCGACCATGGCGCTGCCCCGCATCAGGGCGTCGGCGGCGTGGCGCAGGCGGTCTGTGTCCCGCGCCACCAGCACGACATGATATCCCTGATCCAGCAGCGATTGCGCGATGCCGGGCGCCAGTCCGCCGCTGCCCCCTGTTATGACGGCGACAGGCTTTTGTCCCGCGCTCAAGGCAGTTCCGCCTGGATCAGCAGGGGCAGGTCGCTCGCCAGGCTGCGTTCCAGCGCCGCATTGAAATCGCCGACCGTGGTGACGCGCACGGCCTCCACGCCATAGCCCGCCGCCAGCGCCGTCCAGTCCGCACGCGGATTGTCGAGCCGGGTGAGCGATGCGATCACCGGATCCTCCAGCGGGGCATCGACGCGGTTGAGTTCGGTCTGCAAGATGCCATAGCGATGGTTGGCGGCGATCACGATCGTCACCGGCAACTTTTCGCGCGCCATGGTCCATAGCGCCTGGAGCGTATAATGGCCGCTGCCGTCCGACTGGAGCGCCACGACACGGGTGCCGGGCGCGGCCAGCGCGGCGCCGGTCGCGCAGGGCAGGCCCTGGCCGATCGCGCCGCCGGTATTGGTCATCACCCGGTGCCGACGCGCCCGATGCGCCTCCCGCAGCCACGGGCCGCCCAGTGTCGATCCTTCCATCGACACGATGGCGTTTTCGGGCAGCCGTTCGATCACCGATTCCACGATCAGCATCGGGGTCAGGGCGGTGTTCTCCGCAACCGGCGGCGTGACCGGCTTGACCGGCGGCGCGGCGATGCCGGGCGCGGCGTCCAGATGGGCGGCCAGCGCCTCCAGCGCGGCCACGCCATCCTCGTCCAGGTCGCTCAGCGTGAACAGCCGGTCGTCGGGCACCAACTGGCTGGGATAGCCTTCATAGCCGAAATAGCTGATCGGCACGCGCGCTCCGGCGGTGACGACCAGGGCGTCGCCCATCTGGCGCAGCACATCGTCGGGGAAATAGGCTTGCCGCTCGATCGGGGGCAGGTCGCCGCCCAGCGGCACGATGGCGGGATACGGTTCCATCAGCACCCGCCCGCCGACCTTGCCGACGATCGCGGCGGCCGCGCGCTGCCCCGCTTCGACCAGCGCATCACCGCCCAGCAGCAGGATGATGTCGGACGCATCGCGCAGCGCCTGCGCGCCATCTGCGATCCGGTCCGCTTCGACCGTCCGGCGCCGGGCCGGGGCGATCACCGGCACCGGCGGCGCATCGACCTTTGCGTCCATGATATCGGTCGGCACGATCAGCGTCGCGGGTCCACCCGGCGCGCCGGCGGCCGCTTCCAGCACGCTGGCCGCATCCGCGCCGATCCGCGCGACATCGTCCATATAGACGACTGCCCGAGATACAGGCGAAGCCAGCGAGCGAATGTCCGATGTCAGCGGCGCGTCATAGGCCAGATGCCATTGCGCATGATCGCCGATGATGTTGACGATGCCCGAATGGGCGCGCCGGGCATTGTGCAGATTGGCGATGCCGTTGGCAAAACCCGGTCCCAGATGCAGCAGCGTCAGCGGCACTTCGCCCGACACGCGGGCAAAGCCGTCCGCCGCGCCGGTGCACACGCCTTCGAACAGCGACAGGACCGACCGGATTTCCGGCACTTCGGCCAGTGCGTCCACCAGCGTCAGTTCGGTCGTGCCCGGATTGGCGAAGCAGATGCGCGCACCACCCGCGCGCAGCGCCTTCAAGAGAGCAACGGCTCCGTTTCCACGCTGGCTCTGCATCTGTCCCACCCCTTTATCGTTTATATGGACGCGCCGCCGGCCACGGCCGAACGGACACCCGCCAGCCAGCCTTCGACCAGCGCATTGAAAATATCCGGTGCATCATCATGCACATAGTGGCTCGCCGCCGCCACGGTCGCATGCGTGAAGCGCGGGTTGCGCCGCTCCATCTCCAGCACCGTGTCCAACCGGCAGAAATCCGACCTGCCACCACGGATGATGAAGGCGGGCGTGCGGATGGCGTCCACCACCGGCCACAAATCCACGACCCGCGCGGGATCGGGATCGAGCCGGGTGCGGCTGATCCCCGCCGCGTCGTAACGCCAGCCGATCCGCCCATCGGCGGTTTCGCGCAGGCTTTCGGCCAGCCGTTCTTCCCGTGCCGCCTCGCTGACGCTGGGCCGGGCGTTGCGCCAATAGGCGCGCCCTTCCGCCCAGTCGGCAAAGTCGGTCGGCAGGGCGGCCATTTCCGCCTTGATCCGCTCCGCCCCCGCGCCACTGGCCGAAGAACCCGGCGCGATATCCTCGATGATTACCGCGTCCAGCCGGTCGGGATTGTGCGCGGCATAGACATAGGCGGTGGTCCCGCCCATCGAATGGCCGATCAGCGTGAACCGATCCAGCCCAAGCTGCGCCACCACCGTTTCCAGATCGGCCAGATAGGCGTCGGTATAATAGTTGCAGGCCGGGTCCCAGCTACTTTCGCCCCGCCCCCGCTGGTCGATCGCGATCAGGCGGCGATCGGGCAGCGCGGCGGCCAGGCCGCGCCATGTGCCCGAATAGCCGCGCAGGCCGTGCAGCAGCACGATGGGGTCGCCGTCCTGCGGCCCCCATTCGCGCACCCGCAGCGACAGGCCATCATGGCTCTGGATGAAGCCTTCCCGCTCCCCCGGCGCCTTTTGCACTGGGGCAGGGGGGGATGCCTGGGTCACGACCGTCGCATCCATATTGTTAAACCAGCCCGTCCTGGCCTTGCACGTCGGCGGCCTTCAGCCCGCCAAGGCGCGCATTCAATCGGCCGCGCGTGGCAAAGGCCCAGCAGACGATCACTTCATCGCGATTGGGCGCATCATCGAACGACACGCTCATCGTGTCATAATGCGACCGCACATACAGCGCGTCCTTGTGCGCCAGCGGAATGTCCAGGATCGTGCCCGGCACGCCGCGCTTGCCGGTGGACGGCACCCAGGACTTGCCCCCGCCCACGGCGTCCCGCACCGGGTTGGCGGCCGGGTTGGTCAGCAACGCATTGCCATGTTCATATTCGCCGTCCAGCCCGACCAGGATCGCCTTGCCATAGCTTTCCACCGGGCGTCCGCCGGTCAGTGCGTTCAGGCGGCGGCCGATTTCCACGCCGATCGCGGGCGACGCATCGATCCAGGCGCTCAGATCCTCTTCATAGCGTCCCGCATAGGGGTTCTGGACGCAGGCGGCGACCAGATATTTGAACACAGGTTCGCCATCGGCGGCCGCGCCGGTTTCGCCGCTGCAAATTTCCTGAATCTGGCTGAACCAGCGCCGGATCTTGAATGCGCCCAGGCCTGTCTTGTCGCTCATAACATGTCCCCTTGAAGATATAGGGATCGCGCGGCCATGGGGCGGCCGGCGCGATCGGAAATGGATGCTGTTCAGCCGCGCAGCGGATCGAGCACGACCGGGTCGGCCTGCCCTTCATTGCTGCGCAGTTCGGCGATGGCCGCGCCCTTGTCGGGCGACACGCGCTGGTGAAACACCTCCAGCATATGGCCATCGGGATCGTGGAAATAGATGCCGGTGGACACGCCATGGTCCAGCACCTCGGCGATGTTCACGCCCTTGTCGAGGAAGAAGGCGTAGATGCGCCGCAGGTCATCGGCGCTGTCCGTCGCCAGCCGCAGCCCGACATGTTCGAACTCGCGGCCCTTGTCGTCCGCATTCTCGCTCTTGAACAGGGCGATGTCATGATCATGCACGCCAAAGCTCAAAAAGATGCCGCCCTTGTACGGCCCGTCGCCCGCGCGCGCGGTGATCGTCATGTTGAGGATGTCGCAATACCAGCGCGCGGACGCCTCAGGATCCTTCACGAACAGGACGATATGCGCGATCGCCGCGACACGGACGGGGGAGATGTCAGCCTGTGACATGGGGCAACTCCATATTGTTCGGCACGGCGTCGATCCATGTCAGATCGGTGATTTCATTGAATTCGCGCCATTCCTTTTCCCAGCGACGCCCGCCATCCTCGCTGCGATACAGATTGCCGAACTTGGTCGCGGTCAACAGGAATTCGGGATTGGCGGCATTGCTGCCAAATGCCCAGATGCAGCTATTGGCCGGCTGCGACAATGTGCTGGGCGTCCAGGTGGCGCCGGCATCGTGCGACAGCAACACCGCCGCCTTGGTGCCGGGCGTGCCATCGCCGATCCCCAGCGCCAGTTCGGTATTGCTGCCGGGCTTGCGTTGCAGCACGCGCGAATAGCGCAGGCCCCACGCTTCGCGGGCGCTCACATGGGTCCAGCTCTTGCCGTCGTCGGTCGAACGATAGAGCGACACCACCGTCAGCACCAGGATCACCTTGGGGTCGCCGCGCAGGATCACGATGTCATGAATGTCGGAATTGCCCGGATGATCCGCCCATTGCGTGTCGATCCGTTCCCAATTGTCCCCGCCATCGCGTGAACGGAAATAACCGCCTTCTTCCACGCCGACCATCACGTCATTCGCATCGTCCGGGTCGACCGCGATCGCCAGCATGCGCGGGCGGCTGACGCCGGCGCAGCGTTCGGGCATTTCCAGCGGCGTGCGCTGCCAGCTCTTGCCGCCATCGCGCGACCGGAACAGGATCGAACGGGTGGGCGATCCGGTGCCCGCATACAGGACCGAAGGGTCGCTTTCGCTCGCCGCCAGCTTCCACACGGCATAGTCGTTGAGTTCGCAATCGACCCGGTCCCAGCGCGATCCGCAATCGTCGCTGCGAAACAGGCCACGCTCGGCGCCCGCAAAAACCGCGCGCGGATTGGCCGGATCGATCAGCAGGCAACGCACCCGGTCATCGAACTCCAGATCCTGGCCGATGTTGATCCTGTACCAATTCTTGCCATCGTCATGGCTGCGGATGACGGCCTGGCCATCGGTCGCGACCAGAAGCGTCCGTTCGTTGCTCATGTCTGCTATCCTTCCCTTGCCCGTGGACCGTCATTCAGCTCAGGTTGATCCACACGCTCTTGATTTCGCTGTAGAGTTCCATGGCGTTGCGGCCATGTTCACGGCCCCAGCCCGATTGCTTGAACCCGCCGAACGGCGTCGCATTGTCGACCATGTTGAAACAATTGACCCACACCGTCCCGGCGCGCACCGCTCCGGCCAGCCGATGGGCCTGCTTGACATCATTGGTCCAGATGCCGGCCGACAGGCCGAAATCGCTGTCATTGGCCTGCCGCACCAGATCGTCCGGGTCGGTCCATGACAGCGCGCTCAGCACCGGGCCGAAAATCTCTTCGCGCACCACCCGCATCGATGCCGTCGCACCGGCCAGGATCGTCGGCTCGAAGAAGAAGCCCTTGTCCTGTCCTGACGGACGCTTGCCGCCGGCCACGACATCGGCGCCTTCCTTGCGGCCGATCTCGACATAGGAACTGACGCGATCCCATTGTTCTTCCGACACCAGCGGGCCGAAGGTGGTCTGCGGGTCAAGTCCGTTGCCGATCTTGAGCGCGGCCGCCTGCGCCGCGATCTTTTCGAGCAGGCTGTCATGGATCGAGGCATGGGCATAAAGCCGCGATCCCGCCGTGCAGGTCTGCCCCTGGTTGAAGAAGATGCCGCTGGCGATGGAGGCTGCCGCCGCGTCCAGATCGGCGTCGGGCAGCACGATCTGCGGCGACTTGCCGCCCAGTTCCAGGCTGACCTTCTTGAGGTTGACGGTCGACCCGCGCACGATCAGCTTGCCCACTTCGGTCGATCCGGTGAAGGCCACCTTGTCGACATCGGGATGATCGACCAGCGCCGCGCCCGCATCGCCGAAACCGGGGACAACGTTCAGCACGCCGGCGGGGAAGCCCGCTTCCAGCGCCAGTTCGCCCAGGCGCAGCGCGGTCAGCGGCGTCTGTTCGGCGGGCTTGAGGATGACGGCGCAGCCCGCGGCCAAGGCGGGTGCGACCTTCCAGGCCGCCATCGACATCGGATAGTTCCATGGCACGATCAGGCCGGCGACGCCCACCGGCTCGCGCGTCGTGTAATTCAGGATATGGGCGCCGCTGCGCGGCGACACCGGCAGGGTTTCGCCACCGAACTTGGTGGGCCAGCCCGCGAAATAGCGGAAGGTGCGGATCGATCCCTCGATTTCCACCCAGCGCGTCATGCTGGCGGGCTTGCCATTGTCCATGCATTCCAGGACGGCCAGTTCCTCGGCATCGCGTTCGATCAGGTCCGCCAGCCTGAGCAGCAGGTTGGAGCGGTCGACCGCGCTCATCCGCCGCCAGGCCGGATTTTCGAACGCACGCCGCGCGGCGGCGACCGCCAGGGCGATATCGTCCGCGCCACCCTGCGCGACCTGTGCGATTTCCTCGCCCGTCGCGGGGTTGATCGTCGCGAAGGTCTTGCCGGACAGGGCCGGCACCGCCTTGCCATCGATGATCAGCTTGCGCGGAGCGGACGCCAGTTCGGACGAAAGCCTGTCGGCTACGGCATAGGCATCTTGCGACATAATCTTGGGTCTCCTCCACGCCGCGGCGATCGCCTGCGGCATCTGTCTTGAACGAGTCGTAGCGCATCTTCATATTTCGAACAATAGAAACTTTAAACGATTATCTGTTGCGTTAAATAGACAATAGCGGCATGGGGAATGGGAAGAATGGCGACAGGAGTTAGGAACCCCGTGACGGCAATGATCGCAGCGGCACTCGACATGGCGCGCAGGACCGGCAATCCTGTGCCACTCACGCCCGACATGGCGCTCGACAGGGCCTATCGCGTGCAGGCGAACGCTTTTGCCGATCGCCGCCAGCCGATCGCCGGATGGAAGATCGGCCTGACGGGCGAAGGCATCCGCATCGCCCTGGGCGCCGACGCGCCGGCCGCCGGCCGCCTGGCCCAGGCCGACATCCTGCGCAGTCCGGCCGTCGCGCTCATCGGACCGGGCGACTATTATGTCGAAGCCGAACTGCTGTTTTCCATGTCGCGCGCGCTGCCACCCCAGGATGCGCCCTTCACCCCGGATCAGGTGGCCGCCGCTGTCGGCGCGCTGCATGCCGGCATCGAACTGGTCACGTCCCGTTTCGAATCCGACGATCTGCCGCTGGGCCTTCTGGTGGCCGACAATTGCATGGCCGACCGGCTGCTGGTGGGGGACAAGGTTGCCGACGGCTGGGACGATCGCTTCGCGAACATGGCGGTGACGCTGGACGGACCGGGCAACCAGTCGGCCAGGGGATCGACCGCCGCCGTCATGGGCAGCCCGCTGCTCGCCGTCACCTGGCTTGCCAACTGGCTGGCCGGGCAGGGGCTGTTGCTCGACGCGGGGCAGATCGTCAGCAGCGGCACATGCACCGGCGTCACCCTGGTCATGCCCGGCGATCGCGTCGTGGTCGACATGGGCGGCCTGGGTGGCGCCGCCATGGAATTTACCGCAGGATCATGAAATGGAGGATGGGATGAGCATCGAATTGGGTTTGAAGGACAGGGTCGCCATCGTGACCGGCGGCGGCGTCGGCATCGGCAAGGAAACCGCGCGCAAGCTGGCGCTGGAGGGGGCGAAGGTGGTCATCGCCGCGCGCACCATGTCCAAGCTGGAATCCGCCGCGGCCGAACTGGTCGCCGCGACCGGCGGCACTGTCGTGCCCATCGCGGTCGACACGACCAGCATGGCGTCGGTGCAGGCGCTGGTGGATCGCACGGTCGCACTGTTCGGCGGCGTCCACATCCTCGTCAACTGCGCCGCCGCGCCGGGTGGCCTGGTGCGCAACGCGATCGAGGAAGCGGATGAGGACATGCTGATGCTGGACCTCAACACCAAATTGTTCGGCTATTTCCGCACCAGCAAGGCATGCGTGCCGCACATGCGCAAGGCGGGCTGGGGCCGCATCGTCAATGTCGGCGGCCTGACCGCGCGCTGCACCGAAGCCCTGAGCGGGATGCGCAACACCGCGCTGGTGCATTTCACCAAGACGCTGTCGGATGAAGTCGGTCGCGACGGCATCACCGTCAACATCATCCATCCGGGCGTGACCCGCACCGAACATATCGAGGAATGGTTCGCGGAAATGGCGGCGGAAGAAGGCACCACCTTCGACGCGATCGTCGAACGCGAAGCCGGCGCCCCCGCCGCGCTCAAGCGTATGCTGGAAGTGGGCGAGGTGGCCGACCCCATCGTCATGCTCGCATCGAATATGGGCAGCGGCATCACCGGCGAATCCATCGCCGTCGATGGCGGCCTGTCCCGCGCCATATTCCTCTGATCCTTGAAAAAGGGGCCGATGGCATCATGCCATCGGCCCCTTTTTATTGCCTGGACTATCTGCCTGGAATCCGGTGACGAGACAGGTCAAGAGTCTATAGCGCATCAGCCCGGCAAAGCGTGTCTGCCCGCCCCGCGAATGGCGAATACCACGATCCCAAGGCTCACGACCAGTATCGCACAGCTCGCCCAGATGGCGACGCTGAAATCGCCGCCGCGCAATGTCGCGCCCGCCGCCGCCGGGCCCAGCCCGGTGCCGAAGGTCTGGATCGATCCCATCGCGCACACGACCCGGCCGCATCGGTCCGCTTCGGCGCAGATGCCCGACAGCAGGGGCTGCGCGAAATTCCATCCGAACAGCAGCAGCACCGCCGCGATCACGAAGCTGGCCGCCGGAACATGGCCCAGCAGCATCTGGAAACTCGCGACCGAAATCACGCCGCTGGCGATCAGCGGCAGGGCGCGGCCCCAGCGTTGCGGCACCAGCCCGGCAAGGCCCGCGCCCGCCACCCCCGCGAGTGTCCCCAGCGACAATCCGTTGGCGATGACAGAGGGGCTGAGGCCACTGGCCATGCCGATCCGCTCGACATAGCTCCACATCGCGCCGGTCGCGAAAAAATAGAGGAATACGGTGGCCAGCGCCAGGAAAGCCAGCCGCCGATCGATCCTGCCCCCGGCCGCGAACATATCATCCTCGCAACTGCCATCGGGGAAGTGAAACAGGCTCAACCCCGCCCCGACGGCGAGCAGGCCGTTGCCGATGAAGATGCCGCTGGGCGTCATATGCACCAGCAGATAGGGGATGGTGTAGAGAATGAGCGAACTGAAAAGCGCGCCCGACACCAGATAGATGGCAAAGGCCCGGTCAGGATTTTTCGCGCGTCCCAGTGCGGCAAAGGCAAAGCCGACCGCGATGCCTTCGCCTGCACCCGCAACGACGCGCGACAATGCGATGCCGGTAAAGCCGGAAGCCATCGCCGTCCCGAAATTCCCCACCGTCACCAGCGCCAGCGCGACACCCACGGCCACGCGCCAGTCGCAACGGGTCAGCATGAAGGCGCTGATGGCGATGGTCACGGCCATGGCGTTGATGTCGCAGGCAGCGATATAGCCCAGATGGGCGTCGTCCAGTCCCGCCTGCGCCGCCACGACGGCCAGGAAGCCGGGCGTGACGAAGATGATCATCGCGCCGATGATGCCGATGATGATGGCGCTGACAAGGCCCCCCGTCCGCAGGCGGGGGGCATGGGTGGCAAAATGCGACAGCGCATCAACCGGCGATGACGTTTCCATGCGGATCCTCTACTTTATATGTACGCGCCGGTTATGCTTGTATCTGCCGGACGTTGTTCAGCCCAGCACGTCGCCCACCGCCAGTGCGAATTTGTCGACCAGTTCGTCGACTTCCGCGCGGTTGATGACCAGCGGCGGCGCGAACACCAGCGTGTCGCCCAGCGCGCGGGTGATCAGGCCGCGCTTCGCCGCCGCCTTCAACACTTCGCGGCCGGTGCGGTTGGCGGGCGGGAAGCCCTCCTTGGTCGCGCGGTCCTTGGCCAGTTCGATGCCAACCATCAGGCCCTGGCCGCGAATGTCGCCGACATGGGGATGCTGGCCCAGGCGGTCGCGCAGCCCGTTCATCAGATGCGGGCCGACATCGGCCACATTCTTGACCACCTCCAGCTCGTCGATCAGCTTGAGCGCGGCCAGCGCCGCCGCTGCGCCGACCGGATGGGCGGAATAGGTGTAGCCATGGCCGAAAATGCCGGTCTGTGCCGCCGCGCCTTCGATCACGTCCCACACTTTGGGGGAAATGAAGCAGACCGACATGGGGAAATAACCGCTGGTCACGCCCTTGGCCGAAGTGATGAGATCCGGCTCATAGCCATAAGTCTGCGAACCCCAATAGGTGCCCAGACGGCCAAAGCCCGACACCACTTCATCCGCGACCAGCAGGATGTCATGCTTTTTCAGGATCGCCGAAATCTCGTCGAAATAGCCTTCGGGCGGCGGGATCAGGCCGCCTGCGCCCATCACCGCTTCGGCGAAGAAGGCCGCGATCGTGTCCGCGCCCTCGCGTTCGATCACCTCTTCCAGTTCCCTGGCCAGCTTGCGCGAAAAATCGCGCTCGCTCATGCCTTCGGGCGCGTCGCGATAATAATAGGGGGCGCTGACATGCAGGATCGGCCCCTTGGGCAGATCGAAATAATTGTGCATCCCCGGCAGGCCGGTCAGGCTGGCGGTCGCCACGCCCGATCCATGATAGCTGTTCCAGCGGGCGATGATCTTCTTCTTTTCCGGCTTGCCGCGCAGGTTGTTGTAATACCAGATCAGCTTGAGCTGGGTTTCATTGGCGTCGCTGCCCGACGCGCCGAAGAACACGCGCGACATGGGCACCGGCGCGCGCTTGAGCAGCGCGTCGGCGCATTCGGCCACCACGTCGGAAGTCATGCCGTTGAACGTGTGGAAGAAGGACAGCCGCTCGCTCTGGCGCGTGATGGCTTCGGTGATTTCCGTCCGGCCATAGCCCAGGTTGACGCACCACAGGCCGGCCATGCCGTCCAGATAGTCGCGGCCATGGGCGTCGCGCACGCGCACGCCCTGGCCGGATGTCATGACCGTCGGGCCTTCCTTGGCCAGGTCGGCGATGCTGGTGAAGGGGTGGAATTGGGACTTCTGGTCCAGCCGTTCAAGCTCGGCGGCGTCGGTGATCATCGGGCTCTCCTGTTCGATCGCGAAAAAATCGGCCACCACCCGTCGCCGCCATCGGGAGACGTTGCATGGCAAAATGCTACATTTGGTAACAGTACCCTTATTTATCGTGATATGGTTGTCAATAGTAAACAATTTGCAGCGACGTTTTCACCCCGTCCGGGCCATGCCCACGCAATCCCCCTTATTGACAGAAGGCGCAACAAACGGGATGGAACCGCATGGATGAAAAACCGGAAATCAACAATGTCATCGCGATGATGTCGTTCGCGGCCGTGGTCAGCACTGGCGGATTTTCGTCCGCCGCGACCGCGCTGGGCTATTCCAAGGCGGCGGTGAGCCGCCAGATCGCGCGTCTTGAGGCCAGCCTGGGTGTCAAGCTGCTCGACCGGACGACCCGTACCGTGTCCCTGACCTCGGCGGGTCGGGAAATGTATGTGCGCTGCTCGCGCATCGTGGATGAGGTGAACGAGGCCAACACCATCGTCACCGGCATGACATCGCGCCCGCGCGGCGAGTTGAAGGTCAATGCGCCGGTCGTGTCGTCGCTGTTTGACCTGACGAAGATCATTCCGCGCTTCCTTCAGACCTATCCCGATGTGCGCCTGTTCGTGAACCTGTCGGACAGCAGGGCCGATCTGCTCAAGGGCCGGTTCGATGTCGCCTTCTGGATGGGCGAACCCTATGACAGCAGCCTGGATGCGGTGCGGCTGCGCAACTATCCGATGGTGCTGGTGGGGGCCAGTTCCTATCTCGCGGAAAAGGGGCACCCGACCGTCGCGAGCGAGCTGAAGGATCATACCTGCATCCTCGAAACCCATTTGTCGCGGGTGGGCGAATGGAAACTGTCGGGGGATGTCACCGTGGCGGTCAATCGCGGTCCGTTGACATCCAACTCGGTACGCATCGCGCGGGAAGCCACGCTGGCGGGGCTGGGGATCAGCTATCTGCCGCTGTTCCTGGTGGAGGAAGATATTGCCGCCAACCGCTTGCAGGTCGTGCTGCCCGATCTTGTGACCGAACAGATCCCGCTCTACCTGATGTTTCCCAAGGGAAATTATGCACTCGCCAAGGTTCGTGCCTTCGTGGATTTCCTGACGAAGGAAATCCATGATGAAAAGGAGCCTTCGGCGCAGAAGCGGATTGGCCTGGCCGCCGTATGAAGCAGGGCGGATGACCCGCCCTGCTCCCGGTCCCGCCGCTTATATGTCGTAGCAGTCGTTCGCCGCGCCGAACGCCATCGCGCCGAAATTGCGTGCATAAGGATAGGGATTGTTCGCGACATGCGCGCGCGCGCAATGAATGTCGAGAAACGCGCGCTGCACGACATTGCCGCGATAGATCGCCTTGCCGCCGCTGAACAGCATGATCTGGTCGATCGCGGTCACGCAGCGGCTGACCATCGATGTGGTGGACAGGCCCAGCGCCGCGCGCCGCTCATCGCTCCAGTCGCGCCGTTGCGCCCGGTCGGACAATTCGGCCAGGTCGCGCGCCAGTCGCATGTCCAGGTCGTCCAGCGTCATCACCACATCGGCCACCGCTTCCTGTATGGCGCTGTCGTTGGCCAGCTTCACCCCGGTATAGGTCGCGCGCTTGGTGCGCATCCCTTCGACAAACACGTCCAGCGCGCGCTTGAGGCTGCCGAGCGAGGTGGTCGACACGGTGCGGTTGAACAGTTGCGCGAACGGAATCTGGTACAGGCTTGACTGATGGACGGCATGGCCGGGGCAATTGATGGCGAACATGTCCATTTCCCGGATGATCCGGTGATCGGGGACGAATGCGTCCTCGACCATTATGTCGTTGCTGCCGGTCGCGCACAGGCCCATCACGTCCCAGGTATCGATGATCGTGTAATCGCTGCGCGGCACCAGGAAATTGCACGGGTCGGGCGCGCCGCCATCGGCCGCGGGAATGTGCACGCCCAGGATCGCCCAGTCGCAATGGGCCGATCCGCTGGAAAAGGCCCAGCGGCCGCTCAGGCGATATCCGCCTTCCACGCGGGTGACTTTGCCGCACGGCATGTAGGATGAACTGATGCGCACATCGCTGTCCGTCCCCCATACATCCTCGGCGGCCTGGGGGGGGAAGAGCGCGAGTTGCCAGTTATGGACGGCGACCACGCCATAGACCCAGGCGCTGCTCATGCAGCCTTCGGCCAGGATGCGCGCGATGCCGCAATATACGGCCGGGTCCATCTCATAACCGCCAAAGCGGGCGGGTTGCAGGACGCGGAAAAATCCGGCGTCGGTGAAGTCCCGGATCGTTTCCGCCGACACCTGCCGCGCAAGCCCTGCCGCTGCTTCCCGCTCGCGCAATATGGGGACGAGTGACCGCGCGCGGTCGAGCAGCATGGCGGGTGTCGGGATGTCCGGTGTCGGGACGGGGGCGACCGGCGCTGCGGCGTGCATGACATTCTCCAGCATGAAATCTCCATCGGTCTGCCATCTTATGATTCGTCTATACACATGTTACAGTCGCGGCACAATATGACCATTGAGGCAGTATTGTTTCCTGAAAGGAACAGTAGGTTTGCAGCTCTCATTCTCGGAAAATAGCATATAAACAATATGTTGATCGGAAAAATCCGCAACCGGAAACAAGTTTAGGCTTAAACTATATCGAAAATCCGGCGGCCGATTTTTTAGTTGATCAAATGCAACAATAAGCCTAAATAACTAATTATCGTTTGCATAAATAGACCTCATCGAGGCGGGCGAACGGGGCAGGCAGGAACGAAGCACAGCGCATCCTTGGCTATCGTTCAGTTCTTGGGGAGAGACAAAAGTGACGGGGTTTCAAAAATCTAGGGTCAGTTTGCTGACTTTGGCGCTGGTCGGCGTCGCCTCATCGGCGGGATCGCAGGCCTGGGCGCAATCCGCGACCGATCCGGCCGCAACCGACGCCGCTGCCCGCGCGCAACCCGCGCAGGACGGCAATGTCATGGGCGAAATCGTCGTCACCGCGAACAAGCGTGGCGAAAGCCTGCAAAAAGTGCCGATTTCGGTCAGTGCCTTTTCCGGCGAGCAGATCGCGCATCTGGGCATTCGCGACACCACGCAGATCACGCAGCAGATTCCGGCGCTGCACTTCAATGCCTGGTCGCCCAACCTCACCATCTTCAGCCTGCGTGGCATTTCGCAGAATAATTTCACCGACAATCTGGAAGCGCCGGTCGCCGTCTATCAGGACAATGCCTATGTCGCGTCGATGAACGCGCTGTCGGGCCAGTTGTTCGATATCAAGCGTGTCGAGGTGCTGCGCGGCCCGCAAGGCACGCTGTTCGGGCGCAACGCCACCGGCGGCCTCATCCACTATCTCAGCAACGACGCCAGCGACGATGATCTGAACGGTTATGTCCAGGGCGACTATGGACGCTTCAACGCCTGGTCGATCGAAGGCGCCATGGGCGGCGCGATCGCGCCGGGCCTGCGGGTGCGCGCGGCCGCGCGCATCGAAAAGGCCGACGGCTATATCAAGTCGCGCGACACGGTGCTTCCCGACGGCTCGGTCCTGCCGGGCAGCGGTCAGGATCTGGGTGGCCGCAACGGATGGTCGGGCCGCATCAACCTGCAATATGACGTGTCACCCGATGCGACCATCAGCCTGTGGTACAAGCATGCCGAGGATAATCATGTCGCGACCGGCGGCTATGTATTCGAAAATTGCGAATTCGAAGCCAACGGCTATTGCCATACCAATGCTGCGGGGCTGAGCGACGGGACCGGTGGCGTCGTCAATGGCATCACCGGCGAACGCGCGTCGCCCTGGGAACATTTCGGCGAGCGCAAGGGTAATCTTGACCGAGTCGTCAACAGTTATCAGGGCGAACTGAACTGGAAACTGTCGGATAAGCTCGCGCTGACATCGATCACCAATTATCTGACGCTCAAGAAGGATTATGACGAGGATGGCGACGCCACCCCCTTCCTGACCGCCAATGTCGATACCGGCATGGACTTCCACCAATTCTCCCAGGAACTGCGCCTGTCGGGGGAAATGCCTGGCCTCAAATGGCAGGTCGGCGGCTATTATCTCAACATGCTGTATGACGGCAATCATCAGGTCACGGGCGCGCCGGTCATCGATCTGGCGATCGCCACCAACGGCGCATTCGATTCGCCCGCGGTCGATCAGCCCTATCGCATCCGGTCGCGCAACTGGTCCGTATTCGCCCAGGGCGATATCACGCTGACCGATCAACTCAGCCTGACGCTGGGCGGGCGTTACTCGGTGGATCACAAGTCGATCGACTATGCCGCGATCCTGACCGATCCGACGATCAATCCCAACGCCGTGACATTGTTCACCGACGATGCGCTGGCGCAGGCGCTGCCCGGCGTCAATCGCGACGTGTACAAGGACTGGGCGGCGCGGGTATCGCTCAATTATCAGGCGACGGCCGACACATTGCTGTTCGGGTCGTGGAACCGGGGTATAAAGGGCGGCAACTGGTCGCTGTCCTCGAACATCAATCCGGCCGACTTCAAACATCGGCCCGAAACGCTCAACAGCTTCGAAGCGGGTTTCAAAACTTCGCTGCTTGGCCGGACATTGCGGCTCAACGGCACGCTGTTCCATTATCTGTATGATGACTATCAGGCATTCTCGCTCGCGGGCGGCGTGCCGCACATCTATAACAGCGATGCGACATCGACGGGTGCGGAACTGGAAACCTTCTGGTCCCCTTCACCGCGCTTCGATGCCGTTCTGGGCGCGACGTGGCAGGTATCGAAGGTCAAGAGCGTGCCCGCCACCGGCACGCAATTGGGACCGGAATTCTTCCCCGGCGCACCCAATTCGCAATATTGCACCAACCAGGGCGGCTTCTTCCTTTGCGATTTCCCGCAAAAGTCGATCGACAACGCCAAATTGCCCAATGCGCCGCGTTTCAGCCTGAACTATCTGCTGCGCTATAATGTCGACATCGGCGGGGGCAATCTCGCCGCGCAGGTCGATGGCGTATGGTATGACGACCAGTATCTGGAAGTGACCAACGGGCCGTCCTCGCTGCAAAAGGCGTATAATGTCACGAACGCCTCGCTCAGCTATACGGACAATGCCACCGGCATTGCGGTCACGGCCTGGGCGAAGAATGTGTTCAACAAGGCGTTCCGTGCCTATGTCCTCAATCTGGGCATCCTGGGCACGACCTCCATCTATGCGCCGCCCGCAACCTATGGCGCGACCGTGCGCATCCCGTTCGGGCGTCGCTGATGCACATACCGCATGCAGCAGCGAACGCCATCCGGCGGAACGCTGCTGCATGCGGCCATGGTGGGGGGCGGAACCGGGTCAGATCGGTCGCCGCTTCCCGTCATCGAAACAGCGCAGAGGGGCGATCAGATCGTCTTGATGCCCAGCTTCCTGCGTCCCCTTTTGGGGGCAGCCCCTTTCGGGGCATCGGCCGATGCCGATGGCGCATCCGCTTGTTTCCGGGCGGCGCGGGGCGCGGCTTTCGCTTTTTTCGTGACTGCGGCGGCGACGGTTTCTGCCACTGCGCTCTCCTTGGCGGGTGCTGATGCCTTGTCCGGCGCAGGCGTCGCCCGCGGCTTGCGACCCGGCCTGGCCTTGGCCGCCGGCGGCGGTGCCTCGGCTCCGGCAGCGGGCGCAGGCGTTACGGGCCGCTGGCCCAGCCCCGTGCGCTGCGCCACCGCGCGCCGCATGTCGGCATAAGCGGGGGCAACCATCGGATAGCTTTTGGGCAGGGCGTATCGGGCGCGATATTCATCGGGTGTCAGGCCATTTGCCGCCAGATGCCGCTTCAGCGTCTTGTAGGGGCGGCCATCGATCAGGCTGAGAATATGGTCGCTGGATGCCAGGCTCTTGCGAATGCTGACCGCGGGGGCATATTGCGGGGTTTCCGGCTCGACTGTCGCTGTTTCACCGATCAGGGCTGCCCGCGTCGACTGGATCAACCCGGCCAGATCGCCACTGTCCACGCTATTATTGGCGACATAGGCGCTCAGCAACTGGACGGTCAAAGTCGTATAATCGGGCTGATCAGTGTCGGCCATGGGGCGTTCCTTCAAAATCGGGATGGAAATGGGGCCTTAGTCGCGCTTTTTTGCATTATGCAAAGCGATTATCTGCATCCACCTGTACATAATGTCAAAGCGGAACTGTGCACCCGCCGGCCGGCCTTCCGGCGGGTGCACAGCATCGGTTCCATGCATGATAACAATATTCGGTCCCTGTCGGCCCCGCCGATATGTCCGGCACCAGTCATCGGCATCCAACCGGCAGTCTCTGCACCGGCATGATGCAATTGCCGCACCGGCCATGCCCTGCGCAATCAGCCCAGCGTCCGCCGGAACAGCGCCAGGCTGCGTCCCCAGGCCAGTTCGGCCGCGGCCTTGTTGAAACGCGGCGTCGTGTCGTTGTTGAATCCATGCTCCGCGCCGTCATAGATACAGGCATGGTAACGGATGCCCGCCTGTTTCAGCGCCGCTTCATAATCCGGCCAGGCGGCGTTTGTGCGGGCGTCGTTGCCGCCATAATGGATCAGCAGCTCCGCCTTGATCCTGGGCACGTCCGCCAGCACGGGCGGGCTGCCATAAAAGGGGATGGCGGCGCGCAGGTCGGGCAGGCGCGTCGCCAGCATATTGGCGATGCCGCCACCAAAGCAGAATCCGATTGCGCCGATCTTGCCATTGCTCCCCGCCATCGTGCGCGCATATGTGGCGGCGGCCACGAAATCCTCGCCGATCTTGGCCCGGTCCAATGTGGCGAAGGCGGCGCGGGCCTTATCCTCGTCACCGGGATAGCCGCCCAGCGTCGTCAGCGCATCGGGCGCCACCGCCAGAAAGCCTTCCAGCGCCAGCCGTCGTGCAATATCCTCGATATGCGGGTTCAATCCGCGATTTTCATGAGCGACGATGATGACCGGCAGCGCCTGGCCCGCCCTGGCTGCGGCGCGCGCGACATAGGCACGGATCGTGCCGTGGCCGTGCGGCGAAGCGATATCGACAGGATGGGTCGTCAGCCGGCTGTCGTCGGGGGCGATCACCTGCCCGCGCGCGAAATCCGGGCTGAGCGCGGTCAGGGTCGCGGTCGCGGCCGTCGCGCCACCGACATGCAGCGCGCATTGCTGGATGAAACCGCGCCGGTCGATCGCGCCATGCACATAGGCGTCGAACAGGTCCAGCACCGCACGGGGATAGCTGGTCGTGCTTGCATCCTTGGCCACATCGCACTCCTTGCTGCCATGGTCGATGCCAGCTTATCGAATGAACGCAAGGATATGCCAACCCCAGTATGCCGGTGACACCCCATATCGCGCGACTATTGCGCTGTCCTGAACCGTTCCTGCGATGCCAGCCGCACCCCGGCATTGGCCGCGCCATAGCCTTCATAGGCACAGCGCTCGACAAATTCGAAAAAGAAACGCTTGTGGAAGGCGCGGCTGTAAAGCTGGCGATATTCGCCCTGCGCGTCGGCGTCGTACAGGATATGCGCGGCGCGCAACTGGTCGCGCGTCGCCGGGTCCAGGCCGAAGCGGGCGGCCAGATCGTCATAATAATTGTCGCCGATCGGCAGCATGTCCGCGCCGGTCGCAGCCAGGCGGGCGGCCTTGTCGACCAGATTGCCGGTCGCCAGCGCGATATGCTGATACCCGCCGCCGACATTATGGTCGACAAAGCGCGCCGACAGCGTGCCCGCCGCATCCGATGCGTTGAGCGTCACCCGCAATGCGCCATCGGCGGATTTCAGCGGCTGGCTCAGCACCAGTCCCGACGGGTCGATCACGTCCGATTGCAGGCTTTGTTCCAGCCCGAACAGCGACCGCCAATAAAGCTGCCAGGACAGATATTCGTCGGTCCGTACCACGGCGGCCAGATGGTCGATACAGAGCGGTTCGGCATCGACCGCCGCGTCGCCGGGCACAAATTCCATGTCCCAGACGGCGGATATTTCCGCTTCGTTCATCAGATAGATCAGGCTGCCGCCGATACCGCGCAACGTGGGCAGGGCAAGATTGCCAGGCGCTTCGTCCGCATCCACGCTGTCGATGCCCAGATAGGTCGCGCGTGCCGCAACGGCATCGCGATCCGGCACGGCCAGTCCGACGGCACAAATCGACGCGCCATGTTTCTGCGCGAAATCATGGCCAAAACCGGCCGGTTCGGCGTTGATGACCAGATTGACCGACCCCGCCTGCCAGCGCGTCACCGCCTTGGCGCGATGCACGCCGGTCCGGGCGAAGCCGATCGACCGGAACATCTGCTCCAGCGCGGGCACGTCCGCCGCACCGACCGCGAATTCCACGAATTCCGGCCGCACCGTGGCGGGCGGCGCCGGCACGGCGGGGGTGCGGCCCAGCAGCCGTTCGGCCGCATCCTCGACATGGCGCAGCGACCGCAGGCCATCGGCGGCGATCAGGTCGGGCGACCAGCCACGAAAACGGTCGTTGAAAATTTCCAGCGACAGCGGCCCGTTATAGCCGGTCCGCGCTATTTCCGCCACATAGTCGCTGACCGGCAGGCCGCCCTGCCCCGGAAAGTTGCGGAAATGGCGACTCCAATAAAGCAGGTCCATGTCCAGCCGGGGTGCGTCGGCCAATTGGACGAAGGCGATCTTGTCGCCCGGTATCGCGCGGATGCTGTCACTGGCTATGCCGCGTGACAAGGAATGAAAACTGTCGAGGATGATCCCGATATTGGGGTGATCGACCGCTTCCACGATTGCCCATGCATCGCGATGGTCGAATATATGCCGGCCCCAGGCCAGCGCCTCATAGCCCACGATGATGCCGTGCGCCGCCGCCCGCTCGCCCAGTTCATGCAGGTCTGCGACGATCCGGTTGCGCTCGCCCAGTGCGGCCGGCGAACAGTTGGAGCAGACGAGGATGCGGTCCGCGCCCAGTTCGCCCATCAGGTCGAACTTCGCCTCCGCCCGGTCCATCGCCCTTTGCCGCAGCGCGCCCGGCATCCCTTCGAAATCGCGAAACGGCTGGTAGAGCATGCAGGCCAGGCCCAGATCGTCCAGCATCGCCCGCACCGCGCGCGGGCGCAGCGGCGACGCGATCAGGTCATTCTCGAAAATCTCCACTCCGTCATAGCCGGCGGCGGCCGCAGCGCGCAGCTTTTCCTCCAGCGTGCCGCTCAGCGACACGGTCGCGATGCCAAAGGCCGTCACCGCCTGTCTCCCGTCACCGCCTGTCTCCCGTCAGCGCCGCCCGGAAACTGGCGGCCATGCGCGCGGCATCCGCCTTGCGCCCGGTGAAATGTTCGAACGCCCCGGCGGCCTGGTGGACGGTCATGCCGCTGCCGTCCAGCGTGACGCAGCCCGCCGCCTTCGCCTCGCGCAGCAACTGGGTTTCCAGCGGGAAATAGACGATGTCCGTCACCCAGAAATCGGGCCGCAGCAGCGCCTTGGGAATGGCGGACCCAGGATAGCCCGCCATGCCGACCGGCGTGGCATTGACCACGCCGTCCGCATCGACCAGCGCGTCGGACAGTCCCTGACCCACCATGGCGCGCCCCTCGCCATACAGGGTACAAAGCGTCGCGCACAATTCCTGCGCCCGCATCCTGTCGGGATCGAAAATCGTCACCATGCCCACGCCCATGCCCATCAGGGCGTGGGCGGTGGCGGCCCCCGCGCCGCCACCGCCCATCTGCACGACCTTCCCGAATTGCGACCCGGAAGGCAGCCCTGTGCGGAGATTTTCCGCGAAACCCTGAATGTCGGTATTATGGCCGATCCGCCGGCCCTCACTGAACACCACCGTATTGACCGACCCGATCCGCGCGGCCTGCGCCGACAATTCATCCAGATGGGCCGTCACCGCCTGCTTGTAGGGGTGGGTGATGTTGACCCCGGCGAACCCGGCCAGGTGCAGCGCGTCGAGCAGGCGGGGCAGGTCGCCCGCATCCATGTCGTCCGCCGCCAGGTCGAACAGGCGATAGACCAGCCGCAACCCCTGCGCATCGCCTTCGCTTTCATGCAGCATGGGCGACAGCGACGCCTGAATGTCGCGTCCGATAAGGCCGGTAAGATAGCGAAACTGGGTCAAGGCCGCATGATCCAAGATGAAAGGGGCCGCCTCCGCCCGTTCAGGCGGAGACGGCAGGGGGAAAGGTCAGAAATCGAACTTCGCGCCGACATAGAAGGACCGTCCGACCATGTCGTAGGTGCCCGCATCGGTGCCGTTCTGCGAACTGGCGACGAAGGGAATGGCCTTGTCGAACAGGTTGGTGACGCCTGCACGCAACTGGACATTCTTCGTCACGTCGACGGTCGAAAAGACATCGAACAGATTATAGGGCTTCACCCCCACCTGTTCGGCCGCCGGCGTCGTGATCGCGCTGATATCGCGCAGCTTGCCCTGGTAGCGCCAGCGCAGGCCGATGCCGAACATGTCGGAACTGTAGCCGATGGTGGTCAGCGCCTTCCACTTGGGCAGCGGACGGCCCGGCGTGCTGGTGCCGACGAAGTCCTGCGCCGCCGAACCCGGCAGGGTCTGGACCTTGTAATGGTTCAGCCAGCCGATCGCGGAAGAGGCGTAGATCTTGCCCGACCCGTCGCCGATCCCGGCTTCCGACAGGCGTAGCGACCAGTTGACCTGCACATCGACGCCATCGGTGTCGAGCGCGCCCAGGTTCAGATAGGGCTGGGCGATGGCGACCAGTTGCCCGGTCGGGTCGCGCTGCACCAACTGGCAGAATTCGTTGCTGTTGGAATAGCTGCTGTTGGACCCGTCCAGATTATAGCATTTCGCCAGCACGGTCAGGCCGTTGATGGTCGATATGACATTGCGGATCTTGATGTTGTAATAGTCGACGGACAGGGAAAAGCCGGACAGCCACGGGGTCGAAAATTTCGGGTTCAGCACGAAACCGACATTGAACGTGTTCGCCTTCTCCGGGGTCAGCCCGCGATTGCCCTGAATATTGCCCCCGGTCGCGGTGGTGGCGAACTGATAGGCGTCGATCGCGGCGGCCGGTATCCCCTGGGCCAGGCACAGGTCGCGCACCTTCGCGCCATTGGCGCCGGTCCGCGCGGTCGATCGGATGTCGCACGGATCGCCGATCGCGGCCGGCGGGGTGCCGATCGCCAGTTGCGATCCGGTGACGGGGGAGAACAGCTCGCCGATATTGGGCGCACGCACCGCCCGCTGGTAACTGCCCCGGATCAGCAGCGCGTCCACCGGCTGCCAGCGCGCATCGAATTCATAGCTTTTCACGCTGCCGGTCGGCTTGTAATCCGAATAACGGAATGCCGCGCCCACGCCCAGTTCATGGAAGAAGGGCGTGTCCGACAGCAGGGGCACGTCGATCTGCGCGGCGAATTCCTTGACGCTGATCTGCCCGCGCGCCGGATTGGACCCGACCACCGCCTCGACATTGTTGTTCACCAGGTCGGGGCTGGGATCAAAGGCATAGCTGTTCTTGCGATAGCCGGCGAGCAGCGCCAGTTGCACCGGCCCGGCGGGCAGATCGAACAGCGGGCCGTTGACCTGGCCCTGCACCTGCGTCTGGGTCAGCCGCTCGCGGCTCTGCACCGTGGCGGTGATATAATCCTGGCATGCCTGCGACAGGCGGGTCGCATTGGCGATGCCGAAGGGATTGAAGCCCCCCGCGCAAAGCGACGCGCCGCCATCGGCCGCGTTGAGCAATGTCTGCACCCGCGACTTGAGCACCGCGTTGAACATCGACTGGTTGTGGACCGTCTCGTCATAGGCGGCGAAGGCGTCGAACTTCCACGATCCCGCCAGCGTGCCCTTCAGCCCGCCCAGATATTGCTGCACCCTGTAATTTTCGTCCCATCCCTTGTCGCCGACGCCGACATAGCGGGCGCTCCAGCGGAACGGCGCGGCCGGATCGGCGCGGGAGCCAAGCAATGTGCGCAGGTCGGCCGGGATGAAGGGATTGGTGACGGGAATGGTGGTGAAGGGCGCAAACTGCGTCAGGCTGCCGCCGCTCTCGGTCGTGACGGTGGAATCGACGTAGAGGAACTGGCCATAGGCGGTCAGCGATTCGGTCAGGTCGAACTCGCCCTTGGCAAAGGCCGACTTGCGTTCGAAGGCATTGAGGATCTGGAGCTGCGGCCCCACCGGCATGCGCACATTGCCGCCGACCACCGCATAGCCATCCGTCCGGGGGCCGCGATAATTGATCGCGCCGGTCTGGACGAACAGCGTGCCGTCATTGTTGAAGCCCAGGTTCAGCGTGCGGTTGATCGGGCTGGTGACGCCATATTGCGCGAACACGCCGTTCAGCGCCGCCTGGCTCGGCAGGTTCAGCGCATTGGGCACGAAGGCGCCGGTGCCGATGAAGGAGGAAGGCACCTTGTCGGCAAAGAAGCTGCGCTGCGCGCCCGACAGCGGATCGCGCTGGCCATAGCTCAGCGCCAGCATCAGCCGGCCGCGATCATCGGCGAATCTGGTGCCCAGCGCCAGCGAGGCGTTGAACTTGCCATAATCGCCGCGGAAGCTGTTGCCATTCTGAATGTCGGCGCGGACGCCGTCGAAATATGTGCCGGTCTTGAAATTGACCACGCCCGACATCGCATCCGACCCGTAGATGGCCGACGCGCCGCCGGTGATGACATCGACCGATCCGATGATCGATTCCGGCAGGATGTTGATATCGACATTGCCGTTGATATCCGACAGCGGCAGGCGGCGGCCGTCGAGCAGCACGAGGTTGCGGTTGGAACCAAGCGCGCGCAGGTTCAGCGTGGCGCGACCGCCGCCGCCCTGGCCGCCGGTGCCGGCATTGCCCGATGGGGTGAAGCCGGGCAACTGGTTGAGCGAATCCTCCAGCGTGATCTGCCCGCTCTGCTGCACCAGTTCGTCGGATACGGTGACGATCGGGCTGACCGCGACATTGTTGGGCCGCGCGATGAGGGATCCGGTGACGACGATATCGGCGACGGGGGGCTGTTCCGTCGCGGCGTCAGCGGCCTGTTCGGCCGGTGTCGCCTGGTCCTGCGCCCAGAGCGGGCTGATGCAGGCGCTCAGCGCCATCGCGGCCAGCGATCCGCCCAGACGAAGCTGCATGTGGAAACCTGTTTTCATCCGATCCTCCCTTTATCACGAACTGTTTCGTTCATTATTCTGCATGCGACGGACGGAAAGTGGCTGTTCAGTCCAGCTCGACCCGCCGCACATCTCCCACGACAAAGACATAGGCCGCCGCCCCGACCAGCGCGAGCACCCCGATAAAGGCCAGCGCGCCATAGAAGGAGCCGGTCTGCCCCACGATCAGGCCGACCACGATCGGCGTCACGATGCCGGCCAGGTTGGCGCACAGATTGAACACGCCCCCGGTCAGGCCAATGAACTGGCGCGGCGCCACGTCGGAAATCAGCGTCCAGCCCAGATTGACCATGCCCTGGCCGAAAAAGGCGATCGACATGATGGCGATGACCAGCATGTTGCTCTGGACATAATTGGCCGCGATGATGGTCGACGCCAGCAGCAGCCCGGCAACGATCGGCAGCTTGCGGCCGATATTGGCGGATCCGGTGCGGCGGATCAGCAGGTCCGAAACCTGCCCGCCCAGCAGCACCCCGGCCGACGCGGCGATATAGGGCAGCACCGCGAACGTCCCGGACTTGAGCCAGTCCATCCCCCGCTCCGTCGCCAGATAGGTCGGGAACCAGGTCAGGAAAAAGACCAGCGTTGAATTGCCGCAGAACTGCCCGATCGATGCGCCCAATATCTGCCGCTTGCCCATCAGCTTGCGGACATTCGCCCAGGAAAAGGGGACGGCCTCGCCCGGCCCGGTCGCGGCCAGCCCGCCACCGGCGCGGATATGGTCCAGTTCGGCGGCGTTCACGCGGACACTCTCGCCCGGATCGCGATAGCGGGCATACATGACCAGGCCGAACAGCATGCCGATCGCGCCGGCGATCAGGAACAGGGCGCGCCAGCCGAAACTGCCCACCACCCAGAAGAGGACCGGGCTGAAAAAGGCCAGCCCCGCATATTGCCCCACGGCATAGACCGAATTGGCCCGCGCCCGTTCATCCTGCGGGAACCAACTGCTGAGAATGCGGCTGTTGCACGGGTAGCAAGGTGCCTCCGCCACGCCCAGCGCAAGGCGGAAGCCGAACAACATTGCCACATTTCCGGCTATGCCGTGGAGCAGGGTGAAGAAGGACCAGAGGATCAGCGATCCGGCATAGGTGATGCGCGTGCCCAGGCGATCGAGCAGCAGCCCGCCCGGTATCTGCGCCGCCGCATAGGTCCAGGAAAAGGCGGAGAAGATGAAGCCCATCATCTCCGGCGAAATCTTGAGTTCGGCCGTCAGCGACGGGGCGGCGACGCCCATCACCGCCCGGTCCATATAGTTGAGCAGGGTGGCGACGCTGATCAGCGCCAGCACGCCAAGCCGTGCCCTGGTCGGGCGCAGCAGGGTCGCGACCGCCGTCATGCCGCGGTCCGCCGGCTGTTCTGGCTGGCGATCTGGAGCAGGTGGCGCACCGCCAGCGCATAGCCGTCAATGCCCATGCCCGACAGCATCGCCGTCACCGACCGGCTCATGATGGAGTGTGACCGCCATGCCTCGTCGCGCCGGTGGATGTTGGAGATATGCACCTCGATGACCGGGCAGTCGCACATTTTGAGCGCGTCCAGCACCGGATAGCCGGCATAGGAGAAGGCCGCCGGATTGATGACGATCCCCATGGCGCCGGTTCTTGCCTCGTGCAGCCAGCCGATCATCTCATGTTCGGCATTGGTCTGGCGAAAGATCAGGCCGATGCCCGATCCGTCCAGTGCGCGCCGGCACGCCGCCTCGACATCGGCCAGCGTCTGGTGGCCATAGATATGCGGCTCGCGTACGCCCAGATGGTCGAGATTGGGTCCATTGAGGACATGAATGAAACGCTGGCCCACTGGCCTCATCCTCCCGCTGCGCGCCGGGATAAGCCTCCCGATCTTGCAGACTCGTCCTTACCCGGCCGCGACCTGGTCCGCAAGAAAAATGTACTAACTAGTTCATACAATTTTACAGCAAGGGCAGGCGGCGATCCGGCCGGCCTGGCAGGCGCCGATCCCTCAGGCGAAGCCGCATGGCACAATCGATTTAGCTGTACCACTCGCTGTCACTTTTGCAGCGGCACCGCCAACAAAAGCGCCGCCCGCCTCATGTCACGCGATAGACGCGGATGCGGACGGCGGGCCTGGGTGCGTCCGGTGGCGGCGCGCCGATCGTGCCGATGAAGATCGCCTGGTTCAGCCAGTCATGCGGTCCCACCGGCGCCTCGAAACTGGGCACGGTGCGCAGGTAGGGCTGCGGCGCATCGGGCACCCGGCTGTTGGTCAGCCCGGCATTGCGGACGTGGATCAGCGCGCCGTCATCGGCCTGCATCATGTAATCGGCCTCGATCACGGTCCAGTTGTCGGCTCGCTGCAACTGCCAGTCCGCCCCGCCGCCCAGCACCTTGCCCCGGATATGCGGCCCTGCGAAATGGCCGCCGGTGATCGGCACCCGCCGCCTGGTGCCGATCGGCGTCCGGCCGATCTCGACCGTCGGTTCCAGCGTGACGATCGCCTCATAGACGAACGCCAGCCCCGGCGCGTCGGTCGCTACGGCCCGCGCCGCGCCACTCGTCCACGCCACCAGCACGACACCCGCGGCCAGCAGGCCACGTCTGTCCAGATCGACCATGGCGTTCAATCCCTGATCCGTGGCCGGTCCGCAGGGACAACCGGCGCGGCGTCCCTGAACAGCGGCAAGTCCCTGATGTGCGGCCACGCGGCCATGCCGCCACCCTCGCCAAAAACATGCACCTGCGGCTTCGACGCCGTCCAGGCCGGCCAGTCGCGCCCTGGCCTGCCGTCGCGGGCAAAGGCGACCAGCCGGTCCATCATCTCAGCGGACAATTGCCGGTCATAGGCGGTCCAGTCGCGCGTCACCCGGAACAGGTTCAGGCTCTCCAGCGTGCCCAGCCAATAGGGCACGTCGGCGGTATGATAGGCGCCCGCAGTCGCCGGATCATGATCGGCAAAGGTGACGCCGGGCCGGTAGGGCTGGGTCCGCGTGAAATGATAGGCATAGACCGGCGCCTTGCCCCGCGCCGACTGCGCGCCCGCCCAATCCGCCATCTGCACCCCCAGCGTCGAATCCCGCGCCACATCCCGCGCCGCGCGCCGCGCCGCTTCGACCGTGCGCGCCGGATAGGCATTCAGCACTGCCGGGGCCGTCGCGGGGAAGGCCGCCCGCACCGCTGTCTCATAATCAGTGACGCTGGCGACCTGGCCCAGCGACCGGAAATATTCGTCCCTGGTGAAGCCGATCATCATTGGCACGTCGGCCTGTCGCCCGGCGGCAAAGACGGTATCGGGGGCCTGCGTCACCACCTGCCCGTCGATCACGATCGGGCGGCGCTTGACCGGCGCGGCCAGCGCCATCAGCCGGTCGGCGGGCATGTCGCGCATCGCCTCGATCGATGCCGCACCCAGCGCCTGTTGCAGCGCGACGCCCTCCGCCTCGGCCTCGGCAAGCGGGGCAGGGGCCATCGGCCCGCCCAGCGCGCTGCCGCTCATGCCGACGACGCGGTGGAACAGCCCTCTCGCCGCCGGGCTGGCCTGCAACAGCGACACCGACATCGACCCGGCCGACTGGCCGGCGATCGTGACGTTGGCGCGATCGCCGCCGAAACCCGCGATATTGCGCTGGACCCAGCGCAGCGCGGCGATCTGGTCCTTCAGCCCGTAATTGCCCGCATGGCCCTGTCCCTCCTTCGTCAATGCGGGATGCGCCAGGAAACCGAGCGGCCCGACGCGATAGGCGACCGCGACATAGACAACGCCCTTGGCCGCGAGCGCCTCGCCCGCATAATTGGCCATGGAGGCCGACCCGACAGTAAAGCCGCCGCCATGGATCCAGGCGATCACCGGATAGGGCTTGCCCACAGGCGGCGGCGTGGCCGGCGCCCAGATATTGAGGTAGAGGCAATCCTCGCTGGTCGCCTCCTCCCCGAAATAATGGTTGATGCTGCGGCCCCGCAGCGGCTGGATGCATTCGGGCGCGGGGCGATCCGCATTCCATACCCCTTGCCATGCCGCACGGGGCTGCGGGTCGCGCCAGCGCAGGTCGCGCACCGGCGGCGCGGCGAACGGCACGCCCAGCCAGGCGCGCACGCCCGATGTCAGCATCTTGCCCGCCACCAGCCCCGTGTCGGTGCGGACCGGCTGCCCTGCCGGCCGGTCCGCCACCTGCGCCGGCAACGCCGATGCCATCGCCAGCAGGCCCAGCGCCAGGCCGGTCCGGCGCATCACTGGTCGCCCTTTAGATGCGTGTCGAAGAAGCGGAAGGTCAGGTCCAGCGCGCGCAGGCTCGCCGCACGTGTCGCGGCGGCATCCGCGCCGATCCAGCTATGGCCGACAGCCGGGATGATCTCCAGCGTCACCGGCACCTTTGCCGCGACCAGCTTGCCCGCCAGCTCCTGCGACTGCGTGACCGGCACGGTCCGGTCGTCGGTGCCGTGGATCAGCAGCATCGGCGGGTCTTTGGCGTCGACATGGGCGGCCGGGCTGGCGGCGGCGATGCGATCAGGCGGGCAGGCGTCCTTCATGCAGTCCAGATACTGGTTCTCGGCGCGCGGGATGGCGGCTGGCGGCATGGTCGCGAAATCATAGACGCCATACCAGCCGACCGCCGCCTGTACGCAGTCGCTCTGCCCCGCATTATTCTGGTCCGCCCCGGTCGGCGCGCGGCCGCAATCGAGCGCGGCCAGCGCGGACAATTGCCCGCCCGCCGACCCGCCCCAGATGGCGACATGGCCGGGGTGGATGCCATAGCGCCCGGCATGGGCCTTCAGGAAGCGGATGGCGCTGCGCACATCGTCGATCGCGGCGGGGAAGGGCGCTTCGCCCGACAGCCGATATTCCAGCGACGCGACGACATAGCCGCGGGCCGACAGGTCGGCGAGGACGGCGGTGAAGTCGCTGAACGCACCGGACTGACGGGTATGTCCGCCCATCCAGCCGCCGCCATGGACATAGATGACAAGCGGGAGCGGCCTTGCCGCCTTGGCCGGGCGATAGAGGTCCAGCGTGATCGGCCGATAACCGGCGATGGTGGAAAAGGGGATGTCGGCGCTGACCCTGACACCATGGCGAAGGGTCAGGATGCGTTCGGGCATGGGGTCGCCCAGCGCGGGTTCCGGGCCGGTGGCGAGGGCGGCAATCTGCGCCATCGCACCGCTGCCCGGACCGCAAAGCGATACAGCGAAAGTGACAGCTAAAATCATTGCGCGCGCCTGCTTCGCCATCTCTCTCTCCCGACCTGCCATCTAATGAGCTAACTATTTCGTACATATATAGACAGGCTGCAATCATCGGGCAAGGTGCCTGAGCGCCTTTCAGAGCGCCTTTCAGAGCGCCTTTCAGAGCGCCTTTCAGAGCGCCTTTCAGAGCGCCTTTCAGAGCGCCTTTCAGAGCGCCTTTCAGAGCGCCTTTCAGAGCGCCTTTCAGAGCGCCGTTACCGCCGGCACCAGCTTTCGATCACGTCGATCACCCCCATGCGCCGCCGCGCCAGCGCCTTGGGCGAACTCATGTCGCGTTCGAAGCCATAGGAGAAGGTGTAGCGGTTCGACACATTGTAGAAGCAGAGCGCGCTGATCGTCATATGCAGTTCGACCGGATCGATCCCTTCGCGGAAATGACCGCTGGCGACGCCGCGCGCCAGGATGCCGCGCAGATGTTCGACCACGGCCCGGTTGCGTTCGCGGATACCGGGAATTTCGCCGACATGCGCGCCGCGCAATATATTCTCGTTCATCACCAGCCGGACGAATTCGGGATGCTGGTTATGATAGTCGAAGGTCGCGCCGATGACATCGCGGAGCGCTGCGTCCGGGGCCAGCCCGTCACGCCCATGATGGGTGTCCATCGCGCGGACAGCGGTATAGGCGCGTTCCAGCACGGCGCGATACAGGCCTTCCTTGCCGCCGAAATAATAATAGATCATGCGTTTGGACGCATTGGTCCGTTCGGCGATTTCGTCGATGCGCGCGCCGCTCAGCCCCTTGTCGGCAAATTCGGCGGTGGCCACGTCCAATATGTTGAGCCGGGTTTCCTCCGCCTCCGATGCGCGTCCCGCACTCTCTTTGCCGGTCGGCACCGTCTTGGCCACCCCTTGATCCTCTCATCCCGTTACCCGCACGACAGCTTTAGCGCCGGCACAGGCGTCGGGGAAAGGAAAAAGACCAGCGAACGAACAGGATCGTATAAGCCTGGCTCAGCTCAGCTCAGCTCAGCGCCGCACCGTCACCTCCACCCCCGCCAGCCCGCGCGTCAGGGCGAAGGGCTTGTCGATGGTGACGCAGGCTTCCACCACACCCGGCCAGGCCAGGCATTCCATGCCCAGCCGATGCGCGAATGTTTCGATCAGCGGGATATGCACTTGCGACACGGTTTCGGCGGCGCGCACGATGCGGCGATAATCGATCGTCTCGCCGATCGCTTCCACCGCGCCGCCCTCCAGCAGCAATTGCACCGTGATGACCAGCGGCTGGCGCCGGCCGATTTCGTCGGGATTGATGCCGATATCGGCGAGCAGCGGCAGATCCTTGACCCGTACCTTGGTGATGACCGTCATCTCAGTCCGCCATCCTTTCCACGGTCGGCACCCGGTTGCCGGTCGATGTGGCCGGGCGGCCGTGGCGGCAACATGGCCTGCCCGCATGGAGCATCGTTCGGCGTGTCGATCCCGACGCGCACGGTTCAGCCCCGGAAAACAACGGTGCGCGACTGATTCATGAACACGCGATCCTGCAAGTGCAGCCGCACCGCCTCCGCCAATACCCGCCTTTCTATGTCGCGGCCGCGCCGTACCAGCTCGTCGGGCACGTCGGCATGGCCGATTACTTCGACATCCTGATGGATGATCGGCCCTTCATCGAGGTCGGCGGTGACATAATGGGCGGTCGCGCCGATCATCTTCACGCCGCGCTCATAGGCCTGGTGATAGGGTTTCGCGCCCTTGAATCCGGGCAGGAAGCTGTGATGGATATTGATGCAGCGACCCGACAGGAAAGCGGCCAGGTCGTCGCTCAATATCTGCATATAGCGCGCCAGCACCACCAGATCGGCGCCGGTGTCCGTCACGACCTGCTTGATCCGCGCTTCCTGCTGCGCCTTTGTATCCCTGGTGATCGGGAAATGATGATAGGGCATGTCGCCGATCAGCGACGTGTGCAGCTTTTCGCGCGGGTGGTTGGAGATGATCGCGACGATATCCATCGGCAGTTCGCCGATCCGCTGGCGATAGAGCAGGTCGCCCAGGCAATGATCCCATCGGGATACCATCAGCACGACTTTCTTGGGCTGGGCCTGATCGGTCATCGACCAGTCCATGCCCGCGTCCCGCGCGATCGGCGCGAACCCCTGTTGCAGGTCGGCGAGCGGCGCGCCAGGCTTGAAGGCGACCCGCATGAAGAAGCGGTTGTTCATCGCATCGTCGAATTGCTGTGCATCGACGATATTGCAGCCCTGCGCCGCCAGATAGCCCGACACCTTGGCCACCAACCCCGGCCTGTCGTCGCATTGCAGTCGCAAAACATAGATGGTCGTCGTCACGTCAATCCTCCCCATGGCCCTTCGCGTCAATGCGCGTGGGCATAATCATTGATCCAGGCAACCGTTTTTTCCAGGCCGCCAAAGGGATAGAAATGCAGCCGTACCCGGCCATGCTCCGGGCCCAAGCCGCGCGCGAACCGCTCGACCAGCCGGTCCGGCCCCGCCGATCCGAGCAGGCGGCCGACCGAAATGCCATATTTGGCCAGCACGGAGGCGGACGCGCCGACGCCGCAGCGGGCGGCGAAGCGCATCAGCGTCTTGATCCCCGCCGGTCCGGGCACGCCGATCCGCACCGGCGCGGCGATGCCGCGTGCGCGCAGATCGACCAGCCAGTCGAGCACCACGTCAGCGTCAAAGACGAACTGGGTCACGATCAGCGGCGCCATGCCGCGGCGTTCGATCTGCGCGCATTTGTCCTCCAGCACGGCCCAGCACTGGTCCCTTGCCATGTTGGGATGGCCTTCCGGGTGGCCGCCAATGCCGATCGCGCTGATCCCCGCCCGTTCGAACGCGCCGCTGGCGATCAGGGCGCTGCTGTCGCAATAGGGGCCTTCGGGTTCGGACGGGTCGCCGGCGATGACGAAGCAGCGCTTCACGCCGGCCTGCGCGACGGCGGCGGCCAGATACGCCTCGAACTGGTCGGTCGAGCCGATCCGGCGCGCGGAAAAATGGGGCATGGGTTCAAAGCCCAGGCGGCGCACGAGGCGGGTGGCGGCGATCCGGGCGGCCGTTTCTTCGCCCGGCAGGAATGTGACGGCGATCGGCGTTTCAGGCGCGATCGCGGCGGCGGCCGATTGCAGCGACGCGATATCCTTTGCGGTCATCTCCAGCGAGTAGCCGTCCACCATGGTGATGGGCGGTCGTTCCCAGTTCGGGTGGATGACGGGCATATGGCCTTCCCCTGCATTGTCGTTCGCACCTGTTCCTACCCCATCCATGAAAATTCGCATAGATGAAAAATTCATAGATATGAATTTTCATGGATAAGCGCGCAGATGGATGCGCGTGCAGGGGGCCGGTGCGTCTGTGCGAACGGGCCGGCAGGGCGGCTGTGGCCCTATCGCAATATTATATAGGCCGCGCCGATCGCGGCGGATGCAGCCAGTACCGGCAGCACCCCGACCCTGAAGCGAAAGACGGCGACCAGGGCGGCGGCCGACAGCAGGGCCGCCGGAACATGGATCGATGCCAGCACGGGCAGGTCGATCGCGCCGGTGGGCGTGGCGGCCGGCCTGACCTGTCCGAACAGCGTATGGATGGCGAACCAGAGGGCGAGGTTCAGGATCACGCCCACCACTGCCGCCGTGATCGCGGACAGCGCCGACGACAGCGCCTGGTTGCCCCGCAGCCGCTCGATGAAGGGTGCGCCGGCGAAGATCCACAGGAAACAGGGCACGAACGTCACCCATGTCGTGAGGATCGCCCCCAGCGTCGCCGCCAGCAGGGGCGCCAGCGGCCCGGCATCGCGAAAGGCGGCGAGGAAGCCGACGAACTGCGTCACCATGATCAGGGGGCCGGGCGTCGTTTCGGCCATGCCGAGGCCGTCGAGCATTTCCCCCGGCCGCAACCAGCCGAAGCTGCCGACCGCCTCCTGCGCGACATAGGCCAGCACGGCATAGGCGCCCCCGAACGTCACCACCGCCATCTGGCTGAAGAAGGTGGCGATGCGGGTGAACACATCGTCCGGTCCCAAGGTCAGGAACAGCGCCAGCACCGGGGCGAGCCAGAGCAGCAGCAGGACCGTGCAGATGCGCAGCGACCAGGCCGGATTGGGCCGGGCATGGTCGGGCAGCCCTTCGCCCAGGGCGGTGTCGCGATCATGGACGATGGCGCCGCTCGCCGCGCCATGGCCACCGCCGCCCCTGAAGTACGGCAGGCCGCTGCGCCCGCCGACATAGCCGATCAGCCCGGCCGCCAGGATGATCAGCGGGAAAGGCGCGTCGAGGACAAAAATGGCGACGAAGGCGGCGGCGGCGATGCCGCGCATCACATGGTTGCGCAGCGCGCGCGATCCCACGCGGACCACGGCCTGCACCACCACCGCCAGCACCGCGGCCTTGAGGCCGAAGAACAGGCCCGCGATCAGCGGCGCATGGCCAAGCAGGACATAGAGATAGCTCAGCGCCAATATGGCGAGGAAACCGGGCAGCACGAACAGCGCACCGGCGATCAGCCCACCCTTCGTCCGGTGCAGCAGCCAGCCGATATAGACCGCCAGTTGCTGCGCTTCCGGGCCGGGCAACAGCATGCAGTAATTGAGCGCGTGCAGGAACCGCTCTTCCCCGATCCAGCGTTTTTCTTCGACCAGGATGCGGTGCATGACCGCGATCTGGCCCGCCGGGCCGCCGAAGCTGAGCGCCGCGATCCGCGCCCAGACGCGGGTGGCTTCATGCAGGGGGATGCCATGGGCGGGCGCGGTGGATGCCTGGTCAGCACTCATCGATCGACCTTTCTGTTGCTGAAAAAGGCATGGAACTGGTTCAGCGCGTCGCTCGCCATGGCGATGCGCGCAAGGTCGTCGTCGGTCGAGGCGCAGACGCCCGACAGGATCGCGCCCACACCCGCCGTTTCCGGCCGGGCGAACAGGCCGTCGCCAATATCCAGTTCGTGGATGATTTCGCCGATCGCGACGAGCGCGGGATCATCGGTCAGTCCGGCACGCAGCAGCAGCGTTTCGAAACTGCACCGATCCCCTTCATGGGTGAATTCGGCATCCGCCATGTCGAACCGGCATTCCCCGTCGGCCGGATCATGATGGCGACCGTCGACGAATCTGAACCGCGCGGCCGGGTCGATGAAGCGCCGGATCAGCCAGGCGCAGGCGATGCGATCGACATGGACGCCACGGCGCGTCACCCAGATGCGGCCCGTCAGGTCGATCGGTTCGGACGGGTCCGCAGGTGCGGTGCGACCGACATCGGGATGGCGGTAGCGCTGGCGGTCGAGGTCGGCGAGCGCGGCTTCGGCCGCCTGCCGGCCATGCGCGCCGAAGAAATCGAGCCGGCCCACATCCTGCATCCGCTTCTGGAGCTTCGCGATATCGGCGCCGCTTGCCGGCCCGGTGTCCAGCAGGCGGCGGGCGGCCTGGGCGATCTCCTCATAATCGGCGTCGCGCGCGGCATCGAACAGCAGGCGCACGTCCGCATCGGACTGGCCGACCAGCAATCGCGCCTCGATCAATGTCGCGTCCCCGCCGCTGGCGACGATCTCTCCCAGCAGATCGCGAAACGCCGCCTCCGTTTCCGGCGACTGCGGCAGCACATGCACCGCATGTTTGAGCGGCACCGCCCCGATCGCCTGCAACCGCCGCCAGATCTTGACGCGCAGATAGGGCGGTTTCGCCGGTAGCTGGTGCAGCAGGGCAAGCCATGGGGTGGGGTCGGCCGATTCCATGATGCATATGTATCTTATGAATCATAACATGGAAACATATATATCATGATAAGAAATCCCTTCTGTCCTTTGCCGCCCGGCAGCGCGTGCGGGAGGGCGAGGGGCACGCGCAACAGCCATCAGGGCGCGGATAGGCATCAGGTAATTTGTGCGTTGCAAAAGATTTCGCTTGCGACTCGGATGAATCGATGACAGCTTTGCCTGTGTCGAAGCAGGGGCGCTTCGGCATTTTCGATGCAGTCGGCCGATGGTGGCAGGCGGCATCACAGATCGACAAGATCGCTAGGCAATGACGCCGCCCGGACAGGTCCGAAAGACCTTCGTTCAGGCGGCTTTTTTATTGGTTTTTCGCCGTGGCAAGGCTGTCGCGCGCGGCTTTCATCTTCACATCCGATACGCGGGAATGGCGTTTCCGGCGGCGGGCCTTTGCGCCCTGCCGCCACGCCTGAAATCAATCATGGGGAGCATATATCATGGCTGAGGGGGACAATCATAACGGCGTCAGCCGGCGCGGTCTGATCAGGACCACAGGCACGGCGGCAATCTTCGCGGCAGTGCAGCAGGCTTTTCCGTCGGGTGCGTTCGCGGCCGGGTCGGGGCCGGAAGTCAAGGGCGCCAAGCTCGGCTTCATCGCGCTGACCGACGCCGCGCCGCTCATCATCGCCAAGGAACTGGGCTTCTTCGCCAAGCACGGGATGCCCGACGTCGAAGTGCTGAAACAGGCGAGCTGGGGGGCGACCCGCGACAATCTGGTGCTGGGCGCGGGCGGCGGCGGCATCGACGGCGCGCATATCCTGACGCCTATGCCCTATCTGCTGACCCTGGGCGCGATCGGCAAGGCGACGCCCATGTCCATCCTGGCCCGGCTGAACGTCAACGGCCAGGCGATTTCGGTGTCGAAGGAATATCTGGGCGCCAAGGCCGACCTCAACGCCGCGAAGATGAAAGGGGTGATCGCCCAGCGCAAGGGCGCGGGCAAGAAGATCAGCATGGCCATGACCTTTCCGGGCGGCACCCATGATCTGTGGCTGCGCTACTGGCTGGCGTCGGGCGGGATCGACCCGGACAAGGATGTCGAACTCATCACCGTGCCGCCGCCGCAGATGGTCGCGAACATGAAGGCCGACACGATGGACGCCTTTTGCGTGGGCGAACCGTGGAACGACCAGCTCGTCGCGCAGCAACTGGGCTATACCGCCGTATCGACCGGCCAGATGTGGATGAACCACCCGGAAAAAAGCTTTGCGATGCGCGCCGACTGGGTGGCCAGATATCCGCGCGCGGCCGCCGCGATCACCGCCGCCATCATCGAAGCGCAGCGCTGGGCCGACAATCCGGCCAACACCACGCAACTGGCCAGCACGATCGCGGGGCGCGATTATCTCAAATGCCCCGTCACCGACATTGCCGACCGTCTGCAGGGCAATTTCACCATGGGCGACGGGCGCACATTCCCCAAAGCCGCCTTCAGGATGAAGTTCTTCGCCAATTATGCGTCCTTCCCCTACAAAAGCCATGACCTGTGGTTCCTCACGGAGAACCAGCGCTGGGGCAAGCTGCCCATGTCGCTCGACACCAGGGGGCTGATCGCCAAGGTCAACCGCGCCGACATCTGGCGCAAGGCCGCCGCGATGCTGGGCGGCAAGGGACCGGCGGGCGACAGTCGCGGGGTCGAGACATTCTTCGACGGCAAGCGCTTCGACCCGTCCAACCCCAAAGCCTATCTCGCCAGCCTGGCGATCAAGCGCGTCTGACACGCAAGGAGCGGACCCATGGCATCTCCATCATCCAGCAGCATGAAGGGACCGCCGGCCAGGACCGGCGGCGCTGCCCCCGAACTGGGGGTCATCCTGCCCTATCCCCAGGAGGCGATCGCGCGCCGCAGCTTTGCCCCTGTCGCGGCGCCCGTGCACCCGCTGGCGCGCAAGGCCCGCGCCGTGGCGGCCAATATGTTGCCGACGCTGGCGATGGTCGTCGCGCTGCTCGCCATCTGGCAATGGCTGTGCAGCGCGCCCGACGCGGCCTTCCCCAGCCCCCTCATGGTATGGACCCAAAGCCATGAGGTGATCGTCCATCCGTTCAAGGGCGTGGACATGGGCCTTACCCATTTCAGCATCGCGCAATCGGGCGATGTCGGCATTGCCGGCCATATCCTGACCAGCCTGAGCCGTGTGCTGATCGGTTATGGCATGGCCGCGGTGGTCGGCGTGGCGCTGGGCATATTGATCGGCCAGAGCGTCTTTGCCTTCCGCGCGCTCGACCCGCTGTTCCAGATATTGCGCACGGTGCCGCCGCTCGCCTGGCTGCCGATCAGCCTCGCCATCTTCCAGCAGGCGCAGCCATCGGCGATCTTCCTGATCTTCATCACCGCGATCTGGCCGGTCATCCTGAACACGGCGGCCGGCGTGCAGACCATCCCGGTCGCCTATCGCAACGTCGCCAGGGTGCTGGCGCTCAACCCGATCGAATATTTCACCCGCATCATGCTGCCCGCCACGGTGCCGCACATGTTCACCGGCCTGCGCATCGGCGTGGGCATGAGCTGGCTGGCGATCGTCGCGGCGGAAATGGTGCAGGGCGGCACCGGCGTCGGCTTCTTCATCTGGGACAGCTATAACAGCGCGCTCCTGACCGACACGATCGTCGCCCTCGTCTGGATCGGCCTGGTCGGCTTCACCCTCGACCGCATCGTCGCCCTTGCGGGCCGCATCATCGGCCGCACGGCCTGACAGGAAAGGACAGGCGCATGAAACATCGCAGCTATCTCGCGCTGGAGGGCGTGACCGTCGAATTCCCGACCAGGGCCGGTCCCTTCTGCGCGCTCGACCGCATCGACCTGTCGATCGAAAAGGGCCAGTTCGTGGCGCTGATCGGCCATTCGGGGTGCGGCAAGTCGACCCTGCTCAACGCCGTCGCCGGGCTGGTCAGGCCCAGCCGGGGCGTCATCTTCCTGGACGGCGACGTGGTCGATGCGCCGGGACCGGACCGGGCGGTGGTGTTCCAGGACCACAGCCTGCTGCCCTGGCTGACGGTGGAGGAAAATGTCCGCCTGGCGGTGGACAAGACCGCCGGGGGCAAGAGCAGGGCCGAACGCAGGGAGTGGGTCATGCACAATCTGGATCTCGTCCAGATGGGCCATGCCGCCGCCAAGCGGCCGGGCGAACTGTCCGGCGGCATGAAGCAGCGTGTCGGCATCGCCCGCGCCATCGCCATGAACCCGCGCGTGCTGTTGATGGACGAGCCGTTCGGCGCTCTGGACGCGCTGACTCGCGCGGCGTTGCAGGATGTGGTCATGGATTTGCAGGCGCGGCTCAACAACACCGTGCTGATGATCACCCATGATGTCGATGAAGCCGTGCTGCTGGCCGACCGGGTGGTGATGATGACCAACGGGCCGGCGGCGCGCATCGGCGAGGATCGCACGGTCGATCTGGCGCGCCCGCGCAACCGGCTGGAGGCGATCGACCAGCCCGATTATGCCGGTGCGCGCTCCGCCGTCATCCATTTCCTGCACGAGCGCTACCGCAATCCGGCGACGCTCGCCGCCTGAAAACCGGGCCGGCGCGCAAAGACCCGGCCCATCCAGTCACGATCACAGAGGATGCCCTGAAAGGCGCAAAGCCATCGGGAGCAAAGGGGGGACCATGCGTATCACTTACTGGCTGGCGTCGACCGCAGCCATCATCACGCCGGCACTGATACCGGCACAGGCACAGGCACAGGATGTCATATTCAAGCCAATCGTCGAAGCGCGGCTGCGCTACGAAGGGGTCGACCAGGCGGGGCCGGCGCCGCTGACCAGCGACCGCGACGCCCATGCCGTGACCATGCGGCTGCGCGCGGGGGGCGAAGTGTCGAAGGGCGCATTTGCCCTGCTGGTCGAAGGCGAAGGCACGCTGGCGCTGGACGAAAGCTATAATAGCGGCGTCAACGGCAAGGGGCTCTATCCGATCGTCGCCGACCCGGAAACGGTCGAACTCAATCGCATCCAGTTGCAATATCGCACCAAGCCGCTGGTCGTGACCCTGGGGCGCCAGCGCATCAACCTGGACGACCAGCGCTTTGTCGGGTCGGTCGCCTGGCGCCAGAATGAACAGACGTTCGATGCGGTCCGGGTCGAATATATGGGCATCCAGAATCTGAAGATCGACCTGACCTACGCCATTGCCGCCCACACCATCTGGGGCGTGGACGGCGGCAAGTTCGGCGCGGCCAACCGGCCGGCCCGGATCGACGGCGACGATCTGTTCGCCAACATCGCCTACAAGACCAGATATGGCACGCTGACCGGCTTTGCCTATGTCATCGACGAGGATGAAGCGGTGCCCGCGCTGCGCCGCAACAGCAGCCAGACCTATGGCCTGCGCTTCGCCGGGGCGATGCCTTTGGCCAAAAAGGTGAAGCTCAGCTATCTGGCCAGCTATGCGCGGCAAAGCGACCATGCGACCAGCCCGGTCGACTATTCGGCCGATTTCGCCACGGCGGAACTGGCGCTGGACGTGGCCGCCTTCAGGCTGACCGGCGGCTATGAACTGCTGGGGTCGGATGGCGGGGCGACCGGGGTGGCGGGCGGCTTCGCCTTCCAGACGCCCTTTGCCACCTTGCACAAGTTCAACGGCTGGGCCGACAAGTTCCTGACCACGCCGGGCACCGGCATCCAGGACTATTATGCCGCCGCCGCCTATACTTTGCCCAAGGTCGGCAAGGCGGGGCCGCTGGTCGCCTCCTTCATCTATCATCGGTTCAGCAGCGACCGGCTTTCGATCCATTATGGCGACGAATATAATGCGCAAGTGACGCTCAAGCTGAACAAGCGGCTGAGCGCGCTGGTCAAATATGCCGACTATCAGCGCAAGGGCGCGGCCAGCTTCGCAGGCGACGCCGACACGCGGAAAGTCTGGGCGCAGATCGACTACGCCTTTTAGGGCATCGTGCGGAACAGGGGGAGCCGCTTTTAGCTGCGCTGGCCGCCGGCCCCGCCAGAAACGATGCGAAAACAGAAAAACGGAGCGCGCGGCCTGTGTCCGGTTAAACGCAGCGCGCTCCAGAAATCCCGCATGACCCTCATGCCGGATGCTGGGTGACTATGCCCTTGGGATTTGACCATCCTGAGGGCATTTTTCTGCCCGGCCACCTTTTGCCCGGTCACCTTCTGCAAGGCCGCGCCTAGGCGCGCGGCGCAAGCCCCCGGATCAGCAGATCGACCAGCGCGTCGGCGATCGCTTCGGGGGACATCGGCCCGGCGGGATCGTGCCAGCGCCCCGGCCAGTTGAGCGCGCCCGCCAGCATGAAGGCCGCCATCCGCACATCGACCGGCGCGATCGATCCGTCGGCGACGCCATCGGCGATCAGCGCGCGCAGCGACTGGTCAATCCCCCGCTTGCGCGCGCGGAACAGCGCCGCGCCTTCGGGCGAAAGGGATTCGTCCCCCGTCCGCACCACGCAGCGGCAATAATCGTCCATCATCAATCGCGCATAACGGTGCAGGAAAGCGCGCAGCCGGGTCAGGCCGTCACCCGGCGCGGCGCGCACCTCTTCGGCCGCCACGCTCAGCAATTCCAGGCCACGGGTGACGCATTCGATCAGCACCTGCTCCTTGTTGCCCAGATAATGATAGATGGTCGGCTTGCTGATCCCCAGGCTGGCGGCGACATCATCCAGCGACGTTGCATGGAAACCGCGCGCATTGAACATCCGCACCGCCGCGCGCAGCACGGCTTCGCGCTTTTCCGCGCGCTCCGCACTGCGCTGTTCGCGCGTGCGGAAAGGGGACGGGACATGGTTGTCGGGCAAGGCGGCGGTCATGGGTTCATTCTTGACAAGAAACGCATTGGGATGCAAGTTACTGGTGAGTAATATTTAGACGGAGAGGTTTGTGCTGACCGATATCCAGGTGGCGATCCGCGATACCGTGCGTGCTTTCGTGCAGGACAGCATCCGCCCCAACAGCGCCCGTTACGAGGCGGAGGGCGGCTATCCGTCCGCCCTGTTCCAGGACATGGCGGGCCTTGGCCTGTGGGGCATGACCGCGCCGGAAGCCTTTGGCGGGGCGGAGGCCGATTCGGTGTCCTATGCGCTGGCGCTGATGGAACTGGCGGCGGGCGACGGCGCCCTTTCGACCATCGTGTCGATCCAGAATTCGATCCTCGTTTCCGGCCTGCTCAAGGATGGGAGCGACGCGCAGAAAGCGCGCTTCCTGCCCTACCTGATCGGCGGGCGCACCATCGGCGCCTTTGCCCTGACGGAAGCCGATGCCGGTTCCGACGCCGCCGCCATCCGCACCCGTGCGATCAGGGTCGACGGCGGCTGGCGGATCAGCGGCGCGAAACAGTTCATCACCTCCGGCAAGATCGCGGGTCTGGCGATGATCATCGCCCTGACCGATCCCGATGCGGGCAAGAAGGGGCTGTCCGCCTTCATCGTGCCCACCGACCGGCCCGGCTATGCCGTCGATAAGGTCGAACACAAGATGGGGCAGGGCGCGTCGGACACCTGCGCGCTGCGTTTCGACGACATGTTCGTGGAGGATGATCTGCTGATCGGCCAGCCGGGCCAGGGCTATGCCATCGCCCTCGCCAATCTGGAGACGGGCCGGATCGGCATCGCCGCCCAGTGCGTGGGCATGGCGCAGGCCGCGCTGGAGATCGCGGTCGCCTATGCCAAGGACCGGCGGAGCTTTGGCAAGGCGATCATCGATCATCAGGCGGTCGGCTTTCGCCTTGCCGACCTTGCCACCCGGCTGGAGGCGGCGCGGCAACTGGTCCTGCATGCTGCCCGGACGAAGGATGCCGGCGCGCCCTGCCTGGCGCAAGCGTCGATGGCCAAGCTGTTCGCGTCCGAAGCGGCCGAGGCGATCGTGTCGGGCGCGATGCAGACCCTGGGCGGCTATGGCTATCTGGAGGAATATGGCGTCGCGAAAATCTACCGCGACGTGCGCGTCTGCCAGATTTACGAAGGCACGTCGGATATCCAGCGCATGGTCATCGCGCGCAGTCTTTAGGAAGGAATATGAAGATGCAGGATGATCCTGTTGTAATCGCATCCTATGCCCGCACGCCGATGGGCGGTTTCCAGGGCATCTTCTCGCCGCTCAAGGCCACAGAACTGGGCGCGGCGGCGGTCAGGGCGGCGGTCGCGCGGGCGGGCCTGCCCGCCGATGCCGTCGACCGCATCTATATGGGCTGCGTCCTGCCTGCGGGGCTGGGCCAGGCGCCCGCGCGGCAGGCGGCGCTGGGCGCGGGGCTGGGCCTCCAGACGCAGGCCACGACCGTCAACAAGATGTGCGGATCGGGGATGCAGGCGGCGATCATGGCCTATGAGGCGCTGGCCAGCGGCGGTGCGGACGTGGTGATCGCGGGCGGCATGGAAAGCATGACCAACGCCCCCTATGCCCTGCCCAAGCATCGTTCCGGCGCGCGTATCGGCCATGACCGCATCATCGACACGATGATGATGGACGGGCTGGAGGACGCCTATGAACCTGGCAAGGCGATGGGCGTCTTTGCCGAAGAGGCGGTGCGCGACTATCAGTTCACGCGCGAGGAGCAGGACGCCTACGCCATCCGCTCGCTCGCCCGCGCCAATGCGGCGATCGCCAGTGGCGCCTTCGTCCGCGAAATCGTGCCGGTGACGGTCAGTGGCCGGGGTGGCGACATGATCGTGGACACCGATGAACAGCCGGGCAAGGCCAGGCCGGAGAAGATTGCGGGCCTGAAACCCGCCTTCGTCAAGGATGGCACGATCACCGCCGCCAACGCCTCCTCCATTTCCGATGGCGCGGCGGCGCTGGTCATGACCCGCGCCAGCGTCGCGGCGCGCCTGGGCCTCAAGAGCGTGGCGCGGGTGGTGGCGAGTGCCGGCCACGCCCATGAACCGTCCAGATTCACCACCGCGCCGGTCCCGGCGATGCGCAAGGCGCTGGCCAAGGCGGGCTGGACGGTCGAGGATGTCGACCTGTTCGAAGTCAATGAAGCCTTTGCCGTGGTCGCGATGATCGCGGCGCGCGACCTGGCCATCCCGGACGACAGGATCAACGTCAATGGCGGCGCGACCGCGCTCGGCCATCCGATCGGCGCGTCGGGCGCGCGCATCCTGGCGACGCTGATCGGCGCGCTGGAAACGCGCGGCATGAGGCGCGGGGTCGCCAGCCTCTGCATCGGCGGCGGCGAAGCGACGGCGATGGCGATCGAACTGATCTGAAAAGGAAAAACATATGCATATCGATGGGTTATCGGCCATCGTTACCGGCGGTGCTTCGGGGTTGGGGCAGGCGACCGCAACCATGCTGGCGGCGCAGGGCGCCAGGGTCGCGATCTTCGACCTGAATGAAGCGGCGGGCCAGGCGACGGCGAAAGAACTGGGCGGCCTCCATGTCCCGGTCAACGTCGCCGACGACGCCAGCGTCGCGGCCGGGCTGGACGCGGCGCAGGCGGCGCATGGCGTCGCCCGCATCCTGGTCAACTGCGCGGGCATTGCGCCCGCGGCCAAGACGGTGGGCAAGGACAATGCGCCGCATCCGGCCGACATGTTCGCAAAGACCATTGCGGTCAATCTGGTCGGCACGTTCACCATGATAGCGCAATTCGCCGCGCGCCTGGCCGCCGCCGATGCGGTGGACGGCGAACGTGGCGTCATCGTCAACACAGCGTCGGTCGCGGCCTATGACGGGCAGATCGGGCAGGCGGCCTATGCCGCGTCGAAGGGCGGCGTGGTCGGCATGACCCTGCCGGTCGCGCGCGACCTGGCGAGCCACAAGATCCGCGTCATGACGATTGCGCCGGGCATCTTCCTGACGCCGATGGTCCAATCCTTTCCCCATCATGTGCAGGATGCGCTGGGCGCGCAGGTGCCCCATCCCAGCCGTCTGGGGAAACCGGCCGAATATGCCCAACTGGTCGAAGCGATCATCCGCAACCCGATGCTGAACGGCGAGGTCATCCGTCTGGATGGCGCGATCCGCATGGCCCCGCGCTGACCGGAATGGGGCGGCGCAAGGGCCGCCCCGCCCGGATCAGTGGGCAAGCAGCGGCGGCGCCTCTTCCGCCTGCAGCACCCGCCGCTTCCCGCCATAGCGCGCATAGAGGGTCGGCAGCAGGAACAGGGTCAGCAAGGTCGCCGACACCAGCCCGCCGATCACCACCGTCGCCAGCGGCTTCTGCACCTCCGCGCCCGCGCCGCTGCCCAGCGCCATCGGCACGAAGCCGAGGCTGGCCACCAGCGCCGTCATGGCGACGGGCCGCAACCGCTGCACCGCGCCCGCCCGCGCGGCGGCGGCGCGATCGAGGCCGCTCTGCATCAGTTGCTGGATCGACGACAGCATCACCAGTCCGTTCAGCACCGCGATGCCCGACAAGGCGATGAAGCCGACCGCAGCGGAAATGGAAAAATCCATCCCCCGCAGGAACAGCGCCAGCACTCCGCCGACCAGCGCCAGCGGCACGCCGGTAAAGACGATCGCCGCGTCCCGCACCGATTGCAGCGCGCCGTACAGCAGCAACAGGATCAGCAGGAAACAGGCGGGCACGACATATTGCAGCGTCGCCCGCGCGGAGGCGAGATTTTCGAACTGCCCGCCCCATGTGAGGTACACGCCGGCGGGCAGGCGCACATCGGCGGCGATGGCGGCCTGCGCATCGGCGACCACGCCGGCAATGTCGCGCCCGCGCACATTGGCCTGCACGACGACGCGGCGCTTGCCATTTTCGCGGCTGATCTGGTTGGGACCATCCACGATCCGCAGCTCCGCCACGCTGGCGAGCGGGACGAAGCCGCCGCCCGCGACCGGCACCTGTATCTGGTGCAATTGCGCGAAGTCGGCGCGCTGCGCTTCGGACAGGCGGATAACCACCGGGAAACGCCGGTCGCCTTCGAAGATCATGCCCGCCGTCCGCCCGCCGATCGTCGCCGATACCACATCCTGCACATCCTGCGCGGTGACGCCCAGCCGCGCCATCGCGTCGCGATTGACGCGAATGTCCAGCATCGGCAGGCCGCTGGTCTGCTCGACCTTCACGTCCACCGCCCCCGGCGTGCGGCGCAGCACCCCGGCGATCCGTTCCGCCGTGGCGTTCATGGCGGTGAAGTCGTCGCCGAAAATCTTGACCGCCACGTCGCCGCGCACGCCCGCGATCAGTTCGTTGAAGCGCATCTGGATCGGCTGGGTGATTTCATAGGCGTTGCCGGGAATGGCATTGAGTGCATGCTCCAGCCGTTCGACCAGCCCGGCCTTGCCGATCGACGGGTCGGGCCACTGGTCGCGCGGTTTCAGGATCACGAACATGTCGGTCGCATTGGGCGGCATCGGGTCGGATGCGAGGTCCGCCGTGCCGGTCTTGGAAAAGACGAACCGCACTTCGGGCTGGCGCGCCACCATCTTTTCGATCGGCGCCTGCATCGCCTGGCTCTGCTGCACCGATGTTGCCGGAATGCGCAGCGCCTGGATCAGCAGGTCGCCTTCGTCCAGTTGCGGCAGGAACACCTGCCCCAGCGACAGGAAGGCGAGCACCGCCACGGCAAAGCCGCCGATGCCAAAGCCGATGGTCAGCCTGGGTCGCGCCATGGCCCGGTCCAGCCCCGGCTCGTAGCGGGCCTTGAGCCAGGTCATGATCCGCCCGTCCTTCTCCTCGATCCGGTTGGACAGCCAGAGCGCGATTGCGGCGGGCACGGCGGTCAGCGACAGCACGAACGCAAAGGCCAGCGCGATGATGACCGTCATCGCCATCGGCACGAAGGTCTTGCCCTCCACGCCCGTCAGCATCAGCAGCGGCACATAGACCAGGATGATGATCGCCTGCCCATAGACGGACGGCCGGATCATCTCCCGCGCGGCGGCGGCGACCGTGTCCAGCCGCTCCGCCCGCGTGAGCGTCCGCCCGACCTGATGCTGCCGCTCCGCCATGCGCCGCAGCGCATTTTCCACGATGATGACCGCGCCATCGACGATCAGCCCGAAATCGAGCGCGCCCAGGCTCATGAGGTTGGCGGACACGCCCGCCTGCGCCATGCCGAATCCGGTCAGCAACATGGTGACGGGAATGACCAGAGCCGCGATCAGCGCGGCGCGGACATTGCCCAGCAGCGCGAACAGCACGACGATGACCAGCAGCGCGCCTTCGCCCAGATTCTTCGCCACCGTCGCGATCGTCGCGTTGACCAGGGCGGTGCGGTCCAGCACCGGCTGCACGATAACGTCAGGCGGCAGCGATGCGTTGATGGACGCAAGACGATCGGCCACTGCGGTTGCCACCGTGCGGCTGTTCTGGCCGATTCGCATGATCGCGGTGCCAACCACGACCTCCGTGCCATTTTCCGACGCCGATCCCATCCGCACCGCCTGGCCCAGCTTCACGCTCGCCACCTGGGCCAGTATGATCGGCACGCCTTCGCGCGTCGCGACGACGATGCGCGCCAGTTCGTCGGCATTGCGGATCAGCGCGTCGGACCGCACCGCCAGCCCTTCGCCATTGCGATCGACAAAGCCGCCGCCCACGCTGCTGTTGTTGCGCTCCAGCGCGGTGGCAAGGTCGGTCAGGCTGATGCCCAACGCGGCCATCCGCTGCACATCGGGCACGACCTGATATTGTTTGGCGAAGCCGCCGATCGAATCGATCCCGGCGACCCCCGGCACGGTCTTGAGCAGGGGGGCTACGATCCAGTCCTGCGCGGTGCGCAGATAGGTCGCCTTGTCGGTTTCGCTGGTCAGCCGTTCGCCTTCGGGCGTGATGTAGCTGCCGTCGGGCTGCATCCCCGGTTCGCCGGGCAGATGCCGGTCATCCTTGCGATGTTCCAGCCGGACGGTCCACATATAGACTTCGCCCAGGCCCGTCGCGATCGGCCCCATTTCGGGACTGACGCCATCGGGCAGGCTTTGCGCGACCCCACTCAGCCGTTCGCCCACCTGCTGGCGCGCGAAATAAATGTCGGTGCTTTCATCGAAAACCGCCGTGATCTGGGCGAAGCCGTTGCGGTTGAGCGAGCGCGTATGGTCCAGCCCCTCAATCCCCGCCAGCGCGGTTTCGATCGGGAAGGCGACCTGTTTTTCGACCAGTTCGGGCGACAGGGCCGGGGCGCGGACGTTGATCTGCACCTGGTTGTTGGTGATGTCCGGCACCGCGTCGATCGGCAGCCGGTACAGGGCGACGCCGCCGATCAGGGCGGCGATCAGGGTGAGGGTCAGGACCAGCCAGCGCCGGTCGACCGCCCAGTTCACGATAGGGGCGATCATGGCTCAATGGTCCTCATGGGTGGCTTCGCCCTTGCCCAGTTCGGCCTTGAGCGTGAAGCTGTTGGTGGTGGCGATCGTCTCGTCGCCCTTCAGGCCCGATCGCAGGACGATGCCGCCATCGGCATTGTCGCCCAGCGTCACCGGAGTCGCGCGGAAGCCGGTGGCGGTGCGGACGAACACGACGGGCTTGCCCTCCACCGTCTGGACGGCGGTGGCGGGGACGCGCACCGCCTTGTCGTCGCTGCCGTTCAGTTGCACCGATGCGGTGACGGGTTCGCCGACGCGCCACTGGCCGTCGCGATTGTCGAGCGTGGCGATCGCCGGCACCAGCCGGGTCTGCGCGTCCAGCGCGGGCGACACGAAGCGGATCTGCGCCACCCGCGCGCGCCCGGCCGCACGCACGGTCACGCTGTTGCCCGGCTTCACCCGGCCGGCGTCGGCGGGTTGCAGGTTGATCGACAGCGACACGGTGGACAGGTTGGCGATGCGATAGAGTTCCGCGTCGGCCGCCACCATCTGCCCCAGCACGACGCTGCGCCCGATCACCTGCCCCGACAGCGGCGCGATGACGCCCAGCCGGTTGAGGCCGCCGCCACCGCCGCCCGCCGCCGCGATCTGGCCCTGCGCCTGCTGATAGGCGATCCGTGCCTCGGTCGCGGCGGTGCGCGCGGCGACCAGATCCTGTTCCGGCGACACTTTCTGCGCGAACAGCCGCTGTTCGCGGGCCAGGTTGCTGTTGGCCAGCGCCAGCCGGGCGCGGGACGCCTCCACCTCGCCCTTCAGCAGCGCCGCCTCGCGGCTTTCGATCACCGCCAGCGTCTGGCCGCGGTCCACGCGCTCGCCCAGATTGCGGGTCAGCGCCACGATTCGCCCGCCGATCGCGGCGGATACGATCTGCATCCCCTGCGGGTCGCCCTCGATCGTCGCGGGCAGTTCGATCGTGCCTGATCCGCCCAGCGTGGGGCGGCCGATCTGGATGCCGGCGGCGGCGATCTGGTCGGCCGACAGGGTCACGATATCCTCTTGCGCATGGTCCGCTTCGCCCTCTTCATGGGCTTCGGTGGGCGCCGCCTCCTTGCCCGCGTCGCCGCAGGCGGACAGGAGCAGGGCCAGCGGCAGCGTCGCCGCGATCATCGTCAGTCTCGTCATTGGAATTTCCCCTGTTCGGGCGCGGGCGCGGTCAGGCGCTCCAGTCTGGCCCTGGCGTTATGATAGGCAGCGAGTGCGTCGATCGCGGCAATGCGGGTGTCGGCCAGCGTGCGTTCGGCATCCAGCAGGTCGATCTGGCCGAACTTGCCCTCGCGATAGCCGATCCGCGCGATGCGGGCGGCTTCCTGCGCGGCGGCCAGCGCCGGGCCGCTGGCCATGCGCGCGGTCGCCGCGGCATTGTCCGCCTGCGCCTGCGCGTCGGTGATCGCCTGTTCGACATCCAGCGCGGTCATGCGCCGCTGCGCCTCCGCCCGGCGGCGTTCGGCGCGCGCCTGCGTCACGGCGGCGCGACCGGCGTTGAACAGCGGGATCGGCACCGACAGGCTGAACACGGCGGCGGTATCATTGCTCGCTTCCAGCCGCCGGATGCCCGGCCCGACATTCAGGTCCGGCACACGCTGCGACCGGGCCAGCGTCACGCCGGCGTCGGCGATGCCAAGATCGGCGTCCGCCGCCGCCAGCGCCAAAGTCCCGGCCCCGGTCACAGCCGCCGGCCCATGGCGATCGGGCGGCAGGCGGTCGAGCGCGGCATCGTCCAGCATCGCGTCAGCGGGCAGGCCCACCCGCCGCGCTAGGTTGGCGCGCGCCGCCATCGCCAGTCGCTGCGCCTGCGCGATGCCGTTCGCGGCGGTCAGCGCAGCGACTTCGGCGCGCTGTTCCTCAATCGGCGATGCGCGCCCCGCCTGCACCCGGATTTGGGCCGCGCGCCGTGCCGCCTGCGCGATCCGGTCCTGGTCGCGCGCGGTCGCCAGCCGCCGCTCCGCCGCGACCGCCTCGACATAAAGCTGGGTGACTTGCAGCCGGATATCGGCCTCGGCCACCGCGGCGGCGACCTGCGCCCGCCCGCTCTGGGCATCGGCCAGCCCGATCCGGGCGGCGCGCTTGCCGCCCAGCTCGATCGGGATGGCCAGCCCGACCGTGGTTTCGGCCTGGTCGAAGCCGCCATAGGGACCGGTGCCGGCGATATTCTCTATCTGCGTCTGCAATTGGGGATTGGGACGCAGGCCCGCGACGGCGCGCGCCGCCTGCGCCGCGTCGATCTCCGCCTGCGCGGCGTCACGGGCGGGCGCGCTGCCGCCGGCGGCCGCGACCGCCTGTTCCAGCGTGACGATGGTGGTTTGCGCCTGCGCCACGACGACGCAGGACGTGGCGGCGCATAGGGCCGCAATGATCCTGAACATGAAGGCAATCCTGATCGAAGGACATCAGACGGCCATCGGGCCGCCGGTGACGTGTCGGTCAGGCGATGGGCGGGCGCAGCGCGGGTCCGGGCGACCAGCGCCCCAGCGCATTGGCCTGCGCAAAGGTCAGCCGCGCGCCCGATGTGGCGCGCAGAGGCGGTTGGGCAGGCCTGGCCGGCAGCAGCGACACCCCGCCCTGGCATCCGCCATGATGATGCGGCGCGGCGCGATCCGCGTCGCCCTGCGTCTGGTCGGCGTCGCCATCGCTATGCACATAGCCCGAACATTCCAGGCCGATCGCGCCCGCCAGTTCCTGCGCATGGACGGCCGACGCATTGGTCAGCGCCATCATCAGCAGGGCGATCAGCAGGGCGGCGTGGCGGAACATGGACCGGCACCATAGTGAAGCCGCACCCTTCTGTCACGCCCCTGACAGCTTTAAGGCAGCGGCCGGGGGCCATGCCGCTGTCGGTACTCCGCCAGACGGGACGGGCGACGCTTGATCCGTCACCCGTCCCGCGCGGACAGCGCCGGTCAGGCCTGGATGAAGGCCAATATGTCGGCGTTCAGCACATCGGCATTCACGGTCAGCATCCCGTGCGAATAGCCTTCATAGATTTTCAGCGTGGCGTCGGGCAGCAGGTCCGCCTGCAAAATGGCGGCATTCCCGTACGGCACCACCTGATCATCATCGCCGTGCAACACCAGCGTCGGCACGCTGATCGCCTTGAGGTCATCGGTCTGGTCGGTTTCGGAAAAAGCCTTGATCCCTTCATAATGGGCCAGCGCGCTGCCCATCATGCCCTGCCGCACCCAGTTGTCGACGATCGCCGGCTTCACGTCCGCGCCCGCGCGATTGAAGCCGTAGAAGGGACCGCTCGCGACATCATGGAAGAAGCTGGCGCGATTGGCGGCAAGCCCGGCGCGCAGCCCGTCGAACACGTCCATCGGCAGGCCGCCGGGATAGCGTTCCGTTTTCAGCATGATCGGCGGCACCGCGCTGACCAGCACCGCCTTGGCGACACGACCCTGGGGCAGGCCATGGCGGGCGACATAGGCGGCCACTTCGCCGCCGCCGGTGGAATGGCCGACATGGATCGCGTCGCGCAGGTCCAGATGATCGGCCACCGCCGCCGCATCGGCGGCATAATGGGCCATGTCATGGCCGGAATCGACCTGTGCCGACCGCCCGTGGCCGCGCCGGTCATGGGCGATGACACGATAGCCTTTTGCCAGGAAAAACAGCATCTGCGCATCCCAGTCGTCCGACGACAAGGGCCAGCCATGATGGAACATGATCGGCTGGGCGTCCTTGCTGCCCCAATCCTTGTAAAAAATGTCAACGCCGTCGGGGGTGGTGATGAACTGGGTCATGGTCTGCTCCTGTCGTTGGATGATGCCGTCTGCGTCCGGCCCTGAAACAGGCTTTAGGCCAGGAGGTTTTCTATAAAAATCTGTATAAAATCGTCTGGCATGTTCGATTTTTTAGAAATGATGGAAAGGGCAGGACACAGCCCGCGACGATCATGCCAATCGCCGCTAATGTGGTGGATTTGAAATTCGCCACATTTCTCGGCAAGGTTGGGAGCGCATTTCAAATCCTTAAACCACAATAGAATCAGATATTTGCTAGTGACCCTTATGAATCTGAAGTTTGTTCAACGTCTGCCAAATAAGGTGACGAACTTCAGATTCGGGTCACTAGCTGTTCATGTCGCTGTCACTTTCACGCGCGGTCGAAGCGATCGGCGTTCATCACCTTGGTCCAGGCCGCCACGAAATCGCGGACGAACTTGTCCCCCGCATCGGACGCCGCATAGACTTCGGACAGGGCGCGCAATTGCGAATTGGAACCGAAGGCGAGGTCGGTGCGGGTCGCCGTCCATTTCGGTTCGCCGCTGGCGCGATCGGACCCGACGAAGGTTTCATCCGCCGCGTCATCCATCTGTTTCCAGGCCGTGTTCATGTCGAGCAGGTTGACGAAGAAGTCGTTGGTCAACTGCCCCACGCGATTGGTGAACACACCATGCGGCGATCCGCCATGGTTGGCGCCCAGCACACGCAGCCCGCCGACCAGCACCGTCATTTCCGGCGCCGACAGGCCCAGCAACTGCGCCCGGTCGACCAGCAACTCCTCCGTCGGCACGGTGTAGCGCGTCTGGAGATAGTTGCGGAACCCGTCCGCCCTGGGTTCCAGCACGGCAAAACCGTCCACATCGGTCTGCGCCTGCGAAGCGTCGGTGCGGCCCGGCATGAAGGGGACGGTCACATGATGGCCCGCCGCCCTTGCCGCCTGTTCGATGCCGACACCGCCGCCCAGCACGATCAGGTCGGCGACCGACGCGCCGCTGTCGGCCGCGATGCCTTCATAGACCGCCAGCACCCGCGCCAGGGCCGCCGGTTCGTTGACATCCCAGTCCTTCTGCGGGGCAAGGCGCAGCCGCCCGCCATTGGCGCCGCCGCGATGGTCGGAACCGCGATAGGTGACGGCGGCGGCCCAGGCGGTCTTGACCAGATCCTGCACCGACAGGCCCGACGCGGCGATCCTCTGCTTCAGGGCCGCAACATCCGCCTCGCCCAGGGCCGGTCCGGCCGGGGCGGGAATTGGGTCCTGCCAGATCAGGTCCTCGGCCGGGACTTCGGGGCCGAGGTAACGGACCTTCGGCCCCATGTCGCGGTGGCACAGCTTGAACCAGGCGCGGGCGAAGGCGTCGGCGAAATAGGCGGGATCGGCGCGGAACCGCTCCATGACGGCGCGATAGGCGGGATCGACCTTCATCGCCATGTCGGCGGTGGTCATCATCGTGGGCACCTTGACGCCGGGCGTATGCGCCTTGGGCGCCAGCGTTTCGGGCGGGTTGCCGACCGGCTGCCATTGCTTCGCGCCCGCCGGGCTGCGCACCAGTTCATATTCATGGTCCAGCAGCATGTCGAAATAGCTCATGTCCCAGGTGATCGGCGTGGGGGTCCACGACCCCTCGATCCCGCTGGTGATGGTGTGGTCGCCCATGCCGCTTTCATGGCCGCTCTGCCAGCCCAGCCCCTGCTGCGCGATGTCCGCGCCTTCGGGTTCCGCGCCGACCAGCGCTGCGTCACCCGCGCCATGCGCCTTGCCGAAGGTGTGGCCGCCTGCGGTCAGCGCTGCCGTTTCTTCATCATTCATGCCCATCCGCTCGAACGTCTCGCGAATGTCGCGGGCCGACTGGAGCGCATCGGGATTGCCGCCCGGTCCTTCGGGATTGACGTAGATGAGGCCCATCTGGATCGCCGCCAGCGGGCTTTCCAGCGCCATGTCCCTGTCGGGCTGGATGCGGGTTTCATTGGCTTCGTCGCCGACCCAATTTTCCTCCGTGCCCCAGTAAATGTCCTTTTCCGGCTCGAACACGTCCACGCGCCCCCCGCCAAAGCCGAACACCGGGCCGCCCATCGATTCGATCGCGACATTGCCGGCCAGGATCATGAGGTCGGCCCAGCTCAGCTTCTGGCCATATTTCTGCTTGATCGGCCACAGCAGCCGGCGTGCCTTGTCCAGATTGCCATTGTCCGGCCAGCTATTGAGCGGGGCGAAGCGCTGCGAGCCGGACGACGCGCCGCCGCGCCCGTCGCCGGTGCGATAGGTGCCCGCGCTGTGCCACGCCATGCGGATGAAGAAGGGACCATAATGGCCATAGTCCGCCGGCCACCAGGGCTGGCTGTCGGTCATCAGCGCGGTCAGGTCCGCCTTGACCGCTGCATAGTCCAGCGACTTGAACGCCGTCGCATAATCGAAATCCTTGTCCATCGGATTGCCCGACAGGCCGTTTTGCTGAAGGATGTCGAGCGACAACTGATTGGGCCACCAGTCGCGGTTGGTGCGGCCGAGCAGGGTGCGCCGGGCCGCAGGCTCCTTCATCGGGCAGCGCAACGGGTCGGTGGTCTTGGCGTCCATGTCACTTCTCCTCTCACATCGGATATGCGGTTGTTCTATTGATCGTCATCATCAGAGAGAAACCGGGAATATCGCTCTGACTGATCGATAGAATTGGCCAATCGCATGGGGCGGATGGCGCATGATGCATCGCGCGCCATCCATTCGCCTGTGTAATGCGGCACAGGCAGGAACGTTCCTGCTGCGTAAGGAACATCCGGTCGTGGCAGGCGCTGGTGTCGAGGGTGCGGGATCAAGGGGGCGGGCGCGGACGCTCCTGGTTATGGGACGCAAGGCCGCCGGACCGGCGTGCAGTCCGGCCCGGCGACGGGGGAGACCGGCCTCAAAGGCCGGATTCGCTATTGGTCGGCGACCAGACGCATCGCCGCGCCGCCGCCCGGCGCCAGCCACAGGTCATAATGGTCGCCCTTGCGGAATGTCCGCGTTTCATAGGCGATCCTGTGGCGCGCATCGGTCAGATAGGTCGCGCCTTCGCCATCCTTGTAAAGGCTTGCGGTATAGCTTTTGCCCGGCTCCAGATAATCGAAGTTCAGCGTCACCGTCCGCGCCGTCGCATCATTGACGCCGCCGACATACCAGTTTTCGCTGTTGCGGTCCTTGCGCGCGAAGATGGCATAGTCGCCCACGTCGCCCGCGATCAGGTGGCTCTCGCTCCAGTCCGCCGGGACTTTGGCGATGAAGTCCAGTTCCTTCGGATATTTGGCGAGATTTTCGATGAAGTCCGCCGCCATCTGGATCGGCGAATAGATGGCGAGGTAAAGCCCCAACTGTTTTGCCAGCGTCGACGCCAGCGGCACATGCTCCGCCCCCTCCAGGCTCAGCACGCCCGGCGTGAAGTCCATCGGCCCGGACAGCATCCGCGTATAGACCAGGGTAGGCTCATGATCCGGCCCGTTCGCAAACCGCCCCCAGGCATTATATTCCATCCCCCGCGCGCCCTCCCGCGCGACCCAGTTGGGGTAGGTGCGGCGCAGGCCGGTATCCTTGATCGGTTCATGGGCATTGACCGCGACATGATATCTAGCGGCTGTTTCCACCACGCGCAGATGATGCCGCGCCATGCGCTGGCCGTCATGATATTCCATCCGCGTCTCGCCCGGCCTGTCGCCCGGCGCGATGATCCCGCCCATGTCGGCGACATAGCCGGTCTTGACGACATCGACGCCCAGCCCGCCATAGAGCTGCATCGCATCGTCCAGTTGCGCCTCATAATTGGCGATATTGCCGCCGGTTTCATGATGGCCGATCAGGTGAACGCCCTTCTTCCTGGCATAGGCGGCAAGCCCCGGCAGGTCGAAATCGGGCGTGGCCTGCGTAAAGCTGAAGGCGTCGCCATGGCCGAACCATTCGCCGTTCCAGCCCTTGTCCCACCCTTCGACCAGCACGCCGCGAAAGCCGTGTTTGGCGGCGAAGTCGATATATTGCCTGGTACGCGCCGTGGTCGCGCCATGCTTTGGCCCTTCGGCCCAGCTCCAGTCGCCCCGGATCATGCCCCACCAGATGCCGATATATTTGGCGGGCTTGAACCAGCTAACGTCGCCCAGCCTGTTGGGTTCGTTCAAGTTGAGTTCCAGGTCGTTCTCGACCAGTCCCGCCGCCTTGTCGGCGATGCGGATGGTGCGCCAGGGGGTGTTGAACGGCAGATCGCGGATCACCCGCGCGCCCTGCGACGAAGGGGAGAGGGTGGTGCGGAAGGTCTGGCCCGACGCGCGCTTCAGCCAATAGGCCGCATAATCGACCAGCGCGGCTTCGTGGAAGGACAGGTGCGTGCCATCGTCCAGCCGCATGGTGATGGGCGTATGCGCGGTCGATACCGCGTCGATCGGCGTCTGCTGATACACCTGTTCATATCGGTTCCATTCGCCGCCCGGTATCCACCAGGCGGTGCCCCTGGGCGCGATGTCGAACTCGGTGCTCTCGTCCGCGATCTTCATCGTTTTGAGAGCGGGCTGCTGCGGCAGTTCGTAGCGGAAGCCGATGCCGTCATCGAACAGGCGGAAATGCACGTTCATCAACCGCGCGCCCTGCACGTCCGACTGGCGGAAACGGACCGTCACCGCATTATAATGATCGGTGACGAAGCGGCGTTCGCCCCAGGGCTGTTCCCAGCGGTCATTGCCCTGGCCCTTGTCCGCCCCGGCGATGGCAAAGCCGCGCGCCATGTTCAGCCCGTCGGTCAGGATGAAGCCCAGCTTCGACGGCGCGATCAGCAGCTTGCCCTTGCGCGACAGCGACCAGGTGGGGCGGCTGTCATTGTCGGTGGTGACGGTCAGGACGATCGACCCGTCCGGCGACGTGGCCGTGACGGAGGGCCTGGCCGCCTGCGCGAAAGCCGGCGTCATCAGGGCGAACGGCAGGGCCAGCGCGCAGGCGCGCAGCGACAGGTGCAGCATTTGGCGTCTCCTTATTCTTCGATCATCAGCCCGCCAAAGGGCGGCAGGATGCCGGGCGCGGCGCCATTGACGGCGGACAGCACCGTGTTGGTCGGCGCGACATCATCGGGCCATGCCGCCGGTTCGCCCGACAGGTTGAACAGGCAGAGCAGCGACTGGCCGTTCGCCCTGCGCCGGAACAGCAACCGCTGGTCGTCGGCGATCACCATGTCCATGCTGCCATGGCGCAGGGCCGGATTCGCCTTGCGCAGGGCCAGCATGGCGCGGGTGTGGTTGAGCAGCGAGTTGGCGTCCGCCTCCTGGGCGTCCACCGCGCGGCAGAGATTTTCGTCGCCCACCGGCAGCCAGGATTGGGCATCGCTAAAACCGGCCTGTGCCGCATCGGCCGACCAGGGCAGCGGCGTGCGCGCGCCGTCGCGCGACAGGGTCAGCGGCCAGTTGGCGATGGCTTCGGGGTCTTGCAGGCGCTCGAAGGGAATATCGACCTGGGTGATGCCCAGTTCCTCCCCCTGATAGAGGATGGCGTTGCCGCGCAGCGCGACCAGCAGCATCGCCTTCAGCCGCCCGAAGGCCGGGCGATCTTCCGGCGCGCACCAGCGCGACAGCGCGCGCGGCGCATCATGATTTTCGAACGCCCAGCTTGGCCAGCCCATGCCCGGTTCGTCGGGCCAGCGGTCGACCGTTTCGGCCACCAGCGCCGGGGTCAGTCTGTCGGCATAGAGGAAGTTGAAGCCATAGGCGCTGTTGAGATGGCTTTCACCCGCCGTATAGGCCTTCATCTCCGCTTCGGACAGGTCGCCACCGACCTCCGCTACGGTGAAGATCGCGCCATAGGTGTCGCACAGGCTGCGGATGCGCTTGATGAAATCGACCACGCCGGGGTGGGACTGGCTGTAGCGCTTGATCTGGAAATCGAAGGGCCGGGTGCGGGGCTTGCCCGTATCCGGCGCGGGCGGATTGTCGCGTAATTGCGGATCGTGCATCGAATGGTTGAGCGCATCGAGCCGGAACCCGTCCACCCCCCGGTCCAGCCAGAATCGCATCGCGGCCAGCAGCGCGTCCTGCACCGCCAGCTTGTGCAGGTTGAGCTGCGGCTGGCTGCTCAGGAACTGATGCATATAATATTGGCCGCGCCGGGCGTCCCAAGTCCAGGCCGGGCCGCCGAATACCGACTGCCAGTTGTTGGGCGGGGTGCCGTCCGCCCTGGGATCGGCCCAGACGAACCAGTCCGCCTTGTCCCCGGTGCGACTGGCGCGACTGTGCGCGAACCAGTCATGCAGGTCCGACGTATGGGCATAGACCTGGTCGATCGTGACTTTCAGGCCCAGTTCGTGCGCGCGCGCGACCAGCGCATCGAAATCGGCCAGCGTGCCGAAAATCGGATCGACATCGCAATAATCCGCAATGTCATAGCCGAAATCGCGCATCGGCGATGTGAAGAAGGGCGAAATCCAGATCGCATCCACGCCCAGCCGGGCGACATGCTCCAGCCGCTGCGTGATGCCGCGCAGGTCGCCAATGCCGTCGCCATTGCTGTCCTGAAAGCTGCGCGGATAAATCTGGTAAATCACCGCGCCCTTCCACCAGGGCTGATCGGTCGTTGTCGTCACAGGCGTCATGGGGGCGTTCCGGCGTTCAGGGGTGGGCGGCGCAGACGGCATAGCCGAAGGCAGGGAGGGACAGGGCGATGCTGCCCGGCGCTTGGGGCGTGGCCGGGCAGGGGCCGGCCAGCGCCGTAAAGCCGCCACTGGCCGGATCGACCGCGATCTTGCCCGACAGCGGCGCGGACGATGTGTTGAAGGCGACCAGCACCTCGCGCCCCGTATCGGGGTCGATGCGGGAGACGGCGAACAGGCCGGGCTTGTCCGAACTGGCGCGCAGCACAGTCGCGCCGCGCGACAGGGCCGGGGTGTCGCGCCGGATTTTCGCCAATGCCGCGATCGCGCGATAGAGCGGATGGTCGGTGCGGAAATTGTCCGTCGCGGTCGTCGCCGCCGTGCCGACCAGCCTGTCCGCATTATATTCGGCGACCTTGGAAGCGAACATGTCCTGCCGCGCCTGCTGGTCATTGCCGGTGCCGGCGAACCCTTGTTCGTCGCCATAATAGAGGGTCGGCACGCCGCGCAGCGTCAGCAGCATCGCATGGCCCAGCTCAGCCCGCGCCAGTGCCTCGTCCCCGCCCATGCCGGGCCGGGCCTGCCGCAGGAAGAAGGCGAAGCGGCCCGCGTCATGATTGCCCAGGAAGGTCGGCAGTTGCAGCGCCGCCGCCTTGCCCCCTTCATACAGCGCGTCATCATCGCCCAGCCGCGCCAGCATGTCGGTGCCGGTCTTGCCGCTGGCCGCATCGACGGCGGCGCGCATGAAGGCGAAGTCCAGCACGGCGGGGAAGGCGGCGTTGCGGGTCCAGCTTGCCAGCAATGCCGGATCATAGTCGCCGGTCGCGACTTCGCCGAACACGTGGAAATTGGGAATGCCCTTGCGCGCCGCATGGGCGCGGATGGCGGGGATGAAGGCGCGCCAGAACGCCGCATCCACATGACGCGCGGTGTCGATGCGATAGCCGTCGATACCGAAACGGTCGATCCAGCCCTTGTAGATGGCGATGAAGCCGTCGACCACGCGCGGGTTTTCGGTGGCCAGGTCGTCCAGCCCGACGAAATCGCCATATTGCGCACTTTCGCCCTTCCAGTCGGTGTCGCCGCGATTGTGATAATAGATGGGGTCGTTGAGCCAGGCGGGAATTTTGACCTTTTCCTCGCCCTTGGGCACGAACGGCGTATAGGCAAAGGCCGGATCGGTCAGCTTCGCCCAGTTGCCGGCGCTGGCGTCCTGATCGCCGGCGAACCCTGCATTGATCGGCGCGCCCGTCACCCCGCCCTTGCGCGACCAGGGATAGTCGCCCTTGCTACGATAGGGCGGGGCGCTGGCCGGGCTTTCCCGATATTGGATCACATCGGCCGTATGGTTGGCGATGATGTCCATATAGACTTTCATGCCGCGCGCATGGGCGGCATCGACCAGCGCCTTGAAATCCTTGTCCGTGCCGAAATGGGGGTCGACGGTGGTGAAGTCCGTCACCCAATAGCCGTGATAGCCCGCGCTTTCCTGACCCCTGGCGCCCTGCACCGGCTTGTTCCTGAAGATCGGCGCCAGCCAGATCGCGGTCGCGCCCAGGCCCTGGATATAGTCCAGCCTAGCCGTCAGCCCCTTCAGGTCGCCGCCATGATAGAAAGCGCGCGAGGTCGGGTCATAGCCGGTCTGGAGCGGACCGCCTTTCAGGCCGCCCCGGTCGTTCGCCGGATCGCCATTGGCGAAACGGTCGGGCAGCACGAAATAGACGATCTCCTGCCCCGGGGTGCGGGCGCGCAGATCGTCCAGCGTATCAGCGGTCGCCAGTGGAGCGCCCATCATGGCCGCGGCCATCCCGGCGGCCGTCACCAACAATTGCGTGGCCGTTCGTCCCATCACGGGCACCCCTTTGCTAGAACCCGAAGGCCCGGCGACGAACATGCCGCCGGGCCATCCTACACATCAGAAGCGGTAGTTGAAGCCTGCCATGAAGCGGCGGCCATAGCTTTGATAGTTGCGGATCTGGATCGACGCGCCGGTATCGACCGACACAAAGGGTTCATCGGTCAGATTCTGCCCCTGGAGGAAGAGCGACAAGCCTTCCAGCGCGCTGCCCTTCTGGAAATCATAGCCGATCTGCCCGTCGACGATGGTTTCGCTCAAGGCCCGGCGCAACTCGCGCTCACCGCCGAAGCCGACGAACTGGCCGACGAAGGAGGAGCGATAGCGGACCGAACCGCGCGCCGAAAAGCCCCATTTTTCGAAGAACAGCGTGCCGTTCGCCACCCAGCGCGAATAATCGGGCAGATCTTCGGACGACGCGCCCACGCCCGGCTTGATGCTGGTCTTGGTATAGCCCGCGCCGCCGGTCATGCCAAAGCCTTCCAGCGCCGGCGTGATGACATCGAAGGGCAGGGTGCCCGCGACTTCAAAGCCATAGAGCTTGCCGCCCTTGCCATTGACCGGCACGGTGATGGTGCCGTTCAGGTCCGTGACGCCCGGCGGCAGGGTGACGGGCAGGCCGGAATAATCGAACGGCACGGTTTCGCGATAGACATAGCTTTGCAGCTTCTTCGCGAAGAATTGCAGGCCCAGATAACCCTTGGTGCCGAAATATTTCTCGAAATTGAGGTCCGCCGCCCAGGCGCGATAGGGGCGCAGGGTCGGGTTGCCGCCGGTGCCGGTGATGACCCCGCTGGAGGTGTTATAGCCATAGTCCAGGCTGACCTTCATGTCCTCGAAGCGCGGGCGCTGGATTTCGCGCGCGGCCGACAGGCGCACGACAAAGTCGCTCGGCATTCGCAGCGACAGGTTCATGCTGGGCAATATATCCCAATAATCGTCGCCGCGCGTGGTCGGCACCAGGGACGCCGCCGCCAGGTTGACGAAGCCGCGCGACTTCTGTTCCGTATTCTGCGCGAGCACGCCGATATTGCCGGTCAGGTCCGACGATCCCAGCGACGCCTTGATATCCGCCATCAGATAGAGCGACATGACCCGTTCGGTCACGGCATAGGCCTTGGCCGGCACATCCTTGCTGGGGTTGAGCGTCCTGATATAGACGCCATCCTTGAGCAACCGGAAGGGATCGTAGGACAGGATCGGGCCGACGCCGATGAAGCCGAGGTCGGTGCCGTCCATGCGATATTTTTCAGGCAATGCCAGCGATGTCGCGCCATTCGCCAGGTTGAGGATATATTCCTCCGGCGTCTTGGCCTTGGTCCGGTCGGTATAGCCCAGCCCCGCGCTGATCTTTGACAGGAAACCGCTTTCGATCTCCTTGCCGAATTCCAGTTGATAGCTTTTCAGCTCATCGTCGATGATGCGGTTGTTATAATAGCCTTCCTGATGGCCGAGCGGCGCGCCGCCGCCCCAGCCGAGCGGATCGGTCAGCACCATCAGGTTCGGATCGCTGTAGTCGAGCAGGCTGGAGGTGAAGCGCGTGCCCTTGGCGCCGCTCACGAAATCCAGCGTGTCGGTCGCGCCATTGCCGGGGCCATAGCCCGTCCCTGCGTTGGATTCGAGCGACAATTCACTGCGGTCGGTGCGCGAATAGCCGAAATCGAAACTGGCCGACCAGCCATCGTCGCCGGTATATTTGGCGTTGAACCCGCCCGAAAAGATGGTCGACTTGCGTTCATAGCCATGGTTGTTGACCACCGCCTCGACCCCGGTGAAGGTGCCGCTCTTGATGAAATTGCCGTCCATCTGGGTGCTGCCGGGCACCAGGGTCGCGCCGCTCCAGTAAAGCGGGAATTCGACGCCGCGCTTGATCTGCTTGTCCTTGAAATCGCCATAGAAGCCGTCGAAGGTCAGCATCAGCGTATCGGTCGCGCGCACCTGCACCGCGCCCTGCACGCCCAGACGCTTGAGTTGCGTCGACACGCCGAACGGCTTGATGCCGCCGATCACCTTGCTGCCGTTCGGCCCGTCGGCATAGCCCCATGCCTCGAACTCCTTCGACTGATAGGGTTCATCGCTATAGGCGACCGACAGGGCGACGCCGATGCGGTCGCCGGCGAACTGGTCGACATAGGTGCCGGTCAGGCGATAGCCCTTGTCCTTGCTGTCGGCATTGACCTTGCCCAGGTCTGCATAGACGCCGCGCGCGCCCACGGCGACCATCTGCTTGCCATAATCGAGCGGACGGATGGTGCGGATGTCGACGGTGCCGACCAGGCCCTGGTGGATGAGGTTGGCCTGCGGCGTCTTGTACACATCCACGCGGCTGACGACTTCGGCGGGATATTGGTCGAATTCGACATTGCGCTGTTCGCCGGTCGACGTTTGCGGCCGGCCGTTCAGCGTGGTGGAGGACAGGTCGGCGCTGGCGCCGCGGATCGCGATCGAATTGGCGCGGCCGAACAGGCGCTGGGAGGTCAGGCCGGGCAGGCGGGCGATGGATTCGCCGATCGATGCGTCGGGCAGCTTGCCGATATCTTCGGCCGACACCGATTCCACGATCGTCTGCGCGTTCTTCTTGACGTTGACCGCCGATTGCAGCGACGCGCGGAATCCGGTGACGATGATCGTGCTGGCCGCGTCATCCTGGGGAGCGGCATCGGTCTGCGGCGTTGCCTGCGCCCATGCCGGCGCGGCGGCGCCCGCCAACGCGATGGCAAGGATCGAAGCGCCCAGTAACCGGGCGCGATTGAATTGCGTGGCCATATATCCTCTCCCCTGTGGCACCGGCGAAACCCTTCGCCGATGCGGCAATCTGGTGCCGCAGGCGTGGCCGTGCAGCGCCCCTTGTCCTGCGGTGGCGCTGTCTTACGCCTGTGCGGTCTGGTCCGGCCATAAGGCATACGTATGCCTAATCCGCACAGGGCGGACTGTGGCGGCCAGGTAACGCTTTTCGCTGTTCGAAAGGACGCAATTGCCTTGCTTTCCGCCTCCTTCTATCATTGCTGTTGCGCGCAAAGCGCGCAGAAGGAGAGAGATGGGACGCCAACCCGGCAGCAAGCCGACCAGTTTCGACATAGCCTATCTGGCCGGCGTGTCGCAGCCCACGGTCAGCCGCGCCCTGCGCGGATCGCGATCGGTCAGCCTGGCGACGCGCCAGCGGATCGAGGCGATCGCCCGCGACCTCAACTATTCGGTCGACAAGAACGCCTCGTCCCTCCGATCGCAACGATCGAATACCATCGCCTTGCTCTTCTTCGAGGATCCGACCCCGGACGAATCGAATATCAATCCCTTTTTCCTCGCCATGCTGGGGGCGATCACCCGGCAATGCGGCGCACGGGGCCTCGACCTCCTGATCTCGTTCCAGAAGATGGAACATGACTGGCATGTCCGGTATCAGGACAGTCACCGCGCCGACGGGCTGATCCTGCTCGGTTATGGCGACTACAGGCTGTATGAGCGCCGGCTGACCGATCTGGTGGGGCACGGCACCCATTTCGTGCGCTGGGGATCGGTGGGAGAGGGCATGATCGGCCCGACCGTGGGGTCGGACAATGTGGGCGCGGGGCGGCTGGCGGGTGCGCATCTGCTGGACCTTGGCCGCCGCCATATCGCCTTTCTGGGGCATGCCGACGGCCATTATCCCGAATTTGCCGATCGCTATGCCGGCCTGTGTCAGGCGATGGCGGAACGGGGCGTCGCGCCGGATGCGACATTGCAGGTTGACGCCCTTACCGCCGAGGATGCCGGCGATGCCGCGGCCCGGACGCTGATCGCGCGGGGCACGCCCTTCGACGCGATCTTCGCGGCCAGCGACCTGATCGCGATCGGGGCGATGCGTGCGCTGGCGGAGGCGGGGCTGTCGGTGCCCGGCGATGTCGCCATCATCGGATTCGACGACATTCCCACCGCCAGCCTGACCAGCCCGCCGCTCACCACCATCATGCAGGACATGAAAGGCGCAGGACAATTGCTGGTGGATACGCTCGTCTGCCAGATCGAAGCCACGCCGCTGCCGCCCAGCACCTTGCCGGTCAGGCTGGTGGTACGGAAAAGCACGGGCGGATAGGCCGCATTGCATCCCGTCCGAACGGTTTGGCCCGCCGGCATCGCGCGGCCTTCCATGTATTCGTATTCATGCCTTGTCCTGCCCGCCGCGCCATGCGAGCGCTGTGGGCATGGCGCAGGCGGACGACAGGCCCGCCGCGGATGGGAAGGGAAAGGCAATGGAAAAAGCCCGTCAGGGTTTTGTCGGGCTGTGGAATATCAGCTTCGGCTTTTTCGGCATCCAGATTGGCTTTGCGTTGCAAAACGCCAATATGAGCCGGCTGTTCCAGTCGCTCGGCTCCAGCATCGATAATCTGTCCGCGCTCTGGATCGCCGCGCCGCTCACCGGCCTGCTGGTGCAGCCGATCATCGGCCATCTGTCGGATCGCACCTGGCTTGGCCGGCTGGGACGGCGGCGTCCCTATTTCCTTGCCGGCGCTTTCCTGTCCGCGCTGGCGCTGCTGGGGATGCCGCAAAGCCAGAGCCTGTTGATGGCGGCGCTGCTGCTGTGGATGCTCGACGCCAGCCTCAATATTTCGATGGAGCCGTTCCGCGCCTTCGTCGGCGACATGCTGCGCCAGGATCAGCACACGATCGGCTACGGGGTGCAGACCGCCTTCATCGGCGCGGGCGCGGTGGTCGGCTCGCTCTTTCCCTATGTGCTCGACCATCTGGGCGTCGCCAATGTCGCCGCGCCGGGGCAGGTGCCCGACACGGTCCGTTACAGCTTCTGGGCGGGCGGGGCGGCGCTGTTCGCCTCGGTGCTCTGGACCGTCCTTACCACGCGCGAATATGGGCCGGACGAGATGCGCGCCTTCGCCGGGGAACAGGACGCCGATGCCGCGCCGGATCTGGGCGGGCGGCGCATCGCGCCCTGTCTTGGCTGGATCGCGGCCGGCGCCATCGTCGCGCTGCTGGTCGATATCTGGGGGATGGAGAAGGAAGTCTATCTGCTGGGGGCCTTGCTGGCCGGCTATGGCCTTGCCTCCATCGCCGCGATCCTGCTGGCGCGTGCGGGCAGGGGGCAGACGATGCTGACCCATATCGTCGGCGACCTGGCCGGGATGCCGCCGATCATGCGCCGTCTGGCGCTGATTCAGTTTTTCAGTTGGTCGGCGCTGTTCATCATGTGGATTCACACCACGCCGGTCGTCGCCCAATATATGTTCGGGTCCGCCGACCCGGCCAGCGCCGCCTATCAGGCGGGCGGCAATTGGGTCGGCGTGCTGTTTTCGGTCTATAATGGCGTGGCCGCCCTGGCCGCGCTCACCCTCTTGCCCTGGCTGTCGGCCCGGCTGGGCAAGGCGCGGACCCATGCGCTTTGCCTGGTCGCGGGCGCGGCCGGTTTCGCCAGCTTCCTGGTCCTGCGCGATCCCCGCCTGCTGCTGCTGAGCGAAATCGGCGTTGGCATCGCCTGGGCCTCGATCCTCGCCATGCCCTATGCGATGCTCGCCTCAACCCTGCCGCAGGGCAAGCTCGGCATCTATATGGGCCTGTTCAACATCTTCGTCGTGGTGCCGCAGTTGCTGGTCGCGACGGTGATGGGATCGATCATGAAGGCCTTCTTCCCTGGCGACCCGATCTGGACGATGGCTTTTGCGGCCGTGACGCTGCTGGCTGCGGCGATCGCTTCGCTGCGAATCAGGGCGTGAAGCGATTCGGCGTTCAGATCAGCCACCCGCACTCATCGCATGCGCCTCTGCCAGAGTGGTTGACGTTACGGAAAGGGTTGCATCGCGCCACGGATGCACATTTTGCAATCACAAGACGCATTTCGCACTTGCAGCAAATTCTGACTTGGCCCACAAGGAAAGTGCCTTTCAGGCATCCTCTCCTAAAACTTTACGGGCCGGTCTTTTGATCGGCCCTTTTTTTGCGTGCGCGAAGGGATCGGCGCCGCCTGCCATGCTCCGGTCATGCACAGGCTCAGTGTCGACCTGTACTATTGTCGGACCGTTGCTGCTGGGTCAGCGGGCAGATCAGTTGATTGAGGCGCAGTTCATCCTGCGCGCCCGACGCAAAAGCCCGGCAAAGCCAATCCAGACACCGTGCCAGAAACAGCATGGTTCTCTCCTATTCTTATGAACCCATCATAGCATAAGCGACAGGCGGGAGAAGAGCCGGCAGGATCAGCGCGCAAAATGATACGGGCCGGTACGGATAGGCGCCTACTGATCCGCGCCGATGACGCGGTAAAGCAGGATGCGGTTGCTTACCGCCGCCAGGTCGGTCGCTATGGCCGCCTGTTGCGCGTTGTACAACAGGCGCTGGCTGGTCAGTGTATTGAGGAACGTGTCGATGCCCGCGCGATAGCGCTGGTCCGCCAGGTCATAGGCACGCTGGCTGGCCGTCACCAGCCGGCGCTGCGCCACCTGTTGCGCATCGATCGTGCCATCCCGCGCCAGCCCGTCCGCCACTTCCCGGAAGGCGGTCTGGACTGCCTTTTCATACTGGGCAAGGTAGAGGTCGCGCTGCGCCTTGCTATAGTCCAGATTGCCACGCGCCGCGCCGCCAAAGATCGGCAGGCCGGCCGATGGATTGGCCGACCAGGCGAAAGCGTCGTCGGAAAACAGGGCGGACAGGGCCGCACTGGCGACACCGATCGCCGTGGTCAGGCTGATCCTGGGGAACATCGCCGCGCGGGCCGCGCCAATATCGGCATTGGCGGCCTTGAGCTGATGCTCGGCCTGGAGCACATCGGGCCGCTGGAGCAGAATGTCGGACGACAGCCCTGCCGGAACCTTCGCAACAGCCGTGACCAGGCTGTCGAGCGAGGCGGGCAACAGGGCATCCTCCACCGGCGCGCCGACCAGCAGGTCCAGTGCATTGCGATCCTGCGCGACCTGCGTGATGCCGGCGGCGATATCCGCCTGCGCCTGCTCGACCACCGTTTCGGCCTGATAGACATCGACCTTGCCCGACAGGCCCGCCTGGTTGAGCGCGCGCGTCAGCGCCAGGCTGCGCTGCGCGCTCGCCATCGTCTGGCGCGACACGGCCAGCAATGCCTGGTCCGCCGCCAGCGTGGCATAGGCGCTCGCCGTTTCGGCGATCAGCGTGATCCGTGTCGATCGCGCACCTTCCTGCGTCGCAAGATAGGATTCAAGCGCGGACTGGCTGAGGGCGCGGACCCGGCCGAACAGGTCGATCTCGAACGCACTGATGCCGATGTCGGCGCTATAGCTGTTCTGGCGCGCGTCATTCCGCCCGGTGAAACCGGCACCCGCATCGCCGGTCACGGTCGGCAGTTGCGCCGCCCGCTGCACCTTATATTGCGCCCGTGCCGACAGCACATTGGTCAGCGCCACGCGCAGGTCGCGATTGTTCGCCAGCGCCCGTTCGATCACGATCCTGAGCCGTGCGTCCTGCACCAGCGCCGTCCAGGCCAGCCCGGCCGCCATGTCGGCCTGCACCGCATAGGCAGCGCCGCCGGGCAGGGCGGCGGGCACCGGCGGGGCGGGGCGCACATAGGTCGGCGCCATGGTGCATCCGGCCAGCGCCAGCAGCGATGCGGCGGGGAAAAGGGCGCGCATCATGCCGGCACTCCTGCGTCGGTCGCCGGGGCTGGCGGCGTGGCCTTGGGCCTGTCGCTGCCGAACAGGCGAGAAATGGTGAGGAAGAAAAGCGGGACGTAGAAGATCGCCAGCACAGTCGCCGTCGTCATGCCGCCGACCACGGCGGTGCCGATGGCGACACGGCTCTGCGCACCTGCCCCGGTGGCGATCGCCAGCGGAATGACGCCCGCGATGAAGGCGAGCGAGGTCATCAGGATCGGGCGGAACCGCAACCGTGCCGCCTCCAGCGCGGACGCCAGCGCATCCTTCCCCTGGCTATGGGCCATTTCGGCAAATTCGACGATCAGGATCGCATTCTTGGCTGCCAGGCCCATGGTGGTCAGCAGGCCGACCTGGAAGAAGATATTATTTTCCAGCCCGCGCACCGACACCGCGATCACAGCACCGATCAGGCCGAGTGGAATGACCAGCAGCACCGCAAGCGGGATCGACCAGCTTTCGTACAAGGCGGCGAGGCAGAGAAACACCACCAGCACCGACAGGCCGTAGAGCAACGGCGCCTGCCCGCCCGAAAGCTGTTCCTGATAGGACAGGCCGCTCCAGGCGTAGCTGGTGCCGGGCGGCAGTTGCTTCTGCAATGCGACCATGCGCGCCATCGCATCGCCCGAACTGGCGCCGTCGCCCGCCTGCCCCTGAATTTCAAAAGAGGACAGGCCGTTGAAGCGCGCCACACTGGCTGGTCCCATCATCCAGTGGGTCGTTGCAAAGGCGGAGAAGGGCACCATCTCGCCCGTGCTGCCCGATCGCACCATCCAGTTGTCGAGGTCGGTGGGCAGTGCGCGATAGGGCGCGTCGGCCTGCATATAGACGCGCTTCACCCGGCCGCGATCCACGAAATCGTTGATATAGCTGCTGCCCCAGGCGGAACGCAGCACATCATCGACATCCGCCTGGGTCAAACCCAGCACGGCGAGCTTTTCGGAATCGATATCGACCTTGAGCTGCGGCGTGTCCTCCAATGTTGCGGCCCGGACGCCGGCAAGCGCGGGGTCTTTCGCGGCCGCGGCGAGCAACTGGTTGCGCAGTTCCAGGAAGCGCGCCCGGCTCAGGCCGCCGCTGTTGAGCAGTTCGAAGGTGAAACCGTTGGACTGGCCCAGGCCCCGGATCGCCGGCGGGGTCATCGCCAGCACCTTGGCGTCACGCAACGCGGCCAGTTGCTTGGTCGCGCGCCCGGCGATCGCGCCGGCGCTGTTGGCGAAACCCTTGCGATCGTCCCATGGCGCCAGGTTGATGAAGCCCTGGCCGACATTCTCGCCCTGCCCCTGGAAACTGAAGCCGGTCATGATGAAGGCGTAGGCGACATTGTCCTTTTCATCATTCTGGAAATAATTCTGCACCTGGTTGACCGCCGCTGCGGTGCGGCTGGATTTCGCGCCGGCGGGCAGCGTCACCTGCACCATCACCTGGCCCTGATCCTCGACCGGCAGGAAACTCGATGGCAGCCGCAGGAACAGCAGCGCCAGCAGCACCAGCATGACGGCATACAGACCCCAATAAAGTGCGCGCCGGCCCAGCACCTGTCCGGTCCGGCGCACATAGCCGCCGGTCATGCGCTCGAACCAGCGATTGAACTTGCCGGCCCAGCCGCGATGCCGCTTTTCCTCTTCCGACCCTTTGAGGAGCGTGGCGCACAGCGCCGGGGAAAGGATCAGCGCGACCAGCACCGACAGCAGCATCGAGGAAACGATGGTGATCGAAAATTGGCGATAGATGACGCCGGTTGATCCGCCGAAAAAGGCCATGGGCAACAGGACGGCGGACAGGACCAGGGCGATGCCGACCAGCGCGCTGCCGATTTCTTGCATCGACTGGATCGTGGCGTCGCGCGGCGACAGCCCTTCCTCCTCCATCAGCCGTTCGACATTCTCGACCACGACGATCGCGTCGTCCACCAGCAGGCCGATGGACAGCACCATGCCGAACAGCGTCAGCGTGTTGATCGAATAGCCGAACAGGGCAAGGATGCCGAAGGTGCCGAGCAGCACCACCGGCACGGCGATGGCCGGGACCAGCGTGGCGCGCCAGCTTTGCAGGAAAACGAACATCACGACGACGACCAGAACGACCGCCTCGATCAGCGTCTGGATGACTTCTTTGACCGACAATTTGATGAAAGGGGTGGTGTCGCGTGGAAAGGCGGTCTTATAGCCATGGGGCAGGCTGGCGGACAGTTCGGCGACCTTCGCCTTCACCAGCTCCGCGGTCTTGAGCGCGTCGGCGCCGGGCGCCAGTTGCAACGCCATGCCGGATGCGGGGTGGCCGTTCATGCGGGCCGATGTGGCGTAGCTTTCGTTGCCCAGTTCCACCCGTGCCACGTCGGACAGGTGGACGATCGCCCCGTCGCCCTGCGTCTTGACGATGATGTTGCGGAACTGTTCGGGCGTCTGCAACCGCGAACGGGCGGTCACGGTCGCGTTGATCTGTTGCCCGGCGGGCGCGGGGTCGCCGCCGATCTGGCCGGCCGACACTTCGACATTCTGCGCCGCGATCGCACGCTGCACGTCGGATGGCATCAGCTTGACCGCCGCCAGCTTGTAGGGGTTGAGCCAGACACGCATCGCATATTGCGATCCGAAAATCTGGGTCGCGCCGATGCCCTCGATCCGCGCGATCGGGTCCTGGAAATTATTCACCAGATAATCGGCGATATCCGCCTGGGTCGCCGTGTCCGTCTCGTCATACAGGCCGACCAGCATCAGGAAATCGGTTTGTTGCTTGGTGACGGACAGGCCCTGCTGCTGCACCGCATTGGGCAGGCGGGTCAGGGCCTGCTGCACCTTGTTCTGCACCTGCACCTGCGCCGTGTCGGGGTCGGTGCCCTTCTGGAAGGTGACGCTGATCTGCGCGCGGCCGGTCGCCGAGGAGGAGGACGAGAAATACATCAGCCCGTCGATGCCGGTCAGTTGCTGCTCGATGACCTGGGTGACGCTGGTTTCGACCGTTTCCGCCGACGCGCCGGGATAGGTGGCGCTGACGCTGACGCCGGGCGGCGCGATGTCGGGATATTGCGCGACGGGCAGCGACAGCATGGCGCCGATCCCCGCCAGCATGATGCCGATGGCGATGACCCAGGCAAAGATCGGCCGGTCGATGAAATAGCGGCTCAGCACCGTCCGGCTCCTATTGCGCGGCCGTGATGGCGACGGGCTTGACCTGATCGTCGGGCTTCACCTTGTCGGTGCCCTCGACGATCAGGCGGTCGCCCGCCTTCAGGCCGGCCGTGACCAGCCATGTGTCGCCGATTGCCTGGCCGGCGGTGACGATCCGCCGCTCGACCTTGTTCGCCCTGTTGACGACCAGCGCGGTCGCATTGCCCTTCGGATCGCGGCTGATGCCCTGTTGCGGGGCCAGGATCGCGCCCGGCACGACCGACTGGGGCGCGACCACGCGCACGAACATGCCGGGCATCAACAGCCCGTCCGGGTTGGGGAAGCGCGCGCGCAGCGTCACCGTGCCGCTGTTCACGTCGACGATCGGTTCGGCGAACTCGATCCGCCCTTCCGCCGGATAATCGCTGCCATCGTCCAGCTTCAGCCGGATGGTGGCGCTGGCGGGCAGCGTCTTGCCCGCTGCCAGCGATCGGCGCAGTTGCAGCAGTTGCGCGCTCGACTGGGTGATGTCGACATAGATGGGGTCAAGCTGCTGGATCGTCGTCAGCGGATCGGCCTGGCTGGCCGTCACCAGCGCGCCCGGCGTGAACAGGGTGCGGCCGATCCGCCCGCTGATCGGCGCACGCACCAGCGTGAATTCCAGATTGACGTTGCTGGTCTGAAGCCCCGCGCGCGCCTGCATCACCGCTGCCTGCGCCTGACGCGCGGTGGCGATCACATCGTCGCGGTCCTGCGCGCTCACCGCTTCGGTGTTGCCCAGGCTGCGATAGCGCTGCGCCTTGGCCTGCGCCGCCGCGGCAGTCGCCTGCGCGCTGGCCAGTGTCGCCTGCGCCTCGTCACGCGACGCGCGGTACAGGCGCGCGTCGATCTGGTAGAGCGGCTGCCCCGCCGTCACCATCGATCCTTCGGTAAACAGCCGCTTCTGGATCAGGCCAGCGACCTGCGGCCGCACCTCCGACATCATGGTCGACACGGTACGCCCCGGCAGCTCTGTCGATACGGTCGCATCCTGGGCGCTCAGCGTCACCACGCCCACCTCCACCGGACCTTTCTGCGGCGGCTTCTGCTGTCCGCAGGCGGCGATCAGGATGCAGAAAGCCAGCGGTGCGACCCGAAGGCTGTGGAGGGGGGAAGGCCCAGACATAAATCAGCACATATCCTAGACGAACGGGTTGGAGCCTCGCCATGCGCCCCGCGCCATGGCGGGGGAGGGGGGCCATGCGACAGGACACATGGCGAGCGCTCCGGCTGGTGTCGGCGGGGGCTGCCGACCTTGCCCTCTTCAGGACTTTGCCCGTTACAGGAAAGAGGAACTTATAATCATTCTGTCACAGCCGGGTATCGCTTTGTATCAGCCTGTATCATCACGCGCGCCGGCACAGACTCTGTCGTCGATCGGCGTTAGGAGAAGCGCATGTCACCAGCCTCTTTCCCCGGCGCGACCATCATGGTCGTCGATGACGACGCGGATATTCGCGACCTGATCCTGGGCCAGTTGCGGCAGGAAAATTACCGGCTGCTGGGCGCGTCGAACCTGGCCGAACTGCGCCGGACGCTGCGTGACGAATCCGTCGACCTGATCGTGCTCGACCTCAACCTGCCCGATGGCGATGGCCTGACGCTCTGTCGCGAGCTGCGCGCGGAAGGGTCCGATGTGCAGATCATCATGGTGACGGCGCGGGGCAGTGCGATCGACCGGGTGCTGGGGCTGGAACTGGGCGCCGACGATTATCTGACCAAGCCGTTCGAGCCGCGCGAACTGCTGGTGCGCATCCGCAACCTGCTGCGGCGCGGGCGCACCGAACCGGCGCCGCGCGCGACGACGATGCGCTATGCGCGTTTCGGGCCGTGGCGGCTGGATTTGCAGCAACGCCGCCTGATCGCGCCGGATGATCGGCTGGTGATGCTGTCCTCCGCCGAATTTAGGCTGCTCAGCCGCTTTCTCGAAGAACCCAATATCGTGCTGGCGCGTGAGACTTTGCTGCCCGAACGCCGCGCCACGGCCGCCTTCGACCGCTCGATCGACCTTCAGGTCAGCCGCCTGCGCCAGAAGCTCGCGGGCATAGCGGGCGGCGACGAACTGATCCTGACGGTGCGGGGTGAAGGCTATGTGCTGGCCAGCGGGGTCGATTATTCATGATCGTCCTGCGCTGGACGCGCCGGGCGCGCGCCTTTTTCCGGTCGATGGCAGGACAGATTTTCCTGATCCTGACATTGGGCATGTCGATCGCCGCGATCATCGCGCTGCTGGTGGCGGAACAGGCGCGCTATCATGACTTCGAACGTGTCCGGCGCCAGCGGGTGGTGGCGAGCGCGGTCGATATCGCCGCGCGATTGCGCCGCGACCCCGCACGGGTCGAAGCGATGATGGCGGCCCATAATATCATCGGCGCCTATCCCGCGCCTGCCGGCATTGCGCTGAGCAATGCGGACAGGGATCTGGGCATCGCGCTCAAGGACAGGTTCGGCGAACGGGCGCAACCCGAAGCGGGACAGGTGCCGGTCGGCCTCTGCTTCCCCGACCATGATGGCCCCAGGCAGCGGGCGGCCGGCCTGATCGGTGCGCCGCGCCCCGACTGCTGGATCGTGCGCTTCACCGACGGCGGCGGCCAGCGTCGCGCCATGGCCCTGACCTTCCCGCGCATGGCAAGGCCGGCCAGCACCATCTTCAACCCGCTCTATCTGCTGGTCATCATCATCGCGTCCGCCGGCCTGGCAATCCTGGTCGGCCGCTTCATGTCCAAGCCGCTGCGGCGGCTGGAGCGCGCGGCCGAAGCCTTCTCGCTCTCGCTCGACCCGGAGGATGTGCCCGAAACCGGGCCGGAAGAGGTGCGCGCCGCCCTGTCCACCTTCAACCTGATGCAGCGGCGCGCGCGGGCGGGCTTTGCCGAGCGGACCCAGTTGCTCGCCGCGATCAGCCATGATCTCCAGACGCCACTGACCCGGCTGCGGCTGCGGCTGGAACTGGTCGAAAATGTCGAACTGCGCGAACGGCTGCTGGCCGATCATCAGGCGATGCAGACGCTGGTGCGGGAAGGGCTGGACCTGGCCAGCAGCATCGAAGCGCAGGAGCCATGGTCCGTGCTGGACATCGATTCGCTGCTGGCCAGCATGGCGGAGGATGCCCAGGATCTGGGCCAGCCGGTCCGCTTTCTGTCCGGTTGTGGCGGCACGATACGGGTCAAGCCCAACGCCCTGACCCGCTGCATCGGCAATCTGGTCGACAATGCCGTCAAATATGGTGGCGGCGCGGAGATCAGTTGCATGCGGACGGTGGGCCGGCTGATGATTCATGTCCGCGATCATGGCCCCGGCATCCCTGCGGACCAGATCGACCAGATGTTCGAACCCTTTACCCGCGGCGCCAGCAGCCAGCCGGGCGGGCGCAACGGCACCGGCATCGGCCTTACCATCGCCCGGTCGCTGGCGATGAGCTTTGAAGCCTCCGTACGCTTGCGCAATGCCGACGATGGCGGGCTGATCGCCAGCATCGACATGAAGGGCTGACATGTCAGCCGGGCGCGATCAGGCCCAGCAATATCAGCATCATCGCCACCGGCACGCCAACACGGGGCACGACAGGGCGGTATGTCATGCCCAGCATGACGCCGCCACCCAGCAGCGCCAGCAACCCGACCCAGGCGACCAGCGCCATGCCGGCGTCCGGGCTGCGCCCCAGGCTGAGCAACGACAGGCCAAGCAGCAGCCATCCGGCCATTGCCAGATGCCGGATGCGGGGATGCTTCTGCCATGGTCCCAGCAAGGCGGGCCGGTGGCGCTGCATGTGCGCGGCCAGCGCGAACAGGGCGAGATAGAGCAGCCCGGCCGTCACCATCATGCCGGCGCCACCCGGCGGCGAACCGGCGCTGGCGCCGGCGTGCGCCGCACCTGTTTCCCTATCAGCAGCACAGACGCCGCAGCGATCGTCAGCAACAGGATATTGCCGGTCAGCAGCACGCTGTCGCTGGTCCAGACCGGCCCGATCAGCGCCGCCGCTGCGCAGCAGGCCGCCAATATGCCCAGCAGCCATGGCCACCCCAGCGCCGGCGGCAGGATCAACCCCAGCAGCATGGCGGCGCCCGCACTGCATAGCGCAACCGAAACCTCGGCGTCACTGCGCATCGGCAGGGTCAGCGGCAACAGGCGATTGGCGACCGGAAATGCCGCCATGCCGATGGGCACGCCCACCAGCCCCCCGACATTCAGCCGCTCCAGCACCTGGTTGCCGATCGACAGGGGCGCGCGTTCGCGCCGCTTGACGATCCACAGCGCCATGCCGCTGGCGATCGCCAGGCTCAGCATCGCCCCGCCCAGAAAATAGAGCCAGCGGGTCAGTCCCGATGCGAAATGCGCCATGTGCAGGCCATAAATGGTCTGATAGGCCCGCATCCCGGCGCGCTTTTCGGTCCACGCCTTCAGCAGCCTGCCTGTGGCCCCGTCGAAGCTCATTTCGGCGGGCAGATAGCCGATCGCCTTGTCCTCGACCGGATAGAGGGTGACGACTGCCGCCGCATCGCCCGGATGAAAGATATAGACCCGTCCCACCGGCGCGCCGAAATAGCGCCGTGCCTGGTCCAGCATCGGCGCGATCGGGGCGAGCGGCGCTCTGGTCCCGCTGGCCGCCCGGCTGACCGCGCCGGGGGTCAGGTCGGCATAGAGCGCCGTCAGATTTTCGCCATAGGCCGCGGTCATGCCCCATGGCATGTTGAGCGACGCCAGCGTCAGCAACCCGGTAAAGGTGATCATGATGTGAAAGGGCAGGGACAGGACGCCCAGCGCATTATGGCCGTCCAGCCAGGATCGTTGCCCCTTGGCCGGACGGAAAGTGAAGATATCCTTGAAGATGCGCTTGTGCGCGATGATGCCGGTGATGATCGCCACCAGCATCAGCATCGCCGCCAGCGACGCCAGCAACCGGCCCCAGGGATAGGGCAGTTCCAGCTCGAAATGGAGGCGGTAGAAAAATTCGCCGCCCAGCGTATCGCGCGCGACCGGCGCGCCACTGACCGGATCGAGCACCTTGCTCAGATAGGCGCCGCCGCTGTCATAGGTCGCCTCGACGCTGTTCGATCGGTCGTCGGGCGCGGTCAGATACCAGCCGGTTGCCCCGGTCGCATGGGTCGACAGCCATGTGGTCGCGGCCAGCAGCGCGCTGTGCGGATCGGCGGCGCCTATACGCTCCGGGCGCATCCAGCGGCCGATTTCCGGCCTGAATATGCTCAGCGTCCCCGCCAGGCACATGATGAACAGGACATGGCCCAGCAACAGCCCGGTCCAGCCATGCAGCCAGGCCATGCACTGGCGCGCGCCGTTACGGATCATGCTCATGCCCTGGCGCCCGCCAGCCAGACGCCCCCGCCCAGCACCAGCGCCGCCATCACGACGCCGGCCAGCGCGCGCCATGGTCCCCGTGCCAGAAACGCCCAGATGGTGACGCCCGGCGCGACCAGATAGGCGATCATCGTTGCGGTGACGGTCGCCTCAGCCCGGCTCATGGGCAGGGTGCGCGCCAGCATCGCCGCCGCCAGTGCCGCGACCAGATAGGCGCCGATCGTGCCTGTCAGGATGCGCAACGCCACATTGGCGCGATAGCGCCAGCCATGGTGTCGCTGCCCCGTGCCAGTCGCCACGCCCTCCGCCACGCCCTCAATGCTCCGCGCGCAGCGGTGCCAGCACAGGATGCGGCGACGCATCATGGGCCTGACCCCGGATCAGATGGCGATCGATGATGCTGTTCGACAATGGCGTGTCGCGCCGCGCCAATGCCAGGCCGGTTGCCGTGCCCGGCGCCTGACCGCTGCTGTCAATGCCTGTGCCAACGCCTGCGCCAAGGCAGATGCCAACGCCGGTGACGATGATGGGGGCCTCACTGACCGGTCGCGGTTCGCCCTTTGCCGCCCAGGCCCGGCTGGTGAACGGCATCGTGCCGGACAGAAGGGGGAAGCGGACGGGTACGTGCATTGTCATTCCTTGCCAGGGCGTGGCACCCGTTAAACCGGAACAAAATGCGAGTCAAACGCATTAGCATTAAAATGCTGTCCTTCCTGTTGGTCGCGTCCATGACCCCATGATGGGGATCGGTGCGCCATGCCGATGCCCGCATGCTTCATCGCCATCCCCGCGCAGGCGGAAAGCCATCTCCCAGGCTATCATCATGATGTTGCCTCAGGAGAGGGATACCCGTCGGCGCGGGGATGAGGTGAAAATCCTTGAACAGGGCGTTGCGCATCTTTTGATATTACACATAAGATACGATCATCTAATATTTGGAATATAAGGTAAAATCAGAAATCTGGAGCAGTTCGTCCGATGCCATGGGATCGCAAGCCATATCCCGCCGCGCCAGCGCGATCCTGACGGCCAGGCATCATGATGGTCCGCTATCTCAGCGGTCCATGCCGGCGATAAAATTTAACATAAACGTAATTTTATCGTATATTTGGAAGGGCGATCCGATCCGCCAACGCGTTCGGCCTGCTCGCGTTCAGCGCGCCCAGCCCGGTGCCGCTGGTTCGAGGCTGTCGAGGAATGTGGCGGCGCTGGCGCGATAGGCTTCGCGGATGTCGGGTTTCATTCTGTCCCAGTTGGCATAGATCTGGACCATGCGGCGGTTGCGGCGGAAGCGTTGTTCATGCCGGGCTAGAAATTCACAATATAATGCGTTGAACAGACAGGCTTTCGAGCCGACCTTCTGCTTCACATCATAGGCGCAGCGACCGCAATGGTCGGACATGCGATTGATGTAGGCGCCCCCGCCGGCATAGGGCTTGGTCGCCAGTCGCCCGCGGTCGGCATGCGGGCTCATGCCGATGACATTGGGCAGTTCGACCCATTCATAGGCATCGGCATAGACGACAAGAAACCAGTCCGCGACCGCCTGAGGCCGCACGCCGGCCAGCATGGCGAAGTTGCCGAGCACCATCAGGCGCTGGATATGATGGGCATAGGCATGATCGCGGGTGTTGCGGATCGCTTCGGCCATGCAAAGCATGTCGGTTTCGCCGGTCCAGTAGAAATCGGGCAAGGGCCGCGTCGCATCCAGCGCGTTGGCCTGTGCGACATCGGGCATTTCCAGCCAGTAATAGCCGCGCACATATTCGCGCCAGCCAATGATCTGGCGGATGAAGCCTTCGGCCGCGTTCAGCGGCACGTCGCCCGCAGCATAGGCGTCCGCAGCGGCCTGTGCGACGTGGAGCGGCGTCAGCAGGCCAAGGTTGAGCGCGGGGCTGAGCCAGCTATGGTAGAGCCAGTCCTGTCCCGTCACCATCGCGTCCTGATACGTGCCGAAATCAGGCAGCGCGGTGCGGATGAAATGGGCAAGCGCCCGGCGGGCCTGCGTCTCCGTGACCGGCAGCGTGAAGGTTTCAAGCCGTCCAAAATGATCCGCATAACGGTCATTGACCAGCACAATCACGTCATTTGTCACGGAATCGGCGGTGAAATGCATCGGTTCGGGGTAGTTTAGCCCCTGTTTTGGCGGCGCGCGATTGTCCTTGTCCAGGTTCCACGCGCCCCCTTCGGGCTGTCCGTCGCCGGTCATGAGCAATCCGGTCTTGCGCCGCATGGCACGGTAGAAAAATTCCATTACGAGATCGCCGCGCGCCTGCGCCCAGGTCTGAAATTCCAGAATCCCGCAGATGAAGCGATCGTCGCTTAGTATCTCGACCGGCAGGCCGAAGCGCGCGGCCCAGCCCTCGATCATGGCCTTGACGCGCCATTCCCCCGGTTCGACGATGCGGATGGACCGGGGATGGTGACGGGCAATGGCGCGGGCGACCTCCCCCGTGAAGCTGCCGCTATTGTCCGGATGGTCGAGCGGGACATAATCGACCGTCCAGCCCGCCGCGCGCGCCTCCTGCGCGAAGTGGCGCATCGCCGACAGAATCAGCGCAATCTTGCATTTATGGTGCCGGACATAGGTGGTTTCGTCGGCTACCTCCATCAGCAGCAGGACGGCGTCCTGTTGCGCCACGTCGCGCAGCGAAGCGAGATCATGGGTGAGTTGATCGCCCAATATCGGTATAAGGATGGTCATGGGGCCAGGATGACGGTCGCGGGCGGCAGGGGATGATGATGGTTCACAAGAAACTGACCCTTCCGACCAAGATATGCGCAACGTGCGCCCGCCCCTTTGCGTGGCGCAAAAAATGGGAGCGCGACTGGGACGCCGTGCGATATTGTTCGGATAAATGTCGCAGCGCGTCCAGTGGCAAGCGCCCCGGATGACATCGGGCTTTGCCTGGCCCAGCCCGCCGGAGGTTCAGCGCGGAAAGACCTGGGCATTTGCGCCGCATCAGCCCTTGCGCGCGTAGTTAGTCTGCGCGCTTCATCCCACGTCACAGGCTGACCACACGCTGACGCTGCCACCGTTCACCCGAACCGTCACCGTGCCATGATCGTCCGCCACGACATCTTCCTCGCAATGCCCCAGATAGTCGCGATAGCGCACGCCCGCATGGTCCGCGCCCAGTTCGACGGTCTTGTCCATCCCCTCGCCGTTCGACAGGATGGTGATGCACCCCGGCGCTTCGGCAGTGCCATGGCGGACGAAGGCGATGCAATGCGGGTCGTCGAACAGATCGGTCTGCGGCCCATGGGCAAAGCGCTTGCGCACCTCCACCAGCCGGGGCAGGCAGGCGATTGCCGGCATGTCCACCTCATGCGACTGGCCGTCATCGCCTTGATCGCTGTAGCGCGCGCCGTAAAGATCAGGATAAAAAAGGCACGGTACCCCCTGCTCACGCAGCAGGATCAACGCATAGGCCAGCGGCTTGAACCAGGGTTCGACCGATGCCTCCATCGCCTGAAGCGGCTGGGTGTCGTGATTGGCGACCAATGTTACCGCATGATCGGGCAGCGCGGAAACCAGCGTGTCGTCGAAGATGGTCCGCATGTCGAAATCGCCGCCGGCCTTGGACGCCTCGAAGAAGCGATGATGCAGCGCCACGTCGAACAGCATCAGTTGCTTGTCGACCTGGTCGAGATACTGGCGCAGCACCGCCATGTCGGGGTGCCAATATTCCGCGACGACGAACAACTCGCTATCCACCGTTTCCCGCACATGGCCCACCCAGTCGCGGAAGAACCAGGCCGGAATATGCTTCGCTGCGTCGAGCCGGAAGCCGTTGCACACCACCTGCTCCGGTAGCCAGCGGCCCCAATATTTCAGTTCCTCATAGACCGCATTATTGCGAAACTCGACGTCCGAACCCATCAGATAGTCGAAATTCCCCTTTTCATCATCGACTTCACGGTTCCATTCGCCGTCACCATATTCGTTGACCAGCCGGAATATGCCGTCGTCGTCCGGGTCTTCGATATGGTCGATGCCGCTGAAGCACTTCATATCCCATATGAACTGCGAATATTGGCCGTTGCGTCCGGGAAAGGTGAAGCGGGTATAGGCCGATGCTTCGAAAACATGATCCTCGATATCGGTTCGATTCTCCGGATCGGCGCGGCGCACCTGCACCCGCTCCTTCTCGTCCGCGCCCATCTTGTGATTGAACACGACATCGTGGATCACGCCGATACCGGCATCGCGCAGGGATTGGGCCGCATGCACCAGCCCGGCGCGGTCGCCATATTTGGTCGCCACGGAACCCTTCTGGTCGAACTCGCCCAGATCGAACAGGTCATATATGTCATAGCCCACCGACCAGCCGCCCGACGCGCCCTTGCAGGCGGGCGGCAACCAAATGTCGGTGACGCCCATGTCGGCAAGGGCGGTCGCCTTGTCCGCGACCTCGCCCCACAATCTGCCGCCGTCGGGATAATACCAGTGGAAGAATTGCAGCATGGTCCGCGCGGTCATCGTCGCTCCAGTTCGTCCGAGGGCAACCGCAGAACATTCCGCGCGGGTAATGGTTGCCCTGTGGTCAGCAAATTCCCGATGACGGCGTCTGATCCAGCATGGCCCGCAGGCAATCGGGACGCGCCGTGCCATCTGCCCGCTCCAGCGCATCGAGCGTCGCGCGTGCCATGGCCCGATAGGGCGCCAGCAGCGGCGGGCAGTCCTGACGCATGGCGGCGACATGCCCCGCGATCGTGCCTTCGTCGCCCCGCAGCAGCGGACCGGACAGGCCCGCCATCCCACTGGCGAGGCTGTTGTCGAGAGCGGCGCGCGCAAGCGGGGCGATCAGGGCGGCGGGATCATCCACGCCCGCCGCTGCCAGCGCTTCGCAGGCGTCCGCGATCAGGGTGACGAGGTGGTTGGAGCCATGGCACAGGGCCGCATGGTAGAGCGGCCGATGCGCTTCGGCGACGTCCACCGCCACCCCGCCCAGTCGGGTTACGACGGCGCGGGCCGCGACGCTGGCCTGTTGCGTCGATCCGGTCACGGCGAAGCGCGCACCCGTCATCCGGGCGACTTCGGCCTGCGGATCGCCCGTGAAGGTCATGGCGGGATGGATGGCGGCCGTCAGCCACCCCCTGTCCTGCAACGGCGCCAGCAAGGCGGCCCCGCTGCCGCCGCTGACATGGAAGGCGAAGGGCGATGCCGGACCGTCGAGCGTGGCAAGATCGCCAATGACCCGTCCCATCGCATCGTCCGATACGGCGATGACGATCAGGTCGCATGTCCGCCCGATGTCGGCCAGGTTCCGCGCGGCACAGCCATGGCCGATTATGGCCACGGCATCCGCGGCATGGTCGGGATTGCGCCCCCATATCCGCGCCGGCGCCGCGGAATGGGGCGCCAGCGCCAGTCCGATCGCGCGGGCGACCCGGCCCGTGCCGACGATGCCGATCTGGCGATAGGGGGCGCTGTCCGCCATGCCCCTAGTCGACGACGCGGCGCATCAGCCTGTCGAGCCGTTCGGCAAAGGCGCGGGCGTCGGCGGGCTGCTCGCCATCGGCGATCCGCGCCTGATCCAGCAGGAGATGGGCCAGGTCGGCCTTCAGCCCGTCCGCCTCGTCCGCCGCCGCCAGTTTGCGGATCAGCGCATGGGCCGGGTTGATCTCCAGCACGGGGAGCGCCGCCTGCGGCAATTGTCCGGCGCTGGCGAGCAGCTTTTCAAGCTGACGGTCCATCCCGCTTTCGGGGGCCACCAGGCATACTGCGCTCGTTGTCAGGCGTTCGGACGCGCGCACGTCCGACACCGCGCCGGCCAGTGCCTCCCTGGCGAAGGTCAGGAAGGCGTCGACGTCGCCGGTTGCGGGCTGTTCGGGCTGTTCGCCATCCTGTGTCAGCGGGATGAGGCTCAGATCAGCCGCCCCTTGCGTGACCGACTTGAACGGCTTGCCGTCATGGTCGATGCCCACGGTCGTCCAGAAATTGTCCACCTGATCGGGGAGCAGCAGCACCTCGATCCCGCGCGCGCGAAAGCCTTCAAGTTGCGGCGACGTGGCGAGGCGGTCGAGATCGCTGCCGGTCGCATAATAGATGGCGGTCTGGTTTTCCCTTATGTCGGCGACATAGTCCTTGAGCGAGCGCCAGCCATCCTGCGACGCCGTCGTCCTGAACCGGGCGAGGCCGAGCAGCGTCTCGCGCCGTTCGAAATCCTCATACAGGCCTTCCTTGAGGACGGGGCCGAAATTCTCCCATATCTGCCGATAGGCATCCGGGTCGCTGTCCGCGACCTTCTGCAAATCGCTCAGGATCCGGCCGGTCACGCCTTTCTGGATCGTGGCCAGCACCGGGCTGTCCTGGATCATCTCGCGCGACATGTTGAGCGGCATGTCGGCGGAATCCACCAGGCCCCGGACGAAGCGCAGGTAACGGGGCAGGATTTGCGCCTCGTCGGTGATGAACACGCGGCGCACATAGAGTTTGATATGCCCCTTGCGATCGGGGTCGAACAGATCGAACGGCTTGGTCTGCGGGATGAAGGTCAGGACCGAATATTCATACCGCCCTTCCGCCCGGTAATGGATCGTGCGGGCTGGCGCATCATATTGACCCGCGACACTGCGATAGAAGTCGGCATAATCGGCCTCGCTGATCTCCGCGCGGGGTTTGAGCCACAGCGCCGCGCCGTCGGCAATGGCCGTCCCTTCCGCGTCTGGCTTTTCAAACAGGGTGATCGGCACGGGCACATGGCCCGATTGCGCCTTGACGATGCGCTCGACGGTGAAGCGATCGGCATAGGTTTTGGCGTCGTCCAGCAGATGCAGCACGACGCGGGTGCCGCGCGCGGGCGCTTCGTTCAGGTCCACGGGCGCAATCATGTAGGTGCCCTGTCCGTCCGAACGCCACCGCGCCGCTTCGTCCGTGCCAGCGCGACGGGAAAAGACCTCGACCTCGCGCGCGACCATGAACGCGGAATAGAAGCCGACGCCGAACTGGCCGATCAACTGCGACCCTTCCTTGCCCGCATCGGCCGCTAGCCGGTCCATGAATGCCTTGGTCCCCGACCGGGCGATGGTGCCGAGCGTCTCGCCCATGTCGGCGGCGGTCATGCCGATGCCGTTATCCTCGATCGTCAGGCGCCCCTGTTCGGGATCGAGGATCAGGCTGATGCGCGGTTGCGCGTCGTCGCCCAGCAGCGCAGGCGTCGCAATGCCTTCATAGCGCAGCTTTTCGCAGGCATCGGCGGCGTTGGAAATCAGTTCACGCAGGAAAACGTCACGGTCCGAATAAACCGAATGCACCATCATGTGCAGCAGCTTCGACACGTCCGCCTCAAAAGCGTGGACCTGCGGTGCTGCGTCGGTATCAGTCGTCATGCTGCAAAAACCCCTTTGCCATATCGAACGCGCCGGAAATGGCGGTCCACATCGCATTTTGCAAGCGGGCCGGTGGGCGGAACGTGTAAATGAGACAGGCGATCAGCGCCGCTTCTTTGCCGTCGTGGCGGTAAAGTCCGGCTCCTTGGTCGCGACCCAATCGACGAATTTCCGCACGGCAGGGTTGGCCAGCAAGGCGCCGACGTCCATGCCATGCCGCTGAAGTTCCGAATTGGTGAAATTGGTGATCAGCGTCTGCTGGCAGATCGGATGCATTGGCACCACGTCCCGTCCGCCCCGGCTTTTGGGGACGGGATGATGCCACACGGTGGTTGTTCCCATAGGCCTGCCACACAGCCAGCAGGCCAGGTCCGGCGCCTGAGCCTCCGCCTCATTGTCCTCAGGGACAATTTCATAGCTGCCTTGCTTTGGATGTTTGCGAGCCATGGCGCTGTCTTGATTCCCCGTTGCACGAGGCGCGCCTATAGCGGGCGGGATCGGAATTGCCAAAGCGCAAACCCCCGATCGCCGCCAAACGGGCGGTCTGCCGCAAGCAAGATTGCTTACTTCGCGCCGCCATGCGCGCGCCAGTCGGCATTGCTGCGTCGGATATATTGGCGCAGCGCCGCCAACTGCGCATCGTCAAATTCTTCAAAGCGCGGCATGCCGTTCGGCACCAGCACACCGTCGCGAACGACAGTGGCGAAGGTCGCCGGATCAAGCGGCACCGACGATGCCCGCAAATCGGGCGCGTGGCCCGCAGCGATCGCATCCACTCCATGGCATACGGCGCAATGCCGGGCATAGGTCAGCATGCCGCGCGCCTCCGCAGGCGCGTCGGGCGCAAAGCCGGGATCGTTCGTCGGCGTAACGGGCGCGGCCTGCGATGCCGGCAAAGTCCCCCGTCCGCCGATCGCAAAGGTGAGGATGCGGCGTGCCTGGGTGCGATAATCTATGCTGACCGGCAACAGGGCGCCGAACGCTGCGCCGCTGGTGCCCATGCCGGTGATGACCGTGACATATTGCTTGCCATTGACCGCATAGCTGATCGGTGGGGCCGTGACGGGCGCCTGCGCCGAAAAGCGCCACAACAGCTTGCCGCTGTCGGCGGCATAGGCGTTGAACTGGCCGTCGATGCGGCCCTGAAATACCAGATTGCCGCCCGTCGCCGTGACGAAACGCTGCAACAGACGCCCATCGCGATCACCGCCTTTTCGTCCGCGCAGCTTGAAAACAAGGCCGCAATCAACATCGGCGATCTTCAGGGTGCGGCACCCAACGTGCTGATCACCAATCAGAATAGCGGGGCGGCCGCCGCCAACGTGTCGATCCGCGGCCTGACCTTCGCCGACGTGGAAAAATCCTTTGATCCTACGGTCGGTGTTGTCGTGGATGGCGTGCTGGCAGCGAAGGCTTTTTACTTCCACAATCAAAGTGACGGCTATTATCGCAACGTCATCCGCAACAAGCGGGTGGGCAAGAGCAATAACGAGAATTTCGGCGCCAGTATCCTGTTCACCCCCTCCAGCAACTTCGACGCGCTGCTGACGCTGGAAAAGCAGGTGCAGGATTTCGAGCCGGTCAATTCCAGTATTTCCAACAGCAGCGAAGCCTTTTGTAACCAGGCCATTCTGGACGCGGTGATCGGTGTCCCCGGTCTGGTCGCCGCCGCGCCGGCCAATCAGTGCAACCGCAACACGACGGACGATCTCTACACCGTGTTCGGCAGCCCGACCCGGTCGCACTATACCGCGCCCGCCGCGACGCTGGAGATGAACCTGGACCTGGGCGGGGTGAAGCTGACGTCGATCACCGGCTATCGCAAATCGGACGAGGATCAGACGCAGGATTTCGATTCCACCAGCGCCAATCTCTATTTCGTCAACCGGGTGCAGGATTTCCGCCAGTTCAGCCAGGAATTGCGGGCCGCAGGCAAGATCAGCGATGGCTTCGACTATGTCGTGGGCGCCTATTTCTACGACTCGAAATATAATCTGACGCAATATACCCAGTTCGGAGGCTTTCCAGCCCCCACGCAAACGGTGACGGGCACATCGCAATCCTATGCTTTATTCGGCGACTTCAACCTCCAACTGATCGACAGGGTGCGCCTGTCCTTCGGTGGTCGCTGGACACATGACAAAAAGACCAACGAGAATTTCGTCGAGCCCAACCAGTTCCCCAAAGCCGGCTACTCCGGCAGCAAGTTCACACCCAAGGTCGGGCTGGATTTCCGGCCGTCCGATGATCTGATGCTCTATGCCTCCTGGTCGCGGGGCTATCGTGCGGGGGGCCTGTCAGGGCGTGGGCAGACGCTCATATCCTCGACGACGCCCTATGGCGCTGAAACGGTCGATTCCTATGAACTGGGCTTCAAGAGCGCGTTTCTCGACAAGCGGCTGCTGTTCAATGTCGCGGGCTTCTATTCCGATTATAGCGACCTCCAGCAGAATACGACGATCCCCATTTCCGGCGGCATCGGCAATGAAACGGTCGTCACCAATGTCGGGTCGGCCAGCATCAAGGGCATAGAGGCGGAGTTGGTCGCCAAGCCGGCCACCGGCCTGACGCTGACTGCCTCGCTGGGCCTGTTGCGGTCCAAGTTCAAGAATTTCATTACCCAGGCGCCGGTCGGCGGGGTGCTGACCACGTTCGACTATTCGGCCAATAACCTGATCTACAATCCGCGCGAAACCCTGTCGCTCACCGCTGACTATGTTGTGCCGGTCAGTTTTGGCGAAGCGAAATTCAATGTCAGCTATCGGAACATCGCACCCTATGACCAGCAGATTTCGGTTGGCCCGACCACGACCAGCAGCAGCGGCGTCGTGATCGTGGGCGGCAACGATCCGCGCGTGCGGTCCGATCGCCAGGGCCTGCTGGATGCCAGCGCCACGCTGGAATTCGACCTCAACGGCCATAAGGCGCGCGTGACCGCCTATGGTCGCAACCTGGCCGACGATCGCGGCCCCAATGCGGCGCTGACGGTTGCGGGCCTCTTCTCCTTCTCCTCAGCCCGCGAACCGCGCACCTATGGCTTGCAATTTGGCTATCAGTTCTAAACTGGGGGACATTGAGGGTACACCTCGCCGCCGCCATCATCTGGCTAGGGTGCATGTGGATCAGTTCGAGGTGCTGCTGTGGGCTGTCGGCATCGCTTACGCGTTGTAGGCACCCACGCCAGCTATTACGCCTGCACGGTCATCGCTGGCGACCGCTCACCCGCAGGCAAAGGCGACATTGCCGCCAAAGACGGCGTGATCGCGGCAATCTCGAAAGACCTTGGCCCTGTTGAGGCCAAGCTGGCAATAGACGCCAATGGCCTGATCGTCGCGCCCCGCGCGATTGATCCGCACGCCCATTTTGATGCGCAGGTCCATTGGGATCCGTATTGCTCGCCCCGTACGTCGCACGGCGCCACGACGACCCTGATCACCCGCTGCGGCTTTGGCCAGGCTCCGGCTCGCCCGGAAATGCGCGAAAGCACGATGGCGATGATGGAAAGCACAGAGCGGGTTCTGCTGGCCGCGCTGGCCTGGACATGGGAAACATTCCCGGAATGGATGGCGCATCTCAAGGCTCTGCTTAACGAGGCGATGGATCTGGGCGCGGCCGGTTTCTCTTTCTCGCGGATGCTCGATACCAGCAATCACACCGACTTCGACGGTACGCCGATGCCAACCGATATCCGGCCGCCTGAGGATTTCTACGCGCTGGCGGCAGTGCTGGGGTGGCCAAACGGGTGCCTGATCGCCTGCGCAGGATCGATCCGCCAAGCCTCCGAGGCAGCGGCGGACCGGCATATGCTTCAATCCATTCGGACCCCGCCATCCACATTGATCGTCTGCCCGGTGATGTAGGATGCTTCCTCACTCAGCAGGAAGGCGATCATCGCGGCTTGTTCATCGGGCCGGCCTTGCCGACGCATGGGGACGCCGCGCGCCACATTTTTTTTGACCTGATCGAAATTGACCCGGCCGGATTGGTCGGCGGTGCGCTGAAAGGTGCCGTCCATCATATCCGTGTCCACCGAACCCGGGCACACGCAATTCACCCGGATGCCGATACGGACAAGCTCCTGCGCCAACTGCTGGGTAAAGCCGATGACCGCGAATTTCGAGGCGCAATAGGCGCCATAGCCAGCCATGCCTGTCCGCCCGGCCAGAGAGGAAAGATTGACGATCGCACCGCCTTTTTCGGCTTCGCGCATCGCCCGCGCAGCAGCCTTCGACACATAATAGGTGCCGTTAAGATTGATATCTAGCGTGCGCTGCCACAAGCTGTCATCCAGATCGATGATCGGCGACGATCCTGCGCCGCCTGCGGTGCCGGCATTGTTGACGATGGCATCGGGCACGCCGATTTCGCGCCGGGCCTGATCGAACATCGCGGTTACCTGGTCAGCCTGCGTCACATCGCAGGTGATCGCCATGGCGCGGCCCCCGGCGGTCCTGATCTCATCAGCGATGCTCGCCGCGCCGCGCCATCCAACGGCCTTTTCGTCGTCGGGGAAACTGGCCGGGTCACGGGGTGCTTCGGATATGACGACAGCGGCGCCGTCTGCCGCGAGGCGAAGCGCAGCTGCTCGTCCAATGCCGCGCATCCGACCGGCCCCAGTGACAAGCGCTATTCTGCCTGACAGCATAAGATATCCTTCCCTTTAACGATCATTCTGTCAGGCGCCTGCTTCAGCTTCAAGCGGTGCGGCCCCGGTCCAGCACTGCGCCACGGCGCGCTTCGAGCGCTTCAGGATTCAAGCGGCTGTTATAGGCGGATGCTTCCCGACCTTCATGTGCCAAGGCATCGGCCAGGGCCATGCCATAGCCGACATCAATCAAATTCTTGTACCGCTTTATCATTTGCGGATCGGCGCTGGCGATGTCGGCGGCCAGTGCCCTGGCCTTTACCATCAACCCGTCGACCGGCAGGATTTCGTTGACCAGACCCCAGGCAAGCGCGGTTTGGGCATCAATGAAGTTGCCCGTCAGTGATAGTTGCTTGGCGCGCGAGATGCCGACGATCCGCGACAATCGCTGCGACAAGCCCCAGCCGGGGATGACACCCACGCGCGCATGGGTGTCGGCGAACCGCGCATTCGGGGAGGCAATAAGAATATCGCAGGCGAGCGCCAGTTCGAAGCCGCCGGTGATGGCGATGCCGTTGATCGCGCCGATCACGGGCTTGGTCAGTTTCGACAGCGCGGCCACACAATCCTGGGCGTCGCTATCGCTGCCAAAGGTGATCGTGCCCTGTCCCAATTCCTTGAGGTCAAGGCCGGCGGAAAAGGCACGCTCGCCCGCCCCGGTCAGGATGATGACATCGACCGTTTTATCCTGCTCAAGCTCGATAAATATGCGCGCCAGTTCCGTTTGCAGCGACAGGGACAGCGCATTGAGCGCCTCTGGCCGGTTAAGAGTGACCGTCGCGATGCGTTCAGCGCGTTCCAGTATGACCAGCGACATTGACACGATCCAATATTATTCATGGGGGAATACGACGCTCTTGTCCGGTGCATATCAGCGGGTTTGCTATGCGTCGACCCCCGAGCGGTGCACCGAACGGCAAATGCGCAATATTTCATTGTCCGATTGATTAGTCCTGGACAGAGTGCTAACGAGCGGGCGTGAGTGGCGGGATCAAGCGGGAATAAAAGCAGGTGCGGGCATGACCATAGCATGGATTAACAGTTCCCATGTCTGCGTGCGCCATGTTGCCATCATGATCATCCAGTCGAAAGTGGCTTGGGAATGAAAGGTCGCGCCGGCATATCGGCGGATCGCCACGCACTATGGAAACGATCATCGATACCCAATCCTGCGCGCGATGATCGGAATGTGCTGCCCGGTGGCGAAGAAGTGCAAGCCGTTATGGGGTTTGTCGCCCGGAACCGACCGCTTGGTGTCGGTCACGGCAGCTGGATCGCGACGCTGCGCGACAGGATGATGACGGGCGCCTTGGGGATACGGATGAAGGGTTCGTGTTTACCGCTGACCTGTCGATCGACTTTCCGGGCTCGGCCGCGCTTGGCAATTGGCCGCACGGGAGGTCGCAGATCATCGTGCGCGGATGACCGACTTGTGCCGCGTTGCAGCGCCGGCTGCGGGCACCAAACTGACGAAGGGGGACGAGTCTTTCGCGCAAGGGGCAGTTGACCGGCCAAGGCGCCGCGCACCGCCCAAATATCCGTCCGGATGCCCTGATTATCATCGAAGGCACATCGTGCCCTTAACAGCAAAGCACCGTGGGCTGCCAGCTCATGTGGCAGACAGGAGAATGAAGATGCTCGATCTCAATGGCCGGACAGCCTATGATGAAAACCACACGATGTTCCGCGACACGGTGCGCCGCCTGTTCGAGCGGGAACTGATACCTCATCTCGACAAACATGAAGAAGACGGGATTGTGGGCCGGGAGTTCTGGCTTGCGTGTGGCCAGGCTGGGCTTCTTTGTCCCACGGTCAAGGCAGAATATGGCGGTCTGGGACTGGACTTCGGGTATAACGCCGTCGTCGCCGAAGAGCTGGCCTATGCCGGCTCGTCGGCTGGCATCACCCTTCAAAGCGACATCGTTGTCGAATATATTGAAGTCTACGGGTCCGAGGAGCAGCGGCAGAAATATCTGCCCAAGATGGTGGCGGGTGAGTGCATCACCGCCATCGCCATGACCGAACCGGGGACCGGATCGGATCTTCAGGCCGTGCGCACGACTGCGGCCAGGGATGGTGATCATTATGTGATCAACGGGTCGAAGACCTATATCACCAACGGCCAGAATGCAGACCTTGTCATTGTGGTGGCAAAGACCGACCCGACCAAGGGCGCCAAGGGCATCTCGCTGATTCTGGTCGACGCCGACACGCCCGGTTTCAGCCGCGGCCGCAACCTCGACAAGATCGGTCAACATTCGGCCGACACTTCGGAACTGTTCTTTCAGGACATGCGCGTGCCGGTCGACAATCTGCTGGGCGAAGAGGGCAGGGGCTTTGGCTATCTGATGAGCCAGCTGCCGCAGGAACGTCTGTCCATCGCAATTTCGGCGCAGGCTTCGGCGCAGCGAGCGTTTGACGAAGCGGTCGAATTCACCAAAGGTCGCAAGGCCTTCGGTCAGACGGTATTTGATTTCCAGAACACCCGCTTCGTGCTCGCTGACCTCAAGGCGCAGCTCCAGGTCGGTTGGGCGCATGTCGATTGGGCGCTGCGCCGTCATCTCGTCGGGGAACTCACCACCGCCGAAGCGTCGGCAGCGAAGCTGTGGCATACGGAAATGCTCTCGCGGATCGTGGACGCCTCGCTTCAGCTGCACGGCGGCGCCGGTTACATGAACGAATATCCGATCGCGCGCTTCTGGCGCGACTCGCGCGTGACCCGCATTTTCGGCGGCACCAGCGAGATCATGAAAGAAGTCATCAGCCGATCGATCTGATCGGTCCGCAGCTGTTCGCACTGGGACCGCGTGCGAAGCGTAATTATCATCGGCGCAATAGCGCAAGAAGGGCGACTATATGACAAACGTGGCATCTTTGACCGTCGAGGACGGCATCGGGATATTGACCATCGACTCCCCCCCGGTCAACGCCTTGGGGATCAATGTGCGCCGGGCCCTGCATGACGGGTTCAATAGCCTTGCGGCTGATAACGCCGTCAAGGCGATTGTGTTGATCTGTGGCGGGCGCACGTTCTTCGCCGGCGCCGATATTAGCGAATTCGGCAGCGAACCGGTGCGACCGCATCTGGGCGACGTGTTCGAAGCGATCGAGAATGTCGGCAAGCCGGTCGTAGCTGCGATCCACGGCACGGCACTTGGCGGCGGCCTGGAAACGGCGTTGATCTGCAATTATCGCATTGCAGTGCCATCGGCCAAGGTCGGTCTGCCGGAAGTCAATCTGGGCCTGTTGCCGGGTGCCGGTGGCACGCAACGACTGCCACGCATCGTCGGCCCTGAAATTGCCCTTGACCTGATCATCTCGGGGCGTCCGATTTCGGCCAAGCAGGCGCTGGAATATGGCGTCATCGATGCGCTGGCCGAGGAAGGCACGCTGCGCGAGGACGCGATCGCATTTGCCCGTACTGTCGCCGACAAGCCGCCCGTCCGCGTGCGCGACCGTGACGACAAAGTCGCGCCTTATCGCGGCAAACCTGAGTTGTTCAGCGAGTTCCGCAAGAAGAACGCCCGTGCGTTTCGGGGTTTCAAGGCGCCTGAAAATATCATCAAGGCAATAGAGGCTGCCGTCGAATTGCCATTCGACGAGGGCATCGAGCGTGAAATGGAACTGTTCCTCGAACTCGAACCCTCGATCGAAAGCCAGGCTCAGCGTTACGCCTTCTTTGGTGAGCGTGAAACCAGCAAGATCCCGGACGTGCCGTCGTCCACTCCCACGATCCCGGTTAAGTCCGTGGGCGTCATCGGTGCCGGCACGATGGGTGGCGGCATCACCATGAACTTCCTTAATGTCGGCATTCCCGTAACGCTCGTGGAAATGAACCAGGCCGCGCTGGATCGCGGCGTTGCGGTCATCCGCAAAAATTACGAGAACAGCGCCAAGAAGGGCAAGCTCACCATCGAGCAGGTCGAAAAGCGCATGGCGCTGGTCAATCCGGTCATCGGAATCGAGGCCCTGTCCGATGTCGATCTCGTGATCGAGGCTGTGTTTGAAGAAATGGCGATCAAGAAGGAGATATTCTCCAAGCTCGACCGGATCGCCAAGCAGGGCGCTATCCTGGCGACGAACACCAGCTTCCTCGACATTGACGAGATTGCGGCTGTCACCGGGCGGCCCGAGTGGGTGATCGGTCTCCACTTCTTCTCGCCCGCCAATGTCATGCGCCTGCTCGAAGTCGTGCGCGGCGAAAAAACCTCCATCGAAGTCATCGCGACCGGCATGAAGCTGGCCCGCCAGATCGGCAAGGTGCCGGTGCTGAGCCGCGTGTGCTGGGGCTTTATCGCCAATCGCATCATGGCCAAGCGCGCCATTCAGGGCGACGCCCTTATCCTGGAAGGTCCGACCCCGCAGGAAGTCGACAAAGTCATCTATGACTATGGCTTCGCGATGGGCCCCTTCCAGATGAGCGATCTGGTCGGGCTGGATGTGATCGGCCGCGATAGCGCTGAGCGCACAGTGGCGGGCGATCTCGTCAAGCTGGACCGGCTGGGCCAGAAGAAGAATGGCGGCTATTATGACTATGATGAATCGCGCAAAGCGACCCCTTCGCCTGTCGCGGCCGAGATCATCGCTGACTTTGCCAAGGCTAAGGGGATCGAGAACAAGGGCAAGCAGAGCGACGAGGAGATTCTTGCGCGTCTGCTGTATCCGGTCGTCAACGAAGGCGCCAAACTGCTTGACGAAGGCATCGCGCTGAGAGCATCCGATATCGATATGGCTTCAATCCTGGGCTATAACTGGCCGGTCTATACTGGTGGCCCCATGTTCTGGGCTGACACTGTCGGCTTGCCAAAGATCGTGGCCAAGCTGCGGGAATATGAGGCCAAATATGGCGCGGAATTCACGGCTTCCCCGCTGTTGGTGAAACTTGCCGAAGAGGGCAAGAGCTTCACGCGCGGCTGACGGGCGGCCCGCGTCGAGATGACAAGAGGGCGGCGGTGACGTCGCCCTCTTCTTATGGGGCCAGTTCCAGCCTGTGGCCATTCCCTGTGCCGGCTGGCAACGGGCTGGAACTCCAGCGAAGGGTATGATGGCCCCGATTTTCGGCGATGAAATCGTTATGAGGGAGAAGGATGATGACTGCGCCAGACGTCATCCGATTGATGGCGACAGGCCCTACCTGTGGATGGACGCGACCTATATCAACGTGCGGCGGGCCGGTCGCATGGTGTCGGTCGTCGTCATCATCGCCATCGGCCTCACGAGCGATGGCCGGAGCGCGGTGCTTCTCGATTGGTGCAGATCACTGGACGGCGTCATCAGCGTGACTGCGCAGATTATGTCCGACATGTATAAAAATGAAGCCGTATGGGGCATGTTGGAAACGGACGGGGTGTGACCGTCCGCTTTGCGGAGTCCGCAGGCAGCGCGGCGTACGCCTAGAATATCGCGCCATAGCCCTTTGATGCGCTCGGCGCTCACGCATGGGGTAAATATCTTCAATCGACCAATTAAGCTTGCGCGTGTGCGGGGTTTTTTGTACTCGTCCACCAACATTTGATGATGCAACGGCCTGGTCATTCTGCAAGCGCCCAGCGCTCGACAATTATGAGGGGCAGTCGAGGCGTGGTTAACCCAAGATGACGAGCGGGTCGGGGCTAAGCAAGGTGATAGGAGAAACGCATGACGGGTGAATCCCTCGATAGGATTCCGGTGATCATCGCAATCGGCGAATTTCTTGAGCAGCCTGCCGATCCGGCTGAGGCGCGAGAGCCGGTTGACTTGATGGCGCAAGCGCTGCGCGCGGCAGAGCTCGATGCTGGCGTCCCCTTGCTGCCGTCGATCAATTCCATCGAACTTGTCGGTCAGGTGAGCTGGCGATACAGCGATCCCGTCAATCTTCTGTGTCACAGGTTGGGCATCAAGCCAGCGCGCGCCATCAACGCCAGCATGGGCGGCGAGACGCCCATTCGCCTCATTCATCAGGCAGCACTGCGCATCGCCAAAGGCGAAAGCCAGGTAGCGGCGGTCGTCGGGGGAGAGGCCGTCAGTGCGCTGAACAAGGCGCGCAAGGCGAAGGTCAAACTCGACTGGCCGCCCCTCGCGTCACGCGAGGACACGGTAAAGCTCGACTTTGAAAAGCTGCCATTGAGCCGCTCGGCCAAGAAAGCGGCTGCGACCGATCCGGTCCATATCTATCCGCTTTACGAAAATGCACTCCAGGCCGCGAAGGGCCAGACCCCTGCGCAGGGCACCGCAGAGTCCGCCGCCTTGTGGGCGCGTTACGCCGCTGTCGCGGCCGACAATCCCTATGCCTGGATCCGCACGGCACCTTCTGCCGAAGATATCGGCACGCCATCGGAAAGCAACCGGATGGTGAGCCATCCTTACCCCAAATTGATGGTAGCCAACCCCAACGTCAATCAGGCGGGCACGGTGATTGTCGCCAGCCTTGCCTGGGCGCGCACAGCGGGCATAGCCGATGACAAGATCGTCTATATTCATGGCGGCGCGGCGGCGCATGAGCCGGGCGATTACCTTCTGCGGGACGGTTACGACCATTCGACCGCGCAGCAGGCGGTGCTCGAACGCGCCGTCGAAGTGGCTGGCGGAGACGCGGGTGTTTTCGATCTGGCGGAACTCTATAGCTGTTTCCCGGTCGTTCCAAAAATGGCGATGGCGACGCTGGGGCTGCGCGAGGATGTCGAGCCCACGGTTGCGGGTGGCCTTACTTTCTTTGGCGGCCCCTTGAATAACTACATGACGCACGGCGTCTGCGCGATGGTGCGTCGGCTGCGCAGCGGTGAGGGGAAGGTTGGCCTCGTCTACGGGCAGGGCGGCGTAGTGTCGAAACATCATGCGCTTGTCCTGGCGTCCTTCCCTGCCACAACGCCTCTGGACGAGGAGTATTCGGTCCAGGACAAGGCTGACGCGCTGCGCGGTCCGGTGCCTGAACTGATCGATGATTATGCCGGTCCGGCCGAGATCGAGACGTTCACCGTGCTATATGGCCCCACAGGCCATGTGCGCCACGGGGTGGTGATCGCGCGCAACCCGGACGGCGCGCGCTTGATCGCGCGCGTCCGCGCTGACGATGAAATCTCCCTCGCGCTGCTGACCAGCACCGAACAATCGCCAGTCGGCGCCAAAGGATATGCCCGGATCGATGCGTTCGGCAATCTGGTCTGGGAGGCTGGCGCGTTGCGGGATCGCAGGGCCGTGCCCAAGAAATTCTGCACGGTCGAGCGCGATGGCAAGATTACGATAGTTACGATCAATCGCCCCGATTCGATGAACTCGCTGCATCCCTTTGCCAATGAAGAGCTGAGCGAGGTTTTCGACGAGTTTCAGGCGGACCCCGATCAGTGGGTCGCCATTCTGACCGGGGCGGGCGATCGTGCTTTTTCGTCCGGTAACGATCTGAAATTCACGGCCACCGCCATGGCGCGCGGGGATCAGGCCCCCATGCCGACCAAAGGCTTTGCTGGCCTGACGTCGCGATGGGACTTGTCGAAGCCGGTGATCGCTGCGGTCAATGGCGTCGCGATGGGGGGCGGTTTCGAGATTGCGCTGGCTTGCGATCTTATCATCGCGTCGCGCAACGCCGTGTTCGCGCTGCCGGAACCGAAGGTAGGGCTGGCCGCTCTCGCCGGGGGGCTGTTGCGATTGCCGCGGCAGATTGGCCTCAAGCAGGCCATGGGCATGATCCTGACAGGACGGCGTGTTTCAGCGGAGGAGGGGCTATCGCTCGGCTTCGTGAACGAAGTCGTGGAGCCCGATGACCTTATTGCAGCAGCGCGCCGCTGGGCCGAGGAGATCAGCGCGTGCAGTCCGATGTCGGTTCGCGCATCGAAGGAAGCGGTTTTGCGTGGTCTGGAAGAGGATCTGCAAAGCGCATCCATGAGCCAGACTCGCTATCCTGCCATGGGTGCGTTGTTCCGGTCGAATGATATCAAGGAAGGACCGCTCGCTTTCGCGCAGAAGCGTGCTCCGCAATGGAAGGGCCATTAACATGATCAAGACACGTTTCACCGAAATGTTCGGCGTCGATCACCCCATTGCCCAAGGCGGCATGATGTGGGTTGGCAAGGCCGAACTGGTCGCGCCTGTCGCCAACGCCGGCGCGCTGGGCTTCCTCACCGCGCTTACGCAGCCGACGCCCGAAGCACTGACCAAGGAAATCGCGCGCACGCGGGAGATGACGGACAAGCCGTTCGGCGTGAACATCACCATTCTGCCCTCGATCAACCCGCCGCCCTATGCCGAATATCGCCAGGCGATCATCGAGGCTGGCATCAAGATCGTCGAAACCGCAGGCTACAAGCCGCAGGAACATGTAGATGATTTCAAGGCGCACGGGATCAAGGTGATCCACAAATGCACCGCAGTGCGGCACGCTTTGTCGGCGGAGCGAATGGGCGTGGACGCCATCTCGATCGATGGGTTCGAATGCGCCGGCCATCCCGGCGAAGATGATATCCCCGGATTGATCCTGATCCCCGCCGCTGCCAACAAGGTCAAGGTGCCGATGCTCGCTTCGGGCGGCTTCGCCGATGGCCGGGGGCTCGTCGCCGCGCTTGCGCTGGGCGCGGACGGCATCAACATGGGCACGCGCTTCTGTGCCACACAGGAAGCGCCGATTCACGAGAATTTCAAAAAAATAATGGTGGAATCCGACGAGCGGGCCACTGACATCATTTTCCGGACCTACAAGAACAGCGCGCGGGTGGCGCGCAATGCCATCAGTCAGGAAGTCGTTCGGCTGGAGCGGGAAGGCCGCCCGTTCGAGGATGTTGCGCATCTGGTCAAGGGCGCGCGGGGCCTTGAAGGTTTGATCAGCGGCGATACCGATCATGGCATCTGGACGGCGGGTTCGGTCGTTGGGATCATCAACGATATCCCGACGGTCAAAGGCCTGATCGACGGGATCATCGAGCAGGCCGAAGCGCTTATCCGCCAGCGCCTGGAAGGCATGCTGACCACATTGGAAAACCGCAGTTCACAAGCGGCCTGAGGAACTGACATGGATCTCAAATGGAGCAAGGAGGAATTGGCCTTCCGGGACGAGGTGCGCAACTTTTTCGCGGAGAAGTTGACACCGGCATTCCGGGACGGCGGCAGCCTGATGACCAGCGTATATGCCGATCATGATATCGGCATGGCTTGGCAAGCGGTGCTCAACGAAAAGGGCTGGGCCGCACCAAGCTGGGCCGTCGAACATGGCGGTTGCGACTGGTCGACCCTACAACATTATATCTTTTCCCGCGAGCGCGTTGCGGCGGGCGCTCCGCCGGTGTCGCCGATGGGCGTCCACATGGTCGCCCATGTCATTGCACGCTTCGGCACGGATGAACAGAAGGCGTTTTTCCTGCCGCGCATCCTGACGGGTGAACATTTCTGGTGCCAGGGCTATTCTGAGCCAGGTTCAGGGTCGGACCTTGCTTCCTTGCAGATGAGTGCGGTTCAGGATGGTGACGACTTCATCTGCAACGGGTCCAAAATCTGGACCACCCACGCAGGGGAGGCCAACTGGATTTTCTGCCTCGTGCGCACCTCACGCGATGGAAAGCCGCAGCAGGGCATTACCTTTCTGCTGATCCCCATGGATACGCCTGGCATCGAAGTCAGGCCGCTGGTTATGACCTCGGGGGAAAAGATCCAGAACCAGGTCTTCTTCGACAATGTGCGTGTGCCGAAAAGCAATGTGCTGGGTGAGGTGGACAAGGGCTGGACGGTTGCGAAATATCTACTGGAGTTCGAGCGTGGCGGCGCGGCCTATGCGCCCGAACTTCAGGTGCGGCTTGGTGAGATTGGCGAAGCGGCTGCGCGCCAGCCGGGTGACGATGGCGAGGCGTTAATTCAAGATCCGATCTTCGCAGCGAAGCTGGCAACCGCCCGGATCAGGACCGACGTGCTGGAGATGTTCGAGTTCCGCATCATGTCTGAAGCATCCGCCGGGGGCAGCGTCGGCATATTTTCTTCCGTGATAAAGATTATGGGCACAGAACTGAGCCAGCATGTTACCGAGTTGGCGCTGGAGGCAGCCGGGCCGCAAGGCGCCGTCTATCAGCCGCACGCAACCAGGCCTGGCGGCCCGGTAGTGGACTATCAGCCGCCCGCCGATGGCTACGTCTCCGGGGAAATTTGGCAGGCGATCGCGCCACTGCGTTACATGAATGAACGCGCAGGCTCGATCTATGCCGGATCCAACGAGATCCAGCGCAACATTCTTGCAAAGACGGCACTGGGTCTTTGACGCCTTCCCTGGCCCGGTGCGGGGTCGGGCCGGGAGGCGTTTGATCCCGCTCCAGCACCGATCGTGATCAAGGCCGCTACTGGGTTCAAAATGGCGGCGGGGGAAAGGATGGGATGAACCGCGCCGGGTTTGTCGGCGGCTTCAACTCTTGAGTAGATGGAGCCGATATGAGCAAGACGACGAACAAGTTTGCGCCGGAGGTGCGCGATCGAGCGATCCGGATGGTGCTGGATCACGAGCGGGATCATCCATCGCGCTGGGCAACGGTTGTATCGATTGCCGAGAAGATCGGCTGCTCGCCGCCGACGCTGCATGAGTGGGTGAAGAAGGCTGAGGTCGACAGCGGCAAGCGCGCGGGCGTTCCTATTCGCCGAGAACTTCGCGGTCTACGGCGTGCGCAAGGTCTGGCGGCAGATGATGCGGGAAGGCTTTCCGGTCGCCCGCTGCACAGTCGCGCGGTTGATGCGCGAGATGGGCTTGGCAGGGGTGATCCGGGGCAAACCGGTGCGCACAACTATCAGTGGCAAGGCGGCGCCATGCCCTCTCGATCACGTCAACCGCAGGTTCTACGCACCAGCACCGAACATGCTGTGGGTGTCGGACTTCACCTGCGTCGCGACCTGGGCGGGGTTCGTCTATGTTGCCTTCGTTATCGATACCTATGCTCGGCGGATTGTCGGTTGGCGGGCCAGCAGAACGGCCCATGCCAGCTTCGTGCTCGATGCTCTGGAACAGGCGCTTCACGATCGACGGCCGGCCCATCGGGGCGGCCTCATCCATCATAGCGATCGCGGGTCGCAATAGGTCTCCATCAAGTACACCGAGCGCCTCGCCCAAGCTGGGATAGAACCCTCGGTCGGCAGCGTCGGCGATAGCTACGACAACGCTTTGGCCGAGATGATCAATGGCCTTTACAAGGCCGGGGTGATCCACAGGCGTGGACCATGGCGCAGCTTCGAAGCCGTCGAATATGCCACGCTCGAATGGGTCGACTGGTTCAACCATCGTCGGCTGCTGGAGCCCATCGGCAACATCCCGCCTGCCGAAGCCGAAGAACAATATCATGCTGCCGCAGACAACATCGATATGGCAGCGTGACTCACAACCCAATGCCTCCGGCAATCCCGGCGCGGTTCAGATCGCTCAATCTCCAAGGCGCTATCCAGCAAACGAGCCAGTTCCCGCCATTTTCGTCGCTGATCGAAGATGCCCATCCCTTGACGATACGGCCGTAACCGATCCCGTTCAATCTGGGACCGCTCTCTCAGCCGTTTATGGGTTCACGTCCTAGAGTAGGATAGCCTATACCGACGACGGCAGCCTCGAGATCGACAACAGCCTCGCCGAGAACGCGCTGCGCGGCATCTGTGTTGGCCGCAAGAATGACTGGCCGATGTGCTTGGCCGTATCGGCAAGGGTCACCCCATCGACCGGGTGGACGAGTTGCTGCCATGGAACTGGAATGCAGAAGGCTGACCGGCTGTTCAAGCGAATTACCACAGACAATGTTTTCCAGCATTGCTGCAGAATGCTTCTCGCAGCCTACATATTTCTGGCAAGTCCAGTTTTCGCTGGAACGACCGCCTCGGCAATGAAGCCACCAATCGTTGGCCCTATTCCTGATGCTGGGACTGCCCAAGACATACCCGAACCCCCGCCCACCCAGACAATAAGTGATATAGAACGGCTGAGTCTCGCTCAACCTTGGAAGTTTGAGCCTAGCGGCGCTTTAAAGACGCCGACGGTAGAGATTGCAGGCGTTTCATGTGCAAAGAGCGCTTTTCGACATTTTGCATGCAAATATCAAATCCGTGTTCGGCAGTTCGGCGAAACAGAGTTCGGACCGTGGTAGCCCCGGCGAAAGGTATTCACTCAACTCGGGAATGATTGGGTGATGTTAAACGCGGAGGAACGGTGCTCCAGCATCGATCCAAAGAATTTGCCGGATTATTGCTTTCCGAACGAATGATGCGGGCAGTCAACGTTCGCCATTTTGTCGAGATCCGACCGGCAAATCTCCTCAAAAAACGCCATAGCCCGGACGCTTACGTGCAATCCGCACCGCCTCCTGCCTGAGGTCTTCTGTGTGCTTGATCATCGCGCTGGTCTCCTGTTGCGAGTTCCCATCGCTCAGGTGACCGGCGCAAATCCGTTACACGTCCAGGACTTCCATAACGCCGAAGGTGGGCATCCGGTGGCCGCCCGATGGCTCACTGCGCGTCTATTCAAGCTATTAGCACGGATCGAGTTTGGGATCTTTGCTGCTGGTTCGACCGCTTACCTCGCGCGGATCGACTATATCGGCCGCCTCCATCGCGGGTCGAGTCGGCAGATGGCGTTCTAACAGGGACGAAAGTTCGCCGCCCCACGGTTCATCGTAACGCGCCGCCAGCCCGATCCGCGATCACAGCGCATCTCCTGACATGAACGAGGTGCATATAAATTTATAACACCATTAATGCTATATGTGGATCTTATTATGTTGACAAATTACATATAGGCAATAATGTTCGAACTGATATAGCGAAAATATGCATGTTTTCGTGAGTGGTCGGTAGGGATGATGATGCTTAGAGCGGCCACCGCCGCAGGATCGCCCGGCCGATCCTGCGGTCGCATCCCTGATGCATTTTGGAGAGAGAACAATGTACGATTTGATCATCAAGAACGGCACTATCGTCGATGGCACCGGGGCGACCCGATTTGAGGGCGACATCGCGGTCCAGGATGGCGTGATCGCCCGGATTGACAGCGTGATTGAGACGGTCGCCTCACGGGTCATCGATGCCAAAGGTCAAATCGTAGCACCGGGCGTCATTGATCCGCACACCCATTATGACGCCGCAGTGCATTGGGATCCCTACTGCACAAGTTCCAGTTGGCACGGCAACACGACCGTGGTGGTCAGCAACTGCGGCTTCGGCTTTTCCCCGTGCCGGCCAAGCGATCGTGAGCGCTATATGCTGATGATGGAAAACACCGAACAGGTTCCGGCCGCGGCGATGCAGCGCGCCCTGCCGTGGACCTGGGAATCCTTTCCCGAGTGGATGGCGCACATGCGCAAGCTCAACAAAGGCATCAATCTCGCATCCTACATGCCGCTCAATTCGCTGATGATCTATGTGATGGGCCTGGAAGCCGCCAAGACACGCGCTGCGACCAAGGCAGAGCGCGCCCAGATGCGCGATCTTCTGAATGAGGCGATGGACGCCGGGGCGATTGGTTTCGCCATGTCGCATCTTGGTGTCTACAATAGCCACAAAGATATCGACTTCACGCCAATGCCGACCGACTCGATGTTTCCCGAAGATGCCGTCTATCTGGCGGAGGTGCTGCGCGAGCGGGGACAGGGTGTGATTCAATGCCTTGCCCAGCTGAACGCGGTTGTGAACAATAGTTTCCTGGTGGAGGAAATGGCCCGTGTTTCCGGTCGTCCGATCCTCCACAACGTCGTGATCGGCTTCGATTCCGCCCCCGAGCATCATGTCAACGTGCTCAAGTGGCTGGATAGCACCGTTGAACGCGGTCTCAACATCTATAGCCAGTCGCTGGTACATCGCTCCTGGGCCGAGTTCACGGCCTTGACGGTCGATACTCTGTGGCAGAACGTCGAACCCTTCGCCGAATTCAGCACCCACGTCGGTTCGGAAGCCAAGACCCGCGCTGCAAAAGATCCCGCCTTCCGGCAACGCGCGCGCAAGGCCTATGACCCGAATGTGATGTATGCCTCCGGCGGCCCGATCGAATCGCACAAGCTGGTTGACGCCAAAAGTTCACGCTTCGCGAAATATGAAGGGCAGCTCATTGCCGAGATTGCCAAGGCTGAAGGGACTGCGCCAATCGACATTCTGTTCGATATCATTGCGGATACCGAGGCGCATGCCGACTTCCGCACGACCGAAGCGACGACCAAGGATCCGGCAAAGGTCGACGCGATCCTGCGTCACCCACGTGTGCTGGCCGGCACGTCGGACGGCGGCGCCCATGTCAAGTTCAGCGACGGCGGTGTGTATGCCACCGATGTGATCGCCTGGATGGAGCGCGAGGAAAAGCGGTTCACGCTCGAAGAGCTGCACAGCCTGCTGTCGCAGCGTCCCGCCGAGGTCCTGGGTCTTGAGGATCGCGGTACGTTGGTCGAAGGCAAGGCGGCGGACCTTTACATCTATGACTACGAAAAGCTGGACTATAATCGCGAGCAGATGGACATCGTCCATGATCTCCCGGAGAACGACTGGCGTCGCGTGATACGCGCCCAGGGTGTCGAGTGGGTCGTGGTGAACGGAGAGCCTATCATGCACAACAGCGAGGCCACTGGTGCCATGCCCGGGCGGATGCTGGAGACAGTTCGCGATGATCGGTCGTTGGCCGAAGCCGCCGAGTGAAATTCTTCTTCAAATAACTCAAAAACCGCATTGGCGGTGAGTTGAGCAGTGACGGGAGTCTATCGGACTGCGGCTAAATGGTCGTCGGTTCTCTGCCTGGGGCTTTGATTCCAGCTGGCTTTTAGTGGAGAAGGCCAGCTGGATCGGCTCCTGTTCTTGAGATCTGCGGGAACGCTTGTGTGGTATCTGAAGCGTGGCGTTCGGCAGAGCGGCGGCGCGCCAGTTCCAGAGCAGCAGTTGGTGGGTACGGTTCTGGGTGATGTCTGCGATGGGGCTGAGCACATCGGCAAGCCAAGGCGGCGGATCGATGTCGTTGAGCTTCGTCGTGCCAATGAGGCTCAGCATGGAGGCGGTGCGCTGGCCGCCGTGATCTGAACCAGCCAATAGCCTTGATTTTCTTCCCAGGGCTATGACTCGAAGCGCCCGTTCCGCCGCGTTGTTCGTCAGGCAGATGCGGCCATCATCGAGGAATGGCGCCAGCGGCTGCGTGATCTTCTCGCAATCGCGACAGGAGAACTTCGCCCGAACGGTCTGGATCACATTCCACTGTCGGGGCACCACCTCGAGCGTCTCAGTGATATCCTCACCCAGCTTGCACAGCCGATCCGAACCGCAGCAGGGGCAGGCATCGGGCGCGGCGATGACGACCCGCTCACGTGGTAGATGTTCAGGCAAGGACTTGCGGGCGGGCCGCTTGCGCTCAAACAGGCCGACGTTGATCTTCGCCGCTGTCGGGGCAGCCAAAAGCTCATCTTCGCTGGCAGCGGTCTCGCACTCTTCAAAGGTCAGTTCCAGCTGGTCGAGCAGATGGCGCGTACGTTCGGAGCGCTAGCCAAAAAGTACCGGAATTCGTAGCTTCGCTGGGCATGCCGGGGTTTTTATCCGGCCAATGTCGGCCGCCATGTGGCCTGCGGATTACGCCAGTCGATCGCCTCCAACATGCAGGCCATCTGCTAGGGGGAGGTGGCAATCACGCCGTGGACGGCCGAAGGCCAGATATACTTCCTGCGATCGAGACGCCCTTCGACAAGCGCAGGAGAGCCTTGGCATAAAGCGACATGCCGACACCATCATGCCCGATGATCTCGCAGAAGTCGCTGCGGCGTCCCCTGAATCGGCACGGCGGGCAATCTCCGCCACGTTCGCACCGGCCGCCGAAACCGCCGCGACCAGTTCGCGCTTCTGCTGGTCGGTCCATACCCGCCGCCGCTCCGGCCCCGAAATTTCCGTGATCTGACTCATCGCACCGTCCTGAGTATCGGTGCAAACACCCGCCCTTGCACAGGTGCCATGTCAAAATATCAGCCGATCACCGCAAGGCGCCCCTCAACGGAGCGTTACGCTTGAGGTGAGCCTGAACACGGGAGTGACATGAGCGCAGCGCTGACATGCAACCGGCGGCATTGTGGTAGGGAAGATGAGTGGCAGTCTGGCTCGGCGCTATGACAATTCTCGGCATCAGTCCTTGGGGACCAGAATCAAGTCAAGGCGGTGCTTTACCACGTCGACAAATTCCACGACCTCCAATGCATCGATGCCGCTGCGTTTCTTCAAAGTGCCGTGGATGAAGCTTGCCAAAGCACCCCGGCTTTCGCACGCGACGATCAGCATGATATTGAAACGCCCCGCCGAGAGCGCGACGAACGAGACATTGTCGAGATCCTGAACCGAGGCGACGACATTGCGGACTTCTGCTGGTCGTGCTCGCAGGCGCACGATAGCCGACACTTTCACGCCCATGGCGGCCGCGTCGCAAACAGCCGTGAGCTTCACCTGCCGCTCATCGATCATGCGCGACAGGCGCTTGCGAACCGTCGCTTCGGACAAGCCCAGCGCCTTACCGACCTCGCGGTTACTTTGTCTCGCATCGCGGACAAGTGCCGCGATTATCTGCTCGTTTGTTTCATCTATCTGCGTGCTCATCGGTCGAGGACACCCAACCGCTTGTCCAGTTTCAGGATATTTCCGATCGGCATGACTTCGTACCCCGTGACACCATCTATTGTGGCGACGTCTCGCTCCATCATGTCCAGCAGATCCGCGAGGTTTTCGGCATAAAGGTGGAGCACGATATCGGGCTGACCGATCGCAAGGATGACAGCAACGACCTGATCGATCGACGCGAGATCCGACGCGACATCGGCGGGGCTACGTCCTTCCACCAGAATGTCAACCATGGCGTGTGCCTGGAATTCACTGATGTCCCGTTGCAAAATGATCCGCAATACGTTGCGCTCGTGAAGCGAACGGATTCTTGCCGCTACAGTGATTTCGGATAACTTGAGCTCGACCGCAATTTCGCGATTGCTCCGCTTCGCGTCGCCCTGCAGCAGAGCAATGATACCCAAATCGATATGGTCCAGGTCAGCGGCTGACACATTTCCTCCCTTGCAAGCACGCCATGCTGCATAAGCAACGAATGCCGGATCGCCAACATCCCGGCAGGAAAGGACCACGGCGCCGGCGCGAAGTCAGATCCGGGCTAATGCCCTCGACAACAGGTCGGTATGCAGTTCCGCCACCGACCGCGCGAGGGTTGGGCCCATCACATCGGCAAGCAGCACCGATACGCAAGCCGATGTAAAGCGCACATAGGCCTTATGATAATCCCAGTGAGTCACGCTGCGGCCCGCCTGCGCTTCGAAGCGAGCGATAAAATCCTGCTCGGATGGTACGCCCTCGACCTGCTTGTCCATGATCTGGAATATCTCCGAACAGAAGATCGTGAAAGCGAGGTCCAGTTCGCTGTGACCGAGCCTACTCAATTCCCAATCGAGCATCGCGCGAAACCGGTTCTCACCATACATCATATTGCCGAAGTTCGTGTCGCCGTGGACGAGGACGATCGGCGCATCGGCCGGCTTTCGGTCGGAAAGCTTCGTGGCGGCCCGGACCAGCAGTCCATCGAGCACCAGCGCAGAGTCGGTTACCCCGGAAACTTCCGTCATCCACCAGTTCAGATCGTTGTCGATCGGATGACCGTCGCCGCCTCGGGCGGCAAGATGCGGGACATCTTCGGCATCAAGGCCAGCGACCGCAAGCGCTGCGATAAAATCCGCAGCCTGCAGCATCATGTCGTGACGAGTGGCCGGAGAAACACTGGCCAACGGTCCTTGGGAATAAATGGCGGCTTTAGGAGCGTCGCCATGAAGGCGTTCGAGAATATAACCCGAGCGGCCCAATATCTGGCCTGCCTCGTCGATCCAGACGGGAAACGGCACCGGCAGCCCCCTCTTGGCGACCGCAGACAAAGTATGAAATTCGGCGCTGAATCGGTTCTGTTTAAACAATTTTTCGCCTGCCTCGTAACGCAGAACGAACTCACCCGAACGCTCTACCCCATCCTCGACATATTGCGCCTTGAAGAAAGTGATCCCATTGCTCGCGCCAGCGCCGTCCGCCAGTGTCTCCACATCGGAGAGCGAGACGGCCGACACGCCGCGCTGGGCCGACAGCAACCTGTGGATCGCGGAAGCCTCGATTGGAGAAAAGCGCTTTTTTGCCGCTGCGACCGCATGTCCGGCCGTGCCTTGAAGAGTGTTTTTGGACAAGGTCAAAGCTCCCCCAAGCCGGGCAATTTTCCCGTGAGTCTTGCTTGCCTTAGCAAGGTGTGCGGCCAGCCCTCATGATCTTCTCCACGATAAATGGGGCCATCTTCCGCTTGCCAATCCATGACCGAGCACCAGCACAGCGATCCCGTGAACGCTTCGAGTGCGGCTGTGCTTCGCGATGAGCCGACCAGGTTTACCACTCGGCCTTCTCGGTCGGTCATCTCCATCCGGACGCGAATCGCATGACCGTCTGGCCCTCTCGCCTCAACCGTTCGCTTAACCTTTTCGATCGGCACCACCGCGCCATCGCGCCAGATAAATCCGGCCGAGAAGAGAAGCTGGCCTTCAGGCGTCTCGAGCATCATCGCGTGAAAGCCGCCATTGCGCGTGGCGCCCCAGGCATAGGAATTATATTGCCCGGCATTGGCTTCGGGTCGGGTGCTCCACGTACGGTCTCGGCATGCGGGACCGTCTATCCGTACCTGCCGGCCTTCGAAGCGCAGCTCTCCCTTGGCCCACAGCAATTGGTCGAGGTGGCCGGTGCTCTCCCCCACTCCGATGGGCTGCGGCATCACAAGCGCTTCGAAATCAAGTTCGAATTCGAGATGCGGTGTGTCCGAGTAGCGCAGCCAGTAGGAACGGAGAGGCTCGCGTACCCCGAGCGCGGCCCCAATCTCAGGAAAACTCCCGTTCAGCAGGCTGAAGTCGGCCGCCAGCGGTATATGCTGGAAGTGTTTGGAATAGGGAAAGTCCCACGGGTTGGCCGAGGTGCCGTCCCATATGTAAATGCCGAGCGATGCCACGCCGAGATTGCGCCGGGTGAGCAAATAAAACCAGCCGCCGATGTCGCCGTCCGCGTTCGCGAATGCCCACCAGGATGTTTCCGCCCAATTGAGATCTTCCCGATTTGGGCTGTGGAGATCCTCGTCCGCGGGGTCAATCGCGCGGCTTTTCCCAATCGCCAGATCTGCAAGAACCTTCTTCGCTTGACCCATATTCTCTCTCCCGTCGAGCCTGCCGCCTCCGTGCGAGGCGGAGCCATGGTTACGGCCGGATTGCGGCAAACCGAGCCCCAGCACAGTGAACACCCTGTTCAAAAACGACAACAGAAAAACGCATAAACTCATTAATCGACTATTGAAATAAGATTTTTCGTCTCTAGGAAAATCTTTCAAGACGAATCATAGGGTGGCCAGCGTGGTCCGCCAGTCGGCAGCGCACAGGCGCGACAGAGAGGGAGAGCGATGAAACGAGCACTTTTGAGAACGACTTGCCTCGGCCTGATGATCTGCGGTCATACGGCAGCAGAGGCTGCGACCGACGGAGTCGAGATCGTCGTGACAGCGGAGCGCCGGTCGCAATCGGTACAAAAAGTCGCGGGCGCAATCACCGCTCTCGATTCGGATAAACTTCAGGATCGAGCCATAACGAGCATTGCCGATGTGGCCAGAACCGTTCCCGGGCTCAACTTTTCGGATACCAATGGAACCCCCCGCCTTATTGTCCGAGGCGTCGGCATGCAGGTCCTGACGGGCGTTGCCGAAGCCAATATCGCCCAGCACATCGACGGAATCTATCAGTCTCAGCCGACCATGCCGGGGCTTGAGAGTGTCGATCTCGAACGAATTGAGGTTCTGCGCGGCCCTCAAGGCACGCTTTACGGACGTAATGCCACCGGCGGCGCTGTAAACTTTATTTCGAAGAAGCCGACAAACATATTCGAAGGCGGGGTGACTGCCGGGATTGGCAGCTGGAAGGGCCGCAATGTCGATGGCTTCCTTTCTGGGCCGATTGTATCCGACGTTCTCGCCGGTCGGGTGTCTGCATACTTCGACCGTGATGAAGGCTATTACCGTAATATTGTGACGGGCGAAAATCTGATGGGGTCACGCCGATACGGCGTTCGCGGGGCTCTACGGCTTACGCCCGCAACTGATGTCAGCGTCGATTTGTCCGCTTATTACAAGAAGGACAGGTTCACGGGGCCTATTCAGACGCTGCTGAGGGGGGAGAATGATCTGGTCGCCCTGCTCGAGAACGCTGGAGTGATCGCGCCGGGAAGCGTGATCTCGACTACCCGGCCGAATGAAACGGCTGGCGAATACAGCCCTTTTGACGCGAAAAAGACTTGGGGCGCGACCCTGGACGTATCGGTCGATGCAAGCGATACCGTCAAGATCCGCTCGCTCACAGGTTATATCAAGCACCGCTGGGGGCCCGGCGCCTATGATACCGACGGAACGTCTTTGGCGATCGCAACGACCGGCAGCGTCGACAATCCGCGCGATTACAAGTCGCATGCGTTCAGTCAGGAGTTCAACTTTTCCGGCTCGGCCTTCGACGATCGCCTGAGCTGGATTGCCGGGTTATACTATTTTAGCGGGAAGCTCGATGCCGCGACCGACCTCTCGTTTGTCGATCCGCTGATCCAGGAACTGAACGGCGCGGGCTTCGGCCCCGGCGTCAAACTGACGCGGCTCATCCTCTCGATGCGGGAAAAGACGACTTCCTATGCTGCATTTACCGACCTTACCTATAGCCTGACCGACAGGCTGCGACTGAATCTTGGGGGGCGCTACAGCCACGATGAAAAAGTCTCGGTCCAGAGGACGGGGGTAGCCATCAGTTCAAACGGGGTAGCATCTGAAATCCTCACCTGCCCGTCTCCGCGTACCGAGCAGACGTTCGAACGCGTCAATGGCAAGGCTCGTCTAGAATATGATCTTGCACCACGCGTATTGAGTTACGCCCAATGGCAAACCGGCTTCAAGGACGGCGGGGTAAATATCACAGCCTGTGGCGACACGTTCAAGCCTGAAAGCTTGACATCCCTCGAGGGCGGCATCAAATCGACATTGTTCAATGGCGTCGTCACGGCCAATCTTTCGGTCTTCCACTATGACTATACGAACCTTCAGGTCCTGCTGTTCACCAGTTCGGTCCTCGCTGCGGTGGACAACATTCGCAAGTCGGAAACCGTAGGCGGCGAACTCGAGCTTACCTGGCCCAGTCGGCCCGAAGCTGCGATTTTGGCCATGTTGAAGAACAAAGATTGAACATGGCGATCTACCAGGCTCGCTCTTGTCCTCCAATCTCGTAAACATCGGTCTCGATCGAGCACCTGTA
>NZ_JAUQOM010000039.1 GCF_030580935.1 Sphingobium cyanobacteriorum | reverse complement strand
GCCGAGACACCTTGGGCGCCGGGCTTCGAGGCGTCAGTGCGTGCGAAAACGGTGAAAAGACCGGCGTGAGGGGCGTTTGTGATGAAGCGTTTCGTGCCATTTATCACATAGCCGTTCTCAGTGTGCTTTGCAGTGGTTCGTACCGACGCAGCATCCGAGCCAGCTTCCGGCTCGGTCAGCGCGAATGAGCTGATGAGTTCGCCGGTGGCAAGGCGAGGCAAATACCGCTGCTTCTGCTCTTCCGTGCCGTCGAGAATGAGGCCGAGCGAGCCGATACCGTTATTGGTCCCGATAAGCGAGCGGAAGGCGGGAGAGGTCTTGCCCAGCTCCAGTGCGATCCGGACTTCTTCCTCCATATTGAGACCAAGGCCACCGTACTCTTCGGGAATCGTCAGGCCGAATAGACCTAAATTCGCGATCTCCTGGCGGATTTCGACCGGGATAGCATCGTTATCGGCGACCTGTTCCTCGAGAGGACGAAGACGCTCTCTAACGAAACGCCCGACCGTATTCACCAGTTCATTCATCGTGTCTGAATCGAGAGCCATGTAGTCTCACCTGTTTGCTTGCGCCACCAATGGCATTTAAAGCATTTATATACTGTTTGGACGGTAAGTAAATAAGCCAGGAGACCCGATTCGAAAAATACCGAATGAATTCGAGCCGTTGGATCATCAGTCCCGTCAGCATCGCTGCGAATGCGGACCGGGGCATGAAACTCCGGTCCGCTACGCTGTCGTGGTCTGCCATCCGTATTTCGCGTACGCTATGCGGCGAGTTCCGCTGTAACTCGATTGAGAACCTTGCCGATCTTCTCGATTAAGAAGTCTGCGTCCCCCACGGTGATCGTGAGAGGCGGGCAAATCGTGAGCGCGTCGACGGCTGCGCGCAAAAGCACGCCCTCCTCGGCGAGATACGCATTTGCCTTGGCGCCCAGTTCTCCGTTCTTGAGGCCGGCTGCATTTGGGAAATTCTGCTTGAACAGTTCCACGGCGGCGACCAATCCAACGCCACGAACCTCTCCCACCAACGGATGATCCGAGAAACGTTGCAGGCCGTCACGCAGGTATTGACCGACGCGTGATGCGTTGCCGACGAGGTCGCGATCTTCGATGACGGCGATGTTTTCGAGTGCCACGGCCGCCGCAACCGGATGCGCACCGCCGGTAAAGCCGTGGCCGAAGGTGCCTATGCGATGGCTCTCATCAGCAATCGGTTGGTACACCTTGTCATTCACGAGCAGAGCGGAAATCGGAAGGTATGACGAGGAGAGCGCCTTCGAGAGAACCATAATGTCCGGTTTGATATCGTACGTCTGGGAACCGAACATGTTACCGGTTCGGCCGAAGCCGCACACGACCTCGTCAGCGACCAACAGTATATCGTATTTCCGCAGAACGGCCTGAATCTTCTCCCAGTAGGTCCGCGGAGGAACGACAACACCTCCGGCGCCGAGGACCGGCTCGCCGAAGAAGGCAGCGATTGTCTCCGGACCTTCATCGAGGATCAGCTTCTCCAGTTCGTTCGCCCTTCTGGATGCAAAATCCTCTTCGCTTTCACCAGGTTCCGCATCGCGCCAGAAATGGGGGCTGCCCGTACGTAGGACGTTGGCAATGGGCATGTCGAAGGATTCGTGATTGTAGGAGAAAGCGGTCAGGCTGCCCGAGGCCAGCGTGACACCATGATAGGCGCGTTCTCGGGCAATAAGCTTTTTCCGCTGGGACTGGCCGAGCGCATTCGACCTGTACCAGATCATCTTGATTGCGGTATCATTGGCTTCGGAACCGGAATTCGTGAAGAACACCTTGCTCATCGGGACCGGGGCGATCTCTACTAGCTTTTCCGCAAGATCGATCGCCGGCATATGCGTCCGGCTAGTAAAATTGTGGCCAAAGCTCAGGCGTTCCATCTGCCGTGCAGCGGCTTGCACGAGACGCCGCTCGCCGAAGCCGACGGCGACGCTCCAAAGGCCGGCCATGCCTTCAAGGTAGCGCTTCCCGTTGCTGTCGTAGACGTAAGCCCCCTCAGCCCGGTCAATGATAAGCGGCGTCGTCGCTTCATGCTTCCGGGCGTCAGTATAGGCGTGGAAGTGGTACGCAATATCCCGCGCTTCATTGGAGTTGGGTATCATCGTCATCTTCATTCACTTTCTTTGTGGAGAGCTGCATTCGCAGCTCTCCTGCTTGATGGTAGGAACGCACAGTCTCACTTCGAGACATCGACACCGAGCCATTTGATCGACTGTCCGTCGTCAGGGTTTTTGGGACAACAGGCGGCGTGAGCTAACGGAGGCTCTGGCCCATCAGGTTTGTCATTTTAGGCGGCGGCGGCTCGATGAAGCAAGCGGCGCTGTATGATGGTTTCGCGTTTGATCCTTTCCCTTTCCAGCATGATGATGTCGCCGCGGCCGAAGTAGACGTCGGCGGGTGTGAGGTTGCCGAGGCTCTCATGGTAGCGGCGATGGTTGTAATGATCGACGAACGCCGCGATCTGCTGCTCGAGATCACCCGGCAGGAAGTAGTTCTCGAGCAGGATGCGGTTTTTGAGCGTCTGATGCCATCGCTCGATCTTGCCCTGGGTCTGGGGATGGCAGGGCGCTCCGCGCGTATGTTCCATGCCCTTGTCGGATAGCCATGCGGCGAGATCGGACGACACGTAAGACGGGCCGTTGTCGGACAGGAGCCGCGGCCGCTGCACAACTCTGGCGCTGTCACAGCCTGATGCCGTGAGCGCCATGGTCAGCGTGTCGGTGACGTCTTCGGCCTTCATCGTGGTGCACAGCTTCCAGGCGATGATGTAGCGTGAGAAGTCGTCGAGCACGGTCGACAGGTAGAACCACCCCCAGCCGATCACCTTCAAGTAGGTAAAGTCGGTCTGCCAGAGCTGGTTGGGCGCTGTGGTCTTGTCGTGGAACTCGTCGGCGGCCTTGATGACGATGAAGGCCGGACTGGTGATCAGGTCATGGGCCTTGAGCAGGCGATAGACCGAGGATTCCGAGACGAAGTAGCCCTTCGTGTCGGTGAAGGTGACCGCCAGTTCCCGTGGCGACAGTTCCGGCTCGTTCAGCGCCAGCTCGATGATCTGATCGCGCACCTCATCGGGGATGCGGTTCCAGACCCGGCTCGGCCGGGGGCTGCGATCCTCCAGAGCGTCGACGCCGCCGGCAAGGAAGCGGTCATACCAGCGGTTGAAGGTCGATCGCGGAATACCGAGTTTCTGCAATGTGCGCCGCGCCGACAGGTGCGAGTTCTCGACCAGGCGGATGATCTCCAGCTTCTCGGATGCGGGATATCTCATTCGTCGTCGCCCCCATCCGCAATCATGCTTTTTTTAAGAATCCGCAGTTCCAGCGCCTGTTCGGCGACAACCTCCTTGAGATCGCGCGCCTCCTTGCGCAGCACCTTCACCTCATCGCTGGTGGCGGCGCGGGCCGTATCGCCGGCCAGCCGCTTCTTGCCGGCTTCCAGGAATTCCTTCGACCAGGTGTAATACAGGCTCTCGGCAATCCCCTCGCGCCGGCACAGCGCCGCGATCGACTCTTCGCCGCGAAGGCCTTCCAGCACGATGCGGATCTTCTCCTCGGACGAATACTGCTTGCGGGTCGCACGGCGGATGTCCTTGATGACCTGCTCTGCCGGCGCTTTCCCGGTTCCGGATTTCTGTCTCATCTTCGCTCCTTTGAAAGGCTACGATGAACCAGAAATCCTCCGTTCTCAGTTAAGCCAATTTGGTCCCATCAGTGATGACGCCGGACATTCTCCCGCCTTATTAGGCGTTGGCGCTCCCGCAAGCCCATTCCTGCATGCCTCCCCCCAGACTTTTGATTGATCATGGCCTCACACCGTTTTGAGTTTCAACGCGCTGAAAACTTTTAACGGATGTAAATATTTATGCAATTCCGTGATGACCGCCGGCGGCTGGCGACGCCGACATACGGTCGTCCGACGGACTGTCTGATTGACCTGGCACACTTTCTCGACGCGTCCAAACTTCAATCGAACAAAAACTTTGTATCTAATAAAAATATTCCTTGCAATAAAAATATTTTGTGCGAACTGTGATGCCGCTGGAGGAGCGTGGCTGAGGGAGCGCGGCCGTGCAGGTGTCTCGTAGTTCGACAATTGGGCTATCCCCAATTCGATCAGGCCGCCACTGTGCCCTTCACATCCGTAATTTCTGAAAATGCGCATTGTATTGGACAAGCTGTGGGTTGGCTGCAAGAATTACACTGATCTTGTTGGTTTTGGTGAAGGAGGATGGGGTCGTGTCCTCATCGCTGGCGCGGGCGTCACGTCCGCTATCGCCGTTTTGGGGTTCCTCATCGGGTCTATTCTTGGCAGCCTCGTTGCCTGGGCAAAAATGTCACCAATCCGTTTGGCTCGTGGCGTCGCCGACGCTTACACGACCACACTGCGAGGCGTGCCTGATCTTCTGGTCATCTATCTACTCTACTTCGGCGGAAACTCACTTTTGTCGACCTTCGCCGGCTTCTTCGGGGCGAACGGTTTTGTTGGAATGCCTACGTTCGCTACTGGGGTTCTCGCGATCGGGATCATTTCTGCCGCTTATCAAGCTGAAGTGCTTAGAGGCGCTTTCAACACTGTCGCCAAGGGCAGTATCGAGGCGGCTCATGCGGTTGGCATGGGCCGTTGGCTACTGTTCAGGCGCGTCGTTGCACCACAGGTACTGCACTACGCATTGCCGGGCCTCGGCAACACATGGCAATTGGCCCTGAAAGAGACGGCCCTCATCTCGGTCGTCGGGCTTGTGGAACTGCTTCGGCAAGCTCAAATGGCTTCGGGTTCAACGCGCCGACCGTTTGAGTTCTTTATCACGGCTGGACTGCTCTATCTGACAATCACCGTGGTCTCGTCGCTTCTCTTCCGCTTCGCCGAGTATCGCTCTGCGTGCAGGATGGGGGGCTAAACAGTGATCGATTTCGGTTTTCTCTGGCAGGCTTTCGTCAGGCTCATTGCCGGTTTGCCTATTACGCTCGAATTGGCCGCAACGGCGATACTTGTCGGGACAGTCCTGGCAACAGCCCTGGCGATTGTTGCGCACCTGCGGGTCCCCGTCGCTTCCCAATGCGTTGCCTTTTTCGTCTTTTGCATACGCGGCTCGCCGCTCCTCCTGCAGATGTTCATCATCTACTACGGCCTCGGACAGTTCCGTCACGAACTCCAGAGTTGGGGTGTCTGGCCGTTTTTCCGTGAACCTTACTGGTGCGCCATCACTGCTCTAGTGCTTAGCGTCGGCGCCTATGGAAGTGAGATCATCCGCGGAGGGCTAAAGTCCGTTTCGGCCGGATTGATTGAGGCGGCAAGGGCTTGCGGCATGTCCGGTTTTCTACTGTACAGGCGCATCATCCTTCCGATCGCATTCCGGCAGGCTTTGCCAGCCTACGGCAATGAAGTCATTCTCGCGGTAAAAGCAACTTCCCTCGCTTCCACCATCACCATCATGGAAGTAACTGGTATAGCTGCGGAGCTAATCTCCCAGACATTTCGCGCTTTCGAAGTGTTTATCGTCGCTGGTGCAATTTATCTGACGCTCAACTTCATAATAACCCGCCTGATCGCTCTACTTGAATACCGTCTGTCACCGCATCAGCGCGATCTCCCCGTCAAAACAAACATTGAGGCGCGGCCATGACGTCAATCGAGACGAATAACGTTCCCGTAATTTCCATTCGCGACCTCCATAAAAACTTTGGCGATCTTGAGGTGCTAAAGGGCATCACGTTCGAAGCACATGAAGGAGAGGTGGTCTCGATCCTTGGATCGTCGGGCTCTGGCAAGTCCACAATGCTCCGGTGCATCAACATGCTCGAAACCCCGAGCGCGGGAACAATCGCCATCCGGGGCGAGGAAATCGCCATGCGAACGACCAAGAATGGAACCCGTCCCGCGGATCGAAAACAGCTCGACCGGATTCGGTCAGACGTCGCGATGGTGTTCCAAGGCTTCAATCTATGGCCACACATGTCGATCCTCGAAAACGTCATTGAAGCGCCGGTCCATGTTCAGAAGCGTTCAAAAACGGAATGTGTGGACGAAGCAATGTCACTGTTGGCGAAGGTGGGGCTTTCCGACAAAGCCAACAGTTACCCCAGACACCTATCGGGCGGGCAGCAGCAACGCGCAGCGATTGCAAGGGCGCTTGCTCAGCGGCCAGCAGCCATCCTGTTCGATGAGCCGACATCGGCGCTAGACCCGGAGCTTGTCGGGGAGGTCCTGAAGGTCATTCGAGATCTGGCTAAAGAGGGACGAACAATGCTCATTGTCACCCACGAGATCAATTTCGCACGGGAGGTTTCGAACCGCATCATTTTTCTGGAAAAGGGTACGCTCATCGCGGACGCGCCGCCCGCAAAACTCTTCTCTGAAGCTGCACCGGACCGCTTCAAAAAGTTTATCTCCAAAACCTTACACACTTCCTCCTAGGCCGTCCGCGGCTCCGGTTGTGCGGTGCGCCACAACGCTATCGTGTAGCCTCCAAGACACTAAATTCTGAGCGGCATGGCGATTGACATGCCGCTATCAGTTATATACTGTTCGGACGGTAAGTAATTAGGTCGCTTCCGCCCGAGCAGTCTGGTGCATTAAGCGGCTCGATTCACCGTGAGGAGAAGAGCTGCCCCGCCTTATCCGCGTAGGCCTTTCTCCGATATTTTGTTGAAACGGATAGAGGAAGGATCGCGTTTCCGATGAGCGTCGCACTGAACGGAATCAAGGTTCTCGACCTGTCTCGCGTTTTGGCCGGCCCCTGGGCAACAATGACGTTGGGTGATCTCGGTGCTGACGTGCTGAAGATTGAGCA
>NZ_JAUQOM010000038.1 GCF_030580935.1 Sphingobium cyanobacteriorum | reverse complement strand
ACGCTGTAGATCCCCACACCTCCCTGACTCGGCAGAAAGGCTTCAAGGTGGACGACTTTTACGCCGCCCGCAGCAGGACTATCCCGCCGCTACCGTGGTCGAATATTGCTCCGCCGTTCTCAAGTATGGCGTCCGCGCCCTGTGACACGGCGTTCAGGAACATGTTCGCGGCGCGAAAAGAGGTGTTCGTCGATCTGCTCGGCTGGGATGTCCCGGTCCTGGAGATGCTCGATCCGGGCAGCCACCTCGCTGCCCGACACCACGCCACGTAGCGTCGTGGCCACGTTCCTGTGCGTGGCGCATCCAGTGTTTGACCTTGGCGAACAGTTGCTCGATCGGATTGAGGTCAGGGCTATAGGGCGGCAGGAAGATCAGATGTGCGCCGCGCGCGGACGGCGGTCCTGGCTGGCTTGCCTTTGTGCGAGCCGAGATTGTCGAGCACCACGATATCGCCTGGTGCCAGCGTTGGCGCGAGGAACTGCTCGACATAGGCCGTGAAGAGCATGCCGTTGATCGGTCCGTCGATCACGCAAGGTGCATCGACCCGATCATGGCGCAGGCCTGCGATGAACGTCAGCGTTTGCCAACGCCCGTACGGCGCCTTGGCGCAAAGTCGCTGCCTTTTTTGGTGCCCAGCCTCTGAGCGGCGCCATGTTGGTCTTGACCCATGTCTCGTCGATGAAGACGAGGCGCCTGGGGTCGATCCTGCCCTGATGAGCCTTCCAGCGCTGGCGCAGCCTCGCAACGTCAGGCCGATCCTGCTCGGCCGGAAGCACTGTTTTTTTTGAAGCTCAGCCCCCCTGTGTGGAGGAACGTCCATACCGCCCGACGATCCGTCTTGATCCCCCGCGCGACAAGCTCGGCTGTCAACTGGCGCGTGGTGAACGGACCCGCCTTGGTCCGCTCTCGAAGCCACTGTGCCGTATCCCCGCTCAGCGTCCGCTTCTTGTGGCCGTTCATCTTCCCCGGCTTGAGCGCGCCTGTCTCACGGCGGAGCTTGCGCCATTTCGACAAGCACGACGGCGCTATCTGAAGCGCCTCGGCAATCGACCGGTCCGCCTCACCCGCGTCCGAACGCGCCAGCGCACGCTTCCGCAAATCTTCCGAATAAGGTCGTGTCATCCGCGCCTCCAGCACGGACGTTGAATCATATCAGTCCAAACAAGGGAATCCCGATTCCACCAAACAACAGCATGCTCTAGGCCGGTCTTCTTGTCCAAGCCGCGTGTCCTTGTCAGTGGCCACGGCTGCGTCGGCGCGGATCAGTGCACAGCCAGCGCCTGTTCAAGCCGGTCCAACCCTTCCAGCAGCACGTCGTCCGAAACGGTCAAGGGCATCAACAGCCGCACAGTCTCGCCATGGATGCCACAGGATATAACCACCAGGCCAAGCTGGAATGCCCGGGCGACCACGTTGCGCGCCGCCTCCGGGTCCGGCGCATCGGATCCACGGGCCTTGACGAGGTCGAACGCCATCATCGCGCCGAGCCCCCGCACATGGCCGATCGGCATCAGGTCTTCTCGGCCAGTCCATGCCTCGAAACGCGCGCGCAGCTTTCCGCCGATCGCGTTGGCACGCTCGATCAGCCCTTCCTCCTCGATGACATCGAGCACGGCGAGAGCGGCCGCGCAGCTGGTCGGCGCACCGCCGAACGTCGAACCGAGCCCACCGCCGTGCACGCTGTCCATCAGGTCCGCCCGGCCGGTAACCGCCGCGATCGGGAAGCCGCCGCCCAGCGCCTTGGCCATGGTCACGATATCCGGCGCGATACCGCTATGCTCGACCGCGAACAGCTTGCCTGTACGGGCGAAGCCAGTCTGCACCTCGTCGCAGATCAGCAGGATGCCATGCTCGGAGCAGATCGCGCGTAGCGCCCGCAGCAGTTCGGGCGGCGTGACGTGGAAGCCGCCTTCCCCCTGCACCGGCTCGATGATGATCGCGGCAATCGAGCCAGGATCGGCATCGGTGCGAAACAGGGTGTGGAGGGCATCGAGGCTGTCCTGCACGGAAACGCCATAGTGAGCGATCGGGAATGGGACCCGCCAGACATCTCCGGGCAGGGTGCCGAAGCCGCGCTTGTAGGGCATCGCCTTGCCGGTGAGCGCCGTCGTCATCAGCGTGCGGCCGTGAAACGCGCCGGCAAAGGCCACTACGCCGCTACGGGCGGTGGCGTGGCGGGCGATCTTGACGGCATTCTCAACTGCCTCCGCGCCGCTGTTGGAAAAGAGGGTCTTCGCCGCTCCGTCGATCGGCACCAGCGCGTTCAGCCGTTCGGCGAGCGCGACATAGGGCGCATAGGGCAGCACCTGGAAGGAGGTGTGGGTGAAGCGCTCCAGCTGGTCCTGCACAGCGGCGATCACCCTGGGATGGCAGTGGCCGGTGCTGCACACGGCGATGCCGGCGACGAAATCGATATAGCGATTGCCGTCGACGTCCCAGACTTCGGCATTGCGCGCGCGGGCGGCATAGGCCGGCGTTGCGCTGACGATACCGTTCGGCACCGCAGCAGCCCGCCGGACCGCGAGACCGGCATTGTCGGACGCAAGCTCCGAGGCATGGAGAGATGCGGTCGCCATCAGATGCCTCCCAGGGCAAGATATTTGATTTCCACGAAATCCTCGAGGCCGTAGCGCGAGCCTTCGCGGCCCAGGCCGGATTCCTTGACCCCGCCGAACGGAGTCGCCGGGTTCGAGGTCAGCGTCTCGTTGACCGCCACCATGCCATATTCGAGCGCCTCGCCGACACGGAAGACGCGGCCGATGTCGCGGGTCCAGAGGAATGCCGCCAGGCCGTAAGGCGTGTCGTTCGCCGCGGCGATCACCTCGGCCTCGGTCTCGAAGCCATAGACGGCGGCGACCGGGCCGAAGATCTCCGTGCTGGCGATCGCCATGTCCGCCCGCACGTCGACGAGCAGGGTCGGCGCGAAGAACAGGCCGCCGCGCGGATGCGGCGTGCCGCCGAGCACCGCCTCGGCCCCCTTGCCGAGCGCATCCCCGACCAGTTCCTGGACCTTGGCAACCGCCGCCGGGTTGATCAGCGGGCCGATCCTGGTGTCGGCTTCCAGCCCGGGCCCGACCGGCAGATCCTCCATCGCCGCCCGGAGCTTCTCGACGAAGGCGGCGCGCACGCCGGACTGCACATAGATGCGGTTGGTGGCGACGCAGGCCTGGCCGGCGTTGCGGAACTTGGTCGCCATCGCGCCCGCCACCGCCGCATCGAGATCGGCATCGTCGAACACGATGAACGGCGAATTCCCGCCCAGTTCGAGCGACAGCTTCTTCACCGTATCCGCACATTGCCGCATCAGGATCTTGCCGACCCGGGTCGAGCCGGTGAAGGAAAGCTTTCGCACGTCCGGGCTCGCGGTGAGCACTCCGGCAACGGCTTCGGCGCGCTTCGCGGTGACGATGTTCATCACGCCTTCCGGGAAACCCGCCTCCTCGGCCAGCAGCTGAAGCGCGATCGCCGAAAGCGGTGTGTCCTCGGCCGGCTTGACGACGATCGTGCAGCCCGCCGCGAGCGCGGGCGAGACCTTGCGCGTGATCATCGAACTCGGGAAGTTCCACGGGGTGATCGCGCCGACGACGCCGATCGGCTGCTTGAGCACCAGGCAGCGCTTGTCCGGCGCATGGGTGGGCACGATGTCGCCATAGAGGCGCTTGCCCTCTTCGGCGAACCATTCGATGAAATTGGCGCCGAACACGATCTCGCCCAGCGCCTCAGCGCGCGGCTTGCCCTGTTCGAGCGTCAGGATCTCCGCCAGCGCCTCCTGGTTCTCCAGGATCAGCCGGAACCACGCGCGCAATATGTCCGCGCGCTCGCGTGCCGTCCGCGCCGCCCAGGCCGGGAATGCCGCCTTGGCCGCGTCGATCGCCCGCTGGGTCTCCGGGGCGCCCATATCGGCCACGTCGCCGATGAAGCTCCCGTCAGCGGGATTGTGGACCGCGAAGGTGGCGGCGACATCGGCCCGCTTGCCATAGGCCAGGGTGCGGGCGAGCAGCGCGTTGCCCGCGGGAGAAAGATCGGGGTGCATCGTCATCTCACATCAACCCCAGCGTCCGCGCCGTGCCGTCGAGTGCGCGCGTGAGGATTTCCATCAGTTCGTCCACTTCGCCGCGGGTGATCACCAAAGGCGGGCTCAACACCATCGACTGGCCGACCGCCCGGGCGATCAGCCCATCGGCGTAACAGGCCTCGCGCGTCAGGATCGCGGCATTGTCTTCCATCGTGCAGACGGTGCGTGTCGCCTTGTCGCGGACGAGCTGTAGTGCAGCCATCAGCCCCACCCCGCGCCGCTCGCCGACCAGCGGATGCCGATCGGCCAGCGCCTGAAGGCTCGCCTGGAAATAGGGCCCGATATCGTCGCGCACCCGCTCGACCAGCCCTTCGCCGGCGATGATCTCGATATTGGCGAGCGCCACGGCGCAGGAGACCGGATGCCCCGAATAGGTATAGCCGTGCGGCCATAGGCCGCCCTTGGCGATCACGTCGAAGATTCGGTCGTGCAGCGCCACCGCCGCAATCGGCAGGTAACCGGAGGAAATGCCCTTCGCCATCGGCATGAAGTCGGGCTCGATGCCGAAGGTCTGCGAACCGAACCAGGCGCCGGTACGTCCGAAGCCACAGATCACTTCGTCGGCGATCAGCAGCACGTCGTACGCGCGGCAGATACGCTGCACTTCGGGCCAATAGGTCTCGGGCGGCACGATCACGCCGCCTGCGCCCTGCACGGGCTCCGCGATGAACGCGGCGACATTGTCCGGCCCGAGTTCGAGGATCTTCTCCTCGATCGCGCGGGCCGCCTTGAGGCCATAGTCGGCGGGCGCGAGATCCCCGCCGTTCACATACCAGTGGGGATGCTCGACATGCGCGAATTCGGGCAAGGTGCCGTTGTCCATGCCGTGCATCGCCGGCATACCGCCCAGGCTGACGCCCGCGACGGTGGAGCCGTGATAGGCGAGCGTGCGGCTGATGATCGTGCGCTTGCCCGGCTTGCCCAGCAGCTTCCAATAGTAACGCGCGAGACGGACGATCACGTCATTCGCCTCGGAGCCCGAATTGGCGAAGGTGAAATGATCGAGCCCCGCCGGGGTGAGGCCGGCCAGCCGCTCGGCCAGCTCGATCATCGCCGGCACCGCGCTCTGGAAGTGATTGTTGTAATAGGGAAGCCTGTCCATCTGCGCCTTGGCGGCGTCGGACAGTTCGGTGCGGCCATAGCCGATGTTGACGCACCACAGCCCGGCCATGCCGTCCAGGATCTTGCGGCCGTCGCTGTCCCAGACATGCGAGCCCTCGCCCCGCACGATGATGCGCGAGCCCTGTTCGAGGATCAGCCCGGGATCGGTGAAGGAGTGAAGGTGATGGCGGGCATCGCGTGCCTGCCATTGCGCCGTGCTGTTCATCTTGATCTCAGTCATGGGCGGTCAGGGCCTCCACCGCGGAATTGAAGAAGTCGTTGTCGAGGATCACCTCGGATCCGCGCGGCTTGGCGCGCGAGCTCAGCACGGCGATCAGCAGGTCGCGCTTCGGATTGATGTACACATACTGGCCGAAGATGCCGCGCGCGGAGAAGGCGCCGTCGGCGAGCGAGCCCGACGCATCGGGTACGATCCACCACATATAGCCATAATCGCGCCGTTCGCCGCCGACGATGCGCGCGCTACCCGCTTCGGCCATCCAGCCCTCGGGAAGGATGCGTTCCCCCGCGATCGTGCCGTCTCCCATCGCGAACCGCCCGAAGCGGGCGTAGTCGCGCAGCGTCGCGCTGATACCGCTGCCGGCGACTTCGAGTCCGCCGGGGGATTCGAGCCACCAGCAGGCATCCTGCTCCATGCCGAGACGGGACCAGAGTCGTTCGGAAAGATAGTCCGACAGCCACTTGCCCGTCGCCGCGCGAACGAGCGCGCCGACGACATGGGTTTCTCCCGTCGAATAATTCCAGCGGGTGCCAGGCTCGGCAACGCGCGGCAGCCCGGCCATGTAGCGCAGGATCGCGCCCGGCTGCTGGGCGATCTGCAGCTTCAGCATGTGCCGCCGCTCGGACTGGGGATCGACATGCTCGTCGTCCCAGCGGACCCCCGAGGTCATCTGCAGCAGGTGGCGGATCGAGACGCCGTCATAGCCGCCGCCCTTCAACTCGGGCAGGTAATCGGTCAGCATGTCCTCCACGCCGCCGATATGCCCGTCCTGGATTGCGGCCCCGACAAGCGTGGTCGCGATCGACTTGGCCATCGACATCGACACCCAGCGCGTATCGGGCTGCAATCCGAGTTCGTAGCGCTCGTGAATCACTTCACCGCGCCGCTGGATGAACAGGCCGGCCACCCGGTTGCGGAAGACATAATCATAGAGATCATATTCGCGGCCATTGGCCCGGATCGTGAAATCCTCGACCGGCGCCTGCGCATAGACGAAGGGCGCGACCGTATCGCCGCGACGGATGGTCCGCACCGGAAACGCGCGGTGCGTGTTGCGCAACGCTTCTACCTGCGCGCCGGGCATCAGCTTGCCCGCATAGAGCGGCGTCATGCGGTCCGCATAGCCGCTCGAACCGGCGAACCCCGACGTCAGGCCCAGCGGCTCTGCAGCCGGTGCATCAGAGACGTTCAACCAAGCCCCCTAACCCTTTTGTTGTTCGGCCAAAGAGCTAATCCGCCACGGCGCGCCAGCTAAGGTGCCAAGGATGGGAGGGGTGTTGCGCCTCGCGCACCAGCCCCGCGCCGATCGGAAATATCCTTTGCGATCGGCTATTTGCCGGCAAGGAGGACGCGACCCGCGACGTGCGGCTTCGCCACGTCGCGCGCGAGTTCGGCGGTAAACCAGCGCAGGTAGCGGCGCACCAGCGGGGTATCCTTCCGGTCGGCACCGACCAGTACATAATATTTGCCGAAACTATAGGGCTGGAACGCCGGTTCGCCTCGCCCGATCTCGACCAGCTCGCCCGAATCGAGAAAGGCCTGTCCGACCAGCCCGTTGACCAGCGCAACCCCGCGTCCGTGCAGCGCGGCATCAAGGGTCAGGTGGCCCTGCGACAGCCGCGGCCCGGTCAGGTCGAGATCGTCATAGACGCCGTGCACCGCCAGCCAATGCGCCCAGCCATCGAAATCATGCTCGTGCAGCAGCCGCTGGCCGATCAGGTCGCCGGGGGTCCGGATCGGTGCAGCATCGGCGAGATAGGCCGGGCTGGCGACGGCGACGACCGCGACGCTCGCCACTTCCTCGCAATGCACCCCCGCGGGGACCTTCATGCTGGTACGGTAGGTCGGGACGAAGCGGATCTCGATATCCGATTCATAGGGGGCCACCGAGATGTTGCGGTCGAGCGAGCGCAGCTCGATCTCGACATCGGGGTGCAGCTTCTCGAACAGCCCCACCCGCCGGGACATCCAGTGCAGCGCGAAGCCCGGCGCGCAGGAAACGTAGAGGTGATTGTGATAGCCGCGCCGCATCAGATCGATGGTGGAAGCGGCGATTGCGTCCATCGCGGCGGCGATCTCGCGGTGATAGCGCCGCGCGTCCTTGGTCAGCGCCACGCCGCGCGCCGTTCGCTCGATCAGCCGGGCTCCGGTCCATTGCTCGAGCGTCTTCAAGTGGCGGCTGATCACCGCATGATCGCGCCCGAGGCTGCGCGCCGCCTGGCGGACGCCGCCAAGCCGGGCCACCGCATCGAAGGCACGCAACGCTTCGAACGGCGGAATCGTCTTGCGCGAAGGCGGATTATAGGCGGCGACAGGGCGATCTTCGTCAGGCGTTTCCAAGTCGAGCGGCTCCCGCAACGGCACGGGCCGCCGCTTCGGGATGGGCATCGCCGAACCGCCGGCTGAAGGGGCGATACAGCAGCCCGATACAGATCGTGCCACCAACGCCTATGCCGGCATGTAACAACCAGAAGGCGGGCGGTTGCAAGGGCTCGTAGAAGCGGCCCAGCCATCCCGCGAATATCCCGGCGATGAACAGGCCGATATAATAGCCGCCGACCATCATCGAACGGACCTGCACCGGCGCCACCCGGGCGACCAGTGCGAGCGCCACCGGCGCGTAGAGCAGG
>NZ_JAUQOM010000037.1 GCF_030580935.1 Sphingobium cyanobacteriorum | reverse complement strand
ACCAGCGCACCGCCCACAGGATCACATCACCCTGGAAATGGCGCCACTTGAAATCCGTCATCGTTCCGTCCGTCCAATCTCCGCCAAGCATGCTCAAGCTTCACGATTTTTGCAACAGAGCCGCTCGAACAGTTCAACCATCGCAAGCGACCCGTCACCCGCAAATGGCATGTCGATGAGACCTATGTGAAGGTTCGCGGTCGCTGGATGTATCTCTACCGCGCCGTCGACAGCCTGGGTGATACGGTCGAGTTCTTCTTCAGCGAAAACCGTGACCTACCGGCCGCCAAACGCTTCATCCGCATAGCGCTGAACCGTCATGGCCGACCGGAGCGCATCGTCATCGACGGCAGCCAGACCAATCACGAGGCGATCATTGCCTGCGATGGCGAAAGCCGCCTGAGAAATCGATCACGACGAACGCTGAAGCCAATCCGCATCCGGCAAAGCCAATATCTGAACAACCGCATCGAGCAGGATCATCGACGCATTAAGCGCCGAATACGTTCCATGCTGGGATTCAAATCAACCGCCAGCGCCGCGACGATCCTGTCTGGGATCGAAATGGTTCACATGATGCGCAAACGACAGGCGAGGTACGCCTACAACCCGGCACCATCGCTCGCCGAGCAGTTTGAAATCCTCGCTGCCTGAATACCGTATCTGATCAACTTGTTCGTCCAAGTGGCAAGTTTGCGACAAAGCCGTTTATCGCGCATCATGCACGATGCGGCCTGCAAGCAGGGTCAGCAGGCAGCGGGTGCCTGACAGGATGGTTTCAGGTGCGGCCTCCAGAAGATCGTTGTCGAAGACAGCGATGTCGGCCCATTGGCCGGGCACCAGCTTGCCCTTCACACCCTCGGCTTTCTGGGAATAGGCGCCGTATTCCGTAAAGGCCTGCAGCGCCTCCTCGCGGCTCAGCCGCTCGCTGTCCTTCATCACCGTGCCCTTGCCCGTCTTGCGGGTGATCATGGCATGGAGGTTCGGGAAGGGATCGGGCGAGCAGACCGGCGAATCCGAGCCGGTCGAGGGCTTGAGGCCCATGCGCATCCAGGTGCCGATCTGGTAGGAGCCCTTGCCGCGCGCCTCGCCGAGCACGGAAATGTAGCTGTCGCCGAAATCGTGGATGAAGGCCATCTGCGGCGCGGGCAGGATGCCGGCCGCCTTCATGCGCGCGTCCTGTTCCGGCGACGAGAAGCCGCAATGTTCGATACGGTGGCGGCGATCCGGGTCGGGCATGGCGGCCAGCGCCTTTTCATAGGCGGTGAGCAACTGTTCGATCGCACCATCGCCGATGGCATGGCACGCCATCTGGTAGCCGCGATCGTGGAAGGATTTGACCAGCGCCTCGACCTCCGGGGTCGGCAGCATCTGCACGCCGATATTGTCGGGCTCGCCCTGATAGGGCTTCGACATCCAGGCGGTACGTCCGCCGGCCGAACCGTCGAGGAAAATTTTGACCGCCCCGACGCGCAGCATGTCATCGCCGGCGCCGGAAATCAGGCCGGCCCGCCAGCAATCCTCGACAATAGAAATGCCGGGATCGCCGAGCAGCGTCAGCCAGACACGCACCGGCAGGCGACCAGAAATCTTGGCCATTTCATAGGCCTGGATTTCAGCAAAGCCGGAAAGCTTGCCAACCGCCGCGTCCATGCAGCTTGTGATGCCGAGCGAGAGCAGGTACCGCCCGCCGCGCTCTATGCCGTCGATCAGTTCCTCCGTGGTCACCTCGGGCATGGCAGCCTTGACGAGATTGATGGCATTTTCGGCCAGCAGGCCGTTGAGACGCCCGTCGGTGACACCGATCACGCCGCCATCCGGCACGGGCGTCGCCTCGCTCACGCCGGCCAGTTCCAACGCCCGCGAATTGGCGATGGCGATGTGCCCGCAGGCGCGGGTTAGCAGCACGGGATGATCCGGCACCGCCTGATCGAGGTCTTCGCGTGTCGGATGCCGGCCGGTATCGAGCTTGACCTGGTCATAACCGCGGGCCCGCACCCAGCCACCCTTGGCGGTGGTCGCGGCGCGATCAGCAAGGGCCGCCATCAGCACGGACAATGTCGGTGCGGCTGCGGGCGTCGCATCGACCCAGCCCATGGTGATGCCGGTCGAGATGAGGTGCAGGTGGTTGTCGATGAGGCCGGGGCTGGCGAAACGGCCCTCGAGGTCGATGACCTCGGTGCGCGGGCCCTTCAGGCTTAGCATGTCGGCGCTGTCGCCGGTGGCCAGCACCTTGCCCTGCCAGACGGCGACAGCCTCGCTGATACCCTCCTCCCGGCCGCGCCAGATACGGCCATTATGCAGGATCAGATCGGCTTCGATTGTAACGGACATGCAGCACTCCCTTGTCGGGGCAGCCGAACCGGTACCCCGTTCGTCCTGACGCAACGTGAAAGGTTGCGGCTGACTTGGCCAATTCGCTTTTGGCACCAGCCCATGCCGAAATGGCATACCCATTTCGATTGAATGTGTCAACGGCGGCGTAAAAGTCGGCCATTGGGCGGCGCAAAAGTAGGCCACTTGGCGGCGCATTCGGGGAACGTCGGGAGGGCGTAGCCCGACCAGAGTTTCCCGAATGCGGCGTCGGCGTTGTTATGGGGTGACGGCGGCGGTTTTTCGGGCCCTGCTTTGCGCGAGGCGATAGCTGTCGCCATTCATCTCGAGGATGCTGACGTGGTGGGTCAGGCGGTCAAGGAGCGCGCCTGTGAGGCGCTCGGACCCGAAGGTTTCGGTCCATTCGTCGAAGGGCAGATTGCTGGTGATCAGCGTCGATCCGCGTTCGTAACGCTGGGAGACCAGTTCGAACAGCAGCTCCGCTCCGGTCTTTGACAGCGGCACAAAGCCCAACTCGTCGATGATGAGCAGCTTGTAGCCGGCCATCTGCTTCTGGAAGCGCAGTAGGCGGCGTTCGTCGCGCGCCTCCATCATCTCGCTGACGAGCGCGGCGGCCGTGGTGAAGCCCACGGACAATCCCTTCTGGCAGGCCGCCAGCCCGAGACCGATCGCAACATGGGTCTTGCCCGTGCCGCTGGGCCCGAGCGCGATGACGTTCTCGCGCCTTTCGATCCATTCGCAGCGCGCCAGTTCCAGCACCAGCATCTTGTTGAGCTTCGGGATGGCGGCGAAGTCGAAGCTGTCGAGGCTTTTGGCGGCCGGGAACTTCGCAGCCTTGATGCGGCGCTCGACCATCCTGCATTCCCGGTCGATCAGTTCCAGTTCGACCAGTCGGGCAAGGTAGCGAACATGATCCACGCCCTCGACCGCGCATTGCCGGGCAAGCTTCTGGTGCTCGCGCAGGAAGGTCGGCAGCTTCAGCGCCTTCAGGTGATGAGTGAGCAGGAGTTCGGGAGCATCGCTGCTCATGCCGGTTCCTCCTCACGGTCCAGCAGGCGCATATAGGCCTTGGCCGACGTCGTCTCGACGGTGGCTCTGGGCAGATAGGGATAGATGTCGAGGTCCAGCCTGGGCGGCCTGCGCTCGGCCCGGCACAGGACGAGGTGCTTCACGGCATCGAAGCTGATGGCGCCCAGATGCAGCGCCTGCTTCACGGCTGCGTGCAGGTCGGCCAGATCGAAGCTTTCCATCAGGCGCAGCACCTGCACATAGGCGCGCCGGCCCTGTTTGCCCATCCGCGCCTCCATGAGGCGGCGCAGTGTCGTGAACGCCTCCGGCAGTTCCCAGCCCTGCAAGGGGGCCGCCTGGTCGAGCGCGTTGATCTTCTGCTCGATCAGCGGCAGGTAATGCAGCGGATCGAAGACAACCTCTTCGCGCGCATAGCTGCGCGGATGGCGGGCAATGATCTCCCCGCCGCAGCCGATCGCCACCTCGTCGACATAGCCACGGATCCAAACGTCCTGATGGCCGAAGGCGACCGGAACGGAGTAGTCGTTGGTCCTGTAACGCACCAGCGCCTGCGAGGAGACCCGGCCGCTGGCCTGGTCGCAGGCCTCGAAGGGCGAGGCCGGCAGCGGGCGCATCGCCGCCACATCGCGCAGCAAGCGTTCGCCGATCGTCTCGCTCGCGCCGCGCAGCCGGTCACCCTGGCGCTTGCGGCACTGCTCCTCGAGCCACAGGTTGAACGCGTCCCACGATGCAAAGCGCGGGATCGGCACCATGAAGTTGCGCCGCGCATAGCCGACCAGTCCTTCGACGCTGCCCTTGTCATTGCCCTTGCCGGGCCGGCCATAGCGGTCCCGGATCAGGTAGTGGGACAGAAAGCCGCTGAACAGCGCCGCCCGCTTGCGCGTGCCGTCGGGCAGGATCTTCGCCACCAGGCAGCGGTCGTTGTCGTAGACGATCGACTGCGGCACAGCCCCGAAGAAGGCGAACGCATGGATATGACCGTCCACCCATGCTTCGGCCACCGCCGCAGGATAGGCGCGAACATAGCAGGCGTCGCTGTGCGGCAGATCGAGCACGAAGAAGTGCGCCTTCTGCTCCACGCCGCCGATGACCACCATAGCCTCGCCAAAATCGGCTTGTGCGTGCCCGGCCGGGTGCGCCAGCGGCACGAACATCTCCTGGCCGCGCCGCGCCCGGTCGCGCATGTAGTCCTTGATGATCGTGTAGCCGCCGGTAAACCCATGTTCGTCACGAAGGCGATCAAAAACGCGCTTGGCCGTATGACGCTGCTTGCGCGGGACCGCACGGTCCGCCTCAAGCCACTGATCGATGATCGGGATGAACGCGTCCAGCTTCGGGCGTCGCACCGGAGCCTGCCGCCGATAGCCGGGCGGAACCGAATACGCAATCATCTTGCGAACCGTGTCGCGCGATATGCCAAAATGCCTTGCTGCCTCGCGTTGGCTCATGCCCCTGTCGCAAGCCACGCGAACCTTCAGATACAATTCCACGGTGTAGATCCCTCGTCCCTCCCTGCGCCACGCAGAAAAGGGAAAAGTGGACGACTTTTACGCCGCCCGCAGCGGGACTATCCCGCCGCTACCGTGGTCGACTTTCTCACCGCCGTTCTCACACGAGGCTTGTTTGTTTTTTTTTATGTCCATTACCAAATGGCATAAAGGAATAGATGTGACGCAATTTGTACGGAAAAGGTTGCATAAGGCGAGCAAGCCCATGACTCCAGCGCGCCATCGCAAATGACTGGAGAATGCCATTCGCGATGCTAGGTGGTTCAGTCGAAGAAGAGCTAGTGGTGACCTGTAAAAACTGCCTCAAACCCCACTGCGATATCTTCCTGCCGCTCTTACTCTCATCGGCTGTAGAGACCATTTGTAAGGAGATCAAAATATTCCGCTGCGACGGTTTCCGCGCGTTTTTGTCCGCCTGGTTTGAACCAACGGACCATCCAGTTGAGCATAGAGAGAACCGAGTGAGACGATATTGTCACATCCGCCTCGCGGAAGGCGCCGGTTGCCATTCCTTCCCGAAGAATTCCCCGGAGTATGCTCTCATACTCGATACGAAGCTGATTGGCTTCGGACTTGAGCCCCGGATTTGCCATACCGCCGTATCCGATCAGCATGCACACGAAACCCCAGTAGTTTTTTTCAAAGTACCCAGCGTGCGAAACCATGAATGATTTCAGCTTACCGTCAGCCGTGGTGGACGCCGCAACAGCTCTACTGACATGTTCGAGCAGTCCCTCCAATGTGCGTACAATGATGGCGTCATAAACAGATTGCTTGGTGTCGAAATAATGGTAGACGGCAGCCTTGGAGACGCCGAGCCGCTCGGCAACGACATTCATAGAGCCATTGTCGAAACCGCCCTCTCCGAACAAGACGGCGGCCTCGTCAAGAATGCGATCGCGAGCATTTTCGAGAACGGGCGGTCGTCCCATGCGGGGCTTTGTTTTGGTCTGCTTCATTGGGCCTCTGATGTAGGTGTTTGCTCGCGTAGAGTGGGATTTCTCTTGTGCTACCACATTACCAATGCGCGACAAACACCAATACGCCGATCAAACTTCTTGTTGCCAACTTAACGACGGGTCGGAAGGGAAAAAAGAGTCCCTCCAGAAGTTCGGTGACCTAACTTGCTCTGATAACGGCCTCGACGAGAGCAAGCGCGTCCTAAGATTTCTATTTACTTACCGACGGAACGGAATATAAGTATTCGCATCTGTCACGGAGTAGAGCGTAGGCCGTTATCACGCCCGCGTTGGGTGCGGTGCTGCGTCCTTATATGGAAGGCAAGGCTGCTATGAAAATCTTGGTCCCAGTCAAGCGGGTCGTTGATTACAACGTGAAGATTCGCGTGAAGGCGGACGGCTCGGGTGTCGAGCTTGCCAATGTGAAGATGTCGATGAACCCGTTCGACGAGATTTCGGTCGAGGAGGCTCTGCGCCTGAAGGAAGCGGGCAAGGCCGAGGAAGTGGTCGTCGTGTCGATCGGACCTGCCAAGGCCGAAGAGACGCTGAGGACGGCGCTGGCCATGGGGGCCGATCGCGCCATCCTGGTCGAGACCGACGATCAAGTCGAGCCGCTGGCCGTCGCCAAGATCCTCAAGGGTGTGGCCGACGCCGAGCAGCCGGGCCTCATCATCGTCGGCAAGCAGGCGATCGACGACGATTCCAACCAAACCGGCCAGATGCTGGCGGCCTTGCTCGGCACGGCGCAGGCCACCTTCGCCTCGAAGATCGAGATCGGTGACGGTTCGGCCAAGGTCACGCGCGAAGTCGATGGCGGCCTGCAGACGATCGAGGTCAAGCTTCCGGCCGTCGTCACGTCGGACCTGCGCCTGAACGAGCCGCGCTATGCCTCGCTGCCCAACATCATGAAGGCCAAGAAGAAGCCGCTCGACAAGACGTCGCCCGCAAACTTCGGCGTGTCGACGGAGCCGCGGCTGAAGGTGCTGAAGACCGAGGAGCCGTCGGGCCGCAAGGCGGGCGTCAAGGTCAAGACGGTCGCCGAGCTGGTCGAGAAGCTCAAGACCGAAGCCGGCGTGCTTTGATCGGCGAGATTTGAGGAGATTACGATAATGGCCATTCTTCTTCTGGCAGACCACGACAACGCCCACCTTTCCGACCAGACCGCCAAGGCGCTGACGGCGGCCTCCAAGATCGGTTCCGACGTGCATGTGCTTGTCGCAGGCGCGGGCGCCAAGGCGGCGGCTGAGCAGGCGGCCAAGCTTGCCGGCGTTTCCAAGGTGCTGGTTGCCGAGGATGCAAGCCTTGCCAACAATCTGGCCGAGCCGCTGGCGGCGCTGATCGTGTCGCTCGCCGGGTCCTACGACACCATCCTCGGCGCGGCCACCTCGGTCGGCAAGAACGTGCTGCCGCGCGTGGCGGCGCTGCTCGACGTGGCGCAGGTGTCGGAGATCGTCGAGGTGGTGAGCCCCGACACGTTCAAGCGTCCGATCTATGCGGGCAACGCCATCCAGACGGTGCAGGCCACCGATGCGAAGAAAGTGATCACTGTCCGCTCTTCATCCTTTTCTCCTGCCTCCCAAGGCGCACCTGCTGCCGTCGAGGAACTCTCGACGGCAGCCTTTTCTTCTGATCTATCGGCTTTCGTTTCTGCCGACTTGTCGACCTCGGACCGTCCGGAGCTAACCTCGGCCAAGATCATCATCTCGGGCGGCCGTGCGCTGGGCTCGTCGGAGAAGTTCCAGGAAGTGATCCTGCCCGTCGCCGACAAGCTCGGCGCGGCCGTCGGCGCGTCACGCGCGGCCGTCGATGCCGGCTACGCACCGAACGACTGGCAGGTCGGCCAGACGGGCAAGGTCGTCGCTCCGCAGCTCTACATCGCTTGCGGTATTTCCGGCGCGATCCAGCACCTTGCCGGCATGAAGGACTCGAAGGTGATCGTCGCGATCAACAAGGACGAGGAGGCGCCGATCTTCCAAGTAGCGGACTACGGCCTTGTCGGGGATCTCTTTGAGGTCCTACCGGAGCTGCAAAAGGCAATTGGCTAACCGCGACTGCCCCACAATTTTTTCCAACGAAATGACAGGAACGCGCACAATGGGCAGGACAGTGTTCGTCAACGGCCAATGGCTGGACGAGACGGCAGCAACGATCTCGATCTTCGATCGCGGATTTCTTTTTGCGGATGCGATATATGAGGTAACTGCCGTTGCTGACGGCAAGTTGATCGATTTCAAGGGCCACACCGATCGACTGAAACGCTCGCTCGAAACGCTCGGAATTCCGATGCCGGTCGCGGAAGGTGAACTCTTGGCTTTGCACCAGGAGATCGCGCGCCGGAATGGCATTACGCATGGCTTAGTCTATTTGCAGATTTCCCGTGGCGCGGAAGACCGCAATTTTATCTACACCGATGGCCTCCGTCCGACGATCGTGATGTTCACGCAGCCGCGCACCATCCTGGCTAACCCTGGCTGGGAACGTGGCATCACAATGAAGACAGCACCTGATGGGCGATGGGCTCACCGGCAGATCAAAACGGTACAGCTTCTCTACTCGTCAATGGCCAAGATGGAGGCGTTGCGCGAAGGCTATGATGATGTGCTTTTCGTGGAGGATGGCCTCATAACGGAGTCAGGTTCAGCGAATTTCCACATCATCACCAAGGATGGCATTCTGATTACGCGGGACGGCTCTGTTGCAAAAATCGTGAAGCTTGAGCATGCTTGGCGGAGATTGGACGGACGGAACGATGACGGATTTCAAGTGGCGCCATTTCCAGGGTGATGTGATCCTGTGGGCGGTGCGCTG
>NZ_JAUQOM010000036.1 GCF_030580935.1 Sphingobium cyanobacteriorum | reverse complement strand
GGACCGTCAATGACCAGAATGATTTGCTTGCGCGCCTCTTCGGACTGCAAAAGGTTAACAAAGCATGAAAATACCGGCCTTGGCTGGGTGATAGCTGCCTCCAGAAGTGTTTGCGACACGCCCAGAAACCGGCCCCCAGGAAGGGAGAGAGCAGGCCGTTCACCGCGCCAAAGTCGAATTCAAGGGAGGGCCACCGGTTCTGGCTGGAGGCTTCCAGACCGGCGTACAGCATCTGCGTCGTGGCCCGCGTATTGGGCTCAGAGCGCCCGCCGCGGCCTACCGTAACCAGCGCGTTCGGCTCGGAGGCACCGGCTGTTAGGATGCCGCGTGGACGATGATATTTGAAGCTGCGACCGACAAGTTGACGACCGTTGGCCAGAAGCGCCGATGCCAACGTGTCACCGGCAAAGCCATGCATCGACTTACCGTCGAAGGTGAATGCTAGTGGTGCGGCACGGTCGATGAGACCGCCGGCCGGTAGACGATGGGTGCTCATCGAGGGTATTCTCCTTCGAGCGTAGCATCCCGGCTCGCCTCAATTTCATGGGTTGCAGTGTCGCGGGTGACGATCAGCCAGCGGCGGCATCCGGCTGTATGGTGCCAAAACTCGTCATGACGGCCGCGGGGATTCGTGCGCAAATAGACATACTCGAACCACGCTTCCGGACCGGCCAGCGTTTCTGGGCGTGGAAGGGCCGCCCCCTTCACCGTGAACTCTTCCTTTGGGCGGCCGCCGCAATGTGGGCAGGGAATAAGACTTGCCATTCGTTCAATCCAGATCGGCAGGGGTTAGTGCAGGTTCGGTTGTGCGCCGCTTCCGGTTTCATCAATCAGATAACCGCGCTCGAAGCGGTCGAGACGAAATGCCGATGCGGTCGCATGCGATGTCCCGCGAGCGAGCAAGTGGGCGAAGCAATAGCCGGATGCCGGCGTCGCCTTGAATCCGCCGTAGCACCAGCCCGCGTTGAGATAGAGATTTTCGATTGGCGCGCGATCGATGATGGGCGAACCGTCCATGGACATATCCATGATACCCCCCCAGGACCGAAGAATACGAACGCGCGAAAGCGAAGGGATCATCGTCTTCGCCGCCTCGGCGACATGCTCGACGGTCGCCAGATTGCCGCGCTGAGCATAGGAATTGTAACCATCAATGTCGCCGCCGAAGACCAGGCCACCCTTATCTGATTGCGATATGTAGAAATGCCCCATTCCAAACGATACGACGCAGTCGATGAAGGGTTTCAGTCCCTCTGACACGAACGCCTGCAACACATGGCTTTCGATCGGAAGCTTGAGGCCGGCCATCTCCGCAAGCCTTGACGAATTGCCGGCCGTGGCCAATGCCAGCTTGCCGCAGCCAATGAAGCCGCGGCTGGTCTCAACGCCAATGACTTTTCCGCCCTGGCGGCGTATTCCGTTGACCTCGCAGTTCTGGATGATATCGACGCCGCGGCTGTCGGCGCCGCGGGCATAGCCCCAGGCGACGGCATCGTGGCGAACCGTGCCGCCACGGCCCTGAAGGAACCCGCCCAGAATAGGAAAACGCGTGTTGTTGAAGCCCAGGTACGGTGCCATTGCCTTCACTGCATCGAGATCGAGCAACATTGCATCGACGCCATGGAGGTGCATGGCGTTTCCCTTCCGAATGAAGGCGTCGCGCTGGCCGTCCGTATGAAAGAGATTGAGCACGCCGCGTTGGGAAACCATGGCGTTGAAATTGAGTTCCCGCTCCAGCCCTTCCCAGAGTTTCAACGAGAATTCGTAGAAAGGATTATTTCCCGGAAGCAGATAGTTCGAGCGGATGATGGTCGTGTTGCGTCCGACATTGCCGGACCCAATGTAGCTCTTTTCCAATACAGCTATGTTCGAGAGCCCGAATTCCTTTGCGAGATAGTAGGCCGTCGCAAGTCCGTGACCACCGCCTCCGACAATGATGACATCATAATGCGGCTTCGGTTCGGGGCTGCGCCAGGCTGGCTTCCACCATCTGTTACCGAAGAGGCCGTTCGCAAAAATGGAGAGGGCGGAGTAGCGCATAGAAGGGTCCCGAATATGCTGCGGGGAAATGCAGCGCATCGCATTATGCTGCGATGCGCTGCTGGACATTCGATCAAGCCGGGTTCGAACCCGCCCAGCCCGAGATCGCCTTGGCTTCGAGGAATTCTTCAATCCCCCAAATGCCGCCTTCGCGAGCCCGGCCGGATGCCTTCACACCGCCGAACGGCGAACCCGCGCCGCGAGGATTGCCATTCATTTCGATCATCCCGGCGCGGAGCTGCGAGGCGACGCGGTTACGCCTTTCGCCGTCGGTGGATTGGACGTAGTTCGACAAGCCATAAGGCGTATCATTAGCGATCCGGACAGCCTCTTCTTCGGTGTCGAAAGGGATGATCGTCAGGACCGGTCCGAAGATTTCTTCCCGTGCGATTGCCATATCATTGTTGGCGTCGGCAAAGATCGTCGGACGGACGAAGTAGCCCTGTTCATGCCCTTCCGGACGACCGAGACCACCAGCGATGAGACGCGCCCCTTCGTCGATTCCCTTCTGGATCATTTCCTGGACCTTCTGGAACTGCGCCTCCGAGGCAAGCGGTCCGATATGGTTGCCGGGCTTGTGGCTGGAATCGACCACGAGGCTTTCCGCAACCGCCTTCGCCTCATCAACGACGCGATCGTAGATGGACCGTTCGACCAGCATACGCGTTGGCGCATTGCAGCTCTGCCCGGTATTGTTGAAGCAATGGAGGACACCGCGCTTCACCGCTTCCGCATCCGCGTCGGCAAACACCAAGTTGGCACCTTTTCCACCAAGCTCGAGGACGACCCGTTTCAGAGTTTCTGCTGCGGTCTTGGAAATCGCGACGCCGGCGCGCGTGGAGCCCGTGAAGCTGATCATTTCCACATCGGGATGCGAGGACAGACGCGTGCCTACGCCAGCACCATCGCCGTTGACGAGATTGAAGACCCCCTTGGGGAAACCAGCCTCGTCGATGTATTCCGCGAACAGCATCGAGGAAAGCGGCGCGATCTCGGAGGGCTTGTGGACCATGGTGCAGCCCGCCAGCAGCGCGGGGATGACCTTGAGGGTCACCTGATTCATCGGCCAGTTCCAAGGAGTGATGAGGCCGACAACGCCGATCGGGTCCATGAGGATGCGGTCGTTGGGAGCATGCGGACCGAGCGGCCGGATGAACTCGAAGTCCTTGAATGCGGTGATGAAGTTCGAGATGTGCCAGGTGCCGGCGCCGACTTGCTTTTCCAGCGCCATGTCGATAGGCGCGCCCATCTCCAGGCTGATTGCCTGGGCCATTTCCGGCGCGCGACGCTTGTAGATTTCGAGCAAGCGCTCGACCAGCTTGAGACGTTCGGCGGGGGCAGTCTTCGACCAGCTCTCGAACGCACGCTTGGCGACCGCGACGGCCCGGTCGGCGTCGGCGGGGCTACCGATGCTGATAACTGCGCAGGCCTCTTCGGTCGACGGATCGATAACGGCGAGTTCGCGGGCTTCCAGCGGTGCCACCCATTCGCCATCGATGTAAAACAATTTCTTTTCCAGCATTGTTGTCTCCAATTTTTCGAAAGGAAGGTTGTTGCCCGCCGCAAAAAGCGGGCATCGATGGCGTTAGATGATGAGGTCGATGAGGAACGGCGCCTTCTGCTTGAAGCTCTGCTGCATCAGGTCGGCGCACTCTTCCATCGTTGTCGCGCGTGCCGCCTCGACACCCATGCCGTTTGCCAGCTTGATCCAGTCGAGGTCGGGGTTCGAGAGGTCAAGCATCCCCATTGCCGTCGGGCCGGGAACGGCGCCGACGTTTTTATACTCACCGATCAGGATGTTGTACTTCCGATTGTTGAGCAGGATCGTCGTGCAGGGCAGCTTTTCGCGGGCCTGGGTCCAGAGCGACTGAAGCGAATACATCGCGGAGCCATCCGCCTGCAGGCTAATGACGCGCCGATCACCACCACCAGCGACCGCGGCGCCGGTGGAAACCGGAAGGCCGTCACCGATCGCGCCGCCGCCAAGATTCAGCCAGTCGTGCGCTGGGGCATTGTGTGTGAGCTTGTAGAAGTCGCGGCCGTACGAGATGCTCTCGTTGGATACGATCGAGTTTTCGGGCATCAGCGCCGCGAGGGTGACGGCCAGGTTCTCCTGTGTCGTAGCCCCGCGCGCAGGCTCTGGACGCGGACCTGCATCCGGGATCGCCACTTCCGGAGCACCAAGCTCGTCGACGAGCGCCTGCAGGGCTGCTACCGAATCCTGGTCGAAACGGGACAGGACATGGATTTGGGCATTCGAAGGATACTGCGTCGATGGCTTGCCCGGATAAGCGAAGAAACCGACCGGCGCTTTCGCGTTGACGAGGACGATATGCTTGTACTGGCTCAGTGCCTGTATCGCGGCGTCCGTCCCGTAGGGCACACGTTCGAGTGCAAGACGGCCACGGCCGCGCTGCATGTGACCATTGGTGTAGGTAGCGAGCAGGTGCGCGCCAGTCGCTTCGGCAACACGCCATGCAAGAAGCTGAGAGGGAGCAAGCGTTGCCTGATCCGCGAGGAGGATCAAGACATTGCGGTTCGAGCGAAGGACTCGTGCCACGTTTTCGACCGCATGAGGGTCAATCGGCGGAGCGGCGGGAACGGGCAGCGGATCAGCGACAAGGCCGCCAGGGTTCCACGACGCGTCGGCGGGCAGAATGAGCGTCGAGATCTGGCCGGAAACAGCACGAGCGTTCTGGACTGCGACAGCCGCATCGCGACCGACCTCGGCAACGTCGGTGCTGGTGCGAACCCAATGCGACACGGTCCGCGCCATCCCTTCTGTATCGGCGGTTAGCGGCGCATCAAAGGGGCGATGATAGGTCGCCTGATCGCCAACGATGTTCACGATGCCGGCGCGAGCACGCCGCGCATTGTGGAGATTGCCCATGCCGTTTGCGAGGCCAGGGCCACAATGGAGCAGTGTGCAAGCTGGCTTGCGCGCAATCCGGTAATAACCGTCAGCCATGCCAGTGACAATGTTCTCCTGAAGGCCGAGAACACAATGCATGCCTGGGATGCGATCGAGCGCTCCGACGAAGTGCATCTCGCTGGTGCCAGGATTGGCGAAGCATGTGTCGACGCCGGAATTCAGGAGGGAATGAACCAGGCTTTCAGCGCCGTTCATCTGATTGGTGGCTGCTTGAGAGGACATATTTCTGCACCTGTTAGTTACGACAAAGGGTTGTAGTGGTAGTAGGGAAATCGTTGCGGGGAGAACGGCGCGATCGGGACGCTCGGCTCTCGGCCGGCGACAAGATCCGCGACGATCTCCGCGGTTCTGGGCGCCGCCGTCATGCCGACATGACCGTGACCAAACGCATGAATCACATGGCGAGAAAAGCGAGAGCGGCCGATCACCGGCAGGCCATCGGCAATCGAAGGCCGATGCCCCATCCATCGATCAACAATCATGTCGTCGCGGTTTCCCAGCCCTGGAAACGCATTTACCGCGTGTTGGACAAGGAGTTCCGCGCGACGCCAATCAGGCGCAGCCTTGACACCCGCGATCTCCACCTGCCCGGCTATCCTGACACCTGCGGGTGTCATGTTGATTGCCATTTTACCGTCGGCGGGCATTACCGCCTGACAAGGCTGGATCTTCGGATTCTTGATAACAGCGTGGTAGCCGCGCTCGCTCTTTAATGGAATCTGGTCACCAACTTCCAACGCAAAAGTCTTCGAATGGACACCCGCTGCGACGACAGCGTAATCGCAGGGAATTGATCCTTCAGGCGTGCGAACAGCGGCAAGACCAGCCGGCGTGAAATCGAAACCGAGGGCGCGTGCCCTCAGTTGTTCTGCACCTGACCGCTTCGCCGTCGCCACTATCTGAGCAACAAACGCGCCGGGATCGACACACTGCGCCCCATCTTCCACGAGCACCCCGAAGCGATATCGCTCGGAGAGCTGGGGTTCGCAAGCGCGTAACGCGTCATCGTCCAAAGCGATCCAGCGAATCCCATGCTCGCGCCGAAGCCGCCAGAAACTCGCCTCCGCTTCAAAGGCGGCGCGATCGGAAAAGGTATGGAGAAGGCCGTTTCTTTTGATTAAGTCAACTCGCCCAACCTTCACTGCAAGCATCTCGTATTGCGCGGGCGCGCCAGCAAGTAGCCCAGCAAGAGCTTCTGCGATCATCGCCATACGCTTTCTGGTCGATCCGGCGGCAAGGAAACCAGCCAGGAAGAACAAATGGCTCGGCAGCGCCTTCCAGCGCACGACCAACGGACCGGAAGGATCGGCAAGAAGGGCCGGAAGCTTTCTCCAAAGTCCCGGAGTCGCGACGGGAATGATCGAGCCCGGACTGATCCAGGTACCGTTCCCATAACTCGCCGCCTGCGGGCCGCCAGGCTCCTCGGGTTCGACGAGCGTCACCTTGCATCCGTCTTCCGCCAAGGCGAGTGCAGTGCATGCGCCAATGATGCCGGCGCCGATCACCACGACCTGATGAGCCATAGCCTACGCTCCTCTCCGCACGGCACTGACACCATATAGTGCTAACGCATTTATTTACCGTCCCGAAGGTAAATAACAGGAAGTATGTTGTCAATTGGTATTGATCGATAATTCAGTGCCTTGACCGGCAAATACCAAGACGAGGAGAAGCAGCAAGAGGACAATAGCTGCCTCCGGGGAAACCCGACTTTCGAGGGTTGTCAACGCAAATCGCCGAGCTTGCCTCGCGGCGAGCCCGGCAAATCAGCCAGCCTGAGGGGGAGAGTTATCCCAGACGACGCAGGAAGTGACGGGTCGCCTCTTCCCTTGGCTGGGCAAAGAGTTCCTTGGACGGAGCCTGCTCGACAACGACACCCTGATCCATGAAGATCGTGCGGTCGGCGACGTCCCGCGCGAAGTTCATTTCATGGGTGACGATGACCATCGTCCGATGCTCTTGGGCCAGCGAGCGGATGACATCAAGCACTTCACCGACAAGCTCTGGATCGAGCGCGGAGGTGGGCTCATCGAATAAGATGACTTCCGGCTCCATCGCAAGCGCACGCGCGATGGCCGCACGCTGCTGTTGTCCGCCCGACATCTGGGAAGGATACGCCGCTGCTCTCGCGGCAAGCCCTACCCTCTCCAGAAGAGCCATCCCTCGCGCTTCAGCTTCTTTTTTCGCCATGCCTTTGACGATGACCAGCCCCTCGATCACATTCTCAAGAGCGGTTCGGTGTGGGAAGAGGTTGAAGTTCTGGAATACGAAGCCGGCACGAAGGCGAAGGGCGCGAAGCTCGCCCTGTTGCCGGCTTAGCGGCACAGTGCAGTTGATCGTATGCTCACCGAGGCGGATGGTGCCGACCTGTGCTTCTTCCAGTCCATTCAGACACCGCAGCATGGTGGTTTTGCCTGAACCGGACCGCCCGATTACCGCGACGACCTCGCCGCGAGCGATCTCCAGGTCGATCCCCTTCAGAACTTGCAACGTGCCATAAGACTTATGAAGGCCGCGAACTTCGATCATGGATTTGTTGGTCATCGCGTTACGCCTTTCGTTGAATGTGGCGCGTCGCGCGGCGTTCGAGATCCCACTGCAACGACGAAAGTACCGTGGAGATCACCCAATAGATGCCGGCAGCCGCGAGATACATTGCGAAAATCTGGAAGGTTCGCGCCGTGATGAGCTGGGCCTCGCGGAAAAGATCGGGAACCTGGATCGTCGCGGCAAGCGAGGTGTCCTTCACCAAAGCGATGAAGCTATTGGAAAGGGGCGGAATGGCTATACGGCTCGCTTGGGGAAGGATCACGCGACGCATCGTCTGCGTCCACGTCATCCCGATGGTCGAAGCTGCCTCCCACTGGCCGCGGTCCACGGCGGAGATTGCCGAACGGAGGATTTCCGCATTGTAGCCCGCCACGCTAAGTGTAAAGCCGATCAATGCGGACGGCACGGGACCGAGCGTAATCCCGAATTCCGGTAGGCCGTAGTAGATGATGAACAGCTGCACCAGCAACGGAGTGCCGCGGATGAACGACACGTAGATGCGCGCCGGTATACTGAGAATCCGCTTTGGCGACAAACGCGCCAAAGCGATCAGAAAACCCAAAACGAGGCCGAATGCCATCGAGGCAACGCTCAGGCCGATGGTGTAGACCACACCCCGCAGAAGATACGGGGCGGACTGTACGATGAGATCGATACTAGATTGCATTCGTAGACATCCTCGAAGATTGGAGAGCCCGCAGGGCGTGCTGGGTTACTTCGTGATGTCGATGCCGAACCACTTTTCAGAGATTGACTTCATGGTGCCGTCGGCCTGCATGTCGGCGATTGCCTTGTCGATAGCTGCCTTGAACTCAGGATCCTTGCGAAGCGCTACGCCCTGTTCCTGCTTGGCGAACGACTCGCCGCCCGGAACGAAGATACCGCCGGTCTTCTTCATATAGTCGGCAGCGACCACACGGTCGTTGAGCACGGCATCGACACGGCCCGACTTCAGGTCGTTGTACTTCGTCGGCTCGTCGTCATAGGTGCGGATATCGGCGCCGGGGACATTTTCCTTGAGATACTGTTCGAAGTTGGTGCCGAGACCGACGCCGACAGCATGACCAGCGAGCTTGTCGGGCGAAGTCAGGGTGTCCTTGAGTTCCGGACGGGTGATGATCTGGATACCGGAGATCGTGTAGGGCGTCGAGAAATCATAGGACTTCTGGCGCTCCTCGGTGATCGTCACCTGATTGATGACCACGTCGATACGACCGGAACCGAGTGCGGCGAGGATACCGTCCCACTTCGTCGGCGAGAAGTTCGCCTTCAGGCCGAGGCGTTCGCAAAGCGCGTTGGCGAAATCGACGTCGAAGCCGACGAGTTTGCCGGACTCGTCCTGATAGTTAAAGGGGGATAGGTCCCCTCGAGGCCGACGACCAGCTCACCTTTTTTCGCGATTGCTTCCGGCACACCCTTGGCCGGGGCGTGTCGCAAACACTTCTGGAGGCAGCTATCACCCAGCCAAGGCCGGTATTTTCATGCTTTGTTAACCTTTTGCAGTCCGAAGAGGCGCGCAAGCAAATCATTCTGGTCATTGACGGTCC
>NZ_JAUQOM010000035.1 GCF_030580935.1 Sphingobium cyanobacteriorum | reverse complement strand
GAAGACCGGCCCGATCCGGATGCCTTGCGGCCGCTGCGCGCCGTCCGATCCCTGCTCGCCGCGTGACGTTCGCTATCCGTTCGCCCTTACCGTGCAGATACGTCACTTTCGTGTAGTCACCCCAATAGCGAGACCAGCCTGTTGCTGAGCAGCGTCTGACCAACCTTTGCGGGTACGGTTTTCGGCCCGACTCACTGATCTTGCCACCGTCTTCGAACAATCGACGCGATTTTCCGGCCCAGGCCGCCAGTTGTTCGGCGTTTCAGACAAAAACCGTTATATACCAGATATTTGAGGTACTTTGTCTGTTCGTGGACAGACTTTGCTTGTCGGCGCTAGCGTTTCGGGAACACCCAAGAGGGAACCCCGTTCGATGCTCGTCTACCATTCGTCCTCCGCCACTCGTCACGACCCCGAGAGCTTCTACCGCCGCGGCCGGCCGATCGAGCATCCCGAATCGACTGGCCGTTACGAAGTGCTCAAGGCGGCGGTGGTCGAGGCCGGCTATCCGCTGATCGAAGCGCAAGCGCACGGACTCGAACCGATCGCGGGGGTGCACGATGCCGGTTACCTCGAATTGCTTTCGGGCGGCTGGGCCCGCGCGGTCGAGGCCGAGCCGGGCATCGAAGAAATTGTGCCTACCCAATTCGCGCCCTGGACCCCGCACCGCCGCCCGGAAGGCCTGCTCGGCCAGCTCGGCTATCACATGACCGACACCTCGACGCCGCTACGGGCCGGCACCTGGGCGGCGATCACCGGCGCGGCGCATGCCGCCGTCGATGCGGCCAACGAAGCGCTGGGCGGCGGCACCGCCTATGCGCTGGCCCGCCCGCCGGGTCATCATGCGTCAGGCGCGCATGCCGGCGGTTTCTGCTATCTCAACAACGCCGCTATCGCCGCGCAGCGGATCGTGGCGGCGCGCGGCTCGGCGGCGATCCTCGATATCGACGTGCACCATGGCAACGGCACCCAGGCAATCTTCTACGATCGCCCCGACGTGCTGTTCGTCTCGCTCCATGCCGAGACGTCCAACTATTACCCCTATTTCACCGGCTATGCCGAGGAGATCGGGGACGGGGCAGGGCACGGCTTCAACTATAATCTCCCGCTGCCGCTAGGCTCCGCGGATGATGCCTTCCTCGACGCCATCGCAAAGAGCCTCGAGCGGATCGCGCAGTTCGATCCCCCGGCGCTGGTGCTCTCCCTTGGCCTCGACGCCGCGATCGACGATCCGATCGGCGCTATGGCCGTTACCACCGAGGGCTTCGGCCGGGCGGCGGCGCTGATCGCCGGTTTCGGCAAGCCGACTGCGATCATCCAAGAGGGCGGCTATCTGTGCGAGGCGTTACCGCGAAATCTCGCCGCATTCCTTGCCAGCTACGACGCCGTCGTCGCATGAAGCCTCGCGCGGCAGGGCTGCTCGCACCTTCTTTCGACGGAGCATAATCTTGTCCCTCACCGTCCGCATCCTGATCGCCGTCGTCGCCGGCCTGCTCGCCGGGGGCGTCATCGCGCGCCTCGGTCCGACCTGGCTGGGCGATGCGCATGCGGTCGCGCAGACGATCGGCACCGCCTGGCTCGACGGCCTCAGGATGACGATCGTGCCGCTCGTCTTCGCACTGCTTGTCACCGGCGTCGCTTCGGCCGCCGACGCGGCGCGGGCCGGCAGTGCAGCGGGCAGGGCGCTGTTGCTCTTTACCATCGGCCTCGTCGCGGCGGCGCTGTTCAGTGCGGCGCTGACGTCGTCGCTGCTCGCGATCTGGCCGGTGCCCATCGGCGCAGCTGCGGAATTGGGCGGCAGCGCGCTTCAGCCCGACCTCAAGATCGGCCTCACCGCCGAATGGCTGCTGAGCTTCATCCCGGTCAATCCGGTGGGCGCAGCGGCGCAGGGCGAGATGGTGCCACTAGTCGTCTTCGCCCTGCTATTCGGCTTTGCGGTGACGCGCGTCGCCGAGCAACGGCGCGAAGCCCTGCTCAACCTCTTCCACGGCGTCGTCGATGCGATGCTCGTCCTCGTCCGCTGGGTGCTGGTGCTCGCGCCGATCGGCGTGTTCGCGCTCGCCTTCGTCGCCGGCGGCCGGGGCGGACTCGCTACCGCCGGGGCGCTGGCGCAGTACGTCGCGCTCGTCGTCATCGCCTGCGCCAGCGTGACGCTGCTAATCTATCCGGTCGTCGCGATCTTCGGCCGAATCGGCATCGCGCGTTTCGCACGGGGAGCGCTCGCTGCCCAGGTGATCGCCTTCAGCACCCAAAGCTCGATCGCCTCGCTGCCCGCGATGATCGCGGCGATCGACAAGGGCCTCGACGTGCCCGAGCGCGTGCGCAACATCGTGCTGCCGATGGCCGTCTCGCTGTTCCGGGTGACCAGCTCAGCGGCGAACATTGCGGTCGCGCTGTTCGTGGCCTCGCTCTACGGCGTGCATCTTGGAGCAGCGCAGATCGTGATGGGCGCGCTGGTTGCGGCGATCGTCAGCCTCGCTGCGGTCGGCCTGCCGAGCCAGGTATCGTTCTTCACCGCGATCGGGCCGGTTTGCCTGGCGCTCGGCGTGCCGCTCGACGTGCTGCCGCTGCTGCTGGCGGTGGAGACGGTGCCTGACATCTTCCGCACCGTCGGTAATGTCACCGCCGACATGGCGGTGACCCGGATCGCAGCGGCGCGGGAGAATCCGGGCGCCTAAGCCACGCAGTTCTCGGCAAAGGCCCAAAATCTCGCCATCTCGTCGAATTCGGCGCGCTGGTCGCCGCTCGACTGGTGACCTGCATCGGGGTTGACCAGCAGAATCGCCGGGTTGCCGCTGGTCGAGCGCCGACGCACCTGGGCTACGAGCTTCGCCGGCTCCCAATAGCTCACCCGGTCGTCCTTGAGGCCGGCCGTGCAGAGCAGCGGCGGATAGGCCGCCTCGCGGACATTCTCATAGGGCGAGATCGAAGCGATATAGTCATAGGCCTTGGGATCGGCGAGCGGATCGCCCCAGTCCGGGCGGAACAACGGCACCAGCGGGTGATCGGCATCGCTCATCGTGTTGAGCATGTCGACGAACGGTACTTTGGCGATCACGCCTGCCCAGAGCTCGGGCGCGAGGTTCATCGCGCCGCCGACCAGCAGGCCGCCGGCCGAAAGGCCGAACGCTACGACGCGCTTGGGCGCGGTATAGCCGCCTCGGCACAACGTCTGTGCGCAGGCGACGAAGTCGGTCATCGAATTGCGTTTGGCGAACAGACGCCCGTCGAGGAACCAGCGGCGCCCCTTTTCCGATCCTCCGCGGACATGCGCGATCGCGTAGCGCCAGCCCTTGTCGATCAGCACCGTCGCCGGCAGCGAGAAGACCGGGTCGCTCGAAATGCCATAGGCGCCATAGCCATAGAGGAGGAGCCGGGCGCTGCCGTCCTTGGGTGCATCGCGCCGCGAAACCAGCGTGATCGGCACGTCGACGCCGTCGGGCGCCGTGGCGCTCAACCGCTCGACGACATAGGCATCGGGGTCGAAGCCGTGCAGTTGCTCGGCAGCGACCAGGTGCTGGCTTCCCGAGGCGAGATCGACGTCGATCCAGTGGCGCGGCTGCACCGGCGATTCGTACGCGATGCGGACGGTGGGGGCGCGATAGTCCTGGCCCTCGGGCAGTTCCAATGCATAGGCGGCCTCCGGGAAGCCGATCGTCCGCTCGCGACCGTCGTCTTGGCGGAGGACGATGCGATGGAGCCCGTTTTCGCGCTCGAGCCGGACCAGCGCGCTTTCAAACGGCACGACCGAGAGAATGGGCACGCCGGACCGGTGCGGCACCAGCGTGGGGCCGGCCTTTAGCGTGCGCGGATCGAGCCGAACGATCTTGCCGTCCATGGCGCCCTCTTCATCGGTCACCATCAGCAGCGCGCCCTGCCACTCGTCGATACCGTAGGTCACACCCTTGGCGCGCAGGCGGACGATCCGGGGCGGGCCGGTCTCGTCCATCGCCGCGATCAGCCGGACTTCGGCCGTATCGGGGCCTGAAAGGGTAAGCCGCACGAAACCGTCTGCGGCGGTGCGACCAATCTGCATGAAGATCGCAGCATCGGCTTCCTCATAGACCAGTACCGGGTCGCCGCCGGCAACAGCCGAGCGATAGAGCCGCGTCGGGCGATTGCGCGCATCGCGCCAGATCCAAAAGAGCCAGGCCGAGGAGGGCGAGAAGACCAGTCCGCCATAGCCATAGGCGTCGGTCTCCACGGGAATCGAAACCTTGCCCGTCCGGGTATCGAGCACGCATAGCCGGTGCCGGTCGTTGCCGACGACGTCCTCGGCCCAGGCGAAATAGCGATGGTCGGGGCTCGGCTGGTGACCGGTTGTCCGGTAATAGGCATGGCCCTTGGCGCGCTGTGCCTCCTCGACCAAGACCTGCTCCTTGCCGTCCGCGCCGATGCGATAATGGACCGCGTGTTCGCCGCCTTCCGGCAGCCGACTGGCGTAGCGCCACGCGCCGCGCTGCAAGGGCGGCGCGGACACGCCGCCACCCGCCCGGGCCAGCATCGCCGAGAGCAGCCGCTCACGCTCGGGCCGGATCGGCGCGAGCATCGCCGCCCCATAATTGGCCTCCGCCTCAAGCTGCTTGCGGATCATCGGCGGCAGCGTCTCGAAGCTGCGGCTGCCCTTGGCCGGCACATATTTCAGCCAGGAATAGGGATCGTTGCGCTGGCGGCCGAGCTGGGTGATTACATGGTCGACGCGAGGCACCTGCGGCGGCGGGGCCTCCGGCCAACGGGGCGAAGCCGTAACTGCCCAAGCTGATTGCGCGAGACCGCTCATCGCGGTGGCGGCCGCACCTCCAAGCAAATGACGCCGGCTGATTCGAAGCGCTGTAGTCACGGTGCCTCCCGTTGGACGAGGGTATGCGGGGGACGTTCAGATCCCGGCCAACAAGGGCTAGCGCTCAGTACTGACCGCTGTCCATGATCCCGCCCAATCGAATAAGGCAATGCGAACAAACGACAATTGTGCCTCTATCGTACAAGTCGCGAACTTCGCCCCCCTAAAGCGTTTTTTGTTCGACGCACACGCGATCGTTTGACGGAATCAAGCGGCCGACGACGCCGGTGATCCGAGTCAGCAGCAGGGCTACGCCCATGTGGAGGGGTGCGTGAATCATTTCTAAGGCGGCGCGGACCGTGTCTTCCACCACCGCGCGGCCTTGTTGCGCAAGCGCGGCCATCGCCTCGCCGCGGCCGGCGATACGGGAGATTACGCAAGGGATTTGGCGTCTGCCGCGGTGCGACAAGGGCGGCTGCCCTTGACCCACCGCATCGAGGTTGAAGATAAGGCCGGGAAGGTATTACTGAGGGCTACGTTTGCCGATCCCGTCGAGGTTACCAGTTAGCGCCGTACAAACAGCGCAAGGTCTGGTTTTAAGTCGCGAGTGGTTAGAATCTGACGCTTGGAACCCTCCGCTCGGGTTGGGGCTGGCAGATTTCGGCCAATGTGCGCGGATTCGAACGTAGATTTTCCACCGGTAGCCAGAACGCATCCTTGCGTCCTATTGTTCTCTTACGGACGCGACCGAGGCGGTGTCGTTACTCACCCTCATTTCCAGGTAAGCATGACGCGACCGCTCGCCGGGACGCGGTAATCAATCCGGTCCGCGATAGAAGCCTGCGGCCGGAGCGGGTCGCCCCCTGCGCCTACCAAGGCCACGTCACCTAGCTTCCGACGGGTCATGCGCACCAACGAAAACCCGGCCGTGCATGTCTCGCCGCCATCGAGCGTCAGCGTCAGCGCGCGGTCCCCGGTCCGCTTCATGGACCGCACGAAACGCGCCCGGATCCAGGTGGGAGCTACCGTGCTGGTGAACGGCGCTTCCGGCGCCTTTGGTTCGCTGGCGGTGCGCATCGCACGTCAACTCGGCGCCGCGAGGGTAATCGCGACCGGGCGCAACCCGGCGCTCCCAGGCCAGCTCGGTGCAGACGCCGCGATCACGCTCGGTGACGATCCCGACTTGGTCAAGCGTAAGATGGCGACTTACTTTGCCGGGGGGATCGATATCGTGCTCGACTATCTGTGGGGGCCGAGGGCGCGTAGCCTGCTCGTTGCCGGGGCCAAGGCCGGTCCGGCGGGCCGGCCGATCCGATTTGTGCAGATCGGATCGATCAGTAGCGCCGAAATTGCCATGCCTGCGGCCGTGCTGTGCTCGTCCGCGATCGAGATGATGGGAAGCGGCATCGGCTGCGTGCCGCTCGATCGGCTCCTCGCGGCTATCAAGGGCGCGATGTCGGTCGCCGATCAGATCGGGCTGGAGCTTCCCTATTAAGCGATGCCGCTTTCCGATGTCGCCCGTGGCTGGTCCCGGTCGGGCGAGACGCGGACCGTGTTCTTCGTCGGCGAGGGGGCTTAACCCTGCCGATTCGTCTGGCGGGTGCGCTCTTTTGATCAGTCGGCGGAGCGTGGCAAGCTCTCGGCAAGGACCCCGATGCCTTCGTTCCCGAAGATATCGAAACGCCGTCGATAAGGATTGGGCGCTCGAGGGTGTGGACTGCATCGGCGCGGTGCGCGGCATCGAGCTCCGTCTAGGCCTCGACCGCACGCCGGAGATTGGTGACTTCCGGCAGGTCATCGCCACCGCGAGCGCGAATAGCGGATTGCTCCCTCAGCCTTGCGCTGTCCGCGCCGATTGTCTGGCTCCCAGCGCACGACGCAATCCGAGGACAGCTGCTTCGGGGGTTGTGATCACCGGCAGGCAGGTGCGGCGTTCGACTTCCTGCGCTGCGCGTGCGAGTGAGAATTGACCAAGCACGATCATGTCCGCAGAACGTAGCGTTGCGGCGGCCTCTGCTACCAGCGTGTCATGGCGTGCCCCGTCGCCGGCCTGCAGCGCAGTTAGGGCACCCTTGGCGACGACGCCCTGGATGGCGACTGACCTGCCGGTGATCTCGGCATATCGCCGCAATTCGTTCGATAGAGACTCGAACGAAGCTTCGAAGGTTACGACCAGCCCGATCGACGACGCCATGGTCACGGCGGCGATAAAGGCTGCCTCATTCGGCTTGAAGACGGGCAGGCGGGTCAGTCGCTGCACCGATTCGATCGCCGGACCGAAGGCGGAGCAGGTGAACAGCAGCGCCTGGGTGGTACCCGCTTCGCCGCCGCTGGCCTCGGCATAGTCTGCCAGTGCCTGGACGCGATGCATGATCGAAGCGTCGAGCTGGCCGATCGCAGCGCGATCCTGCGACAGCGAAGTGTCGAGCAGGTCGAAGCAATAGGCTTCGGGCCATAGCCGCGCGAACGCGGCACGGCAGGGCCCGACCGAATCGCTGAGCGCATGGATGAGCGCGATGCGCGGACGCATTTCAGGCTGCATCGTTCATGCCCTCCCGTCGCGCTGCGAGCACCCGGACCAACGCACGGTCTCGCGCCGCGGCGATCTGCTCCAATGATCGGCCCGCGGCCTCCGCATCGACACCCTCCACCAGCATCGCACAGACAGAAGGCGTGAGTTCCGGCGTGCCCAGACTGGTCCATCGCCGCTGTTGGCTTGGCCCCAGGTGTCGCAGATAGGTTTCGATACCACCCGGGCCACCGCCCAGATGATAGGCCATGTGCGCGCCGATCACCGACCAGCGCAGGCCGGGCCCGTGGACGAGCGCGCGATCGACGGTCTCGACGTCGGCGATCCCCTCGGCGACCAGGTTCACGGCTTCGCGCCAAAGCGCGGATGCCAGGCGATTGGCGATATGCCCGACCGCGTCCTTGCGCAGCGTTACCGGCTCACGGCCCAGCCCGGCATAGAAATCGACTGCCCGGCGGCGCAGATCGGCGTCCGGCGTGTAAATTTCGACCAGCGGCATCAGATGCGGCGGGTTGAACGGGTGCGCGGTGAGAAGCCTGCCGGGATCGCTTAGTGCGGGCGAGAGCTCCGACCAGGTGAGCGACGAGGTGCTGCTGGCGATCGGTGCCCTGGCATTTACGGCCTCGATCTGCCGGTACAGATCGTGCTTGAGCGCCGCTGCCTCGGGCGCATTCTCCTGGATCCAGTCAGCATCGCCTACCGCTTCCGCAAGCGTTGTCGCAATGCGCACGCCGCCATCAGCCTCTGCCGCATGACCCATGGCAGTGCGTACCTCGCCGCGCAGCCGCACGATGCGCTGCTCGATGCCAGTCAGCGCAGCGGGGGCAGGGTCCCACAGGATCACGTCATGGCCATGGGCCGTCATCAGCCCGGCCCAGCTCTCGCCGATCAGGCCACAGCCAAGGATGGCGATCATAGCGCGCCGTCCAGATCGGCGGCGATATAGTCGGCGAGCGTCCGTTCCCGCTGCGCGCGCAGCGCGGCGACTACCCGCTCGCGATCGCCTGTCGGATGGCGCTGGCTCAATTTGGTCGATCCTTCGATGCTCTCGATATGGACGCGGAAGGAGCGGATCAGCGGCAGCAGAAACGCGACCCGGCCCTCCGGGGCGTCGTCGATCGTCCATGGATTGGCGGCACTGGCCTCCATCCGGTCGATGGTGCGGCGCAGGATCTCGAGCTGCCCGGCATCGTCGTCGATCACCTCGAGCTGGCCGCGGACATGCGTGGCGACATAGTCCCAGGTCGGCACCTCGGGCTTCTCGGTATACCAGCGCGGGGAGATATAGGCGTGTGGCCCGGCGAAGATCGCCAGGACCCGGTCGCCCGTCCGCATCGCCTGGGCATGGCTGCCCCGCCGCGCGAGGTGACCGATGAGCGTGGCCCGATCGCTCCGCTCGAACAGCATCGGCGTGGTCGTCGCATGAAGCTCGGGCGAAAGCAGCGTGGCGAACGGATAGTCGTCCACGATCCGCTCCGGCTCGAGTGCGGCATAGGCATCGGGGCGGTATAGGGTGGGCGCTGCCGGCGCTGGGGTATCGGCCACCATGTCCTCGATCGGTCCGGAGCGCAGAAGCCTAGCATCCGCGGGGGCGTCCAAAAGTGCCAATATCGCTGCCGCTGGTGTTCGGGTTGCACCAGCTTTGCCGTCCGGGTGCATGGTGCGGCCGGCGCACCAGCGAGAACATTTTTTGCATATGTGGCACCGCGATTTCTGACGCATACTGCCGGGTCGGAGATCAACGGAAAGGGTCGAAACATATGAAGCATCGCACCGGCGTCGCCGCCCTTGTCACTTGCCTGCTGATGGGTGCCTCGGCCGGATCGGCCCAAACGGCGGCGCCCAGCCCGCCGGATTCACAGGCGGACCTCGTTCCGGTGCTCAATGGCGGCGGCAGCGAGTTGCGCTTCGATTGGCCCGCGCTCAAGATCGGCAGCGCCTCCTATCGTGAGGGCCCCACCGGGGTGACGGTCTTCAGCTTCGACAAGAAGGTGCTGGCGGCGGTGGACGTGCGCGGCGGGGCGCCGGCCACCATCAATACCGACCTCGTCCGCCTCGGATATTCGAGCTA
>NZ_JAUQOM010000034.1 GCF_030580935.1 Sphingobium cyanobacteriorum | reverse complement strand
AATTACACCAATGCCGGGGGGAGTGGCCCTCGGGCTACGCCCTCACGCCACTCCCCCCGGCATGTAACACGATGGCCTGGTTTTACGCCGCCGAATGGCCGACTTTTGCTCCGCCGTTGACACCGGATCGATGAGGTCGGGATTGATGGCGGTTTTGTCCAAATGGTGGAAGCGATACAGGAGGAGCTTGTTTCTGAGGGTCTGGGCTTCGGTCTGCTGGCAATCCGGCAGGTTGATCGGGATGTCAGGCCGCATAGGCCGCTGGCCCATTTCTTCCGTGATGAAGCGGCTTTCCAGCGCCCGGTCTTCAAAGGCGTGCCGCATGGCCACGATCTTTGGCCCAAACACCATGAACGCTTGGGGATCGAATTCCCGTTTGGCCGAAATGTGGGTGCGGAGGACCGGAAAGCCACGCACGTTCCCGTTGTTGAAAATCTTGACCAGTTCGGCCTTCTCGTCGGAAAAGCGGAAATCCGCTTCATCAAATATGAAGGTGCCTCGGAAGGTGTCGAGGGTGTGGAAGATGGGCGAAACGGTGGATGCGCCGCTGGCCAGAAAGCCTTTGTAGCAGAGGGAGCCGATGACAATAAGGGCGCGCGTCTTGCCACTCCCCGGCTCACCCCGCAGGCGCAGATACGGCACCTCATTGAAGGCGTCATACACCCACGACAAGAGGATGTAGTAGGTGGCGATGCCGAAGAAGGCCGGGGAAAGATCAACGTAGCGGCTGAGGTAGATCTGGATTTCTGCCACCAGCCTATCGACCGATTCATATTCCTCCGCGCGCTCCGGCAACAGAATGACACGGTGGCGAATGAGGTTGTTGTGGGCGGAGATCGGCACGAGGCGTTCGCCTAAAGGCGGCTCGATGGCATCGTGATAGGTTGCGTGGCCAGCCTGAAAAGCCGCAAACTGGGTCGTTTCCGTTTCGGACTGATAGACGAGTTCCACGAGTGGGCCGTCAGGGAGGTTGGCTCCAGCCGTGGGAAAGCCCAGAGCTGGTTTTGTAGGATGTGGCATGACCACAGACTACGCGGTGGCGGCGAATGTCCGTAGGGGTGAGAAGTTGCGCCTGGGGCAAGAAATGGGGTCTTTGGCGAGAGGTTTGGGTGCGTCATCCTCAAGGTATGCAAAAAATCCCCGACAACATTTCACCACTCTATGCGCGATGGTTTCCTCATCTTTCAGAGGAAGAGAAAGTCCGTTCCACCGAGGAACTGCGACAGTTCCTCGGTGCCTTGTATCGGGTCTACGTCCGTCTCGAAAGGGAAGGGCTACTGCCTGATTCGGAGGAATCGGAAACTCATGGTATGTTGGAGTCCGATAATTCCCCCAGCGTATGAAAACGGTCTTTGCCTACATCCGGGTTTCCACGGTGAAACAAGGTATGCGCGGCTCCTCCCTCCAAGAACAGCAATCTGCCATTCGGGCCTACGCGGAGCGCCATGCTCTCGTGGTCAGCGAATGGTTTGAGGAACAAGAAACGGCGGCCAAGCGAGGTCGGCCAGTTTTTGCGCGGATGCTGAAAATGCTTGATCGGGGCTGCGCCGAAGGCGTGGTCATCCACAAGATTGACCGTGGCGCGCGTAACCTCAAGGACTGGGCTGACCTGGGCGAATTGATGGATCGGGGCGTCGCGCTTCATTTCGCCCACGAGAGCCTCGATCTTTCGTCGCGTGGGGGCCGTTTAGCCGCCGATATCCAGGCCGTGGTGGCGGCTGATTTCATTCGTAACTTACGTGATGAAGTGCGAAAGGGCTTCCTCGGTCGCTTGAAGCAAGGTCTATACCCACTGCCTGCGCCCATCGGTTACACGGATCAAGGACGCGGGCTGCCAAAGTTGCCTGACCCCGTTATTGGGCCGCTGGTGCGGCAAGTTTTCGAACTATATGCCACGGGCCGCTACAATTTGGCTCTCTTGGAAGCCGAAGCCTACCACCTTGGCCTCCGTAATCGTCGGGGCGGGCGGGTAACACGAAACGGCTTTTCTAAACTCCTCAACAATGAATTTTACATGGGCATCATCCATATTCGGCGGACGGGCGACCGTTACGTCGGGGCGCACGATCCTTTGGTATCGAGCACGTTGTTTCAGACAGTGCAGGCTGTCTTGCGGGGTCGGAAAATCCAGACCGACGTGCGCCATGATTTCGTCTACCGCAAACGGATCACCTGCGTCTCTTGCGGCTACCGGCTGATTGGTGAACGCCAGAAAGGACACGTCTACTACCGTTGCCATACTCACACCTGCCCCTCCACCAGCCTGCGAGAATCGGCCATTGATGAGCAGATGGAAGGCATTTTGAGCCGGATCACCATCCCGGAAGTTATGCACGGAGAAATTGCGTGGGAGTTTGAACGTCTGCGGGCGACGGACCAACAAGGGCCGAAGGAGGCAGAGCGTCAAGCTCGTCTCCGCTTGGGGCAGATAGATCAAACGCTGGGTCGCTTAACGGATGGCTATGTCGATCAGACTATTGAGCGCGATCTCTATCTCAGCCGCAAAGCCGATCTGCTTGTGCAACGGGTGCGGGTCACCGAACAATTGAGCGAGATGAGCCTGTCGGGTGACAGGAGGCGGTTGAAGGTGACACAATTCCTCGAACTGCTCAAAAGGCTTGGGCAAAGGCACGGTGACCTATTTAGTGAAGAAAAGCGCGAACTGATGAATTCCGTTACCTCGAACCTGCGCGCGAGCCAGAAAAACCTTTTGTTTGACTGGAAAACAGGCTTCGACGTTATTGAAAAATGGTGTGACAAGTATTGCGGTGTACCGGAACAGGACGCCCGTCGAAGGAGTGAGAAGTTGCCGCAGGAGGCAATTCCGAGATTGGTGCGCGACCTGTATACCGCTCTTCGGAAAGTAAGTTGATCGTTCTGCTTCGTCCCTACGTCCCTACATCCAATTTTGTGCAAAAAAATGAATGCGGGTGCCCGCCTGAGCATTCGCTCGCGAGGATTGATCCGCTATAACCTTATCTGACAAAGGAAGCGGAACGATGACTTTTTCAGGTGACGCGTTTGACAAGATGATGCGGGACATGCGCCGCCAGGATGATATGTTCGGGGTGCTACCACGGCTTGCGGCACAGACCGAGCGCCTCTCGACCATCGGGCTTGCCGCAAAGACGCAGCATTTGCAGATTGGGGAACTCGCCAAAGGGCTACAAGAAACCGGTCTGTTAGATAATCACGCCGCTTTGTTCAGACGATCGGTTCTTCCAGAAAGCTTCATCGGGAGTGCTTTCTCCGAATTTCAAGAACGGATGAGCGCGTTGGCGAATATCGATAGGTTTACGCTGCCACCACGCGACGACATTTTTCTCATTGCCCAGCGTGCGGCTGAATTGGTTGAGCCGCATCGTCGCTTCGTGGAAAGCATGACGTGGCAGAACGATTTGGCATCGCGCATGGCGAACATCAATGTCGCATGGACCATGCCGGACTCGATCGCCCATTCCGGCTTTGCCTTCGGCACGCTCTCCCGGCTCTCGGACGTGGTGCATTTCGACCCGCCTTTCGCTGCGGTCACGCGCGATTATTATGTGGAGGCTGAATTTGGCGCTGTCATTGATGTCGATGACGACGCTGATGTCGTGGCGCGTGAAGAGCGGTATGACGATGCAGGCCGGGATGCCGCTCTGGTTGCGTTTCCGGCGGAGGAATATCCCATCGTCTTGCGCGCAGCGGGTTTTCATCTGGAGATACCGCCGCCGCCCACACCGCAGCCGGTCGAGAATGTCGATGGCGAGGCATTTTACAGCGACGCGCATCATGCCGCCCTGCGCGCGCTGGAGGTGCATATGCGGATATTCGTCTCTGCCCAACTCGCAAGCGCTGCCGGGAGCGCTTGGCTGCGTCAGCGTATTCCGGGGGACATGCTACAACGGTGGGAAGAGAAGCGGGATTTCGTCCGGGCCGGCGGAATGCCGGTCTATGATTTGATCCACTATGCCGACTTCAACGATCTGGCGCAGATCATCACCTCGAAGTCCAACTGGGATAGCCTGTTCAAGCCCGTGTTCATGGACAAGGAAGGATTGCAGGTCTCCATGCGCCGTCTGTCCCCCTTGAGGAACAATGACGCGCATCATCGTCCGTTCGGACCGACCGATATGCTGTATTTCGCCAGCGAGGCGGTAAGGCTGCTGCGCGCAATCGGCATATTGAAGGCGAATTAGGCTATGGCGGGATTTTGCGAGTGCATAGCGATGTCGATCTCCGGCTGGGAAATCCTCGACCGCTTGTGGCTGCGCGCGTCTACGACGGGGATGCCTACGTGGATGGTTTTATATATCGATCCGAATGCGCCAAGATGCGGACGGGCAGTGTAGCGTGATCAAGTCGTAGACTGTTCTGGCGGGGAAGTAGACGAATCGTTGCCTTTAGCTCTAGGCAATACTATTGGGGGATTAGTAGCTGATCGGGTCTCTGCGGATGGTGAAACTTCCATCGCTCGGCTGAGACGCGAAGGCGTGCAACTTGCAGGTGCAGGCGACGATCAATCTGCCTGGGAGATGCTGCAAGAGAAGACGGCCGACATCGTCGTCACCGCACGAGAGAGAGGCCAAGGTTTAGGCGACAAGATTGATCGCTTCTTCGACACGAACATTTTCGGTCACAATCCACACAACCGTTCCCGGAAATCAGACGATATTGTCATGACGTTCAGTCAGGCAGGTTCGAGCCGCGCACGAGCTGAGATGGCAAATGCGCAGCTTGGCATTACGCTATGGAATGATTTTAAATCAGGCTGGAATACGCCGGTTCCTGGAACTCGACGCTATATCCCGTCAGAGATGGAGTTAGCCCGTCCCGAATATGCGATGCCGAATGAGATGGGGTATCTCTCCAACGAGCCGATGACGCGAGGTGAGGTCGCTCTCGGTTTAGCGGAAGTGGGAAGCGTTTTAATCCCAGCGCTTAAAGGTGCGCGAGTTCTAGGAGTTGCAGAAAGAGGAGCTATTGTTGGAACTGAGGCTTTCGGTCCAGCGTCGTTCACGACCAAATCTGGAGAAGCCTACTTCTGGTCCGGCCTTGGCCGAGGTGGGGCAGAAACAGCGGCGGGCGTCGCCCGCAACGGTGGCGGGACAACCCTCGAAATGTTTATTGAGTCCCGAGGCATCCAAATGCCAGTATGGGATGCGGCAAATCCGTCATCCGTTAAAGCTTGGCAGGATGTATCTCGGGTCTATGCAAGTAGTGCCAGCGGTGAGGTTAGGGCGGTTCTTGGAAGCAATCTGAGGCCAGGTAACATATGGGAAACGATCGAACTGCCCGCATTGAGAGCTAATCCTAATGTCAGTCGGGTTGTCACAGTGAATCCGGCAACAAGGGCAGAAGCAACGTTATGGGGCAGATAATGGACGACTATAATCAGGCTGTAGTGCTCTATATCGGATGGGAAATAGCCTCGTTCCCTCAGGAGGACGAAGCAAGAGTCCTTGATCGCTTTGGCCCTACCTTGGGACCAGCCTTGGTCGTTCGTGTTCAGGCATTGTTGGAGGAGCTTCAAGCTATACAGCCTAACTGGGATCAACACACTTTGGTCAGCGCGTCCAACTGGGCAGTGAAGCAACTCAAACAGAAACATCCGCAGTTGGATGAAGCTGCTACATCAGCTTTGGAATGGATTTATAGTTGGTGGTGGAAATGAGTAAAATATACTCAATCCACCGGCGCGAGGGCTGACGCGACACGCTGTTGAGCAATGAGCGCATCAATGATGCGCATGACGGTCTGCTGATCGTCCTGCCCCAGGTTCTCCAGCGCCTGAAACCGACGAAACAGGCGGATGTTGGCGAGGTTGGACTGTTCGATCTGGGTGCCGGTAAGCAGGTAATCCACCGTGGTGTCGAGCGCCTCGGCCAGCTTGACCAACAGCTCGGCAGGCGGCGTGCTAAGCCCGCCCTCATACTTGTTGAGCAACTCGTAGCGGATGCCGATCATGGCGGCGAGGTGCTTCTGCTGCCAGTGCCGGGCCTTGCGCAGCGCCTTGATCCGCGTGCCTATCGCCTTACGATCCGCTGTAACTGCCATCGACTCCCACTCGGTTCGGGTTGAACCCGATCGAGTGTAAGCCATGGTTCTGATGGGGCTGACGGCAGTAACTCCATATGATGTATCGGATAATCCGTTCGTGATCGGCGCAGAACGGCCAATCGCGTCGTCTGCCGTAGATATATCCCTGCCTTGCTGCGATACCTTGCTCTGCATTGGCGTATGACGTGACTCGCAGGGGTAGACCTATACAATATCACGTTGTAATGAATGCCCGTAATCATAGCAATCATAAGTCTTGACAGGGTTTTGGAGCATAGGCGCGGATGGCCCGTATCCCGGAAGCTGAGATCGAGCGGCTCAAGAGCGAAGTCAGCTTGGCCCGTCTTGTCGAATCTATGGGCACGGCCTTGGAGAAGCGGGGCAACGACCTTGTGGGGCGCTGCCCCTTCCATGACGAGGATACGCCAAGCTTCGTGGTGACGCCGGGCAAGAACCTGTTCCACTGCTTCGGTTGCGAGGCGGCTGGCGGGCCGATCGACTGGGTGATGAAGCGGCAGGGCATGAGCTTCCGCCATGCGGTGGAATGGCTGCGCGACGGGGCGATACCCACGACCGACAAGCCCGTGCGACGCGGGGCGCGTCTGCCGTCGCCGTTGCAACTCGATGCCGACGACCATGCGCTGCTTGCCCAGGTGATCGACTATTATCACGATACGTTGAAGCAAACTCCCGACGCGCTGGCCTATCTGGAGGCGCGCGGCCTTGCCAATGACGGGAATGGGGGCGCGCTGATCGAGCGCTTCCGCCTGGGCTATGCCAATCGCACGCTCGGCCTGCGTTTGCCGGAAAAGAATCGCAAGGCCGGTGCCGACATACGCGGGCGGCTGGAGAAGATCGGCCTCTACCGCGACACGGGCCATGAGCACTTCAACGGCAGCCTCGTGGTGCCGGTGCTGGACGAGCGCGGGCGGATACAGGAAGTCTATGGGCGCAAGATCCGCAACGATCTGCGCCCCGGCACGCCCAAGCATCTGTATCTGCCGGGTCCACATCGCGGCGTGTGGAATATCGAGGGCGTGGCCGGATCGAAAGGTGAGGTCATCCTTGCCGAATCGCTGATCGATGCGATGACCTTCTGGAGCGCGGGATACCGCAACGTCACCGCGACCTATGGCACGGGCGGCTTTACCGACGATCATCTCTCGGCGTTCCGGCGCTATGGCGTGGAACGGGTGCTGATCGCGTTCGACCGCGACGAAGCGGGCGAACGCGCCGCGACGGCGCTGGCCGACACGCTGATGGACGCGGGCTTTGCCTGCTATCGCATCCTGTTCCCCAAGGGCATGGACGCCAATGCCTATGCGCTGTCGGTCAAACCCGCGACGCGCACGCTCGGCCTGCTGATCCGCAAGGCGCAATGGCTGGGGAACGGCAAAGCCCCGCCGATCACCAGCGCGCGCGATGCCATAGAAACGGCGATGGATGCGCTGTCCCTGCCCATATCGCCTGACGGGGCAGCGGACGATCCTCCGCCGCTGCCCGAACCGACCCCCGAACCGACTATCGCGGCGGTGCTGCCGCTCTCGGCGGCCCCCGATCCGATCGAGGCGCAGAGCGACCATGAACTGGTGATGATGCTGGGGGCCGAAGCAAACCAGCGTCGCTACCGGGTGCGGGGCTGGAAGAAGCCGTTCACCCCGGAAACGATGAAGGTCAATCTGCTTGTCCAGCGGGGGGCGGCGTTCCATGTCGATACGTTCGATCTCTACGCCGCCAAGGGCCGCGCCGCCTTCGTGAAACTGGCGGGGATCGAACTGGGCGAGTCGGAGGATGTGCTAAAGCATGATCTTGGTCGGGTGCTGCTCAAGCTGGAGGGGTTGCAGGACGCCGAACTCAGCCAGGCGCTGGTGAAAGACGAGCGGCCCGCACTATCCGACGCGGAACGCGAAGAGGCGCTGGCGCTGCTCAAAGACCCCAACCTCATCGCCCGCATCCGCGCCGACTTCCTTGCCTGCGGCATGGTCGGCGAAGAGACCAATGCCCTGACCGGCTATCTCGCCTGCGTGTCACGGCTGCTCGACCGTCCGCTGGCGGTCATCATCCAGTCGTCCAGCGCTGCGGGCAAGAGCGCGATGATGGATGCGGTGCTGGCGCTGATGCCGCAGCAGGCCCAGGTCCGCTATAGCGCCATGACCGGGCAGAGCCTGTTCTACATGGGCGAAGCCAACTTGAAGCATCGCATCCTCGCCATCGCCGAGGAGGAAGGCGCGGCCAGCGCTTCCTACGCCTTGAAGCTGCTGCAATCGGACGGTTCGGTGACGATCGCCAGCACCGGCAAGGATGCGGCCACCGGGCTGCTCGTCACCCATGAATATCGGGTCGAGGGGCCGGTGATGCTGTTCCTCACCACGACCGCGATCGACATAGACGAGGAACTGCTCAACCGCTGCATGATCCTCTCGGTCAACGAGAGCCGGGAGCAGACCCGCGCCATCCATGCCGCCCAGCGCCGTCGCCAGACGCTCGAAGGGCTGCTGGAACAGGAGGACCGCCATGCGGTGCTGGCGCTCCATCGCAACGCGCAGGGGATGCTCGATACGGTCAAGGTGGTGAACCCGTTCGCCCATCGCCTCACCTTCCTCGACGACAAGACCCGCACGCGGCGCGACCATATGAAATATCTGACGCTGATCCAGGCGATCACGCTGCTGCACCAGCATCAGCGCCCGAAACGCGAGGTCCATCATCGCGGTCGGCTCGTCCATTATATCGAGGTGGAAGCGTCCGACATCGCGCTTGCCAATGCCCTTGCCAACGAAGTGCTGGGCCGGACGCTCGATGAACTGCCGCCGCAGACCCGCACGCTGCTGCATATCCTGCACGAATGGGCGGAGCGGGAATGCACGGCTCAAGCCATCCGGCGATCCGATCTTCGGTTCACGCGCCGTCAGGTGCGTGGCCTGACGGGTTGGGGCGATACGCAGGCCAAGGTCCACCTCGCGCGGCTTGCGGCGCTTGAATATCTGCTGATCCATCGGGTGAAGGCCGGGCAAGGCTATGCTTACGAACTGCTCTATGCCGGTGAAGGCGAGACGGCCAAGCGGTTCCTGATGGGGCTGAGCGGTCCTGCCCCCAAGCGGTCGGCTGCCGGTCGGGGTGCGGACGGGGCCAGGTCGGGCCATGGTCGCAAGGATAAAATAGCGGAAGAACCGCAGTCTTGCGCCACTTCTGGCGCGCCGGTCATCGAAGATGCGCCCGAAGCACTGTTCCCGCCCGCCGACGCGGCACGGTCATAGGCGCAGGCCATGCCGAGGAAACGGGGCGCAGGCACGAAGAAGGGCCGCAAGCCGCATCGCGGCATCTACCAGCCACCCGCCCAGGCGGTCGGCGCAGCCGATCCCGATAGCATATGGAACCATATGCATCGGTTCACGCAATGGCAGACCGAACGCCATTACTCGCATCATATGTCAACGGCGGAGCAAAAGTCGGCCATTCGGCGGCGTAAAACCAGGCCATCGTGTTACATGCCGGGGGGAGTGGCGTGAGGGCGTAGCCCGAGGGCCACTCCCCCCGGCATTGGTGTAATT
>NZ_JAUQOM010000033.1 GCF_030580935.1 Sphingobium cyanobacteriorum | reverse complement strand
ACAGGTGCTCGATCGAGACCGATGTTTACGAGATTGGAGGACAAGAGCGAGCCTGGTAGATCGCCATGTTCAATCTTTGTTCTTCAACATGGCCAAAATCGCAGCTTCGGGCCGACTGGGCCATGATGAGGGCGGATCGGTTCTATCGACCGCGCAGAGCTATCTAGAATTATATCAAGACCCGGTTGTGGCCTCCAATACCGCGACTTCCGATTTCCTCATTCGTGACCTGATGAACAGCGAGAGGCCGGTTAGCCTCTACATCATCACCCAGCCCACCGATAAGGACCGGCTCCGCCCGCTTGTCCGCGTCATGCTCAACATGATGGTGCGTATCCTTGCGCCCAAGCAGGAGTTCGAGGAGGGCCGGGTAGTTCAGAGCTACAAGCACCGCGCCCTGTTTATGATTGATGAGTTTCCCAGCCTTGGGAAACTTGGAATCATTCAGGAGTCCTTGGCGTTCGCCGCAGGCTACGGCCTGAAATTCTATCTCATTTGTCAGGACACCAACCAGCTTAGGAGCCGGGAAACCGGCTATGGGCCGGATGAGCTGATAACCTCCAACGCTCATATCCAGAACGCCTATCCGCCCAACCGTGTTGAGACGGCCGAGCATCTTTCCAAACTCACCGGGCAGACCACCGTTCTTAAAGAGCAAATCACCAAAAGCACCGGACGCGGGGGCGGGGGTTTCTTTGGTGGCACCGTGTCCAAGACCGTGCAGGAAACCCAGCGCCCGCTTTTGACGCCTGATGAGTGTATGAGGATGCCGGGGCCGAAGAAGACCCCGGACGGAGATATTTCCGAAGCGGGCGACATGCTGATTTATGTCGCAGGCTATCCCATGATCTATGGCCGTCAGCCCCTCTATTTCCAAGACCCGACCTTTAGTGCCCGCGCCAAGATTCCCGCGCCGGATCGGAGCGACACGATCAGGGGCAATCACGCGCCGAAGCCGCCCGAAGGGGGCCGGAGGATCAAACTATGAAGCGGCCGAGCTTCGCCAAGGTCAGCCGCTATGCGGTTTGTGGCGTGGCGGGGGCCATGATCGCCATGCTTGGCGCGAAGGCGGCGGGCCTTCGCTTCAACGCTACGCCGAGCATCCCGGTAGGCGTCTATCGGGCGACGGGCGGGACCGCGCAAAAGGGCGATCTTGTGGCGTTCTGTCCGCCCGCAGCGCCGCCCTTTTTGGAGGCGTTGCGTAGGCGCTACATCGAACCCGGCGACTGCCCCAGCGGAAGCTATGAAATGATGAAGCGGATTTTAGCCGCTAAAGGCGACCGCGTTGAGATTGGCGGGCAGGGCGTGCGGATCAACGGCCGCCTTGTCCCCGACAGCGCCCCGCAGCTTGCCGATGGGGCAGGGCGGGCCTTGCCCCGGCTCAATGCCGCTTGGACGCTAGGCGATGGGGAAATCCTTGTCCTTGGCGACAGCGCGGCCTCTTTCGACGGCCGCTATTTCGGGCCGATCAGCGCGCGGCAAGTGACCGCCTCCATCAAACCCGTAGTGACGTGGTGATGGCATGAGCGGAGAGATCATCGTCATTGCCGAAAAGCCCGAACTCGCGCGGGCCATTGCCGAGGGCCTTGGAGGAGGGGCGCGACAAGACGGCTTCATAGATTGCGGCCGTCATTATGTGACGTGGGCGATTGGCCACATGCTTGAGCTAGTGGACCCGCAAGACCCGTGGAACATGGCGGCGCTGCCGATCAGCTTCATCCCGTGGGAAAAGCGGCCCGTTGCCAAGACGAGCGCCCAGCTCTGCACGATCGGCAAACTCCTCAAATCGGCGCGGAGCGTCATTCACGCGGGCGACCCCGACGATGAGGGCCAGCTTATCGTTGACGAGATTCTGCAATGGGCCGGAAGCCGGTTGCCGGTCCAACGCCTGCTAATCAATGACAACAATCTAAAGGTTGTGCAGCGGGCCTTGGCCTCCATGCGGGATAACCGCGAATATGCCGGGTTATCCGCGTCGGCCGAGGCGCGCAGCGTGGGCGATTTGCTCTATGGCGTGAACATGACCCGCGCCTATACCCTCGCGGCGCAGGCGCGGGGGTTTCAGGGCGTTCTTAGTGTCGGTCGCGTGCAGACCCCAATCTTGGGCCTTGTCGTCCGCCGCGACCGCGATTTTGAGGCCCACACCAAGAGCCATTACTACACGGTATCGGGGCAGTTCAGTTTCGCCGGGCAGACCTTCCCCGCGCGTTACCAGATCGGGGAGGGCGACCCTGTTGATGAGCAGCGCCGCTTGATCGACCGCAATTTCGCGACGGCCGTAGCCGGGGCGGTGCAGGGGCAACCGGCTCGCATCGCCAGCGCCAAAACCACCGCGAAAGAGGCAGCGCCGCCGCTGCCCTACAATCTCTTGAAGCTGCAAACCGATGCCGCGCGGAAATTCGGCTACAAGCCCAATCAGGTGAAGGACATTACGCAGGCGTTGCGGGAGAAGCATCGCCTTATCACCTACAACCGCAGCGACAGCGAATATTTGAGCGATGAGCAGCACGCCGACGCCCCCGGCGTGCTGGCGGCCGTCGCCGCGACGGTCCCGATGCTGGCAGCGATCGCGCAGCGCGCGGACCCGTCGATAAAAAGCCGGGCCTTCAACTCGCAGAAGGTTTCCGCGCATCACGCCATCATTCCGACCGAAGCCACGGCCGACTTTGCCGCGCTGACAGAGCCGGAGCAGCGTATCTATATGCTGATCGCGCGCGCCTATGTCGCGCAGTTCTGGCCCGCGAACCAATATGACCAGACCGAAATCGAGATAGAGGTTGCGGGCCACGCCTTTTCCGCGCGGGGCAAGGTTGTGACCAAGCCGGGTTGGACGGTCCTCTATAAGAACGATGTAGGCAATGAGGATATTGCCGAGGACGAGGACACCCTTTCGGCCGACTTGCGTTCGATCGCGTCGGGCATGGCCGGGCAATGCCTTTCGGCCAGCGCCGACCAGCAGGAAACCAAGCCCAAGCCGCTCTATACGATGGCCACGCTTTTGACCGACCTAACGCGGGTGGCGAAATATGTTCGGGACGAGCGGCTTAGGAAACTCCTGATCGAGAAGGACAAGGGGAAGGCGGGTGAGCATGGCGGAATTGGAACCCCGGCGACCCGCGACAGCATCATAGCCACGCTTTTCGATCGCGGGTTTTTGGTCGAGAAGGGCAAGAATATCGTCAGTTCCCCGCAGGCGCGTGCCTTCTATGACGCCTTGCCCGATCAGGCGAAGTTCCCTGACATGACCGCCATTTGGCACGAACAGCAGCGCGCGATTGCCGAGGGCAAGAGCGATACCATGACATTCGTTCGCGGACTGGCCGATTATGTCGGCCGCGAGGTCGCACGGGTGAAAGAGCAGGGCCTTGCCATAGCGATCGACGCGCCGCCTTGCCCGTCATGTTCCAAGCCGCTGCGCCGGATCAAAGGGAGCAAGGGCTATTTTTGGTCCTGCACCGGCTATGCCGACGGCTGCAAATTCACCGCCAACGACAAGGCGGGCAAGCCGGAGCTGGCGAAGGCTCCCGCGCCCGTGCCGTCGCAGCAGCACAAATGCCAAGCGTGCGGCGCTGGCCTAGTGCGGCGTCCTTCCGCGAAAAAGAAGGGGGCCTTCTGGTGGAGTTGCAGCGCCTATCCCGGCTGCAAGCAGACCTATTTCGACAACAAGGGACAGCCCGATTTCAGCAAAGGAGAACGAGCATGACGGATCAGCCCAAGGCGCAGGACGCGCCCACCCTTGACGAGCTGGTGGCGCGCAAACTTGCCGACGCCGAGATTCCCGGCGCGGTTGTCGAGTTCGACCCGGAGGAAGCAGAGCGGGCAGGGGCCTTTGTCGAGGACGCCATGAGCGAGGCCGACGCGCGCGAGGCCGAGGAAGGGCTTGATGGTGACGCGGCACCGATCGCCACGGAACGCGGCGAATTGATCGCGGCAGCGCGCAACGCGAATTGATCTAGGGGAGGGCGAGGACATGGCCGAGGAGAAGAAGCCCTTTCACCAGCGGGTTGCCGACAAGCTGATAGAGCAGTTGAAGCAGGGCACCGCCCCTTGGCAGAAGCCTTGGGAGACAACCGGCAGCAGCGGATTGCCGTTCAATCCAACGACCGGGAAACGCTATCGCGGCGTCAATGTCCTCAATCTCATGTCCGAGGGCCGGGTTGATAATCGCTGGCTGACCTACAAGCAGGCCGCCGCCCAAGGCGCACAGGTGCGGAAGGGCGAGAAAGGCTCCCTTGTCCAATACTGGCAGTTCGAGGAGGAACGGGTAGTTCGGGACGAGAGCGGTAAGCCCGTGCTGGACGCCGAGGGCCGCCAGAGGAAAGAGAAGGTCGAGCTTGAGCGGCCCCGCGCATTTTATGCCGTGGTGTTCAACGCCGAGCAGATCGACGGGCTTCCACCTATCGCCACCACTACGCATGAGTGGAATCCGGTGGACCGGGCCGAGGCCATCTTGCAGGCGTCGGGCGCGAAAATCACCGAAGAAGCGGGCGACCGCGCCTTTTACCGGCCTTCGACCGACAGCATCACCTTGCCGTTGCGCAGCCAGTTTCCGAGCGCGGATCGCTTCTACGCCACGGCGCTGCACGAGCTGGGGCACTGGACCGGCCACCCCAACCGCCTTGACCGGGATTTGGCGCACCCGTTCGGTTCGGAAGGCTATGCCCGCGAAGAATTGCGAGCCGAGATTGCGAGCCTCATAACCGGGCAGGAATTGCAGATCGGCCACGACCCGGAGCAGCACGCGGCCTATGTCGGATCATGGATCAAAGTCCTTGAGGAAGACCCGCTTGAGATTGTCCGCGCCGCATCGGACGCCGAGAAGATTCACACCTATGTTCTGGCGCTGGAACAAAAGCTGATTCAGCAGGTCGAGCAGGCGCAGGACCATACGCGATATTTCGTCAGCAATGAGAATACGCTTTGCTATCAGCAGCCGGGCATGACGATGCTTGGCGTCCTCGCCAGCAATATAGACGGGCGCAACCCGATTAACGGGCCATTCTATGCCAGTCCGCTAGATCAAATCCGGCCTGCTACGCGCGAGGATTTTGATAGGTTCCGCGTGACTTTGCCGCCAGACTTCCAGCAGGCACCGGAGCAGCGCCAGAATGATCTTGATGAGGGCGATCGGCTTGCGGTCGCGGCCGTGGCCGAGACGGTTCAAGCCTATGAGGAGTGGCAGAACGGCCCCCATTTCGATGGGAACGAGGAAGCGGACCTAGTAATATCCGATGACCTCAACATGGAGCTGGACGATCGTATCAAGGCCGCCTTCGCCAGACCGGCGCTTGCAGCGGCGCTTAATGATTCCGGGTTTACGGTCGAGCGGCTGACAGACCATAGCGGCGACAGATGGGCCGCCGCAGCCGGGGCCGTTGCCGCCATAGGCGATTCTATACCGGACCCGCAGCAGCACTATTCCGACCGCACTTTGCACGCGCTGATCGACAAGCACGGTTGGGAGCCGGTTGATAGTGGCGGGCCGATGCACACCGTTCGACGGCAATTTGAGGGCGTCGGGCCGATCGGCACGATGATAACCCCGAACGGCGAGCGAAACCTTATGGCGGGCTATTCCGCCGATAGCGAGCGCCGCCGCTATATCGCCTTGTCCCTTGGGCCGAACCAGATCAGCGATTTTGATGGCCGCGACCAGAACCCGGAGGAGATTGCCCGCCTTATCAATTTGAAGGCGGAGCAATATGCCGATGAGCGCCGCGAGCGGCAGGGCTTGGCCCCGCTTTATGCGGTCAATTCGCCATCCTTGGACATTGACGCGACTGACCACCGGGACGCCGCGCCAGCGCCTTCCACCCGCACATATCTTGCGGTCCCCTATCGGGAGAAGGACGAGGCGAAAGCCTTGGGCGCAAAGTGGGATAAGGCCGAAAAATCATGGTATGTCCCGGCAGGCGCTAATGTCGAGCCGTTCCAGAAATGGCTTTCAAGCGCCGTAGAGGCACCCGCAGAAGATATAGGCCAATCGCTCCCCGGCGAGCGCGCGCAGCGCCCCACGGCCCCGGAGCAGCCGCAGGAAGGGCATACGATGAAGGAAACCCCGCGACAGACGCGCGAATATCTGGCGGTGCCTTATGGCGAACGAACCCTTGCCAAAGCCAACGGCGCGAAATGGGATGCCGCGCGCAAGAGCTGGTATGCGCCGGAGGGCGCAGACCCGGAGAAGCTGGCGCGCTGGAAAATAGACAATCAGCCGCGCCAGCAGGAGGCGAAAAGCCCGGAGGTCGAGTTTGCCGACGCCATGAAATCCCTTGGCCTTGAGGTTCCCGCAGGGCACCCGATGATGGACGGGAAGACCCACCGCGTTCCCGCAGCGGGGGACGGCAAAGGCGAGGCGGCGGGCTTCTACGTCGCGTTCACCGATGGCCACCCCGCAGGCTATATCAAGAACAACCGTTCAGGGCTGGATATGCGCTGGAAAAGCACCGGCTACACCTTGAGCGAGGAGGAGAAGGCCCGCTTGAACGCCGAGGCGGCCACCAAGCGCGAGGAGCGCGATCGGGAACGGACGGCGACATATGACGCGACGGCCGAGCGCGTGCAGCAGCGCGCCGCGCAATGCCGTCAGATCGAGCAGGCAACGCCCTACATGGAGAGGAAGGGCATTGCGCCGACGATCGGCGCGCTCGCCAGCGCCAGCGATAATACAATCCACCTTCCGGCGATCGACACCAGCGGCAAGCACTGGACGACGCAATATATTCAGGAAGACGGCACGAAGCGTTTTGCGAAGGAGAGCCACAAGGAAAGCTGTTTCCATGTGGTCAACGGGGGCGTGACGCCGCAGGCCGCACTAGCCGCGCTCGACAAGGCCCCGCGCATTATGATTGGCGAAGGCTACGCGACGATGGCGACCGTCTCTAGCGTGGTGGACCATGCGACCGTCGCGGCGTTCGATTCCGGCAACCTTCCCGCCGTCGCAGCCGCGTTGCGCGAGCGTTACCCCGACAAGCCGATTTTCATCATGGGCGAGGACGATCAGCGCGTCTTGGAGAAATTCGGCTACAATCCCGGCAAGGAGAAGGCGACCCAAGCGGCGCAGGCCGTGAACGGCGTTCCGGTCTTCCCGACCTTCGCTCCCGGCGAGCAGCAGGCCGACCCGGCACGCTTCACCGACTTCAACGACTTGCAGCAGAACAGCCGCTTGGGCCGTGAAGGCGTGGTGCGCCAGATCAGGGCGGCGATCGAGAACCCGCGTCAGCAGGAGCGGGAGGCTCCCCGGATCGAGCTGGACGACGAACGCGAAAGGAAGCGTTCCGGGCCGGTTATCGGAGACGATCGACCGGCCCAGCGCCGCAGCGTTCGACGCTAGATCAAGCGGAAACCAGCTTCCTAGAATAGTCGAGGGAACGGAGCGCGGTTTTGAGATGGAAGGCGGTTATGTCGTCGTCCATCTCCACCGCGATAACGAGGCTTTCCCGCGCGAGGTCTATAGCGTGGAGGAGGCCGCGATATTGTTCATCGCTCAGGTCCGTGTCTCGCATTGTTCTCGCAGTTCGCGGGGCCTCCGCTTCATCCACGGTCAGGGTGACAGGCTCCCGATCGTCATGGCCTTCGGCCTCTAGCTCGCTAATGTAATGCAGCGAATGGAGCGCGTGTTTCAGTTGAAAGGCTGATAGATCGTCGCCCAGCTCCGCCGCGATAGCGAGGCTTTCGCGCGTGAGGGCTATAGCATGTTGGAGGCGGTGATATTGTTCGTCGTTCAAGTCCATCATCACCCGACTCCGAAGCAGGTTCCAGAATGGCAATATACCTACGTTTGGACGATATGGCGCACCCGTTGAGCAAATTATTCGGGAAGCGGTTGAGGGCGCGGAGGCAGGCCCTCAAAATGTCGCAAGCGATGCTGCATGAGCAAACCGGCGTCACGGCCTCCTACATTTCGTTTATCGAGAACGGGAAGGCCAATCCGACCTTGGATGTTATGGCGCAGCTCGCGGACGCGATCGGTTGCCCTGTCTCGGAAATGTTGGCCGCTGAAGCATAGTCGCCGCTGTCTATGCGCTGCAGCATAGCCGCCCGCGTCTATGTCGCCGGTGGCATAGACGTTCCCGTCTATGATGCTGGCCGGTGAAGCCCCTTGCTGGCTTAGGAGGTTGCAGCATCGAGCCGGAGCCGTAATCATCCGGTGCCATGAAGGACTGGCCCGATCCGAACGACGATTCCGGCAGCGACTTGCTTATCCACATCGAGTTTTGGGGATTGCTGGCGCTTACCGGGCTTGCCTTCCTCGCGGGCGTTGGGCCGCCGATCGTCCGCTTTGTCCGTTCAGTCATCGGATAGGCGCGCACGCCTATGATGCTGTCCCGTGGCGGGGAACAATGTAGGCCCATATGCCGCCTTGGCTCGCCCACTCTGGATGCCGATAGTTATAGGCCATCATGGCGAGCGTGAACAGCAGCAGCAGAAGCGCCGACAAATCGCCGCGCGAAAAGGGCCTGTTGTTATCGCCGTTCATCGCCTCTTTTGACACAGGAGCGGTAATCGGACCCTTGCCCGCCTTGGTTAAATGTTGGTGGACGAGCTGGCGGCGCAGAAAGATGGACCCGACAGCTAATGCAGCCGGGTCCAGTGAAAGAACCTAAATGATCGAGAAAGGTTCTTCGGGTCGCAGGGCTGATCTAGGATGCTTTGGTTAATCATTTCACAACGGCAACGAGTGCGGCGCTGGCCTGCTATGAGTCCACTTCCAGCAGCGCGGCGAGGATCGCAATTCGCTCGCCCGCAGGCAGCTCGCTAAACATGCGTTTCCAACGTGCCGCCTTGCGCTTGATCCTCTGGCGATCGGTGAAATCCACCCCGGCATGGGTGGCCCAATGCGCCGCGTCGGGCGCATAGTTCATCCATAGACATTCGGTGCGCGGCCCGCCTCGCGTCATGGCCTGATAGGACAGGACGCGCCAGCGCGGCGCGGGCAGCAGTTCGCTATACAGGGACGAGGGATAGCCTGAAATCATCACCGAGGCGGGCAGCGCATCGAGGACGGCCAGCAGTTCCCTATGGTCCGCTTCCGTATAGTCATAGCGGTAGCGCGTGCCCGGATGGGAGCGCGTGGCGAGGACATAGGGCGGATCAGCATAGATCAGCACGCGCCCAGCGGCCGAAAAGTCGAAATCGCGCAGGAAGGCGAGGCAATCGACGTTGTAGGTTTCGACGGCCGCGCCATCGAACGCGCTCGATTCCTCTGCCGCGATCGAGCCGAAGCACTCAAAGGTAGCCGGATCAATTTCGAGGCCGATCGAGCGGGCAGCGGGAGGCTTGCGCCGGAGGACGATGCCGGAGCCTAGATGCGTCTCAATGTAGGTATCGTGCGGCGGCATATTGGCAATCACAGCCTGATATGCGCCCGAAACCTGTTTCGAGCCGAGATAGCCGGTCATGGCACCTACTGGAAAAGAAGGGGCAGGCGGGGGAAGCGTCCCCCTGCGATCGGGCCGCCCAGCGTCCCGATCGACCCCCACAGCAAGGGGCCAGCCCCTCGCAACGCTCCCCGGCTAACACCAAGCGGAAGGTTAGGGCTGGGGGCGTTCATCTGGAACGCCGAGGCGACGGCGGCTTAGGCAGGCCGTGGCCGATTTCGTTGGATTTGGTTTTGCCGTCGCTTTCGCTCTGGCCTGTCTTGAGGGCGTCGGAGAGTCCGGCGAGCGAGCTTCCCCGTGCCGCGTTCAGGAGAGACGTTCGGCCACTTTCCGGCGTAGCTTTTCGTCCGTCGCCATGTGCGAGGCTCCCACCAACATCAGGGCCTCCAATCGCGTAAAGTTGCCCGTGGGGAGACTGTCCTTTGAATTGGAGGGCGCAATCTGCGCTGACGCGGCCGAGTTGGTTGAGCCGGTCGAACTCTCTTTCAAGCCTTTCTTGGACAGGTCCATTTTCCAATTCCTTCCGCCAGATATTTACACCGTCCATGCCTTCTAGGCGATGAACATTCGCACGATCGCGCACGTCATGGACCGCAACCGAAATCTGATCGCCAAAGCGACCTAGAAGGGCCTCTAGGCCGTCAGGCGTGCCCTCCTGAATACGCACCATCACGGCCGCGCTCGCACCCCGGCCCAGCTCCTCAAAGCGTTGGAACGTGTGCGCAAGCGCCTCCTCTGGCCGAGGCAGCACCGCTATTACCCCGACCCTGCATCCGGCGCTCAATGCCTGTTCGACCTTGGCGATGCTCGCTTGCGGATCGACAAGCTGGCCCTCAAAGATCGCGCGCACGTCACGGCCGAGCCGGTTTCCTTCATGCAGCGCCGCATACTGGATTTCAGAGGTTTTCCCGGCCCCCGGCATCCCGGTTACGAACAGCACCAGGTTGCGGGCCGGATCGGAGCTATCGGCCACTACGCGCCGGTATTGTTCGGCCGCCAGAACGGCCGCGGCATTGTGGACGGGCGCGTTGTATCGGCCGCGGGCCTCTCTTGAGGCGGTATATTCGGGAAGCAGCTCTTTCATGGCGTCCGCACAGACGTAGCGCCCCCCGAAAGTGCCGGGTCGGGCCGCATAGTCCGTCAGGAACCGTTCGGGCGCAGCTTGCACGGCATCGACCACGCGCCGTTGCACGTCCGCGCGATCGGCGTCCGCGAACTCCAATACCCTGATAGGTTCCAATGCCATCCCGCTTCCTCTGTCAGATCCGGCATAGACGTAGGCGTCTATGAGAACCAGAACTATTTGTTGGAGCGTGGTCTAGCACGAATATAAGAAAGCCCGACACAGGGCCGGGCTTTCGCACTTTCGGACACAACGGCGGGTTGTGCGCGACCCGAAAGCAGAGTTGTTGCAGAACCGTATCGGGCAGGCACGGCGCTGGCAAGGCGAAGGAGCTGCGCCCGCGCGATATGCCCAGCCTTTATCGTCGGCAGGCTGTTAATCATGGTGTGCAACGGAAACTTACCATTCATCGTGCAGCGCGAGATTCATGGATAGCGATCCCGGAGAAGCGCGAAGGCTGCACGCGGTTGAGAACCGCGCAATGGCGCGCCGCATTGAGGCGGAGCGTTGGAAAGCTCTATGGGATGAGGCGCACCCCGCAGCGACGGAGGCCACGGCCCCGGACCATGCAGCTCCCGACAAACCGAGCCGCTTGCGCTCGATATTAACGCTATTCCGAAGGGATAGCCTCTAGTCTCGCTTATGACGCTGTTCAGGCTGGCCTAGAATGTGATCGTTGATGGTCGCAACGGCAAGCGGGATCAGGTTGAATAGCTGGTAGGCGAAGATCGCGCCGACAAAGAACACCAGAAGCGGGTGTGCCTCAACCAGATCATAGTTGGCCCGGACAAAAACTGTCCCCGCTGCGAAGGCGAGGACATAGAGGATCATCGTCAAAGCCCCGTCGAATAGGCTGCGCATCGTCATGGGCTGATCCTAGCCCCTTTATTCGACAGGGGCGAGGGGCGCGCTGGCGCAATCGTCGCCACCGCACAGGAGCCGCAGCGCGGGCTTGCCCCATGCCTGCACGCCGCATGTAGGGCAGCGGGCTCTGTTGCAAACATTCGGGACCGCCGAGCGGCACCGCGCCTTTGTTGGGATCAGGCCGCTTTGTTGAAATGCTGATTGAGCATGGCCATGGCCTCGGTCATGGCCGAGGGGCCAATGCCA
>NZ_JAUQOM010000032.1 GCF_030580935.1 Sphingobium cyanobacteriorum | reverse complement strand
CATGGTCCAACACCATGCGGACCGCCCGTTCACGAACCTCCGGTGCAAACTTGTTCGTCGTCTTGCTCATCGTAGACCCTTCCTCTCAGGAGTTAGGGCCTCCGGCAATCCCGGGGCGGTTCACCTTTAGCACCTCGGCGTGGTACTGGCTCTGCCCTTCCTGCCCTGGCATCTGCTATCCTCTCGCTCTCAATCGAAGCCACATTTGGTTTGAACAAAGTCACGCAGGTCGCTGCTGTAATATCTATTCACAATCCCATCGCACTTCCGAATTAGGTCCTGAATTATGGGCACGACGACTGGACCGACATAATTGCGCTTCCCTGCAAAATAGAAACTGTCCGGATACATCCCGAATATTGGGGCACTTAATCCGCCTGAATATCCTTCAAGTACAAGAGCAAGTCGGTAAAAACACTCAGCCGCCGTAAACTCGTCCTTAGCGTTAGGCGCGACCACAATATCTACTTTACCATCAGAAAGCGCACGCACGGCGCAGGAGGACGACATAAAGAGATCGTGCCCAGCCCCAGCGACGGACGTGATCCGAACGTGGCACATATCAGACGGCGAATTCACGGGTACGAATGGCGTTGATCCAGTGACGGCCTGGACGCCGCGTCCCGGATAAAGGGTGAGCATAGTATCTGGCGTCCCGCACACTCTCGCAGCGCCCAGCCCAACCGGGATGCGAATTGTCTGTACGCGTGTGTCAGCTTTGAAGAGTGCCGCGACTGCCGAATCTACCGACTTTGTCTGTTTGGCGTGCGATGTCGGATTTGAACAAGAGACAACGAAGATGCCAATAAAAAAAGTACCGATTGCTCGGTTCAATTTAACCGCATCTCGCAGTGGGGGAGCCGTTGGGATTGGCTGCTGTGAGTCTGACATACGAATCCTTTTCAGAGAACTATTTGCACGCTTTGGGTGTCAGCTACCTGGGCATGTGATCTCCGGCTTGAACTTGTTCGGCCAACTTCGTTCGGCCTCGGCAATCCAGAATTTGTCGCCCGAACGGCGTTCCAGCGTAAACGTAGCTTGGCATCGCGCTGCCTTGTCGAAGTACAAAAGGTCGAAAGCGCATGCGGTGCGATCCGATTTCGACGTCACACTCGATCTTCTCGGCTCGGACGTTAACAGGAAAGACGAGCGCGTCGTCTGGACAGACATCAACCATCTGTTTGCAGGCCCAGTTGGCCCAGCGGACATAGGCTGCCTCGATCACTGCTGCTGCCGGTGGAAGGGTCGGTGAGCCGCGAGCGGCCGCTGCATCGGTCAAGCGCGACTTCGCCTCCGGCAGCCCCTCAAGTACCGGGCCAGTATCGACAGCTATTACGTGTCCTGTGCCACCCTTGTGCGTCGGCGGTTGGTAGATGAAAATGGTACCGCCCATGTCTGCGGCAGCCAAACGGTACAAATGCTGTGCCCGATCCAAGTCGGTGGGTAGTCCCCACCCTCTCTCAAACCAGTTGCCAAGATCAAACCGTGCCTGCTTGTCGCCAGTACGCGCTCGAGAAGCCAATGCCTGCAGTGCTGGCTCCGTAGCGCTCGAGCGCAAATAAATGCCCATATATCGGTTGGGAGCCGCACAAGAGACGCTCGCCAATGCAAGCAGGCCAATGGACAGAAATCGAACGCCGCTGCCCACCATCGCAAGTGACTTGCTATACGCCAGCTTTTGCACAATGCGTCTCTCCCCCAACTATAAGATTAAGCTGCGTTTTCATCACTGCAAGCGGAAAAGGAACCGATCTAGGGCTGACTTGCCTTTTCCCGATCATACACGGCATTCGGCCCCGCTTTTCGTCATTTCTCGTGCCCTGCCTGAGCGATGCTGGTCTGAAGGGGACTGAGAAGATAGCTGATGATCCGCCGTGTTCCGGTCTTGATGTCGACGGTCGCGGCAAGGCCAGGAGCGAGATTCACGCGTTGGCCATCGGCATCGATATGGCTTCGATCGAGCGTGATGGTCGTCACATAGACAAGGCCCAAGTCCTTGTCCTGAACAGCGTCCCGGCTGATCGATCGAACCCGTCCCGGCACCGTGCCGTAGCGCGTGAACGGAAATGCCTGGAGCTTGACCGCCGCTTCCTGGCCTACTTTCACAAAACCGACATCCTTGTTGAGGATCTTGGCTTCCACCTCTATCAACCCCCACGCCGGAACCACCGTCATGAGCGGCTTCGCCGCCTCGACTACGCCGCCCACCGTGTGAACCTCTAGCTGCTGGACCGTGCCATCGACCGGTGCGACCAGCCGCTGGAAGCGGCTCATCTGGCTTGCCTTGGTGACCTCCTCGCGGCGCTGGATCGCCTCGGCCTTGTAAAGGCCATTGATCGTCTCGGCCAAAGCGTTGTCGTAGCTATCGCCGACGCTGCCGGCCGAGGGTTCTATCCCAGCTTGGGCGAGACGCTCGGTGTACTTGATGGAGAGGGGCGGCGTCGGAGCCCGACCATTTCACCGCGACGATGAGCAAGGCGAAACGCAAGGGCCGTATCTTCATCGACTGGCTGCGCAACCAGCGCGGCAGCACCGCGATCCTGTACCCGCCCGGGTGCCCCGGTCGCGGTCCCAATTGACTGGAGCGAACTTGCACACATGAAAGAGGCCGACCCTTTTTCAATCGACGATGTCGACGCGCGGCTGAAGCGGGCCGCCAAAATCAAAGGCTGAGGCTTCGCGACCCAGAGCTTACCGGAAATATAGCATTTACAACCCAGTATCGTCATTCAATCGCCTATTTCTCATTCGCAGAACTTTACCGTTTCTGTGGGCGCATTGTTTTTACCGCTCCGATCATCTTCAACCTGTCGACATAATGTCCATACACATATGTTGCTGACGGAGACTTCGGGCCTCCATAGATCTACGTTCGGAAAAGGCGCCTCCAGCCAACAACCATACCGCTGATTGAAATGAGGATGCCTACGCTGGACAACAGCCAGACCAGAATGTGCCGCACCGGTGGCCAAATCAACAACCATGGGAAGTCCAGACTATGGAGCGCACTGAATAGCCAGCGATAGCTGCGGTCACCCGATCCGATCTGACCGAGTAACGCGCCGGTCGCCGGATCGATGTGCAGCCATGTATGCGCAGGATCATCGAATTTGAACCGTAGAACGGGCAGCGGTCGGCTGTCGTCCCGCACGTCTCCGGTCGAATACCAGTAGCGGTCGGGGCGCTCTAGTCGTTCCACTGTGGTCAGTGTTGAACCGGGTATGACCGCGCGCGCAATCGTGATTATCCGGCCCTGATCGAGCGTCATGGGCCGGGCGGTCCGACCGTCTAACAGTCGGGGTCGTCCCCTGCTCCACAAGGAGATGACAGGCTGTCCGCCGACATAGGTGAAGCGTGCCTCCCGTGCGCCGGCCCCTACCCGTACCAACATCGCCAGATCGGTGGTGGGAAAGCCAAGCCTGGCATCACCGTAGAGTCTTGCGACGTCGCTCTGCCCTTTGTCGCGCAGTCCACCCCAGGGGCTCATGGACAACCAGCCGCTGAACACCCAGGTGATGACGAACAACCCACCTGCTAGGCCCGCGACATGATGCCATTTCATCCAATTGCGATAGGGGCTGGCCGACCCGGATTTGTAGCGGTTGCGCAACCGGACCCGCAACAGACCGATCCAGACGCCTGCAATCGCCCCCAAAATTCCGATGCCCGACGTCCACAGGACGGTCTGGCGCCAAGGCTCCTGAAACACCCGCAACACCTCGAAATAGATCCAGTGCGGGATTGCGCCCAACCAGTTCCAGAATCGCTCATGCGCGGTCGTGTTCTGCACGACCTCACCTGTTCTTTGGCTGATATAGACGTCCGTCGCTGCGGCATCGGCAAGTCTTATCCGCCAGAACGGGGCCATCGCCATGTAGGCGCGCGTGACAACCCATTGGTCATGGTCAACAGTAGTAATAGAGGCTGTTGGTGCGCCGGTGAGGGTGGAGGCAATCGCCACCGCATGCGGCGCAGCAATCTGTGTGATTTCATCGCCCATTCGCGCCGACACGGCGCGCCGCCCATCGGATGTGACGAACAGATAGACCGGTTCGCCACCCGTCATGCCCAGTCGCATTTCGCTGGGAAATGCGGTCAGACCTAGTGTTGCCAGCGCCTGATCCGGGCCGATATGCACCTGTGGCCAGTCGATCGGCGCTGCCGTTGCGACCCGCTCCTCGGCGCGGAAGGAGGGGAAGGAGACGTAGAGCATTACCAGACCGGAGAAGAACCAGATGGCAAATAAAAGGCACAGGGCGATGCCCGCCCAGCGATGAAAGACGTAAAGCCAGCGTTTGGCTGTCTTGGACAGCGCGGCGGCCGAAGGCGGAGACAGCTTTCGCCGGGGCATCTCCGCCATGTCAGAATGTGACATGAAGCGTCGCCTCCGCCGTGCGCGGATCGCCCAACACCCATTGCGATGCGCCATAGGTCGCGCGCGCATAGACTTCGTTGAAGATGTTGCGCACGCGCATCGCTGCGCTTGCCCCGTCCAAGAACTGCCAGCGAATGCCGGCATCGGTTAAGGTATAAGCGGGAACGACCCGGCTGTTGGCCGCGTCCTGATAGCGTTTGCCGACATAGCTGACGCCGCCGTCGACGGCCCAGTCATCGGCGAACGCCCAACTGACGAACGCATTGGCGCTTTTGGCGGCGACATTGCTGGGCCGGTTACCTGCGCGCTGGAACAGCACGCCGCCCACCGATTCCGCAAAATCATCGTAGCGCGCCCGGAGCAGCGCGCCGTTGAGCGTGAGGCTCAGGCGATCGATCGGTTTCAGGAACAGCGAGGCTTCGACACCGCGAGAGGATTGTTGGCCGACCTGCACCTGAATGGACGGGATCAATGGATCGGATGTCAGTAGCTTGCGCTTGACGATGTCATAGACCGCCAGCGTCCACTGGCCGCGTGTGCCCCAGAAGACATGCTTGATACCTGCTTCATATTGTCGACCGGTGGACAGGTCGAAATCGCTTTGCGCCACGCTGGTGGAGACAAGCGCGCCGACGGGATCGGCCGCAGTGGCATATTGGCCGTAGAGCGCTAGTGTCGGTACAGGATTGTAGACGGCGCCAACCCGCCAGGTCACGGCGTCCGGGGTTGAAGTAAAATTGTTTGCGGCGTTCACATAGTCCGTCTTTGTAATTTCAGGCCGGTCGTAGCGCAGGCCGCCTACCAGCGAGAATCGTTCGCTGAACGACAGCCGGTCTTCGGCAAAGATCGAATATTGCCGGATTTTGTTGGTGTAGCGTGGCTTGGTAGGCGCGCTGGCATGGTGGAGGAAGAGCGCAGAAGCCGGATCGTCCACATCGACCAGACGCGTCGCGGTGTTGCCGCTGTTGCTAACATTTTTGTAGCTGATCCGGTTGATGTCGAAGCCGACGACCATCTGGTTTTCCAGCCCGCCCAGCGCGTGCGTCAGATTGGCCGTGGTCCTGTTCCCGGTCTGCTTCTGGATATGATAGAGTTCCAGAAAGCTGGATTGCCGGACCTGCGCGGCGCTGGTCGCAGTCGCTGGTACATAGGTGACATTTTCGGCATTTTTCCAATATTTATTGGCCCACAGATGGTAGAATGTGCTGCGGATAATCAGCGCGTCCAAAGCCGCCCATTCGATTTTCGCCTGGCTCCAATTGTCGCGAAAGCGCAGCCGGGCATCGTCGACATTGTAATTGTTCCGGCGGAACGATCGATCCAGCTTTCCGTTGACCAGCGGCACGCCGAACCATGTGCGCGGATTTTGTTCACTATAATCGTGGGACAGCGTGATGGAGAGCCCGTCTGCGGGTTTCAGGCGAATGGCGCCTGACAAAGAGAGCGCGTCGGAATCGCCGCGCTCCATCCAGCCTTCCGAGCGGCGATAGCTGGCGTCGGCGCGAAAACCGATTGCGTCAGTGATCGGCCCGCCAGCGCCCGCCGCGACATTGAGACTGTCGAAGGAGGTGACGCCGATGCGACCGCTCACCTCCATCTGTTCGGACGGTTGCTTGCGCACGACATTGACCGCGCCGCCAATGGCACCCTCGCCATACAGGACCGAGGCCGGACCGCGCAGGATCTCAACGCTCTGCGCCATCCACGGGTCAGCCGGGAATGTCAGCGTGTTGTTGTACATCCGCATCCCGTCATATAGCGTCATCACCGAATTCTGTCCGGTGAAACCGCGGGCCGAGAGGCCATAGCCAAAGACGCCGGACGTATTGACGATGCCGGTCGCACGTGCCGCGGCATCCTGAATGGTCAGATCGCCCCGCAACCTGATGGCGTCCCCATCGATCGTTTCGACGCTGGCAGGCATTTCCAGCGGCGTAAGTCCCAGGCGACTGGCACCCTCGGTCTTCAGATTGAGCCGGAGTGGATCGACCGTGCCCGTCACAATGATGGCATCGGCCGTGGCATTGGCATCGGCCGCCGGGGTCTGGGTATAGCTGGTTGTCGACAAGGACAGGCCAGCGGCAGCCAGCACGATAGTGTTGAGATAATGCATATAAATCCCCGTTCGTTTCGCCGCTCACCTGCTGAGAGGCGAGCCAAGTGACAAGTTACGAACGGTTGGAGATGGGGCGGCGCGAAGAGCGAACGGTTGCCGCAACGTAAGGGAACACGCACGCAACCGCCCGGATTCCCGCACCCGCAGGACCAGCCGTTCGTTTGTCGCTCAGACGGAGTTCACCGTGCCGCAGCCATCCCCTGGGCCAGGGCAAGAGCGACCAGACGCCGGCAGGTCTCCTGGCTCATGGGTCATCGCTTGATATACGGCCTTCCCAGGCCTCGCAGGATTTAGCGTCCGGCCCAGTGGCTGGCGGATGGGGCGCAATGCCCTCCGCACATGTATATCGCGCTCGCCACTTACAGTTGCAGGGACAGCTGCGGCATAGGATCCTTGGAAGAACCCGCACCGCATTCCCTTTTAATCCCCGTTTCCGGGGAACCGACGCGATCTTTGTCCTCATCCCGCCGAAGCAGTGAAGGACGAGGCTTCCTATGCGGCTGCATATCGTTTCGCAAGTGACTGTCGTTGCTCATCCGAGCAAAACGTCGCAGGTGGGACACGGCTGCGGCGACCCTGGGTGGTGAACGAACCGACCGCTTATGTCATCATTACCGAGCGACAGCCCAGCGTCGGGTATGACATGGCGGACGACGGTTATCGCCTGTTTTCCAGCAAGATGAAAGCTGCCGTCGGCCACCGACCAAAGACGGCCGCTTGGGCCAAATCGTGCCCTGCGAATTAAGATTAACGGTCTTGCTGGACCGGCCCCTGTGAATGCTTCATTCTGATCGTCATGCGACGATCGCCGATCGGGCTAGCCTGTAACCCTCTTTTCTGCGCCGCTCGTAACGGGAAAGCAATTGCTCCTGTTTAGCGATTGAGGTTCGGCTTCTACGCCGACTTTCCTTGCGGGGATTGCCATATGCCCGGCTTTGAAATTTTTCCCAATAAGGTATCCGAAGCGGCCCCGCGCCATTTAGTTCGCGAGCGACTAGGGTGATAATCGTTGCCAGATTATCGGTAGAGGGCGCAGCGTTGTCGGTCCCCTTGCGTTGCATAAGCGCCAACCAGCCAAGGGCGTCCCTATCTGCCGATGTCGCATCGATTATCTGGAACTGCCCCCCGTTAAGGCCGTCGCGGCTAAGGATTCCCTCCAAAAAGCCTTTCGCGAAACCGACAAGCTCGAACTGCATTTCAGGAGACTGCCACAATAAGCTGTCATTGACCTCATATCCCATGGCGGCGTGATCAGTATATCCGGCATAGCCAACGCCTCGACCAGGGTGGTGTTGAAATATAGACATAGGTGTGATGGCCCACCGCTTATCTGCAATTCGCTTGGCATCTCTCCGCGCCAGATACTGCCGTGCCAATGCCGACACCGCCACCACAACAATCAGAACGATGGTCATCGTTAGACCGGCGCGATTATCCATCAAAGCAATCTCCCGCTACGGCAGTTACCTCATTTGCTATAGACGTCCGCTATCAAGAAAAAATTTGCGAAGCATGAACAACCCGCACGGGTCGACGGCTGACCGGCGGCTTTTGCAGTGCCGGCAATCACATGAAATCCGTCGGCTTTGCTCGATGACTGGCGGACCTAAGACGAACTCAGCGAACGCCTGCGTATCGTAAAACCCATAGCACCCGAAAAACACTGTCGGAATGTAGCACTGTGCGACAACGTGCTTTGGGAGGTTTTCCGACATGCTCATTGGTTACATGCGTGTATCTTCAACCGACGACCGGCAATCGGTCGATCTGCAACGTGATGCGCTGGTCGCAGCCGACGTTGATAGCCGGAATCTCTTTTCCGACAAGGCGTCCGGCGCTCGTGAGGATCGCGCCAATCTGAAGGCGTGTCTGGAATATATGAAGGCTGGCGATACGCTGGTTGTGTGGAAGCTGGATCGCCTCGGCCGATCCTTGCCGCATTTGCTGGCGATCCTTACTGATCTCAGGGAGCGTGGTGTCTCATTTCGGTCGCTCACGGAGCAGATGGACACTGGGACACCGCATGGTGAGCTTCTTTTCTCGCTCTTTGGCGCGCTTGCTCAATACGAGCGGGCGTTAACTGCGGCCAACCGCTCAATCGTGTTGTGACAAGGGGATCAGGGACTGGCCGCACCACGATCGAGCCCGACGTGCGGGCTCTCCTGCCGCGGTGCCTGTGCCGGACCTCTCGACGCGGGCCGGAACAGGAGGGCGAGCAGCAGCGCACCGAACAGCGCTAGGCCGGATGGGACCAAAAAAAGACTCCGGTAATCCACCGCCGCGACGCCGCCCACCACATGACTCAGCCGGTTTATCAGCGCCGGGAAGAGGAAGCTGGCCACCACATTACCGACGCCAAGGATCAGCAGGTTGAACAGCCCCTGCGCGCTGACCCGAACGTCCTTGGGAAAGACATCATCGACGAAAATGTAAACGGTGGCGAAAAAGAAGGCGTAGCAAATGCCGTGAAGCAGTTGCACGGCTATGATCGCCGGCAGGCTGTCCGCCAGAAAGGCGAACGCCAGAAACCGGGCCGCATGCCCCAGAATTCCGATCGTCATGGTTGTCCGCCAGCCGAGCCTCGCCAAGACGATGCCTAGCCCCGCCATCGTAACCACCTCGGTCACCTGGCCTAGGCTGAGGATCACCATGCTGAGGTTGCCGGCCACACCGACCCGGTTGGTCAGGAAGGCGTCGGCCATCACGAAATAGCCGTTGTGGACAACGGAATCGATGAACGTCACTAGGAAGAGGACCGCGACCGGGGGCTGGCGCAAGAGGCCCAGCGCGCGACGCCAGGCGAGCCGATCGACCGTCTGCGTGGGCTTCGGTGGCGTGTGAGGCAGACTTAGCGAGTAGCCGGCCATCCCGAACGAGATTAGCGCGGCGATCAGGAAGATCCAGCGGACCTGATCCGCTGTCGCGTGTGCGCTCAGCAGGAAAATGAACGGCCAGCTCGCCAGAACCCATCCCACGGTCCCGCCCATTCGCACCGTGCCGAAGTCCTTTGCCGGCTCCTTCAGATTGGCGAAGGCTATGCTGTTGGAAACGGAAAGCGTCGGAACATAGAGCAGGCTATAGGCCAGATAGCAGACGAAGAACGGCCAGAACGCCGTGCTGAAGGCCGTACCGACCAGAAAGAGGCCGCCTAGAAAATGGCTGAGCCCGAGGAACCGCTCGGCCGCGAAATTACGGTCGGCGAACTGGTTGGCAAAGAAGATACCTACGATCGACGCCACGCCCCAGGCACTGCCGACCAGCGCCTGCTGGCTGGCTGAAAAGCCCAGCATGGTCATGTAGGGAAAGAGCTTCGGAGCCCAGGCGCCCCAGACGGCGACTTGGAGCGCCATCATTACGAATAACCGGGCGCGTACGCTCATCGGGAACCTCTACTTCTGATGCCTGGGCAATAGTCAGCCGCCCGCCCGCTGACGTGATACTCAGGCCATCAACAATGTAAACCTTTACATTGCGACCGCAGGGTCGACAATGCGGGCAGCCAATCCAGTAAGGTCGGAAGTTATGACAACGATCCTCGACGTCGCCCGGCACGCCCTCGTCTCCACTGCCACCGTTTCGCGGGTACTCAGCCAGCCGGACATCGTACGGGAGGCGACGCGGTTGCGTGTGATGCGCGCCGTCGATGAACTGGGCTACGAGCCGAACCTTGCCGCACGCACTCTGCGTACGCTCCGGTCATCCAAGCTGCTTTTGATGGTTCCCGACATTTCCAATCCCTTCTTTTCGAAAGTGATCCGGGGTGCCGAACAAATGGCGCGCGAAGCAAGCTACGCAGTCGTGCTCGGCGACACGGGGCACGATCCCAGCGCGGAAGATCAATACGTCGGCATGCTCCGACGGCGCGAAGTCGATGGGCTCGTGTTCCTGGGATACCGTCTGCCGGAGGCACTCGAAGCCGAGGTCGCCAAGCGTCCAGGTCAAATTCCCGTCGTCAATGCTTGCGAATACGTCCCTGGCCTCGGCGTCTCGAGCGTGCATATCGATAACGCCGCAGCCGGCGAACAGGCGATGGCTCATCTGCTCGACTTGGGCCATCGCGACATCGGCGTGATCACTGGACCGTTGAACAGTCCTCTCAGTCGCGATCGGCTTGCCGGTGCGCAACGGGCCGTCGCAGCCCGTGGTCTTCTTACCCGTCTGGTTGTCGGCTCAGGCGATTTCTCGATCGACTCGGGCCTAGAGCAGGCGTTGTCGTTGCTGGAGCGAGGCGTGACAGGACTGTTCTGCTTCAGTGACGAAATGGCAATCGGCGCGTTGGACGCGATTCGCGCGTGCGAGCTCATCTGCCCAAATGATGTATCGGTCGTCGGATTCGACGACATTCGATTCGCTCGCTACATGACCCCCCCGCTGACCACGATCGGCCAGCCCAGCGCTGAAATCGGACGAAGCGCCGTGCGACTGCTTTTGCGGACGATCTCAGGCGACCTTCGACAGCCAGAAGTAGTCGCCCTTCCTCACCAACTGATTGTTCGCGCCAGCACTGCCTGCGCGCCTTAGAGTATCGGTGCAATACCAAGAATGTGTCGCTGATCGGCGATGGGGGCCTTGCGATCAGGACCAACGAAGGCGGCAAGCTGACGCTCCAGGCGACGGTCTATGACAATGATCTTCAGGCCAGTCGCAGCGCATCGCTTCCAGCGCTCACCGACAGAGTGAAGCGGACGACGGTGCGCGCGCCACTGGCGGGGCGCATAAACCGTGTGCTGGTCACGACGGTGGGCGGAAGTGTTCGGCCGGGTGACCCCCTCCTTGAAATGGTGCCTAGCGACGAAAGCCTGCTCATCGAAGCCATGGTTTTGCCCAAGGACATCGCCTCGGTTAAACTGGGGCAGAAAGCCAGGGTCAATATCTCGGCCTACGATAGCGCGGTGTACGGCTCGCTATGGGGACGCGTGGTCTCGATTTCCCCGGATGCCGTTGTCAACGAGCGCACGGGCGACAGTCACTTTCTTGTTAGAGTCCGGACTGACGGCGACGCGATAATTGATCGCGCTGGACGCAAGCTGCCGATCGGGTCCGGGATGGGCGCCGATGTCAGCCTCATCGGCGATAAACGAACGGTTCTCTCTTATATCCTGACACCAATTACCCGACTCCAGGATGAAGCATTCCACGAGTAATATTTTGAAGGCAACACTTTGGCAACGTTACCTGTTCGATTGAGTCATTCTGGACTTTTATTTCAAAGTTTAAAGCAAGTTAAGATTGATTCGCAGAACGGGATCGCGCATCGTTGGAAATGAATATCGCAAGCAGGGGGCCTTGTTGATAAGTTTGGAAATAAGTGTCTGCTCGAACGACAAGGGCTCGCTAGGCCGTAGACTCATAAGCTCGGAGCCACAGCCGCATTGAGGCGAGTTGGACCATGGCAAGGAAGTTGGTGGCCGTAGCGGGTGGCGACGCGGCGGAAGTGCTTCAGCTTGGAGAAGAACC
>NZ_JAUQOM010000031.1 GCF_030580935.1 Sphingobium cyanobacteriorum | reverse complement strand
CTATACGCGCGCGGCGATCTTCATATGCGGCGGTATCGCCTATCTGTCTGATCTGCGACGTGTCCGAATAATGTACTGGCGCCCCCCTAGCGTGCAGATACGTCACTTTCGTGTAGTCACCCCTACTACCCGGCTCACTCCACGCCCTTCCGCAAGAACGGCCGCCTGCAATTCCGCCGCTACCGGCAACCGGGGAAGAAAAAATGATCCAGACAATCGCTGTCGTCATAGCGATCTTCGGGGCGGCCCTGCTCGCGGTCCTCGCCTTTGCGTCCTTCGCCAACGCGGCCGAACGCAAGCTGGCCCGGTATCGCTCCAAGGATGAAGGGCTTGCCGATCTGCTCAACTATGGGGCGATGGTCGATGATGGCGTAATCGTCGGCAAGAACGGCTCGTTCATGGCCGCGTGGATTTATGAGGGCGACGATAACGCCAGCTCCACCGACCGCCAGCGCGATATGGTCAGCTTTCGGATCAACCAAGCTCTCGCCGGGCTGGGCAATGGCTGGATGATCCACGTTGACGCGCCGCGCCGCCCTGCTGCCGCCTACTCGGCTGCGGGTCTGTCGCATTTTCCTGACCCGGTGACGGACGCCATAGATCAGGAAAGGCGCGAATTATTCCAGTCCCTCGGCACCATGTATGAGGGCTATTTCGTCATTACCGCGACCTATTTCCCTCCGGTCATAGCGGAGCAAAAGTTTGTCGAGCTGATGTTTGACGACGATCGGGAGCGGCCGAACAACAAGCAACGCACGGCCGACCTGGTTGAACGCTTCAAGCGCGAAATCACCACATTTGAAAGCCGTCTGTCCTCGGCCGTGAAGCTGACCCGCCTTCGCGCTCACAAGGTCGAAAATGAGGACGGCTCGACCGTGACGCACGACGACTTTTTGCGGTGGCTGCAATTCTGCGTCACCGGCAAAAATCAGCCGGTCGTGCTGCCCTCGAACCCGATGTATCTCGATTCCATCATCGGCGGTGTCGAAATGTGGACGGGCGTAATCCCGCGCATCGGCAACAAGTTCGTCCAGACGGTAGCGATCGAAGGTTTCCCGATGGAATCGACGCCGGGCATCCTCTCGGCGCTGGGCGAGCTGCCGATTGAATATCGCTGGTCCACGCGGTTCATATTTATGGACCTCCATGAAGCTGTGAAACACCTTGAGGATTTCCGCAAAAAGTGGCGGCAAAAGGTTCGCGGCTTCTTCGATCAGGTTTTCCAGACCAACAGCGGCAAGATAGATCAGGACGCCCTTTCGATGGTGGCCGATGCCGATAATGCGCTGGAGGAAGTCAACTCCGGCCTTATTGCACAAGGATACTATACCGGCGTCGTCGTCCTGACGGACGAAAGCCGCGATAAGGTAGAACAGGCCGCGCGCCAGCTTGAAAAGGCTATCAACGCACTCGGTTTCGCGGCCCGTATCGAGACGGTGAACAACCTAGAGGCGTTCTTGGGCACGCTGCCGGGGCATGGCGTCGAAAACGTCCGCCGCCCGATCATCAACACCATGAACCTAGCCGACCTGATGCCGACCAGCTCGATATGGACCGGCCTCGATCATGCGCCGTGCCCGATGTATCCGCCCAGCTCGCCCCCGCTCATGTCTGGCGTCACCAACGGCTCCACGCCGTTCCGGCTCAATCTCCACGTCCGCGACGTGGGGCATAGCTTCATCTTCGGCCCCACGGGCGCAGGCAAGTCAACGCTGCTCGGCCTGCTCGCCGCCCAGCTCCGCCGCTATCCCGGCATGTCCATTTTCGCGTTCGACAAGGGCCTGTCGCTCTACCCGCTGGCGAAGGCGGTGGGCGGGGCGCATTTCACTGTCGCCGGGGATGACGAAAAACTCGCCTTCTGCCCGCTCCAATTCCTCGAAACCAAGTCCGATCGCGCATGGGCAATGGATTGGATCGACACAATCCTAGCCCTCAACGGCGTGGCGACCACGCCCGCGCAACGCAACGAAATCGGCAACGCCATCGTCAACATGCACGCCAGCGGGGGCAAAACCCTCTCTGAATTTGTGGTCACGATTCAGGATGAAACGGTGCGCGAGGCGATCCGCACCTACACGGTGGACGGCTCTATGGGCCATCTTCTCGATGCGGAACATGACGGCCTGAGCCTGTCGGAATTTACCGTGTTTGAAGTCGAGGAGCTGATGAACCTCGGTGAAAAATACGCGCTGCCGGTCCTCCTCTATCTTTTCCGGCGTATCGAGCGATCTTTGAAGGGCCAGCCTGCCGCGATCATCCTTGATGAAGCATGGATTATGCTGGGGCATCCCGCCTTCCGGGCCAAAATCCGCGAATGGCTCCGGGTGCTGCGCAAGTCCAACTGCCTTGTTCTCATGGCAACGCAAAGCCTGTCTGACGCCGCAAATTCGGGCATCCTTGACGTTATCGTGGAGTCCACCGCGACCAAGATTTTCCTGCCGAACGTCTATGCGCGCGATGACGATACCGCCCAACTCTACAGACGCATGGGCCTCAATACACGCCAGATTGAAATCTTGGCGACGGCCATCCCCAAGCGCCAATATTACTATCTCTCGGAACAGGGGCGGCGGCTCTTTGAGCTGGCGCTAGGCCCCGTGGCCCTGTCCTTCGTCGGCGCGACCGACAAGGAATCCATCGCCACCATTAAGGCCCTTGAAGCGGCCTATGGCCCGGCATGGGTCAACGAGTGGCTGGCCATCCGTGGCGTCGAATCCACCATCAATATCGGCCGCGCGGCGGCGGCCCCCTATACCTCGGAGAAGCTGCATGAGTCTGTTTGACAAGCTGCGGGGGCGGCGAGCTGCGGAAAGCGCCCCGGTTGATCCCAACCCCTACCTGAACGCGCGGCGGCAATGGAATGAGCATGTGGGCGGCATCGCTGCCTCGCGGCGCTTGTGGCAGACTATGGCAATCCTTTCGATGCTGATCGTCCTCGCCGCTGTCGGCGGCATCATAGCGATTGGCAGTCAATCGAAATTCATCCCTTACGTGGTCCGCGTGGACTCGCTGGGGGACGCGATAGCGACCCAGCGGGCCGATGTGGCTTCGCCGGTCGATGCGCGCGTGGTGCAAGCGCAAGTCGGCTCCTTCATCCAGTCGGCCCGCATGGTGACGGCTGACGTTGAACTCCAAAAGCAAGCCATTTTCCGGGTCTATGGGATGCTCGCGCCGAACGATCCGGCGTTGGCAAAGATGACCGACTATCTCAACGGCAATCCCGACAATACGCCTTTCGCCCGCGCGGCGCGGGAAACCGTGTCGGTCGAAATCGCCTCGGTAATTCAGCAAACCAAGACCTCTTGGCAGGTCGATTGGACCGAGACGGAGCGCGATCGGCAAGGCCAGCCTATCCAGCCTCCGGCGAAAATGCGCGCGCTCGTCACGATCCGCGTTGCGCCGCCCAGCTCGGCCACCACGGAGGAACAAATTAAGCAAAACCCCTTGGGCGTGTTCGTCCAAGATTTCTCTTGGTCGCGCACACTCTGATGGGAGGGACAATCAACATGAAGAAGATCGCCTATTTCGCCGCCGCCCTCGCGGCGCTGCCTTCGATCGCGTCCGCGCAGGACGGCCCGCCGCTTCCCGACGACATGCCGCCCGCGAACGCGCCCATGCCTGCCGGGGGAGGGGCGCAAGTAGATCCCAATGCCTATATCAGCCCGCGCAATCCGAACCTGACGCGCACCCAGCGCGAGGGTCTGTCGATCGCGCGGCGCTGGCAGGCGGAAAGCGCCGAAGGCATCAAGCCGGTGCCGGGCACCGAAGGCGCGGTATTGTTCGCCTTCGGCACCTCCGAACCCTCCGTGGTCTGTGCTGTGCTGCAAATCTGCGATGTGCAGTTGCAGCCGGGCGAGAACATCAATTCGGTCAACGTGGGCGATAGCGCCCGCTGGCTGATCGAACCGGCCGTTTCCAATTCCGGGCCGAACGAAACCCAGCATCTTATCATCAAGCCGCTCGATGCGAACTTGAATACAACGCTGATCGTGACGACCGATCGCCGCACCTACCATATCCGGTTGGTGTCGCACCGGACGCAATTCATGTCGCGGGTGGCGTTCACCTATCCCGATGAAGCGCAAGCCAAATGGGCCGCTTTCCGCGCTCGATCGGACACGGCGCGCGCCGAAAACACGATGGCGGTGCCCGATGGCGCGCGCGGGACGGGCAGGGGAGGGAGCGAATATCTCTCCAATCTCGATTTCCACTATAGCGTTGACGGCCGCGCACGCTGGAAGCCCGTCCGGGTTTACAATGATGGCGTCAAAACCATCATCGAAATGCCGCACGCGATGGAGCAGACGGAAGCGCCATCGCTGCTGATCGTCCGGGCCGGGGGCAGCGTCTCCAAGGCGGCTGATACCTCCATCGTCAATTACCGGCTCCAAGATGGCCGCTACATTGTCGATCAGATTTTTGACCAAGCGGTCCTCATCTCCGGTGTCGGCAAGCGCCAAGAGCGCGTCACCATCACAAGGGGGGGCTGATCGTGCGCGGTGCGATTTTTGTATCAGTGGCTTTCCTGCTTACGAGCTGCGCGGGCGTTTCGCACCGGGACAGCTTCGCCGTTCCGGCTCCTCCCGATCAGGCCCAAGCCCTCGTTGACGATTCCGTGGCGGAGCTGGTGAAACTCTACCCGCCTGCGATTAGCCGGGTGCTGATCCCGACTACCGGGGGCGGGGCCTATGGTGACGGCTTGCGCTCCTCGATGCGCCAAGCAGGCTATGCGGTGATTGAGGCGGGCAAGGGCGTGAAGCCCGATCCTGCGGCCACGCCGTTGCGCTATTACGTCGATCAGCCAATTGCCGATTCCTACCGCGTGACGCTGCGGGTCGGCGCGCAAACTTTCTCCCGCATCTATGGCGTGGATGAAAAGGGTATCTACCCGTCTGCCGGGTGGGCGCTCGATCTGACCGGCGCAACGCCGGAGCTGATCGAACGGGCGAACCGGCCCGTAGCGCCTGCCGCACCTCCTCCCGTTCCGTCGCCCGTCGCCAGCACGCAACCCGGCTTCGGCGGCAATGGAACAGAGGCCGGAACGTGGTCTGTCAGCCTGACGGGCTTCTCCTCCGAAAGCGCAGCACGCGCCTATTGGCGCGCGACGGCGCGCCTTCGCCCTTCGTGGGCGAGCGTGACGCCGCGCTTTGTCCAAAACGGACGCTCTCACGGCATCCAATTCGGACAGTTTCAATCCAGCGCGACGGCGCGCGCCAAGTGCAAGGGCATCCGTGCCGCGCGCTGTGGCGTCGTCAAGGCCGGGTAAGGGGGTAGGTTTATGTCTGATGCTGATAGCATGTCGCCGGAAGCCTCGCCGGGCGGTGCAGCGGACGGGAACAGCGGGCGCTTGGTGACGGGAGTTCGCAGGGTCAATAATGCGCCGCTGCTGATCGTCCTCGGCATTGTGGCGCTGTTCATCGCCATCGTGGTGTCGATTATGATTGATCGCTCCTCGGACAATGCGGCGACCAAGGTTCAACCGGCTGTCGGTCAAAGCTCGGCCGATGTTGCGAACAAGGTTGCGGGGACCGCTCCAAGCGGTGCTGCGGAAGTGATGGCGAACGCGCCCCCGCTGCCGCCTGCCGATGGCATCCCGGTCGCGCCGGTCGATCCCAATGCGCCGCCAACCGTCACCGCCTCGCCAGCGCAACCCAACGGCCCCACGGCGGCCGATCTGCGCCGGGCACGCATGGAAGCGATACGCGAAGCACGCCTTGCCCAATTTGGCAGCGCCGTGCGCTCTCCTACCGCCCTGAAATGGCAGGACGGCCGCAATGGGGCATCCTCTGGCGCTGGCGGCATGAGTGGCGGCGCTGATCCGGCAACCCAGCTCGTCGCCCTGCAACAGCAAATGGCCGCTGCAATGGCGCAGGGCCGCCAGCCCTCGGCCTCCGACATTGCCACCCTTACGGCCCTGTCAAACCAAGTGGCCGGGGGAGGAGCCGGAGCCGGGCAGGGTGCCGCCAATGCCCGCCCGCCTGCCAACTATGGCCAGTTCGCCAACAATGCGGGTGGCAATCGCTGGGCCTCGAACAGCCAAGTAGAAGCGCCCTCCCGCTACCAGCTCCGCGCGGGCTTCGTAATTCCCGGCACGCTGATCTCCGGCATCAACTCGCAAATACCGGGGCAGATTGTCGCGCAAGTTTCCCAAAACGTGTTCGATACCGCGACGGGCCGCTATCTCCTGATCCCGCAAGGCTCCCGCCTTGTCGGCGCGTATGATTCCAACCCGGTCTTTGGGCAGACGCGCGCGCTCATCGCGTGGCAACGGATCATCTTTCCTGACGGCAAGGCGATCGACCTTGGCGCTATGCCGGGGTCAGACAGCGCGGGCTATGCCGGGTTCCATGACCAAGTGAACGCGCATTGGTTCCGTATCTTCGGCTCCGCTCTGCTCATGTCTGGTGTGACCGCTGGCGTAACCCTTAGTCAGCCGCAAACCGGCCTCAACGCCAATGGCACCATGTCCGCCAGCCAAGCCCTTAGCCAAGCTCTCGGCCAGCAGCTCGGACAGACCACGGCGATGATGATTGAGCGCAATCTGAACATATCGCCCACGCTGATTATCCGGCCCGGCTTCCGCTTCAATGTGGTCGTCGTGAAAGACCTCACATTTTCAAAGCCTTACCGCTCATTCGATTATTGACGCCAGATGAAAGGGAGCAAGCAAAATGAAGTCTCGAATTTTAGCCGCTAAAATTTCTTTGGCGATCACTCTCGCGCTGGCGGCCCCGTCCGCCAATGCGCAAATCTCGGTTATCGACGTTGCGAACGTCCGCCAGACAACCGTTTCCGCGCTGCAAAACGTCGCCACGGTGGCGAAGCAAATCCAGCAGTATCAGACGCAGCTACAGCAATACCAAAATATGATTCAGAACACGGTCGGCGCGCCGGTCCAGCTCTGGCAGCAGGCTACGCAAACGATCGACAGCCTCCAAGGGCAGGTCAATCAAATCAGCTCGTTCGCTCGTCAAGCTGGCGACGTGAACACCTACATGAATCAATTCAAAAATCCGTCTTACTATCAGACCAATGCTTGCACGTTCGGGAACTGCACGGCGGCGCAGCGCGCGGCGGCTCTGTCCGCTACTCGCGCCCGCACGACAAGCCAGATGGCCGCAAATGCCGACGCTATGAACGGCATCAACAGCGCCATGACAACGCTTGCGTCTGACGGCCAGCGCCTCGACCAGTTGCAGGCCAATGCCACGGGTGCGAGCGGGCAAATGCAAGCCCTGTCCTACGCCAATCAATTTGCGGCCCAACAAGCCAGTGAGTTGCAGAAAATTCGCGGCGTCCTGCTCGCGCAAAGCGCCGCGCTGACGGCTCAATCGCAATATCAGCTCGATCGCGATGCTGCGGCAACAGAGGCATCGGCCGCAATGCGGAAAACCAAACCGACGCCGATCGGAACCTATCAGAATTAAGGAAAGCCCATGCCGAAATTGCGTCAACTTATCGCCGCGTCCTGCTGCACCGCTACACTTCTTCTCGCGGCCTGCGGCAAGTCCGAGTCCGAACCGAAAACGATGCTCTATTACTCTCAACACCTAGACGAAGCCCGCGAGAAGGTCGCCCGATGCAAATCCGGCGTCGAAACCGACGCGGAGTGCCAAGAAGCGGGCAGCGCACTAGCGCACGAAACCAAGCCGACGCCGATCGGAACCTATCAGAATTGAGGATAGCACTATGAAGGCTCTGGCTCGCCTACACCTGTCCGCCTTGGGGGTGGCGCTCACGCTCGCCGCGACTCCCGCCTATGCGCAATCGCAAGGTATGCTCGATAATGTTCTGAACAAATATAAGAGCATGGCGGCGGCGTGGGCGAGCGTCTTCACAACGCACGCGACAATTCTATTCGGCACACTAGCGGCGGTCAGCCTCATTTGGACGTTCGGGGTAATGGCGTTGCGCCGCGCCGATCTTGGCGAATTTGCTTCGGAAGCAATTCGCTTCGCCATCTTCTGCGGCTTCTTCTGGTGGCTGCTCATCAACGGCCCGGCGATCGGCTTGGCGATCATTGAAGGGCTGCGCTCGTTGGGTGCGCAGGCATCCGGCCTGCCTAACAATCTCGCGCCATCGGGTATTGTGGACATTGGTTTCGACATTTTCCGCCAAGCTGTCGAAGCGTCCAGCGTCCTAACTCCGGTCGATTCCGCTCTTTCTATCTTGGTTTCGCTGGGCATCCTGATTGTTTTGGCTCTCGTCGGCGTGAATATGCTGCTGCTGTTGGCCTCCGGCTATGTCCTCGCCTATGCCGGGGTTATCTTTTTGGGCTTCGGCGGCGCGCGGTGGACCAGCGATATTGCGCTGAACTATTTCAAAACGGTGGTCGCGGTGGGCGCGTCCCTGATGACGATGGTTCTTATCGTCGGCGTCGGCAAAACCTTCCTTGACCAATATTATGCCGCAACGGGCGAGGGTTCGTCTCTCCAAGATTTAGGGACCATGCTTGTCTTCGCGGTCGTCCTTCTGGCGCTCGTAAACAAGGTTCCCGCGATGGTCGGGGGCGTTATAAGCGGCGGCTCGATCCACGCGGCGGGCGGTATCGGAGCCTTTGGGGCAGGGGCCGCGCTGGGTGCTGCCGGGATGGCCGCTGGGGCGGCGGCCACGGGTGGAGCTATGATCGCTGCTGGCGCGATGAACGCTGCGGGTGGAGCCAGCGCGATCAAGGCCGCCTTCGCTGCCGCTGGTGGGAGCGGTGGTGAAGGCGGCCAAACCGGCATGGGAGGCGGGCAACCGCTTTCGTCGGCGGGCGACATGCCGGGAGGCGGCGATAACGGCGGCGGCGGTGGCGGTGGGGGCGGCGGCACGCCCCTTAGCGTCGCTATGGGCGGCGATGGCGGTTCCCCCCCGGCCAATGACAACAGCGGCCTTCAAGGCGGCTCGGAAGCCGCCAGCGCGGGCGGTGGCACGGCTGCAAGCGCCGCTGCGGGTAGCGAGGCGGCCGATCGTGAAGACGGCAACGGCGGCGGCGCTGCCGGTGGCTCGCCTGCGGGGGAGGGGGAGGCCAGCTCCGCCAGCTCGCAAGGTGAAGGCGCGCCCGAAAGTGGCGACACTGGCGGCACGCAACGCACCGGCCTTAGCCGTGCGGCGAAAACCGCAAGCATCCTCGGCGGCGCTGCCGCTGGTATGGCGGTGGGCGCTTTGAAAGAGCGGGTGGGAAATACGGTGGGCGGCCGACTGGCGGCCAATATCCGCGCGTCGGCCGCCTCGGCATCGTCGGGAAGTGAAACGCTCGCTCCCGCGACCGGCGCGGGCAGTCCCGCCAGCTCGTCCGATTCATCGCCACCCCCCACGGCGCAATTCGCGGGCGATACCATTTCGGCCGCCCGTGATGCGGGCGACATGGAGACGCCAGAGGATGAAGTTGCGGCCTTCGTCCAGAGAAGGGGGGACAGCTAATCATGGCCGCTGATCTGCCTCCGGTTGTCATAGAAGAACGGGTGCAATGCTCGATCGCGGCGGCGCTGCGCTATAACATTCCGGCGAACGTCATGCTGGCGGTCGCGGAACAAGAGAACGGTCGGCCCGGCGCGCGCGTCCAGAACACCAATAACACCGCCGATCTTGGCTCGATGCAGCTCAATTCCAGCTATATTCAATCGCTGGCACGCTACGGCATCCGGCCCGAATATGTGCTTGCGGCGGGGTGCTATCCCTACAACCTCGCTGCATGGCGTATCAGAAACCATATCCGGGATGACAAGGGCGACCTGTGGACGCGGGTTGCCAATTATCATTCCCGAACGCCGGTCCATAATGCCCGCTATCGGGCGCTGATTATGGCGAAAGGCGCACGCTGGGAGGCGTGGCTTTCCTCGCGCTATAATACCTACAGCGTGAACGGCGTGCCGGTAAGCGGCGGCGCTCCTGCTGCGCGATCGACCTCGATCCCACTCACGATCACGGCGGCCGACGCGACGGGCGGGGGCCAGCTCGCGGCGCAACCCGCGATCGTCCAGCCCGAAGGCAGCGCCGACGCCTCGGCGGGCTATGTCGCCTCGATCTTGGCCGCTGCGTTCAATGCTCGCATAACCGATACGTGGCGGGCGCTGGAAGCCAATTACGGGGCCGCCAACAGCTTTCACAAATATGGGCAGGCGGTGGATTTCGTGCCGCGTGCCGGGCTGCACACGATCACGCGCGAGCAAATCCGCGCCGTGATGGCGCAACATGGTATTCGCGTGGCGGAGCTGCTGGGGCCGGGGGACCGGGGCCATGCCGATCATTGGCATCTGGCTTTCTATACCGGCGATCAGACTCGGCCGCTCGATCGCGCTCAAATTGTCGTCGCCAGAGCGGAACGCGGGGTAGGGGGCCTAACCTCGGCGGCCGTGCAGCCGATGGCCAGCTATGAGGCTGCGCCAGCTCCACAAGCCCGCGTCATGGCGGCTCGGCCGAACGCCGCGCCTATTTCCGTTGCGGTGAATTTCCGGCGCGACATGCTGCATCCTTCGCCTACCGATCCCACGGCGGACCCGCGATTTATTCCGCGCACAATCACCGCCAGCAATTGAAGCGACGGCGCGCTAGGCGCTCAATTCGGCAAGCCGGTGTGGGCGCTGATCCCCATCCCGGCCAGCTCCTCAATGAGCCAGTCTCGAAAGTCCGAAATGGATTTCGCGCCTTCGGCCCTCAAGGCGGCAACGTCTTCCTCTTTGAAACTCCAATCGTCCTTGCCGATGTGGCGCAAGGCGCGCCAAACGCAATGCTTCTGATAGCTGTAGATCGCGCAACGGAGATACCCGCGAACGATCTTTTCCATAGCCGCATCGTCATTGCGGTGGCGATCTAGCAATGCGTCAAGGTCGGCTACGGACGGATTGGGATCAAGCATGGTCGGCCTCGATCTGTAGGGCGAGCTGGGCGAGGCGATCGGGAGCAAGCAAGTCGTCGGCCGCAAGGTCGATAGCGAAGGGTTCGCCGGGTTCGGGCGGCCGTCGATCGGCGGCGAAAGCGGCAAGATAGGGTTGCGCCGCGTCGGTTTCGATCCAGCGCCAGAAGGCAGGCCCTTGGCCGAATAGCCCGGCCTCGAACATATCGAGCCGGGCTTGCGCGAAATCATCGCACATTAGGCGAAGTGGATCACGGCCGATTCAGTGGTCCGCCCCTGCGGGCGCACGACAATATCGACCTTGCAGCCAAGCCGGGTGAGCATGGCTAGAAGCCGCTCAACCGAGACGCTGCGGAACTGGCCTCGCAGGATGCGCGACAATTCCGGTTGGGTAGATCCCGTAACCTTGGCGGCGGCGATCTGCGTCAACTTCCGCTCCTGCATGGCCTCGGCCACACGGGTAACGAGCTGGGCTTTCAAAAGGTGGGTGTCGGGGTCGGCAAAGCCTAGATCGGCAAAGACATTGCCGCTGCCTTCCTCAATGATTTCGTCCTGTGCGCTCATGCTGTGCCTCGCGGGGTCTGGTGTTGCCGGTGATGCTCCTCGGCGGATTTCAGCCGCGTTCGGATCAAATCCATATCGGCCTGCGGCGTGGCCTTGCCCTGCTTGGATTTCTTCTGGAAGGCGTGCAGGACATAGACCGCCTCCGCGAATTTGACCGTATAGACCGTGCGGAACGTATCGCCTTGGTGGTCGTCTATGATCTCGACCACGCCAGCGCCGCCAAAGCCCTTCAACGGCTTAGTGCTGGCGTGCTGCCCGCCTTGCTGCGCAAGGTGCAGGGCATAGCCCATTACGTCCTGCACATCGTCCGGGAACTCCCGAAAATCGCGCTTTGACGATGCCACCCATCGAACCGGCCGTTCCGTATCCATCGCGGCTATTATGCACAAATATACATAGCCCGCAAGCGGAAATTATGCGCGTATGTGCATATTGCCAGCTCGCTATGCCGATTGAGGCGACCGCGATCGGGGCGGCTCAATCGAGCGCCCTGCGCGACGGGCTCTGTTGCAAACTCTGATGCGGTTGCCAACGTTGGGCCTTGTCTTGGTAAGGTCGGTTGTGATGGACGATTTCAAAGGGCGGCATTTTACCGGAGAAGTCATCCTATGGGCGGTCCGCTG
>NZ_JAUQOM010000030.1 GCF_030580935.1 Sphingobium cyanobacteriorum | reverse complement strand
ACGCTGTAGATCCCCACACCTCCCTGACTCGGCAGAAAGGCTTCAAGGTGGACGACTTTTACGCCGCCCGCAGCAGGACTATCCCGCCGCTACCGTGGTCGAATATTGCTCCGCCGTTCTCAGTAAACTGGATGCCGTTATTGGTCAGCACGGTCGCCGCCTAAGACGGCTGCAATCCCCTGCCAGATCGGCAAGCGCCGCAAGCGCTACTTCGATTGACTCGACTCTGCCCGCCTCCCCTGGTTCTTCGGCAACCAGAACAACGAGCGCGCCATTCCCAACAGCCTCCGGCCTCAGCGGAGGCTCTCTGAAACAATGTCGTCGCTATGCTGGCAGGGTGAAGATGATCGGCGCCGTGAACTCGATGCGCTCGCCTGGCAGTTCGGCGGGTGCGCGAGGATAGGGGGAGGCGCGACGCAGCATCGCTTCGGCCTCATCGTCCAGCACCGTATTACCCGATCCCTGGACGATCGCACCTTCCAGCAACATGCCGGCGCGGTCGAGGACGAAGCGGACCTCCACCCGCCCCTCCTTCCGCCGCATCCGAGCCAGGCGGGGATAGATTTTATGGGCGTAGAGCCATGATCGGACCTTGGCGGCATAGCTGCGGCTGGTGCCGGGGGGCGCTTTCACGTCCAGGCCCTCCGCGCCGCCGCGGCGCGGGATGAGCGCGGCCGACACGGCGGCCGTGGCTTGCAAAGCGGGCGACGATGGCGCTGCGGAGGGATTAGCTGTCGGTGCGGCCGCCGGCATCGGCATGGAAAGGGAAAGATGCGATGGCACTGCCACGACCGGAGGCGTGACAGTGATCCTCGCGGTCGGCTGCGGTGCGGGCGGTTGCCTGGCCGTTGGGGGCTGAACTGGGGCAGGCGTACTGGGCGTTGCCGTCTCCGCCTCTTCCTCGCCCTGCTCCGTGCCTTTGAGCTGGGCTAGCGACAGGACCGTCAGCGCCGGTGCTTCGCTCCGGCGGCTGACATGTCCCATGCCAAGGTTCAACAGCACTGCGATCAGCAAGCCGTTGACCAGCAGCGATGCCGCCGCCGGCCCGCCGATGCGGAAAGGATGCGCTGCCTGTGCCATGGCGTCAGAATGTGTTCGCCACGGTGAACTTGAAGCTCTGCCCTTCCGCGGCGAGCGAGGAAAGGTGGCGACGATATTGTTTGTCGAACATGTTATCCACGGCGATGCGGAATTCGAAGCCCCTGGCCGCGCCACTCTGCGGCTTGAAGGCGAAGAACAGGTTATGGACTGTGTAGCCCGGTGTCGGCAGGCCCGATCCGGCCGAGGCGAAGGCGCCGGTCGTCACCTTGTCCTGCCGCTCCGCAAACTCGCCGGTCCAGCCGCCCGACAGGCCGCTCGCCGCATCGGCATAGCCCAACGTCAGGCGATAGTCGTTGGCCGGAATGGTATTGAGATAATCGCCCGTCAGCCGGTTTTTGCCGTCGATGAAGGACGCATTGCCGCGTGCGAAGAAACCGCCCATGCCATATTCCGCCTCGACCTCCAGCCCCTTGAAGCGCGAGCGGTTGATATTCTGGAAATAGGGTGTGCCCGCCGCAGCCGTGACATTGACGATCAGATCCTTGACATCATTCTGGAACAGGGTGGTCTTGGCACGGAAACGGTCGCCTTTGCCCAGCATGTCGTCGAAGGAGAAGGTGAAGCCGACTTCGACATTGTCCGATTTCTCTGGCCGCAAGTCGGGATTGTTGGGACGGGTCGCCGAACGGGTGAAGATTTCATCGATATTGGGCATTCGCACGGTGCGCGCGACCGATCCGAACAGGCCGAACCAGGGCGTGACATTGTAAAGCGCTGCCAGCTTGGGCGACACGCCGCTATCGGTCACAGTGTCGGTCAATATCGTACCGCCGACGACCGTGGCGCCGGGTTTCAGCTTCGTCCAGTCGACGCGGACGCCCGGCATGATCGTCAGCTTGTCGGACCAGACGATCTCCAACTGGCCGTAAAGGCCATAGCGATGCATGTCGCCTTCGGGATGGGTGCCGGCGCCCGGCGTTACCGCGCCATTGAGCGCAACGCGCGGGTTGCGCCGTTCCTGCTTGCTCCACTGGCCGCCCAGGATCAGGAAGGTCGTCCAGTCGCCGCCCATGGCGAACTCGCTGGTGTTCTGGACCTTCGCCTGCCAGCTTTCATAGGAGAAATCGGAATAGGCGAGCGGGCCGAGGAAGGTCGTTTCGGTCTGGTGCACCTTCGACAGCGAATAGGCGACCTGCGCCTCGACATTGAAGAGCTTACTGCCGTCGAAATCGTTGACATAGCCCAGCACGGCGGTCTTGTCGTGCACGCGGCGGCGCATCAGTGCGGCGCCGGTGGCGGCAGAAATCTGGTCATAGACCTGCGGCGCGTCGCTGATCCAGTCCTGATAGCTGGCCCAGATAGCATGCTTCCTGTTGCCGCCGATCGCGACCCGGCCCTTGACCAGCCAACTGTCGGACAAGGTGGCGGAGGCCGCAACGATATCGCCATTCCCACTCTTATAGTCGTCGGTGCGGCGATAATTGTAGCTGCCCAGCAGTTCGACGCCGTAGGTCGGCTGGACCGCGACGATGCCGGACAGGGTGTGCGCCTGCGCATTGGTTTCGGTCGCCGCTTTCAGGCGGATCGCCAGCGGATCGCCCTCGCCCAGGAAGTCCGACGCATCCTTGGTCGTGAAATTGACCACGCCGGCCAGCGCCCCGGCGCCGTAGAGGGTCGAGGAGGCAGGGCCACGCAACACCTCCACCCGCTTGTACAGTTCCGGCTCGGTGAACAGCGCCCCCATGCGATATTGTTCATAGAATTTCGTGACGCCATCGACCGTCAGCAGGATGCGGTTGTCGCTGTCGCCGATCGCGGTGCCCATGCCGCGAATGTTGAAGCCCTGGCCCAGTTGACCCACGCCGCCCTGGACGTTGACGCCCGGCATCCCTTCCAGCAGGTCGCCGATCGTCGTCGCCTGGACCTGATCGATATCGTCCTGGTCCAGCGTGCTGACCGCCTGCGGCGTGTCGATCGCGACCTTTTCGGTGCCGGCGGAAATGACCATCCGGTCGAGCGCCATGCGTGTCGTTTCCGGTGCATCGGCATCATCCTGCGCCCATGCCTGGATCGGCGCAACGATCAGCGCGATTCCCGACAACAACGTCAATTTGGTCTCCATCATATATGCGGCCCCCATTTTTCGGTACATGACATCGAGCCTGGTTCGCCCGATCAAGGAGGCAATTATCAGCTTAATATGATATTGCAAGTGAGTCTCATTAGAATTAAAGATCGATGCAGAAAGGGGACATCATGAAGACATCACCAATCCATTCCATCGCCCTGCTGCTGACCCTAGCCGGCGCTTCCACCGCGCAGGCGCATATGCCCTATGTGCTGCCGACCCTGTTCGATGTGGGCAAAGGTGATCATATCACCGTCCAGTCCGCCTTTGCCGAAGACGCCTTCCTGCCCGAAGTCGCAATGCGCGACGCGCCCTTCCATCTGATCGGTCCAGACGGAAAGGATCTGCCGACCGGACCTGTCACTCATTTGCGCGACCTCAGCATCTTTGAGGCGGCCATCCCTGCCGATGGCACTTATCGCGTGACAAGCGGCCAGCGTGCCGGGCGCAAGGGCAAGATGTTCAAGCAAGGCGACACATGGGCCATGCGCGGCGAAGGCGCCGAACCGCCTGCCAATGTCGAGCAGGTCGAGGTGCAGAGCATGACCCTGGCCGACGCTTATGTGACGCGCGGCCAGCCGACCGAAACGGCGTTCAAGCCCATGGGCAAGGCATTGGAAATCCAGCCGATCACCCATCCCAATGGCATCGTCGCGGGTTCCGGCGCCATTTTCGTGCTGTTGTTTGACGGCCAGCCGCTCGCCAATGCAGACATCACCCTGTTCCGCAGCGCCGGCCTCTATGACGGACGCAAGGTGGCGGCGCAGGTGAAGAGCGGCGCCGATGGCCGCTTCACCCTGAAACCCGATGATGCCGGCACCTATCTGATCCTGGTGCGCCATCGCAGCGCCGCGCCGGCCGGGTCGGAAACCCCCTATCGCAGTTACACCTACACCCTGACCTTCGACGCGGCCTGAGCGCCGCATTCCCTATATCCAACGGAGACCATATGAAATTCCAGCTTGCCTTGACCGCCGCCTTTTTGACGCTCGCCGGCACCGCTATGGCCGCGCCGCATGAAGGATCGGCCTTCATTCACGACTATGACGCCGATCATGACGGCCAGGTCAGCCGCGCCGAATTCGACACTGGCCGCGTCGCCCGTTTCAAGGCGACCGACGCCAATGGCGACGGCTGGGTGTCGGAAGATGAATATGTGCAGGAATATAGCGGGCGACTGGAACAGCAACTCGCCGCGTCCGATCGCAACGAAGAGAAGAAGGCAGAGGAGCGACAGCGCCAGATCCGCCAGACCCATGTCCGCTTCGGCGTGCTGGACAAGGACAAGGACGGCAAGATGTCCCAGGCCGAATATGACCTGTCGGGCGCGCGCGCCTTTGCCGGGCAGGACAATGACAGGGACGGCATCGTGACCGCCACCGACGCCGCAGCAACTGCCGCGCGCCAGCTTGCCGCCAGGGAGAAGGTCGCCCAATAATCGCTGCTGGCAGCCGTTCCCGGCATGGGGGTGCCCTCAATCGCGGTCGGCACCCCCATGCCGTCAGGGAAACCCATAGGCTTGACAGCGACATTCGCCGCTTGACGCTCAATCATGGGGTAGCAGACAGTCCGTTTCCTGGAATAAGCAACAGGCGATTGCGCGTCTCGAACGGGGCGCAAACCGCATTGGATCGCAAACTCAGACAAGATCAGAAAAATGTCGTCAGCGTCATATGCCGCAATTTCGCTTGTCCCGCGAACCTACTATTCTAAACTGACGGTCGGCGCAGGGGAGTGACATGGGCATATTGGATTTTCTGTCGAAACAGTTCGTCGATGTCATCGACTGGGTGGAAGAGCCGGGACAACTGGGCTGGCGCGTGCCGCTGGCCGACCGTGAGATCCAGAATGGCGCGCAACTGACGGTGCGTGAGGGGCAGATTGCCGCCTTCTTCAACGAAGGGCGGATCGCCGACATGTTCGGTCCGGGCCTCTACACGCTCGACACCGCGACCTTGCCGCTGATGACGGCCATCATGAACTGGGACAAGGGCTTCAAGTCGCCCTTCAAGTCGGACGTCTATTTCTTTTCCGAAAAGGAGCAGATCGGCCTGAAATGGGGCACGGCGCAGCCGGTGACGCTGCGCGATCCCGAATTGGGGCCGCTGCGCGTTCGCGCCTTTGGCAGTTACAGCTTCCGGGTCAAAGAGGTAGCCCCCTTCGCCTCGCGCATCATGGGCACGCTGGGCGAGGTGAAGGTCGCGGATATCGAGCCGCAGTTGCGCGCCGCGATCCAGACCGCGCTTGCGACCGGAGTGGCCGGCGGCGGCACCGCATTCCTGGATCTGGCGGCCAGCCAGGCCGCTTTGTCCGAAGCGCTCAAAGCCGCGGTCGCGCCAGCCTTCGCCCAATGGGGGCTGTCGGTCGAAAGCTTCTTTGTAGAGAGCCTGTCTTTGCCCGAAGAGGTGCAGAAGCATCTCGACAAGGCGAGTTCGATGCGCGTGCTGGGCGATCTTGACCGCTACGCCAAATTTCAGGCAGCCGAAGCGATCGAGACGGCGGCGGCGCAGTCTGGCGGCGTGGCAGGGATCGGTGCGGGCGCGGCGGCCGGGCTGGCCATCGGCCAGGCGATGAGCGGCGCGCTGGGCGGTGCGGCGGCAGCACCGGCTCCAGCAGAGGACCCGTTCGCGCTGATCGAAAAGCTGCACAAGCTGCTGGACATGGGGGCGCTGACCCAGGCAGAATTCGATACGAAGAAGGCGGAACTGCTGGGCCGCATCCGTTAACCGCAGATGCAGTCGGTCGCCTGTCCCACGTGCGGCGCGGAGGTCATCTTCCGCTCGCCGGCGCTGCCCGTCCGGGTGTGCGACTATTGTCGCACCCTCGTCGTCCGCTACAATCAGGGTGCGCAGGGCAAAATAACGGAAAATGGGGGGGAGTCGTCGATCCTGCCCTTCGACATCAGCCCGATCCAGATCGGGACGGAAGGCAATTGCTTCGACCAGAATTTCCAGATCATCGGCCGGGTGCGCTGGGCCTGGGACGATGGCGCCTGGAATGAATGGCTGATGCTGCTGGCTGACGGCAGCCACGCCTGGCTGGGCGAGGCGATGGGCCAGTTCATGGCGCTGCGCGAGATGGAACTGGCCGGATCGCTGGCGCAGGTCATTCGCCGCCTCATGAACGATACGCCGGTCAAGCCGGGCGAAAGCGGCAATATCGCCGGACAATCCTATGAAGTCGCCGATGTCCGCACCGTGCGGTGCATCGGTTGCGAAGGCGAACTGCCCTTCACCGCACCCGTCGGCTGGGAGGCGCTGAGCGTCGATTTTCGCAATCGCGACGGGCGTTGCGCCTCGTTCCAGAAGGACCGGCACGGGCCATCCCTCTATGTCGGCCATCATGTGACGCTGGCCTCACTCCAACCGCGCAACCTGCGCCCGCTCCCCGGCTGGAGCCTGCCCGCTTATGGCTGAGGATGGCAGCGTCCGTTCCCTGTCCTGTCCGGCCTGCGGCGGGACGATCACGATACGCGCGGCGGGTTATACGGTCACGCTGGCCTGCGAATATTGCGGCACGCTGATCGACGCGACCGATCCGGCGGGGCGCATCATTACCCGCTACAATGAAATGCAGGCGTCGCTCGCGATCCCGCTCGGCACGCGCGGCACGTTGCGCGGCGTGGAATGGGAAGCGATCGGTTGGCTGCAACGGTCGGACGGCTGGGCGACATGGGAAGAAACCCTGCTGTTCAATCCTTATGAGGGCTATCGTTGGCTGATCGCGCAGAATGGCCAGTGGAGCCTGGGCACGATGCTGACCGCCGCGCCGCAGCGCGACGGGCCGGACCAGATCGTGGGCCGCGGCCGCTTCACCCCTTTTTACAGCGACAATACCGCGCGGGTGACGCGCGTTGCGGGCGAATTCTACTGGCGGGTGAAACCGGGCGAGGAAGTGCGCGCGAGCGACTATGTCCGCCCTGGCTCCATGCTCAGCCTGGAGCAGGATGATCGGGAGAAAAGCTGGACTATCAGCGAATTGTTGACCGGACGCGAGATACGGGCCGCCTTCGATGTGGATCCGCCGCCCGTCTGGATACCCGGCATGACGCCGCTGGCGCATCAGCCATCGCCCTATGTCCGACGGATCAAGGGCTGGTGGCCGATCGCCGCCCTATCCTTCGTGGCGCTGCTGGTCCTGCTGGTGCTGTTCGGCCAGACCATGCAGCCGCAGAGCTTCAGCCTGTCAGTGACGCCCGATGGCCCCGCCGTGTCGCAGACATTCGGCCCGATCGCGCTGCCGCTTGGCAAGCAGGCGATGACGGTCGCGGCGTCGACGCCCGGCATGGAACAAGGCTGGGTGGATATCGACGTCGCCTTCGTCAATCGCAAGACGCAGGACAGCTATGACGCCTATGCCCTGAACGAACATTATTCGGGGCAGGATTCGGACGGCTACTGGTCCGAAGGCACCCGGTCGCAGACCTTGAAGGTTGCGAGCCTGCCTGCCGGAACCTACGATCTCGTCGTCGATGCACAGGCGCATCATTGGGGCAGTTCTGGCAACTGGGCCTTTGATCCGTCGAGCGGCACCTACAAGACTGAAGGACTGCCGCCGGTCGAGGTCAATCTGACGGTGGCGCGGGGCGCGCGCTTTGCGTCCAATTTCTGGCTGGCGGTGCTGATGATCCTGGTGCCGCCCTTGTTGATGCTCATTCTGCACATCATGTTCGAAAATGCCCGGCTGGCGCAGAAGGATGGTCCGCCGGCCGACGCTGACGACTGGTTGCGGGGGATGGAATCGCCATGAGCCGCAGCAGCTTCCTCTATGCCCTGTGGTGCCTGGCCATATTGGGCCTCTACCTCACCGCCGCGTCGCAGGGCTATTCCCCCTTCGCCGATGGTGGACGCACCGCTGGTGCCGCCCGCGCCTATGGCCCCACCCATAAATAGGAGACATCGATGATCATCTCTCTGCCGACCTTGCTCAATTCACTGGTCTATGCCGGGATCGGCATCGTCGTTTTCGTGGTCGGCTTCGTCATCCTTGACCTGCTGACGCCGGGCAAATTGTGGGAGGAGATACGCGACAAGCAGAATGTCGCCGTCGCCCAGTTTGCGGGCGCTATCGCCATTGCGATCGGCATCATCGTCGCCGCCGCCATTCATGGCTGACACATCGCCGCCGCCGACCGAGCGCAGGCGCACCGCGCTGGTCGGACTGCTGCTGGCCAGCGTGTTCGCCGTCGCGACCTGTGGCCTGATCTACGAACTGCTTGCAGGGACGATCGCCAGCTATCTGCTGGGCGACAGCGTAACACAATTTTCGATCGTCATCGGCACCTATCTGTTCGCCATGGGGGTCGGCAGTTGGTGTTCGCGCTATGTGAAGCGTGACGAACTGCGCCTGTTCATCCGGGTCGAAATACTCGTTGCGCTGCTGGGCGGCTGGTCGGCGGCGGGGCTGTTCCTGCTCTTTCCGCTGGTGGAGCAGTTCCGGGCGATCCTCTATGGCCTCGTCTTCGTCATCGGCTTTCTCGTCGGCCTCGAAATTCCGCTCCTGATGCGCATCCTGCGCGATCGGTTCGATTTCAGTGAGACGGTGTCGAACGTCCTGACCTTCGACTATGTCGGCGCGCTGGCCGCGTCGCTGCTGTTTCCGCTGCTGCTGGTACCGCATCTGGGCCTGATCCGAACCGGGCTCATGTTCGGCCTGCTCAATGTCGGGGTCGCGTTGCTCCTGCTGCTGCTCGTACCCGCGCGCGCCAGCCTGATGCGGGAGCGCATCCTGGCGCTGGTCGTGATGATCAGCCTGATCGCAGGCTTCATGGCGGCCGAGCGCATCCAGCGCTGGTCGGAAATCGCCGCCTATGGGGAACGCATAATCTATGCGACGTCCAGCCCCTATCAGCGGCTGGTGCTGAGCCGCCATGACGACGACATCCGCCTCTACCTCAATGGCAATCTGCAATTCTCTTCTCGCGACGAATATCGCTATCATGAAGCGCTGGTGCATCCGGCAATGGGCCGCGTCGCGCGCCCGACCAATGTACTGATCCTGGGTGGGGGAGACGGTTTGGCCGCGCGCGAAGTATTCCGTCATCCCGGCGTGCGCAGCGTCACATTGGTCGACCTCGATCCCGCCATGACCCGCCTGTTCAGCCAGACCAGCCTGCTGCGCGCGCTGAACGGCGATGCGCTGACCGACAAGCGCATGCATGTCGTCAACGCCGATGCCTTCCGCTGGGTGCGCGAGACGCAGGCGCGTTTCGATGTCATCATCGTCGACTTTCCCGATCCGGTCGATTTCTCGGTGGGCAAGCTCTATACCGAAAGCTTCTACCGCATGTTGCACCCGCATCTGGCGCCCGGCGGCATGGCGGTGATCCAGAGCACGTCGCCGCTGGTTGCCCCCGCCGCTTTCTGGACCGTGGCGCAGACGCTGGAAGCGGCCGGTTTCCAGACCCGCCCCTATCATGTCTATGTGCCCAGTTTCGGCGAATGGGGCTTCATCCTGGCCGGGATCGCCGATCCTGGCACGACGACACGCCTGCTGCCGGGTAATCGCTTCCTGTCGGACGCAACCGCCCGGCAAGCGCTGGTCTTTCCACCCGACATGGCGCGCCGCCCGGTGCCGGTGAACCGGCTCGACAATCAGGCGCTGGTGCGCAGCTTCGCAGAGGAATGGGCACGCTATGAAGGCTGACGCCGGCAGTCCAAGCAGGCGCGCCATCCTGAAGGGCGGCATGGCGGCGGCCACCGCGCTAGCCCTGCCAGCGTGCGAAACACCGATTGCGGGCAGCAGCGGCGGCGCGGACAGCACGCTTGGCCACCGTCTGCGCGACGGCACCTTCCCGGAACCAGTGCGCGAGGAGCGCGTGCCGGTCCTGATCGCTGGCGGCGGCGTGGCGGGGCTGACGGCGGGCTGGCGGTTGCGCGAAGCGGGCTTCGACGATTTCCGCCTGATCGAACTGGAAAGCCAGACCGGCGGCAACGCCCGTAGCGGCCGCAATGCCGTGTCCGCCTTTCCGCTGGGCGCGCATTACCTCCCAATCCCCAATGAAGAAGCGCGCGGGCTGCGTCACATGCTGCGGCAAATGGGGATGATCGTGGGCGATCGGGATGGCAAGCCCGTCTATGACCCGCTGCAACTGTGCGCCGACTTGCAGGAACGGCTGCTCTGGCAGGGGAAATGGCAGGAGGGGCTGGTGCCCAGGACCGGGCTCTCCGCCAAGGACAAAGCCGATCTCGCCGCCTTCGACCGCAGCATGGCCGATTTTTCCCGTCGCCGCGATGCCCAAGGGCGCCCCGCTTTCGCCATTCCCATCGCCTACAGCGCGCAGGATGCCGATCTGCTCGCGCTCGACCGGATCAGTTTCGCGCAGTGGCTCGACCAACGGGGCTGGACCTCGCCCGTGCTGCGCGCCCATGTCCGCTATGCCTGCCGTGACGATTACGGCACCGAACCGGGCGACGTCTCCGCCTGGGCTGGCATCCATTATTTCGCCAGCCGGCGCGGTTTTACCGCCGAGGGGGCGGGCGACAATGAACTGACCTGGCCCGAAGGCAATAGCCGCCTCACCCGCCTGATCGCTGATCGTTTGGGGGATCGCATCGCCACGGGGCAGGTCGCCTTTCGCGCCCGGCGCGACGAGAGCCGAGCAACAGTCGATGTGTTCGACGCGGCGCGGGGGACCAGCATCCGCTATCGCGCCGACGCGGTGATCCTTGCCATGCCCCACTTCATCGCCAGTCGCCTGCTGGGCGAGAAACCCGACGCGGCCTACAGCTACGCGCCCTGGTTGATTGCCAATGTCACGGTTGATCGCGCACCGGAGGGTAAGGGCAGCGGGCTTGCGTGGGACAATGTATCGGCCAGCAGCGCTTCGCTCGGCTATGTCGTCGCCACCCACCAGAGCGCCTCGCGCGCGGGGCCTACGGTGCTGACCTGGTATATGGCCCTGTCCGACATGCCGCCTGCATCCGCCCGCCGCTTGTTGGTCGAACGGTCCGATGCGGATTGGCGACGGCTGGTGCGCGATGATTTGTTGGGCATGAATCCCGACCTCGACGGCGCGATCCGCTCCATTGACCTCTGGAAGTGGGGTCACGCCATGATCCGGCCAACGCCCGGTTTCCTCTGGCAGGTCGCGCCGCAGCAGCGCGCAGTGATCCGCCCCCCCTTCTTCCGCGCCCATTCGGACCTGAGCGGGCTATCACTGTTCGAGGAAGCCCATTATCGAGGCATGGTCGCGGCTGAGGCTGCATTGTCCTCGATCGGCCACCCGCATGAGACGCTATTATGATCCCGCCCATGACCTATGATGGCCGGCACCTGCTGGCGGACCTTTACGGATGTCCCGTGCTGGCCGATGCCACGCTGATCGAAGCTGCCCTGCGCGCTGCGGCGGAGAGCGCCGGGGCGACGGTGATCGGCCTTCACCTCCATCATTTCGGTGAAGGACAGGGCATCACCGGCGTCGCCTTGCTCGCAGAATCCCACATGTCGATTCACACATGGCCCGAACATGGCTATGCTGCGATAGACATCTTCCTGTGCGGCGCGCGCCATGATCCGGCGGCGGCACTGGACGTGCTATGCCGCTATTTGTCGCCTGCCCGTATAAGTCAAAATATCATTCGCAGGGGTGATATTTCTGAGCTGAGACGAGAAGTGGACGGTCAGCAACTGGATCGCTGAAATTGATTGTCGCGAGGTGCATATCTTCCGACGACCAACCGCGCGCCTCGGTCTCGCCGCAATCAGAACAATGGCGCATCAAAGTGACGGTATTTGCGGGTGCCCAGCTATCAGGTACAGGTCAATCTGGACAGCATCATGTCCACAGTGGAGGTTGCGGTGGACATGATCAGCGCCGCGCCGGTCATGGTGACGGATCTGCTGCTGTAATGCCTTTTTGGGCAGGGG
>NZ_JAUQOM010000003.1 GCF_030580935.1 Sphingobium cyanobacteriorum | reverse complement strand
CATGGTCCAACACCATGCGGACCGCCCGTTCACGAACCTCCGGTGCAAACTTGTTCGTCGTCTTGCTCATCGTAGACCCTTCCTCTCAGGAGTTAGGGCCTCCGGCAATCCCGGGGCGGTTCAAACCAGCTTGTGCCCATCGATGGCAATGTCATTGGATGAGATGCAGTGGTGATGCCGTTGGAGCCAGGCGGTCTGGAAGGTGGCTTATGGCAGGCTGCCGTTGGCTCTGGCGGCAGCTCTGGCCGTGCTTGACGTCATCGAAGAAGAGGGAGGCTGGAGCATAGGCAGGCTTTGGGTGTGATGTTGTGCAAGCGCCTCGCTGACATTCACCCTGCACCTCGGAAGCATCGATCGAGCGTGTCCGTAGGCTGGGCGTTATCATCACAATCTGTGACAAACAGCTAACCTGCGGTCAGCATGGACAAGCAATCCGCATTATGGTGCCGTTGACGGCCGGTGACGCTGTGATTAACCAAGGGTTATACATGATGGAACAAGCAATCGTCCGGGCTCTGGAACTCGGCCAGTGTTGATCAGCGAGCGGCTTGCCGGCCAAAAGATTCATCAACTTTCAGTGTTTCGGTTTTCCATTTCGTCCCAAAGATTTTCCATTAACGCGACCTGTGCATAGGGATTTCCTCGCACTGCGGGGGCCAACGGCGTCGCCTCCGCCATCAGGGCGCCGAGCGGATGGGACGCGATCCTGCGAGCCGTCGCCAATGCGGTTGCTTCGATTTCATCATCATCCACTACCGCGTTGATCAGTTGATGTCGCTCCGCGATGGAGGCGGGCATCATGTCGCCGGTCAGAGCGTAATAGCGCGCGATAGTGGCCGGAACTGCCGCGTCCAGGCCACTCACCACTCCAGCTCCGCCAATCCCGTGAGCGATCTCGGGGAATCCGAATTGCGCGTCGGGAGTGGCATAGCGGATGTCGGTCAGGCGCAGGAGATATACGAGACCCTGACCCAGGCAATAGCCACGGACGGCCCCGATTACAGGTTTGTCTCGTGGTAGCAGCATCAGCACTTGCGCCCAATCAGGTTCATCGCCGAGCGGTAGGTCAAACTCCCGCATGTCATCCCCGGCGCTGAACGACTGGCCCGGTTGCGATGTCAGAATTGCGACCTTCAGGTCAGGAGCGCGAAGAAAGAAAAGCATAAGTCGGCAGAGGCGCTGGTGAAAGGTCCGCGACATGATGTTCAACCGTCCGTTGGCGAACCGAATAATGGCGACCCCGTCATGCGTTTCAAATTCGATCATGTGAAGCTCCCGTCAATGCTGGAAACCCGATTTCGTGGCGGTCGAACGATCAGGCTTGATACACCAGTTTTTCCGCCCATTATGGTTGATTCGACTTACAGGTCGAAATGCCGTTCCAGCTTCATTCGTGCCGGAATATTACGAAGTCGCCCAGTTCGCCGACACTGATGGAATCGCGGTGGTGATCCTGATTGCTGCTCTGTGCTGTCCAAATGGTCCATATCTTCAAAGCCTGTTCGAATTTTACGGTCTAGTCGGGTATCATCGTGCCACGAGCTTCCAGCGGCAAGCAAGCGGTTGCAATGCTGACCAAAGGCCGCACTTTCAGCAGTTCTCCGCCACATTGGTTTGGCAACTGTACGAATGGCTGCCTTCAATTCAGCGACTGTCCACAAGTCTGTTGGGAGACGGAAAAACATGTCGAACGAACATGTGGGTCGTCTATCCGCATCGCGTGCGCGTGCGCGTTCGAACCGACCAGTCTGATCCTTCCCCGTACCACCAGGGCGGCTTGTGCGGAGGGCATCTGATCGTTCATCGTGTAGATTGTACCATTGACGATGGCGATGTCATCGATCCATATCTGCGGATCAAATGATTTATCTGCGACGAAATTACCTTGGTCAATGCAGGTGTGTTCCGGATGGTCAAGGTAAAGCTACTGAAAATGATCGCCTTATCGATGAATGTGCGTCGATCCATTATCCATCCTTTCCTGTAATTATACGATATGAACAGAAAATTTGCCCGGAGGTGAAATTTTCGGATCGATCAAGGTCTTTGCAACGGACTGAATAATTCGATAGTTTTCCTGCACAAACCGTCATCGCTCGTATGTCAGGCCGACGCTAGTTCACTGGCTTCGATCGTCGGCTCGCAATGGTGGAGTGCCAGTGTACGCCGCACATGATAAGCAATCCGACCATCAGGGGCGCAAACAGGATTGAGAGCATGACCGCTACAGTGGAGCCATGCATGAGGATTGATGCTCCTGCGATCGGGCCCAAGAATACGCCTACATTCTGGGCCGCCGGAACCATTGCGGCAAGCCTTCCTGTGGCATCGAGCTCGCTGGCGCCGCTAAGTTGAAACACGATCAGAAGGTTCCAGCAGCATGAGAACAGCAAGTAGCGGATGACGAATACGGTTTCACCCAGAAGCACGTTGCTGGCCATTGTGGCGCAAAGCAGAGCCAGAACGGCGATCATGGCCTTGTGCGTACCTATCCATGCGCAGACACGCTCGGCTCCGAGGCAGACGACCCCGCTGACGAGCAGCCCGGAGGTTAAAGTGACGGCGATTGTGCCCCTGTCAACTCCGCCCATTTGCGCCAACCGCTCGACATAGGTCCAGAACGCGCCCGGCGCGATCTGGCATACCGCCACAGCAGCGAGAAATACCCAAGCCTTACCTGCCAGTCGCGCTCCCTTCTTGGCGGGTTCCTGACCAGTTGGAGCAAGTGCTTCGATCCGCATTGCGGGAAGCAAGAGTAGTGCTGTTGCCACCATTGCCAGGGCAGGAACGAGCCCTCCCGCCAAACCGTGCCGCGCGATCAGTTCCGGCGTGACATAGTCCTGGGCAGCCGCGACAAATATCGCGATGGCATTCATGATACCGAAGTAACGGATCGGGCGCCGACTCAATGAGACATAGGATACGGCAATCGAATAAGCGAACCCGCCGCCGCAGCCGCTCAACAGCCGAATGGCGACACTTGCGAGAAACCCTGCGTCAACCAATGAACCGACAAGTCCTGCGGACAGAACTCCAAGGCTGACAAAGCCGCAAGTGCGGAAGAGCCGAGAACCAATCGCAATCGGAGCGGCGATCGAGCCGATAAGCATTCCCGCTAATTCCGCCGAACTGAGCCAGCCGATCTGCTGATCCGTGAAATTGCGCGCGTGCGCCACTGCGACGATGAGCATCGGAAGGGCGGTATAAAAGGCATAGCCCGCAACCGACAGCGCGATTGCTGCGGCTATCGCCGCGATGTTCGCGTCCTGAGGTGGGGAAACAGGCGATTCGGGAATAGACAATTATCCGACATCCTCTGGCTTGGTTGGGTTTCTAGCAGTGGCGATGATCTTGGGGCGGATTTTTTTCCGGATTTGACCCTGATCATGCCCAAAAAAGAAGCATGACCGGATGACCATGGCATCAACATTCCTGTTGATCAACTTACTAGTTGACAAAAATTTCGGTCTGCGCTTTTCTCGGAGGGAATGCTTTGCCATGCCATCAACAGAAAGAATGAATTCGGCTGCCGTCGGTGCATGGCGAAAGAGGCGCAAAACAGGGGATTTTATGCTTACTCACACAGTCTTTTTGTTAACATCGACGGCGCTCGCTCCGGTCACCCTGTTGAACGCTGGCGGTCAGGAAACGCTAGCGCAAGCTCCTGCCGGTGCGAGGGAGCAGTCGTCGCATGTTCCGGCGCCTGGCGCGGCAAGTGCCGGAGACACGTCGCAAGATATCGTTGTTACAGCCCAGAAGGTGGTGTCGACCGTGCAGTCGACGCCAATCAGCATCTCGGCCCGCGCCGGTGAAGATCTTCAGCTTCGAGGTATTACCAGCGTGGCGGCGCTCACCGGTGAGGTGCCCAGCCTTTCTTCGAAAAGTGGAGGGCCGGGGCAAACGCAATATGCCATTCGCGGCCTGGCTTCTCCTGGTGGTGTGTCCCCGACCGTCGGCTTCTACTTTGACGAATTTCCTATTACTCCCCCTGCCGGGGCTACTGCAGGCAAGACCTCGATCGATCCCAATCTCTACGATCTGGCGCGTGTCGAAGTGTTGCGCGGTCCTCAGGGTACGCTTTATGGCGCAAGTTCCATGGGCGGCACGATCCGCCTGATCCCTGCGCCAGCCGACCCCACGGCCTTCAGCGGGAGTATTCAGGCAATAGGGACGGATACTAAAGGCGGGGCCATGTCGGGCACAGTCAATGCGATGGTGAACGTGCCGATTGTCGACGACAAAGTGGCGCTCCGCATCGTCGGGACGCGCGACCGGCAGGGGGGCTTCATAGATCGGGTGGTATTGGAGAACTTCCCTCTGCCAGATACCAGCGCAACCGGCGGTAATCTGTTTTCCGCTCCGCGTGGGGATGTGCTGGGCGCGACCGAGACGAGGCGGTACAAGAATGTAAATCGGGCGGACACAACTGCGATACGTGCATCGCTCCTGATCAAGCCTGCTGAATCTCTTGAAATTACTCCAAGCTTTTATTATCAGAAGATCAAGCAGAACGGTCCAAACTCGACCGACCTTTATCCTTTTCGTCAGGCGCACTATCAGCCTCTAGATGTTGCTGAATCGTATGCAGATCGTTTCTATATTGCTAGCCTGAAGGTGGATTGGGATATCGGAGCGCTGAATGTGACTTCGGCATCGGCTTATACCAATCGTAAGACTGCCAATCGGGAGGATAGCTCTGAGCTTACATTCAAAGCCTTTGGTGACGTTTTCGGATTCACCGGATACTCGGTGGACAGTGGCGGTCTTGGGGCTGGCGCGCTGATTGAAAGCAATCCCACCAGTCAATTCACGCAGGAACTGCGAATATCGTCCAATGGCGTAAGTCCGTTTAGTTGGCTCATTGGCGGATTCTACAATCACTATAAGTCCGATTACCGGGCGGTCACAGATTTCCCTGCATCGGTAACTGTCATCGGCGACACGCTCTATGAGGCAACCATCACCGGGACGCTTGACCAGTACGCCATTTTCGCAAATGCCAGCTATGATCTGACGCCAAAGTTGCGCGCTACCGCCGGTGGGCGGTATTTCAAGACCAAAAACAACACCACCAGCCAGTCCGCCGGGCTGTTCGGGACCGGGCCAACTCCAACGGTAAACGCTGACGCATCTGGCTTCAACCCGATGTTCAATTTGTCATACACCCCCTGGGAACGACATTTGCTGTATTCGACTGTCTCGAAGGGGTTTCGAGATGGTGCGGCGATTACACCAGTTCCCAGTACATGCGCTTCAGATCTGGCTGCCATTGGTTACAACGAGACGCCAACCAAATATGATCCTGACACTGTGTGGAACTACGAAATCGGTTCCAAGAACCGTTTCTTTGGCAATCGCCTGACCTTGAATGCCGCTGTGTATCATCTGAAATGGAGCAAGGTTCAGCAACTTATCGTATTGCCGACGTGCGGGTTTGCATTCACCGGGAATCAGGCCGACGCAGCGGTCAACGGTGGCGAAATCGAAGTGGAAGCACGTTTGTTCGCTGGCCTCACCTGGCAGGGCTCCATTTCATACACGCATGCGCGCTATAGCAATGATTCTGCGGCAGGCGTAAAAAGGGGTGACAGGCTGCTCAATGTGCCGGACTGGACTGGCAGTGCTTCACTGATTTACGAAGCGCCTACCGGAGAAGGGAATTCGATATTCGCACGGGGGGACTTTGTCTATGTTGGCCCATTGGATGCACAATTTGATACGCGCAAACGTGTATCGGGTTATGGTATGTTGAACACACGCATAGGCTTCAAGCGAGATAAGTTGTCTGTCGCCTTGTTCGCCAATAACCTGACAGACCGGCGCGCAATTCTCGATTATCGGCTCTCGCAGACTATCTCTGTATTCAATCTCGATCGTGTCTCGATCACTCGTCCGCGTACGATTGGTGTTGACGTCAGCGTAGGATTCTGAATTGAGTTAGGAGAACTGTCTTGAAGAAGGTCTTGCCGTCGATATTGCTGGCCCTTCTGGGTACAGCCGCCCAAGCACAAACATCTGCCCCCACTATTGAAAGCTACAATCGCGTTGCCGCAGCGCAACAACCCTTCTGGGCACGGCGGGTGACTGGCTACCTGCAAGTTCGCGATGGAACCTATCTGCGCTACAGTGTGCTGCTGCCCAAGGGGCCTGGTCCGTTTCCCGTGATTGTCAATTACAGCGGGTATGATCCGGGATCGATTGGCGGTGCTGCCTATCTCCAGAACAATACGGCCATGTCTGTCAATATCGACAGAACGCTGGTCGAGCACGGCTATGCGGTGGTTGGCGTCAACGCTAGGGGTACAGGCTGCTCTGAAGGAACATTCGAATTCTTGGGACGCAATTACGGCCTTGACGGGCGCGATGCGATCGAATTCATCGCACAGCAGTCGTGGTCGAACGGCAAAATCGGGATGGCTAACTGGTCATGGGCCGGCATGTCGCAACTCGCCACGGCATCAGAAAAGCCGCCACATCTGAAGGCTATTGCCCCAGGCATGGTGCTGGGTGATGCCCGGCTCGACAGTTGGGCGCCTGGCGGGGTTGGCGCACCTGCATTCGTGGCGGGCTGGTGGTGGTTTCTCCACACACGCTGGGATTCAGCGAGGGAGAGCGCTGCGGCTGAGGGGGATCAGCGCTGTATAACGCAGATCGCTACCAACATTCGTACGGCTGAGCCGAACAATCTGTCCAATGTCATCATCCAGCATCCACTGCGCGACGAGTTCATCGAACAGAGACATCTTGCGGCAAGAACTGCCAACATCGATGTTCCAGTTCTGTCGATGGAGGCATTTCAGGACGAGGCGGTAACGTCGCGTGAGGGCTATTATCACGAGACGCTTGATCCCTCGCGCTTGTGGCTGGTGCAGAGCAACGGCCCGCACGATCTGTATATGTCAACGCGGTTTCGCCAAATTCTCGTCGCGTTTTTTGATCGCTTCGTAAAGGGCGAGGACAACGGTTTCGAACGGCAGCCCCACGTCCGGGTCTGGTCGGAAGGAAGCGCCAGCGGTGAAGGGCGGTATAAACTGGAAACGCTGAAACCAGGTTTCATCCTGGAATCGCCGACATTTCCATTGCAGGCGAGGCCGATTCGCTTCGTGTTCGGTGCCGACCGGATCATGCGTCAGGACGGGCCCCCCGGCGGCGAAGCAGACCATTTTGATTATCCGGTACCCGGTCCGGATGTCTCTATCTATGAGCATGACAATGAATGGGGTGGGCAGCCAGAAAATTGGGAAAAGGGTAGTTTGGCTTACACGACTCCCCCGCTCGAAGAAACACTCATGGCCTATGGCTCTGGAAGCGCGGATCTTTGGGTGTCGGCTACTGCGACGGACGTTGACCTACAAGTCACGCTCACGGAAGTGCGTCCTGATGGGCAGGAGATGTTCGTACAGCGAGGATGGCTGCGCGTTTCCAATCGCACGCAGGACGACGGCAAGTCGACCGAACTGCGTCCGTTTCCCATAGATCGGCCGCAAACGATGGTATCTATGACGCCGGGCGTCCCTGTCCTCGCACGGGTCGAGATCAATAAGTTTGCCCATGCGTTCAGAAAAGGTTCGCGTATTCGCATTTGGATCGACACGCCGAGCAAGTGGGGGGGCTATGGCTTTGCGCCTGTCTCGGCACCCTCCGTCAACACGATATGGCACGACTCTGCGCATCCCTCACGGTTGGTCTTGGGTTTAGTAGATGCCCGTGCCGTACCGGCGCAACGACCTGCCTGCGGCAGCGTGTTGATGCAGCCATGCCGTCCTGATCCACTTGCGCCGGTCCATCCGGGCGCTCATTGAAGATTTGGCCATGAAGAAAAGAACAAGGGCAGTGTCGGAAGGCTATCCAGTTTCGCGTCGAACAATGCTGTCTGGTGGCGGTGCGGTTCTTGCCGGCGGCGGCATGGCGACACGACTGGCGGCCGCTTCGGCGGATCCAGAGCCTCTGAATACGTTGGATATCATCCATACGCAACTTGTGATGAATCTGGTCGTAACCTGTAGTTCGCCTGAACGAATTGGGCCCAGTGCCGCCAGCAAGGACGGTAACCGCGACGAAATCTGGCCGATCATTGGCGGTCGCTTCTGGGGGCGCGGCATTCGCGGCTTGGTTGTGCCTGGAGGCGGAGATTTCCCAGTCGTCCGGCCGGATGGCGCGATAATCATTGATGCGCTCTATCGGCTCAAGACAGATGATGGCGTGACGATAATCATCCACAACCGGGGACTTGCCTATTCGGACACCAAATATCGACTAATTCCGGAATTCATCGCACCGGTCGGAAAATATGATTGGCTAAACAAATCAGTATTCATCGCTACTCTCGTCGAGGTTCCGGCTTCGCTGGCTCTCGCAAAGGGAAAAAATGAGAATGATCGACTGATTCAGGTTCATCAAATATCATGATAGCTCAGCGTCCTCACAGGGGGCGACAGGCAAGCGCACGGCGATCCAGGAATGGGACCGGTCCAAAGGCATCTCATTCGACGGTAGTGAGCCTCGAAGAGGGGGCGAAATCTTGGCGTTCCGCCGACACACGCTGCCGACCGGCAACGACATCCGGTTCACCAATCACGTCCACCACAAATATGTCTGCCATCACATCTTCGACCGGATCTGCGACGAGAACGGCATCGAACATCGTTTGACCAGGGTGAAGCACCCATGAACCAACGGTCAGGTGGAACGGATGAACCGAACCATCAAGGAAGCCACCGTCAAACGCTATCATTGATAGCCATGAACAGTTCCGGCAGCGACTCTGCGACTGCGTCGCTGCCTACAATTTCGCTCGCAGGCTCAAGACCCTCAAAGGACTCACCCCATACGGGGCCATCTGCAAGGCATGGCAAAATACGCCAGAGCGCTTCACCTCAAACCCGCACCATCAAGTGCCGGGATCAAACACTTGGAAAGCAATCGCAAGCATCTTCTTGAGTTGGCCTCACTCAAAGAAAGTTCCTGTATTCACAGGAGAAATTTGGTGCCGGCTACAGGATTCGAACCCGTGGCCCCCTGATTACAAATCAGGTGCTCTACCAACTGAGCTAAGCCGGCGTCCATTTCGGACGGCACGCCCTTACTATCAGATGACGCCCAACGTCCAGCCCTCAGTGCGTGCAATCTGCGCTGTCATGGCCTTGGGCCGCCAAAGGTCCGGGTTCAATGCCGCGCGGCGCATCCACGCGGCGGTCACGATCGCATCGGCGCCATGATCGTCGGGCATCGCACCACCATGCCCGGCTGATCCCAGCATGGCCAGCGCATCGTTCAGCGCCGCCGAATCCCGCATCTTCGTTCGTCCCTTGGGGCGTCCTGCCGCGCGCGCGGCGATGCTGGTGTAGATTTCCACCACCAATGATCCCCTGTCCGGTAGCGGGTCGAACGGCCAGACCGGCACATGGGGCCGGACATGGTGCAGCATGCGCATCCCGGCAAAGCTGGCCTTGGCCACCTGCGCCGCGCCGATCGCGTCATAGACGGTCGATGGCTTGCCCCCGCCGCCAGCCCGGTAATGCGCTTCGCAGGCGCGATTGTGCATGAAGTCCGCCTTCACCCCGTCCGCCTTGCCGAAATAGAAATGGCGACGATGCGCGATCTCCAGCAGGCTTGCCGCGCCCAGGTCCGCGTCGTCGCAGATCGAATCGACATAGGCCCAGAAGGCAGGCCCGCCCTCCGGCACCCGATCACCGGGAAGATAGCCCCCGCGCGCGACGAAGGGCGGAGCGAAGCTGAAATCGAAGCCGAACAGGGTAGGGGCCTCCCGCGACGCCGCAACCAGCCACTGCGCCACCGCGCGTCGCGACCAGAGGCGATCGGGCGCGGCGATCAATGTCGGCACAGCCTCCCCCGTTTCGCACAGCGCGACTGCAATCCCCTTGTGCCGCGCGCCTTTCGCGCCGGACCAGTCGATCGCGGCAAAGCGCGTGAAGGTCGGCGTCACGCGGGGCCGCGCTCCGCGCGCAGCCGGTTCCAATGGGCGATGCGCTCGGCAATGCGCGCTTCGAACCCGCGATCGCTGGGCGTGTAGAAATTCTGCGGGGTCATATCCTCCGGCCAGTAGTTGGCGCCGGAAAATCCGCCCTCGGCATCATGGTCATATTGATAGCCCTTGCCATAGCCGACCTGCTTCATCAGCTTCGTGGGCGCGTTGACGATGTTCATCGGCGGCATCAGCGATCCGGTATCGCGCGCCGATTTGAACGACGCCTTCATCGCCATATAGGTGGCATTGGATTTGGGTGCGGTCGCGCAATAGAGGCAGGCCTGCACAATGGCGAGTTCGCCTTCGGGCGACCCCAGAAATTCATAGGCGTCCCTGGCCGCCAGACACTGCACCACCGCCTGCGGATCGGCGAGGCCAATGTCCTCGGTCGCGAAACGCACAAGGCGGCGCAGCACATAGAGCGGCTCTTCCCCCGCCGTCAGCATCCGCGCCAGATAATAGAGCGCCGCCTGCGGATCGGACCCGCGCAGCGATTTATGGAGTGCGGAGATGAGGTTGTAATGCCCCTCCCGATCCTTGTCATACACGGCGACGCGACGATGCAGCAGCGCGGACAGGCCGGCCGGATCGAGCGGCTCTGGCAGGTCGATCGAATAAAGCGTTTCGACCTGGTTGAGCAGGAAGCGCCCGTCGCCATCGGCGCTCGCCAGCAAGGCTTCCCGCGCGGCGGCGTCAAGCGGCAACGGCCGGCCCGTCAGAATCTCTGCCCGATCGAGCAATTGTTCCAGCGCACCCGCGTCCAGCCGCCGCAGGATCAGCACCTGCGCGCGGGACAGCAGCGCCGCGTTCAGCTCGAAACTGGGATTTTCGGTCGTCGCCCCTACCAGCGTGACCGTGCCATCCTCGACAAAGGGCAGGAAACCGTCCTGTTGCGCCCGGTTGAAGCGATGGATTTCGTCCACGAACAAAAGGGTTTTTTCGCCCCGCCGGGCATGATCCTTTGCGGTGGCGAACAATTTCTTGAGGTCTGCGACGCCGGAAAACACGGCCGATATCGGCGCGAACCGCATTCCGACTGCATCGGCCAGCAAGCGCGATATCGTCGTCTTGCCAGTGCCGGGCGGCCCCCAGAAGATGATGGAGGACAACCGGCCCGCCGCCACCATCCGGCCGATCGCGCCATCGGGGCCGGTCAGATGCTCCTGCCCCACCACTTCCGCCAGCGTGCGCGGGCGCAGCCGGTCGGCGAGGGGGGCGGTATCGGTCGCACCATCTGCGGTGGAAAGATCATCGGAAGCGAAAAGGTCGGCCATCATCGCTGATATAGGCGATGCGGCGGATTATGGAACCGGGCTGGAGCGCACTGACAATCCCTGCGCCCGCTGGCGGATGACGCGCAGATAGGTATCGACCAGCGCCTGATTGACCTGATCCCAGCCATTGCGCTCTGCCCGCGCCTGGGCCGCTTGCCCGGCCTTGTGGCGGGCATCTGCGTCCAGGCAATAGGTTTGCAAGGCGTCGGCGAAATTACCGATCGCACCGGGGCGGATCAGCCGGCCGGTCACGCCCTCCGTCACCAGGCTTTCGCTGCCGGTGGCGCGCGCCGCGACCGTCGGCAGGCCGCACGCCATCGCCTCCAGCGTCACATTGCCGAAGGTTTCCGTGACCGACGGGTTGAACAGCATGTCCATGCTGGCCACCGCGCGGCCCAGATCGGGGCCTTTCTGAAAGCCGGTGAACACTGCCTGCGGCAGCCGGTTCTGGAACCATTCGCGCGCCGGGCCTTCGCCCACCACCAGCACCTTGTGCTGGATCTGGCGCGTGACGAGCTGGTCGACCGTGTCGGAAAAGACATCCAGCCCCTTTTCCATCACCAGTCGTCCGATGAAGCCGATCACCGGCACATCGTCAGCAATGTCCAGCGCGCGCCGCCACGCCAAGTCGCGCCGGCCGGGGTTGAAAATTTCCCGGTCGATGCCGCGGGTCCAGATGCCGACATCATAATTCATCCGCTGTTCGCGCAGGAGTTGCGCCATCGATTCGGACGGCGCGACGATCGCGTCGCAGCGGCGATAGAAACGGCGCAGGATCGATTCGATCAGTGGCTCCAAAAAGGCCAGGCCATAATAGCGCGGATAGGTTTCGAACCGGGTATGCACCGACGCCACCGTCGGCAGGCCATGCGCACGCGCCCAACTGACCGCGCGGTGGCCCAGCGGATCGGGGCTGGATACATGGATCAGGTTTGGCTGGAACGCCTTGAGATCGCGGCGCAGTTTTGCCGACAGCCGATGCGGCACCCGATATTCCTTGCGCCCCGGCACCGCGAAGGAGGGGGCGCTCACCAAATCACCAGCCGGCTCGAAAGCGGGTGTGTCGGTGGTCGGCGAATAGACCCGCACCGTCGCTCCTTGCCGCAGCAGATAGGTGACGAAGCGGTTGAGCGCCTGATTGGCGCCGTCACGCACATAATTATAGTTGCCGCTGAACAGGGCGACACGAAGGCCGGTTGCATCCATCGCCGCCCCTTAGCCTAACAGGAGCAAAAACCCAAGGGAACCATATAAGTGATTGGGAATTTGGCATTTATCGTCATGCAGGCGGCCGACGTGGCTGCCCGGATATGAAGAGGATGCGCAATGGCCGAGACATTCCGCAAGGGAAAGCGGGTCAAGTGGAACTGGGGGCAGGGCGTCGGTCGCGGACGGATCGCCGAACGTTTCGATCGCCATGTCGAACGCACGATCGAAGGATCGCTGATCCGTCGCAACGGTTCGCCCAAGAATCCCGCCTTCCTGATCCAGGCCGACAGTGGTGTCGAAGTGCTGAAATTGCGATCAGAGCTAAGCCCCGCATAAGGCCAGTCCTGATCGATCGGCTGTCGCGCAACATGCGCAGTCATGGCATGGCGGGGCATGGCCACCCCTTTCATGCATATCGACGCGCTGCTGGTCGGCACGCCCGTCCCCTTTCGCGGCAACGATCATAGCGCCATCGCGAAACAGCCAGTCGCCGGTGCTGTACGGATCACATGGCATGGCTTTGCCGGCGATCAGGTCGCCGACCCCATCCATCATGGCGGCTGGGACAAGGCGATCCACCTCTATCCGCAGGACCATTATGGCTGGTGGCGCGATCGCAAGCCGGGCCAGACGCTGCTCGACGCGCCAGGCGCTTTTGGCGAGAATATCGCATCACGCGGCCTGACCGAAACGGACATCTGCCTTGGCGACCGTTTCTCGCTGGGCAGCGCGATCGTGGAGGTCAGCCATGGCCGCCAGCCCTGCTGGAAGCTCGACCACCGTTTTGCCGCGCGTGATGTGATGGCGACGATCATAAAGACGGCGCGCAGCGGCCTGTATTTCCGCGTCATCCGCGAAGGGGAGGCGGAAAGTGGCATGCGCATGGACCTGCTCGACCGACCATTGCCCGACTGGAGCATCGGCCGCATCTTCGGCCTGCTGATCGGCGGCGGCCACAAGGCGGAGCCGGATGCGGTACGCGCGCTGGCCGACATGCCGCTGTTGGCGGAAGCGTGGCGCGACCGGGCGCGCAAGCTGGCGGCATAGGCGGTCACAGGCGAAGTCAAACGGGCAATCTGCAACATCGCCCATGCTGCTGGCGTCGCGCGCGACCCGTCCCTATAGCTGGTGCATGGCATCGACCCAGAAGCACAACAAATCCGTCCCCGCCCCCGCGCGCAGCAAGGTCCGTCCTGCCGGCTTTCCCACCCGCGATCAGATCATGGCCTTCATCGCCGAATCCGACACCCCCGCCGGCAAGCGGGAAATCGCCAAGGCGTTCGGCCTGAAAGGGCAGGAGAAGATCGCGCTCAAGGCGCTGCTGAAGGACATGGCGGATGAGGGGCTGATCGACATAGGCCCGGCCCGCGCCTTCCACAAAATGGGGGGCGTGCCCAAAGTGACGGTGCTGCGCATCATCGATGTCGACGATACCACCCTGATCGCCACCCCCGAACGATGGGAAGCCGAAGGCCAGCCGGCCCCGCGCCTGCGCGTGGTGGAACGCGGCAAACCGCAATCGCGGCAGGGCGCGCTGACGATCGGCGACCGCATCCTTGCCCGCACCGAAGAGGCCGGGCGCGGCTGGGTCGCTCACGTCATGAAGAAGCTCGCCAAGGCCAGCGAGGAGCTGCTGGGCGTGGTCGAGCAGATGGCCGACGGCAAATTATGGCTGCGCCCGGTCGACAAGCGCATCCGCAAGGATACGCCGATCAGTGACGTCGGCACTGCCAAGCCCGGCGATCTGGTGCTGGCCGAACCCCATGGCCGCCCGCCGCGCATCTTCGCGCGCGTCACCGATATTCTGGGCGACCCGTTCGCCCCGCGGAGCTTCAGCCTGATCGCCATCCACAAACATGGCATCCCCCATGTCTTTCCCGACCGGGTAGAGGAGGAGGCGGTCAAGGCGTCTGCCTTGCCACTGCACGCGGACAAGCGCGAGGATTTGCGCCATTTGCCGATCGTGGCGATCGATCCGTCAGACGCCCGCGACCATGACGACGCCGTCTGGGCCACCCCGGACGAGGATGAAGCCAATGCCGGCGGCTACAAGGCAATCGTCGCCATCGCCGATGTCAGCTATTATGTCCGTCCCGGCAGCGCGCTGGACAAGGAAGCGCGCAAGCGCGGCAACAGCGTCTATTTTCCCGATCAGGTCGTGCCGATGCTGCCGCACGAACTGTCGTCCGACATGTGCTCGCTGCGTGCGGGGCAGGACCGGGCGGCCATGGCCTGCCATCTGACGATCAATGCGCAGGGCAAGGTAATGGCCTGGCGCTTTACCCGCGCGGTGATCCGCGTCGCTGCCGTGCTCGCTTATGAGGATGCGCAGGCGGCGATCGACGGCGAGCAGGACAACGCGATGCTCGAACCGGCCCTCAAGCCGCTCTGGGCCTGCTGGGCGCTGTTGCGCAAGGCGCGGGACGCGCGCGATCCGCTGGCGCTGGACCTGCCCGAACGGCGGGTGGTGCTGGACGAATATGGCAAGATCGTCAGTGTCGCCGTGCGCGAACGGCTCGACGCGCATATGCTGATCGAAGATTATATGATCGCCGCCAATGTCGCGGCGGCCAAGGCGCTGGAAGCGAAGAAGGCGCCGGTCATGTATCGCGTCCATGAAGCGCCGGGCCGCGACAAGCTGGTCGCGCTCAAGGAATATCTTGCCACCTTCGACATCGACTTCGCGCTTGGCCAGGTGATCCGCCCCGCGACCTTCAACGCGCTGATCCGAAAGGTGGGCGAGTCCGAGGAGAAGGAGCAGATCATGACCCAGATCCTGCGCAGCCAGACCCAGGCCTATTATGCGCCGCAGAATATGGGGCATTTCGGGCTGGCACTGGGCAGCTACGCCCATTTCACCTCGCCCATTCGTCGCTATGCCGACCTGTTGGTGCATCGGGCGCTGGTCGGCGCCTTTGGCCTGGAACTGCCCGCGCCCAAGGGGGGGGCGATCCCCGACCGTTCCTCGCTCAGTCAGGATGATTATGAGAATATGGGCCGGGTCGGCGAAATGATCTCCGGCCATGAACGGCGCGCGATGGAGGCGGAACGCGAGACGATCGACCGCTATGTCGCGGCTTTCCTGTCCGCCCATGTCGGGGAAGTGGTGAAGGCGCGGATCACGGGCGTCCAGAATTTCGGTTTCTTCGCGACCGTGGACGGGCTGGGTGGCGACGGGCTGGTGCCGGTATCGACCATGGGCGCGGAACGCTTCTTCTATGACGAAGCGGGCAAGGCACTGGAGGGCGTGGAGAGCGGCGACCGCTACACTGTCGGCCAGCGGCTGGAACTACGCTTGGCGGAGGCGGATCCGATCAACGGATCGCTTCGCTTCGAACTGCCCGATGCGCCGCCATCGCGTGGTGGACCGATCAAGCGCGACCGCACCCGTCCGGGCATCAAGCGTGGCCGGCCGACGAATATCCGCCACATCGGTGCGAAACGGGGCAAGCATAAGCGGTAAGATCATCCCTGCGGGGCGACACTGGCACGGACGGCCATCAACTCAGCCGGTCGATCGCGTCCGCATCCAGTCCACCCGGAATGATCATCAACGGACAGAACAGCTTGCCCGCATCTGCCCCGGCAAAATGCGTCACCAGCTTGCCCGGATTGCCGCTGGCTGCCGCGCCCAGCACCAGCGCGGCGACATCATCCATCTCTTCCAGCGTCTTGCGAACCACTGCAACCGCTTCGCCCTGTCGCACGGTGATGCTGGGGCGGATGCCCGATTCATCGCTCAGCGTGCCGGCCGCGCTCGTCACCAGCGCTTCCGCGCGTTGCAGCGCTTCATCCTCCATCGTCGCCTGCACGCCGCCCCACTGGACGAATTCCGCCGGGGGGATCAGCGCCAGGATCCGCACCGCGCCGCCGGTCTTGGCGGCGCGCCGGGCAGCGAAGCGCAGCGCCGTTTCGGCTTCGGGCGATTCGTCCACGACAACCAGATATGTCCGCACTTTCTGTGCTCCCCCATGCAGAACTTGCTGCCCTGATGATCCGAAGGGGATCGCAACGAACCAGCGGGGTGAAATGTGGGCCATATCCCCCCCGTCTGCAAGCCGTTGCTTGACCGATCCGGCGAATGCGTGAAAACGGTGCGTCAAACAGCCTGATAGACGAGAAGAGGCCGCCCACATATGAGCAAGACGATCCAGATGCCCGCTTTGTCCCCTACCATGGAAGAAGGGACGCTGGCAAAGTGGCTGGTCAAGGAGGGCGATACCGTGTCGTCGGGCGACCTGTTGGCGGAAATCGAAACCGACAAGGCGACGATGGAATTTGAAGCCGTGGATGAAGGCGTGATCGCCAGGATATTGGTGGCCCAAGGCACCGAGGGCGTGAAGGTTGGCACGGTCATCGCCATGATCGCCGAAGAGGGGGAGGATGTCGCCACCGTCGCCGCTGGCGGAGGCAAGGCGGATGCCGCCCCTGCGCCCAAGGCGGACGCGGTTCCCGCCAAGGACGAAGCCGCCGCTGCGCCCAAGGCGGATGCGGCGCCCGCAGCCAGGGCCGAAGCTGCGGCCGCCAAGCCCGCAATCGCATCGGACGGCCGCGTGAAGGCCAGTCCGCTGGCACGCCGCCTGGCCGAAGCCAAGGGTGTCGATCTGTCGGCGGTTGCCGGTTCTGGCCCCAATGGCCGGATCGTCAAGTCCGACCTGGACGGTGCCAAGGAAGGCGTCGTCGCACCGGCCGCGAAGGCCGCCGCGCCTGCGGCTGCCCCCGCTGCGGCCCCCAAGCCTGCGGCGGCTGCCCCTTCCGGCTCTGCCCAGGATTTCGGCATTCCGCACGAAGTGGTCAAGCTGAGCGGTATGCGCAAGACGATTGCACGCCGCCTGACCGAATCCAAGCAGCAGGTGCCGCACATCTACCTGACGGTGGACATTCAGCTCGACAGGCTGCTCAAGCTGCGTGGCGAACTCAACGCCGGCCTTGCCAGCCGCAAGGTCAAGCTGTCGGTCAACGATCTGCTGATCAAGGCGCTGGGTGTCGCGCTGATCCAGGTGCCCGAATGCAACGTGCAGTTTGCCGGCGACCAGATGCTGCAATTCAAGCGCGCCGATATCTCGGTCGCGGTGTCGATCCCTGGCGGCCTCATCACGCCGATCGTCACCGGCGCGGATGCCAAGGGGGTCGCCGCCATTTCCAACGAAATGAAGGACCTGGCAGACCGAGCGAAAGCCGGAAAGCTCCAGCCGTCCGAATATCAGGGGGGCACCGCATCACTGTCCAACATGGGCATGTTCGGTATCAAGCAGTTCGAAGCCGTCATCAACCCGCCCCAGGCCATGATCATGGCAATCGGCGCGGGCGAGAAGCGGCCTTTCGTGGTGGATGACTCGCTTCAGATCGCGACCGTCATGTCGGCCACCGGCAGCTTCGACCATCGTGCCATCGATGGTGCCGATGGCGCGCGCCTGATGAAGATATTCCGTGAACTGGTCGAAAATCCGATCGGTATGCTGGCCTGATGCCCTTCGTCGACGAACAGCCGCCGGCTGAAAGTCCGGCGGTGCGCGTCATCGCCATGCCGGCCGACACCAATCCCTATGGGGATATTTTCGGCGGCTGGCTGATGAGCCTGATGGATTCGGCGGCGGGTTCGGTCGCTGCCCGCCACGGCCATGGCCGCGCCGTGACCATCGCGGTGGAAGGCATGACCTTCCTGCGCCCGGTCGTGGTCGGCGATGAAGTATCCGTGTTCGCAAAGCTCGTGTCGGTTGGCCGGACGTCGATGAAAATCGATGTGGAAGCCTGGCGGCGTGCGCGGCATGATGATCGCAGCTATCGCGTGACCAAGGCCACCTTCACTTTCGTGGCGATCGGAGAGGATCGCCAACCCCGTTCCGTGCCGCCGCTGGCGGAATAAGATAAGAGAGACGACCATGGCTGAAAATTATGATGTCATCGTTCTGGGTTCTGGTCCCGGTGGCTATGTCGCCGCGATCCGGGCGGCCCAACTGGGCCTCAAGACCGCGATCGTGGAACGCGAAAATCTGGGCGGCATCTGCCTGAACTGGGGCTGCATCCCGACCAAGGCGCTGCTGCGTTCCGCCGAAATCTACCATTATATGCAACATGCCGCTGATTATGGCCTGGCGGCGGAAAAGATCAGCGCCGATATCGAGGCGGTGGTGAAGCGCTCACGCGGCGTGGCGTCGCAGCTCAACAAGGGCGTCACCGGCCTCATGAAGAAGAACAAGATCGCCGTCCACATGGGCGATGGCAAACTGACCGGCAAGGGCAAGCTGTCCGTTACAAAAGATGGCAACACCCAGGAACTGTCGGCCAAGCATATCATCATCGCCACGGGTGCCCGCGCCCGCGACCTGCCAAAGCTGAAAGCAGACGGCAAGCGGGTGTGGACCTATCGCCACGCCATGACACCGCCGGAAATGCCGACCAAATTGTTGGTCATTGGATCGGGTGCGATCGGTATCGAATTCGCCAGCTTCTATAATGACATGGGCGCTGATGTGACCGTGGTCGAGATGATGGACCGGATCGTGCCGGTGGAGGATGCCGATGTGTCCGCCTTCCTCGAAAAGGCACTCAAAAAACAGGGCATGACGATCCATACCGGCGCAAAGATCGACAAGATCGAGGCCGACGACAAGGGGGTTCGCGCGACCATCACCGGCAAGGACGGCAAGGCGGTGGACGGCGAATTCAGCCATGTCGTCGTCGCCATCGGCATCGTGCCCAATGTCGAAAATATCGGGCTGGAAGATGTCGGTATCGAGCCGGACCAGCGCTATCATATCAAGACCGACGCTTATGGCCGCACCAATGTCGACGGCTTCTGGGCAATCGGTGACGTGACCGCGCCGCCATGGCTGGCGCACAAGGCGAGCCATGAGGGCGTGATCGTCGCCGAAGCCATTGAGCAGGCACTGGGCAATGGCGATGTCCATCCGCATGCCATGGACGCGCGCAACATTCCGGGCTGCACCTATTGTCACCCGCAGATCGCCAGCGTCGGCCTGACCGAGGCAAAGGCGAAGGAAGCCGGTTATGAGGTGAAGGTCGGCATGTTCCCCTTCATCGGCAATGGCAAGGCGATCGCGCTGGGGGAGGCCGAAGGCTTCACCAAGACCGTGTTCGACGCCAAGACCGGCGAACTGCTGGGCGCCCATATGATCGGCGCGGAAGTGACCGAGATGATCCAGGGCTATACCATCGGCAAGACGCTTGAGACGACCGAGGCGGAACTGATGCACACGGTATTCCCGCATCCGACCATTTCGGAATCGATGCATGAAAGCGTGCTGGCGGCTTATGGCCGTGCGCTTCATATCTGATCGGCGGATATCGCTGGCAAAAGGCGCGGGGGCTTTGGCTTTCGCGCTTTTTTGCGTCCTGGCGATTGCGATGATGCATCGGGCCGGATGGCTGGAGGGGCTGAATCGTGGGCTGATGGGGGCGGCGGGCTTGGCGCGGGATACAGGGCTTGGTGGTCCGGTCACGATGGTGATGCGGCTGGCGTCGGCAATTGGCGGAACGGCCGGACGGCTGGCGCTGGTGGGGGTAGTGGTACTGCCTTTGCTGTGGTTCGGGCGGCGGCGTGCGGCCGGATGGCTGGTGGCGACGATCGCCGGTGGCACTCTGCTCAACCTCGGCCTGAAACAGCTTTTCGCCGCGCCACGGCCTGACCTGCTGCCGCATCTCGACATGGTGAACAGCTACAGCTTTCCCAGCGGTCATGCGGCGGGAAACATGATGTTCTTCGGCGCGGTAGCGATGCTGGCGGGTGCCCGCAGTGGTTATTGGGCGGCGGCGGCGATCATCGCCCTCATCGGGATCAGCCGCGTGTGGCTCGGCGTTCATTGGCCCAGCGATGTCACTGCCGGCTGGATCGAGGGATTGGGCTGGCTCGCCTTCTGCGCCGTCTGGCTACCAGCGCGGGGAGGGGAGCAGCAACGCGCGGCCGATGCGCTCATGCGGCGGCATCCCGTCGCTGGTGACGAAACCATGGACCCAGAAACTGTCGACCACCGTGCCGGCGGCGACCAGCAATAGCGGAATCGCCGTCAGGGCAACCAGCCGCGCCGCGCCACGCCACGCCTGACCCGGTGACAGGGCCAGCAACGCCAGCGGCAACACAGGCAGGAAATAGCGCCCCTGCGTCCCCTGAATATAGTCCGCACCCAATGGCGTGCCGGTCAGATACATGGCGGTTTCGATCAGCAACGCCACGCCTGCCGCCACCGCCAGCCACCACAGCCGTTGGCCAAGGCCGAACCGCGCGCCCGATCCGCTCGTCACGCCCGCGCCCAGCATCAGCAGCGCCAGCGGATAGGCCAGCAACGGCAACAAGATCGCGTTCCAGCCGAACCGGCCGACGATCTGGAGGGCATAGACCGGTGTGCGCTCGATCACGCTGCCGGTCAGGATGCGGATATAGCCGACCGGATCGGCCAGGATGATGGCAAGTTGATCGCGCAGCGGTGCGGTCATCATCGTCTCGCCAGTCCGGCGCGACTGGATATGATAGAGCGCCTGGCTGCCGCCCGACACATGCATCCAGCCGATGAAGGCGAGTGCCCCCAGCGCCATGGCCCCCAGGATCAGCCATGGCCGACGATCACCCGTCCGGTGCAGCCCGGCCGCCATCAACGGCAGATAAACTCCCTTGCACAGCGCCAGCAGCGGCGCGGTGATGTATAAAGCGGCCGATCGCGCCGGAGCCGCGTCCATGAATCCGGTGCGCAGCGCCAGCGACAGTCCCAGAAAGCCCAGGCCATTGATGACCGCATCGGGCGACAGCGAACCCGTCTGATAGGCGAAGGTCGGCAGCAGCGCGGTGGCCAGCAACGCATTGCGACCGAAGGGCAGCAGGCGCAGCGCCATGATCAGCAACGCAAGGCCGGTCATCGCGTTGATGATCCGCCCGACATAGAAGGCATTGATCCAGGGCAGGCTCAGCGCCCGGCCGAGCATCAGCCCCGCTGCTCCCGGCGCATAGAGGCTGGGCGCATAGCTGGCGACATTGGGAAAGTCGGCGAAGGCGCCACCGGGCCGTCCGGCATCCGCCGTCGCACTGCTTGCGACCTGGTCGCGCGTGAACAGGCGGGACGTTGGCGGCACATCGGTCGGAAAATCGACCGCATGTATATCCAGCGCCGCGCGGGGCAACTCTACGCCGATCGCCGTGCCCCGCGTCTGCGTCAGCACATGCCCCTGCGCCAGCGACAGGGCTTTCATATAATGCTGATTTTCGTCGGGCGCCTGAAAGGGCGGGGTGACGATGGCGAAGAACAAGGTTGCGACGCATATAGCGGCGAGCAACAGCCGCTCCACCGCGCTCCATGGCGCAGCAAACAGCATGTCCGCGCCATCATGCATTCGCATGGATCGTCGTTCGTTCCGCATCGCCTGCTATGTCCATCACGCGCGGTTTGCGCCCTTCTTCCGTCGACGCAATGCTATGGACGAGCAGGCTTAATATTTCGCATCTGTATCAAAAAATTGCCGATGTGGAGGATCACTCCTCCACCACCTCCCGATTTGCAGGGGGATGCAGGCGCAACCGGGTGACGCGGCGGCCGTCGCTGGCGATGATTTCCAGTTTCCAGCCGCTTTCCTCATGGTCGAGTATCTCGCCCGGTTCGGGTACGCGGCCGGCAATGACGAAAGCCAGTCCGCCCAGCGTATCGACATCTTCCTCCACATCGCCGAGCCTGGAGTCGATCTCTTCGGCGACATCATCCAGTTCGGCCCGCGCATCGGCGTCCCAAAGCCCGCCTTCAAGCGGCACCAGCATCGCTTCTGGCGCGTCGTCATGCTCGTCCTCGACCTCGCCGACGATTTCCTCGACCAGATCCTCGAACGTCAGCAGCCCTTCCGTGCCCGAATATTCGTCCAGTACGATGGCCAGATGGGTGCGCTTTGCGCGCATTTCGGCGAGCAGATCGAGCGCGCCCATGCTTTCGGGCACATAAAGCGGCTGACGGATCAGCGGTTCCAGCGTATCGGGCACAGGTAATTTGCCGGCCAGGATGGCGAAGGCGTCGCGAATGTGGATCATGCCCACGATCGTGTCGAGATTGTCGCGATAGACCGGGATGCGGCTATGGCCGGCCTCGGCGAACAGCGCGGCGAGATCGGCGAAGCTCGCTTTTTCCTCGATCGCGATGATATCCGCGCGGGGCACGGCCACGTCATCGACGGTATGTTCGGAAAAATGGAGCAGGTTGCGCACCATCTGTCGCTCGATCGCGGACAGGTCGCCCTTGACCGGCGCACTCTCATCCTGCTCGTCCTCATCATAGTCGTCGAGCGCTTCTTCCAGTTCCTTGCGAAGGCTGGTTTCCTCACCCTCGCCGAACAGGAGCGACTTGATGCCGCTCCATAAGCCGCCCTCGTTGCTACTGTCCGCCTCTTTCGATGCGGTGCCGTCTTTCGGGCTGCCTTCAGCCATATCGTCCCTTATTCCCCTGTTGTTCGATCCCCGTAGGGATCGGAAAGGCCCATGCTCAGCAGCGCCGCTATCTCCATCGCTTCCATCGCTTCGGCCTCATTGTCGTCCATATGGTCATATCCAAGCAAATGAAAAGTCCCATGGACGATCAGGTGGGTGGCATGATCGGCGACTGATATGCCCTTTTCCCTGGCTTCGGCGGTGCACACGCCCTCCGCCAGGACGATATCGCCCAGCAGCACTTCGCCATCGTCGGTATTCCCGGTCGCCTGGAGCAGGTCGTCCTGCACCATTGGGAAGGACAGGACATTGGTGGGCCTGTCCTTGTCGCGATAGGCGCGGTTGAGGCTGTGGACCTCCGCGTCGCTGGTCAGCTTGACCGCGACTTCATACAGTGCCTGGTCGGTCGCGAATGCGGCATAGGGACTGTGCGCGATGGCGGTCGACACCGCGCGTTGGGCCAGAATGTCCCAGTCCGTGTCCGGCCAGCCTTCTTCATGGAGAACGGCGACTTCAATCATCATTATTCCTGCATAGAACGGGCAAAGGCCAAAAATGTCGTGTTTCCGCGAAGGCGGGAACAGGGTTTCAGGGTGTGAGCCGGGCTCCTGCGTTTGAACTACGCATCCGGCCCCTCATAGGCCTGCACGATCCGCCCGACCACCGGATGGCGCACGACATCGGCGATGCCGAAGGGCACCATCGCGATCCCCTCCACGCCATCCAGCCGCGCAACCGCATCGGCCAGGCCGGATATGCCCGGTTGCGGCAGGTCGACCTGTTTGGGATCGCCGCAAATGACCATGCGGCTGCCCTCGCCGAACCGGGTGAGGAACATCTTCATCTGGGCGATGGTGGTGTTCTGCGCCTCGTCCAGCACGATGAAGGCGTTGGCGAGCGTACGACCACGCATGAAGGCGAGCGGCGCGATCTCGATTTCGCCGGACGCGATCCGCCGTTCGACCTGTTCGGCCGGCAGCGTATCGTGCAATGCGTCATAGATGGGGCGGAGATAGGGATCGACCTTCTCCTTCATGTCGCCGGGCAGGAAGCCCAGCTTCTCGCCGGCTTCCACGGCGGGGCGCGACAGGATCAGCCGGTCGACGCTGCCGGTGATGAGCTGGCTGACCGCCTGCGCCACCGCCAGATAGGTCTTGCCGGTGCCGGCCGGGCCAAGCGCGAAGATGATGTCGTTGCGATTGAGCGCCTCCATATAGGCGACCTGCGTTGCCGATCGCGGCACGATGGTCTTTTTGCGCGTGCGGATCATCACCTTGGGCGGTTCGGCGACATCGCTGCGGATGATGCCGTCCAGCGTCGGTTCGGAGGACATGGCGATCACCGCCTCGACCGCACCGGCATCGATTTCCTGCCCTGCGACGATGCGGTTGTAGAGGCCGGTCATGACGTCGCGGGCGCGGGCGGCGGCTTCGGCTTCGCCCTCGATCTGCAACTTGTTGCCCCGCGCGGCGATATAGACACCCAGACGATTTTCGATCGCGACCAGATTGCGGTCATATTGGCCAAACAGCGTGGTCAAAAGATGCGGCCGGTCGAACGTGACCTCCAGCCGGGCGCGTTCGGCCACTTCGTTGCGGTGGTTGTGGTTCGGTTTCTTCGACATTCAGCAGCCTCCCTCGCTCGTCATTCCCCTGGGTCGTCCGGTTCGGGGCCGGGGCCGGGGGATTTGCGTTCCCATGATTGCGGAACTGACGAGGCTTTGGTTCAAGCGGCCTTCCTCCTGCTGATGTCGCCGGCCAGACTATTGGGGCCGGCGCTGATGATGTCGACTGCGACCATGTCGCCGATGGCCAGGTCCGGCGCGGTCACGACGACCGACTGGAGCCAGGGCGACTTGCCGATGAGCTGGCCGGGATAGCGGCCCTTGCGCTCTAGCAGAATGTCGGTGGTGCGGCCCACGGTGGCGCTGTTGAAGTCCACCTGATGACGGTTGATGGCCGCCTGGAGGCGGGCCAGCCGCGCGTCCATCACCGCTGCCGGGATCTGGTCGTCCATGTCGGCTGCCGGCGTGCCGGGACGCGGACTATATTTGAAACTGTAGCATTGGGCATAGCGCACCTGATCGACGATCCTGAGCGTATCTTCGAACTCGGCATCCGTTTCGCCGGGAAAACCGACAATGAAGTCGCCCGAAATCGCGATGTCGGGCCGCGCGTCCCGTACCCGATCGATGATGCGCAGATAGCTGTCCACGCTATGGCTGCGGTTCATGGCCTTGAGGATACGGTCATTGCCCGATTGCACCGGAAGATGCAGGAAAGGCATCAGCTTGGGTTCGTCGCCATGGGCGGCGATCAGGCCATCGCTCATGTCATTGGGGTGGCTGGTGGTATAGCGGATGCGCTTCAAGTCGCTGATCTTCGCCAGTTCGCGCGCCAGCCCGTCCATGCCCTGCTTGCGGCCCCTGTCGTCCTCGCCGGTCCAGGCGTTGACATTCTGCCCCAGCAGCGTGATTTCCCGTACTCCGCCATCGACCAGCGCCTTCGCCTCATCGATGATCGCGCTCCAGCTTCGGCTGATCTCCGCGCCGCGCGTATAGGGTACGACGCAATAGGTGCAGAATTTGTCGCACCCTTCCATGATCGTCAGGAAAGCGGTAGGCCGCGCCTGCTTCGTGCGGGCGGGCAGGGCGCCGAATTTCGATGCCAGCGGCATATCGGTATCAACTGCCGCCTCTCCGCGCCCGACCTTGTCGATCAGGTCGGGCAGGCGGTGATAGGCTTGCGGGCCGACGACGATGTCGACTGTGCGCGCGCGGCGCTGGATTTCCTCGCCTTCCGCCTGCGCAACGCAGCCGGCGACCGCGATCATCGGGCGCGTGCCGTCCTCGCGGGTCAGGCGGCCGATGTCGGAATAGACCTTGTCCACCGCCTTTTCGCGAATGTGGCAGGTGTTGAGGATGACCAGGTCCGCCTCAGCGCCATCCGCAGCGGCGGTCATGCCCTGCGTGCCCAGCATCTCGGCCATGCGTTCGCCATCATAGACGTTCATCTGGCAGCCGAAGGATTTGACGTGGAAGGTCGCTGGAGTCTTTTGGGCGTCGTTACGATTCATGCCGTCCAGCTATACAGGCGCGATCGCCGAAGCGGAAGGGCGCTGTTGCGCCGCAACGCTTTGTGCGATGCGATTATGCGCGATCGCGGCAATCGCCTTGCGATCGGCGCAGTCGGCGGGATCGAACGGTTCGAGAAAGCGGATCGTGACGGGCAGTGGCCCCGCGCGGCCAAGGATGCGCCAGGCGTTTGTTCCTGCCGGCTCATCGCCATGCCAGGCGATGTCTGCGGTCGCCGCACCATAGTCGATATGGACCGGCTGGATCATGACTGCGCGCGGTGGCGGCAGCAGCACGGCGAGCAGTGACGGCTTGAAGGGCAGCAGAGCGCTGCCGTCGCTGGTGGTGCCTTCGGGGAAGAGCGCCACCGGCTGATGCCCCAGCATCGCCGTGCGCAACGCCTGCAATTGGCCCGACAGCGCGCCGCGCCGCTCGCGCGAGACGAACAGCGTATTGTTCTGCGCCGCCAGCCAGCCGATGACCGGCCAGCGCGCGATGCCGTCATGGGCCACGAAAGCGGCGCCGGTCGCGCCGCCCAGCGCCAATATGTCGATCCAGCTTATATGGTTGGCGAGCAGGAACATGTCGCCATGCCATGGGCGTCCCTCAATCCGAACCCTTGCCCCGACAGACCGGGCCGCCAGCGCCAGAAAGCGGGGCGGCCAGGGCGAGCGGCGGCGGCAGGCGCGCCAGACGAGATGCGGGATCAGGCAGGCCAGCAGGCCGCCGACCAGCGCGCCGATCCGTAACAGGCGACGGATGCTGGCCAAAGCGGATCAATTCTTGCGGTCGAGCGCGACGCCGTACAGTTCCATGCGATGATCGACCAGGCGAAAGCCCAGTTTTTCGGCGATCTGTTTCTGAAGCTGTTCAAGTTCCGGGTCGACAAATTCGATGACATTGCCGGTTTCGACATCGATCAGATGGTCATGATGCGATTCGGGGGCGGCCTCGTAACGGGCGCGACCGTCACCGAAATCATGCCGTTCCAGGATGCCGGCTTCCTCGAACAGGCGTACCGTACGATATACCGTGGCGATGGATATGCCCGGATCGATGGCGGCAGCGCGCTTGTGCAGTTCCTCGACATCGGGATGGTCGATGGCGTCGCTCAGAACCTGGGCGATCACACGACGCTGTTCGGTGATGCGCAGCCCTTTTTCATGGCACAGGGCTTCGACGTCGATTTTGCGGTTCATGCAGGCTCGCTTGATGAAGTAGGGCGACGGGTCAGGCAAAGCCTAGCGGCTTTTATCCATGCAGGAAAGGGGCGCGTCGATGACGCACCCCTTGCATGAACGACTTTGGATCGTTGCCGGTTGTTACTTGGCGCGGACGCGACGGCGCTTGGTGCCCAGACCGATCTTCTTCGCCAGGTTGCGGCGCTGTTCGGCATAGTTGGGGGCGACCATCGGATAGTCTGCGGGCAGGCCCCACTTGGCGCGATAATCGTCCGGCGTCATCTGATAATGCGTCATCAGGTGGCGCTTGAGCATCTTCAGTTTCTTGCCGTCTTCCAGGCAGATGATGAAGTCGGGCTTGATCGAGGAACGAACCGATACGGCCGGTTCCGGCTTCACTTCCGGCGCAGGCACGGGCTGGCTGAGGCCCGATAGCGCGGCGTGCACATTCTGGATCAGTGCGGACACATCAGAAACGGAGACGCTGTTGTTGGAGACATGTGCGGCAACAATGTCGGACGTCAAAGTAATGAGCAGTTCGCTCTGGGCCGATTCGGTTTCCATTTTTTTGTTTCCTACGAAGGCTATATGTAGTGCGACCCGCCCTAGGAAATTCGTTTCAGGAGCGGTGCGTAACCGCTAGACCTTGCCGGTGACTTGCGCAAGCGCCTATTGTGTCAGGGCAGCATGTCGATGCGAAAACTCAGCGCATCATGAAGTTGTCCGTCATTGCCCCGATAGTAACCGGGGCGGCGATGTACATATTCAAAGCCGCTTTTCTCATAAAGACGGATTGCATTGTTGGTGGAACGCACTTCCAGATTCATCGACGTGATTCCCCTGCGTCGCGCCGTGCGCAGGCTGTCGTGCAAAAGCATTTCGCCGATCCCGCGCCCGCGCCAGAGCGGCGCGACCGCCAGGAGCAGCAATTCGCATTCGTCCAGCACCGACCGGACCAGCGCGAAGCCCAGCGGCGCGGCATCCAGCCGGGCGATGGTCAGCCAGGTGCCCGGCATAGTCATGACGCCGGACAGTTGCGGCAGGGTCCAGGCTTCGCCAAAGGCCGGATCGAAGGCGCGGACCATCACCTCCATAGCGTCGGCCAGCGCGTTGCGCTCCACCTGGTTATAGGTTTCAAGAGCGACGCCCGCCATCATGATGCGGCACGCTCCGCCATCGTCATGGCATCGGCATCCCGGCCGTAGATCGGGCTGGGCGGCAACGAAGGCAGGTCGGCTATCAGCGGATAGTCGGCGGCATCGGGGTAGAGATTGACCGCAGCGCCTTCGCCGCGCGCCGTGACCAGGGCCTCCCCGCCGGTGCCATAGAAAAGCGAGGCATCCAGTTTCTGCGCCAGCAGCGCGATCGGCGTCGAAGCGATCGCGCTGATCGCCGTGCGTCCATCCGCCTCGAAACATTGCCAGAACAATTCGCCATGGCCGCCGGTGATGGTGACGGCAATGGGACCGCCGGGGTGATCCTGCGCCGCCTTGGCCGCGATCAGTGACGGGGTGCTATAGCCATGGACCGGGATTCGCCAGGCGAGCGCCAAGGCACGGGCCGCAGCGATGCCGATCCGCACGCCAGTGAAGCTGCCGGGGCCGACATCGACCGCAATCGAATCGGCTTTGCCGCCATCGGGCAGGGCGGCGATGGCGGGCAAAAGCGCCTCTGCATGGCCGCGTCCGACGATTTCATGAAACTGTCCGACCGGCTTTCCATCGTCCAGCAATGCAACGGACAAAGCCTGTGTCGCGGTGTCGATCACCAGAAGGCGCAAGCGATACTCCCATCAAGCCTCCACAGGATGCGGAGTCTCTTTGCGGTTAATCGATCCGCCCGGATTTGCAAATGCCGACCTTTGTTCAGACCGCGCGAACCTCGGTCACTTCGGGAACATAATGTTTGAGCAGTTGCTCGATCCCGTTCTTGAGCGTGGCGGAAGAAGAAGGGCAGCCGGAACAGGCACCCTGCATTTTCAGATAGACCGTGCCCTTGTCAAAACCGCGATAGATGATGTCGCCGCCGTCATTGGCCACTGCCGGGCGCACGCGGGTGTCGATCAGTTCACGAATCTGTTCGACGATTTCGGCGTCTTGCGGATCGTCTGCAAAATCTTCAGCCTCGGCCGGGACGGTGATGCCGGCGGCGCTTCCCGGCGCGAACAGCGGCATGTTGGCGGAAAAATGGTCCAGCAGCGTGGCCAGCACATCGGGCTTCACATCGGACCATTGCGATCCCGGCGCGATCGTCACCGAAACGAAATTGCTGCCGAAAAACACGCCGGTAACATCGCCCAGACCGAATAAGGCGTCGGCCAGCGGGGATGCTTCGGCTTCCTCAGGCGAAGCGAAATCGCGCGTTCCTGCACCCATGACCGCGCGGCCGGGAAGGAATTTGATGGTCGCCGGGTTGGGCGTCAGTTCTGTCTCGATCAACATGGCGTCCATGTGGCGATGGTCACGCGGAAGATCAAGCGTTTCGGGAACTTCATCCACGCCCGGCGATTGAAAGGAAAAGCCAGAGGAGAATGGAATATGACTGACACTGCCGACATTCGTGACCGCTTCTGGGCTGACCTGTCGGCCAGCCCGTTCCTGATGGTCGGCTTGCAAGGCGGTGCCGAGCATAGCCTGCCCATGACGGCGCAACTCGACCCCCATGCCAATCATTGCTTCTGGTTCTATACGGCCAAGGATAATCGCCTGGCGCACGGTGGACCGGCGATGGCGCAGTTCGTGGCGAAGGATCATAATCTGTTCGCCTGTATCGAAGGAACGCTGGCGACCGAAAGCGATCCGGCCGTGATCGACCGCTACTGGTCCAAGCAGGTTGAGGCATGGTATCCCGGCGGGCGGAGTGATCCCAATCTGCTGATGTTGCGCTTTGACCTTGGCGTTGCGGAAATCTGGCGCGCGGACATGTCGATCACGGGCGTGTTCAAGATGTTGTTTGGCGGAGACGTGCGCAGCGAAATGCAGGGCAAGCACGCCGAAATCGCGCTCTGATTCCCCGTGCCTGACAAGGCGGCCCGGCTGAAAAGCGGGGCTGCTTGCTTTTTGCCTGCGCTTCCTCCATATGCGCCGCAGCGCAGCAGATGGTCCTTGTGACCCCCAGCGATTGGCAGCGTGATCGTCCGCAATCCCAATTGACCATTCTGGTCAGGCGAGGACCACGGACCGGCCAATGACAGTCTGCGCCAAGCTTGAGGCTTCCCTTTTCACGCGGGTCGTTTCGTAACCCGCCTCGCGCCCTTCCTGCGTCCGCAGAGCAAGTTGGCGCATGGCCGACTTGTGAGTTTTTCTAATGCAATTCAATGAACTTGGTCTGGCTGAGCCGATCATGAAGGCGCTCGCCTCCAAAAATTACGTTGTTCCCACACCGATCCAGCAAAAGGCGATTCCCGTCCTGCTGGAAGGCCGCGACCTGTGCGGCATCGCCCAGACCGGCACCGGCAAGACGGCCGCCTTCGCGCTGCCCAGCCTCGACTATTTCGCCCGCAATCCCAAGGTGACGCCGATCAAGGGTTGCCGGATGCTGGTGCTGGCCCCGACCCGCGAACTGGCGGCGCAGATCGCGCAGAGCTTCCGCGACTATGGCCGTTTCCTCAAGCTGTCGGTTGAAACCGTGTTTGGCGGCGTGCCGATCAACAAGCAGATCCGCGCGCTGTCGCAGGGTGTCGATATCGTCGTCGCGACGCCGGGCCGTCTGCTCGACCTGATCGACCAGCGCGCCCTCACCATCAGCCACACGGAAATCTTCGTCCTCGACGAAGCCGACCAGATGATGGACATGGGCTTCATCCATCCCCTGAAGCGCGTCGCCAAGATGTTGCCGCAGGGCCGCCAGAACCTCTTCTTCTCGGCCACCATGCCCAAGGAGATCGAGGCGCTTGCCGCGCAGTTCCTGAACGATCCGGTCAAGGTCAGCGTCGCGCCGCAATCGACCACGGCCGAGCGCGTGCGCCAGCAGGCGACTTTCGTGAATCAGGCGGAAAAGCAGGCGCTGCTGCACATCGTGCTCAAGACCGAGGATATCGACCGCGCGCTGATCTTTACCCGCACCAAGCATGGTGCGGACCGGGTCGTGCGCTTCCTGGAAGGCGCGGGCATCGACGCTTTCGCCATCCATGGCAACAAGAGCCAGGGCCAGCGCACCACCGCGCTTCAGGCGTTCCGCCAAGGCAAGGTCAAGCTGCTGGTCGCGACCGATATCGCTGCGCGCGGCATCGACGTTTCGGGCGTCAGCCATGTCATCAACTTCGAAATCCCCAACGTGCCCGAACAATATGTCCACCGCATCGGGCGGACGGCGCGTGCGGGAGCGGAGGGCGTGGCGATCAGCTTCGTGGCGGACGATGAACGGCCCTTCCTGAAAGCGATCGAGAAGGCGACGCGCGTGAAGCTCGACATCGCGCCGCTGCCGGAGAATTTCATGGAAGCGGTGCGCAACCTGCCCAAGCCGGCCGCGCCCAAGAAGGGACCGAGCCAGTCGCCCGCGCACCAGGCCAAGCGCGCCGAAGGGCAGCGCCGCTACCAGGACGGCCAGAAGCAGCAGCGCGGCGTGCCTGACCGGGCGCATCGCACGGACGCGGAAGGGGGCGAGAAGAAGCCCTTCCGTGGCCGGGGACGCGGTCGCAACGGTGTGGGTGCGCACAAGGGAGCGGTCCAGCGCACCGGCGCTCCGCGCTGACGGGCCATGACGGGGCGCAGTGGCTTTGTCCCGTCCCAAGGATCTGACGAAGGGCGCGTGGCGACACGCGCCCTTCTCTTTTGTCAGTGGTCATTCAGGAAAATGCCGTTAGGCTCCTTCGCCTATGCATTTTTCCTTTCGCCATCCGGCCGCTTCGCTTTCCATCATTGCCCTGATCCTGTCGGGTGCGCCGCTCGCAGCCAGAACCGATACGACTGTCGCACCGACGGCAGTGCAGGGGACGGCACAGGCGCAGGCGCGTCCCTGGCTCTATGAAAATAGCGACGTGCCGATCGATACCGCCTGGCGGTTCGGCACGCTTTCCAACGGCCTGCGTTATGCCGTGCGCCGCAATGGGGTGCCGCCGGGGCAGGTGTCGGTGCGGCTGCGGATCGATGCCGGATCGCTGATGGAGCGGCCAGACGAACTGGGCTATGCCCATTATATCGAACATCTTTCGATGCGCGGCTCGCGCCATGTGCCCGACGGCGAATCCAAGCGCATCTGGCAGCGGCTGGGCGTCACCTTCGGCAGCGACAGCAATGCGCAGACGACGCCGACCGGCACGACCTATGCGCTCGACCTGCCGCAGGCGACGCCGGCGGGCCTGGCCGAAAGCATGAAGATTCTGGCCGGCATGATGACCGATCCCAATATCGTCGACAGCGCAGTGGAGGCCGAACGCGCCGTCGTGCTAGCCGAACGGCGCGAAAGTGACGGCCCCCAGATGCGCCTGTCCGACGCCAGCCGGCTGCACTTCTTCGCTGGCCAGCCTTTGGCCGACCATAGCCCGATCGGCACGGTGGCCACGTTGAATGCGGCGACGGCGGCCAAGGTCGAAGCCTTTCACCAGCGGTGGTATCGCCCGGAAAATGCCGTGATCGCGATTGCAGGCGACATCGATCCGGGTGTTGCCGAACAGCTTGTCAAGGATCATTTCGGCGCCTGGACGGTGCCGGGCAAGGGCGCGGCACTGCCGGATTTCGGCGCGCCCGACCCCAAACAGCCGGCGACCCGCGTGGTCGTGGAACCGGGCACGCCGCTCGGCCTCACCATGGCCTGGCTGCGGCCCTGGACACCCCATGCCGACACGATCGTCTACAATCAGGACAAGCTGACCGACATGCTGGCGTTGCAGATCGTCAGCCGCCGGCTGGAGCAGGCGGCGCGCAGCGGCGGCAGCTTCCTGCAAGCGGGTGTCGAGCAGGAGGATGTCAGTCGATCGGTCGATGGCACCTTTGTCACGATCATGCCGACCGGCGACAATTGGGAAAAGGCGCTGAGCGATGTGCGGGCCATCATCGCGGATGCCAAGGCCGCTCCACCCAGCCAGGTGGAAATCGACCGCGAATATGCGCAGATGGACACCGCCCTCGCGATCCAGGTCGAAAATAGCGATACAGAGGCGGGATCGAAACAGGCCAGCGACCTGGTCAGCGCCGTCGATATTCGTGAAACCACGGTCAGCCCGCAGGCAGCGGTGGAGATATTCCGGGCGGGCAAGCCGGCGATGACGCCGCAGAAGATCCTGGCTTCCACGCGTCGGCTCTTTTCCGCCGGTGTGTTCCGCGCGCTGCTGGTGACGGGCAAGGTCCAGCCGGGGCTCGACGCCCGCCTGGCCGCTGCCGTTGCCGCGCCGGTCAAGGCTGCGACGAATGTCCGGCTGGCCGACAAGCCGGTGACGATGGACGACCTGCCCAAGTTCGGACCGGCCGGCAGCGTGGTGTCGCGCACGCCCATCGGCCTGCCCGGCATGGAAACGATCATCTTCGCCAACGGGGTGAAGCTGACCCTGTTCGCCAATGACATCGAAACCGAAAAGGTGCGGATCAACGTCCGCTTCGGCCATGGCCAGCAGGCATTTTCGCCGACGACGCCGGTGCCGAGCTGGGCCGCCGACTATGCGCTGGTGGCCAGCGGGATCGGCAAGCTGGGCCAGCGTGAACTGGACGAACTGACCAACGGCCGGCGGATGGGCATGAGCTTTGGCATGGACGATGATGCGTTCGAGATGCAGGTTGTGACGCGTCCTGCCGACTATAAGGATCAGCTTCGCCTGTTCGCCGCCAAGCTGGCCGCGCCCGGCTGGGATCCCGCGCCGATCGCGCGGGTCAAAACAGGCGCTGCGGTCGCCTATGATGCCATGTCGCGCGCGCCCGATGCCGTTCTGGGACGCGACCTCAACTGGCTGCTGCATGACAAGGACGTGCGGTTCCGCACGCCTTCGCGCGCGGAAATCGACGCGCTGACGCCGGAATCTTTCCGTGCGACATGGGAACCGATCCTGGCGTCCGGCCCGATCGAGGTGCAGGTTTTCGGTCAGGTGAAGGCGGAGGACGCGATCCAGGCGGTCGCCGCCACTTTCGGCGCGTTGCCGCCGCGTGCTGATGCCCCGGTGCCTGCGGCGAACAAGGCGATGCGTTTCCCTGCCCATGTCGAAACGCCGGTGGTGCTGCGCCACAAGGGCGACAAGGAACAGGCGGCGGCGGTCATGGCCTGGCCAACGGCGGGTGGCTTCGCCTTGCAGAAAGAAGGACGCCAGCTTGAAATCCTGACCCAGATTTTCAACGATCGCCTGTTCGACAAGCTGCGATCGACCGAGGGCGCTGCCTATTCGCCCAATGTCCAGAATAACTGGCCTTTCTCCTACGACAGTGGCGGCTATATCCTTGTCACCAGCCAGGTCCGCCCCGACAGGATCGCCTATTTCTATGGCGTGGTGAAGGACACCGCCGCCGATCTGGCGAAAACCCCGGTCAGCGCCGATGAGTTGCAGCGGGCCGTCGCACCGATGCAGCAATTGCTGGCGCGGGCCAGCACCGGCAACGCCTTCTGGATGAACCAGATGGAAGGCGCGACCCACGACCCGCGCTATGTCGACGCGATGAATAGCATGGCGCAGGATATGCTGTCGGTGACGCCGGATCAGTTGCAGGTGCTGGCTGCCAAATATCTGGTGCCGGGCAAAAGCTGGTCGGCGGTGGTTTTGCCGGAAGGGGTGGCGGCGCGCTGATCGCCTGTCAGACGGGCACTTCTTCCTCGATCAGATGCCGATACAGGCGTACATATTCGAGATGAATGTCGCGGATCACAGGATTGGCCGCTTCTTCCGCAAGCCTGCGGTTCCTTTCCAGGCGCTCGGCGAAATAGGCCCGGTCGAATATTCCGGTCATCGTCATGCATTGCCTCCCAAACAGTCTGACAGCGCCAATGTCGGACAGCCGGGATGGGTTGCGGCGATGCAGCAAGAATGAGCTGCCAATGCGCTGGATGGTGATGCTGTCGCGGCGAAATGCGTGTGTCTATTGCACACCGCGTAATGCAGCGACCAGCATCTGGGCGGATCGGCGCGCGGTGCTCCCGGCACCCAGTTTCGGTCGGGACAGGCTGCGATGGCCCAGCCCGAACAAACATGCCAATGTCACCTCTTCGGCCGCATCCAGGGCTTCGCCCGACAATCGGTCGTTGGCGGCGCAGGCAAAATAGCGGATGAAACTGCGAAATCGTACACACATGGCGGAAACCGTGGCGCCAACGGCCGGATTGCGGAACCCTTCTGCCAATATGTCGAACGACAGGGCCTCCTTTTCCTCATCGATGCTGTGCCGGAATAGCTGCTCGAACGTTTCCTCGATGGTCCGTTCACCGGCATCCAGCCTGGTACGGATTTCTTCCATATCCTGGCACCACTGGTCGGCATCATCATGGACTATCGCCTCGATAATGTCCTCCTTGCTCTTGAACAGGCGATAAATCTGGCCGACCGACACCTGCGCGGCCATTGCCAGTTCGGCCATTGATGTCTGGTGAAATCCGTAATTGTCGAACAGGCTGCGGGCTGCCGCCAATATCCGTGATCTCCCATCTTTTTTATGTTGCACTGCAACCATGTTCCACCTTTTGGCTTTTTCCTCTCTTGAATTCGCTCTGGCATGATCCTACTTGGCCGGCAAGCGGAATGAACGTTCATTCCACATTTGTGATCCACATCGAAATGGAATTCAGGCGATGCAAAAGGGGACAATCATCGGGCTACTGGCGTGCGCGTCGGCGTTTGGGCTGAGTGCGTGCGGCGAAAGCGCGCCGCCTGCTCCGCCGCCGCCTGCCGTCGGGGTCGTGACGCTGAAGGTCGAATCCGCGCCGCTCCTGAACGAATTGCCTGGCCGTATCTCCGCCTTCGAAACGGCGGAAGTGCGTCCGCAGATTAGCGGGATCATACGCCGGCGGCTGTTCCAGGAGGGCGGCTTCGTGCGCGCCGGACAACTTCTCTATGAAATTGACGATGCCCCCTATCGCGCGGCGCTGGCGCAGGCGAAGGGTTCGCTGGCAAAGGCGCAGGCAACGATCCGATCAACCGGCCTCCAGGCGCAGCGCTACAAGGAATTGGTCACGATCAACGCCGTCAGCCGGCAGGATTATGATGATGCCGCCGCTGCCGCGCAGCAGGCCCGCGCTGATGTCGCGGCCAGCCAGGGATCGGTGCAGGCGGCGCAGGTGAACCAGAATTTCACCCGTATCCGCGCGCCCATTTCGGGCCGGATCGGGCGGTCGCTCTTTACCCCCGGCGCACTGGTTCAGAGCGGCCAGCCGGACGCGCTGACGACGATCCAGCGCACCGACACCGTCTATGTTGACGTGACTCAGTCCGCCGCGCAGATCATCGACCTTAAACAGGCAATAAAGAATGGCGGCGTCAGTGATGCGGGCGGCGTGCGTATCCGGCTGATCCTGCCCAACGGCAGCGACTATCCGATTGAGGGGCGGCTGCAATTTTCCGAAGTGACGGTCGATCCCAGTTCGGGCGCGGTCACGTTGCGTGCGACCTTCCCCAACCCCGATGGCCTGTTGCTGCCTGGCATGTATGTCCGCGCAAAGATGGTCGAGGGCCAGCGCACCCAGGCGATCCTGGCGCCGCAGCAGGGCATCAGCCGTGATGCGCGCGGCCGTGCCACGGCGCTGGTTGTGGGCAAGGACAACAAGGTGGAATCGCGTCAGGTGGAAGTCGATCGCGCTGTCGGTGACAAATGGATCGTGACCAAGGGGCTGAAGGCGGGCGACCGGCTGATCGTGGAGGGATTGGTCAATCTGCGTCCTGGCGCCGTCGTCCGTCCGGGCGCGCCGCAACAGGTGACTGTGGCGCAAGGCGGGGCACGCTAAGTCATGGCACGCTATTTCATCGACCGGCCCATTTTCGCATGGGTCATCGCCATCGTTATCATGCTTGCCGGCCTCCTTGCCATCCGTTCGCTGCCGGTGGCGCAGTTCCCGGAGATCGCGCCACCTGCGGTAACGATCCAGACCAGTTATCCGGGCGCCAATGCACAGACGCTGGAAAGCACGACGACGCAGATCATCGAACAACAGCTCAAGGGCATCGATAATCTGCGCTATTTCTCGTCCACCAGCGACGGCGCGGGCAATCTCAACATCACCCTGACGTTCGAACAGGGCACGGATCCCGATATCGCCCAGGTGCAGGTGCAGAACAAGCTGTCGCAGGCGACCCCATTGTTGCCGCAGGAAGTGCAGCAGCAAGGCTTGCGGGTCGGGAAATCGACCTCCAGCTTCCTGTTGATTCTGGCGGTCTATGCCGATGACGGCATTCATGACCAGCAGGACGCTGCCGATTTCGTGGCTTCCTCGCTTCAGGACCCGATCAGCCGCATCACCGGCGTCGGCGATACCACGCTGCTGGGATCGCAATATGCGATGCGCATCTGGCTCGACCCTTACAAGATGGCGAACCTCGCCGTCACGACCGGCGATGTCAAAGCAGCGATCCAGGCGCAAAATGCCCAGGTTTCGGCCGGTCAGATTGGCGGTACGCCTTCGCCGGCGGGGCAGGTGCTCAACGCGACAGTCACCGCGCAGTCGCGGCTTCGAACGCCAGAGGAGTTTCGCAACATTCGCCTGCGCAGCAATGCCGACGGATCGGTGGTGCTCCTGTCGGATATCGCCAGGATCGAACTGGGCGCGGAAAATTACGGCTTCAGCGCGAAATTCAACGGCAATCCGGCCGCCGGCTTCGGCGTGAAGCTGGCGCCGGGCGCCAATGCGCTGGAAACGGTGCAGTCGGTGAAGGATCAGGTCGACCGGCTATCGAAAAATTTCCCCGGCTGGGTCAAATATGATTTCCCGGTCGATAACTCGACCTTCGTTCGTCTGTCCGTCGAACAGGTGATCCATACCCTGTTCGAAGCCGTGTTGCTCGTGTTCGTCGTCATGTTCGTTTTCCTGCAAAACTGGCGGGCGACGCTGATTCCGACGATCGCGGTGCCGGTCGTGCTGCTGGGATCGCTGGCGGTGCTCCATGCCGCAGGCTTCACCATCAATACGCTGACGCTGTTCGGCATGGTGCTGGCGATCGGCCTGCTCGTCGATGACGCGATCGTTGTCGTGGAAAATGTCGAACGCCTGATCCAGACCGAGGGGCTAAGCCCGCGCGAGGCAGCAAAGAAATCGATGGACGAAATCAGCGGCGCGTTGATCGGCATCGGCCTCGTGCTGTCCGCCGTGTTCTTGCCCATGGCCTTTTTCGGCGGGTCCACGGGCGTTATCTTCCGGCAATTCTCGATCACGATTGTGTCCTCGATGATATTGTCGGTGCTCGTTGCATTGATCCTGACGCCGGCGCTCTGCGCCACTATTCTGAAGCCGGCATCGCACGGCCATAGCTGGGAAGGGCGTTTCGGTTCGATCTTCGGGCGCTTCTTCGACTGGTTCAACCGAACCTTTGACAAGGGCGTCGTCCGTTATGGCAAGAGCGTCGAGAAGGTTGAGCGTCGCTGGGGCCGGACCATGCTGGTCTATGTTGCGCTGGCGATTGGCATGGCGCTGATTTTCCTGCGCCTGCCCGGCGGCTTTCTGCCGGATGAGGACCAGGGCATCGTCATCAACCAGGTGTCGTTGCCGGCAGGTTCCACGATCGAGGAAACCGAACGCACCCTTGCCAGGATGCGGGATCATTATCTGGTCGATGAAAAGAAAAATGTTGCGGCGGTATTCACCGTGGCGGGCTTCGGCTTCGTTGGTCAGGGCCAGAATGTCGGCATTGTGTTTGCCCGCATGAAGGATTGGAAGGAACGCAAGGGCAAAGATAATGGCGTGGCTTCCATCGCCCTGCGTGCCAACCAGGCTTTTCGCAAGCTGACGGCGGGGCAGGCATTCGCCTTCGTGCCGCCTGCGGTACAGGAATTGGGCAATGTCTCCGGCTTTGACTTCCAGTTGCTGGACCAGGGCAATCTGGGCCATGAAAAGCTGCTCGCCGCGCGCAATCAATTGCTGGGCATGGCGGCTGGCGACAAGCGGCTGGTGCAGGTGCGTCCCAACGGGCTGGAGGATACCCCGCAGCTCAAGCTGAACGTCGATCAGGCTGCGGCGGGGGCCCTGGGCGTCGCCCAGTCCGATGTCAACGACACGATCAGCACCAATCTGGGCGGCGCCTATGTCAATGATTTCATCGATCGTGACCGGGTGAAGCGCGTGTTCGTTCAGGCCGATGCGCCCTTCCGCACATCGCCAGAAGCGATCGGTGCCTTCCATGTCCGTGGCAGCAGCGGGACCATGGCGCCGCTGTCGGCCTTCGCCAGCACGGAATGGGTGCAGGGGCCAGCGCGGCTGGAACGGTTCAACGGCGTGCCATCGATGAATATCCAGGGTGCCCCCGCGCCCGGCGTGTCGAGCGGTACGGCCATGCAGGCGATGGAGGAACATGCCGCGAAGCTCCCCGCTGGCGTGGGCTATGCCTGGAACGGTATTTCCTATGAGGAACGCTCGTCGGGCAGCCAGTCGGTCTATGTCTATGCGCTTTCGATGCTGATCGTATTCCTCTGCCTGGCAGCGCTGTATGAAAGCTGGTCTGTGCCGATCGCGGTCATGCTGGTGGTGCCGCTGGGCGTATTGGGTGCCGTGATCGCGGCGACGCTGGCAGGGCTGAACAACGACATCTATCTTCAGGTCGGCCTCATCACCACCATCGGCGTGTCGGCGAAGAATGCGATCCTGATCGTCGAATTTGCCGAAGAAAAGATACGCGAAGGCATGGCCCCGGCACAGGCGGCGCTGGAGGCGGGCAAGCTGCGCCTGCGGCCGATCCTGATGACCAGCTTCGCCTTCATCTTTGGGGTGCTGCCCCTGGCCGTATCGACTGGCGCGGGCGCAGGTGGACAGAATGCGATCGGTTGGGCCGTGGTCGGCGGCATGTTGTCGGCGACGGTGCTGGCGATATTCTTCGTGCCGGTTTTCTTCACTGTCGTGAAGCGGCTGTTCCGCGAACATAAAGATCATGAAATAGCAGGCGGTACGGCAACGTCGCACGCGCCGCAGGAGGCTTGAAGATGAAGCGCATCATCAAGGCGCTGGGGGTTGTCACTCTTCCGCTGGCACTGGCCGCCTGCGATATGGCGCCCAAATATGTGCGGCCGGCAATGCCCGTGCCCGCGGTCAGCCCGCAGGGGCCGGCCTATGTGACAGCGAACGGCACAGGTGCAATCATGCCCGCCGATACGGCATGGCGGGATTTCTTTACCGAACCGCGTCTGGCGCGCGTTATCGAAACCGCTCTGGCCAACAACCGCGACCTTCGGCTGGCGGTCGCCAATGTCGAGCAGGCGCGGGCGCAATATCGCGTGCAACGCGCGGATCTTCTGCCCACCGTCGGGGCAACCGGGACGGCGACCTACTCCGAACAGCCGCTCGTTCAGTTCGGGCAGCCCCAGCGCCTCAACACGGACGTGTATCAGGCGCAGGTCGGTATCTCGGCTTGGGAAATCGACCTGTTCGGCCGGGTGCGCAACATGAGCAAAGCGGCGCAGGAACAATATTTCGCCAGTGTCGAAAATCGCAATGCAGCGCAGACCACATTGATCGCGGAGGTTGCCAATGCTTGGCTCACCATGGCGGCTGACCAGGAACGGCTGCGCATCGCCCGCGAACTTGAAAAAGCATTTGGAAAGTCGCTGGAACTGAACAGGGCGCGCTTCGCCAAGGGCATCGCGTCGGAACTGGAGGTGCGTCAGGCACAGACCAGCCATGATCAGGCCCGGTCGGATATAGCGCAGGCGACTACGCTGGTCGCCCAGGACCAGAATGCGCTCAATCTGCTGGCGGGCGTGACGGTTCCGGCTGCGGACCTGCCTGACATGCTGCCGTCTGCGGGGGTGACACTGGACACTCTTCCGGCCGGGATCAGTTCGGACATATTGTTGCGTCGTCCCGACATCGCTTCGGCCGAACATCAACTGCGCGCCGCCAATGCCAATATCGGCGCGGCGCGCGCGGCGTTTTTCCCCAACATCTCGCTCACGGCAGCGCTTGGAACCGTCAGCCTGGGGCTGTCTGGCCTGTTTTCGGGTGGCAGCGAGACATGGTCGGTCGCGCCCAGGGCCACGCTGCCGATCTTCGATTTCGGTCGGAACAAGGGCAATTTGCGGTACGCAAAGGCGACCTATGAAGCGATGCTCGCAACCTATGAAAAGAGCGTGCAGACCGGCTTCCGCGAAGTCGCCGACGCGCTTGCCCGGCGCGGCACGATGACGGAACAGTTGGAGGCGCAGACATCGCTGCGGGATGCGGCGCGGGTTGCCTACACCCTGTCCGACGCGCGTTTTCGGGCCGGGGTGGACAGTTTCCTGACCACGCTGGACTCGCAACGCGCGCTCTATGGCGCGGAACAAAGCCTGCTCGCCACGCGCCTGACCCGCGCCGGCAACATGGTCGAACTCTATCGCGCCATGGGCGGCGGCCTGAAATGATTTGACCGCAAGCTGCGGGAAGCCCCATCCCGAAATCTCCGCTATCGATGCCATGAATAGCGGAGATTTTGCATGACCCTTGTTCAGACGCTTTTTGCTTCGCCGGTCGGCGACCTCGGCCTGATCGCCAGCGATCATGGACTGGTCGCCATCCTGTGGGAAAATGACGATCTCGACCGGGTCCGCCTGCCGCAGCGGAACATATGCGACGATCATCCGATCCTTGACCAGGCGCAAACCCAACTGGCGGGCTATTTTGCCGGCACGCGCCAGCATTTTTCGCTCCCGCTCGACTGGCGCGGCACCATCTTTCAGCGGCGGGTCTGGGCGATGCTGCTGACCATCCCCTATGGAGAAACACGCAGCTATGGCGACATTGCCCGCGCCATCGGCCATCCTGCCGCCAGCCGCGCCGTGGGGGCGGCCAATGGTCGCAACCCCCTTTCCATCATTGCACCCTGTCATCGCGTCGTGGGCGCGAACGGGGCGCTGACCGGCTTTGCCGCTGGCGTCGAAACCAAGCGCTGGCTGCTGGATTTTGAACGGCGGATCAAGGCATATACGGCAAGGAGCGGGGCGGAGGAGGCTGGCGATGCGGGTAATGGTGTTGGTCAAGGCGACTGAGGACAGCGAGCGCGGCGATCCGCCCAGGGTTGCCGACATGGCGGCGATGGGCCGTTTCAATGACGCATTGCGCGCCGCCGGCATATTGCAGGCGGCCGACGGCCTCAAACCCTCCTCCTTCGGCAAGCGGGTGGCCTTCGACGGCGCCGACCGGACAGTCATCGACGGCCCGTTCGCTGCCACCAGCGAACTGGTGGCCGGTTACTGGCTGTGGGAGGTCAAGGACATGGACGAAGCCGTCGCCTGGGCGAAGCGCTGTCCCAACCCGATGCCCGGACCGAGCGAGATCGAAATTCGTCCCTTTTACGACATGACGGATTTTGAATGAGGCATCCCGCCATCCGGTAAGGATGAAAGTGGCCTTGGTCCGTGTTGCCGGTGGATCGGGCTGTGCCTGCTCAACAGGTTTCGGATCGGGGTTCATCAGGCACTGCCACCTCGATCGCGCCTGCCGCGACCTTCACCATCACCGGCGTCCTAGCCAGTACCTCGCCATCGATGGAGATGCGCTGGCGCGGCACCGTATCGATCCTGAACGATGTCCCGTGCCATTCCTGGGTATGGGCGTCGCGGTGGCGCAATTTGAAGAATTTTGCGTACCAGTCCCAGGCAAGGCGGGGCTTGCTGCGCCCGACCACCGCCTGGATCACGATCTCGCCGGTGTCGACGGCGGCATGATCGGACAATTCGACACCGCCATGATAGGGACCGTTGAGGATCCGCACTTCGGTCGACCACATCCGGCGTTCAACCTGTCCATCGTTAATGGTCAGGCGAAAGGCGCGGAAGCCGACCGAGCATTTGACCGCCCACATCAGATAGCCGATCCGCCCCAGATAGCGTTTCAGCTTGTGCGGCACCGTCTGCCCGATCTGGGGGGACAGGCCGAGCGCGGCGGCGTTCACGAAATAGTCGCGGTCGATCATGCCCAGGTCGACGCGGCGGCGCTTGCCGGTGGCGATCGCCCGCACCGCGCCATCCAGGTCGAGCGGCAGGCCCAATGTTCGGGCGAAACTGTTGGCGGTGCCCAATGGCAGCACCCCGAACACGCAATCCTTGCCGACCAGTTCGTCCACGGTGCCGGACATGGAGCCATCGCCGCCGCCCACGATCACCAGCGGGGCACCACTGGCCACCGCGTCGCGCACGGTCGCGGCCATCTGTTCGGGATCATCCACCGCATGGGCGGCGATCAGGCGGACGCCGGCCGCCTCCAGCTTTTCCCTTGCCTGCGCGAAATTATCCTGCCCGCGGCGGCTATGCGTGTTGATGACGAGGACGGCATCCTTGGGGAGGGGTTTCGTTTCCATGCCGCAATAACACCGTTCGATCGATTTCGGGTGCATGGGAAAGCATGGAAACCATCTGCGACGGATTCGTTACCCTGACATGGCCCGTATCGCGCATCTGTCCGACATTCATTTTGGCGCGAACGATTCGAAGATCGTCGACGCTGCCACCGCCTGGCTGGAGGCGCAGCGTCCCGACCTTATCGTCATCAGCGGCGACTTCACCCAGCGGGCGCGAGTGACGCAATTCAAGCAGGCAGCGGCCTGGCTGGGGCGGTTGCGGGCGGCGGGGTTGAAAATTCTGGTGATTCCGGGCAATCACGACATCCCTCTCTATGACGTGGTGCGCCGCTTCGCCCGGCCGCTGGAGCGGTACAAACGCTATATCAGCAACGATCTCTGTCCCTTTTACGAGGATCGCGAAGTTGCGATCCTGGGCATCAACACCGCCCGGTCGCTGACGATCAAGGACGGCCGGATCAACCATGACCAGATGGCCATGCTGCGTGATCGGTTCGCGCACGTTCCGCCGGACAAGACCCGCATCCTCGTCACCCACCATCCCCTCTTTGCCATGCCCATCGGCCGGGGCGGCGAGTTGAGCGAGGCGGTCGGGCAGCATGACGACGCGATCAAGGCCGCGTGCGAGGCGGGCGTACATCTGGCGCTGGCCGGTCATTTCCATCGCACCTACGCGCAGGCGGCGCGCAAGATGGTGGAACATAGCGGTGGCGCGCTGGTGATACAGGCGGGCACGGCCACCTCCACCCGCCTGCGCAATGCCGAACCGCAAAGTTTCAACTGGCTGCACGTCCGCCGCAACAACGAGATGGAGTTGCAGGTGATCGTCTGGGACGGCGCGGCATTCAGGCGGGCCAGCCATGTCGAATATCGCTATGATGGCGAAGGCTGGGCATCGCGAACGGTGACGGATGAAATGATGGTGGGGAAGGCGGGATAGCGGTGAGCTACCGCCGCCTGCACGGTCACGTCTGCACGGTCACGTCTGCACGGTCACGCCATCCCGGCCTCAGTCGGCATAATAGCCCACGCCGATCACATGATTGCCCACGCGCTCGATCAACGACAGCTTATGTTCGACATGATTGTCCGCCCGGTTGAGCCAGACATAATTGATCTGGCCGCGCCCGGACGTTCTGGCGATGTCGATCATGTCGCGCACGATCGGCTTGCCCTCGGCATCGGTCAGGTCGCGCACATCCTTGCCCACCAGCGCCGGTTGCGCGCCATAGGCTTCATAAATGCCGTTGAGATCAAAGGCGAAAACATAAAGTTCGCCGCTGTTGAATGTGCTGCCCTTGGGCTTGTTGAAATCGGCGAAGGCTTGTTCCGCGCCGACCTTGCCGATTTGCCTGACGGCTTTTTCCAGAAGGGCGCGGGCATCGGCGGCAGTTGCGCGCGTCTCGGCAAAAGCGCCGCCGACGGGGAGTGCGAACAGGCTGGCGGCAATCAGCAGCGGGCGAATATGGGACAGCATGAAATCTACCTCCTGATTGCGTCGGTCACAAGATGGCGCACCCCTTGTGCTGGATCTACGAACCCAGCCACCAGCTTGCGTCATGCCGACGATCATCAGGGCGATGCGTCGATCGGGCACGCCTGTCTTAGACGCAGATCAAATCGACCTTTGGTATGAGACGCGCCTGGATCGTCATTCCGTTGCCCCGGCTTTGCCCTTCAACGCCGCCGCCAGAGAAACCGTCGCGCTGCCGCGCCTTGCCGGTCCGGCCTGGCTGGGGTCGGGTTTCCAGCCCGACAGGTAGATGATGCCCATCTGTTCGCCCACGCGGCCGTCCGGGTCGGCGGCGTCGGCGAAATGGCGCGCCGCCCGCATCAGCACGGCGCGGGTCAAAGGGGGCGCGCGCGTTTCCAGCGCATTGCCCGCGCCCATCCCGCGCAGGTCGTGCATCAGGCGCAGGATATCGCCATAGCGGATGGTGCGTGTGTCCCCGTCCGCCACCGGCATGGCAAAGCCCGCGCGGCTCAACAGATCGCCTGCCGATCGCACATCGACCTGCGGGTGAACATGCTGGCCGGGCCGGTCGCCTTCGGCCGCCAGCAGCGCGGATTTGAGGCGCGGCAGGCTGCCCGCGCCGGTGAACGCCGCCAGCATCAGCCCGTCCGGGCGCAGCGCCCGCCGCATCAGGATCAGCGCGCCGGGCAGGTCGTTCACGCTGTCGAGCGTGCCGCAGGCGACGACCAGGTCGAAACTGTCGTCAGCGAAGGGCAGGGCATCCTCATCCGCCTGAATACCGCCGCGCGCCTTTGCCGCCAGAAACCCCGGATCGGCGCAGGCGACCCGCTTGCCCATCGCCTCCAGCGCCGCCTTCGCACGGCCGTCCGGGCAGCCGATCACCAGGGCTTCGGGCAGGTCGCGCTGCACATCCATCAGGCGATCGAGCAGTTCGTCGAGCATCGCGCGATAGAGGAAGTCATGATCGACAAAGGCGGGTAGCATCCGGTCGCGCTGGCGGGCGCGGCGCGCGCGGTCGAAAATGTCGGGGCGGGAATCCATGGCGGGCCTTGTGCATCGGGTGCGAAGCGCGGACAAGGCAGATGATGTCGCTCCTCCCGCTTCTCAAGGGCGTTTTGCAGCCTGCGGTCGATTATGCGCTGCCGCCGCGCTGCCCCGGTTGCGGGGCGATCGTGGGGGCGGATTTCGCCTTCTGCCTGTCCTGCTGGGGCGGCATGGAATTTCTGGGCGAACCCTGTTGCGCGCGCTGCGGCGTGCCTTTCCCGCATGATCTGGGGGACGGGGCGGAATGTGGCGCCTGCCTCGCCGATCCGCCGCCCTGGGACAGTGCGCGCGCGGTACTGGCCTATGGCGATGTCGCGCGCACCGTCGCCCTGCGGCTCAAATATGGCCGGCGTATCGGCCTTGCCCGGCTGATCGCGCGACAGATGCTGCGCCATGTGGGGGATGGGGAGGCGGTGATCATGCCGGTGCCGCTGCATCGCTGGCGTTTGTGGCATCGGGGTTTCAACCAGTCGGCGCTGATCGCCGATCACCTCGCCCGGCTGACCGGATGGCCGCTGGAAAAGCGGGCCTTGCGGCGGGTGAAGAGAACATCGCCCCTGCGTGGCATGACCCCCCGGCAACGGGCAAAGACCGTGCGGGGCGCCTTCGTGCTGGCGGACGGGCACGGGTTGAACGGGCGGCCTGTGCTGCTGATCGATGATGTGCATACCAGCGGGGCGACGGCGGCGGCCTGCGTGCGCGTGCTCAAGCGCGGCGGTGCGGGGCCGGTGCGGCTGCTCTGCTGGGCGCGGGTGTTGCCTGACGCTGCGGATTGACAAAGCTGGCCTTTCCCCCAATTTCGGAGGAAAGGAGCGTTTATGGCCAAAGTCGAAATCTATACCAAGGGCTGGTGCGGTTATTGCGCGCGCGCCAAGGCGCTGTTGACCGACAAGGGCGTCGCGTTCGAGGAATATGACATCAGCCTGGGCGGGCCGAAGCGCGAAGAGATGCTGGTGCGTGCGCCCGGCCGGACCACTGTGCCGCAAATCTTCATCGATGACCGGCATGTCGGCGGCAGCGATGACCTGTCCGCGCTGAACCGCGCGGGCAAGCTGGACGCATTGCTGGGCTTGTGAGCAGAATGCGCGCCGCCCTGTTCCAGATGACCAGCGGGATCGATCCCGCCGCCAACGCTGCCGCCATTGTGGAGATGGTGACGCGGGCGAAGGGAGAAGGCGCGGATATGCTGTTCACGCCTGAAATGGCGGGATATCTGGATCGTGACCGGACACGGGCGTCGGCCACCTTGCGCAACGAGGCGGAGGATGGGGTGCTGGCCGCCGTGCGTGAAGCAGCCGCGCGGGAAGGGCTGTGGGTACATGTCGGGTCATTGCCGCTTAAGGGCGAGCGGGCTGACGGGCGCTGGGCCAATCGCAGCTTCCTGATCGATGATACAGGCGCGATTCGCGCACGCTATGACAAGATCCACCTGTTCGATGTGGACCTTGCCACCGGGGAAAGCTGGCGCGAATCGTCCGTCTATGGGCCGGGTGAACAGGTGGTTGCGGCCGACACGCCCTGGGGCCGGATGGGCTTTTCGATCTGCTATGACATGCGCTTCCCCGATCTTTACCGCGCGCTGACCAATGCCGGGGCCACCATCCTGCTTGCGCCGGCTGCCTTCACCGTGCCGACGGGGCAGGCGCACTGGCATGTGCTGCTGCGTGCCCGCGCGATTGAGGCGGGCTGCTATGTCATCGCGACCGCGCAGGTGGGGCAGCATGAGGATGGCCGCACCACCTATGGTCACAGCCTCGTGATCGATCCCTGGGGTGATGTGCTGCTCGACATGGGGGATCAGGCCGGGCTGGGGCTTGCGGAAATCGACCTGACGCGCATAGGAGACGTGCGTGGACGGGTGCCGGCGCTCGCCAACCGCCGTATGATAGCGAAGGATGTGACGATTTCGTGATCGTGTTCGACCTCAAATGCGAAGGCCAGGGCCATGTGTTCGAAGCATGGTTCGGCTCCAGCGCTGATTATGAGGATCAGAAGGCGCGCGGCCTGCTCGCCTGCCCGCTGTGCGGCGATGCTGACGTGACCAAGGCGGTCATGGCGCCGGCGGTGGCGGCCAAGGGCAATCGTCGCCCGGCGCCTGAACAAGGGAATGTCGCGCCTGCCGCTTCACCGCGCGAAGAGCCGACCGCGCCGGTCATGACCGTTGCCGACCAGGCGAAGATGCAGGCACTGGTCGAGGCATTGGGCCAGGCGCAGCAGCAGGCGCTCAAGGATTCGACCTGGGTTGGCCGCGGCTTTGCCGAACAGGCGCGCGCGATGCATTATGGCGAACAGGACCGCGCCAGCATCCATGGCGAAGTCGCCCCGGCCGAGGCCAGGGCACTGATCGAGGAAGGTGTCGAGGTCGCACCGCTGCTTTTTCCTGTCATCCCCCCGCACGCCAAGAATTGACCAGAGCCGCGCCGCGCAATAGAGCCGTCGCCGGGCACCCATAGCTCAGCAGGATAGAGCACCAGATTCCTAATCTGGGGGCCACTGGTTCGAATCCAGTTGGGTGCACCACAGCTTCCATGCCCCTTTCAGGTCGATAAAATCCTGAAAGGTGAGATGGTTAAGTCGGGCCGCTGGCCTTCCTTTGAACTTTGCCGTTCTCGATTCGCCGCAGTCACGCAATTTACATGTTGCACCGCACAACGAAATCTGATCCGATGTGAATAGCGGTGGAACAGGCGCTTAAGCCTTCAGTAACCATGGAGGGCGCATGTTTCATCCATCGACTTCAAGTCGGAGGGCATGAACATGGGTACGAGTGCAAGACCGGCGGATGGGGCTGTCACCCTTTCGGAACTGCGTGAATTCGCCAGCTTCCCGTCTGCCACACAGCGATATATCCGCAGGTCGCTCGACATCGGGCTGCATCGCCGCGACGCGATGAAGCTTTGGTCCCGCGACATGGTGGAGGAAGCCTCGATCCGCGCGCAGGCGCGCATCTATGGCCGGCTGGACGAGATCAAGACTCGTGTGCCCGACGATAGCGGCCTGGACCAGGTCGAACCCTTCATGGCGCCGCTTGTCACCATGTCCGCCTTTGACCTGGGCCAGGATCGGCTCGGCAGCTTTTCCGCCTACCGCTTCCTTTATGAGCGCTTGCTGGGCGCGGGTGCGCGGCCCTGGTTGCCCGGCGCTTTCTGTGCGGCGGCCAGCCTGCCCCATCTCCACCCCGAAAAACGGCGCGCGCTGCTCCAGTCGATCAGCGAAGCGGCGGCCACGGCGGTTGGCTGGTCCAACCGGGAGCCGACCTTCTACCCCGAATGGGTCGAGAAAGTGGACCTCTCCAAGGCGAACTGACCTCCTGCTCATTCGCCCAGGAAGGCCGCGCGGAAGGGGGCTTGCGCGCGGCCTTTTTGTGTCAGCCGGACTCGGCGGATACAGCCCCTTGTCGCGGGCGCAATCCCGCGCGATCCCATAGCCTGCGTCGGCGTGACGCATGACCCCGGTGGCGGGGACGTCGCACGCGGGCCAGCCGGGCGACGGCCGGCCTGTATCCGATTACTGAGGCCAATCTGGGCGACGGGCTGTTCCCGGCCGGGGCCTATGACATGGTGGCACGCTTTGGTCCCGAACGAGGGGACATGAATGGCGGGCTTCGAGGCGTCGATCAAGGCAAGGCGCGCTTAAGGCGCCGTTAACCGATCCCAAATGGGACAAACGGGCGAGCCGAGGCCGTAATAGGCCCATGAACGGGCCTGACATGATTGCGAAATTATGGCAGCAAGATGCGATGCAAAGCGCAGTCCTTCTGGATCGCGGCCTTCACCGCCGCCTGGTTGACGGCCTCTATCTGGAGGCGATGGTCATGGCCGACGAAGCGCGCACCTATTTCGATGCCGGCGCGTCGCTGGACGATGGCGTGGCCGATCCGCTGCGCCGGGTCGCCTTCGCCTGCGAAGCGTTGAAGGTCACGACGCGGCTGATGCACATCATCGCCTGGCTGCTCAGTCAGCGCGCCTGGCAGCGTGGCGAGATTGGTGACGGGGATCTGGCGGACGAAAAATATCGGCTGGGTCGCGCGACTCATAGCGACCCGGCGCTGACGGCGTCCTTCCCCTTTGCCGCCAGGGCGCTGATCGACGCGAGCCAGGAACTTTATGCGCGGGTTGTCCGGTTGCAGGAACGGATGGACCTGATGATGGGGCAGGGCGGGGAGGGCGAGGCTGGCCCCGCGCGCGCCCTGCTCGACCGGCTGAATCGCGCTTTCTGATCCAGGCCGGGCGATTGCCCTGTTCTGGGGCTGGCGTTCGCGCCTGCATCTGGGCTAGACCGGCCGCATGACCGATGGTTTGCGGACAGGACGCCGCGTCTCAGGCCGACCCTATGCCGCCCGGCTCCTGCTCGCGCCGATGCTGATCGCTGCGCCATGCGCCGCGTGGGCGCAGGATATGCCGCCGCCGGCCGCCGTGCCGCAGCCCGACCAGCCGCTTGACGCCATGCCTGATATCGGTGTCGACTGGCCCGACATGGCCCAGCCTGACATGATCGCGCCGCTGCCCGGTGATTCGGCCGATGTCCAGCCCCCGTCATCGGACGGCGTCAGTGCAGAAGCGCAGCCTGTCGTCACGCCGGCCGAGGAGGCCGTCATTTTCACGGATGCGGGCGAGGAACGGCGCTATACGGTGCAACTCACCGGCATAGAGGCCATCGCCGATGCGCCCTTCACGCTGCGGTTCGATCAATTGTCCGTTCTGCGTCAGGGACAGGGCAAGCCCGCCAATCTCGCCCAGATCAACCGGCGGGCGAAGGAGGATGGCGAACTGTTGCAACGGTTGCTGCGCGCCAAGGGCTATTATGCCGCACGTGTCCGCAGCGCCGTCGCCGCGCCGCCGCCGGGCAGCGAGCGGCTGTCCGTCACCTTCGACATTGCGCCCGGCACGCAATATCTGCTCGATTCGGTCGATGTCACCGGCCTTGCCGAAACCGGGGATCGCGAAGCCGATCTGCGCGCCGCCTTCCCGCCCAAGCCCGGCGACCCGGTCGATGCCGACGCGATCCTGGCCGGGCGCGATGCGCTGAGCGTCAAGCTCGCCGAAAGCGGCTTCCCCTTCGCCAGGGTCGATGAACCGGAAGTGCGGATCGACCATGAGGAGCGCAAGGGCGACCTGGACATCATCGTCACGCCCGGCGGCTTCCGTCGCTTCGGCGCGATTCGTATGGATGACGAGGCTCTGTTCAGCGCCCATCATGTCCAGGAAATCGCCCGCTTCGATTCCGGCGATCCCTATATGGCGTCCGATGTGGAGGATTTGCGCCGCGCCATTGTCGCCACGGGCCTTGTATCCTCGGTGACGCTGACGCCAAGGGACGCCGGCGATGGCGAGCATGTCGATATCGCTGTCGACGCTCGCGCGGCCAAGTTGCGCACCATTGCGGGCGAACTGGGCTATGGCACGGGGGAGGGCTATCGCGCGGAAGTGAGCTGGCAGCATCGCAACCTGTTCCCACCGGAAGGCGCGGTGACGGTGCGCGGGGTGCTCGGTACGCAGGAGCAGACGGCGTCCTTCACCTATCGTCGCAACAATTTCAAACGGCGCGACAATGTGCTGACCGGCTTGGTGTCGATCAGCAATATCCGGCGGGACGCCTATGACGCGCGCACCATCACCTTGTCAGGCTATCTGGAACGGCAGACCAACATCCTGTTCCAGAAGAAATGGGTCTGGCGGTTCGGCGGGGAACTGATCGCGTCGGACGAGGCTGATGCCTTCAGTGGCGGCGCGCGCCGCACCTTCCTGATCGGCGCGGTGCCGGTCAGCCTGACCTATGACGGCAGCGACGACCTGCTCAACCCCAGCAAGGGCTTTCGCCTGGGTGCGCGGGTCAGTCCCGAACTGTCCTTCCAGGACAAGACCTTCGGCTATACCCGCGTGCAACTCGACGGCAGCATCTATCAGCCGGCGGGGGAGAAGCTGGTGGTCGCCGCGCGCGCCCGGTTCGGCACAATCCTGGGGTCGACGGTGGACCAGATCGCGCCGTCGCGCCGCTTCTATGCCGGCGGTGGCGCGTCGGTGCGTGGCTATGGCTATCAGGCGATCGGGCCGCGCTTTGGCGACGACAATGATCCTGTGGGTGGCAAGAGTCTCGCTGAATTTTCGCTGGAAACGCGGGTGCGCTTCGGCAATTTCGGGGTCGTGCCCTTTATCGATGCGGGCAATATCTCCGCCAGCTTCCTGCCCCGCTTCCGCGACCTGCGCCTGGGCGCGGGCATGGGGCTGCGTTATTATAGCAGCTTCGGCCCGATCCGCATCGATGTGGGAACGCCGCTCAATCCGCAGTCGGGCGATCCCAAGGTCGCGGTCTATGTCTCGCTGGGCCAGGCATTCTGATGACGGACGAAACGCTGGACCCCATCGTCGTGCCGCCGCCGCCCGCGCCCAAAGCCCGGCGCGCCTGGGACGGGCGCTGGCAGCGCTGGCTCGCCGGGCTGCTCGCGGCGGTGTTGCTGGTCGTGGTCGGCGCCCTGGTCTGGCTCGACAGCGCGCCGGGCCATCGCTTTCTTGCCGCGCGCATCACGACCATCCAGTCGCGGTCGGGCCTGCGCATCCATGTCGACCGGATCGATGGCAGCATCTATCGCAAGGCGGTTCTCCACAATCTGACCCTGGCCGATCCCAAGGGCGTATTTCTGGATGCGCCGCGGGTCGAACTGGACTGGTGGCCCTTCGCCTGGCTGTCCAACCGGCTGGACATCGACCGGCTGATGATCCCGCAGGCGACATTGCGCAAGCTGCCCAAACTCAACCCGACACGACGGGAAGGGCCGATCCTGCCCGGATTCGACATTCGCCTGATGCAATTTTCGGTCGGTCGCCTGACCATCGCTCCGGCCGTCACCGGGCGCACCCGGCTGGCGACGATGGCGGGCGATGCGGACATTCGCGGCGGCCGCGCGATCATCGACCTGTCGGCGCGTACGCTGGATGGCGGCGACGCGCTGACGGTCGCGCTCGACAGCCGACCGGACAAGGATCGTTTCGCCCTCGACGTGACGGTCAATGCGCCCAAAGGAGGCGTGCTGGCCGCGATGGCGGGGCTGAAACAGGCCGCCAATCTGCGTATCGGTGGCAAGGGAAGCTGGAGCCGCTGGGACGGCAAGCTGGCCGCCACGCTGGACGCCAGGCCGGTCGGCGATTTCGTCCTGTCGGCGCGCAGCGGCGCCTATGCCGCACGTGGTACGATCGCTGGACGGGCGATCGCGGGCAATGGCCTGTTGCGCCGCATGGCCGACCCGCGCCTGATGGTCCGGGCCAGCGGCACCATGGTCGACCGGGTGATCGACGGCCACTTGACCCTGCAATCAGCGGCCTTTGATCTTGACGCTGATGGCGGCATCGACCTGCGCAACAATGCGGTCGACAATATGCTGATCGCGGTGAAGCTGGCGCGGCCGCAGGCCCTGCTTAAAAATATGCGCGGCAGCGATGTTGCCGCCAAGGTGCGGATCGATGGCGCCTTCGCATCGCTTGGCTACGAATATCTTCTGACCGCCAGGCAGATCGCCTTCGACAAGACGGTCATCCATGATGTGCGCGCGAACGGGAAGGGGCGGCGGGCCCAGGCCGGCCTGGCGCTGATCCCGCTGACGCTGCGCGCCCGCCGGCTCGACGGGCAGGGCGACCTGATCGAGGGTATCGTCCGTAATTTCCAGATCAACGGCGTGCTGCAACTCGACGGGCAGCAGATCATCAGCAACCCCATGCCCTTCCGTTCCGACAAGCTGCGCGGCAAACTCGTGATGATCGCGGATGTAAAGACTGGCCGCTATGATTTCGGGCTGGACGGGCAGCTCAACGGGCTGTTCATCCAGGGGCTGGGCATTGTCGATCTTACTTCCAAGCTGCGCGCCGCGCCGCGCGCCGATGGCGGCTTTGGCCTCAGCGGTCATGCGCTGGCGCGGGTGCGGCGGCTGGACAATGATTTCCTGCGTTCGCTGGGCGGCGGCCTGCCGACGGTGCGCAGCGGGCTGGACCTGCTGCGCGGCGGCGAACTGGCGCTGACCAATCTCAGGCTCGATTCGCCATTGTTGACGCTGAGCGGCAGCGGCCTGCGCCACCCCGACCAGACGCTCCATCTGGAAGGAACGGGGCAGCATCAACGCTATGGCCCGTTGCAATTGACGCTGGACGGCCGGATCGAAAAGCCGACCATCGATCTGACCCTGCAACGGCCAATGGACGCGCTGGGCCTGCGCGACGTGAAGGCGCATCTGATCCCGGACAGCAATGGTTACACCTATGTCGCGAACGGCGGATCGACGCTTGGCCCCTTCACTGGCCGGGGCGTCATCCTGTTGCCACCGCGCGGGCAGGCGGTGGTAAGGGTCGCCAGCCTCGTCGTGTCGGGCGTCACCGCCAGCGGCGACATCCGCCCTATCGATGGCGGGCTGGACGGGCAACTGGCCGTCAGTGGTCCGGTGAGCGGCTATATCGCGTTCAGGCCGGTCGCCGACGTGCAGCAGGTGCAACTCAAGCTGACCGCCAGCGACGCCAGTTTCGACGGGCCGACCGTCATCACGGTGCGGCGCGGCACGCTGGAGGGGATGATCCTGCTCAAGCCGTCCGCCACGACGCTCAACGCCACGGTGCAGGCGCGCGGGTTGCGGGTGGGTGGCGTGCTGCTGGGCCGGATGGCGGCCAATGCGGAACTGGTCGACGGGGCAGGCAAGGTCCGGGCCAGCCTGTCGGGGCAGCGCGGCCGTATCTTCAATATTCAGGGGGAGGCGCAGGTGGAGCCGGATCGCATCCGCCTGACCGCCGGCGGGACGATCGACAAACGTGCCATCCGGCTGGACCGCGCCGCGCTGCTGACCCGGACGCAGGATGGCTGGCGCCTGTCGCCCGCAACCATCAGCTATGCCGGCGGATCGTTGCAACTGGCGGGCGAACTGGGCGCGGCCGTCACCCATATCGAGGCGCGGATGCAGAAGCTGCCGCTCTCGCTGCTCGACATCGGCTATGACAATCTGGGGCTGGGCGGCCTTGCCACCGGATCGCTCAGCTATGCCCAGCCGCGTGGCGGCGGCCTGCCCACCGGCAAGGCGGAATTGCGCATTCGTGGCCTGTCCCGCTCCGGCCTGTCCCTGAGTTCGCGGCCGGTCGATGTTGGGGTCAATGCCGTGCTGACGCAGGATAGGCTGGCAACGCGCATGGTGTTCGTCGCCGACGGCCGGACGATCGGCCAGGCGCAGGCGCTGCTCAATCCGCTGGGTCGGGAAGGCGGATTGGTGCAACGGCTCAACCGCGCGCCTTTCTTCGCGCAACTGCGCTACAATGGCACCGCTGATACGCTGTGGCGACTGACGGGTGTGGAGATTGTCGACATCAGCGGGCCGGTCAGCGTGTCGGCCGACATGCGCGGCACAGTGGAGGAGCCGGTCATTACCGGCACCTTCGCCACCGACAGTGCTGGCATCAACAGCCCGGTGACGGGAATGCGGCTGCGCGGGGCCAAGGCGCGGGGGCGTTTTTCCGGCGCGCAACTGGTCATTTCCAGCTTCGCCGCGACCGCGCAGAATGGCGGGACCGTCACCGGCACGGGCCGCTTCACCTTCAACGGCATCGCCGGCGTCGGCATGGACTTGGCGCTCCAGGCGGACAATGCCGCCCTGCTGGAGCGCGACGATATAGCTGCCGCCGTGACCGGGCCGATCACGATCCGCTCCGACGGGTCGGGGGGCACGATCGGTGGCGACCTTGTCCTCAACAAGAGCCGCTTCACCATGGGCCGCGCCGCCGCCGTCGCCGAAATCCCCGAACTGCGCGTGATCGAGGTCAACCGCGCCGGGGAAGAGGTCGAACGGCCGCGCGCGACCGTCCCCTGGGCGCTGGCGATCAGGGCGCGGGCGCGCAACCGGCTGACCGTCACCGGCCTTGGCATCGACAGCGAATGGCGTGCCGATCTCGACATTGGCGGCACCGTGTCCAGCCCGGCGCTGGCGGGCACGGCGGAACTGGTCAAGGGCAGCTATGACTTCGCCGGTCGCCGGTTCGACCTGCGCGAAGGCAAGATCCAGTTCGACGGCCGTACCCCGGTCAACCCGACGCTCGACATCGATGCGGAGGCGAATGTCAGCGACCTGACCGCCACCATCCATGTCGGCGGCACTGGCCTGAAGCCCGACATCAGCTTCAACAGCACGCCTGCCTTGCCGCAGGACGAACTGCTGTCCCGCATCCTGTTCGGCACGTCGATCACCAACCTGTCCGCGCCCGAAGCGCTCCAGCTCGCCTCGGCGATCGGATCGCTCCAGGGCAAGGGCGGACTGGACCCGATCAATGCGGTGCGCAAGGCGGCGGGGCTGGACCGGCTGCGCATCATCGCGGCCGACCCGACGCAGGGACAGGGCACGGCGATCGCGGCGGGCAAATATCTTACCCGCAAAACCTATGTCGAACTCATCACCGACGGGCAGGGTTATAGCGCGACCCGGATCGAATATCAGGTCACGCGCTGGCTCTCGCTGCTCGCCGCCATTTCCACGCTTGGCCGCGAAAGCGCCAATGTTCGCATTTCCAGGGATTATTGAGCATGGCCAGGAGCCGCATCGACGCTGCCACCGCGATCAGCGTGACGGATCTGTTCACCATCGGCATAGGCCCGTCCAGTTCGCATACGGTAGGGCCGATGCGCGCCGCGCTGATGTTCATGGACTCGCTGCCCGCCCGGCCGCAAAGGGTGCAGTGCGAATTGTTCGGGTCGCTGGCGTTGACCGGCCGGGGCCATGCGACCGACAGCGCCATCCTCCTCGGCCTGTCCGGCTATCGCCCGGAAAGCGTCGATCCAGACGCGATTGGCGCCATCCTCGCCGCGATCCGTACCGATGGCCGCATCCGTGCGGGCAGTACGGTCGATCAGTGGGTGGCGTTCGAGGAAGCGCGCGACCTCCTCTTTCGCATGGGCGATTTTCTGGAGGCGCACAGCAACGGGATGCGCTTCACCGCCTGGCTGGCGGGGCATACGGAACCGCTGGTGCGCGATTATTTTTCGATCGGCGGCGGCGCGGTGCTGCCCGGCGTGACGTTGACCGACGATGTCTCTCCGCTCGGCCATAATGTCGTCCAGCCCTATCCTTTCTCTTCCGGCGCGGAGATGCTGGCGCAGGGGGAAGCGAACGGTCTGTCGATCGCGACCCTGGTGCTGCGCAACGAAGGCGCGTGGCGCGCGCAGGGCGAGACGGGCGCCTTCCTCGACAGCGTGATCGACGCGATGAGCGCCTCGATCGACCGGGGGCTGGAACAGGAAGGGCTGCTGCCCGGCGGCCTCAAGGTGCGTCGTCGCGCCCGCGCCATCCACCAGCGCCTGCGCCTGCAACAGGACGCGCTGGGACCGGCGCAGATTTTCGAATGGGTCAGCCTGTTCGCGCTGGCGGTGAATGAGGAAAATGCGGCCGGTGGCCGTGTCGTCACCGCCCCCACCAATGGCGCGGCCGGCGTGATCCCGGCGGTGCTCCATTATTATCGCCGCTTCGTGCCGGGCGCGGACCGGGACGGGGAGCGTCGATTCCTGTTGACGGCGGCGGCGATCGGCTTCCTCTACAAGAAGCGCGCCTCCATTTCCGCCGCCGAAATGGGGTGCCAGGGGGAGGTCGGCGTCGCCTGCTCGATGGCGGCGGCGGGGCTGGCCGCCGTGCTGGGCGGCACCAACGGGCAGGTCGAAAATGCCGCTGAAATCGGCATGGAACATAATCTGGGCCTTACCTGCGATCCCATCGGGGGCCTGGTGCAAATTCCCTGCATCGAACGCAACACGATGGGCGCGGTCAAGGCGATCAACGCCGCCTATCTCGCGCTTCAGGGCGATGGCCGGCATATTGTCAGCCTGGACGCGGTGATCGAAACCATGCGCCAGACCGGCGAGGACATGGCCAGCCGGTACAAGGAAACGTCGCTTGGCGGCCTGGCCGTCAATGTCGTGGAATGTTGATCGGGTTCCCTCCGTTCATCCCCCGATCTGAACAGTAAAGCGACGAGCCGATCCGATAACGTGTCATTCTTGCAACATAATCAAGCGTTTATCTTCCGTTCATGAAACCAACCGGCGCGGCGGGGCTTGTGCGTCTCACCCCGTTCGAAAGGGGCAGAGAATGAAACGGAGTATCTTTTATGCGTAAGTTGATGGTCGCAACGCTTCTCGCTGGCGTCCCCTTCGCAACCCCCGCCTTCGCGCAGGATGTCAACCCTACCTTCACCGGCCCCCGTGTTGAAGCGATCCTTGGCTATGATCGCACCGGCGCCGGCAGCGACGTGGACAATGACAATGGCCGGGACGACCAGAAGATCGACGGCCTGCTCTATGGCGTGGGCGCTGGCTATGACATCAATGTCGGCAGCGCGGTCCTGGGCGTCGAAGGCGAATATACCGATTCCACCGCAAAGAGCAGCCGCCGCGACTTTTCCGACCAGTTCGGCTTCGGTCGTGTGAAGCAGGGCCGCGACCTTTATATCGGCGCGCGCGCCGGTATCCTCGCCAACCCCGCCACGCTGGTCTATGTGAAGGGCGGCTACACCAACACCAAGCTGGACGTGCTGGCCGGCGACACCAACCAGGAAACCGATACCGATTTCAAGCTGGATGGCTGGCGCATCGGCGCGGGTGTGGAACGCGCGATCAACACCAATACTTTCGCCAAGGTCGAATATCGCTACTCCAAATATGACAGCGCCCATATCGACTTCATGGACGGCGCGACCAGCAGGGAGTTCGACATCGACACCGACCGGCATCAGGTGGTGGCGAGCGTCGGCTGGCGCTTCTGATATCATCTGTTCGGACAGCCGGGCCAGGCTCCTGCCTCTGCGGAGCGCCGCTGTCCGGTGAACAGCACAAGTCCAGATGAAAAGGGGCTGGTCATCCGACCGGCCCCTTTTTTGCGTCAACGGGACGATCTCCCCTATCTGTGCCGCTGCCCATCTGCTACTGACATTATTGTGAGTAACGCGATTCCCCATTCCTATTCGGTCGGTATCGACCCGGACGACATCGACTTCATGGGGCATGTCAACAATGCCAGTTATCTGAAATGGGTGCAGAATGCCGTTCTGGACCATTGGCGCGCGCTCGCCCCGGCCGAAGCGGTCGCGGAGCATCTCTGGGTCGCGCTCAAGCATGAGATCACCTATCGCAAGCCCACCTTCCTGAACGATGAGGTGATCGCCACCGTGTTGCTGGAAAAGGTGCAGGGCGCCCGCGCTTTTTACGAAACGGTGATTCGCCGGGGCGAGGACGTGCTGGCCGAAGTGAAATCAAGCTGGTGCTGCATTGACGCCACAACCCTGCGTCCGGCGCGGCTGGCGCGTGAAGTGATCCAGCATTTCTTTGCGAGCGATGGCGATCCGGCCTGACATCTGCTGGAGAGGCGGTTGCTTTCAACCGAGTATGGCGCTGCTCTGGAAAACGGCGCGGACCAGTTCGGCCTGGCCCCGGACATTCATTTTCGCATAGATATGCTTGGAATAGCCGCGTGCCGTTTCCTCGGTCAGGTGCATGGCGGCGGCCGCCTCGCCGATCGTCTGTCCCTCACTGATCAACAGGCACAATTCCGCTTCGCGTGGCGACAGGCCGAACAGATTGGCCAGCAACGGCCGCCTGTCCCTTTCCGCCGGGTGTGGCATCCGGCAGAAAAGCAGCAGCGCGGGTGAAGCAATAGCAGTGCCGACAGGCGGATTCATGGGGACCAGCAGTGCTTCCAGTCGTGGTTCCTGGACCAGAACCGCCGTGCGCGGTTCGGCATCCTGGCTCAAGGCCTGCGCCACGATGTGGCGGGCCTTCTGCGATTCCGGTTGCAGCCGTTCTCCGACCAGATGACCGAACCCAGGCGTGGTCCGTAATATGTGGGCGAAAGCGGGATCGATGTCGATCACGCGCATGTCGCGGGCAATCGCCATCCAGCCCACGCCCGCCCGCACCAGTCCCCCGGCGGCGACTGCGGATCGCAACTGTTCCCGTTCGGCCTGCACGACATTGTGCAGGGCCACGGTGATGTGGGGCGCCAATGCTGTCAGCAAGGCGCCGTCCGTCGCCGAAAAGCTGGAATGGTTGCTTGCCAGCATCAGCCACGCGCTGGCGCCGCCCGTTTCCCGCACCCTAATGATGCGCTCGTCGACAATGCCCAGAGCGCGGTTGAACCGTTCCTCGGTCGCATGAAGCTGGGGATCGACCGCCACGAGTTCGGCCATATGATATGTTCGGCCCGGTCGCAGGGCTTCATAGGGCAGGGTATGACGGTCATAGGGGTTGTCCATTGCCAGCGTTGCGGCTGTCTCCCGCAAATCCTTGCCTGCGAACAGGATATGGGGCGGACTTGATGAGGGGCCGCCCGGCGCCAGCATCAGCGCGGCATGATAGGCGTCGGTGCGGCGCAGCAGCCGCGTAAGAAAATTACGCCAATGGCCGCGGTCATGCTGCCCGGCATATAGGGGAAGAAGCAAATCTGTTTCATCGGCGCTGGTTAATTGCATTTCACCCCCATATGGGGGGAGAAGCCTGAAGTCATGTAAATTATGGAGTGTGCACTATATGACAAGGGAGGATGGCCAGTGGCGATCGACAAACAGACACTCACGCATCTTCAGCGGTTGGAATCCGAGGCAATCCACATCCTGCGGGAGGTCGTTGCCGAGGCCGAAAAGCCGGTGATGCTCTATTCGGTGGGCAAGGACAGCGCCGTGATGCTGCATCTTGCGCGCAAGGCCTTCTATCCCTCGCCGCCGCCCTTCCCGCTGCTGCATGTCGACACGACCTGGAAATTTCAGGAAATGTACAAGCTGCGCGACCGGATGGCGCAGGAAAGCGGCATGGAATTGCTGGTCTATCAGAATCCCGAAGCGCAGGAGCGGGGGATCAACCCGTTCGACCATGGCGCGCTCCATACCGACATGTGGAAAACGGAAGGTCTGAAGCAGGCCCTCAACCTTTACGGTTTCGACGCGGCCTTTGGCGGCGCGCGGCGTGACGAGGAAAAGAGCCGTGCGAAGGAACGCATCTTTTCATTCCGTACCGCCAGCCATGGCTGGGATCCCAAGAATCAGCGCCCGGAATTGTGGAACCTGTACAATGCCCGCAAGAACAAGGGCGAAAGCATCCGCGTGTTCCCGATCAGCAACTGGACCGAACTGGACATCTGGCAGTATATCCATCTGAACGATGTGCCGATCGTGCCGCTCTATTTCGCCGATCATCGTCCGACGGTGGAACGCGATGGCATGTTGCTGATGGTCGATGACGACCGCTTCCCGCTGCGGGATGGCGAGACGCCGGTGATGCGCTCGATCCGCTTCCGCACGCTGGGCTGCTACCCGCTGACCGGCGCGGTCGAGAGCACGGCCAAAACGTTGCCGGAAGTGATCCAGGAAACGCTGCTCACGACCACGTCGGAGCGGCAGGGCCGCGCGATCGACAAGGATGCCGGTGGCGCCGGCATGGAGAAGAAGAAGCAGGAAGGATATTTCTGATGCGGCGCGCGCCTCTGCTTTTTGCGCGGCAACGCGCAGACGCAGAAGGATCGTGCCAGGCAAAGGATCGTCCTGTCGTCGCACCGGCTCTGATCGCTGCGACCATCGATTGCAAAGGGCGGCTGTACCGCGAGCGCGACATGTCCGCGTCTCCACCCGCCGCGTGAACCCATAAAGCCTGCCCGCAGGGAAGGATCATGATATGACCGACACCATCGCAGACCCCATTTACAAGACCGACGCGCTGATCGCGGAGGATATCGACCAGTATCTCAAGGTGCATGAGCACAAGACGATGTTGCGTTTCATCACCTGCGGGTCGGTGGACGATGGCAAGTCGACGCTGATCGGGCGGCTGCTCTATGACAGCAAGATGATTTTCGAGGACCAGCTCGAAGCGCTTCAGGCGGACAGCAAGAAGGTCGGCACCCAGGGACAGGAAATCGATTTCGCCCTGCTGGTCGACGGCCTGGCCGCCGAACGTGAACAGGGCATCACCATCGATGTCGCCTATCGCTTCTTCGCCACGGAAAAGCGCAAGTTCATCGTCGCCGACACGCCCGGCCATGAACAATATACCCGCAACATGGTGACGGGCGCCTCGACCGCCGACCTGGCCGTCATCCTGATCGATGCGCGCAAGGGCGTGCTGACGCAGACCCGCCGTCATTCCTATCTTGCCCATCTGATCGGCATCCGCAACATCGTGCTGGCCATCAACAAGATGGACCTGGTTGATTATGATCAGGCTGTTTATGACGGCATTCTCAAGGATTATAGCGAGTTCGCCCGTTCGATCGGCATCACCGCATTCACCCCGATCCCGATTTCCGGTTTCAAGGGCGACAATATCACCGGCCCGTCGGCCAACACCCCCTGGTACAAGGGCCCGGCGCTGATCGCGCATCTGGAGACGGTCGAGGTCAACAGCGCGACGGATGCGGACAAGCCGTTCCGTATGCCGGTCCAGTGGGTCAACCGTCCCAACCTGGACTTCCGCGGTTTTTCCGGTCTGATCGCCACCGGATCGGTGAAGCCGGGCGATGCCGTGCGCGTTCTGCCTTCGGGCAAGACCAGCAGTGTCACGCGCATCGTCACGCTGGACGGGGATCTGGAAGAAGCGGTCGCCGGCCAGTCGGTCACGCTCTGCTTTGCCGATGAAGTCGATTGTTCGCGCGGCGATGTCATCGCGCTGGCGGACAATCCGCCGCAGGCCGCCGACCAGTTTGAAGCGACGATCGTCTGGATGGCCGATGAAGCGATGCTGCCGGGTCGTCCCTATTGGCTGAAACTGGGCACCCAGACCGTGAGCGCCACGGTGCAGCAGCCCAAATATCAGGTCAATGTCAACACGATGGAGCATCTGGCGGCCAAGACGCTGGATCTGAACGCGATCGGCGTCGCCAATCTGTCGACGGACAGGCAGATCGTGTTTGAACCCTATGCCGACAATCGGACCCTGGGCGGGTTCATTCTGGTCGACAAGATCACCAACGCCACCGTGGCGGCGGGGATGCTGAACTTCAGCCTGCGCCGGGCGCAGAATGTCCATTGGCAGGCAACCGATGTCAGCCGCGATTCCCATGCCAATCTTAAGAATCAGAAGCCTGCGGTTCTCTGGCTCACCGGCCTGTCGGGGGCTGGCAAATCGACCATCGCCAATCTGGTCGAAAAGAAGCTGGTGCGGATGAACCGTCACACCTTCCTGCTCGATGGCGACAATGTGCGCCATGGCCTGAACAAGGATCTGGGCTTCACCGATGCCGACCGGGTGGAAAATATCCGTCGCGTGGGCGAAGTGGCGAAGCTGATGACCGATGCGGGGCTTATCGTCATCACCGCCTTCATCTCGCCCTTCCGTTCGGAACGCGACATGGTGCGTCAGATGATGCAACCCGGTGAGTTCATCGAGGTGCATATCGACACGCCGCTGGCGGATGCCGAGGCGCGCGATGTCAAGGGACTCTACAAGAAGGCGCGGGCTGGCGACCTCAAGAATTTCACTGGCATCGACAGCCCTTATGAAGCGCCCGAAGATCCCGAAATCCATATCGACACGACGGCGCTGACAGCCGAAGAAGCGGCCGACCTGATCATCGCGCGGTTGATCCCATGAGCGCGCCGATGACCGATACGGAACTCGCCGCCCATCTGGCTGAGGTTGCAGGCCGTCTCCTGCTGGACGTGCGTGGATCGGGCCTGTTCAGCCCCAAGGCGCTGGGCAAGGCGGGTGATCAGACCGCCAACCAGTTCCTTGTCCACGCGCTGCGCGAGGTGCGGCCGGAGGACGGGCTGCTTTCCGAAGAGGAAAAGGACAACCCGGATCGGCTGGCCAAAAGCCGGGTGTGGATCGTCGATCCGGTCGATGGCACGCGCGAATATGGGGAAGCGCGTTCCGACTGGGCGGTGCATGTCGGCCTGGCGATTGACGGCGTGGCCGTGATTGGCGCAGTCGCCCTGCCGGGACTGAACGGCGAAGATGGTGGCCAGGGCACGGTGCTGCGCTCTGACCGGCCGGTCGCCGTGCCGCCTGCGCCTGAAACGCTGCGCATGGTCGTGTCGCGTACCCGGCCCGCCAAGGAAGCGGTCGCGGTCGCGGAGCGACTGGGCGCGGAACTGGTGCCGATGGGCTCCGCCGGTGCCAAGGCGATGGCGGTCATCCTGGGCCAGGCCGATATCTATCTGCACAGCGGCGGCCAATATGAATGGGATTCCATGGCGCCGGTTGCGGTTGCGGCGGCGCATGATCTCCATTGTTCGCGCATAGACGGCAGCCCCCTGATCTACAATCAGAGCGACGTCTATCTGCCCGACCTCCTCATCTGTCGCAAGGAGCATGCCGCCCGCGTCCTGGAACTGGTCGCGCAGGTGCAACGCGAGATGGTCTAACGCACCTGGCGTTTGTCCAGCTTTCTTGCCAGCGTCCGCCGGTGCATCCCCAGCCGGCGGGCCGCTTCCGATATGTTGAAGTCGCTGTCTTTCAGCACTTCGTGGATATGTTCCCATTCCAGCGTCTTGATCGATGTCGGGCGGGGCGCCAGCGGCGTCGCGGGGTTGCCGCCCGACCGGGCAAAGGCGGCCTCGATGTCGTCGGTGTTCGACGGTTTGGCCAGATAGTTGGTCGCGCCCAGCTTGATCGCCTCCACCGCCGTGGCGATGCTGGCAAAGCCGGTCAGCACGACGATCAGCATCGCCGGATCATGGGCGTGGAGCGCCGCCACGCAGGCGAGGCCCGATTGCGGTCCAAGCTTCAAATCCACGACCGCAAAGCCGGGCCGGTTGGTGGTCAGCAGGGCAGTCACGCGCTCCAGACTGTCAGCCAGCAGAACGTCATAGCCGCGTCGTTCGAACGACCGTTTTAGCGTCCGCGCGAACGCCTCGTCATCCTCGACGATCAGAAGCTGTCTTTCAGTCATCATGCCTGTCCTCATCCAGCGCCAGGGTCGCAAAGGGCAGGCGCAGCAGCACCATCGCGCCGCCGTCCGCGCCATTGCTGGCGTCGACCCGTCCGCCCAGCTTGCGCACGACATTGACCACCAGGAACAGCCCCAGCCCGCCACCCTGCCGGCCCTTGCTCGACCGATAGGGCTTGCCGAAATCGGCCAGCATCTCCGGGCTGAAGCCCCGGCCATTGTCGCGTACCGCGATATGCAGCCACTGGCTGTCGCGACTGACCATCATGTTGACATAGGTTGCGCCGGCTTCGCGCGCATTGTCCAGCAGGTTGGTGACGGCCTGACGGATGACAGGATCAGCGACGATGCGCGGATAGTCGTGCGGCCCAAAGTCGCTGCGCAGCGGCATACCCGGAACGGCGGCCCGCCAGTCGCGGGCGATGCTTTCGATGAAGCTGCGCACGTCTGTTGCCTGGGGCGCTTCTCCGCGTGCCTCGCCCGCCGACATGAGGATGCCGGTCAGGATCGATTTGCAGCGCCTGACCGCCGCTTCCATCTCTTCGACCTCCTCGACCAGTGCCGGGTCTTGCCGGATCTGCGGCATATGCCGCCAGTCGCCCAGCACGACGGCCAACTGGGCCAGGGGGGTGCCCAACTCATGCGCCGCGCCTGATGCCAGCAGGCCCATGCGCACGATATGCTCTTCCTCCACCGCCTGTTGTCGCAGCCGGGCGAGGTAGGAATCGCGCTGTTGCAGGTTGCGCGTCATCTGCGTCATGAACAGCACCACCAGCACCGCGATCATGACCAGGCAGATCCAGGTGCCGATGATGTGCAGGTCGAACAGATGCCCTTCCAGCCGGTCGCTCAGATCCAGCGGCCGATAGGCGAAGCTCAACATGGCCGCGCACAGCGATGATGCGGCGACGATGCCCCAGACGCTCCAGCGATGCAGCAGCACCGCGCCCAGCGCTACCTGCACCAGATAGAGCGAGAGGAAGGGATTGGTCGCCCCGCCGCTCAGATATAATTGCGTCGTCAGCGCCAGCACGTCGAACAGCAGCGCCAGGAACAGTTCCGCATGGGTGATGTCGGCGCGACGGCGCAGCACCATCAGGCTGCCGATATTCATCAGAGCCGCGATGCAGGGGACCACCAGCATCGATGTCAGCGGCAAATGAATGTCCATGCCATGATGGACAATCAGGATCGTCACAAGCTGTCCCGCAATCGCGATCCAGCGCAATTGCACCAGCAGCGCCATATTGCGTCGCCCGGCGGCGTCGGCCGGCCACTGGCTGGGCAGCCAGCGGATGCGCCTGGCGACGGGAAGGGTCATTCCCCGCAATCTTTCCAAGTCTGGCGCATGACCAGACTATAGGCGCCTACAGTCATGGCCGCCAGTATGAACCAGGTGATGGCATATTGCAGGTGATTGTTGGGGAAGGCGATGATGGTCAGGCCGCCGACGGGGTAGGCGGCGGGGCCGGCCTGCGCATCGACGAAATAGTCCGCCCTCACGCCGGTCAGGCCGCGCGCCTGCGCGATCACGGCCACGTCCCGTGAATACCAGCGGTCGCCTGCCGGATCATTGTTGCGCAGGAAGCCGCCACCCGGTTCCGTGAGCCGCAACAGGCCGGTGACGCGCACCTCGTCCTGGGGCCGGTCGTAGCGGGTCTTGCGGCCGGGCGGCACGAAGCCGCGATTGATGAGGGTGATCGCCTTGTCGCTGACGAGCGGGGTCAGTACCCAGAAACCGGGGCCGCGCACGGTGACGGCCTGCACCAGCGCCGACTTGTCATGGAGGAAGCGGCCGGTCAGCGTGACGCGGCGATATTCGTCCTCCTGCGTGGCGCGAAGCGGGGCCGGGACGGGCGCGGCGTGGATGCGGGCATCGACACGGGCGATCAGGTCGCGCTTCCAGGCGAGGCGATGGATCTGCCAGGCGCCGAGCGCACAAAAAGCGGAGAAGAGAAGAAAGGCGATCAGCGCCAGGCCGGTCAAGAAGGCCGGGGAGCGTTTGGAGCGCCCCCCGGTTTCGTGGATTGTCACGGCATTTCGCTCATATTCGCCATGGCATTCATGTCGTGCATTGCGCCCATGTCGTCGCCACCGCTCATTTCGCCGTGCATCTCCATGGCTGCGTGGGGCATCATATTGTTGTTGAGATGATACATGACCCACATCGATCCCGACAGGGTGATGACGACCAGCACGATGGTCAGCCCCATCGCCATGAACGACCAGCCGCCTTCGACGCGGGTGTTCATGTGCAGGAAGTAGATCATGTGGACCACGACCTGCACGGCGGCGAAGGCCATGATGATGAAGGCGGTCAGTTGGGCATTGCCCAGCACGCCCGACATCACCAGCCAGAAAGGGATGGCCGTCAGGATCACCGACAGGCCAAAGCCGATCATATAGCTGCCGAAGCTGCCATGCGCGCCTTCGTCATGATGTTCCTCATGATGGCCGTGAGAATGGACAGCGTCGCTCACCGCAGGACTCCCATCAGATAGACAAAGGTAAAGACACCGATCCAGATGACGTCGAGGAAGTGCCAGAACAGGCTGAGGCACATCAGGCGGCGTTTGTTGGCGGGGATCAGGCCCTTTTTCGCGACCTGCACCATCAGCGTGACCAGCCAGATCGACCCGAAGGTGACGTGCAGCCCGTGGGTGCCGACCAGCGTGAAGAAAGCCGACAGGAAGGCGCTGCGCCATGGACCGGCGCCCTCATGGATCAGATGCGCGAATTCATACAGTTCGATGCACAGGAATGCGCCGCCGAACAGCAGGGTGACGAACAGCCAGCCCTGGGTGGCGCTGACCCGGTTCTTTTCCATCGCCAGCATGGCAAAGCCATAGGTGATCGACGAAAAGAGCAGCATCGCGGTGTTGAGCGCGATGAGGTTCAGGTCGAACAGATCCTTTGGCCCCGGCCCGCCGGCGAAATTACCGCCGAGCACGGCATAGGTGGCGAACAGGATGGCGAAGATGAGGCAGTCGCTCATCAGGTACATCCAGAAGCCCAGCATGGTGCTGTGCCCTTCATGGAGGTGCGGTTCCTCCGGCAGATGGTAGGTCCGCGTTTCCAGTGGTGCGGTTGTGCTGCTCATGCCATGGGGCCTCCCGCCGCGAGGATGCGGGTACGCGCTTCCTCGGTGCGCGTGACGACATCCGCGGGGATGTAGAAGTCGCGTTTGTAGTTGAAGCTGTGGAAGATGGCGAAGCCGACAATCCCCAGGAAGCTGAGGCCGGCGAGCCACCACATATACCAGATCAGCGCAAAGCCGCAGAGTGTGGCAAGGGCGGCCAGGATGACGCCCGATCCCGTGCGGCTGGGCATGTGGATCGGCTGGTAGCCGGTCAGCGGACGCTGATAGCCGTTTTTCTTCATGTCCGCCCAGCTATCGGCGTCATAGACGACCGGGGTGAAGGCGAAATTATAGTCCGGCGGGGGCGAACTGGTCGCCCATTCCAGCGTGCGGCCATCCCAGGGATCGCCTTCCACCTTCAACTCGTCGCGCTTCCAGATGGAGACGGCGAACTGCACCAGCATCGCGCCGATACCGGCCGCGACGATCGCGGCGCCGATCGCGGCAATGACGAACCATATCTGCAATGAAGGATCGTCGAACACGCGCATCCGGCGGGTCACGCCCATCAGGCCCATGATGTAGAGCGGGGTGAAGGCCAGCCAGAAGCCGATGTTCCAGCACCAGAAGGACACATGCCCCCAGAACTGGTTCAGTTTGAAGCCGAACGCCTTTGGCCACCAATAGTTGATCGCCGCGAACAGGCCGAACAGCACGCCGCCGATGATCACGTTATGGAAATGCGCGATCAGGAACAGCGAATTGTGCAGCACGAAGTCGGCGGGTGGCACCGCCAGCAGCACGCCGGTCATCCCGCCGACCGTGAAGGTCAGCATGAAGGCGACGGTCCACATCATCGGCAGTTCGAAACGGACCCGGCCGCGATACATGGTGAACAGCCAGTTGAACAGCTTGGCACCCGTCGGGATCGATATGATCATCGTCGTGATGCCGAAGAAGCTGTTGACGCTGGCGCCAGACCCCATGGTGAAGAAATGGTGCAGCCACACCAGGTAGGACAGCACCATGATGGTGCAAGTGGCATAGACCATCGATGTATAGCCGAACAGCCGCTTGCCCGAAAAGGTCGATGTGACTTCGGAAAAGACGCCGAACAGTGGCAGGATGAGGATATAGACTTCCGGGTGGCCCCAGATCCAGATCAGGTTCACGTACATCATCGGGTTGCCGCCGAAATCGTTCGTGAAGAAATTGGTGCCGGCATAGCGGTCGAGCGACAGCAGCACGAGCGTCGCGGTCAGGATCGGGAAAGACGCGACAATCAGGACGTTCGCGCACAGCGAGGTCCAGGTGAACACCGGCATCTTCATCAGGGACATGCCCGGCGCGCGCATCTTCACGATGGTCGCGATCAGGTTGATGCCCGACAATGTCGTGCCAACGCCCGCCACCTGTAGCGCCCATATATAATAATCGACCCCGGTGGCCGGGCTGTAATCGATCCCCGACAGCGGCGGATAGGCGAGCCAGCCGGTCTGGGCGAATTCGCCCAGGAACAGCGAGCACATCACCAGCACCGCGCCGCCGGTCGTCATCCAGAAGCTGAAATTGTTGAGGAAGGGGAAGCTGACATCGCGCGCGCCGATCTGGAGCGGGACGATATAGTTCATCAGCCCGGTAATGAACGGCATCGCCACGAAGAAGATCATGATCACGCCATGCGCGGTGAATATCTGGTCATAATGGTGGGCGTTCAGATAGCCTTCCGACCCGTTGAAGGCCATCGCCTGCTGCAACCGCATCATGACCGCATCGGCAAAGCCGCGCAGGAACATGATGAGGCCCAGCACCATGTACATGATGCCGATCTTCTTGTGATCGACGCTGGTGAACCACTCCTTCCAGAGATAGCCCCAGAGCTTGAAATAGGTCAGCGCCGCGACCAGCGCCGCGCCGCCCAGCACCACCGCGCAGAATGTCGCGACGACGATGGGCTCATGCCATGGGAAACTGTCCCATGTCAGACGACCGAAGATCATCTGTGCTGTTGTCATTGTGCCAGTCATGGGCCTTACCGATGCTGCGCGTGCGCGTCAGCGCCGCTGTGAGAGGAGTGATCGGCCGGCGCTTTGTCAGCGCCCGGCGCGTCGGGAGCGGTCTGCTTGCCCTCGTTGCGCTCGGTCTGGTCGATCACATGGCTGTTGGGGAAATCATATTGCAGCCCCCTGATGTCATGGGCCGCTTCCTTGCCCGCGCCACCCATCTGGTCGATATGCATCAGTTCGCTCATGCAGCGCTGGCCGGGCTTGGGGCACAGGTTGACAACTGCGTCGAACAGCTTGGGATCGGCGGTGGTGAAATAGGCGACAGGCGCCTTTTCGGTCGGCCTGGCGAGGCCCAGATAGACATTGCGGTCGAGCATAACCCTGCTGCCCTTCACCTTGGCTACCCAGGCGTCGAACCCGGCCTGATCCAGCGCCTTGTAGCCAAAGCGCATGTGGCTGAAGCCCGCGCCCGAATAGTTGGCCGAAAAGCCGGCGCCGGACGCCGTCTTGTTGGCGACGGCGTGCAACTGCGTTTTCATGCCGGGCATGGCATAGATCTGGCCAGCCAGTTCGGGAACATAGAAGCTGTTCATCACGGTCGATGCGGTAATGTCGAAACGGACCGGGACATTGGTGGGCAGCGCCAGTTCATTGACCGTCGCGATGCCCAGCTCAGGATAGATGAACAGCCATTTCCAGTCGAGCGCGACCACTTGCACCGTCAGCGGCTTGACCTGCGGGTCGATCGCGGTCGTGGCATCGATCCGGTCCAGTGGACGATAGGGGTCCAGCTTGTGCGTGCTCACCCAGGTCAGCGCCCCCAGTGCGATGATGATCAGCAGTGGCGCCGACCAGATCAGCAACTCCAGCTTGGTGCTGTGATCCCAGTCCGGGTCATAATCTTTTTGCGTCGCCTCGTTGGTCGCGCGGTAGCGGACCGCGAACCAGACGACCATCGCCATCACGGGGATGACGATCAGCAGCATCAGCGCGGTCGAGATCAAAATCAGATCGCGCTGTTGCACTGCAATATCGCCCGACGGGTTCATGACGACCCAGTTGCAGCCCGCCAGCGGTGCCGCCAGAATCGGAGCGGACCAGCGCAAAAGCCTGATCCGTTTGGGGGAGGGAGCGGTAATCATGCCGCCCGCCTAATCGGTCGGGGCAGAGGCGAACAGTGGGCATTTTGTCCAATTGTGTGCGCGCGCAAAAAATGTTTGATCCGTGGGATACTGCTTAGACTCTGCGGGTTTTCTGTTATGCTGCCAATCCACGGCCACTGGCAGACGAGGAAACCGCCCCGGTGGCCAGCCAAGGAGCGGATGTCTATGAGTTCTGGGGCCATTGCCTTTACCTCCACGCCACTTGAGGATGATGCGCGCAAGATCAACGCGCGTGATCACTCGATTGCGCCGGGGGATATTTCCATCGGGGTGATCATCGGTCGCACCTCCGAATTTTTCGATTTCTTCGTCTATGCGATCGCTTCGGTGATCGTGTTCCCCAACCTGGTCTTTCCCTATGTGGATGCGCTGACCGGCACGCTCTATTCCTTCGCAATCTTTGCCGTCGCCTTCATCACGCGGCCCATCGGATCGCTGATCTTCATGGCGATCGACCGCCGCTATGGTCGCGGCACGAAGCTGACGGTCGCGCTGTTCCTGCTTGGCGGATCGACCGCGTCGATCGCCTTCATGCCCGGCTATGCGACGATCGGCCATTATGCGGCGGTCGTGCTGGTCCTGCTGCGCGCCGCGCAGGGGATCGCGCTCGGTGGCACCTGGGACGGCCTTGCCTCGCTCCTGTCGCTCAATGCGCCCCGTCACCAGCGCGGCTGGTATGCGATGGTGCCACAGCTTGGCGCGCCCCTGGCGCTGATCGTGGCAAGCGGCCTGTTCGCCTTCTTCCTGCTCAACATGACCGAAGCCGATTTCCTCGACTGGGGCTGGCGCTATCCCTTCTTCGTCGCTTTTGCGATCAACGTCGTGGCGCTGTTCGCACGCCTGCGCATTGTCGTGACGCATGAGTTCGAGCGTCTGTTCGAGCAGCGCGACCTGCAACCCTCGCCAGTGTTGCCGACGCTCCGGGCGGAAGGGCGCAACATCGTTATCGGTGCTTTCGCTCCGCTGGCCAGCTTCGCGCTGTTCCACATGGTCACGGTGTTTCCGCTCTGCTGGGTCGCGCTCTATACCGACCAGCCGCTCGAACGCTTCCTGATCATCGAGATGATCGGCGCGTCGGTCGGCCTGCTTGCCATCGTCGTGTCGGGCTTCATCGCCGACCAGATCGGTCGCCGCTCGCTGCTCGGCTGGTCCGCGCTGGGCATCGCGATCTTCAGTGTCATGGCGCCGTTGCTGCTCAATGGCGGGGAACTGGGCGAGGTTGCCTTCATGATTCTGGGCTTCATGCTCCTAGGTCTGTCGTTCGGCCAGTCGTCGGGGATCGTCGCGTCGAATTTCGCGACCGAGGCGCGCTATACCAGTTCGGCGCTCACGTCGGACCTGGCCTGGCTGGTCGGGGCGGGCTTTGCGCCGCTGGTGGCGCTGCTGCTGTCGGTCAAGTTCGGCCTGGCCGCGTCTGGCATCTATCTCCTGTCCGGCGCCGTCGCCACCATGGTAGCGCTCTACGTCAACAAGGAACTGGCGGGCCGCGACCGTTAAGCGGCGGCCCGCATCCGTTCAAGCGCCTTGCGGTCGAACCATCCGGTAAGGCCGGGGCGCGGATGCCAGCGGGGGAGCCATTCGGCATAGAGGCTGTCGAGACGCGCGGGCAGACCGGACGGCCCCTCGCGCGTCATGATGTCCGACACGATCCGGTTCTGGAAGAAGCGGACCGAATAATTGATCAGGCGCTTATATTGCATCGCCCAGGTGGAGGGGCGGGCCAGGCTCACCTGTTCCGCCATGAACCCTGCTCCCTCACAGGCCAGTACCCGGTCGTGCCGCCAATGGCTGTCATCCTTAAGGTCGGTATGCGCCCAGGCCGCGACCAGCCCGTCGTCGCCGATCAGGTCGTCGGGCAGGCGCAGCCCGCGCGCCCGGATCGCCGCGACGAAGCGGCCCGACAGGGCGTAGAGGTCGCCGAACAGCCCGCCTTCGGCACGCAGCCCTTCGCGATAGGCCTCCACCATCCGACCATTCATCGGCATTCCGGCGGCGGCATTGGCGTGTGGATGCGCGGCCAGGTCCGCCAGCAGCGCGTCGAACGAACCCGACGCAATCTCCGCGTCGCCATCCATGAAGATCACCGCGTCCTCGCCGCCGGTCAGCAGGTCGTGGACGCAATGGTTCCAGGTGCGCGACTTGCCGCCCTGCGCGATGTCATGGACGATGACGTTCGCGCGTCCGCCCGCCGCCGCCCTGGCGCGCTCGACGGTCGCATCGGTGGTGCCGTTCACCAGCACATGAAACAGCGTGTCCGGCCGGTCGAGCGGCAGCGAGGCGAGGCAGAGGGCAATCCGCTGCTCTTCCTGATGCGCGAAAATGGCGACCGTTACCGCCATGGTCTTAGCGGAAGTCCCAGCCCTGCTGGCCATGCTGCGTGGCGTCCAGCCCTTCGGCTTCGGCCTGCGCGCTGACCCGCATCGGGATCACCACCGACACGATCAGCGCGGCGATCGCGCTGCCGACCATCGCCCAGAGCGCAATCACGACCACGCCGACCAACTGGCTGACCAGCGCTCCCGACAGGCTGATATTGCCTTCGAAGCCCACGCCGCCCAGCAGTGGCAGCACGAATATCGGCAACAGCAGCGTGCCGGTGACGCCGCCCAGCCCATGGATGATAAAGACGCCCGCGCCATCATCGATCCGGTGGCTGACAAGGGCTGTGGCCAGACGACAGACGAGCGCGGCGATGATGCCGATCAGCATCGCGCCCCCGGTCCCGACCAGCGCGGCCGAGGCGGATATGGCGACGATCCCCGCCAGCGCGCCCGATGCGATGCCGGTGGCGCTGCTGCGCGCACCCAGCAGCTTGTCGACCAAGGCCCATGTCAGCGCGGCGGCGCAGGCAGCGAATTGATGGTTGAGCATGGCGGTCGCGGCGTCATCCGTCGCGCCCAGCGCCCAGCCGCCGACCATGCCCGACAGGCCGATCCACAGCAGCGCGCCACCGGCAATGGCCAGCACAGGCGCATGGCCGGGGTTGGACGGCGCGGCCCGTTTCCCCGCGATCAGCGCCAGCGCCAGTGCGGAAAAGCCAGCAACCCCATGCACCACCAGCCCGCCGGCAAAGTCCATGACGCCCAGCCCGGCCAGCCAGCCACCGGCCCACACCGCATGGGCGACCGGCACATAGACCATCAGCAACCAGAGCGGGGTGAACGCGATCCACCAGCCGATTGCCGTTCTCTCCGTCACCGCGCCGACCAGCAGCCCTGCGGCGAGGAGGGCGAGCGCAAGCTGGAACAGGACAAAGGCCGATTCCGGCACGGTCAGCCCGTCACGCAACTGTCCCAGATTGGCGAGCAGCAAATTGGCGCTACCGCCCAGCCAGTCGCCGCCCGGCGCATAGGTCAGGCTGTAGCCGACAATTCCCCACGTCAGGCAGGCCGCTGCGGCGACCCCTGCGCCCTGCGCCATCACCGACAGCGCGCTGCGCACATTCACCAGGCCTGCATGGCGCAGCATCAGTCCCGGCAGCGCTGCCAGCAGAACCAGCAAGGCGCACAGGATCATCCACCCGGTATCGCCGCTATCGGCAACCGCGACCTGCGCCAGGGCGGGGCGGGGCAAGGCCAGCATGGCAAGGAAAGGCAGGGTAGAAAAAAAGCGCATCATCGAAACCCGGCTGTCAGAATTGGACATGGTCTAGCGGTCGGCTGGTAAAGTTTTCGATAAGCAAGCGCGGCGCGCAATAGGGGGTGCCCTGCCATGAATGGATGAGGAAAAATTCCGCACTGTTGATGAAAATTACCAACAAACGGGAATATTTTTCATGGAATTTCAAAAATGATCGGGCAAACCCTTCTTTTTCCGACCATTTTTAAAACTGGCACGCTCTCTGCAATGTGGCAGGCAAGGCCCGCAACCGGGCCTGGATACATAATTCAGGGAAGGACATTATCATGAAAACCATCGCTTTCATCGCTGCCGTCGCCATTGCCACCGTCGCCGTTTCGGCCGCCAGCGCGCCCGCCTTTGCCCAGGCGACGGGCCAGTTCGGCAACGCCAAGGTCCGCCATGACGCCAAGACCGACCGTTATTGCTTCAGCGAAGCGATCACTGGATCGCGGGTGCCGCTGGTCCAGTGCCGCACCAAGGCGCAATGGGCGCAGGCGGGCCTGACCATCACCCGCAAGGCTGCGGTGCAGATTGCCCAGCGCTGATTTTTCGTAGCGTAATAGAGGATGAAGGCGTCGACCGGAGAGGGTCGGCGCCTTGTCCTGTTGCAATGCGCCCTGACTGGGCGACATGGCCTTCCTGTCCTGCCGTCAGGACAGGAAGGCCATGGGAGCTTGCTGGATTTCGCAGACGTGCATTGGGGTGCTTGCGGCGATGGAGCATGAGCGCCCGATATCGCGCCCCGCTTGCGGCCCGATCGGGGCGGCGGTGGCCAAGGTGCTGGCGGGCTGAGCGCTTGCCTCTATACGACTGTAAAATCAGGCGATAAGCCGTTGTTCAGGTCTTGCGAGTCGGGGGATTCGTGGCCTGGACAGGGGGGGAGATGTTGCGCATCAAGTTTTGCGTTGCTGCGTTTCTGGTGCTTTGTGGTGCCGCGTCCGCGCAGACGGTGAGCGGACCGATCGTAGCGACGACGGCACCCGCCGCGACCGCCGTGCCGGCCGGCACTTATGTCGATTTCGAGATACTGGATCCGCTAAACTCGAAGCTGTCCAAGCCGGGCGACCGCTTTCGTATCCGGACGACTGTGCCGGTCGGTGCCAATGGCGCGACTGTCGTTCCCGCAGGCGCACTGGGCGAAGGCGAGGTCATTCACGCCGCACGGGCCCGCGCCGCCGGCAAGGCGGGCGAACTGATCCTCGCCGCGCGCTTTATCGAACATCAGGGCCAGCGGATCGCGCTGCGCAGCTTCCGCTTCGCGCAGGCAGGCGAGAGCCGGACCGATCAGGCGATCATCGTCGGCATGGTGGCTGTGCCAGTGGTGCTGTTCATGGCCGGCAGCGACGTGGACGTGCCCGCAGGCGCACGGGGACAGGCAAAGCTGGTCGCCGATATTCCGTTCGTTCTTCCATCGAACGGCAACTGAATTTCCAACAGGAGAGTATAGAATGAAAAGCCACGTTATTCTGGCGCTGGTGGCGCTTGGCTGTGCGACGGCTGCGGCGGCGCAGGATGCGCCTGTTGCGCCGGCGGTGCCCGTTGCGCCGGCGGCGTCCGTAGAGCCGGCAGCGGCCGTTCCTGCGGCGTCCGATATTCCCGCTGGCAAGGGCAAGATCATATTCTTTCGCAAGGGTGGCCTGATGGGCGCGGCGATCTCCTGCGCCGTACATGAAAAGGGCGAAAAACTGACCAGCCTGCCGCCGGGCAAATTCGCGGTGGTCTATGCCGAACCGGGTATCCACGAATATTCGGTCAAGAGCGAGGCAACCGACACGTTGCGGCTGGAGATCGAGCCAGGCGAAACCTATTATGCCAAGTGCAATATTCAGATGGGGATCATGGCGGGACGACCGAACCTGTCGCCATCCGACAAGGCCGGCTTTGATGCGATGAGCGCCAAGCTGAAGCCGGTCGAGGTCAAGGCCCAATAAGCTGCCAAGTTTTATCGCTCTCAAAAATAAGGGGCGCCGCCGGGGGGGACCAGCGACGCCCCTCTTTTATGTCCGGCGCCCTTGGGGAAGGGATGTTGCCGGATCGGAAGGGACGGACCGGGAGGAGTCTGGGGGTCTGGCCCGTCCTTTCCTGTTCAGGACGTCACAGGACGAAGTTAACCGTCGCCCGAAATGAGATGGCGACGTGATTTTGCTGTTCTTCCGCGCCAAACTCGCCGCCGACGCGGAACGTGTCGGTGCCGCCATACAGGCGCGCACGGCCGGTCCATCCGCTGGTGCGGTCCTCCGGCGTCAGGGTGAAGCGGTCGCCACCCTTGAATGAGGCGATGGTGTTGCCAAGCGACCCGCCGACGATCTCGCGGCGGCCGCCTTCCATTTCCAGCCGCAGCCAGCCATCTTCCGGCGTGAGGCTGCCGAAATCATAGCCGGCGGTCAGCGTGCCATTGGCCGTGGTTTCGTCGCTGGTGCGGCCAAGCACGGTCAGGTTGAAGGCATCGCCGCCGCCGGTTTCGGCATAGCCATCCTCCTTCAGGCGATAATAATCAATGCCGGCCGCCGGGCGCAGGCTGAAACGGCCGAACTGGAACTGGTAGGACGCACCGGCCGTGGCCGAATACAGCCTGCCATTCCATGTGCCGCTGGCGGTGCGGGTGACATCGCCATTTTCGTAATGGCGTGATCCGTCAAAGTTGATCGTCGCCGCCGAAATACGGGCATAGGCCAGCAACGGTCCCCATTGCCCGCGCCAGTGCGCCGCCAGTTCATATTGATCGGAATCGACCGCATTGTTGGAACTGCCGGTCGAATCGCTGCCATGGATATAGGCGATCGAACCGCCAAACGCGCCAAAGTCGCTCAGATATTCGACACCGCCGCCCGCGCCCCAGCCGTTGATGTCGTAGGATGCAGTGCTGCCCACGCTCTTGGCGCCGCCGAACGCGACCTGTTGCAGCCAGAAGCCCAGTCGTCCGTCCTTCGTGCGATAGATGCCATTGGGGTCGGACAGGATGCGCGCGGTCGCCCGCGATCCTGCCGTCACCGCCTCGAACGTGCCGCCGGCATGGTCGGGCAGCATCTGGCGCAGATTGGCGCCCAGCGTCTGGCCGTCGCGGATCGCCAGATAGGCGTTGGCGATGGCGGCGTCATTGTCCAGCGCCTTGAAGATGGCGGAATAGGCACTGGCGGTCGATCCGGCAAGGCCCAGTTCCGTCACGCTCTTGGCCGCGACCGACAGGGTTACGGTGCCTGCGCTGGCATCGCTGGCGATGCTGCCCTTGAAAATATAGGGCAGCAAGGCGGCATTGGCGAGCGTGGGCGTGCCGCTGAGCGATCCGGCGCGGACGATGACATAATTGCCTGCCGATCCGCCTACCTTGGTCAGGTTGACCTTCACCTGCGATCCGCTGGCAAAGCTGGCGGCGCCCGCGACATCATAGCGGGTATGGGTGCCGGCCGTGCTATCGATCGTCACGCCCAATGTGGACGTGCTGCCGGCGGCGATTGACGCCAGCGCCACGGTGCCGCTGTTGGTGGCGTTCAGCGTGCCACCGTTCAGCACCACGGCGACATTGCCGCTATTGTTGATCGCGCCCGACAGCGATGCCGTGCCACCCAGTGTCAGCGTGCCTGCGCCGCCACCGAAATCGAGCGCGCCGGTGACTTTGGCTGTGTCCGAAAGCGACAGGCTGTTCGTGCCCGTGCCAAAACCGATATTGCCGGTCAGGCTGGATGCGCCGGACAGGGTGATGCTGTCATTGCCCGCGCCCAGGCCGATATTGCCCGTGATAGTGCCGGCCGACACGGCCAGCACGTCATTACCGGATCCCAGGCGAATATCGCCGACAATGGCGGGGCTGTTCGCCGTGGCCGATGCAAGCGCCTGCGTCACCGTCACGCCGCTGTTACTGGCGCTGAGGTCGATCGCGATGGCCGACCCGGCCTTGCCCCCGGTCGCGCTGATCTTGCCGCTGTTGGACAGGCTGGAAACAGTCCCCGACGCATCGAGGATCGCGATGGCGGCGCCCTTGTCGGCGCTACCTGCCGATGCGGTGACGGCGCCGCCTACCTTGATCGACGCGACCGAAGCCCCCGCATCGATCACCAGCCCGCGCGCGGACGTGCCATCCTTGGTCGAGCCATTGGCGGCGACCGTGCCGCCAATGTCGATCATGCCGGCGCTGGCCCCGGTGCCCAGACGCATGGCCGTGGCGTTGCTGTCATAGGATGTGGCCGCGATGGTGCCGCCGACCTGCACCCCTTTGGCGATCGACACATCGCCGCCCAGGCCGCCGATGACCAGCCCGTTTGCGTCCACGCCGTCATAGACGCCATAGCCGGCTATGCCGCCCTTGACGATCAGGCCATGGCCGCTGCTGTCCGCCGCGACCGGGCCGATGACCGTGTCGGCGTTCGCCGCGCCGATCTGGACGGCGGCTGCCTTGCCATAGGTGACGATGGCGGCCGTGCCTTCGCTGCTGTCGGTCAGGCCGTCCTTGTCGACATCGGGGTCTTTGTCATTCAGCGTCGGGGGTATGTCGAAAATGATGCCGCCGGTCACATTGCCTGCGATCACCAGTGCCGGTCCGCCCTGTAACAGGTCGTCCGCATCCAGCTTCGTCACGTCGGCCGGGCGGGTGGTGCTGCGATATCCGGTGCTGGCGATCGTGCCCTGGATCTTGACCGCGCCGTTAATGTCCCCCAGCAGCGCCGCGCCGATGCTGTTTGCGCCCACGACCGATGTGGTCCCGCGCAGCGTGACATTGCCGGTGACGGCATTGGCCAGCACGCCATGGCTGTTGTCGCCGATCACCGTGGTGCCGCCACTGGTCGACAGGTTGCCGGTCAGCGCGCCGTCCAGGCGGATGCCGGCGGAACCATTGCCCTCGATGGAGATGGTGCCGCTATGGTCGATAGCGCCGCTATGGCCAGCGCCGGACTGGACCCAGATGGCCTTCTTGTTCGTCCCCTTGGCGAAGGTGCCGTCGATATCGCCGTCCTTGTCGGTGTCTGTCGGGCTGTAGTCTTCCGTCAGCGTGATGGTGCCGCTGTTGGTGATGGCGCCGGTGGTGCCGGGCGCGATCAGGATGCCGGTCACATTGTCGGCATCGTTGATCGTGATGGTGCCAGCATTGGCCACCTTGTTGTTGCTGTCGACCGTCACGGCCGTGCCGCTGGTCAGCTTGATCGATCCGGCCGCACTGATGCTGATATTGTCTGCTGCGCCATTGGCAATGGTGGATGTCTTGACGGCGGTGGTGGTGGCGGTGCCGATGGTGGTTTCGGCCGCAGCGTCGGCCATGGTCAGGGCCATGAGCACGGGGGCGATGGCCGTGCAGGCCAGTAGGTGTCGCATGTTGTCTCCTCTGCGTGCCGCGCTGATTTTTATGCGCGTGTGCTCAGGGACGACGCCGGATCGTGGCTTCCGTCAGATGATGCGATGAATGGTTGTTCAGAAAGCGAAATCGATCCCGACGCGCACCGTCCGCGGGCGCAGCGGCGTATAATAGTCGGTGCGCAGGTCGAACGGCGTGCCGAGCGAGAAGCGGTTGCCGTTGCTGTCGAACAGGTTCGTCAGCGCCAGCGAATATTGCACCGGCCCCCGTGTCAGGCTGGCCGACAGGCTGGTGTCGACATAATCGCCCTGGGTCTGGCCCAATATCGGGCCGACGCCGAGCCGCGATGTGCCGACATAGCGGGCTGCCCCCGACAGATGCAGATCCATGTCGCCGCCGACCGGCGTGCGATAGTCGATCGCGACCCGGCCGCCCAGACTGGCGACATTGGGCAGGCGGAGCGATCGCCCGTCATAGGACAGCGCACGCACGAAGGCGGCCGGCTGGGTCAGGCGGCTGTCATTATAGATGAAGCTGGCGTCCAGCGTGACGGACGGAACCGGGCGCAGCACGACGCGCCCTTCCACCGTGTAGATGCGTCCGTCACCGATATTGGCGGTGGTGGGCAGGCCGATCCGGTCGGTGACATCGGCCTGGATATTGCGCCAGTCGGTATAGGCGACATTGGCGCTGGCGGCGAAGACATCCTGCCCCGGCACGCCCTTGCGCGCGCCGATCTCGATGGTCGAGGCACGGTCATTGTGGAAACGGCGGACGCGCTGGTCATCGACCGCCAGGCCGCCGGGGCGAAAGCCCTGCTGGAAGCGGGCGTAGAGCGTCACATCGGGAATGGCGTCCGTCAGCAGCGAGGCGGAAGGCAGGAACACCGTCTCGTCGCGATTGGCCTGCGCCTCGGCCCGCGCCAGGTCCGAAGAGGAGAGGGCAGCGACCGGATCGAGCGCCTCGCCCGACAACTGGCTGTTGGTCAACCGGCCGCCGATGGTGGCGATCAGCCCCCGGACCGGCTCGAACGAGGCTTCGCCGAACAGAGTGGCTTCCTTGACACTGTTGCGCACGCCGGTCGCGGGCGCAGCGCGGCCATTGCCGTAGAGCGGGACGCCGGGAATGACTTCGGGCTGGGCCAGCGCCGCGCCGAAGCCGGTGAGCGAGCGGTGGAGGTCGGACGTGCTTTCCAGGTAGGAGGCGCCCAATATCCAGCCCAACCCGTTGTCCAGGTCACGCACCAGCCGGTTTTCGGTGGAAAAGATGCCGATCCGGTTGCGCTGGCGGAACAGGGCCGGCGATCCGCCCGGCTGAGTCGCGTCATAGCTTTCCGCCAGCTCATGCCGGACATAGCCGGTGGAGGACACGAAGCGCAGGCTGTCCCACCGCTTTTCGATGCGCACATTGCCCAGCAGATAGTCGGAAAAATAGGGCTGGGCGATCGCGGAAGCGCGCTGGAGCCGGCCGACCGAGCGGCTGGCATATTGGGCGTCGTCGCCATCGATATGCTGATAGACGGCATGCAGGTCGATGGTCCAGCCGTCATCGGGTGCGAAGCGCAATGCCGCGCGACCGCCATAGGTGCGGGTACGGTTTATGTCCTGCCTGTCGCGACTGACATCATCGATATAGCCGCCTTCCTGCACGCCATACCCGACGACGCGCAGCGCCAGCTTCTCCGCGACGATCGGGACATTGAGCGTCGCGGACAGGTCGCCGCCCGGATCGCCATGCCCGGTGGCCGACAGGCCAGCGGACATCTGCCCGCCCCATTGCGCCAGATTGGGCGCATTGGGCATGATGCGGATGATGCCGCCCAGCGATCCGGCCCCATAGAGCGTGCCCTGCGGCCCTTCCAGCACCTCGACCCGGCCCACGTCATACAGTTTGAGGTCGGGATCGGGCGCGGCATAGTTCAGCCGCATGTCGCCCAGATATTGGCCCGTCGTCGCCTGGGTCGGGCCGGCCAGCGCGGAATCGGCGATGGCGCGGATAAACAGCTTGTTGCGGCCCGCGCCGGCATGGGTCGAACTCAGGCTAGCCACCCGCGCCAGAAGGGTTGCGCTGCCGGCCGATGCCTCCGCCGTGGTGAAGGCGCCGTCGCCCAGCGCTTCGACCATGCCGGCATAGCGCGGCAACGGTATGTCGCGCTTGGACGCGGTGACGATGATCTCGGCGGGCGGCGCATCCGGTGGGGGTGCGACAGGGCGTGGCGGCAGAGTTGCCGCGGCAGGCGGGGCAACCGGGCGCGCACGGACGATCCGCCAGCCATCGTCGCCGATCCGCTGCGCCCTGGCGCCGGTGCCCCTGAGCAGGTGGCGTAGCGCCATTTCGGCGGACATGCGGCCCCGGACTGCGGGCGTGCGGACACCGGCGAGCGACTGGTCCGACATGCCCACGCTGATCCCTGCCTGGCGTCCAAGCGCGATCGCCGCCTGACCGAGCGTAGCCGGGGCGATGTCAATGTTCAGCCTGTCCGCCCCGGACGCGGGCGTCGATATCGCTATGACGAGGGCGGTGACGATCGGAAGATCAGCTCTGCGGCCCATGTCCTTCCTTATGCGGTCCTTCCTTATGCGGTCCTTCCTTCAAGACCCATCCATCGCCCTGGCGCACAGCGGTCAGGCCCATCAGTGGCGCGGCCTGCGCGAAGAAGCGTGCCGGGTCGCGATCCAGCCGGATCGTGCCGGTGAAGCGCATCGCCTGCGCGCCCGGCGTCGCCGTCAGCGTGACGCCCAGCGAACGGCCGATATCCTGGCTGATGTCGGCGACGGCGGCATTGGCATAGACCAGCCGGCCCTGTCGCCAACTGGCGACGGCGCCGGGCGCGATATCCATCACGCGCAGCCCCTGCGCATCGTCGGCCAGGGCGCGGCCGGCGGGCAGGGCGATGGCTTCGGCCTGCGGGTTGTAGATCACCTTGCCTTCCGACACGCCGATCCGCGTCGCGCCCCCGGCATGGACGATGTTGAACACCGTGCCGGCATCTTCGAACATATCGTCGCCCACGGTGACGCGGAACGGATTGGCGGCGTCATGCTGCACGGTGAAGGCCGCTTCGCCCGCATCAAGCGCGGCAAAGCGCGCATCCTTGCGGTCGAAGCGCATCGTCGTGCCGCCGTTCAGTTCCACTTTCGTGCCGTCATCCAGCGCGATGGTGCGGGTTTCGCCCGGCCTGGTGGTCACGCTGTAGATATCGCTGCGGTTGAGGACGGCGATCGAGACGGTCGCGACCAATGCGGCGGCGACCGCGCCGCCGCCGACCCAGCGCCATGGCCCACGGACGCCCGCATCATTGGCGGCGACCGGCATGACCACCGGATCGACCGGAATATAGCTGTCCATGTCGCTGTCCGCCATCATCAGCCCGTCATAGGCGGCGGCATGGCCGGGATCAGCCTCCAGCCAGAGGGTGAACGCTTCCCAATCGTTAAATGCGGGATCGCGGGTACGGATGACCCAACCCAGCGCCTCCTCGTTCATCATGGCTCCAGCCCTGTTCATTTTTTGCCCCCTACAGAGCCTGACGCCGCCGATCCGCTCATTCCGTATCGATTTTCTGCTTGAGCGCGAGCATCGCACGATAGGCCTTTTGCAGGTCCTTCTCCACCGTCGTCAGGCTGACGCCCAGTTCCTCGGCGATCACCCGCTGCCCGACCCCCTCGATACGGAAACGACGGAACACCAGTTCGACCCGCGGCCCCAGGTCACGCAGCACCGCGCGCGCCTGTTCCAGCCGTTCGTTCAGGATCATGCGCTCGTCGACCGCGACATCGTCGCTTGGATCGGCCATGACGCCGCCCGCGCCCTCCGCCCAGTCCTGTTCGCGCCGCTCGCGCCGGCTGGACGATCGATAGCGGTCGAGCATCAGATTATTCGCCATGCGATACAGATAGGGCAGCGGATCGGATATCGGGCCAAGATCCTTGGCCTCCAGCTTCAGCCACATGTCCTGGAGCACATCCTCCGCGTCCTCGCCCGCGCCGCGCGCCCGCACGAAGCGCAGCAGCGCGGCGCGGTTCGCCATGAAGATTGCGGAAAGGCCGGTGGCCATGCCTGTCGGGGTCCGTTCATGCTGCTCTGGCGCGTTGCCATAGAGGGGCTGGCGGGGTCTTGGCAACGCCCAAGCTGTTTACCTGCGCGCGCCGCTGCTTTAGCGCTGGCGAGGACGAACGAGGGAGTGACGGCGCGACATGGCGGGAGTGACGGACAGGGCGGCGGCACAGGCGGCGGGGATGGACCCGGACAAGCTGGACGGGCTGGTCGATTTTCTAGACCGGACCTATCTGTCGACCGACAAGCTGCCGCATATGCAGTTGCAGATTTCCCGCGACGAGCAGGTCTTGCTGTCGGTGGCGCGGGGGCATGCGCGCGCCAGTGGAGAGCCGCTGCGCCAGGACGCGCTCTATCGCATCGCATCGATGACGAAGCCGGTCACGTCTGTCGCCTTCATGATGCTGGTGGAGGCGGGGCAGGTCGCGCTCGATACGCCGGTCACGGACGTCATTCCCGAATTTGCCGACCTGCGCGTCGGCGCCGACGATGGCCTGCACCCCAGGCGGCCGATGCAGATGATCGACCTGCTGCGCCACACATCGGGCCTGACCTACGGGCTGCAACGCCAGACCGCGATCGATGCCCGCTATCGCGCGCTGGGGCTGGACGAATTTCAGCAGAAGCGCACATCGGACCAGTTCATCGCCGACCTTGCCACATTGCCGCTGGAATTTTCGCCCGGCGAACACTGGAATTATTCGGTGTCGACCGATGTGCTGGGCGTGGTGGTGGAGCGGTTGACGGGCCTTGATCTGGGCACTGTCTTTCATGACCGGATATTCACGCCGCTTGGCATGGTCGACACGCATTTCGTCCTGCCGGACGGGAAGGTCGACCGTATGACCGACGCCTGGCGGCTGGACGAGGGCGGCGGGATCAGCGTCGCGGATTTGGGCGCGCGCAGCGGCTGGCGGCGCGAAGGGCGTTTCCTGTCGGGCGGCGGCGGGCTGGTGTCGGGCGTGGCGGATTATCACCGCTTTGCGCGGATGTTGTTGCGCGGCGGCGAACTGGACGGCGTGCGGCTGCTTTCGCCCGGAACGGTGGCGCAGATGCGCAGCAACCAGTTGCCGGGCGGCGGCGACCTTGGCAGCATGTCCAGCGCGATGTTCAGCGAAGCCGATTATCAGGGCGTCGGCTTTGGCCTGGGTTTCGCCATGAACCTGGATAATCAGGAATATTATTGGGGCGGCGTGTTTTCGACCTATTTCTGGATCGATCCGGTCGAACGGCTGATCGGTATTTTCGCGACCCAGCATCTGCCGTCGAGCACCCATCCGGTCCGCGCCCAGTTGCGCGCCGGCGTGCGCGACGCGCTGCTGCGCGGAAACGCTGCCTGAGTTCCCGTGAAAAGCGGCTGAAAACAGCCGATATTTCTTGCTGCGCTGCAAAAATGACGATGGCGCGAGGCGGGGGGCTGTGTCATCATCATGATCGACTCAGCAGGGGGACCAGCGCCGATGAACCTCAAGGGCCAGACCGAACTTCCCAAACCCGCGCCGCGGCAATTCGACCCGGAAGTCCTGGCCCATGAGATTGTCGAGCGGCTGACCTACCGCATCGGCAAGAATGCGGCGGCAGCCAAACCGCATGACTGGCTGCACGCGGTCATCCTCTCGATCCGCGACCGGGTGATCGACGCCTGGATCACCTCTACCCAGAAAACCTATGAGGAAGAAGGGCGGCGGGTCTATTATCTGTCCCTGGAATTCCTGATCGGCCGGCTGATGCGCGATGCCGCGTCCAACATGGAAATGCTGGACGACATGCAGGTGGCGCTCTCATCGCTGGGCGTCGACATCGACATCATCGCCGCGCTGGAGCCGGATGCAGCGCTGGGCAATGGCGGCCTGGGCCGGCTGGCCGCCTGCTTCATGGAAAGCATGGCGACGGTCGACGTGCCTGCCTATGGCTATGGCATCCGCTATGTGAACGGCATGTTCCGGCAGGAAATCAGCGACGGCTGGCAGGTCGAACTGCCCGAAAACTGGCTGGCGCATGGCAATCCATGGGAATTCGAACGGCGCGAGGCCAGTTACGAGATCGGCTTTGGCGGCCGGGTCGACCCGGCCGAAGGCGCGGATGCCGGTCCGCACCAGATGCGCTGGCGTGCCGCCGAACGGGTGATCGCCACCCCCTATGACACGCCCATCGCCGGCTGGCGCGGCAAGCGGGTCAACACGCTGCGCCTGTGGGAAGCGCAGCCGATCGATCCGATCCTGCTCGACAAGTTCAACGCGGGCGACCATCTGGGCGCGCTGGCCGAAAGCAACCGGGCCGAATCGCTGACCCGCGTGCTCTATCCCGCCGACAGTTCGCCCGCCGGGCAGGAATTGCGGTTGCGGCAGGAATATTTCTTCTCCTCCGCATCGTTGCAGGACATCTGCCGCCGGCACATCCAGTATTTCGGCGACATCCGCACCCTGCCGGACAAGGCGGCGATCCAGCTCAACGACACCCATCCGGCCGTCGCTGTGGCCGAATTGCTGCGCATCCTGGTGGACGATCATGGCGTCGATTTCGGCGACGCCTGGGACATTACGCGCAGGACGTTCAGCTATACCAACCACACCTTGCTGCCCGAAGCGCTGGAAAGCTGGCCGGTGCCGCTGTTCGAGCGGCTGCTGCCCCGCCACATGCAGATCGTCTATGCCATCAACAGCCGGCTGCTGGGCGAGGCGCGCAAATCGGGGCATTTCAGCGACGAGGCGATCGGCACCATCTCCCTGATCGACGAGGGCGGTGAACGGCGGGTGCGGATGGGCAATCTGGCCTTTGCCGGGTCGCACAGCGTCAATGGCGTGTCGGCGCTGCACACCGACCTGATGAAGGTCACGGTGTTCGCCGACCTGCACACGCTGTACCCCACGCGGATCAACAACAAGACCAACGGCGTCACCTTCCGTCGCTGGCTGATGCAGTGCAATCACGGGCTGTTCGAACTGATCCGCGAGGCGATCGGCGACAGGTTCATGGACGATCCCGAAGCCTTGCGCGATCTTGATCCCTTCGCGGACGACAGCGCGTTCCAGGAGAAATTCCTGAGCGTCAAGCGCGAGAACAAGGGTGCGCTGTCCGACCTGCTGCGCCAGCGGGTGGGCGCGCGGATAGACCCGGATGCGCTGTTCGATATCCAGATCAAGCGCATCCACGAATATAAGCGGCAATTGCTCAACATCGTCGAAGCCGTGTCGCTCTACGACCAGATCCGGTCGCACCCCGAAAAGCCATGGGTGCCGCGGGTCAAGCTGTTCGGGGGCAAGGCCGCGCCCAGCTATCATAATGCCAAGCTGATCATCAAACTGGCCGGTGACGTGGCCCGCGCGGTCAATCACGACCCGGCGGTGCAGGGGCTGCTCAAGATCCAGTTCGTACCCAATTATAATGTGTCCATGGCGGAGGTGATGATCCCCGCCGCCGACCTGTCCGAACAGATTTCGACGGCCGGGATGGAGGCGTCAGGCACCGGCAACATGAAGTTCGCGGTCAATGGCGCGCTGACCATCGGCACGCTGGACGGCGCCAATGTCGAAATGCGCGACCATGTGGGCGAAGAAAATATCGTCATTTTCGGCCTGACCGCGCAGGAAGTGAATGATCAGCGCGCGAACGGTTATGATCCGCGCGCGGTGATCGGGCGCAGCCGCGAACTGGCGCAGGCGCTCGATGCGATTGCCAGCGGCGTATTCTCGCCCGACGACCCGGACCGCTACAAGGGGCTGGTGCAGGGCATTTACGACCATGACTGGTTCATGGTCGCCGCCGATTTCGACAGCTACTCCGCCGCCCAGCGCCGGGTGGATGCTTTGTGGATGGACCAGAGTGTCTGGGCGAAGAAGGCGATTCACAATGTCGCGCGGATGGGCTGGTTCTCGTCCGACCGCACCATCCGCGAATATGCGACCGACATCTGGAAAATCCTGCCATGACCGGAGGAACCGACTAAAGTGCTGACGCCGGAGCAGATCGATCGGTTGGTGCAGGGGCGTGATGACGATCCCTTCGCCACGCTCGGCGTGCATCCGGTGGGCGCTTCGGCGGGGAAGGGCGGTTTTACCGCCTGCGTCCTGCTGCCCGAAGCGGTCAGTGTCGAGGCGCAGACGCTGGCGGGCAAGCCGGTCGGCACGCTGGAACGGGTGCATCCCGACGGGTTGTTCTTCGGCAAGGTTACGATCCGCAAGCGCCAGCCGCTGCGCTATGTCGCGACCTATGGCGATGGCGGCGACTATGCGCTGGTCGATCCCTATGGCTTTGGCCCGGTGCTGGGGCCGATGGACGATCATTATTTTTCGGAAGGATCGCACGGACGCCTGTTCGACAAGCTGGGCGCGCACAGCATGGTGCATGAAGGCGCGGCCGGCACTCATTTCGCGGTCTGGGCGCCCAACGCCCGGCGGGTGTCGGTGGTGGGCGACTTCAACCGCTGGGACGGACGGCGGGGCTTGATGCGCCATCGCGCAGACGCGGGCGTGTGGGAAATTTTCCTGCCCGATGTGGGGCCGGGCAGCGCGTATAAATATGAAATTGTCGGCGCGGACGGCGTGCGCCTTCCGCTCAAGGCCGATCCCTTCGCCTTTCAGTCCGAACTGCGGCCGTCCACCGCCTCGATCGTCGCGCCGCCGCTCGATCATATCTGGGGCGATGATCGCCATCGCGACTATTGGCGCACCAGCGATGCGCGTCGCCAGCCGGTGTCGATCTACGAAGTTCATGCCGGATCGTGGCAACGCGACGATCAGGGCGATTTCCTCAGTTGGGACGAACTGGCCCGGCGCCTGATCCCCTATGTCGTGGGCATGGGCTTTACCCATATCGAATTTCTGCCGATCAGCGAATATCCCTATGATCCCAGTTGGGGTTATCAGACGCTGGGCCTCTATGCCCCGACCGCGCGCTTCGGCGATCCGGCGGGGTTCGCGCGTTTCGTGGACGGGGCGCACCGGGCCGGGGTGGGCGTCATCCTCGACTGGGTGCCGGCCCATTTCCCGACCGACGAACATGGCCTGGCGCATTTCGACGGCACGGCGCTCTATGAACATGCCGACCCGCGCAAGGGCTTTCACCCCGACTGGAACACCGCCATCTATAATTTCGGGCGGCGCGAAGTGGCGCAATATCTGGTCAATAATGCGCTGTTCTGGGCGGAGCGCTATCATGTCGATGGCCTGCGCGTCGATGCCGTCGCCTCGATGCTCTATCTCGATTATTCGCGTGCCCCCGGCGAATGGATACCCAATGACCATGGCGGGCGCGAAAATGTGGAGGCGGTCGCCTTCCTCCAGCAGATGAACAAGGCGCTCTATGCCGCCCATCCCGGCGTGATGACCATCGCGGAGGAATCGACGAGCTGGCCCGGCGTGTCGCAGCCGGTGCATGGCGGCGGGCTGGGCTTCGGGTTCAAATGGAACATGGGCTTCATGCACGATACGTTGCGCTATCTGGCGCGCGATCCGGTGCACCGCGCCCATCATCATGACGACATCACCTTCGGCCTGATGTACGCCTTCAGCGAGAATTTCGTGCTGGCGCTGAGCCATGACGAGGTGGTGCATGGCAAGGCGTCGCTGCTGCACAAGATGGCCGGTGACGACTGGCAGAAATTTGCGACGCTGCGCGCCTATTATGGCCTGATGTGGGGCTATCCGGGCAAGAAGCTGCTGTTCATGGGGCAGGAATTCGCCCAGCGCCGCGAATGGAGCGAGGAGCGCGCGCTCGACTGGGATCTGGTGGATCACGCCCCCCATCATGGGGTGCAGCAACTGGTGAGCGACCTCAACCATCTCTACCGCACCCGCGCCGCGCTCCACGCGCGCGATTGCGAGGCGGAAGGGTTCGAATGGGTGCTGGTGGATGGCGCGGCGGATTCGATCTTTGCCTGGCAACGGCGCGCGCCGGGCGTTCGGCCGATCGTCGTCATCAGCCATTTCACCCCCATGCTGCGGCATGGATACCGGATGCGCCTGCCATCGGGCGGGCGCTGGCGCGAGATATTGAACAGCGACGCCAGCATCTATGGTGGCAGCGGGGCAGGCAATATGGGACAGGTGCATGCGGATGAGGAAGGGTGGGCCAACATCACCATCCCGCCCTTTGCAACCTTGATGCTGGAACTGGATTATTGAACACCGACGGTGCGCGTGCAGGCGAAACGCGGGCGAAACGAGGAGAGGCCCAGGAGTGCAGACGAGACATCAGCCGATCGCGCGTGACGCCATGGCCTATGTTCTGGCCGGTGGACGCGGCAGCCGCCTGTCCGAACTGACCGACAGGCGCGCCAAGCCTGCGGTCCATTTCGGTGGCAAGGCACGGATCATCGATTTTGCCCTGTCCAATGCGCTGAACAGTGGCATCCGCCGCATCGGCGTCGCCACCCAGTATAAGGCGCATTCACTGATCCGCCATTTGCAGCGCGGCTGGAACTTCCTGCGCCCCGAACGCAATGAAAGTTTCGACATCCTCCCCGCCAGCCAGCGCGTGTCGGAAAGCCAGTGGTATGAAGGCACGGCCGACGCCGTGTTCCAGAATATCGACATCATCGAAAGCTATGCGCCCGAATATATGGTCATCCTGGCGGGCGATCATGTGTACAAGATGGACTATGAGCTGATGCTCCAGCAGCATGTGGACAGCGGCGCTGACGTGACCGTGGGCTGCCTGGAAGTGCCGCGCCAGGAAGCGGTGGGCTTTGGCGTCATGCATGTGGACGATGCGGACGTGATCACCGCTTTCGTCGAAAAGCCCAAAAATCCGCCCGCCATCCCCGGCCAGCCCGACATGGCGCTGGCGTCGATGGGCATCTATGTCTTTCGTACCCGTTCCCTGATCGAACAGTTGCTGCGCGACGCCGATGACAGGGACAGCAAGCGCGATTTCGGCGGCGACATCATCCCCTATATCGTCAAGCATGGCAAAGCGGTGGCGCATCGCTTCTCCAGCAGTTGCGTCCGCGCCGAAAGCGAACTGGTGCCCTATTGGCGCGATGTCGGCACGATCGACGCCTATTGGCAGGCCAATGTCGATCTGACCGATGTGGTGCCCAGCCTTGACCTGTATGACCGGAGCTGGCCGCTCTGGACCTATTCGGAGGTCACGCCGCCCGCCAAGTTCGTACATAATGAGGATGGCCGGCGCGGCTCCGCCACCTCATCCCTGGTGGCGGGCGGCTGCATCGTGTCCGGCTCCTCGCTGCATCGCAGCCTGCTCTTTTCAGGCGTGCGAACGCACAGCTTCTCGTCCGTCACCGAAAGCATCATCATGCCCAATTGCGAGATCGGGCGCGGCGCGCGGCTGCACAAATGCGTGCTCGATTCCGGGATCATCATTCCGCCGGGCCTGATCATCGGCGAACATCCCGAAGAAGACGCGCAGCGTTTCCGCCGGACGGAAAGCGGCATCTGCCTGGTGACGCAGCCGATGATCGACCGGCTGGCGGTCTGACCCCGGCCATGACCATCAAGCTGCTGTCGGTCGCGTCCGAAATCTATCCGCTGATCAAGACCGGGGGGCTGGCCGATGTCACCGGCGCGCTGCCCGGCGCACTGGCCGGACATGGCGTGGCGGCTCGAACGCTGGTGCCGGGCTATCCGTCCGTGATTGCCCATTTGGGCAAGGCAAAGCTCGTGCGCCGCTATGACGATCTGTTCGGGGTACCGGCCACGATCCTGGCGGCGCAGGTCGCGGGCCTTGACCTGCTGGTGCTCGACGCGCCCGACTTCTTCGCGCGCGAAGGCGGTCCCTATGGCGATCTGGGCGGGCATGACTGGGGCGACAACTGGCGGCGCTTTGCCGCCTTGTCGCGGGCCGGCGCGGATATTGCCGAAGGCGCGCTGAAGGGGTGGCGGCCCGACATCGTCCATGTCCATGACTGGCAGGCGGCGATGACCGTGGCCTATATGCGCTTTGGTCCGGCCGCAGCCATCCCCAAACTGGTGACAATCCACAATCTGGCCTTTCAGGGCCGCTTTGGCGCGGGCATTTTCGCCGGGCTTGGCCTGCCGGCACAGGCATGGGGCGTCGATGGCGTCGAATATTATGGCGGCATCGGCTATCTGAAGGCCGGGCTGGTGTCGGCCGACGCGATCACCACGGTCAGCCCCACCTATGCGCAGGAAATCCGATCGCCGGTGCATGGCATGGGGCTGGATGGCCTGATCAACGGCCGGGTCGACCGGCTGCACGGCATATTGAACGGGGTCGATACCAATATCTGGAATCCCGCAGCCGACGCGCTGATCCCCAAAGCCTATCATGCGCGGACGCTGGGCGCGCGGGCCGCCAATCGCCGCGCGCTGGAGCGGCGCTTCGGGCTGGAGAGCGATGACGCACCGATCTTCATCATCGTCAGCCGCCTGACCTGGCAGAAGGGCATGGACCTGATGGTCGATGCGCTGGATCATCTGGTCGGCATGGGGGGCAGGCTTGCCGTGCTGGGATCGGGCGACCATGCGCTGGAGGGCGCGCTGCTGGCTGCGGCGGACCGGCATCGCGGCCGGATCGGCGTGCAGATCGGCTATGACGAGCCATTGTCGCATCTGTTGCAGGCGGGCGGCGACGCGATCCTCATCCCCTCGCGCTTCGAACCGTGCGGCCTGACCCAGTTATATGCGCTACGCTATGGCTGCGTGCCGGTGGTGGCGCGGGTCGGCGGCCTGGCCGACACCGTGATCGACGCCAATGAAGCGGCGGTGGGCGCGGGCGCGGCGACGGGTGTGATGTTTGCGCCGGGCGATCCGCTGGCGCTGCATGGTGCGATCAACCGGGTGATGGACCTGCACCGCGACAAGCCCGTCTGGCAGGCGATGCAGCGTGCCGGGATGCGCGCCGATTTTTCCTGGACGCACAGCGCGGCGCGCTATGCCGCCCTCTATCGATCGCTGATCGCGGAGGCCGCGTGAATTTGGGGCCGGTCGTCCAGGATGCCGGCGTGCGTTTTTCGGCCTGGTCGCCCGACGCCACGCAACTGTGGCTCTGCCTGTTCGATGCGGCGGATCGCGAAACCCGGTGGCCGATGCTGCGCGACGCGCAGGGATGCTGGCATGTCGAGGTCGCGGGCATGGGGCCGGGCGCGCGCTACGGCCTGCGCGCGGACGGTCCCTATGATCCTGCCGCTGGCCTGTGGTTCGACCCCGGCAAGCTGCTGCTCGACCCCTATGCGCCGGCAATCGACCGGCCGTTCGTCCATGATCCGTTGCTGGCGGCGCGACGGGGCGAAGGGGGCGATACCGCCCCCCTGATGCCCAAGGGGGTGGTGACGGCCACGCTGCCGCCCATGCCCGTCGCCCCGCCGCGCTTCGATCCGGGCGGCCTGATCTACGAAGTGCAGGTGCGGGGGCTGACCATGCTGCACCCCGATGTGCCGGTGGCGCAGCGCGGCACGATCGCCGCGATCGCCCATCCGGCGGTGATCGCGCATCTCAGAAAGCTGCATGTGTCGGCGATCGAACTGATGCCGGTCAACGCCTGGATCGACGAACGGCATCTGGGGCCGATCGGCCTGACCAACTATTGGGGCTATAATCCGGTCAGCTATTTCGCGCTCGATCCGCGCCTTGCGCCGGGCGGGCTGGCGGAATTGCGTGGCACCGTCGCGGCGCTGCATGAAGCCGGGATCGGCGTGATCCTCGACATGGTCTATAATCATGACGGCGAAAGCGACGCGCAGGGGACGACCCTGTCGCTGCGCGGGCTGGATGCAAAGACCTATTTTCGCCACGCGCCGGACGGGCAACTGATCAACGATACCGGCACCGGCAACAGCATCGCCTGCAACGCGCCGGTCGTGCGCCGCCTGATCCTCGATTCGCTGCGCCATTTCGTGGTGCAGGCCGGCGTGGACGGATTCCGCTTCGACCTTGGCCCGGCACTGGGGCGGATGGCGGACGGTTTCGATCCGGCCGCGCCCTTGTTGCAGGCGATGCGCGCCGACCCGCTGCTGGCCGACCGTATCATGATCGCCGAACCCTGGGACATCGGGCCGGGCGGCTATCAGCTTGGCCGGTTCGGTGACGGCTGGCTCGAATGGAATGACCGCTATCGCGACGACATGCGCCGCTTCTGGCGCGGGGATGCGGGGATGACGGGCGCGTTCGCGACGCGGCTGGCCGGTTCGTCGGACATATTTGGTGGACAGGCGACCCGCAGCGTCAATTTCCTGGCGGCGCATGACGGTTTCACCCTCGCTGACCTGACCGCCTATGAACATCGCCACAACCACGCCAATGGCGAGGATGGACGCGATGGCCATGGTGAGAATTTCAGTTGGAACAACGGCGTCGAAGGCGCCAGCGATAACCCTGTGATCCAGGCAGCCCGGCGCCAGGATATCATGGCGCTGCTGTCGACCCTCTTCTGCTCGCGCGGGGCGATCATGCTGAGCGCGGGCGACGAGTTCGGGCGCAGCCAGCAAGGCAACAACAACGCCTATGCGCAGGATAATGCGATCGGCTGGGTCGACTGGGACGGACGCGACCGGGCAATCGAGGCGCACGCCTTCGCGCTCGCCGCGCTGCGTGCCCGGACGCCGGAATTGCGCGATGTCGCCATCCTGTCCGACGCCGATGTCGACTGGCTGGACGAGGACGGCCAGCCGCTCAGCGTGGCGCAATGGCAGGATCCCGCGCGGCGGCGGCTGGCCCTGCGCTATCGGGTGAGCGGGCTGATCCTGTGCGTCAATGGCGATGCGACAGCGTGCCGGTTCCACATCGATGGCCGGTGGCTGGATGCGGGCGGGCGCAGCATTGTCGTCATCGAAGGCGCAAATCCTTGCGGTCGCCCGATAGCGGGGAATGGCTGACGGGACTTCAGCGTTTCTGCGCGAACCAGATCACATGGCGCGGTCCCTTGCCATTGTCGCGCGCCTTGACCGCGACTTCATCGACCAGGAAGCCGGCATTGTGCAGGCGGCGAGTGAAGGGATCGTCCGATCCGGCCGACCAGACCGCCAATATGCCGCCGGGCTTCAGCGCGGCCTTGGCCATTTGCAGCCCCGCCGCGGAATAAAGCCGGTCGTTGGCCGCCGCCGTCAGGCCATCCGGCCCATTGTCGACATCGAGCAAAATCGCGTCATATATGCCCTGACCCGCCGCGATCACCGGCACGACATCCTCGATCAACAGGTGGACGCGCGGGTCGTCCAGACATCCGGCCATCAGATCGACCATCGGCCCGCGCGCCCATTCGATGATCTTGGGCACCAGTTCCGCCACGGTGACGCGCGCCGATCCATCCAGCACGCCCAGCGCCGCGCGCAGGGTGAAGCCCATGCCATAGCCGCCGATCAGCAGATGCGGGCTTTTGCGCCCCTGCAACCGTTCGATCGTCATCAGCGCCAGCTGCTTTTCCGACCCGCTCATCCGACTGCTCATCAATTCATTGCGGTCGAGCACGATCATGTGATCGGCGCCGCGCCGGTAGAGTTTGAGTTCCTGGCCGCCCGGCACCTGCGCCGAATCCAGATATTCGCGGGGGATCATGATGGCGTCCTTCCAAATCATCGCACGGCTTGTCGCGTGGGCCGCGCATGGCAGCTTGGCTTCCGTCGCGCAAATGCTACAGGCACCTGCGGTTCGCGCTTCATCCGATTACAGCCAGGCAGTGTCCCCTTTCATGCGCTATTTCCTCGATACCGAATTCAACGGCTTTGGCGGCACGCTGCTCAGCGTCGCGCTGGTTCCCGAACATGGGGATCAGGAATTCTACGTCTCACTGCCGCTGCCGGACGATATCGAACCCTGGGTGGCGAAACATGTCATCCCCTATCTGCGCCATGTACCGCCGGGCATCGACCTGGAACTGGGCCGGGTGGAGGCCGCCGATCATGTCGCCGCCTATCTGGAGGGGGATGACGATCCGGTCATCATCGCCGACTGGCCGGAGGATCTGGCCCATTTCTGCGCGCTGCTGGTGACGGGGCCGGGCAAGATGGCGGGGGTCGATTTCGGCCTGCGGCTGGAACTGATCAACGCGGCGGGTTTCAGCGCCGCCGCCAACAGCCGCGTGCCGCACAATGCCCTGCACGACGCGCGGGCGCTGCGCGACTTCTATCTGGCGGACTGATCGGCGGCCGCGCGACGGCCGGTACGCGATCGCTCCAGCCACCAGAGGAATGCGCTGACCGCAAGCCAGGCCAGCCACCAGGGCCAGGCGGCGCCGGTCCGGTCGGGCAGCATGGTCGCCGCCCGGCTGGCTGCGGTCGCGGGCAGCAGCGCCATCGCCTGCCGGTCACGCGCGGCGCGCATCACCGGCAGGGCGTTGGCGGGCTGGATGTAGAAGGCGCGGACGCCGTCCTTGCCGTTCAGTTCATGCCAGCCGGCGCGGTCGGGCCAATAGCCGCCGCAACCCGCGACCGGGAGAATGCGGACCCGCCCATCAACCCGCCCTTCGCTCGAAAGGCCGCACAGCGTCATGCGTTCGCCCGTCCATCCGCTGTTGGTGATGACCCGAATGCCGGCGGCGGGACGCGCGACGCTGTCGAGCATCGCACTCCACCAGTCGCCATGCAGGTCGCGCCGCCCGGTAAGGGTCAGGGCATAGCTGTCGATCCCGGTGAACAGCGCGATCCGGCCCCGGCCCAGTGCGCGCCATGCGGCCAGCGTCGCGCCGCCGGCATCGCGCAGCAGCGGCACGGCCCCGCTGCCGCCGGGCGTCATGGCGAGCCGGCTGATTTCGGGCAGATAATCTTCGGGCGTGGCGATGTCGATCGGCGCTTCCGTGCTGCCGATGCCGTACCGGGTGCGGGCGACGGGTTCGGCGTCGGCCTTGGGAAGGGCCAGGGGCGCGACACCGGCAGGGCCGGTCAGGCCAAAGCCCAGCGCCTGCCATTGCGATCGGGTCGCGCCGTCGATCGGCCCGCCCGCGCGCAGCACCAGCCCCATGCCACCGCGCACCGCCGCCAGCAGCGCGCCGCGCGCGCCAGTCCAGCTACGGTCATCGACGATGGCGGCGTCGAAACGGCGCAGGCTGGCCGGGGTGATCGCCACCGGCGCATCGCCCAGCGCCACGCCGCCGCCCGCGCTCATCTGCGTGGTCACGTCATAGCCGGCGTCGATCGCCCAGCGCCGCAGATATTTGACCTCCGCGCCGGGTGCGCCGGCCAGGATCAGCAGCCTGGGCCGGGCGCTGTCCTCCACCCGGACCGGCACATCGGCCTGTTCGACGATATGCCTGTCCTGTCGGACCCGCAGCGTGAAGGTGATGGCGCCGGCCGCCCGCGCGGTCCCGGCGAGCAGGACATGGCCGTCCCGGTCGGGCGCGGCGCTGTCGGTCACGCGCCCGGCCGGATCGATCAGCTCCACCGTGGCGGTCGGCAGCCCGGTCAGGATCGCCCCGACCGTGAATCGCGCGCCCGGCGCGACGGTCGGCGGCGGCGCGAGGTGGAGGATGCCTGTGGACAATGGCGGCGGATCATATTGCACCGTCAGGCCGCGCGCTGCGTCGATGTCGCGCGGCCCCAGCCCGTTGCCCAGCACGGTCAGACTGGTGACGCCGGGATGACGGCGCAGGGCGGTGGCGAGGTCGGGCACGGCTTCGCCACCGCCGATCGCGGGCGCTTGCGGCAACAGGATCAGCGGCGCACCTCCGGCCGCTGCCGCCAGACGCGACGTGCCGGCGGTCGCGACGCGCAGGCTGGAGGTTCCAGCCGTTGTTGTGGGCGGAAACAAGGCGGTGTGGAGCAGCGCCGCCGCCAGCGGCTGAAGCAGCAGGAGCAAAGCGAGCCTGAGCAGCGACGCCTGCGCCCCAGCAGCGCGATGCCAGAGCAGCAGGCGAAGGCTGGCAACCAGCACCGCCAGGCACAGGATCAGCGCGACGATCCGTTCCGGCGTCATGGCGCCCCTCCGATCGCGTCGAGATAGCGCATGCCGACCGCATCGGCCGGGCGGCGGCGGGCAAGGCGTCCGGCGGGGCGCTCCATCGCGGTCCAGAGCAGGGCGCGCAATTTCACGCGACAGGTGGCGCAGGCCGGGTCGCGTCGCACCGCGTCGATCGCGCCAGACAGCGCCAGCGGATCGGGCAGCCGCGCAGCATTGGCCCGCACCCAGCGATCCAGCGCGTCAAGGGCAATCGGACCCCGGATCGCCTGCGGGCCATCGCCCAGTGCGCGCCAGGCGTCTGCGGCGGGACCGTCCGCGCTTGCGACCGGCGCGACCGGCAGCAGCCGGCTCGCCAACCCGTCGCGCTTGCCGGTCATGCGGCGGCTGGCGTCGATCGGCGGCAGTTCCGGCCCCACCCGCGACAGGAATATCCGGGTCGCCTGCTGCACCGCCTTGATGAAACGCAGCGCCCGGTAGGCGTAGGGCAGGGCGGCGTCGGGGTGGCCGGTCCTGAGTTCGCGTTCGGACTGCCACATTTCGTCCACCGCCTGTTTCAGGATGGCGCGGGTTTCCGGGTCCAGGCTGGATGCAGGGCTTTCGTCGTGCGGATGGCCGAATTCCGCCAGCACATCCTCCTTCTCGCCAAAGACACTGGGCGCTGCGACGGGCGGGCCGCCATGGTCATGGCCGTCATCGTCACCATGTGCTTCGCCATCGGCGGTGGGCAGCGCGGGCGCGCCTTCATTTTCGCCGCCCAGGAACTGGCTGTAGCGGCCGCGCAATATCTGCTGGTCGCCGCCGATCGCGGCCGAACGGGCGAGATAGCGGTCGGGGGCGAGGCCGCGCTTTTGTTTGAGCAGCTTTTCGATGTCGATGATGATCTGGCGCTGGCTGCGGAAATAGGCGGGCAGGGTGGTGTTGACCATGCCGGTGAGGCCGCTGCTTTCGGGCTGTTTGGGGGACGGCCAGCGCAGGATCAGGCTGGGGCCGCGCACTGCCTGCGGCGACGGGCTGCGATTGTCCCGCACGATGAGCTGTACCACCATGTCGCCGCCCGCCGCAAAGCCGAAGCTGGCAAAATCGAGGCGCGGGGCGAAGCGGCGGTTGCGGGGCGGGCCGCTGCCGCCGACGGGGATTTCCCGTTCGGAAAAGGTCACATTCTCGCCCTCGCCGATTGCCAGCGTCACGCGCAGCCGGGCATTGGCGGCGACGCCATAATCGTCGATGGCGGCGAAGGCGGGGGACCAGTTGCGCTGGCCCGGCGTGACCAGGGTGAGGCTGTCGGTCAGCGCCTTCACCTGCGGCGGCGCGTCGGCAATCGCGTCCACCCGGTGCAGCGGCGGGGTGGGGCCGCGCCCGGCGGCGGGATCGACACGGTAGAGGAAGGCGGCGTCCAGGGTGCGGCTGGCGATCCAGTTTGCGCCATCCTGACGCAGCGCGAGGGGCTGGCCACCCAGCATCAGCAGCCGGGGTGCGGCCGCTTGCGGATCGAAGCGGAGCGTCCATTCCAGCCGCGCGCCCTGCGGCGCGCGGGCGTCGAGCGCGGCGGAATCGCGCACCGGCAGACCGGTATAGGCAGGCGGAATGATGCGGAGATTTTGCGCGACGAGGCGGGGGATGCCGGGGCGGGCGGGCAGGCCTTCGCGGCTGGGGGCGAGCGCGGGCGGGCCTTCGCCGGGGCGGGGCCACAGCAGGGCGGCGGCGATCAGCGCGACCGCGAGCAGGCCGAGGATCAGGATCGGGCGGGTCGACCAGGCGGGGATCAGCTCTTGCGGTGCACCCCGGTCGAGGCGGGCAGCGATCCGCCGGCGCTGGAGCGATTCGAGCGGGGAGAGGGGGGCGTCGTCGGCGAACAGCAGGGCGCTGCTGTCCTCAAGCTCCGGGTATCGCGTGTCGAGGCTGCGGATCAGCCAGCGCCGGTCGAACCGCGCGGCGCGACGGCGGGCGATGATGAAAGTGACAGCGAGTGGTACAGTTGTGAGCCATATCGCGATCATCGGCCCGCCGCATCGCCAGCCGATGATCGCCAGCGCTGAAAGCGGTGGCAATGCCAGCGCCAGCGTGTCGGCAAAGGCGCGGCGGCGTGCCGGCGCGATCCACTGTGCGAACAATGCGCTCATGGCGCGATGTTCCGGTTGCGACGGGTGGCGAGCCAGCGTTCGGCCAGCAGCAGCAGGGCGATCAGGATGGCGATCCAGGGGCGTAAGGGCCGGGGTGGCTGATCATAGGCGCGGCCGCCGGTGCCGGGCATATAGTCGGCGGCGGCGACGCGCGACGGCGCGACCGGCGTGGTGATGAGCGCGCGCAGATGATCGGGGAAATCCGGCTCCAGCAGGACGGGCATCCGTGCCGGGACGAGCGGGCGGGTGAAGCGGATCAGCCGGCCCTTTTCAAGCGGACGGGCTTGCGCGAGTGGTTGCCCTTCCCTGTCATGCCACAGTGTAACAAGGCTTTGTTTGGTCGGGGCCAGCGTGTCGCTGGCGATCAGCAGCGTGCCGCCCGACCCGACCCATTGCGCGACCCGATCCGGCAAGGTGCCGCCTGCCAGCCAGACGAGGACATGGCGCTTGTCCGGCAAGGGTGCATCGGTCGTAGAGATGTCAACTTCGCTGTCACTTTTGCGCCGCCAGGCCTGCGCGGCGGCCCGGATATAGCGCAGCGCGGCGCTATGGTCGGCATCGTGGCGGATGGACAGGACAGGCGGGGGCGGCGCCTTGTCGGACAGGGGCGTCGCGCTACCGCTGATGCGCCACGCCACCTTGCGTGACAGGTGCAGGCGGTCTGCGTCAGCCCCGTCGATGATGGCGGGGGCGACGATGGTGAGCGATGTTTCAGGCGGCAGTTCGGCGTCGATCTGACGGATAAGGCTCGCAATGGGCAGCGGGCCTGTCGGGTGCGGTTGATCGATCGTCGGGAAGCCCGGCGCGAGCCAGTGGAGGCGGGCGTCGCCATAAGCGGCGCGATCGACCTGCGCCCCCGGCACGATGGCGACATAGGGGCGATCGTCGCCCGCATCCAGCAGCACCGGCTGGGCCAGCCACAAGGCCGCGAGCGCCAGCAGCATGAGGCGCAGCGCCAGCAGCAGCCATTCGTCGAAGCGCAGACGCGACCGCGGCTTTGGTCGCGACCGTAGCCAGCGGAGCGCGGCGAAGTCGGTCGGCTGCTGCTCGCTTTTCCGCGCGATATGCAGGATGAGGGGCACCAGCAGGGCCGCCAGCGCAGCCAGCGCGGCGGGGAAGAGCAGCGCCATGCTCACCGATATGCCGCCGCGCCCTGGGCCGCAAACAGGCGGCGCAGGGGCAGGTCGACAGGCTCGTCCAGAACATGCGACGCATGGCGAATGCCGATCGCATCCAGCCGGGCGTGGAGCGCGTCGCGGGCCTGCGCGAAGCGGGCGAGGAACTCGGCACGCAGGGCCGCGCCATCGGCCAGCAGTTCCTCGCCGGTTTCGGGATCGCGAAATCGGTAGCCGCCCTCGAACGGGAAATCCCGTTCCGCGACGGTCAGCATCTCGATCACCAATGTCTCGCGCCCGGCGGCGGCGAGCTTTTCCGCCAGCATGATCGCGCCTTCGTCGAAACAGTCGCTGAGCAGGATGACGAGATCATGCGCGCCGATCCGTTCCCAGACCGGCCCTAGCTGGCTTTCCGGGGCGAAGCCGCGCGCCGTGCGGACGTTCAGCAGTTCCAGCAGCAGCCGGTCGCGCTGGCGCAGGCCAGTGGCCGGGGGGAGTAGAGCCAGGCCCGCGTCACCCAGCGTCATGAAACCGAAACGGTCGCCCTGCTGCATCGCCAGTTCGGCGATGGCGGCGGCGATCGCCTTTGCCGCGTCGAGGCGGCTATAGTCGGGGCGCGTCGCGTCGCACTGGCCCATGGAGGCGCTGGCGTCGATCACTATCCAGACCGCGACCGGACTTTCGCGCTCCGCTTCGCGTACGAAGAATTTGTCCGACCGGGCGTAGAGCTTCCAGTCGATCTGGCGCAGTTCGTCGCCCGGTTCATAAGCGCGATATTGCGCAAATTCCAGGCCCGCCCCCCGGCTGTGGCTCTGGTGCAGGCCCAGCCCGTGCGCCCCCACCGCCCGGCGCGTGACGAGGCGCAGGCCGCGCAGGCGGCTGCGCACGTCAGGAGGAAGGAGGTCGGCCATGGCGGGACGGATCAGGCGAGCGGGACGGCGCGGACCAGCGCGGCGACCACGTCATCGGCGCTGCGTCCTTCCGCCTCGGCGGCAAAGGAAAGGAGCAAGCGATGGCGCATGACCGGCCCGGCCAGCGCGACCACGTCGTCGCGCGTGGCGGCGAGCCGGCCGTGGAGCAGGGCGCGCGCCTTGGACGCCAGGATCAGCGACTGACCGGCGCGGGGACCGGCGCCCCATTTCACATATTTGCGGATATCGTCCGGCGCGCCCTCGCCGGGGCGGCTGGCGCGGACGATGCGCGTCACCCAGTCGAGCAGGTCGTCGCTGAAATACACGTCGCGCACCAGCGCCTGCAAGGCCAGCACTTCCTCACCGTGCATCACGGCGGGCACGGCGGCGGGTTTGGAGCCGGTGGTCTGGGCGAGGATCGCGCGTTCCTCCGCCTCGGTCGGGTAATCGACGCGGATATGGAGGAGGAAGCGGTCGAGCTGCGCTTCGGGCAGGGGATAAGTGCCGGCCTGCTCCAGCGGGTTTTGCGTCGCCAGCACGAAAAAGGGCTTGGGCAATATATGGGTGACGCCGGCGTAGCTGACGGTCTTTTCCTGCATCGCCTCCAGCAGCGCCGCCTGCGTCTTGGGCGGGGTGCGGTTGAGTTCGTCGGCCAGCAGCAGGTTGGTGAAAACCGGCCCCTGTTGGAAGCGGAAGCTGCGATGGCCGGTGCCATGATCCTCCTCCAGCAATTCGGTGCCCAGAATGTCGCTGGGCATCAGATCGGGGGTGAACTGGACGCGGCGGAAGTCGAGCCTGAGCGCTTCACCCAGCGAACGGACAAGGAGAGTCTTGCCAAGGCCCGGCACGCCTTCGAGCAGGCAATGCCCGCCCGCCAGCAGGCCGATCAGCAGTTGCTCCACGACATCGCCCTGACCGACGATCGCCCGGCTGATCGCGGCGCGTAACCGGGTCAGCGCGTCAAGGCGGGTCTGGATTTCGGCTTCGGTGCGGTCGGTCATGGTTGCTCTGCTATCCTTGAATACCAATGTCATGCTCGCGGAGGCGGGAATCCATCTCCCCACCTTTCATATGGAAAGAAGGCTGGAGAGGGTTCCCCGCCTTCACGGGGATGAGGGAAGAGCGGCGGGGTTCCATCCTCACACCGACAGCGCATACATAACGATATTGACCGCGAACTTCGTATTATCCTCGGCCAGGAAGCGCTTGTTGCGCCAGTCATAATCCCATTCGCAACCATAATCCTTGTTGCTGTAGAGCACGCCCAGCCGCCCGTTCACCTCTATCCCTTTAAGATAGTCGTGGACAAGATCGTCGCCCCAGCCATTGAGTTCGAGACCTGTGTTGGGCGGGCCGTCGAATTGAAAGAAGCTGCGGTAAAGAGCGTGGTTTTTTGGCAGTTCCTTCAGCGCCCTGGGCCCGAAAATCTTCGCCATCTGCGCCTCGAACGAGCGGGCGAAAAGGCCATCTATGTCATGGTTGCAGTCGTCCACCATGACGAAGCCGCCATTGCGGACATAGCGTTCGAAATTGCGCCGTTCCGCGGGGGAAAATTCCACCAGCTTGTGCCCCGCCATATAGCAGAAGGGCGCGGTCAGCATCCTGGGGTCCGACAGGGCAATGACATGCTCCTTCGGATCGACCCGTAGCGTGGTATAGTCGATCAGCGACGTGACGATGTTCGACGGCATGCGCTGGTCCACGTCCCAGTCGCCGCTGTCGTAGCGCAGGCGGGTGAACCAGAAGTCGTAGCCCCCGGCAGCGGCAAGCGGGCGGGCCAGCAAGGCGCTGGCCAGGCCGCCTGCCATCAGCCGGAGGAAGTCGCTGCGTGTCATCAAATCAGCCAATCAACTGCCACCATAATCCTGAGGGGGACCGCCCGCGCAGCGGGTGGTGGAGGGGGGCGCCCGATCGATAGCGGGACACCCCTCCGTCAGGGCTGCGCCCTGCCACCTCCCCTTACAGGGGAGGACTATGCATTGCTTGGTCCCTCACACCGCGTCCGACAGCGACGTGAAGGTGAAGTCGCGCAGCTTCATCGGCGGGACGACGATGTTCATGGATACTTCGTCGGGCGGCACGCGGACGGGCTTGCCCAGTTCCTCGACATTGTTGAGCATGATGACCGGGCTTTCGTTGAACCGGAAATTCTTGATCGGATATTTGATCTGCCCGTTTTCGATATAGAAAGTGCCGTCGCGGGTCAGGCCGGTCAGCAGCACGGTCTGCGGGTCGACCATGCGGATATACCAGGTGCGGGTGACGAGCACGCCGCGCTCGGTGGAGCGGACGAGGTCGGCGGTCGACTTGGTGCCGCCCGTCATCAGGATATTGCCCATCTGGCCGACGGCGGGCTTGCCCTGCTTTTGTGCCCAGTAGCGGCTATAGTTCAGGTTGGTGATCTTGCCGGCCTTCACCATGTCCATACGTTGCCGGGCAAGGCCGTCCTCGTCCCATGGTTCGCACGGCGCAACGGGGTCCCACGGGTCGGTGTAGAAATTGACCTGCGGGCCGAATACCTGTTCGCCCAGCTTGTTGCCGCCGCCCTTTTTCGACAGGAAGCTGCGGCCTTCATCCGCCTCGCGCGCGCCGAAATAGTAGAACATGAAACCGATCAGCCCTGCGGCGGCCATCGGTTCCAGGATGACGGTATATTTGCCCGGTTCCAGCGCCTTGGCTTCGGACGAGGCCGACGCCTTGCGCATCGCGATCTGGATGTCGCTGTCGACCTTGAACCGGGTGGCGTCCTGCGTATCGGTGCCGACCCAGCCCGAACCGCGCCCGTCCTGTGTGCGGACGGTGCAGGTGTAATCGAGCATGGTCGAGCGCTGATAACCGAAATTGCCCTTGCTGTTGGCGGTGGCCGAAAAGCTCTGCCCATCCTCCAGATAGCCCGCCGCGATCAGATTCTGCGCCTTGCAGGCGTCGATCGATGTCTTGGCGACCTGCGCGCGGTAGGCGGGCGTGATGTCGGCCGTCGCCTGGGCGAAGGTCGGGCTGGGCTTGTAGGTCTGCCTGTCGACCGCCGGCATGAATTCGGGATTGTCGGGCGCCAGCGTCGCCAGCGTTTCCGCCCGGCGCACGACCCGTTCCAGCGATACGTCGTCGAACTGGTTGATCGTGGCGGTGCCGACCTTCTTGCCATAGGCGACCTGCACGGCCAGTTCGATATCGTCGGTCAGGCCGGCGGTCGATACGTCGTTGCGGGCAAAGCGGACATTGCCCTGTATCTTGCCGGTCAGTTGCGCGGTGCACTCGTCCGCCTTGGACAGGGCGATCACCTTGGTCAGGATGGCCTTGGCCTGTGCTTCGGTAAGGATGCTCATGGTCTTGTCTCCCCTCAGCCGAGCGAACGGGCGGTGTTGATGACGTTGATGCCGTTGAAGCGCGCGGTCGATGACCCGTGCGACACGGCGGAGACCTGGGCCGGCTGGCCCTTGCCGTCGAAGAAGGAGCCGCCCAGGCGATAGTCGCTGGCGTCGCATACCCCCACGCACGCATTCCAGAATTCCGGGGTGCGGATCTGGTAGGCGACATCCTCGATCTGCTGGCCGATTTTGCCATTCTTGATCTCGTAGAAGAGCTGGCCGCCGAACTGGGCGTTGTAGCGCTGCTGGTCGATCGAGAAGCTGCCGTCGCCGATGATGTAGATGCCATCCTCCACATTGGAAATCATGTCGGCGACGCTCTGCCTGGTCTTGCCGGGTTCCAGCGACACGTTGGCCATGCGCTGGAACTGGACGTTGGACCAGCTATCGGCATAGGCGCAGCCATCCGACGCCGCCTTGCCCTCGATATGGGCCTGGTCGCGGATCGCCTGATAGCCGACCAGCTTGCCGTCACGGATCAGATCCCACTTCTTGGTCTTGATGCCTTCATCGTCATAGGCGACCGCGCCCAGGCTGCCCGGCTGCACCTTGTCGGCGACGATGTTCACCTTGTCGCTGCCATATTGGAAACGGCTTTGCAGCTTGTCCATGGTGGCAAAGCTGGTGCCGGCATAATTGGCTTCATAGCCAAGCACCCGGTCGAGTTCGAGCGGATGGCCGACCGATTCATGGATCGTCAGCCAGGTGTGCGACGGGTCGAGCACCAGATCATATTTGTCCGGCTTGACCGATGGCGCCTTGATCTTCGCGCGCGCCTGCTTGGCGGCGGCGACGGCATCTTCCTTCATGTCATAGCTGTTGCCATAGACGGTGACGCCGTTGGGCAGCACGGTCTTGCCCGACGCCGCGCCATCCAGATATTCAAAGCCCAGACCCATCGGCGCGGACAGGCCTTCGCGCGTGCGGAACTTGCCGCTGGCCTTGTCGACGGCGGTGACTTCGACCGGCGCCCAGATGCGGTGCACGTCCTGGTCGATATAGCTGCCGTCGGTGCTGGCGAAATATTTCTGTTCATTGACCAGGAACAGGATGGAGCGGATGAAGTCCGCGCCCGCATCCATGGCGGCGGCGTTGACATCCATCAGCAGCGCGACCTTGTCCTTGATCGGCACGTCCATGCTGTTCTTGACGATCGGCGTTTTCCACCGGACTTCGCCCACACCTTTCGTCGGGGCGAGCTGAACGGGGGCGCTCTGGGCCGGGGCATTGGCCTTGGCGATGGCGACGGCCTGTTGCGCGGCCTTCGCCACGGCGTCGGCGGTCATGTCGTTGGTGGCGGCAAAGCCCCACGCGCCATCGGCGATCACGCGGATGCCGACGCCGCTCGATTCGGTGTTGACGATATTTTCGACATTGCGTTCGCGGGTGATGACGAACTGGCGCAGGTAGCGGCCCACGCGCACGTCGCAATAGGATGCGCCCGCACCCCTGGCGGCGTTCATGGCGGTGTCGGCCAGGCTTTTCTTCACCGCCACGTCGATGGCGTTGCCCAGTTCTTCGGCGGCGATGACCCGGCCGAACATGGAGGGGAGGACGAGGCCGCCCACACCGGCGGCCCCGAAGGCCAGAAAATCGCGTCTATGCAAGGTAAGTCTCCTGCCTGACCATGCCCGCGCCCTGCGGGTCGGATTATGTCGGGACACAGCAAAATATCTGTATCCGTTTGATAAGGCTGATCATCGCTATCCAGGGGGGCGGGGTCAAACATCTTTTACAAGCGCGCAAGAACGGCAGCCATCGTTTCGACACATGTCATCTGTCGAAAATATCTGGTCGAACGGAGACGCGCGGACACGCAAAATCGGCGGTGATGGCCAGGCCATCCCGCTGATTTTGCGTCATATGTCAGTATGAATCATGTGGTCGGGGAAAGAGGATTCGAACCTCCGGCCCCTGCCTCCCGAAGACAGTGCTCTACCAGGCTGAGCTATTCCCCGACCGATGCCGAAACCGCCTTGCGAGCGGCCCCGTAAGGCAGGAGTGCGCCTATAGAGAGGGCTTTCCGGGCTGGCAAGCGGCAATGACGCTTTTTTTACCGCCGCCCGGACGGAGGCTAGAGCAGGCCCGCCGCGCGGAAGCTGAAGCGGGCGGCGCCGGCTTCGATCACATGATCGGCCAGGCGCAGGTCGAGCGGGCGCAGGCTGCGCGCGAGGGCGCGGGTCAGGGCGATGTCGGTCGGGCGGGGCAGCGGGGATTCCTGCGGCGCGCGGCTTTGCAGCAGGGCGATCCAACTGCCTTCGTCGGCCAGCAGGCGCTGGAGCAGCGGTCGCCATTCCTGTCGCAACGGCCATAGCTGGCGGGGACGCCAATGGTCATCGAGCAGCGCGATCAGATGTCCGCCATCCTGGGTCATGACGGGATTGTGACGGGCGACAGCGGCAGGCGGGAGGGGGAGGCCGGTCCATAGTGGAGGAATGGCCGGCCCGATCGCGCCATTATGACGGCAAGATTGGCGCGCGGTCCCCGCTCGGCTACAGCCGGAGCAACCAGACTCGCAAGCGCAGGACCACGCCTTGACCGACAGCATCCCCCATTATGAACAGCAATATATCGACCTGATGCGGCACATCTGGCGCCATGGCGACGAACGGATCGACCGCACCGGGGTCGGCACCCGATCCATATTGGGCGCGACGATGCGCTTTTCGCTGGCGGACGAGGCGGTGCCGTTGCTGACCACCAAGCGGGTCTATTGGAAGGTCGCCGCGCGCGAGATGCTGTGGTTCCTGACCGGGGACACCAATATCCGCGAACTGGTGCGACAGGGGGTGCATATCTGGACCGACTGGCCGCTCGACGCCTATCGCCGGGCGACGGGCGAGGATCTGGACCGGGACACGTTCGAGATGCGCATCGTGGGGGATGATGATTTCGCGGCGCGCTGGGGCAATCTGGGTCCGGTCTATGGCGCGCAATGGGTGAACTGGCCACTCTATGAGCCGGTGGGCGAGGGGCTTTACCGCAAGGCGGAAAAGGGCCGCAACCAGATCGCTGAACTGGTCGAGGCGATTCGCACGACGCCGGGATCGCGCCGGTTGCTGTTCACCGGCTGGAATGTCGCGGAAGTGCCGCAGATGGCGTTGCCACCCTGCCACATGACCTATCAGTTCCAGGTGTCGAACGGAAAGCTGAACGGCCTGTTGTTCCAGCGCAGTTGCGACCTGGGGCTGGGCTTTGCCTTCAACATTTTCGGGCTGTCGATGCTGACCCGGATGCTGGCGCAGCAATGCGACCTGGAGCCGGGCGAGGTGGTCTGGCAAGGGGGCGACGTTCACCTGTATCTGAACCATGCCGATCTGGTCGAGGAACAGATGAATCGCATCCCGTCCGGCGCGCCGAAATTGCGGATCAGGCGGCGGCCATCCTCCATTTTCGATTATGCGATCGAAGATTTCGACGTGCTCGATTATGCGCCGCAATCCCATATTTCCGCGCCTGTCGCCGTCTAGTGATACAGCGAGTGGTACAGCTAAAATCAAAAAATGGGTAAGGAAGGCTTGCCTTTTTCTGGTGCTGAAATATAGTATCTGCGTAAAGCAATATTATTGCAATGCATCATAGGAGGCAGGATGAGCGATCCGACCGGATCAGGCGGTGTTGACGGGCAGGCAGGGGACGGGCAGGCGGGGCGCAACCTGCCGCCCCTGCGCCTGCATGTGCCGGAGCCGCCCGCGCGCCCCGGCGAGAGCGCCGACTTCACCCATTTCGACATTCCCGCCGCTGATGCCGCACCCCGCCCGGACGAGACGGCCCAGCCCGCCGAGATGCGCGAGATGGCCTATGGCCTGATCCGGGTGCTGGACGAACATGGCGCGGCGGTCGGCGCGTGGAACCCCAAGCTGCCACCCGAAACGCTGTTGCGGATGCTGCGCTACATGGCGCTGACCCGTGCCTTTGACGCACGCATGTTCCGCGCCCAGCGGCAGGGCAAGACCAGTTTCTACATGAAATCGACCGGCGAGGAGGCGGTGTCGATCGGCGCGACGTTGGCGCTGGCATATGACGACATGTGTTTCCCCAGCTATCGCCAGCAGGGCATATTGCTGGCCCGCGACTGGTCGCTGGTCGACATGATGAACCAGATCTATTCCAACACCGGCGACCGGCTGAAAGGCCGCCAGTTGCCGATCATGTATTCGTCGCGGGAGGCGAGCTTCTTCTCGATCTCCGGCAACCTGACCACCCAATATCCCCAGGCCGTGGGCTGGGCGATGGCGAGCGCGGCACGGGGCGATACGCGGATCGCCGCGACCTGGTGCGGTGAGGGGTCGACGGCGGAGGGCGACTTCCATTCGGCCTGCACCTTTGCCAGCGTCTATCGCGCGCCGGTGATCCTGAATGTAGTGAACAATCAATGGGCTATCAGCAGCTTTTCAGGCTTTGCCGGGGCCGAGGCGACGACATTCGCCGCGCGCGCCGTGGGCTATGGCATTGCCGGCCTGCGAGTCGATGGCAACGATATTCTGGCGGTCTATGCCGCGACCCGCTGGGCCGCCGACCGGGCGCGCGCCAATGCCGGGCCGACGCTGATCGAACATTTCACCTATCGCGTGGAAGGGCATAGCACGTCGGACGATCCGACCGCTTACCGATCCGCCGAGGAAAGCAGCCTGTGGCCGCTGGGCGATCCCATCGCCCGGCTGAAGCAGCATTGCATCAGCCTGGGCATATGGGACGAGGAACGCCACGCCGCGATGGACAAGGAACTGGCCGAACTGGTCCGTGACGCCGCGCGCGAGGCGGAAAAGAACGGCATCCTTGGCCACGGCCTGCACCATCCGATGGAGAGCCTGTTCGAGGATGTGTTCGAGGACATGCCCTGGCACCTGAAGGAACAACAGCAACAGATGCTGGACGAATGGAAGGCGGCGGGACTGTGAGCGAAGCGATCGAACCGGACGCTGTGAGCGAGATCATGGAACAGGAAAACCCTTCCGACGTCACGCATATGAACATGATCCAGGCGATCAACAGCGCCATGGACGTGATGATGGAACGCGACCCCACGGTTATCGTGATGGGCGAGGATGTCGGCTTTTTCGGCGGCGTGTTCCGCGCCACCGCGGGCCTGCAAGCAAAGCACGGCAAGAACCGCGTGTTCGACACCCCGATCACCGAATGCGGGATTATCGGCGTGGCGGTGGGCATGGGCGCCTATGGTCTGCGCCCGGTGCCGGAAATCCAGTTTGCCGACTATATCTATCCCGCGCTGGACCAGCTTGTGTCCGAAGCGGCGCGGCTGCGCTATCGGTCGGCGGGCGAGTTCATCGCGCCGATGACGGTGCGGTCGCCCTTTGGCGGGGGCATTTTCGGCGGCCAGACGCACAGCCAGTCGCCCGAAGGCATCTTCACCCATTGTTCGGGGATCAAGACGGTGATCCCGTCCACCCCCTATGATGCCAAGGGGCTGCTGATCGCCGCGATCGAGGATAATGATCCCACCATCTTCTTCGAACCCAAGCGCATCTATAACGGCCCGTTCGACGGCCATTATGACACGCCTGCGACCAGTTGGGCGGGGCATAAGGACGCGCAGGTGCCGACCGGCTATTATCGCATCCCGCTGGGCACGGCGCGGATCGCGCGGGCCGGGGAGGCGCTGACCATCCTGTGTTACGGCACGATGGTCCATGTCGTGGAAGATACGGTCAGGACATTGGGCATCGACGCGGAGATCGTCGACCTGCGCAGTCTGGTGCCGCTCGACATCGACACGATCGAAGCGTCGGTCAAGAAAACCGGCCGCTGCCTGATCGTGCATGAAGCGACGCGGACCAGCGGGTTCGGCGCGGAACTGTCGGCACAGGTGCAGGAACGCTGCTTCTATCATCTCGAAGCGCCGATCGCGCGGGTCACGGGCTTTGACACGCCTTATCCGCACAGTCTGGAATGGGCCTATTTCCCCGGCCCGGTGCGTATCCGCGAAGCTATCAACAAGATCATGAAGGACTGACCAGTCATGGCGCTGTTCACATTCAAGCTGCCGGATATCGGCGAAGGCATCGCCCAGGCCGAGATCGTCGGCTGGCACGTTCAGGTCGGCGACCGGGTCGAGGAGGACCAGCCGATCGCCGACATGATGACCGACAAGGCGACGGTCGAGATGGAAAGTCCGGTCGCCGGGACCGTGGTGCGGCTGGCCGGCGAGCCGGGCGATCAGATTTCGATCGGCGCGATGCTGGTCGAGATCGAGGTGGAGGGCGAGGCCGTCGCCGCGCCCATGCCTTCGGTCGAGGTGATCGAGGCGGAGGTGCCGGGCGAGGCGGCGATAGAGGAAGCGGCGCCTGTCGAGGAAGCCCGTGCTGCTGCGAAAGCAGGAGTCCAGGGTTCAGAAGCCGGGCCTGTCGACCCCGTGCGCCTGCCTGCGCAGGAACACGGCGTTGAAGCGCAGCCCATCCTCGCATCTCCTGCCGTCCGCGCGCGCGCAAAGGAACTGGGCGTCGACCTGTCACAGGTCAAACCGGCGGGCGACCATATCCGGCACGCCGATCTCGACGCCTATCTGCTCTACGGTCAGGGGCAGGGCTATCGCGCCGCCGGGCGCTCCGCAAAACGCGCGGACGAGCAGATCAAGGTCATCGGCATGCGCCGCCGCATCGCGGAGAATATGGCCGCGTCCAAGCGCCATATCCCCCACTTCACCTATGTCGAGGAAATCGACGTCACTGCGCTGGAGGCGCTGCGCGAGCAATTGAACGCGGGGCGCGGGGACCGGCCCAAGCTCACCATGCTGCCGCTGCTGATCGTGGCGCTGTGCAGGGCGCTGCCCGACTTTCCGATGCTCAACGCCCGCTATGATGATGAGGCGGGCGTGGTGACGCGCCATGGATCGGTGCATCTGGGCATGGCGACACAGACCGATGCGGGGCTGATGGTGCCGGTGATCCGCGATGCGCAGGACCGCAATGTGTGGCAGTTGGCGAGCGAAATCCGCCGCTTGGCCGACGCCGCGCGCACCGGCAAGGCAAAGTCGGAGGAGCTGTCCGGCTCCACCCTGACGCTGACGTCGCTGGGGCCGCTCGGCGGGATCGCGACCACCCCGGTCATCAACCGGCCGGAAGTCGCGATCATCGGTCCCAACCGCGTGATTGAACGCCCGGTGTTCCGCGGCAAGGAGATCGTCGCGGCCAAGCTGATGAACCTGTCGATCAGTTGCGACCACCGTGTCGTCGATGGCTGGGACGCGGCCAGCTTTGTGCAGGCGGTCCGCAAGCTGCTGGAGGCGCCAGCCTTCCTGTTCGTGGATTGAGGGGCCAAGAGGCCGCCGCCTGCCCGGCGAGCACGGGATATCGTCAGCGCACCGTCGCGCGATAGCTGAGGCGGCCCGCCTGGCCCGGCGCGGCCGTGTCGGGCAGCAGCCAGCGGATATGGGTCACATCGTCGGCGACAGCGCGGCGGACGCCGCCGAGCGGGGTCGGGAGCCAGAGCTGGTCGAAGCGGCTCCAGTGACTGCCGCCGTCGATCGACACCTGCACCGCCGGATCGGTGAGATCGGGGCTGGCCCCGCCCAGCATCGCGCGGGTGAGGGCAAAGCCGCGCACCGGGCGGGTGCCCTGATTGCGCCAGTTGAGGATGACGACGACGGTTTCGCCGGGCGCGGCGCGATCCGCCATCGCCAGCAGGCGGCGTGACCGGCCGTTGATATCGGTCGTCACCTTTTCCACGAATATCTGCCTGTCCAGCCGCATCGCCGGCTGGGCCAAGGCCGGCTGCGTCGCGGCAAGGCCGGCCAGCGCCAAGAGCGCCTGATTCATCATTATCCCCGTTCTTGCGTCCCCATGTCCCTTCTACCCCGGTGAGCACGAATATTTGGTTAAGGCGCTGTTTTCTCTACGTGGCGGCAGGGTTGACCGCATTGTAAATTGACGCCCCTGCGCCGCCGTCGCACACCGATGCGAACGAAAAGGGAATCAGGCGCGCGTGATCAACAATGACCAGACCGAGATCAACCGGCGGCGTGACCGGCTGCTGGCGTCGATCGCGCTGACATCGGGCATCGGGCTGATGCTGGCGCTGCCCTTCGCCCTGCGCGCGGGGTCCGAATTCTTCCTACCGCTGACGGCCGCGCTGGTGATCGCGATCGCGCTGGTGCCGCTGCTCGAATGGATGGAGCGGCGCGGCATCCCATCGGGCCTTGCGGCGCTGATGGCGGTGGTCGGGTTCCTGATGGTCGCCAATACCGCGCTCGTGCTGATCATCGTGCCGGCGACCGACTGGTTCCGCATCCTGCCCCAGCGGTTGCCGCAGATTCAGGCGAACCTGGCGCCGCTGATCGATTTCTATGCCAGCCTCCAGCGGTTCGTGGATGAAACCGTGCAGATGCTGGCGACCGGGCCGGTGGCGGCGGCGCAGACGGCGGCGGTGGATGCGCCGCGATCGCTGCTCCAGTTCGCCGCGACATCCGCCCCGTCGGCGATCATCCAGATGGTGTTCGCGCTGCTGATCATCTATTTCTTCCTGGCCGGCTGGACCAAGCTGCGCCGCCGCACGATCAACAGCCGGGGCAGTTTCGACGGCGCGCTGGCAGTGGCGCGGGTGATCCAGAATGTGGTCGACGCCACATCGGCCTATGTCATCACCATCGCCACCATCAATATCTGCCTGGGGCTGGCGGTGGCGGTGGCGCTGTGGCTGATCGGGATGCCGTCGCCGCTGATGTGGGGCGGCATCGTCGCGCTGTTGAATTTCGTGCCCTATTTCGGGCCGATGCTGGCGGCGGTGCTGCTGGGGCTGGGCGGGTTGATGGTGTTCGACGATGTCTATGTCGCGCTGCTGCCCGCCGGGTTGCAGGTCGGTTTCCATCTGGTCGAGGCGAATGTCATCACGCCGATGCTGCTGGGCCGGCGGCTGACGATGAATCCGTTGCTGATTCTCGTCTCGCTGACCTTCTGGGGCTGGGTATGGGGGACGCCGGGCGCGTTGCTGGCGGTGCCGTTGCTGATCATCCTGCAAACCGTGATTTCGGCGGCGGGAACGCCCGATATTGCCGGTTTCCTGTTCGAGCAGGGGACGTTGACGGTCGCGCCGCGCAAAGAAAATGCGGAGAAAGATGAAACTGATGTTGCGGACGGTTGACAGCATCGGCGGACGCTCATAGACGGCGGCTCCACACCAAACGCGGGTGTAGCTCAGTTGGTTAGAGTGCCGGCCTGTCACGCCGGAGGTCGCGGGTTCGAGCCCCGTCACTCGCGCCACTTTCCCTGACCGGAAGGTGGATATGGTGTAGAAGATCCGCATCGTCTGGCGGCCACGAGGCTGCGAAAGATGCCACCCTGCGCGGGTGTAGCTCAGTTGGTTAGAGTGCCGGCCTGTCACGCCGGAGGTCGCGGGTTCGAGCCCCGTCACTCGCGCCACTTTCCCTGACCGGAAAGTGATTTCTCCAGGATGATGTGTCTTTGATGGCATGGCGCCAAAGCATGGGTCCGGCCTGCCCGGTCATGCAAAAGACAGGATGATCGTCAGCGCCAGCGCCCGGTTTCCATCCAGGCAAGCAGCCGCCGGAGCGGCAAGACCCAGATCCACACGATCCCCAGCACGACATAGACGGGGGTTTGCGCCCAGACCGGCAAGGTGCCGATCAGGCCCGACAGGCTGGCCACCATTACCGCCCAAGCGATGATGAGGCCGATAATCGTCAACATGCCCACCGGCTTGCGCCAGCTTGGTTGATGATAATGGCGCGGATCGATGCTCATGCCTCGTCCCCCTCGATCAGTTCTACTTCGGTCATGATGACATGCAGCGGCAAGTCCCACGGATCGGCCGGTAGCGCGTCCATCTCCTGCGCGGACCAGGCCAGCCCGACGCGCAGGGCGTCGGGATAGCGGGCGAAGCTGCGGTCATAATAGCCCCCGCCCTGACCCAGCCGGTTCATCATGCGGTCGAATCCGACCAGTGGGGCGATGATGACATCGGGCGTTACCGGCCCGTCGCCCGGTTCGGGATGGCTGGTGCGGAACGGGCCGGGGATCAGCGTGGATTCGGGATCCCAGGCGAGGAAATCCATGCTGCCCAGCCGATCGAGGACGCGGGGCAGGGCGATGGTCTTGCCCATTGTCAGGAGCTGTGCAGCCATGCGTTGCGCCGGCGCCTCATCATCCAGCGCCATATACAGCGCCACCACGCGCGCGTCCGCGATGCGGCGGGCGAGGGGGGACGGGATCGCCTTGAATGCCAGCCGGTGGGCCAGCGGATCGAGCGCGGCGACGAAAGCGCGCCGCCGCTGCCGCGCGATGGCGCGCAGGCTGGTCTTGTCGGGCTGTTCGTCGCTCATCTTCATTCCGCTTGATCAAGGATTGTCGCGCTCCTGCGGAAGCGGGAGCGCCGGGCCATATGAGGTGCGCAGCGGCGAAAGGAAAGGGTGACGGGACCGCCTCGGCCGTGTGCTGGAATATCCTCTGACGCCTCAACGTCAGGTGGGGACCATGTAGAACGGGCCAAGACCCGCCCAGGGACAGCCCCCTTGGATGTGATTATCGCCTCAGGGATGTTCGCTAAAGCTCGTACCGCGCAGTGCCCGTCGCATTCAATCTAGGCGTGCGCGGCGCCCACGGCAAGCCGCTCGCGCAGCTTTTCTATCCGGGCCGCCAGCGCCTCCACCGCGCGGGCGGCCGGTTCGTCCTCGTCGCTCAGGGGAAGCTGGCTCTGTCGTCCGGCGGCTTCACGCTTCAATTCGTTGACTTCATCGGCCAGGAACAGCGCCGCAAAGAGCAGGCTGCGTACTTCGGTCATGCCCGGTGAGTTTTGCTGTGCGTCGCGGGCCTTCTGTTCGATCAGGCCGGCAAGGTGCTGGAGATGCGCCTCTTCCCCGTCGCGGCAGCGGATCGGATAATGCCGTCCCATGATCTGCAACATGGTTTCAGCCATGACCATTGCCCTTCAGCGTGTCGATCAGATCGTCCAGAGATCGCAGCGCGGCGCGCGCGGCGCCATGGTCCAGGGCGGGGGAAGGATTGGCCGGCATCACCTCCGCACGCTGGGCCACATCCTGCTCAAGCCGGCTGACCGCACGCTCCAGCGTGCCGATTGCCTGCATCATTCGGTCGCTTGCCATCGGTCGGTCATAGCGGAACTCGCCCTTTGGCAAAAGCGGTCTTTGCAGCAGGGAACGGCGATATGCGGCGGTTTTGGGACGACGCGCGGTTGACGCATGGGACTTGACGCGACAAAGGGGGCGCGATCTCGACTCGCCCGCCTGCGCGCGGGCCGAACCGCTTTACCCGTGCAGGAAAGACGCCAGCCCTGATGACCGTTTCCGAAAAGTCGCTCGCCAACGCCATTCGGGCGCTGTCCATGGACGCCGTGCAAGCCGCCAACAGCGGGCATCCGGGGATGCCGATGGGCATGGCGGATGTCGCGACTGTGCTGTTCGGCGACTTCCTGAAATTCGATCCGACCCAGCCCAAATGGGCCGATCGCGACCGTTTCGTCCTGTCGGCGGGGCATGGATCGATGTTGATCTATTCGTTGCTCCACCTGACCGGCTATGCGCGCCCGACCATCGAGGACATCGCCAATTTCCGCCAGTTGCACAGCCCCTGCGCCGGCCATCCTGAAAATTTCGAGCTGGCAGGCGTGGAAGCGACCACCGGCCCGCTGGGATCGGGCCTGGCCACCGCCGTTGGCATGGCGATTGCCGAGCGGCATCTGAACGCCCAGTTCGGCGACGATCTGGTCGATCATCGTACCTGGGTGATCGCGGGCGACGGCTGCCTGATGGAAGGCATCAACCATGAGGCGATCGGTCTGGCCGGCCACCTGAACCTGGGCCGCCTGATCGTGTTGTGGGATGACAACAAGATCACCATCGACGGCGCGGTCGACCTGTCGAGCAGCGAGGACGTGCTCGCCCGCTATGCCGCCACCGGCTGGCATGTGGTGTCGTGCGACGGCCATGATGTTGCCGATGTACGCCGCGCGCTGGCGGAAGCGGTCGCCGATCCGCGCCCCTCGATCGTCGCCTGCGCCACCAAGATCGGCTATGGCGCGCCGAACAAGGCGGGCACGTCGGGCGTCCATGGGTCCGCGCTGGGCACCGATGAGGTCGCGGCCGCCCGCGAATTTCTGGGCTGGACCGCTGAGCCTTTCGTCATTCCCGCGGATATCGCCGCCGCGTGGAAGGCGATCGGCGCCAAGGGCGCGGATATGCGCGCAGCATGGGAAGATCGGCTTGCAAGCAACGAGAAAGGCGCGGAGTTTTCGCGCCGCATGGCCGGCGACCTGCCGATCGGTTTCTCGCTCGAAGCCTATATCGACAGCCTGATCGCCAATCCGCAGAAGGTCGCGACCCGCAAGGCGAGCGAACTGGCGCTGGGCGCGATCAACGACCTGCTGCCCGAAACGCTGGGCGGTTCGGCGGACCTGACCGGATCGAACAACACCAAGACCAAGTCGACCGGCCCGCTGACCAAGGACGATTATGCGGGGCGCTATGTCTATTATGGCATCCGCGAATTCGGCATGGCCTGCGCGATGAACGGCATGGCGCTGCATGGCGGGGTGATCCCCTATGGCGGCACCTTCCTGGTCTTTTCCGACTATATGCGCGCGGGCATCCGCCTCGCCGCGCTCCAGCAGCAGCGGGTGATCCATGTGCTGACCCATGACAGCATCGGCCTGGGCGAGGATGGCCCGACGCACCAGCCGATCGAGCATGTCATGTCGATGCGCATGATCCCGAACCTGGACGTGTACCGCCCCGCCGACATTGTCGAGACGGCGGAATGCTGGGAACTGGCGCTGAAGGATGCGACCGGCCCGTCCGTGCTGGCGCTGACCCGCCAGAACCTGCCGCAACTGCGCACCGAAAAGAGCGAAAATCTGTCGGCCAGGGGCGCCTATCGCCTGCGCGCCGCCAGCGCCGATCGCAAGGTCGTGCTGATCGCCACCGGCTCCGAAGTCGAGATCGCGGTCGATACCGCCAGGGCGCTGGAAGAACAGGGCATCGGCGCCGATGTCGTGTCGATGCCAAGCTGGGCGCATTTCGAGGCGCAGCCCAAGGCTTACAAGGACGACCTGCTGCCGCATCATGTGCTGCGCGTGTCGATCGAGGCGGGCACGACCTTCGGCTGGGAACGCCATACCGGCATCGCCGGCCTGCGCTTTGGCATCGACAGCTTCGGCGCGTCGGCCCCGGCGGAAGCGCTCTACGATCATTTCGGCCTGACCGCCGCGAAGATCGTGCCGCAAATCGTGGCCGCGCTTAACAAGAATTGATCGAATACCAACACCTTAAGGAGGCTAGTGCAGTGGCAACGAAGGTAGCAATTAACGGTTTCGGACGTATCGGCCGCCTGGTGGCGCGCGCCATCCTCTCGCGCACCGACCATGACCTGGAACTGGTCAGCATCAACGACCTGGGCGATGCCAAGTCCAACGCCCTGCTGTTCAAGCGGGATTCGGTGCATGGCAACTGGAAGGGCGATGTCAGCGTCGATGGCGATTTCCTGGTCGTCGACGGCAAGCGTATCGCCGTCACCGCCGAACGCGACCCCGCCAAGCTGCCTCATGCGGCCCAGGGTGTGGAAATCGCCCTGGAATGCACCGGCATTTTCGCGGACAAGGCCAAGGCCAGCGCACATCTGACCGCAGGCGCCAAGCGCGTCATCATCTCCGCACCCGCCACCGGCGTGGACCGGACGGTCGTGTTCGGCGTCAACCATGGCGACCTGACCGCCGATGATGTGGTGATTTCCAACGCAAGCTGCACCACCAACTGCCTCGCCCCGCTGGCGAAGGTGCTGAATGACGCGATCGGCATCGAGCGCGGTTTCATGACCACCATCCACAGCTATACCAATGATCAGAACACGCTGGACCAGATCCACAAGGACATGCGCCGCGCCCGCGCCGCCGCCCTGTCGATGATCCCGACCACCACCGGCGCCGCCCGCGCCGTGGGCGAGGTTCTGCCTGCGCTGAAGGGCAAGCTGGATGGATCGTCGGTGCGCGTGCCGACCCCGAACGTTTCGGTTGTCGACCTGAAGTTCATCCCGACCCGCGACACCACGGTCGAGGAAGTCAACAGCCTGCTGAAGGCCGCATCGGAATCCGGCCCCTTGCAGGGCGTGCTGGGCTATTCGGACGAGCCGCTGGTGTCGATCGACTATAACAGCGATCCGCGCAGCTCGACCGTCGACAGCCTGGAAACGGCCGTCATCGAAGGCAAGCTGGTGCGCGTGCTGAGCTGGTACGACAATGAATGGGGTTTCTCGAACCGCATGATCGACACCAGCGGCGTCGTCGCGAAGTTTTTGTAATATCCGGGGGACAGGGCAACCTGTCCCCTTTTTCGTCATCCCGGCAGAAGCCGGGATCTCGCTTTCTTCCCCACACGGGAAAAGAAGAGAGATCCCGGCCTTCGTCGGGATGATGTCCATTCAACCGACTTTGCATTGCGCGTCATGACAGGCGCAGCGGAGCCATCCACCGGCGGGACATGGATGGCTTTCCTGCGCTCGCCATGACGAAGGGAATGTGTCAGGCAGATGCCACATTCAGGATCAGGGGAAAAGACATGACCAAGCCCTTCAAGACGCTCGACGACATGGGCGACATCACCGGCAAGGTGGTGCTGGTGCGCGAAGATCTGAACGTGCCGATGCAGGATGGCTCCGTCAGTGACGATACGCGCCTGCGCGCGGCGATGCCCACCGTGCTGGAACTGGCCGATCGCGGCGCCAAGGTGCTGATCCTGGCCCATTTCGGCCGTCCCAAGGGGCAGAAGAACCCGGAATATTCGCTCAGCAAGATCACCCGCCCGCTGACCCAGGTTCTGGGGCGTGAGGTGCAGTTCATTCCCGACTGCCAGGGGCAGGCCGCGATCGACGGCATCGCGGTGATGCGTCCGGGCGATATCGCGATCCTGGAAAATACCCGTTTCCACGCCGGCGAGGAAAAGAACGACCCCGCGCTGGTCGCGGCGATGGCGGCAATCGCCGACCTGTATGTCAACGATGCCTTTTCCGCCGCGCATCGCGCCCATGCATCGACCGAAGGACTGGCGCGCGCCTTGCCCGCCTTTGCCGGCCGATCGATGGAAAAGGAACTGGATGCGTTGCAGGCGGCGCTGGGCGAGCCGGTCCATCCGGTCGCGGCGGTCGTGGGCGGTGCGAAGGTGTCGACCAAGCTCGATGTGCTCAACCACCTCGTCACCAAGGTGGATCACCTGATCATCGGCGGCGGCATGGCCAATACGTTCCTCTATGCCCGCGGCGTGGATGTCGGCAAATCCCTGTGCGAAAAGGATTTGAGCGACACGGCCGAAGCGATTTTCGAGGCGGCCGAAGCGGCTGGATGCATCATCCACCTGCCCTATGACGTGGTGGTGGCCAAGGAATTCGCGGCTAATCCGCCGTCAGTCCGCACCTGCAACGTGCATGAGGTCGCGGAGGACGAAATGATCCTGGATGTCGGCCCGGCCGCCGTCGAGGCATTGGGTGATGCGCTCAAAAACTGTCGGACGCTGGTGTGGAACGGCCCGCTGGGCGCATTCGAGATCGCGCCTTTCGATGCGGCGACCGTGGCGCTGGCCAGGACGGCTGCGGCGCTGACCAGGGAAGGGCAGCTTGTTTCCGTGGCGGGTGGCGGTGACACGGTGGCGGCGCTGAACCATGCCGGCGCGGCGGGCGACTTCACCTTCGTTTCGACAGCGGGCGGCGCTTTCCTGGAATGGATGGAAGGCAAGGATCTGCCCGGCGTCAAGGCGCTGCTGGGCTGAATGACACCAGGGGGACAGCCGATTGCCGGCTGTCCCGTTCAACGCCATGTTGCATTCCGTTTGCAGGCCAGGCCATCCAGCGCCCCCATGGCGGGCAATTTGCGGGTGGCGCTGCTGCCGTGCCGGCGGCAGTTGGGCGCCCGGCCGGGGCATGCAGGCGGATGGTTGCCCAGCCTGGCTACTGAACGATGCAGGATTTGACTGTGGAGGCAACGGCATCAAGTGCCGCATAGTTGGACTTGAACCGATACCAGCTTCCCAAAGGTTGAAAGCCGTCATTGGCAAGCGATCCGCTGCTGCTTGCCGCAAGTTTCAGGTTTCGCATCGTCAAAATCACACGGCCTTGCTCAAGCCCGGCTTCCAAATCGAACCGGATGATCCAGCCCGAAAGACCTGAAGTTTTGTCTGTCTGCCCGTGGGCGATCAAGAACTGGCTTTTATCATCAACCAGAGCGAATGTCTCACGCGCCTGGGCCGTGCCACGATTGTCGCGCTGATAATAATGCCCCGTTGCAGGGCCGACCCATGATCCGGCGCTGTCACGAAGCTGCACTTCATCATCATGTATATTCGTCGCGACGCAGCGTTTGATGCGCGAAAATTCCAAGGGGCGCTCAATCGGGAAGGACCAATCTATTGTCTCGATGGTCTTGTCCTTGGCGATTGTCACATTCGCAGGAAAATCGTCTTTTGCTAACGCAGAAGTGGCGCAAGCCATGAGGCATCCAACCGCAACGCTGCTTACAAGACGCCTCATATGCTCCCATTTCCCTAAATCGGCGGGTTCATCCTCTCGCCAAAAAGGTGGCGGAAGCGGTGGGATTCGAACCCACGGTGAGCGTAAACCCACGGCGGTTTTCAAGACCGCTGCCTTAAACCACTCGGCCACACTTCCGTTGCCCGCTTCCTAGCGCGCCACGCCGACTTGCCAAGCCCTAAATCATGCATGCTTCGGTTCGTCGCCTTCCGTGCTCCGGCGGCAAGAAGGGGATTCACCTGCCGCGTTGCCTGTGCAACATAGGGGCCATGGGAGATTCTTTGCGTTCGTCCGTCCTGTCATTGCTGCTTGGATTGGCTGTCGTTACCGGCGGCAGCCTGGCCGTTGGTCCCGCGCAGGCGCAGGATGGCGCGGATTTTCGTGCCTATCTGGAAAGCCTGCGGCCCAGGGCGCGGGCGATGGGCATTCGCGACGCCACGCTGAACAGCGTGTTTCCGTCGCTGACGCCTAATCCGCGCGTGATCCAGCTTGACCAGAGCCAGCCGGGCGGCGGGGCCTATTCGCCGATCCCCAATTTCGAACCCTATCGCCGGCAACATGTCGACGCCGCACGGATCAGCCGGGGGCGTGTCGCCTATCAGGCGAACCGGGCGCGGCTTGCCCGGATCGAGGCGGAGACGGGCGTGCCGGAGGAGATCATGGTCGCGATCTACGGCCATGAAACCAATTATGGCAGCTATACCGGCGATTTCGACCTGATCCGGTCGCTCGCCACGCTGGCGCATGAAGGACGGCGGCGGGCGCTGTTCGAACCGGAACTGCTCGCCACGCTCAAGATGCTGGACAATGGCGTGCCGCGCAGCCGGCTGGTCGGCAGTTGGGCGGGCGCGACGGGCTATCCGCAATTCCTGCCATCTGTCTATCTGCGCGTCGCCAAGGATGGCGATGGCGATGGACGGGCGGACATCTGGACCAGCGAGGCCGATGCGCTGGCGTCGATCGCCAATTATTTCGTCCAGTCGGGCTGGCGGCGCGGCCAGCCATGGGGCGTGGCGGTAAGCGTGCCGGCCGGGTTCAACCGGGCCGGCGTCGCCGCCAGGACCGAACCGGCGCGCTGCCCGCGCGTGTTCAACCGGCATAGTCGCTGGCTGACGATGGCGGAATGGCGCAAGCTGGGCATCTTTCCCAATAGCGGGGTCTGGCCGGCGGACGGGATGATGGCGACCCTGCTGGAACCGGACGGGCCGGGCAAGACCGCCTATCTGCTGACCAGCAATTATCGGGCGATCCTGGATTATAATTGTTCCAACTTCTATGCCTTGTCGGTGGGATTGCTGGCGGATGCTGTCAAACAATAAGGGGGCGGCGGTTGCCGTCATGATGCTGATGGCGGGAAGCGGGGGCGCTGTGCTGGCGCAGCCGCAACCGCCCGCCATGGTCGCGGACGGGCCGGTGATGCTGGGCGAACCCTTTGGCGTCGGCGGCACGACCTATACGCCCGCCGATCCGCTCTATTATGACGAAGTCGGCTATGCCGGCGAGGCGCGGGAAGGGAGCCAGGGTGGCGCAACCGTGACCGGCGAAGCCTTCATGCCTGCCGCGATCACCGCCGCGCACAAGACGCTGCCGCTCCCCAGCTATGCCGAGGTGACGGCGCTGGACAGCGGACGGACGATTCTGGTGCGGGTCAATGATCGCGGACCGATGCGCAACGATCAGTTGATCGCCCTGTCGCCCGGCGCGATGGCGCAACTGGGCGTGGCTGGGCAGGGCGCGGCGGCGGTGCGGGTGCGGCGGGTCAATCCGCCGGAACAGGAACGCGCGGTGCTGCGGGGCCATGGTCAGGCGGCCGAGCGACTGGAAACCCCGGCGGCCTTGCTGAAAGTCTTGCGGGGCAAGCTGGCACCGACGGGGAGCGTCGCAGTGGCAAAGCCGACGCCGCCCGCCGTGCCTGCCAAGGCGCCGGTCGCGACGCAGCCCAGGCCGATGGTGGCTCGCCCGTCGCCCCCGATTGCCAGCCGGCCGGGCGCTGCGTTCGACACGCCTGCCGCCAGGCCTGTGGTCCGGCCCGGCCCAGCCATCTCCACTCCTGCCATCTCCACTCCTGCCATCTCCACTCCAGCCATGTCCGCTCCAAAGCCCGTGCCCGCAGCGGCACCGGCCCGAACGGGCGGCTATGTCGTGCAGGTCGGCGCCTTTTCATCCGCGCCGCGGGCACAGGCGCTGGCCAGAAGCCTGGGCGCGCGGGTCGAGCAGGCCGGCGGGGTGTGGCGCGTGCGGCTTGGCCCCTATCCCACGCAGCAGGCGGCGCAGGCCGGTGTGCGTGCGGCGGCGGCCAAAGGCTTTGAGAATAGCCGCATCATGGCTAATGACGCGCGATAGATATCGCGTTCGATGAGCGATTCCATTTGTTCGAAGGCAGTTTTCCGATGAAGAAAAGCGTTGCAGTCCTCCTTGCCGCCGGGCTGCTGGCCCAGCCGCTGATCGCGGCCGCGCCGCCCTACACCAGCGAAGCGCCGATCGCCTATATGAAGGATCTGTCATCGGGCGCGGTCCTTTATGACAAGGGGGGAGAGACGCGGATACCGCCTGCTTCCATGGCGAAGATGATGACCGCGCATGTCGCCTTCCGCCTGATCCAGAAGGGCGAGTTGAAGCTGGACACAAAATTCACGGTGCGCCCGGAAACCTGGCAGCAATGGCATGGGCCGCAGGCGGGGTCGACCATGTTCCTGTCGGTCGGCGAGCAGGTGTCGGTCGAAAATCTGCTGCACGGCATCGTCACCTTGTCCGGCAATGACGCCTGCGTCGTGCTGGCCGAAGGGATTTCCGGCACGGAGCAGGCCTTCGTCGCCGCCATGAACGAGGAAGCCAAGCGGCTGGGCCTGAAGAACAGCCATTTCGGCACCAGCAATGGCTGGCCGGACGAAGGCGTGACTTATGTAACGGCCGAAGATCTGGCCAGGCTGGCGCAGGCGACGATCGAGGAAACGCCCGACCTCTACAAAAAATTCTATGCCACCCGCTCCTTTACTTGGGGCAAGACGATGGGCGGCGCGGATATCGCGCAGGGCAATCGCAATCCGATCCTGGGCAAGATCGCTGGCGCCGATGGCCTCAAGACCGGCCATACCGAAGAGGCCGGTTTCGGCTTTACCGGGTCGGCCGAACAGGATGGTCGCCGGCTGGTGATGGTGGTCGCGGGTCTGCCGACCTTCAACAGCCGCATCACCGAATCGGTGCGCTTCATGGATTGGGGGTTCCGCGCGTGGAAGGCGCAGCCGCTGTTCAAGAAGGGGCAGACGGTCGAAACGGCGGACGTGCAACTGGGCAGCGCGACCAGCGTGCCGTTGGTGGCGCCGCAAAATCTGGCCGTCACCCTGCCGCGCACGGCATCGGCCAACATGCAGGTGAAGGTCGTTTATACCGGCCCGATCAAGGCGCCGATCGCCAAGGGGCAGCAGATTGCCCAGTTGATCGTCCAGACCGCCGACACGCCGCCGCAGATCATGCCGCTGGTCGCGGGTGAAGATGTGGCCGAAGCGGGGATTTTCGGCCGGTTGTGGAACGGGCTGAAGTCGCTCTTCGCTTGACGCAGGGCCGGTTCATCACGCTGGAAGGCGGCGAGGGCGCGGGTAAATCCACCCAGATCCGCGCGTTGGCGGCGGCGTTGCGCGCGCGCGGGATCACCGTTGTCGAAACGCGCGAACCGGGCGGCAGCGAGGGGGCGGAGGCGATCCGCACGCTGCTGCTGACCGGAGGCGCGGACCGATGGAGCGCGCGTGCCGAAGCGTTGCTGTTCGCGGCGGCGCGGGCCGATCATGTCGAAAAGACGATCCGGCCGGCGCTGGCGCGGGGGGCGTGGGTGATCTCGGATCGCTTTCTCGATTCCAGTCGGGCCTATCAGGGGCAGGGGGAATTGACCGACGCCGACATCGTGGCATTGCACCGGATCGGGAGCGAGGGGTTCCTGCCCGATCGGACTTTGCTGCTGAATGTCGGACTGTCGGAAGCGAATGAACGAACTCGAAAGCGTGATGGTGAGCTAACCGATAGAATCGGTGGCCGGAATATCGAATTTCATCGAGGTGTGTCGCGAGCATTTGCTCATATGGCTCGTGATGAACCGGCCCGGTTCCGCATTATTGATGCGACCGGATCGCCAGATGCGGTCACTGCTCGGCTGTTGCCTCAATTGTTTGATCTGCTGCCATGACGACGATCCTGGGCCATGACGCGCAGGCCCGGACCCTGATCGCCGCCGCGCGCAGCGGGCGGATGCATCATGGCTGGATCTTTGCCGGGCCGAAAGGGATCGGCAAGGGCAGTTTCGCGCGCGCGCTGGCGCTGCGGCTGCTGGCGGATGCGGCGGGGCCGGCGATTGAGGACGACGGGCTGGCCGTGCCGGAAAGTCACCCGGTCCGCCGCCTGATCGAGGCGGCCGCCCATCCCGACTATGCCGAACTGGCGCCGCTGGAGCGGGAAACCGGCACCGCCCGCAACATCAGCGTGGACCAGGTGCGCGGGCTGGCGCGGTTGATCCATTCCGCCCCGTCGCTGTCGCAGCGCCGGGTGGTGGTGATCGACAGCGCCGACGATCTGGAGCGGGGCGCGGCCAACGCGCTGCTCAAGACGCTGGAGGAGCCGCCGGCCGACATGCTGTTCCTGCTGGTCAGCCATGCGCCGGGGCGGTTGTTGCCGACGATCCGGTCGCGATGCCGCACGTTGCGCTTCGATCCGCTGGACGCGGCGACGATGCGCGCGGTGCTGAAGGCGCATGACGAGACGCTTGCGCCGCAGGAGATCGACGCCCTGGTGCGGGCGGGCGGGGGATCGCCGGGGCAGGCGCTGCGCTTTGCCGGCCTCAACCTGTCGGAGATCGAGCAGATGCTGAACGCTCTGGCGACGCAGGGCGATCCGGGCAATCGCCAGCGGCTGGCGCTGGCCAAGGCGCTGGCGCTCAAGTCGGCCAGGCCGCGTTACGAGGCATTTCTGGAGCGTGCCCCCGCCTTCATCGCGCAGGCGGCGCGGACGCGGCAGGGACCGGCGCTGGGCACCGCGCTGGACCATTGGGAGAAAGCCCGGCATCTGGCGGGCGGCGCGGTGATCCTGTCGCTCGATCCGGCGGCGGTCGTGTTCGAACTGGCGGGACATGTCGCGGCCCTGGCGCCGAAGGGCTGAAAAGCGGCTTTGCGGCAGGGCGAAGTGCGGCTAGGGAAAATCCCATGTCCAAGCCCTTCACCATCACCACCGCCATTTCCTATCCCAATGGCCGGCCGCATATCGGCCATGCCTATGAAGTGATCGCCACCGATGCGGTCGCCCGGTTCCAGCGAATGGCGGGCCGCGACGTGTTCTTTCAGACCGGCACCGACGAACATGGGCTGAAAATGGCGCAGACGGCGCGGGCGCGGGACATGGAGCCGCGCGCACTGGCCGACGAAATGGCGTCCTATTTCAAGGATATGAACGACAGGCTGAACATCAGCTATGATCGTTTCATCCGCACCAGCGAGCCAGACCATCATCGCGCCAGCCAGGCGATCTGGCAGGCGATGGAGGCCAATGGCGACCTGTATCTGGGCCGCTACGAGGGCTGGTATTCGGTTCGCGACGAAGCCTTTTACGACGAGAAGGAAATCACTGAGGGGGAAGGGGGCATCAAGCTGTCCCCCCAGGGCACGCCGGTCGAATGGACGGTCGAGGAAAGCTGGTTCTTCCGCCTGTCGGCCTATCAGGACCGGCTGCTGGCGCTCTACGAAAACCAGCCCGGTTTCATCCAGCCTGACAGCCGCCGCAACGAGATTTTGCGCTTCGTCGAGGGCGGATTGAGCGACCTCAGCGTATCGCGGACCAGCTTCGACTGGGGCGTGCAGGTGCCCGGATCGGACGGCCATGTCATGTATGTGTGGGTCGATGCGCTGACCAATTATCTCACCGGCTGCGGCTATCCCGACGATGCGGAACGGATGGCGCGCTATTGGGCCGAGAGTGGCGATATCACCCATATCATCGGCAAGGATATCGTGCGCTTTCATACGGTTTACTGGCCGGCCTTCCTGATGAGCGCGAAGCTGCCGCTGCCCAAACAGGTCTTCGGCCATGGCTTCCTGCTCAACCGCGGCGAGAAGATGTCGAAATCGCTGGGCAATGTCGCCGATCCGATGGAACTGGCCGACCGCTTCGGTGTCGATCAGCTCCGCTATTTCCTGCTGTCCGAAGTCACGTTCGGCAATGACGGCAGCTATAGCGCGGAGGCGATCGTCCAGCGGTCCAACAGCGATCTGGGCAATGCCTTCGGCAATCTGGCGCAGCGGACCTTGAGCTTCATCGCGAAGAATCTGGACGGCTACCTGCCCGCGATCCACGGCCATGACCCGGCGGATGGCGATCTGTTCGCGCTGCTCGACCGGACGATCCGCACCGACATGCCGGCCGCCTTCGCCGACCTTGCGCCGAGCGTCGCGATCGAGGCGTGGCTGCGCGCCTGCTTCGCGTGCAACCAGTATATCGACGCGCAGGCACCCTGGGCGCTCCGCAAGACCGATGCCGGGCGGATGGAGACGGTGCTGGCGACGCTCTATATCGCCATCGCGCAACTGGCGGTCGCGATCCTGCCGGTCATTCCGGCAAGCGCCACCGCGCTGCTCGACCATATGGGCGTGCCGGCCGACAAGCGCAGCTATGCGGCAATCGGCGACCATTGGTATTCGCCGCTGGCGGAAAGCGATTTCGTCCTGGCCGCGCCCAGGCCGCTTTTCCCGCGCCTGGAACTGCCAGCGGAGGATGTTTGAGGCCATGTCGCCAAACCCCATGCTGATCGACAGCCATTGTCACCTGAATTACAAGGGCTTGATCGAGGATCAGGCCCATGTGCTGGAGCGCGCGCGGGCACGCGGCGTGGGGACGATGCTGAACATCGCGACGCGCGAAAGCGAGTGGGACGCGGTGCTGGATACCGCCGTGCGGGAACCGGACGTGTGGGCGACGGTCGGCATCCACCCGCATGAGGCCGACGAGCATCCCCATGTCGACACCGCCAAGCTGGTTGAGCGGGCGGCGCATCCCCGCGTTGTCGGCATCGGCGAAACCGGCCTGGATTATTATTATGACCATAGCGACCGCGACCGGCAGCAGGCGAGTTTCCGGTCCCACATCGCCGCCTGCCGCGAGACGGGCCTGCCGCTGATCGTCCATACCCGCGACGCGGAGGAGGACACGCTGGCCATCATGCGCGACGAAATGGGGAAGGGGGCCTATTCGGGCGTCATCCACTGCTTCACCGCCAGCGGCGCCTTTGCCGACGCGGCGATCGACCTTGGCTTCTACATCAGCATTTCAGGCATCGTGACCTTCAAGAGCGCCAAGGATTTGCAGGCAACGGCGGCGCGGCTGCCGATCGACCGGCTACTGGTGGAAACGGACTCGCCGTTCCTGGCGCCGGTGCCGCATCGGGGCAAGTCCTGCGAGCCGGCCTTCGTCGCCGATACCGCGCGGTTCCTGGCCGACATGCGGGGCGAGAGCATCGACACGCTGGCGGCGGCGACATCGGCCAATTTCCGCACCTTGTTCAGCAAGGCGGCATGAGCCTGAAGCTGACCATCCTGGGCTGCGGCACCTCTTCGGGGGTGCCGCGCATCGGCAATGACTGGGGGACATGCGATCCCGCCGAGCCGAAAAACCGGCGGACGCGCGTATCGATCCTGATCGAAAGCGCGACCACCCGCATTCTGGTGGATACGTCCCCCGACATGCGCGCGCAGTTGCTGGCGGCGGACGTGATCCAGATCGACGCGATCCTGTGGACCCATGACCATGCCGATCACAGCCATGGGCTGGACGATGTGCGCCAGCTTTATCATCACCGCCGTACCCCGGTGCCGGGCCATGCGCGGGCGCAGACGCTGAAACTGCTGCGTGAACGCTTCGCCTATGCGTTCGAGGGGCGGAACGGCTATCATCCCACGATCGACGGCCATGTCCTGCCGGACGGATTGCGGATCGGCGATATCGACATTGCCTGCGTCGACCAGCCGCATGGGGATATCTTCTCCACCGGCTTCCGCTTCAGCCATGGCGGCCGATCGATCGGCTATGCGACCGATTTCCATGCGCTCACTCCGGACATGCTGGCGCTCTATGACGGGCTGGATGTCTGGGTCGTCGATGCGCTGCGGGAAAAGCCGCACCCGACCCATCCGCATCTGGCGCTGACGCTGGACGGGATCGCAGCGGCGCGGCCCGGTCGCGCGATCCTGACCCATATGGACCAGAGCATGGATTATGCGACGCTTTGCCGCACCCTGCCCAAGGGCGTGGAACCGGGCTATGACGGCATGGTGGTGACGCTGGACGCAAGCGAGCAGGGGGGCTGATGGACGGGGACCAGACCGCTGCGACCATCTGGTATGTGCTGGCGCTGATGCTGGTCGCATCGGCCCTGATCGGACGGCGGCTGGCCTGGGGCGGGCTGATCAAGATGGCGCTGCTGTGGGTCGCCATCTTCGCCGGCCTGCTCGGCCTGTTCAAATTCGCGCAGACGCAGGGCTATCTGACCGGCCGCTGGGCGGAGGAGGGGGAGGCGGTTTCGCCCGACGAAGCGCCCGCCACCCTGCCCCGCGCCCGCGCGGAAGGGGAGACGTTGCGGATTCCGATCGCGCAGGACGGGCATTATTGGGTGGAGGGAACGATCAACGGATCGCCCGCCCGCTTCCTGATCGACAGCGGCGCGACCTTCACCGCGCTGTCCGACAGCACGGCGCGGGCGGCGGGCCTGAACTATGATGTCGGTGCGCCGGGCGTCATCCTGTCCACCGCCAATGGCAAGGTGGAGGCAAGGCAGTCCAGCATCGCCACGCTCGCCATCGGGCCGATCCGGGCCAGCGACCTGCCGGTGGTGGTGTCGCCCGCCTTTGGCGAGGTCAATGTGATCGGCATGAACATGCTGACGCGCCTGAAAAGCTGGGGCGTGCAAAATGGGGAAATGGTGCTGACGCCATGACGGTCGTGACGGATGCGGGCGCGCCGACGCAGGGACAGCGGCTGAAAGCCATTATCGGCGGGTCCACCGGCAACCTGGTCGAATGGTATGACTGGTATGCCTATGCTGCCTTCACCCTCTATTTCGCGCCGCATTTCTTTCCCAGCGGGGATCGCACAGCGCAGTTGCTGAGCGCGGCGGGGATTTTCGCGGTCGGTTTCCTGATGCGGCCGATCGGCGCGTGGCTGATGGGCGTCTATGCCGATCGCCATGGACGCAAGAGCGGGCTGACGCTGTCGGTTGCGCTGATGTGCGCGGGATCGCTGCTGATCGCGGTGACGCCGGGCTATGAGACGATCGGGGTCGGCGCGCCGCTGCTGCTGGTGCTGGCGCGGTTGATGCAGGGTCTGTCGATCGGCGGCGAATATGGGGCGAGCGCGACCTATCTGTCGGAAATGGCAGGGAGGAACCGGCGCGGCTTTTTCTCCAGCTTCCAATATGTGACGCTGATCGCCGGGCAGTTGGTGGCGATCTGCGTGCTGTTGCTGTTGCAGGCGACCCTGACCGAAGCGCAACTGGACGAGTGGGGCTGGCGCATACCCTTTTTCATCGGCGGGGCGTTGGCGGTCGTCGTCTTCTGGCTGCGGCGGGGCCTGGCGGAGACGCAGAGCTTTGCCGTGGCCAAGGCAGCGGGCGCGCCCAAATCGGGCTTTGTCGAACTGATCACCAGCCATCCGCGCGAAACGCTGACGGTGATGCTGCTGACGGCGGGCGGGACGATCGCCTTTTATGCCTATAGCATCTACATGCAGAAATTCCTGGTGAATACCAGTGGGTTGAGCCGGGAAGCCGCGTCGCAGATCAATGCGATGACGCTGTTCCTGTTCATGCTGTTGCAGCCGGTCGCGGGCGCGCTGTCGGATCGGATCGGGCGCAAGCCGTTGATGATCGGCTTTGGCGTCATGGGCGTGCTGTGCACCTATCCGATCTTCGCGACGCTGGCGGTGACGAAAGACCCGCTGGTCGCGGGGCTGCTGGTGATGGCGGGGCTGGTGATCGTGACCGGCTATACGTCGATCAATGCGGTGGTGAAGGCCGAGCTGTTTCCCGCGCATATCCGCGCGCTGGGCGTGGCGCTGCCTTATGCGCTGGCCAACACATTGTTCGGCGGCACCGCCGAGTTCGTGGCGCTGTGGTTCAAGCAGGCCGGGATGGAGCAAGCCTTTTATGTCTATGTGACGGTGATGATCGGGATATCGCTGATCGTCTATGTCCGCATGCGCGACACCGCGAAACATAGTCTGATCCGGGAGGATTAGGCGATAAAGCGATACAGCGAGTGGTACAGCTAAACGCGTTTGTCGCGAGATAGTGTATTTAACATAATCCTTATTATCGCACTTGCGTTGATGCCTCTGGTCAGGCCGGCGGGAAGCCCCTATCGCTTTGGCCACTCCTTCATTCCGGCACGAGTTCGTCCATGTCCAATGCCAGCCCCGCCGATATCATGCCGCTTGCCCATGTGATGGCGCGGCTGCGCGATCCTGATACGGGTTGCCCCTGGGACATAGAACAGGATTTCGCGTCGATCGCCCCCTATACGATCGAGGAAGCCTATGAGGTCGCCGATGCGATCGAACGCCAGGACATGGCGGCGCTGCGCGACGAACTGGGCGACCTGTTGTTGCAGGTGGCGTTCCACAGCCGCATCGCCGAACAGGCCGGGCATTTCGCCTTGCAGGACGTGGTGGACGCGATCACCGAAAAAATGATCCGGCGGCATCCCCATGTCTTTGGCGATCCTGTCCTTGGCGATGGCGTGCGCGAGGACGGCCATGCCCAGTGGGAGGTCATCAAGGCGGCAGAACGGGCCGAGAAAGACCCCGATCCAAGCGCCCTGGCGGGTGTGGCGATCGCCCTGCCCGCGCTGTTGCGTGCGGAAAAGTTGCAGAAGCGGGCCGCGCGCACCGGCTTCGACTGGCCCGATACCGTCGGCGTGATCGACAAGATCGCCGAGGAACTGGACGAGGTGCGCGAGGCCGAAAGCCAGGATGCGCGCGAGGAAGAGATTGGCGACCTGCTGTTTGCCGTGGTCAACCTGGCCCGACATCTGAAGGTCGATCCCGAAGTCGCCCTGCGCAAGGCCAATGCCAAGTTCGACCGGCGGTTCCGGGCAATGGAGCAACAGGCCGGCGATCGCTTCGCCAGCCTGCCGCTCGACGCCAAGGAAAAGCTGTGGCGTCAGGTCAAGTCCACCGAGCCGCTTAGGAAATAAGCTTCATGATGCCCTGCTGGCTCTGGTTCGCCTGCGCCAGCATCGCGGTCGACGCCTGGCTGATGATCTGCGCCTTTGCCAGCATCGTGGTTTCGTGCGAGAAATCGGCATCCTCGATCCGGCTGCGCGAGTCCGTCAGGCTCAGCATCTGGGTCGACAGATTGTTGACCACCGATTCCAGCCGGTTCTGCATCGCGCCCATTTCGGCGCGCGTGCTGGAAATGGTGCTGAGCGCGTCGTCAAAGGCGGTGAGCGCCGCGCTGGTGAAGCCGACTGCGGTGACATCGACGGTCGACCCCGCGCCGGTTGCGACCGCCGTGATCGTGGCGTCGCCCAGCATGTCGCCCAGTGCGATCGACAATTGATCATTCGCATTGGCGCCAGCCTGGATCGTGACCGTGGGAACGGACCCGTCGAACAATTTGGTGCCATTGAAACTGCTGTTGGTCAGCGTGTCGCTGATCTGCACCGCGAGCTGATCCATTTCGGTCTTGATCGCGCCACGGGCATTGGTGTCGTTGGTGTCGTTGAGCGCCTGCACCGTCAGTTCGCGCATCCGCTGAAGCATGTTGGACACTTCGCCCAGCGCGCCGTCGGCGGTCTGCGCCAGCGACAGGCCATCATTGGCGTTGCGGATGCCCTGGGTGATGCCACGGATCTGCGCGGTCATCATCGTCGCGATGCCCAGCCCCGCCGCATCATCCTTGGCGCTGTTGATGCGCTTGCCCGTGGACAGGCGCTCCATGGCGCTGCTGAGCATCATCCCGGCCGCCGTCGATGCATTGGCGGTGCGCAGCGCAGTCGAATTGGTCCCCACGACAGTCATATACGTCCCTTTCCTTCAGTCCCCAAAGGCCGGGAATGGTTAATGCCCCGCCTGACATGTCCCAAGGACGGCCGGAAGGACGGCGGCTTTAGGATGGTGGAAGAAAAAGGTTAGCGCGGCGGAAAGCATATTCGATAATGCGTGGAAAAATGCGGGAAATTCCCTGCCGGAAGCCAGCAATCAGTCCCTGCCGCGCTTGCCGAAACGGGCGAAGGCAGCGTCGGACAGGCGTACTTCGGCGCGGGTTTCCTCGCCCTCTACGGTGGTGGAGAGCACTTCGCCATGTTCGTGCAGCCAGGCGAGGGTCGCGCCATCGGCGATCGGGATGCGCAGGCCATAGACTTTGGCGCCGCGCGTCATCCGGTCGCTGATCGTGCGCTGGAGGGTATCGACACCCTCCCCCGTCAGCGCCGACAGGATCACGACATCATCGCGACGCGCCGCCTGTTCGCGGGCGAGCATGGCGTCCTCTTCGCCGAGCAGGTCGAGCTTGTTCCAGGCTTCCAGGATCGGCGGCGCGTCCTCGCCCGCATTTTCACCCACGACATCCAGTTCGCCCAGCACGTCGAGCACATCGTCGCGCTGCGCGTCGCTGTCGGGATGAGCAATGTCGCGGACATGGACGATGAGGTCGGCGGACAGCACCTCCTCCAGCGTGGCGCGGAAGGCGGCGATAAGCTGGGTCGGCAGATCGGACACGAAGCCGACCGTGTCGGACAGGATCGCCTTGTCGAGGCCAGGCAGCGCGATCTGGCGCATGGTGGGGTCGAGCGTGGCGAAGAGCAGATCCTCCGCCATCACGTCGGCGCCGGTCATCCGGTTGAACAGGGTCGATTTGCCGGCATTGGTATAGCCCACCAGCGCGATCACCGGCCAGGGCGCGCGTTGCCGCCGGGCGCGGTGCAGGCCGCGGGTGCGCGTCACCTGATCCAGTTCCTTGCGGATTTTCGCCATGCGATCGCGGATCATGCGACGGTCCGCCTCGATCTGGGTTTCACCGGGGCCGCCAAGGAAGCCGAAGCCGCCACGCTGCCGTTCAAGGTGGGTCCAACTGCGCACGAGGCGACCGGCCTGATAGTCGAGATGGGCCAGTTCCACCTGGAGTCGGCCTTCATTGGTGGCGGCCCGTTCGCCGAAGATTTCGAGGATCAGGCCGGTGCGGTCGATGACCTTGGCCTCGCACGCCTTTTCCAGATTGCTCTGCTGCACCGGCGACAGGCTGTTGTCGACGATGATGAGGTCGGCCTCTTCCTGCCGGGCGAGGGTCGCGATCTGATCGACCTGGCCGCTGCCGAACAGGGTGGCGGGCTTGCGGTCGCGGACGCGAAACGCCTGGGCGGCGCGCACGTCTATGCCGATGGCAAGCGCCAGGCCGCGGGCTTCCTCCAGCCGGGCGTCACTGTCGCGGCGGTCGGCATTGTGGGTTTCGGCATGGACGACGACGGCGCGCGCGCCACGCGCCACTTCATCATCGGAGTCGCGGTTGAATATGGCCATGGCGGCTTAAAGCACCAGGAAGATAATAGGTCCACTCATTCCACGCCTCCGTTCGCGCGCGCCTAAGCGGGCCGAGGGCGAACGGAGGGCGGGAAAAGCGGGATCAGTCGTCCTGTTCATTCTCGCCGCTCAGGTCGAGCGTGTGGAGCGGCTGAACCGTCGAGATGGCGTGCTTATAGACGAGCTGGACCATGCCGTCGCGTTCCAGCAACATGCAGAACAGGTCGAAAGCGGCGATTTCGCCCTGAAGCATCACCCCGTTCACGAGGAACATCGTCACCGGGCTGCCCGATTTGCGGACGGCGGAGAGGAAGATTTCCTGCAACAGTTTCGACTTGTTGATGCCGTCGCTGGCCTTGCGCAGGTCGGTCAGGTCCATCGACTGGGCCGGCATCACCGTGGAAATGGCGTGCTTGTACACCAATTGCGACTGGCCATCGCGGCGCAGCAGAACGGAAAAATTGTCGAACCAGGTAATGATGCCTTGCAGCTTCACGCCCTTGACCAGGAACATGGTCACAGGGGTCTTGCTCTTGCGCAGGCTGTTCAGGAAAATGTCCTGAAGATTGTTCACTTTATCGGCCATGGTCTGTGCCTGTCCACTATTTTTGGCGGGACGTTACCCGCTCTCGCACCCTTAAGCAGGGTGTCTTGCCTGTTCCCGCCTATCGGGAAGCAGACAAGTTCTATCGCAATTGCGAAGGGGCGTCCATGGCCGAGAAAGATTTTGACAAGATGCCGCAAGGCTTTGTCAAAGCAGGCTTCAATCCTTGCCTTCGGTGATGCCGAGCAGCTTCAACTTGCGGTGCAGCGCCGATCGCTCCATCCCGATGAAGGTCGCCGTGCGCGAGATATTGCCCGAAAAACGGCGGATCTGGATACGCAGATATTCCCGCTCGAAACTTTCGCGCGCTTCCCGCAACGGGGCGCCCATGATGGCGGACTGGCCCATCCCCTCCCCGCCGCCGCCATTGGTCAGTTCCGATGGCAGCATGTCCAGTTCGATCCGGCCGATCCGGTCGCCCGGCGCCAGGATCATCGTGCGTTCGATGACGTTGCGCAACTGGCGGACATTGCCGGGCCATTCATTGGCCTGAAGCGCTGCCATGGCGTCACTGGCGATTTCCGGCGGCGGCACGCGGCGGTCGGCGGCGAAACGGGCGAGATAATGTTCGACCAGCGGCGGAATATCGTCCCGCCGTTCCGACAGCGGCGGGATGGCAAGCGGCACGACATTGAGCCGGTAGAAGAGGTCTTCGCGGAAGCGGCGCTCCTCGATCTCGTGCGTCAGGTTGCGCGCGGTCGAGGATATGACGCGGACATCGACCTTGACCTGGCGCTGGCCGCCGACGCGGGTGAAGCTCTGGTCGGTCAGGACGCGCAATATCTTGCCCTGCGTCGTGATCGGCATGTCGGCGATTTCATCGATATAGAGGGTGCCGCCATGCGCCTGTTCCAGAAAGCCTGGGCGGACGAGGCCGCTGGGGTCCTCCACCCCGAACAATTCGTCCTCGACCCGGTCCGGGTCCATGCGTGCGGCGGCAACGATGATGAAGGGGGAATCGGCGCGGCCGCTCCAGCTATGGAGCATCCGTGCGGCGACTTCCTTGCCAACGCCCGCCGGCCCTGAAATGAGGACGCGGCTGCCGGTGCCGGCAACCTTCTTGATCGTGGCGCGCACGCCGTTGATCGAGGCGGAGGTGCCGGTCAGTTCGTCATCCTGGCCAAAACGGGCGCGCAGCACCTGATTTTCGCGCCGCAGCCGCTCCGTTTCGGTCGCACGGGATACGAGGTGGAGCAGGCGGTCCGCCTCGAACGGCTTTTCGATGAAGTCGGCCGCGCCCTTGCGGATCGCGGCGACGGCGGTGTCGATATTGCCATGGCCCGAAATCATCAGCACGGGCACGCTGGGATCGCGCCGCTTGATCTCCTCCAGCAATTCAAGGCCATCCATGCGCGAGCCTTGCAGCCACACGTCCAGCAGCACCAGCGAGGGGCGCCGCGCATCCAGCGCGTCGATCGCGCTGTCGCTGTTCGCGGCGGTGCGGGTGGTGAAGCCTTCATCCTCAAGGACACCCGCGACCAGATCGCGAATATCCTCTTCATCGTCGACTATCAGAATATCAAGCGCCATTGGCCGTCACTTTTCCCGTCAATTTGCCCTGGGGCATGGCGATGACCTGCCCCTCTTCCAACTTGTCCAGCGCCCCTGCGGCGAACCGCAGGGTCACGCGCGCGCCGCCCCCTTCCGCATCGTCGAAGCGGATTTCTCCCAGATGCTCCTCGACAATCTTCTTGACGATGGCCAGCCCCAGACCCGTCCCCTTGGTCCGCGTCGTCATATAGGGTTCCAGTATCCGGTCGCGCTCAGGCGGCAGGCCGATACCGTCATCGCGCACCGTGATGATGACATCGCCCCCTTCCTGCGCCAGCGCCATGCGGACATGGCCGTGCGGGTTTCCATCGTCGGATATGGGTTTTTGTTCAATGGATTCCACCGCATTTTTGACAATGTTCGTCAATGCCTGCCCCAATTGCCGCCGGTCACACACCAGGTCCAGGTCGGGCGTGTCGGCCTGATATTCGAAGCGGATATCGGGATGGGCGACTTCGTGCAGGAACAGGGCATGGCGGGCAATGTCGCCAATCGCCTCACGCCGGAACACCGGCTTTGGCATACGCGCGAAGGAGGAAAATTCGTCGACGATGCGGCGCAGGTCGCCGACCTGACGCACGATCGTGCCGGTCAGGCGGGTGAAGGTCGCCTTGTCGCTCGTCACTTCCCCGGCATAGCGGCGCTGGAGCCGTTCGGCGGCAAGCTGGATCGGGGTCAGCGGGTTCTTGATCTCATGCGCGATGCGGCGCGCGACATCGGACCAGGCGGCGCGGCGCTGATCGGACAATTGCTGCGTGATATCGTCAAAGGTCAAGATGTGGCGCGATGCGTCCTGCGCGACCTTGACCGCCAGGGTGCGCAGGTCGCCATGGGCGCGCACCTGAACGATGCCGGCATCCTCCTGCGACAGGAGAAGTTCGGCGAGTTCGGGCGATATGTCGGCCAGCGGGCGGCCCACGGGGTCGTCCCCCTCCTCCACCAGGATCGCGGCGGCCGATCGATTGAGCAGCAGGATCACGCCCTGAAGATCGACCGACAGCACGCCCGCGCTGACGCCGGACAGGATCGCCTCGATAAAGGCGCGCCGTTCGTCAAGCTGGCTGTTGGCGGCGACCAGCGCGCCGGTCTGCGCCTCCAGCCGCTGTGTCATGCGGTTGAAGGCGGAAGCGAGCGTGCCGATCTCGTCGCGGCTCTGGGGGCTGCTGACGCGCGCGGACAGGTCGCCCGCCGTGATCCGCCGCGCCGCCGTGACCAGTTCATTGACCGGGCGGACCATCCAGTCGGCGACCGCCAGCGCGATATAGACGGCAATGCCCACCAGCAGCAGCGACCCCACGAACAGCGCAATGTTGAAACGCAGTTGCAGTGCGCGCGACTGGGCCGCGAACTGGTCATAGTCGGCGATCACCTTCTGCGCGCGCTCGACATTGGAGAAAGACCAGCTTTCCGCGTTGCGGGTGGCGAAGAGATAGATTTTCGAGCCGGGATAGAGCAAGGTCACCGCCTCGATCTGCTTGGGCCGGGCCTGGACCACGACATTTTCGCCAGCCGCCAGCCGCTTTACCACATCGGCGGTGAGCATTTCGGACGAGGGGCGGTTTTCCGGGTCGACCGTGGCGGCGGTGCGGGCGATGCCATCCTTCCCCACCTCTATGATGGCCGACCGATTGAGCTTTCGCGTCACGACCTGATAGATATAGCCTTCGGCAAAGCGCGGGCTGTTGACCTTCGACTGGTTGAGATAGTCGCGCAGATCGCCCGCCATGGTGACGGTTTCATCGCCCACTTCGCGCAGGTTGGCGTCATAATAGCCGCGCGCCAGATCGCCGGCATTTTGCAGCATCCCGCGCGCGCTGTCCGAAAACCAGAATTGTACGCCATATTGGAACAGGAGCGACGCGAAGATCACCACCAGCAGCATCGGCACGCTGGCCACGATGGAGAAGATCGCGACGAGCCGGACGTGCAACTGGCCATCGCTGCCGATCGCGGACTGGATCGCGCGCCGTTTCGCCACCCGCCGCCCCAGCAGCACCAGCAGCGCGATCGCCGGCACCAGATTGGCGACCAGCAACAGCGCGACGATCGGCGGGGTCAGCAGCGCATAGGAACCGCCATTATCCGACAGGAGCCGATAGGTCAGCCCCGCCATGACCAGGAACAGGGCCAGCGTGACACTTTCGACCAGCGCGGCGAGACGGCCGTGGCGCAGGAAAGGCGGCAAGCGTCTCCGCCATGCCGATGTCCGCCGGGGGAGTGTCGTCGAGCCAGTCATAGTGGCTTTGTTACAACAACCCCGTGCCCGCTCAAACACAGTATTTCACTATCGCCCATGTCGTTGGTCGATCCAGCCGGTCGGTTCGTCCTGATTTGCGACTGATCGGGATCAATCCTGGACCCGCATTTGCAGCGGGTCGAGGCCGTAATCGGTCAGTTTCTTGCGCAGCGTGTTGCGGTTGATGCCCAGCAGGCCGGCGGCGCGAATCTGATTGCCATCGACGCTGGCGAGCACTTCCTGCAATAAAATCGGCTCCACCACGGCGAGCAGGTCGTCATGCAGGCTGCGCTGCGGCTGGCCCAGGCCAATGCCGACCTGACGCCTGGCCCAGTCCCGTACGGCGTGCGCAAGCTGATCGGCGGGGGCGGCATAGTCGGCCGGCATGGCGTCGATCGGCAGCATGTTCCGCAGCATGTCGGCGGTGATGACATTTTCGCGGCTGAGCACCGACAGGCGCTGCATCATATTCTGCAATTCGCGGACATTGCCGGGCCAGTGCCACACCATCAGCAGTTGCGCGGCGTCATCGGCCAGCGTCTTGCGCGGCAGCCCTTCCTGCGCGGCGCGCTCCAGGAAGTGACGGGCGAGCAGGATCACATCCTCGCGCCGTTCGCGCAGGGCGGGCAGCGCGATCGGCACGACGTTGAGGCGGTAGTAAAGATCCTGGCGGAAGCGGCCATCGTCGATCAGCAGGGGCAGATCCTTGTTGGTCGCCGCGATGATGCGGACATTGACCCGCACCGGCTTCGACCCGCCCACCGTGGTGACTTCACCCGATTGCAGCACCCGCAGCAGCCGGGTCTGCGCCTCCATCGGCATGTCGCCGATTTCATCGAGGAACAGCGTGCCGCCCTGCGCCTGTTCGAACTTGCCGGCGGTGCGGGCATGGGCGCCGGTGAAGGCGCCCTTTTCATAGCCGAACAGTTCCGCCTCGATCAGTTCGCGCGGGATGGCGGCCATGTTGATCGCGACGAAGGGCTTGGTGCGGCGCTGGCCCAGGCTGTGGATCGCTTCGGCCACCAGTTCCTTGCCGGTGCCCGATTCGCCCAGCACCAGGATCGACAGGTCGTTGGACAGGACGCGGGCGATGGTGCGATAGACTTCCTGCATCGCCGGCGACCGGCCGACCAGCGGCAGGCCGTCATGCGGCAGGCCGACATCGCCCTCCGGCTCCTCCGCGCTTTGCCGGGTGCCCAGCGCATCGGCGACGGCGCGGGTCAGTTCGTTGAGGTCGAAGGGCTTGGGCAGATATTCGAACGCGCCCTTTTCGGTCGCGCGGATCGCCGTGTTGAGCGTATTCTGCGCCGATAGGACGATGACATTGAGGCCGGGCTGGGCCGCAAGGATATCCGCCACGCCATCCAGCCCGTCACCATCGGGCAGCATCACGTCGGTGATCAGCACATCGGGCGTGAAACTTTCCATCAATGCGCCGCGCTCGCGGATGGAGGCGGCGGTCTTGACCCTGTGCCCCTGCCGCCGCAGCGCTTCCCCCACCACCACGCAGATGGCGGGATCGTCGTCCACGACCAGGATCGCGCCGGTCGCCGGCATCACGCCATGCCCATCGGCAGGAGGATGCGGAAGGTGGATTCGCCCGCCTCCACATCCCGCGAATATTGGACGAAGCCGCTCATGTCGCGGACCAGCTTGTCCACCAGGGCAAGGCCCAGCCCCTGCCCGTCACGCTTGCCGGTGATGAAGGGGTTGAAGAGATGGTCGAGAATATGTTCGGGCACGCCAGGTCCATTGTCGATGACGAGGATTTCGATCGGCAGCACCGCGCTGCCCTTGCCGTCGCCGACCACCACCGACACGCCATGACGGAAAGCGGTTTCGACGCGGATGCGAGGCTTTTGGACATGCTCCAGCGCCTCGGCGGCGTTTTTGAGCAGGTTGATCATCACCTGCACCAGCGCATCTTCATTGATGTTGGCGAATGGCAAGGACGGATCATAATGCTTTATGATTTTTATATGTTTTGCAAAACCGGCGGCGGCGATCCCGGCCGCCCGGTCGATCAGCGGATAGATGTTGCCGGGCCGGCATTCCAAGGTCCGGTCGGTGGTGAAATCCTGCATCCGGTCGATCAGCGCGGCGATCCGGTCGACCTCGTTGCAGATGAGCTGGGTCAGCGCCGCATCGCGACCGCCCTGGCTGGATTCCAGAAGTTGCGCCGCACCACGAATGCCCGACAGCGGATTTTTGATCTCATGCGCCAGGATCGCCGCAGCCCCCATGGCCGATCGCGCGCCGCCCGCCGACCCGCGATGGCCGATCTTGCGCGCCTGGCTCTGCGCATGGAGCGACACGACGCGCCAGCCATCATGATCCACGATCGGCGCGATCATCAGGTCGACCTCCATTTCGGCGGTGCGGCCGGCATGAACCTTGATATCATAGGCCGCGATCGGCTTGTTGCTGTGCCAGATGTCAAAGCGCGCGCCCGCTTCGGCGATGCGGATGGTGCGGGCAACGTCGCTGCCGACGATGGCCGACCGGGCCATGTTCAGCAGGGTTTCGGCGCGGACATTGGCTTCGGCGATACTGTTGTCGGGCTTCACGATCAGGGTCGCCACCGGCAATGCGGTCATCTGTTCGGCCAGCGACGGTCCATCCTGCTGCATCCGTAACGGGGGAACGGACGTGAGCGGGCCGCTCATGCCGCCCGGCGCAGTTCCGCCGGGTGCAGGCCGGTGGCGATCAGCGGCTCATAGAAGCGGGCGAGCATGTCGAGCACGGTCCTGGCGTCGGGTTCCTGGTTGACGCTGTGGCGGAATTCGGCCGATCCGGGCAGCCCCTTGGTGTACCAGCCGATATGCTTGCGGGCCATATTGACGCCGGTATAGCTGTCATAATGATCCAGCATCGCATGATAATGCTCTATGATCGCGGCATATTGTTCCGCCAAGGTCGGATCGGGCAGGCGTGTGCCGTCGGTCAGCCAGGCCATGACCTGGCTGATGAGCCAGGGCCGGCCATAAGCGCCACGACCGATCATCACCCCGTCCGCGCCGCTCTGTTCCAGCGCGGTGTCGGCATCCTCGATCGAGCAGATGTCGCCATTGACGATGACCGGCAGCTTCACCGCCTCCTTGACCGAACGGACGAAGGCCCAGTCGGCGGACCCCTTGTACATCTGGCATCGGGTGCGGCCGTGGACGGTGATGAGCTTGGCGCCCAGATCCTCGGCGATATGGGCGAGTTCGGGGGCGTTGAGGCTGGCATGGTCCCAGCCCATCCGCATCTTGACGGTGACAGGCACGTCCACCGCCTCGACGGTCGCCTTGATCAGCGACGCGGCGAGCGGCAGGTCGCGCATCAGTGCGCTGCCCGCGTCGCCATTGACCACCTTCTTGACCGGGCAGCCCATGTTGATGTCGATGATCGCCGCGCCGCGATCCGCATTGAGCTTGGCCGCTTCGGCCATTTCGGTGGGCGAGCAGCCGGCAAGCTGCATCGACACCGGCTCTTCCAGCGGATGCCAGGCGGCCTTTTGCAGCGACTGGCGGGTTTCGCGGATCATCGCCGCCGACGCGATCATCTCCGTCACGTTGAGGCCGCAGCCATAACGGCGCACGAGCGTACGGAAGGGCATGTCGGTCACGCCCGTCATGGGCGCAAGGACGACCGGCATGGCGATGGTGATCGGGCCGATGGCGATGGGAGCAAGGGTGCGCATGGTCTGGATATGGAACTGCCTAAAAAACAGGCAGCCCTTAACCGAAATCGGAAGGGACGGCAAGGCGGTCCCCCTTTCGGTCCGTCGCGCGAACGGCTATGCGCCGCGCCATGACATTGCACCGCAGGATCGTCGCGCTGATCGTCGCCGCTGGCCAGGGGAGCCGGGCGGGTGGCGACACGCCCAAGCAGTTCAGGATGATCGCCGGCCAGGCAGTGCTGGCGCATGCCCATGATGCATTGGCCGCGCACGGAGCGATAGGCGCGATCCATGTCGTACTGGGCGACGGCCAGGCGGAAGTAGCGCGGGCCTTGCTGGGCGATCGGGCGGCGTCCTTCGTGACCGGGGCGGACAGCCGGCGCGGGTCGGTGCGCGCCGGGCTGGAGGCGATTGCGGCGGCGGGCGGCGCCGATGTCGTGCTGATCCATGATGCGGCGCGGCCGTTTTTGCCCGGTGCGGTGATCGACCGATTGCTGGCCGCGCTGGACGGGGCGGAGGGCGCCATCCCCACCCTGCCCGTCGCCGATACGCTGGTGCGGGGCGTGGCTGATGTGATGGGTGCCGGCGTGGACCGGGACGGGCTGTACCGGGTGCAGACGCCGCAGGCATTCCGCTTCGACACGGTCCTGGCGGCGCATCGCGGCTGGGACGCCACGCGCGAGGCGACCGACGACGCGCAGATCCTGCGGGCCTGGGGCCATGACGTCATGTTGGTGCAAGGCGATGAAAGGCTTGAGAAATTGACCTATCCACAGGACTTTGCCCGTGCAGAGGCGCAACGGGCGACGCCGCGCTCCACCCGCGTCGGCATGGGCTATGACGTGCATCGGCTCGCGCCCGACGAAGCGCTTTGGCTGGGTGGCGTGCTGGTGCCGCATGACCGGGGCCTTGCCGGGCATAGCGATGCGGACGTGGCGCTGCATGCCATTGTCGACGCGATCCTGGGCGCGTTGGCGGAGGGCGACATTGGCAGCCATTTTCCACCGTCCGACCCGCAATGGCGCGGCGCATCGTCCGACCGCTTCCTTGCCTATGCGCGCGACCGGGTGACGGCGCGGGACGGTGTGATCGAGCATGTCGACCTGACCATCATCTGCGAAGCGCCCAAGATCGGCCCGCATCGCGACGCGATGCGCGCGCGCATCGCCCAGATATTGGCGTTGCCCATCGACCGGGTGAGCGTGAAGGCGACGACGACCGAGCGGCTGGGCTTTGCGGGGCGGCGCGAAGGGATTGCCGCACAATCGGTTGCCACCCTCACCCTCCCCGCGCTATCCTGACCCCATGCCCGATACAGTCCTCCCGGCCGAACTGGTCGAACTCGCCGAAAAGGTCATCATCGCCAACCGCCGGGCCGGACGCACGGTGGCGGTGGCGGAAAGCTGCACCGGGGGGCTGGTGTCGGCGGCGCTGACGGAAATCGTTGGCTCTTCCGAAGTGTTCGAGGCAGGTTTCATCACCTATTCCAACGACATGAAGGCGGAACTTCTGAAGGTTTCGCATGATGTGCTGGACACGTTCGGGGCGGTATCGATCGCCACTGCCTGGGCGATGGCGCAGGGCGCGCTTAAGAAGAGCCATGCCCATATCGCCGTCGCCATCACCGGCATTGCAGGGCCGGGCGGCGGCAGCGAGCAGAAGCCGGTCGGCACCGTCGTCTTTGCCCGCGCCGAACGGGGCGCCGCACCCGACAAGGTCGTCGCCGACATGCGCCATTTCGAGGATAATGGCCGGGGCGGCGTGCGGCTTCAGGCGGCGCTGTGCGCGCTGGAACTGCTGTTGCCGGATTCGCCTGCGTAAAGGTCCGCCGCGCGGGTTTCGAACGCGCCGATCATCTTGCGCAGCGCCTTGTCGAAAAACTGGCCGGCCAGCATTTCGAAGAGGCGATTCTTGAATTCGAACTCCACCTCGAAATCGACCAGCACGCCCCCCTGCCCGTCATCCCGGAAACGCCATTCATTGTGCAGATGCTTGAGCGGACCATCGAGATAGTCGACCCGCACATGATCGGGCCGATGCTTGTGCACGCGCGAGGTGAAGCTTTCCTTCACGCCCTTGAAGCCGACGATCATGTCGGCGACCATTTCCGTCTCGCTGTCGGCGCGCACCCGGATCGCGCTGACCCAGGGCAGGAATTGCGGATAGGATGCAACGTCCGACACCAGATCGAACATCTGCCGGGGGGTGTAGGGAAGCTGGCGCGTTTCTTCATGCCTGGGCATCGTGCGATCAGGCCTTTGCCGCCGCCCTGGCGAGCTTTGCCTCGCGCGCGGCCTTCATTTCCGCGAAATCCTTGCCGGCATGATAGCTCGACCGGGTCAGCGGGCTGGACGCGACTTGCAGGAAGCCCTTGGCCCGCGCGATGCCGGCATAGGCGGTGAAGGCGGCCGGGGTCACGAACTCGATCACCTTGGCATGTTTGGGCGTGGGCTGGAGATATTGGCCCATGGTCAGGAAATCGATGTCGGCCGATCGCATGTCGTCCATCACCTGATGCACTTCCAGCCGTTCTTCGCCCAGGCCCAGCATGATGCCCGACTTGGTGAAGATCGACGGATCGAGCCGCTTGACCGATTCGAGCAGCCGCAGCGAGGCATAATAGCGCGCGCCGGGGCGAATGGTCGGGTAAAGGCGCGGCACTGTTTCCAGATTATGATTATAAACGTCCGGCCGGGCGGCGACGATCATCTCGACGGCGCGCTCATGCTTGTTGCGGAAGTCGGGCGTCAGGATTTCGATCGTCGTGGCCGGAGTCGTGCGACGCAGCGCCTCGATCACCTTGACGAATTGTGACGCGCCGCCATCGGGCAGGTCGTCGCGGTCGACCGAGGTGATGACGATATGCTCCAAGCCCATTTGCGCGCAGGCATCCGCCAGATTCTGCGGTTCGTTGACATCGACCTTGCGCGGCATCCCGGTCTTGACGTTGCAGAAGGCGCAGGCGCGGGTGCACACATCGCCCAGGATCATGACGGTCGCATGCTTCTTGGTCCAGCACTCCCCGATATTGGGGCAGGCCGCTTCCTCGCACACCGTATTCAGCCCCTTGTCGCGCATCAGCTTGCGCGTTTCATGATAGGCGGGGCTGGTCGGCGCCTTGACGCGAATCCAGTCGGGCTTGCGGGCGCGCTCAGGCTTGACGGGCACGGGGATCGGGCTGATGTCGTTCATGCGCCCCAGATAGCGATGCAGAGCCGCTCTTGCCAGCCCCCTCTTTGTACGGCACATCGCAGCCCATGACCGATTTTTCCGACATGCTCCAGGGCTATCACCGTTTCCGGGCAACCGGCTGGAACCAGCAGCGCGCACGCTGGGACGAACTGAACGAAGGGCAAAGCCCGCGGGTGATGGTGATCGCTTGTTCCGACAGCCGGGTCGACCCGGCACAGATTTTCGACACCGGCCCCGGCCAGATTTTCGTCGTGCGCAATGTCGCCGCGCTGGTCCCGCCGTTCGAAACCGCGCCGGGCCATCATGGCGTGTCGGCGGCGCTGGAATTTGCCGTGCAGGTGCTGAAAGTGGGCGAGATCGTCGTCATGGGCCATGGCAAATGCGGGGGTTGCAAGGCGGCGCTCAGTCAGGATCTGAAGGACGCGCCGCCCGGCGAAGGCGGCTTCATCCATAACTGGATCGAATTGCTGGACGATGCGCGCGACGTGGTGGTGGGCCGATATGGCGAACAGCGCGACCGTACCGTCGAACGCGCGATGGAGCAGGAGGCGGTCAAGGTCAGCCTTGCCAACCTGCGCACCTTCCCCTGCGTCCGGTCCAAGGAGCGCAAGGGCGAGTTGAAGCTGATCGGCAGCTTCTTCGCCATCACCGATGGCGTGCTGAACATATTGGACGAGGAAAGCGGCGCCTTCTCGCCCGCATAAGCATGAAGGGGCCTTTCGCATGGCGACACGACAGGAAGGCCGGGGCAATATCGCCCTGCTGATTGATGCGGACAATGCATCGGCGGCGCATTTCGATTCGGTGATGAATGTCCTGGCCGAACTGGGCACGGTGAATATCCGCCGCGCCTATGGCAACTGGAGCAAGGCGACGCTCAAGACCTGGGCGGCGCTGTCGATCGCGCAGGCGATCGAGCCGCAGCAGCAGTTCGACCTGACCAAGGGCAAGAACGCCACCGACATGAAGATGACGATCGACGCGATGGACCTGCTGGCCAGCGGGCGCGTCGATGGCTTTGGCCTGATGTCGAGCGACAGCGACTTCACCCCGCTGGTCACGCGGCTGCGGCAGGATGGCATCCCGGTCTATGGTTTCGGCCTCGCCGGCACGCCGGAGGGCTTCCGCCGCGCCTGCACCCGTTTCATCGACGTGGCGGCGTTGAAAGCGGCCGAAGTGCCGATCGTGAAGGTCGTGGCGAAGAAGGCGGCGCCTGCCGCGGCATCGCCGGCGAAAGCGACGCAGCCCGCGCAGGCGGCTGCCGCGCCGGCCGCCGCGTCCCCCGCCCCCATGGCGCCGCCGCCACGCAAGGCGGTGGACGCCGAAGTCGTGCGCCTGCTGATCGACGCCTATGACGAGGCGAAGCGGGACGAGCGTGGCTTCGTGGCGCTGGGGCCGGTCGGCCAGCGGGTGGGCAACCGCTCCAGCTTCGACGTGCGCAACTATGGCTATAAGCGCCTGTCCGACCTGGTCGCCGCCATCCCCAATTTCATCACCGAAGTGCGCGAAGGCGGCCAGACCTGGATCAAGCGGATCAAGTGATCCCACAGGTCGCGCGGCACCGGCCCATGCATGGCCGGACACTGGCTGGCGCAACAAAAAAAGGGCCGGTCCATGAAGGACCAGCCCGTAAAGTTTTAGGAGAGGATGCCTGAAAGGCCCGCTCCTTCTGTTATGTTAGCGCAAACATCTCAAGTGCGAAGGCCAGCAGTGCAGTTGCAAATATTGCAACTGCACTGCTGGCGCTTGCGCCCGTTGCCCAGTCAGCGGGTCAATTTCTTGTAGGCCAGCGCCGTCGGACGGTCGGCCGCATCGCCCAGGCGGCGGCGCTTGTCCTCTTCATAGGCTTCGAAATTGCCTTCGAACCATTCGACATGGCTGTTGCCTTCGAACGCCAGGATATGGGTGGCCAGGCGATCGAGGAAGAAGCGGTCATGGCTGATGACCACGGCGCAACCGGCGAAATTTTCGATCGCTTCTTCCAGCGCGCCCAGCGTTTCGACATCGAGATCGTTGGTCGGTTCGTCGAGCAGCAGGACGTTGCCGCCTTTTTTCAGCATCTTGGCGATGTGAACGCGGTTGCGTTCACCACCAGACAGCTTGCCGACATTCTTCTGCTGGTCCTGCCCCTTGAAGTTGAAGGCGCCGACATAGGCCCGCGTCGACATGTCGTGGCCGTTGACCTTCACATAATCGAGGCCATCGGACACTTCTTCCCAGACATTCTTGCTGTCGTCCAGATGGTCGCGGCTCTGGTCGACAAAGCCCAGGCGGACGGTCGTGCCGATGTCGATCTCGCCCGAATCGGGCTTTTCCTGGCCGGTGATCAGCTTGAACAGGGTCGATTTACCCGCGCCGTTCGGCCCGATCACGCCGACGATGCCACCGGGCGGCAGCAGGAAGGACAGATCCTCGAACAGCAGCTTGTCGCCGAACGACTTGGTGATGTTCTTGAATTCGATCACCTTGCCGCCCAGGCGTTCAGGCACCTGGATGACGATCTGCGCCTTGCCGGGCGAGCGGTTGTTCTGGCCCGCGACCAGTTCCTCGAACTTCTTGATGCGCGCCTTGGACTTGGTCTGGCGGCCCTTCGGTCCCTGCCTGATCCATTCCAGCTCGTCATTGATCGCCTTTTGCCGGCCGGTGGCCTCACGGTCCTCCTGCTCCAGACGCTTGGCCTTCTTCTCCAGATAGGTGGAGTAGTTGCCTTCATAAGGGAAATATTTGCCGCGATCGAGTTCGAGAATCCAGCCCACCACATTGTCGAGGAAGTAGCGGTCATGGGTGATCATCAGCACCGACCCGGCATATTCCTTCAGGTGATTTTCCAGCCAGGTGACGCTTTCGGCGTCGAGATGGTTGGTCGGTTCGTCGAGCAGCAATATGTCCGGCTTCTGGATCAGCAGGCGGGTCAGCGCGATGCGGCGCTTTTCACCGCCCGACAGATTTTCCACCGACCAGTCGGACGGCGGGCAGCGCAGCGCCTCCATCGCGATTTCGAGCTGGTTGTCGAGCGTCCAGCCATCCACGGCGTCGATCTGTTCCTGGAGCGTGCCCATTTCCTCCATCAGCGCGTCGAAATCGACATCTTCGGGCGGGTCGCCCATGATGTTGCTGATCTCGTTGAAGCGATCCATCTTGTCGGCAATGTCGCGGGCGCCGTCCTTCACATTTTCCAGCACGCTCTTGTTGGGATCAAGCTGCGGTTCCTGCGGCAGGTAGCCCACGGTGATATTCTCGCCCGGCCAGGCTTCACCGGAAAAATCGGTGTCGATGCCGGCCATGATCTTGATCAGCGTGGATTTGCCAGCGCCGTTCGGGCCGACGATGCCGATCTTGGACCCACGGTAGAATTGCAGGTTGATGTTGTTCAGCACCGGCTTGGCCGCGCCGGGGAAGGTCTTGGTCATGCTCTTCATGACATAGGCATATTGCGAGGAGGCGGACATGTTCGGGCAGCTCCAACGATGGGATTGAGAGGATTTGGCGCGGAGTTAGCGGAGGCGGGACGCATTGGCAAATGGGTGATGGCCCGCTACGCTTCGATCCATGCAGAAAATCCGATCGGGCACGCTGGCCGCCCTCCTCCTTGGCAGCATCTTCACCCCCGCCCCTTCCCATGCCGCCCCGGCGGACAGCGCCGCGATACGCGACGCGGCGCTCAAGGATGATGTGGCCTTCGCCTTCACCGAAGGGCTGACCACCGAAGTCGGTCCCCGCCCCGCCGGCACGCCACAGGAAGCGCGCGCCCGCGACTGGGCCGTGGCAAAGCTCAAGGCGCTGGGGTTCAGCAATGTGCGGGCCGAACCCTATACGATGCCGGTATGGGTCCGCGGCAAGGATGAAGCGCGGATCATCAGCCCCTTCCCGCAAAATCTGGTGCTGGCGGCGCTGGGCAACAGCGGGTCGACCAGCGACAAGGGCATTGAGGGCGACATCGTCTATTTCCCCGGCATCGCCGACCTGGAAGCGGCGCCCGAAGCAAGCATCAAGGGGCGGATCGTCTTTGTCGACCATGGCATGACGGCGACGCAGGACGGCTCCTCCTACGGCTATTATGGCGCGGCGCGGCGGCAGGGGCCGAGCATCGCGGCGAAGAAGGGCGCGATCGCCATCCTGATCCGGTCGATCGGCACCGATCATCATCGCCTGCCCCATACCGGCGTGCAGATGTGGGCGGACGGCGTGACGCCGATCCCGGCCGCCGCGCTCAGCGTGCCGGACGCAGAGCAGCTTGTGCGCGTGGTGAAACGCGGCCAGCCGGTGAAACTGCACCTCATGTTGACATCGAAGATGCTGAAGGATCAGCCATCCGGCAATGTCATCGCCGAAATCCCCGGCAGCGATCCGGCGGCGGGCGTCGTGATTGCCGCCTGCCACCTCGACAGTTGGGACCAGGGCACCGGCGCCATCGACGACGCGACGGGATGCGGCATTGCTGCGGCGTCCGCGTTGCAGGTCGCAAAGGCGGGCCGGCCCCGGCGCACCATCCGGGTGCTGATGGCGGGCGCGGAGGAAGTCGGCGGCGACGGTGCGCGCGCCTATGACAAGGCGCATGGGACGGAAAAGCATGCACTGGCGATCGAATCGGATTTCGGGGCGGATCGTATCTGGCGCGTCGACTTCAAACTGCCGCCGGGGCATGAGGCGCTGGCCGCGCGCATCGCCAGGGAGCTTGCCCCGCTGGGCGTGGCCGCGAGCAGACAGGAAGCCGGCGGCGGCGCGGATATCGCCCCGCTGGTGAAGGCCGGGGTGCCGGTGATCGACCTGCAACAGGATGGCACACGCTATTTCGACCTGCACCACACGCCCGACGATACGCTGGACAAGGTTGATCCGGCCCAGTTGCGCCAGAATGTCGCGGCATGGGCGGTGACGCTGAACCTCGTCGCCAACGCCCCAGAAACATTCGGCATTAACTGAACTTTTATAGTAGAGAACATCCTGTCGCGTGATTCCTTCGTTTCACCGGCGCAGAAAAGCATTGATTTGTGCATCGCACACGTTAATGCGGGTCGCTCGCGTAGGGTCACATGTAAAGTGCCTGACGCGGCATAATGCTATGGGAGCCGTACACAATGAAGAAGATCGCAGTTGTTTTCGCTTCGGCCAGCCTGATGGCCCTCGCCGCTTGCGGTGAGAAGCCGGCCAACGAGACCGCGAACGCTTCGAACGCTGTCGTCGAGAACGTTGTCGAAAACGCCGTCAACGCTGCTGACAACGCCGCGAACGCCGCCAACGAAGCTGCTAACGCCGCCAACGTTGCCGGGAACGCCGCGAACGCGATGTAATATTCGCATTAGCGAGATATTCGAAGGGCGGGCCGCTCCCTGCGGCCCGCCCTTTTCGTATGTGGATGCCCGGAACGGATGCGCCGAACCCATGCGCCGAACCAGGCAATGGCACCGATTTCCCGCTCGTCCGTCCCGAAGAGTAGCGGACGAAAAGGGCATGTCATCCCGTCAGTCGGGCCGGGCCAATGGTATCATCCTGCCGAAGTGGCTTTTCTTTCGCCAACCGGCCGATCGCGATTGACGCCGCTCGCTTTTCCCCGCTAAGGCGACCCCTCGTCGGGGAGTAGCGCAGTCTGGTAGCGCGCCTGCTTTGGGAGCAGGATGTCGCAGGTTCGAATCCTGTCTCCCCGACCATCCGATATTTTCCGGCCCGACATTTTCCGGCCCGATATTTTCCGGCTTGTCCTGCCCGCGCATGCCCGCCCCTGCGATGCGCGCCGGCATGCGCGGCCTGTCGTCGACCGTGCGGGCGGCCGGCCTGATACCGCTGGCACAGGCCGGCCGTTCATCAGCTCACAGGACGCTTTCGATCCAGCCCTTGAGCGCGCTCTTGGGTGCGGCGCCGACCTTGGTGGCGGCCGCTTCGCCATTTTTGAACAGGATCATCGTCGGGATGCCGCGCACGCCATATTGGCCCGGCGCGTCGGGATTTTCGTCGATATTGACCTTGGCGATGACCAGCCGGTCGGCCAGTTCCTCGGAGATTTCCTCCAGGGCGGGGCCGATCATCTTGCACGGGCCGCACCATTCGGCCCAGAAATCGACAAGCACGGGCTTGTCGGAATCGATCACGTCAGCCTTGAAGCTGACATCGGTAACTGCCTTGGTGGCCATGCGTATCTCCTTTGGTTGGGACGTATCTAGGATGCGCGCCCGTCCGGCTCAACGGGCGACAGCGGCAAATTCTCCTGCGCGGGCGCAAAGCCCGGCTTGTGCGCCGCCAGCAGCGCGGGCGGCAGGCTGATGAGGCGTGGCGCGCTGGTATAGAGCAGCCCCGCCTCGATGATGCGGTCGGGGAAGATCACGCCCAGCGCGGCGGCATAGGCCGCCATCTGCCGCACATGCGCGTCCGGCACGTCCGCCAGGCTGAGCGGCACGACCCGTCCGGTCTTGAAATCGACGAACTGGACCCGGTCCGGCCCGATGCACAGCCGATCGACCGTGCCGGCGATCACCGCGTCCCCGACCACCGCCGCGATCGGCGCTTCGGCCAGCGCGTCGGGCCCGAACAAGGCTGCGAAATCGGGCGATTCGATCACCCGCAGCGCCTGGCCGATGACGTCATGACGCTGCTCCGCATCGGCCAGCCCCTGCTGCGCCAGCCAACGGTCGGCCGCGTCGCGCCGGCGATCCAGCGCTATGGCGGGCAATCGTTCGAACAGGGCGTGAAGCCAGCGACCGCGCTCCGCCGCCGCGCGCATCGCCGGGGTCGGCGGCGGATAGGGCACATCATCCTCGACCTGCGCCGATGGCGCGAGCGGGCGCGGCGGGCGGGCCTCGGCCGGAGCCGCCTGGCGCAGCCAGTCCGGTTCGGCCAGCGCCGCCTGCACCATCGCCGTTTCCGGTTCCGCCTTCTTCGGTGGCAGTTGCTCGCTGCCCCGCCAGCGCCGCGCCGCGCCCCAGATCGGATCGGCATCCCATTCCGCGCCCAGCGACACCATCGCGCCCTCGACGGCGGCGAACCAGCTTTCCGGCTTCACCTCTCCCCTGGCGCGCGGCCCCAGCGATCCGGCGACGATCAGCTTCTCTTCGGCGCGGGTCAGCGCCACATAGAGCAGCCGCCAATGCTCCTCGCGCTCGACCCGCGCCGCAGCTTCGGCGACATCCCCGATCGGTCCCTGCTTTTCCGCCTTGCGCGGGGGCAGGACCGGCAGCCCGTTCCACAGCAGCCAATCCGCCCGGTTGCCCGCATCGGGATCAAGGCAGGCGTCGGCCAGTATGACGATCGGCGCCTGCAACCCCTTGGCCCCATGCACGGTCAGCAGCCGCAGCATGTCGCCGGCCGCCGCCGCATCGCGCACAATGTCCACCTCGCCCCGGTCGAACCAGTCGATGAAACGCTGGAGCGAGGGATGGTCGTCGCTCTCGAAAGCGAGCGCGGCGTTCAGCAATTCCTCGATCGGGTCCGCCGCCTCCGCCCCCAGCCGCGCGATCAGCCGGCGCCGCCCGTCCATCGGCCCGGACAGGATCGCCTCCAGATAGCGATAGGGGGTGGTGAAATCCGCGACGCCCAGCAGGTCGCGCAGCGGCCTGAGCACAGCATCGTCCAGCGTCTGGTTCAGATGCCGCCACAGGCCCGCCTTGCGCCCGATCAGGCGGGTCATCAGTTCGTCCTGGGTCCAGCCGATCAGCGGCGACACCAGCAGCGCGGCGAGGTTCAGTTCATCCTCCGGCTGCACCGCAAAGCGCAATGCGGCGAGCAGATCGCGCACCGCCAGCGGCGCATTGAGCCGCAGCCGGTCGATCCCCGCCACCGCGACCTGTTCTTCATAGAGGCGCGCGACGATCAGCCGCGCCAGTTCGCTGCGCCGCCGCACCAGGATCATGATGTCGCCCGCGCGCACCGGGCGGCCCCGGCTTTCCAGCATCAGCCCGTCGTCGATCCACTGGCGTATCTGCCGGGCGATATTCTGCGCCAGCATCCGCTCCTGATCGTCGGCCCAATCCTCCTCGCCCCCGGCTTCTTCGCTTTGGTTGGCGACCACCGGCTTCCACAGCAGCACTTCGCCGGGATGACGGTTGGCGCTGATGTGGCGCACGTCCCCGCTCTCCAGCCCCAGCCGCTCGCCGCGCAGGGTGGCGATGGTGCGGTCCACCACGTCCAGCACCGCCGGCGTCGAGCGGAAACTGCGGTCGAGCGAGAGGTTGAAGAAGTCATGACCCGACCGATGGGCGTCCCGCTCGAACAAGAGCTGGGCAGCGGCGAAATTGGCGGGACTGGTGCCCTGGAAACCGAAGATCGCCTGCTTGAAATCGCCCACGGTGAAGATGGTGCGGACTTTCTGCCCCGGCTCCCATTCGACCGCGAAAAATTCCTCCGCCAGCGTGCGGACGATCCGCCATTGCGCGGCGTTGGTGTCCTGCGCCTCGTCCACCAATATATGGTCGATCCGCTGGTCCAGCTTGTAGCGGATCCATTCGGCGATGCCGTCCTGTTCCAGCAGGCTGGCGGCGCGCGCGATCAGATCGTCGAAATCCACCGCCCCGGCCAGCCGCTTGGCCTGCGCATAGGCGCGCGCATAGGCTCGCCCGGCATGGAGCGCCTCTGCGAGCAGCGCGGCATAATCAGCGCGCAGCTTCATCGCGATCAGGGCGCCGCAGCGGTCGTAGAGCCGCCGGGCCATGTCGGCATAGCCGTCCATCGGCGGGACATAGCCCTTGCTCTCCAGAAAATCGCCATCCGCCTTGGCCCAGGCGCGGTGCAGGTCGGCCAGCCCCGCCGCCCGCCCGGCGGGGTCCAGCCCGCGCCACGCCGCGATCCGGTCACACCGTTCCAGTGCGCGCGCCTTGCCCCAATCGACATTGGCGCGCACGATCCAGTCGAGCGCCCGCATGTCGAAGAGGTCGTCCCGGCATTGTTCGGCCAGCCATTGATCGATATCGCCGTCCGGCAATCCCAGTTCCGTCGCCAGCCAGGGCGCGATCGCTTCCGGCAGCCCGTCCAGCGCCTCGCCCCGCGCCGCGCAGCGCAACAGATACTGTTCCGCCCCGCCCTCGCCCAGCCGCAGGCTGAGCGCCTGGAGCGCGCACATCAGCGCGTCGTCGCCCTGTTCCTGCGCGCGCACCACCAGATCGGCCAGCGTCTGCCGCGCCAGGCCGGACTGTTCGCGCTGGTCGAGCGGGCGGAAGCCCGGCGCCAGGTCGGCCTCCAGCGGGAAGGCGGTCAGCAATTGCTGGCAAAAGCCATGGATGGTCTGGATACGCAGGCCGCCGCCGGTCGATTCCAGCACTTCGGCGAACAGGCGGCGGGCATAGTCACGCGCGGGCGGCCCGGATTCCTCGCCCAGCGCCTCCAGATCGGCGAACAGCCCCTTGTCGTCCATCTGCACCCAGGCGGCCAGCCGGTCATGGATGCGATCGGCCATTTCCGCCGCGCCCGCCTTGGTAAAGGTCAGGCACAGGATATTTTCCGGCCGCACCCCCTGCAAAAGCAGGCGGAACACGCGCGCGGTCAGCACATGGGTCTTGCCCGTACCGGCGGACGCCGACAGCCAGACATGGGCGTCGGGCGCGGCGGCGCGCGCCTGATCGCCCAGCAGGCGCTGCAAGGGGGAAGCGGCCTTAGCCATCGTCGCGGCCATACCATTCCTCCAGCCGCATCAACTGGTCATAATCGCCATAATTGGCGACTTCGGGATTGATCTCCGCGCGGAACGGTGCCGTTCCCAGCAGATAGTCGCGCGCAAGGTCCGCGAACTGGTCATAGGCGATGGTCGTAAAATCGGCAGTGATGATCCTGTCCCGCTTGCCCAGCGGATCGACCGGCCGTTCGCGATAGCCGAAATTGTCGCCCTTCTTGGCAAGCGACCAATATTCAAAATCACCCGCGACCAGCTTGCCACCCACATTGGCGAAACCGCCATGTTCGGCGATCAGGCCAAGCAGCCCCAGTTGCAGCGCGTAGCCGCCCTTGACCTGACGCGCGCTTGGCGGTTTTCCTGTCTTGTAGTCGATGATCCCCAACGTCCCGTCGGCAAGCCGGTCGACCCGGTCCGCCTTGCCCATCAACTCGACCCCGGCAATCTCCGCCCGTCCTTCCTGCTCGACCGCTAATATGGTGCGCCCTTCCGCCTTGTCGCTTGCCACTTCCGCCGCGATCCAGCGGATCGCCTCGATCAGGCGCGGCTGCCACAGCGCCTTGAGCAATGGATGGACCTGCGGCTGGTCGAACATGGCGCGGGCGCGCGCCTCCAGATCGGCGGGGTCCAGTGTTCCCGCCTCGGCCCAGCGCTGCAATATGTCATGCACCGCCGTCCCGCGCCACGCCGGTCCGGCATCGGCATCGACCGGATCGAGCCGCGCCAGCCGCAAAACGCGCCGCGCATAGAAGGCGAAGGGATCGGCCTTCAGCCGGTCGACATCGGTGACGGGAATGACCTTGGGCCGCGCCGACGCGGGCGGCGCGGGGGCGGGACGCCTGGCCGGGCTATAGGCCGCCGGCGTGTCGATCGCCCGCGCCAAGCCGGCATAGCGATCCGCCGACTTCCATTGCGACCCGGCCATGGCCTTCAGCCGCAGCCAGAAGCGCGAGGCAACCGCCGGCCCGCCGCTCCCCCGCCGCGCGCGGGTGATGAGCACATGGGGCGCGCCCAGCGCACCGGCAAAATCATGCGCGGCCAGACCAATGCGCGTCTCCAGCCCCGGTAGTCCCAGTTCGCGCCGGATGCGCGGCGCCAGCCAGGGGTCTGGCGCGGGCAGGCCCGGCCAGGTGCCTTCGTTAAGGCCGCCCAGGATCATCAGGTCCGCCTGCATCAGCCGCGCCTCGATCAGCCCCAGTATCGCGATGCGCGGGTGCCCGCCCTGCGGCGGGCGCACCGACACGCCGCCCAGCATATGGTCGAGCAGCGCGGGCAGCGCGCGCGGATCGGCCTGACGCGGCCCTTCCGGCGCGGCCGCCTCCATCTCCGCAAACAGGTCGGCGGCGGCATGGCCCTGATGCCCGGCCCAGACGGCATCGCCAGTCAGCGCGCCCGCCTGTTCACGCAGCGCCGCCAGTTGCCCGGCCAGGTCGGCGGCGCTTGCAAAGGCCGTCTCCAGCGGCTCCAGCAGCGCCCGCGCGCCCGGCCACCAGTCGCGCACCTGGTCCCGCAACACCCGCTGCCGGTCGTCCTCACGCGGATGCATCAGCAGGTCGATGCCGACCAGCCCCGCCTGCGGCCGTGGCCCGCGCAGCAGCAGGTCGAGCGCGCGCACGCCATCGAGCCAGTCCAGCCGCCCCGTCCCCTTCATCACCAGCGGATGCTTGAGCAGGGTCAGCAGCGGCACCGGCGCAAACCGCTCCGCCACGGCCTGCGCCATCGCGATCAGCAATGTGCCGGGCAACAGCCGCGACAGGGGCGACCCGGCGCTGTCGTCCGCCTCTATCCCCCAGCGGCGCAGATGCGCCGACACGCGCGTCGCCAGTTGCCGGTCGGGCGTCACCAAGGCGGCGGTGCGTTCGGGCGTTTCCAGCGCCTCGCGCAGGGCGATGGCGATGGCCTGCGCCTCCTCGCCCGGTGTCGCCACCTCCAATGCCTCGACTCCGGCGAGCGAACGATCCGCCGTCTTGAGATCGCGCCAGCGGCTGGTGAGCCTGGGTGGCAGCATGGCGTTGGAAATATTGCGCCCGCGCACCGCCCGCGCATCATGCTCGCTGCCCCAGCGCCATTGCGCCACATCGTCGCGCGTCGCGCTCATGCCGTCCAGCAGGCGCTTGAGCGCATATTGCGGATGGCTTTCATGCCCCGGCTTGCGCTGGCCGGTCAGCGGGTCGGGATCGAACGGGCCGATCGCGTCCCACGCTTCCTCGTCCATCTGCTGGTCGAGGCCGGCGAACACCACCATCCCGCCAGGCATCATGCCGATCCGCCGCAACAGGCCGGCGACGGCGGGCGCGGTGGTCGAAATGCCGGCCGCCACGACGAAGCCCGCCGGTGAATGCGCCGCCCAGCGCGCGGCCAGCCGGTCGAACAGCCGGTTGCGCCGGTCGGCAAGGTCAATGCAACCGGTCCGGGCCAGCTCATCGGGCCAGCGCGCGATTACAATCTCGAATATATTCAGCGATGTCTGCCAGTGTCTTGACAGTTCATCCGAAAGGGTCAGGTTACGCAGAGCGGCCGGTTCCACCCGCTCCACCTGCATCTGGTCCAGCACCGCGCCCAGCGCCTGCCCCAGCAGCAGCGCCTGCCCCGCATCCACGTCCGGCTTCGCCTGCTGCACCAGGCGCGCCAGGATCATCTGGCGTCGCATCGCCGCAATCGCGGGCGGCACGGCATCGTCCTCACCCAGCGGATCGAGCGCGCCGCCGACCTGCTCGCCCAGGTCCGGGTCGCCGATCGCCACCAGCCGGGGCAACAGCAGCCCGCCGCCCGATTGCCGGACGAAGGCGTCGCTCACGGCCCGGATCGCACGATTATTGGGCAGCAGCACCATGCCCTGCGCCAGCGCCATCGGATGCCCACGATGCTGCGCCAGCAGGCCCGCGACCAGCGCGTCGGCAAAGGCGCGGTGCGCCGGGATGCTGAACAGCGCCGGGCGGGCCCGATCACCCATAAGCGAGCATCGACTCCACCACCGGAATGGCCTTGGGCGTGCCCACGTCGAACCACAGCCCCGGATGCGACACGCCGTAGAGCCGCCCGGCCTCGATCGCGCGGTTCCAGAAGATGTTGGTCGAAAACACGTCGTCCGGCGGATCGACCAGCAGCGCGGGCGACATGATCTGTACCCCGGTAAACACGAATGGCGCGACATGGGCGGTCTTGCGCCGGCTCAGCCGGCCATCGGCGGCCATATGGAAATCGCCTGGCCCGCTATGGCAGTTCGCGCGCGCCAGCGGCACCAGCAGCAGCAGCGCGTCCATCTGCGCCGGGTTCCACAACCGCCGCATCACGCCCAGCGTTTCCTGCGGTCCGTCGATCCACAGATTGTCGCTGTTGGCGCAGAAAAATGGCTGGTCGCCCAGCAGCGCCTTCGCTCGCATCAGCCCGCCGCCCGTCTCCAGCAACCTGGCGCGTTCGTCCGAAATGGCGAAGTCCAGCCCGCATTTGCGCGCCTTCAGATGCGCTTCGACCGTGTCGGCCAGATAATGGACATTGACCACGACCTTCCTGATCCCGCCCGCTTCCAGCCGGTCGAGCGCATGGTCCATCAGCGGCTTGCCCGCCACCTTGACCAGCGGCTTGGGCCGGGTGGCGGTCAGCGGGCGCATCCGCTTGCCCAGCCCGGCAGCCATCAGCATCGCGGTATCGATCATAGCGGCGCAACCTCCGCAAGCGCATGATGGCGCTGGTCGGCGGGGATATTGGCGGCGAACCAGTCGGCCACCGGCGCCAGTGCCGGATGGGCGAGATCACGCTCCAGCAGCCCCCACATGCGCGGCAGGAAGGAGAGGTAGCGCGGCTTGCCGTCGCGCTGCCACAGGCGGGTGAAGATGCCGATGATCTTGGCGTTGCGCTGCGCCCCCAGCACCGCATAGGCGGCGTCGAAATCGGCGGGCGGCGACGCGAGGACCTTGTACCGGGCCAGCATCGCCGCTTCCACATCGACCGGCACGTCGCGCCGCGCATCCTGCAACAGCGACACCAGATCATAGGCCGGGTGGCCCGCCAGCGCGTCCTGAAAATCGAGCAGGCCCAGGCCATGCGAGCCGTCCCGGTCGATCAGCATGATATTTTCGGCATGATAGTCGCGCAGCACCGTCACGGTCGGGCTGGCCGACCGCTCCACCAGCGGCAGCACCGCGTCCCAGGCGCGGACATAGGCATCCACGTCCACATCCAGACCGATCGCCGGGCAATACCAGTCGGTCAGCAACCCGACTTCACGCTGATAGACGGCCCGGTCATAGGGCGGCACATCGGCGGCGGGCAGGCGGTGCAGGTCGGCCAGAAGGTCGATGGCGCGGGCATAGACCGACAGTTCCGCGTCAGGCTGATCGTCCAGATGTTCCTTGACCCGCAGGTCGCCGAAATCCTCGATCAGCACCAGCCCCCGGTCCAGGTCGCGCGCCAGTATCCGGGGCGCGGCAAAGCCGTCGGCCAGCAGATGTTCGGCGATGGCGATGAAGGGGCGCGGGTCCTCATGCGGCGGCGGCGCGTCCATCAGCACCGCACGGCGGCCGCCGTCGAGCACGCGGAAATAGCGGCGGAAGGATGCGTCGCCGGCCAGCGGCACGATGGCGGCCTGACCCCAGCCCGCGTCGGCGAGGAAGGCGGGCGCGGCGGCGGGGGGGATCATATCTGTGACCATCGCTCCGTCCAAGCGTCCGGCACGGCCGCTGTCAAGCGCCGCGCGTCGTCCGCCGCCATCTCGATGGTCAGGCGCAGCGCATGAGGCCACAACCGATCGCCCAGCCGGTCGGGCCATTCGATGATCAGCAGACTGTCCATCAGATAATCGCCCAGCGCCAGTTCCTCCACCTCCTCCGGCCCGTCCAGCCGGTAGAGATCGACATGGGCGACCGGCAGGCGCACCTCCGGCACGTCATAGGGCTGGACGATCGCAAAGCTCGGACTGGGCGCCTCGCCCGCCAGCCCCAGCGCTTCCAATATGCCGCGCGCCAGCGTCGTCTTGCCCGCGCCCAGCCCGCCTTCCAGCGCGATCGCGTCACCGATCCGCGCATGGCCCGCGATCCGCCGGCCCAGGTCCAGCATCGCCGCCTCGCCGGCAAGGTCGATCACCGCCTCAGCCACGCGGCAGTTCGATCGTCGCCATCGTCCCCTGCCCCGGCCGCGATACCAGGGTCAGGGTGCCGCCATGCGCTTCGGCCAGTTGGCGCGCCAGCGGCAGGCCGATCCCCGCCCGCCCGCCATTGCGCGCCTGATCGGCGCGGGCGGCGGGATCGAAAATCGCCTTCTGCTGCCCGGATGCGATGCCGGGGCCATTGTCCGACACGACGATCCGCGCCTTGTCCGCCGTGCCGTCGCCATGGAGCAGGATGCGGGCGCCCTTGCCGCAATAGCGGATCGCATTTTCCAGCAGATGGTCGATCGCCTGGCCGATGCGTCGCGCGTCGCCCTGCACGCTGCCCAGGCTCCCCTGCAAGGAGGTGGCCAGATCGATGCCCTTGGCGCTCGCTTCGGGTTTCAGCCGCTCCGCGCTCGCGCGCGCCACCATGGCCAGGTCGACCGGCATATGATCGATCGCCAGCGTGCCGACCTCGCCCTGCGTCAGGTCCAGCACATTGTCGATCAGCATCGACAATCGCGCCGTGCTTTGCAGGATGCCGTCGACATAGCCCTGCGCCGCTTCGCTCAGCGCCCCGGCATAGCCCGCGCTCATCATCTCGGCGAAACCCGATATGGTGGTCAGCGGGGTACGCAATTCATAGCTCATATTGGTGACGAAGGCGGTCTTGACCTTGTCCGCCTGCTCCAGCGCCTCGTTCCGGTCGCGCAGCATCTGTTCGACCCGGCGGCTGTCGGTCACATCCAGCATGGTGAACAGCGCATTGCCGTCGGGCAGCGGAATGGCGGCAAATTCGAACAGCCGGCCATCGGCAAAACCGACATGCCCCGCCCGCTGCTTGCGCTCGACCGTGGCGGCGCGCACCAGTTCGCGCACCAGGTTGCTCTGCTGGGGCTTTGCCAGTTGCCCCTGCACCGCGCGCATCAGGTCGTCGATGCGCGGATGCGACGCCAGCAGATCCTCGGCCGCGCCCCATATGGTGCGGAACCGGCTGTTCCACATCTGGAGCCGGCCATCGGCGGAAAAAACGCCGATCGATTCGAACAGATTGTCGAACGTCGCCGTCCGTACCCGCAGCAGCGTGTCGCGCGCGCTCGACAATTGCACCTGCTCGGTCCGGTCCTCGAAAATCAGCAGCAGCCCGCCATCGGGCAAGGGCTGGGCATAGACGCGCAAATGGGTGCCGTCCTGGAGCAGCCAATTCTCCTCCTGCGCATCGGGCGACAGGAACCAGTTGCGCCGCTCGGTGCGCCAGGCGGGAAAGTCGCGATGTTCGGGCAGGCGGCGCGCGTCGCGCATCTGGTCCAGCACCCGTTCGAACAAAGGCGCGTCGGCCAGCGCATCCTGCCGCAGGGCGAACAGGCTGATGAAGGGCTGGTTCCAGAAGCGCAGCGCCCGGTCGGGCCCAAAGCGCGCCACCCCCGCCGAAAGCCGGTCGAGCAGGTCGCGCTGCGCCGTTTCCAGCCGGCGATGTTCGACCCGCGCCTGTTCCAGTTCATGCTGGTCGACCGCATAGCCGGCCACGCCCGCCGGTCCCAGCGGCACGTCGACCACCCGCATCGTCCGTCGTTCGCCATCGATGGTCGCGGGCACCATCCGTTCGACCGGGGCATCCTGCGCCACCGCTTCGGCGGCGGCGGCCTGCGGACTGACGCCGCCCGCCATTTCGACCAGTTCGATGCCGTTGGCGATCACATCAGCCGCATCTTCGCCATCGACCGCACGGACATAGGCGCTGTTGACCAGGCTGAGGCGCAAATCGGGGGTGCGATGCCACATCGGGAAGGGCGCCGCCTCGACCAGCCCGGCCAGCGCCTCCAGCGCGTCACGCAACTGGTCGACATGGCTTTTCAGATCCTGAATTTCGGCCTGGCTGTCGGTCGCGTCGAAAATCCACAGCACCACGCCGCCGCTTTCGGCCAGTCCCGGCCCGGCGGGCGCGCCACGCACCAGCAGCAGGCGGGACGATCCCTGGCCCCGCACCGGCAGCGCGAAGCTCTTGCCCGCGCGCTGGGCGGACGCGATCTCGCGCGCCAGCGCGGCGGCATCCTCCGGTTCCAGCCCGCCATCGGCATCGGTCAGTTCGGATGCGAAGGTCGGCACCCGCGGCTTGCCCAGCCATTTGGCCAGGCGATCGGCGGCCTCCAGCCGGCCATCGGGATGAATGATGACCGGCGCCGCAGGGGCCGACGCCATCAGCACCGCCAGCCGGTCCAGCTTGCCCTGCGCCTGCGTGCCTTCGCGCCGCATCCGCTGGCCGCTGGCCAGTGCCCAGACGGCCGCGCCCAGCCAGGCGGCGAGCACCATGCCGAATATGATCGCGGCATAGGGGGACAAAGTCGTCATGACATCCACCCTCCGGCCCGCCGAACCTGCCTGTCCCTGTTCATATGTCGCCTGGGCCTAACCCAGAAAAGGTCCATCGGGAAGCGGCCCGGCAAGAAAAAGACCACCAAGAAAAAAGGGAGGCGTTTCCGCCTCCCTCCTTTTCCGTCGCTTATCGCTCTTTCTTAGTAGCGATAATGATCCGGCTTGAACGGGCCTTCCACCGGCACGCCGATATAGTCGGCCTGGCGCTGGCTCAGCTTGGTCAGCTTCACGCCCAGCTTTTCCAGATGCAGTTCGGCGACCTTTTCGTCCAGATGCTTGGGCAGGACATAGACGTCGTTGCCATACTGCTCGCTCTTGGTCCACAGCTCGATCTGCGCCAGCGTCTGGTTGGTGAAGCTGGCCGACATGACGAAGCTGGGATGGCCGGTGGCGTTGCCCAGGTTGACCAGACGGCCCTTCGACAGGACGATGATCTTCTTGCCGTCGGGGAATTCGACTTCGTCGACCTGCGGCTTGATCTCGGTCCACTTCATGTTGGCGAGGCCGGCAATCTCGATCTCGCTGTCGAAATGGCCGATGTTGGACACGATCGCCATATTCTTCATCGCGCGCATGTGATCGACGGTCAGCACGCCTTCATTGCCGGTCGCGGTGACGAAGATGTCGGCGCGCGGCGCGGCCTCTTCCATCGTCACGACTTCATAGCCTTCCATCGCCGCCTGCAACGCGCAGATCGGATCGACTTCAGTGACCATCACGCGCGCGCCGCCATTGCGGAGCGAGGCGGCGGACCCCTTGCCAACGTCACCAAAGCCCGCGACGCAGGCGATCTTGCCGGCCAGCATCACGTCGGTGCCGCGACGGATCGCGTCGACCAGGCTTTCCTTGCAGCCATAGAGATTGTCGAACTTCGACTTGGTGACGCTGTCGTTCACGTTGATCGCCGGGAAGGGCAGCTTGCCCTTCTTGGCCAGTTCGTACAGGCGATGGACGCCGGTGGTGGTTTCTTCCGACACGCCCTTGATCGACTGGACGGTCTTGGTCAGGAAACCGGGGCGTTCCTTCAACACGCGCTTGAGCACCGAACAGAAGATTTCCTCTTCCTCGTTCGACGGCGTGAACAGTTCCTCGCCCGCTTCGACGCGCGCGCCCCACAGGGCGAACATGGTGGCGTCGCCGCCATCGTCCAAGATCATGTTGGCGACGCCCGATTCATCGGTGTGCCAGTCGAAGATGCGCTCGACATAATCCCAATATTCCTGCAGCGTTTCGCCCTTGATGGCGAACACCGGCACGCCTGACGCGGCGATCGCGGCGGCGGCATGGTCCTGCGTGGAATAGATGTTGCACGTTGCCCAGCGGACCTGCGCGCCCAGCGCCGTCAGCGTTTCGATCAGCACGGCGGTCTGGATCGTCATGTGCAGCGACCCGGTGATGCGCGCGCCTTTCAGCGGCTGCGACGGACCGAATTCCGCACGCAGCGCCATCAGGCCGGGCATTTCGGTTTCGGCGATGTCCATTTCCTTGCGGCCAAAAGCGGCAAGGCCAATGTCGGCGATCACATAATCCTGCGCCTGGGTGGCGGGTGCGGTGGCCACGAGCGTGTCTCCGTTAACTTAGAATTGTGCCCCCGATGCCGGTCAGCCGGACGGTGGCGATAGGACGGCCCTTACCAACCGCCATCGCCTCTGGCAACCCTATATAAAGTTTTCTTTATGTGCCTGCGGGCCGCTCAGGCCGATCCTGCCCCGCTCACCAGATGCGCCGAATCGACCCCGGACGCGGCGAAGGCCGCCGCCCATTTGCGCCGCGCGGGCGTGTCGAACAGCAGGTCCGCGTCGGCATCCGCCAGAAACCAGCTTTCGCCCCGCATCTCCTGCTCCAACTGTCCCGCGCCCCATCCGGCATAGCCCAGCGCGATCAGGTAGCGGCTTGGGCCCCGCCCTTCGGCGATCGCCTTCAATATGTCGAGCGATCCCGAAAGGCCCCAGCGCCCCCCGACATCGATCATATCCTGCCCGCCCCAATCGAGCGAATGCAGCACGAAGCCCCGTCGCGGCTCCACCGGCCCGCCGCGCAGCACCGGCACATCGGGGACATTCGCGCCGTCGATGTCGAAACTGTCCAGCAGGGTGCGAAAGCTCACCCCCTCTATTTCCTCCCCCACCGCGATGCCCAGCGCGCCATTGTCGTCATGGACGCACAGCGCCACCACCGAATGATCGAACCGCATGTCCTCCATGCCGGGAAGGGCAAGCAGGAAATGCCCGCCATAAAATCGCGTCTGGTCCATGCGGCGAATATAGGCCACCGACCGGGCTTGCCAAGCACGCGCGACCGCAATCATCGCGCGGCGCGCCATATTCGCCCGGCCGCGTCTTGACAGAGCGGCCTCCAGCGCCGACCTCCCGCCGGGTCAAAGGCCAGGAGATATGATCATGACCATCAGCAAGGGCGACCGACTTCCCGCCGCTACCTTCACCAAAATGACCGAAAACGGCCCCGAAGCCGTTGCATCGGACGACTATTTCGCCGGCAGGACCGTGGCGATCTTCTCTGTCCCCGGCGCCTTCACGCCAACCTGTTCGGCCAAGCATCTGCCCGGTTTCATCGACAAGGCCGAAGAGCTGAAGGCCAAGGGTGTCGATGAAATCGCCTGCACCGCCGTCAATGACGCCTTCGTCATGGGCGCCTGGGGCAAGTCGGCCGGCGCGGATGACAAGGTCACGATGCTGGCCGATGGCAATGGCGATTTCGCCAGGGCGGTGGGCCTGACCATGGATGGCAGCAAGTTCGGCCTGGGCGAGCGCGGCCAGCGCTTTTCGATGCTGGTCAGGGACGGCGTTGTCGCCGAACTCAATGTCGAAGCGCCCGGCGACTTCAAACTCTCCTCCGCCGAACATCTGCTGGGCCAGCTCTGATTTGGCGACGCGCGCCCGGCCGATGATCGGGCGCGCGTCCTTTCCCGTCTTTCTTCCGTCACGCAAAGGCGGTAACAGGGGGCGATGACACAAAGCATCGGCAGCGCAACGGTCGCGCAACTCGACCATATCTATCAGACATCCATTGAAACCTTGCGGGACGCGATGCGCGCCTATGCCAGCGATGGCAGCATCCCGCCGCCGCAAGCGCGCAGCGACCGGCGCTATTGCTATCCCGAACTGCGCGTCACCTATCATGACGGCAGCGACGCGCCGCCGCCGGGCCGGTCCTTTGCGCGCCTGTCGAAACCGGGCCGTTACGTCACCACCATCACCCGCCCCGCGATGTTCGCCGATTATCTGGCCGAACAGATCGACCTGCTCGTCCGCGACTATGGCGTGGAGGTGGAGGTTGGCCCCAGCGACCAGCAAATCCCCTTCCCCTATGTGCTCGACGGCCTGGACATGAGCGCGCTGGACGGCACGCCGCCGACCGAACTGGCGCGCCATTTCCCGGCCACCGAACTGGCCGAGATCGGGGACGAGATCGCCGACGGCCTCTTCATGCCCAATGCCGCTGGCGACCGGCCGCTCGCCCTGTTCGACGGACTGCGCACCGATTTCTCGCTGGCGCGGCTGAAACATTATACCGGCACCCCGGCCGAACATGTGCAGCGCTACATATTGTTCACCAACTATCACCGCTATGTCGATGAATTTGTTGCCTGGGCCTGCGCCGAACTCCAGCGGGACGGCACCCGCTTCACCGCGCTGTCGGGCGCTGGCGGCGTCTATGTGACGAACGAAACCGCCGATCCCCACGGCATGATCGCCGACAGCGCCTGGCGCAAGCATCAGATGCCCGCCTATCATCTGATCGCCCCCGACCGCAGCGGCATCACCCTGGTCAATATCGGCGTCGGCCCGTCCAACGCCAAGACGATCTGCGATCACCTCGCCGTGGTGCGGCCCGAAGCCTGGCTGATGATCGGCCATTGCGGCGGCCTGCGCCCCAGCCAGCGGATCGGCGATTACGTCCTTGCCCATGCCTATCTGCGCGATGACAAGGTGCTGGACGACATGCTGCCCCCCGAAATCCCGGTGCCCGCCATCGCGGAGGTTCAGGTCGCCATGGCCAGCGCCGCCGAAGCCGTGCTGGGTGGCGGCGACCCGGAGGATTTCCGGCGGCGCCTGCGCACCGGCACCGTCGTCACCACCGACGACCGTAACTGGGAACTGCGCTATTCCAGCTCCGCCCTGCGCTTCAGCTTGTCGCGCGCGGTCGGCATCGACATGGAATCGGCCACCATCGCGGCGCAGGGCTATCGCTTCCGCGTCCCCTATGGCACGCTGCTCTGTGTGTCGGACAAGCCGATCCATGGCGAACTCAAGCTGCCCGGCCAGGCCAACCGTTTCTATGAAGAAGCGATCGCTGGCCATCTGCGCGTCGGCCTCATGACCTGTGAACTGCTGCGGCAACAGGGCGCGAAGCTGCACAGCCGCAAGCTGCGGGCCTTCAACGAACCGCCTTTCCGCTGAGCCCCTTGGCCGGTCGGACAATCCGGTCAGGCAATCCGGTCAGGCGGCATCGCGCCAGATGGTGATGCGGTCCTTGCCGCCCTTCTTGGCGGCGTAGAGGGCCGCGTCCGCGCGCGCCACCAGATCTTCCAGTTGGCTATCGTCCGCCATCAGTTCGGCGACGCCGAAACTGGCGCGCAACACCGCTTGGGGAAAGCGCGGCAGGCTCAGATGCCCGACCTCCACGCGCACCCGTTCCATCACCTCGGCGGCGGCCGCGGCGTTGCTGTCCAGCAGCAGCAGGCCGAATTCGTCACCGCCCATCCGCCCGACAATATCCCCGCGCCGCACCGCGCTGGTCAGCAACTGGGCAAAACCGCGCAGCGCCTGATCCCCGGCGATATGCCCGTGGCCGTCGTTCAGCGCCTTGAATCCGTCCAGATCGCACACCACCAGCGCCAGCGACCGATTGTGCCGCCGCGCCTGCGCGATCGCCTTGATCCCCGCTTCATCCAGCCCGCGCCGGTTGAACACTTCGGTCAGCGGATCGTGGCGGATCTGCCGGCGCAATTGCTGCGCCAGGTCGCCTGCCACCACCAATATCGCGGCGACCCCGGTGCCAATATAGATGGTCGGCGTATAGAGCGACAGGATGGCGCGATACAGTTCCTTGCCCGTTTCCGGCCCGGTGATCAGCAAGGCCGCCCCGGCCAGGGCGGCCTGCCCGATCGCGAAGGCGACCAGGACCGAGAAAAAGGCCAGCTCAGGCGGCGTGAATGCGCGATCCCTGGGCCATAGCGATACCGCGCTGATCGCCACCAGCACGCCCACGAAGGCGGGGATGATCATCCCCTGCATCGACTGCATCCCGATCGGCGAGATCGCGACCAGCGTGGCGATCGCGGCGGCCCCGGCAGGTATGGCGAACAGCCTGACCGGCACGGGCCGTCCCGACCGCTGCCTTATGCCGATGGCCAGCAAAGACGCGCTCGTCACCAGCCCGAAGCCGGCGATCCCGTATAATAATCCGCTTTTCAGGAAGAAGCCCCCGGCATTGGCAGCCCATTGAAACACGGCCACCGCATAGGAAGCGGTCCAGGTCAATACATGCTTCTGCCGGCCGAAATGCAGCCATGCGACGGCCATGGCGACAGTCATGACGATACTGACACCAAATAACAGCGAAAGGACAACGGCTGGCACACTCATGGGCCAGCCGCTTACCAAGAACTATAGTAACTTACCAGCCACAAGACTTGCCCTTATTCTGATTTTCAAGCCACTTCTGCAATGGCGCGAAGTAATTGACCAGCGCCTTGCCCGACATCTCCCGGCTGCCGGTGAAAGCCTGCAAGGCATCAGGCCAGGGTTTTGATGCGCCCATTTCCAGCATGGCGTTCAGTTTCGCGCCTACTGCCTTGTTTCCATAGAAGGAACAGCGATGCAGCGGCCCCTTCCACCCGGCCTGCTTGCACGCTGCTTCATAGAATTGGAACTGCAACACCCGCGCCAGGAAGTAGCGGGTATAGGGCGTGTTGCCGGGGATATGATATTTGCCGCCGGCGTCGAACTTCGTCTCGTCGCGGGACACCGGCGGGACGATGCCCTGATATTGGCGGCGCAGGTCGGTCCAGCCCTTTTCATACTGGCTTTCCGGGATCGACCCGTCGAACACGCCCCAGCGCCACTTGTCGATCAGCAGGCCAAAGGGCAGGAACGCGACCTTGTCCATCGCCTGCCGCAGCAGCAGCCCTGTATCCTTGTCCGCGCCCGGCACCCTGGCGGGATCGAGCAGGCCGATCTTCACCAGATAGTCCGGCGTGATCGACAGTGCGACGAAATCGCCGATCGCTTCATGGAAGCCGTCATTGGCGCCGTCCAGATAGAGCGGCTTTTGCGCCTGATAGGCGCGCTGGTAATAATTATGCCCCAGTTCATGGTGGATGGTGACGAAATCGTCGCCGTTCACCTTGGTGCACATCTTGATGCGGATATCGTCCTTATTGTCCAGATCCCAGGCCGATGCGTGACAGATGACTTCACGGTCGCGCGGCTTGGTGATCTGCGACCGTTCCCAGAATGTCTGCGGCAGGGGCTTGAACCCCAGCGAACTGTAGAAACCCTCGCCCGCCTTCACCATCCTGACCGGATCATAGCCCTTTTCCCTGAGCAGATCGGTCGTGTCGAACCCCAGGTCGCCCGCCCCCTTGGGCGCCACGATATCATAGATATTGCCCCATTCCTGCGCCCACATATTGCCCAGCAGGTCGGCGCGGATCGGGCCGGTCCTGGGTTGCACCGCATCGCCATATTTTTCGTTCAGCTTGGTGCGGGTATAGCAATGCAGATCGTCATAGAGCGGCTTGACCTCTGCCCAGATCTTGTCGGTCAGCCTAGCGAAATCATCGGCCGGCATGTCATATTTGGACCGCCACATCGCGCCGGTGTCGGCAAAGCCCAGTTCCCTGGCCCCTGCATTGGCGATGCCGACCAGCTTCGCATAATCCTGCCGCATCGGCGCGCCGACATTATCATGCCAACTGACCCACATTTCCTGCAATTCTTCAGGGTTGCGATTGACCCCCATCCGCTCTTCGATGTCGCTGCCGTTGATCGGCTGGCCCTTCAGCGTGCCCTTGCCCTTGCCATAGGTGGACTGGAGCCTGGTCGCCAGGTCATTCAGCGCCTCGGCCGCGCCCGGCGTCGTCGGCGCCGGCAGCGTCAGCGCGGTGCGCAGCAATGTCAGCCGGCGCTTCGTCTCTTCCGATATGCCCGGCGCGGCCGCATATTTTGCCGCCTCCAGCGCATAATCGACGCGCTGCTTGGTATCGATCGCGCCGAAATAGGATGCGATCGCATCGGTATCGTCGGTGATATAGGTCGCATTGATCCACTGCGCCCGGCCGCTGATGATCGACTGGTCGAACAGGGCCTTCTCGGCCCTGGCCAGGAAGGCGTCGGCCTCGGCCGCGGTGGGTGTGGCCGTCGCGGCGACGGGCGCCTGCTGCGCCATGACCGGCGAAGCAATCAGGGCAGCCGCAAGCGCGGCCATGGAAATGGCGATTTTCATGAAATTCCCCTTGAACAGGACGATGCGGGGAAAGTGACTTGGCCCGGCGATACAGTCAAGCAGTCAGGAAATCGACCATCGCCTGCCCCAGCTCCTTGCGGGTGACGGCATTCATATGGTTGCCCGGCACCTCGACATAACGGCCGTTGGGCAGCACATCGGCCAGTTCGTGCGCGACGCCATTGTCGCGGTCGTCCGCGCCGCAAATCACGGCGGTCGGCTGCCGGAAACCGGCGATCGTCTCCTCGTCCGTATCGACGAAGGTGTTGAGGATATTGAGCAGCGCCACCGGATCGCCCTTGGTGGTCTTGAGGAACGCTTCGGTCATCCATTGCGACGTGCCGCGTTCGAACGTGCCCAGATTGGTCAGCACATTCCGGTAATAGCCGCCATTGTCGAGCGTCCTGACCAGGCCGCGAAGCCCCATCCCCGCCAGGATCACGCGCCGTGGCGCCGCCCCGCGCGCCAGCATCCGCACCGTCGTCCGCGCGCCGAGCGAATAGCCGCCCAGATCATAGTCGGTCAGTCCCAATTGTTCGACCAGCCCCAGATTGTCATCCGTCAGCGCGTCGGCCGGATAGGCGGCGGGATCATGCGGCTTGGCACTCTCCCCATGGCCGCGCAGGTCCGGCATGATCAGCCGGAACCCCGCCGCCACCAGCCTGGCCGCATGGCCATAGCGAATCCAGTTGGTAAAGGCGTTGGAAAAATAGCCGTGGATCAGGACAAGGTCACGCGCCCCCTCTCCCTTGGCTCCCACCATATGCACCGCGATCGGCAATCCGTCGAAACCCTTGATCTCATGGCGTTCGATCGGCAGGTCGGTCATCGGGGGCATGTCCTTGTCGGGCGGTAACGGATCGTCCGATATGGCGTCAGCCGCGATGACGCAAGAGCGCTATCAGCGCCAGCCCGCTCCCGACCTGCGCGGCGGCCATATCCTTTTGCGCGTCCCAGACATCGCCCTGCTGGCCATTATAATAGTCTGCCGTCTCGCCTGCTGCGATTATGGTCAGCAACCATTCGAATATCTCATAGAGTGCGCTGCCAAGGCCAATGGTGGCAAAGGCGAAAGCGAGGCTCCAGCGTTGCGGCAGACGGCCATAACGCCGTGCGACCTGTGCGATCGGCAATGTGAGTAGCCCGCCGAACGCAAAATGAACCAGCCGGTCGAAGCCGTTGCGGGTCGTGCCGAACAGGCTGGAAATATCGTGGCCGGTGAGCGCGCGGGCCCAATCATCATAAGGTGTGTAAGTGTATATCCAGCGCGCACCCAGCGTATGAAGCAGCAGGAACACCCATATGCAGGCAACCGCGCCGTTGGAAAGCGGCCAGCGCCTCAATATCCAAGGTGCAGCCAAAAGCAGCGCGACTGTGGGGCCGTGCTGGAGCGGGGCGAGATCGGGGTAAGGCTGCGCGATATTGGCCAAACCAATCGCGGCGACCAAAAGAGCGATCATCCGGCGCTGCATGACCGGAAGGATATTCCACATCACAACAGCACCGGAGATCATCGGATGCATCACCCCTTCTTGAGGTGACGACGGCCCAGCAGTTCGGCGATCTGCACCGCGTTCAGCGCCGCGCCCTTGCGCAGATTGTCGCTGACGCACCACAGGTTGATGCCGTTTTCGATCGTGGAATCTTCGCGCACGCGGCTGATGAAGGTCGCGAAATCGCCCACGCATTCGATCGGGGTGACGTATCCGCCATCCTCGCGCTTGTCGACCAGCATGATGCCGGGCGCCTCACGCAATATGTCCTGCGCTTCCTTGGCCGAAATTTCCTTCTCGAACTCGATGTTGATCGATTCCGAATGGCCAACGAACACCGGCACGCGCACGCAGGTCGCCGTGACCTTCACCTTGGGATCGAGGATCTTCTTGGTTTCCGCGACCATCTTCCATTCTTCCTTGGTCGATCCATCGTCCAGGAACACGTCGATATGCGGGATCACGTTGAAGGCGATCTGCTTGGTGAACTTCTTGGGCTCGGCCGGATCGCCGACGAAGATGTTGCGGCTCTGCTCGAACAGTTCGTCCATGCCCGCCTTGCCCGCGCCCGACACCGACTGGTAGGTCGACACGACCACGCGCTTGATCGTCGCTGCGTCATGCAGCGGCTTCAAGGCCACGACCATCTGCGCGGTGGAGCAGTTGGGGTTGGCGATGATGTTCCTCTTCTTGTACCCGTCGATCGCGTCCGGGTTCACTTCGGGCACGATCAGCGGCACGTCCGGGTCCATGCGATAGAGCGAGCTGTTGTCGATCACGACGCAGCCGGCCGCAGCCGCCTTGGGCGCATATTCCGCCGTCGGGCCGCTGCCGGCCGCGAACAGGGCGATGTCCCATCCGGTGAAGTCGAAATGCTCGATGCTCTGGCATTTGATCGTCTTGCCAGTCTCGCCGAAATCGACGGTCAGGCCCTGCGACCGCGACGAAGCCACCGCCGCAATCTCGTCAATGGGAAACTCGCGTTCAGCAAGAATGGTCAGCATCTCGCGGCCCACATTCCCGGTGGCTCCGACGACGACGACCTTGTAACCCATGACAAAAGACTCCAGTTCAACGCAGGATTGCGGAGTGCGCGCCATAGCGATGTGGCGGCAATTGTCCAGAAAGAAGGGCTTGCCTGCCGCAAACCCCTCCTCCGGCGCAATTTTATTTCGGCGCGGCGCCCGGCCCGCCGGCATGTTCGGCCAGGAAATGCTCGATCGTCCGCCACAGATGGACGCTGATGCCCGGCCCGCCGACGCGATGGGTCTGCCCCGGATAGGCCATCATTTCGAACGGCACCGCCGCGCCCTGCATCTTCGCCATCAGCGCGGTGGCATTGTCGAACACGACATTGTCGTCGGACATGCCGTGGATCAGCAACAGCGGATCGGCGATCTTCACCGCGTCATCCACCGCGCCCGACGCCGGATAGGCGCTGGGTTTGTCCTGCGGCTGGCCCAGATAGCGTTCGGTATAATGGGTGTCATAGAGTTCCCATTTCGTCACCGGCGCGCCCGCCACCGCCGCGGCAAAGACGCCCGGCGCCTTTTCCAGCAGCTTCACGGACATGTAGCCGCCATAGGACCAGCCATAGGTGGCGATCCGTTTGGCATCGACGAACGACTGGGCCTTCAGCCATTCCACGCCCTTCAACTGGTCATCGACCTCCACCGTGCCCATGGCGCGATAAAGATGATCCTCGAACGCCTTGCCGCGATCGGGCGTGCCGCGATTGTCGATCGCAAAGACGATCCAGCCCCGGTCCACCAGATACTGGTTCAGCGCGCCCGACCATGTGTTCGTGACCTGACGCCCGCCGCCCGGCCCGCCATAATGGATCATGAAAACGGGGTATCGCTTCCCCGGCTCCATCTTCGGCGTCATCATCTTGGTATAGAGCGTGGTCCCGTCCGCCGCCTGCATCGTGCCGAATGTCGTTTTCACATGGCCCGCGACATAGGGCGCGTAGGGGTGGCTGCCCGTCAGCGCATTTTCCGACAGCCATCGCAATTGCCTGCCGCTGCTGTCAGCCAGATAGAGTTGCCTTGGCTGATCCGCATTCTGCCGCGTCACCACGACCCGGCTCGCGGCACCGTCCATCACCGCGTCATTCCACCAGCCCTGCGCGGTCAGCGCCCGCGCCTGCCCGCCGCTGGTCAGCGCCGCAACATAAAGCTGCTGCTCCAGCGGCGTTTCGCGATTGCCGGTGAAATAGACCAGGCCCTTATTCTCATCCACGCCCACGACATCGCGCACGTCCCAGTCGCCGCTGGTCAGCGCCGTCCATTGGCCGCCGTTGACGCGATAAAGATGCCCATGGCCGCTCTTTTCCGACCACCACAGGATACTGCCATCCTTGAGCGCATGAAAATTGTTCGACAGGTTGATCCAGCTTTTCGCCGTCTCGGTCAGCACGATCCTGGCCTTGCCGGTGACGGGCTCGACCGCCAGCAGGTCGAGCCGTTTCTGGTCGCGGCTCTCGCGCTGGACATAGAGCGTCCTGCCGTCCTTCGCCCAGTCGACGCGGGCGAGGTAGATATCCTTGTCCGCGCCCAGGTCGACCTGCACTTGGCCCGATCCGTCGGGCTTCATCACGAACAGGTCGACGATGGCGTTGGGCGTGCCGGCGGCGGGATAGCGCTGTTGATAGACCTTCGTGCCCTCCCCGCCGATTGCGGTGCGGGTGACGATGCCGACGGGGCTTTCATCCACCCGCGCGACGGCGATGCGTGTATCGTCGGGCGACCACCAATAGCCGGTGCGCCGGTCCATTTCCTCCTGCGCCACGAATTCCGCCACGCCCCAGCTAATCGTATCGCTGCCCCCCTGCGTCACTTGCCTTTCCGTGCCACCGATCGGCTGGGTGAACAGATTGCCGCCGCGCACGAACGACACGAAGCCGCCCTTGGGACTGACCACGCCGTTCAGCTCGCCATCGGGCGTATTGGTCAGCCGCGTGACCTTGCCATCCAGCCCGGCCAGATACAGGTCGCCGTCGACCGGCACCAACAGGCTCTTGCCATCGGGCGCCCAGTCATAGCTGGTGATGCCGCTGCTACCCGCGACGGAGCGATCCCGCTCGCGCTGCATCTTTTCCGCTTCGGACAGTTCGGCCCCGCTGCCGGTCCTCTTCGAATCCACCAGCATCCGTTCCACCCCGGTCCGGCTGTCGATCGCCCACAGGTCCAGCCGCTCCTTTTCATCCGCGCGCGGTTTCAGCACCGTCACCAGCGACCCGTCGGGCGACAGTTTCAGCGCGCGCGGCTGCGGCCCGGCCAGGTCCGGGCTGGCGAACACGCGCTCCAGCGTCAGTTGGTCCTGCGCGCTGGCACAAAGCGGGGACAGCAGCAACGCGCCAAGGGCCGCGCCGGCTTTCAGATAGGGGGGCATGGTCGTCCTTTCCGGTCGGCGCGCAAACACGCCGGATGAGGCCGCAAATGTAGCGCGACACATTAGAAAAGATCAATGCCGGGAAATTATATGTCCTGCCATGACCGCCGGGTCATGGTGGGCGCGACAGGGATTGAACCTGTGACCCCACCCGTGTGAAGGGTGTGCTCTACCGCTGAGCTACGCGCCCCCTGTAAGGAGGAGGCGGCCTTTGGCATCGGCGGCGCGCCCTGTCAACAGGGGGTTCATCGATTTGCCGTAAAAGCCTTTTTACGATGATGCCAAGCCTGCCTATAGAGCGATTCGTCCCCCTTGTCGGAGTATCGCCTTCATGCGTCACAATCTTGCCTTGCTGATCGGCGGCCTGCTGATCGTCACGCTCGCCGCCTGCAATACGGTTCAGGGCGTCGGGCGCGATATCGAATCGGTCGGCCGCGCGGGCAAGGACGTGATGCACTGAAAAGGGGCGCTCGCCCCGCGCCGCACCTATTGCAGAACGCGCGCCATCGCGGTCATGTTCTTGCGCAACCTTACGCCGTCGCACCCCGGTTCGCCACATTCGCACGCTTCGATGGTGTAGCGCACGCCGCACATGACCAGCACATCCTGGTCGAACGAATAGTTGGAAATTCCCGCACGTTCGACCTTTTCCTGTGCTCTGGCCTTGAGGGTCATGCGGGCATCTCCTTCCGGAATTCGGACGCTCATCATCAATGGTGCACTGCACAATGTCAATTGATGCGTATTTGTTCCTGAACATTTTGTAAGAATATTGTCGCTGAAATGACACGCTTCGCCGATTGAACGGGGGCGGCTTGCGCCCTGCGGCCCCGCGTCCCATATGCCGGCCCATGAACGACCAACGCAGCTCTTCCATGCCCGTCTGGCATGGCACCACCATCATGTCGGTCCGCAAGAATGGAAAGGTCGTCGTCGCCGGCGATGGCCAGGTGTCCATGGGCCAGACCGTGATGAAGCCCAACGCCCGCAAGGTGCGCCGCCTGCATGACGGCAGCGTCATCGGCGGCTTTGCCGGCGCGACCGCCGACGCCTTCACCCTGTTCGAACGGCTCGAAGCCAAGCTGGAACGCCATAATGGCCAGTTGATGCGCTCTGCGGTCGAACTGGCCAAGGACTGGCGCACCGACAAATATCTGCGCAATCTGGAAGCGATGATGATCGTCGCGGACAAGGATGTGACCTTGATCCTGACCGGCAATGGCGATGTGCTCGAACCATTGAACGGCGTCGCGGCGATCGGCTCCGGCGGCAATTTTGCCCTCGCCGCCGCCCGCGCGCTGATGGAATATGAGGACGACGCGGAAACCCTCGCCCGCAAGGCGATGGCCGTCGCCGCCGACATCTGCGTCTATACCAACGACCAGTTGACCATCGAAACGCTCGACAGCGCCGTTTAGCCGAAAACCCCTCCCTTTCAGGGAGGGGGTGGGGTGGGTGCGAGCGCAGCGAGCTTGCTCCATCCCGATATGTTGCAACGCGCGCGATGCGCGCGATCCACCCCCTGCCCCTCCCTTGAAAGGGAGGGGGGAGTCTCAAGATGAACGACAATCTGACACCCAAAGCCATCGTCGCCGCATTGGACGCCCATATCATCGGCCAGCATGACGCCAAGCGCGCCGTCGCGGTGGCCCTGCGCAACCGCTGGCGCCGCCAGCACCTGCCCGCCGACCTGCGGGACGAGGTGACGCCCAAGAATATCCTGATGATCGGGCCGACCGGCTGCGGCAAGACCGAGATCAGCCGCCGGCTGGCGAAACTGGCCGACGCCCCCTTCGTCAAGGTCGAAGCCACCAAATTCACCGAAGTCGGCTATGTCGGCCGCGACGTGGAACAGATCGTCCGCGATCTTGTCGAGGAAGCGGTGCGCCTAGAAAAGGACCGCCGCCGCGAAGCTGTGCGCGAAGCCGCATCCGAAGCCGCCATGGCCCGCCTGCTCGACGCGCTGACGGGCAAGGAAGCGAGCGAGGCCACCCGCCTTTCCTTCCGCCAGCGGATCGAGCAGCATCAGATGAACGATGTCGAGGTCGAGGTGGAAGTCGCCGACAGCCCCTCCATGCCGATGGAAATTCCCGGCATGGGCGGTCAGGTCGGCATGATCAACCTGTCCGACATGATGTCCAAGGCGTTCGGCCAGCAACAGAAGAAGCGCCGCAAGATGCGCGTCGCCGACGCCTGGGACAAGCTGGTCGAGGAAGAGCAGGACAAGCGCCTGGACCAGGATGATGTCGCCCGAACCGCCATCACCAGCGCCGAGCAGAACGGCATCGTGTTCCTTGACGAGATTGACAAGATCGCGGTCAGCGACGTGCGCGGCGGCTCCGTCAGCCGCGAAGGGGTGCAGCGCGACCTGCTGCCTTTGATCGAGGGCACGACCGTCTCGACCAAATATGGCCCGCTCAAGACCGACCATATCCTCTTCATCGCGTCGGGTGCCTTCCACGTCGCCAAGCCCAGCGACCTGCTGCCCGAACTCCAGGGCCGCCTGCCGATCCGGGTGGAGTTGAAGGCGCTGACCGAGGAGGATTTCGTCGCGATCCTTTCCGACACCAAGGCCAGCCTGGTGACGCAGTATCGCGCGCTGCTGGCGACCGAGGAGGTTACGATCGACCTCACCCCGGACGGCATCCGCGCGGTAGCCAAGATCGCCGCCGACGTGAACAGCGAAATCGAGAATATCGGCGCCCGCCGCCTCCAGACGGTGATGGAAAAGCTGCTGGAAGATGTGAGCTTCGAAGCGGAGGACCGTCGCGGCGAAACCCTGCTGATCGACCGCACCTATGTGGAGAAGCAGCTATCCGCCGTCGCCCACGACACGGATTTGAGTAAATATGTGCTGTAGGTAAAGACAAATGCGTTCCCGCGCAGGCGGGAACCCAGTTCCGCCGCCGATATCACATGCTGCCGTTGGAACTGGGCTCCCGCCTGCGCGGGAGCACCAGCCACTATCACATCAATAACTCCGCCCCACCAACACCCGCTCGACCGCCTTCTCGCCGGTAAACACGCACACCCCGTCCGCCGCCGGCGCGTCGCTCGGCACATTGCGCAGGGTCAGCTTCTCACCCTTGAGCCACTGGACCACCTTCTCCAGCGCATCGCCGGTCGGCTTGGCCCATTGCACCAGCGCCCAGCCGGGCTTGGCGCTCGCGTTGAAATAGGCTTTCAGCGCATCCAGATCGCCGATCGAAGCGTCGATGCTGCCATCCAGCCGCGCCTTGGCGTCGGCGAACAGCGCCGCCTGAATATCCTCCAGCGTCGCCACCGCGCCCGCCACGAAATCGCCCTTGGCAACGATCGCGCTGTCCAGCTTGCCGTCCGGGCGGTACAGCCGGTCGCGCCGGATCACCGACACATTGCCGCCCGCCACATCGCGCCCGCCGACCTCGATGACGATCGGGGCGCCCTTCTTGACCCAGCCCCAGCGCTTGGTCGCCGCCTTGGCCGGGCGACGGTCGAGCAGCGCGCGCACCGGCTCGCGAAACACATTCAGGCCGTTCAACTGCGTCACAAGGTCAGAGCAATAAGCAAGGATCGCTGCATCCTCATCCGTGTCGCGCAGCATCGGCACGACCACGATCTGCCAGGGCGCGACGCGCGGTGGCACGCGCAGGCCATCGTCGTCGCCATGGACCATGATCAGCCCGCCGATCATCCGCGTCGACACGCCCCAACTGGTGGTCTGCGCCAGTTCCTGTTGCCCTTCGGCATTCTGGAACTTGATATTCTGCGCCTGGCTGAAGGTGGTGCCCAAGAAATGCGATGTGCCGGCCTGCAGCGCCTTGCCATCCTGCATCATCGCTTCGATCGAATAGGTCGCGACCGCGCCGGGGAAGCGTTCATTTTCCGGCTTCTCGCCCGCCACCACCGGCAGCGCGATGCACTCCTCGGCAAAGCTGCGATAGACTTCCAGCATCTTCAATGTTTCGTCCATCGCCTCGTCCACCGTGGCGTGGGCGGTATGCCCCTCCTGCCACAGGAATTCCGCGGTGCGCAGGAACATGCGGGTCCGCATTTCCCAGCGCACGACATTGGCCCACTGGTTGATCAGCACCGGCAGGTCGCGCCAGCTTTGCACCCAGCGGCTGAACGCCGCGCCGATCACCGTTTCGGACGTGGGCCGCACGACAAGCGGTTCTTCCAGCTTGGCGCTGGGGTCGGGCACCAGCTTGCCATCCTGCTGGATCAGTCGGTGATGCGTGACCACCGCCATTTCCTTGGCGAAGCCGTCGACATGCTCGGCCTCCTTCTCGAAATAGCTCAAGGGGATGAACAGCGGGAAATAGCAATTTTCATGGCCCGTGGCCTTGATCCGCTCGTCCAGCAACTTCTGGATGCGCTCCCAGATGCCATAGCCCCAGGGGCGGATCACCATGCACCCGCGCACGCCGCTTTCCTCGGCCATGTCGGCTTCCGAAATGACGGCCTGATACCAGGCGGCGAAATCCTGTTCGCGGGTGACATTAAGGGCGTGCTTCACGGGGATATGGCCTTGGCTAGAAAGGGAATGGCGCGCCATAGGACAGACGCGCCGTGCCTGTCGACCCCTTGAGCGCCGCGCCGACGCTCAGGCCGCAGCGCCCATCTTCTCCAGCCACGCCTTCGCCTGCCGGGGTTCACCCACAGCATCGGCCGCCGCCGGGCCACGCGCCGCCATGAAGTCATCGTGCAGCGCGAACGGCTCCAGCCCCAGCGTGTCGCGCATCGCGCCGATTTCCTCCGCCAGGTCGGACAGAGCGGCAATCACCGGGGCGGCGCGGGCCTTGCCGGCCTTGTCCTTCTGATGATCGAACAGGCCCCATCGCCCGGCGGCGGTGTCGCGCAGCGCCGCGATCAGCGCCGCGCGATATTCCTCCTCCAGTTCGGCCCGGCGCAGGTCCATCCGTTCCAGCCGATCCGCCCTAGCCATGCCGCATCAGCCCAGCTTGTCGATCTTCGCATTGAGCGCGGCGAGCTGCGCCTTGAGATCGCTGATCTCCGCGTCCTTGCTGCCTTCCGCTGATGGCGCGGCGGGCGGCGTCATGCCGGGAATGCCCGGCATCCCCGGCACGCCATTGCCGAACGCGCTGGCCGCCGCTTCGAACATCTGCAAATTGCGCTTGGCGATATCGGCGAGCGGCCCGCCGCCGAACGCGCCCTTCATCGCTTCCTGGAACTGCTGCTGATTCTTGCGGAACGCATCCATGGACGCTTCCAGATATTGCGGCACCATCGACTGCATCGAATCGCCGTACATCGAAATCAACTGGCGCAGGAAATTGACCGGCAGCATGTTCTTGCCGCGCTGTTCCTCTTCCATGATGATCTGGGTCAGGACATTGTGGGTGATGTCCTCGCCGGTCTTGGCGTCGACCACGGTGAATTCGCGTCCCTCGCGCGTCATCTGCGATAGCAGGTCGAGGGTGATGTAGCTGGAAGTTTCGGTATTATAGAGCCGCCTGTTGGCGTACTTCTTGATGACGACCGGCTCTGATTCATTCACGGTCCTGGATTTGGTCATGGATTCCTCTCCCACACCTGAGCATATCGCATTAGCACAAGGCGATGCCGCACCGCAACATGGGCCGCGCCCTTTGCCCCTTTTTCTCAATATTTTATGGCACGAAACGCAGGATGATCCCGATCTGCGCCGCAGGGCTTTTGCGGGCTTGCGCAAATATCAGGCGGCAACGCGCCCCCCCGCCGCGCCACAGAGGCGTTGCGTGGCCAGCGCCGGGCCGGCGCGCCTGCTGCAATATGGTGCGGCAAGTGCCCGTAATCCGGTGGTTTTCATTCCCTCCCTCATCAATCCGCCCCAGGTGCTCGACCTCTCGCCCGGCCGCTCCTTGCTGCGCCACATGGCCGCAGCAGGCCATGACGCCTATCTGGTCGACTGGGGCGCGCCGACGCCGCAGGATGCGGAGCTGGGCCTTGACGGGCATGTCACCCGACGCCTGTTGCCCATGCTTGCCACCCTGCCCCGCCCGCCGATCCTGGTCGGCTATTGCCTGGGCGGCAGCCTGGCCATCGGGGCCGCCGCCTTGCGGCCTGTCCCCGCGCTCGCCACGATCGCCGCGCCCTGGCGCTTCGACGGCTTCCCTCCGGCCGACCTGGATCTGATCGGCGGCCTGTGGCGCAGCGCCCAGCCGATGGCAGAACGGATCGGCTATGTCCCGATGGAGGTACTGCAATCGGGCTTCTGGGCGATGGACCCGGCCCGCACGATCCGCAAATATGCGCTCTTCGCCGATGCCGCGCCGGGGTCGGATGCCGAGCGCGCCTTCCTTGCGGTGGAGGACTGGGCCAATGGCGGCCCGCCACTCAGCTACGCCGCCGGCCGCGACCTGTTCGATAGCTTCTACGCCGGCAACGTCAGCGGCACGGGGCGCTGGACCATCGCGGGCCGCACGATCGATCCCGGCGCGCTCCCCTGCCCCACCCTGTCGATCGTTTCCACCACCGACCGGATCGTCCCCGCCGCCGCCGGACCGCACCTGCGGGAAGAACGCCATGTATCGCTTGGCCATGTCGGCATGGTGGTGGGCGGCAGCGCGCGTGAAAAGCTGTGGGAGCCGCTGTCCCACTGGCTTTCCAGCCATGATGGATGATGCTATGTGCGCGTGCGAAAACAACCACCGCATTTGAGGATCAAGGCTTTGTCAGACATCGTCATCACCGCCGCCAAGCGCACCCCTGTCGGCAGTTTCATGGGCGCCTTCGGCTCGGTTCCTGCGCATGAACTGGGTCGTCAGGCGATCCTGGCGGCCCTTGCCCAGGCGGCCGTCGCGCCGGAGGAAGTGGACGAGGTGATTCTGGGTCAGGTGCTGGCGGCTGGCCAGGGCCAAAACCCCGCGCGTCAGGCCGCCGTCAATGCCGGCATCCCGGTTGAACGCACGGCGATGGGCATCAATCAACTGTGCGGTTCGGGCCTGCGCGCCGTTGCCCTCGCCGCCCAGGCGATCCGTTCGGGCGACGCCGACATCATGGTCGCGGGCGGCCAGGAAAACATGTCGCTTGCGCCCCACGCCCAATATCTGCGCGCCGGCAGCAAGATGGGGTCCGTCACGCTGTTCGATACCATGATCCACGATGGCCTGACCGACGCCTTCAACAATTATCATATGGGCGTGACGGCGGAAAATCTGGCGGAAAAATATCAGATCAGCCGCGAAGCGCAGGATGCGTTCGCCGTCGCCAGCCAGAACAAGGCGGAAGCCGCGCGCGCCGCCGGCCGGTTCGTCGATGAAATCGTGCCCGTCACGGTCAAGGGCCGCAAGGGCGACACCATTGTCGAGCATGACGAATATATCCGTGCCGGCGCCACGATCGAAGCGATGCAGAGCCTCAAGCCCGCGTTCAAGAAGGACGGCACCGTCACTGCCGGCAACGCCAGCGGCCTCAATGACGGCGCCGCCGCGCTGGTGCTGATGACCGCCGATGCCGCCGCCAGGCGCGGCGCGACCGTGCTGGGCCGCATCGCCGGCTTCGCCACCTGCGGCGTCGATCCTTCGATCATGGGCATCGGCCCGGCCCCGGCCAGCCGCAAGGCCCTGGCCAAGGCGGGCTGGTCGATCGCCGACCTCGACCTTATCGAGGCGAACGAAGCCTTCGCCGCGCAGGCCCTGTCGGTCGGCCAGGAACTGGGCTTCGACCCGGAAAAGCTCAACGTCAATGGCGGCGCGATCGCCATCGGTCATCCGATCGGCGCTTCGGGCGCGCGCGTGCTGACCACCCTGCTCTATGAAATGGCCAAGCGCGACGCGAAAAAGGGCCTGGCCACCCTGTGCATCGGCGGCGGCATGGGCGTCGCCATGTGCATCGAACGCTAGAGCACGATGATGGCGCGGGTCAATCTGGCATGATCCCGCTCCAAGACGTGCAATAAATACAAAAAACAGGCCGCCGGTCGAAAGATCGGCGGCCTTTCCCGTCTCAGCTATCGCGCGGCGCGCGGCGGCATCGGTCGGAACAATAAATGACAGCCTCCCAGTCGCGTTCCCACTTCTTGCGCCAGGCAAAGGGACGCTGGCAGACCGGGCAGATTTTCGTCGGCAAATCCCGCTTGGCAACGCCGCGTGGCATTTTTTTTCAGTCCCACAGCCGGTCGAACCGCGCGCCCAGCCCGGTCAGCAATTCATATTGCGACAGGCCCGACAGCGCAGCCGCGTCGGGCAAAGCATAGTCGATCGTCAGCCAGTCGCCTTCGCCCACCTCCGCCCGCGCACTGACATCGACCGCGATCAGGTCCATCGACACCCGGCCCAGCACCGGCAGTCGCGCGCCATCGATGATCACCGCGCCTTTGCCGGAAAAGCCGCGCAGATAGCCATCGGCATAGCCCAGGTTCAGGATCGCCACCTCATGGTCGCGCGTCGCCGTGAAGGTCGCGTTATAGCCGATGCTGTCCCCCGCGATCAGCCGCCGCCGTTGCAGCACCTGCGCCTGCGGCTGCACCACCGCGCGCACATGCCCGGCCGCCTGATCGCGCGGGATGCCGCCATACAGCGCCAGCCCCGGTCGGGTCAGATCGAAATGATAGTCGCGGCCCAGGCATATGCCGGCACTGTTGGCCAGGCTGTAGCGCGCCGCCGCAACCGCCCGCCTGATCCCGACGAACCGCGCCTGTTGCGCCGCATTGAACGCGACATCCTCATCCGCCGACGCCAGATGGCTCATCAGCGTCGCGATCTCCAGCCCCTCGACCAGCGCCGCAATCTCGCCGCGCCAGTCCAGCCCCAGCCGGTTCATGCCGGTATCGACCATGACATCGCACGCCCCGCCACCCGCATCGCGCCAGCGCGCTACCTGCGCCGGCGTGCACAGGACCGGCCGCGCCCGTGACGCCAGCGCCTGGGGCATGTCCTCGACGCGCACGCCATGCAGGATGGAAAGATTGACGCCGGTTTCCAGCAGCGGCTCGACCAGAGCCGCCTCGCCCCAGTTGGATACGAAGAAGTCGCGGCACCCCGCGCGCAGCAGCCGACGCATCGCCTCGACCGCGCCCAGCCCATAGCCGTCCGCCTTGATCGCCGCGCCGCACGCCGCGCCGCCGCCCTTCGCCGCCAGCCAGCGCCAGTTGGACACGAGCGCGTCGCCATCCAGGCGCAGGCGCAGCGGAGCGATATAGGCATGCATCACGCTGCCGATAGCGCCCCCGGCATCAGGCGTCGAGGGGGCGATCCTTCGTTTCGGGTAATCCGATCAGGCATGTGACCAACGCCAGCGCCACCACCGCCAGCGTGTACCACAATCCCGCATAGGGATCGCCCGTGCGCGCCACGATATATTGGCTGACCAGCGGCAGGAACCCGCCGAAATAGCCGGTGCCGATATGATAGGGGATGGACAGCGACGAATAGCGGATGCGCGCCGGGAAATATTCGGACAATAGCGCCGCCACCGGCCCATAGGTCGCCCCCGATAAAATCCACAGGATCAGCAGCGCACCAAAAACCAGCGCGGCCGCCGGCCAGTCGGGCGTCACCGCGCCGCCCGGATATCCCGCCGCCGCCAGCGCCCTATCAAGACCGGCGGGGTCCAGATCGGCCACCGCCTTGCCGCCGATCGCGACGCCCGGCACGGCCGCTTCCTGCTTGTCATAGGGGATGCCGCGCTTGGAAAAATGGTCAAGCAGCTTGCCGCAAGCGGTCGGCTGCACTTTGGCGAACGGATCGAAACGGCAATCCGACCCGCTCACCACCACCGGCGCGCGGACGGCCGCCGCCTCCAGCGCCGGGTTCGCGACATGCCCCATGAATTGATAGAGCGGCAATGCCAGCACCAGCACCAGGGCATAACCGATCAGGATCGGCTTCCGGCGCCCCACCCGGTCGGACAGCCAGCCGAAGAAGATGAAGCTGCCCACCCCGAAAAAGGCGCTGCCGCCCACCAGCAACTGCGCCATGCCCGGCGACACATGCAGCCCGTTTTGCAGGAAATAGAGCGCCTGGAACATCACCGTATAGGCGATGACGGTAAAGCCCGCCGCGATGCCGATCATCGCCACCAGCATCCGTCGCCTGTTGCCCGGCGCGGTGAAGGCTTCCTTGAGCGGGTTCTTCGCCTGCGCGCCCGCCGCCTTCATCGCGGTAAAGACCGGGCTTTCGCGCAGCATCAGCCGCATCCACAGCGATATGCCCAGCAACGCCAGCGACAGGATGAACGGGATGCGCCATCCCCATGCCGCCCACACCGCCGGCCCCACGATCGCCTGCGTGCCGACCACGACGATCAGCGACAGCACGAATCCGCCGATCACCCCCGCCTGGATGAAGCTGGTATAAAAGCCCCGCTTCCCCGGCGGCGCATGTTCGGCGACATAGATCGCCGCCCCGCCATATTCCCCGCCCAGCGCCAGCCCCTGCGCGATCCGCAGGCCGATCAGGATGATCGGCGCGGCGATCCCGATGCTGGCGGCGGATGGCGTCAATCCCACGCCCGCCGTCGCCACCCCCATCAGCACGATGGTCGCCAGAAACGTATATTTGCGCCCCAGCCGGTCGCCCAGATAGCCGAACAGCATCGCCCCGATCGGCCGGAAGGCGAAGCCGATGGCGAAACCGGCGAGCGTGTAGAGCAGCTCGACGGTCGGATTGTCGGTCGGGAAGAAGGTCCGCCCGATGATCGGCGCCAGAACGCCATAGATGTAAAAATCATACCATTCGAACACGGTGCCCAGCGCCGACGCGGTGATGACCAGCCGGTCGCGCCTTGCATCCATCACATAATCGCTGCGCACCATTCCCACGGCCATTGCTCTGCATCCCTCGCCCCATTCCGATCATCGCGGAATTTAGCGAAATGCGTCAGCGCGGCCAGCAATAATATCGCGGCGTCGGTTCAGGCGGCTTCCGCTTGTCCCATGCTCTTTGCGGCGCAAATATATCAGGCGCGCAGAGCGACCACATTGCTCGCGGGCATGGACATATCCTCTTGCTGCACTGGAGCCACCCAGCGACGGCCGCTGGACGCAAGCATGTCCAGCCGCAGAATGACATGCGACCGCAGGCCATCCCATAGCGCCGGGTCCAGGCGCATGGCGCCTTTGGTCCAGCGCCATTGGCGCCCGCCCCCTTGTTCCAGCGCGTGCTGGCTGTCGAACATTGCATGGTCGATCGTCACCGTCCGTTCGGCACGCAATCCGTCCGAAAGGGTGAGGCCGGTCAGGCAGATGCCCAACGCCCGCTGGTCGCCCTCAATATCCGCATGCGCCGGCACGAAACAGTGCGACCGCAGCACGACTTCGCGCGCCGTGGCGGGGAAGATGAAGCGCGCAAGGTCGCCGTCCATATCACCATCAACCCGCACGCCATCGACCACCAGATGCACATCCATGTCGCTGGTGTCGGCCCAGCCGATCCGCCGCGCCTGCTCCGCCAGCCGCAGCCGTATCGCCTCGACGATCGGACCATTATCGACAAACGGGCGGGCATATCGACCGGAATCCTGTGCCGCGGCATCGGGCAGATCCGTGCCAAGTCCTGAGAACCAGGCGCGGTTGCCGACGTCGAGATAGCTTTCACTGGGCAGGTTGTTGGACAGCAACACGTCGTGCTGGTCCAGTTCGACGTGCCAGTATGTAACCGTGTCCATTGGCACGCGTGCAATCGTGCCGCCGTTGACCAGCCGCCCGACCGGCACGAACATCTCGCCCATGACATCCACGCAGACGGCGTGGCCAGCCGACAGCAGCAGGTCGCGATCCGGCCGGTTCGTCCCGAACGCGCCTGCCTTGACCCGCACGGGCCACGCCGCCGCCTGCGCCGCGTCCGCAATGCCCGTCAATGTCCGCTGCCCGATCCAGGTGACGGGCTGCAACGCGCCGGAGGCCGTCATCACCCGATCCCCGACCGCCAGTTCCTCCACCGCCACGTCACCGCGATCGGTGCGGATCAGCGTACCCGTGACGAAGCAGACATAGTTGATGACGATCTTGGTCGTCGGTGGATCCGACGAGAAGGTGCGGCCTTCGCTCAGCGCAAAGCTGCTATTGTTAAAATTGCCGCTCAATTGGAGCGTCACGACGCTCGTGCCGTCATTGACGGTGAGCGTGCCGCCCGTGGCGCTGCCCAGATAGCTTGCAGTGGCGCTGGAGAAATTCACATCCTTCAGGACGACATTCCCTGCCAGCGTGCCGTCGGCCGTCCCTGCATAGGGCGTGAGCGTGCCGGTAAAACTGTCAGGATCACCGATGATGAGGGTGGCGCGGCTGTCGTCAAATATCACATCATTGCTGGACGCGCCGGCAATATTGAGCGTGTAGCCCGAACCGTAGGTAAAATGATCGCGACCGAAAATATGGATCACGCCATCGCCGGTCAGCGGACCTTGTATCGACAGGGATGAAGGTGAGAAGCCACCTGGCATACCGACATTGATGACGCCGTCATTATCGACTGGCCCGTTAATGACGCCAAGTCCACCTACGACGCCGGTGTCACTGATGTGAATACTTGAGGAGGAGACAAGGACGGAACCAGTGAGATTGAGCGCGCCGTCGATATCAAGCGCACCGAATTCAAAGCTTCCGTTACTCAGCGTCAGACTGCCCTCTTGCTGGATTTCCTGCAAAGTGGTTGTCATATCGACATAGCTGTTTGACGTCGTATCAAAGCTATAGATGGATGCATTGCCTTGCAGGCTGACGTCGGCCAAAAGGGAGGTGATATTCCCTCCGCCCACATTCAGCAAAATTCCCTGTGGGTCGCCCGGTTGGACGCCGGTGGTATCGGACGAAAGCCCGAAGTCTGTAGCGTTATAGGTGCCGCCATCCAGCACGCCGTTCACCAAGTTTGAAAAGGCACCTGGATCAGTTGTCAGACTGAGGTTGCCATAGGCTCCTCCCCCCAGAGAGCCGTCGTTCAGAGTGAGCGTATCAAAGGTAGCGACTACCCCTCCCTGTCCCGCCGTCATAGCACCGCCGTCCGCCAGAACCACATTGTCCGCCCCCAATGTGCCTGCTGCAATGATGGCGCCGCCCGTGACGGTAATGTCGCCCGCTGCCAGAGCGGCGCCTTCCGACATCGAGATCGATCCACCCCCACCCAGAGTCAGGTCTCCGGCCGTAAGGCTGCCCAGCAGAAAAACCGCATTATTCTCAACGAATAGCGAATTCACGGTAACTGACGAACCCGCCGCGATATTTATCCCGGAATTCTGCACCTCGCCTGTGCCGATATTCGTGATCGTGTTGATAAACACGTCCGCATCCGACGCATTCGGTACGGTCCCGGTGGACCAGATCAATGGATCGAACCAGCTCTTGCCGTAGCCAGGCGATGGCGGCGTATAAGTATAGGTTGTCATGATCCAGCTCCCAAGATGACAGGGGAGCTGGGATCATGCAGATCCAAGTAATAAAATCAACATATAATAATACGAAACATGCGGCCGGCAGATTTTTTTGCCGCATGTTTCCGATTTTGGCGGAAAGACAGAATCAAAAAATTGCGATCGATCATTAATCCATGATAAGAATATAAATCGTGTAGTAACTGGGCTTCATTCCAGTTCCAATATCACCGCATCCACCGGCAGGCTCTCGCCCTGTGCCGCCGACACGCTCTTGACCGTGCCGGCCTTGCCCGCGCGCAGGATATTTTCCATCTTCATCGCCTCGATCACGGCGAGCGGCTGGCCGATCTCCACCTTGTCGCCGACCTTGACGTTCAGCGCGACCAGCAGGCCCGGCATCGGGCAGATCAGGAAGCGCGACAGGTCGGGCGGGATCTTCTCGATCATGTGCCGCGCATAGGGTGCCGCATGGGCGGGCAGGATACGCAATTTATGGCTCGCCCCATGCGCCGTCAGGACAAAGCCCGACCGCACCGGCGCGATCCGCACCGCCAGCAATTCGTCGCCGAACTCCGCCTCGATCAGTCGGTCGCCCGGCGTATATTCCAGCGCCATGTCGATCGCCTGACCATCCACGGTCACATCGTCGCCGTCGATTTCTACATCATGGATGGCGTCCCCGATCTTGACCTGCCAGCCGGTCGGCGGGCTAAGGCGACGGCCCAGTTGCCCGTCGATCCGCCGCGCCCGATCCGCCTGCGCCATCGCCGCGAACGCGCCGATCGCCGACAGCCGCCGCAGCAGTTCGGGCGAAGCGGGTGCGCCCTGGAACCCGTCGGGATATTCCTCCGCGATGAAGCCGGTGGTGATATTGCCGGACCGGAACCGTTCATGCTGCATCAGCGCGGACACGAAATCGATATTATGCCCCGGCCCCTCGATCTCGAACTTGTCGAGCGCCTCGATCTGCTTGTCGATCGCCTCCAGCCGCGTGGGCGCCCAGGTGATCAGCTTGGCGATCATCGGATCGTAGAAAATCGACACTTCGCCGCCCTCGACCACGCCATCATCCACCCGGATCAGCGCACCATTGTCGTCCGTCCCGGTTTCGGGCGGATTGTAGCGGATCAACCGGCCGGTCGACGGCAGGAAGCCGCGATAGGGGTCTTCGGCATAGACGCGGTTTTCGATCGCCCAGCCGTTGATCTTCACATCATCCTGCGTGAAGCTGAGCTTCTCGCCATTGGCGACGCGGATCATCTGCTCGACCAGGTCGACGCCGGTGATCTCCTCGGTCACGGGATGCTCGACCTGCAACCGGGTGTTCATTTCGAGGAAGTAGAAGCCGTCGCCGGTCTTGTCCTCGCCCGACACGATCAGTTCGACCGTGCCTGCGCTGAAATAGCCGACCGCGCGGGCGAGCGCGACGCACTGCTCACCCATCTTGCGGCGCATTTCGGGGCTGACGAAGGGCGACGGCGCTTCCTCGACCACCTTCTGGTGGCGGCGCTGGATCGAACATTCGCGTTCGTTGAGGTAAACGATATTGCCATGCTGGTCGCCCAGCACCTGAATTTCGATATGGCGCGGGCTTTCGATGAACTTTTCGATGAACACGCGATCATCGCCGAAGCTGGCGAGGCCTTCGCGCTTGGTCGCCTCGAACCCTTCGCGCACATCCTGCTCGGAATAAGCGAGGCGCATCCCCTTGCCGCCGCCGCCGGCCGACGCCTTCATCATCACCGGATAGCCGATCTCGTTGGAGATGCGGACGGCATGTTCGGTGTCGTCGATCACGCCGACGAAGCCGGGAACGACATTGACGCCCGCCTCCAGCGCCAGCTTCTTGGATTCGATCTTGTCGCCCATCGCCGCGATGGCGTTGGCCGGGGGTCCGACGAAGATGATGCCTTCCGCGTCGAGCGCGTTGCGGAAACTTTCACGTTCCGACAGGAAGCCATAGCCCGGATGCACGGCGTCCGCGCCGGTCTGCTTGCAGGCCGCGATGATCTTGTCGGCGATCAGATAGGATTGGGCGGCGGGCGACGGGCCGATATGCACCGCCTCGTCCGCCATCAACACATGCGGCGCGCGCGCATCCGCATCGGAATAGACCGCGACGGTCTTGATGCCCATCTTCTTGGCCGTGCGCATGACACGGCACGCAATTTCGCCACGGTTCGCGATCAGGATCTTGGTGATTGCCATGTTATTCCCTGTCCCAGTCCTATCCTATCAGCCGTTCGGGCTGAGCCTGTCGAAGCCCCGTTCTTTACTTCGAGAAGAAGTGCGCCCCTTCGACAATCTCAGGGCGAACGGATATTGAATTATTGCTTATCCACTCCCGAAAGCCGGGCCTTGAAAAAGCCAAAAGCAAGTCCAGCGAAAATCAGGAACGAAAGCACTCCTGTAATTGCTGGCGAGATACCATCGCAGTCGGCCGGAGCATCCGGCCCCATCCCGCAATTGCCGATTGACGCCAGCAGAATGACGATCATAGCAATCAGCCAATAGGCTATGCTGAGCACCACAAAGAGTCCGATCTTCAAGGCGCTCGGCTTGCTCACTCCGCCGCCTCCATCGCAACCTTCACCTCCGCCTGCATCGGCACGACGCCCAGCTTCGCGAACAGCGCGGCATCCGCATTGTCGCCCGCATTGGCCGTGGTCAGCAGCTTGTCGCCAGTGAAGATGCTGTTCGCGCCCGCCATGAAGCAGAGCGCCTGGCACGCATCCGACATGCTCTCACGTCCCGCCGACAGCCGCACCATCGACTCCGGCATCACGATCCGTGCCACCGCGACCGTGCGGACGAACTCGATCTCGTCGATCTTGGCGAGCGGCGTGTCGGCCAGCATATCGCCCAGCACCGTGCCCTTGACCGGCACCAGTGCGTTGATCGGCACGCTCTGCGGATGGGTGGGCAGCACCGCCAAAGCGTGGAGGAAGCCGACGCGGTCCTCGCGCGTCTCGCCCATGCCCACGATGCCGCCGGAGCAGACGTTGATGCCCGAATTGCGCACATTTTCCAGCGTTTCCAGCCGGTCGTCGAACGTCCGGGTGGTAATCACCTTCTCATAATGTTCGGGCGAAGTGTCGATGTTGTGGTTGTAATAGTCGAGGCCCGCGTCGGCCAGCACCTTGGCTTGGCTCTCGCTGAGCATCCCCAGCGTCATGCAGGTTTCCATGCCCATCTGGCGCACGCCCTTCACCATCGCCACGATGGCGGGCATGTCCCGTTCCTTGGGATTGCGCCAGGCCGCGCCCATGCAGAAGCGCGAGCTGCCCGCATCCTTGGCCTGCGCCGCCGCCTGCATCACCGCCTGCACGCTCATCAGCTTTTCAGCCTTGAGGCCCGACTCCGCCGATGCCGACTGGTTGCAGTACCCGCAATCCTCCGGGCAGCCGCCGGTCTTGATCGACAGCAGCGTCGACAACTGCACCTCGTTGCGCGGGAAATTCGCGCGATGGATCGACTGCGCCTCGAACATCAAATCATTAAAGGGCAGGTCGAACAGCGCGGCGATTTCTTCGCGGGTCCAGTCGGTGCGGGCTTCAGTCATGAGAAGTCTCCAGGCGTCCGGCAAGACGCTTGAGGAGAAGCGCACCGGCGAAGAAAATTACGATGGCTCCAACCCATGCGAGGTTTTCAGCGGTCGCGCTACAGTCGATGCGGCGGGTGCCTTCATCATCACACATCGCACGAAGGTGAGCAGCGTAATTCGCCAATGCCGCAATCAGGAAAGCCCATCCGGCAAAGGCAAGCAAAAAGGCGACCTTGCCGCGTACCGACATGCCCTCCCCTAATCCCTCCCGCAAGCGGGAGGGGGACTTTTCGGTCAGTTTGTTACTCAAGCGGCGTCCTCCAGCCCGGCGGGGGGCATGTTGTGGCCGAGGAGGCGCAGCACGTCGGCGGCGCATTCCACGACATTGGAGCCTGGTCCATAAATGCCCTGGACGCCCGCGTCACGAAGGAAGTCATAATCCTGCGGCGGGATGACACCGCCCGCAATCACCTTGATATCGCTGCGCCCCGCTGCGCGCAGCTTGGCGATCAGGTCCGGGATCAACGTCTTGTGCCCCGCCGCCAGCGACGATGCGCCAACCACATCGACGCCGTTTTCCAGCGCCAGCACCACCGTTTCCTCCGGCGTCTGGAACAACGGCCCCGACACCACATCGAACCCCATGTCCCCGAAAGCGGACGCGATCACGTTGGCGCCCCGGTCGTGCCCGTCCTGGCCCATCTTTGCGACGAGCAATTTGGGCTTGCGGCCGAGGCGCCGCTCGACGGCCTGCACGCCGTCAAGAACCTGTTGCCAGCGGCTGTCGCCGGCATAGGGCGCGCCATAAACGCCCTTCACCGGCGTAGGCTGCGTGCCATAGCGCTGGAAGCTGTCCTCCATCGCGGAGGAGATTTCGCCCAGCGTGGCACGCGCCCGCGCCGCTTCGACCGCATGGGCGAGCAGATTATTGTCGATCGACTGCGGCCCCGCCGCCGCCTGCCGCAACGCCTCCAGCGCCGCCTGGCAGCGGTCCTCGTCACGCTCCGCCTTCACCCGGTTGATGCGCGCGATCTGGCCTTCGCGCACCTTGGCATTGTCGACCTCCAGCGTTTCGAGCAGATCTTCGGTCGCCAGCTTATATTTGTTGACGCCCACGATCACGTCGTCGCCGCGATCGACCCGCGCCTGCCGGGCCGCCGCCGCCGTCTCGATCATCGCCTTGGGCCAGCCCGCCGCCACGGCCTTGGCCATGCCGCCTTCCGCCTGCACCTTTTCGATGATGGCCCAGGCTTCGTCGACCAGTTGCTGGGTCAGCGCCTCGACATAGTAACTGCCGCCCAGCGGATCGACGACATTGCACATGCCCGTCTCTTCCTGGATCACGATCTGCGTGTTGCGCGCGATCCGGGCGGAAAAGTCGGTGGGTAGCGCGATCGCTTCGTCCAGCGCATTGGTGTGGAGCGACTGGGTGCCGCCCAGCATCGCGGCCATCGCCTCGATCGTCGTACGCATGACGTTGTTATAGGGGTCTTGCTCGGTCAGCGACACGCCGCTGGTCTGGCAGTGGGTCCGCAGCATCTTGGAGCGCTCGTCCTTCGCGCCCAGTTGCGTCATCGCCCGGTGCCACAGCACACGCGCCGCGCGCAGCTTGGCGATCTCCATGAAGAAGTTCATGCCGATGGCGAAGAAGAAGCTCAGCCGTCCGGCGAACTTGTCGATGTCCAGGCCCGACGCCACGCCATATTTCACATATTCCATGCCATCGGCGATGGTGAAGGCCAGTTCCTGCACCTGCGTCGCGCCCGCTTCCTGCATATGATAGCCGGAAATGGAGATGCTGTTGAACTTGGGCATTTCACGCGACGTATAGCCGAAAATGTCGCTGATGATCCGCATCGAGGGTTCGGGCGGGTAGATATAGGTGTTGCGGACCATGAACTCCTTGAGGATGTCGTTCTGGATGGTCCCGTCGAGCAATTTACGGTCGACGCCCTGTTCCTCGCCCGCGACGATGAAGAAGGCTAGGATCGGGATGACCGCGCCGTTCATGGTCATCGACACGCTCATCTTGTCGAGCGGGATGCCGTCGAACAGGATCTTCATGTCCTCGATCGTGTCGATCGCCACGCCCGCCTTGCCCACGTCGCCGGTGACGCGCGGATGGTCGCTGTCATAACCGCGATGGGTGGCGAGGTCGAACGCGACCGACAGGCCCTTCTGCCCGGCGGCGAGGTTCCGGCGATAGAAGGCGTTGGATTCCTCCGCCGTCGAAAAGCCCGCATATTGCCGGATGGTCCAGGGACGGCCCGCATACATGCTGGCCTTCACCCCGCGCGTGAAGGGCGCGAAGCCGGGCAGGCCGGGGTCGGCGGTCACGTCGGCGGCGGTGTAGAGCGGCTTGACGGCGATCCCTTCCGGGGTCTGCCAGGTCAGATCCTTGCCCTTCACTTCCTTCGCGGCGGCGGCGGCCCAGTCGTCCAGTGTCGGCTTGTCGGTCATCTTCTACCTTACCTTCTATCCCTCTCCCGCCTGCGGGAGGGGTGGTGTCAGTGCGCCTCTTTGGGCGTCTCCATGATCTCGGTCAGCACCCCGTTCATATCCTTGGGGTGCACGAAGAAGATCGGCGTGCCATGCGCGCCGATGCGCGGCTCGCCCAGCACGCGCTTCCCCAAGCCTTCAAACCAGGCCTTCGCTTCGTGAATATCGGCCACTTCATAACACATATGATGCTGGCCCCCCGCCGGGTTCTTGGCGATGAAGGCCGTGATCGGCGAGCTTTCATCGAACGGCTCGATCAGTTCGATTTGCGTCCCCGCCGTGCCATTCTCGCCCGGCGTATCGACAAAGCACACCTTCACCCCCTGCGCGGGCAGGTCGAAAGGTTCGTGGATTGTCGTCGCGCCCATCACATCGCGATAATAAGCAATGCTCTTTTCGAGGCTCGGCGTGGCGACGCCGATATGATTGAGACGGCCGAGTTTCATACTATCCTCACATCGTCACCCCAGCGAAAGCTGGGGTCTCAGGCCATGACGGGCCGAGCAGGCCCCACGCGATCCCAGCCTGCGCTGGGATGACGACCCTGCGGGCCGTCACAGCGGAATATTGTCATGCTTCTTCCACGGATTCTCCAGCGCCTTGTTCTTGAGCTTCCGCAGGCCCAGCGCGATCCGCCGCCGTGTCGAATGCGGCTGGATCACCTCGTCGATGAAGCCCTTGCTCGCCGCCACGAACGGGTTCGCAAAGCGCGCCTCATATTCCGCCGTGCGCTCGGCGATCTCGTCCGCCGTCTTGCCGCGGAAGATGATTTCGACCGCGCCCTTCGCGCCCATCACCGCAATCTCGGCGGTCGGCCAGGCATAGTTCAGGTCGCCGCGCAGATGCTTGGAACTCATGACGTCATAAGCGCCGCCATAGGCCTTGCGCGTAATCACCGTGATCTTGGGCACCGTCGCCTCGGCATAGGCGAACAGCAGCTTCGCGCCATGTTTGATGATGCCGCTATGCTCCTGCGCCGTCCCCGGCAGGAAGCCCGGCACGTCCACGAAGGTCACGATCGGTATCTCGAACGCATCGCAGAAGCGCACGAACCGCCCCGCCTTCTTCGATGAATTGATGTCCAGCACGCCGGCCAGCACCATCGGCTGGTTGGCGATGATGCCCACCGTCTTGCCCTCGATCCGGCCGAAGCCGCACAGGATATTGCCGGCATGGGCGGGCTGGACTTCGAAGAAATCGCCTTCGTCCACCACCTTGCGGATCAGTTCGTGCATGTCATAGGGCTGGTTCGCATTGGCCGGGATCAACGTGTCCAGGCTCTCCTCGATCCGGTCCCACGGGTCCGCGCTGGGACGCTCCGGCGCGGGTTCGCGGTTCGATGCGGGCAGGAAATCCACGAAATCGCGCACCGCCAGCAGCGCCTCGATATCATTCTCGAACGCCACGTCGGCCACGCCCGACCGGGTGGTGTGCGTCACCGCGCCGCCCAGTTCCTCCTGGGTCACGACTTCGTTCGTCACCGTCTTGACCACGTCCGGGCCGGTGACGAACATGAAGCTGCTGTCCTTCACCATGAAGATGAAGTCGGTCATCGCGGGCGAATAGACCGCGCCGCCCGCGCACGGCCCCATGATGACGCTGATCTGCGGCACCACGCCACTGGCCAGCACGTTGCGCTGGAAAATCTCGGCATAGCCGCCCAGCGACGCCACCCCTTCCTGGATGCGCGCGCCGCCGCTGTCGTTCAACCCGATCACCGGCGCGCCGACTTTCAGCGCCATGTCCATGATCTTGCAGATTTTCATCGCATGCCGTTCCGACACCGCGCCACCATAGACGGTGAAATCCTGGCTGAACAGGAACACCAGCCGGCCGTTGATCGTGCCCGATCCCGTGACCACGCCGTCGCCGGGGATATGCTGTTCGTCCATGCCGAAATCGGTGCAATTATGCTCGACATACATGTCCAGCTCTTCGAAGCTGCCTTCGTCCAGCAACACCTCGATCCGTTCCCGCGCGGTCAGCTTGCCCTTGGCATGCTGGGCGTCGATGCGGCGCTGTCCGCCGCCCATGCGGGCGGCGTCGCGCTTGGCTTCAAGCTGTTCGATGATGGCGAGCTTCGACATATCAGGCAATTCTCCGGCTTGTCGCGGACCTCTATGCTCCGCCCATCTCAATCTTTCGCGGTTTCCGCAAATGCAATTTTGCTAATTTGCAAATCGCGATTTCGCAAATTAAGGACGATCCATGGCACGTGGCAATCGAATCTTCGCAGGACCGCGCCTGCGCCAGTTGCGCCTGGACCATCGCATGGACCAGGCGACGATGGCGCAGGCGCTGGGCATCTCCGTCTCCTACCTGTCCCAGATGGAAAATGACGACCGCCCCCTGACCGCCAAGGTCAAGGCCGCGCTCGCCAGCGCCTTCCCCACCGACTGGGCCAGCTTCGACAGCCGGGAGGAGGAACAGCTTCTGGGCGCCTTCACCTATGCGCTCGGCCATCCCGAACTGCCCGGCACCCAGATGGAGCCGGAACGGATCGAGAAACTGCACCTGCAATTCCCCGAATTTGCCGCCCGCTATGTCGATCTCTACAACGCCCATATGCGCGCCAACGAACGCATCAACATGATCGAGGAAGCGATCGCCAACGATCATGAGGTGCAGGCCCGCCTGCCGTGGGAGGCCGCGCGTGACTGGTTCCACGAAGCCGGCAACTATGTCCACAGCCTCGATTGCCTGGCGGAGGACATGGCCGAAAGCTTCACCGCCGGCCAGACCCTGGACGAAGGGATGCTGGTGGAGGCGCTCGCCCGCCGCCATGGCATCGAAACGCTGATCGCCGACACCCCCGACAGCGCACTGCGTTCCTATACCAGCGCGACCAAGAAGCTGTTCATCAACGCCGCGCTGCCGACCGAAAGCCGCAAGTTCATGCTCGCGCACCAGCTCATGATGCTGGAGGGGCAGGCCGTGATCGCCGATGTGGTGAACAAGGCCGCCCTGCCCGTCCCCGGCGCGGACCGGCTGCTGGCGATCGGCCTTGGCAATTATGCCGCCGGGGCATTGCTCATGCCCTATGCCCCGTTCCGCGAAGCGGCGCGCACGATGCGCCACGACATAGACCGGCTGGCGCGCACCTTCGGCGTCAGCTTCGAACAGGCCTGCCATCGCCTCTCCACGCTGCAACGCCCCGGCCTGCGCGGCATCCCCTTCTTCTTCTGCCGCGTCGACATGGCCGGCAACATCACCAAACGCCACAGCGCCACCCGCCTGCAATTCGCCCGCTTCGGCGGGGCCTGCCCCTTGTGGAACGTGCATGAAGCCGTCGCCGTGCCCGACCGCATCAATGTGCAACTGGGCGAAACCCCCGATGGCGTGCGCTATGTCTCGATGGCCAAGGGGCTGGTGAAGCCATCGGGCAGCTACAAGCGCACCCCGCGCCGCTACGCCGTGGTACTGGGCTGCGAAGTCGCCCATGCCGCCAACTTCGTCTATGCCGACGGCCTTCACCTGACGGAGGAAGGCGCCGCCACCCCCATCGGCATCACCTGCCGCCTCTGCCCCCGCCAAAGCTGCGACCAGCGCGCCTTTCCACCCGCCGACCGGCCGATCCATGTCGACCCGGACAACCGCCAGATCGTGCCCTACTGGATCGGGTGAGCATCATCCTTGCGCGGCATGGATCCGCATCAGTGACAGGAAATCTTCGAAGGTCAGGCGCGCGTCCAACCTTTCATAGACACGCACCATTCGACCGCCGCCGACGGGGGCGCCATACTGACCGTCCGGCTTGATCCGCAGCGCCGGGCGGTCAACATAGTGGCTGCTCTCTTGCGAGATGGCACTCAGCAAAACGGTTGGGCTGTCGCCCAGCGGCCAGCTCCCCCCTACATCCACAAAGGCAGGCGGCGTGGTGAATTTGTCATAAAGCCAGGCACCGAAATCGGAAATAGGCCGCAACCGATCCTGCAACTCCGCAACGGAAAATTGCATCTGGCGATAAGCATTCTGGGGAATTTGCCATAGCGGGATGGCGGACTGCTCGATCACGATTTTCGCCGCCGGCAGATCGGCCGTCAGATTATACTCCCAGGAACCGTGCGGGTAACGGCCACCACCGATCCAGATCAAAGTCATCCGCTTGGCAATTTCGGGCTTCAACCGGATCGCTGCCGCAACATTCGTCAATGGACCGCCACAGCTAATGTAGAGGGGCAACATATCGTCGCGCATCGCCTCCGCCACGATCGCCCTGGCAGCCGCGCTGCTTTCAGGATGCTCCGGATCGAGTCTTTCAGAGCCGGCCTCGACCGGCGGCGCATCAGCGATGCGCATCCGGCGGATGAGGTCCAGCGCGATATCCTTGCCGGCCGATGCGGAAAGATCCGGCGGCACGCTGCCGACCAGCTTGCGGTCCAGGGCTGACGATGTGCAGAGCACCGTGCGGGTCTTGGGCGTGAGCAATTGATGCGCCAGCGCCACCAGCCCGTCCGGATCGCCGGCAAAATCATTGTCCACGATGATGCGGGCGGAGGCGCGTTGCGGGATCGTGCGAAAGGGCGCAGACCATGAGGCAGCCGGCAGCAACGCCGCCGACGCGCATAGCGACTGCCCGAACTGACGGCGTGACAGCATGGCCCCATCTCTCCAAGATAGAATAAGAATTTTCATATAAAGGGGAACAGGGAACAGGCAATGCGCATCCTCCCACCACCATCTCCCCTTTCGGGCGGCATGGTCCCGATCATCGCCTGACGACGCGCTCGTCCGCATCCCCTGGGTTCGATCCTGCCGGAACCTGGCGCGCCAGAAGGCGCGACCAGCCGCGCACCGACCGGGGGCGATGGAACCCACCCTGCGGAAACTGGCCCTGTCGCTCGTCTCCTGCCTCCGCTACAGGAGCGAAGATGCACGACACGGACAGCCCTTCCCGGATCGGATATGGCCTCGCCCAGGACGGCTATGCCCGTGTCCCCGGCGCTGTGCTGTTCGACCGGCTGGACATCGCCGAACCGCAATGGGCGGCTTTCGCGGCAAGCTGGAACGATCTTGGCCCCGATCTCTTCATGGCCGATGGCGGCCGCTACCGCCGTCGCCGCCACGCCACCTTCCATTGTGTCGCTGGCCGCTTCACCCGCATGGCCCATCAACCCCATTATCAGAGCCGCGACTATAACCCGCTCAACGGCGATGTGCAGCGCTGGTTCGATCCGGTGGAGGACGCCACCGTCGCCAGCCCGGTCCTCACCGCGATCCTGTCCTTTTGCGTCGACAGTTTCGATCCCGCCCGGAAGGGCGACTGGCATGTCGAGATGCACCAGTTCCGTATCGAGGCGAAGGCGCATGAAAGCGGACGCCCCACCCCCGAAGGAATGCACCGCGACGGTGTCGACCATGTGCTGGTGATGCTGATCGATCGGCGCAACGTGCGCGAAGGCGTCACCCGCATCGGCGCGCCCGATGGCGCGCCGCTGGGCGAATTCACCCTGGCGGAAGCGGGCGACACGATGCTGATCGACGATCGCCGCATCTTCCACGGCGTGACCGAAATCCATGCCCTGGACCCGGCCCAGCCCGCCTGGCGCGACGCGCTGGTCCTGACCTTTGCCAATGGCCGCGCTCCTGCCCGGTAAAGGGCCGGCGCCGCTTCCCTGACGACCGGCGGGCCATGGCCCGGCGCACATGGGCAGAGCATGGCAGGGGCAATCCGCCCAGCCCGGCCTTGCGCCAAATTCAGATCGCGATGATCGGATTGCGCAGGGCGCCGATGCCTTCGATAACCGATTCCACCACATCGCCCGGCCACATGAATTCCTGCGGCGTGCGCCCCGCCCCGACGCCTGCCGGGGTGCCGGTGGCGATGATGTCGCCCGGCTCCAGCGTCATCACGCGCGATATGTCGGCGATGATGCGGTTGACGTTGAACAGCATGAAGCGGGTGTTGCTGTTCTGCTTTTCGACGCCGTTAACATAGGTGGCGAGGTTCAGTGCATGCGGATCGCCGATCTCGTCGGTGGTGACGATGCATGGTCCCATCGGCGCGAACGTGTCCTGCCCCTTGGACACGATCCACTGCCCGGCACGGCGGCAATCGCGCGCGCTGATGTCGTTGATCACGGTATAGCCGAACACATGGTCCAGCGCGTCCTGTTCGGCCACGCGCCGGGCGGTGCGGCCGATCACCACGCCCAGTTCGGTTTCCCAGTCCAGTTGCTGCGTGATCGCGGCGTCATGATGCACCGGATGGTCCCATGCGACCACCGCGGTCGGCGGCTTGGAAAAGATCACCGGCTCACTGGGCAATGCGTTCGCCGTGTCGAGCGCGCGCGCGGATTCGGCGACATGCTCGGTATAGTTGAGGCCGATGCCGAAGATATTCTTGCGCGGACGCGGAATGGGCGCCAGCAGCGCGACATTGTCGACCGGAACGGCACAGGCGATCCGGGTCGCGTCATCCAGCGTCTCCAGCGCCGTCGCCACCACCCGCACCGCCGCCGGTCCCATGTCGATGAAGTCCAGCATGGTGGATGGCAGCGCCAGCCCCACGCACGCGCCGAACCGCTCCAGATCGATCACCAGATCGTCGTGCAGCACGCCCAGGCGCGCCTGGCCATGATCCTTGCCGCCCTGGCGGCTGCTGAAAGTAACAAAACGCATATATGCCCCCTGACGGTCGTTTCTGCCGGTCGTTTCTGCCGGTCATTCCTGCCGGTCCTTGCTGTCTGTCCTTGCTGTCTGTCCTTGCTGTCTGTCCTTGCTTGTCCGTTGCCGGCTTGCATCCCCGATGATCGGGCATCGTCCGGCCGGCCGCGACTGTCATGTCACGGCGGCACGCTCCCTATATTCGGGCTTGTCCCAACTGCGCGTGCGGCACACCGTCCCGATCCGGTCGACCAGATCGGCCATGTCGGCATAGCGCAGATACAGCGGCGTCAGGCCGAAACGGATGATGTCGGGCGCGCGGAAATCGGCGATCACGTCGACCGCCTTGAGCGCCTGCACGATTTCATAGCCCTGCGGATGCGCATAGGCGACCTGGCTGCCGCGCGCCTGCCCGTCCTCCGGGCTGATCAGGCAGAAACCGTGGTCGGCGCAAAGCGGCTTCATCAACTGGATCAGGATATCGCCCATCTGCATCGACTTGCGCCGTACCTGGGCCATGTCCGCCGACAGCATCAGGTCGACGCCGACTTCCAGCGCCGCCAGGCCAAGGACCGGCGGCGTGCCGCACAGGAATCGTTCGATCCCCGGCGCGGCGGCATAATCCTCCTCGAAGGCGAAGGGGCGGGCATGGCCGAACCAGCCCGACAGAACCGGGGTCGCGCCATGGTGGCGGCGCGCGGCGAACAGGAATGCCGGCGCGCCCGGCCCGCCATTGAGGAATTTATAGCCGCAACCGACCGCGAAGTCGGCATTGGCGCCGTTCAGGTCCACCTCGACCGCGCCGGAACTATGGCTGAGGTCCCAGACCACCAGCGCGCCCACGGCCTGCGCGCGCCGGGTGATCTCCGCCATGTCGCGCACCCGGCCGCTCTTGTAATGGACCTGGGTGAGCAGCAGCACGGCGACATCCTGGTCCAGCCGGTCGACAATATCGTCGGGCGCGACGGTGACGGCCCTGATCCGCCCGCCGCTAAAGGCTTCGATGCCCTGCATCATATAGACATCGGTGGGGAAATTGGTCGCTTCCGATAAAATGACCGGGCGACCGGGACGCAGGGACAAGGCCGCCGTCAGCGCCTTGAAGATGTTGACCGACGTGGAATCGGCCGCAACGATTTCACCCGGCCCGGCGCCCAGCAGGCGGGCGATCTTGTCGCCGATGCGCGCGGGCGCGGTGGACCAGCCGGCCCCCAGCCAGGACGTGATCAGGCCCTCGCCCCATTCCTGGCTGACCGCCTGGGCGAGCCGGGCCGCGGTGGCGCGCGGCAACGCACCAAGCGAATTGCCGTCCAGATAGAGAAGGCCCGGCCGCAAGGCGAAGGAATCGCGGAACCCGGCCAGGGGGTCGCTGGCGTCGAGCGCCGCGAGCGTGGAGCATGGATCAGTCATCAGGCGGCAATCTCTCTCAGGATCGCGCGGACGGGGCTGGCGTCCGCGCCATGGATTTTCAGCGGCAGGGCGATGAGTTCATACCGGCCGGGGGGCACGCCATCGAGCACCAGCCCCTCGATGATGCGCATGTCGGCTGTGCGGACCGCATGATGGGCGGCCAGCGTCTTGGACTGTTCCGGGTCGATCGAGGCCGCATCGGTCCCGATCAGGCGCACGCCGCCGTCGCCCATGCGCCGGAGCACGGCCGGCGCGATCGCCTTGAAATCGCTGTCCCACGCATCGGATGGAAAGACCCTGTAGGTTCGCAGCAACACCCGTTCCGCGCCGTTCACCGCATCCCAGTCGATATCGCCTTCCCCCACCACCGGGCCTGCCTGGGTCACGTCCAGCAGGACGCACGGGCCGATATAGGGCGTCAGATCGCACGCGGCAGAAGCGACCCCCGCCCGGTCATAGTGAAGCGGCGCATCGGCATGCGTGCCGGCATGCAGGGGCATGGACAGGGCGCCGACATTGACGGGGCAGCTTTCGCTGATCTGGGCATGGCGGGTCAGTATGAAGGGCGGCTCGCCCGGCCAAAGCGGCGTCTGCGGCCCCAGCACCTGCGATATGTCGTGGATGCGACCACCCATGCCGGGTTCAGGCATCGACATAATCGCCCCCTTCGCGCGGCGCGACCATGCGTGTGCGCATCGACCAGAGTTCGGGAAAGAAGCTGTGGCCCAGCGCCTTGACCAGATAATCGACCCCGGCCGACCCGCCCGTACCCGGCTTGTGCCCGATAACGCGGGCCACGGTTTTCATATGTTTGAAACGCCACTCCTGAAAATAATATTCCAGCGCCGTGACCTTTTCGGCCAGGTCGTAAAGCGGCCAATGCGCCGAAGGATGGCTGTAGATGGTCAGCCAGATATCCTCGATCGCCGGCGATGGCACATGCGGCTGCCTGACATCGCGATCCAGGCAGTCGGCGGGGACCGGGTGGCCATGCCGGGCCAGCACATGCAATATCTCGTCATAAAGCGACGGCGCCTCGAAGGCGGCGGTCAGCCGCTCCATCGCCTGCGGATCGTCACGGTGGACGATCATCATGTCCGCGCGCTTGTTGCCCAGCATGAATTCCAGTTCGCGATACTGGTATGACTGGAAACCCGACGCGCGACGCAAATAGCCACGGAAGGTCAGGAAATCATGCGGCGTCAGCGTGGCCAGCACTTCCCAGGAATGGATCATGTGCCGCTGGATGGTGGCGATGCGATCCAGCGTCTTGCCCGCCCGCGCAAAATCGTCGGCGCGCAGGCTTTCCACCACGATCCCCACTTCATGCAGAACCAGCTTCAGCCATAATTCCATCGTCTGGTGCATGATGATGAACAGCATTTCGTCGGGCTTGTCGGACACCGGCACCTGTGCGCTCAAAAGCTGTCGGGTCTGGAGGTGCCGGGCATAGGTCAGGCCATTGTCCCATTCGATATTCTCGCCATCGATCCGGGCCTGAAAAATCGCGACCCCATCCTCATCGCGCTGCCGAACGTCCATATCCACCTCCCTTGAAAGCCGCTGTGCGACGCTGCGGTTCATGCCGACGCGGCCAGCGCGTCCAGCGCGCGCGCCAGTGCGATGTCGCGCATCGAAAGCCCGTCGGCGTCATGCGTCGTCAAACGCACATCGACGCGGTTATAGACATTGGCCCATTCGGGATGATGGTTCATCCTTTCCGCCACGATCGCGGCACGGGTCATGAAGCCGAATGCCGCCACAAAGTCGCCGAAAACGAAGCGCCGCGCAATCGCCGCGCCGTCATCGGCCAATGTCCATGCCTCCAGCCCCGGCAGCAGGGCGTCGCGTTGCCGCGGGGACAATCGCTCGACCGGCCTGTCGTCGCCCGCCTTCGCCGGCATGAACGGCCGGTCCTCCTGCGTGCGTGCCGACGGTGCCAGGTCGGGCAGGGGCATGACCTGCGCATAGACATCGGCGAAACGGGTTTCCTCGGTCTGGCGCAGCAGCTCGTCAAAGCTTTCGACGACGAAATAGACATGCTGGAAACTGTCGAAATTATAGCCGGTGCGCATCACCCGCGGAATGTCCAGCCACAGGCGGCGCGCATCCGGCGCAGTCACCGCATGGGTCGTTTCGGCCAGACTCGACAACAGCCCCCCGCCATAGGCGCGCAGTTCGCCATCCTCGACCACCAGCCCGAATTCGACGGTATAAAGCCACAGGCGGCCCAGATAATCCGCCGCGCCCATATGCTCGGCGCGCAGCCCGGCCTCGCCATAGGCAACCAGAAAGTCGGAAAATACTGGATCGGTCAGCATGGGGACATGGCCGAAAATGTCGTGAAACATGTCCGGCTCTTCATTATAGTCCATATTCTTGCCGTCACGCATGAAATTGGCCGCGGGAAAGCGCTTGTTGGCCAGATGCGTGAAAAACGGCTTGTTCGGGATCCAGCCGGGCACGGCCACCACTTCCCAGCCGTTGCTGTCCTTGAGGCGCGCATTCAGTTCCCGATGGTCGGGAATGCCCGGACGGGACATGTTGAGAATGTCCAGCCCCTTCAGAAAAGCCCTGGAGGCCAGCGGTTCAAGCGCCTGTGCATGTTTGGCGAGCAGCATATCCCAGACCTGATGCTCCTGCGCGGTGAACGCATCCCAATTCTGGGGCATCGTCCAGTCGCTCGCACAGCCGGGCGGTGGCGCATCGAAAATATGGGTAGCGGCCATGACCATCTCGCATGTTTGTCGGATGCGGCGATGTTACGCCTGTTGTTGACGAACATTGTCCCTTTCTGATGGGCATTTTCGCCATCTGGCAGAACAATGTCCTTTGTCCTGCGCCATCATGCCATTATCGTTCCGCCACCAGCCTGACAGATCAGGTGACGACGACGATTCAGGGCCAGGGACGATGGACAGGATAGACTGGAAAATTCTTCAGGCGCTCGAACGGCAGGGACGGATTTCCTATGCCGACCTGGCCGAAAGCGTGGGCGTGTCGAAATCCCCCTGCTGGGCGCGCGTTCGCCAGCGCGAGGAGGACGGCGTGATCGAAGGCTATACCGTGCGCCTCGATCCCGCCGCGCTGGGGCTGCATGTACAGAGCTTCGTCCGGGTGATGATCCGCCTGGGCGCGCACCGGGATTTCGAAGAGGCCGTCATGGCGCATCCGGCGGTCATCGAATGCCATACCACCGCAGGCAGCGGTGACTATCTGCTGCGAATCTATGCCCGGTCGGTGGGCCATTTCGACGATCTGTTGCGGTACGAACTGTCCAAGCTGCCTGGCGTGGACCGGCTCGACAGCACCATTTGCCTCAAGACCATCAAGCAGCATGGACCATTGGCGACATGGGCGGCCAGCCTGGCCAACGTCACCGACCGGGCCAAGGCCGACATGTAGCGCTTGTGCGCCGGTTATCTGCGCGCTTTGAACCGGCGGCGATCCGGCCCTGGCCAACTGGCGCCGCAGCCTTCATGCCGGCCCCTCCCCACCCGCCTGCCCACCTGCCCGCCTCACAGTGTTGCAGCGCACAGGCATGCGCGATAGCCTCCTTGCCTAACCATCTGCGCTCGCTATAAGGGCGGCTTCGTGCAGACATAGACAATTCAAACCGGAGAAGGACCATCCTTTGACCGAACCGTCTGCTACGTTTCTGCTATTTGGCGCCACCGGGGATCTGGCGCGCCGGATGATCTTTCCCTCGCTCTACAATCTCCTGTCCGACGGGCTGCTGCCCGACGATTTCCTGATCATCGGCTCTGCCCGGTCCGACATGACGGATGACGCCTTCCGCGCGGAAATCGACGCGGCGCTGCGGCAATTCCTGCCCGCCGACCGCTATGATGCGGACATCGCGACGCGCTTCGCCGCGATGATCCGGTATCAGGCGGTCGAGGCCGGCAATGCCGGTCAGTTCGCAACGCTGGCCGATCGCATCGACGGCCGGCTGGAACGGGGCCTGTCGGTCTATCTGTCCACCCCGCCGTCGCTGTTCGCGCCGACCGCCCAGGGGCTGAGCGATGCCGGGCTGATCACGCCGACCACCCGGATCGCGATGGAAAAGCCGATCGGCAAGGATCTGGTCTCGTCCCGGCAAGTGAATGACGGCATCGGCCATCTGTTCGTGGAAGAACAGATTTTCCGCGTCGACCATTATCTGGGCAAGGAAACGGTCCAGAACCTCCTCGCCCTGCGCTTTGGCAACGTCATGTTCGAACCGCTGTGGAACGCCACCGCAATCGATCATGTCCAGATCACCGTTGGCGAGACGGTCGGGCTGGAAGGCCGCGTTTCCTATTATGACGGGGTCGGCGCGCTGCGCGACATGGTGCAGAACCACATGCTCCAGATCCTCTCGATCATCGCGATGGAACCGCCCGCCCGCATGGACCCGACCGCGGTGCGCGACGAAAAGGTCAAGGCGCTGCGCTCGCTCCGCGCGATGACGGCGGAAACGGTCAAGAGCCACAGCGTGCGCGGCCAATATACGCCCGGCGCGGTGCAGGGGCAGATCGTCACCGGCTATGCCGACGAACTGGGCCAGTCGTCCGACACCGAAACCTTCGTCGCCCTGAAGGCCTTTGTCGACAACTGGCGCTGGCAGGGCGTGCCCTTCTACCTGCGCACCGGCAAGCGGATGCCGACGCGCCAGTCCGAAATCGTGATCCAGTTCAAGCCGGTGCGCCACAGCATCTTCGGCCGTGACGGGCAGCATGGCGCGGGTGGCACGGGGCTGGAACCCAACACGCTGGTCATCCGTCTCCAGCCGGAGGAATATATCCGTCTCCAGATCATGACCAAGCGGCCGGGGCTGGAGCGGCAGGTGCATCTGGAAGAAGTGACGCTGGACGTGTCGCTGACCGCTGCCTTTGCCGGGCAGCGCCGCCGCATCGCCTATGAACGGCTGATCCTGGACCTGCTGGCCGGCGACCAGACGCTGTTCGTCCGCCGCGACGAGGTGGAGGCGCAATGGGCCTGGATCGACAGCATCATCGACGGGTGGAAAGAAGCGCATATGAAGCCCGCCGCCTATTCTTCGGGGAACTGGGGTCCGTCTGCGGCCATTGCCCTTATCGAACGCGACGGAGCAAGCTGGCATGACTGATCTTCACCCCGTAATCGCCAAGGTGACGGCGCGCATCATCCAGCGCAGCGCCGCATCCCGCCGCAAATATCTGGACCTGATCGAACGCGGCCGGGACGCCGGCACCAATCGTGATCAACTGTCCTGCGGCAACCTGGCCCATGGCTTTGCCGCGAGCGGCGAGGACAAGGCTGTCATCCGCACCGGCACGGCGACGAACATCGGCATCGTCACGTCCTACAACGACATGCTTTCCGCGCACCAGCCCTATGGCCGCTACCCGGAACAGATCAAGATCGCCGCGCGCGAAGTGGGCGCCACGGCGCAGGTGGCGGGCGGCGTGCCGGCCATGTGCGACGGCGTGACGCAGGGGCAGGCGGGCATGGACCTGTCGCTGTTCAGCCGCGACACCATCGCGCTGGGAACGGCCGTGGCGCTCAGCCACGCGATGTTCGAAGGGACGCTGCTGCTGGGCATATGCGACAAGATCGTGCCGGGCCTGCTGATCGGCGCGCTGCGCTTTGGCCATCTGCCCACCATCCTGATCCCCGCCGGGCCGATGCCATCGGGCCTCGCCAACAAGGAAAAGGTCCGCATCCGCCAGCTTTATGCCGAAGGGAAAGTCGGGCGCGAGGAATTGCTGGAGTCCGAAAGCGCCTCCTATCATGGCGCGGGCACCTGCACCTTCTACGGCACGGCCAACAGCAACCAGATGATGATGGAAATGATGGGCCTGCACATGCCGGGCGCCGCCTTCGTCAATCCGGGTACGAAACTGCGCAGCGAACTGACCCGCGCGGCCACGCATCGGGTGGCCGGCATTGGATGGAATGGCGATGACTATCGCCCGCTCGGCCATTGCGTCGATGAAAAGGCGATCGTCAACGCGATCATCGGCCTGATGGCGACGGGCGGCTCCACCAACCATGCGATCCATGTCCCCGCCATCGCGCGCGCGGCGGGCATCCATGTCGACTGGACCGACTTTGCCGAGATTTCGGATGTGGTGCCGCTCTTGGCGCGGGTCTATCCCAATGGATCGGGCGACGTGAATCATTTTCATGCGGCTGGCGGCATGGCCTATATCATCCGGGAATTGCTGGACAATGGCCTGCTGCATCGGGACATTATGACGGTCGCGCGCGCTGACCTGACCGACTATGGCAAGGAACCCGTGCTGGAGGATGAGGCGCTGCAATGGCGCGACGTGCCCGCCTCGCGCGACGACGCGATGCTGCGGCCTGTCGCCAATCCGTTCAGCGCCGATGGCGGCATGAAGCTGCTTCAGGGCAATCTGGGCCGCTGCGTCATGAAGGTGAGCGCGGTCGATCCGGTCCGCTGGACGATCGAGGCGCCCGCCGCCCTGTTCCACGATCAGGACGATGTGCTGCGCGCGTTCAAGGCGGGCGAACTGGAACGCGACGTTGTCGTCGTGGTCCGCTTCCAGGGGCCAAAGGCCAACGGCATGCCCGAACTGCACAAGCTGACCCCGGCATTGGGCGTGTTGCAGGATCGTGGGTTCAAGGTCGCGCTGCTGACCGACGGGCGCATGTCCGGCGCGTCCGGCAAGGTGCCTGCCGCCATCCACCTGTCGCCCGAAGCGCTGGGCGGCGGCCCGATCGCCAGGCTGCGCGACGGCGACATGGTGCGGGTCTGCGCGCAAACCGGCACGGTCGAGGCGCTGGTCGATGCCGCGACATGGGCCGCGCGCGACATGCCCGCCGCCCCGCCCCCGCCCTATGACACCGGCCGCGAACTGTTCGCTTTGTTCCGCCATCATAGCGACCTGGCCGAACAGGGCGCGTCGCCGATCCTGGCGGCGATGGAAAGCGAAGTCTAGGTGAGCCGCGCTCCTGCGCAGGCAGGAGCCCAGTTCGAAGCGCGGGACTGGGTTCCTGCCTTCGCAGGAACATGAAACTGGAAGTATCTATGACCGACATTATCGCCGCCGACATCGGCGGAACCAACGCCCGTTTCGCCCGCGCGTCGCTCGACGCGAAGGGGGTGCCGACACTGCGCACCGTACGCAAATACAAGGTCGCCGACTATCCCAGCCTCCAGGCATGCTGGGCCGCCTTTGCCGAGGATGAAAGGGCCGCCGGCCCCTTGCCCAGGGCCGCCTCGATCGCCTTCGCCACCGCGATCGGGCGGGACGTCATCAAGCTGACCAACAGCAATTGGGTGATCCGTGCCGACACGCTGGCCGATGATATCGGCGTCGACACCGTGCGGCTGGTCAATGATTTCGAAGCGGTCGCCCATGCCGTGTCGCGCCTGCCGGACGAAAACCTCCCGCTGCTGTTCGGCGAGGATCGCCCCTTCCCGCGCGACGGCGGCGTCACCATCCTTGGCCCCGGCACGGGCCTTGGCGTCGCGATGATCGCCTATGATGATGGCCATCCCCATGTCATCGCAACCGAAGGCGGCCATCTCGACTTCGCCCCGCTCGACCAGATCGAGGAAAAGATCCTCTCCTACCTGCGCGACAAGTTCCTGCGCGTGTCGACCGAACGGATCGTCTCCGGGCCGGGCCTCAACTATATCTACAAGGCGCTGGGCACCATCGGCCATGATCGCGTCATGCTGATGGAGGACCCCGAATTGTGGCAGGCGGCGCTGGAGGGCAGCGATCCCTTCGCCCGCGCCGCGCTGGAGCGCTTCTGCCTGTGCTACGGGTCGGTCGCGGGTGACCTGGCGCTGGCCCATGGCCCGCATGCCGTGGTGCTGGCCGGTGGCCTGACCCAGCGGATGCGCGACTTTCTGCCACACAGCGGGTTCCACACCCGCTTTACGGCCAAGGGCCGGTTCGAAAGCCTGATGGCGACCGTGCCGATCCGCATGGCCATCCACGATGAAATCGGCCTGTTCGGGGCCGCCGCCGCCTTCCGGGAGAAATAAGATGAGCAAGCTGACCGTCGAACAGGTGATGGCCCTGGCCCCGGTGATCCCGGTGCTGGTGGTCGACCGGGTCGAGGATACGCTGCCGATTGCGCGCGCCCTGGTCGCGGGCGGCCTGCCCGCGCTGGAGGTGACGCTGCGTACCCCCGCCGCGCTGGACGTGATCCGCGAAATGAGCCAGGTCGAGGGTGCCGTGGTCGGCGCGGGCACGGTGCTGAACCCGGCCCAGCTCGACGCGGCGATGGAGGCGGGGGCGCGCTTCATCGTCAGCCCCGGCCTCACCAAGCCGCTGGGCAAGGCGGCGATCGCGGCGAAAATCCCCTTCCTGCCCGGCACCGCCACGGCGGGCGACATCATGCGCGGCATGGACATGGGCCTCACCCACTTCAAATTCTTCCCCGCCGAAACATCGGGCGGCCTGCCCGCCCTGAAGGCGCTCGCCGCGCCGCTGCACACGGCGCGCTTCTGCCCGACCGGCGGCATCACCGCGCACAGCGCGCCCGAATGGCTGGCCCAGCCTTTCGTCACATGCGTCGGCGGCAGTTGGGTCGTGCCCAAGGGGCCGGTGGACGCGGCCAGGATAGAGGCGCTGGCGCGCGAAGCCGCCGCGCTGCCGCGATGAGGTTGCGCCCGGCGCCCGGCCGACCTAGATGCAGGGGCATGACACCGCGCCGCCTCCTCACCGCCCTGGCCCTGTTGCTGTCCGGCTGCGCCGGCGCGCCGCAAAGCTATCCCTCGCTCGCCAAGCGCCCGATCGAAAGCGCCCCGCTGGCGGAGGTCGCGCCGCCGCCCGCACCCGCGCCGGCCGACAGCGCCCTGTCGGCCGAAATCAGCCGCCATGTCGCGCAGGCGGACAAGGGCGCGGCCGGCTTCGACGCCGCGCTCGCCAGAGCGGACAAGGCGGTACGGGCCGCATCGGGCACATCGGTGTCGAGCGACGCCTGGGTCGCGGCGCAGGTTGCGATCAGCGCGCTGGAAGCCGCGCGCAACGACAGCGTATCGGCGCTGGCCAGCCTCGACACCCTCTATGTCACGCGCAGCAACGCCATCGCCGATGGCAAGGCCGCCGGCGGCCTGGACGACATCGCCGCCGCCCGCAGCGCCGCGCTGGCGCTGGTCGACCAGCAGAATGACCGCATCGACGCGATGAAGGCGCGATTGCCGCAACCGTGAGATTTACGGGGCGAACAGGCTGATCGCGACCCATATTTGCCGGTCACGATTTGACGTTGCGGTCATCAAAGCCGTCCCCTTCATCGCCGGAATATGCCGACCAGTTCGACATGGGTGGTCCAGCGGAACTGGCCCACCGGCCTCACGCTCTCCAGCATATAGCCCGCCGCCGTCAGATGCGCGGCGTCGCGCGCGAAACTGGCGGGATTGCAGGAGACATAGGCGATCAGCGGCACCTGCGACGCCGCCAGTTGCCCCACCTGCTCGCGCGCGCCCGCGCGCGGCGGGTCCAGCACCACGGCGGCAAAGCGGTTCAGCTCCTCCGGCGTCAGCGGGCGCCGGAACAGGTCGCGATGGTCCGCCGCCAGCCGCCGCTGCGCCAGGGCCGCGCCACGCTTGAGCGACAGGATCACCTCCCGCGCCCCCTCCGCCGCATAGACCGGCCGCCGGTCGCCCAACGCCAGGGCAAAGGTGCCCAGCCCGCAGAACAGATCGGCGATGGCGCCCGTGTCCGGCAACGCATCGCGCACCGCACCCACCAGCGCCGCCTCGCCATCGGGCGTCGCCTGCAGGAAGGAAAAGGGCGGAAAACCGACCGGCACCCCGCCAAAACTGACCGTCGCCGCTTCCGGCTCCCAGCGCGTCTGCGGCCCGTCCCCTTCATCGATGGTCAGCCGCGCCAGCCCGTGGGCGCGCGCGAAATCGCCCAGCCCCTCGTCCGCCGCAAGGCCCTCGACCTTCACCCCCTCCAGCAGCAGGTCGACGCCCTGGTCGATCAGCGACATGCGCACATGCGCCGCCCGCCTGTCCGGCAGGATCAGCGCCAGCAGATCGCGGAGCGGCGCGACCAGCGCAAACAGCCGGGGATCGAGCACCGCGCACATCTGAAGGTCGATCAGCGTGTGGCTGCCTTCCTCTGCGAACCCGATCGTCACGCGCCTGCCCGCCCGCGCCGCACGCAGCGACGCGCGCCGCCGCGTCATCGGCGGCGAGATATGGGACGGCATCACCGCCCCCGGCGTCACCCCCTGTCCCGCCAGCGCACCCGTCACCCGCGCCGTCACGAAATCGGCATAGCTCGCTTCGTCCAGATGCTGGAGCTGGCACCCGCCACAGGCCGGAAAATGGACGCAGGGGGGCACGGCATGATGCGGGCCGGGGATGACCGCGCCGTCCGGCCCGATCCGGTCGCCCGGCGCGGTCAGCGGGACATGGCGGCCATCGGCCGTGATCCCGTCGCCCCTGGCGGCGACGCGGAGGATGATGTTCGTATCGCTATCGGTCACAATCGCGCGGCGATAGCCGCTGGCAGCGCGCCAAGCAAATCATCCGCGACAAAGGCCGCCCCGGCCCGCCGCGCCGCCTCCCCATGCAGCCACACCGCCTCGCCCGCCGCGCGGAACGGATCGCCCGTCACCGCCAGCCGCCCGGCGCAAAGCCCGGCCAGCACATCGCCGGTCCCCGCGGTCGACAGCCAGGGCGACGCACCGCGCGCCACCGCCGCCCGCCCGTCCGGCGCGGCGATCACGCTGTCCGCGCCCTTATAGACGACAACCGCACCCGATTTGCGCGCCGCCGCCAGCGCCCGGTCGATCTTGCTGCCCGGCAGATCACCGAACAGACGCTGGAACTCGCCCTCATGCGGCGTCAGGATCGCGCCCGCCGGAATGCGTTCGATCGCACCCGCCAGCAGCATCAGCGCATCGGCATCCAGCACCGTCGGATGCCCCGCCGCCAGCGCGCGCGCCAGCCGCTGCGCCGCTTGCGCGTCGCGCCCCAGCCCCGGCCCGACCAGCAGCGCCCGGATGCGCGGATCGGTCAGATCATCCGCCGCTTGGCTCACGATCGCATGCGGGATCGCCTGCCCGGCCGCCGCGTGCAACCGCACCATGCCAGCGCCCGCATGCGCCGCCGCGCCCGCCGCCAGCGCCGCCGCGCCGGGCATCGCCCCGCCGACCACCGCCACCAGCCCCCGGCTATATTTATGCGCGCCCGCGTCCGGCGCTGCCAGCTTCGGCGCCGCCAGCCGCCGCACCGTGCCGGGCGTTGCGATGCCGATGTCGGCCAGCATCAGCCGCGCCACGACTCCCGCCGCCGGATGCAGCAGATGCGCGGGCTTGTAGGCGCCCAAGGCGATGCAGGTGCCAAATTGCGGCACGGCGGACAGGATCGCCCCGCTGTCCGTCTCCACCCCGCTCGGCAGGTCCACCGCATGGGTCAGCACCGCCGCCCCGGCCAGCGCGCAAAGCCGCGCCGCCACCCCTTCGTCCAGCCCCCGCGCCAGCCCGGTCCCGAATAAGGCATCGACCAGTTGCGTCGCGGGCGCGGCGGTCATCATATCCTCGACCGGCCCGGCCCAGGCCGCCCGCGCGCGCTGGCCCGACGGCGTGCGGCTCTCGCCCAGCGCCGCCACCCGCACCGGCACGCCATGGTCGCGCAAAATCCGCGCGATCACATAGCCATCGCCCCCATTATTGCCCGGCCCGCACAGGATCAGCGTGTCGCGCCGGTGCCCCGCGCGCCAGATGATCGCCGCCGCCGCCGCGCCGGCCGTCTCCATCAACCCATAATCATCCACGCCCGCGTCGAAAGCCGCCTGTTCCGCCGCGCGCATCTGCGCTGCGGTCAGCACTGGCCCGCCCACTATTGGCCCGCCCGTCACTGGCCCGCAATCTGGGCGGGCAAGCGATAGCGGTCGTCGCCGGCCGCCACCTCGATCTGCCGATCGCCCACGATCCTGAGCCTCGCCGGCTCGGCCCCGTCCGCCGCCTCCAGCCCGCGCCCGTCGGCCAGCACGCGAAAGCGCCGGAATCCGCCATCGGGGTGCCGGATGGTCAGCCTGTCGCCCGCCCGCTCGATCAGGCAATCATGCGCCCAATCGGTCGCATCGCCGGTGATGCAATCGGCCTTGCCATCATCGACCGGCGGCGCGGGCGCCGGCGTCGTGGTGGCGTCATTGCCCGCCCTGGGCGCGTCTCCATCGCACCCGGCCAGCGCAAGCGCCGCGACAAGAACAGCCATCCTCATGCCAATCGACTCCGGCATGCCAGCGCGACCGGCCCGATAATGTCGGCAAAGCGCCTCTGCCCCACGGCATCCCCCACCAGATCCTGCCGCATCTCGACCCCCAGATAGGGAATGCCATTGGCCTCCGCATGGCGGTTCATCGTCGCGTTGAGCAACTGCCCCGAATAGGGCAACTGGTCGCCGACCTTCAGCCCCGCCGCTTCCAGCAGGGGAATAGCGATCCGCGCCGCACGATCATCCTGATTGTAGAGGATGCCGATGTCCCACGGCCGCGCCTGCCCCGGATCGCTGGCAAGGCGCGGCGTGAAACTGTGGACCGACAGGATGAAGGGAGCCGTCATGCCGTCGATCAGCGCCGCCACCGCATGATGATAGGGGTGGTGAAAACGCCGCATCCGGTCCGCCAGGTCCGCGTCGCGATTGCCCGGAATGGCATGGCCGTCGCTCATCACCGGCAGCAGGCCAGGCGCATCCTCCTCGCGGTTCAGGTCGATCACCAGCCGCGACACCCCGCCCAATATCGCGGTGCACTGGAGCTGCGCGGCCAGCAGCGCGCTCACCTCCGCCACGCCGATATCGATGGCCACATGCTCTTTCAGCAGCGCCGCATCGATGCCCAGGTCGATATCGCCGGGCACATGCGCCGACGCATGATCGCCCACGATCAGCAGGTCGAGCGCGCCGCCGTCGATCCGGGTGAAAGCCTCGCTCATCCGTTCCTGATCCTCGTTTCCATCACCCACCAGCCCGGCTGCGCCCATCGGATCGCATCGGCCGCGCGCGCCATCGCCGCATCCTCGTCGAACAAGGCGAAACATGTCGCGCCCGATCCCGACATGCGCGCCAGCCGCACCCCCGGTGCCGCGCCCAACGCCGCCAGCACCGCCGCGATCACCGGGGCGACCGCCATCGCCGGCGGCTCCAGGTCGTTCCGCCCCGCCGCGACCAAGGCGTCCAGGCTCCCGGCATCCAGCGCGCCCCGGTCCTGCCGGTCCCATCCCGCAAAGACGCTGGCGGTCGACACGCCGACGCCCGGATTGACCAGCAGCATCGGCATCCCCGCCAGCCCCGCAACCGCATGCCGCACCAGTTGCTCGCCGCGCCCCGTCACCAACTGGGTCACGCTCGCGACGCAGGCCGGCACGTCCGATCCCAGGTCCAGCGCCAGCCCTGCCAGTTCCGCCGCGTCGATCCGCACATCCCACACCCGCGCCAACAGCCGCAGCGTCGCCGCCGCATCCGCCGACCCGCCGCCTATGCCCGACGCGACCGGCAGGGCCTTGGTCAGCCGGATCGCCGCGCCCCGCTGTTCGCCCAGATAGCATTGCAGCGTCCGCGCCGCCCGCACGACCAGATTGCCCGGCCCGGCCTCCAGCCCCGCGCCGAACGGCCCGTCGATCACCAGGTCGATCGCGCCATCGTCGCTCGCCTGCGCCTCCAGCCGGTCGCCATCGTCGGCGAACACGAACAGGCTTTCCAGCGCATGATAGCCATCCGCACGCCGCGCCCGCACATGCAGCGCGACATTGACCTTGGCATAGCCGATCTCGACCAGCCTGTCGGCTTCGGCCGCCGGTTCAGGGGGCTGCATATTCGGGTTTCAACCCTTCCTTGCTCTTGGCCGCCAGCCGCGCGGCGACTGCACCCTGCGCATAGACGGACGCCGCCGCCCAGGCATAGCGCGCTTCGTAACGGCGTCCCACACTCCACAGCGCATCGCCCAGATGCTCGTTGATCGTGCTGTCGGACGACGCACCTGCCGCCGCCTGCTCCAGCACCGGCACCGCCGCCGCCGCATCGCCGGTCACATATTGCGCCCAGCCAAGCGAATCGGTGATGGCCGCATCCTGCGGTTTCAGCGCATTCGCCTTCTTGATCAGTTCCAGCGCCGCCTTCACATTCTGCCGCCGCTCGATCTGCGCATAGCCCAGATAGTTGAGGATCAGCGGCTCGTTGGGCGCGATCCGCGCCGCCCGTTCCAGCACGACGCGCGCCTCGTCCCAGCGCCTGGCCTGATCCAGCGCCGTGCCTTCGAACAACAGCAGCGTCCAGGGCATCTGGTCGGGCGCATAGCCCGCCTGCGCCGCCCGGAATGCCGCTGCCGCGCCGATGAAGTCGCCGGTTTCGGCCAGCAACCGGCCCAGTCGCACCTGCCGCTCCGGCTCCGCGCCCGGTTCGGCGGCCTGCGCGCGCGCCAGCGTCAGCGCCGCCTCGCTGTTCCCCGCTCCCGCCAGCGCGTCGATCCGTTCCGCCTGCGCCAGTGGCGCGTACCAGCTTTGCGCCGGCACCCTGCCCGCTTCCTCGACCCCGCCGGCCGCATGGCCCTGCGCGGTCAGCAGACGCGCCGCGACGATATGCGCCTCCGCCCCGGCCGGATCGGCAAAGGTCGCCATCCGCGCCAGCCGCAGCGCCAGCGTGCCGCCGGCCGTATCCGACCCGACATCGACCGCCAGCCGCGACAGCAGCCGCGCAAAGCCCTGTGCCGGCGTCACCGCCGCGCCGGCCGCCTTCAGCCCCTTGCGCCTGTCGATGTCCGCGCGCGCCCGCACGAAACCCGCTTGCCCCACGGGCAGCAGCATCAGCGCCTCGGCCCGCGCGCCCTGCGCCGCCAACTGCCCGGCAAAGGCCAGCCGCAGCGCCGCGCCGTCACTGGCCCGCGCGCCCAGCGCCTTGCGGATCGCCGGCACTGCCGCCGCCATGTCGCGCCGCGCCAGCGCCTGCAACGCGCCATGTTCATCGGCGTAGCGCAGGCCCAGCGACGCGAAACGATCCCTGGTGTCGATCACCGGCGGGGCATAGCCGCCCTCGCCGATCGCGATCCAGCTTCGCACGATCGGCGCGATGAAGGCGAAATTGCCTTCCCCCGCCATCCGGTCGGTCAGCGCCTTCGCCCCCGCCCAGTCCTTGCGGCCCAGCGCCTCGCCGATCAGCAGCAGCGTGCCGTCGCGCGGCAACATGCCCGCCTGGTCCAGCAGCGCCGCCGACCGCAGCGCCAGCGCCTTGTCCCCGCTCTCCAGCCCCTGGACATAGGATCGGCGGGCGATCTCGATCCGCGCCGGGTCTTGCGTCAACGCCTCGCGATAACTCGCCACCGCCAGCCCCGCCGCGCCGTCGCCATCGGCCAGCCGCGCCCGCGCATAGGCGTGCAGCGGCCCGCGCGGATCGACCGACGCGCCGGCCGCCACCGGCGCGCCCATCAGGGCCAGCAGGATCAGACGCTTACATATTGGGATAGTTCGGTCCTCCGCCGCCTTCGGGCACGACCCAGTTGATATTCTGGGTCGGGTCCTTGATGTCGCACGTCTTGCAATGGACGCAATTCTGCGCGTTGATCTGGAACCGGGGATTGCCCTCTTCCTGACCGACCACCTCATAGACGCCTGCCGGACAATAACGCTGCGCCGGCTCGTCATAAAGGGGCAGATTATAGCGGATCGGGATCGACGGGTCTTTCAACTGGAGGTGGACCGGCTGGTCCTCCTCATGATTGGTGTTGCTCAGGAACACCGACGAAAGCCGGTCGAAGCTAACGACATTGTCGGGCTTGGGATAGGCGATCTTCTCGCACTGGTCCTTGCGCCACAGCTTCTCCGCGTCGGGCTTGTGCTTCATCGTGAAGGGCAGGCCGATCTTGAGCGTGCGCATCCACATGTCGATGCCCGCCAGCAGCGTGCCGATCGTGCCGCCGAACTTGGACAGCAGCGGTTCGGCATTCTTCACCAGCTTCAGCTCGTCCGCGATCCAGCTCGACCGCAGGCGCAGCTCATAATCGTCCAGCACGTCGCGCGCGCGCTCATTCTGGATCGCCTCGAACGCCGCCTCGGCCGCCAGCATCCCCGACTTCATCGCCGTATGCGTGCCCTTGATTCGCGGCACGTTGACGAACCCGGCCGAACAGCCGATCAGCGCGCCGCCGGGGAAGACCAGCTTGGGAATCGACTGCCAACCACCCTCGTTGATCGCCCGCGCGCCATAGGATATGCGGCGCCCGCCTTCGAGGAACTTGCGGATTTCCGGGTGCTGCTTCCAGCGCTGAAACTCCTCGAACGGGTAGAGATGCGGGTTGCGATAGCCCAGCCCGACCACAAAGCCCAACGCCACCTGGCCATTGGCCTGATGATAGAGGAACCCGCCGCCATAGGCATCGGTCAGCGGCCAGCCCTGGCTGTGGATAACCAGCCCCGGCTGGTGCAGCGCGGGGTCGATGTCCCACAATTCCTTCATGCCCAGGCCATAGACCTGCGGCTCGCACTCGGCGTCCAGCGCGAACTGGCGCTTCAGCACCTTGGTCAGGTGGCCGCGCGCGCCTTCGGCAAAGAAGGTATATTTCGCGTGCAGTTCCAGGCCGGGCTGATAGTCGCCCTTCTTCACCCCCTCACGGTCAACGCCCATGTCGCCGGTGGCGACGCCCTTCACGCTGCCATCCTCATGATAGAGGATTTCCGCCGCGGCAAATCCGGGGAAGATTTCCACGCCCAGCCCCTCGGCCTGTTCCGCCAGCCAGCGGCACAGATTGCCCAGCGACCCGGTATAGGTGCCCTTGTTGTGCATCCAGCCCGGCGTCATGATGTGCGGCATGGCCATCTTGCCGGTCCTGGTCAGGAACCAGTGCTGGTTGTCGGTGACGGGCGTGTCCGCCAGCGAACAGCCCATGTCGCGCCATTGCGGGAACAGTTCGTCGAGCGCCTTGGGATCGATCACCGCGCCCGACAGGATATGGGCGCCGATTTCCGACCCCTTTTCCAGCACGCACACGGCCAGTTCCTGTCCCGCATCGTTCGCCAGTTGCTTCAGCCGGATCGCCGCCGACAGGCCGGCAGGACCGCCGCCGACGATCACGATGTCATAGGGCATCGAATCCCGTTCGCTCATGTCTATCCCTCCAATATGCGCGACTGGCGGGCAGCATGCCTGTCTATCCAATCGCCGCATTACTCCAACCGTTTACCTGTCATGGCGATGAAGCAGCTTGACCACCTCGTCAACCTCTGGCCCAAGGAAAGACGATGCGGGGTTCAATGCAAGACAATGCGGCGCTGGCCGTCGACGCCTTCATGGCGTGGTGGCAGCTTGCCGGCGTGGACAGCGCCGTGGTGGAAACGCCGGTCAACTGGTTGCGCCCCATGCCGGCGGCGGCATCCGGCCTGCCGACAGGATCGCCCGCCGACCCCGCCGCACCGCCCAAGCCCAGGGATTTAGCGACCTTTCACCAATGGCTCGAAAGCGATTCCGCGCATCCTGAACGGCGCTGGCCGGCGCGGACCATCTATCCCGCCGGGGCGGCCGACGCCCCGCTCATGATCGTCACCGACATGCCCGACCCTGCGGATATCGACGCGGGCATCCTGTTTGCCGATCGGGCCGGCGCGCTGTTCGATGCGATGTTGCGCGCGATCGGCCTTGATCGCAGCCAGATTTATATCGCATCTCTGTTTTTTGCCCGGCCGCCCGGCGGCATGGTGGAGGCAGGCGACCTGACCGCCGTGGCCGCACGGATGCGCACCCATGTCCATCTCGCCCGGCCGCGCCGCCTGCTGCTGCTGGGCGACCGGACGATCCGTGCGCTGATGCCGACGGACGGTGACGCCCCGCCCGATAGTTTACGCGAATTTAATCATGATGGCGGCACTGTGCCTGCCGTCGCCACATTTCACCCGCGCCTGCTGCTCGGCCAGCCGGCGGCAAAGGCGGAATGCTGGCGCGTCCTGCAAAGCCTGATCGAGGAAGCCCGTCCGTGATTCGCGCCGCGACCCAGATTTCCCGTCTCGCCCTGATCGCCACGGGGCTGGCCGCAGCCATCCCGGCACAGGCCGAAAATGCCCCCGTCCTGCCCGCCGTCGCCTCCGCGCCGGCCTCCCCCCTGCAACTGAGCGACGGCGATAAGGCCCGCTATCGCGCCATCTTCTCCGCGCTGGCCGCCCAGCAATGGACCGACGCGCAGGCGATGATCGCCACGCTCGATCCGCAGGATGCGGTGCGCGCGCTGGCGTTGCAGGACTATTATCTTGCCAAGGGGTCGCCCAGAGTCGAACTGTTCGACCTGCTCGACCTCATCAACAAGGCTGCCTGGCTGCCCAAGGCCGACCAGCTTTCCCGCCTGGCGCAAAAGCGCGGCGCGACCATATTGCCCACCCTGCCGCAAATCCAGAAGATGGTCTGGCTGGGTTCCGCGCCGCGCCGCCAATATGTCGCCCCGACCAGAACCGATATGGCCGCACAGGCGCTCGCGGGACAGATCCAGACGTTCATCAAGAATGACGATCCGATCGGGGCCGAAGGGCTGCTCGCCACCGGCGAAGCCAATCTGACGCCCGAAGGGCTGACCGAAGTGCGCCAGCGCGTCGCCTGGGCCTATTATATCGAAAATGACGATGTGAACGCCCGGCGCATGGCCGCGCGCGCGCTCGAAACCCGCACCGGCGGCGACTGGAGCGTGCAGGCGCACTGGACCAACGGGCTGGCGTCATGGCGTCAGAATGACTGCCGCACCGCCGCCCCCGCCTTCGCCAATGTCGCCGCGCTCGCCTCCGATGCCGACATGCGCGCCGCCGGGGCCTATTGGGCCTCGCGCGCCTATATGGTCTGCGGCGAAGCGGAAAAGGTCGCCGCTTATCTGAAACAGGCCGCCCGCTCGGACGAGACATTCTACGGCCTGCTCGCCCGCGAATCGCTGGGCCTGCCGCTCGGCGGCGCGCCGGTCGGCGGCCGCTTCGGCGCGGCGGAGTGGAACAAGCTGAAATCCAGCCCCAACGCCCGCGCCGCGATCGTTCTGGCCGCGATCGGCGACAATGCCCGCGCCGACGAACTGCTCCGCTATCAGGCGAAGATCGGCGGCAGCGATCAATATGACGCGCTGCTGCGCCTCGCCAGCGCCCTCAATCTGCCCGCAACCCAGCTCTGGCTCGCCCATAATGGCCCGGCCGGCACCCAGCCGGGCAGCTTCGCCCGCTTCCCCGCGCCCGACTGGCGGCCCGATGGCGGCTGGCGGGTCGATCCCTCGCTGATCTACGCCCATACGCTCCAGGAATCGGGCTTCCGCTCCGATGTGGTCAGCAGCGCGGGCGCGCGCGGCCTGATGCAGGTGCGCCCCGGCACGGCGGGCGATGTGGGCCTCGCCAACCCCGCCCAACTGTTCGTGCCATCGACCAACATGGAATATGGCCAGCGCTACCTCGAATCGCTGCGTGACATGAGCGCGACGGGCGGCCTGCTGCCAAAGGTGATGGCCGCCTATAATGCCGGTCCCATGCCGGTCGAACGCTGGAACACGCAGGTCCATGACAAGGGCGATCCGCTGCTCTTCATGGAATCGCTGCCCTATTATGAAACCCGCGCCTATGTGAACATCGTCATGCGCAACTACTGGATGTACCAGATCCAGGCGAAGGGCAGCGCCGATTGCCTCACCGGCATGGCGCAGGGCCTGTGGCCGACCTTCCCCAATGCCAAGGGGGTGAAGCTGGTGCGCCTGAGCAAGGCCGATGGCCGCGGGTCCATGGGCGGCGGTTCCGACTGATGCCGATCGATGAAAGCCGGGCCTTCATCCCGGTGCGTATCGCCGTCCTCACCGTGTCGGACACGCGCGGCCTGGCCGATGACCGTTCCGGCGACGCGCTGGTCGAACGGCTGGAAAGCGCCGGCCATATCCTCGCCGCCCGCTATATCGAACGCGACGACCGTTCCGCCATCGTCGCCCGCCTCCATGCCTGGATCGACGATCCCGAAATAGACGTGATCCTCACCACCGGCGGCACCGGCGTCACCGGGCGCGATGTCACCCCCGAAGCGCTCGCCCAGGTGCGGGACAAGGACATTCCCGGCTTTGGCGAACTGTTCCGCTGGCTCAGCTATCAGAACATCGGCACCTCCACCATCCAGTCCCGCGCCACCGCCTGCGTCGCGCGCGGCACCTATATCTTCGCGCTGCCCGGCTCGACCGGCGCGGTGAAGGATGCCTGGGACGGCATCCTCGTCACCCAGCTCGACAGCCGCTTTCGCCCCTGCAATTTCGTGGAACTGATGCCGCGCCTGACCGAACGCTGAGGCTGCGCCATCGATTCATTAGTTCGCTAACTAATGAAAATCGCAAAAGCGATTCAAGCTGTACCACTCGTTGTATCACTTGACCTCATGTTCTTGATATGTTCCAATGCCCCATGGCGATCGAAAAGGGCAGAGGCGCAACGCAGAACGGGGAAAGCCACCGCTTCAACCTGCCCCGGCGGGAGGCCGACGGCGACTGGCTGGACATGGCGGAGGCGCTGGACGGCCCGCTGCCCCGCACCCGGACCCAGGTGACGGTCGAACGCCCCCGCACCATCCTGACCCGCAACACCAGCCCCGACATCGGCTTTTCCCAGTCGATCAATGCCTATCACGGCTGCGAACATGGCTGCATCTATTGCTTCGCCCGGCCGTCCCATGCCTATCACGACCTGTCGCCCGGCCTGGACTTCGAAACGAAGCTCTTCGCCAAGCCGGACGCCGCGACCCTGCTCCGCGCCGAACTGTCGAAGCGCGGCTATGCCGTCGCGCCGATCGCCATGGGCACCAATACCGATCCCTATCAGCCGATCGAAAAGGACTGGCGGATCACGCGGCAGATATTGGAATTGCTGGTCGAAACCCGGCATCCAACCTTCATCACCACCAAGTCCGACCGTATCCTGCGCGACATCGACCTGCTGGCCGACCTGGCCCGCGACGGCCTTGTCGCGGTGATGCTCTCCGTCACCAGCCTCGACCCCGCTATCGCCCGCACGCTCGAACCGCGCGCGCCCCATCCGCAGCGACGGCTCGACGCGATCCGCACACTGGCCGACGCCGGCATCCCCGTCACCGCCAGCATCTCCCCCGTCATCCCCGCCATCACCGACCATGAAATCGAGGCGCTGGTCGCCCGCGTCGCGCAGGCCGGCGCGCGCGATGTCCTCTATATCCCCGTCCGCCTGCCGCACGAAGTCGCGCCCCTGTTCCGCGCCTGGCTCGACGCGCACTATCCCGACCGCGCGGGCAAGGTGATGACGATCATCCGCGACATGCGCGGCGGCCGCGACAATGACCCGAATTTCGGCACCCGGATGCGGGGTCAGGGCGTCTGGGCCGACCTCATCCGCGCCCGCTTCATCAAGGCCCGCAGGCGCGCCGGCCTCGACGGCGACCGCCTCATCCTGCGCACCGACCTCTTCCGCCCGCCCGAAGGCGCGCAGATGCGGTTGTTATGAGGCTTTGTTTTTCATCACCCCACCAACCGCATCGCCGTCCGCCGCGTCCGCGTCCTGTAGCCGTCCGCCTTCACGTCCATCCGCTCGAAACGATGGATCGACAGCCCCCTGATCGTCGCGATCGCGTCCACCTGGTCCGCGCCCAGGCTGAACCTGTCGCCCAGAAAGACCCGCGCCGCCTGCCCGTCGCCCACCGGCGCGCGCAGGAACACCTCGCTGCGCCCGCCATCGGCATCCGCCAGCAGCAGCGCCAGCGCCTCCACCGCCTGCGGCGTCTCCACATCGACCGTCAGTTCCATCCGCGACGCGCTGGCGATTGCCCGGAACGGTTCGACCCCCCGCACCGTGACGCGCGGCGTTTCCTCGCCCGGCAGCCGGTCCAGTTCCACCACCAGCAGCGCGCAATCGCCATCAGCCGCCAGTTCCTCGATCGCCTTGCACGCGCCCTCATCGAAGCAACTCGCCTGAAACTGGCCGCTCTGGTCGGAGAAGGTCGCATTGGCGTAGCGCGCCCCGCGTTTGGTTTCGCGCCAACGCACATCTTCCACCATCGCCGCCATGATCGTCATCGCCCGCCCTTCGGCGTTGGGCGCGGGCATCGGCGCCTGACACACCGCGCCATAGCTGCGCGCGCCCCGCGCTTCGGCCAGATGCCTGTAGCGGTCAACCGGATGGGCCGAGAAATAGAAGCCGAACGCCTCCTTCTCCTGCGCCATGCGGTCCGCCACGGTCCAGGCCTGATGCGGTGGCACACGCACATCGGCATGGGGCGTTTCAACGTCGCCGAACAGTCCGCCCTGCCCGCTTTCGCGTGCCTGCGCATTGCTCGACGCGACCGACAGGATGGTTTCCGCCGCCGCATGAACCCCCGCACGGTCGGGATGGATGCCGTCGAACGCCCCCGCCGCCGCCAGGCTTTCCAACTGCCGCCGGTTGAGCAGGCGCGGCTCGATCCGGTCGGCGAAATCGTCCAGGCTCTTGAACGGCCCGGCCGCCTCGCGCTCGGCGACCAGTTGCTCCATCGCCTTCTCGCCCACGCCCTTCAGCCCTCCCAGCGCATAGCGCACGGCAAAGCCCAGTCGCTTGTCCTCGCCCTCGCACGGCACCGGCTCTACGGTGAAGTCGGCCTGGCTGCGGTTGAGGTCGGGCGGCAGACAGGTCAGCCCCATGCGTCGCATGTCGTCGACGAACACGGTCAGCTTGTCGGTCAGATGGATGTCGAAGGCCATCGAGCCAGCATAGAATTCGGCGGGATAATGCGCCTTGAGCCAGGCCGTCTGATAGGCCAGCAGGGCGTAGGCGGCGGCGTGCGACTTGTTGAAGCCATAGCCGGCGAACTTGTCGATCAAGTCAAACAGCTCGTTGGCCTTGGCGGGCTTGATGTCGCTGGCCGCGCAGCCCTCCACGAAGCGGGAACGCTGGGCGTCCATCTCCGCCTTCACCTTCTTGCCCATCGCGCGGCGCAGCAGGTCGGCGTCGCCCAGCGAGTAGCCCGCCAGGATCTGCGCGGCCTGCATCACCTGTTCCTGATAGACGAAGATGCCATAGGTTTCTTCGAGGATCGGTTTCAGCAGGATGTGGGGATATTCAATCTCCTCCTGCCCGTTCTTGCGCCGCCCGAACATCGGGATATTGTCCATCGGGCCGGGGCGGTAGAGCGAAACGAGCGCGATGATATCGCCGAAATTGGTCGGTCGCACCGCCGCCAGCGTCTTGCGCATCCCTTCCGATTCCAGCTGGAAAACGCCCACCGTATCGCCACGCTGGAGCAGGTCATAGACCGCGCTGTCATCCCAGGCGAGCGTATCCAGGTCGATCGTCACCCCCCGCGCGCTGAGCAACTGCACCGCCTTCTGCAACACCGACAGCGTCTTGAGACCCAGGAAGTCGAACTTCACCAGCCCCGCGCCCTCGACATATTTCATGTCGAACTGCGTCACCGGCATGTCCGATCGCGGATCGCGATAGAGCGGCACCAGTTGCTGCAACGGCCGGTCGCCGATCACCACGCCCGCCGCATGGGTGGAACTGTGGCGCGGAAAGCCCTCCAGCTTCATCGCATAGTCGATCAGGCGGCGGACCTGCGCGTCATTGTCATATTCCGCCTTGAACTCCGACACGCCGTTCAGCGACCGCTCCAGCGTCCAGGGATCGGTCGGATGGTTCGGCACCAGCTTGGCGAGCCGGTCGACCTGGCCATAGCTCATCTGAAGCACGCGGCCAGTGTCCTTGAGCACCGCGCGGGCCTTCAACTTACCGAAGGTGATGATCTGCGCCACATGGTCCGCGCCATATTTCTGCTGGACGTAACGGATCACCTCGCCCCGCCGGGTTTCGCAGAAATCAATGTCGAAGTCGGGCATCGACACACGTTCCGGGTTCAGGAATCGTTCGAACAGCAGGCCCAGTTGCAGCGGATCGAGATCGGTGATCGTCAGCGCCCAGGCGACCAGCGACCCCGCGCCCGAACCACGGCCCGGTCCCACCGGAATGTCATGGTCCTTCGCCCATTTGATGAAGTCGGCCACGATCAGGAAGTAGCCGGGGAACCCCATCTGGATGATGATGTCCGTCTCGAACGTCAGCCGCTCATAATAGGGCGCACGCGCCTCCTCCGTGACGATCCCGGCCCTGGCCAGCCGCATCTCCAGCCCGGCGCTCGCCTGATCGCGCAGCATCCGCGCTTCACCCTCGATATCGCCGGCCAGGCTGGGCAGGATCGGCTTGCGCTTGGGCGCGGCGATGGCGCAGCGCTGCGCCACGACCAGCGTGTTGGCCAGCGCTTCGGGCAAATCGTCGAACAATCGCTTCATCTCGGCCGCCGGCTTCATCCAGGCGTCGGGCGAGCTGGTGCGGCGATCGGGCATGTCGACATAGGCGCTGTCGGCGATGCAGAGCATCACGTCATGGGCCGCGTGGAAATGCGGTTCGGCAAAGCAGGTCGGGTTGGTCGCTACCAAAGGCAGATCGCGGGCATAGGCCAGGTCGAGCAGATGCGGCTCCGCCTTGCCCTCCACCGGGTCCAGCCGACGGCAAATCTCGATAAAGAGCCGCCCCGGAAACAGCGCCTCCAGTCGTTCGACATAGGCGATCGCCGCGTCGGGTTGATCCTCCGCGAACAGCCGCGCCAAAGCGCCCTCGCCACCCGCCGTCAGCGCGATCACGCCATCGGTCCGCCCCGCCAGCGCCTCGATCGTCACATGCGGCACCTCCTCGACCGGCCGGTCCAGATGCGCCATCGATACCAAGGCGCAGATATTGTCATATCCGGTCGCATCCTGCGCATAGAGCGCCAGCCAGTCATGCACTTGAGCCGCATTGGCCGGCCGGCCCGGCCGCAACACGCCCAGCATCGCGCCGATGACCGGCTGCACCCCTTCATCCTTGCAGGCGTCGGAAAAGGCCATCGATCCGTAAAGGCCGTTGCGATCCGTGATGGCAGCCGCGGGGAAACCCAGCGCCTTGGCCTGTTTCGCGATCTTCTTGGGATCGATCGCCCCTTCGAGCATGGTGAAGGAGGAAAAGACGCGAAGCGTGACGAAGGGGGCATGGGGCATGGGGTCAATCTAGGCACCCCGGATGATTCGGCCCAGCCCCCCAGGGACGAAATCTGTGGGTAATCCGTTCCGGCGCAGTCTTAAGCAATTGCCAACGACTGCGGCTTATCCTTTGCCGGTCATGCGCCTCTCCACCATCACCAACTGGGCCTATGGGGCCACCGTCGCCCTCACCCTCGCTTCCGGGACCACGATGCTGATGGCGTCCAGCGCGGAAGAAACCGAGCGCGCCGCCGTTGCCCAGCGTTCGACGTTCGACCAACTCACCGCCACGCTGGAAGAGGATGTCTATCGCCTCACCGAACAGGCACGCGGCTTCGTCATCACCAGCGATCCCAGCCATCTGATCGCCTATCGTCGCGAAAAGGCCGCGTTGAAGTCAGTCGAGGCACGGATCACACATCTGCGCGATGCGGGCGCCAGCGAAGGCGAGCTGGCCGCCCTGCGCCAGGCGCTGCACTGGACCGATGCCCTGACCGATGAACAGCAGGCCGCGATCAGCGCCATGCAGGCCGGCGATGACAGGACAGCCCGGACGATCCTGTTCGGTGACGAATATGGCCGCGAACTCGACCGGGTCGCCGCGCAGGTCGGCAAATTCCAGTATATGCTGGACCAGCGCACCGACCATGCCGTCGCCCGGTCGACCGACACCGCGCGTCAATGGCGCACCATGTCGGAAATCATGCTGGGCATCACCGCCCTCCTGTTCCTGTGCGTGCTCTATTTCGTCCTGAAACAGCGCATCCTGCGCCCGGTCGTGCGGCTGAGCGACGTGGTCACGCGCCTCGCCGCGCAGGATTATGACGCCATCCCGCCCGATTCGAACCATGCCGACGAAATTGGCGACATGGCGCAGGCCATCCGCATCTTCCGCGAAAACGGACTGGAGCGGCAGCGGCTGGAGCAGGAACGCGACGCCGACCGGACCATGCGCGACCTTCTCTCACGCCTGACCCAAAGGCTCCAGGGCTGCGACAGCGTCAACGATCTGGTCGATGTCGTGCGCCGTTTCGCGCCTGAAATCGCGCCAGATTTTCCCGGCCGCCTCTATATCCACGACAATCACCGCAACGCCATGACGCAGGCGTGCGACTGGCTTTCGCCGACCTGTTCCCGGATCGAATTCCCGCCATCGGCCTGCTGGGCGCTGCGACGCGGCCAGACCCATCGGCCCGCCGGCGAGATGGTCGACATTCCCTGTGAACATCTGGGCGCGTCCAATAGCATCAGCACCATCTGCATCCCGTTGGCCGCGCAAAGCGAAAGCATCGGCATGCTCTATTATGAAGAACCTGCCGGCGCGAGCGCAAGCCATCTGGAGCGGACGGGCAAATATCTGGAAATGCTGGCGGAAAATATCGGGCTGGCGCTCGCCAACCTGCGCCTGCGCGATGCGTTGCGCGACATGGCGATGGCCGATGCCCTGACCGGCCTGCCCAACCGTCGCCAGTTCGACATCATGCTCCAGACGCTGGTGGGCGAAGCGGAGCGCACCGCCGCACCGCTCGTCTGCCTGATGGTGGATATCGACCATTTCAAGCGGTTCAACGACACATATGGCCATGACGCGGGCGATGCCGTGCTGCGCGCGGTCGGCGGCGTGCTGGCCGAATCGCTGCGCGAAAACGGCCATGCCTTTCGTCTGGGCGGCGAAGAATTCGTCGTGCTGATGCCGGGCTTCAGCCTCGATCAGGCGCTGGGCCGCACGATGCAGATCCAGCGGCGCATCCAGGACCTGCGCCTCGACCATCGCGGCAAGGAACTGGGCGCGATCACCGCCAGCTTCGGGCTGGCGGCCTTCCCGGACCATGGCCGGGCCGACCGCCTGATGCAGACCGCCGACGCCGCGCTGCTGCGCGCCAAGACCGAAGGGCGGGACCGCATCCTCGTCGCGACCGTGCGGGACGGCGCTTCGGCGGCGGCCTAAGCCCCCTCCAGCACCCCTTCATGCAGCCGGACCACCCGGTCCATCTTCTGCGCCAGCCGTTCATTATGGGTCGCGACCAGCGCGGCCGACCCTTCATGCCGCACCAGCCGCAGAAATTCGCCCAGCACCACGTCGGCGGTGCGCTCGTCCAGATTGCCGGTCGGTTCGTCCGCCAGCACCAGCGCCGGCCGGTTGGCCAGCGCGCGGGCAACCGCCACCCGCTGCTGCTCGCCGCCCGACAACTGGCTGGGCCGATGATCCAGCCGGTGGCCAAGGCCCAGTGCGGTCAGCAGCGCCTCCGCTCGCGCCTTCGCCGCCGCCATCTCCACGTCGCGGATCACCTGCGGCAGGATGACATTTTCGGTCGCGTTGAAATCGGGCAGCAGATGATGGAACTGATAGACGAAGCCCAGCGCATCGCGGCGCAACCGGGTGCGGCCGTCATTGTCCAGCTTCGCCGCTTCCTCCCCGGCGATGCGGATCGATCCTTCGAACCCGCCTTCCAGCAGGCCGACCGCCTGCAACAGCGTCGACTTGCCAGAGCCCGACGGCCCCAGCAGCGCGACGATCTCGCCGGGGCCGACCGCCAGGTCAATGCCGCGCAGCACGTCGATCGTGACGTCGCCCTGGGTGAAGCTGCGGGCAAGGCCCGTGACCTTCAATATGTCATTCATAGCGCAGCACCTGGACCGGATCGGTGTTGGCGGCCTTGAAGGCCGGGTAGAGCGTGGCAAGGAAGCTGAACAGCAGCGCCATCACGCAGATGGTGACGATCTCCACCGGATCGGCCTTGGACGGCAATTCGGTCAGGAAACGGATCGACGGGTCCCACAGATTCTGCCCCGTCACGAACTGGATCGCATTGACCATGCTCTGGCGGAAGAAGAGGAAGGTGAAGCCCAGCACGATCCCGGCCGCCGTCCCCAGCGTGCCGATGGTCACGCCCACCGTCATGAAGATGCGCACCAGGCCCGCCCGGCTCGCCCCCATGGTCCGCAGGATCGCAATGTCGCGCGTCTTGGCACGCACCAGCATGATAAGGGACGACAGGATATTGAACACGGCCACCAGAACGATGATGGACAGCACCACGAACATGGCCACCCGTTCCACCGCCAGCGCCTCGAACAATGAACTGTTCATCTGCCGCCAGTCGGTGATGACGGCCCGGCCCGCGACCTTGCCCGCCAGCGGTTCCAATATCTGCCCGACCCGGTCGGCATCAACCGTCTCCACCTCGATCATGCTGACGACATCGCCCATCAGCAGCAATGTCTGCGCGTCCTCGATCGGCATGACCACGAACGCCTTGTCATAATCATAGATGCCGACCTCGAAGATCGCCGCGACCTGATACCCCACCTCGCGCGGGACCGTGCCGAACGGAGTGGCGCGACCCGACGGGTTGTAGATGGTCAGCGTGTCGCCGATCTGGAGGCCCATATTCTCGGCCAGCCGCGACCCGATCGCCACCTTGCCGCTATTGGGCGTCAGGGCGTTCAGGCTGCCACCGATGATCTTGCCCTTCATCGTCTTGTTGTCGCGAATGTCCGCGACAGTCATGCCGCGCACCAGCGCCGGTTCGAACCGGCCCTGGAAAATCGCGCCCAATGGCTGCTCGATCATCGGCGTGGCGCTGGTGACGCCGGGCGTTGCCCGCGCCTGCTTGAGCACCGATTGCCAGTCGGGCAGCCGCCCGCCATAGCCCTGCACCACGGCATGGCCATTGAGGCCGACGATCTTGTCGAACAGCTCGGCGCGAAAGCCGTTCATGACGCTCATGACGATGATGAGCGCGGCGACACCCAGCATGACCGCGGCCAGGCTGATGCCGGCGACCAGGAAGATAAAACCCTCCCCCTTGCCCGGCAGCAGGTAGCGTTTGGCGATCATGCGTTCGTAACGGGATAGAATCATGTGGCGCTGACGGCCCTTCGATAGTGATGTGGATGCGGGTCTAGGGATGCGCCTGCCCAACGGCAAGCATTGCCGAATTGTTGCATCCCCGCCACAGGCACGGACGGAAAATCACAGCACCCCGATTTTGGCCGTGACTCGAAGCTGCGCCGGTCATAGCAAGACAATCGAAGCACAGGTTAATGGCCGTGGTTCAGGGATACTGCATCCCGCTTCGAGCTTAGGGGGCTGAGAAGCGGTTGAGGCAGACCAAGGGGGAGACGAGCAATCGTCCATTAAACACCCGGATCGTGAAAGCACGATCCGGGTGTTTTTTTATCGCGATATCATCCAGTCGCCAGGACGGGACGACAAACCGACGTCCCGCCCGCACGTCCGCACGTCATATCAGTAAAAAGTCCGATGATGTCAGTTGCAGATTGGGAAGAAGGGTAGCGAACTGCACCGCATCGCCCAGGCCATTCACGCTGCCATTCGCGTCGTAGAACAGCGCGCCCGTCGACCTGTCATACACCAAAAAGTCGTTAGCGTCGGTTGCGCCCCCGGTCACGATCGAGCGGAAATGTGCTGCATTGATTGCGCCGGTCGTCGTTCCGAACGCGCTGAACACGGAATTTTCCAGATAAAGCGTGTCGTCCAACGGGGAAAAATCGTCGATAAAGTCGATATTAGCCGCATTCGACGTGCCTAGAGCCGTATCAAACTGAAATGCATCCTTGCCGGCTCCACCCTGCAGCCAGTCGTTGCCGATGCCACCGCGCAGACGGTCATTACCGGCGTCGCCATAGAGTTGGTCGACACCCGTTCCACCGACCAGCACGTCGTTGCCGGCACCGCCACGGATCATATTGTCGCGCGTGTTGCCGATGATGACGTCGCCGAAGATCGACCCAAGCACATTTTCGATGCTGGTCAGCGTGTCGATCCCCGCACCGCCGCTGGTCTTGCCGGTAGACAGGTTGACCTCAACCCCGAAACCGACATTGCCATATTCCACCGTATCAATGCCGCCACCGCCGTTGATCGTGTCGTTTCCTTGCCCGCCGACGAAAAACTCATTGGCCGCCGACCCTAGCAGCATATCGTTGAAGCGCGACCCGATGACCCGCTCAATCGACACCAGCGTATCGGAACCGCTGCCGCCCGTCGCCGTGCCCAGCGTCAGATTGACCGACACCGCCGACGCAGCATCCAGATAGGATGCGGTATCCAGACCGCCCCTGCCGTCGATGATATCGTTGCCGCCAAATCCCTGAAGCAGATTGTTGCGAACATCGCCGGTCAGCGTATCGGCAAAGGCGCTGCCTTCGACATCCTCGATGCCAACCAGGGTCGAAACGCCGAAAGCAGTCTCGGCGGTTCTGGTCGCCAGATTGACCGTTACCGCGCCCTCAAAACCGTTATATGACAGAATATCCAGGCCCGTACCGCCATCGACATGATCGTTGCCCTTCGATCCGAACAGAAAATCATCCCCGGACGATCCGGTGACGACATCGTCGCCAATTCCCAGAAGCCGATAATAGCCCCCCTGCGATTGCCCGACCTGCAGGGAATTGTTGCGCGCGGCTACATCAAGGTTCAACCCCGTTGCGCTGAACGCGAGTTCACCGTTCGCCGCGAACAGATAATTTTCGTAAATGGTTCCGGTACGGAAAAATCCACCACTATACGTAAAATTCGTACCAATATTCGCTTCAAGCAAAATCCCGGATGCGCTGATGACCTCAAAGTTCGTGGACGTCTGCGCGCCATAAAATTGGGCGAGACGGGTCGTGAAACCAGTATTTCTGTTCGACAGATGAATTGTAATGTCAGCCATGCCGGATCATTCCTTACACGCAACAAATTTCCAAAAATCTAGTGTTCACCAGATCAAATATGCAAGTCCATTTTTTCACCTTCGTGACGAAGCATGAGGAGACGGGGCGCAGAATGCCCGACGGGCAAGGCGCATATTGGCGCTGACGGGCCAGAAATAGACCGCGTTGAAATATCGGCTTGAAAGCGCCGTTCTAACAACCATATCCATTTCGTCCGGCCGCCACATGGGGCCGGGCATCGTATCGCCGGACGCCAGTTTTCAGGGTCCGGCAGGTTCATTTTGCTCTTTGGGAGATGATGACAATGCGTGGTTTTGACCTGACCCCCTATCGCCGTTCGACCGTGGGTTTCGATCGTCTGTTCGACCTGATCGAAAATAATGCCCGGCTGGCGCAGGGCGACAATTATCCGCCCTTCAATATCGAGCGTTTGTCGGAAGATCGCTATCGCGTGACCCTGGCGGTCGCCGGTTTCCGCCCCGATGAAATCGACATCACCGCCCAGCAGAATCTGCTCCAGGTGATTGGCCGCAAGGATGAGAGCAGCAATGACCGCTCCAAATTCCTGCATGTCGGCATCGCCAACCGCAGCTTCGAACGCCGTTTCGAACTGGCCGACTTCGTGCGGGTGGAGAAGGCCGACCTGGCGGACGGCCTACTGACGATCGAACTGTTGCGCGAAGTGCCCGAAGCTATGAAGCCCAAGAAGATCGCCGTCAATGGCGGTCAACTGGTCGATATCACCGCCAAGGACCGCGACGCCGCCTGATCCGGCGCGATCGGCATGACGAAGGGCGCGACCGCAAGGCCGCGCCCTTTTCTATATCTCGACCTGACTGCCCAACTCGACCACCCGGTTGGTGGGCAGGCGGAAAAATTCCATCGCGCTTTCCGCATTGCGCAGCATCCAGGCGAAAATCTTTTCACGCCACAGCGGCATTCCCGGCTTGGCCGAGGGAAGCAAGGTCTGGCGAGCCAGGAAGAAGCTGGTGTCCATCATCTTGAACGCCTGGCCGCAGCCGGTGACATTCTTGAGCGCGGCGGGCACGTCCGGTTCCTGCATGAAGCCATATTGCAGTACCATGCGGAAGAAGCCCCGGCCCAGATCCTCCAGCTTGCACCGGCCGTCATCCTCGACCACCGGCACGTCCCTGATCTTGACCGTCAGCAGGATGACCCGCTCGTGCAGCACCTTGTTGTGCTTGAGGTTATGGAGCAGCGCGTGGGGCACGCCATCGGGGGTCGATGTCATGAACACCGCCGTACCGGGCACCCGCACCGCGCTGTTGGCGGCGGACGCGACGAACACCGGGATCGGCATCGCCGCTTCGCGCAGCCGGTCCTGCACCAGCCGGCGACCGCGCGACCAGGTGGTCAGCAGGGTGAAGATGACGAAGCCGATCAGCAGCGGGAACCAGCCGCCATCGGGCACCTTGGTCAGGTTGGCCGCCAGATAGGCGCCATCGACGATATAGAACACCGCCAGCACCGGAGCCGCGAAATACCATTTCCAGTGCCACAGACGGTACAGCACCACAGTCAGCAGCACATTGTCGATGAACATCGCGCCTGTCACCGCGATACCATAGGCCGCCGTCAGGTTGGACGATGTCTGGAACGTCAGAACCAGCAGGATCACCATCACCATCAGCCCCCAGTTGATGAGGGGGATATAGATCTGGCCCGCGGTCGACGCGCTGGTGTGGGCGATGCGCAGGCGCGGCATGAAGCCAAGCTGGATCGCCTGCTGCGTCACCGAGAAAGCGCCGGAAATCACCGCCTGCGATGCAATGATCGCCGCCATGGTCGCCAGCACGATCAGCGGCAACTGGCCCCATTGCGGCGCGAGATTGTAGAAGGGGCTGTGCAGCGCCGTAGCCCCTTCGCGGAACAGCAGCGCGCCCTGCCCCATATAGTTGAGGATGAGCGCGGGCAGCACGAAGAAGAGCCAGGACACGCGGATCGGATTGCGGCCGAAATGCCCCATATCGGCATAGAGCGCTTCCGCGCCAGTCACCGCCAGCACCACCGAACCCAATGCCAGAAAGGCGGGCAGCGGATCGGTGACGAAGAACATCACCGCCCAATAAGGGTTGAAGGCGTAGAGGATGCCCGGCGTCTTGAGGATGGAGATCACCCCCAGCGACGCGATCGTGACGAAATAGAGCAGCATGATGGGGCCGAACAGGGCGGCGACCTTGTTGGTCCCCAATCCCTGGATCCAGAACAGGCCCAGCAGGATGACGATGACCACCGGCAGGATCGCAGGCGCGAGCGCGGGGTTATAGACCGCCAGCCCTTCGACCGCCGAAAGCACCGAAACCGCCGGCGTAATCATCGAATCACCATAAAAGAGCGCGGTGGCGAACACGCCCAGCAACACGATGCCCCGCGACCAGCGCTGCGTTCTGGTCTGGCCGTTGATCAGCGCCAGCAGCGCCAGGCTGCCGCCCTCCCCCTTGTTATCCGCGCGCATGATGATGCTGACATATTTCAGCGTCACCACCAGCATCATCGACCAGAACATCAGGCTGATGACGCCCAATATATGGTCAGGGTCCAGCGTCAGCTTGTGGTGGCCGGCAAAGGTTTCGCGGAAGGCATAGAGCGGGCTGGTGCCGATATCGCCAAAGACGATGCCGATAGCGCCGACGACCAGCCTGATCGTGGCCTTCTGCCGCGCATGGCCATGGCCGCCATGGTCATCGTCCACCGAAGCGGGCGCCGTGTTGGGAAGAAGGTCAGCCATGAAGGATCATGCTCGTGTCGCCACCCATTCGGGGACATGGGCGGAACCGTCCACCTGCCCCCGCAAACCGCCGCGCCCTAACATGGCTCCGGGAGCCGTGCAATGCGGGCGCTGCACTGCATCATGGTGCAGTCGGAACACCCGCCGCCAGCATGGCATCGATACGCGCGATGCTCGCCTCCAGTTCCGCCTTCACCTGACTGCCCTGCGGCGCGCTGGCGGCGAGCGGTGCCCACAGGGCACGCGCCGCCTGCAACTGGCCGGCGCGGGCCAGCGCCAGACCGTAGAAATAGCGCGGCGCCGGCCCGGTAGGATCGATCGCCAGCGCGCGGCGATAGGCGAAATCGGCGCCGGGCGAGATCACGCCGTCGCTGTGGGAAACCAGCGCATTGCCAAGGCCAAGCCAGAGATTGGCGTCGTCCGGGGAATCGCGCAGGCCCGACAACAACACATTGGCCGCTTCCTTCGTCTTGCCCTGCCGTGCCAGACCATCGGACAGGATCAGCCATTGCGCCGCCGGGCCGTAGCGTTCGGCAAGGCCGCGCCGCTGCTCCGCCAGTTTTTCGTCGAACGTCCCGCCCTTGTCCTGCGCCGCCAGGCGCGGCGCGCCGGCCTGCCCCGGATGCCCCTGCCAGGCATAGCCGGCCAGGCCCAGCAACAGGGCCGCCGCGCTGACTTCCCGTGTCGACCTGGGAATCCGGCCGACCAGCAGCAGCGCGACAAAAGCCAGCATGGCAAGGCCGATTGCGATTATCCAGCCCGTCATGCACCTCTCCTCCGCTTGATCCGCCCGCGCAGCAGCAACAGCCCCAGCCCCAGCAAGAGCAGGGGGGCGGCCCAGAGCGGCCAGAGGATCGGTGCGGCGGTCGGTTCGTAGCTGACCCAGTCACCATAGCGGGCGATCAGCCAGGCGCGGATCGATTCAGGCTGTTCGCCGGCCATGATCCGCTCGCGAATCTGCGATCGCATGTCGCCCGCCATGCTGGCGTTCGAATCGGCGATCGACTGGCTCTGGCAGGTAAGGCAGCGAATCGTTTCCATCAGCGCCCTGGCCCGTCGCTCCTGCGCCGCATCGGGGATTTGCCGGTCGGCCCAGGGCGCGGGCGGCAGGGCGGTCTGGGCCGCGACCGGCGCGGCGAGCAGCGCCAGCAGCAAGGCGAGGATCAGCTTCATTGCGCATCCCTCAGCCGGGCGAGGAGCATCGGCACATCGTCGGCGCGAATGTCGCCGATATGCTGGTAGGCGATCCGCCCCCTGCCATCGATGACGAAGGTTTCGGGCACGCCCGACGATCCCAGCGCGATCTGCACCCCGCTGCGCGCGTCCAGGCCGATGCGGGCATAGGGATTGCCGTATCGCCGGAGGAAGCCGTCGACATCGGGCCGGGCGTCGCGGATGGCGATGGCGTCGATCGCGACCCCGGCCTGTTTCAGCGCCATGAGTTGCGGCGCTTCGGCGGCGCAGGGGACGCACCAGCTTGCAAAGATGTTGAGCAGGCGCGGCTTGCCGGTGGCAAGGTCGCTGCTGGCCAGCGCAGGCCGGTCACTGGCGGCAGCGGGCAGAGTGAAGGCCGGCAGCGGCTGGCCGACGAGACGCGAATGGATGACGCGATCATCGGGTTTGAACAGGCCGCTGGCGAACAGGCCGACAAAGGCCAGAAACAGGCCGAGCGGCAGCCATATCCAGATTGTCCTCATGCCGCAGCCCTCCGTGCGCGCCATTTGAGCAGCCAGCCGCGCCGTTCGCGCCCGACCAGGGCCAGCGCGCCACCCAGCGCGATCATCACCCCACCCAGCCAGATCAACGTGACGAAAGGCTTCCACCAGATGCGGATCTGCCAGCGTCCGCCCTCCACCTCTTCGCCCAGCACGACATAGAGCTGGCCGTTCCAGCGGGTGAGCAAGGCCGCTTCGCTGGTGGTGGTCGGCGGGGAGGCGAAGAAGCGCGACTGGGGGTGGATCATCACCGGCGCGCCGCCGCGATCGACCCGCATGTCGGCCTGAAGCGCGGTCCAGTTGTCGCCGGCGATCGGCACGATCCGGGCGAAGCGGAGCGTCCAGCCCGCGGTCTGGATGGTGTCGCCGGGGCGGGCGGCGACCAGCTTTTCGACGGTGAAGGCCGAATCGCAGGCCATGCCGGCCAGGCTGACCGCGCAGCCCAGATGGGCGATCACCATGCCCCAGGTGAAAAGCGGGGTGCGCAGCAGGTTGCGCTTCCACAGCGGGGCGATGCTGGCCGCACCGACCGACACCGCGACGATGAGGCCGAGGAAGGGCAATAGTCCGATCCGCCCCCAAGCTAAAAGTGACAACGACACGAACAACAGAATCGCAATTGCAGCAGGGATCAGCAAACGTTTGCAAACAGCCGCCGCCCGGTCACGGCGCCAGCGGGTGAGCGGCCCGGCCGCCAGCACGACCATCAGCGCCAGCGCCAGCGGCCCGGCGATCCGGTCGAAATAGGGCGCGCCGACCGATACCTTGTGGCCGAAGGCTTCGGTCATCAGCGGATAGAGGGTGCCGATCAGCACGACGCCCAAAATCACCGAAAGCAACAGATTGTTGGCAACCAGCATCGTTTCGCGGCTGACCAGTTCGAACGGCGCGCCTTCGCGCACCGACCCGATCCGCCAGCCGAACAGCGCCAGCGCGCCGCCGATATAGAGGGCGAGCAGCACCAGGATGAAGCTGCCCCGCGTCGGATCGACCGCGAAGGCATGGACGCTGGTGAGGATGCCGGAGCGGACGAGGAAGGTGCCGACCATCGACATGGAAAAGGCGATCACCGCCAGCATGACCGTCCAGGCGCGCAGCGCGTCGCGGGTCGCCAGTACGGTGACGCTGTGGAGCAAGGCGGTCGCGGCCAGCCAGGGCATGAGCGAGGCATTTTCGACCGGATCCCAGAACCACCAGCCGCCCCAGCCCAGTTCATAATAGGCCCAGTAGCTGCCCGCCGTGATGCCCAGCGTCAGCAGCACCCAGGCGCCCAGCACCCATGGCCGCATCGCGCGGGCAAAGGCGGCGTCCACCTGGCGCGTCAGCAGCGCGCCGATGGCGAAGGAAAAAGCGACAGAAAGGCCGACATAGCCCAGATAGAGCGTGGGCGGATGGAAGGCGAGGCCGGGGTCTTGCAGCAGCGGGTTCAGCCCCTGCCCGTCCGCTGGCGCGGGGTCGATCCGGGCGAAGGGGTTGGAGGAAAAGAGCAGGAACGCATAGAAACCGAGCGAAATCGCCGCCTGCCCGCCCAGCGTCGCCATATGGGTGTCGCGGCGCAGGGCGCGTTCGAACAGGGCCACCGCAGCCCCGGCCACGCCCATGACCGTGACCCATAGCAGCATGGAGCCTTCATGATTGCCCCATGTGCCCGCGAATTTGTAGAGCCAGGGCTTCATCGAATGGCTGTTGGTCGCGACCAGCAGCACCGACATGTCGGATCGCAGGAACAGGGTGATGAGCAGCGCGAAGGCTATTGCGGTCAGCACCCCCTGCGCCACGGCGGCGGGACGCACGGCGACGAGCAGGTCGGGCTTGCCGCCCTTCAACCCGGCGAAGGCGAGGAAGAGCTGGAGCAGCGCCAGCGCCGCGGCGAGCCAGAGCGCGGCGAGGCCGGTTTCAGCGATCATACAGGGTGTCCGCGCAAAGATCATTCTCCCCCTGCGGGGGAAGTGGCTGGCCGCAGGCCAGACGGAGGGGTGTCCCGCCATCGCGAGGGGAATACCCCTCCACCATTTGCTGCGCGGATGATCCCCCTCCCCTTGCAGGGGAGGAATGATGGCAGTGCCACATCCTCACTGCTCCGCCTTCATCTCATGGGTGCTTGCATTATAATTCATGCCTTCCAGTTCGCGCGGCATGTAGCGTTCGTCATGCTTGGCGAGCAGGTTGGTGGCGATGAACGTCCCCTTCGCATCGAACGATCCTTCCGCCACCACGCCGCTGCCTTCCTTGAACAGGTCGGGCGCGATGCCGCTGAACATGGCAGGGACGGTCGCCTTGCCATCGGTAACGTCGAAGCGGATGGTCACGCCGTCGGCGGCGCGTTTCAGGCTGCCCCCGACCACCATGCCACCCAGCCGGATCGCCTTGCCCGGTTCGACGCCCTTGGCCTTGACATCAGCCGGCGCATAGAAATAGGCGGCCTCGTCCTTGAGTGCCGACACGGCCAGCAATCCGGCACCGATGATCGCGACCAGCGCCGCCAGGGCCAGAATCAGCCGTTGATGCTTTGCTTTCATGCCCGTTCCGACAGCTTTGCGGCCGCGCGTTCAGCATCGTGCATCGCGCGCCAGCTCAGGATGCTGACAAGTCCGGTCCCGATTGCCGTCACCGCATAGGCGGCGATCACGAAGGCCCACTGGTTCATCTCATCCCCCCCGGCTTATCCACGGGCGAGGCGCTGCATGCGCGCCTCGACCTTGTTCTGTGCCAATATCGTCCGCATCCGCATCAGCACGATCGCGCCGAACCAGAGCGAAAAGCCCAGCAGGGTCAGGCCCAGCGGCCAGAGCAGATCCATGGCGATGCTGGACCCACGCAGGGTGATGCTCGGCCCCTGATGCAGGCTGTTCCACCACACCACCGAACGGTTGATGATCGGGATGTTGATCGCGCCGACCAGCCCGAAAATGGCGGTGACATTGCTGACGCCCCCTGCCTGCCCGTCCCGCGCGCTGGCGTTGGCGAGGGCGATATAGCCCAGATAGAGAAAGAGCAGGACCAGCATGGAGGTCATGCGTCCGTCCCATTCCCACCAGGTGCCCCAGGTCGGACGCCCCCAGATCGATCCGGTCATCAGGCAGATGGCGGTGAAGAGGGCGCCCGGCGCGGCGATCGCGCGGCCGGCAATGGCGGCCAACGGATGGCGCCAGACCAGTTGCATCAGCGCGGCGACCGCAATGCCGGTCCAACCGCCCATGCCCAGCCAGGCGGCGGGAACATGGATATAGAGTATGCGCACCGTCTGCCCTTGCAGATAATCCGCCGGGGTCACGAACAGGCCACAGGCGCCGCCGACCAGGATCAGCGCCAGGCCAGGCCAGAACAGCCAGCCGGTCAGCGGCCGGGCGATCTTGAGGAAGCGGGCAGGATTGGCGAAACGATGCATCAGGGCTGCGTCTTTAGCCGCGCACGGTGCACTGCGCCAGTAGGGCATTTTGCCGATGGCAAAGCCCGCGAAACACAGCGTTCCCGAAGCGGATCACGCTTTTTTATGACAGGAGGGCGACAAAGCGGGTGGAAGCCACTATATGCGCGCCCATAGACGCCCCCTGGGGGGCTGTCAGGAACGGCTATGGAACCGCTCGCACCCATGATTACGACAAATCCCTTCGACGACGACAAGTTGCGCGAGGAATGTGGCATTTTCGGCGTTTCCAACGGGGAAACGGCGTCGGCCATCGTCGCGCTCGGCCTTCACGCGCTGCAACATCGCGGCCAGGAGGCCGCCGGCATCACAAGCTGGGACGGGCAGGATTTCCATACCCACAGGGCCATGGGCCATGTCGCGGGCAATTTCGACCGGGACGAGGTGATTCGCGCGCTGCCGGGCATGAGCGCCTGCGGCCATGTGCGCTATTCGACCACGGGCGAAACATCGTTGCGCAACGTCCAGCCGCTTTATGCAGAGCTGAATTCGGGCGGGTTCGCCATTGCCCATAATGGCAATATCTCCAACGCGATGAAGGTGCGGCGCGAACTGATTCGCCGGGGGTCCATCTTTCAGTCGACCTCCGATACCGAAGTCATCATCCATCTGGTCGCCACGTCCAGCTATCGCACCCTGCTCGACAAGTTCATCGATGCGCTGAAACAGGTCGAGGGCGCCTATTCGCTGATCGTCATGACGACCGAAGGCATGATCGCCTGCCGCGATCCGCTGGGCATCCGCCCGCTGGTGATGGGCAAGCTGGGCGAAGCCATCATCTTCGCGTCGGAAACCGTGGCGTTCGACGTGGTCGGGGCCGATTATGTCCGATCCATCGATCCGGGCGAACTGGTGATCGTGACCAATGACGGCCAGATCCGGTCGCACCGCCCGTTCGGCGAAACCCATGCGCGCCCCTGCATCTTCGAACATGTCTATTTCAGCCGGCCCGATTCGATCATCGACAATTCCAGCGTCTATTCGGTCCGCAAGGCGATCGGCGCGCAACTGGCGATCGAAAATCCGGTCGACGCCGACTATGTGATCCCGGTGCCCGACAGCGGCGTGCCCGCCGCGATCGGCTATGCCCAGCAATCGGGCATTCCGTTCGAACTGGGCATCATCCGGTCCCACTATATCGGCCGCACCTTCATCCAGCCGGGCGACAAGGTGCGTCACCTGGGCGTCAAGCTGAAGCACAATGCCAACCGCGCGCTGATCGAGGGCAAGAAGATCGTGCTGATCGACGATTCGATCGTGCGTGGCACCACCAGCCTCAAGATCGTGCAGATGATGCGTGAAGCGGGCGCGGCGGAAGTCCATATGCGGATCGCGTCGCCGCCGACCAAGCATAGCTGCTTCTATGGCGTCGACACGCCGGAACGGACCAAGCTGCTGGCGCACAAGCTGGACGTGGGCGGGATGCAGGATTTCATCCATGCCGACAGCCTTTCCTTCATCTCGATCGACGGCCTGTACAAGGCGCTGGGCGAGGCGAAGCGTGCGGATATCCGCCCGCAATATTGCGACGCCTGCTTCACCGGCGACTATCCGACGAAGCTGACCGACCAGGATGACGCGGCGGTGACGAACCAGTTCGAACTGCTTGCCGAGCGCGTGGTCTGACACCGGATCGGGCGGTCCCGCGCGGCCGCCCTTCCCCTTTTCTGATACAAGATGATTCCGGCGATGGCCCGGAGCGATGGGAGTAGCATGTCCGACCTTCCCCTTTCCGGCAAACTGGCGCTCGTGACGGGTGCGAGCCGCGGTATCGGCGCGGCGACCGCGCAGGCGCTGGCGGCGGCCGGCGCGCATGTCATTCTGACGGCGCGGACCAGCGGCGGGCTGGAGGAAGTGGAGGACCGCATCCATGCAGCCGGCGGCCATGCGACCATCGCGCCGCTGGACCTGACCGACGGGGAGAGCATTGGCCGGCTGGCCCAGGCGATCGGCGGACGCTGGCAGGCGCTGGACATTCTGGTCCTCAACGCGGCGACCCTGGGATCGCTGGCGGCGGTGCAGGCGATCGACGCCAAGGAATTCGCGCGGCTGCTGACGCTCAACATCGGCGCGCCACAGGCGCTGATCGCCGCGTTCGACGCCATGTTGCGCGCCAGTGCTGACGCGCGGGTGGTGGCGCTGACCTCCTCGGTCGTGACGCCGCGCGCCTATTGGGGCGCCTATGACGCGTCCAAGGCGGCGCTGGAAACGCTGGTCGGCGCCTATGGCGAGGAAGTGAAGGCGATTTCCGCCATCCGCACCCATATCGTCGATCCCGGCGCGACCCGCACCGCGATGCGCGCCCGCGCCTTCCCCGGCGAAGATCCCGCGAGCCTGAAAGGGCCGGAGGTGGTCGCCGACGCCATCGTGCAACTGGTCAGCACGGACACGCCGACCGGGCACAGGATGCGGGTCGAGGGTTGAGATTTACGCTGGCTTGACCAGCGTTACCTGCGCCACGTCGATCCCGCCGCCGCGAAAACCGCCTTCGCAATACATCAGATAATAGCGCCACAAGGCCACGAAATGCTGGTCGAAACTGGCGGGCAGCCGGCCTTCATCGATCGCCCGGTCGAAGCGTTGCCGCCAGCGTCGCAGGGTTTCGGCATAATGCAGGCCGAAGCGGTGCTCATCGCGCCACTCCAGCCCCTGCTGTTGCGCCAGCGCGCGAAAACGGCTTTGCGAAAGCAGCATCCCGCCGGGGAAGATATAGGTCTGGATGAAGTCGGCGGCGCGCGCATAGCCATCGAAAATGGCGTCGTCGATCAGAATATACTGGATCGCCGCCCGGCCGCCGGGTTTGAGCAGGCGGTGGATCGCCGCCAGATAGGCGGGCCAGTAGCGCTGGCCGACCGCCTCCACCATTTCGACACTGGCGATGGCGTCATATTGCCCCTGCGCGTCGCGATAGTCGGTCAGCAGGATGTGCGCGCCGGACCCCAGCCGGTCGCGGGCATAGTCGGCCTGTTCAGTGGACAGGGTAAGGCCCGTATAGGACAGCGCCCGCCGCTCCATCGCCTGTTCGGCAAGACCGCCCCAGCCGCAGCCGATTTCCAGCAGCGCGTCGCCATCGCGCAGGTCGAGCCGATCCAGGATCGCGTCCACCTTGCGCCGCTGCGCCTGCTCCAGGCTTTCGATCCGGCTGTCAGGATCGAGGAACAAGGCACTGGAATAATGCATATGTTCATCGAGCCAGAGCGTGTAGAAATCATTCCCCAGATCATAATGATAGGCGATATTGTGGCGCGATCCGCTGCGACTGTTGCGCCGCGCCCAATGGGCGAAACGGCCGATCCAGCGGGCCGGACCGCGCGGCCGGGCGGCACGGCCGAGCGCGGCGGCGTTGGCCATGAACAGGGCGAAGAGCGGCACCGGATCGGGGCTGGACCATTGCCCTGCCGCCCAGGCGCGATACCAGCCCGCCGATCCGCCGCTCGCCAGCCGGATCAGCGCGCGCCAGTCATGCAGGTCCACCACGCAGGCCGGCCCGGCCGCCCGGCCGCCCAGCAGGCGCCGCGTGCCGTCGGGCAGGCTCGCCTCCAGTGCGCCACGTTCCAGACCGTCATCGATCCGGTCGAGCATCCGGTGGAAAAGAGGCGCGACCAGCCGCGCGATCCGGCCCGGCGAACCGCTGCGCGGTGGATGGCGGACGGACAGGGCGCGTCGGCCGCGTTGAGGATTGATCGCATTCATGGAGACGATCCTGCAACAAGGTGAACGCCGCTGCAATCATGGCTTCATCTGACGATAGGCGTTCAACGCGCGCTCACGCCCTTCCCTGTGACCGATGATCTTGGCGGGATAGCTGTTCGGCCGGGCATCATGGGCATCGGGATCGTGGATCGCGGCGTCGGACAGGCCGGCCAGTTCGGGCACCCATTGGCGAATATAGTCGGCCGCGTCGAATTTTTCCGACTGGCTGAGCGGCGCCATGATGCGGGTGAAGAGATTGGCATCCACCCCGCTGCCCGCGACCCATTGCCAGTTGACGCTGTTATTGGCGTAGCTCGCATCGACCAGCGTGTCCCAGAACCAGCGCGCGCCATGGCGCCAGTCGATCAGCAGATGCTTGATCAGGAAGCTGGCGGCGATCATGCGGACACGGTTGTGCATCCATCCGGTCGCCCAAAGCTGCCGCATACCCGCATCCACGATCGGATAGCCGGTCGTTCCCGTTTTCCAGGCGGTGAAATCGGCCCCGGCCTCCCGCAGGTCGCGCCAGGGCAGCGCATCGAAGGAGTCGCGGGCATTGGCGGAACCATAGGTCGGCAATTCGCAAATCTGGACATGGGCATAATCCCGCCAGATCAATTCCTTGAGGAAGATTGTTGCATCATGACTTGAAGATGTGACGCGATGCCAGACATAAGCGGGCGACACTTCGCCGAAATGCAGATGGGGCGACAGGCGCGACGTGCCCTCGATCGAGGGCAGGTTGCGCGCCACCGGATAGTCGCCCGCATCATCGATGAAGGCCGCCACATTGCGGCGCGCGCCCGCTTCGCCCGGCGTCCAGTCCTTGGCAAAGCCCTTCGCCCAGTCGGGCCGGGTCGGCAGCAGGCGCCAGTCGTCCAGCGCGTCGCTGTCCGGCCAGCGGGCCGGGGCATCGATTGCGTGCGGTGCGGGGTGCGGCGGCGCGGGCGGCATATGATCCATGACCGCGCGGGAAAAGGGTGTGTAGATGCGATACATGCCCCCCGTCCCGGTCCGCACCGCGCCCGGCGGCAGCAGCAATCCGCCGTCATGCAGTTGCAGGTCGAGCAGCCTGGCCACCGATTTTTCCGCGTTGCGCCACCAGGGTTCATAATGATGCAGGCCATGAACGCGCGACGCCCCCGTCGCCTTCGCAATCTCTGCCAGCATGTCGGCGCTCTTGCCCCGGCGCAGGATCAGCCGCGATCCCCTGGCCCGCAGGCTGTCATCCAGCGCCTTGAGGCTGTGATGCAGCCACCAGCGCGATGCGCCGCCCATCGCCCAGTGGCGGGGCGCTTCATCATCGAGGACATAGACCGGAATCACCGGCCCTTCGGAAATGGCGGCGGCCAGCGCGGCCTGATCGGACAGGCGGAGATCCTGGCGGAACCAGAGCAGGACGGGATCGGACATGATCGGCCAATGCGCCGATCCCGCGGCAGTTCCAAGCGGTCCCAGGAACATGTTGCCTTCCTCGGCTCGTCGCAAATCGCCATTGCGACGATTCGCCCGGTGGACGTGCCCTGCCAGCCTGCCTATTCTCAAATGGCGTCGTGCTGCGGCGCCGATGGCCGCCCTTGGGGTCGATGGCGGCCGGGATCACTGGATTTTGGGGACATAATGGCGTCGATGCCGAATGAACGGGAAATGGCATACCGGCCCTGCGTCGGAATCATGCTGGTCAACATGGATGGCAAGGTGTTCGTTGGCCAGCGGCTCGATAATGTCGTGGAAGCCTGGCAGATGCCGCAGGGCGGAATCGACGAGGGCGAGGACGCCAAGGCCGCCGCGCTGCGCGAATTGCGCGAGGAAACCGGGATCGGCCGCGAGCATGTCGAGATCATCGCCAAGGCCAGGGACGAGCATTTCTACGATCTGCCGCCCGAACTGGTCGGCAAGCTGTGGGGCGGCAAATATCGCGGCCAGCGCCAGTTCTGGTTCCTCGCCCGCTTCATCGGCGAGGACAGCCATATCGACATCAACACCAAAGACCCGGAATTCCGGGAATGGAAATGGGCCGAGCCTGATTCGCTGCCCGACCTGATCGTGCCGTTCAAGCGCAAGCTGTATCGCGACATATTGCAGGAGTTCCGGTCGCTTATCTGAACCAGGGCGTCTGGAGGGGCTTAAAATCTGCGGCCAGCAGGATTAAGACGGAGTAATGCGCGCTCGTCTCTTCTCCATTCCGCTGCTGGTCGCTGCCCTGCCCGTTCCGGTGCATGCCGCCGATGGCGCATTATTGCCGCCCGCTGTCCGTGAAATGCTGGAGGCGGCGATCGCCAACGGCAACGAGACGGACATCGCCACTGTCGCCAAGATCGCCAGGCAGACCAATCCGGCTTCCGCAGACGAAATCCAGCGCATGGTCAATCGCTGGAAGGATCGGACCAAGGCGACCCGCGACATGGTGATTCGCGAGGCGCGCTTCACGGAATTATGGACCGGACGGATCGAGGCGGGCGGCTTTCGTTCGACGGGTTCGACCAGCGAAATCGGTATCAGCGCCCTTGCCACCGCGACCCGCAATGGCATTTTGTGGACGCACAAGCTGACCGCGAGCGCCGATTATCGTCGTGCCAATGGGGTCACGTCCCGCGAACGCTATTTCGGCAGCTATGAGCCGCGCTATCAGTTCGATCCGCGCGGCTTTGCCTATGGCCTGGTCCAGTTCGAACGCGACACCTCGATCGGCTATGACGAACGCTACACCGCATCGGCAGGGGTCGGTTACAAGCTGGTCGTTTCCAGGCCGATCGACCTGTCCGCCGACATCGGCCCGTCCATCCGCCACGCCCAATATCTGATCGGGCCGCGCGAAACCAGATTGGGGGTGCGTGGATCGATGGCGCTCGCCTGGCGGGCGATGCCGACATTGACGGTCAAGCAGACCGCGTCGGGCTATGCCGAAAGCGATGCCCATACGATCAATGCTTTGACATCGATGGAAACCAAGGTCAGCACGCGATGGTCGGCGGCGCTGTCCTACAATGTCCAATATGAAACGGAATCCGTGCTGGCGGTCCGGGACCTGGACACGCTCAGCCGGCTGACCCTGACATATGATTTCTAAGTGACGTAATTTTCTTGCGAGCAGGGTGGAGGCTTGTGACGGCCTCTGATACAAATTCGCGATGACCCTATTGTCCCCATCCGAACATGGGCTTCTGGACCGCGCGGCGGCGGCGCCCATGCTGGCCCGCGTGCAGGAATGGGCGGCGATCAACAGCGGATCGCGCAACCTGGACGGACTGGCGCGCATGGCGAATGTCCTGGCCGATGCCTTTTCCGTCCTGCCCGGCGCCCTGCGGCTGATCGACCCGGCGCCGGTCGAAACGGTGCAGCCCGACGGCCAGATCAGGATGATCGACCATGGCCGCCACCTGCACCTGTCGGTCCGCCCGGACGCGCCGGTCCGACTGCTGCTGACCGGCCATATGGATACGGTCTTTGCGATCGATCATCCGTTCCAGACGCAAAGCTGGCTGGAGCCGGGGGTGCTGAACGGTCCCGGCGTCGCCGACATGAAGGGCGGCATCGCGGTCATGCTGGCGGCGCTCGGCGCGATCGAGGCATCCGGTGCGGTGACGACATTGGGCTATGATGTCATTATCAACAGCGACGAGGAAGTGGGCAGCCCCTCCTCCGCCGCATTGCTGCGCGACATGGCGGCGGGCAAGGTCGCCGCCTTCACCTATGAACCGGCCTTGCCCGACGGCACGCTGGCGGGCGCACGGGCGGGGAGCGGCAATTTTTCGATCATCGTCACCGGGCGCAGCGCCCATGCCGGGCGCAATCCCGAAGAGGGGCGCAACGCGCTGCTGGCCGCGGCCGACCTGGCGCTGCGGCTGAAAGCTGGCAGCGGGGCCGGCTTTTCCTGCAATCCGGCGAAGATCGATGGCGGCGGGCCGAACAATGTCGTGCCTGATCATGCCGTGCTGCGCGTCAATTTCCGCCCCCGCACGCCGGAGGATGAACGCGCCGCCCGCGCGCTGATCGACCGGGAAATGATGGCGGTGGCGCGCGATCATGACGTCAGCCTGCATCTGCATGGCGGCTTCGGCCGTCCGCCAAAGCCGATGGATGCAAAGGCGCAGCGGCTGTTTGGCCTGGTGCGCCAGTGCGGCGCGGACCTTGGCCTGGCCATCGGCTGGCGCGATACCGGCGGGGTGTGTGACGGCAACAATATCGCGGCCTGCGGCGTGCCGGTGGTCGACACGATGGGCGTGCGCGGCGGCAGCATCCATAGCGATGCCGAATTTCTGATGACCGACAGCCTGGCCGAACGGGCGCGGCTATCGGCGCTGGCGATCTGGCGGATCGCGCAGGGACATTATGATAAATATGATAAAGAGGGGATGACCATTTGAGCTTCATCATGCGAATCGCGCGCGCGGACGATCTGCAGACGCTGTATGAAATGGCGAAGCTGACCGGCGGCGGCTTCACCAACCTGCCGCCCGACCGCACGGCGCTGGGCGCGAAGCTGGAGCGGACCGAACAGGCGCTGGCGCGGCAGGGCGAGGGCATCGAGGACGAACTGATCGTCATGGTGCTGGAAAATGTCGAAACGGGGCAGGTGCGCGGCACATGCCAGATTTTCTCGACCGTGGGGCAAAGCTGGCCCTTCTATTCCTATCGCCTGGGCGTGCTGACCCAGCATAGCCGGGAACTGGGCCGCACTTTCCGCGCGCAGATGCTTTCGCTCACCACCGATCTGGAAGGATCGGTCGAGGTCGGCGGCCTGTTCCTGCACCCGCGCGAGCGGGCCGAAGGGCTGGGGCTGTTGCTGGCGCGCAGCCGCTATCTCTACATTCGCGGCCATCGCCAGCGCTTTGGCGACCGGGTGATCGCCGAACTGCGCGGGGTGATCGACGAAGCGGGCGGATCGCCCTTCTGGGACGGGCTGGCCGGTCGTTTCTTTGGCATGAGCTTTCAGGAGGCGGACGAGTTCAATGCGGTCAACGGCAACCAGTTCATCGCCGACCTGATGCCCAAGACGCCGATCTATACCGCGATGCTGACCGACAGTGCCCGCGCCGTCATCGGCCTGCCCCATCCCAATGGCCGCGCGGCGATGCGGATGCTGGAGACAGAGGGCTTCGAAAATGCCGGCTATGTCGATATTTTCGACGGCGGGCCGACCATGATCGGCCAGATCGACCAGTTGAAAACGATCGCGGCGGCGCGCGATGTCACCCTGTCCGCCACGCATGACAAGGGCGGCGACCGGATGCTGATCGCGACCGGGCGACTGGCGGATTATCGCTGCACCTGGGGCTTTGTGCAGCAGGATGCGGACGGCGCGGTGTCGCTGGACGCGGCCAGCGCGGCGCGGCTGGGCATCACGACCGGGGACGGCTTCACCATGGCGGGGCGGGCATGAGCGTTCGGGAAATCAATTTCGACGGGATCATCGGTCCCAGCCATAATTATGCGGGCCTGAGCCTGGGCAACCTTGCCTCCGCGCGCAACGCCGGTGCGGTGGCGCATCCGCGCGCCGCCGCGCTCCAGGGACTGGAAAAGATGCGCGGCAATATCAGGCTGGGCCTGAGCCAGGGCATTTTCCTGCCGCAATGGCGGCCCGATGTCGCCTGGCTGACCAAGCTGGGCACCGATGTCGGCAATGCGGAGCCGCACATCCGCGCGGCGGCGATGTCCGCTTCCTCGATGTGGGCGGCCAATGCGGCGACCGTGTCCCCGGCCAGCGACACGGCGGACGGGCGCACCCACCTGACCGTCGCCAACCTCGTCACCATGCCGCATCGCAGCCATGAATGGCCGCAGACGCTGGCGCAGTTGCGCATCGCCTTTTCGGACGCGCAGGCCTTCGCCGTGCATGATCCTATCCCCGCCCCCTTCGGCGACGAGGGCGCGGCCAACCATATGCGCCTGTGCGAAAGTCATGGCCAGCCGGGCGTCGAGGTGTTCGTCTATGGCCGATCGGGCGGCGCTTTCCCGGCGCGCCAGCATGTGGAGGCGAGCAAAGCGATCGCCCGCATCCATGGCCTGGATCCCGCGCGCACGCTGTTCGTCGAGCAGTCGGAAGCGGCGATCGCGGCCGGTGCTTTCCACAATGATGTCGTCGCGGTGGCGAACGAACGGGTGCTCTTCACCCATGAGCAGGCATTTGCCGACAAGGAGGCTTTCTACGCCGCACTGCGCGTCGCCCTGCCCTGCGTCGAGATCGTGGAGGTGCCCGCGAGCGCGGTGAGCCTTTCCGACGCGATCACATCCTATCTGTTCAACGCGCAACTCGTGACCCTGCCCGACGGCGCGATGGCGCTGGTGCTGCCGACCGAGGCGCGGGAGACGCCGGCGGTGTGGCGCTGGCTGGAACAGATGGTCGCGGGCAATGGCCCGATCCGTCGGCTGGTGCCGGTGGACGTGCGCCAGTCCATGGCCAATGGCGGCGGCCCCGCCTGCCTGCGGTTGCGCGTCGTCGCCGATCCTGCCGACATCGACCCCCGCTTTCTGGTCGATGAGGCGCGGATCGATGATATTTCCAGGATCGTGTCCCATTATTGGCCAGAATCGATCGCACCCCAGGATTTGAGCGACACAAGGCTGATCGCGAAGATCGAGCAATCATGGTTAACACTTGTTGACCATCTTGCGCTTTCGGGGGATTTATACCCCTGACGGCGGGGCCAGCCGGACGGGTGTGCGATGCAACGGATCAAGAATCTCTTCATTATCAAAACCAAGTTCGAGGCATTCCTGGTGATCTATGCGCTGGCGCTGGGTGCGAGCGAACGGGGCATCGTCTATATGCAGCAATATCCCGGCACAGGCGGCCAGTTGCTGGCGCTCGCCTGTTCAGGCGCGGTGTTCATGGCGGGCGGCAAGATCCTGGACGCGCTTGAGTATCAGCGCAGTTCCTGAGCGAAACGGATCATGATCGGCAAGGCTGCCGCGCCGACTTGCCCTATCCTGCCGCTGACCGACGCAGGAAGGGAACAGGGATGTTCGATGATCGCCGCAGGCGCAGCGTACCCGCCGCCGAACTGGTGCGCAACTTCGCCCATTGGCGGGAGGTCGGATCGCGCGAGCCGGTGATGGCCGCGAAACCCATGTCTTCATGGGTCTGGATCGGTTTCGGATGCTGGCGGTGGAGGATGGCGTCGCCCCCGCGCCCGACCGGACGTTCGAACTGGCCGCACGGATGCATCAGGGACTGATCCTGTGCGGCGCCGACCTTGCCATCGACTATGCCAACAGCGTGGCATTGGCGATGACCCGGCGCTGGAACCGGCCGTTGGAGGGGCAGCATCTGTGGGATGCCTTCCCCGAACTGACCGGCACGCTGACCGAAGCGCATATCCGCCACAGCCTGTCGTCCGGCGAGGCGAGCGCAGCCGACATTCCATCCCCCTTTCGGGACGATAGCTGGCTGCACCTCCAGACCTTTCCCTTCGGCCAGGGCGTGGCGCTGCTGATGCGCGACATCACCGCCGACTTGCAGCGTCACCGGCTGGCCGACGTGAAATCGGCAATGCTGAAAGCCATGGGGGTGCATGGCGGCCTGTCCTATGTCCGCATGTCGGCCCGCGGCTTCATAGAGGTGACGGACGATAATTTCTGCACATTGGTGGGCCTGTCAGCCGAACGGCTGAAAAGAGTGGCGATGGCCGATCTGGTCGAACTGTCTGTGCGCCCGCATTTTCGCGAGCAACTGGAAGGCGTGCTGCGTGGCGATGGCGACCGGCGCGTCACCACCCATTTGCTGACCAATGGCGGCACCGTCGCCAGCGTCGACGCCGCGATCGCCCGGCTGCACGGCATTTATGGCACCGAAGGGGCGATCATGCTGATGACGCCGGCGCAAACTGCGTAAGATCGCGTCCATAACGGAGGTAAAGCGCGCGAACCTGGAAAGCCTGGCCCATTGTCGCGGCCATCCTGTCGGCCGGATACATAAAATACAGGCCGTGGCGAAACGAGCACAGGAACCGGCTGTTGAACAAGCGGCGATAGCATCAGGCCCATGTCCAGCAAAACCGCCTTGTCCGCCCTGCGCCATCGCCTGATGCTGTTGCCGCGCCATCAGGGCGGCAGCAGCCTGATCGAGGCGGCCTTCGCCCTGCCCATCCTGATCCTGCTGCTGATGGGCATATTGGCCTATGGCAGTTGGTTCATGACCGCGCACAGCCTGCAACAGGCGGCCAATGACGCGGCGCGCGCGGCGGTGGCGGGGCTGACCATGACCGAGCGGCGCGCGCTGGTGGACCAGAGCGTGGCTGCTGCCCGTACCGCCTTTCCGATGCCCGGCGCGCAGACGATCAGCATCGGCGCCAGCGAAACCAGCGGCTATTATACGGTGACGCTGCGCTACAACCTGTCGAACGCGCCTGTCTTTGCCGCCATCCCCTTTCCCTTGCCCGGCAGCGTGCTGGAACGCAGCGCCGTCGTGCGGATCAACAGTTGATGTGCCGGGCCGCCATCCTGTGCGACCGGCGCGGTGGTGTCAGTGTCATACTGGCCGGGTCGCTGTTCATGCTGGCCGGCGCGGCAACGGTCGCGGTCGACCTTGGATCGGTCTATCTGGCGCGCCGGCAGTTGCAGGGAATAGCGGACTCCGCCGCGCTGGCCGCCGCCGATGGCGGCCGCAGCGCCGCCGAACAACTGGTCGGCCAGAGCGGCGTGGCTGGCGTCACCCTCGCTGCCGTGGAACAGGGCGGCTATGCCGCCGACACCGCCGTCCCGGTGGCGGAGCGCTTTCGCGCCGGGGAAGCGGGCGGCTCCGCCACCCGGATCGAGGTGCAGCGCCGCGTGCCGCTCTTCCTCGGGCGCCTGCTCGTCGGGCGCGACGGCATGACGCTGTCCGCCCGCGCCATCGCCGCGCGCAGCGACGCCGCCGCCTTCTCGCTCGGCACGGGCCTCGCCGCGCTGAGCGGCGGGCTGCCCAACATGCTGCTGTCCAGTCTGGCGGGAACCCAGCTCAACCTGTCGGTGATGGATTATAATGGCCTGATCGGCGCCAATCTCGACCTGCTCCATGTTGCTGATGCGCTGCGGGTGCGGACGGGGCGGGATGGTGAAACTTATGGCGCCCTGTTCGACCGGGAAATCCCGGTGTCCGATCTGCTGGGCGCGATGGCGGATAGCGCGGGTGGCGGCAGTGCCGCCGCAACGCTGCTGGCACTGTCGAGCCGCATTCCCGGCCGCACGGTAAGGCTGAGCGACATCATCGACCTGGGACCGATGCGCAGCGCCAGCCAGGCGACGGGACAGCCCCATATCCTGCTCGACGCCTTTTCCCTGTTGCGCATGATCCTCAGCCCGTCATCCGGCGCATCGGTGCCGATGGATTTGCGTGTCACCGTGCCCGGCCTCAGCAGCACGCGGCTGATGCTGGTGGTGGGCGAAGGCCAGACCCGCTCGCCGCTGATGAGCGTCACCGCCAGCCGCGACGTAGTGCTGCGCACGGCGCAGACGCGCCTCTATCTGGAAAGCACGGTCGCCACCGCCCTGTCCGGCATCGCGTCGGTGCGTGTGCCGCTCTATATCGAGCTGGCGGCGGCCGAAGCACGGCTGACCGACATTCAGTGCGGCGTCCATGGCGGAGTGACGCTGGCCGTGACGCCCTCGGTCGGAACGGCGGCGCTGGGCGATGTCGATATCGCCGCGCTCACCAACTTTTCGACCCCCGCCAATCCGCGCAGCGCCCTGCTGGCGCAGACGATCGGCACGCGCATCAGCGGCTACAGCCAGATCGCGCTGGGCGGCGCGCAGAGCCAGAGCCTGTTCTTCACCCCCAGCGAAATCAGCGCGCAGCAGGCCAAGAGCGTCAGTACCACCGACCTGACCCAGGGCATCGCCGCCAGCCTGGCGAGCAGAACGCAGATCCAGGTGTCGCTGCTGGGCATCACCGTCAGCAACAGTCCGCTCAGCCCGCTGGTCGGCGGGGTGCTGGGGACGACCGCGCCCTTGCTCGACGGCATAGTGAACAGCGTCACCGCGACGCTGGGCGTGCGCGTCGGCACGGCCGAAGTGCGGGTGCATCAACGGCGCTGCGGCATCGCCACCGTGGTCGCCTGACCCTTGCCTTCACGGCCCGCTGGCGTCAGGACGGCGCGCATGGGTGCCATCATGTTGCAGGGAACCGGATCGGATGTGGGCAAGTCGGTGCTGGTCGCCGGGCTGTGCCGGGCGCTGGTGCGGCGCGGCTATCGGGTGCGCCCGTTCAAGCCGCAGAATATGTCCAACAATGCCGCCGTGACCAGCGACGGGGGCGAGATCGGCCGGGCGCAGGCGTTGCAGGCGATCGCCTGCGGCGTTGCGCCGCATACGGACATGAACCCGGTGCTGCTGAAACCCCAGGCCGACCGGACATCGCAACTGATCGTCCATGGTCAGGTGCGTGGCGTTCTGGGATCGGGCAATTTCCGCAGCGCGCGGGGGCAATTGCTGGGCGCGGTGCTGGAAAGCCATGACCGGCTGCGCGCCGATTGCGACATTGTGGTGGTGGAGGGCGCGGGATCGCCCGCCGAGATCAACCTGCGCGCCGGCGACATCGCCAACATGGGATTCGCCCGCGTCGCCAATGTGCCGGTGATCCTGGTCGGAGACATCGACCGTGGCGGCGTGATCGCGGCCGTCGTGGGCACGCGGACGGTGATCGATCCCGATGACGCCGCGATGATCCGGGGTTTCCTGATCAACAAGTTCCGGGGCGATCCGGCCTTGTTCGAGGATGGCTATGCCCAGATCGCCGCGCTGTCGGGCTGGCGCGGCTTTGGCGTGATACCCTGGCTGGATGCCGTCGCCCGGTTGCCGAGCGAGGATGCGGTGGTGCTGGAGCGGCGGACCTTTTCCACCGACGCGCCGCTGGTGGTCGCCTGCCCGGTGTTGCCGCGCATTTCCAATTTCGACGATCTCGATCCGCTGAAGCTGGAGCCGGGGATCGACCTGCGCATGGTCGGGCCGGGGCAGACGATCCCGGCTGACGCCGCGCTGGTAGTCCTGCCCGGATCAAAGGCCAGCGTCGCGGACATGCGCGCCATGGTCGCGCAGGGATGGGATATCGACATCAAGGCGCATCACCGGCGCGGTGGCGCGGTGCTGGGCATTTGCGGCGGCTATCAGATGCTGGGCCGGACGATCCGCGATCCCGACGGGCTGGAGGGGCCGGCGGGCACGGTCGACGGGCTTGGCCTGCTGGACGTGGACACGGTGCTGAGCGGCGCCAAGACGCTGGAGGCGGTGCGCGGGCGCGCGCTGGGCGCGGATTTTGGCGGCTATGAAATGCATATGGGCCGCACCGCCGGGCCGGATTGCGGGCGGCCGTTCGCGATGCTGGGGGAGCGGCCGGACGGCGCCGTCAGCCGCGACGGGCGGGTGATGGGCAGCTATGTCCATGGTCTGCTCGCCAGCAGCGCCCTGCGCGACGCGCTGCTGCGGCAGATTGGCGGGGCGTCGGCCGGAACGGATTATGACCAGTCGGTCGAGGATGCGCTGGACGAGATCGCCACGCGGCTGGAGGAGCATGTCGATATCGACGCCATGGTGACGCTGGCGATGGCATGAACCCATGAAAAGGGCGGAAAAAGCCGCCCGGTTCGCCCTTGTCAGGGAAATGGTGCCCCGCCCTGGATAAACATAACGAATACACATCGCCGTTTGCACTCCTATAGAACCGCCGCCGCGCGCCTGTAGCCGCCCTATGGCGTAGTGCGACGCCGCTGATTATTCGAGAAGCATCGGGGGTAGGATCAACGGCCCACACTTTCGAGCCTCCCGATGGCAAGTTGCCTCTGCCGCCGCCGTAGATACCGCTTGGTCGGATTGCGTAGTGCAATTACCTCGGCAGATGAGGGGAACGCGATTGAATCCTTGGCCAGTGATACCCGCCGACGTTGTTGCCTGGTTCCGTGGCGTCTTCGCGGACGCAAACCGCCACGTATGTGAGCGCCTGGCCAATCTCCCCAATATCCGCGAGACATCGCTCGATGACGGATTGATTGAAGCGCTGATCCCCAACAGTGCGCCGACGCTCCTGCCTTCGGGCGCGATCATCCGCATGGATACTCACAACATCGGTGGTTTGCGGCGCCTAGGCGCTCCCCATTGGGATTGGGATTTTCCGCAACGCCGGCGTTGGGAAACGGCGGATATTGCGATCCTCGTCTTCGTCTATCGACAAGACAAGCTGGTGGCGAAGAAGATTGGCCTGCTCCAATCCAAACGTCTCTTTCCGACTAACCATGATGTCGAAGACGAAGATGAAATTGGTTTCCTTCATGGCATGAATGCGTTCATCCGCCGCGATGGGCAGCAAGCAGCCGCCGCACTCCACCGAACCTACAGCTTCGACGAAACCTGCACCTTCGCCGCAATTCAGGCTGGACACCGACAGGTCGAACTGATCGACACGCTCAATCGGGATTTCGGCAAGGCCGTCTTCTACCTGCTCTACGCACCGCCTGAGCTTCCCTACGCAGTTACCTACCCCCTGCGAAAACGAATCCGCGTTGGCGACATGCCGGTCGGAAATCGGGTGGTCGATGCCGACAACCTCCACCGCGCTCTTGTCGAACTCAATGACGGCCAATCTCCCACCTTCAGCCTGCTGAAATCCGCCTGCGTCGGGCGGGATTGGCCGCTCGAAACCTGGGCTGCCGATCTGCTGCTGACCTGTCAGGTTGGACAGCAGTTCGATGACAGCAATGACGATCGCGTCCGCTATTTCCTCGAACGCCGATCGGGGCCCATTGGGGCGGCTCTCGCTGCATCAATTACCCTGCCGGGCGAGGCCTGAGCCGTGCGAAGTGGCGATATCCCCTTCAAGTTCGATCTGACCGATCTCCTCGCCCGCGCTCGCCGCCAAGTCGCTGGCCGGATAGGTGACGTCACCTTGAACTTGCCTTTCATCAGCATTGCGGTCAGCCCTAAAGATCGCGAGCGCCGTGTGGCGCGCGAGATCGTCCTCCGTTTGCGCGATCGGCGCGTCCTATCTGCGTGGGAATGTTGCGACGATTGCATCGAGAGAGCTCTCACTTCGCTCAAGGAAATCCGCCAGTTGATCGTCGACAAAGAGGTGGAACTCGCCGAGTTGCAGGACGGACCGCTGTTCCTTCTGCTCGATGCGATGGCGACTGGTATTCGACAGTTTATGACTTACGAGGAGCTGTTGCGGCGCGACAAGGATGCGCCCCCGCATCCACGTTTCGGCGAGTTTCATCGACCGCCGGACGTGCGCCAAGCCTATTTCGACGGCCTCGAAATCTTACGCGGACACCTGAGCCGGTGTCTCGGGCAGATCGCGCTCATTGCCGGCATGCCCGTGCCGACCGAAGGCATCATTGAGAACTACCAGGGGCCGTGGCAGCTAGAAGCCTACGAGGCGCCGCCTCTGCTGCCACCACCCCCCGAATGACCTGCGCTACGGCTGCTCGGAAGCCCAGGCGCTTACAACGGTGGCGTCGCTTCCCGCACCTGCCGATCACAAGGTTGAGCCTAGAGAACCATTAGAGAACAAAATCTGCTGGCGAAGGCTTGTGGATCGGTTAGGCATGGGCGGATGGAGAGCATAACGAGCCCGAGCGAGCTATCGAGCGATGACTTTGTGCGGCGCTTCGCGCTGCGCCCCGGCCAATTAATGTGGCTCCTTGGCGCGGGTGCGTCGGTTTCAGCCGGCATCCCCAGCGCTTGGGATATGATCTGGCAATTCAAGCAAACGTTGTTCGTTGCCCAACGCAAGGCGTCGCCGCAGAGTGTCGCCGATCTCGGTAATCCTGCGATCCGCGCGCTGTTAGACTCGCACATTGCGAGTTCCGAGCGACTACCGTCGCCGGGTTCACCGGATGAATACGCGGCGCTCTTCGAAGCAACCTACCCGGTGGAGCGCGATCGCACGACTTTTATTCAAGGCATGATTAGCGGCGCGAAGCTGGCCTATGGCCATCTTGCCCTCGCCTCGCTTCTAAAAGCGGGCCACACTCAGCTCGTCTGGACGACCAATTTCGACCACTTGATCGAAGATGCCTGCGCGAGAACGTATGGCACAACGGGCACGTTGAGCGTCGTTGCACTCGACGCTCCGGAACTGGCGGGGCAATTGATCGGCGCGCAAAAATGGCCCATCGCAGTGAAGCTGCACGGCGATTTCCGCTCGCGTCGGCTTAAGAACACGACCGATGAGCTGCGCCAGCAGGATGCGGCGCTTCGTCAGCAGCTCGTGGATGCCTGCCGACGATCCGGCCTCGTAGTCGCCGGCTACAGCGGACGCGACGATTCAGTGATGGACGCGCTTGAAACGGCGCTCAATCAGCCGGGCGGTTATCCTGGCGGACTGTTCTGGCTGCATCGCGGTAGCGATCCACCGCTCGGGCGGGTCATCCGACTTCTCCAGCGCGCCAGCGACGCGGGCGTTGAGTGCGGGCTGGTGCGGATTGAGAGCTTCGATGAGATATTACGTGATCTCGTGCGGCTGCTGCCCGCGCTCGACACATCCGCTCTCAACGCGCTGGCAACAGGACGGTCGCGCGTGTCGGGCGCTCCCGAGCCCTCGGGCCAGCGGGGCTGGCCCCTCATTCGGCTCAACGGGCTTGCCGTCACCATCCCGGCCAATTGCCGCAAGCTGGTATGCACGATCGAGGGTGTCGCAGCGGCGCGTTCGGCGGTCGCCGAGGCGAACGCGCGCCTGATCGTGACGCGCACGCAAGCGGGCGTGCTCGGTTTCGGCAGCGATGCCGAGTTCCGTCGAGTGTTCGACCCGTTCGGAATCACTGCGTTCGATCTGGCCACCTTCGAGAAGCGGCGCCTGCGCTATGAGTCCGGCGAACGCGGCCTGCTACGCGATGCCTTGGTAGAGGCGCTGTGTGCCGCCAAGAATGTTCGTGCGATCCGCCGCCGCAGCGCTGATTTGCTCGTGCCAGTAGATCCCGCCGACAGCGCATGGGATGGGCTTCGCGCGATAACTCATCAGACGACTGGCACCGTGCCCAAACACCCGGACCTGAAATGGCACGAGGGGGTCGGGGTCCGGCTTGACTGGGCAGACGACGGTCTTTGGCTGCTGCTTGATCCAAAGATCGTGTTTGAGGGTGTCACGGACGCGACCAAAGCGATCACCGCCGACTTCGCGCGCGAACGGACGGTGAAGCGCTATAATCGTGATCTCGATCGGCTTATCGATTTTTGGGCAAAGCGCCTTGCCGGCGAAGCGCTTCTGGCGCTGTCGATTGGCGACGGGATCGATGCTCGCTTCGCAGTCGGGAAGAACACGGCCTTCTCCAAGCTGGTGCAGCCATGACGAGCGAGATCGCCCCGACCATATGGTATCCCGAACCCGAGCTGGTGTTCCATCCCGAGCGAACGAGCGAGCGGGACATTCATCCGCTGCGCGGGCTCAAGCGGTTCGGCCCCCATTCGCGCGGATTGGTGCAATCGCCGATCCGGGTAGCGACGCTGGCCCCGAAGGGCGAGTCCGAGCGACTGTTCGCATTCATGCGTGAGCTGAGCCAGAGCGTGCGCCCGGTCGAGCGAACCGACTATCTGCCGGATTGGCCGGGCTTCAATACCGTGTTCGACATGCGCGTGACGGCGGCAACCAAGAAATGCCGTGTCGAGCTGGACGGATCGTTTGAGAGCGAGATGGCACAATCGGCGATGCCGCACGTGTTGCTCGCCGAACAGCTCGTTCGTGCGATCCAGCCCCTTGAGGCGTTCCGCAGCGACTTCGATGTCTTGTTCATCTACCTACCGCAGCGGTGGGAGCGTGGCTTCTACGGCGCGGGGGACGATTTCGATCTCCACGATCATCTCAAAGCCTATACGGCCGCGCGCGGGATGCCGATCCAGATCGTGCGCGAAGACAAGGCGCTCGCTTATCGCTGCCGTGCGAGCGTGATGTGGCGAGTCGGGCTGGCGCTGTATGCCAAGGCCGGCGGCGTTCCCTGGAAGCTAGCCGACGTGGACCCAGAAACAGCCTATGTCGGCATTTCCTATGCGGTGCGGTCGAACGGTGCCGACAAACCGCGATTTGTGACTTGTTGCAGCCAGGTGTTCGACGCGGAGGGCGCCGGCTTGGAGTTTATCGCCTACGATACCGCCGACGTGCAGGTGCAACGCGATAATCCCTTTTTATCGCAGGCTGAGATGTTCCGTGTCATCACGCGGTCGATGACGCTGTATCGTCACCGGCATGGCGGACGCTCGCCGCGCCGGGTCATGGTCCACAAATCGACCGAGTTCAAAGACGCAGAAGTGCTCGGCTGCTTCGAGGCACTACCGCTGTGCGAGGCGGTCGATTTGATTCAGGTGGTCGAGGATGTGGGCTGGCGCGGCGCGCGTTGGGAACGCGACCAAGCCAATTCGGGAGGTAAGGCGGCGGCGTTTCCAATTAAGCGTGGCTCACTGATCGGGCTTGGCGAGCGCGAGGCACTACTGTGGATGCACGGTGCCGTGGAGACTTTGGGACCGAAAACCTATTTTCAGGGTCAGCGCGGCACGCCGCGTCCGATCCGACTTGTCCGCCATGCCGGGCACGGCACGTGGGACGACAGCGCCCGCGCGGCGCTCGCCTTGTCGAAGATGAACTGGAACAATGACGGGCTGTATGATCCGCTACCCGTAACGATGAGTTATGCGAAGGTGCTGGCGCGCGTCCTCAAGCGCATGACGAATCTAGGCAGCACACCCTACCAATTCCGATTCTTCATGTAGTGAAAGTTCGTTGCACCCACAGGATTCGAACTTTTTGCCGTCGATGGCCGCCGTGCCTACGATCGTGTTAACACTGAGTTTTCGCTGATCGTAGCCTGTGCGGCTGACGCGCACAAACGGCGGCCGGCGGCGGAATTTGGTGCCCCGTGCAGGATAAACATAACGAATACATCCCGTTGTTCCTACTACCGTAGCGCCGCCAAACACCGAAACGAGCCAGCGATCGTCGCCGTCGAACGTCGCTTGCGCTTCGCCCGCAATCCGCACCCTTCCTGAACCGTTGCAGGATGGAGATATACGTGTTTCATTTCAACATCGGAAATGATACATATGCGTTATGGACGCTTCGCAAGACTCCGAGCATTGGCTAGCATTGCTGCACCAAATCCCTGCGAAGCCGCCCTATCTGCGTGTGAAAATCTGGCGCCGCTTGCAGGCGATTGGCGCAGTGCCGCTCAAGAACGCTGTTCATGTGCTCCCCCGTCGCGAGGAGAACGAAACCGCATTTCGCGACCTGCTGGCAGAGATCACGACCAGCGGCGGCGAGGCGGTGCTGATCGACGCGCAGATGATCGAAGGCCAGAGCGACGTTGAGCTCCGCCAGCTTTTCGACGCTGCGCGGGATGCCGATTATGACGAGCTGGCCCAAGCCGCACGGCAGTTGCTCGACACTGGGCCGGCGTCGGGGACCGAGATCTCAAAACTCCAGCGACGGCTTTCTGAGATTGTCCGGCTCGACTTCTTTGGCGCGCACGGTCGTCAAGGTGCCGAGGCGGCGCTGCGGGATTTGGACGAGAAGCGTTACGCCCATCCCGACGTCGGCCGCACAGGCGAAGCGGCTGCGGTGTCGCCCGCTGACCTCAAGCATCGCGTCTGGGTGACGCGGCGCGGCGTCCACGTCGATCGCATCGCCTGCGCTTGGCTGATCCGACGATTCATCGACCCCCACGCGAGCTTCAAGTTCGTCGATGGCAGGAGCTACACGTCCGATGCCGGCGAGCTGCGCTTCGATATGACCGATGCCGAGTTCACCCATGAGGGCGATCGGTGCAGCTTCGAGACCCTGCTGCTACGCGCCGAGCTGGACGGCGATCCGGGATTAGCCGCGATCGGGGAGATCATCCACGACCTCGACATCGGCGACGACAAGTTTGAGCGGCCGGAAACGCCGGGACTCAGCGCGATGCTGTCAGGCGTGTGCGCGACGTTCGATGACGATCTCCAGCGCATCGCCGGTGCCGGCGACGCGCTCGATGGCTTCTACGCCTACTTCACCCGGCAAAACCCGTGAAGTCGGGAGTCAGCGCAAGGCACTCGGCCCTCGGCCGAGAGATGACTGTTATAGCTTGAGGAACGTGGTGAATGCAGACAAATGTACCGAGCGAGGCTGTAGGTTCTGCGGAAGGTCAAGGCATTTTGCCGCAGCTTTCGTATGCACAGATCTTCGCCAAGTTCTTGCGGTTCGGTTTCCTGGCATGGGGTGGCCCGATCGCCCAAATCGCCATGATCCGCCGCGAGTTGGTCGACGAGGAACACTGGGTCTCAAGTGCCAGGTTCAACCGCATCCTAGCCGTGTATCAGGTGCTCCCCGGTCCGGAGGCTCACGAGCTATGCGTCTTCTTCGGCACGCTTCCTAAAGGAAAGCTCGGCGGTCTTCTTGCAGGCCTGGGATTCATGATGCCGGGCTTTGTCCTAATGTTCGCGCTGTCCTGGCTGTATCTCTCCACCGGGATCATGCAGACTGCCGCCGCAACCGCGGCATTTCTCGGAGTGCAACCGGCCGTCATCGCCCTGATCGTGCGCGCCGTGCACCGGATTGGCGGTCACATCCTGCTCGACCGCTGGCTTTGGGGTATCGCGGGCGTCGCCGGCCTAGCGGCCCTCGTCGGCACGCCGTTCTGGCTCACCCTGCCGATCGCGGGCCTCGTCTATATGTTCGCGACGCGCCGTCAGCGGGTGACGGCCGGCCTGCTCATGGCCGTGCTCGTCGGGCTCGGGCTCTACTTCGCCTGGGTCACTTTCGCCGGTCCGGTTGGTGGAGATGCGGTCTCGGCGCAACCCGTCGCAAACCAAGAACCGTCGCTGCTGGATCTTTTCATCTCGGGCCTCAAGGCCGGGCTCCTCACCTTTGGCGGGGCCTACACAGTCATCCCGTTCCTGCGTGCCGATGCGGTTGGCAATGGATGGATGACGGATGCGCAGTTCCTCGACGGGCTCGCCCTATCGGGGATTCTGCCGGCACCCCTGATCATCTTCTCGACGTTCATCGGATATTTCGGCGGCGGCCCACTCGGAGCGATCGTGATGACGATCGGCATCTTCCTGCCGGCATTCAGCTTTTCTCTGTTCTTTCATGACCAGCTTGAACGGCTGGTGGACAACGAAAAGATCAAGACCTTCCTAGAGGGAATATCAGCAGCGGTCGTCGGGCTGATCGCCGCCACGACGCTGGAACTAGGGCAAAAGACTCTCGTGAACGTGCCCGGCGTGGTGATCCCGCTCGCGATCTTCGCCGTCGCCCTCGCGCTCCTTTACGTGTTCAAGGCCAAAACGACGATCCTGTGGGTTGTTCTCGCCGCGGCGGGGGCGGGCCTCGTCCTGTTCGGATGATCGCGACGCACCGTCACTCTTACGCAGCCTAATCAATCATATTGGAAAGGACCGAATGTGACGATCGACAATCTCTCCCGACGCAGTGCAATCGCAACCCTAGGCATAGGAGCCGCCGCCATGACGATCAACGAAGCCTCCGCCCGGACGCCGGTCGCCACGCCGTCGACCGTCCCCGCCTTTGCCGGCAACCATCAAATCAAGCCGCTCAAGTTCGATCCGGCCAGGCTTGAGGGCTTGTCCGAGCGATTGATCACGTCGCACCACGAGAACAACTATGCCGGCTCGGTCAAGACGCTGAACGCATTGCGGCCACGGCTGGCCGCCGCGCTCGCCGATACCGAAGCGCCGCCTGCCATCTACGGCGGCCTCAAACGCGAGGAACTGCACCGTACCGGCTCGGTGGTGCTGCATGAAATCTACTTCGACGGGTTGGGCGGCGACGGCCGGGCGGCCGGTTCGGTCCGCGACGCCATTGACGCCGCCTTCGGCTCGTTCGCGACATGGGAGGCGGAATTCCGCCGCACCGGCATGAGCCTTGCGGGCGGCTCTGGCTGGACAATCCTCGCTTACAACGTCCACACGCGCTCGCTCAACAATCATTGGGCTTGGGATCACATGCACGGCGCTGCGGCCGGCATACCGCTGCTCGCGCTCGATATGTATGAACACAGCTTTCACATGGATTACGGCACCCAAGCCGCCAGGTATATCGACGCGTGGTTCAAGAACCTCGACTGGGAAGCGACCGACCGCCGTTATGCGCAGGCGATCGCCACCGCCAGCGCCTGAGTTGGAGAGCGGCGATGAACGGGAGGCGAGTGAAGTCGGCCTTGACCACTTGCCCCAAGATCGGCCTGTTGTGGCGAACCGACCTCCCCACCAGCCCTCTGGACGTGCAAAGCGCGCGCCAGTGGCCGATCATGGCAGCGCTGCGTGAGTTGGGCGGTGAGGTCGAGGCGATTGGATATGCCGACGAGACGGCTGGTACAACGCGCGACCGTCTGCTGACGTGCGATGGCGTGATGGTCTGGGCCGACCCGATCAGCGACGCCGGTGACCGCTCAAGGCTCGATCCGATTTTGCGCGAGGCCGCGGCGGCGGGCGTCTCGATCAGCGCGCATCCCGATATCATCGCGAAAATGGGCGTGAAAAGCGTGCTTCACGCCACGCGGGCGCTGGGTTGGGGCACCGACACACACCGCTACGCCGATCTGGAGGAACTGCGCGCGCTGCTTCTTGAACGCCTGGCTTCCGGGCCGCGTGTGCTCAAGGAAAATCGGAGCAATGGCGGCCGGGGCGTGTGGCGGGTCGAAGTTGCTGACCGGGGGGGTGGCGCCCAACCGATCGTTTCGGTCCTTCACGCCGCGCGGGACAGCGTTCCGTTCAAGATCCCCCTCGATGCCCTGATCGCTCGGTTCGCACCCTATTTTGAGCGCGGCGAATGCCTCATCGACCAACCGTTCCAACCGCGGCTCGGGGACGGCATGATCCGCTGCTATGTGAGCGAGGGCACGGTCGTCGGTTTCGGCCACCAACTGATCCGCGCGCTATTGCCGCTACCCGCGGAAGGGGTCGATTCTCCGAAGGCGCAGCCGGGGCCGCGGGTCATGCAGCCTGCCGACGCCGGCGCTTTCCAGTCGCTCAGAGACGATATGGAACAGTCGTGGATTCCCGGGTTGCAGCACATCCTCGCCATCGAGCATGACGAGCTGCCGCTCCTGTGGGACGCGGACTTCCTCTACGGGCCGAAAGACGATCGCGGCTCGGACAGCTATGTCTTGTGCGAGATCAACGTCAGTTCGGTCGCGCCGTTTCCGCCCAGCGCCGTGCGACAGGTGGCGGATGCCGCATACCGTCGCGCGGTCGCGGCGCACGAACGCCGTGTCGCCGGCCGAGGAACCACGGCTTCGCCGGCATAAACGTTCGCACGTTCCGGGATACGTTAGTCGGTCGCTGGACCAGCGAAGCGCCTTTCGTCACGCTCAGTCAACTTGATCCAGTATTCGAGCCGCCGTCACCGCCGGTGCCCGCGGCAATCTGATTTCGACCGCCAGCCCTGGCTGGAGCCGCGCAAAGGCCAGCGCTCCACGGTGCAGTCGGGCAACGGCGTCGGCGATGGCGAGGCCAAGGCCGTTGCCGGATGCACGCCGCGCTCGGTCCAAGCGCCCGAACGGGCGCAGCATCTCGGAGACCTCGCAATCGGATACGCCGGGACCGTCGTCGGCGACCGCCATCGTCAACGTGTCGGCCTGCTCGGTGACCGAAACATCGATACGAGCGTGCTCACCGGAGTATTTGAGCGCGTTCTCAATCAGGTTGGCGAGCGCACGCGCCAGCAGGTCGGCGTCACCGGCGACCAGCGCTTCTCGCGCTAAGCTCACAGAGATGTTGCGGCCGGAAGCCTCGATCTCTGCACGATAGGCATCCACCACCCGGTCAACGATCTCTGCCAGGTCGATAGGCTGAAATCGCGCGCGCGCGTTACCGGCATCAATCTCCGCTAGATCCAGCACCGCACTGAACAGCCGAAGCGCCTCGTCCAGCCCGGCCAACGCCTCACCCAGCGCCGCAGACCTGAGCTCTTCATCGTGCTGTGCCAACGCCAATTCAACAGAGTGCCTCACCCGCGTGAGCGGGGTGCGCAGGTCGTGGGCGACCTCCGCCGACACGCGACGGATCGTGGCTACCAGCGTGTCAATCCGATCGAGCATACGGTCGATGGCCAACGCGAGTTGATCAAGATCGGTGCGCGCATCGACCGGAGCGCCGGTCCGCGCCGAGAGATCGCCACGCTCGACTGCTCGGACGGTAACGTTGATCCGCTTCATCTGGCGCAGCGTCTGCCGCGTGGCGAAGAGGCCTGCGATGATGCCGAACACCAACGCGATTCCGCCAGCGGTCAGAATGGCCCCGAAAACAGCGTCGCGGATTGCTTCGCTTCGCTCCATATCCTCTCCAACGATGAGAAGGGATCCATCGGGAAGGCGTCGCGTCATCGCCAGCAGATGGACGCCCTCGACGCCGGGTTGCGGCGGAGGCTGGTCGATAAAGTGCCAACCGACCTTTCGCGGTACAATTTGGATGTCGCCGATCAGCGTGCGTCCATCTGGCCCAACTAAATAATACTCGGGCGACCCCGGCCGCTCGGCCTTCGCTCGAATTATTTCCAGTGCGCGATCAAGGCCTCCCCGTTGCGCTTCGAGGGCGATCACGTGCGACTCCAGCTCGATGCGATTTCGAGCCTCGCGCTCAACCACCCCGCGCGTTGCGATCCAGCCGCCGAGCGCGCCGGCGACCATGCTGATGACGAGCAGCAGCGCGTTGAGCGCAACAAGACGGGACACCGTCGAGCGCAACAGCCGGCTAATCACTCCAAGCGGCATAGCCTTCCCCACGCACGGTATGGATCAGGGGGGGATCGTCACCGCGATCGATCTTTGCCCGCAGCCGACTGATGTGGCTTTCGACGAGGTTCCTGCCAGGATCGAAACGGAACTTCCACACGGTCTCCAGCAGCATCAACCGCGTAAGCACGGCCGGCGAGTTCAGCATCAGTAGTTCGAGAAGCTGGAACTCGCGTGGGATTAGTTCGATGGGCGTGTTGCCTCTCCGCACCGTCCGAGCGAGACGGTCGAGTGTCAGATCGCCCAGCGAGAGGATGCTGGGCGGGCCGGCCGCCCGGCGCTGCAGCGCTTCAACGCGCGCGACCAGTTCGGCGATCGCGAACGGTTTGACAAGATAGTCGTCGGCTCCACCTTCAAGACCTTCGACTCGTTGGCCCACGGAGCCTAGCGCCGTGAGCATCAGCACGGGTGCTACGACTTGGCGACGGCGCAGCTCGGTGACAACCGATAGCCCATCCATCTCTGGCAGCATTCGGTCAACGATCAGCAACGCGTGAGCACCGCTCACGGCGCGATCAAGTCCGCTTTTTCCGTCGTCCTCCCAATCGACGGCGTGACCGCGAGCACGCAGCGCTTCAACAACGGCGCTCCCCGTGTCCTCGTCGTCCTCGATCAGTAGTAGGCGCATAATGCCCGAGGCATCTCCTCTGTTGTTTGCGCCGACCATAGCCGCGTGCGAGCAGTGCCGACAGTGCGCCAATGTCGTTTGCCGACGGCTGCGTTCGCACAAGAGTTCGATCGCCTTCTAGTGCAGAATGCCGCCAGCGGACCTTGTGAATCTACAAGGTGCCTTGCGGTCGGCGCCGATGCATGAGTGTCGCAGCTTTGGCGTGCCCGAGGAGGCATCGACCATGATCTCATTATGCATCAGGAGTTGAAGCAAAACTATGCGGACGGTGCTGTTATCGGGGTTGGCCACGCTGCTACTAGCCGCACCTGCTTGGGCGGCACCGGACTGGGCGAAGGTTGACGCCGCGCTGGGACGCCCCGGCGTCGAGCAGCCGGACGGAGTTCGTCGCTACGGATTTCCTCGCTCCGACCTGCGCGTTGTTCTGGATGGCGTATCGATAGAGCCTTCGCTGGCGCTCGGCTCCTGGGCCGCGTTTCAGCCTATGGGGGACGAAGTGATGGTAATGGGCGATCTTGTGCTCACGCACGAGGAAGTGAACCCTGTGATGACGCGCCTTTTGCAAGGTGGATACACCATCACCGCGCTCCACAATCACCTGCTGCGGTCCGCGCCCGGCACCATGTACATGCACATAGCTGCGCATGGCGATCCGGTAAGGCTGGCGGCGGCGCTGCGCCAAGCCATTTCCGCAAGCCGCACACCGATCTCTCCACCGTCTCTTGGAGCGGGAGCACCGTCTCGCCTCAATCTAAACTCCGATGCTCTGGACGAGCTGATGGGAGCCGAAGGCAGGGTCAATGGTGGCGTTCTGCAATACAGTATTCCCCGTGCGGAGCGGCTCATGGATGGCGGCATGGTGACGCCTCAATCAATGGGAACTGCGACCGCAATCAATTTTCAGCCCACCGGCGGCGGCAAGGCGGCGATCACGGGCGATTTCGTCCTCATCGCGAGCGAAGTAGACCGCGTCCTTCGAGCGCTTCGAGCGAACGACATCGAAGTCACAGCGCTTCACAACCATATGTTGAACGACGAGCCGCGCCTGTTCTTCCTGCACTTCTGGGCCAATGACGACGCGGCAAAGCTGGCGCGCGGTCTCCGCTCGGCACTCGACACAATGAACAATCGAAAAAACTAAGAATCGGACGACGGCCAGTCGGGCCGCGACCGCCGCCCGTTCATCCCCCGGCCCCGAAGGAAGTGGAACGGAACATGGCTAGCAAACGAACTCTCGTCATCGGAGCCAGCGCTGCTGTGTTGACGGTGGCAGGCGTGGCGCTCGCGGCGCAGCAGAACCATGAGGCGAACGAGAACCGCATTATCGGCGAGCATAGCGAGAAGGAAGTCGCACTCGACCAGGTGCCGGTGGCCGCGATGAACGCCGCGCGCACACGACTCGCGTCTGTCCGCGAAGCCGAGCTGGTAACCAGAAAGGCGGACGGCAGCACGCTCTACGAGATCGAAGGCAAGGATCAGGCTGGCAAGAACGTGGAGCTGTTCGTTACGCCGACAGGCCAAATCCTCGGGAATGAAAACGACAGCGATGAGGATGGCGACTGAACTCTCAGTCGTCTGAATGGGCCTGAATGGGGGTAAGGCCCATTCTTTGAAAACACCATCCGAGGATCAAATATGTTTAGGACTGTCGGTTATTGCATCGGAGCGTGTGTATCATCCGTCGTGCTCGCTGCTTCGAGTTATGCGCAAGAACAACCGATTCACACAAACGGCTCTGAACTCGTTGCAAGCTGTCGCGCCAACAACCCAGCGTGCGGCGCATACCTTCAAGGCGTGCTGGACATGATGATAGTGGCGCGGGGTAGCGAGTGTGGGGCGCCGCGTTACGATCGGAATAGATTGCGTTCAGCCTATCTGCGCTGGGCAGAAGACAACAGCTACTTCATGGACGTTCACATGGTTGCTGGCGCCGAACAAGCATTGGCTGAAGCTTGGCCTTGCGCGCCGCGACGATAGGAAGAAGTTGCATCATCCCAATCGCTCCACAGCGGCGCTCAGATAGGAATTGTTTCTGGCAGGTAGCTGGTATCACCGAACGGAGTAAGGAGTTCTGCTTGCCATTTGAAATCCGCCAGCTTTGTTATGCTATCGCCGCGGCGGACCATGGTAGTTTTTACAGAGCCGCCCGGGCACTTGATATTGAACAATCGACCCTCAGTCGCTCCATCTCGAAGTTGGAGCGCTCGATCGGAATGTCTATCTTCGAGCGGTCGCGGGCTGGGGTCAAAACGACGCTGGCCGGAGCCGCGTTCATTCGTGGCGCGCGACCAATGGTGGCAACGGCAGATAAGCTAGTCACCATGATGCTCGCAGCCGGCCAGGGCCGCGCTGGCGGTCTATTGCTCGGGTACAATAGCTCGGTCTCCGCCGGCAATCTCCGGGCGACCCTCATTAGCTGGCGCGAGGCGCATCCTGACGTCGAACTGGAATGCGTCGAGGCTGATCGCAGCGTTCTGCTCGCTGGGCTCGACACGGGCGAAATCGACGTAGCGATCCTGATGGGGACGCCCAGCCACAACGGATTTCGCTGCGAGCCGCTATGGAGCGAGCGGATGCTAGCCGCGTTGCCCGCCTCGCATCCGTTGGCTAGACGGGACATAATTCACTGGACGGATCTTCGGGGCGAGCACTTCCTTCTGCCCGCGGCCGATCCCGGCCCTGAAATCCGCGACATGTTGCTTGGCAGACTTCCAATCTCGGGCGGTAAGCCTGACATCCGAATGTCGCGGGCGAGCCGTGAGACCGTGCTGAGCATCCTCGGCGTCAACTCGGGTGTTACCATTGTCTGCGAGGGATCGACCGGAGCGACCTATCCTAGTGTCGTCTATCGGCCGATTCATGGCGAACAAGGACCGGCACTGACCGGATACTCGGGTTGCTGGCGAGACGACAATCGCAATCCAGCGTTGCGGCGCTTTCTTGGATTTATCAAGGCCCGCTATGCGCTCTCTTTTGATTTCTCGCCAAGATTCCAGTAAATTAGGCGGCCAGTCGGTGGAGTAAATTTTTGATGTCGCAAGGCAGGACCATCATCATCGTGCTTGTCACTTTGGTCATCGGCTTCGCAGGCGGCTTTGTCTTGCGGCCGGTCATCGCCCCCCTTAGCCAAACAGCCGTCGCCGTCAGTCCGGCCCCGGCCGCGCCGCAGCCGACCGCAGCGCGCGGGACGCAGTATTTTGCGGCCAATATCGACGAGGCTCGGCAGATCGTAGCAGCGTGTCGAGACGGTTCGGTGCGCGGTGATGAATGCGCCAACGCCGAGCAGGCAGTTATCGAGGCCGATAGCCGCGATCGCTTCAAGCGTTTCACCGGCAACTGAGAAGCCGGGAACCCCTTAACTGCCTTGCGCGCGGTGGCGACGAAAGCCGCGGTCGGTGTCCATGAAGCGCGCAAGCATAGGCGCCACCAGCTTTTCAGGCGGCATAGGTTGCTGGCCGGTCTCCGCCGCGAGCGCGGCGGCGTAGGCTACAAGATCGCGGTGGACCCCGGCGGGTAGCTCCACCGTCAGTTTGACAGGCCGATCGTCCACCAATGGCCCCAGCTTCAATTTCGTCATCGTGACGCTCCCAAAGGTTCGAGCACTAGGTCGCGGGTGATGACCACGCGCAGCGGATGGCCCGGCCGGATGGTAAGGGTCGGCTGCACGTTGAGCTGCCGCCGAACGATCTGCTGGCCGGTCTGATTGATCGTGTCCTGCGAGCCGCGCCGTAACGCGCGGGTCAAGTCATCCTCGCTGTCCGCGCCCAACTCGGCGCCGACGCCGAGCAGAGTCGAGACGGCCGCCGCCCTGAGCAGATTGCCCCAATGCTGATTCACGCGATCCTGTAGGCCGGCGAACCCAGCGCCGTCCGCGCCTGGCTGGCGCTCGAGAACGATCGAGCGCCCGTCCGGCATGATGAGCCGGTCCCAGGCGAGGAGAACACGGGTCTGCCCGGCGGTGATCTCGCTGTCGTATTCGCCGATCAGCCGGGCACCTTGCGGGATGAGCAAGATGCGGCCTGTCGGGCTGTCATAGACGTTCTGCGTAACCTGCGCCGTTATCTGGCCGGGAAGATCGGACCTGATCCCGGTGATGAGCGCGGCCGGGATGATGCTTCCGGCCTGCACGATGTTGGGCGACGGGGGTGCGATCAGCCGCTCCGCGCTCACCGTTCGCTGGTTCGAGGCTTGCGCCATGAAAGCGCGCCGGCCAGCTTGATCGCCCTGCGCTGCGCTCGCCTGCTGCGTTAGCTGCGCGGCTTGGTCGGGCAAGATCAGCGACGGGGCCGGCGCCGTTCCGGCGTTGCCCGCGTTGCCGCCGAGGAATACGCCACTCATTCGGGCAGCGTCACGTTCCTGCTGGGCGCGCTGGCGCGCAGCCTCCTCGGCCTGCGCGCGCGGATCGGGTTGGGCCGGCTGCGTGCCGATCGGCGGCACGGGCACGTTCTCGCCGCGCTGCTGGGCGGACACGATCGGGCCGCCGAGGTCGCCGGGAAGTGGTGGCCCAAGGCGCGGCGCTTGAGCATAGTCCCTCGGTCCCGAGGTGATGGTCTCGGCCGTGGCGCGGCTCTCGGTGTTGTAGAGTTCTTCCGCCTGCCGTTCACCAGCCGGTTTGAGCGCGTAGATCAGCGAGCCGCCGATACCGAGGCCGGCGGCCACGCCTATGACTGTCAGCGCCTTGCGGGACAGACGCATGACGCGGGGCGGATCGCGTCGAAGCTGGAATGGCTTTGGATCGGCGGGAAGGGGCTGCGGCGCGGCCGGCTCGGCGGAGGGAATGTCGGTGCGATCGTTCACGGCCGCCGCTCCCGTCCGTCGTCGCGCACGATGCGGACGCGCTGTTCATTGCGCCGATCGCCCAGGCGCAGTTCGGCGGCGGCGAACAGCCGGTCCACCACCATGTAGCGGCCCTGCACGCGATAATTGACTAGCTCGGCGTCCCCGGCCGCGCCGGTAACGAACAGCGGCGGCATCTCGCCCTGCGAGATCCCCGCCGGAAACTCGATGAACACCTGCCGGGAGTCGTCGAACGCACGAATGGGACGCCACGGGGCGCGGTCGCCCTCGATGCGATAACGGAAATTGAGCGAAGTCACATCCACGCCGGTCGCGGCCGGCGCGACCGTCGCAGCGGCGATGTTGCCGCCGCGTAGCGCGATGAGCTGATCTTGCGGGTAGGTCCACGACACTGAGGCCATGTAGGTCGCAGGTGTCGCGCGCAGCTCCAGATGATAGGTGCGCCGATCGGTGTTGATGACGAGGTTGGTGGCGAGGTCCGGCCTCGTCGGTTTGACGAGGATATGCACTCGCGCTGCCGGCCCGCCGCCGCTGATAGTATCGCCGATGATCCAGCGCACGGTGTCGCCGGCTGCTACCGGCCCCGGCCCAACGAGCTGCTCGCCCTCCTGTAAGGCGATGTCCGTCACTTGGCCGGGCGCGGTATAGATCTGATAGAGCGCGCCGTCCGTCCAGGGATATTGCTGGATGGCGTTGAGGAAGCCGTCACGGGCCGGCTGCACCCGCGCGGCGGCGTTTGCATCGCCGACGCGCCTACGGGGATCGGCAGGCTCTGACACGCGAGGGGCATCCGGCAATGGCTTGAGCTGACCGGGAAGCGGCAACGGTTCAGGAATCGTAACGATCTCCACCGGGCGCGGCGGCTCGGCGGCCGGCGTCGCGGCGACTTCGCGCGGTGGATCGTCATATGCGATAGCGGGCGGCCGAGCGGAAGTAGTGGCACAGCCGGCGAGCGCGGAGGCGGAAACGAGCAGCGCGGCGGTGACGGCGCGCCGGAAGGGAATGCCGATCATTGCGACAGCTCCTTTGACCAGTTGAGGGCATTGACGAACACACCGAGCGGATTCTTGCGGAGTGCGTCCGGCGTGCGAGGCGGCTGCACGACGATGGTGAGGATCGCCGACCAGCGTTCGGTGGCGGCGAGGCTGCCGTCCTGATAGCGTCGCTCCGTCCAGGCGACGCGGAAGCTGTCCGGTGACGCGCGGATGACGCTTGATACGTCCACCGCCACCTGCACCCGCCCGACGTTGGCGAACGGGTCGTTGGCGCGAGCGTAATCGTTGAGCGCGACCGCGCCCCGATCGGTGGTGAAGTCATAGGCGCGAAGCCAGTTCTGACGAACGATGACCGGATCGGCCGGCACGCTCCTGACTTGCTCGATGAAGCGGGCGAGATGGAACGCGATCTGCGGATCGGTCGGGCGATAGCCGGCCTCGGCCGGCGCGACCGCCTGCGCCTCGCCGAGCCGATCGACCTGCACCACCCAAGGGACGATATGGCCACGGGCCGATTGCCAGACGAGGCCGCCAGCCAGGCCGCCCGAAAGGGCGAGCGTGCCGAAAAATGCGAGACGCCAGTTCTTCGCCTGCACGCGCGCCGAACCGATCCTGTCGTCCCAGGCTTGGGCGGCGCGCTGATAGGGCGTGGTCGGTTCGGGGGTCTGGCCGTAGCGGATGGTCGGTCGTCGGAACATGGCAGCTAGTCCTTCTGATGGAGATCGACGGACGAGCCGCTTCCCCCGCCGTCGCCGGAACGTAGGGTGTGGGCGGCGATCGTCGCGCCGTGGGTCATGGTCTGGCGGCGCTTCATGGCCGATGCCCAAGCGGGCCTGTCGTCGGAGGCTGGTGCCGATGGCGAAGCACCTCCTGAAATCGTGCCTCGCGTCGCGGTGACTGCTGCGCGACCGCCGGCGCGATAGCTGTCTTTCAGGGACGCGGCGGCTTTCCGTAGCGGGGAAATCGCCGCACCCGCCGCCGCTTGGCCGACACCGGCCGCGCCACCCGCGACGGCGGCTGCGCCGGTCTTGCCTGCCGAGCCGAGCGCATAGGCGCTGCTGGCGGCGCCGGAAGCAAAGGCGCTCCCTCGTGCCGCGCCGCCGATCGCGCTTGCAGCCGCGCCGGCGCCGAGGCGTGCGGCGGCTGCACCGCCAACCAGCGCGCCGCTTGCGGCCAGCGCGGTCCCGGCGGCTGCGCCCGCGCCGAGGGCCGGCCCGCCTGAGACGATGCCGTTCGCTACGCCGGGGCCGAAGATCGCCAAGCCAAGCAGCGACAGCGCGCCGAGCGCGATCGACATCGCTTGCTCCAGCGTGGGCTCTGGGCCAGCGGCGGCGGTGAATTGACTGAACAACGTCGTGCCGATGCCGGTGATGACGGCGAGCACGAGAACTTTGATGCCGGTGGAGACGACATGGCCCAACACCTTCTCGGCCATGAAGGCGGTCTTGCTGAAGAAGGCGAACGGCAACAGCACGAAGCCGGCGAGCGTCACCAGCTTGAACTCGATCAGCGTCACGAAAATCTGGATCGCCAGGATGAAGAAGGCGATGACGACAAGCGCCCAAGCGAGCAGCAACACGACGATCTGAACGAAGTTGGTGAAGAATGAGATTGGACCGACCAGCTCGCCCGCAGCAACGACCAGCGGCTCACCCGCATCCAAGCCGGTCGCGGCGATGAAGCCGGGGCGCATGAAGTCGGCGATGCTCATGGCATCGCCCGTCGCCTTCAAGCCCAGCCCGGCGAAAGACTGGAACACGATCGTCGCCAGTGTCGAGAAATTGCCGATGATGAAGGCAAAGACGCCGATGTAGAGCGTCTTTTTGATGAGGCGCTGAAGCACGTCCTCGTCGGCGCCCCATGCCCAGAACAGACCGGCAATCGTCAGGTCGATGGCGATCAGCGTGGTCGAAAGGAACGCGATCTCGCCGCCGAGCAGTCCGAACCCGCTGTCGATGTAGGTCGTGAAAACCTGTAGGAAGTTGTCGATGATGCCGGTGTCGTTCACCGCTGATTGCCTTCCCTGCCGAAGAACCGGCGTTGATGCGCCGCCCATGCCGCCTCGCAGCCGGAATCCGGCATGGTGAGCGCGCGGCAACGCGCGAGTTCCGCCGCTAAGGGATCGCGCTCGGCGCGTGCCGCCACGGCGTTGGCCGCCTCCGGCACGCGCGGCTCGGTGACGGCGGCGATCACCGCCACCGTCATCATGAGCCCTGCCAGCGTGGCGACGCCGGCGATCTTGACGGCTGCCGACATCGGCTCAGTTGCCGAGGAAGCGGCGGAGGCGCTCGCGCCCCTCGGCTTCGGCGGCTGCATTTCGCGCCGCCTCCAGCGATTGCGCTCGGCCTTGAGCGGCCAGCAACGCCGCGATGTCGGCGAGCTGCTGCGATTGCAGCGCGAGAAGCTGGTTGCCGGCCTGAGCCGCTTGGAGCGCGCCTTGAGATGATTGGCTCGCCGACACGAGGCGGTTCATCGTCGCGCGCGAGCCGTCGATATTTCCAACGACGCCGGCCTGAACGCGGAGCGCGTCCTGAAACGCGCCTACGCTGGTCTCCCACCGCTCGCGCGCATTTGCGACGAGCTGCCGTTGCGGGACCGACATGGCGCCGGCTGTGTATCGGCTGGTGAAAGCCTGGTCGATCTGGCCCAAGTCATAGGCGATGCGCTGCGCCTGGCCGAGCAACTGCTGGGTCTGGCGCACCTGGCCCTGCAACTCGGCGAGCGAGGATTGCGGGAGGCTCGCCAGATTGCGGGCCTCGTTGAGCAACGAAGTCGCCTGATTCTGTATCTGGCGAATCTGATTGTTGATCTGCTCCAGCGTGCGCGCGGCGGTCAGCACGTTCTGCGCATAGTTGGTCGGGTCATAGACGATCCCGCCGAACTGCGCGTAGGCCGGCACGGGCGCCGCGATCGGCGCGATGGTCGCGGTGGCGAGGACGCCGGCCAGAATGGCGCGGCGCAGGGGAAGTCGGGTCATAGCGGTAACTCCTGCTGGCGGGGGGGAAGAAGCTCGATCGCCCAGGCGCAGCCGCGATGGCGCAGCCATTCGGCCGCGAATGCGGTTTGGCCGTGAGTCTCGATGATGTCGGCGATGCGGAGCTGATCGGCCTTGGCCGACGCGGCGGCGAAGGCCAGCGCGACCTCGCCCAGCCCCAGCTCGAACAGCCGGTTGCCGCGCCGCGACTGGCAATAATAGTCGCGCTTGGGTATCGCCCGGCTGAGGATTTCGATCTGGCGGGCGTTAAGCCCGAACCGCTCGTAGATGGCGGCGATCTGCGGCTCGGCGGCGCGCTCGTTCGGCAGGAAGATGCGCGTCGGGCAGCTTTCGATGATGGCCGGGGCGATGCTCGACGTTTCGATGTCCGCAAGGCTCTGCGTGGCAAAGACGACGCTGGCGTTCTTCTTGCGAAGGGTCTTCAGCCACTCGCGGAGCTGCGCTGCGAAGTCCGGGCTGTCGAGAACCAGCCAGCCCTCGTCGATGATGATGAGTGTGGGCGAGCCGTCCAGCCGCCCGCCGATCCGGTGGAACAGGTAGGACAAAACGGCGGCGGCGGAGCCGGCGCCGACCAGTCCTTCGGTCTCGAACGCCTGCACGGCGGCTTCGCCCAAGCGCTCGTCCTCGGCGTCGAGAAGCCGGCCCCACGGCCCGCCGATGCAATACGAGGCGAGCGCCTGTTTGAGCTGCTGGTTCTGCAACAGCACGGCAAGGCCGGTCAGCGTGCGTTCGCTAACCGGCGCCGACGCCAGGGAGTTGAGCGCCGACCAGATATGCTCCTTAGCCTGCGGATCGACCGCGACGCCTTCGGACGCGAGGATCGCCGCCAGCCATTCCGCCGCCCACGCTCGCTCGGCCGGATCGTCGATGCGGGCGAGCGGTTGGAGCTGCACCCCGTCGCCGGTTTCGTCGGCAAGCATTCCGCCGAGATCCTGCCAGTCGCCGCCCATGCCGATCGAGGCGGCGCGGATGCTGCCGCCGAAGTCGAAGGCAAAGACCTGGCTGTTCTCGTAACGGCGGAACTGCATCGCCATCAGCGCGAGCAGGACCGATTTGCCGGCGCCGGTCGGGCCGACAATCAGCGTGTGGCCGACATCGCCGACGTGAAGGGAAAACCGGAACGGGGTCGAGCCTTCGGTTCTTGCGTAGAGCAAGGGGGCTGCACCGAAATGCTCGTCCCGTTCCGGCCCCGCCCATACTGCTGACAGGGGGATCAGGTGGGCGAGATTGATGGTGGAAATCGGGGGCTGGCGAACATTGGCGTAGGTGTGGCCGGGAAGGCTGCCCAGCCACGCCTCGATCGCGTTCATGCCCTCGGGAATGACGGTGAAATCGCGGCCCTGAATAACCTTCTCGACGAGCCTCAGCTTCTCGGCCGCGATGGCGGGATCGCGGTCCCACACCGTCACCGTGGCGGTGACATAGGCCATGCCGGCATAGTCGGCGCCCAGCTCCTGCAAGGCGGTGTCGGCGTCGGCGGCCTTGTTCGAGGCGTCGCTGTCGAGCAGCGTGCTCGCCTCGTTGGTCATCACCTCCTTCAAGATGGCGGCGACGGATTTGCGCTTGGCGAACCACTGGCGACGGATGCGGGTAAGCAGCTTCGTCGCGTCGGTCTTGTCGAGCATGATCGCGCGGGTGGACCAGCGATAGCCGAACGCCAGTCGGTTCAGCTCGTCGAGCAGCCCCGGAAACGTCGAGCTGGGAAAGCCGGTAATGGTGAGGATGCGGAGATGATGGTCGCCCAGGCAAGGTTCCAGCCCGCCGGTCAACGGCTCATCGGCGAGCAGCGCGTCGAGGTGCATCGGGGTTTCCGGCACGCGCACACGCTGTCGCCGCGTCGAGATCGTCGAGTGGAGGTAGGTCAGCGTCTCGCCGTCATCGAGCCAGCGGACCTCGGGCACGAAACCCTCGACCAAATTGAGCACGCGGTCGCTACGATCGGTGAAGCCTTTGAGCAGCTCCCACGGATCGACGCCGGTGGTGGACCGGCCCTCGTAAAGCCAGCCTTCGGCCCGCGCGGCGTCCTCGGCCGGCGGCATCCACAGCAACGTCAGGAAATAGGCGCTCTCGAAATGCGCGCCTTCCTCACGGAACTGTTCGCGGCGCTCCATATCGACCAGCGCAGAAACGGGATCGGGAAACTCGGACTCGGGGTAATCGAGCGCGGGACTGCGCTGCGCCTCCACGAAGATCGCCCAACCGGAGCCCAGGCGCCGGAGTGAACTGTTCAAGCGTGCCGTGGTGGCGACCAGCTCGGCCGGCGTCGCACTGTCGAGATCAGGGCCGCGGAAGCGTGCGGTGCGCTGGAACGAACCGTCCTTGTTGAGCACGACACCTTCGCCGACCAACGCGGCCCAAGGCAGGAAGTCCGCAAGGTACGCGGCCTTGCTGCGATATTCGCGCAAGCTCATCATGGCTGCATCCATGTCGGGAAGCGGAGATGGCGCCGGGCCACGTCCACGAACTGCGGATCGCGTCGTGCAACCCATACGGAAAGCGCGTGGCCGATCGCCCAGATGACCAGGCCGGCGATCCAGAGACGCAGGCCGAGCCCGATCGCGCCGGCCAGCGTCCCGTTGACGATGGCGAGCGACCGCGGCGCGCCGCCGAGCAAAATCGGCTCGGTCAGCGCCCGGTGGACGGGGGCATAGAAGCCCGCGATCGGTTCGGCTGCGTCCTGCATCAGACGAGCGCCCCGCCGCCGAACGAGAAGAACGACAGGAAGAAGCTCGACGCGGCAAAGGCGATGCTGAGACCGAACACGATCTGGATCAGCCGGCGGAAGCCGCCGGAAGTATCGCCGAAAGCCAGCGTCAGGCCGGTCACGATGATGATGATGACCGCGACGATTTTCGCCACCGGCCCCTCGATGCTTTCGAGGATGCTTTGCAGCGGCGCTTCCCACGGCATCGACGATCCGCCCGCGTGGGCCGGAACGGCAAAGGTCAGCGCGACGACGCTGGCGGTGGTGGCGAGCATGGCGCGACGCGCGCCATGCCGAATGGCATGGATCATGGCAGGTCTCCGGGCTGGGGTTTGGGAAGCAGGGTAAGGCGGTAGTCGCCGGTCGCGGCGTCGAGTCCTTCGACGCGGGCCAGCTCGGCGAGACGCCGGCCGTGCGCGTCACGGACCAGCACGGCGATCAGGTCGATGGTCTCGGCGATCAGCGCGCGAGGGACTGTCACGACCGCCTCTTGAACGAGTTGCTCCATGCGGCGGAGCGCGCCAAGTGCGGTGCCGGCGTGAATGGTTCCGATGCCGCCCGGATGGCCGGTGCCCCAGGCTTTGATGAGGTCGAGCGCCTCGGCGCCGCGCACCTCTCCGATCGGGATGCGATCCGGCCTAAGCCGTAACGACGAACGGACCAGCTCGGACAGCGACACCACGCCGTCCTTCGTCCGCATGGCGACGAGGTTGGGCGCAGCGCATTGCAGCTCGCGCGTGTCTTCGATCAGAACGATGCGGTCGGTCGTCTTGGCGACTTCGGCCAAGAGCGCGTTGACCAGCGTGGTCTTGCCGCTGCCGGTGCCGCCGGCGACGAGAATGTTGGCGCGAGCCGATACGCCTTCGCGCAGCGCCGTCGCCGCGTCGGCCGACATGATCCCGGCGGTGGCGTAGTCGTCAAGCGTGAACACCGCGACGGCGGGCTTGCGGATAGCGAAGGCGGGAGCCGCTACGACAGGCGGCAGCAAGCCCTCGAATCGTTCGCCGCCCTCGGGCAGTTCTGCCGACACGCGGGGACTGCGCGCATGAACCTCGACGCCGACATGATGAGCGACCAGGCGCACGATGCGTTCGCCATCGGCGGCGGTCAGCGTCTCGCCGGTATCGCTAACGCCTTCGCCGAGCCGATCGAGCCACAACCTCCCGTCCGGGTTTAGCATCACCTCGATCACGGTCGGGTCGTCCAGCCATGCCGAGATCGACGGCCCGAGCGCGGTGCGCAGCATCCGCGCGCCGCGCGTCTTGGCCTCGGATCGGATCGGATGAACGGTCAAGGAACTGGCCCTGCGAAGGGCCGGGCGAACCGCCGCCCGGCTGTCGGGGCACAGCAAGAGACGCATAAATACTTCTGCCGCAACAGCTACTTGCTGGCGTAGTAGAGGGGGCGGCAGATACGTGGTCGGCGGCGGAATTGCTTTTCGACTACGCGGTGGTTGGCGTGTCTATTCAGTCCGACTCAGTCGAAGTGGAGCGCGGCCAGACATCTTCCGGTATCTCGTCCCTCAAGCTCTTGCCGCTGGCGAAGCGCCGGCCGAGCGTCTCGACGAAACCCTCGTAGCGCTTGCGTCCCTTCACCTGCGCGGCCGCTTGATCCTCGTCGGGCAATGGCGGCGTCACCGTCAGCCAGAACCGCACAAACAACGTCAGTGCCTCAATCGTGAGTCCGGTGTCGCGCTCAAGCCGCTGGACCTGACGCGACAAGCGATCGAGCCGTCGAGCGAACGCCGCCTCCATCCGGTCGGCGCCGTCCGGCGAGAGGTAGGAGGCGACCGCCGCCTCCACGATTGCCGAGCGAGAGATGCGGCGGCGGATCGCCAGCTCGTCAACCTGCTTGGCGAGCGCTGGCGGAAAATAGACATTGAGCCGGACGCGCATGATCGCCGCCTACAGCTCGATACCATCGCCGGGGTCGAGCGACGCTTGCCGCGCGAGCCCCTGCATCCGGCGCCGCACCGCCGCCTGCCGCGCGGCGTCGTCGGGTTCGTCGTCCATGATCGCAAACTCCTGCGCGGGCGGTGGCGAGGTCTCGGGCGCGATGGCGACATGCTCCGGCAGTTCGGGTTCGCGGCGCAATCCGCCGTTCGCCGCGTCCTCCGCCGAACGGACGATCTGCGCCACGGCGGCGGGATCGGCGATGACGGCGCGGCCCGTCCAGTCATCGCGCCGGACCTGGGCGGCGTCAGGGGTGGGCGCGGACATGATACGTTCGGCGAACCGTGCGTCGCGGTAGTAGCGGGCCTTCTTCGCCCGGATCGGATGGACGCCCGCCACCATGACGATCTCGTCATCGGGCGGCAGCTGCATCACCTCGCCCGGCGTGAGGAGCTGGCGAGCGGTCTCTGACCGCGACACCATCAGATGCCCGAGCCAGGGCGAAAGCCTGTGACCCGCATAGTTCTTCATCGCCCGCATCTCGGTCGCGGTGCCGAGCGCGTCCGAGACGCGCTTGGCGGTCCGCTCATCGTTGGTGGCGAAGCTCACGCGGACGTGGCAGTTGTCGAGGATCGCGTTGTTCGGGCCGTAAGCCTTCTCGATCTGATTGAGGCTCTGCGCGATCAGGAACGCCTTGAGCCCGTAGCCGGCCATGAACGCCAAGGCAGACTCGAAGAAGTCGAGCCGGCCTAAGGCGGGAAACTCGTCGAGCATCAGGAGCACGCGGTGGCGGTTGCCCTTCGGGGTCAGCTCCTCGGTCAAACGGCGCCCGATCTGGTTGAGGATGAGGCGGATGAGTGGCTTGGTGCGCGATATGTCGCTGGGCGGCACGACCAGATAGAGCGTCGCCGGCCGTTCGCCCCCCACCAGATCCGATATGCGCCACTGGCAGGCCCGCGTGACCTGCGCCACAACAGGATCGCGGTAGAGACCGAGGAACGACATGGCCGTGCTGAGCACGCCCGACCGCTCGTTATCCGACTTGTTCAGCAGCTCTCGCGCCGCGCTGGCGACGACGGGATGAACGCCGGCTTCGCCAAGGTGCGGCGTCGCCATCATCGCGGCCAGCGTCTGCTCGATCGTGCGAGATGGATCGGAGAGGTACGACGCGACGCCGGCCAACGTCTTGTCCGGCTCGGCATAGAGGACGTGAAGGATCGCGCCGACCAGCAGCGAGTGCGACGTTTTTTCCCAATGGTTCCGGCGCTCCAGGCTGCCTTCGGGATCGACCAGCACGTCCGCCACATTCTGCACATCGCGCACCTCCCATTGGCCGCGCCGCACTTCCAGCAACGGGTTGTAGGCAGCCGATGCGGCATTGGTCGGATCGAACAGCAGCACGCGGCCGTGTCGCGCGCGGAAGCCCGAGGTCAGCGACCAGTTCTCGCCTTTTATGTCGTGGACGATCGCGGAGGCCGGCCAGGTGAGTAGCGACGGCACAACCAACCCGACGCCCTTGCCGCTCCGCGTCGGAGCGAAGCACAGCACATGCTCGGGGCCATCGTGGCGCAGATAGTCCCGGTCGAGTCTGCCGAGCACGACGCCGTTCGCGCCCAGCAGCCCGGCCGCCCGAACCTCGCGCGTTGTCGCCCAGCGTGCCGAGCCGTAGGTCTCGGCGTTCTTCAACTCGCGCGCACGCCACACAGACATTCCAATGGCGACGGCGATTGACACGAACCCGCCCGACGCGGCGATGAATGCGCCGGTCTTGAAGATGGCTGGCGCGTATGCGTCGAACGAGAACCACCACCAAAAGAAGGCCGGCGGCGGATAGACACGCCAGCCGCCGACGATGAACCAGGGCGGCCCCAGCTCGGGTTGATAGGCCAAGGCCGCGGCGGTCCATTGCGTCGCGCCCCACACACCTGCGAGCACGATCAGAAAGACAGCGATGATCTGGCCCCACAGGATTTTCGTCGCGGACATGGCTGTTTCCTTGTCAGAGGCCGAGGCCGCGCTTGCGGCCGAGCGCTAGGTCGATGCCGCCACCAGCGCGAACGACACCGGACACTTGGCGACCGAGCTGCTGTTCGAGCGCGCTGGCCCAGGGCACGAGACGGAAGCCGAGCCCGTCGTCGATCATGGCGAAGCGACCGGAGGCGAGTGCGAGGCGCTGGCGGACTACGCCGGCAATCTTCTCGCCGGAGGTGGTCGGGCGATACGCAAGGCCCGTTTCGCCCGCGATCTTCGCGCCAACGGCGTCCAGCTCGCGCTTGCGCAGCGTGTCGAGCAAGCCGCGCTCGAACACCGCGCGTTGGCCATAGCGGCGCGCCAGCCCCTCGCGGACAAGATGATCGGTGCGCGCGTCCATCGCACGGCACACCTCCGCACCGAACCCGCCATCCGCGACACCCGTGCCGCGCTCGATCAGCCGATGGTCAAGCCAGGTCGCGCCGGGCGCCTTCACCTGCGCGGCGAGGTCGAGGTCCGATCGCGTGGCGAGGATCAGGGTGGGCTTCGGCTCGCCCGGCTTGCCTATAGCGCGCAGCTCGACGATCCCGCCGAGCGTCGGGCTTTGCTCCAGCGCTTCAATTCCGGGCAGCCGCACATGATGGGTGCGGCCGTCCGTGCCGTCGATCACGGCATAGGCCGCGCCATACAGCTCGTCGTGCAACCCCTTGTCGATCAGCCGGCCGACGATTGGCTTTTCCGGCGCGCCGCTCACAACCGCGTAGCTTTCCAGCGGCCGGTCCTGCCCGTGATCTTTCAGAGCCTGTCCGATGGTGCGGATAATGTCGCCGCGCGCGGCCAGCTCGCGCAGCTTGCCTTGCGCGCCTTCGGCAACCGCCCACTGTCCGGGCTCACCCTCAGCGGCGAGCCCCATCGTCTCCAGATGCTGCAAGCGGCCGACCATTAACCGGCGGAGGCGCGGATCGGCCGGACCGGGCCGCTCGGGGCGCAGGTCGATGACCCCCAGTTCGTCGGCCGCGCGGCCGATCTCGGTATCGAGCCGCGTCCAGCGCTCGGCCGTCACTTCTCGGTCGAGCGCGCGCTGCACTTCATGCTCAGGCTTCGGCCCAAGTTCGGCCTGCGCCAGCTCCTCGGCGTGGGAGCGCAGGTTGTGGCTGATATAGTCCCGCGCCATGACGAGATCGGTGCCGGTGTCGGTGACACCGCGCACGAGCATATGAACGTGCGGGTTGTCGGTGTTCCAATGATCGACCGCGACCCAATCGAGCCGCGTCCCCAAATCCGTTTCCATCTGCCGCACGAGATCGCGGGTGTATTCGCGTAGGTCGGTCAGCTCGGCCGCATCCTCCGGCGAGACGATGATGCGGAAATGATGCCGGTCATCCTTGCACCGCTCGGTGAATGCGCGATCGTCGGCATTGTCTCCGGCCGCGTCGAACATGCGCGTCGGGGAACGGTCACGGGTGACGCCTTCGCGCTTCAAATAGGCGACGTGCGCGGACAGCGGCGCCATGCGTCGGCCCCCGCGACTGCGATGGTTCACGGGTAGCGCCTTCACCATCACTCGACGGCCCGATCCGAATAACCGGCTGCGGGCAAATGCTGTTCGTCCCCGCCCGAAACTGGATTGGCGACCTCGGCGCGAGCCGCCCCCGGTGCGCCGGCCTCCGCTGTGGATCGCGGCCACGCGCAGCACCTCGGCCACCAGGCCGCGCGCATTGCGGCCCTGCGCCTTGCTGCGCTTGGCCTTGCCCGGCCGAACGCGGAACTCACTGTCCTCGCTCACGGCCGGGCCGCTTTCGGCCGTAAATGGCCCGTGGTGCCATTCGAGACGTTGATTTTGCTTGCTTTTCCCTTCCGCGCGGCACGCGCGCCGACCGACGCCCCCGCATGAAGCCACGGAAAAGCCTTGGCTTTTCGGCGAAACGGGGTGCGGCTTATATCTTGCCCTCGTCTGTCCCTGCCGTTTTCCTCCTCCCCAGCCACTTTGCTGCTTCGGACGGATGAAGGGAGTGACAGACCGATCATTGCGGTCGGCCCGCGCGGGCGCGGGACACGAACAGCGTGTCGCGCGCCACATTCGGCGACGGATCGGTGGTGTGAGCGCCGTCAGATTCTACGCTGCCCGAGGGCGTTTCCGGCGCGGTTTCGCCGCTGCCGGACCGCACGCCAACTGCATCTGATGCGGCGCTCCCCGTGCGAACAAACAACGCGGCGCGACGCCAGGCGAACGGATCAGGCGGCACGCTTACCGCCATCTCCACAGCGCCCGATCCGCCAGTGATCGGCGCGAGCCGGGCGAGATAGCCGACCGTCTCACGAGGCAGCGGACGGCCGCGCGACAGATAGTCGTCGTAGCGGCCCGGTCCCGCATTATAGGCCGCCAGCATCGCGCTGGCGTTGCCGTAGCGGTCGTGCATCTCGCGCAGATAGGCCGCGCCCGCCATGATGTTGTCGCGCACGTCGAACGGAGCGGGGCCGAGGCCGTAGCGAGTGCGTAGGCCCGCCCAGGTCGCGGGCATGATCTGCATCAAGCCCATCGCCCCGGCAGGCGAGATTGCGCGGGAAACGCCACGGCTCTCGACGCGCATCACGGCCCAAATCCACGCTTCGGGGATGCCGAACCGACGCGCGGCGTCGGCGACATGGCGGGCATAAGGATGGACGGGTGCCGATCGCGCGGCCGACATATCCTGCGCCAGCACGGAAGCAGGCGCAGCGCTGCCGGACAGCAGCACGACGGCAAGCGCCACCGCCGATCCGACTCCACTCCGTCGCCAGCCTGCCATCGTGCTCGCTGCGGTAAAGGGTGCGCGCGGAGCGCCGGCCGTTGGCCGCCCTTGACCTTCGCTGCGCGCGCCGGCCGGCCTGCGACCGAGCGGGACGAAGGGATGAGACGGCTTTCCCGCGAACAAAGGGATGAGGATGAAGCGCACTGGTTCAGTCCTGCTCGCGCGATTTCGGCTGGCGGTTCCAGCGCAGCGACCAAGCCGATTTGTCATTGCCGTTCTGGAACAGCGCGGCGCGGATCGGCTGCGCAAAGGCGGGATCGTCGATGCGCAGCGAGACGTAATCGCCGGCGCGTTCGCCGCTCTCGTTCCAGCCGGCTCCGATCTCCGGCCCTTCGCCGCTGTCGCCGCGATGGACGCGCCAGTCCGGCGCCTTGTCGGCGTCGCTCGGATCGGCTGGGACAATCGAGATACGGATGTCGAGCGTCGCCGTCTCGATGATGCCTTCGTAGCCGTTGGCAGTGCGGAAGAAGCTGCCGATCTGCATGATGATCTCCTTTGGGTTGGCAGTTGGGAAAAGCGGGTCAGCGCCAGGTGAGCGGCGCTTCGAGGTCGTCGCGGGTAAGGATCGGGATCGCGCGGCCGAGCACGGTCGAGGCCGGCAACCGGCCGAAATAGCGGCCGTCCATGCTGTCGGCGTGGTCGGGATTGAGCATCAGCAGCTCGCCGGCGCGCAGCGTGCGGCAGCCCTGCCAGACCGGCAGCGGGCGGCCCATGCCGTCGGCCAAGCGAGCAACGACGACGGGCTGCGCATCGATGCTCACGACGGCGCCGATCCTGCACACTCGCTGCCCCGGTTTGGCGGCAACGTGCTTGAGGAGCGGCACGCGCTCGCCGAGATAGCCGCGCTCCGCGAGCCACCGCGCCAGCGGCGGTGGCGGCGTCACGGCGACCAACGCGCCGTTCGGCGGATCGGGAAGCGGCTCGATCCGATAAAGTCCGATCGGCGCGCTCGCGCTGGCGTTCCAGACGACGCGCGGGAGCGGGTCGAATACCGCCACGGCTGCGAACGACACGCCGAATAGCGACGCGACAGAGACCGTCGCAATGGCCCATCCACGGCGCGTCATCCTTCGATCTCCCGGCGCTTGAGCCAGGCGCGATGACGCTCCAGCGTGTAGGGACGCGGCTGATGTCCGGCGGCGATGCGGTTGTGGACGTGCCGCCAATGATCGGGCGCGGCGTCGCAGGGATCGACGCCGGCCGCCTCGGCCGCGTCGATCGCGGCAAGCACTTGGCTTACCTTGGGCCAGCCTTCGATCTTGAGCAGGATGTCGCCGCCGGGGCGGACGAACGGCAGAGTCGTGAAGGGCTCGCCGGTGCCGACCGCACGCACGATGTCGATGCGCGAGCTGACCGTGCCGTAGTCGTTGGCGGCCCAGCGGACGAACGCGAAGATGGCGCCGGGACGGAAGCGGACGATGCGGCGGCGGCGATCGACGATCTCATCAACCGCAACGCGCCCGAACCTGATCCAATGCTCGATCCGTTTCTCGATCCACGTCAATTCGACGCGCGTCATGCCGTCATCGGATGGCTGGCGGTGGCGCAGGGGTGACGGTGGGACGGTCATCGCCGGCTCCGGGCGATGGCCGAATCCGCGCGCGGCATGAGATCATCCTGCCCCGGATCGGAGGTCGAATGCTTGATGCCGATGTCGGCCCAGGCGCGCAGGTCATCGACCGAATAGACGACGCGGCCGCCGATCCGGCGGTAAGCAGGACCGGTGCCGAAATAGCGGTGCTTCTCAAGGGTGCGGCCGGAGAGGCCGAGAAATCGCGCGGCTTCCGGCGTGCGCAGGAAACGGGGCGGCAAGTTGGTGGGCGTATCGGACAAGTGACGGCTCCTGCGGGCGGTGGCGGCAGGAGACGTAATTGTCAGAGCGGAGGCGGCCGGGTGGGGTATGAAGATGTGCGGCCGCACGGATGCGACCACCCCCAAATGCGTGCGGCGGCGTGAGCGGGTCAGCGAATGCGGAGCAGCTTGCGGTAGTCGCCCTTCATCATGGCGATGCCGTCGCGAACCAGACGGACTACGAACGAACGCGCGGAAGACATCTTCCAGTCGCTCGCGGACAGCCGCGCTGCCTCGTCGCGTCCTAGCGCGATCGCGATCTCGCGGTAGGTCGCGCCGCCGTCGCGCAGGTCGAGCGCGCGGAGCATCAAGTCGAGCCGCGCGAGCCGGTAAGCCGTGAGCGGCCATCCGCGCGGCAGCGGGCCGGCGGCGCGGCCGAGCAGACGGCGGTGAAAGCGCAGCAGGCTGGCGATGCGGGTGAGGAAATCCTTGTCGAGCGGGATGACGGCGGCGAGCGGCTGGCCCGGCTTGTGGTCGCGCAGCCACAGGCGATGTTCGCCGGCCGCATCGGCGACGATGACATGGCGGCCTTCGATCCCGGCCAGGTCGGCGAGCAGCGCGCCGATCGCGCGCGGATCGACCGGGGCGGCGGTCTCGAAACCCTCCGGCGCGGCGTCGAGGATCACCGTGACGGCGGTCAGCTCCGGGCGCCAGACGACGGGCTCCGAAAGATCATCCGGCGCCGTGGCGAAAGGATAACCCCCAGCGCCGCGCGAACGCCGTCTCGGCGGCGTTCTTTGCGACGGCGCCGTCGGCGATGCGCTGCTGCATCTGCTCATGCTCGGCGCGATAGGTACGGTTTCGTTGAAGAAACTCGGCGGCAAGATCGGCGCGCCCGAGCGCGTCGGACATTCGGCCGGCGCGTCGCTGGCGACGCCCCGGTGGCGTCGGCATTGCATCCTCCCAACCGCGCGGCGCGCGGATAGTACAGGATGAACATCACCGGACTTCCTGACGCATAATAGCGCCAAGGTTGCGCTCAACCATGCCGGGTATGCTGCGGCAACAGCAACAGAATGGCGCCAAATCGGATTGAAACTTAACGCTTTAGCGGGCGCTCACTGCCGAGCAGATAGGCATAGCCAACCTCCGTCATCCATCGTGCGCGGGCAAGGTGACTGTCGTGCATCTCTTTTGCCCGCTGCGGCTCGACGGCTGCGTCCACACCGAGGATGGCAGCGGTTGTCTCGCGCCAGTCGGCCCCGTCACTATCCGCATCGAGCAGCCGCAAATAGGCGACAAGGTGGCTTTCGTCATACGCCGTGAGCTGCGATACCTCGGGCGCGCGATCCTCGAATTGGCTGGTGCTCATGGCGCCCTCGTCATGTTGCCCGTTAACCGTTTAAGCTCAGATTGCTGAACCGGATACGCGCAAGTCCTGCATCGCTGGACGCGCCTTCCGCACCGACGGACGGCGCGCTCCAGCCGATACAACTGATATGAGATAAACCCGATGAGATGTATCGTCCAGCTTGCCGCGCATGGATATGCGTCGTCTCGTGGGATTGAACTTTGCCAAGCTGAGAAAGGATAAGGGCTTTACCCAGGAGCGCTTTGCCGAGATGTCCGGCTTTACCCAACAATATGTCAGCGATCTGGAGCGCGGCCGGCGCAATCCCACGGTCGTCACCCTGTTTCATCTGGCTTCCGCGCTTGGCGTCACGCCCGCGGATCTTGTCGCGGAACTCGATCCGCCCCAGACCGACTAGCTTCGCAGAATTTGAGCGCGAGCCGGGCGTCAGCCCGGCGAGCGCGATTGCGGCCGCGCGGACCTCGGGACGAGCGGCCGCCGCCGATCCAGCGCAGCGGATCGGCGCAAAATGGCGTAGCCGCAGGGCCGGAGTCTCCGGCCCTGCGGTAGTTAGCGTCACGCCGCTTTGAGGCGCTGCATCCCCTCGGCTAGCGTCCAGAGCGCACGGTTGAGCGTCACATTCTGATCGATGCCGTTGATGGCGCGGGTCTGCGCGCGACGGATACGGCCCTCGGCGTTGCGCTTGCGGCCCTGCAACCCGCCACGAACCACATTCTCCTGAATGACGTTGAAGGTGGTCCACAGGCTGCGGTCCACATCCTCGCGGCGGCGCGGCTCGATGATCTGTTCGGGGCGAACCGGGCTTTCGTCCTCGCCATAGCGGGCAACAAGGCTGACCTCGCCAAGCAAGCACTGCTCATCCGGCGAAAGCTGGATCGCCTTCATCGACTCGCTGGCGTCGATCAGCCGGGGGAAGTCCTCGGCAACGGTGAACACGCCGTCGATGATGTCATGCTCGATATTGCCTTTGTGCGGCACGCGGACCTCCTCAAACCGCTCACCCGCGATCATGCTGTTGGTGCAGACGAAGCGCAGCATCCCAGCAAACATCTGATAGGCGCTGGTCCCGTCATGGCTGTTCACGATGATGACTTCGGCGGCCTCGGGCTTGCCGATGCCGTCGTCCCGGCGCAGGCGCAGCATATGCTTGGCGTGGCCGTGGCGGCTGCCGTCGCGCGGAACGGACTGGACCGCGAAGAACGGCGACCATCCTTCCCGGCGCAGCCCCTCCACGATGTCGATGGTCGGGACATAGACATAGCGATCTGAACGGCTGTCGTGCGCCTCGCGGGCGAAGATGGAAGGGACGTGCCGATACAGCGCCTCGTTGTCGAGCGGCTCCCGGCCGCTGATCTGATGGGCGCTGCGGCCGAACCGGGTGGCAAGCTGGTAGTGCATTTTGGCCTCCTTGGGCTTGGGTTTCCGCGCAGCGGAGCGCCGCGCTGAAACCCTGCCCGTCGGCGAGACCGGGGGTGCAACCGGAGTGGGCGGCTTCGCGGGGAACCGGCTGCACGGAACGCGCAGCGTGGAGGAAGCTGGGCGGAAGCTGCTCCGAAGGGCGCTAGGGGCAGCGCCCCAAGCAGCTCCGACAACATGCCGGGCCGACTGGCCCGTCCGCTTTTGATAACCAGCTAACAACCACACGAAGGCGCCCCGCTCCAATGGAGCGGGGCGCCGTGTCGGGGTCAGCGGGACCAGATCAGCGCGTATTCGCCGGCGGTTTCGGTCTCGGACAGAGTGGCGTAGATCGGGGACGGGAAAGTGGGATCGTCCAGCTTGACCGAGATGTAGTCGCGGTTCTCGCGGCTGGTCTTCTTCCATCCTGCGCCGCACTCGACGGAGCCAACCGCGAGACGGTAGTCGGGGGCTTTCTCGCTCTCCTTGTCGATCGGCCGGAGGCTGGCCTTGGCGTTGAGGGTGAGCGTCTTGATGGTTCCGGTGAAGGAGCCGTTGGCCGCTTGGGTGAAGGTGCCGATGGTCGCCATGTCAAAGTTCCTTTCGCTCTCGGGCCACGACCGCCGCGGCCTCGATGGCGATCGGTGAAGCGGGGATGACCGGACGCGCACCGCTTGCGGCCGAAGCGCAGCGGAGGATGGCGAAGCGCGGCTTTTTTGCTTCGCGATGCAAAGCCGAAGGCGGCGGAAAAAAGCCGCGCGACGGCGTTGCGCCAGGCCGAGCAAGGCATAGCCGGCCCCGGTTAGATCAAGCCAATCGAGAGGCCGTGCGGTCGTGGCGAGGGGCACACGGGATATGCTCGCGGCCATCAAAACTGGATCGCAGCCCTCCCACGGTTCGGCGCCCTGTAAGGTGGGAACGGCCGGTCCTATGCCGACTTGATGGAGCGAGCCGCGAGCAAGGCGGCGTCACCAAGACCGCGACCCGCATCAAGGCGGGTAGCAGATGATGAAAAAGGAGGATGGTTCCAGGAAAATATCCGCTATTCTGGATATATGGAAACCGATTCGACCATCCTTGCCCTTGGCGCACTCGCGCAGACGACTCGCCTCGATACGTTCCGACTGCTTGTGCGATACGAGCCGGACGGCCTGCCGGCCGGCGAGATCGCGCGCCAGCTCGACGTGCCGCAGAACACCATGTCGGCGCATCTGGGCATCCTGTCGCGCGCGGGATTGGTGAAATCCGAACGGCAAAGCCGGTCGATCATCTACCGCGCCGACCTCGATACGCTGCGCGCGCTCACCTTGTTTCTGGTCAAGGACTGCTGCGCCGGAAAGCCGGAGCTATGCGTGCCGCTCGTTGCTGAACTCACTCCCTGCTGTTGAAGGAGACCGCTATGTCCGCCGACCGCATGTTCAATGTCCTGTTCCTATGCACCGGAAATTCGGCGCGCTCGATCCTCGCGGAAAGCGCGCTCAACAAGCTGGGCGAAGGCCGCTTCCGCGGCTTCTCGGCTGGCAGCCTCCCCAAGGGTGCGGTCAACCCGATCGCGCTCCGGCTGCTGGAGCGCATCGACTATCCGACCGAAGGGCTGCGCTCCAAAAGCTGGGAGGAGTTCTCTCAACCGGATGCGCCGCACATGGATTTCGTGTTCACCGTCTGCGACGACGCGGCGGGTGAGACCTGCCCGGTGTGGCCCGGCCATCCAATGACGGCCCATTGGGGTATCGAAGATCCAAGCCGTGCCGAGGGAACGGAGATCGAGCGCGAGCGCGCCTTTGTGACGGCGCTGCGCTATCTGGAAAATCGGATCAAGCTATTCCTCGCGCTGCCCATCGCAGCCCTGGAAGCCAAGGCGCTCGGCGCGAAGCTGCGCGAGATCGGCCATGCCGAAGGCTCTACCGCCCGGCGCGGTGATGCCGCATGACCGACATCATCATCTATCACAACCCGGAGTGCGGCACCTCCCGCAACGCGCTGGCCTTGATCCGCAATGCGGGCATAGAGCCGCATGTCATCGAATACCTGAAAACGCCGCCTTCGCGCGCATTGCTCGTCCAGCTTACCGAGCGCGCGGGTATCACGCCGCGCGACCTGCTGCGTGAGAAGGGCACACCTTATGCCGAACTGGGTCAGGGCGACACCTCACTGTCTGACGCAACCCTGATCGACGCGATGATGTTGCATCCGATCCTCATCAACCGGCCGCTGGTCGTCTCGCCGCTGGGCGTGAAGCTCAGCCGCCCTTCGGAAGTCGTGCTGGACCTGCTGCCCGCGCCGCAACAGGGCGCCTTCGTCAAAGAGGACGGGCAGCAGGTCGTCGATGCTACCGGCGCAAGGGTGAGCTGAAGGATGGCGACCATTCCCGCCGACGCCACAGCGGCGCGTCCCGGCATCTCCTTCTTCGAGCGCTATCTGACGCTGTGGGTGGCGCTCTGTATCGTCGCCGGCATCGCGCTCGGTCACGCGCTACCCGGGCTGTTCGGCGCTATCGCCGCTGCCGAGGTGGCGCGCGTCAATTTCGTGGTCGCGGTGCTGATCTGGCTGATGATCGTGCCGATGCTTCTCAAGATCGACTTCGGCGCGCTCGGGAGTGTCCGCCAGCACTGGAAGGGCGTCGGCGTCACCCTGTTCATCAACTGGGCGGTCAAGCCCTTCTCGATGGCGCTGCTCGGCACACTTTTCCTGGGCTGGCTGTTCGCGCCATTGCTCCCGGCGGGCGAAGCCTCATCCTATATCGCCGGCCTGATCCTGCTCGCCGCCGCGCCCTGCACGGCGATGGTGTTCGTCTGGTCGAACCTGTGCGACGGCGAACCCAATTTCACGCTGAGCCAAGTGGCGCTGAACGACCTCATCATGGTGTTCGCCTTCGCGCCACTGGTCGGCCTGCTGCTCGGCGTCGCCTCGATAACGGTCCCGTGGGACACGCTGCTGCTCTCGGTGGGCCTCTATATTGTCGTGCCGGTGGTCGTCGCGCAGATCGTGCGCCGCGGCGTGCTGGCGTCGGGTGGCCAGGTCGCGCTCGACCGGCTGCTGACCCGTCTCGGCCCGGCGTCGCTCACCGCCCTGCTGGCGACGCTGGTGTTGCTGTTCGGCTTCCAGGGCGAGGCGATCATCGCGCAGCCGCTGGTAATCGCGCTCATCGCCGTGCCGATACTGGTGCAGGTCTATTTCAACGCCGGGCTGGCCTATTGGCTCAGCCGCCGGTTCGGGGTCGCGTGGTGCGTGGCCGCGCCCGCCGCGCTGATCGGTGCGTCCAATTTCTTCGAGCTGGCGGTTGCTGCGGCGATCAGCCTTTTCGGCCTCAAGTCCGGCACCGCGCTCGCCACGGTCGTCGGCGTGCTGGTTGAGGTGCCGGTGATGCTGACGGTGGTGGCGATCGTGAAGCGGACGCGCGGCTGGTATGAGAAAGGCGCGACCGCTTGACCCGCCTCCGACATCTTTCCGATCCGGATCATCTGCCCGCGCTCGATCCGCGTTATGCCCATGACCGGCCCGCCCTTGGCCTTGGCGCGGGCGATCCGCCGCCGCGTATCCTGCTGCTCTACGGCTCGCTCCGCGAACGGTCCTTCTCGCGCTTCGCAGTCGAGGAGGCCGCGCGGCTGCTTCAGTTCTTCGGCGCCGAGACGCGCATCTTCGATCCGTCCGACCTGCCTTTGCCCGACCAGGTCACAGGGGACGATCATCCCGCCGTCCATGAGCTGCGCGACCATGCGCTGTGGTCAGAAGGCATGGTGTGGTGCAGCCCGGAGCGTCACGGCCAGATCACCGGACTCATGAAAACGCAGATCGACCATCTGCCACTGGAGATGAAGGGGATGCGCCCGACGCAGGGCCGCACGCTCGCGGTCATGCAGGTGTCGGGCGGCTCGCAGTCGTTCAACGCCGTGAACACGCTACGCCTGCTCGGCCGCTGGATGCGAATGGTGACAATCCCTAACCAGTCGAGCGTGGCGATGGCCTACAAGGAGTTCGACGAAGCCGGACGTATGAAGCCGTCCAGCTACTATGACCGCATCGTTGATGTGATGGAGGAATTGGTTCGGTTCACGGTGCTGCTGCGCCCTCACGCTGCGCAGCTTGTGGATCGCTATTCCGAGCGCAAGGCGACGGGCGTAACGATCGATCCGGCAAACGACCTGTCGGCCATCGCCATCGCCAAACAAACATCGAGATAACACGTGGCGCCGCGAGCCGGGCTGTGCCCGGCGAGCGACGATTTCTTCCTGCATGACAAAAGCGGCCGCGCCTGGACAGGGGCGCGGCCGCGATTTTTGGGGGCGACGAAGGAAGGCCGGGACCACTCGCGCGGCCCCGGCCCAATGCCGCTATTCGGCGGCGACGGCGTAGGACGCTTCGCCGTCCTGCGCTCCGGTATCGGGGGACTCCGCTTCGGACGGCTGCTCCACGATGCCGCCATCCTCGGCCTCGACGGGTGCGGACTGATCCGCCCCCGGCTCGGGGGTCCGCAGGATCGCGGGCAACCATCCGGTCCCGGCCAGAAGCTGCTCGGCCGCCTGCGCCATGTCCGGCTTCTTCATGTCGACGATACGGCGGGCGGCGTCCTCTGACACGCCTTCGGTAACGGCCTCCACGATATGCGCCTTGGTGACGCGGCCAAGGTAGCTGTCCACGGTAGGCGTCCAGTCCTTCGCCACGTCCAGCGCCAGCGCGCTCGCCAGCCTGTCCGCCGTTTGCAGCGAACGGGGCTTGCGGTCCCACGGCAGCCGCAGGGCGTTGACGGTGCGGGACGCGCAATGCGCCAGCAGCGCCAGCCGCTTCTCGTCGTCCAGCCCGACGATGAAGCCCCACAGGTCGGCCACGTCACGCGGCATCCGCTCGGCCCACGCCTCGCGCGCCTCGTTCGCCTTGGCGGCAAGCGGCATGTCCTCGATCCCGTCCGCATGACTGCCCAGCGGCGTCACGGTTGGACGAACCTCAAGACAACCGGCCTCGGTGTAGCTGTAGAACAGTTGCGCCGTGAGCGTGTGGGTCAAGGCGATCAGCGCCAGATCGGGCCTCTCGGCCAGCGCAACACGAAGCGCCAGCGTCCGGTAGGCGGACAGGTCGCGGGTGAGGCTGTCGGAAATCGGCTTGCCCGGTTCCTCGTCCTCTTCCTCGATCTCCTGTTCGTCGTCGTCGCCGTCGTCGGCCTGCTCGTCCGCGACGGCCTGCGGGTCGATGGCTTCGCCTTCGCCCTCATCCTCGGGCTGCGGGTCGGCCAGCGCCTCGTCCTCGGCACGAACGAAACCGCGCTCGAGACGGGGAACGCCGTCATGGTTCAACACCACGAACACCCCGCCATGCGCGATCACATTGGCGTCGTAGGCGTAACGCTTGGCCGAAATGGCGTCGATCTCGTCGGACACCGCCTCCAGCTTAGCCGCCACATCCTCGGGCATCTCGTCATAGGACGAATAGCCCTCGGCAAGCTCGTCATACTCGATGGACAGCGCCTCCAGCCGCGCCTCGTCCTCGTCGGACAGGGCGACGGTCTGCGGATAGAAGCGCCGCATCCCGTGGGCGTGGGGATAGTCGATATGGGCTTCGGCCCATTTCCAGCCCTCGGCCTGAACCTCGCTCGCGATCTCGCGCAGCTTCTCGGTCGCGAGCATGTCCAGCAAGCCAGCGTCCTCGAAAAAGCCACCCCGATCCTCGCTGAACAGGTCACGGATGATATTGCCGCCCGCCTCGATATAGGCGTCGGCCCCGACGAACACCGCGCGCCGGTCGGTCGCCGGAACATTGCTCGCGGTCATGTCGCGCCGGATGATCCACGGCTCGCGATTGTGGTGCAGACCCTCGAACACCTGCTCCTGCCGGGCATGATCCTCGGTGATCGCGAAGGCCATAAGCTGATCCAGCGTAAGGCCATCCTCGCGATAGACCTGCAATAGCTTGGGCGAGACAGCGCCAAGGCGAAGCCGCTGCTTCACCACGGAAGCCGACACGCCGAACCGCGCGCCGATCTCTTGCGCTCCCCAGCCCTTGTCGCTGGAAAGCTCCGCAAACCGCTCGAACTGATCGGCGGGGTGCATCGGCGTCCGGGTCACGTTCTCGTCCAGACTGATCTCGCCGGGATCGTTCTGCGTATCGAGCCAGCAGCGCACGGGTTCCGATTTTTTGATCTGCTTGCGCTTGGCGCGCAACAGCATCGCCAGCCTGCGGCCTTCGCCGGCGGTTACGAGGTAGTAGCCGGTCGGCGTTCCGTCCTCCTTAACCTCCGGCTCTATGACAAGGTTCTGGATCAGCCCCTTGTGCTGAATCGAAGCGGCCAGCGCCTCGATAGCGGCTTCCCCATGCGGCACCTTGCGGGCATTGCGCGGGGACTTCTTGAGCTTGGCGAGCGGCACGAAAATCTCGACGCCCGAGACAGGCTCGGCGGCAACGGTTTCGGTAACAGCGTTCATCACACTACTCCTTCTAAAACCACACACACCCCGGAATGGGGTGGGCGGCGAAAGAGCGACCGGAAGGCCCGCCGGCAGAGCCGGGCAGCATCCGAAGGACCGGAACGCAGAGGAGGTAAGCGCGGCACGCGCGTTGCGGCCCGGCGCGGCGGGCCTAAAGGGAAGCGTCGCCCACCCCACAGACGGAGTGAGCAACGACCAGACGCGATCGGGCCGGCGCAGCCCTGGCCCGATCTCCGCAGCATGGGAAAGACCCAAATCCGCCGGGGCGGATTTACGGTTCGGCGTGAACACGCCGAGCGGGGCGTTGCGGGGTGTCCCCGCTAGAAGGGGTCTGGCGAGACCCGCCTGGGGCTCGCCAGCAGGGGAAAGCTTTCCCCCTCAAACCGGAAAATGATAGCAGCAAAAAGACACCATCCGCGCACTGAAGCGAGGTGGATTAGAATACAGCGGGCGGAATCGGATTGCGCCCGGGTCAGGGCTATTAGCTTGGGGAAAGTCTATGGACTGGTCACAATTAACCGGAGCACTGATCGGTCTCGTGGGTGTTCCTCTGGGCATCATCTTGGGAGAGTTATTGAGACGACGGCAAAGAGCAGAACAATTCGCAGCGGCGATCTTCGGCAAGCGCCTCGAAGCTTACGACTCGCTTATCAATATCCTATTTGAGAGCCACCGGATCGCGAACGAAGTGATCGACAATACGAAACTGTCGGCGGCCGAGCGGCACGAGCTGATCTCCGCAGCCATCATGCCGATCGCGGAACATACAACGCGCAGCGTCCTCTATATAGACGAGGAACTGGGCGCCCATTGCACCGCGCTTTTCATGGGTGTGGAAGACCTGCGCGACCTGCCCGAAAGCGAACGTCAAGCGCGTCTCGCGCAGTTCCAACGGGATTGGAGAGAAACTCGCCGGATGATCCTTGAGGACTCTGGTGTCATCAAGGTCAATCGGCTGTTCCGCGACATCAATCGCCCCACGATCAGCTCACCCGTTATCGAGCGCATTAGAGAATTGCGGCGCGAGCAGGACAACGAAATCTGAGACGACCTCTACCCAGCCAGCGCGATAGAGCTTCGATCCTACGGGTGGCGTCTACGCTTGTTCTACAAGCAGGCTTTTGAGATTCCGCATTATCGTGGCGGACATATCAGCGGGCGGCGTTCCATGCAGACGCGCCATACCTTCGACAGCGATCCAGACATCGCTCGGCGTGGTCGGGCGGGCGTCGGTTTGAGTGAATGGCCCATCAGTCTCCGTCAGAACGCGATCCAACGGGAGCGCCTTGGTTATCGCCGCGCGCTTCTCATTCGCGAGCATCTCCGCGTTCACCGAAAAATAGCAGCCGAGATCGACTGCTCTCTTGGCCTCTGCTGCGGTGCCAGTGAACCAATGAAGCACCACGCGCCCACGCGGGGGCGGCATGTATTGCTCGATCATATCGAGGACGGCCTTGGTCGCGCGGACGCTATGCGTCGTGACGATCTTGTTCCCCGCCGCCGCACACAGCGTTAGCACGCGAGCGAAAATCTCCTTCTGCGTCTCGAACGACCTGTAGAACCGCGGGCCAGCGTCCAGCCCGACCTCGCCGACATAGCGGGTGCGCGGCAGCAATTCCTCCCATAGCCCGATCTCATGAGCGCGTTCGGCGACCAGTTGAGGATGCAGGCCGAGAGCCGCCCGAACATGACGCGTGGCGGACGCCACTTCGTGGTTTCGCGGCCAAGCCTTGGGCGTGGTGGTTACGGTGAGGGTGAAAACGCCATCGCGCTCGCAACGCTCCACCGCGGCCGCGTGGTCGGGGTAGAGATCGAGGTGACAATGAAAATCGACTAGACCCGATCGCATGGAGCCTCTTACGACGGTGCGGCGCGAACGCCAGTCAGCAAGCGCCCAACCTCCTCCAGTCCGCGGCGATAGACATCGGCCAGGCCATCGTGGCGGGTGGGATCATCATAGAGCGGCCCCGGCTTGTGGATGAGGGCTTTGGCGAGTTCCGGACGCTTCGATAGCCGCGCGATCGCGATCTGGAAGGATCGAACCTGCTGACCTTCGGCCTGCCTGGTGTCTAATGTGGCAGTCTTCAGGTCGGGCACGCCGTAAACTGTCGAATCCCTGCCTCGCAGAGAGGCCCGCCGAATGAGACATGGCAGGCAGTAACCGCAGTGCCCCTGCGGCTTCTTGGTCCAACGCCCCTTCGTCGGTGATGAACACGATAGCGACAGCGGGGCGAGCTGCTTCAACAGGGTCGGATTGGCGCACTCGGCGACCATTTCCCCCTTGGTCTTGTCCCAATAGGGATTCTCGACCTTCCCTTCGACACCAAGCGCACCGAGCAATTCGTTCCACCGGGCCATGTAGAAAGGATGCGTCGTTCGGGTGCTGAGCGCACCGAGCCGGAGCCGATCGAGCGGCACGTTGAGCGCGATCAGACCGTTCTCGGGAACCTTGAGCACGAAGGCGCGGCCGAGCGCGGTGCCGGCGGCGACACCCAGCGAGAAGAACAGGAAGGATCGACCGCGTGTGGTGTCCTCCGATCCGACATCCTCGACAAACCCGCTATCGAAGCTCATCCACACCCGCAGCCGATCGAAGGCAGATGCTTTATAAGCGGTTTTCAAACCGTCGAAGCACTGCTCCTGCGACTTGCTCACCAGTCCTTCGCCGGCATGGCTGACCAGAAGCGGCGTCTCGCCGGCATTCAAGCTGTCGATCGCGCCGATCAGGCTGTCCAAGCCACCGGAGAACAGACTCACGCCATCGAACGGGGCTGGAATAAGGGTGGGTGCCGCGACGGGAACCAGCGGCGCATAGCCCTTGGCCCGTTTGCGGAAACCCACATCCCATCTGTCGCCGGTCAGAAAGTTCAGGGCGCGGACCAGGATGGGCGCGGCGGCTGTCCATCGCACCGGATCGCTAACGGGGATGACCAGCCGAATCTCGCGCGTCCAGGCGTCCTGCGATTCCGTGGAGCGGGAGATGCGGGTGTCCGCCGCATGAACATGGGCCGCGACGACGAGCATGTCTGCGCCGATCTCGCTCGGGGTCAGGTGCAGCGCCTTAAGGTCGGACAAGGCGCGGCCGATCCCATGATCGAGACGCTTGCCCGCCACCAACTGCAAGGTCGATACAACCTCGTCGCGCGCCTTCGGGACGCGGGTCTTATCGTCCGGCCCGAAACGGCCGATGATGACATGGCGCCTCATTTCGCTGCCTCCCCGTCGCCCATCGTCTGCAACACGTCGAAGGCGGATTGATAGACGTCGGTCACGAAGCCCATCACCGCATCAGGGGTCAGCGACTGGATGTTGACCCCTGCGGCGTTGATCGCGTCGCTGACACCACGCTGGATGAAATCACGCAGTTGCGCCTGAACCCTCTCGGCCGCGCGCGGATCAGCGGGCAAGGTCACGACCTTGGTGCCGATGTCGTTGCAGATGCGGGCCTCGATCGCGTGGGTGGCGTATAGCTCGAAGACAGTCTGAATCTGGCCCGGCGTGAGAGCGTCGATGTCGGTGATGCCCGCGCCAGCGAGGTCGGCGATCGTCTCTACGAAGGCGTCTCGTGCGATGCCCTCGTCGATCGACCCGCCTTCGGGGCAGATATAGTCGGCGAGGCCGGCGAACACTTCCTCGATCGGCCGCCCGGCGAGGCTTTCCAGATTAAGCGTTCGCAGCGCTTCGCGAACGCCATTGGCGCTAGCGTCGTTGAGGAACCGGACGAGCCCGGCGCCGGCGCCGCGCGATGAGCCCATACGTTGCGCGGCCTGGCGCGAACCGCCTGCCGATTTGGACACATATTGCGAGACCGCGCGACCGAGGCTCCGACGGTCGCTGCCACCCGAGCTTGCGAAGCGAGTGAAATTGTTTCGCGCCGACGTGAACCGATCCGATGCACCTGCTGGCGCGGTGGGCCGAGGCGCTGGTGCTGGAGGAACTGCTGGGGGTGTTCCATCAGGTGACGACGGTAGCGCCCCGTCGCCATCCCCCGCGCCCGCGCCGGACCCGCCGTCGCCGTCACCCTGCAACCAACTCGGAATTAGCGGCGTGCCTCCGCCCGCACCCTCATAGGCGTTCGAGGTGCCCATCAGCGCCCACCTTTCCGCGTGCGAAGCGCGGCGCTCGCCGTCGGCTTCAAGAAGGACGAACCGGAGGTTGACCATCCCTGGAGTAGCTTCTCGAAGCGAACCACGGCGTCGGAATCCTTGACGACGCCCTCCCAACCCGACGCGGGCCACGGCCCGCACCGATCGGCCGGTAAGGCTTCTAGCAGGTCGAGAAGATTGGCTTGAAGCGTCGGATGCGCGCGAACCAGCACCGCGAGTCCGTCGATGCCGGGCGGCACGGTATCAAAGGCGTCTCCGCCCATGACGCGGCCGCGCAGCTCCTCGAAGACCTGCGCGGCCTCAGCCGGAACGAGTTGCTTGAGTTCACCTTCGAACGCCTGGACAGCGAGTTTCGGGCCGAGCAGCTTCTCGACCACAGCGGCGAGACGGCCGAGGACGGAGGCCGCGCCGAAATAGTCCTTTCGATCCTTGGTCACGAACAGATAGGGGCGCAGATCGACTTCGGCCAAGGCCGGTGACAGCCGCGCCCAGGCCCGTATCGCGTCGGCCGCCTTCCATTCCGTCAGGATAGCGCTGTCCTTAGAGTCCGGCACGGCGGTCGGCTTGGCGTCATCGGTGGAACTGATCTTAGGCCCGGCCCGCTTCGCCTTGGGGGCTGGCTTCTCCTCCGACGCAGCGGCTTCAAGCGCCGCCAAATCTACGCAGCGGCCGTCCGGATCGCGGGCGGCGGCGCTGGCGATCTGGTCAAACAATCTAGAGAGGAACCGTTCGGCCAGCATAAGCTTCGCCAGAACGGGCAGCTTCACCTCTTCTCCGAAGCCGCGGGCGAGCGCGGTCTGATGGCGTAGCAGCAGGGTGTTCAGGAAGCGCTTGATCTGCCGCGGATTGCCCTGAGTGCCGCTGGCCAGGATCGGACCGATCTGGTCGCTCAAGGTGAGCGCGTTCTGGACCTTGCTGGCTTTGTCGCCCAAGGCGGTCTTGACCGTCTGCGCGTCGAGCCCGGCTGTTTGCCAAGGCCGTTTGAGCAATTCACGCGCGACGGTGATGAGCGCCGAATAAGCGGGATCGTCCTCGCCCAGCTCGGCACCGATGAGCAACAGGGTGACGTAGATACGGGTTTCGGTCTCGCCCAAAGCCGGAATCCGGAACGGAATCTGGATCAGCTTTTCGAGATAGTTGCGCGCATAGTCGCGGGGTCCGGTCGTGTCCGGCAGTTCGGGGAAATGCTTACGCACCGAATATTCAATCATCGCCTCATCGGCCGCGACGATGAACGCGGTGCGGGCGGTGAAGACGAACAGCCGGACGGCTTCGAGCGTTTCGATCGCCGTGTCCGGCAGGCAGCGGTCGAGATCGTCGATGAGGACGATCAGTTGCTTGATACCCGCCTGCTTGAGCAGATCGTCAAAAGCTTTCCGGAATGCCTCGATCTCTTCCGGCACATTTTTCGACTCTCCTGGCTTCAGCAGACCTTGCACACCGTCGATCGCTTTGTCGTAATTCTCCTGCGTGGCGAGTTTTGAGGGATCGGAGAAGATCCCCTTCAAGGTGCCGACCACCGCGCCGATCTGATCGGCTGTGGGAATGCCAGTGAATGCGGTGAAAGCGAGTCCGCCCCCGTGCCGCGCGATCTTTAGCCAGTCGATCCGCCGGAAGATGTCTTTCACGGCTACGCCGGCTTGAGTGAGCAACGGGCGTTTTTCGATAAGCCCGGTGACGATGCCCTCGATCAGCGCGATTTTGGCGTCTTCGAATCCTTGAAAGCGCCATCCGTTGAATTTGATGCAGAGCACGTCCTCATCCGAACTGAGGCCGTTTTCGATCATCTCCAAAATGCTGGATTTGCCCGCACCCCAGTCGCCGTGAACGCCGATCGTCACGGCGCGCTCGGGCTTTTCGCGTAGCAGCTCGATGATAGTCTTGGCGATCGCCTCATTGTTGAGGAGGTCGACCCTTGTCTCATTGTCAGTGAGAATCATCCCGCCCCCGTCCTCCCCCGCGACTCGCAGCGGTTGTAATAGTGAAGCCCCCGCACGCAACACTGCCGGAAGAAGATAGGCTTCGCCATATGTTCTGCCCGGCCTTGGGCAAGTCCAACGAGACGCAACCAAGCAGTTCCTCTTCTATCGGACCTGCTTCACCGGGAAGGACTTTCAGGAGGATGTGATGCCGGTGGAAGGCTCCACCTTGACAATGTAATGCGTTTTCCTTACATTCAGCGGGCAGAGGAGATGAGCCATGCCCGCGCTGCTCGAAGAAATCAGCACCATCACCGCCAAGGGCCAGACGACGATTCCGAAGTCCGTCCGCCAGGCGCTCGGCGTCGATTACGGCGGCAAGATCGCTTTCCGCGTCGATGAGCATGGCGTGTCGGTGCATCGCGCCGATGCCGAGCATGACGATCCGGCGATCGACAGCTTTCTGACGTTTCTGGCCGAGGATATCAAACGCCGGCCCGAGGCGCTGACGGCGCTATCTCCCGCGCTGGCCCAGCGCATTGCGGCTCTGACGGAAGGCGTGAAGGTCGATCTCGACGCGCCGATCGACGGCGATGTCGATCTCTGATGATGACGGTCAACGGGTGGCAGCTCTTTGCCCATCCGCTGTTTCTCGATCAGTTCGAGAAGCTGGGGACGGCCGTTGCGCGCTCGCGGCAGAAAGACCCGCGCGGTTGGCGCAAGTCGGCCAATGCGAAACTGCTCGCCGCGCTGCGCCAGCTCGTATTCGAGACCATTCCCCAAGACCCCACGCGCCCGGAGTATCGCCAGGGCGGCACGCTTGGCGACGACCGCAAGCATTGGTTCCGGGCGAAGTTTGGCGGCGGCAGGTTCCGCTTGTTCTTCCGCTACAGCACCAGCGCGAAGATCATCATCTTTGCCTGGGTGAACGACGAGACGACCCTGCGCACGTATGGCGCGAAGTCGGACGCCTATGCCGTGTTCCGCAAGATGCTCGACAAGGGCAATCCACCCGATTCGTGGGAAGCGCTGCTGAAGGCGGCGAACGATACGAGCGCGCGCGAACGACTGGAGGCGGCGTCGCCGGACACGCCGTGAGCACTTATCTGCGCTACACCGTGTGGCGTCGTTTGCCCGAAGACCGCTCGTGCTGCACGGTCAGCACATGGCCCTTCCGCGTAAGCTCCGCCGGCGCGCGCCTCGTCGCTGGGCCGAAAGCCCGGATGACCTGCACGACTACATCAACCGCGTCACTCCGCGCCGTGCTTCGCGTCCGGTGCGCGAGGATGATGGGCCGATCGTCGTCACCGACGACTGGCCAGAGCAAGTTCCGATCGGCGACGCCGAGCTGCGCGCGATCGAAGGCCATATGCGGCAAGAGCTGGACAAGCTGTTCGGACCGCTGCCGTGAAGTGAGGAGTGAAGCGTCATGACCAGCGCCGCCCTGCGACGAGATGAGGATGAGGCGCCGGTCGTGGCGATCGCCCGCGCCGCGCTCTATCTCCGGGTCTCGACCGGCCGGCAGGCCGAGAGCGACCTGTCGATTCCCGACCAACGCCGCCAGATCGAAGGCTACTGCCTCTCGCGCGGCTGGGAAGTCGCGGCCGAGTTCGTCGAGCCGGGCAACACCGCGACGGACGATCGCCGACCTGCCTTTCAAGCGATGATCGACGCGGCGATGACGAAGCCGCCGACATTCACCGTCATCGTCGTCCACAGCTTCTCGCGGTTCTTCCGCGACCAGTTCCAGTTCGAGTTCTACGTCCGCAAGCTGGCGAAGAACGGGGTGAAGCTCGTCTCGATCACGCAGGACTTGGGCGACGATCCGATGAGCATCATGATGCGCCAGATCATGACGCTGTTCGACGAATATCAATCGAAGGAGAATGGCAAGCACACGCTGCGTGCGATGAAGGAGAACGCCCGGCAGGGCTTCTGGAACGGGGCGCGGGCGCCGATCGGCTACCGCGTGGTTGCAGCCGGGGAGCGCGGCGCGAAGATCAAGAAGAAGCTGGAGATCGACCCGATCCAGGCCGAGACGGTGCGGCGCATCTACCGCATGGCTTTGAATGGTGTCGGTGACCGGGGACCGATGGGGCTCAAGTCAATCGCGACGTGGCTCAACGAGAACAACATCCGCACGCGCGATGGCGGGCGATGGGGTCTCGGCGCGGTGCATATGGTGCTGACACGCACGACCTATATCGGCCAGCACCGCTTCAACACGCGCGATCACAAGACCAGGACGCCCAAGCCCGAGGCCGAGCACGCCGTCATGGAAGTGCCGGCGATCGTCTCGGAAGCGGAGTTCGAGGCGGTCCAGCGGTCGCTCAAGGCGCGCAGCCCGAAGATGATGGCGCCGATGGCGGTGGGTGGGCCGACGCTGCTCACCGGCATTTGCTTCTGCGCGTGCTGCGGCGGCGCGATGACGCTGCGCACAGGCACCAGCAGCGTCGGCCGGGAATATCGCTATTACACCTGCTCGACGAAGGCGCGGCAGGGCGCGACCGGCTGTCCTGGCATCACCGTGCCGATGGACCAGCTCAACAGGGCCGTGGTCGACCATCTCGAAGCGCGGCTGCTCGACCCGGCGCGGCTCGAAGCTCTGATGGATCAGATCCTCGAACGGCGCGACGAGTGGGTGAACCAGCGCCGCCAGCATGTCGCCGATCTTGAGCGGCGTGCGACCGAGGCGGAAGCGAAGCTCAAGCGGCTTTACGACGCGATCGAGAATGGCGTCATCGACGTAAGCGACCCGTCGCTCAAGGATCGCATCGCCGAGCTGACCGCGACGCGCGACCAGGCCAAGGGGGATGCCGAGCGCGCGGTGGCGCACATCGTAAAGATCGGCCCCGCGATCACGCCGGAAAGCCTGCGCGCCTTTGCGGCCGCCGTGCGCAAGAAGCTGCGGAACGGCGACGGCACGTTCGCCCGCGATCAGGTGCGGGCGGTTGCGCAACGTGTGGAAGTCGTGAGCCGAAAAGAGGTTCGCATCCGTGGGCTGCGGAGCGAGCTGCTCCGAACGCTAACCGCCGCCTCCGGCGTAGAGGCGGCGGTGCTAGGCGTTCGTGCCTTTGAACCGAAATGGCGCACCCGGAGCGATTCGAACGCCCGACCCTCAGATTCGTAGTCTGATGCTCTATCCAGCTGAGCTACGGGTGCGCAGGAAAGACGGTCGATCGCGGCTGCAAGCCAGACCCGATAGTCTTTCTGGAATAATGGTGCACCCGGAGCGATTCGAACGCCCGACCCTCAGATTCGTAGTCTGATGCTCTATCCAGCTGAGCTACGGGTGCGTGGAGACGCGCAGATAGAAGCGTCCGGCAGATTGGGCAAGCCCCTTTTTTTGCACTTTTGCGACCCGGCAACTTTTATCCCCTCTCCCTCGTTCAATCGCGCAGGAGGATGCGGAAATGAGCTTTACGCTGAACGAACTGGTGCTGCTGCTGATCGCGCTGGCGATCGGGTGGCTGCTAGGCCTGATGATGAGCGGGCGAGGCAAATATCGCCGCCTGTGGCGCGACGAACAGATCGCCCATCGCGAAGCGATCAAGGATCGGGACAGCCGGCTGGAGGCGGCCAATGCACGGATCGCCGAACTGGAGCGGCAGTCGGCCGGCCCTATCGGTCCCGGCACCGCCACGGCGGTTGCAGGGGCGGTCCATGGCCGCGACGATCTGAGCCGTATCACTGGCATCAGCCAGCCGCAGGAAATAGCGCTGAACGAGGCGGGCTATCACCGCTATGGCCAGATCGCGAGCCTGAACGCCGAACAGGAAGCGACACTGGAAGCCCGGCTGGGGCTGAAGCCCGGCACGATCGCGCATGAAGATTGGCGCGGTCAGGCCGCCGAACTGGACGCCGAGTTGAACAGGGGCCACAAGCGCGGCCTGTTCGGGCGCGTTACCACCCCGGTCTGACCGGGGCCGACTTGAACCGAAAAGGGCGGGAGTTGCCTCCCGCCCTGCCCGTCTTATTTCTTCGCCAGGGCGGCCTGCGCCGCCGCCAGGCGGGCGATCGGCACGCGATAGGGCGATGCGGATACATAATCGAGGCCGGTCGCTTCGCAGAAAGCGATGGAGGCCGGATCGCCGCCATGTTCGCCGCAGATGCCGAGCTTGATGTCGGGGCGGGTCTTGCGCCCACGTTCGGCGGCGAGCTGGATCAGTTCGCCCACACCCTCCACATCGATGCTGACGAACGGATCGCGGGCGAAAATGCCCTTGTCCACATATTGGGTCAGGAAACGGCCGGCATCGTCGCGGCTGATCCCGATCGTCGTCTGGGTAAGGTCGTTGGTGCCGAAGGAGAAGAATTCGCCGACTTCGGCGATTTCACCGGCCTTGAGCGCCGCACGCGGCAGTTCGATCATGGTGCCGACGAGATATTCGACCGAGGCGCCCTGCTCCGCGAACACTTCCTGCGCCGCCTTGTCGACAATCGCCTTCATCAGTTCCAGTTCCTTGCGCGTGGCAACGAGCGGGATCATGACTTCGGGGATCGGGGCTTCGCCACCCCGCGCCTTGACGATCAGCGCGGCTTCGAAGATCGCGCGCGCCTGCATCTCGTAGATTTCGGGATAGGTGACGCCAAGGCGGCATCCGCGATGGCCCAGCATCGGGTTGAATTCATGCAATTCGGCAGCGCGACGCTTGAGCGTGTCGACGCTGACGCCGGCACCCCTGGCCACTTCCTCGAACTCGGCTTCACCGTGCGGCAGGAATTCATGCAGCGGCGGATCGAGCAGCCGGATGGTGACAGGCAGGCCCGCCATCACCATGAAGATCTGCGCAAAATCGTCCCGCTGTTCGGGTAGCAGCTTGTCGAGCGCGGCACGGCGGCCCTTTTCGCTGTCGGCCAGGATCATTTCGCGCACGGCGGTGATGCGCGCCGCGTCGAAGAACATATGTTCGGTGCGGCACAGGCCGACGCCCTCCGCGCCGAATTCGCGCGCAACCTTGCAATCCTGCGGCGTTTCGGCGTTGGCGCGGACCTTGAGGCGACGGACCTTGTCGGCCCATTCCATCAGCACACCGAAGTCGCCGGCCAGTTCGGGCTGCACGGTCGGCACTTCGCCCGCCATCACTTCGCCGGTGGCGCCGTCGATGGTCAGGATGTCGCCTTCCTTCAACTCGCGATTGCCGATGCGCAAAATCTTGTTGGCATTGTCGATCGACAGGCTGCCCGCGCCGGACACGCAGGGGCGGCCCATGCCGCGCGCCACGACGGCGGCGTGGCTGGTCATGCCGCCACGCGCGGTCAGGATGCCCTTGGCCGCGTGCATACCGTGAATATCTTCGGGGCTGGTTTCGACGCGCACCAAGATGACGGCGTCGCCCAGTTCGTTGCGCCGCTCGGCTGTGTCGGCGTCGAACACGATCAGGCCGCTCGCCGCACCGGGCGAAGCGGGCAGCCCCTTGGTCAGCACGTCGCGCGGTGCCGTGGGATCGAGCGTGGGGTGGAGCAACTGGTCGAGCGCGGCGGGATCGACGCGGGCGACGGCTTCTTCCTGGGTGATCAGACCTTCATTGGCCATGTCGACCGCGATCTTGAGCGCGGCCTTGGCGGTGCGCTTGCCCGACCGGGTCTGGAGCATCCACAGCTTGCCCTGCTGCACCGTGAATTCGATGTCCTGCATGTCGCGATAATGTTTTTCGAGAATGTCGAACACCCGCGCCAGTTCGGCGTAGGTTTCGGGCATCGCCTCTTCCATCGACAGCGGCTTGGCCCCGGCGCGCTCCCGCGCGGCCAGCGTCAGATATTGCGGCGTGCGGATGCCCGCGACGACATCCTCGCCCTGCGCGTTGATCAGAAATTCGCCATAATAGACATTCTCGCCCGTCGCGGGATCGCGGGTGAAGGCAACGCCGGTCGCCGACGTGTCGCCCATGTTGCCGAACACCATCGCCTGCACATTGACGGCGGTGCCCCAGTCGCCGGGGATGGAATTCAGGCGGCGATAGACCTTCGCGCGGTCGGCCTGCCACGATCCGAACACGGCGTTGATCGCGCCCCAGAGCTGGTCATGCACATCCTGCGGGAAGGGCTTGTTCCACAGCTTCTGCACCAGCGCCTTATATTCGGCGACCAGCGCCTTCCAGTCGTCGGCAGTCAGTTCGGTGTCGAGCGTGTAGCCATTATCTTCCTTAGCGATCTCCAGCGCTTCCTCGAACGCGCCATGGTCGAGTTCCAGCACCACGTCCGAATACATCTGGATGAAGCGGCGATAGCTGTCCCAGGCGAACCGCTCGTCGCCGCTGGCGGCGGCCAGGCCCAGCACGGTTTCGTCGTTGAGGCCGAGGTTGAGGACCGTGTCCATCATGCCCGGCATGGAAATGCGCGCGCCCGACCGGACCGACACCAGCAGCGGGTCGGCGGCATCGCCGAATTTCTTGCCGGTCACGCTTTCGATATGGGCGATGCCGTTGGCGACTTCGCCGTTCAGGCTTTCGGGATATTGGCCGCCATCTTCATAATAGCGGGTGCACATTTCGGTCGTGATGGTGAAGCCCGGCGGCACCGGCAGGCCGATCGCGGCCATGCCGTCCAGATTGGCGCCCTTGCCGCCCAGCAGATTCTTGTCGCCCTTCCCTCCGTCATTCACGCCGCCGCCGAAGCGATAGACATAGCGGGTCACACTGCTGTTCATCTGGGCCTCTTCCGTCATAACCATTTACCGGCTCTCCCTGCACTGATTGCCGAATTTGTGCGCTGCAACAATATTGCCGCAATTAGCGGTGAAATGCACGATGGAATAGTTTTATCGCGCCTAACTTCTGATTTTTCGCGCTCAACCGAGGCTATAGCACGTCATCCCGCAATTTTCGAAAAGTCTGCCACATTGTGCACCGCGTCACGCACCCGCGCCAGCAGGGCCAGGCGGGCGGCGCGTTTGGCCGGATCGGCGTCGTTGACCGTCACCGTTTCAAAAAAGGCGTCGATCGGCGCACGCAGGGTCGCCAATGCGGCCATCGCCTCCTCGAACCGCTCGTCCGCCACCGCCTGCGCCGCGCGCGGTTCGGCCGCGTCGAGCGCGACGATCAGCGCGGCTTCGGCGGGTTCCTTCTCATATGTCATGCCAGCGGAGGCTGGCATCGCGAGCGGCGGCGCGTCACCGCCTGCGACCCCAGCCTTCGCTGGGGTGACGGATGTGGCTGTGGCTGGCGCGTCCTTCTTGAGGATATTGGCGGCGCGCTTGTAGCCCGCCAGCAGGTTCGCGCCGTCATCGGTCGCGACGAAGGACTGGAGCGCATGGACGCGGGCGAGCAGGCGGACGAGGTCATCTTCCCCGCCGAGCGCGAACACCGCGTCGATCAGGTCGTGGCGGACACCGGCTTCGCGTTGCTGGACTTTGAGGCGGTCGGCGAAGAAGTCGAGGAGAGAAGCCGCATCGGGTTCATCCCAATCGACCCCGTTATACAGGGCGCTGACGGGAGGGCCAGGGGTTACGTCAATGACCTTATCGCCATAGTATAAGATACGTCCTCGCTTCTCATATTCGACCCGGAAATTGCGATCATCCTCGACTTCCAACCCATATTTTGAATGCCAGTCGATATCACCCATCAAGGCAGTTAGGAAATGCGTGCCTTCGCTTTGGCCCAATGCCTTGTTGAGAGGAAGCCGTAGGTCACTTCTATTCAACAGAGACAATATACTCAAAGCCGCACGTCTCAGAGCGAACGGATCCCGCGAACCAGTCGGAGCCTCGTTGATGAGGAAAAAACCGCATAAAGTATCCAGCTTATCCGCCAAACTCACTGCTACCGTGACCGGCGCGGTCGGCACGTCGTCGCCCTGCCCGACCGGCTTGTAATGGTCGCGAATGGCGTCGGCCACCGCGTCGGGCAGGCCCTCGGCGCGGGCGTAGTAGCCGCCCATGATGCCTTGCAATTCGGGGAATTCACCGACCATTTCGGTGACGAGGTCGGCCTTGCACAGGCGCGCGGCCTGTTCGGCGAGGTCGGTCAATTCCTCTTTCGTCATGCCAGCGACGGCTGGCATCTCAGGCGTTGGCGCGCTGCCGCCTGCGACCCCAGCCTTCGCTGGGGTGACGGGGGTGGCCGGGGTGACGGTAAGGGCTGGGGTGACGGTAAGGGCCGGGGCGACGGTGGGGGAAGGCTTGACGATCCCCTCCTCCACCAGCCAGCGCGCCAGCTTTGCCACCCGCTCCACCTTGTCGGCGACTGTGCCCAGTTTTTCGTGGAAGGTGATGCGTTCCAGCTTGCGGGCGTGATCTTCCAGCCGCGTTTTCTTGTCCTGTTCCCAGAAAAAGCGCGCATCGCTCAGCCGCGCGGCCAGCACCTTGCGGTTGCCCGCGATGATCGCCGCGCCGCCGTCCTTCGCCTCGATATTGGCGGTGCAGATGAAGGCGGGAGCGAGTTTGCCCTCACCGTCCCGCAGCACGAAATATTTCTGGTTGATGCGCAGCGTCAACTGGATGACTTCGGGCGGCACCTCCAGGAAGGCCGGGTCGAAATCGCCCAGCAGCGGCACCGGCCATTCGGTGAGGCCCGCATTTTCCGCGACCAGCCCCTTGTCCTCGATGACGGTGTAGCCATGGGCGGCGGCGGCCTGTGCAGCCCTTTCCGCAATGATCGCCTGCCGCTCCGACGCGCTGACGATGACATGGCAGGCGCGCAGTTTTTCGACATAATCCTGCGCGCTGCCGATGGTGATCTCACCGGGATGGTGGAAGCGATGGCCGAGCGTGGCATAGCCGGACCGCACACCCTCTATCTCGATATCGACCAGTTGTTCGCCCAGAATCGCGACGATGCCCTGGAGCGGGCGGACCCAGCGCAGGCTTTCGGTGGTCTGGCTGGCGGCGCCCCAGCGCATCGACTTGGGCCAGGGGAAAGCGCGAACAACGAGTGGGACAGCTTGCGCCAGTACATCGGCGGTGGCGCGGCCGGGCTTGCTGACGACGCCGAACCAGACGCCGTCGCGGTCCTCCAACTGGTCCTGAGTCAGGCCGGTCTTGCGCAGGAAGCCGTCGAGCGCCTGCGCCGGGGCGCTGGTGCGCGGGCCTTTATGCTCCTCGCTCACCGCCGCGGTTTCCAGCGGCAGGCCGCGCGCGATCAGCGCGAGCCGGCGGGGCGTCACGAAACTGTCGATCGCGGCTGGCTTGAGGCCGGCCTTCGCCAGTTCCTCGGTGAAAAGCCGGGCAAGGTCGTCGGACGCTTTTAGCTGCATCCGCGCGGGAATCTCTTCGCACCGCAGTTCGAGGAGGAAGTCAGTCATTATGCGGTCCACCCCGGAAATTTCTCGCTCCAATCATCGGCGTTGCTGGCGATCCACGCTTCGCAACTGCCCTTCGCCATGTCGCGGACCTGGCCCATATAGCTGGCGCGTTCCTGCACGGAAATGACGCCGCGCGCCTGGAGCAGGTTGAAGGTGTGCGACGCCTTGATCGCCTGTTCGAACGCGGCGAGCGGCACATCATTGGCGATGCACTGGTCGTACTCAGCCTTGCAATCCTTGAACCAGCGGAACAGCTTTTCGGTATCTGCGACTTCGAAATTCCATTTCGACATCTGCCGCTCATTTTCATGGAACACGTCGCCATAGGTGACGCCCGCATCATTGAATTTCAGGTCATAGACGCTGTCGACGCCCTGAATATACATGGCGAGCCGTTCAAGCCCGTAGGTCAGTTCGCCCGCGACCGGCTTGCAGTCATAACCGCCCATCTGCTGGAAATAGGTGAACTGCGTGACTTCCATGCCGTCGCACCAGACCTCCCAGCCAAGCCCCCAGGCGCCCAGGGTCGGGCTTTCCCAGTCATCCTCGACAAAGCGTATGTCGTGGACCAGCGGGTCGATGCCGATTTCCACAAGGCTCCCCAGATAGAGTTCCTGAAGGTTCGCCGGGCTGGGCTTCATGATTACCTGATATTGGTAATAATGCTGGAGCCGGTTGGGGTTTTCGCCATAGCGGCCGTCCGTGGGCCGGCGGCTGGGCTGGACATAGGCGGCGTTCCAGGCGTTCGGCCCCAGCGCGCGCAGGGTGGTCGCGGGGTGGAAGGTGCCAGCGCCCACTTCCATGTCGAGCGGCTGGAGGATGACGCAGCCCTGCTTCCCCCAATAGGCATGGAGGGTCAGGATCAAGTCCTGGAAGGAAAGCATTTTGCCTTCGGCCACGGATAGTCCCTGTCAAATGATGGTGTCCAGATGTCGCGCGCCTTGGCGCATGGCACTGTCATGGTCAAGGGCATGGTCAAGGGAAAGCGGCGGAAAACAGGGTTAAGCGGCTTGCTCTTGGCCTCCACGCTCCCCATGGAAGGGGTATGACGATGCTTCCCGCCCTGTTTCGCGCGCTCGCGCCCGCTTTTGGCGCTGCCCTGCTGCTGCTCGGCGGCGCGGCGCAGGCCCGCCCCGCCCCGGTCGCCACCCCTGCCCTGTGGCACGTGAAGGACGCCGACACGACCATCTATCTGTTCGGCACCGTCCATGTGATGAAGCCGGGCGTCGACTGGTTCAACGGCAAGGTGAAGCGCGCCTTCGACAGGTCGGACGAGCTGGTGCTGGAGATCATCGAGCCGGACGATCCCAAGGCGATGGGCGCTACGCTGGCTCAGATGGCGCTGGCGAAGGACGGCGTTAAGCTGTCCGACCGGCTGACCCCGGAGGTGCGGGCGAAATATCAGGCGGCGATGGCGGCCAATGGCCTGCCCTGGCAGACGTTCGAGCCATTCAACCCGTGGATGGGCGGTATGGCGCTGTCGGTCGCGCCGCTGGAACGGCTGGGGTACAGGAGCGACATCGGCGCGGAAAAAATATTGCGCGCCGCCGCACAATCCGCCGGAAAGCGGGTCGAAGCGCTGGAGACGGTGGAACAGCAACTCGGCTTCTTCGCCAGCCTGCCGATGGCGCAGCAGGTACAGTTCCTGAACGCCACGGTCGACGGCCTGCCGGAGATGGAGAGCGAATTCGCCAAGCTGCTCACCTATTGGCAAGCCGGCCAGCCCGACAAGCTGGCCGCCATGATGAACGAATCGCTGGAGGCGACGCCGGAACTGGCGCAGGTGCTGCTGACCGGGCGCAATGCCAACTGGGCGAAATGGATCAGGGCGCGGCTGGACCGGCCCGGCACCGTCTTTGTCGCCGTGGGCGCGGGCCATCTGGCCGGCAAGGGCAGCGTGCAGGATCAGTTGAAGGCGCTGGGCATCGCCACGCGCCGTGTGAAGGAGTGACGTCGTGATGCGCAAGATAACCCGCTTTCTCGCTCTCCTCACCATCACAATCGCCGCTGCTTGCAGCAAGGCCCCCGAAGCACCGCCCGCGCAAAGCGGCCCGGCGCTGTGGCAGGTTCAGCGTGGCGCGATGAAAGGATGGCTGTTCGGCACGATCCATGTCCTGCCCAAGGGCGTCGCCTGGGACACCCCGGCGCTCAGGCAGGCGATGGCGGGCGCTGACCGGCTGATCCTGGAGGCCGCCGATTTGCAGGACGAGCAAAAGACGCTCGGCCTGTTTGAAAAAATGGGCCGCAGCCCCGGCCTGCCGCCGCTGGAACGGCGCGTGCCGGAAGAAGAGAAGGCCGCGCTCGACAAGGCGATGGCCGATGGCGGCACCAACAGCCAGTTGCTGTCGGGCTATGAAAGCTGGGCCGCGGCGATGCTGTTGTCCGCCGCCAGCCAGCAGAGCCTGGGCGTCAGCCAGGATGACGGCGTGGAGCCGGTGCTGATCGAAACATTCAAGGCCGCGAAAAAGCCGATCGGCGGGCTGGAAACGGTCGAGCGCCAGTTCGGCGCGTTCGACACGCTTCCCGAAGCCGCGCAATCGCGCCTGCTGGTCCAGACCGTGCATGAGGCCAAGGGGATGAAGGCCCTGTACGACCGCATCCTCAAAGCCTGGCTGAAGGGCGACATGGACGCGATCGCCAAGGAGGACGAGGTTGGCGAGCAGCCCGACCCGATGGTGGAGGAAGCCGTTCTGGTCGCGCGCAACCGCGACTGGGTGAAGGCGATCGAGCCGATGAAGGGCAAACCCTTCATCGCGGTGGGCGCGGGGCATCTGACGGGACGCGAAAATCTGATCGACCTGCTGGAGGCCAGGGGGTTTACGGTGACGCGGGTGCAGTGATGCAGCCTTCTTGCATTCCCGCCCTTTTCTGCTAAAGGGCCGCCTTCCCGCGATGGTCATCCCTGGAGGCGTGGCGGGAAAGTATATCAATTTTGCTTTTGGAGACACGCAATGAGCGAGCAGCTTACGCTGTCGGCCGAGGCACGCGATCGGGCAGGCAAGGGAGCCTCCCGCGCCCTCCGCCGTGAGGGCCGCGTACCCGCCGTCATCTATGGAATGAATGAAGAACCCCTGTCGATCCATGTCGAGGAAAAGCTCCTCAACAAGCAGCTTGGCACCGGCCACTTCTTCAATTCGGTCATCATGGTCGAAGTCGGCGGCAAGACCGTCCGCACGCTCGCCAAGGACGTGGCCTTCCACCCCGTCACCGACCGTCCGCTGCACGCCGATTTCCTGCGCGTTTCGGAACATGCCACCGTTCACGTCCATGTGCCTGTGCGCTTCGAAAATGAAGATGCCTCGCCGGGCCTGAAGAAGGGCGGCGTGCTGAACGTCGTGGCGCACGACATCGAACTGGTCGTCGACGCCGCCAACATTCCCGACGAAGTCGTGGTCGACCTGACCGGCCTGGAAGTCGGCGATTCGCTGCACATCAGCGCTGTCACCCTGCCAAAGGGCACGACTGCCCTGCACGCGGACACGGACTTCTCCATCGCGACCGTCGTTGCACCCTCCGCGCTCAAGAGCGCCGAAGGCGAAGCGGAAGCCGGGGCGGCCGAAGGCGAGTAAATCCCGCTTTCGCCTTCCGGGCTGGAAATTTCGATCCCGTCCGCCTACCCGGCGGGCGGGATTTTCTTTGGAGCGTGAACGATGCAAATCTGGGCCGGCCTGGGCAATCCGGGGCTGCAATATGCAATGCACCGGCACAATGTCGGCTTCATGGCGGCCGACCTGATCGCGGACCTGTATCGCTTCTCCCCGCCCAAAAAGCAGTTCCAGGGCTGGGTACAGGAAGGACGGATCGGCCCGGAGAAGATCCTGCTGATCAAGCCTGCCACCTTCATGAACGAAAGCGGCCGGTCGATCGGCGAGGCGATGCGCTTCTACAAGCTGACTCCGCAGGACGTCACGGTCTTTCACGACGAACTCGACCTTGTCCCCATGAAGGTCAAGGTGAAGCGCGGCGGCGGCAATGCGGGGCATAATGGCCTGCGCTCGACCGACGCCCATATCGGCAATGACTTTCGCCGCGTGCGGATCGGCATTGGCCATCCGGGGCACAAGGACAAGGTTCATGGCTATGTTCTGGGCAATTACGCCAAGAGCGAGATGGACCCGCTGGCCGACATGCTGGCCGCGATCGGTGCGGAAGCGGAATGGCTGGCGAAGAATGACGAGGCCCGCTTCATGAACGAGGTCGCTCTGCGGCTGGCGGACTGAACCAGCTCCCGGCTTAAGCGTTGTCCCCATCATGACGGCACGCCATAACAGGTGGGGCCATAACAGGTGGGGGCGTACAGCATGTCAGGGGCCTTTGCGTGATTTCAACTGTAAGCACGACGCCATTTTCGGACCAGCAGCCCGGCACATCGGGCCTGCGCAAGAAGGTTCGGGTCTTTCAGCAGCCCCATTATGCCGAAAATTTCGTCCAGTCGGTGTTCGACAGCCTGGACGGCCATGCGGGGCAGACGCTGGTGGTGGGCGGGGACGGCCGTTACCTGAACCGCGAAGTCATCCAGATCGTCCTTAAAATGGCGGCCGCCAACGGCTTTGGCCGGGCGCTGGTGGGTCAGGGCGGCATCCTGTCCACCCCCGCCGCCTCGCACCTGATCCGCACGTCCGGCGCATTCGGCGGCCTGATCCTGTCGGCCAGCCACAATCCGGGCGGGCCGGACGAGGATTTCGGGATCAAATATAATGTCGGCAATGGCGGCCCCGCGCCGGAGAAGGTGACGGACGCGATCGCCGCGCACGCGCTGGTCATCGACCGCTATAAAATCCTCGATGCGCGGGATGTGGACATAGACGCAATCGGAACGAGCCGGTTGGGCGACATGGCGATCGAAGTGGTCGATCCAGTGGCCGCCTATGCCGACCTGATGGAAAGCCTGTTCGACTTTCCCGCGATCCGCGCGCAGATCGCGGGCGGCTTCACCCTCGCCTTAGACAGCATGAGCGCTGTCACAGGCCCCTATGCGGTGGAGATTTTCGAGCGGCGTCTGGGCGCGCCCGCCGGCACGGTGCTGAACGGCACGCCACTCCCGGACTTCGGCCATCATCATCCCGATCCCAACCTGGTCCATGCCAGGGCGCTCCATGACCGGATGATGGCCCCCGACGCGCCCGATTTCGGCGCAGCGTCGGATGGCGATGGCGACCGCAACCTCATCATCGGGCGGCATTGCTATGTGACGCCTTCCGATTCGCTGGCCGTGCTGGCGGCCAACGCCCATCTCGCGCCGGGCTATGCCGCAGGATTGAAAGGCATCGCCCGGTCCATGCCGACCAGCGGCGCGGCCGACCGGGTCGCGGAAAAGCTGGGCATCCCGCTCTACGAAACGCCCACGGGTTGGAAATTCTTCGGCAATCTGCTCGACGCCGGCATGGCGACGATCTGCGGCGAGGAGAGCGCGGGGACCGGCTCCGACCATGTGCGCGAAAAGGACGGCATCTGGGCGGTGCTCTTGTGGCTCAACATCCTGGCCGTGCGCAAACAGAGCGTCGCGGCGATCATGGCGGACCATTGGGCGACCTATGGCCGCAACTATTATGCCCGTCACGATTATGAGGGGATAGACAAGGATTGCGCCGACGCGCTGATGGTGGCGCTGCGCGGAAAACTGGGCGCATTGCCGGGCACGCCCAACAGCGGCGGCACAGTGAAAAGCGCAGACGATTTCGCCTATGTCGATCCCACCGATCAGTCGGTCAGCCGCCAGCAGGGCATCCGCATCCTTTTCGACGACGGTTCGCGCATCATATTCCGCCTGTCGGGCACCGGCACGCAGGGGGCCACGTTGCGGGTCTATATCGAACGCTATGTCGGGCCGAAGGGCGAACTGGCACTGGCGACAGGCGACGCGCTCGCTCCCCTGATCGCGGCGGCGCAGGAGGTAGCGGACATTGCGGGACATACGGGCATGGACCGGCCGAGCGTCATCACCTGACATGTTGCCAAGGGGCAGGCGGGATATAAACTCACAACCGGGCAACAAGGCGGACATGCACCGGCGATAGGAAGGCCGCCTGTCCTTCCATCGCCGGGAACCCCATGCGCCGCCTTGCCCTCTGCCTGTCCGCCTGCCTCGCTATGCTTGCCCTGCCCGCGCGCGCCGCTACCCGTGAGGATGAGCAGCTCTGGATCAACCTGACCGCGATGGGATCGGTCAAAGGCAAGATCGTCTATTTCGCGGAAATCCAGCCGCGCATCGGCGATGGCGTGTCGCGGGTGGATCAGGCGCTGTTCCGTGGCGCGGTCGGCTGGAAATTCTCGCCCGCCATCACCCTCTATCAGGGTTTCGCCCATGTCGTCGTGCCGACCCAGGGCGGCAGGGATGTCAATGAAGAGCGCAGTTTCCAGCAACTCAACTGGACGCTGGGCAAGCCCTGGGGCGGCGAACTGTCATCGCGCACCCGGCTGGAGCAGCGCTGGCGATCGGACGGCGATGACATGGGCTGGCGGCTGCGGGAAATGCTGCGCTACGAAAAGCCGCTGACGGCTGGCAGCGATGCCGTCAATGCGCTGGTCTATGCCGAAGGGTTCGCGGCCCTGAACGATACCGATTGGGGGGCACGGGCCGGCTTCGACCAGCTACGCAGCTTCGTCGGCGCAGAGCTCGCCCTGCCCGGCGCATCGACCATCGAGGTCGGCTATCTCAACCAGGTCATCAACCAGCGCGCGGGCAACAGCCGCGTCAACCATGTCGCGTCGGTGACGCTTTTCTTCCGCCATTGATGGGCGGTCCAGGTCCGCCCTATTCCCGCCGGTCGTCCCCATGCAGCTTGGCCCAGAGCGCACTGGTCCCCGCCTCCTGCGCGCGGGTGGTGAACTGGGTGGCGATCAGCCAGCCCTTGATCGGGCGCATCGGCAGCAAGGTGGTCAGGATCAGCACCGGCACGCCGACCGCCAGATGGACCCAGAGCGGCGGCCGCGCCATGATTTCCAGCATCAGGATGAAGATGACGCCCGGCACGCAGGCGAACAGTTGGACGAACACGGCCGGGCCGTCGGCCGGATCGGCAAAGCTGTAATCCAGCCCGCAGACCTCGCAATGGTCGCGCATCGTCAGGAATCCGGTGAAGATATGCCCCTGGCCACAGCGCGGGCAGCGGCCGCGAACGCCCGTCTCATAGGCAGGACGCCTGGGCCAGCGGCGACCGGCCTGGTCAGTCCAGCATGCATCTTTCGGTTCGTCCATATCGCCTCCTGTTTCCCCGCCCCTGCGCCGTTCCGGCGTCCATGTCGATGGCGCCTTTTGTCCAAGGCTGGCCTTTGCGCGCACAAAGCGCTATCGGGCGCGCCAATCCTTCCGATCTTCATAAGGCAGTCAAATGGGTTTTCGTTGCGGTATCGTCGGCCTTCCCAATGTGGGCAAGTCCACCCTGTTCAATGCGCTCACCGAAACGCAGGCGGCGCAGGCGGCCAATTATCCCTTCTGCACGATCGAGCCGAATGAAGGCCGCGTCGCCGTACCCGACGAACGGCTCCAGACCATCGCGAAGATCGGCGGCAGCGCGAAGATCATCGAAACGCAGCTCAGCTTCGTCGACATTGCCGGCCTGGTGCGCGGCGCATCGAAGGGCGAAGGGCTGGGCAACCAGTTCCTCGCCAATATCCGCGAAACCGATGCCATCGTCCATGTGCTGCGCTGTTTCGAGGATGGCGACATCACCCATGTCGAGGGCAAGGTCGATCCGATTGCCGACGCCGAGACGGTCGAGACCGAATTGATGCTGGCGGATCTGGAAAGCCTTGAAAAGCGCGTGCCCAATCTCGCCAAGAAGGCGGCGCAGGGCGACAAGGAGGCCAAGGCGGCCGCCGCCGTGCTCGGCCAGGCGCTCGACCTGCTGCGCGATGGCAAGCCCGCCCGCCTGACCGTTCCGCGCGACGTGGAGGAAGAACGCCTGTTCGCGCAGGCGCAGTTGCTCACCGCCAAGCCGGTCCTTTACGTCTGCAATGTCGAGGAGGACAGCGCCTCCACCGGCAACGCCCATTCGGCCCGCGTGTTCGAAAAGGCGGCCGCCGAAAATGCCAAGGCGGTGATCGTGTCCGCCGCGATCGAGGCGGAACTTGTTACCATGCCGGTCGAGGAACGCGCCGAATATCTTGACGCGCTGGGCCTGACCGAAGCCGGTCTCGCCCGCATCATCCGCGCCGGCTACGAACTGCTGGGCCTCATCACCTTCTTCACCGTCGGGCCGAAGGAAGCCCGCGCCTGGACCGTGCACAAGGGGTCCAAGGCGCCCCAGGCCGCCGGCGCGATCCACACCGATTTCGAAAAGGGCTTCATCCGCGCCGAAACCATGGCCTATGCCGACTATGTCCAGTTCAATGGCGAGGCCGGGGCCAAGGAAGCGGGCAAGTGGCGTTCGGAAGGCAAGGATTATGTGACGCAGGACGGCGATATCATGCTGTTCCGGTTCAACGTCTGACTATCGCCGCCTGAGATGCCAGCCTGCGCTGGCATGACCTGCAAGGAGGCCATTTGCCGCTCAAATCCGCCTTCCCGCCCAGCGTCGACGCGAACACGCGATTGCTGATCCTGGGCAGCCTGCCGGGCGATGCGTCGATCCGGCAGGGCGAATATTATGCCCATCGCGGCAATGCGTTCTGGGACTTGCTGGGCGATGTGCTGGACGAGAATCTGCGCGGCCAGCCCTATGCCATGCGGCTGAAACGGCTGCGCGTGCTGGGCATCGGGCTGTGGGACGTGATCGAAAGCGCGGAACGGCCCGGCAGTCTGGACAGCAGCATCCGGGGCGCTGAACTGCGTGATCTGGGCCTCTTCGTCGGGCGGCTCCCCATGCTCCGGGCGGTCGCCTTCAACGGCAAGACCGCCGCACGGCACGGCCGGCGGCAACTGGGCGATCGGCCGGGGCTGACCCTCATCGACCTGCCCTCCTCCAGCGGCGCCTATGCCAGCCTGTCGCGGGAGAAGAAGGTGGAAGCGTGGCGCGCCCTGCGCGCCTGTATCACCTGACCGCGTGCGTCGTCCTGTCATATTGCACCGCTAGAGCAGGTGACTAAGAGACTATTGTACAACCGCCCGATTACAAGGTCGCCGCCGTCATGCTCACCCGTCGCCAGATCCTGACCACTGCTCTTGCCACCCCTATGATCGGTGCGCCCGCCATCGTGTCGGCGCAACGCTGGTTCGCGGCTTATCCCTTCGCGCTGGGCGTCACGTCCGGCGACCCTGCGGCCGATGGCTTCGTCATCTGGACCAAGCTCGCCCCTCAACCGTTCGAGCCGCACGGCGGGATGCCGATGACGCCGTTGCCGGTGAAATGGGATGTCGCCAGCGACGATCGTTTCAAGACCATCGTTGCCAGCGGAGACGCGATCGCGCGCCCGGAAGTGGGCCATAGTGTCCATGTCGAGGTGACGGGGCTTCAGCCTGATCGCCCCTATTGGTATCGCTTCACGCTGGGCAGCGACCAGTCGCCGCGCGGCCGCGCCCGCACCCTGCCACTGGCGTCCGCCAGCCCGGTTGCGCTGAAATTCGGCGTTGCGGGCTGCCAGAATTATGAGGACGGCCTGTTCACCGCTTTCCGCCACCTTGCGCGGGAGGAGGACCTGGCCTTTGTCTATCATTATGGCGACTTCATCTACGAATATAAGCAGCGCGGCCCGGATCATGACAAGGACGGCCTGCCCGTGCCGCAGGTGCGCCAGCATATCGGCCAGGATTGTTTCGACCTGGCCGACTATCGCCTGCGCTACGCCCAGTATCTGAGCGACCATGACCTTCAGGCCGCGCGCGCGCAGCACACATGGTTCCCGACCTTTGACGATCATGAGGTAGAAAATAACTGGGTCGGCGATGCCAACTGGAAAAATGTGCCGGCGGAGATTTTCCGCCTGCGTCGCCAGGCGGGGTTGCAGGCCTGGTATGAATATATGCCGGTCCGCGCCGCCATGCTGCCCCGCAACGGCATCATCACCGACATGTATCGCGAAGCGCGCTTCGGCGATCTTCTGTCGATCGATTTCCTCGACACCCGCTCTTTCCGATCCGACCAGCCGTGCGACGACGGGTTCAAACCCTATTGCACCGGCATTGACGATCCCAAGGCGCAGGTCATATCGCCGCAGGAGGAAAGCTGGCTGGCGCGCAACCTGGCGCGCGGGCAGACGAAATGGAATTGCGTGGCGCAGCAGGTGATGATGATGTCGCTCGACCGTCGCCGCTATGCCGACGAAAAGCAGAAAATCTATAATCTCGACAGTTGGGCCGGCTATGCGGCGCAGCGGAACCGCCTGCTCGCAAAGATGCGCGGGCTGGACAATGTCGTCGTGCTGACCGGCGACGAGCATCAGAATTTCGCCGGGCTGCTGGAAAGCGAGGGCAAGCCGGTGGCTGTCGAGTTCGTGTCGACCTCCATCGCATCGGGCGGCGATGGGTCGGACCTGCGCACCGGCAGCGACGTGATGATGCAGAACAGCCCGGAACTGAAGTTCATCAACGACCAGCGCGGCTATCTGGTCTGTGACGTGACGCCCGATGCCTGGACCACGCGCTTCCGCGTGATGGATCAGGTATCGACGCCGGGCGGCACGATCAGCACCCGCGCCAGCATCACCGTGCCGCGCGGCCAGCCGTCGCTCAGCATCGCCTGACATTGACGTAAACGGAAACCATGCCTACAGCTATACCGTTGCAATAGGAGACGGATAGCGATGGAAGAAATTGTCTATTTCGAGGACATCGCGATCGGCGACAGCTTCGACTTCGGACCGCTGACCGTTTCGCGCGAAGAGACGGTCGCCTTTGCGGCGGAATTCGACCCCCAGCCCTTCCACCTGTCCGACGAAGCGGCCGCGACCACGCATTTCGGCACCATCTCTGGCAGCGGCTGGCACACGACCGCCCTGTTCATGAAGATGTTCGTCGCCAAAATGCAGCAGCATCCCGGCCGCCAGGCGGCCAGCCTGGGCGCGATGGGCGTTGACGAACTGCGCTGGCTGCGCCCGCTTCGCCCCGGCGACACGCTGCGGGGCAAGAGCGAAGTGATCGACAAGAAGGCGTCGCAGAGCCGCCCGGAAATGGGCATCGTGCGTAGCAAGGTGACGATCCTGAACCAGGACGACCAGCCGGTGCTGACGATGATCCCGATCGCCATGTGGCGGACACGGCCGCAGTAGTTGCGGGCTTCGTTACAGCGGCTGGTTCGCCGTTGCGTCCGCCGCCATGATATGGATGCTCCGGTCTTTCGCGCCAGCCACCTGAACGATGTGCCGCCCAGCAGGCAGGTCGAACCAGACGATCTTGCGGATGCCCGAACAGTCCGGCCCATGGCCATGCGCGACCGAGGCGACGACAGCATTGCCCGTTACGACATCCACCCAGGCCGGCCCCGACAGCGCGATGCCCACGCGCGCCGCCTGTTTGAGCGACAGGCTGAACAGCCCGCCATGGCCTTCCTTGGCGCCCTTGCCTAGCACAACCGGAAACTGGACATGGGCGGCGGGGGTCAGATCGGCGGTCAGGGGCTTGCCCAGGATCAGCGCCGGCGCGCCCTGCGCCAATATGCCGGCCTTCGCCTGCCCGCTCTGGCGCCAACTGGTCCAGGGTTCGGCCAGGGGCGCGGGGGCGGCGCAGACGGGATTGGCGGCCGCCAGCAACAGCGCGGCAAGGGTTATCATCGGCTCATTTCCTTCCGAACAGTTTCTCTATGTCGCCATGGCCAAGTTTCACCAAGGTTGAGTCACAAAACAACCGCAGAAAGCGGACGTTTCGAACCTCCACGTCAATGTCTGGCATGGATAGCTAGCTGCCGTTCGGCTCTGCCACCCGGAATGGATGGTGCGGGTTGCGCCGGATAAAGTCCTCGACCTCCCTCAGACGCTCTGGAAATGCCTCAGCGTCTCGCCAGCGTGTGTGGTTCACGAATCGAAAGCCAGCAAACCAAAGGGCACGGACTTTGGCCCACTGCTCGCTATCTGACTTCTTGGGCACTTTGAACGCGCGCCCCATCGAATGAAGAGGGCCGCTACATTCCGGGCATTTACCTGTGGCTTCGTCGGGCAGCTTCCATGATTTTCGGCAATCAAAACAGGCGTGCGGCCAAAGGCAGGCTGGCCCGCGATGATAAGCCACCGATGTCATCACAGGTAACGATCTGGTCCCCGTTGCGCGACGAAGTTCCATTCGGTCTGACTTGGACGGAGGCTGAGACATCTTCACGTTATGCGACCGCGCAGCGAGTGTTCGCAAGTGGTCGTTCGATGATATTGCCGTTTGTGCACCAACCTACTGGATTGCTCAGAAAAGTTCACCGCCGCCAATATATTTTATCTATACATTTTAATTATTTACGTCCAAAAAGTTTCTCGATTTCTGGATGCGATAGTTTCACCCAGGTCGGTCGCCCATGATTGCACTGGCCCGATCGCGGCGTGACTTCCATCTCGCGCAGCAGGGCGTTCATCTCGGCGACGCTCAGCACCCGGCCCGCGCGGACCGATCCGTGGCAGGCCATCGTCGCGGCGACGAGATCGAGCCGTTCCTTGAGCGACAATGCACTGTCATAGGCGGCGAGATCGTCGGCCAGGTCCGTCACCAGTCCCTGCGCGTCCGCCTGCCCCAGCATCGCCGGGACCGACCGGACCAGCATCGCCGACGGACCGAACCGCTCCAGTTCCAGCCCGAAGTCGCGCAGTTCGGCGATCCGCGCCTCCAGCCGGTCGCAGGCCGGTTCGTCCAGTTCCACCACTTCGGGCAACAGCAGCGCCTGACTTGCGACACGATTGCCGTTGTCCTGGCCCTCCATCGCACGGCGCATCCGCTCCAGCGTCAGCCGTTCATGCGCCGCGTGCTGGTCCACGATCACCAGCCCATCCTCCGCTTCCGCCACGATATAGGTGCGCGCCACCTGCCCCCGCGCGACGCCCAGCGGAAAGCTGTTGCCCTCCGGCGCCGGGGCGGCGGCCGGTTCGGCGCGGGCCTGCGGCGGGGGCGTGAGGAAAGAGGCGCGGCGATCGGCGAGCGCGGACGGCGCGAACTGACTGTAGCTTGCGGGCGTGGCCGCCACCGCGTCGAAGATCGGCATCGCCCCGATCGGGGTGGGCGACACCGGCTCCGGCCGCCATGCCGCCAATCCGGCGGCATCGGCATGCTGCACCGCACGAAAGCCTTCGGCATCCAGCGCGCGGCGCAGGCCGGACACGATCATGCCGCGGATCAGCGCCGGATCGCGGAAGCGCACCTCGGTCTTGGCGGGGTGGACATTCACGTCCACCTCCTGCGCGGGCACGTCCAGGAACAGCGCCACGACCGGATGCCGGTCGCGCGCGAGCATGTCGGCATAGGCGCCGCGCAGTGCGCCGATCAGCAGCCGGTCCTTCACCGGGCGGCCATTGACGAACAGATATTGATGATCGCCAACGCCCCGGTTGTAGGTCGGCAGCGATGCGACGCCCGACAGGCGGATGCCTTCGCGTTCCAGCGACACGATGACATGATTGTCGGCCAATTGCCGGTCGGTCAGCGCGGCGACCCGGTCCTCGCGCGCTTCGTCCCCCTGCACGCCCAGCACCCGCCGCCCGTCATGCTCGACCGAGAAAGCCACGGCAGGATGTGCCATTGCGAGACGCCGGACGATGTCGAGGCAGGCGGCATATTCAGCCTTGGCCGAGCGCAGGAATTTGCGGCGCGCGGGCACTTTGGCGAACAGTTGCTCCACGGTGACGCGGGTGCCGGGGGGCAGCGCCGCCGGCCCCTCCGCCACCAGCCGGCCATTGTCGACCGTGCGGTTCCAGCCATCGGCCCCGCGCACGCGACTGTCGATCGACAGGCGCGCGACGCTGGCGATCGATGGCAGCGCTTCCCCCCGAAACCCCAATGTCGCCACATTTTCAATCGCATCGTCGGGCAGCTTGGACGTGGCATGGCGTTCCAGCGCCAGCGCCATGTCGGCCGAATCCATGCCACAGCCATCGTCACTCACCTCGATCCGGTCCAGCCCGCCATTCGACAGGCGGATCGCGATGCGAGTCGCGCCCGCATCCAAAGCGTTTTCGACAATCTCCTTGAGCGCGCTGGCGGGTCTTTCGACCACTTCACCGGCAGCGATACGATTGACCAGATGTTCGGGCAGGCGGCGTATTGACATTGATTAGGGACTAGCCCAAGCGAGCGCTTTCCGCGAGCCGCGAACCCGATATTTTTTGCGCTGCAAGGGGCAAGGAAGAAGGAAGCAACGGACGGGCAAAACCGCTTTCCGACGATCCCCATCGCGTCGCGGGGACGGCGGGCGAAACAGGATAAGGCATGTCGATCTTCTCGCGTCTCTTCAAATTCTCCTCGCAGGATATGGCCATCGACCTCGGCACCGCCAACACGGTGGTCTATGTGCGCGGTCGCGGCATCGTGCTGAACGAACCGTCGGTGGTCGCCGTCGAGACGATCAACGGTGTCAAGCGGGTGAAGGCGGTCGGCGTCGACGCGAAGCTGATGATGGGCAAGACCCCGGATTCGATCGAGGCCATCCGCCCGCTGCGGGACGGCGTGATCGCCGACATCGATGTCGCCGAACAGATGATCAAGCATTTCATTACCAAGGTGCATGGCGGCAAGCACAGCCCCTGGCGCGCGCCTGAAATCGTGATCTGCGTGCCCAGCGGCTCCACCAGCGTCGAACGCCGCGCCATCCGCGACGCCGCCAGCAATGCCGGCGCCAGCCAGGTGTTCCTGATCGAGGAACCGATGGCCGCCGCGATCGGCGCCGACATGCCCGTGACGGAGCCGATCGGTTCGATGGTGGTCGACATTGGCGGCGGCACCACCGAAGTCGCCGTGCTCTCGCTGCGCGGCCTTGCCTACACCACCTCCGTCCGCGTCGGCGGCGACAAGATGGACGAGGCGATCGTCTCCTTCGTCCGCCGCCACCACAATCTGCTGATCGGCGAAGCGACGGCCGAGCGGATCAAGAAGCAATATGGCGTCGCCCAGCCGCCCGAAGATGGCGTCGGCGAAACCATCCATATCAAGGGCCGCGACCTGGTGAACGGGGTGCCCAAGGAAATCTCGATCAACCAGGGCCAGATTGCGGACGCGCTGGCCGAACCGATCAGCACCATCGTCGAAGGCGTGCGGATCGCGCTGGAAAATACCGCGCCCGAACTGGCGGCCGACATTGTCGACCAGGGCATCGTCCTGACCGGCGGCGGTGCCCTGCTCAAGGGGCTGGACGATGAGCTGCGCGACGAAACCGGCCTGCCCGTCACCATCGCCGAAGATCCGCTGACCTGCGTGGCCATCGGCACCGGCCGCGCGATGGAAGACCCGATCTTCCGGGGCGTGCTGCAAACCGCCTGATCGAGAAGGACGATTAGATGGCGCGGCCACCCAGCCGACGCCCCGGCATCAACCGGAGGGCGCAATATAGCCTGTTCGCCAGCTATGTCGTGGCGGTTGCCGGCGCGGCCATAGGCTTGTTGCTGGTGGTGGTCGCCATGTTCGATCCCACCGGCTTTGCCGCCCTGCGCATCGCCGCGTCCGAAATCAGCCGCCCGATGTCCGTCACCATGAAATCGATGGTCAGCGGCGTCGGCTCTGTCGATGAAGTGCTGGCCGCCTACTGGCGTGCGGGATCGCAGAATGTCAGCCTGCGCCGCCAGGTGGAGGCCGACCGCAACCGCATCATCGAAGCCAAGGCCGTCGCGCAGGAAAATCTGCGCCTCAAGAAACTGCTGAAGCTGGTGGATGAGGACAGCAGCGACCTGCTGACCGCCCGGCTGATCGCCTCCTCCGCCAGCAGCGCGCGGCGCTTTGCGCGCCTGAACGCCGGCCGTTGGCAGGGGGTGCGGCCGGGGATGCCGGTGCGCGCGCCCGAAGGGCTGATCGGCCGCATCCATATCACCAGCCCCAACAGCGCCGACGTGCTGCTGCTGACCGACACCAGCAATATCGTGCCGGTGCGCCGCGCGAATGACAATATCCCGGCCATCTCGACCGGGCTGGGCGACGGATCCGTGGAAATCCGCGCGCTGACCGCAGGCCGCAATCCCTTCAAGCCGGGCGACCTGCTCGTCACATCGGGGATTGGCGGCGTCTATCAGCCCAATATCCCGGTCGCGGTCGTGGTCCGCGCGCAAGGCGAGATCGCCTATGGCGTGCCCCTCGCCAACCCCGCCCGCGTCGACGCCGTGGTGGTGGAGCGCATTTTCGAGGAAGCCGTGACCCGGCCCGGCCCGGTCGCCCCTGTCGGCGAAGAGGCGCAGGCCGGCAACGCCGTCGCGCCATGATCGACCCGCATCTGCATCATGTGCCGCGGCTGGGGCGCTATCCCTCTCGCTTCCGGCTGGCCGGCACGCCGGTCGCCACCGTGATGCTGGGGTCTTTCCTGACGGCGCTGCCGGTCATTGCCCAGACCGCGATCCTGCCGCCCTTCGGCCTGCTGATCCTGTTGTCCTGGCGATTGTTGCGGCCCGAATTGTGGCGCGCATGGATCGGCCTGCCGCTCGGCCTGTTCGACGACATGATGAGCGGCCAGCCGATCGGCTCTGCCATGTTCCTGTGGACCGTCGCGCTGATCGGCATCGACTGGATCGAACATCGGATGGTGTGGCGCAGCTACCGGCAGGACTGGCTAATCGCCGCACTCGCCATTATCTTCTGCATTTCCGGTGGCCTGTTCTTCGCCCGGATCACCGGCGGAGGTTCCGTGCGCTTCATCCTGGTCACGCCCCAGATCGTCTGGACGATCCTGCTGTTTCCGTTCGTTGTCCGCCAGTGCGCGCGGATCGACCGCTGGCGCGTCATGGCATGAAATTCCTGTTCCCCAAGCGCAAGATCGTCACCGAAGCCACCCAGTCCTTCACCTTTTCGCGGCGCGCGATGGTGGTCGGCGGGTTGCAGGGCGCGATCGGCGCGGTGCTGGTCGGGCGGATGGCGTGGATCAGTATCGTCCAGAATGAGAAATACAGCCTCCTTTCGGAAAGCAATCGTGTCAACCTGACGCTGATCCCGCCACGCCGGGGCTGGATCATCGATCGCAACGGGCGGCCGCTGGCCAACAACCGCACCGATTTCCGCGTTGACCTGATCCCGCAACGGGTGATCGACCCTGAAGGCACCATCACGCGCCTCGCCCAACTTTTGAAGCTGGAACCGGACGAGGTGGATCGCATACGCGAGGATCTGGAAAAGTCCGCTGGCTTCCGCCCGGTACAGGTTGCCGACAAGCTGACCTATGACCAATATGCCGCCATCAGCGTGCGTCTGCCCGACCTGCCGGGTGTTGCGCCCAGCCAGGGCTTTTCGCGCTACTACCCCGCTGGCGCCACGGTCGGCCATCTGCTGGGCTATGTCGGCCCGGCGACGGCGGAGGACTATAAGGCGCGCAAAGACCCGCTGCTCATCACACCGGGTTTCAAGGTCGGCAAGGATGGCCTTGAAAAGGCGTTCGATCGCCCCTTGACCGGCAAGCCCGGCGCCAAGCGTGTGGAAGTCACCGCGCGCGGCAAGATCATGCAGGAACTGACGACGCGCCAGGACACGCCCGGTCGCTCGATCAAGCTCACCATCGACGCGGGCCTTCAGGAATATGCCGGGCGGCGGCTGGCGACCCAGAGCGGATCGGTGGTGGTGATCGACTGCCATAATGGCGATGTGCTGGCGCTCGCCTCCATGCCCAGCTTCGATCCCAACAGCTTTTCCGACGGCATCAGCCATCTGGAATATGAAATGCTGTCGAAGGACGATCATGTCCCCCTGCGCAACAAGACGTTGCAGGGCCTTTATCCGCCCGGATCGACCGTGAAGCCCATGGTGGCGCTGGCGCTGCTGGAAGCGGGCATATCACCCGCCGAAACGGTCAGTTGCGGCGGCGCGATCCGGGTAGGCAACACGCTGTTCCATTGCCACAAGCGGCGTGGCCATGGCCCGCTCAACATGCGCGGCGCGATCGCGCAGAGCTGCGATATCTATTTTTACCAGATGGCCCAGCGGATCGGCATGGACCGGATCGCCAGCATGGCGCACCGCGTCGGCATGGGCCAGAAATTCGATCTGCCCTTCCCCAGCCAGAGTTATGGCACTGTACCAGACCCGGCGTGGAAGGAACGGAAATATAACCAGAAATGGCAGGTGTACGATACCGTGAATGCCACCATCGGTCAGGGCTATATGCTCATCAACCCGCTACAAATGGCGGTGATGGCGGCGCGGCTGGCGACCGGCAAGCAGTTGATGCCGAACTTCATCTTCGGTGCGCCACGGGCGGAACCCGCGCCGGTCGGGTCGACCGAGGAGCATCTGGTCGTCATCCGCGACGCGATGAACGCAGTGGTCAATGGCGGCGGCACCGGCGGCGCGGCGCGCAGTTCGATCCCTGGCGTCATGATCGCGGGCAAGACCGGCACGGCGCAGGTCCGCCGCATCACCATGGCGGAACGTGCGGGCGGCGTGCGCGGCAATGCCGGCCTGCCCTTCAAGCTGCGCGACCACGCCCTGTTCCAGGGTTTCGCCCCGTTCGACAATCCCCGCTACGCCATCGCCTGTATCATCGAACATGGTGGCCACACCATCCGCAACGAGGACGCGCCGATGATCGCCAGCGATACGCTGTCCTACCTGTTCGATCCGGCCAAGGCGATGGAGAAGCTGGAAACGCTGGAAAAGGGCTGGGGCGGCCCCCCGGCCGAGCGGCAGGCGCGGCAGATGGCCGCTTTCCGCCTGGCCAAGGCGATCGAAAAGGGCGAAGTCGCTCCACCCGCCGACAATGCGGCGGACAATGCCGCCAATGCGTCAGCCCCCGCGCCACCTGCCCCTGCCCCTCCCCCGCCGTCACCAGCCGAGGAGGAGGATGTTCCGCCGCCCGCCAACCGCGCGAGCGCGCCATGAGCGTCGTGCCCAAAGCCCTGACCGAATTTCCCTGGCGCATCCTGGGCCTTCTGCTGGCGATCGCGGGATTCGGGACGATCGTCCTCTACAGCGCGGCAAACGGCCACATCTTCCCCTGGGCGGTCAACCAGAGCGTCCGCTTCGTCATCTTCTCCGCCATGGCGCTGGCGCTCAGCCGTGTGCCTATCGAGATATTCGCCCGCTTCGCCTTTCCCGCCTATGGCGCGGTCCTGGCGGCCCTGTTCCTGGTCGAACTGATCGGTGGTGTCGCGGGGGGCAGCCAGCGCTGGATCAACCTCGGCTTCATGCAGCTTCAGCCATCGGAATTCATGAAGCCCATCATCGTTCTGACGGTCGCCCGCTTTTACGCGATGCTGCCGGTGGGGGAAATACGGCGCTGGAACGCGGTCTGGCCTGCGCTGGTGCTGATCGGCGTGCCATGGGCGCTGGTCCTGATCCAGCCGGACCTGGGCACCGCAACGATGATCGCGGCGGGTGGTGTCACCGTGATGTTCCTTGCCGGGCTGCCGCTGCGCCTTTTCGTCGGCACGGGCCTGGCCGGTTGCGCGATCATTCCGATCGCCTTCAGTTTCCTGCACGATTATCAGAAAAATCGTGTCCTCATCTTCCTTGATCCCGAAAGCGATCCGCTGGGTGCGGGCTATCATATCAGCCAGTCGAAGATCGCGATCGGTTCCGGCGGCCTGTGGGGCAAGGGCTTCCTCAACGGCACCCAGAGCCATCTCGACTATCTGCCCGAAGGCCATACCGATTTCGTATTCGCCACCATGGCGGAGGAATGGGGACTGCTGGGCGGTACGCTGCTGATCCTGGCCTTCATGCTGCTGTTCCGCTGGGGCATCCGCGTGGCGATGCGGACGCAGGACAAATTTGCCCGCATGGCGGCGGCGGGGCTGACCACCACCATCTTCTTCTATGTCGCGATCAACCTGATGATGGTGATGGGCCTGGCCCCGGTGGTCGGCATCCCCCTGCCCTTCATGTCCTATGGCGGATCGTCGATGCTGACGGTGATGCTGTGCGTGGGCATCATCATGGCAATCGACCGCGCCGGCAAGCGCCAGTCGGGGCCACGAAACTGGGCGTGAAATCCCGGTTTTTAGAAAAAATGCCGGCCGGGATGATTTCCTGTTTGCAAAGTCTCGGCCGACTGCTAACAGCCCGCCCACGCCGGATCCGTTTCCAACCGGCATGGACGCATAGCTCAGTTGGTAGAGCAGCTGACTCTTAATCAGCGGGTCCTAGGTTCGAGCCCTAGTGCGTCCACCACTTTCTCCCCATTTTTCAAATGGTTAAAGATCTGACAAAGTGCGGCGGATGCCGGGATCTGCGTGCTAGGTAGCTCTCTAGGTAGCAGCACGCGATTCCACCATCGAGCATGGTCAAGCGCTACGCTCCAGCGCCCCAGGAGCCGGACTGCGGGCGAGCGAGGGGGACCTCAGGACTTAAGCGAGTCGTGACCACACCTGCCGACCATTGCGACGGCTAATTCCACTCTGCTTCGAACCAGCATGCTACCTTTGAATGGCCACCACGAGCCTCTGGCTCCGCAGGGATGTAGGGGCCGCTAGGGCACACGAGCTCCGATCCAGATCACCCGCCCTACAACGTCGACGCCCTTACGTTGAATACCGTGCCAGCTTGGATATGCGGGATGGTCGGTGAGAACGGTCAAACGGTTCTTCGTGGGGTCGAGTGCTATCCGCCTCACGAAAATCTCAGACGAGCCTCGGATGGCATAAAGGCCTTCACGCAAGCCCTCCTGGTTTCGCATTCGTCCAATCATCACCTCGTCGCCATTGCAGAGAGCGGGCTCCATAGCCTCGCCGACTATTGGAAGGATTGCGACGCTGGCTGGTTGATCACTCAACCGAGCTAACCAATCCGCATCGACTAGGCGCCATGATGGGCGTGAGCCACTATCCTTCCCGCTCAGCACAGGGACTTTGACGATGGAACGCTGCCCGACTGTCGGCCCGTCCCTTCCGCCAAGCACTTCCGGGGGAACGTCAAAATGCGACGCCAGCAGAGCTATATCACTTTGCTCAAGGCGGACCGGTGAGCCTCGTTTGATGAACTGTTGGATGTATGCCGAGTTTCTTCCGAGAAGCCGCGATATCGACGCGTAGGTCTCGCCTCGCTCGGCAATCAAGCCATCCAACGCATCACGCGGCTCCATCCTATCATCTCCTTCGATTTCCTACGGCTATATCACGTTGGTGAGGACGATTCCTAGTCGGCCAGCGCACGGAAGCTCATTACGAGAGCCGAGAGAAACGAAATTCGCATTGGAATAGAATGCCACGGTACCAGCGCTACTGGGTCGGCCTCGACGCCGGACACCTCGAGACCGCCATCTGCCTTGTTAATTCCGATGGCCACGCTTTCTTCGAGGCTAAGACTGAAACCCGCGCCGCTCCCATCCGGGACATCCTTCGGCGGTTTGGCGTCGAGCCAGTCCAGTCCGTTACAATCGAGGCCGGTGTCGGCACTCAGATGGTTCGGGATCTCCGTTCGTACGGCTTTCCTGTTCAAGTCGTGGACGTACGCAAATCAAGCAAGTTCCTCGCGATCCGACGGCAGAAGACTGATGCAAATGACGCCAAAGGTCTCGCTGACCTTGGCCGACTGGCCCAGGCAACTGGCACTCAGGTTTACGTCAAGCCTATAGAGCATCAGGACATCCGGATCATGATCAACATCCGTCGAACCCTGCTGAAGCACCGAGCCAAGATAGATGCCCTGCTCCAGTCCATATTCAGATTACATGGCGGCAGCCTCAAACTCCTGAACGGGCGAGGCTCGCTTGCGGCTGAGGTCGCGAAGCAACAGAGGCTCTTACGCATGAGTGGTGTGACCATTGGTATCGACCTGGATCCTTTGGTCAGCATGGGCGAAGCCCTGCGATCACATATTGCAGATATGGACCGCGAGATGCGCACGATGGCCGCTACCATCCCGGCATGCGCTGGATTTCAGACAATTCCTGGCGTTGGCCCAATCACGTCGCTGTCGTTTTACAGCGCTGTCGGAGACCCATACCGTTTCAAGCACAACAGGGATGTTGGGCCTTATCTCGGCCTCACGCCAACGCTCTATCAGTCCGGCGTCACCGCGCGCCGCGGCCGGATCAGCCGACACGGGAATAAACTGACCAGAACGCATCTAGTCACAGCCGCCACTGTGCTGCTTTGTAGCATTCAAGCCGAAAGTTCATTGCGCTCCTGGGGGCTTCAGCTGGCAACAAAGATCGGGTTCCTCAAGGCTCGGGTTGCCGTTGCAAGGAAACTCGCCGTCCTCATGATAACCATGTGGAAGACTGGCGAGCCGTTTGCGCCAGACTATCGCAGACCTCGGTTCCTCCAACCGGAGGAGGCAGGCTTGGACCCCGTGCAGATTTCTGGGGCCTAGATCCCGTTGTAGGTAATTGGGCCAAGCCTGCCGTCAGGTTTCACACTCACTCCCGGCAGTTGCTCATAATGTTGCAAATTCAGATCATTATCCGCCATTTCAGAGTTAGGGGGTCAAAAATGAGACATTATGGACCCATGCAGCGCATGGCGGACCCGCGACAACGCTGGTTTTCCGTGGAGTGCATCGGCCGAAGTTAGTTTGAGAGCGCGACTGCCGGGAAAGCCAGATTGCGTGCTAGAGCCTCGATTTCGTCACGCCAAGCCAGCTTTTCTAGCCATGATCGGCGGATCGAGGATGCTCCGTAAATTGCACCAGCCAACTGCCCGGCAATTGCGGCAGTATTGTCGGCATCGTCACCGAGGTTTGCAGCCAGCAGGACCGCATCATCAAAGCTAGCCGTGTTTGCCACAGACCAGATCGCTGCTTCGAGGCTGTGTGCTACGAAACCGCTGCTAGAAATCTGATCACGGGTCTTGCCGCGCCAGCTACCGGCAATGATTGGCCCGATTTCAGGTCCATATCCGCCCGGAGCAACTGCCAGGGCTTCGTCAAGGTCGGCACCTAAGATGGCAGCCCGCAAGACCAGTGCGTATGCTTCACAGGCGTCAAGGCACGCGTCTGCAGCGTGCGTGGTCATGCTCTGTCGGCGGGCAACTCGCGTTACTACGGCGGGATTCTCCCGGATCCCCCAGATTGCGACAGGCGCAAGTCTCATCAATGAACCGTTCCCTGCTGAGTACGGGTCGGTCGATCCTGCGATCGGGTCGCCGGTCTCTTCGAACCGGGAAAGGGCTTGGCGGGTTGCCATCCCGATATCGAAACAACTGCCTGTTGGACTGAAGGCGCCGTTTCTCCACCAATCGACGAAGCGTCGCTGTGCTTCTTCCGGCTCAAAGGCCGAGCCCCTGGCTGCGCTGGCAAGGAGAGCTTCTCCAAGCGCGAGAGCCATCGAGGTGTCATCGGTCCAGGTACCCGCATCCAAACTGAACGGCCCTCCCCCGACCATGTCAGTGATGTGGGGATAAGTGTCGCGGGGCTTGAACTCGAGTGTCGTCCCCAACGCGTCACCGACCGCCAGACCAACGAGACATCCACGGGACCGATCGTAAATGCGCTCGATCTCTCGAAGGTGATCCTCCTGTGCCTTTGTCTCGATAGCGCCCGGCCTGACCTCTCGCACTTGGGCGATTGCGCTATTGGCGTCCGTGACGCCGAGTTCGATGAGTAGTCTCGCTGCTACTGTGCCAGCTCGGCCCAGCCCTCCTCGGCAATGGATAAAGAAGCTTTGCCCGCTAGTGAGCAGGCCGCGCAGCCGAGTTCCGGCCGTGCGCCATCTTTGTTCAAATTCTTCCCCCGGAGCCGCGCCGTCAGGGATCGGTAGATGAAGCCATTCCATCCCGCGTGCAGCAACCGCAGTCTCTAGATCTGATACCCCCAGCATATTGATCTCATGCGTCTCAATCAGAGAAACAACGGCAGTTGCCCCCCATTCACGCACGGCGTTCAAGTCGACCGAGATATCACGCTTCCACTCGAAACCTGCGAGCGCAGGTCCCTGCTTACCGGGACAGAACGAGATTCCGATCCGGCCTGGGTTAGCCGAAAGTGTTGGGATCTGGATCGGGTCAGTTATGCTGGTTCGAAGGTTTCTGCTCATCGTGCTTGAATATGCCCCACCTACGACATTAACGGTCGCATGCCATGCCGCCGCGGCTCGCCCATAAACGATCAGTTTTCTTTCTTTGGCCGTTTGGTGAGCCGGAGCGATTCTGGACTATCATCCGTTCTTTGCCGGTTTAGCTTTTGCGAGGCTTGCCTTTCCAGACGGAATATCGCGGATCTGCAAGTGACCGGTTTCGGTTCTCCGAGATTCGAAGCCTCCAGCTTTGTCGACCAAGTCGCTCAGCTTTGCTTGACCGTAGGTGCGAGGATCAAAGTCAGACGCGAGTGCTGCAAGACGTTGGCCCACTCGCCCAAGTGGCACCCAACCTCCTTCATCATCAAGCTGTGAGATAGCAGTTCGGATCAGTGGCGCCGCAGCGGTCGGCGGCTTCGTGACGTTAGCTGGACGGGCGTCCTGTCGCTCTGGCTCATCTGGAGTTGGTGCTTCTGGCAGCAGGTTCTCAGTATAGATGAAACGGCGACAAGCTTGCCGGAAGCTCTCGGGCGTTTTCTGCTCTCCGAAACCGTAGACATCAACGCCCTGCTCACGGATTCGCGAGGCCAGCCCAGTAAAATCGCTATCGGAAGACACAAGGCAAAACCCGTCGAAACGACCGGTATGCAGAAGGTCCATCGCGTCAATGACCAAAGCGATGTCCGAGGCATTCTTGCCGCTCGTATAGGCAAAGTTCTGATGCGCCTTGATCGCATGGGTTGCGAGAACGTCTGCCCAAGATTTCAAGCGAGAACCTGAAAAGTCGCCATAAATGCGACGAACGCTGGCCTCGCCGATTTTGGCGATTTCCTCAAATAGGCGAGTAGCAATGCGCGACGATGCATTATCCGCATCAATCAGGACGGCAAGGCGCGGAGTTCGCGGATCGGCAGCCATATTCGGATTGAGCCCTGTCAGTTCATGTTGAAGATGAGCAGTGCAATAAGGCAAAGGGAAATTCCAATATGCCACTTGTCAAAATCGCGCAGAGGACCTTTGCCAAGGAATTGATATCGCGTTCCATCGCTTGTGACCCTGTATCTCGAGATTGGGAATATCGGTAGGAACAGGAAGACGAAGTAATAGGTCGCCATGTAGGACCCATCGTGCCGGGCGTCAGTTGATCCATAAAGCTTGAACCCGATACCGTTGATGGTCGAAAGAGATGGGGCCGAATTGATAGGCTCAAGATCCCCAAGCCTTTCGTCGTTGGATTTGACGATCTCCAAGTTCTTTTGAATGCGCTGGGTCAGCTCCTCATCGCTCGCAAGTTGCCTCGCCTGCTGCAGCAAAGTCAGGCACGTCTTCCACTTCGAAGTAGCATTGCCATATGCCACCGCACATTGCATGACCGTCGCGGCCATGAGATCGCGCGCGTCCTGGTAGGTAGGCGATGTCCGTTGGATAGGTGCCCCGTTGAGAAGAACTGCGCCATCCTTCAACAGCCTTGAGGCCTCCTGATCTGCCCGAGCAGGCTGTCGCTCAATGACCCTGGAGATCTCCCGACACAATTCGCGGACAGGATCGATAGCTGCGGATTCTTCACGGCGTTGCGAAATTTCCGACAATGCGTGATTGTCCTCTTGCACCCGATCATGCACATCGGGGATCTCGGAGAAGAGGTCGAGCAGTAGTTTTGTCAGTCTCTCGGATTGCTCGAGGAGGTCATGCTCATTGAACAACTCGATCGCGAGGCTACGAATCTTGAATGCTACCGAGCGGCTGGGCTCATGATCAAGACCGCGTGCTTTTGCACTGAGCTGAATAGGCTGAGCAGCCATGTCCCAGTTTCGCGCAACGATTTCAATCTTGTCGATCAGAGGAAGTATCGCACTTTCGCCGCTGTGAGCGGCATTGAGGGCCGCATCCACGAGGCGAGCGATGTTGTCGGCCTCCTTGTCGAGAAATCCCTTGGTCTCAACTTCGTATGAATCGACAAGATCGTCTATCAGTTCAGGAGCATGCGCCTGCCCCGCGCTCGTTGCTGTTTCGACTGCAATCGTCATCGCTGTCACCAGCTTGTCAGCGGGCATCCGATCGAGCGCATCCCGAATACAGTTGCGGACATGCCGCTTACGCTCGGCAAGTTCCGCTTCAACTTGATCAAGAGCCCGCACTTCCGCGAATCCCGATACTGCCCGATCTTCGTTGATATCGCGCGCCACATCCGCTGGATCGAGCCGCTCGACCAAATTCGAGATCTCGATGATGAAATCGGCAATATCGGCAGGATCGATGACTTCGCCAGCGCTAGCAAAAGCCGCTACTGCGAGGTTCAAGTTCGCCAGAGTAGGCAGGCCCGATGCTCGTCGAAGCGAAAGCGGAGCCCTCTCCAACGTACTGAGAAGGTCGGCCGCCTTACGCGGCGAAATGCCAGGAAGCCAAGCGATCTCAGCGGTCAAGCGTTGACGCGGGGACGTCAACTGGGAGCGAGCCTTCTGGCAAGCATCGTCATCGATCTCCAATGATCGCTGATCGGCCAGCTCAAGGATTTTTCGGCGATCATCTCGGGTCGATGCGCCGAGAACAAAGAAAGGATTTTGGTGGATTTGCGTCGCTGTCGCACCAACGGTCACGGTCTCAGTCATCTTGGCCCCCGCCATCCTCAGTCACCCCACTCTCGTCGCCGGACGCCGATCCATCGGCTCCAGCATTGAGCGGGTCGGACGCGTCCAGTCCTCTATATGGCACCACGCCAGGATTCGACCCGGTGATAGTGCTGCTCGTATCGGTTGAAACACTCGGCTGAGCGATACCGCCGACACTTTTGATGAGGTCACGTCCCGCTTGCTCCAGTTCCGCTCGATGCGCCTCCACATCACTGCGCGCGAGATTCATTGAACTATCGAGATAGCGATACTGACCGCATCGACTGTTGTAGTCCGACACCATTGCATTGAAGCGGTCGACCTGAGCTGAGTTGTAGCCATTGACGACAGGCTCGGCTGCCGAAATTCGGATCTTCTCAGCAAGGCAGTACCTGATCTGCCCGACGCTGTGTTCCAGACCGTAGCCGACCGGCGGCCGCTCTTCGCTCAGCGCTTGGGACACCGCGGGAGCTTGACCCTCAACGGTTATCTCTGGGGGCGATTGCTCATCTGCATATTCCGCTGGAGGCGAAGAGCTGGCAGGGCCTGTTCCTGATTGGCTGGCGAACCATATGACACCGAGAATTGCTGCGCCGATCCCCCACCAAACAACCGGTTTGACAGAACTTGCGGAGTTTGCTGGCGATTGGTCCTCGGGCTGCTGGTCTAGCCGCAATGGCCGTTCGGAACGCCCAGCACCCTGCACAACAGGGCTCGGGACCGGAGCCAAACTATTGGCATGAGCGATCTCAGCATCGATGTCTGAGACTTGGCTCGACAAGCCAGCGAATCCCTTGTGCGACCGGTCGTTGCCACTTTTTTCATCTGAAGACATGCGGAATCAGTTCCAGACAAAGCCAATGCGCCGCTCATGATCGCCATCTCCACTGCGCGACGGAGTAGCCTTGAGAGCCGCGGTCAGATGTTCTTGCTCGATGCGGTCCTTGCCGCCGCGGGCTGCCAGGCGGGCCCCTTCCCTGATAACGAATGCGACGTCGGACAATGGTCGCCCGCTCAGCTCCTTCGCCAAGGTCGTGCCATCGACATCTTCGGCGGTCGGCAGCTTCATCAGCAAGGTTGCGACAAGGGCCAGGATTTCCGCTTCGCTCGCATGCGTCACTTCAACCACGTGATCAAAGCGTCCGCGCCGCAAGATTGCCGGGTCGATCATCTCGATCCGATTGGTCATCCCGATTACCAGGACTTCATGCTGAGCGGCTTCGGGGATCCTTCTCAAGAACTCCGCCATTTCCTCGACGCGGTGATGGCCGGACCCCATTTCTCGATCTGCAAGAAATGCCTCCATCTCATCGATCACGATCACTGACGGGCCATTCTGCATGGCCTTGTCAAAGACCTCCGCAACCTTCTTGCTCGTTTCGTGAATATACGGGCTTGCGACACTCGAGGCGTCAACCTGAAAGCTCGGCCAGCCCAGAAAATCGATCAAGCGCTCGACCGCGAAAGTCTTGCCGCATCCTGGGGGGCCATGGAGGATGACCGCTGAAGGAAAGTCGATGCCGAGAGCCTTGTAGCGCTCCCGGTGATTCACGATGTCAACCACATGCTCGTTGAAGAAGGCAGCCAGAACCGGCCTTCCTGGCAACTCAAAGACCTTCCCGCCTGGATCCTCGGCGGATTTACCATTTTCGGCACCGTTCTCTCCCAACTGTCGGGCTGCTTCCCGTTTCCTGGACGAGGGAACCACTTCGGAAACGGCGAATCCTGCGGCTTCGATGACTTCCTTCAGGTCTGTTGGCGCGAGCCAGCCCATGGCCTGGCGCATACGGCGAAATGATGAGGCCGAGATCTCGATACCCCCGGTCAACCAGAACCCAGCCACCATCTCGGCCGGCGTTTCGGGACCAAGCATATAGGTGGGAAGCAACCTGCTGATCTTCTCCACATAGATCGCGTCCTGGAGTGGCAGGGAATCGGCGACCTCCCTCGTCGAACGCATAGCGATCGCAAAAGCGATAGCTTCGGCCTTGTTCTTCGGGGCTGGTCCGTCTCCGATCGGGCAAAGCAGTTGGCTGGCGCCCGATGACATTTGGCCGAGACGCCGATTGTCGAACTCGAAGCCCTGGAAGAGCCCATCCGTGATCAGGCCATCGTCCAGCCATTTTTGGATCAGCCGCTCTTCCGCAACGAGAACCCGGCCACCCCCGATTGACTCAAGGATTTGCCATTCGCGGCCAGCGTGGAGCACTGTCCTCGTCTTCGCCCCGTCTGGCATCTTGAACCCAATCGGGAGCCAAGCCTCCTTCACCATGATCAGCTCCCACGAAGAATGTTTGCGCCTGCCAGCATCTCGTCTTCGCCACTTGTCGCAAAGCGAATGCTATCCATTAGCGCGACAACATCGCGAAGGTTGTCTATTTCGTTCGTTTTGAGCGCCTCGCTGCCGAGCACGACAAGTCTGGCGTGCTCATGCCCGTCAGAGAAAAGGTGACTCGCGCTGGCGAGCCATTTGAAACGCTCGACGACGAACCAATCCTGACGCCAAAGGATGGCAAAGTTTTTGCCGCGCAGCTCGTCAAGGTGGGCTTCAAAATCGGCGGAATTGCTGTCGATCGAGCGCTGCGCTGTGCGGGTGAGATTGTCGAAAACAGTCGCCTCGGTCGGCCGTGCGAACTCTCTGATGTATGTGTTAAAATGCGCAACCAGCCGATCGAGCTCAATCTGACGGATGATTTTGAGGTGATCCTTGCGGGCCAATGCCAGCAATCGTTTCGCTTCTTGAACCTTGTCCAAGGCCTGCTTTGCAACTTCAGGATCCGTTTCGCCCGCATGGACCATGTCCGCTTGGTCAAGCTTTTCACGCGCCTGGTCGAGCCGTGGATCATCGACGTGCGCCTCGATCTCCTCCAATCGGCTTCGGGCGGCCGAGGACTGTTCCTCCACCAGTTGGGCCGCCTTGGAATAGTCAATCTGCCCTTCTTGGCGAGAATAGAAGTTTCGGCCCGAGTGGAACGATCCGCCGATGGACGGCACGGAGACCTCGAGAATGATATTGCCCGAATCCAGCACTTCATACTCGCAGATGAGATCCGCGCCGGCAGCGATCACCCCGTCCTCGATATCGGAACCACTGATTTTCAGCGTACCGATTGGACGATTGTCGTGAACGGGATCCTGGATGTCTCCCTCCCAGAGTTTGATCCGGATAGCTCCTGGGCTCCCCGCCTTGAGGGATTCTGCGGCCTTGTAGGTCTTCTTTCCCTTCTTGGGCAGTTGGTCACCTTCTTTGACCAAGTAATCAATCGCCGATTTACCGCCAATCCTGTCCAGGACTTCGACAAAAACGGAGTGGGATGCGGGTATGGCATCGATGCTCGCTGCCGTCCGGGAAATTGTAATCTTGTCCTCGGCAAGCCTGATCGCTCCACCAGCACCATCGAAAACGAAAACCTTGAAGACGTTTTCTCCCGGCTTCAGGAGCGAAACCTCGACCGAAGCTCCATTTCGCAATGCGATCCGCCCTGAGGACCAGCCCGTGTCGAGGCTATCAATCTGAAATTCGCTTCCAGGGTTTGGTTCGCCACCGAGATTAATAAGAACCTTCGCTTTGGAATCCGGGGTGCGCGCGATGTAATTGAGGGACACATCCAGCGCCCCTCCAGCGCTAATGGAACCGCGCGAACTTTTCCGACCACGACTTTGCGACGCCCAGTCGATCGATTCAGCAAACACTGCTGCACCTTCGGCCACGGCCGTCATCGGATTGACATCCGTCGAGGCAGCAATCCCAAGTTCGAACGCTACCTTGTCACGCAGGGGGCGGTAATGCGTCGGCCCACCAACAAAGACGATTCGCTCGACATCGTGAGGGCCCAGGCCGGCCTTTTCCAAGGTCTCCCTTGTAGCTTGTATAGACTCATCGAGCTTCGCTGCGATCAAAGCGTTGAACTGGTCGCGGCTTATCTCAATGTCGAGATAGATGTCCTCGCCCGAACGATCCCGGACTCCCAAGAGGGAGTCATCCAGACTGATGACAGCGTCGTCGCGTTGTGAAAGTTCAATTTTGGCCTTCTCGGCGGCCCATTCGCTGATGCGTTTCAGCTTCTGAAACTGAGGAAATTCATTGAGATTCTCAGGAAGGTCGAAATGCTCGAGCAGCCAAGGCTTGATCACATTGTCGAACAGCATCCTATCAAAGTCCCGCCCGCCGCACATAGCGATGCCGCCATGCGCGAGCAGACTCACACGGCCAGCAGTGCTCTCCGCAATGGCAATGTCCAAGGTGCCGCCGCCAAGGTCGTAGATCAGGAAAATGCCGTCGCTCTTTCGCAACCGCATCACGCTCATGACCGCAGCTACCGGCTCTTGCATGAGGGCTACACGACCTATGCCGGCGCCAATGGCCGCCGCCATCGTAGCATCTTTCTGCATCTGATTGAACGCGGCCGGCACCGTGATGACGGCGCCGGTCTCCTCGTCATTCCGAATTTCCTCGGGCAGATAGGAGTAGAGCACCCTGAGCACCTCGGTCGAGCACTCCTCCGGCGTCATCACGAGATCGACGGCGGCCAACTTGATCGGGGTACTCGTGCCCATGTGCCGCTTGAACAGCGTCGCGACATTCTCGGGATTCCGGGCAGAATCATTATATGCCCTCGCTCCCACATATTTCTTCCCGCGCTTATCCATAAAAATTGCGGATGGCGTTACATCGTGCTGTTCCGGGCTCTTATAGAGACGGACATTTTCACCGTCGAAAGAGCAGATTGCACTGTTGGTGGTTCCGAGATCGATGCCAACGTATTTCACAGATTCACCTTGCCGACCATCACGGTTCCCTGGCGCTTCAAACCTTCCGGACCCATGATAATGGGCTCAATCATCTGACTTATGATCAACTTATCTTCCGCATCGAAGTCAGCAATATTCAAAGCGGTCGCGGCCATCCCCTGATCGAAGACCTGACCTTCCACGTTTACAAGCTTCATATCCAGGCGCTCCAGATTCTCTTCGATGCGCTTTTGAAAATACCGCAGCTGATTGACATACCGATTGGCTTCGCCCGCATCCAACTTGGAGATGACCCGAGAAAACAGCCGCGAAAATCGCCAACCCTCGACTGCCATGTCGATCACCGACTGCTCGTAACCAGAAAAGTCATCTTCCATAGAACCACTCATCAGGACCTCTTAAAGCCGACATGTAGCATCAATTCGCATTATTTTTCTGTTATTCCCGTGCCGTTTAGGCTAACAATCTGGTGATCGTCCAGAAGCGTCGCAGTAGGGCAGTTTACGGCGCGCGAAATATCCCCAGCCGCCGAGCGACAACGGCCTGGTCCTCAGACGTTCTCAGGAGACGCTTGGCCCTGTCATGGGCAAATTCATCCACCTCGAGAATGACGAACGCGTAGCCGTGCTTCGGCAACAAATCGCGGCGGCGCTCGTCATATCGCCTGCGTTGCTCTCCGCGGGGCACTACGGAAACCGTCGGCTTGTCATCAAAAAATCCGACGCGTTCGCGATGCTGGCGCTCATGATATTCCACGACAAGGTTGAGACCCGGATAAAAACCATCGACAGGCAAAGGCTTCCGGCACCCGCGCCGATCGGGATCTCCGGTCAGAAACGGAAAGCAATGCTGGCGGACGGCCTTCAATTCGAGAAACTCGTCGCAGAGATCGAGAATATAGTGCTCGTCGCGTCCCGAAGCCCTCGGATCGGCGCGTGCAGGCTTCATGGCCGACCGCAGGTTGAAGCCCCCTCCGCCAAGCCGGGCCATGACCATTTCCATGTCCTTATGCTGACTACTCCCGCGCAGGACCTCCCAACGGCCATTGTGCGGATGCCAACCCAAGCCAGCAGCGCGGAGGGCCGCGCGAAAACGCTTTGGATCAATTCCGCTCGCGATCGCCATATCGACGGCGGTGATAAGCTGGCTTGGAACCGTCATGGTCTACTACTGCCCTGAGGTGCCAAGCAGTCGCTGTTTGGCAGCCTGAAATTCCGCTTCGCTCAGGGCACCGCTATTCTTGAGATCGACCAGCTTTCTCAACTCGTCGGCGATTGACGCCGCTTGCGCAGGCTGGGATACCCCTGCTCCGGCAAGCTCGCGCTGCGGCGGAGGCAGATACTTGACGGAACCATTGCACTGGCTCGTGACAAAGTCGAAGTCCCGCGCTTCGCCCATGTCCACGAACTGGACAAAACCGTTAGCGTCAAGGACGACCACAAACGACGTGCTGCCGGTATAGCCTCCCATGCGATTGCGAGCATTGATCGAGCCGCAGGTCCAGTAACCTTCGACACGCTTCGACAGGATCGGCTTCCAGGTCCCATAGGTAAAGCCATAGGGCCACTCGATCCGCGCAGAATCCGGATCGATCAGCCTCGCGCGAAGCGAAGCCTCGGAATTGCGTCGAAACAAGGCCCAATCAGGGGCCGATGCCTCGAACATGCGCTCGCCCCCAGGCCAAGACCGTGTCACAGCGACCAGCTCCTGAAAACGTGCAATTCCCAGCCCCTGGGTAATGAGGCTCTCGCTCGCGCGCAGTCGCCGGATGACGTCGGATCGCATCGACGGCGCCCACCGCGCATCTTCGACCAGCGACTGCATGGCCTCGAAGGTAAATTGCGCAAGATTATACCGCCCGGGATTGCGTGAGAGGGCGGCGCACTGGACCTTGATCGTGGCGCCATAGGTCCCGAGATCATCGCGTTGCCCAAAGGCGGAGACGCATTCGTCGAACTTGCCATTGGCAGCAAGGTTGAGGCCGCTCATCAAAGCTTCCGTGGCGGGGCGAGCGTTCGAGCAGCTCACATCCACATCCATGGGCTGCCCACCCCGCTCGACGCGCACCGGGATCACTGCCGTCGGGCCAGTCCCGCGCAAGACTGCAATGATGTCTTCGGCCCGCTTGCCAGATACGTCCACACGATTGATTGAGATGAGATGGTCTCCCGGTTTGAGAGCAGAGCCCGAGAAAGTGCGCGTCACGAGACCGCCTTCCCCGACAAAGGCTCCCATCGAACACCGATCTCTGGGCTCGCCCTGGCCCTGAAGCTGGGCGGTTGAGGCCTTGGCCTGATTGCGAAACGCATCCTTGTCCTGGGCATAGGCGATGGACGGCAGAGTCAGCGCGCTCGATACGATGACGGCGAATGCCCGAAGGCGCGAATGCTTCATAGTCCCCCTACTTTCTAATGATATGCAGCGCGAATGCCCGATGCCCATTCAGGCAAGCCCGCGGACCATTGCTCCCTCGATGCCAGCCCAATCCTGCTCGTGTGATCCGGAATTGTTCGGCATGCCTACCTTGGTCAAACAGCCCTTCGGATAGGTATAGCTGTCGATTCGTCGTTCCGGCTCCTCGCACCAAGCAATGTTCACGGCCCAGAATTTCGGGAAGAAATAGAGACTCGAATAGGGCAGGTGATCGTGGATCCACCAGGCAAGCTTTCGCCAATCCCCCTCTGCCTGGAATGCGTCCCAGAATGCCGGGATCACGACGCAGGCCGTGGCCCCCATCCGGCCTTTGGCATCGCGTCGATCCCAAATATGCCCGCCGAAATTGGCTTCGTTCGAAGCACAATTGTACCCGCTCTTCCCCGCCGCTTGCATCTCGTTGCCCAGCCCGTTCACTTCGCACGAGCGAAACGCGGAGCGGACGGCGATGCGACCGAACCTATCCTGCAAAGGCTCGAGCAGTTCCTCGCAAAGCCTGGTTCCTGCAGCGATCGCCAGATCAGGGTCGTCGGGCACGTTGCTCAGGCCATGTACCGCTGCAATGTCGGAGAACAGGAAATCGCGCATGAAGAACGACTTCGACAACCGAACGCGGCCGAAATCAGCGAGCGCAGCAACAGAATCGGGTTTTCTCATGTTTCTGCCCTAACGTCGCGCTGCGTCAAAAGCGGTCGTAGGCATGCGCTGGCCGCCTCCAGTCGCTCCCGCATAACCGCTTGGAGCGCGTCGGGGCCTTCGATCACAACCTCCCCGCCCCATGTAAAAAGATGCTCGGCAATTTCTCGGAGACCGCCAGCCCTGAACCTTACGATTAGGCCGTCAGCCATTTCTTCCAGCTCCTGAGCGGGATGGAAGCGCCATTGCCTTGCGCGTTCGACGGAGGATGGGAGTACGCGCAACACGACTGCGTGATCTTCCTCCCGCCAGATGCCAAAGCTCTGTGACAGCCACCGGTCGAGGTCCCAGTCTTCTGGAGGCAGTCCCGACGTGTTGGCCGCACGCACGTTTTTCATCCGATCCAGACGGAAGGGCACAGGGTCGGCATCTCGATCGGGCATTTTGCCGATCAAGTATGTGATCGGACCATGCACAAGGCCAAAGGGTATCACGCGGCGCCATCGTGAGATATCAGCCCCGTCAGCGCGATAATCGAATTCCACACATTGCCCTGCCATGATGGCGCCCTGGATAGCGGCCAGATTTTCCGGGTCGGCGACGACGGCCGGCCCGGCGGGAACCCTGCTGCGCTGAAGGCGGACCAAGGCTTCCAGGTCCGGATCGACCCTTCGCTTCTCGCGATCATCCAATGCAGCTTTTGTCTTGTCGAGCAGGCTGGAGAGCAGTGCTGCCTGAGGTGCCATCTCGCGATTGCGAGCGTCGGCTTCAGCCTGGAGTGCCGCGATCTCGGCAGCCGTGGGACGCGTGTACACCCGCCTCAGCGCGTCTCGAATGCGAAACCGTTTGGTTCGTCCATCGCTGTCCTCGACGACATCGAAATGAAGCGCGATCACGTCGCGCAAGCGCTCGGCGGTTCGCCTGGTAACCCCAAGCCCGGCAGCCATCTCGTCCAGGGTCAGGCCTTCCCCGCTGTCGCACAGCATATGAACGAGCTTCAGCGTGCGATCGAGCTTGGCCATCCTCGGGGTCACTGTGTTTCCCCCTGCAGTTCGAAGGGCCCTACCGGCAGGAACAGCAGAGGACTGCTGTCCTCGGATCGCGACGCTTCCAGCCAGTCGCGTCCGGAGATCTCCTGCCTTGCCAATTCTTCCAGCGTCTCCACGCTGGCGGCCGCGGCGAGTTCGCGTTCGCGCACTGATTTGACGATCGTGCGAAAGTCTTCGGTTCGCCGATCCATTCGCTCTTGCCACTGCGGCGTAGCCGCCAGGTCAGCCTCTGGCTCAGCGGCGAGGGCTAACCGGGCGAGCCGCACGGGCTCGCCAAGTGCAAGAAGCGTATGGGTACGAGCCGTCGCAGCCTGACGCGCCATGTCATCCTGGCCGGCGGCCAACCTCGCGGTGATGCGAAGTCCCGAGGCCAATGCGTATGCATCCGCGAAGGGTTCGCCACAAAGACGATCACCGGCATCGCCAAGGTCACGGGCACGGCGTTCGAAGCTGTCTGCGAGAAAGTGGGAATCACGGGCAATAGCCATCCATTCGGTGTTGGTGGCAGATGGTAGCCACGCTTCCTCGACCTGGTCGGCCAGAGTGCGAAGCCGCGTGAAATCTTCCGCAATTCGCTCGGTTCGCAAACCCTCAATCCCTCGTGCAATTGCTGCTAGACCGGGAAGGATGGCATCGACCTTCTGCTCAACGCGTGCGATCCGACGAGCAAGCAGGGCGGTTCCCGCAATCGACACCCCAATCGATATGCCGCTCAATGCAAGGTTGGCGACCTGCAGCGACTGAACCACCGCGATCGCAGCCTTGATCTGTTCGTTCTGGACGACGCTCACAGCCTCGAACGCCAACTGGGGCAACGCCAGGGGGCCGGAGCTCAGCAACGAAGAGAGCGCCGAGGTCTCTTGCAAATGCCCGACGATCCTTCCCGAGGTGACGGACTGGATGATGGAGCCGGAGACGCGGTATTCGCCCGAGGCAACACCGGCCAGAAGGTGACCGGGGATCTCGCGCAGCAGCGTGTTGGCAAGCGAGCCGATCATAGGGACTTCGCTCGCTTGGCGGCTCGGTTAAATTCGGTCGCGAGTTGCTGCAGGATTGCAGGAGACTGTTCGCTTCCGTCGATCAGCGAGGCGACGATGAACCCTCGCACCCGCTTTCGCAGACGGACTAACGTGCGATCGCGTATCTTAGCTGTGTTGAAAACGCCGGTAGCAAGACCCAATCCGGCAAGGGCACCGCCACCCAGCACCACCGGCCAACTTATTGCTGTGGTGGTCACCAACCCGAGCCACGCCGTTGTGGTCGTCACGGCTGCGAATGGAAGGGCAGCAGCGGTAGCCACCCCCGCGGCCAACGGAACCGCGGCCGCCGCGACATCCCTTGCCCCCTCGAAGGCACCTTCCGGTTCCTCCTCGTGCTCTGGCCCCCGCACCCAAACGGCCTGCTCCTCAACCAGTTCAAGGAGAGCCGTGTTCGCCTCGTCGAGGATCTCGATGGCGACGGGTTCCGCCACCGACCGCACCATTGGCGCAATACGCTCCTGGATGAAGGTCGCTTGGTTGAACAGCCCGTCCTTCAGACTGACCTTGGCGATCTCTTCTTCGGCAGACACGATTAGGTCGGCCGCAACTTGATTTAGCGTTCTCGCAGCGACAAGGGCGTAATTGGACGCCCACTCGTCGATCCGTTGACCGGCAAAGACTCGGTTAAACAATCCCATGAATATCTCCGCCGCCCCTCGGTCGAATCTGAAACTGCTGCAAAGACCTTGCTCTACACCTTCTACGACAGAACCGGTCGCAGCAAGCGTGGAGTAGATCATAAGGTGACCGCGATGTCTTGCATCCGATCATCAAAACGCTTGTATAGACTGAGCTCGACGGGGGCTGCGAATAGTCACTAGCTTCATGATTCTTTTCGCCAAGTGGGCGTCAACAGATCGTGCAGGCTGCTGACTCCTTGCAAGAGGGAAATGGATTGTGACTGCCGCATCGCGCTCAACTATCGTGTGCCACGGAAGACATGCCATGCGCTGCGAGCGTCTGCACGCTGCACGCGATCGGCATCATGGCACCCAGATCATGTCCTTCGAGCAGGCAGCTGTGCGGTTGGCCGGAGGCTTCATCAAGCCAATTGACGACGAAACGCTTCGTTCGACGTTGCAGTCAGTGCTTCCCAATACGCCGCTCGGTGAGTTGGAAAACATCAAGTCACTCCCCGGTATGGTCAACGCTGCGGCCGATACTCTTCACAAGGTTTGGCGGGCTGGGATCGACCTTTCCGCACGCGCAGGAGACCATCCCAGGCTAGAGGCGCTGGCCCACCTCGAAGCTGCTGTTTTGGCCGAACTTCCCGCGGGAATGCTAAGGCCAATGGATATCGTCGCCTGCGCGCGGAGCCGGATTCATCATTCTCAGAAGGTGCTCGGCGCCCTGACCGTTGAGGGATTGACCGAGCTATCGCCGTGCTGGCGCCCATTGCTGATCGAGCTCGCGACCGAGATTCCCGTGACGTGGAGTGCCGGGCCGCGCCGGATTCCGGCCTGGTTGGTGGGATCCGCGATAAAGGTAGTTGAAGTTCCGGCCCAGCATCCCGAGGTCAGAGTCGCAAGCGCCGCCTCGGGTCTCCACGAGGCTATCGAGGCGTTGCGCTGGGTACGATCCCTTCTGGCATCCGGCGATGTCGCCCCGCACGAAATCGCAATCGCAGCGGCTTCGACTGCTGAATATGACGATCATTTCCTGGCGCTGCGGTCTGATGCGAACATCGACCTGCACTTTGTCCATGGCGTTCCGACAGTCACGACCCGCGATGGTCAGGCCGCTGCGGCATTGGCCGACATTCTCGTTCGCGGCCTTTCGCAGACCCGTATACGGCGCCTCGCCGCACTCTGTTCTGATGGGGCCGCGTTCTCAGCCCTGCCCGAAGGTTGGCTGCGCGTCTTGCCGACTGATGCGCCAATGGCGACGTCCGCTGCGTGGAACCGGCTGTTGTCGGGTCTCGCAGCCGAAGATTGGCCGGATGGAAGCGACCATTCACCTGCTCTGAAGTTCGCGATCGAACTGCTCGCGAAAGGAGCCGACGCTGCCGATGAAATCGGCCCGGCCTTTCTTTCAGGCCGCGCGCTCGCGATTTGGCGCAAGGCACTCATGGCCGGCCCGGCCGCATCGATTGACACTTCGCTGGAAAACCTGAAGCAGGATGACGGCCTCGACTCCTGCGTCTCGGTTGCGTGGATGCCAGCAAGTGCCCTTGCCGCCTCACCGCGCCGGTTTGTCCGGCTAATTGGCCTGAATTCCTCGCGTTGGCCGCGTGGCATTTCTGAAGACCGCTTGATCCCCGATCACATCATCCCAACCCATGTGCTCGATCCACTTCCGATCAACCAGGCGGATAGGCGCGATTTCGAGACTATTATGGCAACGACATCCGGCCAGCTCGTACTTTCTCGTGCCCGCCGCGACAGCGATGGCCGGCTCCTCGGACGTAGTCCGCTGCTCGCCGGACTTGGCACCGAGATGTATCTTCGTCGCAATGCGGTTCCGCTTCATGCTTTCAGCGAGACCGATCGGTTGATGGCAAGAACGCAAGAGTTTGGCACCAATCCCCAAGCGGTCAGCGCCTTGGCCTGCTGGCGAGATTGGAAGCGAGAGGAGATTACCGCCCACGATGGTAAGGTGCGGCCAGACCATCCCCTGATTCAAGCCGTTCTTGGTCGAACGCAGTCGGCCAGTTCGCTGCGACGCTTGCTTCGCAACCCCCTCGGCTTTGTCTGGGTTTATGGACTCCACTGGAGCGCCCCTAACGCAGGGGCCGAACCGTTGGTACTCGATCCCTTGGAAATGGGCGACCTTGTCCACATGGTACTCGACTTCGCGCTTCAGAGCATCGAGGCCGCGGGCGGCCTCGGCGGCGCAACCGCGCAAGTCATCGACGAGCTGGTCTATAATGCCGCAGCCCGAGTGGCGGCCGATTGGGAAAGTGAACGTCCGGTGCCGCCGGCGATCATCTGGACGCGCACGCTCTCAGATGCTCGAGTGACCGCAAGCAATGCGCTGTCCTATGGCAATCAGGAACTGGCGGGAGCGCAAAGCTATGCCGAGGTGCCGTTCGGTGGTTCTACGCCGAAATCGGACGGGGCCATTCCTTGGGATCCAAGCAGAAGGGTCGAAATTCCTGGCGCAGGGTTTGCGATCAAGGGCTACATCGACCGCCTCGACATTCTCGACGATGGCAAGCGCGCCATTGTGCGAGACTATAAAACGGGACGCGCACCAAGGTCAGCCATTCGCCTCAACGGGGGCAAAGAGCTGCAGCGCTGTCTCTATGGCTTCGCCGTTAAATCCTTGCTGGGCGAGGATGTAAGCATAACAGCTTCACTGTTGTATCCCCGGGAGAACCTAGACCTCCAGCTCGACGATCCGGACGCCGTCTTGTCCGAGGTCGCCGGCTATCTCGTCGCCGCCCGGTCAAACCTGCAATCGGGGCTGGCGATTCCTGGCCCCGATACCGGCGATGATTACGACGATCTCGCCTTCGCCCTGCCCGCAAACGCCGGCCCAACCTACTGCAAACGCAAGCGTCCAATCGCGGCAGCAATGCTCGGCGATGCGGCTCAGGTGTGGGAGGCGGAGTGATGACGACCATGTCTGCTCAACTGAAGGACGACGGTGCCCGCTTCGATGCAATTGGTCGGCATACCCGCTCGATCCTTGTCGAGGCCGGCGCAGGCTCGGGAAAAACCGCGGTAATGGCGGGGCGTATCGCCGTAATGCTCGCGGAGGGAACCTCTCCGCGCGCCATCGCGGCGGTGACATTTACCGAACTTGCGGCAAGCGAATTGGTGTCGCGGGTCAGGGAGTTTGTCGCCGAGTTGAGCGAAGGCCGGATCGCGCCAGAGCTGAAAGTCGCGCTTCCCGATGGCCTCAGCGATGCCCAGCGCAACAATCTCGTTACCGCGAGCGCGGCGATCGATGAAGTCACCTGCTCCACGATTCACGGCTTCTGCCAGCGCCTCATCAAGCCCTACCCGGCTGAGGCAGACATCGATCCTGGCGCGACGGTCATGGATCGGAATCTGGCTGACCTTGCGTTTCTCGAAATCGTTGATGGCTGGCTGCGAGAGCGGCTATCCGGTGAGCACGGCGGCATCATTGCCGAAATGGTGCTCTACAATCCGAAGAGCACGGTCGAGCTGCTTCACAAGATCGCGGCCAATTTGCGGAGTAGGCGAACTCTCAAGGCACCAGCGCCCTCCCCGTTTGCTCCACTCATGGATGAATTCCAACAGGCGGCCACGGCCTTGGGCGACTTCATCGACAATGCTTCGGCCCACGAGCCCGAGACGGCCACCTATGCAGCAGGCTTCGCACAGATGGCAGAAGCGGTAGCCGCGGTTGCCGAACCCCAATCACCCGCGGGCCTTGTTCAGTTGCTGGTTGCGCGCCCCCATCCGGACGTTTGCACCAAGACCGGTGGATTTGCCGCTTATCGCAAGAAAGGGAAGTGGGTCGAAGCGGCGAAGCAGGCCGGTTTGTCCAAAGCCGATGGTGAGCAGCTCAACATCGCCGCTGACGATCTCTACGCGAAATGCTGCGCGACGTGGGCTGCGATGCAGCAGGCGATTGCCGGCCACGTTCTGGCTGCGCTTGTCTCAGAAGCCGCTCCAATCCTCGAGCGTTACCGCAATTACAAGCGTTCCAGCGCGCAGCTCGATTTCGACGATCTGATCTATGCCGCGCGTGACCTGTTGCGCAGTCATGAGGCGGTACGCCAGGCGCTGGGCAAGCGTTTTGCCCACGTCCTCGTCGATGAGTTCCAGGACACCGATCCGCTCCAGACCGAGATCTTCTGGCGGCTGTGCGGTGATCCGCAGCATGACGGCGACGATTGGGCGGCTTTCCGAATCCGTCCTGGCGCGCTGTTTCTCGTGGGCGATCCGAAGCAGGCGATCTACCGCTTTCGCGGCGCCGACGTCGGTGCCTACGTACAGGCTCGCAGCGCGTTCATCGCGCACGGTCAGGACAGCTTGCTTTCCATCTCGACCAACTTCCGGTCGTGCGCTTCCATTCTGACTTTCGTCAACGCGCGCTTCGAAGCGGTACTGTCTGCCGATGGTCAGCCGGGCTTCACGGCCCTCGATGCCTTCCACTCCGATCCCGCCGAAGGCATTTGCGTAGCCGCCCTCGACGTCGCGGTTGCAGGCGAGGATGGTAAAGCGAAGGTGGAGCAGCAACGAGACGGTGAAGCCGAAGCTGTTGCCGACCTTTGCGCCCGGCTGATCGGCGGGCAGGAAATTGTCGACCGCCGGACAGGTACTCCGCGCGTCTGCCAACCGGGGGACATCGCCTTGCTCGCGCCGACAGGCGCCGAACTTTGGCGATACGAAGAAGCTTTGGAACGCCGCGGTATCCCGGTTGCGACCCAAGCCGGGAAAGGGCTCTTCCGTCGTCAGGAAATCCAGGATTTGATCGCGGTCACTCGTGTCCTTGCTGATCGTCGCGACACCTTGGCGCTGGGCGCACTGCTCCGTGGGCCATTGGTCGGCCTTACGGATGAAGAATTGCTCGATATTGTCTGGGCGCTCCCGCGCAATGAGAGCGAACCCGACCGTATCCCGCGTCTGACCCTGTCAGTCGATGCTGACACCGTCACGCACGATCTGGCGCGCGCGGTCCTGGTGAAACTCCAAGCTCTTGCGCGGCGCGCAAACAGCACCACGCCGCATGAGCTCCTGTCACAGGCCATTGATGTCCTGCGCATCAGGCCCATTCTCGTCGAGCGCCATCGCGGTCAGGCGGAACGCGCGCTCGCCAATGTCGACCTCTACCTCAATCTCGCGACCGCATATGCGGTGCGCGGCCTGCGGTCATTTTCTGAGGCGATGACGACTGCGTGGGAGGATGAGGCCCGAGCCGTCGAAGGTCGGCCCGACGCGCAAGAGGAAGCCATTTCGCTGTTCACGATGCACGCGGCGAAGGGCCTCGAATGGCCTATTGTCATTCCAATCAACACCATGACGGGCGTCATGGGTCCCGATAGCGCGGTGACAGATCGCCAGTCGGACACATTCTATTGCCCGATCTTCGGCGTGCCCCCCGAGGGCCATGAAGCGGCGATCGAGGCTGAGAAGCTGGAGCTGGATCGGGAACGGATACGTCTGTGGTACGTGGCGGCCACGCGGGCACGGCAATTGCTGATTCTTCCTCGTCTTGATGTCTCACCATCGAAGTCGGCATGGATAAGCCTGCTCGACCTTTCGCTTGCCGAGCTTCCATCCATCGATCCCGGCGAATTGCCAGAGCGCGTGCCATCACCAGCAGAGGAAGCGGGCAATACGCAGACGCGAGAGACATTCGCGGCGGAAGCTGACCAAATCTTGCGGCGAAAGGTGCAGCTGACCTGGCTCACCCCAAGCCGCAGCGAAGAGATCTCCGGCCCCGTCATCGTCGCGGAGGAACCAGATCTCTGGACAGATGCCGAAGACCAGCAGCAGCAGGAACTCCCGCCGAAGCTCGCTATTCAAGGCAGCCGCGAACGGGGCCTGATCCTCCACAAGTTGATGGAAGAGGTTCTGACGGGCGAAACTTTCGACAACCTCGGTTCGCTGACCGAGCGAGCGAAGGAATTGATCGTTCAGTTCGGCCGAACTGCGGTTAGCGATCCCGCGACGGGCCTATCCGCCGAAGAGCTGGCGAGTTGCATCGACAAGACACTCAGACTTGATCCGATTGCCGCAGTACGCGGCGAGCTGATAGCCGAATTCCCGGTGTTTGCGTGCCACACCACGGACGGGCATGAATATGCAACCTCCGGAATTGCTGACGCCCTCACCCTGACGCCCGAGGGCAAGCCGGGTACGATTGTGGATTGGAAGAGCGATGTAGCGCCCGATGCCGCGTCGCTCGAGCACTACAGAGGTCAGGTGCAGGCCTATCTCGACATGACTGGTGCCGAACGGGGCATGATCGTCCTGATGACGAGGGGTGAGATCATCGAGGTCTCACCATCCAGCGTCGGAGCGTCGCCGTGATGAGGTGGAGGATCTGACCTCTCTGCCCCGCCCCACCAAGCACGTCCCGAAGATGCATTCATGTCTTATCTCGCCTGGATTGATTTTGACCCCGAAGAGCGTCGCCGCGCTCAAACCCTGATCGACCTGTTCAAACAGCCTGAGGCGCGCGACGAACTCGGCCTCGGCACGGTTCGTGACGGACTGGCCGATCTGCTCTTTCCCGGTACCAGCACAATCCAGACGCGGCTGCGCTACATGCTTTTCATCCCGTGGATCTATCTGGAGGCGCAGGGGCGCAAGGCTACACAGGCAGAACGTATTGTAATCGCTCGTGATCTGGAATTCCAGTTGAGCGAAGCGCTGCTACGGGGAGGAGAGACGATCGGGGTGATCGGTCGAGACGCGGGCCAAAACCTCAAGCGCCTTGCATCAAGCGTCTATTGGGCCGGCCTGAACACTTTGGGGATCCGAACATTGGCGGGAAGCCATTCGACATTCATGTCCTATGGACCGGAGAGCTTGAAGGACCACGATCTCAAACTTTGGTCGTCGAACCTGCCAAAGCCGCCCGCAGATTTCTTGGTCGAAACGTGTTTTGCCTTAACTGAAGGCGAAGCCGCCTTTCTGCGGGACCGCATCGAAAGTCATGCAGGCGCAAGTCTGCTCAATGAGCTGGCTCGCAAGGGCAAAACGTTCACGGAGGATTGGCCTTGGCAGGTCAGCGAAGACACAATCTCAGACGCCAATCGTGCGATACTGCGCCACGCTGAACGATTTTCCGGCGTCATGTACGGAGCAAGCCTGTTCTATAATCTCCTGCTGGCACTTCGTGCTGCAGATCGGCCAAATGCCAAGAAACATGCCGATGCGGGCAGCTTGGCGGCTGACTATCGCTCACGCCTAGAGGTTTGGAAGGCGGAGCTCGATCACCTGGCGTTGGGCGACTGGGATCTCGACGACCTTTTTGGGCTGATTGGCAGGACTAGCCACAACCTCACCAAGTCATCGCGGGATTTCATTCGGGGGTGGGTAACAATCGCCCGAGATGGCACTGGTCCGGTTGAGGCTGATCACCACGCCATAGAACTGCTCAAGCAGCGGGAGCATGGGCTGAAACGCATGAAGGCACGGCTCCTTCACGATGCGCCGCTTGAACGCTGGTCAGGGGCTTCTGGGGACGCGCGGCTCGATTTCAGATGGGGCATCGCCAGCCGCTATCTCGGGGAGCTTGCCGATGCCGGTTGACCCCGCCTTCGACCCTGAAAATCGCGAACTATACACGTCGCTCATGCGCTCGCCGGACGGCTATAAGTTCGACCACGCCGTAGCTACCACCTATTCGCTCGATTTCGAAACCGCCCTCGCGATCCCGATCGCCATCGTATTTCGCGATGCGGAGAATCGCGACGAGATGCTGCGCAGCCCCCTGGCTCTGTTGCAAAGCGTCGAACGGATGGCGGGCCGGATGGCCATTTACTGCGATCGGGGCCGCATCAAGGAGGCGCGCCCGAATGCAGCGCGCCTGATGGCCCTCTATGAGAAAACCATTACCGAAGTTGCGGCGCCGGGAGGCGGAGCGTTTCATCCTAAATTGTGGTGCATTCGCTTCCAACCGGAACGCAAGGGCATGCCCATCCGCATGCGGCTGGCGATTCTTTCGCGTAACCTGACCAATGATCGGTGCTGGGATTTGGCGCTTTGCCTCGATGGCACGGTCGCCGACGATATTTGCGAAGGTAATGAGCCCGTCGTCGGGCTCTTACGCGCTCTTCCGGGACTGGCGAACGCGGCCAATCGGCCGACGGCGCCAAAGTTTCTCCCGTCACTGCTGCGCGATCTCGCCTGCTGCTGGTGGGACGATCTTCCCGCCGGGGCAACCAAGATCCGCTTCGCCGTCAATGGCCTGGAAGCGGGCGCTTGGACGCCGCAAAAGGGGGAGCGCCTCGCTATCCTGTCCCCCTTTGTAAGCGGGGATGCGCTCAAGCAACTGGCTTCGGGATACGACGATCCCGCATCTTGCCAGCTCGTCGCCCGGGCCGAGGAACTCGACTGCATCAAACCGGCCATCCGCAGTATGTTTGAGATACAAACGCTCGACGAGCGCGCCACCGAATACGAGCAAGAAGATCGCGAGGAGGCATGCTCGGCCGATCTCGAGGGACTTCATGCCAAAGCCTATGTCGTCGAGCGCGGCTCGCGCCTGCATATCCACCTCGGTTCAGCCAATGCGACGACGGCTGCGCTTGTGCCGACGCGCGGAGGACGGACGCAAAACGTAGAGATCATGGCCACGCTCGATGGCCCGAAATCCCGGATGGGAACGATTGAGGATGCGGTGTTCTCGGAAGGATTTCGCCGCCTCCTGGCTCCTTATACACCATCCGAGCCGCCCGACCAGGACGCTGCGGCGGCAGCCGAAAAGGCGCTGGAGAAACTGCGCATCAAAATCGCGGCGCTCGCGCTCGACCTTCATTGCACCCAACTGACGGATACCATCGCGCTGGAGGTCGAGATTGCCGGCAAAGCCCCATCCCTCGATCTACCGGAGGGCATAAGCTGTTTCATGCGCGCAATCACCGTTGCGAACGAACGGGGATACGATGCTGCGGAGTTGCTCTCGAAAGCACAGTCTCGAATGACGCTTGGTTCGGTGCCATTGAGCGATGTCACCCGCTGGTTGGGTATCCGCCTTCGCGACGAGCAGACTGGCGTGGAAGTTGCCTTCACCCTTGGTGCGCGGCTTGTCGGGGTCCCTGATGGGCGCGACGCCGCCGTGCTGCGAGCGCACATTGCGAATGTCGAGAATTTCTTTCGATATTTGAGCTTGCTCCTCGGAAGTCTGGGCGAAGGTAGTTTCCTCGAGAGCGAGGCCGCCGGCGAAGGGCAATGGCTGCGCCGGCTCGGTCAGGGCGGAACATCGCTTCTCGAACCGATGGTCCGTGCTCTAAGTCTCGATGGCGGCGAGCTCGCCGAGATCGATCAGCTCATCAAGCGCCTCGAAGATCCGGATGGCGGCGCGAACATAGTGCCGCCAGAGTTTCTCGCGCTTTGGGCAAGTTTTGCGCCGCTCCTGACCACCAAGGGAGCGCGGCAGTGACCTATCGGGCGAACGACCATCTGGAACTCCTGAAGCCCTTCCAGCGCGCCACGGTCGACTATGTCTTCCAGCGCCTGTTCACGGATACCTCGCCCACGCGTCAGTTCCTTGTTGCCGACGAAGTCGGCTTGGGAAAGACCATGGTTGCGCGCGGCGTTATCGCCAAGACGATCGAACAACTTGCAGGAAAGGTTGACCGGATTGACGTGGTTTACATCTGCTCGAACCAGGCGATAGCCGAGCAAAATATCAAGTCACTCAATGTTATCGGATCAGCAACCAAACCACTGAACACCCGCCTCACGCTCCTGCCGCTTGAGATCGAGCAGGAAGGAGGGATCGCATTCAGGCCCATAAATCTCATCAGCCTGACACCGGGAACGGCGCTCGATCTCAAGTCATCGTTGGGCACGGCAAAAGAGCGCGCTCTCATTTATGAAATGCTGAGAAAAAGGCTCGGCATCCGGCATGGTGGCGTGCAGCGCATTTTTCGCGGCGGAGTTACGCCTGAGAACTGGCCCGGCTGGACAGACTGGATGCGCAGCCAGTCGATTTCGAAGGAGATATCCGAGAAATTCAACGAAGCTATCGGGGATGACTTCATCCAGCGCATTCGCGCGGCATCGGAGCTGGCACGGAACAAGAAAAGTCCGGACTACCCACCCGACCAGCGCCCGGCCTCGATAATCGGGGAACTTCGCCGCATCCTGGCACGGATATGCGTCGACGCACTTACCCCGGATCTCATCATCCTGGACGAGTTCCAGCGGTTTGCCGAATTGCTGCATGAGCACGATGAGAGTCTTGCGCCCGAAAAAGCAGCGGCTGCGGAGCTTGCCCGGGCCCTGTTTTCCTACTCCGGCCCGGATGGTTCGTCGGCACGCCTGCTGTTGCTGTCCGCTACGCCATACCGAATGCTCACCTTGAGCAGCGACGATCCGGAAGAAGGCGATCACTACAGCGATTTCCTGCGAACCATGCGCTTCCTCTTCGGCGACGTGGACGGCGAGGCGCGTGTCAGGGAACTCGAGAATGAGCTCTCGCAATTCCGGCGTGCGTTGCAGGCGATGCCTGCGTCAAGATCCGCCGCGCGTATCCAGCGGGACCGCGTGCATCACATCCTCAGCCAGGTCATAGCCCGGACGGAGCGCGTAGACTCCACTGCGGACCGCAATTCTCTTGTGAGGGAATTGAAGCCCCCGCTGACGATTGCAACGGACGATCTAAGGGAGGCGAAAGCGGTCTCGCAGGTGGCCGAACTCGTCAGTGCGCCTGGCATTGTCGAATATTGGAAGTCGTCGCCGTACCTTCTCAATTTCATGCGTGGGTACAAGCTGCGAGAACGCCTGCAGGCAGTCAAATTGCGGCCGGCCAAGGAGTTGCGCACCGCGATTAGAGCCGCGGCTCCGTACATCATCGACAAGGCACAGGTCGAAAACTTCGCAGAGATTCCACTTCGCAACGGACGAATGCGCGCGCTCGCTGAAACAGCCTTCCAACACGGCCTTGATCGTGCGCTGTGGATCCCGCCTTCCCGTCCTTCATTCGGAGAGCCTGTTCCGGCGACCAAGACGCTGGTCTTCTCGGACTGGTCGATGGTCCCGGACGCGATTGCGGCACTCCTCTCGCACGAGGCGAGCCGGCGCATGAATATGTCACCGGATCTGGTGGGGCGCACAAGCCGTCCAATCGGCGTCGAGGAAATGATGCCGATGTTGTGTCCATCTCCGACCCTTGCCGGTTGGGTGGATCCCTTGCAGTTAGAACAGCGCCACGGACGAGCGACCACTTATGCTGAACTGCTTGTCCAGGTTCGTCAGGTTCTTGGGGAACGCCTCGATCCGGCGTGTCTTTCCCGACTTGCCGAGCGATCCGACCGTCTGCTGCCCCTTACCATCGAGGCCGAACTGGGCCGAGGTGTGGATTGGGGCCGCGTCGGCGCCATCGAGCACGAGGCGCATGACGAACATGGCGCGATGGCACGGACGATCGAAGCGATTGGGCAAGCATTGGCTTCCGACGATCAACACGGCGACCCCGATCCAAGGGACATAGTCGACAAGCTGGCGGAATTTGCGCTCGGCTCGCCTGCGACCTGCGCGCTTCGCGCTCTTGCTCGCCTTTGCCCCGAGTTACAGATCGATGATCCGGCACTTATTGGCGCGGCGATCGTAATCGCCCTTGGGTTTCGTAGCCTGTACAACCAACCGGAGAGCCGCGCTCTACTGAAAGAAGCCTCGCCCCTGAACTATTGGCGCCAGGTCAATGCACACTCGGCGCAACACGATCTTGCCGCGGTGCTGGATGAGTATCTCCATCTCGTCCTGGAAAGTGAACGCGCCGAGCAAGTCGATGCGGTCGAACGAGCACGGCTCATCGCCATGAAGGTGGTCGAGGTTGTCGCACTGCGGCCCGCTCAGATAACGCTGGATCACTGGACGGCCGGCCGAGCGCGATTGCAGGACCAGACTTTCGAAATCCGTGCGCGGTTCGCCATGCGCTTCGCGACCAAAGCCGAAGAGGAAAAGGGCGTTCGCCGAACCACTCTCGTCCAGGCTGCTTTCAAATCGCCATTTCGCCCATTCGTCCTGGCATCCACGTCAATCGGACAGGAGGGCCTTGATTTTCACCCATACTGCTCGCGTATCGTCCACTGGAATCTTCCGCGCAATCCGGTCGACATCGAGCAGCGCGAAGGACGCGTCCATCGCTTTAAAAATCATGCTGTGCGCCGAAATATCGCGGCGGATTTTGGCAATCGCGCTTCAGCGCTTGTGGGCATCGAAGCACCTTGGACCGCAATGTTCAAAGCCGCGGAGGATCTGCAAACTGTCAATGGGTGTGACGGCGATATCGTGCCCTACTGGATCTATCCTGGTGAGGCGAAAATCGAACGTATGGTGCTCATGCTTCCTTTCAGCCGTGAGCTCGAACGCTACGAGAACCTGAAGAAATCGCTCGCGACCTACCGACTTGCCTTTGGGCAGCCACGACAGGACGAACTGATCGAACTTTTCTCGGGGATGAGCGAAGACATCGTGAGCGAGCTGGCCGAGTTTCAGATTTCGCTCAGACCCGTCGCACGCTCAAGGGCATTACCAGATCATTCAACGACGGGATAATTTGGCATTGGCCATTCGTACCCAGGATTATCCATCATCAGGTCAATGAATATGGGCAGCAGGCATCCGAGCAGCGACGCCCCATCCCTCACTTGGTCGCGATTGACATCGCTGTTCCAGGTGGCGCCGCCATGTACCAACTGATTCCTCAGAACATAGAGCCGATCGAACAAGATCGAGAGGATCCGGGCGGTGTCATGATCGCGCAAGGCATGCTTGATCGCGGTTCGGCTGCGTTCAAGCTTCTGCTCCCAATCCGCATTGCCAGCGACCCCATTCTGGTGCTGCCAGAACGGGTGATAGACATAGCGATTGTCCAGCAACAGCCGTATTTCCTGGCTGAACCGCTCCCAAACAGCATCGTAGACCCGATGGCGCGCGTCGAACTTTACCAAGGTCGAGAAGAATGCCTGGAACAGTCCGCGTTCGCCTTCCGGTGCAGAGCTACTGGCTGAAGCCTCAACATCACCGGCATAGGCCGCGTTGAACCCGATCCAGAGAAGAATGAAGCGGACGTCATGGTCCTGATCCTCGGCTTCCGCTCGCCGAAGCCAGGATAGCGCGCGATGAACGCGCAGTGCCAAGGGGGTCTGAAAGCCCTCGCGCAGCGAGCGCTGCTTCTCTTTCAAGGCTTCGGGATGGAGAGAATTGCCAAGGGGGTAACGGTAAACCATTGGCACAGCTTAGCGCTGGAAATCCTAACCGAATAGATCACAGCGACATCAGCTTGGAATTTGGGAGACGGCGCGGATCCATTCATCGATCTCGGCTTCAACCCAAACTGCGCATTTCGGCCCCAGCGATCGCGATCTCGGGAACCGCCCCTCGCTCATACGCTGATAGATGGCGGAGCGGCGCAGTCCGACGCGGGCTATCACTTCCGGCAGGCGCAAAAGCCTCGCCGGCGGCGCTGCTTCGGGCGGTTGAGGCATGTGCATTTCATCTGGTGTTGCATGCGGCATTGTTGATCTCATTTGCTTGGGTTCGGTCCCCTCCGAACTCTCAGGCTACCGCGACAGTGACATCGTGATGTCTCGGCCCACGAAATCATCGATGTGCTTGGCAAGCATTCGTGCCACGAGCTGTGAGGTGCCGTTGGCCCACCGAGGCCGCAGATCCTCAATCCGCCGCCCCAGGGTCCGCTGAAGATGGACTGGGAGGCTGGTGAAGAACTCTTCGAGAAATTCGCCCATCTCGCCATGCATCCACTCGCAAGCGAGCTCTTCTTGCCCGGCAAGAGCAAGGATAATGGTCGCGCGGGGGTGCGCTCCACAGGCGGCGAGCACTAGTGCCGCTTCGTCGAGCCCGATAGGCCGCTCGCCACGCGCTACGCGAAGCAGGGTCTCGCGGTGCATCCCGCATTCACTGGCAATCCTGTGGCGGGGTTTGCCGCCGGCATCGATCGCATGGGCGAGCACGCGAGCCAGACTTTGATTAGCCGGTCTGGCAACGGTGGTTGGATGGTGCATGGCTGTCTCCTTGCATCTGCACTGATGCGATTCGCAGGCATATCGCGAAGCATCCCATGTAGGAAAATGAAAAGAACATACATGGAACATCTCGTTTAGAGGCGAATCAGTTCCTCTATCCGAGTCGTCGCCAAATCCCGGCTGCCGTGACGGCGTTCACCGACACAAAAAGACTGATTTTACGTCCTTATCGTCGATTTTATGCGTTGAGCTGGAAAAGATGCGTCCGCATCCTTCCACCTCCAGACGGTATTGCTGCTGAACACTTTCCTACCAACATTTCCTAGATGCATGTGGAACACACAGCGAACGCAAGAACGCTGTGACCACCCCTCCAACCGGAGCTTCACATGCAGTCTCTCACCCTCCCCCGGCGCGCCAGCGTCAAGGGTCTCGGCAAGACCCTCAACATTGCCATCCCGGTCGCAATCGCGGCGCTTGCGGCGAGCGCCGCCTATGCCGGCGCTGACACGACCTTCACCCCTGCCCTCACGAAGTTCACCGACTTTCTGGAAGGCTCGGGCGGCAAGATCATCACGGTTCTCAGCCTCGCTGGCGGCCTGATCGGTCTGGCATCCGGGCGTTTTTCGCTCGGCCAGGTCGCCGTTCCGGTGGGTGTCGGCATCGGTGTCGGCACGGGTGTTCCGATCGTCACCTCGGTTGTGACCGCGGTCATCTGAGCGCGGCAAGGGAAGGCGGCGTCGCCATGGCAGACCCTTACATCATTCCTCGGCGGCTCGATGACCCGGAGCTTATCGGCTTCTGGACCATCGACGAGTTCGCGGGAATGCTGGCCCCCTTCACCTGGGGAATCCTCACCCAGCATATCTTTATCGGCATCATAGTCGCCTTCGGCGCCTGGTTCGCATTGCGAAAGGCAAAAGCAGGACGCGCCAGCTCCTGGGTAGCCCACGCCGCATACTGGTATCTGCCTGCAGGATTTCTGGGCCTCAAGGCAACGCCGCCTTCTCACTGCCGACTACTCGCCGGTTGAGGGGCACTTCCATGTATTCCGACATATCCCACGAACGGCAGCAATCGCTGCTGCGCCAGCGGAACCTCTTTGCGCTCACCAGTGCCGGCCTTGGCCTTGCACTGGTCGTCGCCGGGAGCCTTGCCGCCACCCGCGACCGCGAAGTGGTGCTGGTTCCGACCGTTCCCAAAGCGCTCACCGTGAGCAGTGCCGGGGTCGAGGCCGATTATCTCGAGCTCGTCACCCGCGATGCGGCCCTTGTTCTTCTCAATCGCAGTCCGGAAGGCCTCGATTACTGGATGAACGAGATCCTGAAGCTCGCTGATCCTGCAAGCTATGGCCGCCTCAAGGCCGAGCTCGTCCGGATCGTCGAAGAGCAGCGGGGCTCGGATGTCACCCAGGCATTCGTGATCCGGTCAATGACGGTCGATCCCAATGGCCTCACCTCGGATGTGACCGGCACGCTCAAGACCTTCGTCGGCGCGCAGGTGATTGCCAGTGACGAACGCCGCTTCCGTTTCAGCTGGACTTACCGCGGCCTGCGCCTCGCGCTCTCCGGGTTTGCGCAGCTCCCCCCACAGGACAAATCCAAGGAGGCCCAGTGATGGCTTACCGACCAGCGGCCCACGCACGGGTCCTACTTCTGAGCGCGGCCGCGCTGCTCGCCGTAGCAACTACCTCCGCCCATGCGGCCGACCAGTTCAAACAGGGCGCCGATGGCGCGGCGATCGAATGCAGCGTTTCAGCGCGCGAGCTGACCCGCTTCGCCTTGGTCGACGACCAGTTCGCCAGCGTCTCGAAGATCTCGACCGGCACTCCGTACAATGACTTTGCCGTGACGAACGAGCCGGTGCGCGGCGACATATACGTGTCCGTGCCCGAAACCTACGCGGCGCGGGCCATCAGCTTCTTCGCCACCACCAAAAGGGGTTTCGTCTACAAGGTTGCGTGCCGGGTCGAGCAGATCCCGGCAGCGCAGATCTTTGTGACCAACCCGGCGATCGCGAAAACCAAAGCCGCTGACTGGGAAAGCCAGACCCCGCTCGAGACAAGCGCCGTCCGGCTCATCCAGGCGATGGCCAATGACCGTTCGGTCGATGGCTTCGAGGTCCGCCAGGCTACCGCAATGCCCGCACGGGTCGGCGATCTCGAGCTCCAGCTCATCGCCGATTATCGCGGCGCCAGCCTCACTGGGAAGGTCGTCCGCATCCACAATCGCGGATTGAAGAGCGTGACGCTCGCCGAACGCGATCTCGCACCACGCGACACGCTCGCTGTCTCGATCACCGAGCCAAAGCTCGAACCCGGGGCCAGCACCACGGCCTTTGTTGTCGGCGCAAGCGGGGAGACCGGCCATGACTGATGCAACCCATACGCCAGGCACTGCCCCTTTGCAGGCCGAGAGCGCGGCTTCGTCCGAACTTTCCGGGCTCAACGCTCGCACCGCGCGCCGTCAGAAGCTGCTGCTGGGGGCGCTGGGAGCACTCGCCCTCATCGGCGGAAGCTGGTTCATCCTTGGCGGCGACGACAAGGACAAGACCGGCGATCCCAATGCGGCGCAGACGATCGACACGGCAGGCCTGGTCAACCGCGACCTGTCGCAGCGCGAGTTCGTCGCGACCTACGGCAACAGGCTCGATGCGGTCACCCGCGAGCAAAAGGCGCTGAAGGATGGGAGCATCCCGCGGACGGAGATCGAGGCGCAGCTGGCGGCTCTCAAGGCCGAGAACCAGGCCATGCGTGTCGATGGACAGGCTGCGATCGATGCTATCTCGGCAGAGAACGCCGAGCTCAAGACCCGGCTTGCCGCGCAGCCTGCATCACCGGCACCGGCTGTGCCGCCACCGGCTTATGGGCCGCAGGCAGGCGGCTATGACGCAAGGGCCCGGTCACCTCAAACCAGTACCGGCGCCGCAGCAGGCGATCCGCAGGGCGGCATGATCCCTTCGCCTGGCGAGGTGAAGCTGATGAGCTTCAGCTCCGACAAGGCAGCGACCAATGGCCTCCGTGTGGGCCGACCCGATGCGCCACCGGTCGTCGTCGAGGATTCGCCCGATTATCTGCCGCCCAACTCCTACGCTCCGGCACGAGTAATCGTCGGCGTCGATGCCTCGGCAGGTGTCGCCAGCCAGACCGATCCGCTGCCTGTGGTGCTTCGGATTACCGGCCCTGCTCGTTCGGTGATGCAGAACGGAAGGGTTCTGACCACCCGGATCCAGGGCTGCGTCGTCAACGGCGCGGCACGCGGGGATCTCAGCAGTGAGAAGGTCTATGTGAAGCTCGCCCGGATGACCTGCGATCAGCCTGGCGGCAGGGTTGCAGTGAGCGAGGTCAAAGGCTTCATCAGCTTCGCTGGCAAGTCCGGGGTCCGCGGCCGCGTCGTAAGCCGCGAAGGCAGCCTCGTCAGCCAGGCCCTGCTGGCCGGGATCGTCGGCGGCTTCGGGCGCGGCTTCTCGGCCAATGCCAACAGCGTCTTTTCCGGCGTCACGACCAACCCCGACGGCAGTCGCTCCAAGCTATCGGCGGGCGACATTCTCGGTGGCGGGCTTGGCCAAGGCGCCGCCGACGCTGCCGACACGGTCAGCAAATACCTGATCGAACGCGCCGAACAGTACCAACCCGTCGTCGAGATGCCGACCGGCATCGATGTCGAGATCGTGTTTCTCGACGGCGTCTACGTGAGGAACTCCCAATGATCGAAAATACTCTCCTCGAGCAGGACATTGGTCGGCGCCGCTGGTTGCGTGCCAGCGCCGGACTGACGGCGATCATCGCCGTGTCGGCCGCGACGGGATGGGGTGTGGCAAGCCTTGCAGCCCCTGCTGCCGCTCCGGACACGGCGAAAGTTCGAGATGCGCTCAAGCTGCGCCTGCCCAAGACGCCGATCGACGCGATCAACTGCAAGGGCCTTGGTGGCCTGTGCGAGGTCGCGTCCAAATCGACGCTCTTCTACGTCGACCGGGCCGCAAAGTATCTGGTGATCGGCCGGGTCTACGACATGGAAGCCCGTCAGGATCTGACGGCTGCCCGGTTGCTTGCCCTCAATCCGGACCTGCTGGCAGCAGGGGCAGCGCGGCGCAGCAATCCCGAGACGCAATCGGAAGGCGGTCCGAGCGCAGCCGCAGCTTCAGATCGAAACGCGGCACCGCGACATGTCCCGCTCGGCAATCTTCCCGCCAAAGGCGCGATCACCTGGGGGCCGGCCGATGGTCCGCGTGTCGTCGTCTTTTCGGACTTCCACTGCGGCTATTGCAAGAAGCTCGAGGCCGAATTGAAGGCGATCGGGGCGCGGGTTGAAGAGCGGCCGATCTCGATCTTCGGGGCCGAAAGCCGGCGCGATGCCGAACGGGTGCTGTGCTCGCCGCGGCCTAAGCTGGCGCTGCATATGGCCTATTCGGGTCTGGCGCTCGCCAATCCCAAACCCTGCGACACAAGCGGGCTCGATGCCAACGAGGCCTTCGCGCGCGCCCACGGCTTTGGCGGCACACCTGTGATCGTGCGCCCCGCCGATGGCGCTGTTCTCGAAGGCTTCCGGCCTGCCGCCGTGCTCCGGGACTTCCTGCGCGCTGGCCCCAACCGGGCCCCCACCCCTGCTCCCAAAGGATAGACCCATGCGTTTTCCGACACGTCTCCTTGCCTGCGCCTGTCTGGCCGGTCTTGCCAGTGGCTGCGCCACGTTCGGCACCAACGTCGAGGGCGATTTCACCTGCCGCGCGCCGAAGGGCGACTGCGCACCGGCTCACGTCATCGATGCCAAGGCGACGGACAATCTGTCGAACGGCACGCTGCTCCATGCTGACGCGCGGCAGAAGTCAGGCGTCGTGGATGCCGACACCAGCCGCACAGCGGAACGCACCTTGCGCGTCGTCTTCCCCGCTCATGTCGATGAAGCTGGAACGCTGCATGACGAAGCGGTCGCCTGGACCGTCGTCGAAAATCCGCGCTGGGCCACCGAGCTGCGCCGCAAGGCGGGCGAGGGCCAGGGCGGATCCCTGATGCGCCAGGTCCGTCGGCAGCTGAAGGCCGCTCAGAGAGCCCCAGCACCGGACGGCGCGGAGGGAGGCCCGAACGCACCTGACGAGGCGTCGCCCTTCTCGTCTGCACGCGACGACGCGGGTCAGGCTGGCGTCATCTCGGACGCCGATGCCCCCAGTCCCTTCAACGAAACTTCAGATGCCTCGCCGCTGGTCCTCCCCTCCACGGCGCGCGAGGCCGTTGCCGGTGCCAAGGCACCGGCGGTCGAGGGGTTCGACACGTCGCCTCCCCCGCGTGATCGAGCCCCTCGGCCTGAGGCGGGGCAGAGCGCTCCGCTGTTCCCGAGCGCAGCGGCGATTGAAGCCGCGAAAGCTGCAATCCGCCCGGCAGTCAGAACCGGCGAACAGCCCATCGTCAGCACCTCCCAGCCGAAGGAGCCCAAGTGATGGCCGAACAACTCAAGACCGTCGTCGATCGGCTGCTCAGTGGATTGCTGGGTGATGCCGAGCACGCCGACAGAGCCCGCCCGCAGCTCATGGTCGACATGCTCTCCGACTGGCTCCCCTACCGGGTCTACGATCCGGCAACCCGCCTTTACTTCAACGCACGCTCGAAGGGCTTTGTCCTTTCGGTTACGCCGCTGATCGGAGCCGACGAGCGCACCGGGGAAATCCTGGGACAGTTCTTCTCGGAAGGACTGCCAGCAGGCGCCTGCCTTCAGGTACTCCACCTTGCAAGCCCGCGCATCAGTAGGATCATCGCCCCGTGGTTCGCCCCACGATACATCCAGGGCGGCGTGTACGAGGCAATTGCCCGGCACCGGGCGCGGCGGCTCTATTCGCTCGTATGGGAGTCCGGCTCGCCGGACGCGCCCTTCCATGCGCGGCATCACCAGGTGATCGTCTCGGTCGGGGTGCCGACCTCCAAGTCGGTCAGCAATGAGGATCTCAAGCAGACCCGCGATGGCCTGGTGGCGATGCTCAAGTCGCTCAATCTCGGCGTGGTCGAAGTCGGGCCGGAAGCGCTCATCGCTGTCATCGATGATCTGACTTCGCCCACCACCGCTCCGCAGGACGATGCGGTGCCCTACAACCCGAATGATCCAATCGCATCCCAGGCGATCCGCCACGACATCGAACTGGTGGTGGCTGAAGACCGCATGCGGCTCGTCACCGAGCGTTTCCGTCCCACTGGCAAGGTCAATGACGGCGTGCCCGAGATCGGGACCGTCTATCCCGATGCCTTCGATGTCCGGCATTTTGCCGTACGCAACATGCCATCGCGCTGGGCCCCGTGGGAATGCGCGCGGCTGATCGGCGACCTGTTCACCGACAAGCTGCGCTTCCCCTGCCCCGCCGCCACCATGCTGTGTCTCGTCTATCCGGACCAGGAGGCTGCATCGGCGAAGGCCGGATTCAAGTTCATGCGGACGACCAGCCTCGCCGGGACCCGCAGCGCGCGGTTCCTGCCTCGGATCGGCGAACAGGCCGCCGAGTGGCAGCATGTTCAGGCCGAGCTCCAGGAAGGCCGCCGTCTCGTGCGGGTCTTCTACGGTGTCACGACCTATTCACCGCTGGGCCAGGGAGATCGCCACGAACGCGCGATCAAATCGATCTACAAGGCGGCGGGCTGGGACCTTACCGACGAGCGCTACCTCCAGATCCAGGGATTGCTCGCCGCGATGCCGCTCACCCTGGCTGACGGGCTCGGCACCGACATGGAGCGGCTGAAGCGGTTCAAGACTGTGTTGTCGACGACCGCAGCTAATATCGCGCCCATGCAGGGCGAGTATCTCGGCAGCGCCCACCCCCACCTGCTGTTCGTCGGGCGGCGCGGCCAGCCCTTCTTCTGGTCCCCGTTCGAGAACGAGGCCGGCAACCACAATGTCGCGATCTGCGGCAAGTCGGGATCGGGCAAGTCGGTGCTGCTCCAGGAGATGTGCGCCGCGCTGCGCGGTGCCGGCGCACAGGTTGTCGTGATCGACGATGGCCGCAGCTTCGAGCATTCGGTCAAGCTGCAGGGCGGCCGCTTTGTCGAGTTCACGATTGCAGCGGGCTTCTGCCTCAACCCGTTCTCGATGATCGATGCGACCCGCGCCGCCGAAGACGAGGACTACCGCCTCGACTGCTTCGGGATGATCAAGGCCATCGTCGGGCAAATGGCTCGCCACAGCGCGAAGCTGACGGATACCGAGCGCGGATTGATCGACCGGGCGGTCAACCTCGTCTGGGCGCAGCACGGCGCGGCTGCCACAGTTACGACTGTAGGCGAGATGCTGGCCAGTCTCGGCCATGACACTGCCGCTGATATCGCAACCGCGCTTGCCCCCTACATGGCGGGCGGAACTTACGGCGCCTTCTTCGAAGGCCAGGCAAGCCTCGACCTCGATGCGGACTTCACGGTCTTCGAGATGTCCGACCTTGCGAGCCGGGAGGATCTGCGCAGCGTCGTGCTCTCAGCCATCATGTTCATGACCAGCCAAGCCATGACGCGAAGCCCAAGGTCACTGCGCAAGCTTCTGCTGATCGATGAAGCCTGGTCGATGCTCAAGGGCGGTTCGATGGGTGAATTCGTCGAAACCTACGCCCGCACCTGCCGCAAGTATGGCGGCGCGCTGGCGACCGCTACCCAGTCGCTCAACGACTACTACAAGTCCGACGGGGCAACGGCGGCGCTCGAGAACAGCGACTGGATGCTGATCCTGCAGCAGAAGCCGGAGACGATCGCCGATTTCAAGGCGAGCAAGCGCCTCGATATGGACGATCGCACCGAGACGCTGATCCGCAGTCTCAAGCGCTCCGGGAGCGACTATTCCGAGGTGTTCATCAAGGGGCCGGAGACCGAGGCGATCGGGCGGCTCGTGCTCGATGACTATTCGGCAACGCTCTTCTCGAGTTCGCCCCAAACCTTCGCCGCCATCGATGCCGAGATCGCGCGCGGGCACCAGCTCGCCGATGCCATCGAGCGCATCGCTCATCCCAACCGCTGACACCCCATCACCAAAGGATCCCTATCTCCATGCCTCTCCATCTCGTCACCCCGTTCGACCGGACCGACCCGTCCGAAGACGAACAGCCCGTCAGCCCGCAGGTGCAGACCTTGCGCTCGCGCATGGCCGATGGCTGCTACATCCTGCTTCGCGGCTGCCTGTTTCTCGGCTCATCCTACCTGATGGCGCTGGGTCTGCCGCTGCTGTTCTTCCTGCTGTTGTCAGGCGGCAGTCCCGATGCCTTCTTCGCCCATGTCGCCAATCTCGGTGACCGCTTCCTGGCGGCCGACCTCGCACGGCGCGTGACATTCCTCGGCCAGTGCAAGTTCGTTCTGATCGGTCTCGCGACGCTCGTCGTCGTGTGGCGCATGCCGCGCTTCATCCGTGATCTCGACCGCGAACTTTCGGGAGAAAAGCTGTGAAGAACATTCTGGCAACATCAAGCCTGCGCGGGCGGCTTTCAGCGATCAATCTCACCACTGTCGTGGTCGGCGCCGGCATGATCGGTCAGGTGCTGTGGGGTGTCTGGGCGACGGACAAGCTGCTCACCCTGGAAAAACGCGAGGTCGTCACGGTCCAGCTGAGTCGGATCATGGGCGACTTCATCGAAGCCGAAGCACGTGCCGGTCGGCCGCCTGAAGAAACCAGACTGCGCGTCCAGGCCTACCTCAAGGCCGTGGAAGCCTCGGTGCAGAAGCTCGGCCGCGAAGGCCGGACAGTTCTGGTTGCCGAAGCTGTGGTCGCCGGAAGCACGCCCGACCTGACGCAATCTGTGCGTGCCGACGTCGTGCGCCGCATGGGAGCCATTCCCAATGCAGCCCGCTGATCTCTTGATCCGCTCAGCTTTGGCGCGCCGGCTCGTGCTTTGGGGCGGGCTCGGTGCTGGGGCGCTGGCGCTCTCCTCGCTTGCCGCCTTTGCGCAGGGCCATGCATTCATGATCAACGTGAGTCCCAGCCTGCCCTACTGGGCCATCTGGGTCACCCGGGGGGCACCCGTGCACCGCGGGGACATCATCCTGTTCGACCCGCCCACCTCGCCTTTGTTATCCAAACATTTCGGGGCGAAGCCCAAGCCGTTCGGCAAGCGGGTGAGCGGTGTTCCGGGCGACATCATCACCGAGCAAAACCGCATCTACTTCGTCAACGGTGAGGCCGTAGCCAAGGCCAAGCTTGAGAGCCGCTTCGGCGAACCGCTGGCGCTTGGACCTACGGGGCGCGTGCCGCAAGGCTGCTATTTCGTCACCAGCGAACACAAGGATGGCTTCGACAGTCGCTATGCCGCGATCGGTTGGATCTGTGGACCGCGCATACTCGGGGTCGGGAGGCCAATCCTGTGAGGCTCCTCACTTTGCCCGTATGCGCCACTTCGCTGGCGCTGGCCATCGCACCACAGGCAATGGCTCGCGATTACGGCCAGCACGGCGCGGTATGGCCGGTCATCGAACCGGACCTGCTTCAGCAGATCCATGCGAGGCTCACCCAGCTTGAGAAGACCGGCGAAACGGCCCGTCTCAACGAAGAGCTGAAGCGGCGGACAATCGCCCGGGTCAACCGGCCAGAACCGGTCGCGGGCGTTACCCTCGCAGCGGCGCTGCGCAGCTGGCGCTTCGATCCGACGATCACCGCCCCGCGCGATATTGCCGACGACAAAGGCCGGGTCATCATTGCCGCAGGCACGCGGGTCAATCCGCTCGATACCGTGCCGCTCCGGGCTCCGCTCGTCTTTCTCGATGGGGACGACCCGGCACAGCTCGCCTGGGCCACCCGTCGCTATGCCAGCACCAAGGCAAAGCTCATCCTCGTGCGGGGTGCGCCGCTCGAACTCATGAAGGCCCGTCAGCGGCGCTTCTACTTCGATCAGGGCGGCACGCTGGTGAAACACTTCGGCATTCGCGCGGTGCCCACAACCGTCGAGCAGCAGGGCCGCGCGCTCCTCATCACCGAACAGCCCGTGCCTCCCAAGGAGCGTGCGCCGTCATGAGCAAGAAAAAACGCCTTCTTTCATGGCTTTGCGGAGCACTTCTGCTCACCAGCCTGAGCGTCGTGTCCATTGCTCCAGCCCAGGCTGCGGCCGGCCCCGGGCGCTGCACTGGCAAGTTCGTCAATCCGATCACGGACATCTGCTGGTCGTGCCTGTTTCCGATCTCGATCGGTGGCCTGAAGATCTGGCCGTCGAGCCGTCCCGATACCAGCAACCCGGCTCTCCCCGTTTGCCTCTGCGGTTTGCGGCCCGGCATCGCGATGGGGTTCTGGGAGCCGGTGCGGCTCGCCGATGTCAGCATGAAGCCATGGTGCTTCGTCAATCTCGGCGGGATGAAGCTCGATCCGGGGTTCGACATCGGCTTCAAGTCGATGGCGGGGCCATCGGCCGTCGGCGGCGCCACGCAGTACAACTCGCAGTGGCATGTCCACTGGTATGCCTATCCGCTGATCTACTGGATGGAGATCGTCGCCGATTTCCTGTGCCTCGAGTCCGGCTCGATCGACATCCTCTACATCACCGAGATTGATCCGCTGTGGCAGGACAGCGAGCTAACCGCGATCATCAATCCCGAGGCGGTCCTCTTCGCCAATCCCTTGGCGCTTGCCGCCTGTGCAGCGGACTGCGTGGCGGCAACGGCCAAGCTGCCGACCGATGAACTGTTCTGGTGCGCGGGCTGCCAGGGCACGATGTATCCGCTCAACGGCAATGTCTCGGCAACGATCGGCCATGTGCAGGCATCGCGGCTCGCGCTCGCTCGCTTCTCCTACAAGCTCCACCGCGAGCTCGTCGCCTGGGGGACGATGGGCAGCAAAGGGCTTTGCGGCAAGTACCTGATGCCGGTGATGCGCAAGCAGCAGTACCGCTTCCAGGCCACCAATCCCAATCCGCAGACCAAGGGCCGCTACGCCTGCGCAGCCCTCGGTGCCTCCACCACCTTCATGTCGGCAGGCCAGGTCTATCCCGCCATTGGCGAGGACATGGGCTACCTGGTCTGGCGCAAGCGGAATTGCTGCGCGCTATGAACAAACTTCCTCATCTTCTTGTAGTCGCATCGCTTTCTAGCCTTGCTGCTTTGGCTGGCGCCTCGGCGCAGACGGCCGAACCGGACCTTGATCTGGCCGCTATTCGGGCTCGGGCCAGTGCTGGTGCCCCCGATGCCGACGCGCTGTCTGCCAATGCCCGCGCCAGAGCCGAAGCCCTCGCGCGGGAAGCGAGGACCAGCTCCGACGAGGCCGAGGCGCACGCCCGCCGCTACAACCGTGAGGCTGCAGCGAACGCGAAGCCTGGTGAGGCCAGCACGTTCGATTTTGACCGGATGGTGGCCGATGCCGGCGCCATGACCAGCGAAGGCATGGGCGAGGCGCCGAGGTTCATCGCCTTTGCTTCACTATCGATGCCGCCTGCAGCGCTGCGTGCGATGATCGACGACGTGACCAAGGCTGGCGGTGTTGTTGCATTGCGCGGGCTGCCCGGCAACAGCGCCAAGGCTCTCACGGCGGCATTGGCCAAAGTTGCCAAGCCCGGCGAGCAGCTGGACGGCGTCGGTATCGACCCGCGGCTGTTCCGCGCCTTCGGGATCGAGGCGGTGCCCACCTACGTCGTCACCAGCAGCGACTTCGATCTGTGCGACGGGTTCGATTGCCGGACGCAGGTTCCGCCGCACGACCGGATGAGCGGCAATGTCAGCGCAGCTTACGCGCTCGAGACCTTCGCGCGCGGAGGCGGCCCCGGTGCTTTGCTCGCCGCCCAGCACCTCGCCCGTCTTGAAAGGCAGGTTCCATGAAACGATCGGTCCTCTCTCTCGCTGGCGTGGGCGCGCTTCTACTCACCCTCGTCGGCCCGCTCCACGCCCAAACCACAACCGATGCTGCCAAGGCCGACGGCAAGGCTTTCGGGCGGGACAAGGCAGCCTCGGCGCAAAGCGCGGCAACGACGAACCCGGATGCGAGCCGCATTCCCAATTTCGGCAGCACGCCAAGCCAGTCGAGTTACTTCGACGATCCTGACCGGATGAGCCGCGAAGCGGCGAGCCAGGCGACGACCAACACAGGCTACAAGGCCATGCGGGATTCGATGGATCGGCGCGCCCGGTTTGCGCCGCAGGATCTCGACGCAACGATCGCGCGCAGCAATGTGATCAGCGATGACCCGCTCGCCTATACGAGCGGAATGGCCATCGGCGGTTCACAAGGGCGGTGCGTGCCCTTGCCGCCGGCCAGCGGAACCGCGGCGCGCTACATGGCGACCTGCAATGTCGGCTATACGGCGACACAGGAAACGCGGACCTGCCCCGTGACGTTGACCGCGCGTGTCGAGCAGCGGCAGGTCTACGGCTACTATTGCGTAGGCGGCAGCGGGGTCGATCCGGCTTCGGTCTACAACTGCAACCGCTACCCCGCGCCGCAATGCACGGTCACGCAGTCCTATCCGATCAACCTGTGCGATCCTTATTTCGGGATCTACTGGGGCTGTAACTCGGGCGATCTCAGGGTCGATCTCGTCAGTTGCACGGCGCCGGTCGATGGCGCGACGCCCTACACGGTGACAGGCGAGAACGTCGTCACGACCACGCGCGATGAAAGCCAGTGTGCTGGTCTTGCGGCTGATACCTCGTGCCAGCAGGACACCGAGACATGCACGGACAGCGATCCCGTGACCCGCATCGTCGATGGCATCGCCGTGACGCAGCCTTGCTGGGCATGGAGCCGCAGTTACAGCTGCGCGCAGTTCACCGAGGCACAGGACTGTCAGACACTTGAGGCCACTCCGGGCTGCAAGCTCGTGCGCGAAGACTGCCTCGCGGGGGAGCCCTGCCGCACCTGGGAGCGGGTCTATGATTGCCCGGTTCCAGACCAGCCTGCAACGACCGGCCAGTTCATCTGCGACGGCGACGTCTACTGCATCGATGGCTCGTGCGAGACCATCCAGCGCGAGGCCAACGACGAGTTCAAGGACGCGGCCGTCGCCTTGAACGCGATGAACCAGGCGCGCCGCGAATTCGATCCAGACAACCTCACTCTGTTCAAGGGGACCCGAGAAAGCTGCTCGTCCAAGGTCTTCGGCGTGCTCAACTGCTGCAAGGGCAAGGGCTTCCCGCTTATCCCGGGCATCCAGCTGCTCGTGGCGCTGGGCTGCAGCCGCGAGGAGATGCTGCTGCATCAGAAGGATGCGCAGGGTCTGTGCGCCTACGTCGGCACCTATTGCTCGTCCTCGTTCCTTGGCGTGTGCCTGACCAAGCGCAAGGTCTACTGCTGCTTTGAATCCAAGCTTTCGCGGATCCTGCAGGAACAGGGCCGCCAGCAGCTGAACAAGCCCTGGGGCAAGCCGAAGACCGAGCAATGCCAGGGTTTCACCATCGACGAGTTTGCCCGGCTCGACCTCTCGAAAATGGACTTCAGCGAGGTCTACGCCGAGTTTACCGACGCCGCCCGCCTGCCTGACGAGCTGCAGGCAACTCAAGACATCCAACAGAAGATCGAGGACTACTATGCCCGCGCCCGCCAGTAAGGTCGCGTGGCGGCTGCTTGCCGCCTGCGCGATTGCCAATTCCGTTTGCCAGTTGTCTCCGGCGACCGCCCAGTCGGTCGCAAGCCGGACCGATGCGCCGCCCAGCGCACAATCGGCCGAGCGCCAAGATAGCTTCTATTGCGAGGAACGGCGGCTCGGATACTGGTTTTACTGCGAGCGGCCCAAGACGCCGGGCCAGAATTCGCCCTCGCCAGCACCTACGTCCAGCGCGACCAGCCAACTTGACGCGATCACGGCGACGTTGCGCGAACTGAAGGCCAAGGCGATCCTCGAGCCGACGCCAGCAAATGTGACGGCCTATATTCGGTTCCAGCGCGCCCAGCTCGACCGGGCATCGCTCTTCAGCGACGTCTGGCAGCGGGCGATCTGGCAGGATCCCGAGCTCGACTACACGCTGCAGCGCCCGGTCTCGACGCTTGGCAAGCGCCAGTGGCAGGATTCGCGAAGCGCGGAACGGAACGCCGCGATGGCCCAGCTTTCCGAGCGTTACGGGCTCTTCTACTTCTTCGCCCAGAGCTGCGGCGCTTGCGAAGTCATGTCGCCGATCGTGCAGAGCGTTGCCTCGACCTGGCATATCGCGGTGCGCGCGATTTCGACCGATGGCGGCCCGTCGCGGCATTTCCCGAACTACACGGTCGAGACCAACCAGCGCAGCCGCATGGGGCTCGAGCCCAAGATCACGCCAGCGGTCGTGCTCTGGGACGCGCGGACCGGCCGCCCCATTCCGATCGGCTACGGCGTCATGAGCGCCGACGAGCTTCAGGACCGGATTTACCTCCTCACATCGAAGGAAGCTGGACGTGACTACTAGGATGAAAAGAGCCGTCGCTGCGCTTCTTGCAGCCGCCCTCCCCTTCGCCCTCCCTCTGTCTGGCGCATCGGCCGACGTCGGCAGTTCGATGGACTCGTTTCTGAACGACGTCGGGGGCGCTGCCAACGTCAACGGACCGACCGCATTCCAGGGGCAATCTGCCGGCTATTACAGCCTCGGCAATGTCTGGACGCGGTTCCCGCAGAAGACCACCAACATCGCCAATCTACAGCTGCCGCGCGCCCGCGCCGGTTGCGGCGGCATCGACATCTTTGCCGGGTCCTTCAGCTTCATCAACGCGAGCGAGATCGTCGCGATGCTGAAGGCAGTCGCGAACAACGCTGTCGGTTTTGCCTTCAGCCTGGCGATCGACACGGTCTGCCCGGAATGCTCGAAGATCATGCAGGAGTTCAGCCAGAAGGCTCAGCTCATGAACAACCTCAACATCAACTCCTGCGAAATGGCGCAGGGTCTGGTGGGCGGGATCTGGCCGAAGGGCGACCTTGCCGACAAGGCGATCTGCGAAGCGATCGGCAACTCCGAAGGGATTTTCACCGACTATGCCGCGGCCAAGCATGGTTGCGGTACAAGGGGGCAGCGATCGAGCACGACCGCGCAAGGCTCGGGCAAGTATGACGACGTCAATCCCGGGGTGCCGCGAAACTACACCTGGACGATCCTCAAGAAGTCGGCGTTCTTCTCGCCAGGCGGCCGGTTCGACGAAGAGCTCGCCGAATATGCGATGACGCTGCTCGGCACGATAATATACGTGCCCCCAAAGGACGATGAGCCGGGCAAGTTCGTGCCAATCGTCGGCGAAGCCTCGTCCACCCTCGTGACTTCGCTGCTGGATGGCACGGCGAATGGCAATGTCCTCATTTTCGACTGCGACGAGCCGGAAAAGTGCCTCAACCCGGGCTTCAAGTCGCTGAGCCTGCCGGCATCGAAAGCGCTGCGGCCGCGCGTGGCTGCGCTCATCGGCGGTATGGTTCAGGCCATCCGGGACGACACCGCGATCAGCGAAGAGCAAAAGGAACTGCTGCAAGTCGCGTCTATCCCGCTCTACAAGATCCTGACCGTCCAGGCGGCCTATGGCCGGGGCATGCCGACCGACGACCGGGAGACCCTGGCCGAGATCGCCAGTGTCGACCTGTTGTTTGCCGTGCTCGACCGGATCGTGAGCGAGGCGGGCCGCTCGATGTCGAGCTTCATCGGGGCCGACGAAGCCAAGATCGCCATGTGGCAGAATCAGGTCAATGTCGTGCGTCAGGCGCTCGCTGACCGGCAGGCCAACACGCATCTCAAGGTCAATGCGGTGCTCCAGATCATCGAGAAGACGGCGTTCATCGAGAACGTGCTGGCCGCCTCGATGTCGCCCGGAATGGCCGCATCGCTGGACTGGTCGCGCGGCGTCCAGAGCCGCGCCCTTACCCACTGACCGGGCCAACCACATCAAGGCGGGACAACAGACATGGTCGAGATTTTCACGGTCGGTGGCGGGGACTATCTGGTCAACGTCTTCCAGGCGGTCGCCGCCTGGACCGGCAACGGGGGCTACAAGAGCCTGCTCCAGGTGGTGATGGTAATGGGGCTTGGCCTGTCCGCCCTGACCCTTGCGTTCAATCAGGACTGGCGCGCCTGGATCAACTGGTTCCTGGGCGCAACGCTCATCTACTCCTGCCTCATGGTGCCGCGGCTCGATGTCCATGTGACCGACCGGCTCAATCCGAGCCTTGCCCCGGCCAATGTCAGCAACGTGCCGTTGGGTCTTGCGTTGATGGCGAGCTTTACCAGCCAGGTCGGCGACTACCTGACGGGCTCGGCTGAAGTGGTGTTTGGCCTGCCCGGTGATCTCAACTATTCGAAAAACGGGATGATCTACGGCGCGCGGCTCTACGATGCGACCCGGTCCTTGCGGATTTCCGATCCGGAGTTTGCTGCCAATCTCGACGAGCACTTCCGGCAATGCGTGTTCTACGACGTTCTGCTCGGCCGCTACTCGATGAAGGAGCTCGCGGAAACCGGCGACATCTGGGCGACGATCGCGCCGGGAAGCCAGGCGCGCGCGCAGCGGTTCCTGACCCGGGATGCCGCTTCGGGCCAGGTGAGCTCGAACATCGTGACCTGCCGCGAGGCCTATGACACGCTCAATGCGCAGTGGGCTGGCCTCGTCGATGCGATGGGATCGGTGTTTGGCCGTCAACTTTACCCCAACCAGACGGCCGCGCTCGCCAAGGCGAAGCTCTTTGCCGACCTGCCGGTGGCCTATCAGTACCTGACCGGCGTCTCGGCCAACGCGACCGAAATCTTCAAGCAGACGCTGACTATCAATGCGATGAGCCAGGCCATGCATTCGATGTCCGGCACCAGCGGCGCGGGCAATGTCGACGTCTACGCCCAGACCCGCGCCGACATTCAGACCGAGCGGACCTATGGTTCGATTGCGAGCAACGCCATGAAGTGGGTCCCGCTCCTGAACGTCGTGCTGACCGTGCTGTTCTACGCCCTCTTCCCTGTGCTGTTCCCGCTGTTCTTGCTCCCCAAGACGGGACCTGTCGCACTTAAGGGCTATGTGACGGGCTTCTTCTATCTCGCTGCCTGGGGACCGCTGTTTGTGATCCTCCACATGATGCTGATGTACAAGGGCGCGGCTGACATGAGCGCGGTCACGGGCAGTAACGGCCTAAGCCTGGCGAGCTTTACCGGCATGGCCGACGTCAACAGCGACATCGGTCTGCTGGCAGGCTATCTCATCGCATCGGTGCCGTTCCTGGCAGGCGGTGTGGCCAAGGGCGCCATGGCGATTTCCCACCATGCCACGAGCTACCTCAACCCGAGCCAGAACGCGGCCGAGGAAGCTGCCCGGGAGGCAAGTACCGGCAACGTCTCGCTCGGCAACACCAGCTTCGAAAACTCGAGTGTCCTCACCCGCCAGTTCGCACAAGGCACGATCGCGCCGAGCTTCACCTATGGCGCGCCGCAGACGCGGACCTTCAGCGACACCGGGGCAATGACCACGAGCTTTCCGGACGGCAGCTACGACCAGATCCCGACATCCAGCTATCCTTTCACGCCGACGCTGGGCCAGGAGTTCACGGCGCGCCTTTCGACGATGGCATCGCAGGCCCGCGCCAATAGCGAGACCTATGCGAATGTCGCAACGGAATCGACGACCAGCGCGGTCACGAAGTTCCGCGAGCTCAGGGACCAGTTCAGCCGCGGCGCATCCTTCGAGAGCGCGACCGGCACCTCGAATTCCGACAGCATCCAGACCGCGTTCAGCGAGGTCGATCAGGCATCAACCAATCTGCAGCGGCAATTCGGGCTATCGCGCAGAGCGGCCGATGACATCACTGTTTCCTGGTTTCTAAATGGAGAGGCTGGCGCAAGTGCCGGCATTACCAATGGAGTGGCATCGGCGAATATCGGAGCCAAGGGTGGTCGTAACCAAGCATGGACCGACAGCGACATCGGCATCGCGTCCGAAGACCGTTCCCGGATCTTTGGGAGCCTGTCCCAGATGTCTGACAGCCGCAATTGGTCGAGCACCCGCGATGGTTTCGTTCGCTCAGTGAGCACCTCAAGCAGCTCGTCGATCACGAGCACCGCGAGCGGCATGAACGCATCTCTGACAGAAGCGCAGAGCTTCACTATCGAGGCTCGCCGAGCTGAGGAGCTCGCCAATCGCCTCGAAAGCCAGGCGTCTTTCTTCGAAGGAAACAGCGCCGCTGGCAGCCTCAATCTGTCGCAGGCCTACCGAGAATGGGGTCTCGCCGAGATCGAAAGCAACCGCGATTTTTATGGTAATGCGCGGTTCGACGATGTCACTTTCCAGCTCAGCCCTGAAGGCCAAGCATTGCAGGCAAAGTTCATTGAAAGCTATGCCGAGCAGCTTCGCGACGGAATCGACGATCGTCTCGTACTCGTCCCCGGACAGCCCGTATCTCGACCGGCTATCTCAAGCGCAGGCTCAGTGCGCGGCCGGGCACAAACCGGCGGCGGCGGGGCCGGTTCAGTGCCCCGCGTAGGTGCCGGCGATCTGCATGAAGAGGTGCAAAGGGCTCAGGGGGCCGGTCGCCAGAAAGTTTCCGGCTCTAGGGGGCGTCTGGACGCGATCACAAAGGGGGCACAAGGCGCGAGTGCGGAGGCTGCCGATGACGTCAAAGAATGGTAGGCGTCAGGCCCTCAGAAAGTCCCAATAAATCACGAAACCAGCGAAAAGGACCAGGATAAGAACGACGGTGATACTCAGGGTCCGAGACCACGGATCAGCCCAGGCTTTCTTGATCCGATACTGCATCAGACGATTCTCACGGATCGCCTGATCTATCTCGGAAAAGCCAGCAAACGCTTTTTCAGGTTTCCGGTTAGCCTCTTCGGTTTGATTGTCAGTCATGGCTGCACTCACTCTTAATTGGAGAGAACATACCAGAAACATGCGCAGCGCATAGTGCAATATCATCGTCATCGGCGGCACTCGCGAGCGGTCCGACCCAGTCCCCCTTCTTTGGTGCCAAAAGCAGCCAACTTGCTGTCGGCAAGATCACTGTGAATGAAAAAACCGGCGACAATAGTGATATGCCAGCCGATCACGATAGCTGAGAATGTTGTCCTCGACGGTAGATATCAGGCAGCTTTCCGTGCCGCCATTTGCGGGCCCTCGCAGCCCTCGTCCCACCATTTGCATATATCTGACAGGGCTGAACACGGGCCTAGAAATCAGGATCATGTCCGCCTTTGGCGCGTCGAACCCCGTTGTTAAGACGCTATGATTGCACAGGACCTTCAGCTCCCCGCTTTTGAAACGTCTGATGAAGTGCTGACGTGCCAATCGGTCCGTTTCCCCGCTCACTGCCGCAGCTGAACAGCCCGCCAGGTGGAGACGTGCGGCTAGATACTGGGCGTGCTTGACCGAGTTCGCAAAGAGGAGGATCGACGACGCGTCGCTTTTGAGGACGCATTCCAGAATGCGTTCGTTCCGATCGGGATCGTTGCCGATTTCCTCGATCAAGCTGTCTGGGAGCTCCCCATACTGATCGAAATATTTGATTTGCTCGGGTGTTAGGCTGATCTGCCGATTATACCGGATCGGTGAGTAATGCAGGGCGGAGAGGACGCGTCTACGGCGTAAACGCTCATACAAGGCTTCCTGGTCATGCGGCATCCAGCGCCGATCGAATCTCGCAGCCAGCCGTTGCGATTCATCGTCATCGCGGCCACGCCACGGAGTTGCGCTGAGTCCAATCACCGGGGGCTCGTTCTCACGCTCGCTTTCGCTGCCGGTCTGGACATCGAGCCATCGCAGCAACGAGCTATAACTTGGTGCAATTGCATGGTGGCATTCATCGATCACGACGACGCCCGGCTTTGCCAGCCACGAAAGGTGAGCAACCTCTAGACGCGCATTCAAAGTCTGGATGCTGGCCACGACTACAACAGGTTCATTGCCTTCGGGCGGAGCCGGATTGCTTTGTCCTCCCCATAGCCTGACAATTCGGAGGTCTTCGCCGGGCGTACCGACATTCACCCACAGCTGACGGAAGCATTGCACCGCTTGCTCGCACAGCTCGTCGGTCTGCGCCACCCATAAGGCAGTTCGCTTCTCGGAACTGTTCAGGACCAGTTTGACGACTGCTTCTGCGGCCACACGGGTCTTGCCACCGCCAGTTGGCAAGCTGACGACTGCACGGCGACGTCCTGATCTGGAATCCAACAGCTCCCTCAGGCCTTCCAGAATTTCGTCCTGATAATCATGTAGGTCGGGAAGATCTATCGGGCCGCTGATCGTGAGTTCAGGCTCGCGCCTGACGCTGGCACTGGCTGCGAACTCAGCGGGAAAACCCAGGTCAAGAACGAATAACCGGGCAGGCTCTCCGCCCCACCTTTGCGGGGGCGCCAACCCCTGCGCAGCCAAGCTGTCGGTCAGCTTGGCGAGAATACTTGGTCCGACAACAGCAAGCGCCAATCGCGCCCAGTCGAGGTTAGATATCCGGCTTCCTGCGGCCTGACGCGCCGGCGCAGGCAGGACAGCGATCAAAGCATCAGCCGAACCCCCGACTGCACAAAGTAGCCGCTCTTCGATGGTAGGCTGACTACGAACGTGAGCCCGAGCATCGTCAACGCGCGTGGTCGCCAGCCGATCCATGAGGCTTGGTACATCGGTGAGAAGCATTCCGTGGCGGTCGAGCATGGTCAGCACGGCCAAGATCCGGTCGTTCCAGTTCAAGCCTTCGAAACGCTCTCTGTCGAGCAGAAACAGGCCTGTCGCGTCACGGGCAATCACAGGGCGCCCTTCGATTGGGCCCGTGGTTTCAGAAAGACCCGCAACCCAAACCGCATCCGCTTTGCGCGCATGCGCGTTCGCCAGTTCCTTGTTGCCAATGATCTTTCCAAGCTCCGGGAAAATCTCGCGAAGCTTGAGAGGATCGCTCAACCGCTCGGAGAAATTGATCTCAGCTTTCTTCTCCAATGAGCGCGCACCGGCATTCATCCATGCCTGCAGCGCTGCGGGTCCGAGACACACGACGCGGCCATCTGCTGAAACCGCGTCAACAGCGACGGGATCATCTGTGACGTAGATTTGACTGAGTGGCATCGCGCCTTGCGAAGTCGGCACCATCTCGGGGACCTGCCCAAAGCTGGCACCGAGCTCCCAAGCCGGCACTAATTCCCGAAAATCGCCTTCGTAAGAGGCAAGGATTGCGAATAGGTTCGGCCAAAATATCGAAGCTGTCGCGCTATCCATTTCGGTCTTGTTGAAACCGATTTTCAGATCAACGGGGACGTCCAGCCACTCGTAGAACGCAGCAGTAGCCGCTGCCGCAGGGCCGCCGGCCAAGGATAAGACCGCAGAAAGCTCGCGGGAAATCAGCTTCAATGGATAAACGGTTTGTCCGATCTGAATTCGGCCAAATTCGTTCAGCCAATACAGAAACGGATGTCGCGAAGAGAGTTTCGGATAGCTTTCCGAGCGTGTAGTATGGGCATAGGTGATTGTGCTCGCAAAGAGACGTTCGTCCCTTGCGCATTCAATTAGCTGGAGCGTCAACTCGGCTGCCAAGCGCCCGTCGAGGGATGGGAGCAGTCTCCATCCCAATGGCATTTCGATTCCTCGCCAAGATTCCAGCTCAAGGATATCCAGCAAATGATGCCTGGGATTGCCGGGCATCTTCCGCCAACCGGCAGACTTTACGGCGGCAAAAAACGGCGCCATTCGCTTGGCGAGAGGCTCGGTCCAGTCCGTGACGGTCACTGTTTGAGATGACGGGAACCTCTCCCGCAAGTGCCCTGGTATCCGTGGCCAGTGCCCCGCGTGCCACTGCTGGTCCAACTGCAGAAGCCCCGGAGCGGCTTGGCGCTCCTGCTCTCCGAGAAGAAGCAATTCGCCACGAGGCACGAAGGAGCCGGCCAGATTGCGCAGGCAGATCTCTTCGTCGCCATGGATATCGAAGAACTCCTCGACTGCGTCGTTGGGGGCAGCCTCGATGTTCAGCCAGAAATTTTCCCAACTGTTGTCATCCTCGGCCCTCGAGAATGCGCTGCTAAGCAAGTCCTCCCAATCTGCATCGGCCATTGAACTGACGCCGAGGTGACGCGTCAGGACATCTCGAGATTTAGGATTGGATGCGACAGCTGGCAGCACTGGAGCCCGTCCCGCTGGCGCTTCAGATGGCGTCGCGATGATTGCCCTGCTCGGACTTACCAAGCCGTCACGCAGGCTCGGGACTACGACTGGATCATGAAGTTGCCAATTGTTCAGCTGGCGTGCTTCGAAGAGATCACCTACGAACGCGAAGAAAGCGGTCGCGCCATCCACGTCTTCGCGAGCTATCAGCTCCAGCCAGCTCTTCTTGCTCACCTGCTGCAGCGCGGCCATGCCCCGGTTCAGCTTCAGACGCTCCATTCCCGTCAGGCGCTCGGCAAGTTCTCGCTGAAGCGCCTCCAGCCGCGAAGCACGAGGTTTGCTCGAATAACAACTGGGATGGACCAGGTTGGCATGGCAATTAGGGCCTGCCAGCGCGACCCAGCGCTCGACCACTTCGACTTCCTCTATCGGATGGCGATAGAGGTCACGCGCAGTTTTCAGTTGCCCTGATGTATCCGGAATGATTTCCAGATTAACAAGCTTTTCCCAAAGTGCCTCGACTAGGGGAACCGCTGGATCGTTTTGGCGATCTGGTTTGCGTGGGAGCGCCGAGATCGGTGCCCCAGGATCCTCTTCCGTGGCCAAGTAGCCTATATTCGCCGCAATGAGATCAGCGGCTGCCAGCATTAGGCACTCATTCCATGGGCCGGGTATAATGTTGGTCCGGTCGCTGTTGAGCTTCCAGGGAGCATTCAATATCCCACTCGCCAAGGTAGGCGTGTTTGTCGGGAAAAATGCCCAAAACCGGCCCTGGCTTTCCCGCGCTCCTAGAGGGACAGCCCACGCCAATGGCACCTTGTCGCGAGCCTGAAGGTGCTGAGCGTCGGACAATGCATCAGGATCGGGGATTGCTACGGTCTCGTTGAAGACCCGCCAGCGCTCGTCCTTTGTACCGTCGGAAGTGACGATTTCGTCATTCTCGCGCCGTTTGCTGATGTTTCGGACTTTGCCAAACCCGAATTCGAGGGTCAGTTCAACATCTGCGCCGAGGAAGAGAACGAACTCCTGCGGGAAGTCTTCCATTTCCTTGGTCAGGCGCTCGTACGCTTTTTCATCTGTAATGGTCGCCGACACCACAGTCGTCGCCCAAGCGAAATCGCCGTACTTCCAGAGAGGGCTATCCTCAGCGTTTGGATCGAGAACCTGCGCCAGTCGCATGCCTGGAGCGCGGGCATTGGCTGGCAATCCCAGATGTTCTCGGATCTTCGCTCGGCACCAATCCGGATCAAACCGAAGCCCGATCGAACGGCTGACAATATCAACGATTCCGCCAAGTTTCAGTAGTGATTTGAAGCCGATACCGAACCGGCCGATCTGCCCCGCCCGCTTGGCCGAGCTTCGAGCATTCAACAGTGCGACGATGCCGTCTTGGTCCAACGGCGCCCCGGTGTTGGCCGCCAATAGCCGTGAAGGTTCCAAACGAACATGAATGCGCCCGGATGCCTCCCCTGACTCTTGAATGGCATCGGCTGCGTTCTGAACGAGCTCGAACAGTTGGCGATAGGCATAACCGCCGGAAAGGACCTCAATTTCCGTTTCAAAATGTTCATTCGCATCGCGAGGCTGCGCTTCATAGGCACGCAGCCGTCGGTTACATTCATCATCTACAAAATCGGCAAGCTTCGATCGATCGCAATCCAACACAGACCCACCCCTCGGCCACTGTTCATAACAATGCAGCAAAAAATTCTATCTCACACCTTCTTTGAGATCTAACCGCAATACCCGACTCTGCTTCCTTTGAGATTGAAATATCAAACAGAGTTATTCTTCAGGTAGATAACTTCGAAAGCCTTTACAGAACGGAACTGCTGCAGCCGATTGGCGAAGCTGAAGGCATCGTTGAGCTCGTACTGTTGGAAAATGTCCAAACCCCGGTCGAGGGCGATTTTCCAACCAGTGTCGGTCACGATGTGTCGCGCGTGGATCGTGTTGGTCTCGTCAAACTCCCAAGTGAACGTGATGCCGACGCCTTCGCAAGATGCGGCGATCGCACCAAGGTTCTCGGCTTGCTTTTCGGGACGTATCCCGTCCACGCATGTGACGAGGTGTACCTCGACCTCATCTGCGGGTGACTTGGCTTTCGCAAGCGTTTCGATGAACTCCATCACATTTCGAACCTGATGAAAGGCTCGGATGTAAGGATCGGTGATCGTGATCTTCTGAACTCCGACCAGATAGGGGCCGAACAGATTGTCGAAGGTCACGCCTCTCTGGTTTTCGTTGTATGTGAAATGGCCAGTCTTCGGGCCCTCTGAAACCGAGGTGACAGCTGTTGCGCCTGCGTCGAGCTGGGGCGCTGCTGCGGCTTCAGACGCGTCATCGCCTGTAGGCTCGGTTGTCGGGAGGCCAAGCCCTCCAGCGCGCCGGTAGTAAAAGCTCGGAAACTCGTTTTCCTCGAGCGTTGCCACTTTCACCTTTTCGCCATTCTTGCGCGCAAATGAGAAATCCACGTCCGGGTAGGTGGCGTCGAGCCGCATGAGCTGATCTTTGACCCGCTTGCGACCCTCCAAGGCGAGCTTGAGGATCTCCTCCATTTCATCCGGCGTCGCTTCACCAGATGGGAAGAGGATCTTCATCAGGCCGGAAAAGGTCTTGTGAACCCCATCCCGATCGCGGGTCGAGATATCCGACGACAACTCAAAGTTCGACCGGTAGCGGTCCGAATAGTCGTCGTTGCGCAGATGGCGAAGGATCTCGGCAAGGTAATCGACGACAAAGCCGTATCCGTTGGAAAACATCTCGCCGCGGATCACACCGACCTCCCAGCCTGGGATGTAGGTGTGCAGTCGGTCAATGAAGGCGGAATCGTAGTACTTGTCGGGTAACTCGTCGAACAGATCCGTGTTCTTGAGCATGTAGGGAACCGTATGCTTGGTGTTCCCGACAAAGACCATGGAGGCCTCGGCACCCAGCGGTTCAACACCGCGAGAGAAGGTCTTGTTGGCCATGTAGTTCTTGAGGATGTCGACCAGTGCTTTGTCGACCTTCTTCTGCTTGCCCGCGAACTCGTCGAGAGCCACCACATCCCAGTAGCCGACAAGGCCCAACTTGCCGGAACTGTTGCTAACGAACAGCTTCGGCACCGTAACCTCGCCCCCCGAGATCAGGATCCCGTGCGGTGAGAATTCTGAGTATATGTGCGATTTGCCGGTGCCCTTCGGGCCCAGCTCGATCAGGTTGTAATTGCGTTCAACGAACGGGATCAGACGCATCAACTGGATTAGCTTGGACCGACGACCGAACATCTCCGGGTCGAAGCCGACGGTCTGGAAGAGAAGGTCAATCCATTCATCGGTTGTGAAGCCGTTGCGGGCTGCCAAATAAGCTTCGTAGTCAAAATGCGACAGCTGGATGGGCTTCATCGTGCCTAAGATCCAGGGGGTCACATTCTTGTCTTCGGTGTAGTCGTACTCGATGTCGGCGATGCACCAGACCCCGCCAACCAGAAGCTTGGGATGGGTCTTTACCGTTCCGGAATCGATCAGGACCTTGGATATGCCAAGATTGGCAAAGCTTGCTTCGTAGGTATCGCTCTTTTCATTGAGGGCGACGCTGATCCGATCAATGATCTTCCAGCGACCTTTTTCTCGGATATTGGACTTGATAAGCCCGGCCTCATTGCGATGGACGTAGTGCTTTCGCAGGATCTCCCGAACCGTCTCGATGCCTGATTGGATCGACGCCTCATCGTTGGTCGCGCAATACTGGCCCAGCAGATATTCCAACACGTAGGTCGGAACGATCGCGTTGCCCTTGACCGCCTTCACCAAGTCCTTGCGGACCACAAGGCCAGGAAAGCGTTCGTTGATCTTGTCATCAAGTGCGGTCATGCGCCGGGCCCTCAGAAATCAAAGTCGTTGGTGAAGCTGCGACGCAGGATGTAGCGCGCACTTCGATATTCGCTGTAGTGCGATGTGTCCCCGTGCTGCTCTTCCAGGCGCAGAACCACCTCCTGGCCGTTGCACTCGTCAGCCTTGCGAGACAGCAGGAAGCGGACCGGGTGCTCGCGCTCCCGCGGATTTTCAGACCGGAAATCGAAGACGAGTTCGTGGCTGTCTGAAATCAGTTCACCCGATTGCGAGAATATTCCGGCGCGCAAGCGGCGTGCCTGCGTCTTCTCAGTCGCCGGAACGGACTGGTAGAATCTGACCGATATCTGGCTGGCCGTAATGACCTGATTTGTGCTGCCAATGATTTCGACATCGACAATGGACGTGTCACTCTGACGCTTCTTGTTGATCCGGACGACTGGAACCACCGCCTCCTGCAGCGTGGCGCCGCCGTGCACGAAGCGGCTACCTGAGCCCTTAAGACGCAGGCGATTGATCGACTTGGGGATCAGGATTTCAACATCACCCTGCAACCTCGCCTCTCCCGGCTTGTAGAGCTTGAGCCCCTGTTGGGGTTTCAGACCATGGCCAAGCACAAACCGGCGGTTTCGGAACAGGATGGTTTCGCCAACCACTTCCGAACCCGAAAAGTCGCTCTCATCGATAGGCCGGTGCTGGTAAATGAAACCATGGTCTGCGGTAATCAGCAGATTGTTGGCATTGGCGGCCGCCAGCTTTTTGACCAACTGAACCAGCTCGTCGAGCGTCTTCTCAGCAGCCTCGAATACTCGATCCTCCGTGGCCGGTTTGTCGCCGGTTGCATCGATGAGATTGTGGTAAACATAGATCACGTCGTGATCGCGAAACAGCGCCCGGTAGTCATCTCGCTGCATTTTAAGGAGGTCGTCGGCCAGCAATGCAGTCGTCCGGTCGCCCTCGCGTCCTTGGGCGAGGATCTTCCTACGGTTTTCGGTGCCCTGCGAGCTCTGCCCATCCACGATCACCGCGCTGGTATCGTTGTCAGCGATACGCATGTCGCGGTTGGGAAGCAACGAGGCCATGCCGAGTTGGGTATAGGTCGGCAGTGATCCCAGCATCGGCTCGATCTCTGCGTCATAACGATCGAGCCCACGGACACGAGCCAATAGCTCCTCCGCCACCTCATACCGCATGGCGTCCGAGATGATGACGCAGATCTTCTGGTCCTTCTGCCGATAAGGAGCTACCTGGGTGGCGTAAAAAGTCCGCTGGGCCGGCACAGGCGTGGCATCCCACATCGGTGCTGCATCGACATGGACCTGCCAGCTGTCATTGAGGCGCAGCAGGTAGCTATTCACATAGTGGTTCTCTACCTGCTCATAGAGTTCGGCCATCAGGCTGGCCTGGCCCGATTTCTGCATGTGGTAGATGAACTTGCGGTATAGCTGATCGATGCGGAACCAGCTCCCGGCATAGCGGCTGACGCCTTCAGCCAGACTGGTCATGCCAAGGTTTACCTGCGCCATCGCCGCGTGGAAGTCAGCCGCGAAGCCGACCGCCTCATAGAGATCGCGGAAACGGTCGTACCAATAGCTTTGGCGGCGCTGGCGGATCCAGCTTGCGACATCACCTGCGGCAAGCGTTCGCGCCGCGACCCCGCGCACGAGTGCGACGATGATCGCCCGATCGATGTCCTCGAAATAGTCGAGCTCGATGAGGTGCCGGAAATCGCGTGTTTCCAGATCCGTCCGTACGCCCAGCACACTGGCATAGGAGGAGGATAGCGCCTCGAAGGCCTGAGCCGCGTGACGGTTGTTCTTCCAGCGGCGGAAGAAGACCAGCGCCTCGGGAGAGAGGCCTCCTGCCTCTCCTAGCCCCATGGCATAGCAGGCCTTGAACAACGAGACTGCGAAGTCCTCGATGCTGGGCTGCACGGCCGTATAGCCATAATGGCGGCCCATCTGGTCCCACAGGAACGGGCCAAGGCTAGAGCGCTCGATCAGGCGCATTGTCTCGTCGGTGTCCACCGCCAGGTCGGCCAGCAGTCTCTCTACAACGGAATCGAACCCGCCCTCGCCACCGGCGCAGACGCTTAGCATCTTCAGGCGCAACGCGCTGGCCGTGTCGTCGTTGCGGGCAAGTCGCTTTAGCTGTTCGAGCCTGCGGGCCGAGCGGAAGAACTCCGCATGGGCGCGCACCACATCCTCAAGTCCCAGCCCGAGGCCCAGTTCGGACAGCCACAGGGCTGCCTGGTCGGCCTTGAACGTACCGTGGGCCAGCTGCACATCGAGTAGCCAATTGTGAATCTGGACCGGCTCAGGCCCTTCGCGGTAGATCAGGAAGCGCCCCTGCGGCACCTCGCGCAGGATCCTGTGCTTCACCGCGAACTCGTTGTTGGCGAGCTGGATCTTCTCGACACCGGGCAGCTCCAGTGTCTCGAATGTCTCGCGCAACTCCCTCGCCGCATCGGTCCAGAACACGATACGGTGACGGTCGAAAGCCGCTTCCAGCCCTTTTGCGATGCGATCATTCATGCTCAGTCATCCGCATCCGACAAGCCCTTGATGGGTTTGAGCGCCGCGCCGAACTTCGGGTAGTTGGCCTTCACGCCGTCATCGAGATCGATCTCGATTTTTTGCGTGGCAAGCGGATAGAGCACGTCGCGCTCGTATGCATCGAGCTCCTCGATCACCTTGGTCGCCTCGTTGACCTCCTTTAGCGCCTTGGTTCGCTGGGCGGGCGTGGCTTCGGGGTTGATGCTCTGCGCCTCCTGGGCCTTGCGGTGTGCTTCCAGCTTGTTGCGGTACTCACGCAGATAGTCGTTCAGCACCACGCTGACCGTGTCCGGCCGGTAGCGGTGCATGTAGATCAGCGCCTGGAAGCTGCCCTTGGGGCTAGCGAACATCCAGTAGATCGGGCGTTTTTTGAAACGCCGGACATGGTAGTCGAAGAAGTCCTTCGTGAACCACTTGCGGATGTCCTTGCCCAGTGCGCTTTCAATGAAGGCCAGGTTTTGCTGAAACTTCGCCTCGCCGAAGGTCACGCGTAGGAACCTGCGGAAGCGCTCGGCGATGTCGTCGGCGAACCAGTCCCCGTCCAGAACCGGGATGACGTTGTCGGCATCCGGCTCGAAAGTGGGCTGCGGCACGCGAGCAAGATAATCAGCCAGTCCTTCGCCCTGATTGGCCAGAATCAGGCCGGGCGCGTCAAGGCTGTAGCGGCCAAACATGCAGCCCACGGCGTAGTGCAGGAATTCCGCAATGGTATCGGCCAGCAGCCGTGTTTCCAACTCCTCCGCAGTGGATTTGCCCCCATAACGGTAGGCAGGATTGCAGGTGAGGGTGATTTCCTCCAGTGGCACCTCGGGAGTCAATTCATCCTGCAGGCCATAGGCGTCAATGAAGATGCGGTTGTTCTCTTCCTCCAGCCGTCGCATCTCGTTTGTCATGTCGGCCCAACAGGCACGTAGTTGGGCATAACTAAGCTCAAACGTTTCTGCCCGGAAATCGACTGAGAGAAGTGGCAGCGTTGTGAAATCCCATGAAACCTCTTGTGCATCCCAATCAGCTCGAGAGAGCACAACGCAGCGGAGCGCATTGTCCCCTACGCTTGATAACGAAATGTAGGGAACATCTGCCAATGTTCCTGGATTGAGGTTCATCGTAGGATTAAGGGATGCTATCGCTGAATACACAACTGGGGCATTGAGAAATGCCGCTACGCTGTAGAATTCGTTTTTATCCTTTACCGCACACAATCCGGAGGCGTCATCAAATAAAAATCCATTTCCGTTTACTCGAAATCCATTTTTGCCCGATGTCACCTTTGTCCATGTTATCGCTGGATAAAATATATAATCTAAATTGTGATTAGTTGATCCTACTTTGTACCCATTACCCTTCATATTTAATAGTTCTGATCCATCGTTTTTCCAGTTTACAACACATTCTTGATTCCCGTACCAGCGCCTAAATTGCCCTCCTTTAAGATACGGAAACCATTTAGCCCTCGATTCTTTCGCATCTTCGCGACTGCTCGCGGACCGGCAAGTACGGTTATTGGAAATTTCGCTCCAGTTACGAATAAAGCGCGGATTGTCGGCTGTAACCATGCCCTTGCGTGGCTCAGCAATCTCCCCAAGCCGAGGATTGTTTGCAAATGTCGCACGAAGACCTTCGCTGGCCCAATATGCGATCGGTGCCCCTGGCATTTCAGCAAATATCGAACCTGGAACGGTAGAAAAGCGTTCATTTCTTGGGGGGAACTGCAAGGGGACCCCGTTATCGTCCGCCTCATAATATCGGAGGCAGCAGTATGTACCGACGGCAGCTTGACTTCCATTTTCATGCAATAAGAATGCAGTTGTTCCAAAATTAATTCCCATGCTTGTCCCGCCTTTTCCAATATAAGGCATATGGACCATTGAATTAATGGAAGAATTTTTGAGTATTTTTTGCCTTAATTCTTTAAACGACGAGAGAAACATCCAGCTTTCCATCGTAACCATCGCAACGTAGCCATTCCGGCTGCACATCATCAAATTGCGTTGGATAAAAGCTGAAAATAGATCCGACTTCCCGTCGGGGTAGTTCGCCTTTATCCATTCGGTTAGGCGATCGTTCATTCCGCCACCGCCCATGTATGGAGGGTTGGCGACGACGACATGGTACTTTGGCGAGAGAGCCTCAGCCATCTCCAAAACCTTCAGCACACGTTCCTGCACCTCGCGCAGCAGCAGGTCGCCGCCGAAATCCTGCAACCGCACAATCCGGGAAACCTCCGCAGGATCACGCAAGTTCGGCACGATCAGCGAGCCAAAGTTCTTGGCCTGCTCGAACTGCCCCATCGTCTTGCGAAAATCGGCGGTGAACAGATCGCTGCCCACCACGGCGGCAACGTCCTGCATCTCGGATGAGGTGAAACGCACATCCTGCAGCACGCAGATGTTCGGCTGCACCGCTTGCCTCAGAAACCGCCGCCGTCCGAGCTTTGTCGCCGCCTTCATCGTCAGCGCAAACGCCGCCAAGGCGCCCGCGCGGTCATCGATCTCGATCCCGTACAGGTTGTGCGTCAGGATCAGCCCGGGGATCTCGGCCGCTTCATACCCTTCTTCCTCATAGATCGCGTAAAGCAGATCAAAGGCATAGGTCAGCATATGGCCCGACCCGCAGGCCGGGTCGCAGATGCGGATATCCTCAGGCCGCGAAATGCGCAGGAAATCCGTCTCTGGCTCTTCCGGCGCGATGTAATAATCCATCTTCGCCGCCAGCTTTGAGTTCGGGCGGTTCAGCAACCACAGCCGCCCCAGTGAGTTTTCCACCAGATAGCGCACGATCCAGTGCGGGGTGAAAAGCTGGGTCGCCGCCGGAATATTTTCTGCGGTGATCTTCTTGTTCTTCTTCAGCCCGGCGAAAACCTCGTCCTTCTTCTCCGAGATGTAGAACTGGTAGAGCCAGCCGATAACCTCGACATCCTCGCAGACGTCCGGCGTCATGGCCTCGCGCACATAGGCGAGGATCGAGGCGTTCGACAGAAGGTCGTCGGGCAGAAGAAGCTCTGTGTAGTCGTCGATCCGTTCGAACAGGAACGGCATTGCCTTGTGCAGATCATTGCAAATGGCGACGATAAGCAGCCGGTAGGCCTCGGTCTGGGCATCCGCACTGGGCGTGCGGCCATCCAGCAGGCTGCGGACCTGTTCGCGGATCCTGTCGGGCACGCGGCCCTCGTCTATATGCCCAGCCTTGGCCTCGGCCAGGATCTCTGGCTGAAACTGGCCTGCGACAGGCGAGACGATGCGGACGGGGTTCAGTTCATTCACGTCCATGAAGCGAAGGGCGCAGAAGCGATTGAACCAGGTGTAGGCGACGCGCTCAACCACCTGATCCTTTCCGTCCTTGGCGATAGCTGTCTCCAACTTCCGCATTGCATCGGGATGCTCTCGCCGGCCCGCCGAGTTTTCGGCAACGACGGATTCAAGCTTGGCGCTGACCTGCGTGATCAGGGTGCGGCGGGCAAACTGCGCGAATTTCTTGAGCTTTGAGGTATCCATCAGGCAGCTGCCCCTTCACTTGCGGCCGCTGCGGAAACCCGGGTCACGGGCCAGTCGGCGAATATTTTGTTCCAGATGTCCACGGAAAGGACGACGCAATCCGCAATGTGTTGACGCCGCCACGGCAGGTGCCCTTCACATCGAATGTCAGCCAGCAGGCGATCTTTGAAGCCCGTCAGCAGCGCCTTTTGTCGATCAGGGTCGAAAGCTTCCAGCCCTAGCAAGACAACGTATTTCATCGGCTTGCTATCTCGTTCCATCAAATGGAGGAACGTATAGGAGTCCCTGGCCTTAGGCGTCAGTTCCTGCGTCAGGATCGAATTGTCCGTGAGGCGCTTGAAATACTTCTGACGCTCCTTTTCGGGGCATTTGACGTTCGAAGGATCCTTGATCTCGACGAGCAAGACATCCTCTTCCCTCTCTATAACGATGTCGACAAATTTCATCTGGACCGGCAGCTTAATGCCGTGAATGTCCAGCTCATCCCAGCGGAGGCTCTCGGGGAACGCGAATTCCAAATCCGCTTCTTTTTCGGCCCGATACATTTTCACGACGTTGCTCATGCCAAAGCCCTGGCCAAGTCTTCGTCGAATAGCTCGGCGAAGGTGTCAGAAATTGCCGTCTTGGAGATCAGAGAGTAGTTCTCAGACGTCTCGACAGTGATCCTGTCATTTCCAACATTACGACAAAGAGCGTGAAACCGGATGTGATCTTCCTTGCCGCGGTCTATGAGCAAATCGAACCATTTCAGCAGGACATAATCGTGCGTAGCCAGAATAATCTGCTGGCCGTTGCGCGATAGCTCGAGGAGTACCTGAACCACCTCTTTCATGAGCGCGGGATTCAGGTTTGCCTCGGGCTCATCCCACAAGAGGATGCCGGTGCTCCCCGGGTTGATCGAGCCATTGCAGAGCAGGCGATGCAGGACACCAATTTTCCGGTACCCTTCGGCCGTCATGCTGCTTGACAGCGGCTCCCCGCCTTTGGATTTGAAGCGAAGGACCGTGGAGTCCTGATACATTTGCGCGGTTTTGGAGCGCGAGCGGTCCGGGTCGGCCCTTTCCTCATATTCCCCGGGTTCAAACTGAAATCCGCCTTCATTCGCCCACCGGTAACGCCCCCCGACGAGGGCGACCAGTTCGCGAACGATGTTCGAGAGCCTAGGATCCTCTGAAAGGGTTGCGGCCTCATCCTCAAAGCCGGGATTTGCCAAGAGCGCGGCCAGATCGAGGTAGGTATCGTCGAAAATCATCTCGACGGTCGCGCGATCATGGGTTGCGTCCTGCATTGCACGAACCAGCGAAAGGACTTCCTTCGTCGGGATGAACACGGGTCGGGACTGCACTTCGGAGCGAGCGCCCCCCTCCAATTGAACGCCTTTGGAATTAGCGCTGAATGAAAGGGCAACACGGGTGTCATCGCTGCCCTGCAGACACAGCCTGGCGCGTCCAGGCGCTCCCCGGGCCCGCAATGCCCCAATTCTGCTCTCACCGGGAGAAAATACCCGCAGAAGCTTGTTCGTCAGCTGCGGGTTTGCGTCCTTCTCTGAGCCCTCGACCGCCGATGCCGGCTGGCTTGCGATTGCAAGTGCGTAGATTGCCTTCAGCAGGTGCGTTTTCCCGGTTCCGTTCGAACCGATGATCACGTTGATGCGCGGCGAGAACGGGATGTCCAGGTTCCCGAACGCGGTGAAATTCTCGATTTGAATGCCCGCAATCATCAGACCGTGATCCTCTTGCCGCTGCGAATTTCGGCGAGCAGGGTTTCGCGGTAGGATTGCAAATACGTCTCGACGTCCGCCTCGCTGGCGAGATACGGGCTGGCGAAGCTGACCTTGAGATTGGCAGTCGAAACATACTCCACTGGCGAAGGAGGCGGAACTGGCTGCGGCGTGATCCCTCCTGCGGGCGCTTCTTGCACCGCGCTTTCCTCCGACTGGTGCGGTTCGTTGGCGGGAGGTGCTGGCGGCGCCGTTGGCGTGGCCAGCCGGGCGACCTTTCCAAGCAATGCTGGATAGGTTTCCGAGCGGAAATTGGCGGTACGCTCGCGGATCATAGCCACCAGTTTGGCATTGCGGACGCTGGTCTCAGCGGCCTCGCACTCGCTGAGGATCCCAGCCTTGGCTGCGGCATCCAGCTGCTTGAATTCTGGTACGGCTTCGATCTTGGCCTTAAGCTCGGCCAGACCCTTAAGAGCACTATCCCGCTCCTGCACCAGCAAGGCATCGACACTGGCACGCAGCTTGTCGAGCTCTGCCTTTACCTGCTGGATCGCATTGCCCTTGTAGCAGAGCGGATCGGCCAGAACTGACCGGATGGCCTCGGCCTGAGTGCTGCCGGTGTAGGACAGGTTCGTTACCTGCTCGGCAAGGAAGTTCCGGGCCTCATCATAGATCTTACGCTGGGCCCCGCCCATAAAGCGTCGGATAGGGTCAATGACCTGCTCCTTCGCATCGAGCAATGCGTCTGCATGGCGAGGGAGGTCGGTGAAGTACCAGCCATATGCCTTGCCCTCCACCTCGCGCAGTTTTGCAATGACCGGTGTGATCGCCGCGAGGAACGGGTAGTCCTTGAGCCGTTCCTCAAGCGCTACCAGCTCAGCCACCAGCTTCGTGATAGCCTCTCCCGTTTCCTTGCCGAGGGCCTTTGCCTCTGAAGCGACAGGCTGGCTGTCGAACATTTCGGCATGGAATTCCCGCAGGGTGCGCACTTGGTTAGCGGTGAACTCTACCTGCAGATCGAGAACTATGTTCGCCAGTGCATGCGCATTCTTCAGCGCCTTTTCCAGCGCATCCCCTTCCAGCGGAGCGCCATCCGAGCGGGCTTCCAGCTTGCCGTGGGCAAATAGGCTGGCGACAGTGCAGAGGATCGCGGCATTGGACCAGCCATAGGGCTTGACTTCGAACTTCTCGACGATCGCCTTGACCGACGTGCGAACACCGGTGCGGACGTTGCCTTGTGCAAAGTTCAGGATTTCCTGCTCGGCTTCGGTCAGGTTGCTGGCACCCGAGATCAGCGCACCGTCATTGGTCTGCCTCAGGAAGCGGCCGATATCGGTTTCGGCATAGGTCGCACCGCGCAGCATCGGCAGATTGGTGTAGACCTTGTCGACCAGCATCTGGAATGCGCGCCGGACTCGCGCCTGTGGATCTTCGCCGCGCAAATCCAGTTCCTCACCGCGGACGAACAGCTGCGCGTCCGCAACCAGCGTTCTCGCCCGAGTTGAAATATCTCTGTAGCGGTTCGCGTTCTGTTGCCCCTTCTCGCTGATGATCCGTTCAATCGAGGCTTGGGGAGCGGTCGCCCGGGTCTGGCGGACATACTTCTCTGTCTGCTTGTACATCACCAGGTCACGGGCGAAGCGGTCGTCTGCCTTGAGCAGGATCACCAGTTCGTCGTTTGACATGCTGCCCATACGCAGCGCCTCGGCGTTGCCGCTATGCTCGTGGAAAGGCGTGACCACATTGATCGAAAGCTCGTAATCCCGTCCTTGAAGGCGGTCGTCGAGCTTGCGGGCAAATGAGTAGTCATGGGCCGCCCCGTCATGACGGATCTTACGGTCCTTGATGACTCCATCAAAGATCAGCGCTTCCAATTCCCGAGCGACCTCGGTGGCATCGACATCGACGTTTTTGATCTCCTGTTCGACATCCTTTTCCTCGTCGGTCAGGAATTCGAAGAGGTCGCCATTGCGCTGGATGTAGGTGTTTTGCTCGAGCAGGCTCAGAGCCGCCTCGACCCGGCGTTTGAGCGCGGTCTCATCCTCGTCAAACTTCTCGCGCATGAGGATCGCGATATTGCGGGCCGTCGGCTTGAAGGGCTTCACATATTTGACGAGAAACAGGGCCTTCAGAATGCGCGTGGCGAAATCGTCCCCAAGGTTTCGTTCGGCAATCTGGATGGATTGCTGAACGCTGGATTTGAGTGCCGTTCGGATCCCCTCAAACATGAGATCGAAGGTCGCAATCTGGCCAAGCTCCAGTTCAGCCAGATGAATGGCGACCTCCTGAAACACGCCCAGCATCGAACGCTCGCCGACCGAACTGTGCCGGCCTTCAAACGCGTTGTGCTGCGACAGCCCCTGGATGGCCATCTGGAACAGTGGGTACTGATACGGGATGAATGGGTAGCTGTGGATGAAGTGGTCGCGGTCCTCGAAGTTCTTCAGATGGATCGAACCATCCGCAAAATCGAACAACGTACGCATGTTGTTGCTCTCGCGGCGGTACAGATCCGAGAGGCTCCCAACCCCTAGTTCAGTCTTTTTCAGCAGGCGTTTCTGGATCACCTCTGCCACGTCCGCGCTGTTGAGCGGCATCCGGTTGGCAAAACGCGCCTGGATCTTGGAAAAGTCGTTTTCCTGCCGCTCGTTCATGTCGCCGATGACGGCATTCATGTCCTGCTGCGCGGTAACGATGATCCATGCCCGCCCGCGGCATTTGGTGTTCAGACTCTCGGCGATTGTCTGGAGATTGGTCATCAGCTTGACGTTGTCAGCGATGTACTGGCCGACCTCGTCAACGAAGAAATTGAGGCGAAAATCCTTGCCTTGAGCATCGATGTAAGCCTTCACCTTGTCGGCGAAATCTTCGATCGAAACCTTGTAATCCGAGCGGTACTTGGTGAGAATCCCGGCTGCCTCTGACGCATCGGCGCCGGTCGCCTTTGCATAAGCATTGGCGATGTTGCTGCCCTCAAGCAGGGCTTGCTCCCGCCCGCGCTCCCACGGCTTGCCGGCAATCGCCTGATAGGCCTCTCTAAAGGCGCTGAAGACATTGCGGCTGTCGAGATCGCGCTCGAACTGGGCAATATGAGCCTGCTTGCCATAGTAGCCGCAGGCCTCGTCAAAGACCTTCTGGAAGACCGATAGCAGCGCGTCGATCTGGTCCTTGGAAATGACATCGGCCTTCTGGTCGATGTTGAACAGGATGCTCCTCGACGGGATCGAAACTGCACGCTTCAGGTCGGCTGAGAGGATTTCGTTATCCGCGCATTTGTCCTTGAACAGCTCATAGGCCGTTGCTCCGTCGACCTTGCGGTTCTCGAGGACCATCGCCAGCATCTTGAGAAGGTGCGATTTGCCAGAACCGAAAAAGCCGGAGATCCAGACGCCATTGGCGGTTGTGTAGTTTTTGTAGGCGTCGAGAAACTTCTCGATCTGCTTCTCGATCTCGTTGGTGAGAACGTATTCCTCGAGCTCAATCCGCAGGCTCGCGTCATCGTCTGCCTTGATGACGCCTTCAATCGGACGGTCGACGGGCTTTTCAAATATGTCGCGCAAAATGGTCATATCAGCCCCCTCAGACCTCGTAATTGAAGATGTTGAATGCACGATAATATTTGTCGTCGTGCAGAATTCCGAACAGATCCAGCGAAGCCCCGCTGGCCAACGCGTGTGTGTAGTTTCCAGGGAAAAACATCAGCGTTGGCTTTTCCTTGGCCGTGCTCTGCAGATTGTTCAGCACGTTATGCGAACGGATATAGGGGAAGACTTCGCCCACGCCGGAAAGGAACAGGACGTCAAACGTCTGGCTTGCCAGCCTCTTGCCGATTTCGGGGATGAGGTGGGTCTCGGGATCAAGGACATTCTGCAAAAGCTCTTGCAGCTCGTCCTTTGTTACCCCCGGTTCGGCATCGATCAGCTCATCCCAGATCCCGCGCTCGCGGAGTATATCGATAGCCAGATCATAGAGATTGACGTCCAGTGCCGTGACGCCGCGATTAGCGAGCTGTCTGACCAGCTGGCCCCGCACCTGTTCCATGTCCACAGCGTCGCTGGCCGGGAAAGGGCAGATGAAGAAAGGAACCTCGTTCCCCAGGCCCAGCTTCCTGAGAAAACGCTGGCTTGAAACGACTTCCAGCAAATGGTCCTGACGCTCTCGAGGCGTCATCGTGTTTGTATCTCTTGTCATCAGGCGTCCCTTTGCCTGCCGAGCTCCGCGCCCGGGAAATATCGCAGTTCATGCGGGTCAGATTGAGCCATCAGGGCCGTGAAGCTCGGCGAGAGCAGCGCCCGACAAATGTGATCCTCCTGGTTAAGGATCCCCGCCTCTCTCATGAGCCTAAACAGGATCTGACGCAGTTTTTCGCGGGTCGAACTGCTGATCGCTTCGATTTCTGGCTCCCATTCAGCCTTGGCCGCGTAGAACGCATCGAAGTCGTCGTAGGTGATGTGGGTGCGGAAACTTAGAAAACGCTCGGACAGGAGTTCAACCGCGAACTCACCGATGAACCGATAGCCCCGGCACAGTGCCAGCCAGAGGACCGAAAGCTGATCCGCGTAATCACCATGACAAAGCAGATCGATCTCATCCGCCTTGAGAACTTCGAGGCGATTGGCGATCTCCCGGACCGAGCGGGTCACCGATGACTGTTTGCGGAATGGAATGACGCCCTTTGCTCCCGCAGCCTTCTTGACCGCAGTCCAGTCTCCTAGCTCTTGATAGAGGCGTGCGATCGCAACGCTCTCGTTCAGGAACAGGCCGCCGGTGCCGAAGGACATCCGATATTTTGAGGTATTTGCCTTCTGAGTCATAAGTTGGCGCCGTTCCCGAGCGAGAGCGCCACCTCGGCCGCGTTCAAGAGCACAATCTGCTGGTCCTGGGGCCTACGGGCTGCCGGATCGGTGTCCAACCCAAGGCGCTTCAGTGCGTAGTAGAGGAGAGCCCTTCGAACCGGGATGGTCGTCACGCCCCTTTCCATTCCGTAGTCGAGCTCGATCGCCTTGCGCTGACCAGCACTCAATTCGGGATGAGGCGCGATCTGCAGCTCAACCTGCTCTTCCCATTCGCTATCGCCTGAAGGCCTAGCATCTGCCGGCTTCGATGAGCGCGTATCGGTGATGCGCGAGAGAACAAAGTCCTTGAAGGCGCTGCTGCGTGGGCAATGCGCGCGAGCATGCCATCTGAAGCCGTCAAACACCAAGGCATGAGGTTCGATCCACCGCCAAGCAGGCTCAAGGGAAGACATCGATTGGTAGAAGACTTCGATCGCCTCGTGCCGCTTGATCGCCGTTACGATGGCCCTCAGAGTTTTGGGCGATACACCCCGGGCGGGCGTCGGGGCACAGGCGAAACTGGGCAAGCCTCCGATCCAGCTGTCGTCGGCGCTAATGATTCCGTCAGAGAGCGATCTGAGCTGGGAGAGATACTGAGCTGCGTCGGGCTGGTGGAATACGGGGGTGAACGACGAGCTACGAACGTAAGTCCTAGCGCTCTTGTCGTAGACCATGTTCGCTTCAGCCAAGCCGAGATATCTGTTCAGATCCGTCGAAGCCTGGTTGATCGAAACGCCGAAAACTTCGATCAGGTCACTCCGGTTGACATGCCCTTCCCAGAAGAGCCTGAATTCGATGAATTCAAGGCGGCTCTCAACCCCGCGCCTCAATCCCGAATCGCTTTCCATTCCCAGATCCCCCAAGAAACTGGGCTAAACCAGTTTCTGTATGGGTAAGCGTAATGGATGCTTGATGTCGAGGCAACGAGATTCGGAAAGCTGCTGGCCCTGATTTCGCTAATCTACCTGCGGCTAACTGCCTCTGAGCTCGCAAGGAATTCCGACACTTTCTGGCAGGTCTTCCGGCGCGGCCTGCGCCCGTCCCGAAGGTCCTGAACGAAACGAGGATCTGCCACGACGTGCCGACCGAAGGTGCTCGGCGACGTCCGTGTTTGCGCCAGATATGCCTCGATCTGCTCCAGTAGCTCCATCGCCATAGACTCGCTTTAAGCTTGCGTTCTTGTTATGTTCTTACTAGGAAGGCTTCCTAGAGTCTAGGATCGATTTTCCTAGGTGCCCGCGATAGGACTGGCAGTCATGGACGACGCACGGAGAGCCCTGGACGAACTGATCCAGCAACGAGGGGTGAATTACTCCTCGGTTTCGCGCCTGCTGGGGCGCAATGCCGCTTACATCCAGCAGTACATTCGGCGCGGCAGTCCGAGGCAGCTGGACGAGCAGGATCGCTCGGTTCTGGCACGATTTTTCGGAGTCGATGAGAAGGTTCTTGGAGCCCCTGCCCGCCGCTCAGGCCCGGTGGTCGAGCTCGTCCATGTGCCTTTGCTCAATGTCGAGGCATCAGCCGGCCACGGCGCTCTGGCCGAAATGGAAGCCAAATCCGCGCAGTTCGGCTTCGACGAGAAGTGGCTGCGCCGACTGACCGCGAGCAAGGCATCGAGCCTCTCGATTATCGCGGTCCATGGCGACTCCATGGAGCCAACCCTCCACGATGGCGACGAGGTTATGGTCGATCTCGGGGATGGCCAGTCGCGGCTGAGAGACGGGATCTATGTCCTGCGGATGGACGACATGTTGAGCGTAAAGCGCATTGCCCTCGAACCGCAGGGCAAGCGGGCGTCGGTTCTGAGCGACAACCCGGCCTATCCAAGCTGGCGCGGCCTCGAGAAACGCACGCTCAATATCGTCGGACGGGTTCTCTGGTTCGGACGGGCGCTCTAAGGTGGCATTCTGATGCTTACCCTGGTTGCCGCTTCGATCGTCGCTTCCGGGCAGACATTTACCTGCACGCCCACTCATGTCTGGGATGGTGATGGTCCGGTCTGGTGTGCGGAAGGCCCTCACCTGAGGATCGCGGGCATCGCGGCCCGGGAAATGGACGGCACATGCCGCACCAATCAACCCTGCCCCGCTGCCACGGCGCTTGAGGCACGCGATGCGCTGGTACGGCTGATGGGCGGCGCGAAGGGCACGATCTCAACCGGCCACGTGGTAGTCAGAGGTCCGCGGCTGACATGCCGATCCGAGGGGGCCGCTGGCGGAAACAGGACCGCTGCCTGGTGCCGTCTGCCGTCAGGTGCTGATCTGTCATGCGCCATGATCAAGACCGGCACGGTCCTGCGCTGGGATCGCTATTGGAAAGGCCCGGCTTGCCGGTGACCAGTGCCTTGCATCTGGCCGGCGTCGTCGAACGGGCGGCCAACGGACCGGTGCTGCGAACTCACGGTGGCGGGATCTGGGAACTCGACAACACCCGCCAGGTACGCAAATTCATTGGCTCTCGCGTTGAAGTGGTCGGGGAGCTTTCGGGGTTCAACGGGTTTGTCTGTGACCAGATATGGCCAGCCGGACAGCCTCGACCGTCTGTCTTCAAATTCCGCCTCGAATTGCTCCTTGCCGCAGCCTTCGTCGCCTACGGTCTCTACGCGGCGGTTAGCGGTGTTGTCAGCGTGCTGGGCTGATGCTGAGCGACTGGGAGCTTTGGGCCTGCGCCAACCATGTCCTGCAAACTCATGGGGACAAGGCTCCCTTGCACGTCGCCGAGCAGATTGGGGCGCTCGCACTTGCTGGCGACGAGGAAGGCATTCGGACATGGCAGGCTATTGCGGAGCGAATTGTCCAGCTGAGCTCCAACGCCCCGGACCGGCCACTACAGTAACCCTCCTCGGGAAGACTACCAGTTCATCCGATCGGCGACAGATCGCCCGGAAACAGGCACGGCTGCGCGCCTGGACCGCCATGGCTGTCGCCTTCGATGGTGAAACCGCGCATGCGCTCGACCAGATGACGAGCCAGATCAACCCTGGCGCTGCGCTGGGCGCGTGGATCATCGGCATTGAGACGGACGAGCGTGTGCTCCGGCGCAACGGCCAGCGCGACTTCGAGATGGGTGAGGAGGATATCGTCGGAGATTCGGGGCATGGGCTAATGAGAACAAATAAAGAACTTCTCGTCAACCGGCCATGTGCGGACGCATGGGGACAGCAGGACGCTAGATGCCGATTTCGAAGGGCTTGGTGATCGACCGATCAAGCTCTGGCGGTTTACGTGTCTGCTCAGGAGCCACACGATCTTTAGCCTGCCCATTGGATGCCGCATCGCGGAGGAGATCGACCGTTTCCAGCGCCGAGCGCTTCATGCCGGCATTGCGCTCGACCGCCGCTTCGAGCTTGCCAGCATTATCGACATAGAGGGTGAGGCCATCGCGCAGCCGCGTGATTGTCACCAGGAATGTATGCTGGTTGGCGAGATTGCGCTCGCGGCTATCCATTACCGCAATACCGCGATCCGATGTGAGCCCCTGAGCCATATGGGCATTGAGAGCATAGGCGAGATCGAGACGGCGGAGCATCGGGTCGCCCTGCTCCAGCCTGTGTTCTGCGCCCAAGGATGTCTTCACCACGACAGCCTCTTTGTCGACTGCAACAATCCGGGCCTGGTCGGCATTGAGCAGGCCCCGCTGGTGATCGGTCTCGGTCCACCGGATCTTGTCGCCGGTGTAAATGTCGAGGGCGCGGACTTCAAAAAGGCGCAGCGGATCCTGCTCACCTTGCGGCCTGATCTGACCGGGACGAAACTCGAACTGGCGGCCACGCCCGTTCTGCAGCGTGACCCGCTCGCATGCCACATCGGTTCCGACCACACGGTATTCGCCTGCTGCTAGGCCTTGGCTGCGCTGACGCCGCGCGACATCGACCACCATGCCGGGCGCATAGGTGCTCGCATAGCGCAGCTCCTCGCGGGTTGCATTGACGCGCGAGAGGGTCTGGAGCCGCATCGTTTCAGGACCAAGCTCGCCGCTCGCTTGAAGGCCAGTCTGCACCGCTTCGTTCACGGCGCTGCGCAAATTGCGGCCTGACGCATAGATTGCGGTTGCCTCGCGCTCGGCGGTCGAGAGCGACAGCCAGGCTGCGGCGGCTTCGACAGCAGCATCGTTCCCCACCTCGATCACCTGGGGTGCCAAATGGCGCATGGCATCCTCAATGCGCCCCTCTTGCGCTGCCTGCTGTGCATCTCGAAGGCCCTCTGTCCGTGCGCGGAGATTGGTGCTCATGACGGCCGTCTCAATCCCGGCTTGCTGCATCACATCGAACGGCTTTCCTGCATCGACGGCACCCAGCTGCTTGCGGTCACCAATGCTCGCAAAGCGGCCGAGCTCGAGCAGGTTGGCCAGCCGCACAAGCTTCTCCTTGTCGGCATTGCCGACCATTGATGCCTCATCGAGCAGCACGACACTGCCGCGCATGTCGGCCCGCGCCTCGGCGAGACGGTCCGCATCGGCCCCTTCAAGGAGATCGCGGTGCCGGGCGAGAAACCGCGACACCGTCATCGATGGAATGCCGGTATCGCGCTCGAGCATCTGGACCAGGGTGTTCTGCACCGCGAGCCCGAGCACGGCCCTTCCCTCCTCGCGCAGGATATCAGCGACGGGTTTGAGGACCGTGCTCTTGCCTGCGCCCGCGACGCCTTGGATCGCGACGATCCGATTGTTCGAGCCAAGTAGCAGACGCCCTGCCCCTTCCTGTCCAGCGTTTAAGGTCAGGCCATATTTGATCTGGGACAGGGCCTGCAGACGGGACCCAGCAAGGTCGGGAAAAACAATCGCCGGCGCAGCCCCGCGCCCCTTTTCAACCCCGGCAATGATGCGCTGTTCGAGGCTTATGGCATCGCGTGTCGTCAGCAATTCCCGGTCGGCACCCCTGCCCTTCTCCAGATGACCCTGGCGAAGCAGCTGGTCGACGCGCTGCTCGATGTCTGCAAGTGAAGTCGGGAGCGCAAAGCCAAGCGCTGCGCGGTAGATCTCGGCCCGAGTGAAGGCAGCTTCCCGCTCGCCGAGATGCCGGACAGCCGAGGCGACTGCATGAATTGCGGCGACTTGCTCGACGCTGCGATTGGTCAGCCTGCTAGGTATCAGTTGGTCACCTTCCCGCAGGCCAAGGCGCTCGGCAAAGGAGGCTGCAAGGGCCTGAACATTGCGGACAAGCGCGCGCATCGTGGGCCCAACACCGCTCACATTGCCAAGATCCTGCGCGCTGCGAGCATTGGCTCTGGCAATGACCATAGCGGGTTCAAACCCCAGGGTGGCGGAGGTCTCCTGCCACTGCTGCGTCAGCGCATCGCGGTCTTCGATCCGCCCCTTGTCGGCCCGGGTCATCAGGGTTGCGGCGTCGAGCACGCTTGGCCCTGAGAAGTTCATCTGGGCAGCCGCTTCCAGGATTTCCGCTCGCCGCGAACTGAAGGCATCGCGGACCGGCTTGGGCACCCCGACGGCCTCGAAATTGCCGTGCTTGCCGAACTCACCGACCTCGTAGCCGAGCTTTTCGACGCTCAGACGAAACCGCGCCATCGTCATGGCATTGAGGAGGGTATTGTGCTGCCAGAGCTTGTCGTTGCGCAATGCCCGCCATTTGCCATCGGCCCCTCTCGTCACATTGGCAATGACGGCATGGAAGTGAGCGTTGGGCTCCTGGTTGCGATTGGTGTCGTGCTGGAACAGCGCGATCGCAAGGTTGCCGGTCTGAACGGCTCGCTCCCTGCCGCGAACCTCCATCCGGGTCTCGGCGAGGTTCTTCTCGGCCCAGCGCAGGGTTTCCCGGACGGCCGCAGCGTAGACGTCGAGGATCCGTTTGTCGCCGCCCACCAGAGCGAGGACCGACCAGCTTTTCGGCATCGAAAAAGTGAGATCGGTCCCCGCCCGGTGCGCCCGGTTGTCACTGCCGACGCGGCTACCATCGGGCAGCAGTCCTTTAAGGACCGCCTCGAACTGCCGCGCGTCTACGGAACCAGTAAGCCCGAGCGCCGCAGCGCCCTTGCCCAGCCATTCACCCGAGCGATCGGCATCAGCCCGCGTGTAGTAATTGTCGGCAGCGAAGTAGTTGGCCGCGCCGCCTGCTGTGCGGACATTGGCTACCGACAGCATGGGTCGGTCCCCGATACCGAGGAGCTCAGCGACATGCTCACATCTCCATGTCGCCAAGATCGGGACCAGTGATCGGCGGAGGCTCATGCTCCCGCAGACCATCCTTGAGCATCAGCTTGCGCGCGGCGGCATCGCTGGAGCCTCGGCTCTTCGGGGTGTCCGGCTTGTCCTCTTGCAGCGCCTTAGTGTCGGGCGCACCGGGCCGGGCTGCACCCTTGGCAGAAGCTGGCTGATCCGGAATCGCTGCGGCTTCGCCCGTCGGGAGAAGTGGGCGGGCGGAAGGTCCAGTCTTTCGCGGCGGAGCATCGGTTCTGGTATTCGACCGGTCCGTCTTGGCCTTGCCCGCCTTGTCTTGCCCGGAACGAGTTGCCGGTTCTCGCTCCTTCGACGTCTTGCCGGGTGTGCGTTCCACTGCTCGCCTAAGATCCTTGGCAGGCGCTTCAGGCTCCTTTTTCGAGGCAGCTCGCGCACCCTGGTCGAAGGCGAGCTCGCCCTGCTTCGGGACGACCGGCTTGCCGGCGCCGTCGTCGTTCGACGAGGGATGCTCGCCGCCTGTCGGCGCTGCCTTCTGCTCTGCCTGCTCCGCCGCCGGATGGATCTCCGTGACCCTTGCCTTCGGGCTGTCCTTGACCCTGGCGATAAAGGTTTCCGCCCGCTTGGGTCGGTCGACGGGCTTCAGCTTGACCGGTGCGGCGGGAAAGCCATCAGGGAACTTGATGTACCCCGAAAGGCGCGGAAGGTTCATCAGCTGGTCGGGCAGCAAGAGCGGCTCGATGTGCTTGCGCGGGGTGAGGCTGACCGCATCACGGGCATTGTTGTAGCCATAGGTGTAGCCCTCTTCCATGTCCCTGACCTGGCGATGGCCGATGAAGTCGGAGCACCAGGTGGCCGTCTCGCGGTCGGCGGTTCCAAGGATCAGTTTGGTCCGGGCGAGCGATGCCAGCGTCATCGCCATGTTCTCGCCGTAGACCTCCTTGAGCTTGGCATAGGCGTGAAGGCCAAGGACAATCGCGCCGCCGAAATTGCGCGCTGTCTGCAAGCCTTTCTCGAGCGCCGGCAGGCGGTGCAATGCACCCAGCTCATCGACGAAGAACCAGCACTTGAGATCGCGGGTGCGGGGCATCGTCATCAGCGTATTCATGGCGGTATCGAGCCAGAGCGTGAGCAGCTGCGCGCAGACGCTCATGTCGACATAGCGAGCCGAAATGAACAGGATCGAGCCTTCGCCTCTGGCGCTAGCGGTCCCGTCCTCGATCCATTGGCGGACCGAGAAACGAGGTCCGGCAGTGGGCAGCAGCTTGAGCGCCTTGGCGTTCACGTTGAAGACGGCGCGGATCGATTCCGCCATGCGTGCGGCTTCCGGCGCGGTCAGCGGATCGGCGATCGTTCCGCGCATCATGGCATGAACGCGCGAGAGGTCCGCGGTCATCAGCTCCCGCGCCAGGGCATCGTTGGTCGCTCTGCCTTCGGCCACAAGTTTGAGGCAGAATTCGACGAACAGCGCACGAGCAGCGATCACCCAGAACTGGGCTTCTCCGCCCCCGTCATGGGGGACGAGGGCGTCCGCGGCGGCCCAGAACTCACCTTCGGAGCGGCATTCGTCAAACAGGCTCCACTGGGGGCAGCGCGCATCGAGCGGGTTCAGAATGATGTCGCAATGGGCAGCATGGAAGTGCTCGATAAAGGCCCCGGTCAGATCGAAGACCACGCAGCGCTGACCCTTGGCTCTTGCTTCCGCGATCATGTCGGAGATCGCCACGGTCTTGCCCATACCGGTGGTGCCAATGAGCATCGCATGGCTTTGTTCGAGCCGCCAGGGATAGGAGACCGTGGCGATGTGCGATGGCCGATAAGGAAAGACCCGGGCGATCTCTCGCGGCAGACTGAGGCGCCATTTCCAGCCCAGCGCGGTATCCAGCTCACGGGAGCGCTCGCGCCGGTTGTGTGCGGTCAATTCATCGACGAGTTCAGGGAGCGTAACGAGCATCGCGCCGCGCTCGTGTTTGCGTTCTTTGGAGCGGCCACCGAACCGCTCGGCGAACCAGTAGAAGGCGGCAAATGCGGGGACCAACAAGAACCCGGAACGCCACAAGGCACTGGTCAGAAGCGCCATCAGCTTCTCCCACGCATGGACCACCGGGGGGTAGTGCTCGAGCTGGGCAATCGGAAACTGGATGGTCGCGCCGAAGGCGGTTTCCAAGGTGATCCGTTTGGCGGGATCGAACTCCATGAAGCCGTAGATGGCAGCGTAGATCCGCATCCAGACCAGATAGACTTCGTGATCGGTGAGCCCTGCCGAAATGGTCCACCAGGAGGTCCATGAGATCACGAGAGCGGCAACGATCAGTGGGCCCTTGAGACCCGCCGCGAACATGAAGCTGAAGTGTCCGAGCAGCTGGCTGCCGCGCGTGAAATTGACGAGGTTACGCTTCATCGGAACCTCCCTCGCCGCTAGCGGCGGAAAGGCCGAGCTCCTTGCATTTGCGCATGTAAGCCTGGTGCGCCCGGCCGCGCAGCGCGTGATCGGGGTGACCTGCCAGCAGCGCATCCACACCGACCATGAGGAACACCGAGCGGCGGGAAATGCGCTCAATGGAAGCGTCGAGCCGCGAGGCAAGCTCGTCCTCGGTGCAGGCATTGGCGAGCAGGGCGCGAACCCACTCGCTCATGCTGATCCCCTTGGCCTTGGCAGCCTTGCGGATCAGCGAGCTGAGCTCGCTGGAGATGTAAACCTGGAGACAGATTGGCCGTGTCATGCACGGACTCCTTGTGGTCAGGAGCCCGGTTCACACTGCGAAAGGCACGATCGAAGCTAAGTCAGATTCAAGAACATGTCAAGAACATCAAGGGCTGCGGAATCCCGCCATTTTTGACCTGACCTTGGTCAAATCCACGTAACTCCCCTCGCCCCCGTCAATTTTGACGGAGAAGCTGCCATTTCACAAAACTCGATCTATTCCTTTGTGGTTGCATATTTTTTTCGCCCACCTTTCCTGCGACCTGTCGCGTAGGGTGTGCTCTTAAGTCCCCAGCTGCGAGCACAGGAACCAGCTATTGAGCCTGTAACGGATGATGCGGTTTGTGACCGCGAGAAGCGGCGGCGCTTAACAGGCTGCCGTCGCCCGGATCCTGATAGGCATCGGCAGGATCGGCGCCTATGATGCCGGCATTAATGAGGGCGGAAAGGAAGCGCCGCATGGGCCAGGTTACATTGAGCGCGACACCGAAGGGCAACGGCTTCCAGGCGACAGTCACTTACCCGAACGGGGTGTCGATCAGTTCTTCCGAGGCTTTCCCGACGCAGGCAGAGGCAATCGAGGCCGCGGCATTGAAGGTCCTGGATATGCCGGAGCGGCTTACCGATCTCGACCGTCCCGATATCGCCGAGTGACGCTGGCGCCGCGCCTTCCCGGACCGGCTGGGATATGCCGCAGCGGTCTGCGAGCAAAAAGAAAGGAGGAAGCCCTGATGGACTTCCTCCCAAACCGGCGGGTCAGAATTCATCGCTGAGACGGCCCGGCACGGTGTCAATAACCCGGTCCAGCATGGCCTTGGGCAAGGCACCGTAATCGCCTTCATCGACCGCGATATAGCCTGCCTCGTCATCGGTCAGGACGTACTGCGTGAAGTAGCTGTGAAAGGACCGGGCATGGGCCTGATCCAGTGCAGCAACGAAGGCTGCCTGATCGGCGGCGGGACCAGCAGCGGCAATGTTCAGTGAAGCGTACATGATCTTTCCTCCTGATGTTCGATGCGTCGCATCAGGAGCTGCGAAGGATGTGGGTGACGGGCTGGGTCAGGGACCGCGATAGCGGCCGCGAAGCGGCGATGGGGGCAACGATTTTTGCCGGGCTTGCCCGGTAAAAATGGTGGGGCCCCGTCGTCCTTGACGCAGCCCCAAAACCCGCATCACACTTGGTCTTTCTGCGAGAGAGACCTCTCCCACGCCTGCGCAGAAGCGCGACGCCTGCCCCACAAACCATTTTCCTACATGCCCCCGCAGTGCCAAGATCGTCAGCGGAGGGGACCAACGGCCAGCGAGAAGGAAGCACTATGGCCAGGTCCAAACCCACTGCACGAGATGCCTTGAAGAAGCTGCGTGAACAGCGTGCCCAACTTGAGAACGAGGAGGCACGTCTCCGCGAAGAAGCAGCGACCGAACTCGGAAAGCTGCTGATCGAGTGCGGCGCGGAGATGATCGAACCGGCACAGTTACGCCAGATCGTTCGCGCATCGATGGCGCTCGGGATCGAGGAAACGCTGAAGCGGATTGCTCCCGCGTAAAGCCCATCCCGCGGCGGCAAGGGGTTCGATGCCCGGCGCCGCCGCATCGCCGGCGTGCAATAGAAAAGGCCCCGATGGCGTCTGCCACCGGGGCCTTGTCGTGAGGCAAGGACATTCAGTCCTCGTCGATATCGGGAGCACCCTCGTTGCTGCCGGAGCGGCCCTTGGTGAGGAAGTCGACCTTGTCGGCGATGATCTCGCAGCCGTAGCGCTTGGCGCCGCTCTGATCTTCCCACTGGGTGTAGTGGATGCGCCCTTCGACCGTCACGAGCTGACCCTTGGTGCAATACTTGGCGACGTTCTGACCCAGGCCGTTGAAGCAGGTGATCCGGTGGAATTCCTTGTCCTTGGCGGTGTAGCCGTTTTCGTCCTTGTAGGTCTTGCCATCCTTGCGGGCGGGACGGTCGGTCACGACCGAGATCGAGGTGATGCTGGTTCCACCCTGGGTGGTGCGGGTTTCGGGGTCGCGAGCGATGCGGCCAACGAGGATAACGAGGTTGGTCATGGGCTTTCTCCTGATCGAGCAGTCCGGGTCCATCCCGGCTGCAAACCCGAGCAGAAGCGCCCCATGGCGAAGCGCACCGAAGGGGAACCCGGAACTGGTTCGGGTGGTGCGGGCGGCCGGGCACAGCCCGGCAACTCGGCCGGACCTGATCCGGGTTGCGCGTCTCGACGGGGGGTGATTCAGGGACAGGTTTGCATCGAAGCCGGGTGGAGCTGGATGCCTTGAACAGGTCAGCCCTGACTCGTTTCCCTCCGGTCTTGACTGGATCATCCCTGCCCGACCTTCCAACGGAGAACCCCTTCCTAGATCACGATACTGACCGATCCTCCAACCGGTGGCTCACTCCTGGACGAAACTGCTTCACCGGAGAGAGGCATATCGATCGTCACCCCTTCAGCGCCGTCCAGAGGGTTGCCTCGAAGCATCCAGGCCTGCGGCGTGAGAACGGCGGAGCAATATTCGACCACGGTAGCGGCGGGATAGTCCTGCTGCGGGCGGCGTAAAAGTCGTCCACCTTGAAGCCTTTCTGCCGAGTCAGGGAGGTGTGGGGATCTACAGCGT
>NZ_JAUQOM010000029.1 GCF_030580935.1 Sphingobium cyanobacteriorum | reverse complement strand
GGCATTGGGCCCTCGGCGCTGACGGAGGCCATGGGCATGCTCAACCACCATTTCGCAGCAGCCGCCTGATCGGCGCAGAGCGACAGCCTACCTCTGACTGCCGCCAATCTTTGCAACAGAGCCCCATGGAGAACGAAATCCTCAAGGAAGCCGTGGAGTACGCCGCAGAAAAAAAGTGGATTGCGCGCTCGCCCTTGTTGCCCGGGGACGACCAGTGAAGACGGTCTGCCGGACGATGGGGCTGGCGCGCTCGCATGTGCGCGACCTGCTCGGGCGCGAGGAGGACTGGAACGATGGTCGTCGCCACCGCACACCCACTGGCGATGCCGGGCTGCTTGCTGAGCTGCGCCAGGAAATTGCGCAGCTGCCCAGCTATGGCTATCGACGTGCCTGTGCCTTGGTCAACCGTCAGCGCGCTGCTCAGGGTGCACCGAAGGTCAATGCCAAGCGCGTCTATCGCGTGATGGCGGCAGCCGACCTCCTGCTGCCCAAAGCACCACGCCGGCGCCAGTCCGCACGCACCCATGAGGGCCGTGTGGCGGTCTCGCGCAGCGACCTGCGTTGGTGCTCCGATGGCCTGGAAATCAAGTGCGACTCGGGCCAGACCGTGACTGCCACGTTCATGAAGGATTGCTGTGACCGCGAGGTGATGGCCTGGCGGGCCTGGGAGGGCAAGGGGCTGCCAGGGGAGCCGGTACGCGAGATGCTCATCGAAGCCGTCGAGCGTCGCTTCGGTTCGGTCGAGGCGGTGCCGGCAGACCAGGAACTGGAGTTCCTGAGCGACAACGGTGGGGCCTACATCGCAGCTGACACCAGGGCGCTGGCGCGTGCGCTGGGCCTCAAGCCCATCAACACGCCCGTCTGTAGCCCGCAGAGCAACGGCATGGCCGAGAGCTTCGTAAACACCTTCAAGCGCGACTACCTGGCCGCGCAGGAGTGGCCCGGCAACGTGCGCCAGCTGCGCCAGCGCATCGAAGAAGCGCTGGTCTTCTGCGACACCGTGGAACTGCGCGTGAGCGACTTCGATCGCTACCGCCATGCCGAGCCGCCGCCCACCCCGGCGCCAGCCGCCATCGCGCCCGCGGGCGCCAGCCTGAAAGACGTCGAGCGCGAACTGATCCACCGCACCATCGCCGAACTCGGCGGCAACAAAAAACGCGCCGCCGAGCGCCTGGGCATCTCGCGCTCGCACCTGTACAAGGTGCTCGCGCGCGAAGACTAGGGCAGCGGCGGCGCGGGGCTCAGCGGCGATAACGCCCGGACCAGGGCGCCAACTGCTCCAGCTGGGCGGACAACTGCAACAGCAGGTCTTCGCGGCCGAAGGACGCCGCGATCTGCACGCCGACCGGCAAGCCTGCCTCGGTCCAGTAGAGTGGCAGGCTGGCCGCCGGCTGCCCCGAGGCGTTGAAGGCGGCGGCAAACGTGCCATAGCGCCCTACCTGACGGCGCAAGTCCATGAAGCTCACCCCACGGGTGGACAACACCCCCAGCTTCAACGGCAGTTGCGTCAGGGACGGCGACAACACGATGTCGTAGTCCTGCAAGTAAGCCGCGAGCACCCGCCCGACGGCATGGAAGCGGTTGACGCAGGCAGCATAGGTAGCCGCGCTCAAGCGCCGGCCCTCCTCGTAGCCATCACGGTTGGCCGGCTCCAGATCGTCTGCCTGCAGCGCCCTGCCGGTCTGCGCCAGCTTCGCATCGACCGACAGCACGATATTGGCGGCCAGCACCTGCGCGTACGCGGTGACAAACTCGTCGTAGCCGATATCGGGCGGCTGGCTGTCCACCACGGTATGCCCGGCGCGCGCCAGCAGCGCAGCCGCGTGCTCGACCGCCGCCACGCACTCGGGGGCCACGTCCACCCCGGCGAAAGCGCTGCGCCAGACCGCCACGCGCAAGGGGCGCGGCGGGCGGGACAGCAGTGCCAGATAGGAGTCCGGCGCGGGCGGCGCGCTGTAAGGCGCGCCGACTTCCATGCCGGCAATCGCATCCAGCGCCGCTGCCGTGTCGCGCACGGTGCGCGAGAGCACGCCATCGGTCGCCAGGCTGCCCCAGCCCTCGCCCTTGAACGGCCCGATCGGCACTCGTCCACGCGAGGTCTTCAGGCCATACACGCCACAACAGGCAGCCGGGATGCGTATCGATCCGCCGCCATCGCTGCCATGCGCCAGCGGCACGATCCCGGCGGCGACGGCCACGGCCGCCCCGCCCGAAGAGCCGCCACTGGAGCGCGCAGGATCCCAGGGGTTGCGCGTGGGCCCGCCGTTGCGCAGCGCCTCGGTGGTCGGCGCCATGCAGAACTCCGGCACGGTCGTGCGCGCAAAGGGAATCAGGCCGGCCTGCTCGAAGCGATCTGCCAGCGTTGCATTGCGGGCATAGGTCGTATCATCGAGCAGGCGCGAACCGATGCTGGAGGGAAAGCGGATGTGCGCCAGCCCCGAGTCCTTGAGCAGGAACGGGATGCCGCCGAAAGGCCCACGCAAGGTCCATTCGCGCGCGACCGCCAGCGACTCCTCGTAGCGCTCGTAACACAGGGCGTTCAAGGCGGGATTGACGCTATTCGCCACATCGATGGCGCATTCCATCAATTGCGCGGGCGTGGTCTCGCCGCGTTGCAAAGCCTCGGCCAGGCCCAATCCATCCAGGGCCTGGTACTGTCCCCTATCCATGCTGCATCTCCTCGTTGTGATGTCGATTCAAGCCGCCAGATCCGGCTTCTCCCAGGACTGTCCCGGAACGGATGCGATCAGGCGGCGGGTGTATTCATGCCCGGGCTCATAGAAGATGCGCAAGGCCCGGTCGAGCTCGACGATCTCGCCTTGCCGCATCACGGCGATGCGGTCGCATATCTGGGCCGCCACGCGCAGATCGTGCGTGATGAACAGCACCGAGAGATCGAATTGGCCCGAAACGGTCTTGAGCAGATCCAGCACCTGCGCCTGGATGGAGACATCCAGCGCCGAGACCGCCTCGTCGGCGATCAGCATGCGCGGCTTGAGCGCAAGGGCCCGGGCAATGCCGATGCGCTGGCGCTGGCCACCCGAGAACTGGTGCGGATAACGGTCAGCCGCATCGCCGCCCAGACCAACCAGTTCGAGCAGCTCGCGCGCCTGGCGCAGGGCATTGCTGCGGGTTTCGCCAAAGGCGATCGGCCCCTGGGAAATGGCGTCGGCGATCCGGTGGCGCGGATTGAGCGAAGCGTAGGGGTCCTGGAAAACCATCTGGATCTGACGCCGGTAAGGACGGAACTCCCTGGCGTTCAGGCCCAGCAGTTCGCGCCCCTCCATCTTGACGCTACCGCGATCCGGGGGGATGAGGCCGATCAGGCTGCGCCCCAGCGTCGACTTGCCCGAGCCGGATTCGCCCACCAGCCCCAGGGTCTCGCCCTGGTGGATGTCCAGCTCGATATCGCGCAGTGCGGTGACCCGGCGCCCGCCTGTCACAAAGGTCTTGTTCAGCCCGCGCACCTGCATCAGGGGCGCGCGCTCGGGCTGCGCCGCCTTGCCCTGCGGTTTGTGCGGCACGGCGGCGATCAGCTGGCGGGTATAGGGATGTTCGGGCTGATTCAGGATCTGCTCCGCCGGCCCGCTTTCCACCACCTCGCCCTTGCGCATCACCACAATGCGGTCGGCGATATCGGCCACCACGCCAAAGTCGTGGGTAATGAAGATCACGCCGATGCCCATGCGACGCTGGATATCCTTGATCAGCGACAGGATCTGGGCCTGGGTGGTGACATCCAGCGCCGTGGTCGGCTCATCGGCGATCAAAACGTCCGGCTCCAGCGCCAGCGCCATGGCGATCACCACGCGCTGGCGCTGACCGCCGGAAAGCTGGAAGGGATAGGCGTCATAGATCGCCGCCGGCTCGGGCAGCAGGACCTGGGCAAACAAGTCCAGCACCCGGTTGCGTCGGGCTGCCGAATCCAGGTCGGTATGACGCTGCAGAACCTCGTCGACCTGGCGGCCGATGCGCATGATCGGGTTGAGCGCAGTCATGGGTTCCTGAAAGACCATGCCGAAGCACTTGCCACGCAGCGTGTACCACTCGCTGTTGGGCAGCCCCACCAGGTTGCGCCCCTGGTACAGGATCTCGCCGGCGGACACGTTCAGCTGATCGGGCGACAACAGGCCCATCACGGCATGCGCCGTGACGGACTTGCCCGAACCGGACTCGCCGACCACGCACAGGATCTCATTGCGATTGACGGTGTACGACACCGCCTGGACGACGTCCGGCCCGCCCTGGGCGACCGTGACCGTCAGGCCACGGATGTCGAGCAAAGGCTGTGTCATGTCGTCCTCTTGCGAGCCAGTTTGGGGTTGAGCGCATCGTTGAGGGCCTCGCCGATCAGATTCAGCGACAGCACGGTCAACAGGATCGCCACGCCCGGGAACACGCTCATCCACCAGGCGTCGCGCAGCACGCTGCGCGACGCACCGATGATGTAGCCCCAGGTCATGGCGTTCGGATCGCCCAGGCCGAGAAAGCTCAGGGCAGACTCCAGCAGAATCGCGCTGGCGACCATCAGCGAGCCGGAGACGATCACCGGCGACAGGCTGTTGGGCAGGATCTGCGTCAGGATGATGCGCGCATTGGACTGCCCCGCCAGCATCGCGGCCTGCACGAACTCCCGGTTCTTCAGGCTCATGAACTCGGCGCGCACCAGGCGGGCCAGCGGTGGCCAGGACACTACCGCGATGGCGAAGATCACGGTGGTCATGCTGGGCGTCAGGATTGCCACCAGCACCACGGCCAGAAAGAAGCTGGGAATGGTCTGGAACAGCTCGATGAAGCCCACCACCGCCTGGTCCACGCGCCCGCCATAGAAGCCGGAGATGGCACCCACCGACACGCCGAACAGGATGGACACCGCCGTGGATACGGCCGCCAGCAGCAGGGTCAGCCGGGCGCCATAGGCAATGCCGGCGCCGATGTCGCGTCCCAGCGTGTCGGTGCCCAGCAAGGTATCGTCCGTCATTGGCGGCATGAAGGGCGCATTGACGATTTCCCAGGGGTCATGGGGAAAGATCCAGTTCGCCGCGAGCGCCAGGCCGGCGACCGCGATGATCACGATCACTCCCGCGACACCGCCTTTGTGGCGGCAGAAGGCATGCAGGAAGTCTTTCATTTCAACTCGATTCGGGGATCGACCACGGTGTAGAGGATGTCGGTGACGAGGTTGACGATCACCACGATCAGCGACGCGATGAAGAACACCCCCAGCAAGACGCTGTAGTCACGCTGCAGCAGGGCGTCAAAGGCCAGCCGGCCGATGCCGGGCCAGGCGAAGACAGTCTCTACCAGCAAGGAGCCTCCGATCAGCCCGCCCGCCTGGATGCCGGCGTAGGTGATCACCGGCAACAGGGCGTTGCGCAGAACGTGGCGCGTGATGACAGTGCGCTCGCTCAGGCCCTTGGCGCGGGCAGTCTTGACGAAATCCAGCTGACTGACCTCCAGGATGGAAGCGCGGGTCAGGCGCGCATAGACCGCCATGTAGAACATGCCCAGGGTGAGCGCCGGCAGCAACAGATGGCGCGCGACGTCCATCACATGCGCCAGCCCCGTGAATTGCGCCCCCACTGTCTGGTAACCGAAGGCCGGCAGCCACTCCAGCTTGACCGAAAACAGCAGCACCAGCATCAAGCCCACCCAGAACAATGGGGTGGCATACGCCAGCATGGAGAAAGTCGTGATGACCGTATCGCCCCACTTGCCGACCCGCAGCGCGGCCTGCGTGCCCAGGCTGACCCCGGCAGCCACCGCGAAGATGAAGGCGGTGATCGTCAGCAGCAGCGTGGCCGGCAGGTGTTCGGCGATCAGGCTGGTGACCGGCGCCTGCTGCCGATAGGAGTAGCCCAGGTCGAAGGTCGCCACGTTCTTGAGGTATTGCCCCAGCTGCACGATCATGGGCCGGTCCAGGCCGAACTCCGTGCGCAGCTTGGCAATGAACTCGGCATCCACCGCGCCCGACTGGCCGGCCAGGATCTCGGCCGGATCCCCCGGCGCGGCGCGTACCAGAAAGAAGTTGAAGAGCGCGATCATCAGCAGAACCAGCACGCTCTTGAAAAGCCGGCTCGCGAGGAATTTGCCTATCTTCTTCATTCTTTGGACAGCCAGGCGTCGCTCTGGGTATCGACCACGCCCAGGCCGGTCGTCACGACATTGTGCAGACGCTTGTTATGGAACACCGAATAGTTGGTGTCGGCGATCCACAGCAGCGGGACATCCTCCACCAGAATCTGCTGCACCTCGGTATAGAGCTTCTGACGCTCCTCCTCGGTGGGCGCCTGCGCGGCGGCGTTGAACAACTCGTCGACCTTCGGGTTGCTGTACTGCGAGGTGTTGGTGAAGGGCAGCCCCTTCTTGATGTTGCTGCTGACATAGGTGCGCGACACGCCGATGGCGGGGTCGCCATACTGGAAGACGCCGTTATAGGCCATGTCGAAGTCCCAGTTGCCCATACGGGTGGTCCAGCCGCCCACGTCGGCGTTCTCGATCGTGACCTGCACGCCGATCTTGCCCAGGTTCTGCTTGATGTATTCCGCCGTGCGACGCGACATCTCGCCATAAGGCGACGGAATCAGCCCGACCCGCGCACGCACGCCGTCCTTGTCCGGCTTGAGACCCATTTCATCGAGCAGGGCGATGGCCTTCTTGGGGTCATAGGGATAGCGCTTGACGTTGGCGTCATAGAAGCGCGTGTTGTGATGGATCGGGCCGGTGGCGACCGTACCCGTGCCGTACATGATCTTCTCGGCGATGAAATCGCGATTCAGCCCGTACATCAACGCCTGGCGGAAGCGCTTGTCGGAAAAGGGTTCGCGCCCGCCATTGAGCTCGATCCACAACATCGTGGACCAGTACTCATAGCCCTTTTTGGTTTCCCCGATATGCGGCAGCTTGGCCAGGCGCTGCTGATCGATCGGCTCGATATCCTGCAGCCAGGCCTGCTGCACCGCGCCCTGCTCCAGGGCGAGGCGCCGCGAGGCGGCATCCGGAATCACGCGATAGGTGATGCCGTCCAGGTAGGGGCGGCCCTCCTTCCAGTAGGCGGGATTCTTCACCAGTTCGATATACGAGCCGCGCTCCCAGTGCTTGAACTTGAAGGGGCCCGTGCCGACGGGCGCATTGTTATGGGGGTTCTGCGTGATTGGCGTATCGACGTCGTAGAGATGCTTGGGCAGGATCGCCCCACCGCCGATGTCAAAGGCGTGCAGAAAGGCCGAATACGGCTGTTTGAGCCTGAACACCACGGTCTGGGGATCGGGCGCCGTGACCGATTCCACGTTGGCCATCAGGGTGCGGGTACGCGGCGTGTTGGCCAGGACCTTGGTGTAGGTGAACACCACATCGTCGGCCGAGAACGGCTTGCCGTCGTGCCAGCTCACGTTGGGCTGCAGATGGAAGGTGTAGGTCAGCTGGTCGGGCGAGACTTCCCAGGATTTCGCCAGGCTGGGCTGCGGCTTGAGATCGAACGAGTACGTCAGCAGGCTTTCGTAGACTTTGCCGGCGACCAGCTGCGTCACGGCCACCTGCTGCAGGGCAACGTTCAGGTTGGGGGGCTCGGGATTCAGAATGGCGCTCAACACGCCGCCGTACTGTGGCGTCGGGGCTTCAGCGAGGGCGACGCCCCCGACAGACAGCGCGCCCAGGGACAGGGTGAGTGCGGCAACACGGGACAGAATTCGTTTCATGGCTTTCCTTGTCGATGCCCTTGTCAGGCCTGGGAGGACGGCTCCAGGCCGCACCATTGCTGCATGAAAAGTGCCAGCGTGGTGGCCACGTTGATCATGCTGTCGACCGACACGCACTCATCGAAGCCATGCACGTTGCGTGCCTTGGGGCCATAGCAGGTCACCGGCACATCCATCATCAGACGGAAATGGCGCGCATCGGTGGTGGCGGTGGCGGCGTTGTGACCGGGCAGCTCTCCCGTGGCGGCGAGGTGCGCCTGCGCCAGCGCGCGCATGGCGGGCACTTCCAGGTCGTACTCGCAGCCCGGCGCATGAAACCCCTCGTAGCGCACGGTCACCTGCACATCGCCGTCGGCCAGCCCATCGGCCACTGCGCGCACGCGACTTTCCACAACCTCTTTGGCCTGCTCGATACTCATGTCGGGATAGCAGGCGATGCGCATGCCCAGGGTGCACACGCTGGGCACCGAGGAGTTCCAGTCGCCGGCGTGGATCTGCCCGAGGTTGAAGTTGATGGGGTGGTCATGCTCCCGATAGGCCGGATGACGGTTCTCGGGCAGGTTCCACTCTGCCTCCAGGGCCTTGAGGGCATCCACGATGCGCAAACCGGTTTCCACCGGATTGACGCCCGTCGTCATGTAGGCGGCATGCGCGGGACGCCCCACCACGTCGACGAACATCCAGAACACCCCCAGTTGCGAGCGCATCATCCGCTCATGGGTCGGCTCGGGAATCACCACCGCGTCGAAGGCCGACAACTTGGCCGCCGAGATCGCGCTTTGCAGGGCGGACACTGTCGCCAGCGTGCCATTGCCCGTGTTTTCTTCTTCGAGCACCCCATTGAACCCCACGGCTCCCGCCGGCTGCACTCCCAGGTTCTTGAGGGCTTTGAACGCTGCGAGGGCGCACACCAGACCCGCTTTCATGTCGCCGGAGCCACGCCCGTAAACCCAGCCTTCATGTTCCTTGCCCTCGAAGGGCCCCTCGCTCCACAGCTCATGCGGGCCGGTCGGCACCACGTCCAGGTGGCCGTTGAACAGCACCGCCTTGCCTGCACCGGTCGCGGGCTCATGGCGAGCCAGCACGTTGTAGCGCCCGCCATCGGGGCAGCACGGCGGCGAAAACAACGGCAGATTTTTCAGCTCTTCGGTGCGAAGCATGATGCGCTCGGAAGACAGCCCCAGATCGGCCAGCGCCTGTTCCAGGTACTCGGCCGCGGGCGTTTCCTGCCCGGGCAGGCTGCGGCGCTGCACGAACTCTCCCAGCGTCTGCACCATGTAGCCGCGTAGCTCGCGAACGGCCGCGGCGATCTGGTCGGATGTCACGGTACTGCCCTGCTCAGCGTTCATTGCTCTCTCCCGCCTGTGGGTGGCTTTGATGAAAGTAGAAATTTAAGTATCAATATTTGCTACTTAGATATCTATTAATGGCATGTTAGAGTTTCCCGCCTTGATCCGGCAAGACTGCCGGCATGAGTGATTTCCCCTAGACTGACAGCGCGACGGCACCTCACTTACGCGCGGAAAAACGCCCTACAGGAACAGAAACCATGGCCACTACGGAAACCCGCTTCAATCAATCCCTAGCCAAGGGTTTTGGCATCCTGGAAGCCTTCTCCCAGCACCCCGTGTCAAGCGACATCAGGAACTGACCCCCTGGCGACATCCAGAAGTGACCCCCGGTTGCTGATCAATCGGTTTGAGTTGCGGTGTTCGCGCTGGCCTGGGTAACCATGCCAGCGCGGCGCTTCGTTCGCAGGCGGTAGCTGTCGCCGCGGATCGTGATGACGTGGCTGTGGTGCAGCAGCCGATCCAGGATGGCCGTGGCCACAACGGCGTCGCCGAACACGCCGCCCCACTCGGCCACCGACCGGTTGCTTGTCACCAGCATCGAGCCGCGCTCGTAGCGCCGGCTCACGAGCTGGAAGAACAGGTGCGCTGCGTTCGCCTCGAACGGCAGGTAGCCGAGCTCGTCCACCACCAACAGCTTGGGCTTGGTGAAGTGGATCAGCTTTTCTTCCAGTCGACCTTCGGCATGGGCCCGAGCCAGCTGGGTCACCAAACTGGTCGCCGGCACGAACAGGGTGCTGTAGCCCCGCACGATGGCCTCGCGGCCAAGTGCCACCGCCAGGTGCGTCTTGCCCACCCCGGGCGGTCCGAGCAACAACACGCTGTCGCCGTTGGCCACCCAGCGCGATGTCGCCAGTTCGCGAATCTGCTTGGCGTCCACCGAGGGCTGCGCGTCGTACTCGAAGCCCTCCAGCGTGCGCACGCACGGGAACTTGGCGATCGACATCCCCATCTGGATGCGCCGCTCGTCCTTGCGCGCCACTTCGGCCGCGCACAGCATCGCAAGCGCTTCTCGCAGGTTCAGCTCGGCTCGCCCGGCTTGGTCCAGCAGCGTGTCGAGTTGGTCCCGGATGGCGGTGAGCTTCAGCCTGGTCAGCATCGGCTCCAGGTCGTTCAGCAGCTCGACCGGCTGCGTCTTCTTGGTGGCGGCCATCACCAGCCCCCTCCGAGCGCCGTCTCGTACTCGGCCAGTGGCCGAAGCAGTTCGGCCGGCGCGGCCGGTGTTGGCGCCGCGGTAGTCGGCCGTGCCAGCCAGCTCACGCCGACCAGATGCGCGCCAACGATGCCCACGAGATGGCTGCGTTCGATGATGCTGGTGCGCCGGCCCGCGTTCTGCGCGTGGCAGGCCACTTCCTGGCCGGCGTACAGCACCCGCACCAGTCGCTCGGCCACGATGACGGTGACGCTCTCGCCGATGAGCTTGAACGGCACGCTGTAACGGTTGGTGTCCAGCTCGATGCACGCATCGGTGTGAACCCGGCGGCTGAGTTCACGCACCTGCAGGAACGGCGCCTTGGCCGCCAGCGGCGCAAGGGCTCGTCGTTCGTCGCGCTCGAAGCGATCGATGGGTTGCTCGGCGGTGGTGCCATGGACCCGTACATCGGCGACCTCGCGCATCCAGCGCGCCAGATGCGCCTGCAGTTCCTCCAGGGACGCGAAGCGATGACCGGCGATGGCGTTGCGCTTGACGTAGCCCACACCACGCTCGTCCTTGCCCTTGGTCCTGGCACGGTACGGCGCGCACGCCCTCGGCGTCACGCCCCAGTAGCGACAGAAGGCGTGGAAGCGGTCGTTGAAGGCGACCTCGCGGGTCTGGACGTCGTGCTCGCTGACGAGCGCTCGGGCGTTGTCGATCAACACCTCGCGGGTGGTGCCGCCGAAGTGTCGGAACGCGCCTTCCAGACCCTGTAGCCAAGCCGACTGGCGCTCGTGCAGGAACATGGCCACGTAGGTGCGGCGCGAGTAGCCCAGCGTTGCCACGAAGAGGTGAACCTTGATCTGCTCGTCGTCGATGGGCACACGCACGGTGCCAAAGTCGATCTGCAACTGATGGCCTGGCGGCGTCTCGAAGCGCACTGTCGCCGCCGTCTGGGCAAGCACTTCGCGCCGCAGGTGCGCCACGGCGCGCTCGACGGTGCGCAGGCTCACCGTCACGCCGTGTTCGCGCTCCAACTCCTGGCGCACGACATCGCAGTTGCCGCGGTGCTGGCGGAACCGCTCGGTCAGCCACTCGCTGTAGGGCGTCAGCCGGCCAGGGCGCTGCGGTGACCGGTATGGCTGCCAGCCTCCCTGGCGCAGGTAGCTGCGCACCGTGTTGCGGCTGCAACCCAACTCGCGGCTGATGCGCTTGGCGCCCCAGCCTAGCGATGCCAGCTTGAGCATCGTTTGAACGTCCTCAGGCGCTTGCATCGCCTGCCTCCCTTCGATCCACTTGGACCGGGGAGCTTGCTTGACCATCTCTTGCACTTCGACCTCCTTCCACGAAGGGGGTCAATTCCTCGTGTCGTCAGGGGGGCAGTTTGTCGTGTCGCCTGACACATAACTGCAGACTGATTGATAAGAAATCCGTCTGCACTCATAAGCTCTTCGATGCACCGATCTGGAGCAAGGGGGTCCTGCTGCCCCCTGCAAACGCACCAGCTAGGGGTATATACCAAGGCCCGCCGCAGGCATGAACCATTGCATAATTGTGAAAATCACATGTGGTTCAGCTGCATCGCAGCGACCCATGCATCGAAGAGGCAAGCATGGACAAGACATTTTCAACACTGGAACAGCGCAGCAATTCAAGTTTTGGCTACTGGAACCGTGCGGTTGCGGACACGTATTTCGATATGCATCTGTCTTATCAGAATTCAGAGCATTTCAACGGAGTTCTCGAAGCGTGGGATTTGTCGGTTGTCCAGCTCTCTTGCATGACCTCCGATGGCGCCATCTACAAGCGCGTGCAGAAGGACTGCAGCACGAATGAGCGCCAAGTGCTGGTCACTCTTCCAGTCCAAAGTGAGATTGAGTTCAGCCAATTGGGTCGCACGACCCGATGCGACCCAGGCCAGTTTTTATTGGAACTGAGCGAAGAACCGTTCGTTTTTGGACACAGCCGCCACAACGAAATGTGGGTATTGAAGATCCCAGTTTCTTCGTTGCGTGCCCGCATTGGGGAACCCAAGCGCTTCTGCGCGCGCTCCTACGATGCACAGGAAGGGGTAGGCGGATTGCTTGGAGACTACTTCCGCCTCATGATGCGTAACCGTGAAATGGCCTATGACGCGAACGTTCGTGCCTTGATGGGCGCGCATTTCGTGGATCTGCTCGCGCTAAGTCTTCAGGGCCATCCTGACGCACTCCAGTCCTCTCAGTCCGCCGTTCGCGACGCACACTTGGCCCGGATTGAGGAATACGTGCGCAAGAAGGCTCTGTTGCAAAGATTGGCGGCAGTCAGAGGTAGGCTGTCGCTCTGCGCCGATCAGGCGGCTGCTGCGAAATGGTGGTTGAGCATGCCCATGGCCTCCGTCAGCGCCGAGGGCCCAATGCC
>NZ_JAUQOM010000028.1 GCF_030580935.1 Sphingobium cyanobacteriorum | reverse complement strand
ACGCTGTAGATCCCCACACCTCCCTGACTCGGCAGAAAGGCTTCAAGGTGGACGACTTTTACGCCGCCCGCAGCAGGACTATCCCGCCGCTACCGTGGTCGAATATTGCTCCGCCGTTCTCAGCAGGGCATCCCTGACCCGGAAGGGGTAGAGGACGTTGGCGTCGAGCACGACGACAAATCTGTCCGCGATCTCACTCAATCCGCGTCAAACTCCTGGCCAAGGCGCTGGAGCTCCGTGAGGGCGCTGCGCCGATCCTTATCCCTCTTGGCCTTGTAGGCCAGGAGTTCGTTGGCGCGTATCCTGCGGTGGGAGCCGACCTTGTGATAGCCGATCGCGCCTTCGTCCAGCAGCTTCACCAAGAACGGGCGAGAGACGTTGAGAAGGTCTGCCGCCTCTTTCGTGGTAAGTTCCGCGCCATAGGGGACGAGCGTGATCATCTCGCCGCGTCCGACATGGGTCAGGACGTCGAGCATGAGCTGTCCCAGAGGTGCCGGAAGCTCGACCTGGACCTGGTCGCCATTCTTCTGCACGCTGAACGGTAGACCATCGGGCGTGAGTGCCTTGGCCAGGAGACGTGCGGCTTCTGAGGCCGCGCGGACCTCGTTTTCCGTAGGCGGCCGCTCGGAAAGCGCTTGCTCGCTCATGTCAGTCTCCAATGTGGCTTGGGGTGGATGATAGATACATAATGGTTTGCCGGTATAAACGCAATAAGTGCAATGAATGAAATAACTGTAACCGAATTTGAGATTATGGAAGGCTTAGGACCAGAGGGCGATCGCTCCCTATATCTGAACCCCAACATCATTCCCGACGCGCGTCAGCAGCGCGGCAGTGAGGAAATCGAGCCAACGGCAAATCTGCGCTTGGCTGACCGGGGACGATGATCCGTCATCGTCAAAACTGCACGCTTCCGCCTCAATCCCGTCGTAGGATTGGTGCATGATGAGCGACAGCATCGGATATGCGTGGTCGTGATAGAGGGGGCCAAGAGGCGATAATCTCGCCTTTTCGGCTGCGTTCTCGAACAGGCCACGAAAGTTCGAAAGCGGCTTCCAATCCAGCACGCAGTTCCTGTCGTTGATTTCGGCGCGGCGATACGTCGCGAGTGCCTGCATGCGAAGCCCGAAGAACTGCGGCGAAAGCCAATCGAGATAGAAATTTAGGAAGGCTTCATAGGCCATCCTGACGATGGCCAACGCATGTTCATGTCGGCCCATTTTAACAAACTGGAGGACGCTATCGAGGGCGCGTTCGTGTCGTGCCACCATGGCATGGAGCGTGTGGTGGTAATGAATCGGTGCGCTGCCTCTGTTCTCCTCGTGGAATGCTTTGATGTCTGTACGCAGGCGACTGCAAAGCTCCATCATGCGCTGGAGCGCCTTGGGAAGATCAGAAACTTCATTTCCAACTATGGACTGATAGTTGGAGATTACAGGCGGGACCGACCGGGCCATTTTAAGATATTGGCCATGCTGCTCTATCCAGATTGCCGCTTCAGCGCCGGGCGTTGGTTTGGGTCGAATGATCCGGCAAGGGACGGATTTGATATTAAGTTCGCGATAGGCGGTCAGAGCAATCTCGTCATCGGGGCAGATGTAGCCGCCGCCATTCGGCGCGTGCGGACTCCAGTGCAAATCCAAGACAGGCCGAAAGCCAGCACGTATACTCTTTACTTCGATCGGCACGAAAGCCGCGTCGAACCCGCACACATGTTCGACGCTGCCGGAAGCGTGACGTACATAGAATCCTGGGATGATTGAGGAATTGGGAAAGCGTGTGAAAGCCGTTTTGATCTCACCACGATATAACGCCGCATAAGTGTTCGTGATTCTGGGGTCGGTCCTTGAAGACGGATCGATCGCAATCTGATTGGCCGGAATTCTGAAAGTCTCCGGTATCCGCGCATGTTTGATACTTGCCATGACAACATCCTAAGACTGCATATCGATTTACACAAAGTCTCTCGGCTCCAGCTCAAATGCAGGGGCGTCCCCTTCGGGCCGCGCTCTATTCCGCTTTCGCTTCACCGAGCCGCCTTCACCGTCTCGTCCTTTCAGGCGACGATCACTGACGCGCGTTCCTAACGGATCGCTGGCGGACATCGCCTGGGGGGCGATGGCGCTGGACCGGCCTCCGGCCAGCGGTGTGGGCGTCGCTCCCCTCTAGTCCCGCCGCGTCGGGCAGCAAGCCGGCCATTGGCGCGGCTCCTCCACTTTGTTGCGGTCCTTCGGATGCAGCCCGCCGCTTGTCCGGGCCTTCCGGTGCGCTCTTGCCGCCCACCCCGCTTTCCGGGGCCGGTGTTTGGCAAGGAGTAAGGAAGATGGAACTCAAGCATATCGACATTGCCTGCCTCTCGGTCTCGCCTGCGAACATGCGGGGCGTGAAGAAGGCACCTGACCTCACCAATATCCTGCCGTCCGTTCGAGCGCGGGGTGTTCTGGTGCCGCTGATCGTGAGACAGAACGGGTCGCCGACCACCTACGAGATTGTCGCGGGCAAACGGCGCTATCATGCCTCGCTGATCGTGGCACAGGAGGAGGGGAGCGTTGAGCCCTTGCCCTGCGCGATCATGGAGGCGGGAGACGACGCGGCGGCTCTGGAAGCCTCGCTGATCGAGAATATCGCCCGGCTCGATCCTGACGAGGTGACGCGGTGGGAGACCTTCACGCGGCTGGTCAAGGAAGGCCGGTCGCCCGAGGATATCTCGCTGACCTTTGGATTGACCGCCTTGCAGGTGAAGCGGACGCTGGCCTTGGGCAATCTGCTGCCGCGCATTCGCAACCTCTATCGCAGCGATACGATCGATGCCGTGACCGTTCGGCATCTGACCTTGGCGTCAAAAGCCCGGCAGCGTGAATGGCTGGCGTTGCTAGACGACGAGGATGCCTGTCCGCCTATGGGGCATCATGTCAAATCATGGCTGCTGGGCGGCAGCGCCATCGCGACCGACAAGGCGCTGTTCGATCCAGCCGATTACAAGGGCGGGATCGTTGCCGACCTGTTCGGTGATCACAGCTATTTCGCCGAAGCCGACCTTTTCTGGCAGATGCAGGAGGCGGCTGTTGCCGAGAAGGTCGAAGCGTTGCGCGACGCAGGGTGGCAGGATGTTGCCGTCATGGCGCGCGGCGAGGCTTTTCATGCGTGGGAGCATGAGCGTTGCCCCAAGGCCAAAGGCGGGCGGGTCTATGTCAGCATCGGCCATGGCGGCGATGTCAGCTTTCATGAGGGTTATGTGACCCTCAAGGAGGCGCGCAGGCTGGAACAGGGCGGCAGCGTCGAGAAGGCGGTTCGACCTGAACTCTCCGCGCCACTGGCCAGCTATGTCGATCTCCACCGCCACGCTGCCGTGCGGGCGAAGGTCGGGACGGCCCCTGCCATCGCTTTGCGGTTGATGGTCGCCCATGCCATTGCCGGGTCGTCGCTCTGGCGGGTCGATGTGGCCTCGCAGCGGGGGCCAAGCGATGCGATCACGGAGAGCGTCGAGAATTGCGCGTCGGAAGCGGATTTCGACAGGGAGCGGCGGATCGCCCTCGACCTGCTCGGCCTTGATCCCGACACGCCGGCCGTGACCGGTCATGGCTATGATCGGGAGTTGATCCCCCTCTATCTGCGGCTGCTCGAACTCGACGACGCCATGGTGCTGGGCATCCTTGCCATCGTCATGGGCGAGACGCTGGAAGCCGGGTCGGCATTGATCGAATTGCTGGGCGTTCAGATGGAGGTGGATATGGGGTCCTGCTGGCAGGCCGATGACGCTTTGCTCGACCTGATCCGCGACCGGGAGATGATGGGGCATGTCCTTGCTGATGTCGCAGGCAAGGACGTTGCATCCGGAAATGGCGGGGCAACCGCCAAGGTGCAGCGGCAGATCGTGCGAGACTGCCTTGCCGGGAGCAATGGACGGGAGCAGCGCATAGGCTGGGTGCCGCGCTGGATGACCTTCCCGCCGTCCGCCTATACCGAGCGTGGCGGGGTCGGCAGCGTCGAGCGGTGGGAAGCAGTGGCACCGCTGCTTGAGCCGCAGGAAGATGTCGAGACAGAGCAGGCGGACCCCGAAGCGGAAGATGCCAGCGAAGAGCGCGAAGTTGTCGCCGAAGACGATCCTGTCCAGCAGGCAGCCTGATCCAGCACGATTGCGGGCGGCGGGTAACCGTCGCCTGCCTTTTGGCGGAACGGGCCAGTCAATACCCCTTTCGGGGGGGGTATTTGCGGCGGGCGGCTTCGCCGCCCGCTGTTCGGGATGGCTGAGACAGGAGCCTGGGCGCGCCGCTGGAGGCACTGGATATCCTCGATGATGTCGGCCGCATCGATACGGAGCGCTGCGGTGGGCAGCGCGAAGGGTCTGGCAGCGGACACCGCGCGATCGGCGCGGTGGCGTTGGATCATGGTTTGATCGGCCTGTCGGCGCGGCGGGGGTGGGCGTCGCTACCCTCTAGTCCCACCGCGGCGAGCCGCAAGTCGGGGCGTTGCCCCAACTCCTCCACTTCGTTGCGGCCCTTGCGGGTGCAGCCCGCCTCGGTCGGTGGGACTGCCGGTTCGCTCCTGCCGCCCACCCCCGCCCCTCCGGCGGCCGGTGCGATGCGGGAAGGAGAAAGGACATGGGTTATCAGGACAAGGGGCGAACCGGCGCTACCCTCTACAGCGAAGTGACCGACCGGATCATCGCGCAGATCGAGGAAGGCACTTTGCCATGGGTGCGGCCATGGGATGATGGCAGGGCAGCGTTGGGGCTTCCGCGCAATGCCGGGACCGGGAGGCGCTATTCGGGGATCAATGTGCTGATCCTGTGGCACCGGCTGTTCGAGCAGGGTTATGGGTCGCAGCGCTGGCTGACCTACCGGCAGGCGCAGGCGATGGGCGGCAATGTCCGCAAGGGCGAGCAGGGGACAACGGTTTGCTATGCGGATCGCTTCACCCCCAAGGATGGCGAGAATATCCCGACCGGGCCGGATGGCGAGCCGAGACAGATTGCCTTCTTGAAGCGTTTTACCGTTTTCAACATCGACCAATGCGAAGGGCTGGGTGAACCGACCATGGCCACTATCACGACATGGAACGAGGCGCTGACGCTTCCCGGTGCGCAGGCGCTGATCGAAGCGACCGGCGCGGATATTCGCATCGGCGGCGGGGAAGCCTATTATGCGCCGCAGGACGACTATGTCCGCGTGCCACGGCCCGAACATTTCCACGAGCCGATCAACTGGTATCGCACCGTCCTGCATGAGCTGGGTCACTGGACCGGGCACAGGTCGCGACTGGATCGCCTGCCCGACAGCGGCTTTGGCAGTCCCGCCTATGCCCGCGAGGAACTGGTTGCCTTATCTGGACAGTCTGCGCCGCCCGCAACATTGCAGTAAGGTCGGCGATGGACGCCCACGGTAGGCAGTAATCAGGCTGGCCGTAGCGCTGACCCAAGAGCTGGCGGAGGCCAGCCTGATTGCTGCCGGGCCATCAGGCGCACCGGTGTGAAGGTCAGCTTCCGGGTGGGGGGTCCGGGGGGAGGGTTTCGCGCCGGTGTCGATCATTACTGTTTGCGAGCGCCGCGAGGCCAAGGGCCTCGATGCGCATGTGCCGCTGATCCTGCGGGACGATGCGCTCTATGATCCCGATCTGGATCGCTTCTTTCTCGACCTGCCGCTGTCGGGTGTTCGATCGCGGCACTCGCTTCGCGCCTATGCCTATGATGTCGTAGTCTGGCTTCGCTTTCTCGATGCCTGCGGCAAGACCGTGTGGGCCGCGACCCGCGACGATGTAGACGCCTATCACCGTGAGCGACGCCGCGATGAGGCCGATCACCGGATCACAGCGGCAAGCTGGAACCGCGCCGTCGCCAGCCTCGATCGCCTCTACCGCTGGGGCGAGCAGCAAGGGTGGATCGCCGATGCGCCGTTCAGCCGCCGCGCCGTGTGGCAACCGGCGCAGGGCGGCGGTCGCGGCATGATCGCGGCGCGCAACGACGCCTATGAACGTGTTGCCAGGCGATCGGATGTTCGGTTCGTCACGATGGACGACTATCGCATTTTTCGCGAGGTCGGCCTGCGCGGGCTCACCCCTGACGGCACTGAGCGCCCCGGCGCTCGCGATCGCAACGGGCTGCGCAACGCGCTGTTCGCCGATCTTCTCGTCACCACCGGCCTGCGCCTCGAAGAGGCGTCGGGCCTGCTCGCTGCCGAGCTCGCGGCGATCGACCGCGAGGACGGCGAGGCCCGACAGCTTTGGCTGCCTCTTCCGCCGCCGCTCACCAAGGGCGACCGAGGACGGAGCGTTCTGATCCCGCGTCGGCTGCTTCGTCAGATCGCCGCCTATGTCGCCGTCGAGCGCGCGGCGGGCGTGGCCAAGTTCGCCGTGCGCGACGGCGCGACCAAGCTCGAACGACCTATCCCTGTTACCCGTGCTGGTCTCGACCGCATGCGCGATGTCTGCACCCCGGAGGAACGATGCCGCCTGATCCTGTGCGACGAGGATGGACCGCCCCACGAGCCGGCGGCGCTATGGCTGACCGAGGTCGGGCAGCCGGTTCGCCCCAACTCGTGGGAGGTGATCTTCACCCGTGCCTGCAACCGGTGCGCAGAGAACGGTTTGCCGCTGTCGATCAGCCCACACCAGCTTCGCCACACATTCGCAGTTCATATGCTCGCCTTGTTGATCCAGCAGCGACTGCGCGAAGCGGCATTGCCGGCGGGGCCGGCGGAGAGCTATCGGCTGATCCTCGGCGACCCGCTGCAACAGGTGCAACGCCTGCTCGGCCACGCGAGCCTCACCACCACCTATATCTACCTCGATCATATCGCGACGCGCGCCGATACGGTGGACGCGGCCGTCGAGGAGCTGCTCGCGCTGCTGCCGGGACCGCAGGGCGCATGAGCGGGCATCCCCGCAAGGGCCGGCCTGTCGCTTTCGCGCCGATCACGCCGGAGTCCGTGCAGCCCGATCCTGTGCTCGGCCTCAAGTTCACGATCGAGGCACGGCATGGCGGAACGGTCCTGATCGATATGACTGGGCTCGTTCCTCGCCCACTCGCCATCGCCTTCGCGGGCGCGCTACGTCGGTCAGCGGCGCTCGGCGGCCCCATCGGTGCGGCCAGCGTCATCAAGCAGTATGTAAATGCCTACCGCCTGTTCTTCGCCTGGCTTGGCGATGACGCGCTGAACGTGGCTGGCGTCAGCGACCTGCGCGCAGTCCATATCGATGGGTTCGCCTCCGCGCTCGAACAGCGCGGGATGGGCGCGATCCACCGGCACATAACGGTCGGCAAGATCATCAACACATTGCGCGCGATCGAGGCAGACCGGCCCGATCGGATCGCGTCCGACCTGCATGAGCGGCTGCGCTACACGCTGGCCACATCGGCGGGCCGCTCGACCCCGCGCGATGCTTATAGCCCCTTCGTCGCCCGCGCGTTGCGCGACGCCGCGAGGACCGATGTCGAAGCGATGTTCCGCCGTCTCGGCGCCGACGACCGGACCGATGAGGGCGACCCGGTCATCGCCAGCGCGCGCGCCGATGTCGAAGCGATCATCGCGCGGCAGGGCTTTATCGTCGCAGACCAGCCCGCGCTGAAGAGCCTCTATTTCATGCGCATGCGGCGCGCATTGCCGATCAGCACGCTCATCGACGACCTGCATGGCCGCCATCACCTGCTTGCGCGCGATCTGCCGGCGCTGCTCGTGTTGCTCACGCTCGATACCGGCCTCGAGCCCGAGTGCCTGAAGACGCTGACCGTGGATTGTCTCACCAACCCCCATGCCGGCACGGTGGAGCTGCGCTATCTCAAGCGCCGCGCTCGCGGCGCCGAGCATAAGAGCATGCGCGTCCGCGACGGCGGTGGTGGCACGCCTGGCGGTCTTATTCGTCGCCTGATCGAGGTCACGGCGACTGCCCGCACGCATCTAAACGACGATCGTATTTGGGTTTATCACAACGCTGGCGGCCTGCGGGCAGGTATCCGCCACCCGACGGAACGGATCGATGCCTGGGTGGCGCAGAACGATATTGTCGATGACGACGGCAAGCCGCTCCACCTGCTGCTCTCCCGGCTCCGCAAGACCCACAAGGCGCTATGGTACACCAAGACCGAGGGGCATATGGCCCGCTTCGCGGTCGGCCACTCGCGCGAGGTAGCGGCGCGCCACTATGCTGATCTGCCGTCGCTCCGGCCCCTGCACGAGACGGCCGTCGCCGACGCCTTCCGCGCAGCGGTCGCCGCCGCGATGCCGACCGTGCTTCCGCCCACCGCCGAGCAGGCGTTGCGCAAAGCGCCCGATCAGGCCGAGCCGCTGATGCCGCTGGCTACCGTGGGTCCGTTGCTCGACGGCGAACAGGATGTCTGGCTCGCCGCCTGCGCGGGCTTCCATAACAGTCCCTTCGCCGAGGCCGGTTCGCCCTGTGCGCAGCCCTTCTGGGGCTGCCTTGATTGCCCTAACGCCGTCATCACCGCGCGCAAGCTCCCCGCGATCCTGGCTTTCCTCGTCTTCGTCGAAGAGCAGCGGCTGAGCCTGCCCGCGACCGACTGGGCGGCCAAGTTCGGCCGCGTCCATGCCCGCATCACCGCCCAGGTCGTGCCGGCCTTCTCCGATGCCGTCATCGCCGATGCGCGCCGGCAGATGGAGAGCGAGCGGCTTTATCTGCCGCCGGAGGCACGCGCATGACCATACCCGCCCATGCCCAAGAGCCTGCCTTCGACGATCGCCCCGTGCTGGCGAGCGCGCCGCTCAAGGAGGGCCACGCCCGCGAGGAGCTGTCTCGCGTCGGCGACCCGAGCTGGGATCTCGGTCTCGCCGTATTCCGCGAGAACGCCCGGCGCTGCCACGTCACCGTGCATTTCGACGTGCTCGAACATGCCGATGTGCAGGCGGCGATGCGCGCCTATCTCTACGCCCGTCTCAACGTCGATCTTCCCGGCTACCGCCCGAAGCTGCCGCCGGCGAGCATTCGCCAGGCATTCAACCGTGCCCGCCGGTTCTTCGCTTTCGCCCGTGAGCGGCTCGGACGGCTCGACGTTTCCCGTATCGATCAGGCGTTGGTCGATGCCTATGCCCGGCACCTTCGTGCCGATCCGGCCCGGCGACCCGTCATCGTCGGCCACCTCCTCGAAGTGATCTCCGATCTCTATCACTATCGTGACCACCTCGCTGGCGGAGGCCTTGCATTCGAGCCCTGGGCCGGACAGGCGCCCGCCCGCGTCGCGGGCTACCGGCATGTCCGGGAGAACCGCACGCCGCGGTTCCCGGAAGAGGTCATCGCCGCGCTGCTCGCATGGTCGTTGCGCTACGTCACCGTCTTCGCTGACGACATTCTCGCAGCCCGTCGCGAGCTTGATCGGCTCGAAGCGCGCCGGGATCGTCTCGTCGCCGCCGACTCCGGCCTCCCGGACGCTGATCGCCGGCAACGTCGCCGCACCCGCCTGAAGGCCTATTTCGGTCGCCGACGCCGCGAGGGGCGCGGCGCACCGATCTGGGGCACCGCTCATAACGGCAAGCTGCGCGTCGACCCCAACACCGGCGCCGTGACCCCACCGATCAACGCCCATCTCCTGCATCTCCATGCCGGGATCGACGTGCAGGCCGAGCCAGGCGCGCATCTCCTGCTGACCGGCGGTGAAGCGAGGTTGATCGACGCAGTGGCGGCCGAACTGGGGGTAGAGGTCGGCGGCATGGACACGCCGATCTCGATCGATCCCGAGAGCGGTCGGCCATGGCGCGAGCACTTCGACGCGAAGACTCTCGCACACGAGGAACGGATGCTCCAGGCCGCCGCCTATATCGTGTGCGCCTACCTGACCGGCATGCGCGACTGCGAGGTGCAGGCGATGCGGCGCGGGTGTCTCTCTATCGCGCGCAGTGAGGACGGCCTGATCGAGCGGCATCGCATCCGATCGACCATCTACAAGCGCCGGGCGGCCGTGGGCGAGGCGGCGAGCTGGGTGACGATAGAGCCGGTCGCCGATGCGATCACGGTGCTCGAACGCCTGTCGGCAGGACCGGCGCGCGCCAGCGGCAGCGATACGCTCTGGCCGGTGCTGCGCGCGAGCGCCGTCTCCAAGACGCATCTGTCGAGCGAGGTGGTCCGTCAGCTCAACACCTTCCGCGATCACCTCAACACCGCCTTCGGCAGCCCCGATATGCCGGTCATCCCGCCCGGTCCCGATGGCAAGCCGTGGCGCATCACGACGCGGCAGTTCCGGCGCACGATCGCGTGGCACATCGCCAACCGTCCGTTCGGCACCATCGCCGGCATGATCCAGTACAAGCACGCCTCGGTCGCCGCGTTCGAAGGCTATGCCGGGACCAGCGCATCGGGGTTTCGCGCTGAGGTCGAGGCGCAGTGCCGGCTCGGTCAGACTGATGACCTGCTGGACTATTTCGACCGGCGTCAGGGCGGCGCATCGCTTGGCGGGCCGGCGGGACCGCGTATCGGGCGGACGCTCGACGATGCCGCCGTTCAGCTCGGGCCATTGCCCGCCATGATCGCCGATCGCGCCCGCCTGCGCGTCATGCTCGCCAGCGTCGCGCGCACCTTCCATGTCGGCCCGCTCGCGGATTGCTTCTTCGATCCCGCGACCGCGCTCTGCCTCAAGCGCGTGACGACCCCCGATCCCGCGCAGCCACTCACCGCCCTGTGCGAGCCGACCCGCTGTCCCAACGCCTGCATCACCGCCCGCCACAGGCCGGCCTGGGAACGCGCGGCGGCCGATGCCAGGGCGCATCTACGCGAACGGCGCATCTCCGATCTCCAGCGTCAAGCTCTCCAGCGCGAGCTCGATCGCCTGACCGCGGTGATTGCCGGGATCGATCCTCCCGCGCCGTAGACCACCCCGGCTGTTGGCGGAGTCCTGCGCCGGTCGGCGCGCCCGCGCAACGGCTTCGCCGTCCTTCGCTTCGCTGCGGCCCTGACGGGTGCGCGAGCCCCCCTGTGCCCGGCGCGAACGGGCCTCCGCCGCCGGGGATGGTCCCCGCCGCGAGAACGGAGAACAGATCATGTCAGCCTCACCACGTGTCGACGTCTACGCGCGCATCACGCAAGCGATCGTCAACGCCATCGAAGCCGGCACCGGCACCTGGCGCATGCCGTGGCATCATTCCGGCGCCGACGTCACCCGCCCGACCAACGTCGCCAGCGGCAAGCCCTATCGCGGCATAAATACGGTCTCGCTCTGGGCGGCCGCCTATGGCAGCGGCTATGCGAGCGGGGTCTGGGGCACCTATCGCCAGTGGCAGGCGCTCGGCGCGCAGGTCCGCAAGGGCGAGCACGCCAGCCTCGGCGTCCTCTGGAAGGAGTTTCGCGCGAAGGGTGACGAAGCCAGCGACGATGATGGCGACCACCGACGGCTTTTCGCCAAGGCGTTCAGCCTGTTCAACGCCGATCAGATCGATGGCTATGCGCCCGAACCGGGGCCGGTCCTGCCCGAGAGCGAACGCCTCGCCGCCGCCGAAGCCTTCATCGCCGCGCTCGGCATCGATACCGTCTACGGCTCGGCCAGCGCCTATTATCACATCGCCGAAGACCGCATCCACATGCCGGATTTCAGCGCCTTCCACGACGCCCACGGCTTCTACGCCACCCATATTCACGAGGCAGCTCATGCCAGTGGCGCAGCCCATCGGCTCGACCGGGGTTTCAGCACCAAGTGGACCAAGCACGCGCTCGCCATGGAGGAAGCGACCGCCGAGCTGACCGCATCGTTCCTGCTCGCCGATCTCGGGATCGCGCACGAACCGCGACCCGATCACGCGGCCTACATCGCCTCCTGGCTGCAACTGCTCAAGGACGAGCCCCGGGCGATCTTCACCGCGGCGAGCAAGGCGCAGGCGGCGGCCGACTGGATGCACACCCGGCAGCCATGATCCAGCAGCGACCAACGCTGAGCGGCCGATCCCTCGCGGGCTCGGCCGCTTCGTCGCGCATGGCGATGCGCGGGCTTCGCCCGCTCACCAGCGGACGCCGCTGGCGCGGCGGCGCTGATTTTTCGGGCTCCCTCGATGCGGGTCTGGTCGGCGCTCCCTGCTAGGCCCGCCACGGCGCGCCGCAAGCCCGGCTTCGCCGAGCTGCTCCATTTCATTTCGCCCCTCCGGGTGCGGCCCGCCGCTTGCGCGGGCCTCTCCGGTCGTTCTCGCCGCCCACCCCCGCCTCGGGGGAGCCATGGGGTTTTTGGGCAGTGCTCGAGGCACCGATGGTTTTCACCTTCCAACCGCCATTTTTCGCTGGACTGTCAGGATATGTCGCCGAAATGGCCAGCGCCTTCCTCTGCGCGGAAATGGGCATCGTTCCGACCGTCCGCCATGCCGACTATCTTGGTGCATGGCTGTCCGTCCTGCGCGAGGACAGCAAGGCGATCTTCCGCGCCGCCAGTCAGGCCAGCAAGGCCGCCGACTATCTGCTCGCCTTCCGTAACGGGGAAAATCATGGGGAGACGGCAGCATGACCCGCAAACGCACCGAAGCCGAGCGACAGCGCTACCGCGCAGCCCTCGATAGCATGGCGACCCTGCCACGCATCGTATTCCTGCTGCATAGTCTCGACGCGCTCAGCTATGAGGAGATCGCCCTGCGGATCGGCGACGATATCCCGGCAGTGGAGCGCCATTTTGCCACCGCGCTTAAACATCTGGTTCGGGAGATAGATGGTCCCCTGCCATGATGCGCCATATCGGCGATAACTTCCGTCCGGCGTCCGTTCATCTTCATTTGGGGAACGGACGCCGGTTCGCTAGGAAGGGATCAATGCGTACCGACCTTGATCATCTACCCCCGGCAAAACAGCGCGAACTTGAGCGCGTGGTGCAAATCATCTTTGAAGAATTTGGCGACGCCAACAACCTTGCCACAGGTAAGCGCAAGGCAGGCCGCGTCCATAAGATCATCCTCTATGGCAGCTATGCGCGTGGCGGATGGGTGGACGAGCCGCATACCGCCAAGGGCTACAAGTCAGACTATGACCTGCTCATCATCGTCAACCAGAAGGACCTCACCGACCGGGTTCAATATTGGGCGAAGGCGGACGAGCGGCTGATCCGCGAACTGGCCATCACCCAGACGCTCAAGACCCCGGTCAACTTCATCGTCCATACCTTGCAGGAGGTGAATGACGGCCTCGCCCATGGCCGCTATTTCTTCATGGACGTCGCCAGCGAGGGCATCGCCCTCTACCAAGCCGACGAGAGCGAACTCCACCAGCCCAAACCAAAAACGCCAGCGCAAGCGCTGGCTATGGCGAAGGAATATTTTGAGGAGTGGTTTCCGGCTTCCATGCGCCGCTACGACTTCGTGAAATTTGGAATGGAAAAGGGGCACTTGAAGGAGACCGCTTTTGAGCTCCATCAGGTCACCGAAAGCCTCTATCACTGCGTCCTTCTCGTCTCGACCTTCTACACCCCTCATGTTCACAATCTGGGGTTCCTGCGGACGCAGGCCGAACGTCTCGATTTCCGCTTGTTCAACGTCTGGCCGCGCGACACGCGCGCCGAGCGGGCGATGTTCGAGAAGCTGAAAGATGCCTATGTGAAGGCGCGCTATTCCAAACATTACACGATCAGCGAGGAGGAACTGGCTTGGCTGGGCGCGCAGGTCGAGGAACTGGGCCGCGTCGTCCATATCGTCTGCAGCGAGAAAATCGCCGCGCTTGAAGCCGCCCGTTAGGCCGTCACAAATGCCTTGAGTGCGCGCAGATCGCGGGTGATCCATTTGGCATCGCGCGCGAACATCTCGTCATCCATACCGGGCTGTCGGAACAGCGTCAGCATTACCTCAGCGCCATCGCCGTTGCGGATGACGCGAAGAGGCACATGGACTTCCCGACCATCCCCGGTATCGACAAAATGGTCCATCACCCCATAGTCGTTATGCGGCGTGAACCGGATCGTGACCGGTCCCTCAGGGCCATCGGCCAGCCAGTCGTCGCCCTGCTGACGCAGGTCGGATTCAGCGAGGCCCGATGCCTGTTCCCCGTCAGCACCAATGGCACAGATTTGAGGTTGTGATTTAAGGAGTGTTGGGGCTTCGTCGTAGTGACGAAGGAACGAAGATGAAGACCCAACACTCCTTAAAAAAGTCGCCGGTGAA
>NZ_JAUQOM010000027.1 GCF_030580935.1 Sphingobium cyanobacteriorum | reverse complement strand
TAACGCCGCTCCCTTATCGGAGCGGAACGTCGTTCCTCGCATGGGCGATCGTCAACAACAACCAGCCCGTTCCCGACGTGTTCTCCAAGATGACCAAAATCGCAGCTTCGGGCCGACTGGGCCATCATCGGGGCGATTGAGCTGGGCGCGCGCGGCTTTGCCGACAACGGGATGATTTTTGCCGCCCGGCAAATGGCCGAACGTAAGCATTTCCTCCCAAACCTCCTGCGCGGGCCGAACCGGATCGGCCAATACGGCATCCACTTCGGCCAAGGTCGCCGCGTTGCCGCCATGCTTGGCTTTGTAGATGACATGCAGGATCACGCCTACCAGAAGCGCCCGCGAGGTCTTTTGCCAATGGCTTTCGACCCCCTTCCCGTCCGGGTCCACTATCAGCGTAGCGAGATTCTGAACGTCTGCGACTTCGTTGTCAGTCCCTACCCTGATTTCGTCCAGCGGGTTCCAGTGGGCGGAGCCGCGGGAGCTGGCCGGTTCAAATCGCATGACGATCTGGTTGGCGTGCTGCTTCCTCCAACCGGCGGTCAACGCCCATAGCTCGCCCTTCAAATCGGTGATGACGGCGCTATGCGGCCACGAAAGCAGCGTCGGGATGACAAGGCCCACGCCCTTCCCCGATCGGGTCGGGGCATAGGTTAGGCAATGCTCCGGGCCGGAATGGCGTAGATAGACCGTCTTCCCGTTCTTCTCCTGATATGCGCCAATATAGACCCCATCATTTTCAACGAGGCTGGCCGCGCGAATGTCCTCCATGTCGGCCCAGCGGGCCGATCCATGCAGATAGGCATTGCCCTTCCCGGCGTTCGATTTCGCCAGTTTGACAGCAGCGGTTATCAGGACGCCCACGCCGAAAACCACGGTGCCCACGCCCACGGCTTGCCCGAAGGCGGGTTTCAGCGCCGGAACCTCGCTCCATTTGCTGAACCATTGCAGGAAACGCCACGGGGCATAGATATGGCCCGCGTTCGGCCCCAAGGTAGCCTGATAGGCCATCTGGTGCGCGAACATCTGCGTTGCGCTCCATAAGCCTCCAAGGGCGGAACCGGCCACAAGGGCCGCCAGCAACGGGCGATTATCGCCCTTGCTTCCGCGCTCCCGCACTTGCGGCCCGATGGCTGTATTGCGCTTCTTTGCCATGCTTTGCCCTTCTCGCGGCCGTTACCGGCCGCGCCCCTTGCTTTTGACGGTGCCGTTGCTGGCAATCTCGATCGGCTCGCCAATCGCCAGCTTGCCCGCGCGGGCGGCGCTGCGCGCGTCCACGGGCAGCACAAGCATGTCAGCGCCATCTCTTAGGAGTATCAATTTCTGCCCTTCGATTTGTCGCGTCCCGGCGTAAATCAGCGGCCCATGATCGCCAGTGAACAGCCGATGCGCCGGTATATCCATTCCAATGTGACGCTTCGCATTGCGTTCCGCAATGTATTTATCCGCTGCGCTGGCCTGATCGTCGCTCACTCGCGGCCGATCGTCGTCCCGTCGCACAAGACGATCTGGCCGGGCTTTTTGGTCGTCCACGTCTGAATGAACATCACGCGGCAATAGCAAGCGACCTCGCTCGGCGTGCTGAACCACACCGAGTTGGGACAGGTCGCGCAAACTACCTCGGCTTTCGGGCGGCGGCTCTCGTCCAACGCGGCCAATGTTGGGCTTAACGGCGCGCTCGCTGGGGGCCTCGGCTCCTCCGGCGCTAGAATGTCCATTTCTGGCGGGCTGTGCGGGGCCAGCTCGAATGGCGGCGCTGCTGGCTCCTCCGCTTGCAAGGCCGGTTCCGGCGTCGGTTCCTCCGGCGCTGACGGCTCCGGGTCGGAATGTCCCGTTTCGACCTGGTGCTGTGGTGCTGGCGTCTCGTCCAGCGTCATTGACGGCGTTTCGCCCAGCAACGCCAGCGCCGCCTCTATCTCCTCGTCCAACGATTTGTCTGTCACGCGCGCGCTCCTCTTGCCTGATATTTTGACGCCGGGCCTCTAGATCGGGGTCCGCAAATGTGATGGGCATGGCCGATCGGGCGGCGGCTTCCACCACAAGGGCCTTGAATTGATCGCTGCCGCTGATCGCCAGCCTGTCGCCATAGCGTTCGTGCGCAAGCCGCAAGGCGGCAACAACGCCCTCGATCTGCGCCCCGCGCGATACATGCAGGCGCTGGCCATCATCGCGCACCGCTGCATTGGCGGTGCGATAGATGATCGTCCCGCGTTTCGTGATGTGGTCTTGCCGGATCGCTGCGGGGTGTGCTGCGCTCGGCATCGCCGCAATGTGCAGCGCATCCTTGGGAGCGGTGCGCCGTCCCTCCCGCGCGCGCAGGGCCTCAAGGGCGGTGCGGTCGCCCGCCTTGGCCTGCTCCTGTAGCCAGTCATTCCACCCGCGCCGGGAATTACGAGACGCGATGCGCTCCCGTTCCCGCCCGTGGGCGGCAACAATCTTCGCAATCGCGGCCTTGGTGGACCGGGCCGCCAGTGCGTAATTGAGGCGCTTAACAGCCGGGCCGCCACCTAGCAGCTTTATCGCCGCCCGCTTCGTCCTCCCGATGCGCTTCACCTGTTCAATGGCCGCGCGGCGCTTGGCTGCGGCCTCGGCCAGCTCGACCTTTCGGCGCGTGGCGCGCGTGCCCTGCTGGGCGCGGTAGGCAGCAAATAGGCCGCTGGTGTCGATACGGGAGGGCACGGGGCGCTTTTCATAGGTCTGTCGGGCTTTCGGTGCCCCCTCCCCTCCCCGCGCGCTCTGGAAGGCTCCCAAGCGTTTCTCTAACGCCCCTTTTGACAGCTCGCGCGCGATGGAACTGGCCTTTACGGTCGTTCCGTCCATCGCAGCGAATATCAGGCCGTTGCCGCGCGCCTGCACGGACAGGCCGAAGTCGGCCGCGATCTGGTGCAACTCGGTCCAGCTCGCGGCGGCCTTCAAGGGTTCGGCGCAATTCCGCTGCGCCCAGCCTATCAGGCTCTCCGTGCCCGCGATCTGCTCCATGTCCTTCGCGCGGTTTTCCCCGCCGCGCTGGTGGGCGTTGTGGTTGACGCGCTCCAAACCGTGACGGACCTCTAGCAGCTCGCATAGCTCGGCAAGCGTCCGATAATCCCGCAAGGGCGTATGGATCGTGTGGCGGGTCGGATGAATCTTGTTGATCGCCAGATGAATATGCGTGTGGTCGGTGTCGTGATGAACGGCGCTGATCCGCTGATGCTCGGCAAAGCCCAGCCCCGCGCAAATCGTCTCCTCAATATCGCGCAAGGCTTCCGCGCTCGGACTCTCGCCGGGAGGAAACGAAATTATGAGGTGATATGTCTTGTCCGAAGCCGCCCGCTGATTGGCCGATTGGACAAGCATAACGTCCTGTGCGGCATCTTCTGGCGTCTCGCCTCGGCAGTTGGTGACAGTCACCACGCCCACGCGCTCATCACGCCCCTGCGCGCTGGTGATGTATCGCACCAACCCGCCGAAATCGCTCTTTGCGGTCGCCTTCATGGGGACGTGTTTTGCAATCATCCGCGCGGCCCTTTTTTAGCCGCTAAAATCTTGCCGGGACCGCAAGACCTTTCGGATGATCCCGGCCAGCTCCTCCTGATTGGCCTCAATCTTGGACAGCACGCCCCGAATGACGACCGGCATCCGTTCGGGGGCCATTTCCTCCAACTTGGCGTCGTCGGTAAGCCATAGCTTCAACAGGCCGCCAAGACGGCCAAGGTCGCCATTGACGCGCACCAACTCACGCCCCTGTTCTATGTCGATTATGGGGCGCGGCTGATGCCCCAACCCAAGCACACGCAAATAGGCCGACGCGCTCAACCCGCTGGCCTGTGCGGCGGCTTCAATCGTCGCCTTGTCCTCGGCGCTGCACCATATCTTGATGTGGTGCCGCTCGCGCTTCGCCTTGGGTCTGTCGTTCAAATCACCTTCCCTTCGCTGCGGTAGCGGCGGCCTCGCAGAGCAAGAATCCCGTTGAGCGCCCCCGGCGCGAATAAGGGGAGTGATGGGGGTGTCCGCGCTTGCGTGGATGCCTCCATCACCTATCTTGCCCCGTCTTCGACGTTTAGACGCCAAATAGAAACTGTTGCTGGAACGATCATATATCGTTCACCCCCGAAAATATCTAGCGCCACACGGCCTAATCTGGCAGAAAAATACGATATAGCGGGAGTTCATCGGTTCGTGGCCGGTTTATGAACGCATTATAGCCGATTATGCGCCGAAAAATATCGTAGGTGGAAATGACAGACAGCGGGAAATCCTTCACGGAGCGATTGCGCGAACGGGCGGCCTCACGGGAGCCGGGGGGCAAAAACCGGAACCTCGCGCAATTCCTCGCCGCTCGATCGGACATAGATGCAGCCCTTGCGGAAGGATGGCCGGTGCGCGGCATATGGGAGCTGCTGACGGAGGAAGGCCGCATTAGCTTCGGCTATGCGTGGTTCGCCAAATACGTTCGCCGGTATCGCGCGCCAGCTACCGGGGAACCGCCCAAGGCATCGCCAGCGCCCCCCTCCCCTTCCCGATCAGCAACGGCCTCGGCCGAAGCTGATCCGCCGCCCCGGCCCAAACCGGCGCGCTTCAATCACCCGGCCACTCCGAACAAAGAGGATTTGGTATGAGCAACGTCCACATAGTTTTGCAGGGCAAGGGAGGTGTGGGCAAGTCGCTCGCCGCCTCGATGCTGGCCCAATATCTGACCAAGCGAGGCGAAAGCCCGCTCTGCATTGATACCGATCCGATCAACGCCACCCTTGCCGGGTTTCAGTCCCTCAACGTGTCCAAGGTCGAGCTGCTGGAAAACGGCGACATAAACCCGCGCAAATTCGACGCCATGATGGAAATGATCGCCGGTTCCAAGGAATCGGTGGTCATTGACAGCGGCGCGAGCAGCTACAGCGCCCTATCCTCCTATATGTTCGACAACGGTGCGCCTGACGTGATTGCCGATCTGGGCCATAAGCTCGTCCTGCATACCATTATCGTAGGCGGGCAATCGCTGATCGACACGCTTCAAGGCTTCGCCTCGGTAGCCGAAGCCTTCCCCGATCCGGCTGCAATCGTCGTGTGGCTCAACCCCTATCATGGGCCTGTCGAGGCAGAGGGTAAGAGTTTTGAACAGCTCAAAGCCTACCGGGAGCTAAAGGATCGGGTCGCCGCGATCGTCACCCTCCCCGATCTGAGAAAGGAAACCTTCGGGGCGGACGTTCGGGACATGCTGGCCGCGCGCAAGACTTTTGAGGAAACGCTTGCCGATGGCGACATAGCCCTGATGCAGCGTCACCGCCTCGGCCGCGTTCGTGATGCGGTCTTTGCTGAACTCGACAAGGCTAAGGTCGTGTAATGGCCGATCACGAAAAAATCGCGGCGCTGATCGCGGAAATCTCGCGCCAGCACGGGGTCACGCTGTCCGCCGATGATCCCTTGATGATCCTGCAAACCATCAACGCGATGTTGCTGGGCGAAAGCGCCGATGCGCAGGAGGAGCAACTAAAGGCGTTCAAAAGCGAGCTGGAAGACATGAGCAATCGTTGGTCGATTACTATCACCGACAAGGCGGAATCGGTGCTGAACGCCGCGCTGGATGCCTCGGAAGCCGCCATGAATGAACGTATGGAGGCCGCAGCGAAGGCTATCATCAAGGAAGTCGGAGAACATATCGGGACGGGGCTACAAAAGCCCCTGAACGATGGCCGGGCCGTCGCTAACCGCAATCTCCTAGCGTCGGGCCTGACGCTGATCGCGGCGCTGGTAGTGTTGGCCGCTGCCCTGTTCCATCATTGACGCCAGCGAAGGCCCCTCCCCCCCGTGGGTCGCGCTATCCCCCGTCTCTCGCCAATCCGCGCGCGAGCGTGCGGCCTGACGGTTTCCGATCGTCCGCCCCGCGCTCGACCGTCTTTTCCCTGATCTGCTCTTTCTCCCGCTCCGCGCGCATGTGCAGCTCATGCAACCGGCGCGCCTGCATCAGCTCCTCGAAATCATCGACAAGTTTCGGCTCTCGATATTCGAGTTTGGCCGCCGCGATCGTCTCCACGCGCGGGCCGTGAACGGCCATACCGTCGCGGATTTCGCGCACGGCTTCTAGCCTTACCGCGATCCGCTGCACGGCCGCTTGCGCATTGGCAATCCGGGCCTGCCATGCTTGGCGCTTGCCGGGCAGGGACAGGAAGCCGGGGGGCTGCTGCTGGATTTGCTGCAAGCGGGCGGTTTGCTGCTCCATCATGCTTTCTAGGCGGTCCTCGATCTGGTTCGCCTGCTCAACCTTCTCCTCAATGACCGTCTGTAGCTGGGCGTTATAGGTTTCCTCGGTTGGCGCGGTGGCGATAGCTGCCGTTTCCTGACTATCCAGCGTGCGCGCCTCGTCTAGCAGCCGGTCGGCATCGGCCTGTGGGTCGCCCGTTCCCTCGTCCAGTGAGAACTTGTCCGGGTCTGCAATCGGCGTGTCCTGCATGGCCGTTCCTTTAGCGGCTAAAATTTCGAGCTTGCACTATATCCGATTTTCCAGCCTCCCGCGCCACAAAAAAGGCCCCGCTTGCGCGGGGCCATCAACTCGATGCTATGCGTCACTCAACGCATGTCGGGGGGAGGGTGCGGATTTGCCATCCACCAGTTCGGTTGCCCCCACGGCCCGTCTAACCATTCCCCATTTGTCAATTCGCCGCGAGTCCATATCCAATCGCAGCCCTCGCTATATGGCCGCCATGTGTCGCCGGTCGTCCATGCGAGAAGGATTTCAACACCAGATGGGGCTGTCTCGATAGGTTGCCAATCGTCGGTAGCCATAGATACCTCCAAATATTACCCCTCAAGAAGCGCGAGAAGCTGCACTTTCCCAAGATCGACCTCGGTTTCCTCGCCGCTGTCTTCATACTTGATCCACGCCACGCCATCGCGCGAGGGCCGCTTATTCAGGATCAGACGGGCAGGGCGCTTGCTATGGGAAACCTGCACAATGGCCTTTTTCAGCTTTAGCGGGTCTTCCTCTTTCGGTTCCTTCTCCTCCTCGGCCCCGGCGTCGTCACCAGCTCCGCCGTTGCCCTCATCGTCGCCCGCCTCCTCCTCGGCCTCGCCGCTCAAGCCGGACTCAAGGAACTCCTTCAAGAGCCGCACCGATCCGCGCGTAATCTCCTGATCGGCATCGGCCAGCCAGCGCGCCACGCCCTCGCTATGCTTCTTGTGGAGGCCCACAAGGTCATAGATCAACGTCACGTCCTTGCAACGCCCGCTCTGGAACGCCTTGGCGATCGGCTCCGGCAAATCGAGCAATGCCGCGTGCTGGGTGACAAAGGCCGGGGATTTCCCGATGGCCTTGGCAATCTCGCCCTTCTTTTTCCCGTTGGCCAGCTCGCGGCCGATGTAGTCGGCAATCTCGCGGGCCGTGAGAGCGTCACGCTGCAAATTCTCAATGACCTGATCGGCCTCGGTATAATCAGGGTCGATGAAGCCCGGAATTGTCACTTTCTCGGCCAACAGGGACGCGCGATAGCGGCGCGCGCCGTGGTTGATGAGATAGCGCCCCTCCACCTTGGGGTTGGGCCGAACGGAAATAGGCGTCTTCACGCCGCGCGCCCTGATCGTCTCGGCCATTTCCGCCAGCGAATTTTCGTCAAACTGCTTGCGGGGCTGGTGCGGGTCTTCGTCAATCAGCGCCAGCTCCAATTCGAGCGGAGCGCCAGAACCGCCCTCCGGGGCCGCAGGAGAGGCTAGGAGGCTCGAAAGGTCGCCCAACCCCTCCAACCCTAGCCCGGCGTTCTGCGCGGGCTTCTGCGTGGCCTTGGTGGACGATTTGCCCGCCTTCTTGTCCTCGGTGTTGTCGGCCATCGTCAAATCTCCATCTTTTCTTGAATGTGGCGGGCCATCGCTCGCATTTCCTGCGCCGCTTTCCGCGCCGAAGTCCGTTTGATCGACCAAACCGGCAAGCCCGACGCCAGCGCGTCCGCAACGCTGCTCCGGTTTCCGATCGGCGTCGGAATGACCAACTGGGGATAAGCACGGGTCAACTCGTCAAGGTGCTGCCCGTGCCGGGGATTCCGGCCATCAACCTTGCTCGGTATCATGCCAAGGAATTGCAGCGCCGGGTTCGCGCGCCGGATATTGGCGATCGTCGTCACCATCTTCTCAATGCCCTGCAAACTGTAGGCTTCAAGCTCGATGGGCGAGGCCGCAAAGTCGGCCGATAGCAACGCCGCTGCCATTCGGACCCCAAGGGAAGGGGGGGTATCTATCAGGCACACGTCAAAGCCTTCCGCCTCGATCACGGCCAGACTGCGCTTGAACGCGCCAGCAGCCGCACCGAGATCTAGTTTCTCAAGATCGGCCAACCGCGCGTCGGCGGAAAAGACAGCAATCCCCTCGGCGTTAGCCAGGTCGAATTGTGACACGGCATCGAAAAGGCCGCTCGCCAAGGCTCCGCTATCATATTCGCCAAGGGTGAAGCTGGCATTTCCTTGGGTGTCCAAGTCAATAACTGCGACCTTCAACCCCTGTTCTTTGAAGTAATAGGCAAGATGAACGGTCGTTGAAGTTTTACCAACGCCGCCTTTCTGGTTCGCTATGACAAGTGTTTTCATCGTTTGGCGTCCAATCTTTCCACCGCCTCGCGCTGCCATTGCCGCACAAGGAAGGCTTTATGTTTCGGTAAAATCGCCGTCACACGCTCGAAACCTTCGGGAACCTCGCTATGCGCGTTCCAAATCCGGTTGACCGCCAGACAAACGGCATTGCGGGACACGCCTTCGCGCTTCGCCACGGCCGATTGGGCCTCGCCGTCCACCAGAACGGCGCGCGCCATGTCGAGCGGACGCGCCGCGATATTGAGCCGTCCAGCAGCTTGCTCAAAGGCCGACGCGCTCAAGCGTTTATCCATTGCGCCTGCCGCGATTCTTCTCGCGGTATAGCTTCGGCTCATAGACGCCAAGGAAGATGTAGAGGGCGATATAGACCGCATAATAGGCGAGGAACTGCCAACCGGCATGAACATCCGGCGTGTTCCAATACCAGAGCATCCGGCAGAACTGCCAGAATACGACAAGCGGGATGATGAAGCGCGCGACGGTCCAGATCAGGACTCCGAACGTCCAGACGGCCGCAATGACGTAATCCACGCGGTTGCCCTCCCATGCGGGTGGAGGATTGGGAAGCCGCATGACCGCAAAACGTGCGGGCAGCGGGGGAATTTTCGCCTTCATCGGAATACTCCGGTTTCGACCTTGGCGGGTTGCCCGGTCACAACCGATATAATGACAGCATCCCGAACCGTGTCAAGCCCCCGTAAAGTCTGAACGGCAATAATTTTAGCCGCTAAAATCGTCGTTCTGGTGTTCCCAAATATTTCCCAAGCCCGCAGCCGCGCACAACAGCGCCCATGCCGAATAGGGAATCTGATCGTCGCCGCCCGTCCAGCGCCGAATAACGCGGGTATTGCTCAAGCCTAGAAACTTGGACGCGCTGCCCCCTGTCATGTCCGCTGCTTTGAGGACCGCCCTTACCTCATCCGGCGTCGGCTGCTGCCACCCCTGATCGGCGGGCAATAGGCAATCTGGCCGAACATCAATCATGCGCGCGTCTGTTCCTTCGCTGGCGTTGCTCCTCATGGCGGCCGAATGAGGAATATGCCCGATAGGCAGGGAAGGGAAGGGGGGCACGCTGCCCCCCTGTGGCGCTAGTCGAGCGCGGCACCGATCGGCCCCGCTTCCGAATGTTGGGCGGCATAGGCAGATGCCCACGCATAGAGCTGGGCAAATTGATCCTCGCCGTATTTTTCGTGCATATGCCCCAGCATGAACAGGGTGGCTATAAGGCCCGCCGCGTCGGCCGAAACGTCGCCAGAGAAGCCGTTGCCGTCCCATTCCAGACGATATTGGGGCTGATCGCCGGGGGCCATGTAGAACCCGCCGTTCGATAGGGTGTAGAAATGCCAATATGCGCCCGTGTAGTCGGCGGATAGCTTGGACATATAGCCATAGGTGACGGCCTCGACCTCGATCATGCGCGCCAGCCCGAACAGCCGGGGCAGGCACATAATCCGGTCTTCTTCGCCAACCAGCACGGCGGCAATTCTCTCTCTGTTGCTCATCGGACTTCTCCGGTTTCGACCTTGGCACCATAGCCCGGCCATATCCGATATATTGGAAGTTTCCCGGTTGCTGTCAAGTTACGCTCGCCCGCCATGAAAATCTTTTAGCCGCTAAAATGGCCTCCATCGCAAGGCATATTTGGTCGCTGCCCCGCAGTTTTACAGAGTGCCGCTATCCGCGCCCCGAATGGACACGCATGTCAGCTCCCCAAATCGGAGCCTTACCCCCTTTTTGGTGTTCAAACAGTCTCAATTAAGTGTTGCGCGACTAGCGCAACTCCGCATCACCTTAGATAAATAAACTCAAGGGGAGGTTCAGAACCATTATGAGACTCACGGCTAGGCAACAACGCCATCACGGGCGCAAATGCCGTTCCATAGGCTGATTAGGGCCTCCGCTGTGGCCTTGCATGTCGTCGTCTCCCGTATGTAATCGGCCTTGCTCAACCGGGAGAGCATCCAAGCCTCATCTTCAAGCCGGTCCTGTAGGCGCTGGGCCTCGTCGTCGGGCACCGGGGCAGGGCGCTTGCGCCGGTCGAGCAATTCGAGAAGCATCCTCGGCAATTCCACCCGATAGGCATTGGAGGTCTGCTCTGATCGCGCCCCGTCCTCTGTGACGGTGTGGACGTAGCGCCGCAGGCGCGCCAGCAAGCCGATGCTGGTAAGGGCGTTCAAGGCCCTTGCGACGGTGGCCCTAGAGACGGTCGCCCATTCGGCTATCATTTCATAGCTGGGCACCACGTTGCCCCTGAAACGCTCCTCCATCCGCAACAGGGCTTGATACACCCGGATCGTGGAATTGGTGATGCTCATGCAATAGTGCTCGAACTGCGTTATCTCGCGCGGCTCGCGCCGCAGCTCCGCGCGCAGGGCGCGGCCCTTTTCAAACGCCAGATTGATCGCACGCCAGCATCCCTTGCGCGTCTTGGTGTCTCGCGCCGCGAGGAAGCCCTTTTCTACGTCGCTCCCGGCTTCCTTGCTGCCGCCGCGCACGCGGGCCTTGGTGATGTGCTTCCCGCCCCGGCTACGGTCGCCATAGGCTCGGCCGAAAAGCTGCTGGGTCAGCTCCCCGATCGCCAGCGGCCCTTTTCTTCTGGTGTCACTCATCGTCGTCCCTCCTTTGCGAAGGGCCGGGAGACAGGCAAAAAAATCCCGTTGCGCGAATCAAGCGCCCTTGAACCGAAGTCCGAAAACCGCTAAGTGGGAAATTGTCTGTAGGTTCAGTGTTGGCGCACTGTCCCACTAAGCGGTTTTGAGGGTGCCCGGCTTCGAGCCGGGCATTTTCTTATCCACTCACGGCCAGAAACTCCTGTTGCAGAAACATATCGTCCCCGATCCGCTCTAGGATCGCGTTGATTGCAGCCTCGCGGGACGTGAATCCCTTGCTGGCTTTCACCCTCTCCACGATCTCGACGGCTTTAGGGGACAAGGCCAAACTCATGCGCTTAAAGCCCTGCTCGCTCTGTGCCTTGGCGCGTTTGCGCTGGGACAGCGTGGAGGGTTTGAGTTGCGTATGATTCGCCATAATGCCCCGGCTTAAAGGACATTAAAGGTTCTGGCAATTCAGTGCTGAAAAAATATGCTGGCGACTGAAAGACATATATAGAAAAGCGGTCTGCGTTTACGTCGAAGTCCGCAGTTCAAGAGCATCAACGAGTGGCTTCTTGGGCCTACCAACTGAAAGAATCGAAGCTATAGCCTTACATTATCGAGCTACGCGCTACAGCCGTAATTTTCAAAATTGGTCGCCGCGATCTGATCGGCAATTAGCATCTTGGGGCCTGCGCTCGATCCTGCGAGCATTTACGGAATGGACGCCAAAGAGAATTACGCGGAAGCCTGATCTTGTCTCTCGCGCGTCACTTTCTTCTTTCAATCCGTTCGCTGCCACCCGTTATGCGCGCTCGCGCGCTCGGCCCGGCTCGTCCAAAAATGATGCTATAAACAATCATATTCGGCGTCATACCGCTTCCTTTCTCGCGCGCTCCGGCATATCCTCCGCAGCTACCCGGAATTTTAGCGGCTAAAACCAACCCCCTTGCGGAAGAAAGAAACCGAACCTGTGTATCGGAAGGTTCTCGCGATTAACATTAACCGCTTCTTGGCCTTAAGACGGCTCAAGAAAAAAGACCTCGCGGAGAACGCGGGGCTGTCTGTGTCCTTCGTATCTGACGTTACAGCCGGTAAGGGAAACCCGTCGCTCGAAACAATCGCCGCCATCGCAAATGCTCTGGAAGTCCCGCTCGTCGCGCTACTGGAACCGCCGCCTATCGGCACCGATGGCTGGGACGCCAGCCTAGCCGATACCTTATCAAAAGAAGATAAAAAGCTGGGGCTTCCTCCCGGTTATAAGCGCGTTTCCGCTATCGTCACGGATCATCAAGCGTTTCAGATAGCACAATGGCACAAGGCTGCCCACGCTAAGTTGCGTCGGTCCTGACAATCCCCCCAATCTGAACCTAATTCTTTGCAATCGTTCTGGTTGCCTCCATGAAAATTCCGGTATATCCCTTGCGTCCATTTTGTTTTGGCAGGGACGGTGCTTCATGGAGGCCAAGGGGGAACCCGCTCAAGATACGGTAAAAGAGCGTGCGAAGGAGATGCTTCGCCGCTCCATGCAACCGCTTATGTTGGATGCGCTTGCCGACCCCAAGACCGTTGAGCTGATCCTGAACGCCGATGGCAAGCTATGGCTGGAACGCCTTGGCGAACGCATGATCTGCATCGGTAAGGTCGCCCCAAGCCGGGCCGAGGCGATCATCAAGGCGGTCGCTGGCTATCATAACAAGGAAGTGACGCGGGCCTCCCCGGTTCTGGAAGGCGAGTTTCCTATAGATGGCTCGCGCTTCGCCGGACAGATGCCCCCGGTCGTGCCCGCGCCGACCTTCGCCATCCGAAAACGCGCCGTGGCGATCTTTACCCTCGAACAATATGTGGAGGGCGGGATTATGACGGCGGAGCAATGCAGCCTCATCCATGAGGCTATCCGCGCGCACCGCAACATTCTGGTGATTGGCGGCACCGGCAGCGGCAAAACAACGCTAGTGAATGCCATTATCAACGGGATGGTGGACGCGGACCCGACCGAACGGCTCGTAATCATTGAAGATACCGGCGAGATTCAATGCGCCGCTGAAAACTACGTCCAGTTCCACACGTCCCCGCAAATCACCATGACGGCGCTGCTCAAAACCACGCTGCGGATGCGGCCCGATCGTATCCTAGTGGGCGAGGTGCGCGGCCCGGAAGCCCTCGACCTGCTCATGGCGTGGAACACCGGCCACGAGGGCGGAGCGGCCACGCTGCACGCCAACAACGCCGAAGCGGGCCTTAGCAGGCTCCAAATGCTCATCAGTATGCACCCCGATTCACCACGGCCGATTGAGCCGCTGATTGGTGATGCGGTGCATTTGATCGTCCACATCGCGCGCACGCCAGAGGGTCGCCGCATTGAAAGCCTGCTGGAAGTCGGGGGCTTCGTGGATGGGAAATACATTTTGCGCAAACTGTGAAGGAGCATGACATATGACGTTGTTTTGGAATGACGCCGCCGCCCGCCGTAAGGCGCTCATATGGGGTATGCTGGGGCTGGCGCTCGTCATGCTCCTGCTCTGGCCTCACGCGGCTTGGGCCTCGGATACCACGGGCGGCCTGCCTTACGAATCCTATCTGACCAAGGTGCGCCAGTCGATGACCGGCACCGTCGGTTATACCTTCGCCCTCGTCGGCATCGTCGTTGCCGGTGGTGTCCTGATCTTCGGCGGCGATCTCAACGGCTTTGTGCGAACGCTGTTGCTGATCGTCCTCGTCGCCTCGATGCTCGTCGGCGCTAACTCGGTCCTGTCCTCCATCACGGGCGGCGGTGCGGTGATTACCGGCACCGCTTCGCCCGCGCTGGCAGGCTAAAGGGGAGGGCCGGTCAACATGGCTCTGCGATCAGTGCCTATTCGCCGCTCTGGCGTCCGCAACAATCTGTTTTTGGGTGGGGACCGCGAGCTGGTCATGCTCACGGGCCTAGCGTCGATGGCGCTGATCGTTCCGGCCATCAATTCCTTGAAGGCGTGGGCCGCTGGCCTGCTGATCTGGTTTGCAGGCGTGTGGGCCTGTCGTCTCATGGCGAAATCGGACCCGCTGATGCGGTTCGTTTACATGCGGCACCGCACCTATCGCCCCTACTAGGGGTGACTACACGAAAGTGACGTATCTGCACGGTAAGGGCGAACGGATAGCGAACGTCACGCGGCGAGCAGGGATCGGACGGCGCGCAGCGGCCGCAAGGCATCCGGATCGGGCCGGTCT
>NZ_JAUQOM010000026.1 GCF_030580935.1 Sphingobium cyanobacteriorum | reverse complement strand
CGCTGTAGATCCCCACACCTCCCTGACTCGGCAGAAAGGCTTCAAGGTGGACGACTTTTACGCCGCCCGCAGCAGGACTATCCCGCCGCTACCGTGGTCGAATATTGCTCCGCCGTTCTCAGGTTATGAACGCAAAACCATTTTTTGCCAGTCAGGCTGGTCCCTGCCACTGTGTTTTGTCAGCGATTGGCGATGCCGAATTCAGTTCCGAAAGTCCCCCAACCGAGACCTCCCTTCCAATCTTCGCGCAAGGGCCTCGACAAAACCGTCATACCGCTCCTTCCCCTGCGCTTGCGCTGCCGCCAATGCACTATCAGGGAGCGGCGGATTGGCGGTTAGCCAGAACCGCACGAACAGGGCCAGGGCTTCGGTCGTGATTTCGGCCTGCTGATCCAGTGCTCCAATCCGCCGGTCGATGCGATCGAGACGTCGGCTCAGCGCGGCTTCGAGTTGCTCAGGATTGTCGGGCGACATGAACGAGCGAAGCGCCGCTTCGACGATATCGGGTTGTCCGACTCGTTTCCGCGATGCGAACTCTGCAAGCTGGTCGATCACATCGGGGGGCAAACGGAAGGTGCGCTTGAGTTTCACATGTCGATCCCGTCACCCAGATCGAGTGAAGCCTGCCGCGCACTGCGCTCCATGGTGCGGCGTATCCGCTCGTTATTGGCGGCTGCCTGATCGTCTTCGGCACCATCGGCATCGGAAAACTCGAACTCCGCTGTCGGTGGCTTAGGTTTGGCGACGACCTCGATGTGCTCAGGCAATTCCGGTTCGCGCCGCAATCCGCCATTGGCGGAATCGAGCTTGCGCCGATGTTCATCCGCCAACTCGGCATCAGGCTCGATCGGGGGTAGCGCACTCCAGTCGTTGGGCGAGCGAGGGTCCGTCGTCTGACCGCAATTGGCCGGTGCCTTGACCACTCGGGCCTGAAGCCGGCGATCCGTGTAGTAGCGCGCCTTCTTCGCCTTGATCGGGGGGGCACCGGACATCAGCACGACCTCATCGGTCTCGGGCAGCTGCAGAACCTCTCCAGGGGTCAGAAGGGCGCGCGCGGTTTCCGAACGCGAGATCATCAGGTGGCCGAGCCAGGGCGAAAGTCGGTGCCCGGCATAGTTCTTCATCGAGCGCTGCTCGGTCGTTGTGCCGAGCGATTCCGACACGCGCTTGGCCGTGCGCTCGTCGTTGGTCGCGAAGGCCACACGGACATGGCAGTTGTCGAGGATCGCGTTGTTCTGGCCGTAAGCGCGCTCGATCTGGTTCAAGGACTGCGCGATCAGGAACGCCTTGAGGCCGTAGCCCGCCATGAACGCGAGCGCGCTCTCGAAGAAGTCTAGCCGGCCCAATGCCGGAAACTCGTCGAGCATCAGCAGCACGCGCTGGCGCCTGGTCTTGGGATCGAACTCTTCAGTAAGGCGGCGGCCGATCTGGTTGAGGATCAGCCGGATCAGCGGCTTGGTCCGACTGATATCCGATGGCGGCACAACCAGATAGAGCGAGGCCGGGCGGCCATCGACCAGATCCGCGATCCGCCAATCGGAATGGCTGGTGACCCTGGCGATCACCGGATCGCGGTAGAGACCCAGGAACGACATCGCGGTCGACAGCACGCCCGAACGCTCGTTGTCGGACTTGTTGAGCAGTTCGCGCGCCGCGCTGGCGACCACCGGGTGCGGTCCGGCCTCACCCAGATGCGGGGTGTCCATCATCGCAAGGAGCGTGTTCTCGATTGTCTCGTCGGGGTTTGAGAGGAAGGCGGCGACGCCGGCGAGCGACTTGTCGCCTCCGGCATAGAGCACATGGAGGATCGCACCGACCAGCAGGGCGTGGCTGGTCTTCTCCCAGTGGTTGCGCTTTTCGAGGCTGCCTTCGGGATCGACCAGGATGTCAGCAATGTTCTGGACGTCGCGCACCTCGTTGATGCCGCGGCGCACCTCGAGCAGCGGATTGTAGGCAGTGGATTCCAGACTGGTCGGATCGAAGCGCAGGGTGCGGCTGAAGGTGCTGCGGAAGCCCGCGGTGATGTCCCAGTTCTCACCCTTGATATCGTGGACGATGGCCGAACCCGGCCAGGTGAGCAGGCTCGGGATGACGAGGCCGACGCCCTTGCCCGAACGGGTTGGCGCGAAGCACAGCACATGCTCGGCGCCGTCGTGACGCAGGTAGTTGTTGTTGAATTGGCCAAGCACCACCCCGCTGTCGGTGAACAGCCCCGCCTTGCGGATGTCCTCGCGGGTCGCCCAGCGCGCGGTGCCGTAGGTGTTGGCGTTGCGGTTCTCGCGGCCGCGCCAGACCGACATGGCAATGGCGACCACGATGGCGACGAAGCCGCCCGATGTCGCGATCATCCCGCCCTTGTCGAAAATCTGCGGCGCATAGGCGTCGTAGGAAAACCACCACCAGAACAGGTCATAGGGCCGGTAGACCGGATGGCCAAAAGCGGAGAACCAGGGCGCGCCCAGTTCGGGCTGGAAGCCGAGAGCCGAGGCCGTCCACTGGGTCGCTGCCCAGACGCTGATCAGGATGATCAGGAATACGGCCAGCACCTGGCCCCAGAGGATCTTCGCTGCGGACAATGACCATGCTCCTTCCCGTTTCGGAAAGGCTTGTCGGTGCGGCAAGCGCGCATTTGCAAGGCCCGCACGGCAGTGATCGCAGACTGGCGGAAGATCGGAAGGGGTGGCGGGATCGCCTGGGAGGGAGCCGCGCCAATTGCCGCGGCTTGAAGAACATAAATAGAACGAATATCGTTGCCGCCTTGCCGATTCGGCTCCAGCACAGGAATGACAATCATGCAGCACGATGTGGCGCTGCGCGAAGCCGCGCGCGCGATTTACGAGAGCGTCTATCCGGGCGAGGAATGGACGCCCGTCCCGTTCGACGAGGCCGAGCGGTTCGGCACGGTCCATTACCGCAACGCCGTCGATGCCGCGCTGAGGGCCGATGCCTGCCTCAACGGCGACGCCACGCACCAGCTGTTGCTGATCTGAGCGCCCATGAAGGTCCGGATCAGCGATACCGAACTCGCCCGCTGCATCGCCGTGGGCCTCGCGGTTACCGGCAAGCGCGGCCAGAGCAAGGATGCCGAGGCCAGCATCCTGCGCCAGCTCGGGCGTTACGATGTGTTCCGCGAAGCCGATGCCGCCGAAACCATGTCCAGCCAGGTGCCATTGTTCGCCGATGACTATGGGGTCACGCGGGCCGGCGAGGTGTTCGAGCGGGAGGTGGTCGACTGCAAAGCCCGGCGCGGCGATTTCGACTGGCCGCTCAAGCTCGACCGGCAGGGCTGATGTTCAGATCTCGATCCCGCGCGAGCGCCCGAGCGTCCACTCGATCCCGCCACCTGATCGCGATGCGCCGCTGACATATTGCCCCAGGTGCCGGTCGAGCTGCTTCGACCAGGGAACGAGCGAGAATCCGAGGCCATCGTCGATCATCGCAAAGCGCCCCGATGCGAGCTGGACGCGTCCGCGATAGACGCCCGACACCTCACCATTGGGTCTGCCCTGACGATAGGGCAGGTTGTGCTCGCGGGAGAGCACGGTTCCCGCCTCGGCAAGATCGCGATCGCGCAGCGTGCCGAGCAGATTGCGGGACAGCACGAAACGGTTGCCTTGCCGTTTCGCGAGACCCTCGGCTTCAAGATATTCCAGTCGCCGGGTCTTGGCTGCTTCGATCTCGGCCCCGAACCCGGCACCGAGCGCCAGCGGTTCGGAGACGACGAGTTGCTTGTCGAGCCAGGTCGATCCACGTGAAGTCTGCTGACTGGCAAGATCGAGATCGGAATGGGTCCAGAGTGAGGATCGCTCGCGTCCGCGCCGGTCGGTCCAGGTCCTGAGCTCGACGATCGCGCCGGGCGTGGCATCGCCCGTCAGGTCGATGTCGGAGAACTTGTGGTGATGGACGCGGCCGTCAGCACCATCGATCACGGCATAGGCCTCGCCAGTAAGCTCGTTGTGAAGCCCGCGCTCGACCAGTCGCCCGATCACCGGCTCCGGCGCGGCTCCATCGTGCATGGCGAACCGTCCGGTCTCGGCGGCAAGGCCCTGCCCGGTCATCGCCTGGTGCATGGTTTTGATCACGTCGCCCCTGACCGCGAGTTCGCGGAGCGATTGTTCGAGCCCCGGCTTCAGCCGCCAACACCCGGGCGCGATCCTGTCAGCAAGCTCCATGCGTTCCAGCTTGGTGGCGCGGCCGATGAGATGCCGGTTGCCGGGGTTTGCCGGGCGCTGCGGATCGGGGCGAAGATCGACCACGCCGCCCAGTTCGTCGGCCATCCGCCGGAGACGGCGATCGAGACCGGTCCAGCGGTCTGCATCGATCTCGCGCGCGATGGCCTGCTCGACTTCGCGCTCGCTGCGCGGTCCGAGTTCAAGCGAAACACGCGCTTCCGCGCGACTACGGAACCCCTCGCGGATGTAGTCCTTGTCGATCACCAGATCCGTGCCATCGTCGGCTTTGCCTCTGACCAGGATGTGGATGTGGGGGTTGTCCGTATTCCAGTGATCGACTGCCACCCAGTCGAGCCGGGTATCGAGATCTTTCGCCATGTCGGTCATCATCTCGCGGGTGAAGGTACGGACATCGGCAAGCTCGCCTGCATCTTCGGGCGAGACGATGAAGCGGAAGTGATGGCGGTCGTCGGCGCAACGCTCGGCGAAGAGCCTGCCGTCGACCGGTTCGGGATCGGCACCGAACAATGCGGCATCCTTCCCATCGCGAGTCACACCGTCGCGTTTGAGATAGGTCAGGTGCTGCGCGAGCGGTGCTGCCGCAAAGCGGTGTCCGCGATGCCGCACGACGCGCGCCTTGACGATGACACGGCGATGGCTTGAACGCGAAGTTGCCCGCAGATTGGCAATCCGGCCTCGCGCCAATCGGCCGGTGCCGCGCCTGGAGCTCAAGTTACCGGGTCGACCGCTGTGCCCGGCCCGGTTGGACAAGGCGCGAAGTTGTGCCTTGAGGGTGCGAGCTTTGCGTTGACCTGCGGCGCGGTCACGGATGCGTCCCGGTTTGATCTCAAAGTCATCGTCGCTCATGCGCGGCTGCTGTGCAGACTGGCGGCTGGCTCTACCGTTGATAGAAATGCGCCATTGTCTCGAAATGGAGCCAGCCGGGGTGCATGGTGACTGGCTCTGGAAAGCTCACAAATCTGCGCCCCCACATCCCAGCGGCTGGCTCCGCTTTTATCTTGCCATCGTAATTCCCCCTTCCTCCCTTCCGACCTCAACGCCCTCCATCGCCCGCCAATCAACGCCATGACGCGCCAGAGGGTGAACAAGGCGATCATTGTGATCCGCTCCCGGAAACGGGCGCGAAGAGGCCATTGAGTGGGGCAATCGAAGCTCGGACAGGTTGCGGCGGCGCGGCGGCGGCGAAGCTGCCGGATGCGCTCTCACCGCTGTCCGAGCGCGCGGCAAACAACTGGCTTTGCGTCCAGGGCAAGCGCACCGGCTGCACCGGAGATGCGCTGGCAGCCACGGTCGCCGCGCTGTCGACTTGTAGCTGTGGTGCGATCTTGGCGACATAAGCGCGGGTTTCGGCGGGAAGCGGCCTGCCGCGATCCCGCCAGCCCTCGTAGCGACCAGGCCCGGCATTGTAGGCGGCGAGCATGCCGGTGGCGCCGTAGCTTTCGTACATTTCGCGCAGGTAAGAAGTACCCGCCATGATGTTGTCGCGCGGATCGAAGGGATCGCTACCAAGCCCGAACCGGGCGCGCTGGCGCGCCCAGGTTCCGGGCATCAGTTGCATCAGTCCCATCGCACCCGCCGACGACACCGCACCGACGCGGCCCGCGCTCTCGGTCCGTATCACGGCGTAGATCCAGCTCTCGGGCAGGCCGAAGCGCTGTGAGGCCTCGGCCACATGATCGGCGATCGCGATGGTGCGCGACGGCGCTTGTTCGGCAGCGGCCTGCCCGAAGGCAGGCGCGTAACCGAACAGGCAGAGTGCCGAGACGAGGAAGGCGAGCGGAGCAGTCACGCGCATGGCTCAGCCCGCCGCTTCGCGCCTGGTCGGGCGCGACCAGACCAGAACGTGACTGTTTCCATCGCCCTGGAACAGGTTGGCGCGCAGCGGCTGGACGAACATCGGGTCGTCGATCTGGATCGCGACATAGTCGCCCGCCTTCTCGCCGACATGCTTCCAGCCTGCACCGACCTCGCGCGCCTGATCGCCCGATCCAGCGGTCACGCGGAAGTCGGGCGCGTTCTCGCTGTCCGAGTTTTCCGCCGGGACGAGGGCAAGTTTGATGTCGAGCGTCAGTGTGTGCAGATGCCCGGAAAAGCCGCCATTGGCAGCAGTGAATGTTCCGATACGCATGGGTCAGTCTCCTTCGGTTGGTGAACTTGGGGGAAGATCGGAGCGCGGATCGGCGAACCAGACATGATCGCCATCGCCCGCTTCGTCGGTCCAGACGGGCGTGGCGCGGCCAATCACATCGGCGATGCGCAGCACGCCGAAATAGCGTCCGTCGAAGCTGTCGGGGGCAGCAGGGTTCATCACGAACAGATCGCCGGAGCGCAGCATTCGGCAGCCAAACCAGGCGGGAAGCGGGCGGCCGAGCTGGTCGCGAGCCCGCGCCACGCCGACAATAGCGCCGTCGATGGTCACGCCGTGACCGAAACGGCAGATGCGCTGGCCGCTGACGGCGGCAATGCGCTTGATCAGCGGTACGCCGGTCGGGAGATAGCCCCGCTCGGAGAGCAGCGCGCGCAATGCGGGCGGTGGCTCGATTGCGACGCGTTCGCCGACATGGAGGCTGGCCTTACCGCGGATCGCGTAAAGCCCGGTCGGGACCGATGCGGTCGCGTTCCATACTGCGTAGCGCGAGACCGGCACGGCGAGCGTCGCGAGTGTGGCGGCGACAACTGCGCCTGCAAGCATGAAGCGTCGCCGGATCATGATAGCAGCGCCTTGCGCTGGAGCCAGGCGCGGTGCCGCGCCGGCGAATAGTCACGCGGCGCTTCGCGCGCGGCGAGCCGGTTGTGGACGTGCCGCCAATGATCGGGCGCGACCTCGCAGGGGTCGATGCCAGATGCTTCGATTGCATCGATCAGGCGGAACACCCGCGCGACCTTGGGCCAGCCATGAACGGCCAGCAGCAGCTCGCCGCCAGGATCGACCTGCGCGACGGGCGTGACGGATTCGTCCGGCTCCACGGCGCGCACGATGTCGAACGAGGAGCGGATCGTGCCGTAGTCGTTGCTTGCCCAGCGCACCAAGCCGAACACCTGGCCGGGTGCATAACTCTCGATTCGCTGGCTGCGGCTGACAATTCGGTTGGCGACGGGCTTACCGAACTTGAGCCAGTCCTCGTGCTTGCCTTCGCGCCAGAACAGCGTGACGTGAGTGAGTGGCGGACTGTTTTCCGACCTCGTCGCGGCAGGCCGACGGGGCGGCCCTTCGCCATCCGTCCACAGCGCTCCTTGCGTTAGCAAGAATCCGAAGGATTCTTTGTTAGCTAAGTTAAGGGCGCAAAACGGCGCAGATTTCTGCGGGTTTGAGGGCCATTTCGGTTCCCGATAGTCCGAACTTTCGGTTCCTGATCGTCCGAGTCCGGCGGTTCCTGATAGTCCGAATGACATCACGATATATCCACAGGTTGAAGTCCGACGCGGCGCATCGCGGCGTCGAACGGATCAAGGGGGATCGAAACGAAATTCAGCCGCTCGCGGCCGAGCGTATGCTCAAGACTGAGGGCATATCCGGGGAGCGCTTGGCGGCGGACAATGTCGCGCAGCTCGAAGGCGAAGCGCTTGGGCGGCGAGAGCGCGCCAGACTTCAGATGCAGGTGCTGGAAGTCGAAGCTCCAGCCACCCTTTTGTTTTCCGCCATGCTTGCGAACGAGCCGGTAGAGCCAGCGTTCGAGACCCCCGGTCAGCGCGAAGTAAGCGGGGTCGATGGTGAGCACGAGCGCCTGGTCGAGTACGCCCTCGTAGAACCAGTCGGGGATGATCATCTCGATCCCGAGCGCACGGCCTGATTGGTCGAGGCGCTCCTTCCATTCGTTGATCCAGCTGAACCGATGCCGCCGCCGAGCATCACGCTGGCGGATAGAGGTGGCAATCGTCGTCGATTGCAACCGGTCGAGCCCGGCCTTCAATCGCTCGTAGCTCGCCTTGCCGGTCCCGCGCCGGGTGAAAGCGAGGATCTCGTGCGGCGTGGCGGCGATCAGCCGCGAAGTGGCGCGACCGGCATCGCGTGCTTCGACGATCTGGCTCGCAACCCAGATGAGGACGTCGGCGTCCCAGATGGTCGCCATGCCGTGTTCGGCTGTCGCCTCGACCAGGATCGAGGTCTCGCCCATCCGGAAGTCGATCGGCCGCACCCGCTTGGTCTTGGCGAGGCTGAAGAACGGCCAGGCCATCAGGTCCTGCGCGTCGCGCGCGGCGATATCGCCGCCTGCGCTGACGAACAGGTCCAACTGGCGACTCTCTGCCGGGAAGTGGGACAGGCGCGACACGGCTGGCGTCAGCGGCGAACTGGCGGCGTATAGCCGTCGAGCCGCTTTGCGGGATGGACCACGCCCTTGCCGGGATCGCTGGTCGAGCGGCGCAGGCCGAGCTCGGCCCAGGCATCGAGGTCCTCGACCGAATAGACGATCCGCCCGCCAAGCTTGCGGTAGACCGGCCCGGTGCCGAAGCACCGATGCTTTTCGAGCGTCCGGGCGGAAAGGCCCACATGCACGGCGGCATCGGGCGTCCGCAGGAACCTGGCTATGACGGGGGTGGGTCGGGCATCCATGGGCGGCCTCCGCTGGGGTTCGACCACAGCGGCGGGCTGCCGCTGGTCGCAGGCAGCAATGGCGAAAGCGGAAAGCCGGGAGGGAGTGACAGAATTAGCGGAGTGAAGATTGTCACCCGGGGCGCACAGCAGTCAGTCGTGGAGCAGCAGCTTGCGGTATCCGCCGTTCACCAAGTGGCGCATTTCGGCGATCAGACGGAGCGTGTGCCGACGTTCTCCCGAACCTTTCCAGGTCGCGCCGGCCAGAGGGCGATGCCGCGGGAAGACGAGGCCGAAGGCGAGGTCTCGCGGGGATGATCCGGCATCAAGCGCATCGTGGATGCCGAGTAACAAGGCGAGCCGTGAACGCCTGTAGGCGGACGGCGAGGCCGCGCGGTCAGGCCTGAGGCGGAGCCCGCGCGCCACCCGCTCTAAGCGGGTCGCAGCGACGAGCCGGGCTGACGCGTAGCGGTCGTGCAGGATGACCAGGCAGTCGGGCCCACACGAGGGAAGCGCGCGCAAGCATATACGAAATCGTGCGCCGCCATGGGCGGCGACCAGGTGATGTTCAGTAGGGCCGCTCTGATCCGTCAGCGGCTCAAAGCCGGGCGGCAGCGGGATCGCCCTTATGTCAGCGGTTTCGAACACGACCACGTCGGGAGCGACGAGCGGCGACCAGAGCGCCGGACTGGTGCGGGGATCTGCATGCGGCAAGGTGGGGAAAGCTTAGCCCCCATCGCCCGGCCAGACCCTCCCCTTCCATTTGAGTGCTTGCGGGATTCTCGGCGATCCTGATCTGTGTCTCGGCATGATCTCGCAGATAGTCGGGATTGCGTTGCAGGAACTCCTGCGCAAAGTCGGCGTAATCGTGGAGTGCGTATCGCTCCGCTGCATTCGGCGAGCGCCAAGATGATCCACCCGACACATCCGATCTCCGCAAGTTCAGGTGAAACGGTTGTATGTAAGTATTTGAATATCGTATTTTCTTGGCAAGGTCCGTTACTGCAGGGCGTTGTCCACCCAAAGGTAGAACCAGTCCTGCGCCAATCACGCTTCGACGGGGTTTTGTTGTGGGTTCAACGCATCTGCAGCAAATGTCGGAACCCGTTGTCACGCATCCAATGCGCGCGTGACAGGTGGCTAGAGAAGATCAGCCTGGCATTTTCGGTGTCCACGTCGGGATCAACTTCGAAGATGATACGCACGATCTCGCGCCAATCCGCACCTTCGGCCTCAGCATCGAGCAAGCGCAGGTATGTGACGAGGTTCTGCTCGTCATAATCGGTTATATCGTCGCCTTGTGGCGGTTCAGTCAGGAAATTCATTTTTGTCATTGGACCCGCTGGAGTGGCCAACCCGAATCGCGCCACCTCGCTTAGAGCAGTGTGTACACGAAAACCGTGACTCATACTTAGCCCAGACAGGGGACAAACTTCCCCAACTGAGGGACAACCTGGCTCTCACGGTGCGATGAAGCGGACTCAGGGCACGACCACTGGTCGACCTACTCCCGACTGAACCCGAGGCGCTGAAGAGTATACTCCGTGGTTAAATACTCTGCAATGGCCGTCATTGCGCGTAATGACATTGCGCGAGGTCCTGGCAGAAAATTTGAAACGGCACCGGTTGGCAGCGGGTTTGTCGCAGGAAGAGCTTGCCCATCGCGCCGATATCGACCGGACCTACGTCAGCAGCCTCGAGCGGTGCCAGTACGCCGCCACCGTCGATGTGATCGAAAAGCTCGCGCGCGAGTTGAAGATCGACGCTACTCTTCTGCTGCGGCAACCCTGAGGCTCCGGCGTTACCCATGACTACGGCGAAGCCCCGCCCGGCGGGTGCCGGGCGGGGCCTGTCTGGCCGGTCAGTCGCCGTTCGTGCGGCGGGCGCGCGACCAGATCAGGTTGTAGGTCTTGCCGTCCTCGTCGTCGAACAGGTTGGCGAAGATCGGGGCGGTGAAGCTGGGATCGTCGAGCTTGACCGAGAGATAGTCGCGGCCTTCGTTCGAACGCTTGGTCCAGGCGGCGCCGATTTCCGCGCGGCCGACGAAGACCCGGTGCGACGGCGCGTTCTCGTTGTCGCTGTCTTCGGGGACGATGCGGACGTTCTTCTGCTGCACCGACATGGTGACGATCTCGCCCTTGTACTCGTTGCCGGTCTTGGTGAAAGTTCCGATGTTGGCCATGATCAATTCCTTCAAGTTGGTCGAACCCGCGCCCATCGCAGCCTCGATGGCTGGTTGAAGGCAGGGGCTTGATCCGCTGCACCCGAAGGGCCGGAACGCATGTGGAGGACGGGGGGCTGACGGGTTTCTTGCCTCGCGAGGAATGGGCGGAACGCCCAGGGGAAGAAACCGGGCTGCCCCGCGTTGCAGCAAGGGCTCAAGCGGCGAAGCCATCCCCTGCCAACCAAAGCCATTGACGAGGCGGCATCGGGCTCGGGTCGCACTTGACCGGCCAGGGCATGGCTCCCTCCCGGACCTCACAGACTGGTATCGGATGGAGGTGGGACACCTCGTCCATTGGTGCCCGCAGCGAGGCGCCGCACACCCGAACCGTGGCATCGGAAAAATCGCTCGCCGCCCTTTGCTCGGGACTACGCTCAATCGGGCCGCTGGTCCGGAGTCGCTCCAGTCCGCACCCGTCCGTCATGCCGGATCCTGCCACCACCATTTCGGGAACCTGACGCGGATGAGGCAAAGCCACCCCGATCCTATGCTGCCCCGTTTCGGCTGGGCCTGACTGGGCATGCCCCGTCCGGCAGCCGCCGGGCGGGGCTTCGCGCGAATTGAAGTCACCGAGCTACGCGGCTCCATTGCGCCCATGAGGCAGTGGCGATCACGGTGGCTCCGATCAGCGACACTGTGACCTGCCATGCGTTGCCGGGCATGGTCGCAGCCGCAATGCCGTGAACGGCGTGGTATCCAGCAAGCGCTGCCGGGAGTGAAAAGACGAGCCCGATAGCGGCGCGGGCATGGTCGGAACGGACGAGGCCGAGCGCGATCTGAGCAATCGCGATAGTGGCAACCGCAGCGAGGGTCGCCGAGACCAGGGCAGCAACGATTCCGCTATCAGCGCGGTAGGTGGCCGAGCCGGCAGCGAAGGCCACAAACAGCGGCAGGGCATGGACCGAGAGGCGGAAGAGCAGAACGAAGCACAGAAAAACTGCGACGATTATCAGGGCAAGACCGATCAGCATGGCGTCCTCCTTGAAGCCAAGGGCAAGGGACGCGCTCTCCTCCTCCACCGCAGCGCAATGTGCTTGGGAAGCATAGCAGACATGCGAACGGGCCGGAATACCCGATGGGGATCCGACCTGTCCGGCAGGTGCGCTTGGACGCGCTCAAGGATTGAACGGGTCATATTCGTGTACGATGCTGTCGGCATCGCCATCGAATTCGGCCGAGGGAACGGCGGCGTAGCCATTACCGGCGTGGAACAAGGTGACGCAGACCATCAGGGTGCGAGCGAGGCTCCAGGCGTTACGCTGTGCGATGGTGAGTGACATGTTCTAGCTCCTGTCTCGGAGCAGGGGCCATCCCCGCTCGACAGGCCCCGGACAGACGGCGCAAAGCCGCAATCACCACGAAGGAGCGCAGCACCGCAGTGGCCGCACGCGCAGCGTAGCGGACCCCTTGCGGGTTGATTGAAGGAGGATTTGAGGCGGCCAACGGAATGGCCTTGAAGAGTGGGTGGCTTCCCGGACTGGTTGCAGGAAAGTGGCACTAGAGCGGTTCGCATTCGCAGGCTAAAAGCACTCAGATGAACACGTTACCTAAGTCGATAACTCCGGAACTGCTCAGCTTTTGTCAGTCTATTTCGCCAGAACGGCCGGTTTACGTCCGATCAAAGCGATCGTCAGATGCACAGATGTCAGCATGCTTTGACAACGTAGCACGAAAGATCACACGGGCTGGCGGGACAACCGCCTACGGATGGGCGATATGGCACATTCCCGGTCTCTATTTCGAGGCTGAGCATCATGGAGTCTGGCGCAGACGAAGTGGTGAGTTGATCGACGTCAGTCCGCAACTGGGAGATGTTTCGAAGATACTCTTCCTGCCAGATCGTACGGCCGTCTATGATCCCAGCCAATTTCGGTCCAATGTTATCGCTCCTGTGAACGACACTCCCCTTGCCACCGAGTTCGTCGCGATGGCCAAGGCCCGGAATGCAATTCTCGATCGATATCGAACGGGCGAATACATTGCAGTGGCGTTGAGCGCGGCTGATCAATCAGCACTTGATGCCATCACGCGCCGTTTGAACGAGCTTTGGAAGTTGGCCGGAAAATGAACGGTCGAAACTAGGGCTCATTCGATCGCCCAGACTGAAATCCCCATCTTCCGGGCTTTGTCGACAAGATTAGCGTTGATACCATTACCCGGGCAGGAGACCACCGCCTTTGGCAGTGCCTCGAGCATCTGATCATTGCGACGGAACGGTGCAGCCTTCTTGAACCGCTCCCAGTCGGGCCGGAACGGGACATGGGTGATCTTGCGCGCCCGTGCCCAGAGCGAAGCGATATGTTCGCCGCCTGTCGGGTTGCCGCCGTGGAACAGGACCATGTCGGGATATTTGGCGAGGACCTTATCTAGCACGGCCCAGATGCGGTTGTGATCCTGATAGGCGGGGCCGGAAGTGAACGCGATGCGCGTGCCGGTCGGCAGCATGGGCTCGGTTTCCGAACGGCGCTTGGCGGCAAGGAAATCGCGGCTGTCGATCATGGCGGCGGTAAGGGTGCGGTGATTGACGAGTGAGCCGGTGCGCGGGGTCCAGGCCCTGCGGAAATGGGCTTCGAACTGGTCGGAAGCGGCCTCGCGCATGAACTCGATCGCGTTGCGGCGCTCGATCAGCCCGATACCTTCACGGATCAGCCGTTCGAGTTCGACCGATTTGACCTCGGAACCATCCTGCTCGCGCTGGCCACGTTTCTGGGCGTCCTCGTTGTCGTCGAGCTCGCACTGAATCCGGCCTTCGGCACGGTGGAAGAGGTTAGCAAGCGACCAACACAGGTCTTCTAGTTCGGGTTCGAGCCTGGTGTCGAGCATGGTGGCGATCAGCGCATCGAACATGTCGGCGACTGCACCAGCGGCGATGCGTTCTTCGGGAAGCGGCCGCGGATCGGCTTCGTCCGAAAAGGGGCGGTATCCGTAAAGCGCGATTTCATCGAGGAGATGGGCCGTGGGCGAGGATTCGTGATCGGGTTCGGTATCGGGTATCATGGAGCTTGCCTTTCAGGTGTCCGGGCACCTTGCCCGGCCTTCACGGGCGTCGCTCTGACCGGCTGCCGGGAGGCGGCATCCGCCAGGACCGCAGCGGCAGCGGAGGATGGCGGGCGGGCGGCTATTTTGGTTCGCGATGGAACGGCGCTTTAGCGCCGCCGGAAAATAGCCGCCCAGACCGCCATTGCGGCCTCCCGGCAGCCGGTCTCTCGGACGCCCCTCAAGGAAGGCCGGGTGGTGCCGGATCCTGGACGGGCAGCAGCACCGATCTCAGCCCGATCCTTCGACCTCGTATCGGCTCAGCCTGTATCGATGGGAAAACGTGTGCGATCCTGCTTGTGCAACTGGCGGGCGATCCGTTGCCCCAGTGCCGATGCGCCCTGCTGGCGCAGATCGTCGTTGAAGTCGCCCAGCGCCGGCGTGAGCGGGACCACTTCAATCCCCGTAGCCTGCGCCCGGTCGCTCAGGATGCCGAATGCCGCGTCGCCAGCTGCATCCCGGTCGCGCGCGACATAGAGGCGCCGCAGTTCCGGCGGGAACAGGATGGCGGCAAGATGAGCCGACGAAGTGGCGGCGGCCATTGGCAGGTCGGGCAGGACTTCGCGCAAGGAGAGCATGGTCTCGATGCCTTCGCCTGCGACCATGATGTCCTGGCAAATTCCGAACCGCACCGCGTGTCCAAGGATATTGCCCATTGCCCGGCGCGGTGAAGCGACATGGGCCTTGCCGTTGCCATCTGGGTCGAGCCAGCTCCGATGCGTGCCGGTCTGTTTGCCATCGTGGTTGGTCACTGCGGCGATCAGTGCCGCGAACGCGCCCGGTGTCCCTGGTGCATCGTCCTCATTGGGGCGGTAGTAGCAGCGCGGATGGAACCGCAGCGCGGGCAGGTCGTGCAATCGCGTGATCCCGCGCGAGCGGAGGTAGGTGGCGGCGATCGAGCCGATCAGCGGCTTGGATGCGGCGAACAAGCGCCTGGCGGCTTGCAGCGACCCTGCTCGTGCCGGTTTGGCATAGCTGGCGTGATCGTCATTGTCGGTCGATGGCGGCAGAGCGAGAAAGCGTTCGGCCTCGTCGATGGTCTCGCCGAGGCGAGCGTGGCGCTGGTTGTGCCGGATGAGGTCGACCAGATCGCCATGTTCGCCGGTCGCGGCATCGACCCAGTTGCCGATGGCCCCGCGTTCGGTCTCGAACAGGCGCACATAGAGGCTGCGCCCCGGCGTTCCGGCGACATCGCCGATCATCCAGTAGCGCCCCTCGCGCCGACCTGCGGGAAGGTAATGGCGGCAGACGGCCTGCACATTCTGTGCAAGCCGCTCCGACAACTCACCGGCTCGGTTGGAAAGCCTGCCCATGTCAGGCAGCCTTCCGGTCGGCGATGCGGGTCAGCGGATGCCGCTCGAACAGGCGTTCGAGAGCGGCGCTGCCGGTCACCGCATCGTCGGGCACGAACAGGCGCAGCTTCCAGCTGACGATTTCGGAGAACAGACCCATCGACTTCAGGCGATCCACTGCGGTCGGCGCAAACCCGGTCAGTTCGATTCGGTTCGCCTGCATCAGCCGCGAACGGCGTAGCTGCAGCCCGTCGGCGAGATTGAGATGCGCGTGGCCTTCGCGCAGCAGGGCGAGTGCCTGCGGCGGTGACAATGCCGGAGCATCGTTCGGAAGCACGCTTGCCGCCCATGCCGGTGATACTCGGCGCCCGATGATCCGGGCGCCATCGTCGGTCTGAAGCCGGTAAACCCTCGTCGATTCCTCAGGGAGTCGCTTCCAGATTGGCAATAGCAGCCCGGTGACGATGTGGAGTTCACTCGTCGTGAACTCCTCCAGCCCGGCGATCTCGGTCTGCCAGGCAGCAGAAAACGTAGCCTCGTCAGCAGGTTCCCAGCTGGTTTCGGGCATATGGCCCAGCGCAAAATTCAGCCGCTCCATCGGCCGGACCAAACGCACACGGCGTTCGACCTCGCCATCGTCGAGCATGAGGCTGCGGGCGGGCAATTGCACTGCCGCGCGCTTCGACCGCGTGTTGATGAGCAGCTTCGCGCCTGGCTCCCTCAAAAGATCGAGCCCCTTGGCGAGGTCCAGCGGCCGGTTGCGGTCGCGCATGGCGATGGTGAGCAGCCGGGTTTCGGCGCCGGTCGAAGGGTGGGTGTAGATCGTCTGACTGTCGGTGACCGCGAAGCTGTCGGCAGTCAGCGTCTCCAGCCCAAGATCGTAGGTTCCGCCCGCGATTGCGCTATCGACCTTGGCGCTGAGCAATTGTTCGAACACAGTGAACAGGACGTTCTGCATGGCGATGGTCAGTGCCAGCAACCGGTTGAGGAAGGTGGTGATCGGCGGCAGTTCGTCCTTGAGGCAGCCGCTGCCATCGGTCAGCGACAAGCCCGTCATCGCCTCGAACGTCCCGAGCGAGCAGTGCTCGACCTTGCCTGCGTAGATCAGAAGATAGAGCTGGCGCAGGGCATCACGAGCATAGGGGCTTTCGAGATTGTCCTCGGGCCGGAACAGGCCCTGGCCGCCGGTCTGGCGTTGCCCTCGCGTGATCGCGCCCAGCGTGTCGAGCCGCCGGGCGATGGTCGAGAGGAACCGCCTCTCGGCCTGGACATCGGTCGCAACGGGCCGGAACAGCGGCGGCTGCGCTTGGTTGGTGCGATTGGTGCGCCCGAGACCCTGGATCGCGGTGTCGGCCTTCCAGCCTGCTTCGAGCAGGTAGTGGTGCCGCAGCCGCTGATTGCGGCTGCCGAGATCAGCATGATAGCTCCTGCCCGTGCCGCCCGCGTCGGAGAAGACAAGGATCTGCTTCTTGTCCTCCATGAACGCCTGCGCCTCGGCAAGGTTGGCATGGCCGGGCCGATTCTCGACCGCGAAGCGTTCGCCTGCGCCATCGACCTTGCGCACGATCCGGCGCGAGCGACCCGTGACCTCGGCGACCATGTCGGTGCCGAAGCGTTGGACCAGCTGGTCGAGCGCGCCCTGAACCGGTTCCATCGCCGCAAGCTGTTCGATCAGCCGGTCGCGCCGTTCGACCGATTCCCGGCACTGGATGGGATTGCCGCCATCGTCAAAGGCGGGGCGCGAAGCGAGGTTGCCATCACCATCACTGAAGCTCTCATGGAGCTGGGTCGGGAAGCTGTGCAGGAGGTAATCCAGCACATATTCTTTGCAGTCGCAGTTTATGTCGAGCGTGGCGGCGAGAGACGCAGGTTTCCTTCGGTTTTCCATGATTTCACTCCAGATAATATGCGGGTTAGAGGGAGTGTTCGAAGACGGGTCAGGC
>NZ_JAUQOM010000025.1 GCF_030580935.1 Sphingobium cyanobacteriorum | reverse complement strand
ATTACACCAATGCCGGGGGGAGTGGCCCTCGGGCTACGCCCTCACGCCACTCCCCCCGGCATGTAACACGATGGCCTGGTTTTACGCCGCCGAATGGCCGACTTTTGCTCCGCCGTTGACACATTCACGGGATTCTCTCGTGGCCTGAACTGCGTCACGATAGCGGCGGAGGTGATCGTGGACCGATGCCTTGATTATGCCGCTTCCCCGCGTGTTCTCGATAATCTGTTTCAACAGGTCCGAGTAGGGTGAAAGGACTTTCGTGCTCAGGTAAGTATTGAGCATCGCAGAGATGTTGGAATGCCCGCTTGCATAATTTCGCTCTTTCCCGTTCGCAGCGGCAATGATCGAAAAAGCAGCCGCGAGCAGCAAACTTTGCGGGCGCTCCAGATCGCCAAGGGGTTTGAAGCGATCCTCCCATTTAGCAAGCGCCGAGAACCATGGTCGCCGCGCTTGCTCGATCTCAGCCAGGCGCGGGCCAACGATCCTGTCTTCATGATAGGGTAGTTTTGAGCGCGGAATGGTAAGCGCATCAAACCGCACCAACTCTGGTACCTTCAGTTCACCATCAGGCCCCCGCAGATAACAGGACAGAACAAGTGTTTTCTGTTCCCGCGATGCGGCTACGGCAGCCTGATCGAGCATGAACGCATTGCCGCGATGACGGCGGATAACGTCGATGAAGCTTTGCGGAAGCGCGGCGGCCGTATCGAGCCCGAAGAGAACCCATAGCAGGGGTATGCCTTCACGCTCATAATGCTTGCAGCGCGCCGAGATTTCCGTCTGGAAAGTGCCGGACATCTGGAACTCGACGACAAAGGGGCCGAAGCCATCCCACTCGACATAGGTATCAGGATAGCGACCATGCTCATTCTCGGTCGGGGGGCGATATTGGGCAACGGTATGCTTGATGTAGCGGGGATCGAGCGCCGCCAGTTCGCCAACTAGTTCGCACATGAGGCGATGAAAGTTTGATTCCTGCTTTCCATGATACTGTGCAGCCCGAGCCGCATCGGGTTTGATATTCCGTCCCTGAAACCAGCGGCAGTCCGGATCACTCCCGTTATAATGCTGAAACAGGGGGCGAGCGATCCCGCGCGGTTTGGATGTGCGAATATAAACTTCGCACTCACAGGCCAGGCATCGGGCAACAAGGCCGTCCTTCCCATTGCGGCGATCGGTAATCTGATCGCGGATCAGACCCCAGCTATCGTCGGACATCGCCATCAGTTCCTGGGCCGTCACCGGGCCAATCCGCTCGATGATAGCTGCTTCGACAATCCGTTGTGGTTTCCGTCCCATAAGCCAACTCTATCCTGAGTCGGGAACAGATCAAGAACTATGCTTCGCGCGGTAGCGCCATTGCAAGGTAATGATGATGTATATATCTTGTCAGTATAAATCCGAATGGAGTCGGCCATGTCGAAGGATGCCGTTTTCACGATGAAGCTCGAACCCGATTTACGGGATGCGTTCATGGCTGAGGCAGAGGCTACCCATCGTCCCGCCTCCCAGATCGTGCGGGACTTGATGCGCGAATATGTCGAGCGGCAGCGCGAAGCACGGGACTATGACGAGTTTTTGCGCCGCAAGGTCGAGATCGCCCGCGTGTCGGTTCGCGCTGGCCGCGGCCGGTCGAATGAGGACGTCGAAGCCGACTTCGTCGCCCGCCGTGCAGAATTGCGCCGCAGGGCAGATGAGGCAGAGGCGTGAAGGTTCGGTGGACGCCGGAAGCTGAACAGGACCGTATCAAGATCATCGACTATATCGCTGACGAAAATCCGCGCGCTGCGGTGCGAATGGATGAACTTTTCGGGGAGGCTGCCGGGCGTCTGGCCGGCTTTCCGCATATGGGCCGAACAGGCAAGATCGCTGGAACACGCGAATTGATCCCCCATGAGAATTATCGGCTGGTGTATCAGGTCGAAGATGACACCGTCTGGATTCTCACCTTGGTTCACACCTCAAGGCAATGGCCGCCATTGGGCTCGCGCGGAGCATGAGCGATGCGGCAAATCTGACCGAGCGAGCGCATTGCAACAAATGTCTGCAATGGAACAATCACGCGATTGTCCACACGGAAAATACCTCGTGGCAGGAAGAGTTGGATGACCAGCGCGGTATCTACATCGAGGGCGGAGACAGCTGGGCACTGATGCGCTGTCTTGGTTGCGATACCGTCAGGCTACGCCACCGGCACTGGTTTTCCGAAGACTCGGACGAACATGGACGGCCGGCGGTCTACACCGAGTTCTTTCCGCCATCGATCAAGCGCCAGAAACCGCAATGGCGTCGTCAATTCCTGCCGTTCAACACCTATCTTCAGTCCTATAACGGCCTTTGCGACGAAATATATGGGGCCCTGGCCATGGGCGCGCACCGTCTCGCCACCATGGGTATCCGGGCCTTGGTCGAGCGTCTGATGATCGACCAGGTGGGGGATCAGGGAAGGTTTGAGAAGAACATCGAGAAGTTCTTCGAGGCAGGACATGTCGCCCCCAACCAGCAAGCGATGTTCAAGGATACGCTCATCGAAGCGGGACATGCGGCCATGCATCGGGATTTCGAGCCGAGCTCGGATACCGTGAATACGCTGCTCGATATAGTCGAGGGTATCCTGCACGCCGTCTATTACGCGCCCATGCTAGCGGACAATGTGCGGAAAACCATTCCGCCGCGTACTCGCTGATTATTGGAGCCGGGACGCGCCAGTCGGCCTTCAACGCCGTTCTCTTCCGAATCCTTGATCTGCGCAGCCATGCTTCGTCCTCGATCGGGCAATAGCGCTGCGATCAGTTCATGCCGGTCATCCCGTTCGGATTCCGCCAACGCTTCTTCCTATCGCCTTGGCGGCATCCCGCGCGCCTGCTAGGTCAATTCCGCGCTGCGGAAAGGGCAGCGCCGGGACTGGTAATCCCGCCAACGAAGCAACTCGGAAATCTCGATTTCCGGGGTGCTGCCGTGCATGTCCAGACCCTCGGGTTAAAGGCGGCGGCGCATGTCGTTGGCATGTTACCAGCTCCGGCGGCTCCCGCGTTTAACGCGCGGGAGTTCGGTGCTTACGCACATCGTGTCTTCCGGTTGACCCAATTTGGTTGCAATTGTCCGATCGGGGGCACGCCATGGACGAACTACCAGACTTTATTGACGAAGGTTACGATCCCGCTGCCGTCAGGAAGCGGATCGATCATCTACCGCAGCAGGCGCAGCAGGACATCGAACAGATTAGCCGGATCGTTCGTGCGGCCTTCGGCTATGATGAGCCGGAAATGCCTGCTCATGGCCGGATCGCCAGCATCGCGCTGACCGACCCGGCCGCCGACCGCCAATCCCGTGCTGACCAGCCGGAAAGTTATGATTTTCACATCGTGGTGAACCTGCCCGAATGCGCGGACGATGAACATTGGCGCTTTGCCAGGCGGCTCATCGCTTCCGAAATCGGCCCGCATCCCGTCACTCTGACAGTGAACACGACCGGCGAATCGGTCGGGATCATTCTCTATGACGCAGACACCGATTTGCCGCTTAACGCGCGCGAATTGTCTCTCCGTCCGTAAAACACTTCATTCCGGCGAGGACCGGGAAGGACATACAGGGATAGTCCGGGACGATCAGGGGTATCACGCCCAACCACTGACCTGACGCAGCCTTGATCCGCAGAGCGCCGCACCTCGCGTCGCGCGAACCGGATCATGGAATTATGACACCCACCAAACTGCTCGTCGGGCAGATTTTCATCGTTTTCGCCATCGTCATTCTCGGCGTCTGGGCGGCGACCCAATGGGCCGCATCGATGCTGGGCTATCAGGCACAGCTCGGTCTACCCTGGATCGTGGTCCTCGACACTCAGGTCTACCGGCCCTGGGATCTGTTCCGCTGGTGGTATCACTTCGAGGCCTATGCGCCCGAAGTGTTCGACAAGGCCGGAGCACTGGCAGGCGCCAGTGGCTTTCTTGGCTGCGCGGCGGCGATCATCGGTTCGCTCTGGCGCGCACGGCAGAATCGCAATGTCACCACCTACGGCTCCTCGCGCTGGGCAGCACGCGGCGAGATCGCGAGGGCAGGTCTGTTCCATGATGCGGGCGTTTTCCTGGGCCGTTATCGCGCCGACTATCTGCGCCACGATGGGCCAGAGCATGTCATGGCTTTCGCGCCGACCCGTTCGGGCAAGGGCGTCGGGCTGGTCGTGCCAACGCTGCTATCCTGGACCGGCAGTGCCGTTGTTCACGACATCAAGGGCGAGAACTGGACACTGACGGCCGGGTGGCGGTCCCGCTTCTCGCATTGCCTGCTGTTCAATCCGACCGATCCGCGTTCGGCGCGCTACAATCCGTTGCTGGAAGTGCGCAAGGGCCCCAACGAAGTCCGCGACGTTCAGAATATCGCCGACATTCTCGTCGATCCCGAAGGCGCGCTGGAGCGCCGGTCGCACTGGGAAAAAACCTCCCACAGCCTGCTCGTCGGCGCGATCCTTCACGTTCTCTACGCCGAGGAAGAAAAGACCCTCGCGCGCGTCGCCACCTTCCTGTCTGACCCGCAGCGGTCCTTCGCTCACACGCTGCGCCGGATGATGGCGACCAACCATCTCGGCACCAAGGAGCGTCCGCAGGTCCATCCCGTCGTCGCCAGCGCGGCGCGCGAAGTCCTGAACAAGTCCGAGAACGAGCGAAGCGGCGTCCTCTCCACCGCCATGTCGTTTCTCGGCCTCTATCGCGATCCCACAGTGGCGATGACCACCGCCGCTTGCGACTGGCGCATCACCGATCTTGTCGATGGGCCAGTGCCGGTCAGCCTATATCTGGTCATTCCGCCCAGCGACATTTCGCGAACCAAGCCACTTGTCCGGCTGGTCCTCAATCAGATCGGCCGCCGCCTCACCGAACGGCTGGAAGGCGATCCTAAGAAGAGTCGCAAGCATCAACTGCTGATGATGCTGGACGAGTTTCCGGCGCTGGGCCGGCTCGACTTCTTCGAGACCGCGCTCGCCTTCATGGCCGGTTACGGCATCCGCGCCTATTTGATCGCGCAGAGCCTCAATCAGATCAGCAAGGCTTATGGCGAGAATAACGCCATTCTCGACAACTGCCATGTCCGCATTGCCTTCTCGTCCAATGACGAGCGGACCGCCAAGCGGATCAGTGATGCCCTTGGCACTGCCACCGAATTGCGCGCCCAGCGCAACTATGCTGGCCACCGTCTCGCGCCCTGGCTCAGCCATGTCATGGTGTCGCGGCAGGAGACCGCTCGTCCGTTGCTGACCCCCGGCGAGGTGATGCAACTCCCGCCCGCAGATGAACTGGTGATGGTCTCGGGCCTCGCGCCGATCCGGGCGAAGAAGCTGCGCTATTTTGAGGACCGTAATTTCACGTCACGCGTCCTGCCACCGCCCAGTCTCGACAATGGCGATGGTGTCTATGTGGATCGTCCCAGCCCGCGCCCGGACGACTGGGGCAGCGAAGTGCGCGGCCTGCATGAAGGACTCACCGCAGCCGCAGAGGCCGAAGGCGCGGCGTTCGACGAGGAAGCCGAAGGCGGCTTGCAACAGCAGCGCCACCCCGGCCTGCCCGAAGAACAGTCGGCCAGGCCGATCGAACGCGAGCAGGACGCCACGCCCGGTGACGATGATGACAGCGATCCCGCAGCCGACCGGCGCGCGATGACCAGCCTGAGCAATGTCGCCCGCGCCGTCGCGATGAATGAAGGCAAACAGCGCGGCAGCGACATCCTTCCCAGCTTCGGTGGGGACATGTGATGCGAAACCGCGACAAGGTGCGCTACCAGCTATTTCTCGAACCGAAGCTGGCCGAGCGGCTGGAGGAAATGGCCGCCAAGCCCGGCGTCGCCCGCTCCGATATATTGGTGGCGGCGCTCGACGCATGGCTGACCCGGCAGGGCAGTCACGAACTGGACGACCGCTTCGGCGGACGGCTGGACCGGATGAGCCTGCAGCTTGGCCGTCTCAGCCGTGATGTTCAGGTGCTGCTGGAAAGCCTCTCGCTCTTCGTCCACCAGCACTATTGCCTCACCGCCCAACTGCCCGAACCCGATGCCGCTGCCCGTGCGGTCGGCCGCGACCGCTTCGACCGGTTTATCGAGCAGATCGGCCGCCAGATGGCCGCTGGCCCCAAGCCGCTCGCCCAAACCGGCGAGGCCAGGCCATGAACGGCTTCGTCAACGCCACCGCACAGGGCCGCCGCCGCGCGATGCTGCGCACGGCGATGGGACCGCAGATCGCGGAAGCCCTGTCCGATCCCCTCGTGATCGAGATCATGGTCAATCCCGATGGCGCGCTCCGGCTTGATCGGCTGGGCGAAGGCCGCGTCGATACCGGCGCGCGCCTGGAAGCGGCAGAAGCCGAACGCATCATCCGCCTGGTCGCGAGCCATGTTCGCGCCGAGGTCCATGCCGGCGCACCGATCGTCAGTGCCGAACTGCCTGAAGGCGGCGAGCGGTTCGAGGGGCTGTTACCCCCGGTATCGGCCGCGCCCTGCTTCTCCATCCGCAAGCCCGCCGCCCGCATCCATCGCCTGATCGACTATGTGGCGGACGGCATCATGCGCGCCGAAGTCGCGCTGGCGCTGTCGATGGCGGTGGTCGAGCGCCGCAACATCCTCGTCGCGGGCGGCACGTCGTCCGGCAAGACCACGCTGGCCAACGCGCTCCTCAATGAAATGGCGACGCTCGACGAGCGGGTCATCATCATCGAGGACACGCGTGAGCTGCAATGCGCCGCGCCCGATACCGTCGCGCTTCGCACCAAGGCGGGCGCGGTCAGCATGGCCGACTTGGTACGCTCGACACTGCGACTGCGCCCTGACCGCATCATCGTCGGCGAGGTCCGGGGCGGTGAGGCGCTCGACATGCTCAAGGCCTGGAACACCGGGCATCCGGGCGGCATCGCCACGGTCCACGCCAATAGCGCGCGCTCCGCGCTCTACCGGATCGAGCAGCTTGTTTCGGAGGGCGTCGTCACGGTGCCCCGCCGCCTGATCGCGGACGCGATCGACATGGTGGTGTTCATCTCCGGCCGGGGAACCGGCCGCAGGGTCGAGAGCGTGGCCGAGGTCCACGGTCTCGATAGCGACGGCGATTACGCCGTCACCGACCTCGCCATCCCCACGCACACAGGAGATTGATCCATGCAAAATCTTACTCAGCCAAAACCCGTGCGCCTGCCATCCCGGCTCGCGTTTGCCGCAGCCGCCATGCTGCTGCTTCCTGTCACCGCCTTCGCCTCCGGCTCGGGCATGCCGTGGGAAGAGCCACTCCAACAAGTACTCGAATCCGTTCAGGGTCCGGTCGCAAAGATCGTCGCCGTCATCATAATCATCACGACCGGCCTCGCGCTGGCGTTCGGCGAGACGAGCGGCGGTTTCCGCAAGCTGATCCAGATCGTGTTCGGCTTGTCGATCGCGTTCGCCGCCAGTTCCTTCTTCCTCTCCTTCTTCAGCTTCGGCGGCGGGGCGCTGGTCTGATGGCGGGGGCCAGCTCCATCGCGGCAGGTGGTCATATCGACGGCTTCGAGGTGCCGCTGCATCGGGCGCTGACCGAGCCGATCCTGCTCGGCGGCGCGCCGCGCGGGATCGCGATCCTCAACGGCACGCTCGCCGCCGCGATGGGGTTGGGTCTCCAGCAATGGATTGCGGGCCTGCTGCTCTGGCTCGCCGGGCACAGCCTCGCGGTCTTCGCAGCCAAACGCGATCCCGACTTCGCCGCCGTGCTTGCACGCCACCTTCGCCAGCGGGGATATCTGACATGCTGAACCTCAAGGAATATCGCGGCGCGGCTGATAGGCTGGCCGACCATCTGCCCTGGGCCGCGCTGGTCGCGCCCGGCGTCGTGCTCAATAAGGACGGTAGCTTCCAGCGGACGCTGCGCTTTCGAGGCCCTGATCTTGAATCCGCCACCGAAGCCGAACTGGTCTCGGTCTGCGCGCGGGCGAACAATGCGCTGCGGCGTCTAGGTTCCGGCTGGGCGCTGTTCTTCGATGCCGAGCGCATCGAGGCGCTGGACTATCCCTACAGCCGCTTTTCCGATCCTGCCTCATGGCTGGTGGACGAAGAACGCCGCGCGCATTTCGATGGGCGCAAGGGCCAGCATTTCGAGAGCGCCTATCATCTGACGCTCTGCTATCTGCCACCCGCCGATCAGGTCAGCCGCGCCGAGCGTGCGCTGCTGGAACGCGATGTCCCGCAGGAGGGAAGAGACTGGCGGCAGGAATTGCGCGCCTTCATCGCCGAGACCGATCGCGTGCTGGATCTGCTCTCGGGCCTCATGCCGGAAGTACGACCGCTCGATGACAGCGAGACGCTGACCTTCCTGCACGGCTGCATTTCGCCAAAACGCCATCCTGTCGCCGCGCCGGAAACGCCGATGTATCTCGACGGGCTGCTGGTCGATACGCCGCTGTCGGGCGGGATCGAACCGACGCTGGGCGACCGGCATCTGCGCACCGTGACCGTGATGGGATTTCCCAATGCCACGCGCCCCGGCATCTTCGATGCGCTCAACCATCAGGACTTCGCCTATCGCTGGGCGACGCGCTTCATCGCGCTCGACAAGACCGCCGCCAACAAGACGCTGACGAAGATCAGGCGGCAATGGTTCAACAAGCGCAAGTCCATCGCGCAGCTCATGCGCGAAGTGATAATGAATGAGCCGGTGCCGCTCACCGACAGCGACGCCGACAACAAGGTGGCCGATAGCGACCTCGCGCTACAGGCGCTCGGCGGCGATCATGTCGCCTTCGGCTATTACACCGCGACCATTACCGTATCCGACGAGGATCGCGCCGCAGCGGACGAGAAAGTCCGCATTGTCGAGCGCATCGTCAACGGTCTCGGGTTCACTTGCATCCGCGAGAGCGTCAATGCGGTGGAAGCCTGGCTGGGCAATCTTCCGGGTCATGTCTATGCCAACGTCCGGCAACCGCTGGTCCACACGCTGAACCTCGCGCATCTCATGCCGCTGTCAGCGGTGTGGGCGGGACCGGCGCGCAACGAGCATCTTTCCGGTCCGCCGCTGCTCTATGCCGAAACCAGCGGATCAACACCGTTCCGGCTCTCTACCCATGTCAGCGATGTCGGGCATGAGATCATCGTCGGCCCAACGGGTGCGGGCAAGTCCGTGCTGCTGGCGCTGTTCGCCTTGCAGTTCCGCCGCTATCCTAGAAGCCAGGTCTATATCTTCGACAAGGGCCGCTCGGCGCGCGCTGCCGTGCTGGCGATGGGCGGCGAGCATCACGCGCTGGGCGAAAGCGATGCGCTGGCCTTCCAGCCCCTGCGCCATATCGATGATGACAGCGAACGCGCCTGGGCCGCCGACTGGACGGCCTCGCTGCTCGCCCACGAGCGGGTGGATGTGACGCCAGAGGTCAAGGAAGCGCTGTGGTCCGCGCTCACCAGCCTCGCGAGCGCGCCGCCCGAAGAACGCACGCTTACCGGCCTTGCGGTATTGCTCCAGTCCAACGCGTTGAAAGCGGCCCTGATGCCGTACACGCTGGAAGGGCCGTTCGGCCGTCTGCTCGACGCCGCCGAAAACCGCCTCGCGCTGTCGGACGTGCAATGCTTCGAGACAGAGGCGTTGATGAACACAGCCGGCGTGGTGTTGCCGGTGCTGACCTATCTGTTCCATCGGCTTGAAGAGCGGTTCGACGGGCGGCCGACGCTGCTGATTCTCGACGAGGCATGGGTATTCCTCGACAATCCCGTCTTCGCCGCCCGCATCCGCGAATGGCTCAAGGTACTGCGCCGCAGGAATGTCAGCGTGGTGTTCGCCACGCAGAGCCTTGCCGATATCGCCGACAGTTCGATCGCGCCCGCCATTATCGAAAGCTGCCCGCAGCGTATCTTCCTCGCCAACGACCGGGCGATCGAGCCGCAGGGCCGTGCCACCTATGAACGATTTGGCCTCAATGAGCGCCAGATCGAGCTGATCGCGCGGGCTACACCCAAGCGGCATTATTATCTGCAATCGCGGCGCGGCAACCGCCTTTTCGAACTGGCGCTGGGGCCGGTCGCGCTTGCCTTTTGCGGCTCGTCCGACGCCGCCAGCCAAAGCCTGATCGACGACCTTCTCGAACATCATGGTCCGGACGGCTTCGCCGCCGCGATGCTGCGTGCGCGCGGGATCGACTGGGCCGCCGATCTGCTCGCCGATTTCCCCGACGCCGAACCGGCAGCGGCTGATCCTCTCAACCCCCAGCAAAAGGAGCTGTTCTGATGAAAACCCGTATTCTCGCAGCCTGTCTCGCGGCCACTAGCATGACCGCCGCCGCGATCCTGCATATGACACCAGCACACGCCATCCCGGTGTTCGACGCCAGCAACTATGCGCAGAATGTGCTGACGGCGGCGCGCACGCTCAGCCAGATCAACAACCAGATACAGGCGCTGCAGAACCAGGCGTCGATGCTGACCAACATGGCGAAACATCTCCAGCGGCTCGACTTCTCGTCGCTCAACCAGATCACCCGCTCGATGCAGCGGATCGGCACGCTGATGAATCAGGCCGAGGGCATCGCCTTCGATCTCGCATCCACCGACGATGTGCTGCGTCAGCAGTTCCCCGCCGAGTTCGACCGCGCGCTTTCCACCAGCCAGATCATCGCGCAGGCGCGCACCCGGTTGCAGGCGTCGATGCAGGGCTATCGCCAGAGCATGCGCGTGCAGGCGCAGGTCGTCGAGAATATCGAGGCCGATGCCGACCTGCTTACCGAACTGGTCAGCCAGAGCCAATCGGCCACGGGCAGCTTGCAGGTTGGGCAGGCGACTAACCAGCTTATCGCGCTCTCAACCCGCCAGCAGCTCCAGATCCAGCAGATGATGGCGGCGCAATATCGCGCCGACGCCATCGAACGCGCGCGCCAGCAACAGGCGATGGAGGCCGCACGCGAGCGGACGGAGCGCTTCATCGGCACCGCCGACATCTACACGCGCAACTGACGGCGCACGGCAAGGCGGCCCCGACATGAATCCCGACCTCAACATCATCGACAGCTTCCTCGAAGCTTTCATCAGCTACATCGACAGCGGCTTCGGGCTGCTGTCCGGCGATGTCGCGTTCCTTACCACCGTCCTGATCGGCATCGACGTGACGCTCGCCGCTTTGTGGTGGGCGATGGACAATGATCAGGACGTGCTGGGAAAGCTCGTCAAGAAAGTGCTCTATGTCGGGGCCTTCGCCTTCATCATCGGCAATTTCAGCACGCTGGCCGACATCATATTCAAAAGCTTTTCCGGCCTCGGCATCACGGCGGGCGGCGGCGGGGTATCGGCCGCCGATCTGATGCATCCGGGCGCAATCGCCGGGACCGGCTTTACCGCCTCGCATCCGCTGCTCGATCAGGTCACGGAAATGTCCGGTTTCCCGGAGTTTTTCGGCAACTTCCTCAGTATCGCGGTGCTGCTCACTTGCTGGCTGCTGGTCGTGCTGGCCTTCTTCATCCTCGCGATCCAGCTTTTCATCACCATCCTGGAGTTCAAGCTGACCGCACTCGCCGGGTTCGTGCTCGTGCCGTTCGCACTATGGAACAAGACCAGCTTTCTCGCCGAACGTGTGCTGGGCAATGTCGTGTCGTCCGGCATCAAGGTCATGGTCCTCGCCGTCATCATCGGCATTGGCACCAATCTGTTTGGCGAACTGACCGCCCTTGTCGGTAGCGAGCCGGAGATCGCGGATGCGCTGAGCCTGCTGATGGGCGCGCTCACCCTGTTCGGGCTTGGCATCTTCGGTCCCGGTATTGCGTCCGGCCTTGTCTCAGGCGCCCCCCAGCTTGGCGCGGGTGCTGCTGTGGGCACGGTCGCGGGTGCTGCTCTTGCTACGGGCGGCGCGGCGATGCTTGGCGCGCGCGGAGCAATGGCGGCCGGGCGCGGCGGCATGGGTGCGATCAAGGCCGGAACGGCGATGGGATCGGCTGCCTCGTCGGCCTATCGACTGGGGCAGGAGACGTCCGGGAGTACCAGCATCGGTGCTGGTCTTGGCGGCATGGCAACCGCCGCTGGCGGGGCTGCATCGCAAGGCGCGAAAGCCGCATCCTCCCGTATCGCAAATTCAATTCGCGAAAGCGCTGCACGCGGTCAGCAAGCCGCCTGGAACGCGGGGCGCACGACGCCAGCCGCCGCCACGTCGAACGCTTCGGGCGAGAACGCCCCCGACAGTGCTCCCGCATGGGCGCGGAGCCTGCGTGCACAGCAGACTGCCCGTCACCACCGTCACTTGGCGATGCAGACCATCAAGGACGGCGATCGTCCCGGTTCCGCCGCCAATCCCAGCCTCAGCGACAAGGAGTGATTACCAATGTTTTTCAAACGATCCATCCAGCGATATGGGCAGAGCCCGCAGCCAGAAACCCCATACCAACGTGCCGGCCAACTCTGGGACGAGCGCATTGGCTCCGCCCGCGTGCAGGCAAAGAACTGGCGGCTGGTCGCCTTCGGATGCCTTGGCCTGGCGGGCGTGCTGATCGGTTCCAACGTCTGGCAGTCGATGCAGAGCCGGGTCGCGCCCTATGTGGTGGAGGTCGACCGGCTGGGCGAGGCCCGTTCGGTCGCTCCCGCGATCCAGAACTATAAGCCCACGGACGGTCAGGTCGCATGGCATCTTGGGCGGTTCATATCGAATGTGCGGTCCGTCTCCACCGACCCGGTATTGGTCAAGCGCAACTGGCTTGACGCCTACGACTTCGCGAATGATCGCGCCGCGCTCTTCCTCAACGAATATGCGCGCAGCAACGACCCGTTCGCCGGCATCGGCCAGCGCAGCGTGTCGGTGCAGGTGACGAGCGTGGTCCGTGCATCGGACACCAGCTTTCAGGTCAAATGGACCGAGAGCATCTACGAACGCGGAAGCCTGGCCAGGACCGAACGCTGGACCGCCATGCTGACCATGATGCTCCGACCACCAAAGACCGCCGATGCACTGCGCAAAAACCCGCTGGGCCTGTTCGTCGGCGCGATCGACTGGGCGCGTGAACTGGATGGGCAGCCCGCATCATCGGGCCAGCAAGGGCAACGGCCGCCGGTAGATGCTGCGCTCGCAGCGCCTGCGCAGTTAGCACCGGCCGCACCCGTCATCCCGGAAGCCGCGCCACTCCCGGCCGCGCCCGCCAGTCCCAGCCATGAAGGAGTAACCGGACAATGACCCGGACTATTATGATGTGCGCCTCGACGCTGGTACTTGCCGCCTGCGCGGGCAAGACGCCGCCGCCCGCGATCAGCTATGACGCCGCCGAGTTCCGCCCCGCCGCAATCGAGGCCGAGCCGCCCCGTCCGGTCGCAATCGTCGAACAGCCGGTGCCGCTGCCGCTACCCGGCCAGCTTCAGCCCCTGCCATCGGTGAAGGGCGAGACCCGTGCGCCCACCGCGCGGATCGAGGCGGCCAACCGCGCCGCGACGCGCGAACCGTCGAGCGCGGGCTACATCAATGCCGTGCAGGTCTACCCCTGGACGGAAGGCGCGCTTTATCGTCTGTATGCCGCGCCCGAGCGCGTCAGTGACATCGCCTTGCAGGCCGGCGAGAAGCTGGTGGCGGTATCGGCCGGCGATACCGTCCGCTGGATTATTGGCGACACCACGAGCGGCGCGGGCGATGCGGCGCGCGTGCATGTGCTGGTGAAGCCCTTCGCCCCCGGCCTCATCACGAACATGGTCATCACGACCGACCGTCGCGCCTATCATCTCGCGCTCGAAAGCACCGACGCGACCGCGATGGCGGCGATCAGCTGGACCTATCCGCAGGATCGGCTGGTCGCCCTGAGGGGCCAGAACGTCCGTGCCGAGCAGGCCCGGCCGGTCGCGGAGAGTATTTCGCTCACCAATCTCAGATTCCGCTATGAGATCAGCGGCGACAGCCCACCATGGCGGCCGGTCCGCGCCTGGGATGATGGCACGAAGGTCTATATCGAGTTTCCGGGTCGGCTCGATCAGGGGGAAGCGCCGCCGCTGTTCGTCGTTGGCCCGCTGGGCGACACGCAACTGGTCAACTACCGCGTCAGCGGCAATCACTACATCGTCGATCGCCTGTTCGCGGCGGCCGAGCTTCGTCTTGGCGAGAAACCGCAGCAGGTCGTGCGGATTGCCCGAACTGACGGGAGGACGCGCAAATGAGCGCCGCCCCGATCCCGCCCGTAGATCCGGACGCGCCGGAACTCGCGGCACCCGCCGCGCCCGCGCCAGAATCTGCGCCGTCATCCAAAATCCCACCCGAAACCCTTGTGCTGCGCGCGACGCCCCGTCGTGTCGTCCGCTTCCGGCGCGGCGTCATCATCGGCGGGGCCACCGCCAGTTCGCTCGCTATCGCGGGCGTTGCATGGATGGCGCTGGGGCCGAAGACGCTTCATATCGCCAACACCGCCGATGAGCGTGCCGTCAGCGACCGCAAGACGCCCGCCGATGCGGTTGCCAACCTTCCCGGCAATTACGGCGAGGTTGCGCCCGGAACGCCGATCCTGGGAGCGCCGCTCCCCGGTGATCTCGGGCGGCCGATCCTCGAACGCCAGCGCCAGCTTGAGGCGGGCGGCGGGTTGCCCGGCGATAGCGCGATGTCGCCGCAGGAGCAGGCGGCTGAAGCCGAGCGCCAGCGTATCGCGGCGCAGGCGGCACAGGCGCGAGAAGCGGGAGTCATGGTCCAGTCGTCAGGACGCACGGCTGCGGCGGTGTCCACCACAGCCGGAGCAGAAGCCACGGGCGCGACCCCGGCGACAGGAGAAGCGGCTCAAACAGGCCGGCTCGCTCTGGATCTGGATCGCGACCAGAACAATCAGCAGCGCAAACTGGATTTCGTGGGGCAACCCGCATCGGGCGGCATATATAATGCCCATGCGCTTCAGACCCCGGCCTCGCCATATCAGGTGATGGCGGGCAGCGTGATCGCGGCCAGCCTGCTCACCGGCCTCACTTCCGACCTGCCCGGCATGGTCGTGGCGCAGGTGACGGAAAACGTATTCGACACGGTGACGGGCCGGATCTTGATGGTTCCGCAGGGCTCGCGCCTGATCGGCAGCTATGACAGCGTGGTGGCGTTCGGACAGAGCCGCGCGCTGCTGGTCTGGCAACGGATCATTCTGCCTGATGGCAGTTCGATCCAGATCGACAATCTGCCCGCCACCGACGCGGCAGGCTATGCTGGCCTGTCCGACAAGGTGGACTATCACACCTGGCGGCTGCTCAAGGGCGTGGCGCTATCGACCCTATTGGGCGTCGGCACCGAATTGTCGATCGGCGACAACGAAAGCGACCTTGTGCGGGCGCTCCGCCAGTCCACCCAGCAGTCCGCCAATCAGGCGGGCCAGCAGATCGTATCCAAGAACCTCAACATCCAGCCCACCATCACCGTCCGTCCCGGATGGCCGCTCCGCGTGATCGTTCACAAGGATCTGGTCTTGCGGGAATGGGGCGGACGCTGACAGGAGACGCCCCGTGCTCAAACTCGCCAAGCTCCCCGACCGCACCCCGGTCAAGATCACCGTCACGGTCACGCCCGACCTTGCTCATGCGCTTGCCGACTATGCCGCGCTCTATAATCGCGCTTATTCTGACAAGGCGGAGGTGGCTGACCTGATCCCGGCCATGCTCGATTCCTTTCTCGCCAGTGACCGCGCTTTCGCCAAGGCGCGTAAGGACGCGGAGATAGGAACGTGACGCGCCTGCCGGAGATCGGCTCCTGCGGTTGCCGCGCGCGGCCGATATGGCAAGGGGGAAATCACCGCAATGGAGGATGACCGTCTCTGGACGCCGAGAGAATTGTCAAAATTCCTCGGCTATTCAGAGAGCACTATCTGCCGGATGGTTTCACAGTGCCCGGACAAATTGCCCCCGCGCGTTGCCGCACTGGCAAGGCCTCGGTGGCTGCCGGAGGTGGCTCGCGAATGGGCGCGCATGAGTAGCGATCCTCCGACGAACCATCGGGTCGGCCGTCCTAGGAAAATCCGATAGCGTTACGCAGCTATTCCTTTAGGCGATCAATCTAGTCGAAAAAGTCAATTTTTAAGCTAGATAAGTACGATGCCACGTATTCCCGCCACATCCGACATTCCGATTTATCTCGCGACGTCTCGTGCGGCCGCCATGCGGGCAGGAATCCCGGATCGCGCGCTTGTGATTGTTCCTGATGGCCGCGACTGGAACGACTTTAGCGCAAATTTGCGTGCTGATCTCCATTTAGTCAACGTCGATGATGCCGATCGGCCGTTGCGAATGCGGCTTCTGGTCGAAGGACAGTCCCGCACGCGCAGTTATATCGTCAACCAACTGGGCGTAACCGATGCCAACGGTGACCGGCCACGCCGGCGGATCGATCGCATCGACCGGCGCTTCGTCTCGGTACTGCAGAGCGAGACTGACTATCGTGACCTGGTAGACTGGTTGGGCTTCGACGATGCGATCGGTTGCCTTCGCCGCATGCACGATGCCGTCCTGGCGCGGGTCGAGGGCGACCCCAACGACGCCGCGATCATCGAACTCACACAGACCATCGCGTTTCATCAAAGCGCACTCCGCGACGAAGGAACTTGGGTAGCGTTCCGCCAAGGCGACCGTTACTTAACACCACACGAATTGACAGACATTGACGATGCCGCGTCGTCGTTCACCGTCGAGGCCGATCTGCGCGGAATGGTAGGCGAACACGTGCTCGACGCCGATTTTGGAGAGGATTTTCCGCTCTCACGACGTGCGCTGGTGATCGTCGGGCAGAACGGCACGGGTAAAACGCGGCTCTTTCAGGCAATGATCGACGGATTGCGGATCGCGCCGCCTTGGGTAGATGCGCTGGACATCGATCGTGCTGCGACCTTCAATCCGCGGCCAGATTTATCGCGGCTGATTGTCTTCTCTTCGGTGGCTTCCGATAGCTATCCGCAATCGCTGCCACCTTGGGAGGGAATAGACTATCGCTACCATCGGATGATCGGTGCACATGGTGGCGAAGGCGGTGGCCTTACTATGGCGCTGGTCGATTGCTTGCGCGCTGATACCGATACTCAAGGCTTCGGACGCAGAGGCGCAATGGAGCTACTAGACACAGTACTCGAGCCGCTCGGGATTTCGGACAGGCTTTACGTAGAGCTGATCGACAGTGACGAGCCCGATACATTGCCCCCGCCGACTAGAATAGGCGAGCGCAATTTCTTCCCGCTGTTCCGGCGCATGAACGAGCAACGCAACCTCCAGCTTTATGCCCGGATCCGGACCGATCGACCGCCAGTAATAATGACGGCTCGCATGCGCGCCCGTAACCTGAGCAGCGGCGAAGTTGCGTTGATGCGCTTCGCCGCACAGGCGATCGGCTCATTGCGGCGGGGCACGATTTTTTTGTTCGACGAGCCCGAGACCCACCTGCATCCTAACTACATCTCGCAATTCATGGAGATGCTTGATCGCCTGCTCGACCAATCTGGCTCGATCGCGCTCATCGCAACCCACTCGGCCTATGTAGTGCGCGAGGTACCGGCACGGCGTGTACGGATGATCACGCGCAATCATGAAGACGATACGATCATGATTGATCCGCCGACGATGCAGACCTTTGGGGCAAGCATCGACACGATCTCGCAGTTCGTGTTCGGTGATGTTGGTCCCAAGCACCGGTTCCAACACGTCCTCGAGCAATATATCGACGACAATCCAGAATTGACGATAAGCCAGATTCGACGGCGGTTCGGTGCGGATCTAAACCCCGAAACCTTGTCCTATATCGCCGAGCTGGTCGAGCTGAGGGATGCACTTTGAAGCATCTACCTCTACCTATTGACGCAGGTGACGGGATCATTACCCGACAATGTCGCAAGCCTGGCTGGGCCGTACGCGAAGCTCAATGGCTGGCAGCGGCTGCTCTCTATCGCCAGTTTCGCGGCAATCCTTGGCGGGTACTACCGGCGGGATTCACCGGTGCCGACGCAACGGCACTCCACGATCTGTATGACACCCGTGGTCGCTCGGGTCCGATCAACCGGATCCGCCGGCCGGCTGTTCCGTTCAAAAGCTGCCCGATGTGTGGGTCGCTCGGCGGTCGATCGCTGGACCACGCTTTGCCGCGCCGACGCTTTCCCGAATTCTCTATCCTTCGCGAGAACCTCGTCCCCGCCTGCGAGATTTGCAACAGCGGTGAGAAGGGCGACACCTACCGTGGGCGCTGGCCCGCGCGCTTTATTCACCCCTATTATGATCGATGGGCGTCGCGGGCGTTATGGCGCATTGAATTCGATCCCAATCTCGACGTGCTGCAATTCGAGCCGGTGGCACTGCCAACCCTGCCACGCCCCCGGCGCCGAATCGTGGACTTCCATGTGAAGACGTTGTTGGGAAAGGACTGGCGCGATTCGGTGAGACGAGAATGGGGCCCTCTGCCATCGAAGCTGAGCCGTCGCTTAGGCCCTGCTCCCACCGAGAATATGCTGCGGGCCGAACTTGAAACCCGATTGCAGGATGCGACCGACACTTACGGCGTTAATTGCTGGGACGCGGGATTCTTGCGAGGTGCGCTCGCGGATCCATTGGTCATAACCAAGCTCATCGAGCGCGTGAACGCCGTGCCAGTCTGAGCGAACGGCTCTAAGGGACCGGCGGATTGCCCCGGAACCAATGAGATTGGGTGCCTAGCTGGCCATGGAGCTCTCGACGAGGAGGTGGACGCTTTCGTCAAAAGCAGACATTCACGTCGTGATCGCGAAAGGAGTGGATTTGTCGGGGCCAGTCCTGTTCGGCGGGCACGAAGCACCGGTCGCTCACCTCGGATAATCCTTTATCTCGAATTATTCAGGGCGATCGCGCTTTAGCCAACCGTAAGCGCTAAAACACCCCCACGGGGGAGCGCTCAGGCGGCCTGATCGATGACGGGGCTGGTGGCAGCGCGACTATCTACCCAGTTGTATGGGAGCAGATCATCGATGGGATCTGCATCGCCG
>NZ_JAUQOM010000024.1 GCF_030580935.1 Sphingobium cyanobacteriorum | reverse complement strand
CACGCTGTAGATCCCCACACCTCCCTGACTCGGCAGAAAGGCTTCAAGGTGGACGACTTTTACGCCGCCCGCAGCAGGACTATCCCGCCGCTACCGTGGTCGAATATTGCTCCGCCGTTCTCATGCCCAGATTTTGCAGATATATTCGTAGGGCCTGAGGCCACGCAAGCTCTTGAGGCGTCGGCCGTAGCTGTATGCGCCAATGAAATCGTGAAGGTGGACAATCAGTTGGGCATGGCTGTCATAATGGTAACGCTTGACGGTTGCCTCCTTGATCGTTCTGTTCATCCGCTCGACCTGGCCGTCATCCGGGAAAGCTCCATTGACGTCCGGACCCGGCACCTCATGGGTAGAAATGGTGATGCGCGTGCACCGATCAGAGCGATGGGCGTCGGTCTGCCCAAGGCGCTATAGCCTCCCATGCCGCAGCCATCCGAAGGACCCCGGCATCGTCACGTTGGCGCCCAACAATTTGTAGCCCCACCGGCAGGCCCGCACTGGTAAAACCGCAAGGCACCGAAATTGCAGGATGCCCGGTATGACTGAAAGGTTCAGTCAGACGGTGAAATTCAATACCCGGCCATTCCACCGACTGCCCATCGATAACGGCAGGGCCGCCAAGCGGGCCGGCATGCGGAAATGCGGCGGTTGGCATCGTCGGTAGCATCAAATAATCATATGTCGCAAAAATGGATGCGATTGCGGAGAATGTATTGGCTCGCTCTTCCGTCATTATTGTCCAGAATTTGTCCAGATCGATCTTACAGCCCTCGACCAAACGCTGATGGAATGGGTAATGGCGAGCGAAGGTAGCGGCAAAATTTGGCATATCGACCACAACACGCCGAAGTGCCGGCGTCCAATAGGATCGGAAATAGTCGACCGGATCAGGGATCTTAACGAGCACAGAATCAACAGTGCACTGCAAGTCGGCATCGAAACGGGACACCGCAGCGGCAACCACCTTCGCCACTTCGCTATCAACTGGCCCTCGACCGAGATCGGGGCTATAAGCGATCTTGCACCTTCTGACATTTTCAGCCCTGAGGCTGGCAACGTAGTCGACCCCCTTTTCAGGCAGCATATAGGGCTCGTCCTCGACTGGCCCAGCCATGATTGAAAGCATGAGCGCAGTGTCTGCAACGGTTCGGGCCATCGGTCCAACCGCACCGACAGTGCAGAACGCATTTTCTTCCGGCCCGCGCGGAACGCGACCATGCGACGGCTTGAGCCCGACAACACCGCAGCACGCCGCCGGAATGCGGATCGATCCACCGCCATCACTTCCGGTGGCGACCGGCGCAAGCCCAGACGCAAGCGCAGCGGCCGCTCCGCCGCTCGACCCACCGACGACACACTCGCGGTTCCAAGGATTATTGGTGGTGCCAACGATCTCGTTTTCCGTCACACCCAGCCATCCATATGGTGGAGTCGAGGTCTTGCCGATCAGAGAGGGGCCAGCAGCCTTGATCCGCGCCCACATCGGAGGGTCAAACGTCGGAATATGATGCAAATTTTCGGGATCGCCATATGTGGTCCTGATCCCGGCCGTATCGGTCAAATCCTTGACGGTGACGGGAACGCCGTCGAGCGGCAATGGGACGAAACCCGATGAACGCCGTACTTCGGCCGCACGCACGGCCTCCAACGCGACGTCAGGCGTGGGCGTGATGAAGGCGTGAACAAGCGGATCCAGCCGTTCGACCCGGTCCAGCACTATCTGAACAACTTCTGTCGGTCGCAGCTCGCCCGAATCGTACAGGCGCAACAAATCAATAGCAGATGTAAAGCAAATATCTTCCTGACAAATGCTCATCGCCAGATCCCTTCGACAACATCGTAAGCATCAACACGAAGATTAGAGGCTCCCGCAATAAGCTTGTTCTTAGCGACTTTTCCTGTTTCTGTCATTGGGAGCGTGTCAACAAATGCGATAAATCGCGGATGCTTGAACCGGGCAAGTCGCTTCTGGCAATGTTCGATAATCGATTCCGGCCGAATCTTCTCAACGCCCTTCGCCAAGACGATATATGCCTTTACCTCCTCACCGCGATGATCGTCTGGAACGGGCACGATTGCCGCATCGATGACTTCAGGCATCTCGACCAGCACGCGTTCCACTTCTGCCGCAGCGATACTTTCACCCGATCGACGCACCATATCCTTCAAGCGGCCAACGATCCTGTAAAACCCGGAGGTTTCGCGTATGAACAGATCGCCTGTTCGATACCAGCCGTCCACTAACGCCGCAGCCGTGGCCTCGGGCCGGTTATAATAGCCATGGAGAATGCCTTCGCCCCCGACCAGCAATTCCCCCATTTCCCCATCCGGAACGTCATGCCCATCGGCGTCAACGATACGAAACCGCCGGAACGGAGCCGGAATCCCACAGGTCGAAGCTGCGCTGGGATCATCCACCTCCAGCGGCACAGCCAGGCCCATGCCGATCTCCGTCATGCCGTAGCACTCGCGCGTCGGCGCACCAAAGCGACGGCGAGCTTCCTCTACCATCGCCGGCCCGACCTCATAGCCAAGAAAGAGTTTTATCGAAACATCGCTTTCACGAGGATGAGGATCACGCTCCAACACTGGATCCGCAAGCCAGGTAAGTTCCGTATGCCGATCCGCAAGCCAATCGACATATTTTCTTATGCTCATGCCGTTGGCGAAATCGACGCGCGCGCCGGTATACAGCCCGGCCACCAGCATCCACTGCGGATCGATGTAAAAGAATGGGTGATCTGAAAGGATCGTCCGAAATTCCAGGCCCCACATGAGGGTGGGGACAACACCGGCAATGATCCAGAAGCGATGACTGAGCATCGTGCCCTTGGGCAGGCCCGTCGTTCCAGATGTGTACTGAATATTCATCAGATCTTCCGCGCGCGGCACAACCGACACCACGAAATCAGGATCTCCATTGCGGACCAGTTCGTCATAGCACAGACAATCGCCCTCTCCACCCCCGACGACAACGATCCGCTCCGATGGAGGCATTTCACCATGTCCCGGCTTCAGGCCTCGTTCCGCCATGAGTCCATGATCGATAACGAGACCTGTAACATCACCATCGGCCAGGAAATATGAAACTTCCCGCTCAGTAGAACCATAGACTAGCGGAACCATCACCGCACCGATCTGTGCAAGAGCAAGCCATGTGACTGCATATTCAATCCGGTTGGGCAAAAGCACCGCTACATGGTCCCCCCTGACAAAGCCCGCCCCCAAAAGCCCGGACGCCAACCGGCGAACGGTTCTGGCCAAGTCGCGGAACGACATTGCGTTTCCACGCTCAAAAAAGTCGATCGCACACGCATCACCGAAAAGTCGTTCGGCACGCGCCAGCAGTTCGAGCAGGGTGGCCGGCAACTCAGCCTGTTCGATTGCACGATATCGATCCAGGACCGAAGGAGGGACATTTAGAGACATTGGCATTCCCATGATGGCTGAGATCCCCAGTGAACGCCTGGAGCGATATTTGTCAACTGATCTGTTGACCAACAGGGTAGTTGACAAATATCGGTTTCGGTGGAAGGTCGTGTAAAGCCAGACGATGATGAAATCGCCGACGGGTCCGATACCGCAGCACGTTCGTGCCGCTCACCTCGGCCAGCGACCGCACATCATTTGATGCATCAAGCTTGAAATGCGGCGGGGAGCCGGAAAATGCATAACTTTGAAAAGTGGATTCAGGACAACAATATCGCTGAGGTGGAGTGTCTTGTTCCAGACATTAACGGCGTTTTGCGAGGCAAGGTGCTTCCGGCTCAGAAGTTCATCAAGTCTGAACGTGCCGGAACACTGCGGATGCCCAGCAGTATCTTCACCGTGACGATTACCGGTGATTATGCCGGTGAAGATGAACGCGCCTATCAGGATCCTGATCTGCTCATCCAGCCGGATCTGTCGACTTTGCGTGTGGCGCCAGGATTCAAGACTCCGACCGCTTATGTTTTCGCCAATGCCTGCTTGCCTGATGGAACACGATGGGAAGCTTCGCCTCGCAACATCCTGATGCGTATAATCGATCTTTACGCAACCCGCGGCTGGACCGCAGTAGTTGCCCCGGAACTGGAGTTCTATCTCACAACGATCAACACCGATCCTGATCTGCCCCTGGTGCCACCACCGGGACGTTCCGGGCGGGCGGAAACTTCGCCACAGCCTTACGGACTCGAATCGCTCACCGAATATGAAGATCTGATCGAAGCGATTTATGAAGATAGTGAGATAGCTTCGCTGCACCTTGACACAATGATACATGAATCAGGCACGGCGCAACTGGAGATCAATTTCCATCATGGCGATCCGCTCGCACTCGCCGACCAAGTACTCGTTTTTAAGCGCATCGTGCGCCAGACGGCACTGCGTCACGGAGTCTATGCCACCTTCATGGCAAAGCCCATGGCCGAACAGCCGGGCAGCGCCATGCACCTGCACATGTCGATGATCGATTCGAATGGTGTGAATCAGTTTTCGGATACAGATGGTCGCGACACTGAACTGTTCCGCCATTTTGTCGGCGGCCTTCAGGCTTATCTACCTGAAATGGCTCCTCTGTTCGGCCCAACGGTCAACAGCTTCCGACGGATGCTGCCCGATCATTCTGCGCCTATCAATGTCCAATGGGGCGTTGACAATCGATCCTGTGGGCTGCGCGTACCGATCGACGACGCTCAAAATCGCCGGATTGAAAACCGGCTGCCTGGTGCCGATGCGAATCCCTATCTTGCCATCGCCGCAACGCTGATCGCCGGCTGGTTGGGCATTCAGGATCGGATCGAGCCGGATGAACTGGTAACAGGCAACGCCTATCACTATGCCCGCACTTTGCCGCGAACACTGGAACACGCCATGGAGCGCCTTGCGCTTTGCACGCCGGTACGAAACCTTCTCGGCGACACATTTCTGGAGGCTTTTTCCGCAATCAAGAGTGCGGAAATTGACAATTTCCAAGGCGTGATCAGCTCGTGGGAACGTGATCACCTCTTATTGAAAGCGTAGGCGACGTGGGCGCATTCAACAGTCAGCTCGGAATTGCTCAATCCTATTATGCAGCGACAGCTACGCCGCCACTGGAAACAACTCGCCTGACGGGAGCAGCCACAGCCGACGTGGCGGTGGTAGGAGCAGGCTGTACGGGCCTGGCTGCAGCGCTGGCTGCGGCACGCGCCGGATATTCCGTGATCGTGCTGGAAGGCGGCGAGATCGGCTGGGGAGCGTCAGGCCGCAATGGCGGCCAAATCATTCCCGGCCTGCGTATGTCTGCGTTTGATTTGGTCAGGAAATACGGCGCCGATCATGCCCGCAAGCTTTTCGATTTGGCCACGAGCGCGCGCGATGCGGTCGTGAAATTAATCCAGGACGAAGGAATAGAGTGCGATCTGCGACTGACAGGCCATTTGACGGGCGCGATTAGAGAGAGCGACATGCCCGGTCTGGAGCAGGAAGTACGATGCATGCGCGAGGTCATGGACTATCCGCACGCATCGATCATCGATCACGCTGCAATGCAACAGGAGGTCGCACGACCTTATGTTGGTGGGATGCTGGACATGGGCGGCGGGCATATGCATCCCCTAAACTATACACTTGGCCTGGCTAAAGCTGTAATCGCCGCAGGTGCGCGCATCCACTCGAATTCTGCCGCAATCGAGCTGTCCCGGTCTTCTGTCGAGACTAAAATCCAGACTGAGCACGGTTATATAAAAGCGAAATACGTAATTCTTGCCGGAGATTCTCTGCTCGGCGATCTGGATCGTAATATTTCCCGATATATCATGCCCATTGCAAATTATATCGCTACAACTTCGCCATTACCCGAAGAAATTACATTAATACGAAACGATCGCGCAGTTTCTGATACAAAATTTGTCGTGAACTATTATCGTATGACGGCAGATGGTCGTTTATTATTTGGTGGCGGCGAACGTTACACGACTTCACCTCCGGCCGACATGGCAGCGTTTGTGAGACCGTTTCTTGAAAAGAATTTCCCGCAAATTTCGGGAATTACGATCGATCATGCCTGGGGTGGACTGGTGTCGGTGACCCGGACAAGGCTGCCACATTTGGGACGCAATGGACCGGTCCTGTGGGCGCATGGCTATTCGGGCATGGGCACGATCCTGTCCACACTTGCCGGACGCCTGCTGGCAGACGCAATCGACGGCGACAGCCGCGGCCTTGACCTTTTCCGGTCGATTAACCCGCCCCCCTTCCCCGGCGGCACAGCTCTCCGGGGACCGCTCCACACCCTCGCCATGTTGTGGTTTTCGATGCGGGACAGGATCGGACTGTAATCAACCTCATCATACGTGCCTTCCGGTGAATTCGGTGTCGTTACCGTAAAATCTGGGCATCAATCCACTCATTTTGCTAAGGAACTCACCTTGTCAAACAACAATATTGTCCCGCTCGACACTTACTGGATGCCGTTTACCGCGAATCGACAGTTCAAGGCGAATCCGCGTATGCTGAGCGAAGCAAGCGGCATGTTTTACCGCAGCGACGATGGCCGCGAGGTACTTGACGGAACTGCGGGGCTCTGGTGCGTCAATGCTGGCCACGGTCGCAAGGAAATCGCGGAAGCCGTCTATCGCCAACTCCAGAAGATGGACTATGCGCCCCCGTTTCAGATGGGTCATTCGGATGCGTTTGTGTTCGCAGACCGCCTCGCCCGGATCGCACCTGCCGGGCTTGACCGGATTTTTTACACGGGTTCAGGATCGGAATCTGTAGAAACAGCACTGAAAATCGCATTGGCCTATCAACGAGCCATAGGTCAGGGCACCCGCACCCGACTGATCGGCCGTGAGCGCGGCTATCATGGCGTTAATTTCGGGGGCATCTCAGTGGGCGGCATGGTCAGCAACCGGCGAGCATTCCCGACCCTGCCCGGTGTCGATCATCTACGTCATACCCATGATCCCCTGCGCAACATATTTTGCGACGGCCTGCCCGAATACGGCGTGGAACTCGCCGACGATCTGGAGCGCCTGGTACAACTTCACGGCGCCGAAACGATCGCGGCAGTCATTGTAGAGCCTGTGGCCGGGTCAACCGGCGTCCTGTTGCCGCCACGTGGCTATCTGGAAAGGTTGCGCGAAATCGCAACCCGTCACGGCATTCTGCTGATTTTCGATGAAGTCATTACCGGTTTCGGTCGGCTCGGTGCACCCTTCGCTGCTGATTATTTCGGCGTTACACCCGATATCATCACGACCGCCAAGGGGCTTACCAACGGCTCCATTCCTATGGGGGCCGTATTCTGCGGCCGTCATGTGCACGACGCGCTGATGGTCGGACCGGAAAATGCCATCGAGCTATTCCATGGCTTCACCTATTCAGGTCATCCCGTCGCGTGCGCAGCAGGCCTGGCGACACTGGACATCTATGAGAACGAAGGACTGCTGACCCGGGAGGCGACAGTGCTGGATACCTGGCGTACGGCGATCCAGACCCTGAGGGACGCGCCGTTCGTGATCGACATCCGCACGATCGGCCTTGTCGCCGGGATCGAACTGGCCCCTCGTATCGATGCTCCTGGTGCACGCGCTTATGATGCCTTTGTCGATTGCTTCCAGTCGGGCCTGCTGATCCGGACGACCGGCGATACCATCGCTCTGTCCCCCCCCTTGATTGTCGACACCAACCACATCGACCGGATTGTGACGACGATCCAGTCAGCACTGTCGCGAGTTACCTGAGGCATTTGCAGCCATGGAACAAATACCTCATTTTATCGGCGGGAAGCCCAGCTACAGCGGAGGCGATTGCACCTCCCCAGTATTCAATCCGGCGACGGGCGAACAGTCGGCTTGCGTTCCTTTAGCCGACGCCCAGGACGTACAGAATGCCATCGATGCGGCAAAGGCGGCCTTCCCTGCCTGGGCTTCCACCACGCCTTTGCGTCGCGCGCGCATCCTCAATATATTCCAACGGCTTGACGAGGAGAATAGTGACCAGTTCGCAGGGGCTATTACTCTCGATCATGGCGAAGTCCTCTCGGACGCGCGAGGCGAGGTGCAACGTGGCCTGGAAGTAATCGAATTCGCGACCGCAGTTCCTCATCTGCTAAAGGGAAAAATCACGGGAAACCTCGCGAGCGGAGTAGATAGCCACGCTCTGCGTCAACGCCTTGGCGTGGTGGCAGGCATAACGCCATTCGACTTTCCGGTCATGGTTCCGATGTGGATGTTCCCGGTTGCGCTGGCTGCGCGTACCCGACTTTGCATCTGCGGCAAAGATCATCAACCACCATGAGTTCGCCAACGGGACTTCGATATTTATCCGTGACGGCGATAGCGCCCGTGAGTTCGGGCATGCGATCCACGTCGGCATGGCCGGAATAAACGTACCGATCCCGGTTCCCATGGCATTCCATAGCTTTGGCGGGTGGAAAGCATCGTCATTCGGCGACCATCATATGCATGGTCCAGGGGGGATTCGTTTTTACACACGGCTGAAAACCATCACGACGATATGGCCGAAGGGCATTTGCGCCGGTGCCGATTTCGTCATGCCAACGATGACATGAGAATCGGAAATGATGCCGTCAGATGGTCGGGGGCCTCCTCGTGAACATTCTGGCGGCACGGAGGCTCATCTATAGGTTCGATGTACCATACTGCTTGAAAGGTGCTCATGACTGACCAAAAATTGCCGACGCAATCGGCACAGCCCACGATTTTCGCATTCTCGTCGATCGACGGTCCTATGGAACACGCCGGCCCTGACCCCGACCGGATTGTCTCTGGCACGCCCGTGGCAAAAGTGCGCACGCTTGTTGAGAGCGAAGACGGTCGCATATCAGCGGGCATGTGGACATGCACGCCGGGCCGTTGGCGCGTATCCTACGATGAATATGAATATTGCCGTATTCTGTCAGGAAAGGGTGCTGTGATTGATGAGAGCGGAACGCAAACCGAAATTGGACTGGGCGACGAATTTATCGTTCCAGCCGGCTTTGTTGGTGAGTGGCTCGTCACTGAAACCATGTCCAAGCATTTTGTAGTGCTCATCCCTGGCTCAGGATCCATGGATATAATTGGCGGGATATGATTCACGCTACCGTTGGAGAGACTGGATTTGAGCATCCTGTACTGGCTGACAGACGAGCAGATGGCCCTTGTTCCCAAAGAGCCGCGACAAGCCCCTGGCTGGTGATCGTCGGGTGCTGGGCGGGCACATTCCGTGAACCGTGACGGGTTGTGCTGGCGCGCTTCGACAGACCCGACCTCTTCAACACTGATCGGAGAGATCGAACGCGACAGGGAGTGGAGTTCCAGTGCGAGAGCTTGATTTTCCGGCTGGATACTGCATGGAAGGGGCTTCGATATATTGATAGCGGGAGGTAACGATTGCGACGCAGGGCTGGCACCAAAGCTAATGAAGAGAAGCGCCGCGAAATCATATCGGCGTTCATCGATAGCCTCATCGATCGCGGTCTCGATCAGTCGACTATGGGAGAAGTTGCGGCACGGGTGGGTCTCGATCGTTCAACCCTACATTATTACTTTCGAACACGCGACGAGTTGGTCCTTGAAGCGGCTGACGAAATATCTCTTAGATATCTGAAGCAGTTTAAAGCAAACATGGCTCTGGCGGGGCGTGACGACCGCGCCGAGAAGCTGATCGATCTGCTTTTCAATGGGACGTTCCATCAGCCTGATCTGTCAATCGCCCTCGAAGAACTCGGCGTGCTGGCAAATCGAAATCCAGCAGTTGATCGGAGGGTTTCCGGCATCTACCGGGCTATTGAGCACGCAATCATAGAAGAAATCGAAGCGATCTTCCCCGATGCACCAAAACGCGCGCGTCGCGACATCGCTCTTGCCATTTCACAGCTCTCGGAGGGCTGCACCGTTTTTGTATCCATGAATTTTGGCGCCGACAGAAGCCGGGCGGCTCATCGTGCCGCCAAACTTCTTGTCGCATCGCTGGTCAAGTAAAGCGCCTAGTCGGGGCGGCCTATCACGGACGTTGCGGCAGATCATTGAAATTTCCCGACGATCTCCAGATCAAGGGCACTATCACAGGATAGGACACCATCATTAAGTGTCTCATCTGAAATTAATATGATTTACATCAGTAGATTATGTCCATTGTACCTGCCCCCGGCAGTCCCTCGATCATAACCAGAGGCTTGCAGTTGAATATTCCGGTACGCTTGTCTGCACAAGCTCGTCGAGCGTGATAAAGCCGTTCTGCTGGGGCTTTGCGGGGTCGATGCAATGCCATACGTCTAGTTCCTTCCTTGTAGTCAGTCCCTACGTCAAAATGAGGGACGCTTTAGGGAGGAGGGCAGGCCACTGCCTCCATGCTTTCCGCCTGTCTCGACAGTGCGGCGCTGATATTACCTCTGGCGCGACACCGGCCCGTGGCTGACGATGAACGATATTTGCTTATGGCATGCCGCGAGATGACGGGCCGGGAAGCATCGCCATCAGCAGGTGTGATCGACAGTCAGAGCATCAGAACCACGGAAAGCGGAGGCATTTGCGACCATGACGCTGGCAAGAAGGTCAAAGGACGAAAGGGCCTCCTGAACCAAGTTGAAAAATGTCGTACCCTGACTGACACCAAGGGAAAACTGGTGGATGCGGTGATCCACACCGCTGACATGCAGGACCGCGAGGGTGCACCGATAACGCTGCGCGAATCATCCAACGCTTCCCATGGCTGCGGCACGTCTTTGCCGATCGCGGTCATGCTCGCGACAAACTTCGCGAGGCTTTGCGATAACTGGAAAAGTGAACCGTTGAGCCGAAGGCCAGCGAAGCTAAATCATCAAGCGGCTAGACACCGCCAAAGGCTTCGAGCTGCTGACCCGCCGATGGGTTGTCGAACGCACGCTGGCATGGTCCAATCGAAATCGCCACTTCACCAGGGACTTCGAGCAAATCATCGATCGACAACGGCATGGCTCTTCATCGCATCCGTTCAACTCCTCACCCGCCGCCTTGCAAGGGCATGAAATCCAGCCAAATAATTATAAATCGGACACTTTTAGAATATTTTCTGATTTCGATTTGCAATCAGGGGGCCACGGGTTCGAATCCTGTAGCCCCGCACCATCTTGCAGTCTTTAACCGATCATCAGATCGCTATCGCCCCCAACGCAAAATGGGGGCCGGCATTGCTGCCGGTCCCCACTTCCGTCGGGTCATGCGATCCGCGTCCCTGGCAGGATGCGATCATCGGCCCGGCGTATCCTGTTCTCCAGCCTCAGGGCGAGGCCGTTGAACAGGCAATGCTCCGGTTTTTGGCCAAGGGCCGCCATGCCGGTGCGATTGGTCACTTCATCCCCGATGCCCGACGTTCACTTTCGCGCGTACCCGGCAACGGCTCCAAGCGGCCTGTTTGTTCAGAATGCGTCACTCTTGCGAATTTCACATCCCGTCAAACCATCGATCCGACGGTAAATAACTGATCTCTCGGTCATTTATGGAATTGGATCGCTCCGCTTCCGATCATCTCGATATAGGGATCGTCTCACCATTCGCGAGTCGCTCCAAGCGAAATCGACAATCTGATGACAGGGCATGCCGCAAAATTGTGGATAGCTGTGGATAAGTTTACCCAGGCGGGGACCAGAGTGGCGGCGCGAGCGTGAAACCGGCGAAATCGAAGCCGGGCGTCACGGTGCAACTGACCAGCGCCCAGCCGCCCTGCGGGGTTGACGCCTGCCAGTGATGGGCCGGCACCCTGCCCTGCGGTATCTGGCCGTTCAGCACCTGCGGCCCCAGCAGCAGGTCGGTGGCGGCCTGCCCCTGTGCCGCGACCGAGAGGATCAGCGGTGCGCCGGCGTGCCAGAACCAATGTTCCTCCGCATCGACCCGGTGCCAGTGCGAGCGCTGCCCCGCCTCCAGCAGGAAGAGGATGGCCGTCCCGCTCGCCCGGCCATCGGCACCGATCGCGCCGCGCCATGTCTCCCGATACCATCCCCCTTCAGGATGAGGCGCCAGGTCCAGCGCCGCGATCAATGCCCGCCCATCCGCCTGATCGTCCGCACGCATCATTTCGCCTCAATTTTTACAGGTTTATAAACAGACACTTGCGCTGTTGCCCGAGGTTCATGCAACCGCGATCAAGGTGCAGGGGTTAAATCGCCAAATTACGCTACTGGAGGAGATAGATATGCGTAAAGCCCTGCTCGCCCTGGCCGCCGTGTCGCTGGCCATCCCGATGTCGATGGCGGTTCCCACTGATGGAGCCCAGGCCGGTAAGCATTATCGCTACAAGGAATGGCGCGGCCGCGACGGGCGCACCTATTGCCGCAAGTCGAACGGTACGACTGGCCTGATCGTTGGCGGTGTCGGCGGCGCACTGCTTGGCCGTGCGATCGATACGCGCGGCGACCGCGCCACCGGCACGATCCTGGGCGCGGCCGGCGGCGCATTGCTGGGCAAGGAAATAGACAGCAAGCGTCGTTGCCGCTGATCCGGCAAAGGCACCGGCTCGCCGATGCCATAGCGGACCACATATGAAAAAGGGACGGCATTGCATCGCATGCCGTCCCTTTGCCTTTGCGGCTGCTTGCCTTAGTTCGACGATGCGCCGCGCGCGTCGTTCACGTCGAACACGACCTGCTGGCCGCCCGATACACCCGACACCCTGCCATTCTTCACGGCCAGGTTGAAAGCGACGGCGTCGGGAAAACGACGGCCGGAAATGACCTTGCCGGACTTGGTATCCTTCACCTGGTACACATAGGTGTAGCCTTCATGGGTGAAACGCTGCTTGGGGGCCTCTTCGGCCTGGGCAGCGGTGGCGGCGATGACGCTCAGCGCGCCGGCGGCAATGAACTGGGACAGCATTCGCATGGGTAAACTCCTTGTGAATGCCGATCAAACACCTCTGATATTCTTGTTTTCTCGACCCCGACTTATGGTGCGTGCCTGCAACGCGACAATCGCAAAAAATGCGACACCGATTGCATCATATGCAATCATGTTTGACGCTATCCCATTAAGCCTTTGACATGGCGACGATATGATCGAACTGCGCCTTGGTCAGCGGCGAAACCGACAGGCGCGACTGACGCAGCATGACCATATCGGCCAGCGCCGAGTCGGCTTTCATCGCCTTGAGCGTCACCGGCTTGTCCAGTTTCCGGTGCGGGGCGACATGGACCGCGATCCATTTGCCCGTATCGTCGGTGCTGTCGGGCGCGGCCTCCTCCACGATGGTCATGATACCCACCGCCTCGATGCCGATATTGCTGTGGTAGAAGATCGACAGGTCGCCCTTGCGCATCGCCTTCATATGCCCCTGCGCCGCATGATTGCGCACGCCATCCCATTCGGCCTTCCCCTTGGCGACCAGGTCATCATAGGAAAAGACATCGGGTTCCGATTTCATCAGCCAGTAATTCATTTTGCCTCCTTGCAACAGCGGCTCGCCGCGATCAAGGATGCGTCCACAGGCGGGCGACCTCATATAAGGCGGTGTGCCCCTTTTCGATTTTTGGAGATGCAACGTGTCGCAATCGGTGCTGGCCCAGGTGCCCGTCCTGTCGATGGCGGAACTGCCAAAGCTGGCGTTCGCCCAGGCTTTCGGCCAGTCCTTTCAACGCTTCGGTTTCGCCATGGTGCGCGATCATGGCATGGACATGGGGCTGATCGATGAAGCCTGGACCATGGCCCATCGCTTCTTCGACCTGCCCGAAGCGGTGAAGCAGCGGTACAGTGCCAGGGACAATGGCGGCCAGCGCGGCTATACCGCCTTCGGTACGGAAATCGCCAAGGGCGCGACCGAAAATGACCTGAAGGAATTCTGGCATGTCGGCCGCGACCTGCCGGAGGGCGATCCGCTGGCGGCGACCATGCCGCCCAATGTCTGGCCCGGCGAATTGCCGGAGTTCAGATCGCTATTCTCCCGCCTCTATCGCGAGTTCGACCGGGTCGGCGCGCAATTGCTGTCCGCCATCGCGCTTTACCTGGACCTGCCCGAACGCTGGTTCGATGACGCCATCGAGAATGGCAATTCGATCCTTCGCCTGCTCCATTATCCGCCGGTGTCGCCCCAGGCGCCAGGCGTGCGCGCGGGCGCGCATGAGGATATCAACCTTATCACCCTGCTGCTGGGAGCGGAGGAAGGCGGGCTGGAACTGAAGGACCGGAACGGGGACTGGCTGCCGGTGGTGCCGCCGCCGGGTGCGCTTGCGATCAATGTCGGCGACATGCTCCAGCGGCTGACCAACCACATGCTGCCCTCCACCAGCCATCGCGTCGTCAATCCGCCGCCCGAACGACGCGGGCATTCGCGCTATTCCATGCCCTTCTTCCTGCACCTGCGCCCCGATTTCATGATCGACGCGCTGCCGCAATGCGTGAGCGCGGACAATCCACGCCGTGATCCGCCGATCAGCGCGCATGACTATCTGACCGAACGCCTGATCGAGATCGGGCTGATCAAGAAGGGCTGACGCGACCTGCGCCCGCGCAGGCGGGCGCCATAAGCCACGCGGCGGCGTTATTTGCGCCCGCGCCCCAGGGTGATGCCGATTTCCTCGCCGCGCTCGCTCAGGGCCAGCTTGACGATCTTGACCTCGACATGGCTGACCTTGTCGTCCTGCATCATGATGGTATCGATGATATGGTCGGCAACGGCTTCGATCAGGGTGAAATGCATGCCTTCGGGCAGCGCCGTCGACGCCGCATGCTTCAGGTCCATATAGTTTTTGGACTGGTTGAGCGGCGTATCCTGATCGTAATGATCGGCGATTCGCAGCCGCGCGCGAATGGAAATGCGCAGGGGCTGGGGGAGGTGCGTCTCCTCCGAATAGATGCCGGTCAGCACGTCAACGTGCAGATTATTGACCTCCAGCGTCAGAAAATCGTCAAATCCGGTCTGCATAGTTCGCCAACATAAGGCCCATGTCGTGCCGTGCGGGTGGGCCAATTTAAACTTTCATTTTGCAAAGCGGGCGCTAAAGCCCCGCTTCCGGCGCTGCCCCATGCGCCATAGATGGCGGAACGGCAAGTCGTGTCTCACATTATGCCCCTGGATAGTCAGCCCGATGTGGCCATCGAGCATCTGCTCGACGCGGCGTTCGGCATCGATCGCCATGGTCGCACCGCTTACAGGATTCGTCACGGGATGCCCTGGCTCCCTGCCCTTTCCTTCGCCATGGTCGATGCGGACGGCGCACTGATCGGGTCGCTGCAAAGCTGGCCCGTGGCGCTGACCCAGGCCGATGGCAGGCAAATGCCCCTGATCATGGTGGGTCCGGTCGCGGTCGATCCGGCCCATCAAAAGGGGGGCCATGGCCGTGCGCTGATGGATGCCGTGGTCACAGCGGCACGGGCGCAGCGCAGCGATCCGCTGATGATGATCGGCGATCCTGAATATTATGGGCGCTTCTGGGGCTTTAGCGCTGATGGCACCAATGGCTGGGATGCGCCCGGCCCGTTCGAGAAAAGGCGGCTGCTGGCGCTGTCGGTCGATGGCGGCGTGATCGGCGGCGTCGGGATGCTGACACCGCGCGCCACCGTCATGACCTGAATTACCCCTTTGCCTTCGGGCATAGTCGCCCCTATCTCCGCTTCATGCCGATGGAGCCCCTGCCCGACCTGTCCACCCTTTCGCTCGCCGACATTGCGCGGCTGGCAGCGGAAAAGCGCCTGCCGCCGGTGGAGCAATGGAACCCCGCCCATTGCGGCGACAGCGAGATGCGGATCGCGCGCGACGGCACCTGGTTTCATCAGGGTTCCCCGATCGGCCGGGAAACGATGGTCCGGCTCTTTTCCTCCATATTGCGGCGGGAACCGGACGGCAGCCATGTGCTGGTCACGCCGGTCGAAAAGCTCGATATCGCCGTCGATGATGCCCCCTTCGTCGCGGTGGAGTTGAAAAGCGAGGGCGAAGGCCGCGCCCGCAGCCTGGTCTTTCGCCTTAACAGCGGCGATCTGGTCACGGCCGGGCCGGACCATATCCTGACCCTGCGGGAAACGCCCGATGGCCCCCATCCCTATCTGCATGTGCGCGGCGGGCTGGAGGCGCTGGTCGCCCGCAGCGTCTATTATGAACTGATGAACCTGGCGCTGGATGAGGATGGCGCACGGGTCGGCCTGTGGAGCCAGGGGGCCTTCTTCCCGCTGGACGGCTTGGCATGACCCTGGTGGAGCGGCTGCGCGCCGCGCTGGAGCAAGGCCATCGCCGGGAAGAATTATCCCTGTCCGACATGCGCGACCCGCGTATTGTCGAGGATATTGCGCTGGCGCCCGCCGCAGTGCTGGTGGCGATCACCGACCGGCCGGAACCGGGCCTGATCCTGACCGAGCGCGCCTCCAATTTGCGCAAACATGCCGGACAGATCGCCTTTCCCGGTGGCCGGGTCGATCCGGGTGACGCGGACGAGATTGCCGGCGCCCTGCGTGAAGCGCAGGAGGAGATCGCCCTGCCCCCCGAAGCGGTTCGGGTGGTCGGCACGTCCGACCGCTACTGCACCTTCACCGGCTTCGACATCGTGCCGGTGCTGGGGGTCATCCCGCCCGACCTGCCGTTGCGGGCGCAGGAAAGCGAGGTCGCAAGCTGGTTCGAAGTCCCGCTGGCCTTTGCGCTGGACCCTGCCAACCGGGTCAGGCGCGAGGTCGAATATGGCGGAGCGATCCGGCCCTATTATGAAATTTTCTGGCAGGATCGCCGCATATGGGGGATTACTGCCGCCATTCTTGCCAATCTTTCCCGAAGGCTGGGCCATGACCATCCTGCTGCCTGACGCCGACTGGCGGCATCGTCCTGGCCTGGACGCGCTGCTCGCGGCGCTGGACGTGGAACAGGGCAAGGCGCGCTTCGTCGGCGGGGCGGTGCGCGACGCGCTGCTCGGCCTGGCCGTCAATGACCTGGATATCGCCACGACGCTTGACCCGCATGCGGTGGTCGACCGGCTCAAGGCCGGGGGGATCAAGGCGGTGCCGACCGGAATCGACCATGGCACCATCACCGCCATCCTGCCCGACGGCCCGGTCGAGATCACCACGTTGCGCCGCGATGTCAGCACCGACGGCCGCCGCGCGACCATCGCCTATACCGATGACTGGCGCGAAGATGCGGCGCGGCGCGACTTCACCATCAATGCCCTGTATGCCGATCCACTGCGTGGCGTGATCAGCGATTATTTCGGCGGCCTGGCCGATCTGGAGGCGCGCCGGTTATGTTTCATCGGCGATGCATCGGCGCGCATCGCCGAGGATCATTTGCGCATCCTGCGCTATTTCCGGTTCCTGGCGCGCTATGGTGACAACGAAGTGGACAGGTGCGCCTATGACGCATGTGTCGCCGCCGCCAACAGCCTGATGGCGCTGTCGCGCGAGCGGATTGCCGATGAACTGATGAAATTGCTGGGGGTCGCGTCGCCGGTCCATGCGCTGCGGCTGATGGTGGAGGGCGGCATATTGCGGCCCGTCCTGCCCGAAGTGACGATGGCGGGCGTCGACCGGGTCGACATGCTGATGGCGCGCGAGGCCGCAGGCGGCGTGGCAGGATCGGCATTGCGCCGTCTGGCCGCACTGTTGCCGCCGGATGCCGCGCTGGCGGACCAGATCGGCGCCCGGCTGAAACTGTCCAACAAGGCGCGCAAGCGCATGGTGGTGGCGCTGGAACCGGCTGTCGGGGATGAAACACCGCGTGCCCTGGCCTATCGGGTCGGCGTGGAGGGCGCGATCGACCGGCTGCTGCTGGATCCGGGCCAGTCGCTGGATACGCTGGCGTCCCTTGCGGGCTGGACGCCGCCTGTCCTGCCGATCAGCGGTGGCGCCTTGATTACACGCGGGCTTCAGCCCGGCCCGGATGTCGCAAGGGCGTTGCAGGCCGTGCAGAAGCTCTGGGTGGCGGAGGACTTCCCCGATGCGAGACGGGTCGCCGAACTGGCCGATCAGACCGTTTCGAAATTCCAGCGCGCGCGCCAGTAGGCATAGGCATCCGCCTCGGCCATCGGCCTGGCGAAATAATAGCCCTGCCCCTGCCAGCAGCCCATTTTTTGCAGGGCATGCGCCAGTTCCTGCGTCTCGATACCTTCGGCCGTGACCCGGAGATTGAGCGATTCGGCGAGCGACAATATGGTGCGGACGATGATCGCCTTGTCGCGATCCTCCAGCATGGAGGATACAAAGCTGCGGTCGATCTTCAATATGTCGATCGGCAGGCTGTGCAAGCTGGCCAGATTGGAAAAGCCGGTGCCAAAATCGTCCATCGCGATCGGCATCTGCAAATCCTTCAGCGCAACCAGCAATTTGCGTGCCTTGTCAGGATCGGCCACGATCGCGCTTTCGGTCAGTTCGGCCGTCAGCCGGCTGCCATGGATGCCGGAATAGCGCAATGCCTCCTCGAACATCGACGCCACATCGTCCCGTGTCATCTGGATCGGCGAAAGATTGACGTTCACGCCGACCGGCAGGGCCTGGCCGAATTTCGCGTCCCAACGCGACAATGCCTGGGCCGCTTCATAGGCGGCCCAGCGGCCCAGCGGCGTGATCAGGCCGCTTTCTTCCGCGACGGCGATGAATTCGACCGGGGGCACCGATCCCAGTTCCTCATCCTCCCAGCGGGCCAGCGCCTCGAACCCGGTAATCTCGCCGGTCTGAAGGTGGATCAGCGGCTGGTAGGCAAGGGTCAGCCCGCCCTGCGCCAGTGCGTCACGCAACCGGCTCTCGATCGAAAAGCGCCGCTGCGCCTCTTTAAGCACGCCGTTGCGGTAGATTTCCACCTTGCCGCTGCGCTTGGCGATCTTCACCGCGGCCTGCGCCTTGCGCACGACATCGTCCGGGTCGTCATCCAGGTTGATCGACAGCGCACAGCCGATCGCGCAATCGACACGGATCTGGAGATCGCTCAGCCGGATCGGCGAACTCAGAGCCTCCCGAATTCTCTGCACGATATGAAGAGAGTCAGATAAACCATTGTTAAGACGTGCAAATATTGCAAAGTCATTGCCGCCGATGCGGGCCAGCACATCGCCCTGCCGCAAGCTGGACTTCAAGCGCTTCGCAACGGTGATCAACAGTTCGTCGCCCGCCATCGGGCCGAGCGATTCATTCACCCGTGTCAACGGCGGAGCAAAAGTCGGCCATTCGGCGGCGTAAAACCAGGCCATCGTGTTACATGCCGGGGGGAGTGGCGTGAGGGCGTAGCCCGAGGGCCACTCCCCCCGGCATTGGTGTAAT
>NZ_JAUQOM010000023.1 GCF_030580935.1 Sphingobium cyanobacteriorum | reverse complement strand
CGCTGTAGATCCCCACACCTCCCTGACTCGGCAGAAAGGCTTCAAGGTGGACGACTTTTACGCCGCCCGCAGCAGGACTATCCCGCCGCTACCGTGGTCGAATATTGCTCCGCCGTTCTCACCAGGCGCGGGACGTTGATCGACGCACCATCCGCCAAGTCGACGCAGAGCGCCGCATGGGACCAGGTCGATTGGGTGAGGTACTTGATGGCCGTGCTGATGCGCTGCCTTCCGTCAACGAGCAGGACGTCACCCGGTTTGATGATGCGGGACAGAAGTTCCGGGTCGGTTGGGGCGTTGGTGTAAGGCGAGCGCGATGGGCCTGTGAGGTATCCGGCCAGCAGCCGTCCAAGGGAAACCAGCAGGCCCACCTCTCAACTGGGCATGGCGAGCAGATGGGAGCGGGCCATGTCGCGAAGGACGCCTGCTTCGAGCTGGGCCTCCTCGAGAAGCGCGGCGACAAGATCGCCAAGCGATACGATTCCCGCCAGAGCGCCGCCCACGGTGCGGACGATGACGTGGCGGCAACGATCCCGGGTCATCGTCCGCATCACATTGGCGGCATTATCCTCGCAATTGCAGAACAGTGCCGGCTTGCGCATGAAGATCAGCACGGGCAACTGCAGTGCATGAATGCCGCGAACAGCGATGCATTCCGTCAATTCCTGCTGCGAGAATATTCCCAGAATTTCGGACGAGCTTGCGCCCAAGACGGCGACCGAGCCGATCGACTGGGAATGCATGGTCTCGACGGCCTCGGCCATCGGCGCGGTTTCCCGGATAGAGGTGATCTGGCGACCCTTGCGGTTTACGATGCTGGCGATCTTCATGTGGCACGCTCCTGACGAGACCCCCAAAAGGTAATTCGGATCAGGCCAGCCGCAGGTTACATTCCTCGCGCATTTCCGCAGTTTTGCCAATCAAAGTCCGCGGTTGAGGAGATCAGCGATGGCAGCTTCGGTTGTCGCTGTCCCGCGCGCCGTTTCCCGACCGCCCTTGAAGACCACGAGGGTGCCAAAACCGCTGAGACGAAACCGCCGCCAGATGAGGTTCGGCGTTTTCTCGCCAATCCGGAGTACCAGGATGTCCCGGAACGGCGGTCGTGCACGCAGGCGGTCGATGATCGGAGCCTGTATCCGGCAAGGCAGGCACCAATGGGCATAGGATTCGATGACAATCGTCCTGCCCTGAGCCTGCGCTGCGACAAAGGCCACGTCGGTATATTCGATCGGACCGGAGGCATGGGCAGCACTCGGGACAAGTGCCACAAAAAGCGCGGCCGCCAGGCAAGCTGACGCGCGCGCCATCATTTGACCAGCTCGCCTTCCGGATAGAAGGCGCGATAGGCGAAAGCGAAGTCGACGCTGAACGCCACATCCACATCGCCCCGTGTCACGCGGACGTTGCCGATGTCCTTTCCGCGCGAGATCGCGGCACGGTCCAGCGCCGAGTTCTGACCTTCGCGCCATTCGAGGCGCAGGCCGTCGGCGGTCTCCACAGGTGAATTCTTGCGGAGCCAGGTGAGCGACCAGGCGCGCGTGCCAACGCGGACGACCCGCGCCATAGGATCGATGCCGCGCGGCATCCTGCCTTGGTAGAGGAAGGGCGTGGGCGCTGAATCGTAGCCTTCGTAAGGGGTGCGCCCGTAAGCACTCCGCCCCCATGATGGCGGAATCAGCACGCGGCCATCGGCAAACTCCTCGCGGAAGCGCCGCCACGATTCAATGCGGGCAGGAACCGGAGCGAGGGTCTTGCCGACATGGCTGCCGACAATCGCCTCGCCGGTAAACTGCTGCCACAGCGTTTCCGTCTGGTGATCGTACATCACTAGGTCGGAATGGCGCAGGCGGCCTGACGTCCCGAAGCTCAGAACTGTGCCCCCAACGCGCCGGTCGAAGACCATCGAAGTGTTGCACAAGGGGCAATAGGTCACGGCGACGGGCAAACCGCACTGATCGTGTTGAACGATCTCATGCCAGATGAGGATCCGGTAGGGAAAGGCATAGGCGCCGCAAGTCCCGGACAGGAAAATGACGGGCTCGTCGTCGCCGAGACCGGTCACTTCGGACACCGGTAGGAATTGGGGATCGAGGATCGCGGGGATGCCGTCTCGCGGGACGCCTCCGGACTGAAGCTCGCGCAGATTGATCGCGCTTTTCGTCACTTCGAGCCTGGGAAATTCCTTCTGGAGCGAGCGAGCACTTTCCGCGCTAGCAGTCGCAGGCACGGCCAGCAGGATAGCAACAGCAAACAGGTTTAGGCGACTGGCCGGTTTCACGCGACGACCTCCCTGAGGGTAATTCGGAGCCGACGGGCAAACGGTTACAAGCGGACCAGCGATGGGAAACTTCACCAAGGCTGTAAGGATCACCTCGAATTGGCGACAAAGCTGGCATCAACCGCAACCGAGGCCCGTACCGTAGCCCGTCTCGTCCAGTATTGGAGATCCCGCTTGTTCCCGTCCCGCTTCCTCCTGTCGGCGTCTGTACTGGCCGTCGCCACTCTTGCCACCCCGGCCCATGCTCAGCAGGCCGGAATCCAGGTCGCCCTGGTGGATGCCTCCACCAACCAGCCCGCGGCGGATGTCGAAGTGAGGATCGAAAACGCGGACATCGGCTACTCCCGGACCGCGCGTTCGGACGATCAAGGGTTTGTCCGCATCGAAGGGCTGACGACCGCCGGCACTTACCGGGTCACAACAGTTACCGGGGGTAGGTTTGAGAGTGATCAACAGGCCAGCGTCAGCCTGCGGGCCAATTTCACCAGCAGCGTGACGCTGCGCCTTGCGCCAGTGGGGGCCGGGACGATCGTTGTCACCGGCGCACGCGGAATCACTCAGCTCAACACGGTGAATGCCGAAGTATCCGCTTCGCTCGGCAAGGAGGAGCTTGTCGCTCTTCCCATCGAGGGGCGCGACGTACTGGGTTCGCTTGTTCGCTTGCCCAATGTGGTCGCCTCCACCGGGTTCTTCCCCGAAGCGCCATCGATCTCGATCAACGGCTCGAACGGGCTCGATACCAACTACCTCCTCGACGGGCTCGACAACAACGAGAACTTCCTGGGCGGCCTCAAGTTTCCGGTGCCGCTCGGCTTCACCCGGGAAGTGACCGTGCTCGCGAACTCCTATTCGGTGGCCTATGGCCGCACGGCGAACGGCGTGGTCAACTATACCTCGCCTTCGGGCAGCAACGACTACCATGGCGAAGTCTATGCGCTGGTGCGCCCCGGTCGCCCGCTCGATGCGAAGTCGCCCTTTCCGCGGCGCGACCTGTCGGGCAACGCGGTCGGCGAAAGTTTCGAGCGTTACCAGGCCGGCGCCAGCATCGGCGGTCCGATCGTGCGCGACAAGACCTTCTTCTACGCCAATTTCGAATACACCCGCGATCGCAACCAGCAGGTAGTCGATGCGCCGGCGCTCGGGGTGGTCGATACGGTCACCGGCAACAACGAATTCTACCTCGGTTCGGTCCGGCTCGACCACCGCCTGACCGAGGACTGGACGCTGGGCCTGAGGGCCAGTTTCGGGCGGGTGACCATTGACCGACCCGGCGGCGGCCTTGGCGGCGGCAACGTGACCTTCCCCTCGGCGGGTTCGGATCAGGACCGTTTCTCGACACTGGTCGCGGCAACGGCGAGCTATTCCGGCGACACCTGGAGTTACGATGGCGCCGTCCAGTTCAGCCGCTTCCGCTGGGACTACGGCAAGCCGAAGGGTCCTGCCGGACCGCAAGTCGTGATTCGCGATCCGAGCGGGCTGACCGTCGGTGTCGTCGGCCATCCGGGCTTCGTGTTCAATGACCTCGAAGAGACCTGGCAGACCACGCACCGGCTGCAACGCAAGCTGGGCAATCACAAACTGAGCTTTGGTGCCGATGTCATCCATTCCGACTTTGCGCTGCTGGGCGGCGGCAATCCGGACGGGAATTTCACGGTCGACCTGACTGCCCCGCAGCTCGCCAGCCTGTCATCGAAGGGCCTCGGCCTGTCAGCTCAGGACGTGCTTGCCCTCAACCCGGCAGTGGCCAACTATTCGGTCGAACTGCGCCCGCAGAATTTCGGCACCGGGCAGACGCAGCTGGCATTCTATGTCGAGGACGAATGGCAACTCAGCCCGAAACTGACGGCGACGCTGGGCCTGCGTTGGGATTACGACAGCCTGACAGGAAAGGGAGGCAAGGGCGGCGATTACGATAATTTCGCGCCGCGCTTCGCGCTCAACTACCGGCCCGATGCCCGCTCCACTGTGCGGTTCGGAGCCGGGCTGTTCTACGGCAAGCTTTCCTATGCCGTCATTTCCGACGCACTCCAGCGAAACACTACGTCGGCGGGATTCCTGGGTCAGCTTGGCCAACTCCAGTCGCTTGGAATCATTCCGGCAGGCACGGACCTGAGCCAGGTGACCTTCGACGGGAACCTTACGGTCTCGCCGAACTGCGTTACCGTCTCGGCCTGTCCGACACCGCAACAGGTTCAGGCCCTGCGCGACACCGCGACCCTGGGCGAGGCTCGCATCCTCAATCCCGATGGCTACCAGAGCCCGTGGAGCCTGCAGCTGAGCGGCGGCTACCAGTTCCAGGCGACCGACACGATCACGCTCTCCGCCGACGTGATCTACAGCCGCTCGCACAATCTCGTCCGGCTGCGCGATCTGAATGCGCCCTCGCCCTTCACTCCCAACCTCACCAATCTGACAGCGGCCAATATCGCGCTGTTGCAAAGCCAGCCCGACAACGCTTCGCGGTTCGCACTGGCCCGGTCGCTCGGCCTCGTGCGCAGCCAGGCGAATGCCGATGCGAGCCGCCCGGTCGCGCTGGTTGCCGGAGGCGCCCGCCAGATCACCGTGTCCGAGACTGCGGGAGAGGCCGAATACAAGGCGCTGATCCTGCAGGTGAATAAGGCGCGAGGCTCCGATGCTTACGCCTTCCGTCTGAGCTACACACTGTCCAGTCTGAAGAACGATACCGACGACATCAACTTCCGCGCCGCCAACGCCAACCTCTTCAGCACCGAATGGGGTCCGTCGGCCAACGATCGGCGTCACGTGATCTCGGCGGTCGGCTACCTTTACCCGCTCGACGGGCTGACGCTCAGCGTCGCCGGACTGTTCCAGTCGGGCCAGCCGGTCAATCTCGTGCCCGACGCACGGATTTTCGGCACCCAGGATCTCAACGGCGACGGTGCTTCGTTCGGCGAGAACTTCGTCGGCAATTCCGACCGCTATCCCGGCGCAACCCGTAATTCCGCACACCTACCCTGGTCGGCGACGGTCGACATCGGCCTTCGCTACGCGATCCCGGCTTTCGCCGGGAGGCTTGAGCTCAGCGCCGACGTGTTCAATGTGTTCAACACGAACAATGAATCGGGCTTCGCAAATGCCGCAACGACCTCGAACCAGGTCCAGTTCGGTGGCGGAGCGTCGTTCGTGCAGCGCAATGCCGGACCGCCGCGCCAGTTCCAGTTCGGCGCGGCGTTCAAATTCTAGGGGGTGTACAAGATGGCGGCGCTGCATAACTTCCAGGGGTTGATCGGCATTGCCGCCATCCTCCTGCTCGCCTGGGGCCTGTCCGAAAACCGTTCCGCACGGCCAGGCTGGCTCTGGATCGGCGGCGCATTACTGGCGCAGATTGCCGTGGCTCTGGTGGTGACGCGTGTGCCGCTGGTCTGGACGCTGGTAGGCTTCGCCAACAAGGGTGTGGCCGCGATCGAAACGGCCACGCTCGCCGGTTCGTCCTACATGTTCGGCTATACCGGCGGCGCGCCGATCCCTTTCCTCCTGAAGCCGGGTGAACAGCCCCCGGTGATTGTTGCCTTCCAGATCCTGCCGCTGATCATCGTTTTTTCGGCGATCTCGGCGCTGTTGTGGCACTGGCGCGTACTCAGCATGATTGTCCGGGGCCTGTCATGGATCTTGCGCCGATCGCTCGGCGTAAGCGGTGTGGTCGGATTGGCGGGTGGCGCGACCATCTTCCTTGGCGTGGTCGAGAGCCCGCTGGTGCTGAGGGCATGGTTTGCCCGGATGAGCCGTTCGGAGCTGTTCACGGTCATGGTTCTGATCATGTCGACCATCTCCGGCGCGATCCTGGTGCTCTATGCCACGACCCTGTCGAAGACCGTGCCCAATGCCGTCGGCCACATGATCGTCGCGTCGCTGATCTCCTTGCCCGCGGCCGTGCTTGTCGCCCGTCTGATGGTGCCGGGCGAAGCTGCCTCCGGCACCGGGCATGCCGAACCGGAACTCCATTATGAAAGCAGCATGGACGCAGTCATTCGCGGGACGATGGAAGGCGTTACCCTGGTTCTGGCGGTGATCGGGATCATCATCACGGTGTTCGCCTTGGTCAATCTGGTCGATCAGGTTCTGGCCTTCCTCCCTGTCGTGGAGGGCGCTCCGATCACGCTTCGCCGCGCGTTTGGATGGCTCCTATCGCCGGCAATGTGGGCGATCGGCGTGCCGTGGGATCAGGCGCCAGCGGCCGGCAGTCTGATGGGGACCAAGGCGATCCTCAACGAATACGTTGCCTATCTCGATCTCGCCGGCCTGCCGGCAGGAACGCTCGATCCGCGCAGTCTGCTGATCGTGACCTATGCGCTGTGCGGGGTCGCCAATCTCGCCAGCGTCGGCCTCATCGTCTCGACCGTCGCCACGCTTTCGCCCGAGCGTCGCCCGGAGGTCGCCGGGCTCGGCATGAAGAGCTGGCTCGCCGGGAACATGGTATCGATGATGACGGGTGCGGTGATCGGTCTGGTCACATGGTCGTGACCGAATTGGAAGCCTGAGGAGCGCGCCATGTTCGATTCCCGCCTGCGTCCACTGATCGATCCGCCGCTCAACGCCGTGGGCCGCTGGCTGGCGCAGGCAGGGATTGGCGCGAATGCGGTGACTCTGGCCGGACTGGTTCCGGCGCTGGGGGCGGCCTATGCGATCGCTCACGGCCACTATGCGGCGGGGCTTGCCTTGATAGCCCTCAACCGCCTGCTCGACGGCCTCGACGGCGCGGTGGCCAGGGCAAGCGGGGTGACCGACTTCGGCGGCTATATCGATACCCTTGCCGACTATGTCTTCTACGTTGCCGTGCCGGTAGCGTTCGGGCTCGACGCGTCGATCAACGCCACAGCCGCCCTGCTGCTTGTGGCGAGCTTTACGCTGACTGCCGCCAGTTTCCTCGTCTTTGCGGCACTCGCGGCCAAGCGGGGAGACCGGACCAGCGCGCACGGGACCAAGAGCTTCTTCTATTCGACCGGTCTTGCCGAAGGTGCCGAGACCATCGCGGCGTTCACGGCGATGTGTTTGTGGCCGCAGTACTTTCCGGCAATCGCCTACGGGTTTGCAGGCCTTTGTCTGCTGACCGTGGTTCAGCGCACCCTGCTCGCGGCACGAGTTTTCGCGCGCCCGAACGCCAATGGCCAGGAGTGAAGCCATGCCCGTTTTCCGCTCGATCGAAGGTGAACCAGCCCTCGACACGGTCTTTCGCCGTTTCCCGCACACGGTCATGCCGCTGCTCGAATACCATGACCGCCTGCTTCGCGACTGGTCGCCGCTGACCGTGGCCGAGCGCGAACTGATCGCAGCCTATGTTTCCGGTCTAAACGCCTGCACCTATTGCCATGGCGCGCATGTCGTCGCCGCCCGAGCCTTTGGTGTCGATGCCGAAGTATTCGATGGGCTGATGGCCGACCTCGAATCGAGTAACGTCGACGAGAGACTCAAGCCCATCCTGGCCTACGTCGGCAAGCTTACACGGACCCCGGCGATGATGACTCAGGCCGATGCCGACCGCGTCTATGCCGCCGGTTGGGATGAACAGGCCCTGTTCGACGCCGTCAGTGTCTGCGCGCTGTTCAACTTCATGAACCGCATCGTCGAAGGTTCAGGGATCAAGGCCAACCCGCTGCAGGCTGATGAAGCCGAAATGCAGGCGCGTCTCGCGCGAATGGGGGGAGCCACCGACGACCCCCACCGGGGCGAACCCAGCTACAGCCGCCTTGCCCAGATGTGGGGGATAGGGCCGACCGATTGACCCCCTATTCGAGGCCGAGGCTCTCGATCTTTGCGTCGAGATCGATCGGGCACGTGACCAGTACATCGTTGCCTGCTTCGTAGGCGCCCGGGCCTTCGGTTTCGACCAGCTTCGCCAAGACCGCGTCCCGCTCCCGCAGCAGGTCGGACAACTCGGTCCGGTAGAGCGCCACCATCGCTGTCAGGAAGCGGTTGACCAGGTCATCTTCGGGCGTGGCATCGACATTGTAGCGATCAAGGTGGGTGATCATCGCATCGGCCGGATAGAGGAATTCGTCCGTCACCCAGCGGTTGGTAGCGAACCAAGCCAGCGGCACGCCAGAATGATCGACAGAAAGCCCGGCGATATGGGTGACATGGGCCGGTGCATCCTCACCCTCGGTGGGCGCAGCGATGAAATCTGCGGGATCGTTGAGCTGCGTGCGATGCAGGAAAAGATGGAAATGCCCGTGCTCGGCCGGGTCGCGCTCGCCTGGTGCGTGGACGTGGTAATACCAGCGCGCGCGTGTCTGGGCGTCGCGAGCATCGTCATCGGGATAGTGTTCCCAGAAATGCACCTCGCCTTCGGGCAGAACGCGCCGCATCAGCGGGCGCCGCTCGCGCGCCATCCGGGTGATTGTCTCGACGACAACTTCGGCTGCGTCGTGTTCGTTCATGGCTTCTCGTAAAGGAATGTCATGGCCGGCGGTGGGTCCACTCACGCACCGCCGGCCACGTTGGCAAGGCCCTGCAGGGTATCAGGGCTTTGCCGCGCAGGGCTTGGGAGCGCAACCCTTGGGGGCACAGGGCTTCGCGCCACAGCCCTTCGGCGCACAAGGCTTGGCGCCGCAGTCCTTCGGTGCACATGGCTTGGCTTCGCAGCTCTTGCCGGCACAAGGCGCGGCAGCGCAGCTGCCAGCCGCCTGATCGGCCATGGCAGCGCCGGCGGGTGCATCCGCAGGTGCTTCGGCTTCCTTGGAACAGGCGGCGGTGGCCATGGTAAGGCCGCCCATCACGGCGAGCATCGAAGCGAGTTTGGTTTTCTTCATGGGTCAGACCCCCTTTATCCGGACACGCGATGTTTCCCCCTTCGTTCTGCCGCGTCCGCAAGACAGTCGAAGCCCGACCAGACAATGCCGGCCAGCGGAGCGAGGGGGGAGGCACGATCAAACACGATCATGATGGACCGTGCTCACGGATGGTCCAACGCCCTCACACCATAATTCGGCGAAGGAGAGCGGTTGGTTACACGGGCGCAAAGTCTTTTTCCGGCGCCCCTGAGGGGGCCGCGTCATTCGGTGGGCGACCCGAAGGGCGACGCGGCCCCGGCCGGCGTGGCGGGGGGTGGTTTCGCCGGCCATGCCCAGCTGTCACGATGCCGGGGTCAGGGGAACGGCGCCGTCAGGCGGGCGACCAGGCGCGTCCTGCGAAGCCGGCATCGAGCTCGGTGTGAAAGATGTGGTTCGAGTAGTTCGAGATGACCTTAACGCTGATTGCGAGGACAATCCCGAGGATGTGCTCTTCGGTGTAACCAGCGGCAAGGAAGGCGCTCGCCTGGTCAGGCGTCGGGTTACCACGGCTTTCAGCCATGACGTGCGCAAAATGGCGCAAGGCTTCGAGCTTTGCGTCTGGCACCGGTCGGCCGTCGCGAATCGCATCGGTTACTTCGGCAGGCACTTTCGACATCATGTCGCCCACGAAGCTGTGCGCGGCCACGCAATAGTGACAGCCATTGAACCGGCTGATCGCGAGGAACACGACTTCCTGTTCGACTGGGGTGAAGCCAGCTTCCGCGCGAAACTTGGCGTAACCGTGATTGTAGGTTTCGAGCAGTGCCGGCAGGTTTGCCATGGCGGCGTACATGTTGGGCACCATCCCCATGCCGGCCTGCGCTGCCTTGAGCGGTGCGCTGACGGCTGAGTTCGGATCTTCGATGGTGCGAAGCGGGAGGCTGGTCTTGAATACGGCAGGCATACGATTTTCCTTTCGTGGGTTCTTCGGGGGAAATTCAGGCTGAAGGGGCTGCGGCCATGGCGCGCAGGTCGTCGGCAGTGACGGGGTTGCCGCCCACACCCCAGGCTCCGGGCTGGATGTCGGCGATCGTGACCTAGGTGACCGGGCGCAGGCCTTCGCCTTCAACCGAGACGACAGCGTCGGTTACCTTGCGGATCAGATCCTGTTTCTGGGCGAGCGTCAGGTAGTCGCCGACGCCGGTGATCTGAATGAGGGGCATTGGATTTCCTTTCGGGCGGTTGGACAATTGTTCGGAATGATCGTTCCATACTGGGCAAAAAAAGGGCAAGACTCAGGTCAGCGAATTCAAGAAGCCGTCGCGAACGGCGGTGAGGAACTCCTCTTTGGGGCGACTACGGATCATCACGAGCATCCCGAGCAGGGATGCCAGCGCCTGGTGGGCTAGCGGCTTCGCGTCACGATCCGGATCGAAGTCGCCGGATTGCTGCCCTTTGCGGATCATGGCGAGGAAGAATGCCTCGATCTCGTCATGTGCCGCGTTTACCAGTTCGGCGATTTCGCCATCATGGGCGGCAAGTTCGAGCGCGGTGTTCACCAGAAAGCAGCCCCAATTGCCCTGCGGCACGCTGGTCTGGCTGATGAATTTGTCGAATACGGCGGCGATCGCCTCAGATGGTGTCCTGGTCTCAGCGAGTTCTGCCAGCATGCGCCTGCGGACATCGCCATCGTACTTTCGGAGCGCGGTAAGAAACAGCGCGCGCTTGTCCCCATAGGTCGCATAGATGCTGGCCCGGTTGACGCCGGTGGCCTTGACGAGGTCCTGCATAGACGTCGCTTCGTAGCCGTGCGCCCAGAAGGCCTGCATGGCTCGCGTCAGCGTCTCGTCGATATCGAAGTTCTTTTCCCACGGCATGATGCTCCTGATAATTGTCTGGAACGATCAGTCAAGACTAATTTTTCAGAGTGTCTCGTTGGCGCGTGATGCTGATGGGGGAGCGGACGGGAAACTCAGGCGTCGATGTAAGGTTTAAGCACCGGCCGCGACTAACCACCATCGATGGGGTGAGGCGCGGTATCATATGGGCATAGAACTCCGACAGCTCCGGTATGCGGTAATGACCGCCGACACCCAAAGCTTCTCCCGGGCGGCGGCGGCACTCAACGTAAAGCAATCCACACTCAGTCGCCGGGTTATGCAACTTGAGGAGCGATTGGGCGTGAAGTTGTTCGAGCGTACCACGCGTGGAGCCGAGCCTACCGAAAACGGACGGGTCTTCATCGAGCAGGCCCGCCGTATCGTCACCGACATTGAGAACCTCCAGACCACCGCGCGCAACGTCAGCTATGGGCTGCAGGGACGGATTGCCGTGGGCTACTGTTCACCATTGATGTCGGGCAACCTCAAGCTGACCTTTTCCGACTATTTGACGCGCTTTCCCGACGTGCAGTTCGATGGCGTCGAAGCCGGGCCAGAGAAGCTGCTCAATAGCCTCCTGTCGAGAACTATCGATGTCGCAGTGGCGCCCACGGGCCTGGAGGGTTCAGGCCTCAAGACCCGTCTGCTTTGGTCCGAGCGCCTGTTTGCCGTGCTTGTCGATGAAAGACGCCTCCTCTCGCAAGAACGGATTTACTGGCAGGATTTACGGCGTGAGGTCTTCGTCGTTCCAGGTAATGGCCTTGGGCCGATCTTGGGGAACCTGATCTCCGCCCGCCTGACCGAACAAGGATTCCGCCCCAACATCATCTTTCAAGATACCAGCCTCGAAAGCGTGCTGAGCATGATCACGGCCAAGCGATTCATCTCGGTCGCAACCGAATCCTCGCAGGGCGTGAGTTGGCCAGAACTGCATTTCCGCGAGATCTACGATTCCAGCGGTCCCTCACGCCTCGAGTTCGCTCTTTACTGGTGCGAGGACAACGACAATCCTGCGCTGCAACGCTTCTTCAAGCTGATCGAGGAACGCTATCCCGGCTGAACCGTGCGGCGCGTCCTGGCATAGCTGCGGTCGCTCGCAATGAACCGCTCGATCATCGGCGGGATCAGGCGCTCGGGTGGCGGAGCACCTTTGGCATCGCCGCCATTGAGCGCCGCTCCATAGGCCAGCATTTCTCGGTGCAGCCGGGCCGACACCTCTACCGATAACCGCACCGGCTTCTCGTCGGCAAGGTCGGAGAGCTTCAACCGGGTCATCGTTCACCTCCTAGCACCAGGTCGCGGGTCACCAGCACCCGCACCGGAAAACCCGGACGGATGGTCAGCGTCGGCCGCACATTGAGCTCACGGCTGACGATCTGCTCGCCGGCACGATTGATGCTGTCTTGGGTCCCGCGCCGGATCGCGCGGGCGAGATCGCCATCGCCGCCCGAACCGACTTCTGATCCTACGCCTAACAGCGTCGAGACCAGTGCGGCCTTGAGCACGCCACCCCAATGATAATCGGTGCTGTCCTGCAATCCAGCAAACCCGCGCGGGTCGGCGGCGGGCTGGCGTTCGAGCACGATCGAGCAGCCGTCGGGAAGGATCAGGCGGTTCCAGGCGAGCAGCACCCGGCTTTGTCCGAACGCAACATCGGCATCATAGTCGCCGATCAGCCGCGATCCTTGCGGGATGAGCAGGATGCGTCCGGTCGGGCTGTCATAGACATTCTGGGTCACCTGCGCGGTAACCAGTCCCGGCAAGTCCGAACGGATGCCGGTGATCAGCGCGGCCGGGATCACCGACCCAGCCTGCAGCACGTTGGGCGAAGCCAACCCCGACAGCCGCTCGCCAGACACGGTGCGGCGGTCGGTGGCACGTTCCAAGAAAGCTTGCCGCCGGTCGGCCTCGCTTTTCGGCCCCGAAGGTGCAGCGGGCGACAACGGTGCTTCCGCCATGCCAGGCGCTCCAGCAAGGCCAGCGCTACCGCCCGGTGCACCACCGCCGAAGAACAACCGGCTGCCGCGCGCGGACTCGCGTTCCTGCTCGGCGCGTTGGCGGGCCACCTCGACGGCATTGGCAGCAGGGTTCGGCGGCAGCGGCTGCGGTTCGCCGACCGGAGGCAAGGCCGCGACATCACCGCGCCGCTGGGCATCCAAGATCGGCTTGCCGAGATCGCCCGGCAGCGGCGGGCCGAGCTTGGGCACCTGGCCGTAGTCCTTGGGCGCTCCGGCGAGATTGTCGGCCACGGCGACGCCTTCGGTGTTGTAGAGCTCCTCGGCACCATTGCGGCCCTGGGGCTGGAGCGCGTAAATCAGCGCCCCGCCCACGAGCGCAAAGCCGCAGGCCGAGGCAATACCGATCGCCTTTCGCGACAAGCGCATTACGCGCGGCGGATCGCCGCGCAGCTTGACCGCACTGGCTGGATCGGTGACCGCTTCTTCGCGCGGGGCAGGCTCGGCCGCTGTCATGCCCGCCCCCTGCGCTGGGAGACGATCCGCACCTTGTCCTGGCCCTTGCGCCCGCCGAGCCGCAGCTCGGCCGCAGCGAACAGCCGGTCAACGATCATATAGCGACCGGCGACGCGGTAGTTGACCAGTTCGGCCTCACCCTTCGCGCCGATCACGAACAGCGGCGGCAGTTCGCCTTGCGCGACCCTCTCGGGGAACTCGATGAACACCCGCACCCCGTCATCGAAGGCGCGCAGCGGTCGCCAGTCGGGCCGGTCGCCTTGAATCGCGTAGCGGAAGTTGAGTGTCGCTAGGTCCACCCCCGTCGCAATCGGGGCAGCCCGCTCTGCTTCGGCACTGGCCTGCCGCAGGGCGATCAACTGGTCCTGCGGATAGGTCCAGGAGACCGAGGCCATGTAGACCGACGGGTTGGCGCGCAGCTCGAGGTGATAGGTGCGCCGGTCGGTGTTGATCACAAGGTTGGTCGCAATGTCCGGCCGGATGGGTTTGACGAGAATATGCACCCGCGCATTTGCACCCACCCCGCTCACGGTGTCGCCGATTATCCAGCGCACGGTATCGCCAGCGGCGACCGGTCCAGAGCCGACCAGTTGCTCGCCTTCCTGCAGTGCGATGTCGGTCACCTGCCCAGGCTTGGCGTAGATCTGGTAGAGAGCGCCTTCGGTATAGGGAAACACCTGGATCGCATTGACGAACCCGGTGCGCTCGGGCTGGATCCGCGCGGCCTCCATTGCCGCTCCCACCCGGTCCTGCAGAGTGGGGCGACTCCGCAGAGGGTGGGAGCGGCCCGCGGCGCGGGGAGGGTTACGCCGCGGAAGGGCTTGCAGCTGGCCGGGGAGCGGCAGCGGCACGGGGATGGCGACCACATCGGGGCGTGAAGCAGTCGCCTGCGCCACCTCGTTGGGGGACGCAGGCGATGCGGGCTGGTCCTTGGCCCACGTAGATGAAGTCACGGAAATGCTGCCGACGAGCATCGCGAGAGTGGCTGCGCGCCGGGCGCGCAAGGTGGTGCTGATCATGATCCGAGTTCCTTCGACCAGTTGATGGCGTTGACGAAGACGCCGAGCGGGTTCTTGCGCAGGGCATCGGGGGTGCGGGGCGTCTGGAGGGCGATGGTCAGGATCGCGGTCCAGCGGCTCGTTTCGGCAAGGCTGCCGTCGCGGTAGCGCCGCTCGACCCAGGCGACGCGGAAGCTGGTCGGCGAGGCGCGAATGACGCTGGTGACATCGACCCCGACCTGTTCGCGCCCGATCAGCGCAAACGGATCGTTGGTCCGGGCATAGTCGTTCAATGCCAACGCACCCTTGTCGGTGGCGAAGTCATAGGCGCGCAGCCAGTTCTGCCGGACCACGATCGGATCGTCGGGAACGGCCCGGACCTGCTCGATGAACCCCGCCAGGTGGAACGCGATCTGCGGATCACTCGGCGTGTAGCCTGCGTCCGCCGGTGATACCGCCTGCGCTTCGCCGAGCTTGTCGACCTGGACCACCCAGGGAACGATCGAGCCGCGCGCTCCCTGCCAGATGATCCCGGCAGTAAGGCAGGTCGAAAGACCGAGCGCGCCGAAGAAGGCGAGCCGCCAGCTGCGCGCCTGGACGCGGGCCGAGCCGATGCGCTCGTCCCAGACCTGTGCAGCGCGCTGGTAGGGGGTTTCGGGTTCGGGGGTCTTGCCGTAGCGGATCGATGGGCGTCGAAACATGCGTCAGTCCTTTTCGGATGTGTCGATGGATGCGCCTCCACCGTGGCTGTCGCCCGACTTCAGCGTATGGGCAGCGATGGTGGCGCCGTGAGCGATGGTTTGCCGGTCCTTCATCGCCTTGGCCCAGGCAGGCTGGCCCTGGTCGGCAGCAGCGGGTGGCGGTGGAGTGTTTGGACCGGGGGTGATCGTGCCGCCGGTCAGGGGAATCGCGGCGCGGCTGCCCTCGCGGAACGACCGCTTCACACTGTCGCCCGCCTTGCGCAGCGGCGAGGTTGCGGCACCGGCAGCCGCTTCGCCAACAGCGGCCATGCCCGAGCCGACTGCAGAGGCACCCGACTTGCCGGCTGATCCCAGCGCATAAGCCATCGTCGCACCGCCGGCGGCGCGAGAGGTGCCGTGGGCGACATTGGAGGCGGCAGAGGCAACCGCACCGCCCGCCATCCGCGCACCGGCAACTGCGCCAGCGGCAGCGCCCCCAGCGAGCAGCGCGGTGCCGGCGGCAGCGCCTGCGCCAAGCTGCGGTCCGCCCGAGACGATGCCGTTGGCGATGCCGGGACCGAAGATGCCGAGCCCGAGCAGCGACAGGCTTGCCAGCATGATCGATAGCGCGTCCTCGATCGTCGGCTCGGCGCCAATCGCGCTGGTGAACTCGGTGAAAATGGTCGAGCCGATGCCGACGATGACCGCGAGGACCAGCACCTTGATGCCCGAAGAGACGACATTGCCCAGCACGCGTTCGGCCATGAACGCGGTCTTGCCGAACAGCCCGAAAGGGATCAGCACGAAGCCGCAGAGCGTGGTCAACTTGAACTCGATCAGGGTGATGAACAGCTGGATCGAGAGGATGAAGAAGGCGATGATGACAATCGCCCAGGCGACCAGCAGAATCACGATCTGGAGGAAGTTCTCAAAGAAGCTGACGAACCCCATGAGGTCCGAGATCGCATCGATCAGCGGCTGCGCGGCATCCATCCCGACCTGCGCGACTCGGCCTGGTTGCAACAGCTCGGCGGCAGTGAAGCCGGTGCCGCTGGCCTTGAGGCCTAGCCCGGCGAAGCTCTCGAACACGATCCGGGCGAGGTTGTTCCAGTTGCCGATGATGTAGGCGAACACGCCGACGAACAGCGTCTTCTTGACCAAGCGGGCGATAATGTCGTCGGCCTCGCCCCATGACCAGAAGAGGGCGGCAAGCGTTACGTCGATCACGATCAGCGTGGTCGCAATGAACGCCACTTCGCCCGAGAGCAGGCCGAAGCCGCTGTCGATGTAGCGCGAGAAGATGTCGAGGAAGCGGTCGACGACGCCGGTGCCACCCATGTCATCGACCTCCGGATTTGGTAGGCACGGTGACTGGCTGCGATCCAGAAGGCCGCCCGGAATTGTCGTTCACGGGATGGGCTTGCGGAAATCGTTCCTTGGGTCGCGCGCCGGGAGCCAGAAACCGGCGGCGGTTTTCAGCCCAGGCCTGGCGACATTCGTTGGTTGTTTCGGCGATCTGACCAAGTTCGGAGCAAAGTCGGAGCATTTCCGGCAACGGATCGTCGTCGGCTTTCGACACGGTGATTGTTTCAGTGGGTGAGACCTTGGGCTCCTCACGCAATTGGAGCACGGTCATGGTCAGTGCCACGGCCACGAAGGCCCCGGCTCCGATCCGCGCGAGGAGCTTGGTGTCCATCGCTTCAGTTCCGGAACATCTGCGCGCCCGCAGGCACGTAACCGCGTCCTGGCGCGAGGAAGCGACGCAGCTGTTCGCGCGCCTGCGCCTTGGCTGCGGCCGAGTTTGCGGCATCGAGCGACTGCGCGCGGCCCATCGCCGCGACCGTGGCGATAAGGTCGGAAAGCTGCTGCGACTGGAGCGCGAGCAGCTGGTTTCCGGCCTGGGCCGCTTGCAGTGCGCCGGTCGCCGACTGGCTTGCGGTGACCAGACTGTCGATCGCGGTGCGGGAGCCTTCGATGTTGCCGACCGCACTGGCCTGTACCTTCAGCGCATCCTCGAAGGCAGCGACGCTGTTGCGCCAGCGTTCTTCTGCGCCTTGCACCATCTCGCGCTGACTGCCGGTCAGGTTCTGGCCTGAGTATTGGCGGGAAAACTCGCCCTCGATCGCCTGGACATCGAACGAAATGCGCTGTGCCTGGGCGAGCAGTTGCTGGGTCTGGCGGATCTGCTGCTGGAGCGGTTCGAGCACGCTGGTCGGCAAGCTGGCGAGATTGCGCGCCTCGTTGATGAGCGAGGTAGCCTGGTTCTGCAACTGGCGGATCTGGTTGTTGATCTGCTCGAGCGTGCGGGCAGCGGTGAGCACGTTCTGCGCATAGTTCGAGGGATCGTAGACGATGCCTCCGAAGCCGAACTGGGCATAGGCGGGAGCGGGCACAAGCGCGGTCGCGGTCACCGACAGGACCGCTGCGCCGGCAGCGAGCAGGTCTCGCAAACGGGGGGATTTCATCACAATTACTCCTTGGGTTGGCCCATTTGGGCGGGGGGGATGGCCTGCGGGGACGGGAGCATGTCGGCAGCCCAGGCGAGGCCACGATGGCGCAGCCAGGCTGCGGCAAAGCCGGCGGTGCCATGGGCTTCGGTGAGTTCGCCGATCACGAGCTGGTCGGACTTCGACGAAGTCGCGGTGAAGGCGAGCGCCACTTCGCCAAGCCCCAGCTCGAACAGCCGGTTGCCGCGCGCCGACTGGCAGTAATAGTCGCGCTTGGGGGTGGCCCGTGCGACGATCTCGATCTGCCTGTCGTTGAGCCCGAACCGGCGATAGATCGACAGGATCTGTGGTTCGACCGCGCGCTCGTTGGGCAGAAATATCCGGGTCGGGCAACTCTCGATGATGGCGGGCGCAATCGCGCTGGTCTCGATGTCGGCGAGGCTCTGGGTCGCGAAGACCACGCTCGCATTCTTCTTGCGCAGCGTCTTGAGCCATTCGCGCAGCTGCGCGGCGAAGGCCGGGCTGTCGAGGACGAGCCAGCCTTCGTCGATGATGATGATCGTCGGCGAGCCGTCGAGCCGGCCTTCAATGCGGTGGAACAGATAGGACAGCACTGCTGGCGCGGCCGCCGAGCCGGTGAGCCCTTCGGTCTCGAAGGCCTGGAAGCTCGCTTCGCCCAGATGCTCAGCCTCGGCATCGAGCAGCCGCCCGAAGGGGCCGCCGATGCAATAGGGCGCGAGCGCCTGTTTAAGCGCCTGAGACTGTAGCAGAACCGCGAGCCCGGTCAGGGTGCGTTCGGCGATCGGGGCGGTCGATAGCGAGGTCAGCGCCGACCAGAGATGCTCCTTGGCTGGCGGATCGATGGTCACGCCTTCCGAAGCGAGGATCGCCTGGATCCATTCGGCGGCCCAATTGCGTTCGGCTGCCTCGTCGATCCGGGCGAGCGGCTGCAGCAGCACTGCGCCCGCCCCGTCGTTGGCCAGGCTGGTTCCAAGATCCTGCCAGTCACCGCCGCAGGCCAGCGCAGCGGCGCGGATCGATCCGCCGAAGTCGAAGGCAAAGACCTGGGCGCGATCGTAACGCCGGAACTGCAACGCCATCAGCGCGAGCAGCACCGACTTGCCTGCGCCGGTCGGTCCGACGATCAGCGTGTGGCCGACATCGCCGACATGGAGGGAAAACCGGAATGGGGTCGAACCTTCGGTACGCGCGTAGAACAGTGGGGGTGCGCGGAAATGATCGTCCCATTCCGGCCCGGCCCACACGGCTGAGAGGGGGATCATGTGGGCCAAGTTGAGCGTGGAGATCGGGGGTGTTCGGACATTGGCGTAGACATGACCGGGGAGCGAACCGAGCCAGGCCTCGACCCCGTTCATGCCTTCGACGATCACGGTGAAATCGCGGCCCTGGATGACCTTCTCGACGAGGCGCAGTTTCTCGGCCGCAAGGCTGGCGTCCTCGTCCCACACTGTCACGGTCGCGGTGACATAGGCCTGGCCGACATGATCGGCGCCGAGCTCCTGCAGCGCGGCATCGGCATCGGCTGCCTTGTTCGAGGCGTCGCTGTCGAGCAGCGTCGAGGCCTCGTTGGTCATCACCTCCTTGAGGATCGCGGCGACCGATTTGCGCTTGGCAAACCACTGCCGCCGGATCCTCGCGGTGAGCTTGGTCGCGTCCGTCTTATCGAGCATCACCGCGCGGGTCGACCAGCGATAGGCGAAGGCCAGCCGGTTGAGCTCGTCAAGCAGGCCGGGGAAGGTCGCGCTGGGAAACCCCACCACGGTCAGCGTACGCAGATGAGCGCGGCCGAGCCGCGGCTCGAGCCCGCCGGTGAGAGGTTCGTCGGCGAGCAGTGCGTCGAGGTGCATCGGAACCTCGGGCACCCGCACCCGGTGGGCTCTCGTCGAGATGCAGCTGTGCAGGTAGGTCAAAGTCGCGCCGTCATCGAGCCAGGCTACTTCGGGTACGAAACCCTCGATCAGCCGCAGCAGCCGGTCGGTGCGGTCGATGAAGAGATCGAGCAGCTCCTTGGGGTTGATCCCCTTCTCGGCCTTGCCTTCGTAAAGCCAGCTTTCGGCGCGGGCGGCGTCCTCGGCGGGCGGCATCCACAAGAGAGTCAGGAAGTAGCCGCTCTCGAAATGCGCGCCTTCCTCGGCGAACTGCGCGGCGCGTTCGTGCTCGACCAGCGCCGAGGCTGGATCGGGAAAGGCGCTTTCGGGATAGTCCTGCGCCGGACGGCGCACCGCCTCGACGAAGATTGCCCACCCCGAGCCCAGGCGGCGCAGTGCGCTGTTGAGCCGCGCGGTGGTGGCGATCAGTTCGGCCGGCGTTGCGCTGTCGAGGTCTGGACCGCGGAAGCGGGCCGAGCGCTGGAAGCTGCCGTCCTTGTTGAGCACCACGCCCGGTGCGACCAGTGCTGCCCAGGGCAGGAAGTCGGCGAGGCGGTCGGCTTGCCCACGGTATTCGCGAAGCGAGAGCATCGGCTCAGACCCTCAGATAGGTGGGAAAGCGCAGATGCCGCCGCGCGACATCGACGAACTGGGGATCGCGCCGCGCCGCCCAGACCGAGACCGCGTGGCCGAGCGCGAAGATCACCACGCCAGCGATCCACAGCCGCAGACCGAGCCCGATCGCGGCGGCAAGCGTCGCATTGGCGATCGCGAGCCCGCGCGGCGCGCCGCCGAGCAGGATATGCTCGGTGAGCGCGCGGTGCACCGGGACGACATATCCCGGCACAGCTTCAGGCGGCACGGCATCCATCAGACCAGCGCTCCGCCGCCGAAGCTGAAGAACGTGTCAACGGCGGAGCAAAAGTCGGCCATTCGGCGGCGTAAAACCAGGCCATCGTGTTACATGCCGGGGGGAGTGGCGTGAGGGCGTAGCCCGAGGGCCACTCCCCCCGGCATTGGTGTAAT
>NZ_JAUQOM010000022.1 GCF_030580935.1 Sphingobium cyanobacteriorum | reverse complement strand
CGCTGTAGATCCCCACACCTCCCTGACTCGGCAGAAAGGCTTCAAGGTGGACGACTTTTACGCCGCCCGCAGCAGGACTATCCCGCCGCTACCGTGGTCGAATATTGCTCCGCCGTTCTCACAAACAGGTGACATCCGATGTTTACAAGACTTATCAGCGAACATCGCGTCATGCGGGACGCGCCTACGCGGCGCTACCCGGAGGTTGGGCAATGCATCTATTGCTTCAAGAAACCACCAGAGGTGGTGCTGACGGATGAGCATATTATCGCCGATGGCTTGAGGGGCGACTTGTTGCTGCCCAAAGCCAGTTGCGTCGATTGCGCCCACATCACTGGCCGGATTGAGCAGTTGCTCATGCGCAGAATGCTTGAACAGCCGCGCGGCGCGCTTGGTCTTCGTTCTCGCAAGAAGCACGCGCGCAAGCTGGGGATGAAGATGCATGTGAGCCGCGAAGGTGGGCCGGAAATTGAGAAGGAGGTTCCCCATGACGGTATGCCGCCCTTCTTTATCGCGTTTGTGGGCGATCATCCCCCTGGCATTCTAACGGGTGCGCCGCCCGGAACGGAGTGGAGTGGACGGGTCATGATTGCCATGCCAGCCGACGCGCAGGAGCGCGGCAAAGCGGCTTTGGGCAACAGTACGCTACGGTTTGGGTTTCACGTACACGCGGGTGTATTTTCGCAGGCGATTGCCAAGGCAGCCTATGCCTACGCTGTCGCGGAATTGGGCATGAATCAATTCGATCCATTTTTGGCGAACTATTGCATCGCGGATGAGCCTGCGTTCGATAGCCATCACATCGCGGCATTGATGGACATTAGCAGTGACAACGCCCTGCACCATATTTCGCTTCAAACAGCGTATGCCCGGTCATTCACCGCGATTGGGATCACCACGTTCCCTGTGTTCGTTGTCCATGTAAAGCTGTTCACGGAACTGAGCACGCCGCGCTATGTGGTGGTGGTTGGTCGCCCGAAGGCTCCTCAGTAAAACTGCTGGCGAGGAGTTAGTCATGTCGATGGTAAAGGCCAATAAAGACGCAAACTTCCATCTTCTGCATAGCGATACATCGTATCCATCGATCCTTCGAAGAAGGGAATGTCGTGATAATAATGATCGCCATGGGTGACGGCGCACCAGTAAGTGTGGATACAGATCATTTCATCATTTGTTGATTTAGTTTCATGTTCGAAATGAAATAAATTGCTAACGCGTGCATCGCTAACCTCATTCCCATCCTTATCCACCACAGTGACCTTAACACGCAGCCCGCTTTGCTTATCGTCAAACATATAGTCTCCCTTAGCTCTACTTAAGAAACCATTCAGAATGGGAATTGGCAACCAATCAAACGAGCGTTGCCTGTGGCACGCGCTCTACTCCCTGGCGCTCCCGGAACCGCCATGCGTTTCCGCCTTCGGTTGCGATCACTAACGCGGCTTAGGGCCAGCCCTCAGCGCACTTCGGATCGGTTTTCGCCCAGCTTCCTCCACTACGTTCCGTGCAGCCGGTTCCCCGCAAAACCGCCCCTCCGTTTGCACACCCGTCCTCGCCGGAAGGCAGGGTTTCAGAACACCTGAAACCCAAGCCAAACGGAGGAAAACATGGGAGCAACCATCACCACCAGCCAGACCGAACAGCCGAGAATCTATGTCGCCTGCCTTGCCGCTTATAACAACGGCATTCTGCATGGGGCGTGGATCGACGCCGCGCAGGAGGCATGGGCGCTATGGGATGAGGTCGCCGCCATGTTGGCCGCGTCGCCCATCGCCGGGGCCGAGGAATGGGCCATTCATGACCATGAGGGGTTCGGCGGCGTTCGCATCAGCGAACATGCGAGCCTCGACACGGTGACGGAACTGGCAAGCTTCATTGCCGAGCATGGAGCATTGGGCGCGGCGCTGCTCGACCATTGCGACGGCGACCTTGAAGAAGCCCGTAGGGCGTTGGAGGATCGCCACCTTGGCACTTATGCCAGCCTTGCCGATTATGTGCAGGAAGTGACGGAGGAAACCACCGCCATCCCGCAAGCGCTGCGCTACTATATCGACTATCAGGCCATGGCCCGCGATGCTGAAATCAACGGCGACCTTTTCACGGTGCAGATGGGGTGGGATACCGTGCATGTGTTCGCGGGGTGCTGACATGAAGCCGCGAACCTACCTCTTCACGTGGCAGGGCATCGAGATCGAAGCCATCTATGAGCCTCTCAAATGGAAGGTGACCGCGCATTTGGAAATCCGAAGCATTAGCCCAGCGGGCGCGCGGCTCCCCATTACCGACACGGGCTACCGTTCACACTTCCACCGCCCCGGCACCATTGAGGCAGAGGGAGGCAATGTCGTGGCACAGGTCATCGCATGGCTGGACGAGGCAGCGGCGACGGACACCGACTGGACCGCCTATGTCAAAGCCAGCAGGCAGGGGGACTTGTTCAAATAGGAGATTGCGGCCAATAGCCCGATTGACCTCCGCAATTCCATCACGGCACATCGACGCCTCCCCCTACTCCCGCCTGATCTGACGCAATTCAGGGAAGAGAGCGAGCAGCATTTCGGCAACTGCACGGCCCGGATGCGCGGCTACAAAATCGTCCGCAATCTTCAACCGACAATCTAGCGGCAAGCGAGACATATCCGAAGGCTCATTTGCGCCGGTCGAAACCGGTTCGCTTTGCTGGGATAAATCCATAGACGGCTTGCGAAGCCGCCAACGCCGATTGGGATGCCAAGGCTCAGCAGCCATGCGCCAGCTCATCATTACCAGTTTAGAACTGAGAGCGACCATACACCGCTACACGGCCAGCCGCAGCGTGCAATTGCATAGACAGGCAAAAAGCACGCCCTCACTGGCATGTGCTACCAAAAGCGGACACATACTTGGACACACAGCAAATATTGACGCTTGCAAATTGCTGATTTTATTGATAATTTATGCAGATCAACAACAACCTAAATCTGGCGCGTCTACCAGTTTCGCCACGCCCGCATCGGTCGCCGGTCGGCGCGGCATAGAGAAAAGCGGGGGAAGAGGCAAGGGATACTGGCGCGGCGCGTGGAACCGCCGGGCAATGCCATGCGTAGCCCTGTTCGATTACAAAGGAGAGACAGACATGGCCACCCGTCCCGACAGCGCCCCCGACGGCGTTCCGCCACCCGACCGCATCGATCCGCAATCCCCCGACGAGATGCCCGCGCCCGACCAGCCGGTCGAAGCCCCCATGACCGACCCCGATGAGATCACGCCTGTCGGGCCGGATTATGACCAGCCTGACAGCGCGCCCATGGAATTGCCGCCACCCCCCGACTGACGGTACGCCGTGCATGGGCCGTCACATATCCACAATTTTTCTGCACCAGATGGGATCTTTTTATCGGGTGCGAAAAATATACCCCTTCGTCGTCTGGACAGGCCCCTGCATCCATGATTGAAATATGACAAAGACAAGAAATCGGGACAAGAAATCAGGAGAGGCGCGGCTGACAAAAAGGGGGTCAACGTGCATAGGGTTCGCGCTAAACTGGACTGGTTCAAGACGGTCATCCTGCCACAGGAAGCCGCGCTGCGCGGTCGCCTCCGTCGCATCCTGCCCTCTACCCATGAATTGGAAGATATGGTCGCCGAGGTAATGGCCCGCGCCTATGCCACGGAAAATTGGGAAAATGTCACTACCGGCCGCGCCTACCTCTTCACCATTGCCCGCAATCTGGTGATCGACACCGCTCGTCGCAACAAGGTGGTGAGTTTCGAAACGATCGCCGATCTGGAACTGCTGGGTGGCGACAATAATATAGAGGCGCAACTGCATGCCCGCGAAGCGCTGCGCCAGGTCGAGGCGATCGTCGAGTCGCTGCCCACCCAATGTCGCCGCGTATTCATCCTGCGCCGTATTCACGAAAAATCGATGCTGGAAATAGCGGAGGAAATGTCCCTGTCCGTTTCTACTGTTGAAAAACATCTGGCCAAAGCCATCGCGATAGTTATGCGGGCCTGGGCAGAACGTGAGGAAACGGACTTCGAGCGTGCAGGCGTCGGGACCAGGTTCAAGTTGCGGCAACAGGGACGCGATCGAAGCGGAAGCCGCGCGCCTGCTGGCCAGGCTTAACAGCGACCCCAGCTCCCAGGACGAAGCCGATATCTGCGCCTGGATCGAATCCGATCCGCGCCATGCCGTTGCCTTCGCCCGTGCCGAAGCCGCCTGGGAAGCGGCCGAACGGCTGAAAAGCGCAGCCGCCGACGTAACCCTGCCGCCGATGGCGCAAATCGTCAGCGAAGAACAACAGCGTCGCCTGTCCCGCAATATATTGGTCGCCGCCGCCGTCGCGGTCATGCTGTTCATCGTCGCCGCCATCGTCACCGTCCGCACCTTCAGCGGGGTGGATCGATACGAAACGGGCATAGGCCAGATGCGCGACATTGCACTGAGCGATGGCTCCATCCTGCATCTCAACAGCGACAGTCAGGCGGAGGTCCGCTTCACCGACAATGGCCGCAAGGTCCGCATCCTCAAGGGCGAAGCATCCTTTGAAGTCGCGCATGACAAGGCACGGCCTTTCGATGTGGAGGCGCGATCGGCCGTGATCCGGGCGGTTGGCACCGCCTTCAACGTGCGGATGCGCCCTTCCATTGTCGAACTGACCGTGACGCAGGGCACCGTCACCGTCCATTCAGGCGGCAGCGTGGGGCAGAAAGTGGCCGCCGGCAGCGGCGCGGTCATCCAGCCGCGCAGCATTGCCCTCACCCATCTTGGCGCCAAGCTGATCGGCCAGCGCGTCGCCTGGCGGGAACAGATGGTCGAACTGGACGGCGAAACGATCGACCAGGCGGCCAGCGAATTCAATCGTTATCGCGCCGCGCCGATCCTGATCGGCGACACCCGCGTATCGGCCCTGCGCATCGGCGGCCGATTCCGCACCACCGACAGCCGGGAATTTCTGTCAGCGCTGCAATTCAGCCTGCCGATCCGGGTCGTGGATGGAGAGGACGGATCGGTCATGCTGCTCTATCGCGACGAAGAGCCGGCAAGCGCCGGCAATGCCGTCAGCGATTAAGGCGCTACATCGCATTGTCAGCGATGTTCAGCGCATCTTCGAATGTGTCTGGCAGCGGCGGCTGCACCGGCTTGTCGCAGCCAGCCTCCTTCATATGGGCGCGCAAGGCATCCATGCTGCCAAGATTCCAGCGGGCCAGCGGCACACCCAGCGGCCGAAATTCGGATCGGTCGAACAACTGGACGACGTAGGACTGGCACAGTCTGTCCACCTGATCGAGCGTCAGCATGCCCAGGTTCATGACCATCGGCTTTCCCGGCACACCATTGCGGCCGCGGACAAGGTCGGTGACATAGAGGCCGCCGCGCGGATCGACCAGGACGACATCGGCCTCGCTCGAATCGATCAGCTTGTGACTGGCCGCATAAGGCGCGACGAACATATGGGTGCGCCAGACCAGATATCCGCTTGCCAGCGCGGTGATGGCAAGCCCGATGAACAGGGGACGCAGTGCGCCTTCCGGGCGGAAACGCGCCCAGGCAAGGCCCGCCAACAGGCAGAAGGGGCCAATGAAACCATGGGCATAGCGAAAACCCCAGCCATAGCCCTGCGCCAGTGCCAGCATACAGCCGGCAAGGCAGCCCAGTGCCAGCGGCAGCGCGATTTCCTGCCCCCGGATCATGCTGCGCCAACGCATCGCCGCCATGCCCAGCACCGCCAGCGGCACCATCAATATATTGTTCCAGGCGACATAGCGGCTGATGTTGACGAGAGGCTGCCACCGATCGCCCAGACGCTGGAACAGGCTGCCCACCTTGTCGGCAACGCCGGCCGAAGGCCGAACGTCGGCCGGCGCGCCCAGCGCATGGAGCAGGAAGCCCGGCCAGAGCTTGGCCCAGACGATGACGATGGCGACAAGCGTGAACGCATGAAACGCGGCGACGCCCCAGCGTCGCGCCAGCAGCATCCACAGGATGAAAGGCGCAATGAAGATAGGCGGGAAATGCCATTGATGCAGCCCCGCCGCGATCAGCGCGACCACCCCCGCGCTCAGATGCCCGATCACGCCACCGCGCAGCACCAGTGCAAGCCAGACCATGTTGAGCGCGAAATGGCCGGTCATGGCATAGGGGGTCATGGCAGTGACCCAGAGCTGGCTGGATGAAAAGCCCAGCAGCACCGTCACCCACACCGCATCCGGCCTGTCGGGCATCAGGTGCAGCGCCACCCGCCACAGCGCGAACAATCCCGCCATCAGCAGCACTGGCCCGGCGAGGTTGGGATCGCCCAGTTCCCAGAAGATCGCCTGGATGGCGCTGTTCACCGGCAGATAGGCAGCGGTCCAGTAATCCGCCGCGCCAAAGGGCGAGAAGAATTCGGGCATGATCGCCCGGCGATAAGGTTCCCATTCGACCGGGATCGGTCGCGCGAACAGCCCTTCGCGCATATAGGCGGCGGCGAAACGGGCGACTTCCTCGTCCCGGCTGATCGCATAATCCTGGAACAGGGCGTAATGCCCGGCCCAGGCGGCCATGCCGAGCAGCAGGATCAGCGGCACGACGATTCCGGCCGTGGGCTTGGGCAGCGTAAAGCCCTTCCCCTCCGCCCAGGGCGCTGCCAGTGCCAACAGCAATAATGAGCCAAGCAGCGCTGGAAAATCCTGGTCCAGCAACAGGATCACCGCCAGGCTGATGCCCTGCCGATAGGTTACGTGCCACAGGAAGGTCGCGCCCAGCCAAAGCGCCAGGCCAAACGCGCCCGCCAGAAACAGACGACGGGCATGAACATGACCGGCGGCCGTCCCCATGCTCAGCCCTCGACCAGCGCCCGGTTGACGAAAATGCCGTCCATTTCAACCAGCAACGGAAAATGCCCCTTGTTGTTGGCGAAGAAGGCGGAGGGCAGGAACGCGCGCGCCTCCAGCCAGTCGATCATCATGCGATAGCCGGTCCCGCCATCATAGATGGGCCGAACGCCCAGTTCGGTCTGGATGCCCAGCATCCGGTTCAGCACCTCGCCCGCACCTTCGCAAACCGCCAGATCGTGGCCCTGTGTATCCATCTTCAGGAAGGGGCGGGCAAAGCCGTGCTGCACCATCAGTTCGGGCAGCAGCGTGTCGAGCCGGCGGCACTGCATGTCCACCTTGCTCATGACCTTGTTGCGATCGGCGAAGATCGCATCCTGTTCGCCGGACGGCGCTTTGAGCGAACTGAACTGGTCAGCGGCCATGATGTTGAAACTGGCGGTGCCATCGAAATCGGACAGCGCCATGTTGAACACATGCCAGTGGCGGTCGGACGCCGCGCGCTTTGCAAGTTCAGCGAACACGGCCGGGTTCGGCTCGAACGACAGGATAAGCCCCTTATAGCCCGCATCCTTGCGCGCCATGATGGCATATTGGCCGCGATTGGCGCCTACATCGAACAGGCAATCGACCGCGAAGGTCGACAGAAAGCGCCTCAACGCCTGCACTTCTGGATATTGGTGGACCCGCCCCGCCAGAGCAAGGGACAGGGCCAGCCTGCGATCAGAAAGTTCGCGCAGATAACGGTTCATGCCCGCCCGGCCAGCACGGTTTCGTAGATGCCGATCGTCCCCACCGCCATATCCTTCCAGGACCCCATCTCTTCGCCATAAAATCGCGCCCGCGCGCCATAGTCCCGCCTGATGGGCGCGCTTTCGATCAGCGGCAAGAGGGCTTGTGCCAATGCCGGCGCATTTCCCGCCGGCACGCGCACCGCGACCCCGTCCGGCAACTGGCCGAACATGCCCGCGTCGGACGTGACCATTGCCTTGCCATGATGCAGTGCCGAAAGGAAGGCGCCGCTCGAATCGATATGGCGATAGGGAAAGGCGATTATGTCGGCGCGCATCATATGGGCATCAAGCCGGCCTTCGGTCAGGAAACCGAAATCGGTGATCAGGCGGTCGGCAAAGCCTGCCTGCGTTATCGTATCGATCAGCGGCGCCACGTCCATGAAAGGCTTGCCCGCCAGCACCAGTTCGAAGCGATGGCCCGCGCGCCAGAGCCGCAGGCAGGAGTCCAGGAGAATGTCCACGCCCTTATAGGGGCGGATCGTACCAAAGAAGAGCAGGCGCGGCACGGCTGGTGGGGCGATGGCGGCCAGATCGGCGGCATTTGCCGGGGCCAGGCGCATCGGCGGATGCGGCGTCACATGGATGCGCGCGGGATCGACTCCCTGCTCGACCAGCGCGACGCGGGTCGTGTCGCCATGCAATAGCAACGCGTCGAACAGGTCGAGCAGCTTCCGATAGCCGCGCCCCTGCACGCCCGCATCGGCATGATAGGCGTCGGCATTATGGACGGTATGAACCAGACCGACCTTCCCCTTCAGCCGGTTCAGCATCAGCCGGTCGGCGGGCGCGAACGGCAGCCACTGGACATGAACGATGTCGGCTCCGGCCATGGGCGCGATGTCGCCCAGGGCGCAAGCCAGGCCATATTCGGCGGCCTTGGCAATGCGAAAGGCGCGCCCCTCCCCCATCTTTCCGCGCAGCGCTTCGCTGCGGCGGAAGAAATGCGGGCAATAGGCATAGGCTTGCGGCACGATCGCGTCGGTCGGGCGCATCGGGCGGCCGAGCAGCGTCACCTGTGCCCCCTGCCCGGCCAGCGCCGCGCACAGGCTGTCGTCATAGCGCCCGGTAAAGAGCGAGGGATCGAGCATCGCGACCTTCATGCGCGCATCAACCGGCGCAGCGACAGGAGGTGCAGCGCCGCGACACCCACCAGCGTCAACGCATAGAGCGCCAGGAAGCCAAGGTCGAAGCGATCGGGCCAGAGCAGCAGCGCCAGCGGCGCACTGGCCAGCGATCCGGCGAGGAAGGGCAGCGACCGTGCGAGCAAGGCCCCGAACCGGCCCAGCGCCGCCTGGACATAGACCGATACGCACAGGATCGTCAGCGCAGCCAGCGCGACAATGATGAGGACGATGTCCGCCCGGTCGATCGCCGCACGACCATCGAACAGGATGGCGAACAGCCGGTCGCCGGCGACCAGCAGCACCGCCGCCAGCCCGATGGCGAACAGCATCGCAGCAGCGAGCGCCCGCAGCAGCAACTGGCGCAGCCGCACTGCATCGCCCGCATGACAGGCGCGGGTGATGCGCGGCAAGGCCGCCTCCACCATCGCGCGCACCAACATGGACAGCGAACGGGACATCTTGAAGAAGAAATCGAATATCAGCATCGGCCGCGCGTCGGCCGTCACCGCCGCGATGGTGAAATAGGGTGCGTTATAGGCGATGATGTCCGACAGGGTGAAGGCCGCCGAAGCGCCGATGTCGCGCAGATAATGCGCCCGGACATGGCCGCCGCCGACGCGGAAGGCCAGCCAGTGGTGCCGGCGCATGTCCAGCCGGCGATGGACATGGCCGATCGCATAGCCGATCACGATCATGCTGACGACCAGTTGCAGCGCGACCGACAGGCGCGGATCGAGGCCGAGGAGGATGACCAGCAACAGGCCGATCGTCACCACCCGCCGCGCGCAATCCAGCGCTTCCCACAGGAAATTGCCGTCCACCGCCGCCAGCGCCCGCTTGGCGAGCAAGGCCGGCAGGTTGAGGCAGGCGGACAGGAAGAAGAAGAGGAACAGCAGCGGCATCCCAGTCGCCAGCCAGCCCAGCGCCAGCGCGGCGATCAGGATCAGTGTCGCGCCCGCGACCAGCAGGCCGAGGAAAAGGAACAGCACGCCCATCTCCTCCAGCCGGAAGCCGCCATCGCCCTGCCCCGCCCCGTTGCCCAGCCAATGCTGGCGCAACCGGGCGTAGATGATGCTCGTCAGGCCGAATTCGGCCGAAACGGTGAAATTGGCGAAGGCGACGAGCAGCAGGAAGGACTGGAACTCGGCGATCGGCAATGCGCGCACAAAGACGAAGGTGACGGCAAAGCCCCAAACCAGCACCAGCCCCACATTGGCGAGTTTCACCAGGGCCAGGATGCGGGCGCTGCCCTCCATCCGCGCGAGGCGGTTCATGCGGGCTTGCGCGCCCTGAACAGCCGGTCGTCCAGCGCGTAGAAATGGCGCGTATCAGGATCGATCCCGGCAGCGTCGATTTCCTCCAGGTCGAAGCCGGCGGCCCGGATGCGATCAGCGAAATCCGGGCCATATTGGCGGACATGGTCCCATTGCCCGAAGCGGCGCTCGCGTTCGCGCGGGGGCATGTCGAAACTGCCATCCTCGGTCGGCCCGTCCCATAATGGCACGATCAGCCACGCCTCGCCGCCCGGCTTGAGCGCCCGCAATATGTTGCGCAGCACCGCCATGTCGTCGGGCACATGCTCCATCACATGGCTGGCATAGAAGAGGTCGTAACGGTCAACATCAGCCAGTTCCATCAGATCGACGCGGCGCATGTTCGGCACCGTGTAGCGCGCCGGATCGAGATCAGCCGGCACATAGTCGGCGGCGGCGGAAAAGCGCCGCACCAGGCTGGCTTCATTGGGGGCCATGTGCAGGATCGCGCCCTGCACCGGCACGGCCAGACGCCTCTCCCCGATCAGCCAGTTCATCAGCCGCTCGCGCGGGGATGCGCCGCATTGCGGGCAACCCCATTCGCCATTGTCGCCATAGCGGAAAAAGCCAACCACGGTCGCGCCGCAGGCCGGGCAGCCGCGCGTCGCGCGCGCGCCCATAGCCTTGCGGACGTGCAGCGCCGCCTTGGTCAGATGCTTGCCGGCGGCCTTGGCCACCCGCTGGACAGTAATCACCGCATGCTCCGCGCAGGGATATCAATGCGGGCGCTATACTATAAGCGCGGCGATATGCGAGAGGGCTTATGCGCCGTTCAGGCCAGCAAGTCCCGCACCATCGCCGGCACCAGCTCGCTCGCCGGGCCAAGCCGCGCCTCGTCGAAACAGAGGCTGCCCGCCGACGGATCGAGATTGAGTTCCAGCGTGCGCGCGCCGACATGGCGCGCGGTCTGGACGAAGCCGGCGGCGGGATAGACCGCACCCGACGTGCCGATCGACACGAACAGATCCGCGTCCCGGATTGCCGCGTCGATCGCCTCCATCGCATAGGGCATCTCCCCGAAGAACACGATGTCGGGCCGCAGGCTTGGCTGGCCGCAACCGCCGCAGACCGACCCCGGCGGCAGCGGATCGGCCCATGCCACCGCCCGGCCGCAGGCGGCACAGAGCGCGGATTTCAATTCGCCATGCATATGGATCAGCCGCTTCGTCCCTGCGCGCTCATGCAGGTCATCGACATTCTGCGTAACGATCAGCAGCCCGCCGGGCCAGTGCACATCCAGCGCCGCCAGCGCTTCATGCGCGGCATTGGGCCGCACCGCCGCCAGCTTCGCCCGCCGCTCGTCATAGAAGCGATGCACCAGCACCGCGTCGCGCGCCAGCGCTTCGGGCGTGCAGACATCCTCCACCCGATGCCCCTCCCACAGGCCGTCCGGGCCGCGAAAGGTGGCGAGGCCGCTTTCGGCGGAAATGCCTGCCCCGGTGAGGATGACGATGTTGTGGATGTCGCGCATCGCGCCATCCTAAACGGCAAAGAGCACCGCGCCAATGCTGGATGCGGCATCGCCCAACGGCCTTGACGATGCACCGGCGGCAGTCAAGAGTGCCCACCGCCCGATCCGCCAAAATCGCGGCGCTGCGATCCGGCGATAGAGAGAGATTGTCCATGTTGCTGCCCGGCGATCCTGTCCCGTCCTTTCGTGTCCGCAGCCTCGCCAACCCGGACTATTCTTTCCGCAGCACGGCCGGGCGCTATATCGCCATCACCTTCATCGGCAGTTCCGGCGCGCCCGGTGCCATGGCCTTCTATCGCCGGATGCGCGCCGATGCCGGGCCGTTCGATGATGATTTCGCCTGCGCCTTCATCGTCACGAGCGATCCGCACGATGCGGACGGCGAGCGGTTGCAGGAACGCTATCCGGGCCTGCGCATCTTCCTCGATCTGGACCGCAAGGTGGCCGAACTGTTCGGCGCGCTGCGGCCTGAAAAAAATGGCCCGCGGGCGATCGCGGTCTGCACCTGGATCCTCGATCCGGGGCTGCGCGTCATCCGCATGGTGCCCGCCACCGATCTGGCCAGCCATGATGACGAAATCCGCGCGGCGATGGCCGATCTGCCGCCGGTGCACAGGGACAGCGACGCCTGGGCGCCGGTGCTCAAGGTGCCGGGCCTGTTCGAACCGGCGCTCTGTCGCGACCTGATCGCCTATGCCGACCGGCAGGGATTGCGCGAGAGCGGCTTCATGAGCACCGACCCTGCCAACGGCAACACCGTGCTGCAACTCAATCACCGGCATAAGCGCCGCAGCGATTGCATGATCGATGACGCCCGGCTGCGCGAGGCGGTGCAGGCGCGGATCGTCCGGCGACTGGTGCCGCAGGTCGAGCGCGCCTTCCAGTTCCGGGCGACGCGGATGGAGCGCTACATCATCTCTTGCTACGATGCGGGGACGGGCGGCTATTTCCGGCCGCATACCGACAACAGCACGCTGGGCACCGCGCACCGGCGCTTTGCCGTGTCGATCGGCCTCAACGCAGAGGAGTATGAGGGCGGCGACCTGCGCTTCCCGGAGTTCGGATCGCGCACCTACCGCCCGCCGACGGGCGGGGCGATCGTCTTTTCCTGTTCGCTGCTGCACGAGGCGCTGCCGGTGACGCAGGGACGCCGCTTTGCCGTCCTGCCCTTCCTCTATGACGAGGCGGCGGCAAAGGTCAGGCTCGACAATGCGCAGCATCTGGACGACCCGCAGTTGCGCGACAATGTGCTGCGATCGATCGATGCACCCGAAATGCAGGAAAGCTGACGCGCCCCGCGCCAAGCGATGGCATGCCAAGGGATGACAAAGCGCCGCCGCTCTGGCATCGGCCATGGCCGGTTGGATAATGACGGGACGGACATGACGAGCATTGGCATTTTCGGCGCAGCGGGCCGCATGGGACGGGCGATCGCGCAGGTCGCGGCGGAGGCCGGCCTGCCAATCGCAGGCGGGACGGACCGCGATTGCGTGGGTGAGATCGCGCCAGGCATCGCCATCACCGCCGATCCGCTGGCGTTGGCGCAGGCAAGCGACGTGCTGATCGACTTTTCGGTGCCGGGTGCCCTGTCCGCGCATCTGGACGCCTGCATCGCCGCAAGGACGCCGATCCTGATCGGCACCACCGGGCTGGAGGCGGTGCATCATGCGCTGATCGATGCCGCCGCCCGGCATATCCCGGTGCTCCAGACCGGCAACACGTCGCTGGGCGTCAACCTGCTCGCCGCGCTGGTGGAAAAGGCGGCGGCGGGGCTTGGCGACGACTGGGACATAGAGATTGTCGAGATGCATCATCGGCACAAGGTCGATGCGCCATCGGGCACCGCCCTGCTGCTGGGCGAGGCCGCCGCGCGCGGACGTGGCATAGAACTGGCCGCGCATAGCGAGCGCGGGCGCGACGGCATCACCGGCGCACGGGCGACAGGCGCGATCGGCTTTGCCGCGCTGCGCGGCGGATCGGTCGCGGGCGACCATCAGGTGATCTTCGCGGCCGAAGGCGAGCGGATCGAGATCGGCCATCGTGCCGAAAATCGCGTCATCTTCGCGCGCGGTGCGGTGAAGGGCGCGCGCTGGCTGACAGGCCAGCCCGCCGGCCGATATGACATGAAGGCCGTGCTGGGCCTGTAGATGAAAAAAGCCGACATCTTCGACTTTTTCAGCCGGCTGGCCGAAGCCAATCCCGCGCCGGTGACGGAACTGGAATATGGCAATGCCTATCAGTTGCTGGTCGCGGTCACACTGTCGGCGCAGGCTACCGATATTGGCGTCAACAAGGCGACCCGCGCCCTGTTCCACGAGGTCGAGACGCCGCAGCAGATGGTCGACCTGGGCGAAGAGGGGCTGAAGCGGCATATCAGGACGATCGGCCTGTTCAATACCAAGGCGAAGAATGTCATCGGCCTGTCGGAAATATTGGTCCGCGATTTCGGGGGCGAAGTGCCGCAGGATCGCGACACGCTGACCACCCTGCCCGGTGTCGGGCGCAAGACCGCCAATGTCGTGGTCAACACCGCCTTCGGGCAGGAGACGTTCGCGGTCGACACCCATATCTTTCGCGTCGGCAACCGCACCGGCCTGGCGCCGGGCAAGACGGTGCTGGCGGTCGAACAGAAGCTGGACAAGCATGTGCCCCAGCCCTTCCGCCGCGACGCGCACCACTGGCTGATCCTGCACGGCCGCTATGTGTGCAAGGCGCGCAAGCCCGAATGCTGGCGCTGCATCGTTGCCGACCTGTGCCGGTTCAAGCCCAAGACTGCTGCGCCCAGAGTAGCAGGGTCCAAGACGGGAGAGACCAGGGCACCCGACTGAGCACCCGTCCATTCTCATCCCGTTCAGCCATGCAGCGCTAAGGACCGTGACGGAAACAGGTCCGCCATGCCGTCGATTCGGCATGATAAAAGGAGAGACGCCATGTCCATTGTTGCTCACGCCCGGCTTGCACTTGGCCTGGCGATCGCCTGCACCGCCCTGCCTGCCATCGCCAGGGACAAAGCTGATCTCCATGTCCCGAAAGGCGAGGCGATCGACTGCGTCCAGATCCGCTCCATCCAGTCGACCAATGTGCGTGACGACCGGACGATCGACTTCATCATGAACGGCAACAAAGTCTATCGCAACACGCTGCCCAACAGTTGCCCCAGCCTCGGCTTCGAAAAGCGCTTCCTGTACAGGACCAGCCTGTCACAGCTTTGTTCGGTCGACATCATCACTGTGTTGTGGAATGCTGGCCCCGGCTTGCAACCGGGCGCGAGCTGCGGCCTGGGCAAATTTCAGCCGATGGAGAAGGTCGGGAAATAAGAATTGGTGCAAGGCCAATTTGACGCTGGCGCGAGGCCAAGGACTTTGCTAACCGCCCCTCCTGACCAGCGTCATGCACCCATAGCTCAGCTGGATAGAGCGTTGCCCTCCGAAGGCAGACGTCAAGCTCAGAAACGGGAATTATTTGGAGAAAATACTACGTAATTTCATTATCTTAATAGCACGAGCCTTCAAGGCTTCACACTGCAAATTTTTCCGCGTAAGCACTGCGTAAGCACTAAGCACCCGTAGCTCAGCTGGATAGAGTGTCGCCCTCCGAAGGCGAAGGCCACTGGTTCGAATCCAGTCGGGTGCGCCAGCTTCCCCTATTTACCCAAATTTCTGCGATGCAATTCGACTGTTGAAATCAACGGATTTGCGCCGGATCAAGCCCATAGCAGAGACAAGATATTGAGTGGGAGGAGGCGTCCTCCCTGGTCCGAGCCGCCTTGCGTCTCCTCCACACCCACCTCTGCGGGGACACCCCGCAACGCCCCGAGAATCGGAGCGGGGCTGATGACGCGCTCTGTCTCGCAGGCCTGAAGGCCTGCTCCTGAGGGCGCGGCATTTGCTGAGGTAGGCCCCGCACGCACTCTGAACCGGCGATAATGGTTTCATGTGCAGGCAGAAAGCCGACCAGCCCCGCCTTTCCGCTTGCACGAGCAAGAGATCGATCTCCGCCTCCTTTCAGGGTGCGGCTGTTTTGCCTTGGCATTCTCGCTGGCCGCTCGCGCGACACACAGCCTGAGCAGGTGAGAGTGAGAGGATGGCCGGCTTCGCCGTGACGGGATGAGGGTCGAGAGAAAGGCTCGCGGCCGCCCGTCATGGAGGTTTCCCCATGAATATGCAGGTTCTGGATGCTCGCCGCGATGCGAGCGGTGGCTACAAGGTCGATGTCTCACGCGGCCAGCGGGTCGGTCGGGTTTCGTCGGAATGGTTCTCGCGGCCCGATGACGAACGGTTTCTCTCGCTCGGCGATCTGGCGCGGTCCGTGCGTGGACGTTCCGAGCGCAGCCGCACTCGCGTCGTTGAAAGCGCACTCATCCACGTCGACGCAAATCGCAACGATCCCGAGCGCCTGGCGCTGATCCTGCCCGGCGCCGATGCACCCGTCACACCGACCCATTGGAGCTTCGGTCAGCTGGCAAGCCAGGTCGGCGCGCCCGCTGCCTATCTGCGCCAACTGCCTGCGCCCCTCGCGGCGATCAACCTGCAATATGGTCTGACCTCACACCGCGCCGAGCAGATCAAGACGCTCGAAACCGACGATCTAGTTTCCGGGGGCAGGCTGGAACTGCGCGCCGTGACCGGTCCCGATTATGGCCGAATCTACGACCACGAACTCGTCGAAGCCGTGCAGAAGATCGCTGGCAATGGCACGGGCGATACCCGCTGGAAGGTGCCGGGCGTGCTCGATTGGTCGACCGGCCTCTACAATCCCCGTGTCGATATCACGCGCGATACCACCACACTCTATGCGTCGGACCGGGACGTGTTCCTGTTCCTGGTCGATGATCTCAACCCGATCGAGGCGGGACGGCTGCCCGACGGATCGCCGGACCTCTACTTCCGGGGATTCTACTGCTGGAACTCCGAGGTCGGGGCGAAGACGCTCGGCATGGCGAGCTTCTATCTGCGCGCGGTCTGCCAGAACCGGAACCTCTGGGGCGTCGAGGACTTCGAGGAAATCAGCATCCGGCACAGCAAGTATGCGGCGAACCGCTTTGCCCACGAAGCCGCACCGGCACTGGAGGGCTTCGCCAACTCCTCGCCGCTGCCGTTCGTCAACGGTATCAAGGCAGCGCGCGAACGAATTGTCGCCCGCACGGATGATGACCGCAGCGACTTCCTGCGGGCGCGCGGGTTCTCCAAGGCCGAGACTGGCAAGATCATCGAAACCGTGCTGGCCGAGGAAGGTCGCCCGCCTGAGTCCATCTTCGACTTCGTGCAGGGGATCACCGCGCTGGCCCGCGACAAGGCCCACCAGGACGCCCGCCTCGATATGGAGGGCAAGGCGAAGAAGCTGCTCGACCGGGTTCATTGAGCCCGGACCATCCCGGTGTTTCTCCAGCACTGCGCTGCCTTCTCCAGAGTGAGAGGGCGGCGCTGCGCTTCGTGACGGGTCGAGGCCGAGAGAGAGGCTCCCGGCGGCCCGTCATGGAGAAAACCCATGACCAAGTCCCAAACCAAGTCGCTGCCCAAGCTCGTGCTCAGTTCCTCGCGCGACATTCCTTTTTCCCAGCTGGTGCTGAGCCAGAAGAACGTCCGGCGCGTGAAGGCGGGCCTCTCGATCGAGGATCTCGCCGACGACATCTACCGCCGCACCCTGCTCCAGAGCCTCAACGTCCGCGCCATGCTCGATGACGATGGCAAGGAGACCGGCATGTTCGAGGTTCCTGCGGGCGGGCGCCGCTTCCGCGCGCTCGAACTGCTGGTGAAGTCCAAGCGGATGGCGAAGGATCAACCGGTTCCGTGCGTGGTCCGCGAAGCCGGTATCGCCGAGGAAGACTCACTCGCCGAAAACGTCATGCGGGTCGCCCTTCACCCGCTCGACCAGTTCCGCGCCTTCAGCGCGCTGATCGAAGCGGGGCTGTCCGAAGAGGACATTGCGGCCCGCTTCTTCGTCTCGGTTTCGACCGTGCGGCAGCGACTGCGCCTCGCCTCGGTCTCGCCCACGCTGCTCGACATCTACGGCGAGGATGGCATGACGCTTGAGCAGCTCATGGCCTTCTCGGTCACCGAAAACCATGCACGCCAGGAACAGGTCTGGGACCAGGTCAACAACGGCCAACACATTTCGTCTCACCACATCCGTCGGCTGCTGACCGAAGATGCGATTCCTGCGGCCGATCGGCGAGTGCGGTTCATCGGCATCGACAGCTACACCGAAGCCGGCGGCCATGTGATGCGCGACCTGTTCTCCGCCGATGGCGATGGCTGGCTGCAGGATCCCGCACTGGTCGAACTGCTGGTGAATGACAAGCTGGCGTCGATCGCTCAGGAGATCGGCGGCGAAGGCTGGAAATGGGTCGAGGCAGCCATCGACCTGCCGTTCGGCTGCGAACGCGGCAAGCGCCGCATCATCGGCATGACGGTTCCGCTGACCGACGAGGAACAGGCCCGGCTCGATGTCCTCGTCGAGGAATACGACGCCATCGGCGAGGAATATCGCGATGGCTGCGACCTGCCCGACGCGGTCGACGCCCGGTTGACCGAGATCGATGCCGAACTGACCACGTTGAACTGCCGACCTGCCGTCTTCGATCCGGAAGAGCAGGCTTGCGCGGGCGTATTCGTTTCGCTCGCCCACGATGGGCGCCTGCGGATCGACCGGGGCTATGTCCGGCCTGAAGATGAGCCGGTTGCCGAAGGCGACGGTTCGTCAGTCAGCGCCGAGACTGGTGACCTCGTTTCCGGTCCGGTAATCACCGTGGCCGGTCAGGTGCAGGACGAGCAGGCTGCGGACGACGAGGACGATGCCATCCGTCCGTTGCCCGATCGGCTCGTTTCCGAACTCACCGCCGAACGCACGCTGGCGCTGCGCGAAGCTCTCGCCCATGCACCGGACGCAGCCTTCATCGCGCTGCTGCACGCTTTGTGTCTGTCGGTGTTCCGCTCGCACGGGCAGTCGGGCTGCGTTCAGATCGGCGTGACCCAGTCGTGGCTCGGCAACGCGGCCCCGAGCCTGCGCGATTCCGTTTGGAGCACCAGCATCCAGGCCCGGCATGAGCAGTGGGAGGCACGCCTGCCCGACGAACCCGGCGCACTGTGGGCGGCACTCGTCGCACTGGCTTACGAGGAGCAGATGGCGCTGCTCGCCCATTGCGTCTCGCTTGGAGTCAACGCCCTGTTCGAAGCGGTCAAGGGCTACGACTGTCGCATCTCGGCGCACACTGTTGCCCAGCGGATCAGCGCTGCCGATGCGCTTGCTTGCGTTGTCGGGCTCGACATGGCTGAGGCGGGTTGGACGCCGACAGTCGACAACTACCTCGGCCGTGTCACCAAGCCGCGGATCATCGAAGCCGTCCGCGAAGCCAAGGGCGATTCCACCGCCGTGCTGATCGAACACCTGAAAAAGGGCGACATGGCCCGCGAGGCCGAACGTCTGCTCGAAGGCACAGGCTGGCTGCCCGAACCGCTGCGGCTGCCGGTCATCGAACCGACCGAGGCGGAGGTCGGGGATCTTCCCGACTTCCTCGCGGGCGATGATGGCACTGAGGAAACCGGGGCCGAAGATGCCTACGCAATCGCCGCCGAATGACCTCCTGCGCGGGGCGGCACGGAGCCGTCCCGCGCACTATCCCGACTGAAGCACAGCATTCCCATGCGGATGCGCCCATCAAAGGAATTCGACATGACCACCATTCAACCGGCAAGCCCGGAACCCCAAGTCACGCCCTTCACATTCGATTTCACATTCGATTATGACGCCTGGATCGCAGAGGACGCCAAGCGCCGCGCGGCGTTTGCCGAAGAACTCGTCGGGCTCAAAGCCAGCCTGTTCGACTTCCTGCAAGCGAAGAGCATCATCCTCGTGACGGTCGATTTTGACGGCAGCGGCGACAGCGGCCAGATCGAAGACATGTTCGCCTTCGATGCGCAAGGCGAGGTCGCGTTGCCCGAGGACAAGCTGTCGGTTGCTGGGGCCAATTCCCCAGCTGACGGCGATGCTGACGAGCGCGGCCGCGTCAAGGATGTGATCGAAACGCTCGCCTACGACCTGCTCGAAGGTGAGCATGGCGGATGGGAAAATAATGAAGGCGCTTATGGCGAGTTCCGTTTCGATGTGACGGAGCGAATCATCACGCTTGGCTACCACGAACGGATGATGGCCACCGAATATTCCGAAACGACCTGGTGAGGAGGCGACGATGGGACATTGCTATCACCATGCGCTTTCGAGCGTCCGCCAATGGGGCGGTGAGCCGAACGACTATCTCGCTCTCCACCAATGGTTCGACGAGAGCAAATCGATCACCGCCGATTTTCGGCACCGGGCACTGCGCCACCATGCCGAGGGCATCTTCATGCTCGAACGCTTCTTCGGCGCAACGATTACGGTGTCGTCGGGGCGCGTCGTCCCGGTGCGGCTGATCGGCGAACGCCATGTGATCGAGGACTTGGGGTTCATTTCGAGCTTCGCCGACTGGGTGCGCTGCATTCGGCCCGAACCGTGGATGGGACGTGCGCAGCCGATCCACAAATTGGTCGATCCGTTCGAGGCCGTTGCGGCCTGACATTTCGTCACACCAATCCAAACCAACCAACGCCCTCGGCCCACCCGCCGAGGGCATTTTCATATGAAGGAGCCACAAGATGGCTGACTATTACACTCCTACGGTTGTTGATCCGATGATCCCGCTCGCCGCCATGCTGCCGATCGAGCGGATGTTCCTCGCGCAGGTGTTCGACGAAGAACTGACAAGCGAAACCGCCTATTATTACAGCGAAGAGGGCGCGAGCGACCTGATCTCTCTGCCGTCGGCCGACGTTCGCGCAGCGCTTGATGCCGCCACGCCTGAAACTAGCCGCCTCGCCCAAAAGCTGATCGACGAGCAGCCCGATGCCATTTTGGGCGAGGACGACATCGACCTCGACATGTGCGGTGACCTCTGGCCCGACGTGCTACAGGACATCGTGCGCCGCTCGCCCGATCTCGACCACCTGACCGTCACCATGGCGTTCACAGCCACGAAGATGCGGCCCGATGGCTTTGGCGGGCTCGCCATGCTGATCACCGCAGCGACCATCCGGTCGGAATCGACCCACACGCTGTTCGACCGCTTCTACAAGGAAGCCGCCGCCAACGGGGAGATCAGCCATGGCGATTCCTGATTATGCCCGCGCCAATTTCGAGACGCTGTTGAAGGCGGCGAAAGCTGGCGATCTCGCGCTGATGGAATGTACCGAGGTCGCGAGCGGCGAGACCCGCTATGTCATGTGCGCGGTCGGCCGTGGCGCCGATCAGGATGGGGGCGACTATGTGATGACGCCATTTGGTCATCTCGCTCCCGGCAACCCTTACGAAACCTACATCCCGCCCGCCTGATCGCAGGGCCGGACCACTCAATCTCTCCATTCAAAGGAACAATCCCATGACCATTTCGCCTTTGGCGGGTGCCTCAACGCGCCCGCTTGCCTCCGCTTGCCCGGAGCAAACTGCTGCCTCGATCATTGCCGCAGCCCATGACCTGCTCGGCCATCTTGCCGCCGGGCGCCGGATCGATGCCCCGGCCATTCGCACCGCGATGCAATCCGCCTTTGGCGCCAGCGATGCGAGCGGTGCCTGGGACTGGAAAGCCGCCTACGAAGCGGTCGAGGTCGCCCAGCTGCTCTTCATGCGCCGCTATGGCCCGGCGATCCATGGCAGGACCGCGAATCCCTTCGAACAGCTGAAGCTGGTCGAACGCCTTGCCCGGCTCGCACCGACCCAGACCCGGCGCAGCGAAGAAATGCTCAGCTTTCAGCAATTTTCGACCCCATTGGGCCTCGCATGGGTGGCCGGGTTCGCGGCAGACCTCCGCCCGGGCGAGTTGGTGCTCGAACCTTCAGCGGGCACCGGGTTGCTGGCAATCCAGGCCGAACTAGCCGGGTGCCGGTTGGCTGTGAACGAAGTTGCGGAGGTGCGGGCGGCGCTGCTTGGCAGTCTGTTCGAAGGCTCGAGCGTCTCGATGCACGACGCCGCGCAGATCCATGACCGGCTCGCCGCGGGCCTGGTTCCGAGCTGCATCGTCATGAACCCGCCCTTCTCGACCGCACTCCATGTCGAGACCCGTGTGGCCGACGCAGCTTTCCGCCATCTGTCATCGGCGATTGCCCGGCTTGGCGGTGGCGGGCGGCTCGTTGCGATAACCGGGGCCAATTGCGCGCCCGGTCACAAGGCGTGGCGCGATGGCTTCATCCGGATGCAAGACAACGCCCGCGTCGTGTTCACCGCGACGATCGCTGGCAGCGTGTTCGCGCCGCACGGCACTTCGGTCGAAACCCGGTTGACGGTGATCGACAAGGTACCTTCGGACGATCCAGCGCAGTTTCCGGTATCGCCGGGCATGGCCCCCGATCTTGCGACCTTGCTGCGCTGGCTGACGGGCAGCCTTCCGCCACGTCAGCCCATAGCAGCATCGGCGATTCAGCCGCTGAGGACACCCCGCAGTTCGCCTGCCATCAAAGCGGCAGGTTCGAAGCCTAAATTGGTCTCGGCTCCGGCGCGTGAGCCATCGGGCGCTCCACTGGAATATGAGTTGATCGACTGGCAGTCGCCCAGCGACGGCAAGCTCTCCGATACTCTCTATGAGCCTTACACGCTCCAATCGATCCACATCGCGGGTGCCCAGCCGCATCCGACCCGCCTAGTGCAATCGGCAGCAATGTCCTCGGTCGCGCCGCCCAAGCCGAGTTACCGCCCGCATCTGCCTGCGGGCCTCGTCGAACAGGGACTGCTGTCCGACGCCCAGCTGGAATCGGTGATCTATGCGGGCGAGGCTCATGCCGATCTCCTTGCTGGCAAATGGTCGGTCGATGCGACCTGGGACAAGGTCGAGGCCGCTCCCGACGACTGCGACACCGCTGTCCGGTTCCGCAAAGGCTGGTTCCTCGGCGACGGCACGGGCGCGGGCAAGGGTCGCCAGGTTGCGGGCATATTGCTCGACAATTGGCTCAAGCGCCGCAGGCGTGCGGTCTGGATCTCGAAGTCCGACAAGCTGCTCGAAGATGCCCAGCGCGACTGGAAGGCCTTGGGTCAGGAGCCATTGCTCGTCACCCCGCTCGCACGCTTCCGGCAAGGCACGCCGATCCGGCTTGAACAGGGCATCCTTTTTACAACCTATGCCACGCTACGCTCCGACGCGCGCGAGAACCGGGTTTCGCGGGTCCAGCAGATCGTCGATTGGCTGGGCACCGACTTCAACGGGGTCATTGTCTTCGACGAAAGCCATGCGATGCAGAATGCCGGTGGCGGCAAGTCAGACCGGGGCGATTCCGCACCCTCGCAGCAGGGGCGCGCCGGGCTTCGCCTGCAACACGCGCTGCCCGACGCCCGCATCCTCTACGTCTCGGCCACCGGCGCGACAACGGTCGAGAACCTTGCCTATGCGCAGCGGCTCGGCCTGTGGGGCGGTGCGGACTTCCCGTTCGACAAGCGCACCGATTTCATCGCAGCCATCGAAGCGGGCGGGGTCGCGGCAATGGAAGTGCTGGCACGCGACCTGAAGGCACTCGGCCTCTATGCCGCCCGCTCGCTGTCCTACGAAGGCGTCGAATATGAACTGGTCGAGCATCAGCTGACTTCCGAGCAGGTGCGCATCTACGATGCCTACGCCGGGGCCTTCCAAGTGATTCACAACAATCTCGACGCCGCACTGGAGGCCGCAAACGTCACCAGCAGCGAAGGCACCTCGAACGCGCAGGCCAAGTCCGCGGCCCGTTCGGCCTTCGAATCTGCCAAGCAGCGCTTTTTCAACCATCTGATCACCGCGATGAAGACGCCGACGCTGATGACGGCGATCGACCAAGGGCTGGCCGACGGCCACGCCGCTGTGGTGCAGATCGTCTCGACCGGGGAAGCGTTGCTGTCGCGCCGCCTCGCAGACATCGATCCGGGCGAATGGAACGACGTTCAGATTGACATCACGCCGCGTGAATATGTCTAATGTGGAGCTCCACATTAAACGTATTCTTTGCAGTCGCAGTTTATGTCGAGCGTGGCGGCGAGAGACGCAGGTTTCCTTCGGTTTTCCATGATTTCACTCCAGATAATATGCGGGTTAGAGGGAGTGTTCGAAGACGGGTCAGGC
>NZ_JAUQOM010000021.1 GCF_030580935.1 Sphingobium cyanobacteriorum | reverse complement strand
AATTACACCAATGCCGGGGGGAGTGGCCCTCGGGCTACGCCCTCACGCCACTCCCCCCGGCATGTAACACGATGGCCTGGTTTTACGCCGCCGAATGGCCGACTTTTGCTCCGCCGTTGACACGCCCTCGCGCGCCATGCGCCTGTCCTGCACCTCGCGCCAATTATGGTTCGCGCCCCATACCGCGCCGGAGGCGAAGCGCGGTTCGTACGCGACCGCGCGCGGCGCGAAATGGCCGCCCAGCGAAATGCCGGTCATGCCGATCGCCCTGGGGTCCACTTCGGGCTGCTGTTCCAGCCAGTCGACCGCCTTGCTCGCCCAGCATTCGCTGTGCGGATCGACGGGCAGGTTCTGGAGCCGCAGCGCCTCGCCCGATCCGGGCTGGTCGACGCACAGGGTCGATATGCCGCGCCGCGCCAGTTCGGCCGGCAGGCGCGTCCAGTAGAGCAGTTCCTTGCAGCTATCCAGGCCGTTGCAGAAGACCACCACGGGCTTGCGCCCTTCGCCTCCTTGTCCGGCGTCGGGTGCGCGCGTGAACAGGGCGGGCATGGTGCCGGTGTCGAGCGGGATCTCGACCCGCTCGCGGTTGATCCTGCCCAGCGCGGTCGATCGGTCGAAGGCGTCGCGCGCCCTGGCATAGGTCGCCTCCCGCCCCGGCGCGCCATGGCCCTGCATCCGTTCGGCGGTGATCAGGTAGAGCGACGCGCGCTCCAGCTTGTTCGACGCGGAAAAGGCACGGCCCTTCGCCTCGTCCTCTGCCGCCAGCTCCAGCAGCTTGTCGCCCATCGCCGCCCAAGCCTGCATGAACATGGGCGTGCCCGCGTCCGCGCCGCCGTCCGCCGCGTCCTTGATGGGCTGGCACATGTCGATGATCTCGCCGAGCTGCGCGCCCGATTCCATCGCGATCGCGACCGACAGGTTCCAGATATAGTTGGGGAAATATTCGAACAGCGCCATGGGATTACGCCTCGACCGCCTGGAACAGCCCCTTGTCGGCTTCAGGATGCGGCATGGTCTGCGGCCCGCCGACGCCGATGCCCCACTGGTCCATCACCTTGGGGCCGGGGACATGGACCTTCGCCTCATGGCTTTCGAAATCCACCTGCTCCAGTTCCGACGTATATTCGACCGCAAAGCCGGCGGGCGTCGTGAAATAGCTGAACGTGTTGTTGCCCGCCGTGTGCCGGCCCGGACCCCAGCGCAGGTCGGTGCCCTGCTGCTTCAGCCGGTTGATGCCCACCATCATGTCGTCGACGCTCAGCATGTCATAGGCGACATGGTTGAGGCAGGGCGGCCCCGGCAGGATCGCCATGCGGTGATGCGCCGCATTGCAGCGCAGAAAGCACATGAAATCACCCAGCCAGTCCGACACCTTGAACCCCAGCACGTCGCAGAACCACTGCACCAGCGCCTTGTGGTCGGGCGAATGCAGCACGATATGGCTGATCTTCTGCGGCACCCCTTCCCAGCGCTCCAGCATCCGCGCGTCGCGCCGGGCGACATCGCTGGAAATCTCGAAGGTCAGCCCGTCGGGTGAAAAGAAGCGAAAGCCATAGCCCCCGCCCAGCGTCGCCAGTTCCCTGGGCGCACAGATGATCCGGCACCCCGACGCCGCGACCTTGTCATGCAGCGCATCCACATCGGCCCGGCTGTCGGCCGCCAGCGCGATCACGTCGATCCGCTTTTCCGCCGCCTGCCGCAGCCGTACGACATAGCCCTCTTCCCCGCCATCGGCCGCGAAATACACCATCCCGTCCCGCGCACCTGCCTCCACCAGCTTCCACTGATCCGCATAAAATGCACGCTCGGCGTCAAGGTCAGGGACGGCATAACCAACATAACGAATTTCAGTGACGCGAGTCATGGCTGTCTTATCCTTGGAATTTAAATGGGTTGGGAGACGACCGCGAACATGTCTGCGGTCGCTTTGTGATTGTCGACCGGCGGCCCCTTGCCGATCTGGCCGTGGCAGATCGCCAGCGACTGTTCGACGATATAGCGGCAACGCGCATAGCGACGGTCGCGATAGGCGGCGAAGGCCGCTTGCGGACTGTCGGCCTTGCCCAGTTCATCGGCCAGCACGATGGCATCCTCGATCGCCATGCCAGCCCCCTGCCCCAGATGCGGCGTCGTTGCATGGACGGCGTCGCCCAGCAGCACCACCCGCCCCTTCGACCAGGGACCATGGACCATCATCGCTTCGAGCGGACGATAGACGACATCCTCGTCATCGACGATCTGGCTGGCCAGCACCTGGATCTGCGGCGCGGTGTTCGCCAGCTTCATCCGCATCGTCGCCGCCAGCTTGTCCTTGGGATAATGCGGATTGCCCGGCTCGGCGCTGGTCGCGAACAGATACATCTGCTCCGCGCTCATCGGCACCAGCCCGACGCCGATCGGACCATTATAGACATGCAGCGCATCAAGGTCCGCAGGGCGCGGGAAATTGTACCGCCACACGCCCTGGCCCGTAAATTCCGGCTTTTCCGCATCCGGCAGGATGGTCGCGCGCGTCTGGGAATAAACGCCATCCGCGCCTACCACGACATCATAGCGCCCTGCTCCTCCATCTGAGAAGCCGACATCCACAGCCGCGCCATCATCCACCAACCGATCGACCGTCACCCCAAGCCGGATATCGGCTCCCAACGCCTTCGCGCTGTCGCCCAGCACCTTTTGCAACGCCCGGCGTCCGATGCCGACATTGGCGGGCTTGCCCGGCACCAGGCTGGGCGCGGGCACGCGCGCGACCCGATCGCCGCTGGGAATATAGATTTCCACGGCATCAAAACCGCAGGCCGCGTCCAGAAAGGCGTCAAGCACCCCCAACTGGTCCATGGCGCGCACCACATTGGCCTGCTGAATGATGCCGACGCCATAGACCGACCATTGGGGATCACGCTCGATGACGGTGACATGATGCCCGCCGCGCCGCAATGCGATGGCGGCGGACAGGCCGCCAATGCCAGCTCCGACAACCAGCGTCTCTAACCGCTTCAAATCACCCTCCCGATCTCATTGGGGCCATTTTTAGCGATGATTTCTATTAATCAAAATTTATTGTTGTGATGGATATCCATCACAATAATGGATCATTTGTCGCTTGCCGCAATTCCGCCCTCAGCCAACTGAGCCCGTCATCGAACAGGCGCGTTTGGTGGCACTGGACAAGCTCGGTCATGACCGGAAAGTCAAAGGGTAGCGGCGCAGTCGTGATCGGGAAGATGCGGGATGCAGCCACTGCAAACCGCTTGTGCATCACCGCCAGTCGCCGGGTTCCGACGAGAAGCCAGGGGACCGTCGTAAAAGTCGAGGTAGTCACCTCAACCCTCCGCGCGATCCGCATCTGGGCGAGATGCCGATCCGCGAAGGTCGCGTTCGATCGCGATCCTAGCGCGACCGCGACATGGCCTGCCGAAGAAAAAGCGTCTTGATCCAGCGTCCCGGCCAGGAGCGGGTTTTCGTTCCAGCCGGCCACCACATGCGTTTCCTCCAGTAAAATTTCCGTCGGATGGTCGGACGACAGAAATTCCTCCGGGCTAATCATCAGGTCGGCTTTTCCGTCCGCCAGCAATTGGGTGCTGGCCTCATTGGGTGCGACGATTTGAATTTTGACGGACGGTGCGATGGACGCAAATCGGTTCAGCAAAGGCGCAATGACGGCTGCCACGATATAGTCCGACGTAATGATGCGGAACGTACGCTGCGATTGCATAGGGTCGAACAGGGACGACGTGGCCAGCATTGTCTCGATGCCGCCAAGGGACTCTCGCACCAACGGCGCCAGACTTTCGGCGAATGCCGTTGGAAACATCTTTTTCCCATGAGCCACCAGGATCGGGTCGCCGAAATATTCGCGCAGCCTCGACAAAGCCGCGCTCATGGCAGGTTGGCTCAGGTTCATTTTCTTCGCGGCCGCCGTGACCGAACGAACCTGCATCAGACAATCGAATACTGACAAAAGATTGAGATCGAGACCTCTGAAACGCATCAACTCTCCATTCTTGATCCCAGTTTCAGGAGCATGGGGGCATTCGGCCATTGGCACCGCGGCCGGATTGCAATCGCGCCAAAGGACGCGCGCCACTCCCTCATCCCCCGTCCGATCGTCCACATCAGCATGACAGATCGTTCCGGTATTTAGACGGTAATGGCGGCTGTGTCTTGGAATTTGCTACTTGGTTCACATGCCGCTTACCGCTAATGCGGGTCAGCGATCGCGTGGACATTGTCCTGCTGTCGTACAAGAGGCCCAGCCAAGCGAAGATGCGCGTGTCGACAAACAAGATTGCAACGGCAAAGCCTGCCAAGCCCGCCCCAAAGAAATCAGGGACCAGTCGGGCTTCTGGACGTGAGACTGCCGTACATTCCATGACAACGAAGGAACGCATCCTTCTTGCCGCCAAGCATTTGTTCAGCTCACGCGCTTATGCCGACGTCAGAATATCTGATATTGCGAAGGCGTCGAAAAGCAATATCGCATTGGTGAACTATTATTTCGGATCCAAGGAAAATCTCTTTGGCGAAATCTTTCGCGCGGAATGTGATGCTGTCGCAATTGGTCGAATCAAGTTGCTTGATCAAGCACTCCAGAACACACCTGTCACCTTAGAATCTCTTCTGCACGCCTGGCTCGATCCTGTTTTTGATTCGGTTGAGGTGGGAAATAATCGCATTCTGTTTACGCACCTGATGACCCTGGTATTATGGTCCGAAGTCAATGACCAGGTATTGTCAACGATCAATAATACGCTGCGCCTGTCAGACAGCATGATCGCGAATGCCATTCATCGTGTTCGCCCCGACCTTTCGCAAAAGACGATTGGCTGGAGGATGTTCAGTGGCCTTGGCACCTACTCACTCGTTCTAGGGCATCCAGAGCTTGTCGAACATCTGCGGGGCGGCAAGGTTTGCAATCATGCCGACTTCCGTGAAGTTCGCGCGCAAATCTTCTCGTTCCTGCTTGGGGGACTGTCGGCCCCGGAAGTCGCCTGACCGGCGACCTCACCCCCCCGGAAACAGGATGAGCTTGCCAAAGCTTTGGCGACTTTCCAGCAGCCGGTGTGCGTCGGCAGCCTGGGATAAAGGGAACGAACCGCCCAGGTCGGGCTTCAACTGCCCGGAACGCAAAAGAGCGACCAGTTGCTCCAGCGCCTCTCCGACACGTTGCGGCTGAAGCTGCATGTGAAGGGCGAGGAAAAGGCCGTGCACCGACTGTCCCTTCGCCACGAGCGGTTCGATCGGAATGTCCCGATGTTGCTCCTCCGCCATCCCATAGACCACACAGCGCCCAAGCGGCGACAGAAGCTCCATGCTTTGCAGCATCGCCCTGCCCCCTGACCTGTCGAGGACAAGATCGACGCCTTTTTCCGCGGCGGATCGCGCCTGCGTGGCCCAGTCGTCCCGCGTCCCGTCGATGACCACATCAGCGCCGTAACCACGGGCACGTCCGCGGTTCTCGGCACTGCTGGCGAGGGCGATGATCGACCCTGCGCCCAAAGCGCGCGCCAATTGCACCAGCATCGATCCGACGCCGCCGGCCGCGCCATGGATGAGCACGGTGTCTCCTGGCTGCAAGGCCCCCAACTGCGCCAGGGCGAAATGCGCGGTCAGCCCCTGGATGAAGATCGCCAGCGCATCGGAAGCCGCGATATCCGACGCGACCGGAAAGACTGCCGCCGACGGCAAGGCGACATATTCGGCATAGCCTGCGCCCGGCCAGGCCCCAAGGACCCGTTGCCCCACCGCCACCCTGGCGTTCTTGCCCGTCGCTTCAATCGTGCCGATGAATTCGCTGCCGGCGATCGCGGGCAATGGGAACTGCACGGGATAATGGCCATAGCCGCGCTGGGCGACATCGGCGAAATTGACGCCGGCGGCCTCGACACGCACCAAGACTTCGTGCGGGGCAGGAACCGGCCGGGGAATCGTTTCAAGCACAAGGACTTCCGGCCCACCGCGCTGGTGGTAACGGACAGCCTGCATGGTCGCATCGGTCATGCGTGATCTCCGGCAGGTGCGGGCGGGAAGAAGCCGGCGGACATTCCGCCATCCATGCCGATGACCTGTCCGGTGATGGAGCGTGCGTCGGCGCTCGCCAGATAGGCGAACAGGGCGGCGATTTCGTCAGGCTCGGTCAGGCGGCCAGTGGGCATGCCTGCGGCCAGCCTGTCGGGCGAGATGCCATATACCTGACAGGCTTCATGCAGCATTGGCGTGTTCACCGGACCCGGTGCGACCGCATTGACCCGGATGCCTTCGCGCGCATGATCCATCGCCAGCGCGCGCGTCAACTGATCGATCGCGGCCTTGCTGACGGAATAGGCGATGGCGTTTGGCAAGTAGCGGCGACCGGCAAGCGCGCTGGTGAACAATAGGCTGCCGCCACCGCGCCCGCGCAGAACGGGTATGGCCGCGCGGGCGAGCGAGATCGCCGCCATCAGGTTGATCTGGAACACCTTTTGCAAGTCGGCTTCGCTGGTCGTCTCGATCGTCCCGCCAGTGCCGAAGCCGGCATTATGGATCAGGATGTCGACACCGCCGAAAATCCGCCCCGCTTCAGCGATGATCTTGCTGCCCGCGCCCGCCGCCGACAGGTCGACCCGGAACTGCTCGGCAACGCCGCCTGCCGCGCGGATGGCTTCCAGCGGAGCTGCCGCATCCTGCACATCGCACAGCAGGATTTTCGCGCCCTCGGCCGCAAAGCGGCGCGCCGTGGCCGCGCCAACGCCGGACGCTGCGCCCGTCACCACGACGACGGCATTCTCATGTCTGATCACTTCTTCGTTCCTTTGTTCATGTCGAGCGTTCGCAGCGGCGGCCAGATCATACGGTCAGCCATGGTCAGCCCACGCGCCACGGATGATCCGGGAAATGGCGCGCCATCATGCGATCGACGTAACGGACAAGATTTGGGTGGCTTTCGGCGCGATCCCGGATCGGGCCGTCGAAATAGGGCGTCAGGGCCGCGGCCAGAATGGCGAACAGGGTCGCATCCGCAGCGCATGGCCGGTCGCCGAACAGAAATATCTTCTGCCCCAGGATTGCGGACACGGCTTCAAGCGATCGGCCGGCGAGCTGGACGATCTCCGCCTCATTGTGGCGACCTATGCCGACGGCATGAATAGTGTCGCGCATCCGCTGCTGCGTCGCGGCGCGAAACTCTGCAGGCGCGCCGGACAGCCACTTCCCCGGCCCCCGCTCGAAATTGGCCGGATGCAACCAGCGCTCGGCTACCCCTGCCCACAGGAAATGATTTTCCATCATCCGTTCGATCGCCCAGGCGTGGGCCCGTTCGACCGGAGAGAGGGCGGCATCCAGATCGACGCCGGACTGCGCCTCGATGACATCGCGGATGAAGGTCGAATCGCCTACGCTGCGGCCGTCAACCTCGATATAGGGGAGCTGCCCCTTGGGCGCGTGCCGAAAATCGCCGATCCGCTTTTCAAACGGCAGCCCCGCCATCGCCAGATGAACCTGGGTCTTGGTGACAAAGGGGCTGATTTCGGGCAGGCCGAAATCCGGTCCGAACCCGTAGAGAATGATCATGGCACATTATTCCCGATGCAGCGTGGAATGGGAGCAGCCGGCGCGCGGACATGTCCACGCGCTCGCCACCCGCCACTAGGCCTTTTTCCCCCTTCGGAAGAGGAAGGTGATGAGGAAAAGGACCATGCGCGGCGTCAGCAGCCTGAGGCCTTTGCGCGCCTGGGACGGCGACAGCCTCGCCGACATCGGCATCGCGCCGAACACCTTGCCCTTGATGACGAGTTCGCCGTCGATCACGTCCAGCGACTGGACATCCATCAACTCGCTGCGGTCCTGTGCGTAGATTTTCATGCGATCACCCGGTCGAAATTCATGCCAAGATCGTCGAACATGCGGATTGCGGTTCCGCGACCGGCGCCGAACACGCCGCCGGCAGGGTGCATGAACGGACCAACCAGATACATGCGCTCCAGCCCCGGCACGGTGTAGTTGCCAAGGTCGGGGGTCGGACGATGCCCGGCGAACTGGGTCAGGTAAGGGGCGCAGCCATGAATGTCGCCGCGCTGGAAGCTGGGTGAACTGCGCTCCAGATCCAGCGGGGAATCCGAATAGGTCGCGATGATGTTCGATGCATCCAGGTTATGGCAGTATTTGGCCATATGCTGGATCAGCGACGCTTCATATTCGTCCTTGATCCGGTCCCACTGCTGCGGCCCGCCCTCGCTGAGCGAATAAGGGACGTAGGAGAAGGCATACATCGTCGCCTTGCCGGCCGGCACGCGGGTGCCGTCCGCAACGGACGGGCAGGAAAGACCGATCAGCGGCTCCCTGGGGATCCGCCCATATTTCAATTCGTCGAACTTGCGGAGAAACGCTTCCATGTCGGTGGAAAGCAGTTCCATCACATAGGCGTCCTGCACGTCCTCGTCCGTCTTGTAGCGCAACGGCTCGTTCAGCGCCGCGTGGACCGCAAAGGCGCTGTACAGCGCCTGCTGCACGCGGCCCGCGCGCGCCTTGACGCCGGAGTCCATCCCGTCGATGAAATTGCCCAGCAAATGAGGATGAATGGCGCCGATCACCGCATCTCGGGCCAGGAACTCCTCGCCATCGGCCGTGCGGACACCCACCGCCCGGCCATCGCTGACGATCACCTTCTCCACCCGCGTCGCGGTACGGAATTCCGCCCCATTGTCGGTCAGCGACGCGATCAGGGAATGTGTCAGAACAGCGCTCCCGCCGACGCCGACGCCGATTCCGTACTTCTCGATCATCGCGACAAAGAAGAACAGCGCGATGCCGGTGCCCTTTTCATCCGGCGCAGCCAGATTTTCGCTCAGCAGCTTGAGAAAGTGCATGCGGACTTTTTCGTTCGTGAAACGCTCGGCGATGATGTCCCAGCAGCTCTTGTGCATGAAGTTGATCAGCTCACGCCCGATTTCGCTCTGGTCCAGCATGGCGAAAGTGGCGCCAAATGGCGCCGGCGGCTGATAAAAGCCTGATGTCAGGATCGGCAGCACCGCTTGCCCTAGGCGCGAAATCTCGGCGTAGGCATCCGCATCGCTGCGAGAGAATTTGGCAATCTCCGCGATATTGGCTTCCGGGTCCGTCGTCATCGACAGGGTCGAACCATCGTCGAAGATCGATGCGAAAGGCCGGTCGGGGAAATTATATTTCAGGCCATAGCGCGCCTTGAGGCCCAGTTCGTCATTGACCAGAAGGGGGTTGGCCTGAATCATGATGTGCGCCATGCTGTGCTGGTCATGCTTGAAGCCAGGCACAGTCAACTCGCGCGTCACCACGCCGCCACCCAGATAGTCGTTCTGCTCCAGCACGACGATCCGTTTGCCTGCCTTCGCCAGATAAGCGGCCGTCACCAGGCCATTATGCCCACCGCCGATCACCACGACATCGTAATTCGCCACCCAGCCTCTCCCTTAACATTGATACGGCCGCTTCCCGGCCTTAGCTGACGGCATGAATTAAACATCGGTTTAATGTTTGGCAAGCCCTTCTTCGACATGTTGGGCAAAGGCATGCGCATGCCTGGCCCACCCCTTTGCGGTGCCGCGCCAAAACATGCGCGCTTGCCGCTGGCATAAGTATTTTCGCCATTTCTCCATTCAGGAGCAGCAGCATGCTGCGGCACGGCCGCTGCGCCAGGGGCAGGGCCGCAGTCGTTTAGGCCCCCTTCTCCATAGATCATTCAACAGCGGACCTGTGGCGGGGCGCGCTATTCAGCCTGTCGAATCTTGCGCTGTGGCGTTGACAGGTTTAAATGGTCGTTTTAATAATGTCGCGAGTTCGCTGCTATGGACGGCGATCTGGGAGAAGAGGATGTTCAAGTTCATGATCGCCGGCCGCCGGCATGCCGGATTCACGCGCCTGGAATTTTCACGCTATTATCAGCGGGTGCATGGCGGGAAAGTTCTGGCGGATCCCGACAACTACGTCGATCGCTACACGCAGAACCATGTTATCGATTGCTGCAACGCGCTTCAAGATGATGGAAGTCAACTTCCCGAAGTCGACGGCGTGAGCGAATTGTGGTTCGCTGATGCCGCGACAATGCAGCGCGCGACGAGCACGCCCCATTATAAGTCGGTGATACAACCTGACGAAACGGTGTTCACCGATGCGGCCCGCGTCATCGTGGTCGCCTGCGCTGAAGAGGAGCAGGATGTCTCATCGCCGCGCAACGGCCGGCTAAAGGCCATGCGCTATCTTCGCCGCCGCGCAGGCGTGACCCAGCAGGCCTTTTTCGAAGCCTGGCGCGCTGAAACAGCCCGCCTCGCCGCACATCCCGTGCTTGCCTCGCGGATCTGCCGACTCGTGCGCAACCACGCGCTGCCCGGTGGCGAGAAGGAAGTCGATGAGAGTTTCGTGAGGGGCGCGGCGATCAATGTCTATGATGGCATCGAGAGCATCTGGTTCGACGGGGCTGCGGATACCGATCTGGTCAGCGCATATCGCGCGGCGGTGGCCGAAGAGGCATCGCTGATCGCAGGGTTGCTCGATCCACGCGCGGATCTGTTCGTGGTCGCCGAAGAACGCCAGATTTTGCCGCTGATCAGAACAACGGGCATTTAGAGCATCGTACGGAAAAGTGGGTGCCGGTTTTAGCTGCCCTGGCCGATAGCTCCGCCAGAAACGATGCGAAAACCCACAACTGGAGCGCGCACCTGGCATCCGATCAAACGCGGCGCGCGCTAAAACATCATGACACACAATATAATATTGGAGGAGGGGACCATGTTTACCAGGGTTATCGAAGTCTCTGTACTGGCGCTGGCTTTTGCATCGCAAGCTGCTGCCGCCCAGACCGCGCAGGCCGCGCCCAAGCCTGGCGCACCATCCGGTCAGGTGCACGGTGCCATCGAGGACATCATCGTCACGGCGCAGCGGCGCGAGGAACGATTGCAGGATGTGCCTATCGCCATTTCCGCCGCAAGCGCCGCCAAGCTGGAAAGCGCGGGCGTAACCAGCGCGCAGTCGCTGAGCATCATTACCCCTGCCCTTACCGTGAGTACAGGTGCCGGCTATTTTCTGCCGCGCCTGCGTGGCATCGGCACGTCGGTGACGGGGCCGGGCTTCGAAAATTCGATCGCGACCTATGTGGATAACGTCTATTATGCGGCGGCACCTTCCACCCTGCTGTCGTTCAACAACATACAGCGCGTCGAAGTTCTCAAAGGCCCGCAGGGAACGCTCTTCGGCAGAAACGCCACCGGCGGCCTGATCAACGTGATCACCAAGGATCCGTCGCATGATGCCGGCGGCGATGTGTCACTCAGCTACGGCAATTACGGCACGCTGTCGGGAAGCGTCTATCTCACCACCGGACTGTCCGACGCGGCGGCGATCGACGTCGCCTTCACCGGCGCGCATCAGGCCAAGGGCTTTGGGACGAACCTGGCGACCGGCCGGGACGTCAATCGCGTGGAAAAGGATTTATCCTTCCGTTCCAAGCTCTTGCTTGAATTGGGCGAAACGACCGAAATCCGGTTGAGCGGCGACTATTCCGAAGCGCGCGGCACATATCCTGCGTTCCGCCAGTTCCGCGACGAAATCCCCGTATTCGGTCCGCCCACCGGCGGCGACGAATGGGACACCAACGTCGATCAACCCTTCAGCCTCGCGACCCGCAGCGGCGGAGTGACCGCCCGGATCGACCAGGATTTGGGGAACCTCAAGCTGGTGAGTATCTCCGCCTATCGAGCGGGCAAGCTATCCACCATCTTCGATTTCGACCTGACGCCCACCCCGGCCAGTGCTGTCCTCATCGTCCAGAATGATCGCCAGTTCAGCCAGGAACTGCAACTTCAATCCGGGGCGGGCAGCGCGATTACATGGGTTCTTGGCGCATATTATTTCAACGGCTACAGCACGTTCAGCCCGACTGACCTGATTGTCGGGCCTGTGCTTTCCGGCCCGGACTCGCCCTTTTTCCCGTTCGCCCGGCTCCGCAACCGGGGCAATGTCAAGACCGACTCCTATGCCGCATTCGGTCAGGTGACGGTGCCGCTGGGACCAGACACAAATCTGACTGGCGGCCTGCGCTATACGCATGAGAAGCGGACCGTCGACGGCCAGACCATCGGCGTACTGCCCGATGGCACCGAGATCAGCCTGCTCCCGCCCAACGCCGGCAATCAGGCCAAATCATTCGACAAGATCACCTGGCGTGCCAGCATCGACCATAGCGTCGGCGACGTGATGTTCTACGCATCGGTGAACCGCGGCTTCAAGGCGGGCGGCTTCAATCTGGGCACGCCCGAACAGCCAGCCTATAATCCAGAGGTGATCGACGCCTATGAGGTCGGCATGAAGGCTGACCTTCTGGGGCGTCGGCTCCGTTTCAATCCGGCATTCTTCTACTATGACTATCAGAACATCCAGGTGCCATTGCTTCTGCCGACCGGCGTGCTCGGCACCGTCAACGGACCGTCAGCCAAAGTCTATGGGCTTGATATCGATGGTGAGGCCGTCCTCAGCGATGCCTTGCGGCTCACCTTCGGCGCCACGTTGATCCATGATCGTTTTGGTGACTATCCCAATGCGATCGCCAACATCCCCTTGCCGACGGGCGGAAGCACCGCGACGCCGATCAACGCAAAGGGCAACCGCCTTGCCTATACGGCCGATTTCGTGACGAGTCTTGGCCTGAACTACACGCTGGAAATGGGCAGCGGCAGAACGGTGTTCGCGGCGGACTGGAACCATAATGACGGCTATTACACCAATGTCGACAATGTCCGCCGTCAAGGCGCGTTCGACGTGGTCAACGCATCCCTGACCTGGTCGAACAGCGATGAATCTCTGAGTGTCCGGGCATGGGTGCGTAACATCACTGACGAAGCCGTGCTCATTTTCAACAATGTCGCGACCACCGGCACGTCGGCATCCTACCAGCCGCCGCGGACTTATGGGCTGACGGTGCGGACGAAGTTTTGAAACCTATGGTCCGATAGTGACCTGAATGGATATAGCCGGGCTCGATTGAACGAGCCCGGCACTTTGCGGGAGTATGCAATGACGTTCGTCAGAAATGCCTGGTATGTCGCCGGACTATCCACCGAGTTCGCCCAGGACAATGTCATCGGGCGTACCCTCTTGGACGAACGCATCGTCCTCTATCGTCGTCAGGACGGCATGATGGCTGCGATCGGCGGCGTCTGCCCGCATCGCTTCGCACCGCTCGAAATGGGCAAGCGTCGCGGCGACGCGATCGAATGCATTTACCATGGCCTGCAATTCGATGGCTCCGGCAAATGCATCCACAATCCCCGGACAGGCGGCGCGCTGCACAGGCAGCTTGACGTTCCTGGCTACGAAGTGTGCGAAAAATTCGGCTTCGTCTGGGTGTTTATGAAAGGCGGCGAAGACAGCGCACCGATCCCGATCCCGGATGACATGTCCTTCCTGGAAGAGTTGCCGGCCGAAGATCGTGGCGACGCCTATCTGCACATGAATGCGGATTACCGGCTGATCATCGACAATCTCATGGATGCGTCCCACGCTGATTTCCTGCACCCGGAACTGCTTGCGACAAACGGGGTGCTGTCGCAATCGCCTGAACTGATCGACGATGGCCATAGTATCGCGGGTATCTATACGGCCGACAACAAGCCGGTTCAGGCGCTTTTCGGACCGTTCGTGCCGGGGGGAACCGCCGATCAGCATTTCCTGTTCCAGTGGTTCCCGCCATCCCTGATCAGGATCACGGCCAGGATCACGGTTCCAGGCGGGGAAACCATCTTCACCGATACGATGCAAATCCTCACGCCCGAAACCGCGCATAGCTGTCATTACTGGGTATCGTCGGTCAGAAATTTTGCGCTTGGCGGGCGCGCGGTGACGGACCAGATCACGAACAATGTCCGGGACGTTTTCCTGCATGAGGACAAGCCCGTTCTGGAAGCCATTGATCGGATCATCGGTGACAGGGATTTCTGGAAGATGCGCCCTGCCTTGCTCGAAGGCGATGCGCCGTCCGCCCTGGTCCGGCGTCGCGTGGCGGAACTGGCGACGCGCAGCGCCTGACGCGATGGTCAAAGGCCGGAACCGCGCATGTGGACGGCAACGAAACCAGGGATTGTGCAGTGGATTGACCCGAATCTGGAAGGAAGTCGAAAAATGCTTTGGCGTGGGTTTGAAATTTCCGTGAAGGGTGTCCGTCGATGAACTGGTTACGCAATTGCTGGTATCAGGCCGGTTGGGCTGACGAAGTCAGTGCAGACACGCCACTGGTGCGTCGTATCCTGAATGAACCGATCCTTTTCTTTCGCGGCGCGCATGGTGATGTGATCGCTCTTGTGGATCGGTGTCCGCACCGCTTCGCCCCCCTTTCCGCCGGCCGCATTGATGGCGACACGGTGACGTGCGGCTATCACGGCCTCGCCTTTGGGCGTGCGGGTTCCTGCGTCGCCAACCCGCACGGGCCGGTCACGTCGAAAATGCAGGTAAAGGCGTATGAAGTCGTCGAACGCCATGGCGCATTGTGGGTGTGGATGGGCGATGCAGCGGATGCCGATCACGGCCTGCTGCCTGACCTCTCCTTCATTGACGCAACGCCTGAAAGTGCCCGCATCCAGATGTACATGCCGACGGCGGCGAATTATCAGTTGATCGCCGACAATATCATGGATCTCAGCCACGCAGATTATCTGCACCCGACCTCGATCGGCGGGATCATCACCGGCGCCGATGCGACAACGCGGGAAGAAGGCCGTCATGTCATCGCCGAATGGCACTCGTCCAACTGCGTGCCTCCCCCGGCCTATGCACCGATGGTGGCGCCGTCCGAGCGGGCGGACATCTGGACCCAGGTTGTCTGGCAGCCGCCGGGACTGATGATCCTGAGCACCGCAGCAATGCAAGTGGGCGAGGCACGGACGCCCGGCCATGAATCCGTCACCCTGCATAACATGGTGCCTGAAACAGAGACGACGACCCACTATTTCATGTGCAGCACGCGGCGCTTCCTGGTCGACAATGAAGGCTTCAACGCCATGCTGAGGGCATCCCTCGCGCATGCCTTCCTCAACGAGGACAAGCCGATGCTGGAGAAACAGCAACGCAGCATGGGCACGTCCGATCTCTGGGCACTGGACCCCGTGCTACTGAAAGTCGATGCCGGGGCCGTGCGGGCCAGGCGCAAGCTGGATGCGCTCCTCGATGCGGAACGCCTGGCCAGGCCGTGACCCGCATCATGTGTTAAGGCGGGATGACGTCAGATTGCCCCCTGCGTCCTTGCAGCGCAGCGGGCCGAAGGCGGGTGAAACGCCTTGCCCAAAGGGTTCGGCCAGACAGGGACGCGGGCGCAGAATATTGCAAAAGATGATGCGCCCGCCTTCGGCCCCAGGCGACTCGAAGGCAGGGAGACAAAGGCGCGTGGCAACCTTCGCCTGCCGCTGTCCGGGAGCATCCATACAGCCGCTGCCCTGAAACGCACCCAAGACCCGCGCCCTGCCAGCCGAATATACTGGCCAATTTGTTCCGATCCACGCCTCCGCGTGGGAGGCGACGCCAGCGGTTCCCAGTCCGCTTCCGGCCTGCCCTCCAGCGAATGTGCATATTTGGCCATGCCGCTCTCTCCCCCCGACGCCGACGAAGCATCATCTCGACCCGCCGCACCATGTCGAGGGGGCATCGCGATCCTGACAGGATTTGTCATCCAGTGGCTGTCTCAACACGCCCCCGCCAAGACATGCGGGACTTCATAGAGCGTTGATGACGGCTGCGGCGAGGCAGGTCCAAAATTTTGTTAAATCATCGATATTCTGTGATTTTTTGAAATATATGGTCGACGATTGCATGCTCAAAGTCAGCAATGAATCGCGATGTTCGCTAATGTGGCACTGCCCTAACTACCATTGCATGCCCACTGACAACCTCACCTCCCGCGGTGATGCCGGAGTATATTGAGGGCGGGTCCTAATCGAAAAAGGATTGCCGAACGCGAATGTGTCATGGGCGCTGTCGAATAGATTGTCGATGTTTGCGCGAACACGCCAACGATCCCGGTTGAACGCAAGAAAGACGCTGGCCAGGGCATAATCGCCCATCGCACGATCCAGGCCCGGATCGAAGCTGAGGCGCGATGAACCGATATAGTTGCCATTGGCCCCCACTTCGCCATTCCAGCCCGACATATTGAATATATGGCTGACCTCCATGCGCCATGTCAGCTCCGGGACGACCGGCAGCCGCCTGTCATCCCCCAGCGTGAGGTCGAATACAGGCTTTGTCAGCAGGGCGCGCTGGGCCGTACCACCGACTGCCACCGACCATCGCGACGACAGGCGCCAGCGCGCCGTCATCTCGACGCCGTAAATATGCGCGTCGCCCGCGTTGCGCGTGGCGACCAGCCCGTTGTCGAGCAGATGGTCCGATTGCACATGCTGCCAGCGTGTCACATAGGCGTTGGCGTCCAGCGTGAAGCCGCCTGTCGCCGCATGACGCAATCCCGCCTCGGCGGTCTGCAATTCGTCGGCATGATAGGCCGCAGACGTGGCGCCTGCTGCGGACGACAATCCACCCGGTCGCAACGCGCCCGCGTAACGCACATAGACGAAGTCTTGCTCATTCCTGCGCCACGAGACGGCCAGACTGGGTGACAGGCCGATCTTGCGTGTTGCGCTTTCCGTCGTGCCGTCACTCGACAGGTTTTCATTTTCGCTCCACGTTGCGAACAATCTCGCCCCTGCCGTCACGCTGATCCGCGATGACAGCGGCACGGTCGCTTCGGCGAACGCGGCGCCCTCGCGCACGGTTTGCCGACTTTCCAGGCCCGGCACGGCCGCCTGCGCCGGTGCCGTCGTGAACAGGCCGGCGGACTGGTTTTGCGACTGGATGAAGGACAGGCCGAAAAGCCAGGACAGCCCCTGCGGGTTCGTCCTCGACAGGCGCAGTTCCTGGTCCAGCAGCCTGTTCTGGCGACGGTCATCATGAATGAGCGCACCTGTCCGGCCAAAGGCCGGGGCCGACGCGCTGGCGTCCAGCCGGCTGGTCACTTCGTGGCCGACCCAACTGGTCGAAGAGAGGAAATCAGCGTCGCCGATCCGGCCGCGCACCACGGCGCTGGCCATCATGAAGTCATTGTCATGCGGCTCGGCGATCATGTCCGCCCGTTTCCGGGTGCCGGGCGCATAGACATATTGGCTGTCCCCGACATTCAGAAATTGCGACCAGCCGCCAAGGTCGATCGTCCATTGCCGGCCCAGCCGGGCGCGGACGGCAATCCGTCCTCCCGATATGCGCGCGCCATTGCCGTCGCGCCGCGCGCCGCTGTCGATCCAGCCGGGTTCGCGCATATGATAGGCCACCATCCTGACACCCAGTCGGTCCGTGACCAGCGGCAGGTTCATCATGGCCTCCAACGTCCCGCCCTGCCCGCCCGCCGCGACCGAGGAGACGCCCGCCGATGCGGACCCGCCGATGCCGGTCAGGTCTGGCGGCCGGGTCACGATGTGATAGACGCCCCCCAGCGCCCCCGAACCGTAGAGCGGCCCCTGCGGCCCTTTGAGTATTTCGACGCGCGCCACATCGACCAGCCTCAAGTCCGGGTCGGGCATGTTATAGGTCACGCGGGCGTCATCCACCTGGATGCTGACGGTCGACTGGGTGTTGCCGTTGAACGGGCTGTCCGCGACCCCGCGGATGAACTGGCGGTTTCGTCCCGATCCCAGATTGGTGAGCGTCAGCCCTTCTGCCCGGCTGGCGATAGCGGCCGATCCAAGGGCGGCACCGGCCGTGTCGGAGGCAAAAGACAGGACGGACACGCCCAGCGGCAATGTCGCGAGCGACTGGCTACGCTTGTTCCCCGTAACGACGATATCGGCCGGGGCGACTGGCGTGGGGCTAGCGATGGCCGGGTGGCGCGTGGGCGCCAGGGATTTGCGTCGGACGATGCGGAATATGGTCGGCGAGAGCTGTTCAAAGTCCAGGCCAGACCCGGCCAGCATCGTCGCCAGCGCCTGCGCGGTTGGCATGTCGCCCCGCACGGATCTGGCACGGAAGGTCGGCAGCCGTCCTTCAAAGCCGATCGACACGCCCCGCTGGCGCGACAGGAGCGCGATGGAGGCCGGCAGCGGTCCCGCCGGTATGTCGATCGATGTCCGCGCCTGGCCGGTCGCAGGCTGGCTAAGGCCGAGCGCCAGTGAGCAGCAGGCCGCTACCCCGATCGGCGACCTTAAGGTCCATGAGCCGCGCAACGTCGCCAACAAGAGCAGTCCCATCCCCCACCACCAGCACGCCCGAAAAGCGCCGCCCGGCAATATCGGGCGACACGGCGACAGGTCTTCCGGCATAGCGGCTGATGTCGGCGGCGACCAGTGGAAGGGGCATATTGTCCCATGCCAGCCTGCCCTCGCGCCAGGCCCCGACATCGTTGGCCTGCACGGTCTGGACTTCGGCATCGCCATCGGCCGGATCGACGATCAACTGTCGCCCCTGTCCCAGCGTGATCGCGCTGGCCAGCGAAGGGGAGGACACGGTCACGACCCCCTGGGCGACGGCAATACGGGCCGCCCGGCCCATGGTCAGAATGTCGAAGCGCGTGCCGATGTCGCTGACCTGCTGGTCGCCGGCCTGGATGACCATTGATCGCGCCGGATCGTGGCGGATGTCGAAATAGGCGCTGCCCTCTATCGTCAGCCGATCCTGCCGCTCGCCTGCGACGTGCAAATGGCTGGCGGCAGCCAGATGGATGCGCGATCCGTCGGCCAGGGCGATTTCGCGGCTCTCGTTCGGCCCGGTGCGATAATCGACGGCGGCGTCACGGCCCGGCGCAAAGGTCGACAGGCCAAAGACAAGCGCCAGCGCCGCGGCCAGACCGCCCATGGCCCATATCGCCCGGCGATGGCGCACGCGCGGCATGTCGACGGGCGCGGGCGGCGTCAGCACGGATTGCAGGACGGGGCGATGGTCCTCGATCGCCCGATCGATCAGCGCGACATCGTCATAACAATCCCGGTGACGCGGATCGGCCTCCAGCCACAGGGCAAAGGCATCCCAGTCGCAATCGTCCGATTGCTGCGCGCTGTGCCAGGCCAGTGCTTCGTCCATGATCCGGTCGGTCATATCGGTTCCAATATGCAGCCGGACGCCCCGGTCCACCTGCTTCCCTGTTGCTGGTGTAACGTCACGCCCACCATCCTGCCTCAGTCCATCAATGCACGGCGCAGATATTTCATCGCGACCGCCATATGTTTTTCCACCGCGCTCCTGCTGATGTTCAGGCGGGCGGCAACGTCCGCATGGCTCAGCCCGTCGATCTTGTGCAACTGAAAGACGCGCCGGGCGCCTTCCGGCACGGTTGCGATCGCGGACATCAATCGCGCCGCTTCTTCGCGATCCTCCATCTGCTCCAGCGCATTGCGGCCGGGGTCGGCAACCTCGGCTGCCGCCGGGACCGCACCTGTTTCCAGGTCCGACCAGGCCTTGTCGCGATGTTCGCGTCGCTTCCGTTCCCGCACCCGGTCGAGCACCAGATTCTGGGCCATGCGGAACAGATAGGCGCGACCATTGCCGACCGGCCCGGACGGAACCGAGCGGGTCTTGATCCACAATTCCTGCACGATGTCCTCCGCCTCTGCCGCATTGCCCGTCCGGGCGACCAGAAAACGCAGCACCTCCGTCCGGTGCCGTTGATAAATTTCGGTCAATCCACTGTCAGGCGCGTCGTCGACCATGCAATCATCCGCTGGAACAGGCTGCTTGTCGGCTGCGCTGGCTGCTTTGGCAAGCCTGTTCAGGACGAAGCGGGGCAAGGCGCGCGATGGTGCGCGGTCGCCAGCAAGCCCTGGATCGTCCGGCTGATGGCAACCGGCCTGACCTCGATCGCGTCCCCGTCGAACCCCGCATCGGTCAACAGCCGCGCAAGGTCCCCCGCCGTAAAATGCCGATGCGTTCCGCTGCACGCGAATTTCCACTGCCGCATGGTGGCGGCGTCGGTCACGTAGATACTCAACATCCCGCCGGGGCGCAGCACGCGCCGCACTTCGGCCAGCACCGCCTGTTCGTCCTGCCAGAAATAGACGACATTGGACGCCAATATCTTGTCGAAGCTGGCATCGGGATAGGGCAGCGCAGCGAAGCGTCCGGTCGTCACCGACACCCGACCCGCGCGGATTGCGGCGCGGTTGCGATGTCCCGCCTGCCTGACCATGACGGCCGACTGGTCAATGCCGTAGATGCACCGCGCCCGCTGCGCCATCAGGGCGATCGCATGGCCCGACCCGCACCCCAGGTCCAGCGCGACCTCATGGCGATGCAGGTCGAGCGCATCGACGGCGATGCGCGTCGGCCGGTCATTGGCGATCCGCATGATCCGCCCCACCCATGCGCCGGCCATCCCCTGCGGATTGCCGAGCTGGCGGCCAAGCGCATGCCACATCGTCATGTCGCGCGCCCGTCCTAGCGCCGGGCCTGACGGTCGAGCTTGCCCAGCATCGCGCGCGCCTCCGCCCGGCGACCGGCATCCCATATCGGCCGGTTCGCATCGGGGGCCGCCTTCAGCGCCCTGGCCAGATAGGCGCGGGCACTGGCATCATCCCCCTTGGACATCAGATAATCGGCATAGAAGAAATTGGCGTCCAGGCCGTCGGGGTCCTGCGCCAGTGCCGCCTTCAGATAGGATTGCGCCTTGCCCGCGCTGCCAAAGCCAAGGGGGAAGCCGGGCACCTTGTAATAGAGAACGCCCAGGCTCATCGCCACGCCGCCATTGGCCGCCCTGGGATCGATGGCGCGCGCCTTTTCCAATATGTCGCGCGCGGACGATGCCAGGCCCAACTGCCGGAACACGCTCGCCTGCGCGGCTTCCTCGCTGGTCACGATGCCCTGCCACAGCAGCGGTTCGGCGCGCCCCGGATATTTGGCGACGACGGCTGCGGCCTGCTGGGCGAGCTTGTCGAGCTGCGCATATTGATCGCCCTTGTCCCTGACCTGATATTTTATCCGCGCCCATTCATTGTTGATGCGCATCACCTGCGCATCCATTTGCGGATTGTTGGAGGCATGCGCGGTTCCGCCGGTCGCCATGACCGGCAGCAGCAGGCAGAGGCACAAAGTCGAAAAACGGGACATGACAGGATCCTTCATTACAAGGAGGGAAAGAGCGCGCGCGCCTTGACCGTCTGGGCCGAAAGGCCCGCGTCGATCATGCGCGGCAGCAGGGCGTTGAGGCGCATGAACAGGCGTTCGCGAAAACCGATCGCAACGTCGCGCTCGCGCCGGACGATGGCGGTTACGATCCGGTCGGCCACTTTTGCCGGATCGTCCGCCGTCATGCCGGTCAGGTCCATGAAGCGATGGACATCGGCATTGTTGAATGCCGTGCGCACCGCACGCGGCGCGACATGCGTAACGGCGATCCCCATGCCATGCAGTTCCCGCCGCAATCCTTCGCTCAGGCCATGCAACCCGGCCTTGCTGCTCGAATAGGTCGCGAAATAGGGATAGTGGATCGATCCGAGCACGGACCCGATATTGACGATCTGGCCAGCGCCGCGCGACTGCATCTGCGGCAGGACCGCCCGGATCAGCGTGGCGGGCGCGATCAGGTTGACGACATAGCCCAGCCACAGGCCGGCCGGGTCCTGACGCTCGACCGGACCGAAATATTGCACGCCCGCGACATTGGCCAATATGTCGACCCTGCGCGCCGCCAGCGTGGCGCTGAGCTCGCGCAGCCCCGCCTCCGTCGACAGGTCGGCGATGATCGTTTCATCGCACCTGTCGCAATCCACGCGATCGACACCCGCGACATAGGCGCCGTGCGCCCGCAACCGCTGCGCCACCAGTGACCCTATGCCACCGGCGCCGCCGGTCAGGATAACATGCTGTCCGTCAAGCGGCTTCATCGAGCGTCTCCATCGGAATGGCGGCGAACATCGCCCCGAACAGCCCGAACATCGCGTGCGCCATGGCGATGATCGCGGCCTGATCGGCCGGATCGTCCATCCGGTTCATCAGGCTTTCAAAGACATGCAGATGCTCCAGGTCCAGCGCCCCATGCGAGGTCAGGTAGGAAAAGGCCTCGCGCGGCAGTCCCAATGTCGTTCGGACCGCATCCGCGCCATGACTGGCCATCGCCACGCTGGTGCCTTCCAGGACATAGACCATGCCGAAAAAGGCCGCGGGATTGCCGGTGCGGATGACGCGATAGGCATGGTCGACCATTGCCGCCGTCGCGGCATGAGGCTGGCTGGCGGCCGCTGCCCGCGCGTCGCCGCCAGCCGCCGCAATATCGCTGAGGATCCAGGCCTCATGCCCGGTTTCCTCCGCGATATAGTCGTCCAGTGCCGCGACCAGCATGGCATTGGCGGACAGGCGCGCGCGCGCTTCCTGCATCAGCGGCACGGTGTGCCGGACATGATGATAGGCCTGCGTCAGATAGGCGATATAGGTGGACAGGGTGATCCGCCCGCGCAATCCCGCCTGCAATTGCGGCACGTTGATCAGAGAGAGGCGGTCGTCCGCGGTTGCGTTCACCAGACGGTCATAAAAGGGCATGAGGCTGGGTTCCTGATGGTAGGTCCGGGCGATGGCATCCCGCCGCAGCCGGCCATTGCCGGTCAGATGGCCATTGAGCGGGGTGAAGGGGGCGACGGTCCGCCACTGCCGGACCTGGGCATAGGCGGGCAATCCCGCATTGGCCGCGGCGACGGCATCGGCGATGTCGGCATCGGCCGAACGGGGCACGATCAGCGCGCTGATGCTCGCCTGCCCATCGCCATGGACCATCGCCTGCGCGACGCCAGGCTGGCTCAGCAACAGGCTTTCCACCCATTCGGGCGCAATGTTGCGGCCATGCGCGGTGATGATGAGGTTGGACTTGCGCCCTTCGATCCAGAGCTGGCCATCGGCGTCGAACCGGCCGATGTCCCCCGTATGCAGCGGCCCCGTGGCAGGCGCTTCGCCAAGCCGGCCCAGGCACACCGGCCCGTCGATCAGAATCTCGCCATCGGCGGCCAGCCGCACCCGATTATGGCCGATGCTCTGCCCTGCGCTGCCCGCCTTGCCACGCCCGGTCCGCTCAAGCGCGACGACGGAGGCGCATTCGGTCAGGCCATAGCCCTGCCGGACGGGCAGGCCGACAGCCCTTGCGCGGTCGATCAACGCCGGGGAAACCCGCGCGCCGCCAACGGCAACCAAAGTCAGGGCGGGCAGTCGCAGGCCAGACATCTCCATGACGACCACCAGGCCATGCAGATATTCGGGCACCAGAATGAGCGAGCTGATCCTCTGTTCGGCTATGTGTCGGGCCATCAGGGGAAAGTCGGGCACGAAGGGATTGGCCAGACCGACGCGCGCCTGTCGCGGTGCGACATAGGTGCCGCCAGCCAGCATCGTCGCATAGAAACCAGCCACATTTTCCAGCAATATGCCGGGCGGCAGCAGGGCCAGATGGCGCCCGGCATGGGCGCGGCCGACAGGCAGATACCCTTGGCTGTGCCGGTGGAACCCGACGTGAAGGATATTTTCGCCGTGCCGGGGTGCAGGGCCATGTCCGCCCCGTCCAGCAGGATATAGTCAAGCCCGTCATGGCCTGCTTCACGCAGGATCGCGCACGCCCCGCTCTGCTGCAAGGCATGGGCGGTCTGATCGGGCGTGAAGAAGGCGGGCAGCGGCAGCGCGGGGACCGCGGCTTCCAGCAGCGCCAGATCGGCGATACAGCCCCACGGCCCATGATCCATTTCCATGGCGATGGGCCGAATAGCGCTGAAATTCTGCGATAGATGCGCTATGTGCTGCGCTATCGCGCTGCGCAATGCACGCCAGCCAATCTGCGTGCCTTCGCCATCGTCTATCGCGATCATGTCCGGTCTGGTGTCGGCATGGGCGGTGATCGCGGTCCACAACGCCGTCATGCGGGCCTCCGCCTGGCGAGGCGGGCCTGACCTTCCATGATCCGCCCGGCACATACGACCGGGTCCAGATCATAATAGCTGCCCCACTGGCTGGCCGCGCGCCCCAGCCGGTCCGCGCGGGCCGGCGCCAGTTCGTGCAATATAAGGCCAAGGCGTCTGAACATGGATCGAAGCGGCGCGGTCAGAACGGCAACCGCAATGTCCGCCTCGCTGCTCAGGTCGTTGGCAGCGCGCGTCCAGAGCGCGATCATCGCCTGCGCCGTGTCCGCCGCCATCGAACCGATCTCGACAACATCCTTGCGGTCCACAACCGTGCCGAACAGGGGCGCCAGATAGGTTTCGACCGGCGCATCCAGATAGGCTTCGAGGAACAGCCGGCCATGATGCGCGCGCTGAAAGCCCAGCGCCGCGCCGACGATGCCGCTGCGGCCCTGCAAGCACCAGGCTGGAAAGCCCAGATTGGGCGCTGCACCATGAACGTCGGCATAGCGGCGTGCGATCAGTTGCAAGGCGGCTGGGTTGTCCACGTCATTCTCCCGATTGTCGCAAGGACGCCAGGGACGACATGCCACCCCAGCCGGTCGGCAGAAATTTTGATGGGGCGCGCAGTTTCGGCAGCGCCGCCATGAAAAAGCGTGCGACGAACTGAGGCGCTCCCTGCCGCCCGGCGTCTGGCCACACACGCATCCTGCGTGAGGGGGATCATCATGCTGAAACGACTATGCACCGCGGCGGGCGGGCTTTTGCTGCTGACCGTCAATCCGGCGCAGGCTGCACCAAAAGATTGGGAAAAGGCCAGTACGATCGCGCGCAACCTCCTCGTCGTCGGCGCGGTGGGATTGCCGTTGGTCAAGAGCGACGGGGACGGCGCATTGCAGGCCGCGGGCAGCGTGGGCGCTGCATTTGTGGCGTCTGAAGGACTGAAGCGGGCATTTCCCGAAATGCGCCCGGACGGCAGCGACAGGCGCAGTTTCCCGTCGGGCCATACCGCGACGGCCTTCGCCGCCGCCGCCTCGCTGCAAAATCGCCAGGGCTGGCAGGCCGGAATCCCGGCCCAGTTGATCGCGGCCTTTGTCGGCTTCGCGCGGGTCAAGGGCGACAAGCATCACTGGTATGACGTCGTCGCGGGCGCGGCTGTCGGCGAAGCGTCCGGTTTCCTGATCACGTCACGCTATAGCCAGGATGTGCAGGTCATGCCCTGGGCCGATTCCAAGGGCGGTGGGCTGACGATGGCGATGCGCTTCTAGCCGGACGGGCGATCTTGCGAACCGGACAACATAGTCGCATCGACCCTCGATCATTCTGCCTTACCCGATGTGCATGTTTATCTAGGACGTGAACCCATAAACGGCTGAAAGAGCGGTCCCAGATTGAACGGGATCGGTTACGGCCGTATCGTCAAGGGATGGGCATCTTCGATCAGCGACGAAAATGGCGGGAACTGGCTCGTTTGCTGGATAGCGCCTTGGAGATTGAGCGGGATAGGCTTGGAGTGGAGCAAGCGCACATCGTGGCAGATTTCATAGCCCACAATGAATTTGGGTTGGCTCACGATCAACTTGTTGATGCATTGTCCGATCTCGACCTCGTTCCGCTTGAGCA
>NZ_JAUQOM010000020.1 GCF_030580935.1 Sphingobium cyanobacteriorum | reverse complement strand
AATTACACCAATGCCGGGGGGAGTGGCCCTCGGGCTACGCCCTCACGCCACTCCCCCCGGCATGTAACACGATGGCCTGGTTTTACGCCGCCGAATGGCCGACTTTTGCTCCGCCGTTGACACACCGGCGACGCGTTCGCGAAAATCTGTCACCTCGGCGCGATGCCGGGCACGGTCATCTGCCGAAATGTGACGACCCGCACGCTCCATTGGTTCGGCGAAAATGTAGAAGAGATGCGGCCGCAGTTTGTGGCGCCGAGCATCGGTCACGAGCCCATAGGCGTGCTTGACGAGCTGCGCGGCATCAAGATGAAGATACGACGCGGTTCCATCGCGAAGCGCATCGCGCAATGCCGAGTATCGCTCCATGTTTTTGCCCCAGACTGGTCGGTCATAAGCGGCCGAAAAGCGCACGGTCTTGGCATCGCGGAACGGCTCGAAGCGCTTGGACTCGATGCCGATCAGATAGGTGTCGGTAAAAGCCGCGGCGTCTAGCCAGGGGTGCGTTCCCTGCGACCAAGGAAAGCGCGCGCAGTACTCGATCTCCACGCGATTGACCGGGCCGGCCACCTCCATCCCCGGCACGCCGGGAAGAACCGAAGGACGCTCGACGAACCAGCCAAACGCATTCGCCGCGAGCGCCGCCGAACTTTCAGGATGGGCAAACTTCCCGCTGGCGATCTCGTCACCGCCAGCCTGCGCCATTCGATCTCTGACGTAGGCTTCGGAGACGCCCTCGAGGAGCGCGAGTTTGGTCACGTCAGACACGCCGGGAGCGAGTGTTCGAGCAGGTCCAGCAGCTCTTGCTGCGTCGGCAGATTGCCCGCATCGATGCTGCCATCAAGTCTCCGAAAGCAAAAAGACATGGCCACGCCCATCGCGCCTCCCAGCGCACGCACACCTTCGTCGAATGAGCCTTCGATCTCTGCTACGGGAAACCGCCCATAGTAGGCCTCGGGGGCCAGCACGGTCAGGTCGATCCGCTCTGCATCTAGCAACGCGCTGGAGCGCCCCGGGCGATCGCTTCGGGCAAGGAGCCACAGGCAGGCGTAGCCTACGAGCTCGACGGCAGCGTACAGCGGATTGTCGCTCGCAATCTTGAGTTCGATCAGTTCGAAATGTTTTTCACCGTGACGCCGCGCAAGGTCGATCGCGCGGCGTCCATCTCCTGCACCCTCGACCAACCCGGAGGCCACGGGAATCTGATTTGCCCAGTCCGTTCGATTCAGAGCTACACAGGCGGCAGCGATGGCGCGTTCGATGATAACCTCGGGACTTCGATTATGGGGGGCGATCTGCGGCTGGAGGCTGTGCCAACGCCAGTTCTGCTTCGACCGATCCTTGTTGGCCGTGGCGTTGCTCGCCAGATAGTTCTGTCGGATGGTCTCGAAGATTTCTGCTGCCAACAGGCGTCCATCGAACGGAAGCAACTTCAGCACCGCTGATCGGTGACGCAAGCTGGTGATGGACAGTGCTCCCGAAACCGAAGCTTCGACACCATCCAGTAGCGACTTGGGCTGGTCGGAATTTCTGGGGGAGGCCATCGGCCCTTCCTACAGCGAAGGTACCCAGCTGCAAAACCAATCGACTGAATTGCTGATACCTATCGCCCTTCTGGAGCAGCCTTCATGATCCATTCGCTTTCAACTTCGAGCACGCCGTGAAGCAAACCTCGTGGGACCCGTCTGCCGTTTCCAAACGACACGTGGAACGGCAGCTGTTGGAAGAGCCGACGTCAGGCGGTTGCCTAACCGGCGTCTCAGAAAGACGCGCACGGGCCGCGGATGGTCCGCCCTTCCGGCTTCGGCGGCCTGGAGACGAAGCGGCTCACCGTCGAGCAATATCGGTTGCAGCAGGAGAGCGGCGCTGCCAAGCCGTTCTCCGCCCCGCCTTAACCACGCGCGTCGATCCAGTGCTGCGGGACGAGCCCTTGTCCACGCCACCGCGCGACGACGGCATCGGCGAACCAGCTGTCCCGGAGATCCGCGTGATCGGTCACGATCACTTGGAGGCTCGGCGCCAATTCGACCGCCACGTCGAACATCAGCTTGAAAAGCTTGAACACGGCCTCACGGTCGGCGTCTGGCAATTCGGAGACATCGCCGTCGCGATCCTTTTCGGCTGGATAATGGGCCTGCGAGGGCTGGTCGAAGAAGATGAACCCGGGAACTGGGCGATCCTTCTGCCGAAACCAGCGATGGAGCGCGAGATGGGCGAGCACATGATAGCCCACCCAGTTTTCGCCGCTTCCCATGCGGAACAACGGCACCGGCCCATCGAGCGTGTCCGCCACAACGGCGAGCTGCTTGATGTCGAGCCTAAGGCGGCTGCCGCTATGCTCGAGGTCCAGTTTCTCTGAATCGCGCGTCATATAGTCGCCGATCAAATTGAGGGTCGAGGTCAGTCGCTGTTCGGTGCTCTCGGAGTCGACCAGCTCCTCCAGCGTCTCGACCCGCTTGCGGGCAGCGTCGAGCTCTTCCGTCGATGCGGCGGCCGCAGGCGGTGGCGGCAGCGTCTCCAGGAAATAGGCGATGCGCCCCATCGTCCGGGCCAGCCTCAGCTGGCTGTCGCGCTCGGATTTGAAAGCGTCGTCCTGTTTGGCGAGCGATTCAATCTGTTCCTGGTTGCGCTTGAGCGCGTCCTCGATCCCATTCTGCTGCTCGACCAGATCCGCTTGCGCTTCTTGCAGGCGCGGCACTTCGCGACGGACCTGGTTCAGCTGCTCTTCGATCCCGCTCAGAGTCCTGTGCATCTCCGCCGCCGAAGGAACATGGACGTCGGTCGATCCACACAGGGCGCAGGCCTCGACATCGCCCTTCGTGACCAGGCCAAGGCTTGCCAGCCTCGCCCTTTGCTCTCCGGCTTCCTGTGCGAAGCCACCGGCAACATCCTCGACCTGCCGGATCTGGCGCAGGCGCTCCTTCAGTGCGGCGAGCTCGCGCCGCAGCCCGGTACGCTCGCGACGAAGGACAGCGATCGGCTCCGTCGAATCCGGCGGCACCCGCACCTCCTGAACAACCGGATTGATAGCGCGAAGGACGCCGAGCGCGAGGTCCTGTGCAGGAGGCTGGCCGGGAGGAAGCAAATCGACCGACTGCGCCTCGCGGAACATGTCTTCGGTGCGTGCCGCAGACAGCCCGGCAAGCTGCTCGCGCTCTCCGGCCAACTTCAGCAACTTCCTCAGCTCCTTGCGCTCGAGATCGAGCTGCACTTTGCATCGCAACAGATCTTCGTCGATCGCGCCGAGAAAATAGGGCAGCACATCCTTGATCGTCTGTGGCAGGAACGGTTCGCTCTGGCGGTGGAACAGGATCTTGCGACTATCGATCTCGTCCTGGTCCTGGATGCAGAACAAGAGGGCATGGCGGATGTTCGCCGCGATCGGGTTGCGTGTTTGGCCCTCGGGGACTGTCGTCACATTCTCAGAGATGCCGACCGACGATGTGAGGATTGCTTCGATGTCCGAGACGCCGATATTGGGATTCCAGTCGGCGCGCTCGGGCATCACCAGGTCCGCGCCGACGGCGTAATAAACGTCCGGATCGCGTGTCTTCGGCGGCTTGGGGTTGCGCCGCGCGAGAAAGATGCGGCTATCACCCCGGTCGAGCAGGATGCCGTACCACGCCACATGCTGGCGAATCACACCGTCCGAAACGTGGCACTGCTCCCGGCCGAAGCAATATTCGATAATGTCGATCAGTGACGATTTGCCGGTCTTCGAGGCCCCGGTAACGATGCTCAAGCCCGAAGCGTTGAGCTTGACCGAGTTTACCTCGCCATTGTGCCCATAGACGCCGATTTCCAGAATTCTGAGGCTCACGGGGCAACTCCAAGCATGGATAGGATGGTGGACTGACGATCATCCTTGGGAATCCATCGCCCAACGAAGCGGGCCGCTTCGTAGCAATCCTTGACGTCCATCGTGTCGGTATCGAGCCGCGGCGGGTCGGATTTGAAGCGGTGCGCCCCCGGCCTGAGGCCGTCCCCGGCAATGGCCAGCCAGTCCTGCGCACAACCAAGCTGGATCGCTTCGCGCGTAGTATCGACCAGTTCCCGGCAGCGAGCGGCGAACTCTGCGCTGAACTCCGGATGCTTCGTCACCCAGGTGGTCATGCGCGTCTTCAGCGTCGGCAGCGCGCGGCGCATCCGCGCATTGAGGATGATCGGCAGGACGAGAAAGGCATGGGCGAGCGGAAGCGCCCGGCTCGTATCACCCTCCTGATAACCCCGGCTCGCGGCGCGCAGGAGCAGAGCGCAGAAGACCGGATTGAAGAGGGTCTGGTCCTCGACGGACCGATCATTCCATGCCATGCTCATCATTATCCTCCGGCGCAGCCGGTTTCAGGCGCTCGACATAATGCGGGTGCCACCCAATAATATGATCGTCCGATAGCATGTGATATGATCCTTGCGAGACGTACGCCTCGATCACCTCGCGGATCGGAATGGCATTGCCGGTGGTCGTCGAGAATATGTCCATGCCGATATCGGCCAGCTCGGGCTCCGACATGTTCTCGCGAAGGCGGCCCTCGGCGACACCTCTGCGCCGCTGCCAGTGCTCGGTCAGTTGGCGCCCATAATCGGTGAGTTCGTTCTGCCGGAGTAGACCGTCCCGCGTCCAGCGCGAGCGCTGCTCGCGCGCCCGGAAATAGTCGACGATCGCGATCTTCTGGCCAGTCGGGCCAAGGCCGATGAGCTTGAGCTGCTCGACGAAAGGACGCTGCTCCAAAAGCTCGACTGTTTCGCCCGACGGATCTGCCATGTCGTAGTCGATCGGCAGCCGATCTGATCCGAACTCGTCGCGCAGATCATCGATCTTGGAGTCGATCAGCGATACCGGGATCAGCTTTCCACTTGGGGTCGCCAGGGCGTCGATCACGATCGTGAACCACCAGCCCTCGAGCCGTTCGCGAAATGCAGACATATGTTCCGGCCGACAGGCACGCTTCAGCGCCGCTGCCAGCTCATCTTTCACGTCGACGATCGTCGGCGAGGCGTCGAGCATTTCGACCATCCCGATAATCTGCTCGCGCATTTCGGGTGTCTGTTCGAGGAACAGCTTAGTCGCCCAGGCGACCTTCTTGCTCTTCGATTCCGCGGCTGAAATCGCGAGCTTCTCAGTTGCTTTCGCAACGTCCCGGCCCTTCGGTTCCGGCCGAAGTAGCGAGACCGCCGTATCCGCGCCAAGCGTCGAAGTCGTCACAAACGTGAGCTTGATCTTCCCAAGCTCGGCCGGATAATTCCTCACCCGCTTGGTCCAGATACCTATCGTATTCCAGAACTGGACCGCCCGGTCGCTCATAGGCTTAGGTTTGAGGCTGTGCTTCGACTGCAGAAGCTCTTTCGGCGAGCCGCTGTTGGAAAAGGCGATGTCGTCGAAACACTCGATCGAGATCTCGAGCCCCGGCGTCACGTCCTGGCGCTTCAAGGCCGCAAGGAGCGCGTACCGGCACTGAAAAAGATAACCACTCGCCGAATCGGCTGCTGAATGATCTGCCACAAGACCCCCCGGCACATAGCTACTGAGATTGGGCTATCAAAGGCAAGTAACCATCCTGAGTTCGAAGCTCAACTTGGCGATGACTTCGGTCCGACGCAGTCCTATCTAGCTGTCAGACGCACAGCGGGGAGACGTAATGGGCATCGTCAAAGCCTGGATGATGGAGATGGACGAGCGCGGTTACGGCGAGTCCGACGACTACGTGTGCACCGCCTGCGTCACGGATCCTTTTCTGGCCGAGTGGATCGCCGGGCATACTCAGTCGAAAGCCTGCAGCTTTTGCGAGGCCGTGTCCGATCAGCCGATTGCCGCTCCCTTCGAGGATTTTACCGGCGTCGTCCTCGGCGGGCTCGGCTTCGATTGGAATGAGCCGACCCAAGAAGGGATCATGTATATCACGCGCGAGGGCGGTTGGCAGGCGCCACTCTCGACGACTGCCGATGTTCTCTACGATGCCGGATTTTCTGAGAATGACGATATGATCGCGGCGCTCGACGACATGATCGAGTGCGAAGCCTGGGTCGAACGCGAATTTTATCGCGGTACCGACAGTCAGCGGCTCAGTTGGGGCTGGGACAGTTTCAAAACATTCACCAAGAACCAATCACGCTATTTTTTTCTTCAGGCGTCGGGCGATAGTTATGACGAACTGACGCCGGCCGAAGTGCTGGCAACTGTTTCCGACATGATCAGGACTAAACTCGCCGATGAGGGGCTGATCAAAACTATAGGCGGGCAAACTGACCTGATCCGAATTCGCGTCGACGATCAGCCGCAGACGACAGCATCGGCGATAGGCACACCCAAGCCTGAACATGCCCGTCAGTCGAACCGGATGAGCCCCGCTGGTATTCCGATGTTTTACGGTGCATTCGACTTGGACACGGCGCATGCTGAAACCTTCGATCCGGCCATGCATGCTGGGAAGGCACTGTCGGTAGGAACCTTCCGATCCCTGCGTGACCTCACATTGCTCGATTTGGCCGAGTTGCCACCAGTGCCGAGCGTCTTTGATCTTGATCGGCAGCCGCTAATCCATTCTCTACGGTTCCTTCACGCCTTCGCCGCCGACATATCGCAACCGATAGCGCGAGATGGCCGCGAGCACATCGAATATGTCCCGACGCAGATTGTCACCGAGTATTTCCGCCGGCTTTTCCGATCGGCGGAGGGTCGTAGTCTCGATGGCATCATCTACCGGAGCGCCAAGCATGAAGGGGCCAATGCGTTCGTTCTCTTTTGCGAAAACGAGCAATGCATCGACGTCGACGCCCCGGAGGACGAGGGATCGCTGCTGCGTCTAGCGTCTATCTCCTACCTTTAGGCGATCGTCATCCGCAACTTCGCTCAATTCTGCCCAACCTGAACTCCTGCACAATTGTCTACGGGATAACTCTCGATCCTAGCCACACCTGCGCGGCGGATCTGCGCCGCTGCTTCCTCGATATGAAACGACACGGCGTCCCGCGCACGCAGCGTATCCCCGGCCTTCATGTAGGCGACCAGGCGGTCATGCTCGATCAGCGAGCTTCGCGCCTCGTCGAGCTGGAAGTAGTTGGCTCCGGCAATCCAGACCGCGGGCGGGATCGCCTTGGCATAAGTGGCAAGGGCCACCCGGTTGCAGCTGAGCCGGACAAGTTCGAGATGCCATTGGTAATCGAGAAATGCGCCTTGCAGCAGGTTATCCGCCTGGGTCTTGTAGGATTTTAGCGCCGCGTTGATGTCCTCGAGGTATGCAAAATCGACCTTGCCCTGCAGTGCAGCGACCTGAGCCGCAGCAAGTGCCTGGATGGATCCGGCTAGCGCCAGATGCTCGACGATGCGCTCGATGGTCCAGTCGACGATTGTGAAGCGGCCGTGATCGCGGACGACAAGGCCGAGGTCGATGAGCTCTTGCGCAAAGCGCAGCGCATCGTCTTCGGAAAGATTCTGAAAGCCAGGTAGGTGGGCAGGACTGTCGTAGCGCTGCCGCTTGCGCGGCTCTCGAAGCAGAGCGAAGACAACCTGCGCCGGGCAGGCAATCGTTCGCATGACTGGTAATTTAGCTTTCGCCATCTATGCCTCAAATAGCTCTCTGACGACAAAATCCGGATAATCCGAACCGCCCGGATTCGGAAATCAAATCGATCTTGTGCTAGATTGCCAGCAAGATCGGTGGGCAAGAACTCGTCCCCAAGGGAGGTCGGTTGACCAAAGCGCAGTCTCTTTCTGAACTCATGTTCCTCGAAATCAGGTTCGGGGTCCTGTCCGCGCGCTATTTGCCCGGGCAGGTGATTTCCAAGGCGGACGTCGCCAAAGTATATGCTTGCCGCCCGGCCATAGTGGCTGAAGTGCTCAATGCCCTCACCCATGAAGGCTACCTTGCCCGCCAGGGGTGGAGCGATTTTGTGGTGCGCACTTGGAGCCGTGAAGAGATCGAGGATCTCTTCGAGATGCGCGCCAATTTTGAGGGGCTCGCCGCATACCGAGCGGCAGAACGCGCAACCGCCGCAGAAATTTCGTTGCTGGACGCGCTGACATTGGAGGCCCGCGATGCATCGCCGGGCGATCCCGACGCGCTTGAACGTGTCGTGCTCGAGAACCTTCGCTTCCACATTGAAGTGATGCGCATGTCCCGCGTTACGCTGATGCCCGACATGGCGCGCATGGTCCTGCCCAACGCGCTTCATCGCCGGATTGTCTGGTCGCAGCGGATGGAAGATGCCGAACAGTCCTTCCGGATGCATCAGAAGATTGCAGCAGCCATTGGCGGACGCTCGGCCTCGATGGCGCGGCTATTGATGCGCGAAGATATCTATTCGTCGCGCGAGAGCGTGCTCGGCGCGATCGAGGCCCTGGCCGGTCTGGAGGCAGCCGAAGTGGCGAGGATCGTCCGGTTCGCGCCGACCTTTGAACTGGACGGCAGGGTCCACGGGCAGGGGACGCGTGAAGCTGGCGCGGACGGCCGGTTAATACCGTTCGGTGTGCCGGCGGGCAATCTCAGGTAGGCTGGGGGGATTGCGTGGCGTCACCGCGCTCATCCGGCAGTTTCAACCGGTCGGCTTGCAACTGCTCCAACACACCGAGCATCATTGCCGAAGCCTGATGAAGACCGGAGGCGTTGAGCACGTTCAGGAAGTCCTGGGCGTCGGCGGTGATCAGGTCGAGCGTACTTTGATCGATCAGCAATCGCTGCATTCGCATCTAGGCACCCCCGAAGCCCATTATCACGCAAACGATTGTTCAATCGCAGGAATCTGTCAATATTGCGCTAGGTAAAATTTGCCGAATAATGCCTCTAAAATGGTGCGAGTTAGGTAGGCATCCGTATCGAATTGACGTTTGACTGCGTGAAAGCAATCTAGCCGCCACTACAGTGTAACATCCACCTTATCCCTTCGCATTCAATAAACGGGCGAGGACGGCCAGACTTTGCGAACCGAATGTAATCACTCACCGTACAGCGGCGTGCAGAATTCGACATCGATCCTGTCGGGCTGAACGATCTTGCCGCGCACACTCACCTTTCCGTCAAGGCGATCAGGCGCCGGTTCTTCGCCAAAATGCATTCGCCAGGCTATGCCGTCCGCGTCGCGCAGGATTAGCCCGCGCGGTCCCGCCTCGATCGTTCCGGTTATCGTGCTGGCCGAGCGGCGTGCAGGGAGGTTCATTGAAAGCGTTCGATCTGAGTGGTTGGAATTGGCCGCAGACTGATCCGCAGCGCACATGGTCCCTAGCAAGAAACGCAGCCAAATTACAGCAGAGCAGCGTATCGGCCGGAAAACGGCGCGGTCCGGTGGGAGGTGACCCGAACCGCGCCGCACCCCATCAGGCGTAGACCGCGCGCTCAATGCACTCGGGGCAGTCGGCCTTGCGCTCTTCGCTGATGGAATGGAGATGGGCCTCGGCGTCCTGCTCGGGGCAGTCCGAGCAAAGACCGTTGGCTTCGTGCTTGGCAGCCTTCGCCCGCTGCTTGGCTTCGCGCTTGCGTGCCTCGAGCGTCTCGCGCAGCTGGCTGAGACCTTGCCGGACCTGCTCGGACATAGCCTGGCGATCGGCGGTTCGCTGGACAGCAGCGGGTTCAGTCGGCGCCGATGGGCTTGCTTCCGAGGCCAGGGCAGGGGTGGCCGCGGCGGCGAGCATAGCCCCGATCACGCAGAGATATCGATTCATCTTCAGTCTCCTTGGGTTTTAGAAAAAGCCGGTCCGGCGACCGAACGAGAGGTCGGCTTGCGAAGAATCCCCGAGCGCCGACCGGCGCACACTCAGGGTGACACCCCGCTTTCCGCGGGCGCGGAAGTGGAGATCGGTGGGATCGATGTTGTTGCGTTCGGCCCAGTCCTGCGCATCGCGCTCGCTGGCAAAGTCGCCAATTTCATCGTGCTCGTAGGCCATGATCAGTCTCCAGATTGCGAGGCTGAGGGGTGAGGGGGGGCGCCCTTGGCAAGGCAGGCGACAACGCTCGCCGCCAAGGCCACCGCGACCATCGCCGCGACTGCCAAGCCCCGAACCCCAGGCTCGGGCAGAACGACGACCAGGACCGCGAGCCAGACCAGCGTCGAATGCGCGCGGTCGAACACGCGCGATGCGGCCTCGGCCGAAACGGTGGGCCGCGCCCTCACAGGTCGAGCCCCAGCGATTTTTCAGGGACGGGCAGCTGGCGCACCGGGGCTTGGGGCGCAGGCCCCAACACTGCATCGAGCTTGGCCTTGAGCTCTGTGCTCATCCGGAGTTCGGGGACCTGCCGACTATCAATCGGATTGGAATGGCGCGGTTCGACCTCGATCTTGCCGGTCACTTCAAGCGCCGACGTCTTGTTGCCGGGGGTGCGATCGAGCTGCTGCTTCAAGTGATCGAGGTTGTTGGTAACGACCACCATGTCGTCGGTTGCGCGCGTATTGAGGACGTTCTGGGTCCGCTGGGTCGCGAGATTGCGCTGCGCGGACGAGATCACCTCGATCGCCTCCGGCTTGGTCATCCCCTGCGCCATATGGGCATTGAGCGCATAGCCAAGGTCGAGGCGGCGCAGCATCGGATCGCCAGGGGCAAGGACCAGTTGCCGCTTGTCGGCCAGTTCGACACGGATTCCTTCGGCGCGTGCTTCAAGCACCGTGGCATAAGTCGACTTGGCGATATCGCGGTTTGCATCTTTGTCGCGCCAGAACACGGTCTCGCCGTCGTGGATCGTGATGGGCTTCTGCTCGTAGAGCCCGAGCCGGTCGAAGCGGTGGTCGGGGTTGATCCGGTCGGGATCGATGACCTTTCGTTTGCCATCGCGCTCGAGCACGACCTTGCCGTCCTTGCGCACGTCGCTGACCTTATACTCGCCGCGCCTGAGGCCAATCTCGCGCACATCCATCCGCGCCTCGAGCACCTGGCCGCCCCGGTAGGTCGAGGCAAAACGCAGTTCTTCGCGGGTAGCGTTGGCGCTCTGCAGGGTGGAAAGCGTCAGGCCAGGTCCGGTAAGGGTGCCTTCCTTGAGTAGCCCCGCCTGAACGCGCGCATTGATCTCGGCGCGGTCGTCGCGCCCGGCGGTGAAGATTGCGGTCGCCTCGCGCTTTTCTGGCGACAACGAGATCCACAACTCGGCCGCCCGCGCGACGTGGGTTGCGCCGGCCTCGATCACGCGTCCGTGCGCGGCGAGGAGTTCGAGGGCGAGGCCGGCATGGCCCTCGTTCGAGAGTCCGGCGACAGCGAGAAGCAGCGGGGAGTTCTTCTGCCGGATGTTCTCGTCCATCCGCACGGTCGCCTGACCTGAAGCCTGCGAGACAGCGAACATCTTTCCTTGCTCGATCGCCGACAACTGCTGGCGGTCGCCCATGAACGGCGCCTTGGCCACGTCGAGTTGCTCGGCGAGCGTGGTCAGGCGCATCATGTCACGCGAGGAGACCATCGAGCTCTCGTCGGTGATGATGACGGTATTGGCGAGGGCTGCCTTGGCCGCCTCGAACCGCTCGCCGGAACCGGCTGCCGCAGCCGAAGCATAGGTGCTGAGGAACCTGGCGATCGTATAGGCTTCGATCCCCGCCTCACGCATCTGATCGGCAGAAATGGTCTGGCCGCTGCCACCGCGCAGGTCGGCAACCATCTTGTTCTGGAAGGCCAGACCGACAAGCTTGATCCCTTCAGCGTCCAGCACCTTGTCCAGTGCGCCGAGCAGGGTGGATTTGCCCGCACCCGCGACGCCCTGGATGTTGAGGAAACGGTCGCCTCCGGAGAGGATCGCCACGCCCGCCGCCAGCTGGCCTTCGTTGAGCTGCCAGCCATCGACCCCAGCGCGCTCGCGCCCAAGTTCGCGCGCCGCCTCTTGCAGCCGGGCCATCGCCGTCTCGGGCGGCATGAATGCCCGGCCCGCGCCATGCCCCCGGTCGATCGTGTCGAGGATATTCTGTTCCATCGCCAATGCGGCCGGCGTGGTCACGAGGTCGAAGTGTCCGTCGAGCCGATCCGATTTGCCGGGGATCAGGTGGCCATCGCGCAATAGTTCGCCGATCCGCTGAACCACTGCGCCGCCTTCGAGCCCCTTGATCTGGAACCCGAGCGCGCTCGCCAGGATTGCCTGCGGCGAAAAGGCGGCTTCGCGCTCGGAAAGGTGGCGGACGGCCGATGCGGTTGCGTGCTGGGCCTTGATCGTTTCGGCAGGCAGGAAGAGGGCGGCCGCCCCGCTCACTGCAAGCGGGCTCGGGGTGCGCAGCGCCGCGTTGATGCGGGTGGCAACTTCGCCGATTGCAGCAGTGGCCGTTTCGCGGAACGTGGGCCGGGCCTGTACATCAGCCCGTGCCTTGGCTTCGGCAATCAGCGCTTTGCCGTCGAATCCAAGCTGCGCCGAACGATCTTGCCAGGATTGGATGAGGCCTGCACGATCCTCTACCGCGAGCTTCGGGTCGCGGGTGTTGACGGTGACGCGATCCTGTCCTTTGGGCGATGAAATGCCCAATTCCTCGACCTTGGTCAGAATGTCCTCGCGGCGCTGGCTAAACTCCTTGATGACCTCGGCGGGCACGCCCTTGATCTCGAACGAACCGTGCTTGCCGGCAGCTTCAGTCTCGTAGCCGAGCTTCTGCAATTGGGCGCGAAAGGCGGCATGGTAGAACTGGCCGATCGTGGTGTTGTTCTTCCAGATCTCGCCATTCCACAGCGCCTTCCACGTCCCCTTGGGATCGCGGGTCAGGTTGGCGACCACGGCATGGATGTGCCCCTGCGGATCGAGCGCGCGGCTCGTATCATGGGCGAACAGGGCATAGACGAGATTGCCGGTCTTCTGGGGTTCACCGCTGCGACTCCGCTCGTAGTTGCGGCTCTCGGCAAACTGCTTCTCGACAAGCTGCGACATGGTCGATTTGACGGCAGCAAGATGCGCATCGAGTATCCGTCGGTCGCCGCTAACAAGCGCAAGGATCGAAGCGGACTTGGGCATTGAAAAGGTGAGATCGAGACCCAAGCGTCGCCCTTCGACCTGCCCCACCATCTCGCCGTCGGGCAGGCGCCCATTGAGGATGCCCTCAAACTGATCCCGCTCGACCTGACCCTCAAGCCCGAGTGCGCGCGCACCCTCGCCGCCCCAGACCCCAGCCTCCGCGTTCTCCTCGGGCGTGTAGTAATTGTCGCTCGCGAAATAGTCGGCTGCGCCGCTCGACGACCGGACGGATGCGATGGAATGCATGGGCTACATCTCCAATCCGTCATCGGGAGTAGGACTATCCAGTTCGGCTTCCTTGGCGCCTTCGCGAGTTCGGCCATCACGGCCCCGGTCATCGACCGCTTCGCCCAGCTCACGGGCGGCTTGCGACTGGCGCTGGGGCGCAGTCTTTGCCGGTTGCTGGACCGGCTTCGGTCCCGCCTCGGGATCGCGGGCATGGGACTGGGACGGACCACCAGCGATCTGCTGGCTGACAATCATCGAACGCCCCAGACTCGACACCGGGAGATCGCTGGGACCGATAGGCGGCGACGCCGGGAAGTTCAGTTCTTCTCGGCTCGGGGTGACCGCACGGGTTTGCCTCAAGGCCTCATCAGGCTCGGTGTCCCTGGCCAGTTCGAGCTCTTCTTTGGTTTCGCGGCCGCCCGCCTCATCGCCACCATCACCCTGCGGTTCGCGCATGAATTCGATGGGCTCAACATGCTGGCGCAGGACATAGCCTTCGGCGACCTTGGGATAGTCCTTGTAGGTGAGTTTGATCCGGGCGGCATCGAAGCCTTCGGGGAACACGAGAAAGCCCCTCAGCGAAGGCAGCTTCATGATGTCGTCGGGCAGCACGAGCGGCTGCACTTCCGAGCGCGGGGTAATCGTCGCGGCGTCGCGGATGTTGGAATAGCCGTAGCTGTAGGCCTCATCCATCATCCGCACTTCGCGGTGACCGATGTAGTCCGAGCAATGCTCGGCGGTGTCACGATCGGCAGCAGCCAGGATCAGCTTGGTTCGCGCGAGCGAGGCGAGGTTCTGCGCCCCTTCCTTGCCGTAAGTCTCGGCCAGCTTGGCGAAGGAATGGATGCCGAGCACAAAGGCCCCGCCAAAGCCGCGGGCGGTCTGCAAGCCGTCCTCGATCGCGGGCAGGCGGTGCAGCGCATGGACCTCGTCGAAGAAGAACCAGGTGCGCAGGTCCCGGGTGCGCGGCAGGCGCATCAGCGTGTGGACGGCAAGGTTCATCCAGAGTGACAGAAGCGCCCGGTTGAGCACCAGTTCGTTGTGCGAGGAGGTAATGAACAGGATTGCGCCCGGCTTGTCATCGGCGCGGATCCAATCGCTGATCGAGAACGGCTCCTTGCCTTCGGGCAGGAACCGCAAGGCTTGGGCGTTGGTGTTGAACACCGCGCGAATGGACTCGGCCATCTTGGCGGCCTCGGGCGCGGTCAGCGGGTCAGCTACAGTATGTTCGAGGAGCTTATGGACGTCCTTGAGGTCGGCCATCATCAGCCGACTAGCGAGTGCCTGGTTGGTCGCCTCGCCGAGCTTGATCAGCTTGATACACGTCTCGACGAACAGTGTGCGCGCCGCCAGCATCCAGAAGGGTTCTGCGCCGCCGCCGTCGGCAGGAAGCAGGGCGGCGGCGATCCCGGTGAAGTCGGCGTGATTTTTGGCTTCGGCGAACACCGACCAACTCGGACAACGCTCATCCATCGGGTTGAGGATGGTGTCGGTCTTGGGGTTATAGAACGCCTCGACGTAGGCCCCGGTCAGGTCGAACACGACCGCCCGATCGCGCCGCACGCGCATCTGCGCGATGAGCGCGCGCATCTGGGTAGTTTTGCCGGTTCCGGTCGAGCCGATCATGATCGTGTGAGCTTGCTCTGTCCGCCACGGAAACGGCACATCGGCCATTGAGTAGGCGTGGTGGATGCCCGCAGCCTTGCGCTCGACAAGTGGCATCGCGAGGACACCTTGGAGCTTTCTGCCCGGCAGCCGCTGGGCGACTTCCAGCTCCAGCATATCGCGGTTGTGGGCGTTGATGACTTCGGCCAGCTGGGTGCCATCAACCAGCATGGCACCGCGCTGGTGTCGCTCTTCGAGGATCGACTTGCCGCGCCGTTTCGAGAAGTCGATGAACCACACCGCGATGGGCACGGCGACGAACAGCGAGATGAACAGTGATCCCCAAATGGCGCGCATCAGCTTGTTCCACGCGATCACGACATCGGGGTGGCTGGCGATCATCGAAATGGGCGCGGGGATCACTTCGCCCGAAGGCAGCGTCAGGTTAAGGATCTTGCGCGGATTGAACTCCATGAAGCTCCATCCGGCCGCGTAGATCCGCATCAGGATCATCTGCACTTCGTGCTCGTGAAGTAGCAGAGCGAGGACGATCGAAAGCGCCATAAGGAAGGTAAAAAACCACACCAGCAGCGGCATCTTCGCCGAGGCGAACCACATCATGAATTCGTGTGTGATGAGCTGCGAGCCGCGGGTGAAGTCGCCGGCGTTGCGGGGCATCTTTCCGCGCGCCGAATGGTGCTGGAGTTTGCCCGGCCGCGCCCGGTCCGACCAGGTGTCAGGACGCGGCACAGACCGCCTCCATCCGCGCCTCGGCTTCAGTGATCAGCGCGGTATGAACGTCGGGGTACTGGCGCTGGACAATGAGGTCGGCAACGAGGAACAGATATTCGGACGAAAACTGCCGGCGCCGGTCCTGTTCCGAGGTGCCCGAAATGGAGCCGAGGAAATGCTCCAGTGCGATTCGCAGGAGGTTGGAACGGGAGACCTGTTTTGCGCTTGCTGCAGCCTGCGCCGCATCGGCCATGGCTTGCGGAAGCCGGACCGTAATCAGAACTGTTTCTGTCATCGCCAAACCCTTCGAAAAGGGCCCGGCGGGGATTGCGCGATGCCTATTTTAGGCGATCCCCCAAAGCTTGGCAAGCAAAGCCATCGCTAAGGGGCGGCGTATTACATTGTAATACCGCGAGAATCCCGTATATTCAAGGGGTTCAGACGCTTGCGCCTCACTGTATTACAAAGCGCATCATTTCGCATCACCTGTAAACGCACGTATTTCCGCCAGTTTTGGGACAGTCCTGCCGTGTAGGGTGTGCACCCTTTCCCCTTGATCCTGTAGCTTTGATGGCTCGTGGATTTTGGTGATCTACCCCGAATCCGGATGGGCATTGCACGGGCTGTCAGCGGCATGCCGACGATGCAGTTTTGCCCGGGATGGGCCTCGCTAGTCAGGGCAAATAGGGCAAGGGCTTGCCAAACTGGCCAAGATGTCGATCCTCGCGCGCGGGAGGTTTCAGCACCAACCCACGAGGTACAACCATGGCCAGAAAAGGAAATCTCGAAGCCGAAAGACAGGCAATCGCAAAGGAGCGTCAAGCGCTGGAAGCGCGCGAGGCGAAACTGCGCGATAGCGAGCGGGCCGCAAGCGTCGAGCTGATGCACAAATCAGTTCTCGGCAAGGCGCCGTTCGAGAGGGTCGAAATGTTCTTCGCCGCTCTCGGGAAGCTCGGTCTGGACGAAGCCGAGAAGCGCCTTCGGGCAAGCTGAAACCGGCCTCGGCAGAGGCCAGCGCAGCCGGGGTTCGATGCCCCGGCTGCGCTTTATCTTCACACGCAAAAAAGGGGGGCCGGAGAGCCCCTTGTCGGTGCCCTCCGGCGCTGCGATCGATGATCATTTCAGAACGGGCAATCCGCGTCCCATTCGGGATCCATAATCACGCTCATGAAGCTTGCGGCGCGTGCAATGTTCGCTTCGTCAAAGTCGTCGGCCATCATGCCCGGGACGGAATGGACGATCCGGTCGATCAGGTCCTGGGGCAGGGCGTTGTAGTCGCCTTCGTCGATGGCGAGAAAGCTGCCGAATTCGTCCTCAATGACATGCTGGTCGAAGAAGCTGTGCTGGGCCCGGACAGTCGCGGCGCGCACTGCAGTGTCATAGCTGATGGGATCGAAAGCCGGGATGTCGAGGGTCTTGGTAAGAGCGTTCATGTGAGCCTCCTGTCAAAGGAATTGAAGAGGTCTCTTCGGGGATGGCCGAGCTTGGCCCGGGTCAGGAACGGGCCGGCATCGGCCCGCCGCGCAGCGGGGGTGGGGGAGCCGATTTTTTCGCCTTCTTCAGGCGTAAAAATTGGGGGAACCGCCCTTCTTGACGCGGGACAATGGCGGCCATCATGCTTGGAATTCTGCGAGAGTGTTTAACCCTGTTGGGAAGCACCCATGTGGCCCCGGGCACAGCTCTCTCTCGCCCGGCCGATGCAAAGCCTTCGCGTCCCCGCCAGCAGGCCGTCAGGCCATACCTGGCGAGGGCAAGAAGCGAGCGAGCCGGGCCATGAAAGCGTGCGTCCCGATCGACAAAAAGAAGGGCATCCAGCGGTGAGGCCGGACACCCTTCTGGTTGATGCAATCGGAGCAGACCCCGCTCAGAATGGCGGGAGTTCATCGCCATTGACAGTCCGCTTCATCGCAGGCCGCTCAGCTTGTGCCGGGGTCTTGGTCCGCGCCGTGGGAGCCTCGTTCTGGACCGAAGCGTCGCGCACGATATGGAGGGGGATGCGTGCTTCACGGAGCCGGTCAGCAAGGTTCGCCTGGATGCCGCCGCCGCTGCACACCACCGCCTCGACAGGCTTGAACGAGAGCATGCGGGCGTTGCGTTGATAGGGTGCCGAAGGTCCCCGCGAGGTGTCGGGCTTGCACAGGATCACGGGCACATTGTGGCGCGATGCCCAAGCTGCTGCGATCACGTCCGCACCCTTGTTCTGGGCGGTCGTTGCCAGCGCCATCGACGGGACCCGGGCATGGATCGCATCGAGATAGTCTTCAACGAGGGCAATGTCTGTGAACTGCTGTCCGCCCGAGAACACCACGACCGGACCCGATGGGGCAAACTGCTCGCGCCGCTGCGCCTTCTGTGCCGCGAGATAGTCGCGCGCTTCGATCATCGATGCATTGGTCTTGGATGACACCCTGGACCCACGCACCGGCGAGAAGGGTCTGCCGGTTTCGACAAGGTAGATCCGCGCGGCATGGTCGCGCATGCACTCCATCGCATCGCGGCATTCGGCAAGGCTGCGGGCCTGCATGGTGAGGTCCTCAAGGTCGGTCGCGTAGACCTCGCTAGGATCATATTCGCGCAGCTTCTCCTGCAACCGGTTTGCCATGGAATCTTCGCGGTCATCGAGGCGTTTGGCGACGACATGAAAGCTGTTGGCGATGCCCCATGCGACTTCGCTCGCGAAGTCCTCCATCCGGGTGTCACGGAACAAGTCGAAGACCGTTGCCAGCATCATCTCAATCGCCGCTTGCGCTACATCGGGATCGGGCATTTCGGCAGCGCTCGGCTCATGCTCGATCGAGAGCTTGGCCAGCTCGGTCTGCTCCATGAATGCCCGGGCGTAGTCGGGCGTGGCGATTTCGCGCGCATAGTGTTCGGCAAGGTCGGCGAAGTTCGAGAAACGGTCCGTCATGATAACCTCCAAAGGGAATTGTCTCTCATCACGCTGATGAAAGATGCCCATCGGAAGGACGCCGGAGTCAGGCAGTCAGGGACGGCGGCGCGCACGCGCTGCCGCCGCGAGCAGCGGGCGTGGGGGGAGCCGATTTTTGTTCGCAAGGCGATAGCCGCAGCAGGCCAAAATCGGGGGGCACCCGCGATCCTTGACGGCCGCCAATCTCCCAGGCGTCATGCTATGGCGATGCTGATTTCGCTCAGCCACCGAGATGAGAGAGAGATTACGGTTTTGCCCCCGAACCCCATTTGGGCGTTCGGGGTTAACCGCAAAACGCCATCTCCTTTGCGCCCCGCTTGATTGCCGTGGCTGAAGGATGTTGGTGGTTGTCGCGGGGCGCGCTCGCTGCGCCGTTGTTGGCGGCGCCAGCAACAAAAGATGGACCCCTTGCCGGAGCCAGTCAGTCGGCCCGTGGCCCGGTGCATCGCACGGGCGCGGGACGGCGACGGAGGCGAAGGCAAGAGTGCCGGCGGCCCAATGCAGGAAACCCCGCACCCGCAGGAGCGCGCCAGCAAGGCGCGCGGGACCGAGTGCGGCAATTTGGATAGGGCCGCTCCTTCACTTCTGACCGGCGATGTCCGGCACCCTGCTGATCATCATCAGCGAACGCCCGGAACTCGGGTGCTGATAATCAGCAGTCATGCGGTGATTATGATCATCATGGCCAAAGAGAGGTCTTTTGCAGAGGTATGGTTTGTTAGAAATATGTGTGCTAATTTCTAACGAAAGGAGCACACGAATCAATGTCCGCCATGGCCGACAAGATCATGAAGCGCATTCGCGCGAAGGGGCGGGGGTGGGTATTCACCCCCAAGCATTTCATCGACTTCGGCACACGCGGCTCGGTCGATATGGCACTGTCGCGCCTAGCGCAGGCTGGGGAGATCCGCCGGATCGGGCGCGGCCTCTACGACTATCCTCAGTTGCACGACAAGCTGGGCGCGCTGACACCCGATGCCGAGATGATCGCTCAGGCCGTATCGGCGCAAAGCGGCGACCGGCTCGCTCCCTCGGCAGCGGTAGCGGCGAACAGGCTTGGCCTGTCGACGCAAGTGCCTGCCAGGACGAGCTATGCGACGACAGGACGAACCCGCGTGCGCCAGGCCGCTGGCCGAAGCGTCACGCTGAAGCACAGCCGCGCACCAGTGCTGGGCAATGCCTCGGAGGCTGCCAACGGCGTGGTCCAGTATCTGGCTGGACTGGGGCGCGCCAACGTCGATGCTGATGCGATTTCGCAGCTTGCCGCGCGGCTTGATGACAAGGATGTGCAGGCACTGCTCAAGGGCCGCGCGCAGATGCCCGGTTGGATGGGCGATGTCGTGCTGAAGATCGGGGCGGCGCACCATGGATGAATTTGCCCGGCGGCCTGCCGAAGATCGGCGGGCGTTCTTTGCCGAAGCAGCCGCACGCCGCGACCTCACGCCGCTCATCGTCGAGAAGGACTTCTGGGTGTGCTGGACCCTGCGCCGGCTGATGGGCGTATCCGAGCTGGCCAAGGTCCTGACCTTCAAGGGCGGGACCTCGCTCTCGAAGGCATTCGGGATCATCAAACGGTTTTCAGAGGACATCGATCTCACCATCAATCGCTCAGCGCCGCTGCTCGGCGAGGTTGCTTCGCCGATGGCGAGCGACATCAGCGGCAAGGAGCGCGAACGGCGCGGCAAGGCGCTCGGCGCTGCCGCGCAAGACTGGGTTGGAACGATCCTCCTTCCGACGCTCGCGCAAGCGATCGAGGCAGCCTTGGGCACCCGTGATGGTTGGAGCATCGAGGCAGATCCCGATGACAAGGATCGGCAGACCGTCCTGTTCAACTACCCGGCATCCTCGGGCTACGGTCTCGACTATGGCAATAATTATGGGGGGCGTACCGGCTACGTGCAGCCGCGGATCAAGCTCGAGTTCGGGGCAAGGGGCGACCCTGAGCCATTCGAGCAGCGGAATATCCTGCCCTATGTCGCCGAGGACTTTCCGGGCGAAGTGCCCGATGCGGTGACTGCCGTGCCAACGCTTGCGCTCGAAAGGACCTACTGGGAAAAGGCGACGATCCTGCATGCGCTGCACCACAGCGGCAAATTGCGACCAGGCCTGTCGCGGCACTTCTACGATGTGTTCATGCTCGACGCGTCCGGGATCACCGAGCGGGCTCTGGCCGAGCGTGTGTTGCTGGAACAGGTCGTCAAGAACAAGAGTCTGCTCTTCGCTGATGCCAAGGCCTCCTACGGCACGGCGCAGCTCGGCACACTGCGGCTCTCGGTCACCGACGCGATGCGCGACGAACTTGTGGCGGACTACGCCGCCATGGCGGAAATGTTCATGGAGGATCCGCCGGCGTTCGAAGAACTGGTGTCCCGCCTCGCGGAGATTGAGGAGCGGATCAATGCGGCCGGCTAGCCCGCAAGGGCACCGGCAACGCGATGGGAGAAATTCGCACGATTTGTGGGAGAAACAGCCCACCCAAGGCGGGCGATGACATCTCTACTTGGCGCAACAATCCAAGATCGATAATAGTGATTATGTTAATTATATCAATTGCTTAGGCTAGTTTTTCGGAAAGCCGGGGCCAGGAATGAAGCCAATCTTTTTCGCGTATTCGCTGTTCGTAAATTGAACGCTTGGCAAACACGAAGCGCTCGGTGGGGCGTAGAATAAGGTTGAACAGGTCCTCAAGACCCAGCGGGGCTGCAAATTCAAATCCATGTGGCGTCAACCGGCGCGCCGCAACAGCAGTTGCAGTCTCGGGCCAATATCGCATCGCATCTACCGCAGAATGATAAGAGCTGTCGCCATTGCGCAGGTGCATCCGCGCTTGGTTCTTGACCGACCAGCAGATTGAAGGCTCCGCTGTCCTCAGTTGTTCCTCGTGCTTGCGATCCACAGTTGGATCGAGACATTGCGGATCGAACCAGATCACATCGACGTCACCTTCTATTGGCTTAGCTTGGAGGCCATGAAGATGATCCCACACTGCATTGCGCACAAATCCCGCAGCGATCCAACAATCGGGTAAATTTAGAGTCTCGCTTCTGGGAGGAACCCCTCCGACTTCAGTCGGATACTGGCTTCAGCCTTAGACTCGCTCGATAGCCTGTAACCTCGGAAAAAATGAGACAGCCCGTAGGGCGTTGAGTCTCATTTTTTCCGAGGTTACAGGCTATGGGCTACAAGAGCGGTTGTCACACGACTTTTCATCATCGCTACCATCTCGTCTGGGCACCGAAGTACCGTTACAAGGTGCTCATCGGCGATGTGCGCCTCAGGGTGCGCGAAATCATCAAGCAGGTATGCGACGAAATGGGCGTGACCATTGTCAACGGCGCACTGTCTCGCGATCACGTCCACATGTTCGTCGAAATCCCGCCGCACGTCTCGGTCAGCGACTTCGTGCGCCGTGCCAAGGGCCGGTCATCGCGTAAAATCCAGCAGGAGTTCGAACACATCCGCAAGCGCTATTGGGGACAACGCTTCTGGCAACGGGGCTACTTCTCGACCACCTCCGGCAACATCACCGATGACATCATCATCCGTTACCTGGACCGACATACCCACAAGGACGGCTTCAGCCCCTCCACGTGATCCTACCGGCGTCAGCCGGTTAGTCATTCAGTTCGTTGACCAACCCCAAAAGATTCCATCTTTGAGGGTCAGCCCGAAGAATCGAGTATAAAAGTGACCCAAAGGGTATTTGGCTCATGGTTGGTCAGGCTGAACCGAAGGCCACCCCCAGTTTCTTTCGCGCTTTGGCTACCTTGGTAGGCTTGGCCTGCGGCTTTTGTCCGGGCTTGCGGCCAAGGCCGATCCGGACCGCCAGTTCCTTGCGCTTGGCGGCATAGTCGGGTGCGACCATCGGATAATCAGCTGGCAGATTCCAGCGCAGGCGGTACTCGGCCGGTGTTAGGCCGTGATCGGTGCCGAGGTGACGCTTGAGCATTTTCATCTTCGCGCCGCAGTCGAGACAGGTCACGGCTTCGGGCTTGACCGACGAGCGGACCGAGACCGCAGGTGTGAGCTTTTCCTCGACCGGCTCGGGCGCCTGGCCGAGCACGGCCAGCGAAGCATAGACCGACTGGATCAGGCCCGGCAGATCACTTGCCGAGACCGAATTGTTGCTGACATGAGCGGAGACGATGTCCGCAACGTGGTCCAGCAGGGTTTCATCGGCCATGATCTTTGCGCTTCCTCGAATTGGCGATGGTGGACCCTATGGGTCCATGCGAGAAATTGCCAGTTCACGCGCGTGTATTCATGGGAACCATGAACAAAAAATGGGACCAGCATTGCTGCCGGCCCCGTGAAAGTCTTGGGAGAGGATGCCTGAAAGGCAAACCTGATATGGGTCGAGGCCGTTCATGCTGCAAGTGCGAAAAGAGCGTGGCTTGTTGAATTATTCGCACCGCTTAATGTTCGAGACACCCGAAGGGAGGCGGCGCTGCCGCCTCCCGGTCTCGGATCAGAGGAAGAGGACTTCCTCGGAGACGATCTCGACCGCGTAGCGCTCGACGCCTTCCCGGTCGGTCCACTTCGAGTAGTGGAGGCGGCCCTGGACCTCGACCAGATCGCCCTTCTTCTTGTGCTTGGCGACCGAAGTGCCGAGGCCATTGAAAGCGGTGATGCGGTGGAACTCGGGGAGCGTCTCATTATAGCCCGCCTCATTCTTGACCGTCTTGCCGTCGACCAGCTTGGGGCGATCGGTGACGAGGGTGAAAGAGGTGATTGCGGTCTCGCCAGCGTGGCGGGTTTCGGGGGCGGACGCGATGCGGCCAATCAGGATGACGAGGTTCTTCATGGGTGTTCTCCGGTCTTGAATTCGGCGGAACCGCCCGCCGATAACCCAGACAGGCGGCGCCTGAAGGCCCGGGCCCGCACCGAGCGCCAAGAATCACGCAGGCGTGAGGGAAACCCAAAAGCGAGGAGTGGTGCGGTAAGCCCGCAGGGCTTCACGGTCCGCTGCTTTTGGGTTGCGGCCAGGGACTGGCGCCGCAGGGTTCATCGGCAAACGAAGGGCGGTTTCGTCAATTCATGCCGGAAATCAGCAAGACCCAGAACCCGTCAGCCCTGGTCGCTTGTCAGCCCCGCCCCGGATCCGCCTTGCGGCGCTTGCGCGCCCCTCCCTCACCGGTATCGCCCGCCCCGCACGGCGGGAACCTCAGAACGCGGTGCTCCGACCCTAGTCCCATCCATCAAAGCCGCCGCGGGCCTTGGCACTGGACCTGCACCAGTTAGTGCGCCCGAGGTCCACGCAGCCGCCCACCGCAATGGACTATCAGCGCCAAGGTTTGGCGAGACCCTGCGAAATGAGGTAGTCACCGGCATCAACGCCACCCACCGAGACGGTGGCCAGCGTCCGTCCATAACGATCGGTCCCGAGCCGCTCGATCATCACGCGGCCCCGCGACAGCAGCCGGACCAGTGCCGCCCGCGAAGCCTCGCCCGCACGATAATCGCACCATGCGTAGGACACTCGCCGGTCATGGCACTTGGGACTGTCGGGCAGTTCGGGAGCATCGATGTTGGCGATGCGCACCCGCTCGCTGCCGCAGCGGATAGTGTCGCCGTCGTGGACGGTTGGAGAAAGACACAGGACGGCGGCGGCAAGAAAGACGGGCATGTCCGCAACCCTAGCGCCCCTGCCCCTTCGCGCCAATGGCCCCGATCGTCACCCGCAGGGCCGGCATCCATGCCGGCGAGCTTGGGTGGGCGGTGGTGCAACAGCGCCGACGCGCGCCCTAGCGAATAGAGCGGGTTGCCCCCAGCCCGCGCGGGGCGCGGGCGCCGGGGTGCCCCTTCCACGCCGCTCCCTCGCCAACCCGCCCGAAGCCCGGTATCATCGCCAGCGCAGATATCTCCCGGGACCCGCTGCCGCAGGCAGGGCCGTGTTCAATCTCCAAGGAGGAGACTCGATGGTTGATGATTCAGACATGCCAAGCGCACTGCAGGTGGCACAGGCCGTGTCGGCAGTTCTGGGCAAGAAGCTCGCCGATCAAAGCGCCAGCGAGATCGTCCTGACCCGCGAGGAAGCAGCCCTGTGCCTCGGGCTTGCCGAGGGCGTGGCCGAGAACCTGGCACAAAGCGAGCCGGACGCCGGCTGAAAAGGCGGCCCTGCGTGGCCCCTAGCGGACCGACAGCCCGAGTTCGCCGAGCAATTGCCCGGCCTGTTCGCGCGAAATCGTCGCCCCGCGAAACAGGTTTGCATCGACCAGGCGCAGCCCGCTAAGGTCTGCGCCGCGCAGGTCCGACCCCTCGAAGCGCGAGCCTGCCACCATCGCCTCGCGCAAGGAGCAGTCCTCAAACACCGTCATGCGGAAGTCTCCCTTGCGCAGGTCCGCACCGGACAGGTCGACCTTGCGCAGCGTTTCCTTGCGGAACGAGAAGCCGGGCAGCTTGGCGCTGACCAGCAGGACTTCCTCGAATTGGATATGCATGGCGCGGGCTTCGGCGAAATCCGCGCCGGTGAGCTTCGTCCCGGCGAATTTCGCGGACGTCAGCGTCGCGCGCCGCCACGATGAGTTGTTGTAATCCCCGCCCGAAAAAACCGCTTCGCTGAGATTGGCGCCGACGAAGCTGACGAAAGGTGCGCGGCAGGACTGCCAGACCGAGCCTTCCAGTTTGGTCCCGCTGCAGTCAGCCTTGCGCAGATTGCAGCGTTCGAACCGCCAGCCCGTCAGGTCGAGACCGGAGAGGTCGGCCTCCTCGAGGTCGCAATCGGTCACGACCTGCGGCGCGCCGCCGGCAAGGGAGGCAAGGTCGCTGCGCGCCAGCGTCCGGCCGGACAGGCCGCGAGGAGAAAACAGGTCGTCCATCCCCCTGCCCTAGCCGTCAGTGCCCGGGGCCGCTAGGCTCGCGGCGATGACCGAAATGCGCGCAAACTTGCCGATCCTGCTGTTCGCGGCCCAGGCCGCGTTCGAGGAATGGCTGGCGCAGCAGCAGGAGGGAGCCGCCGGAGCGTGGCTGCGCATGGCGAAGAAGGGGGCTGCAATTGCCAGCCTGACCAAGGCGGAAGCGATCGATGCCGCGCTGTGCCACGGGTGGATCGACGGCCAGCTCGATAAATACGGTGCGGAGAGCTGGCTGATCCGCTTCACGCCGCGCGGGAGCCGCAGCAAGTGGTCCGAGGTCAACCGCACCCGGGCTGAGGAGCTCATCGCTGCAGGGCGCATACGCCCGCGCGGGCTCGCGGAAGTAGAGCGCGCAAAAGCCGACGGCCGCTGGGCGGCGGCCTATGCCCCGGCAAGTACCGCCAAGGTTCCTGACGATCTGGCCGAAGCGCTTGCCCGCAGCCCCAAGGCAGAGGCGTTCTTCGCCACGCTGACCGGCGCGAACCGTTATGCGGTGCTTTACCGCATCGGCGCGGTCAAAAGGGCCGAGACCCGCGCGCGCAAGATCGCCGCGTTCGTCGCCATGCTCGAACGCGGTGAGACCGTGCACGGCTGAGCCGGGCAGGCAGCAGCCCCGTAGCGCGCCATCTTGCCGGAGGCGCGCACCCGGCATAGACTGACCCCAGCGAGCCCATGCGGGGCCCGCGAAACCTGAAGGAGATGCGCGAGAGGTCGAACGGGCAGCGTCGATCGCGAGAAATTGGAGATACCCAATGATCCAACGATACCGTTTGCTCGGCCGCAGCGTGGCCGAAGGCGATGATCTGCAGCAGCTGCTTGCCAAAGCCTATGCGCAAAAGGCCCAGGTCCTGTGCGAATGCCGCCAGGGGACCGACTTGCCGCTCTACATTTCCCACCGCAATGACCGCTACGTGCTGGCGCGCTGGCCGGGCTCGGGCGCGCGTCATGCGACCGCCTGCGATCACTACGAGGCGCCTGACTACCTGACCGGCATGGGCCAGGTCCGCGGCAGCGCGATCCTCGACGATGAGACGAGCGGTGAGACCGCGCTCAAGCTTGGCTTCCCGCTCTCGCGCGGGAGCGCCCGGCTCGCGCCGGCAGCGCTGACCAACGACAAGCCGACGGTGAAGTCGTCGGGCCAGAAGCTGTCGATGCGCGGGCTGCTCCACGTCCTGTGGGACCGGGCTGAACTGACGCATTGGCATCCCAAGATGGCAGGCAAGCGCAGCTGGTTCGTGGTGCGCCGCGCGCTGCTCGAGGCGGCGGCCTCGTGCCGGGCCAAGCAGGAAGCCCTGCCCCACGTGCTGTTCGTGCCCGAGAGCTTCAGGCTGGAGGAGAAGGAGGACATTCGCGCCCGCCGCCGCGCCGCGCTCGAGCGGGTCTACCGCTCGCGCGACGAGTTGATGGTGGTGGTGGGCGAGATCAAGGAGATCGTGGCCGCCCACGGCGCGGAGCGGATCGTCCTGCGCCATGTCGGCGACATGCCCTTCGTGATGGACCCGGACATGGCCCGCCGCTTCCACAAGCGCTTCGCTGGCGATCTCGCGCTGTGGCAGGCGCAGCACGGCGGCAAGGGCGAGCAGGATCACTTCGTGATCGCGGGCTCGTTCGCGCGACGGCGCGAAGGCACCTTCGATCTGATCGAGGTCGCGCTGATGCCCGTCACCGCAGAATGGCTGCCCTACGAGACCAGCGACGAGCGCTACCTCATCGCCAAAGCGGTCGCCGAGAAGCGCCGGTTCGTGAAGGGCCTGCGCGTCAATCTCGACGCCGACACCCCAATCGCGAGCCTGGTGCTGAAGGACACCGGCGAGAATGCCTGCGCGGTCCATATCCACGACCGCGATAATGAGGTGGCCGAACCGCTTGAAGCGCTGCTTGCCGGGCAAGGTGTCGCGCACCAGTTCTGGAAGGAAGGCGAGCCGCTCCCGGCCCGCGTCACGCGGCCACGACGCTGGGAAGCGCAGGCCGCAGCCTGAAACTCGCTCAGTCTTCCGGACGGGGCAGCGGCCGGGTGGGCTGGAGATCGAGCCGGCGCGGCTTGGGCAGTGCCGCGCGCAGCGCTTCGAGGCGCGCAGGCACCTCGTCGGGGTTCTGGGTAATCTCGATCCGCTGGAGCGAAACGATCGTCCAGACCGCCAGGTCAGGCCGCTCGGTCACGTGGACCGAGTAGGCGATCGGCAGCTTCTCGGGGTAAAGCCAGAGCAGCAGCACCGGGAGCGCCGCGAGATTGGGGCGCCCGTCCACACCCAAAAGCGTGAGGACGCCCGCATCTCGATCATAGCGGCAGGTGACCCCGAGCGGCTCGGGATGGCCGACGAGGCCGAGGATGGTCGGCTTCGCGTTGGCGCCGAACACCGCATCGAGTTCGCCCGGCGGCTGCGCATCAGGGTCCGCCGCAAGGTCGGCTAGGAACAGTTCGACGGCGGCGAAGCGTGCAGCCTCGTCCGGGGTACAGGCAATTTCGAGGGAGAGCGTACGAGACGACATGGTCGAGGCTTTCGCTTGGCATCGCGCAGCGCCGCTGCCCCCATGCGTCATGACGCCGGGCCACAGGTAAGAACGACGCAAATACTCGGGGTTGAAGGATCAGAGGACGAGGTGGCGCTCGACGTGAGCGCGCTCGCGGCTCCGCTGGAGATTGTAGACGGGGACGCCGTATGTCGCAGCGATGCGCAGCGCCTGGCCGGTGCCGCCCGAGGCCTCGCCGTCGGCGGTCCAGCACAGCACGAATTCCGAAGGGCACTCGAGCGACGGCCCGAGCACCTGGAAGACGTTGCGCGTGTGAAGCGCCTGGACGAAGGCCGAGAGCCCGGTAAAGGCGGGATGATGCGCCGCAGCAATGTCGCGCGCCCTGCGCCAGAGTTCAGCGCCAAGCGCCTCGGGATGCAGAGAACTCGCCGATCCGCGCCAGCCCGCTACCGGCAGGAAGATTTGCGCATCGCGGCTAGCCCCGCGTTCGAACGCGCTGTCGGCGCCGATCGCGTGGCCCGAGCGCAGGACATAGCCGCGCTTGGTGAGCGCAAAGGCGGCGCGGGTCATCAGGCTGAGCACTTCGGGCGGCGCGGCGCGCGCGCCGATCCCGGAATAGTAGCGAAGCATGGCTGGTCTCCCCAGTGGAACACCGGCTCCAAGCCCCCCTCCCCTCAATGGCCGTCGGCATCGTCCGGATACCAGTCCAGCACCCGCGGGTCGGGATGCGCGGCCTCGAACGAGAGAATCGCCGCGTCGGTGATCCAGGTCGCGGGATCGCGCAGCGCCACATAGGCCCCGTAGAAGCGGCCACCGCGCTCGACGAATTGGGCATGGACATCCTCGGTCACGGCTTCGCTGACCAGAAACCCGGGCATGCCGTGGATATGGACCGGCGGCAGGACACCGAGCATGTCGTCGTGAAAGGCTTCGCTCACCCGCGACAGCTGGAAGCGGGCCAGCAGTGCAGCGCGCGGATCGGCGCCTGCCGTATCGCGGCTGTGGGTCATGGCACGTTTTCTCACAGCAGGACGAACGGCGGGATGTGAGAACGGCGGAGCAATATTCGACCACGGTAGCGGCGGGATAGTCCTGCTGCGGGCGGCGTAAAAGTCGTCCACCTTGAAGCCTTTCTGCCGAGTCAGGGAGGTGTGGGGATCTACAGCG